>NZ_SAWZ01000002.1:594637-769646 GCF_004122095.1 Pseudoxanthomonas composti | reverse complement strand
TGACAGGCAAGAGGGGAGGTGCTTGGGGTGGGCCGACGGAGTGGTTGTCCAGCGACACGTTATTGCGGGTCCCGGCGATGCAAGGGGAGGCGGCGTCCCCGGCATGGAGCGGGAGTTACATACCGGTTCTTCTGGATTATGACGCCCAACAGCGGCGTTGGACGTTGTTAGTCACTGTGCTGACCTGTCCGCAGTGGTATGAGTTGGGGAGGCCATCGGCGCCCTATCTTCAGTATGAGTCACGGAAGGGGGGGGCTTGGGTACTGATGCCGCTGGATAAGAATTACTTTGGTCAGAAAAGCAACCTGCTTACAGGTCCGCGCCAAACGGATGAAGGTCACTTGGTGACTTGGCAGGAGAAATTGCGGAGGAAGCTAACATCTGCAGATAACTACAGGTTGATCGTGGAGTCATGGAATACGAGTTGCTGATTAACTTATAAATTCTCCTCAAGGAATAGGAAATGACAAGCGAAACTGACTACGCACTACTGGCTAATCGGGTCTACAGCCGCTCTTTCGCGAACAAGATCGAGCTTGTGGGTGAATGGCAAGAGTTCGAATGGTCCTTGCGAACAGATGCTGCGAGCGATAATGATCGCGGCTGGGATGATCGCTAGGAATCCAGGGTCGGCCGTAGGATTACGGATAATTCTTGCTGAGGTGGTTTGAGATAGCTTGATTGATGTGCTTTGTATCGATTTTAAACAATAATCGAAATTGGAACCTATTTCAGTAAAGGAGGGCGTTAGTGGAAAGTGCGCGCGTCACAAGGATACTTGGATTGCATATAGTTTTTGTCGCGCTTGTAATACTACTAATACCGGCTGGATCCATGGAATTTTTGGATGTTGACGGAGCGATTATACCAGTATACAGGTGGGTTCGCGGAATAAATGGTGGGGCTTCGTTCCTAAAAGATGCGTTCATCGTCATATGGATCAGCTCCCCAATTTGGATGGTAATGGCTGGGATTGAGTACCGGAAAAGTACGAGAGGTGAGCGCTATCAGGCTCCTTTCATAATTTTTAATTGGATCCTTGTCCTTCTTGTCGTGGCAATTGTTTTCGTTCCGAATTACATTTTTTCCTCCTCTGGATACTGGCGGTCCGGTCTGTTTGTGTTAGCGGCAAAGAATAGGCTTGCGGCCTTCATGATCTTCCCAGTTATCATGATATTTGTAAATACTCTGATATACGCGGCTTTCGTGAAGCTTCCTATCAATTTCGCGCGATCGATTATACCCTAGCAAGAAAGTCCTTGGGGGCATAAATTTCACGGGTAACAAGATGGCATCGCGTTGATGGTCATGCTGTTTTTCAATTAGAAAGATTTAATTGTAACATTCTCCATCTAATCTCTGGAGGGGGTCTGAGTGACCGGAAAATTAACTAAAGTCGTCCGCAGCTGGCCTGGATTTATTGTGATTTCTTCAGCTTTCGCGTGGATCTCGTTTACTGTCGGTGAGGTGGTCGTGGAGTCAGTTGTGACTGGAGTCGCGCCTTGTCCAGGACGCGCGTGCGTGCGGCCTGTGTACGCAAAAGCTGAGCCGATTACCTATTGGATAAGCATTGGGATGATGTCATTTTCTTCATTTTTTTTAATCTATGTGATCTACAAGTACTTAACGACGGTGTTGCGGCGCGGGAGATAGGCGGAGTTCGCTATGGGGAAGTTGCCATCTCGCAAGGAGTGGTAAGTAATGGTAAGCGTTAACTCAAGCAACTAATAAAGGAGTTTCAAATGAGTGATGGCGCATCAGGTGAAGAGCTGGGCATTTCATCCGAGAATCTTGAATTGTTGGCGAAAGCTACTGGTGAGATTACGAAAAATTACCACGACGCGATGAGGGCGGCGAGAGAAGAGATCCTGGGCGGGCGCGATCAATACGAGGCCATTAGAGAGGCGATAATTAAGCAAAAGCAATTCGAGATGATGGAGTTTGAAAGGCTTCAGCGCCTCATTGCTGGCAAGCCAGCGAACGAGATCGCATTGAAAGCATTATCTGGCTTACGTGCCCAGTCCGTAAAGGAATGGAACATTCTTAATGGAAATCAGATTGATGCTGAGGCGGCAATCAATCAATACTTGAAAGAAAATGAAGATAACTATTCAAAATTCATTCCGCGCGCAAAATTTTCGTCTGCACTGAAATTTGTGGGAAACGCAGACACGGCATATAAACTAGCATCTGCAGTGATGGATCAAAATGGTGAGCAGCTTGTAAAAGAGATTGCTGGACTGGTGTTTGGGGCTGCTGGGGCGCTTCTTGCTACCGCGTTTGCGCCGATGCTTGGCATCACAGGTGTGGCGGCGGGGGTTTTCATCGGAGTAATTTCTTTCGTGGCGAGCATCATTCCTGATATTACTAAGGATGATCCTGCTTGGAGATATCTCGGAGGGCTGGCGGACAGCTTGTTGGGTAAAGATTCAAAAATCAGCGTTGGTCCTGGCTCATACTTCAATTTTGGTACATACGAAGATAATCAACTAACGGGAAGCAGCTCTTCGTCTAATTTCCTTATGGGCGGGGCTGGCAATGATCTTATTTGGGTTACTAATGGTGATTATAACTTTATCGATGGCGGCGAGGGTAATGATGAATTGTCCGGCTGGATTGGGGTTGATCATCTAGTCGGTGGTAACGGCAACGATACGTTGGTGGGCGAGGCGGGAAGTGATCGTCTTGAAGGCGGTGAGGGATTTGATGATTACCAGTTCTTTTCGAAGGATTTCGAATCTGACGGATCCGTGGATATTATCTCCGACTCGGACGGATTGGGGAAATTAACATTCAATGGTTCTGAAATATCTGGATCCTCAGTGGGGAGTGGCGTCCGATATGCATCGCTCGGCGCCTGGGAGTCGGCTGATGGCGAATTCAGAATCTGGAAGAGTGAAGGGGTCGGCGTCTCGCTCTATTTTTTGCATAAAAAGACCCATGCCACTATTGTGGTCGAGAAATGGAAGCAGGGTGATCTTGGGATAACCTTGCCTGAGCATCCCGACAGTCCGAATCTTGAAGGTATTACCCTGGTAGGTACCAACGGATCCGACTACTTAAATGCAAGCTCCGGTTCGCCTGGTACGGTCCACGTGAGCGGCGGGGACGACCGTGACATGATCTTGGGTCGCGATAACTCGGACGGCGATACGCTCAATGGCGGATCTGGCGACGACATTATCAGCGCGGCAGGCGGTAAGGACCAGATCGTGGGTGGGGCTGGTGCTGATTTCATTTCAGATTTCGGCGATGAGTCAGTTGTCTATGGTGGTGAAGGGGATGACTTCATTAGTGCCGAACACGCCTTCCATTTTCGGATTGGGACTTCTGGGTTGATTCCGCATGACGAGTCCGCTGTGTGGCGGGACATCGAGTCCTTCTTTGGCTGGACACGGACTCAGGATCTGATAGTGCGTAAGGATGGCCAACTTGGTGTCGAGGCTGTATCCAACCTGATTGATGCGTTTGATTATTCTGGAGCCTCGCACATCCAAGGGTGGAGCTACCGATTCCATCGCGTGGATGGTCATACCTATGAGCTGAGTTACTTCAGCGATTCTGAGCCGGACGGCATTAGCCCAGGTCCCAGTTATTTCAATTTCGAACAGCAGATTGACGCGAATTTCGATATTGGCGTCTCGCTTTACGGCGAGGATGGCAATGACTCAGTTTCGGGTGGAGAAGGAAGCGACTTCCTTGATGGTGGAAATGGAAATGACCTTATAGCGGGCGGGAAAGGCAATGATGTCTTGGTAGGTGGCCTGGGAAACGACGTTCTTGGCGGCGGCCAAGGCAGCGATGTTCTCGATGGCGGGGGCGGCGCGGATGTGTTGTATGGCGAAGCGGGTAGCGACATTCTTGACGGGGGTGATGGCAATGATGTCCTTTGGGGCGATTATCAAGGCGACTCCGAGACCAATGGCGGGCTCGATATTCTCAGAGGCGGTGCAGGTAGCGATCACCTGATGGGTCAGGGCGGAGACGACCAGCTCTATGGTGGTGCCGATGGCGATACCGTCTTCGGAGGACAAGGCGACGACCGTCTCTATGGCGACAGCGGCGACGATGAGCTGCAGGGCGGTGACGGTAACGATCGCCTGGACGGCGGCGATGGCGATGACGTCCTGTTCGGTGAGGCCGGCGAAGACGACCTGGCGGGAGGCATGGGTGACGACACGCTCTACGCCGGTGACGGCGACGACCATCTGACTGGCGGCGCCGGGGTTGATCGCCTGGCGGGTGGTACGGGCGACGACGTACTAGAGGGCGGGGATGGGGACGATACGCTTGATGGCGAGGCGGGAAACGACACGATCATCGGCGGTGCTGGCAACGACACCATCGATGCGGACGACGGCGACGACCGTGTCGACGCCGGCAGAGGCAACGATGGGATCTATGGCGGCCTCGGTCGCGACGTCATCGACGGTGGGGAAGGAAACGATACTGCCAACGGCGGGGACGGCAACGATGTGCTGTACGGCGGCGCAGGTGATGACAGTCTGGGCGGCGATGCCGGCAATGATGAACTCTCCGGTGGTGAGGGCAATGACAACCTGCAAGGCCATGCGGGAAATGATGTATTGAATGGCGGAGCGGGTGACGATGTCATCGTCGGCGGTACCGGAAATGACGATCTATCGGGTGGCGCTGGCACCAATTTCTACTACTTCGGTCGCGGCTTCGGCGTAGACGTGGTTCGCCAAGCTGCGGGTGCGACGGATAGGGTCTTCTTCCAGGATGGCATTGCCTCTAACGAGCTCGCCTTCACGCGTGATGGTGATGATCTGTGGGTACAGGTCATTGGCCAAGCAGATCGGCTAAGCCTCAATGGCTTCTTTTCGGCTGAGAAGCAAGCAACCATCTACACGGCTGATGGCTACGTTTACTCGCGGAGTGACTTCGAGCAGGGCGTCATGCTGGGTTTGCCAGCGTCCGGTGGTTCGAACGATGACACCATGACCGGCACGAACCAGGATGACCGTCTCTACGGGTTCGATGGAAACGACATCCTGGAGGGCGGCGAGGGGAATGACTTCCTGGACGGCGGGGCTGGCAACGACACGTTGAGGGATGGTCTTGGAAGCGACGTCATGCAGGGAGGCGTCGGCAACGATGTGATCCGGTTCTCGGCTGACGGTTCGATCGGTCGTGCCGACGTGGCGACCGGCGGCTCCGGTGACGACACATACTACGTGCCTTTGAATTCCGGATTCGACCGCATCAAGGGCTTGGGTGACGTCGGCAGCGGGATCGACCGCATCGTGCTGACCGATATCACCAGCTCGATGGTCAGCAATTACGTGATATCCGGAGACGACCTCCACCTCATGGTCGGGAACGCTTGGAACAACGATATCCAGAACGCGTTGATACTCGAGGGCTTTCTGAAGAATGGGGCTGCGGCGCACGTCATAGAATTTTCGGACGGTACCACCATGACCGTAGCGGACTTCGTCCAGCGGGGTTGGACGGGGACCTCAGCAGATGACACGTATGTTGGCGGCTTCTACCCAGACAACATTGATGGGGGTGCCGGGAACGACACGCTTTCCGGCGGACCAGGTGGAGACCAGATACAAGGCGGGGACGGGAACGATGTCATCCATGGGAATGAGGGGAACGATGTCCTTTACGACGGCAAGGGAGGCGACGTCGTCCATGGCGACGAGGGCAACGATCAGATTCATGTGACGGCGTGGGATGGGAATGATCAGTTCCTTGGAGGCGTTGGCGATGATACCTATTACTATCTGTCTCAGCTCAGCACTCCGAGCGTTCCAGGTGCGTCGAGTGGTGAAGTCGAAGAACTGGCCGGCGAAGGTAACGATACGGTCTACACCAACTACTATCACTTCAGCCTGACTGATACGAGTATCGAGAACCTGACGGTTGAAGCGGTCAACTACTGGTATACGTCGGCAACTAACAAGCCGGTACATCGCCAACTGATCGGAAACAGCCTCGATAACACGATTCGCATAGGGTCGAATTTCAACTCCGGCTATTCCTATAATCTTCTGGACGGCGGGGCGGGTAACGATACGCTGATAGGCAGCGCGGGTTCTGATACTTATGTGGTCGATTCGAAGGGTGACGTCATCGTGGAGTCAGGCGCTTACGCGTCGATTGATACGGTGCGCGCTTCGATCTCCTATTCGCTCGCTGACGTGACGGGTGTCGAGAACATCGAGGTCACATCCAACGACACGACCGCAACCGGCGATTCTGGGAAAAACCAGTTGGACGGCTCGATGGCCGCCGGTGCGAACACCTTGATCGGCGGAGATGGGGACGACACTTACATCATTGACGACATGGACACCGTTGTTGAAACCGCCACAGGTGGACACGACAAGATCGTCATCAAGAAGATCAGTTCGAATACCAATACGTTCTATGTTCCGGTTGGCACCAATGTGGAGGTATTCCAACTCGACGAGGGCCTGTCGCGGCGTGTGACGCTCCAAGGTGATGCTGCAAACAATCTCCTCGTCGGTAACGCCACCGCGAACACGCTGCGGGGCGGCGCTGGCGACGATGAGATTCGGGCGGGCGGCGACACGTACGGCGGGATTGACTTCTTGTACGGAGATGATGGTGACGACCTGCTAATTGCGGGATCCGGATACAACGAGCTCGCCGGTGGCGCTGGGAACGATCGGCTGCAGCTTTACTCCGGAACAGATCGAGTGTCGTACAACAAGGGGGATGGAATCGATACTGTTTACGTGTCAGATCTCTTCTATACCGGTGGGATCGACACGCTTAGCTTCGGGTCCAGCATAAGCAGCGAGGATGTGGTCTGGACGCGTGAGGGGAATGACCTGGTAATCACGTTTAAAAACGTGGCAAGTGATTCCATCAAGATCCAGGCTTACTGGAAGGAGGTCGGGGGCGTCGACGCGCTCTCCGGAGTCATTGATCAGTTCGCCTTCTACAATGAGACCGGATACCGAACCGGCCTGACCGTCGAGGCGCTGCGAAACAGGGCTCCGGTGACGAACTCCTGGAGCCTGCGAGCGGCGGCGCCCGCGGGACAGTCGTTCACGTATATCTTGCCGGCAGGCGCCTTTTCCGACGAAGATGTCACCTCCCTGGCGTACTCCACCACTTCGCTTCCCTCCTGGCTGAGTTTCGATCCGGAAACGAGGACTTTCCGGGGCACGCCGCCAGCTGGCGCGCCTGAAGGCCATATCACTGTCACCGCGACAGATGCTTACGGTGCTTCTGCGAGATTGACATTGACCGTGTCGGTCGTGAACGTCGTCCAGGGTACTAGCGGCAACGATACCCTGACAGGCACCAGTGCCGCAGACATGCTCGTCGGCGGGGCAGGAGATGACATCTATACGGTGAACCATTTCGGAGACGTGATCATTGAAGAAGCGGGTGAGGGAAGCGACCTGATCAATGCATCGATCAGTTACGACCTTCCTGAAAATGTCGAAAAGCTTACGCTTACTGGTTCTGCAGAAAATGCATATGGGAACGGGCTCGACAATACCCTGACCGGGAATGGTGATGCGAATTATCTCGTGGGTGGTGCCGGCAACGATACGTTGCTGGGTAACAACGGCAGTGACGAGTTGGACGGCGGCCTTGGAAACGACACGCTCGATGGCGGCGGTGGCGATGACTACATGTACGGTGGCGATGGTGATGACACTTACGTTGTGGGAAGCTCCGGCGATGAAGTGCGAGAGGAGGAGCATGAAGGCGTCGACACGGTTCGTTCCTCCTTGACTTACACGCTGGGCAGTGAGATCGAGAATCTCGTGCTCACAGGGTCCAGCGGCCTCAGCGGAAACGGCAACGAGCTCGATAACGTACTGACTGGCAACAGTGGCGCCAATACACTCCGAGGCTATGCCGGTAACGACTATCTGGACGGCGGAAGTGGTAACGACACCATGATCGGCGGATCGGGTGATGACGTCTACGTGGTTGGCGCCACCGGGGACAAGGTGACCGAGTCGGCGAATGAGGGCGTCGATTCCGTACTCTCCGCAGTCACCTATACCTTGAGCGCAAATCTCGAGAACCTGACCTTGACCGGGAAGTCGGCGATCAATGGCACCGGAAATGCCTCCGCAAATCTTTTGATCGGCAATAGCGGCAACAATGCGCTCTCGGGGCTCGCCGGTGATGACACGTTGGAAGGCAAGCAGGGGGGCGACACCCTGACGGGCGCTGCTGGAAATGATACCTATCTGATGGCACGCACCTATGGTGTGGACACGGTGGTCGACAACGACACGACATCCGGCAACGTAGACACTGCCAGGTTCCTCACTGGAGTGACTTTCGATCAATTGTGGTTCCGTCGCCCATCGGGAGGTAACGATCTGGAGGTATCCATCATCGGGACGAGCGATAAGCTGACTATCAAGAACTGGTATTCGGGTGCCCAGCACCAGATCGAGGAATTTTACGTCGACGATGGCGGTATGGTTTTGCGCTCCAGCGACGTCCAGGCCCTGGTCACGGCCATGTCAGGGATGACGATGCCCTCGCAAGGGCAGACGACATTGACGTCAAGTCAGCGCTCGGCGCTCGACCCGACATTCACCAGCACTTGGCAGAGCCAGCAGCAGCGGCGGTCGGGCTCGTTGCGGGCAATGAGTCTGCCGCCTAGCGCGATGGGCGTCGATGGAGTGCGGATGGACGTTCTGCCGTCAATGGGAGCCTGGCAAAAGCATCGGGTGCTTGGAAATGAGATTGCGGTGGCTCGCCTCCAAAAACGATACAGTCACGGCGGCGCTGGCCTTCCCAGGCAACATTCGCGTGACCTGAATCATTTGATCTCTGCGATGGCCGGCTTCCGTACGCACGAGTCAGATGTCAGTGTATTTCCGATCCATGAGAGGTACCAGCATCCGCAGTTGGTTGCTTCATTGGTTTGACTCCGGTACGCCGAATGACTCCTCCTCCAATACAGATCGGAGGAGGAGTTTCACGGACCGATACCGATACTCTCTTTGGTGAAGAAGCCTGGTTACTCCCCCCGTATGGAGCTTCAACAACACAGGAAGGAGTCACGATGCCTTCGGCCGTCCAGGCGCGCTGATAGGGTTGGCGATCGCAGCACATGTCCCGCGCGGCGGGCACATAATACGCACGCGCAGTTCACCGCCCTTTATCGGTCCGGACCCGTTTAGGGTGCATGACGCCAAACGCCAGGCGTAGGCAGCAGGCCAAGGAGTGCGGCAAGTCCGACAGAGCGGAGCCCCGGCCGAGGTGCCGGACGCCTAGCGAGCGGCAGGGGCCTGTGCATGCCCAGTGCGGGACCGGAAAGGATGCTTACAACGTACACGTCAGCCCCGCGGGGCTTGTTCGGGCAAGTCGCCATGACTGCTCAGTCACCTGCCGCAAAGTGACGGCATGGCCGTGTGCAGTACGGGACGGAGCCAACGCCGTTGTTCCGGATCCACGTCAGTCTCGGATCTGCTTTTTGACCGGCGAGCGGCAGCGCGGCGACGCCTGCTAGCCGAAGGACTGGAGCCGGCATCTGCTGGCCGGGAAGTGCATGTTCCCGAAGGCCTGAC
Source organism: Pseudoxanthomonas composti (assembly GCF_004122095.1). Taxonomy (GTDB): domain Bacteria; phylum Pseudomonadota; class Gammaproteobacteria; order Xanthomonadales; family Xanthomonadaceae; genus Pseudoxanthomonas_A; species Pseudoxanthomonas_A composti. The sequence goes on along the minus strand of NZ_SAWZ01000002.1, from coordinate 760,095 downwards.
TCTCGACCGCTCGCAGCTGTCGATGAGATGAATTTGGGTGTTGCCAAGGAACTGCTGAAGTCTTAAGATTCGCCTCCCCGAGCCGTCTCGGGGGCGTTTTCACCGGACAGTCCGGTCACCAAGTTTCATGCGGGATTAGCTCAGTTGGTAGAGCACGACCTTGCCAAGGTCGGGGTCGAGAGTTCGAGTCTCTTATCCCGCTCCATTTTGATCGGCCACTTGCTGGCCAACGAGAAGCTCCGGTCCGCCGGGGCTTTTTTGTTTTCATCGTCTGCCATCATGCGCTGGCGATGGCGTGCTCGCCCGTGGCAGGCCCCGGAGCAGGCGATGCGCCGGTACAACGGGCAGCGCTTGCCGCCGCGCGGTGATCCGAGCGGCCTTGCCCGACACGGTTACCTCTGCGCCCGCCTCACCCGATCTCAAGCAGCCACACCAAGCCGGCCGCGAGCGGCAGCGCATAGGCCAGGGGTTTGATCCAGCGCGGGCGGTACGGCAGCAGGCCGTAGGTGATGACGATGCCGCCCAGCGTCATCGCGCCCAGCCACAGCACCGCGCCAACTGCCCAGCCGCGGGCCAGTACGGCGGCGGCGAAGGCAGCCACCAGCAGCGTCCAGCCTGCCCAGCCGACGCGTCGTGTCGATCCGCCCGCAGCGCGTGCGGTGCCGGACGGCTCCAGCTGATGCTTGTCCATGGCCAGGCACAGCGCGGTGAATCCGCTGAAGGCCAGGGCAAGGCTGAGCAGCATCATGCGACACCGCCATCGCGCGCGACCTGCGTGGGCGGCGCGCCGTCGACCGCCGCGGCCTGGCGCCTGCGCTTGTCGGCGGCGGAGACGGCCGGTTGCCAGCGCTGCATGCGCCAGCCGCAATAGCCCAGGCACAGGCCGAAGGCGAGCGCGAACAGGTCCACGCCCGCCAGCACCCAGTCGCCAGCCGGAAGCGACACGCCCAGGTGCGCGCGCGTGGTGAGTGCATTGAGCACCGGCAGCAGCACGAACATCGCCGCGCCCAGGTACAGCAGCCACGCCCAGCTCTGGCGGCGCGGGTGCAGCAGGCCTACCAGCGTGGCCAGCCCCCAGCCGGCGAAGAACAGGTTGATCTCCGCCTGCGGGCGCTCCAGGGTGTCCAGCGGCAGCAGGCGGTTGGCCCAGAAGTAGGCGGCGAAGGCGATCGGCAGCCCGGCCACCGCGCCGATGTTCAGGGCATCCACCAGGCGCAGGCCGAAGCCGACCCTACCGGACCGTGCGTGCTTGGCGCGCTCCTTGATCGCCCACAGCACGCAGCCGCTGGCGACCATCAGGCAGCCCAGCAGGCCGGAAACGAAGAGCAGCAGCCGCAGCCCGGCATCGGCGAAATGCGCCAGGTGCAGGCCCATCAGCACATCGCGGGTCGCGGTGGCCCCGCCGGCCTGTCCACCGCGCTCGAGCAGCTGGCCGTTGACCGCATCCAGCCGCAGCGTCGGGGTGGCGATGGACAGCGCCTTGCCATCGCGCTGGGTCAGGGCCAGGGACGCGGCCGCATCGTTGGGGTGGTCCATGCGCAGGGTGGCGACTTCGGCGCCGTTCCATTCCCTGCGCGCACTTTCCATCAGGGCGGCGACGTCACGCATCGGTGCGGATGTCCCGCTCGCCGGGCGCGGCTCGGACAGCCCGCCCAGGGATTCGACGTAGAACTTGTCCTCCTCGCCGGGATAGGCGGCCTTGATACCCCATGGCAGGTACATCAGCATCAGGGTGACGATGCCGGTGTAGGTGATCATCAGGTGGTAGGGCAGGGCCATCACCGCGCTGACGTTGTGGAAATCCAGCCAGGAGCGCTGGCCCTTGCGCGGCCGGAAGGTGAAGAAGTCCTTGAAGATCTTCTTGTGGGTGATGACGCCGCTGATGATCGCCACCAGCATGAACATCGCGCAGAAGCCGACGATATAGCGCGCCCACAGCACCGGGATGTAGTGCAGGTCGAAATGCAGGCGATAGAAGAACTCCCCGCCACGGGTCTGGCGCGCCTGGATGGGCGTACCACTGGCCGCATCCAGGGTCGCTTCCCCGAAGCGTGCGCGGCGGCTGGCGCGGCCATCGCCTTGCCCGTCCTTGGGGGCGGGGTTGAACCAGTACATGGTGATGGCCGGGTTGCGCGCATCGGGCAACTGGATGTGCCAGTACTCGGCGTCGGCGGCGTTGGCCTGGAGGTAGCTCACCGCGTTGGCTGCCGCGACCTCCTGGGACACCGGGGCGGTGGTCAGCTCCGGGCGCATCCAGCGGCTGATCTCCTGCCGGTAATAGCTGGCCGTGCCGGCCATGAAGATCATCAGCAGCAGCCAGCTGGTCAGCAGGCCGACCCAGGTGTGCAGCCAAGCCATCGACTGGCGGAAGCCCTGTTTCATGCCCAGGCCCCCAGCAGGGAGCTGCCCAGCGCGAGTAACAGCGTCGGCACGGCGATGCCGATCCAGGCGCGCGCGGCGCTGCGCGTGGCGAAGGCCCACAGTGGCGCGCAGGCGCAGGCGAGGATGGCCAGCAGCATGGACGTCAGCACGGCCTGGCTGCGCTGCATCGGCAGGGCCAGGGACAGGAAGACGTTCACGCTGGCCGCCAGCGCGTAGCCGCCGAGGATCGAGGCCAGGGTGCGCGAGAGCACGCCCAGCCAGGGGCGCTGATACCAGGCCGGAAGGACGTCGAGGACGCGGGCGGAAGCTGCGGGTTTGCGGGTCATAAGCGCTCTATGGGCGCCCGGGGCGGGCCGGGCATCGCGCGCTTGCTGGCAGAGACTGCGTGGCTGGCGCCAGTGGGGCGTCCTTGCGGACCGAGCATATGATAGAGGATGCGAGTCATTCTCACATCAGTTGGCGATATCCCCTGGCCGGGTGGGGCCGGCTCGAAGGCGGTCTGCGGAAGACGCTGCCGCGCCCGGTCGGGTGCGGGAGTGGGGGGCAGAGGTCAACGGTTTCCTTCCAATGCCGGCTGCCTTTTCTCCAGGCCGATCTACCTGCCGCTGGTCCTGGACGGACGTGGCTGCCCGACACAACGCCGCGCAACGCGGCGGGCGCTGTGATGCGTTCCGTATTTCCTGCACGAGGTGTTCAAGGGGCCCAGCGGGACGCCGATAGCTGCGGAAGGACAGCGACGGAGGGGAGCCATGGCGATGACGGTCTTTGCACTGCTGCTGGTGTCGGGCGGATTGGCCGTGCTGGCGATCCTGCTGCTCGGGACCCTCAAGGAGCGCTGCCGCAGGCTGTGAGCTGGACCCGTGGTGGGATGCGTCGCTTAGGCAGGTCGTCTGCCAATGTGTTCGCACTTGGTCGGATCAGCGGTGCCCGAGAACCGCCAGGTCACACCGCGCGGCCGGCCCGAGGCCACCACCACCGCGGGTGACGACCCACGGCTGACGCCATTGCAGGGCGCCAAGCACGGATCCGCCATCTGCCGGCACCGCCGCTGTCCGGTCGTGGGGGTCGGGACGGGGCGCTTCTCAAGCGAGCGTGCCGGGCCCGTCAGGGCGCGGCACTGCGCGCCGGCTATTTCAGCGACACATCCACCAGGTTGTCCTCTGCGATGCGGTCCACCAGCTTGTTGTATGGGTCCACGCCCGCCCGGGTGGGCAGGCGGTTGACGGTGAAGCTGAAATCGCGCTGGCCCGCCTTGAGGCGCACGCGCTGCACGGCCAGTGGCTTCTCCTTGCCGGCCTCACCCTCGAACACGCCCACCTCCACCAGGTCGTCCATCGGCGCCGGGGTCTCGTTGCCGTTGCCGTCGTCCTGGGACTTGCCGGCCTGGACCTGCAGCGTGACCTGGTAGCGGCCGTCGGCCAGCTTGCGCGCGCTGGCCGACCGGGCGCGGTTGTCGTACAGGACGATGCGCTCGAAGCTGTCCTCGATGAAGGCGTGCAGCTCGGCCGGGGCCTGCGCGCGCAGCGCGGCCACGAACTCGCGCGTGTCCGGGTAAGAGCCGTCGCGGCCCTCGGCCGGGTCGGCGTTGGCGTAGCGGCGATGCAGCAGCAGCTCGCGCAGCGCGGCGTTGACCTTGTCCTCGCCCATGTAGTCGGCCAGCGTGTACATCAGCAGGCCGCCCTTGTAGTACCAGACGTAGGGCTCGTTCTGCACCAGCACCAGTGGGCGTTCACGGCGCAGTTCGCCGGTGCGCCCGCGCAGGTAGTTGTCCAGCTCGCTGCGCAGCACCTTGCGCATGTAATCCGGCCCGTAGCGATGCTTGAGCGCCATCAGCGCCGAATACTCGGCCAACGTCTCGGACATCATGTTCGAGCCTTCCACGTTGCCGCCGATCAGCTGGTGGCCCCACCACTGGTGGCCCAGCTCGTGGGTGGTGATGAAGTAGGCCTGGTCCACGTCGTCATCCTTGCGCCGGCGCTGGATGAACCCCAGCGCCTCGGAGAACGGCACGGTGTTGGGAAAGGACTGGGCGAAGCTGCGGTAGCGTGGGTATTCCAGGATGCGGTACTGGCGGAACTGGAACGGGCTGAAGTTGGCCTCGTTGTAGGCCAGGCCGGCGCGCGAAGACGCCAGCATGGTGCGGACGTTCCAGGCATGTGCCGGGTCGTAGTAGACCTCCAGGTTGATCGGCCCCTCCTTGCCGGCGTAGACCTCCCGGTGCAGCGCGTAGCGCCCGGAGACGAAGGCGAAGAAGTGCTGCATGGGCTGCTGGCCCATGCTGTACTCGAAATAGTTGCGACCGTCCTGCTGCCACCGCTTCTGCAGATACCCCGGCGCCAGCGCGGTCTGGTCGCCGCTGGTGCCCACCACGGCGTGGAAGCTGATCCAGTCGGCGTTGGGGCTGAACAGGTTGACCTTGGACTGCACCGCATCCCCGCGCTTGGCCATTTCCTGCAGGGCGCCCAGGCCCTGCTCGCGGCGGCGACGGGGATCGTCCAGCTCGTAACCCGTCTGGTAGCCCAGGACCGGGAAGTACTCCAGGTCGAAGAACGTGCCGTTGTAGGCGAACTTGCCGCCGGCATCGCCACCGGAGAAATCCAGGACCTTGCCGTCGGTGAAGCCGGGACTGTCATGCCCCACCTTGAACTGCAGGTGCATGGTCTGGCCCGGCTGCAAAGGCGTCTTGAGGGCGTAGATCACGTACAGCCCGCGCGCCGCGCGGCTGACCAGGCGTGTGGGGCGGTCGAAGGACAGCGCGCGCGCCGATTGGTTGACGTCGGTGAAGTGCAGCTCGGTTACCGGCACGCTGCCGCGGTTCTGCAAGGTATAGGTGCCGGTGGCTTCGAACGCACGACGTTCGGGGTGGATCTCCACCCGGGTGTCCACGGCGGTGACCTTGGGCAGGGGCTGATGCTGGTAGCGCTTGAACTGGCGCTCGTAGTCGGCCTGGATCGCGCGGCGGTCCTCGGTGCTCAGGAACTCGTTGAGCACATGCGTGTTGTAGTAGAACCAGCCACCGGCGCCGGCGGCCACGCACAGGCAGGCCAGGGTGGCCGGCAGCCAGCCGGCCGGCCGCCGCAGGGCCGCACCGATGCGACGGCGCAGGCCGGTCTCGGCGCCGCGCCGGGCCAGGGCCATCGACAGCACGCCCAGCGCCGCAAAGATCGCCAGCCAGTACAGGATCGACCAGAACAGCGCCGGCACGTAGTGGCCGTAGCCATTCATGTCCGAATACGTGTAGCCCGTGGTCGCACCAGGCAGATACAGCGTGTTCTCCACGCCGAAGTTGTACAGGATCGGCACGATCACCCACACGCCGATCACGATGGCATGGCCCAGGAACTTGTTGGGGACCACCGTCTGCACGAACAGGGCCAGCATCGAGAACCCCACCAGCTGCGGCAGGACCAGGACGAACAGCTCCTTCAGGTACAGCGGCAACTCGTAGTGGTGGTAGCCCAGCACGGTCTGCATCAGGATGCCGCCCAGCATGGACAGCAACAGCATCACGAGCTGCGCGGCGCTCAGCGCCACCAGCTTGGACGCCGCATCCGGCAGCGGCCGCAGCGGCAGCGCGTCGAAGATGCCATCGAAGCGCACGTCGCGCTCGCGCCACACCAGCTCGCCGGCGTACAGCGCGGTGACGATGATCAGGAACAGGTAGGCATTGCCCTCCACCGATTCGAGCATCAGGTAGGTCACCGGCCACACGTCGGTGCCGCTCATGCGCCCGGCGTAGTAGCCATTGTTGACGATGAAGGCGAACAGCACCCCGCAGAGTGCCCAGAACGGCACCGCCTTGAGGATGGCGCGCGTGCGCAGCCCGGCAAGGGCCAGGAACTGGCGCCAGCGCGTGGCCAGGTCGTAGCGCGGATGCACCTGCGGCAGCCGGGTGGCGATCTGGGTGCGCACCGGCGCGCCCTGCGCCTGCTCCAGGGTGCGCAGCTTGGCCGCGCGGCGCCCCTGCGAGCGCGCGCCCAGGGCTTCGACCGACATCGGGAACAGCACCGCCAGCAGGGTCAGCACGATCGCACCGAAGCCGATCCACAGCAGGCGGTTGTAGAGGAACACGCCGGGCGTATAGCCGCTGGTGGTGTCCAGGGGCAGCAACCAGCTGTTGCGCTCCACCACCGACCAGTAGCCACTGACCACGCGCACCAGCTGCATGCCGATGGGGTCAAGGATGCCCGACCAGAAATGCTCGGTGGAGCGCGTGGCCGAGAACGCGGTGATGCCGATCAGGTACAGCACGAACAGCGCCACGCCCTGCACGTACACCACGAACAGGCTGCGGGTCAGCGCCGCCACGGCGAAGAACAGCGCGCCGATGAAGAACACCTGCACCACCACGATGCTGAGGAAGGGCTGCACGTACCACAGCAGGTGGTTGGGCCCGATGCGCGCCTGGTCGGCCCAGGGCGCGTGCGTGCCCAGCCAGGCGCCCAGCATCAGCCCGGAGAAGGCGAACAGGGTCACCAGCATGGAGCCGGACCAGCGCCCGCCCAGGTAGGCCAGGCGCGAGACCGGCTTGGTGAACAGCAGCTGGAAGGTGTCGCGCTGGAAGTCGCGCAAAATCGAGGTGCCGAAGATCGCGGCCATCACGATCATGCCGAACATGCAGGCGCCCAGCATGTTGAAGGTCATCGCCCATGGTCCGTTGAGCATTACCTTGCCGCTCTGGTTGGACACCGGGCCGAAGTTCTCCGAGGCCACGCAGAGGAAGGCGAACGCCGTCCACATGAAGCAGTAGACGTAGGTGGACGGGCTTTTGAAGCGCAGCTTCAGCTCGAAGCGCAGGAACTCGAGGAACTGGTGCATGGCGCGGCCTCCTGGCTCAGGCGCGCCCGGCGGCGAGCCGGGTGAAGTAGACGTCCTCCAGGCCCGCGCCTGCGGGCGCGAAGCCTTCGCCGGGCGCAGCGGCGGCCAGCACGCGCACCTCGTGGCGGCCACCGACCAGATGGGTGCTGATGAGCGTCATGCCAGCCTCGATGGCGCGCAGCTCCTCGTCGCTGTCCACCAGCTTGGACCACACCTGGCCGTCCAGCGCGGCGATGGCCTCGTTGGGGGCGCCTTCCAGCAGCACCTGGCCGCCAGCGATGATGGCCATGCGCGGGCAGAGCTCGCGCACGTCGTCGACAATGTGGGTGGACAGGATCACCGTCACGTCGCGGCCGATGCCGGCCAGCAGGTTGAGGAAGCGGTTGCGCTCGGCAGGGTCCAGGCCGGCGGTGGGCTCGTCCACGATCACCAGCCGCGGGTTGGCCAGCAGCGCCTGGGCGATGCCGAAGCGCTGCTTCATGCCGCCGGAGTAGGTGGCGATGGCCTTCTTGCGCGCATTCCAGAGGTTGGTCTGGTTGAGCAGCGCCTCGATCATCTCGCGGCGCTCGCCCTTGTGGGTCACGCCCTTGAGCACGGCCAGGTGCTCCAGCATGTCCAGCGCCGAGACCTTCGGGTAGACCCCGAACTCCTGCGGCAGGTAGCCCAGCAGGCGCCGCACCTGGTCCTTCTGGCGGACCACGTCGATCCCATCCAGGGTGATGCTGCCGGCATCGGGATCCTGCAGCGTGGCGATGGTGCGCATCAGCGAACTCTTGCCGGCACCGTTGGGCCCCAGCAGGCCGAACATGTGGTTTCCGATGGTCAGCGACAGATCCTTCAGCGCCTGCACGCCGTTGGGATAGGTCTTGGACAGTCCTTCGATGACGAGAGCCATGCATGGATCCTTGGGGAAGCGGCGGGAGGAGACGCGGCGATGCCGACGCCGCGGCTGGGCGTCGGCGGGGACTGTCAAAGTGACCTGGATTGATTGCCTTGACGCGGGATTCAGGTCGGTGCGGCCACACGGCTGCGCGCCCGGCGTCGGCCGCGCGCCGTGGGAAGTGCCCGGCTTCGCTTGGTTCAGGGCTGGCGCGGAGCGGCGGCCTTCGGCGCGGTGCTTTCCTTGGTGAGCTGACCGGCCGCGATGCGCCAGCGATCGGCGTCATGGACCGCCACCAGCAGCAACGCGCGTTCGATCCCGGGGACGGGCGCCCCTTTGCCGTCGAGGAAGCGGACCCTGAAGAACAGCGTGGCCACGCCGGCCGCGGGCCGGCCGACGGTAGGGGTGTCGAACGGTGCAATGGCGGTCTTGCCTGCCCAGCTGGCATGTGCGACGGCCAGATCCTGCAGGATCGCTGCACGGCCCTCGTCGCGGACTTCCGCCACCGGCACCCAGATCGCCTGCTCGGTGAACAGCGGCTCGAAGCGACGCACGTCATGCGCGTTCCAGGCCTCGACGAAGGCGGGGATCAGCGCTTCCGGCGCGGCAACGGCGGCCTCGTCGGCTGTGCGCGCACCAGCGCTCGCTTGCACGTCTGTCGCTGGATTCGGGCCCAGTTTGGCAGACGAGGCGTCGTGGCCGGCATGGCTGGGCGCGACGTCCATGCGGTCCACCGCAGCCGCCGTGTCGATGCGCGTGTCGCTGGCCGCGGTGGCCGCGTTGGCGTTGGCGGGCTGGGCCTGGTTCGCGGCGGCGCTGCAGGCGATCAACAGCAGCGCCAGGCGGCGGGCGCTGTGTGCGGGAGACGATGGAGTCATGCCGTGGTCCTCGGGCTAGAGTTGACGAACGCGGAGCGACTGCCGGGCCAGCGACATCATCGAGGTGACTGGGCCCAGGCGACGAGCCGCTGGGCGAGCGTGGTCTTGGCGACGATATCGGCGAGGGGATTCATCGCCAGCAGCAGCGCACCGCCGACGACGGTCACGGCAACGACACGCCGGTACATGGCCAGATCGAAAATGAGCAGTGCAAGGATCGAGGCCAGCGGGATGAGGCCGATGAGCGCCGGGTGCTGCACCATCACCGGAAACGTCAGCACCGGGTCGTCCACCACGGGAAAGGCCATCCGGAACAGGGCCGGTGGCAGCAGAGCCGCGTGGGCGATGAGCATCGCGCGCTTGTGCACGATGCGGTCCTTTCGCTTGCAGATGGCCAAGGCGACGAACCCGCCGAAGAACAGCATCTCGATGACGTTGCCGACCAGGAAGGAGGCCGGGCTGCCCAGCGCAGGCGGTAACGCCAGCCCGCGCGCCAGCGTCGCGAAAGTGGTGAGGATCCCGAGCACAACCATCGTGGCGGCGATAAGCGCACCTGCCACGCCGAGCATGCGGTGCAGACGCAGATTCCCCGCCGACACCAGCGCGCACTGGATGACGAACAGGAGCATCCAGGACGAGAACACCAACCCATGCACGTGAACGAGCGCGCTGGGCTGGTGCGAGAGCGCCACGCCACGCAGGAAGTAGCTGGAGGCGAATCCCAGGAAGACGATCGTCAGCATCAACAGCGATGCGACAGTGAAAAACACGTCGTCCGCGTGTTTGGGGATGGCAGGCGAAGGGCGAGACCTGCTGCCTGCGTAAGCTGCCCGCATCGATGAAGGGTCGCTCATCCGCCCTCCATGAAGGCTTCCGCCCGACAGCGCGAAGCGCATGCTCGCAATAGCGACACTGCAATTCGCGCTACAGCCCGATGGTCCCGCCGGATGCTGTCGTAGTGCGCCCTCGCGGAAGGCCTTAAACCATCCTGTGGGAGCGGCTTCAGCCGCGAAGAGGCTTTACCGAGAAAGCCTCTTCGCGGCTGAAGCCGCTCCCACACGGCATTTGCATCTGGCTCGGTCGTGCCCAGTGCAGTCGCACCGCCGCGCCAGGCCCGCACCGCAACGGCCGCTTCGCTCACAACGCCGCCGCCCCGTGCGTCTCCGAACCCTGCTGGGGTGAAACCACTCGCCAGGCGCCATTCGGAAAGAGCCAGATGCGGGTGACGTTGCCCGGTGCATCAAGCGCTGGCCCGTCGCCATCATTGGCCAGGCGCGGGGCCTGCTCCAGCAGGACTGCGCCATCGGCACAGAACTCGGCGCAGGCGCGGCGATGCAGGGACGACGCGTCGTCCCGGGCGCTGCCTGGCGCGTGCGCGGCCTCGCGCCACGCGGCCTCATGCGTGGCGGTCCCGGTCTCCATCCCGGTCGGCCACGGGTTTACTGCCGGGCGCGCCCGCCTGCGGTCTGCCGAGCGCGGTGGGGCAGGGACGACAGCGCGGACTTCGGCCAGGCCGGTGATCAACAGCAACATCAAGAGCAGCAGCAGTTCCATGACCGTCTCCTGGCGTTAGAAAGGGTGCAGCGGACCTCGATCAGGCGATGTCCCGACCGGTGACTCAGTAGTGCTTGACGGCCGGGTCGTAGATCGTGGCCTGACGCGCGATGAGCACCCAGGCACCATCGCTGTACTGCCAGATATTGGTGGCGCGTCGGTGCAGCCGCTTGCCTTTCTCCGGACCGAAGGTCGGCGTGTAGGTGTCCTCGCCCATGGTCACCGCGACATTGCCGTAGAACTCGGCGCGCTCGAGCTCGAAGGTGGTGCCCTGCTCGTAGTCCAGCATGCCGGCCTTGATCGCGCCGAACACCTGATCGCGTGTCAGCACCGAGTTGTCGGGCGAGTTGACCAGCAGCTTGGGCGACCAGAGCTTGTCCAGGGCGACCAGGTCATGGGCGCGGATGGCCCGGCCCACGGCCTCGGCCGCCTGCGGCAGCTGCTGCCTGGCGCGCGCGTCCAGTTCCTGGGCCTGCGCGAGGCCGCAAGCCAGCAGCAACACCAGCAACAGCAGCAACAGCAGCGGTTTGGCGATCTTGAACATGAAATTTCCTTGTTGAAGTGAAACCAAAGGTCGTGACCTGGCCGCGAGCGCGGGACCTGGCCGACCCGGTTCGTCAATGGGTGGGCGCAGGGCGTCTATCGCGCCTGTCCCCATCTGTTACGCCCAAAGGCGCGCCAGTCCGCCATCGATGCGGCCGACACGTCGCTTTGCCCCGGCTCAGGGCGGGTTGGGCCAATGAAAGTCCTCGCGTGCCACCGACACGCTGAAACCCTCGGCCGCGGTCTGGCGCCACCAGCCGTCGGGGACGAACAGCGCATCGCCCGGGGCCAGCAGCACCGCATGCAGTTCCAGGCCGCGCAGCTGCGGCTGGCGCTGCAGCAGGTCCGGCGCGCTCAGGTCGCCCAGCGATCCGGCACGGGCCAGTGGCGCCAGGCGCGCGGCCTCGCCGGGCGGGGCCAGCCACATTCGGCGCTGGCCGTGCAGTTGCAACAGCAGGCGATTGCAGTGCTCCGGTGCGGCCAGGGTGCCGCTGCCGGCGGCTTCCAGCCACAGACGGCCAGGGTCTTGGCCGCTCAGCAGCCGATCCAGGCGGCCCAGCCGCGGGCTCAGCGCGGGCAGCGCTTGCAGCGGGCCGGTCAGGCGCGCCTGACGCCCGGGCGTGCCGGCTGGCTGCAGCGCCAGGCGGACGAACCAGGCCAGGGTGCCGGCATGGCCCAGCGCATCGACCAGCGACACGTGGCCGTGGGCCGAGGCCAGCGACTGCGGCGTCCAGCGTCCCAGCGCTTCCTCGATTTCCCCGGCCAGCAGCACCGGCCAGTTGGCGGCGTAGTGGTCCTCCAGGAAGGCGCCAGCGGGCAGGCCGCCGCTCCGTGGGATGTTGCGGGCGCGCGCCGACAGCGCACGCAGCCGCTGCAGGCGCGAGAGCACCTCGGCCGCGTCGCGCTGCGGCAAGGCCGGAACCACCGCGTTCGCATGCGGGCATGACGGTGGCGAGGCGGCCGTCGGCAGCGGCGCGGCGCCCTGGAAACCGGGCAGGCGCAGCTTGCTGCGATGATCCGGCGCACCCGGCGTGCCGTCGGCATCGGTGCCGTGGAAATAGAACTTCTGCCACTTCGCGCGTGGCGCGGCGTCGGGTGCCGCGGCGAGCTGGCGCTGGAAGGCGTCGCGCGACCGGCTCCATTGCTCGAAGCGCCGCTTGAGCGCTGGCGCCTCATCGATCGGCGCGATGCGTGGCGTCACCTCGTCCAGCAGGTTGCGCGGCAGCGGGAACAGGAAGGCCACCGGCTCGTTTTCCTCGAAACGCACCACGTGTCCTGGCCGGGTGAAGCGCCAGTTCATGGTGAAGGTGTAGGGCGCCCAGTCGGTCTCGATGATGCCGCCCAGCGCGGCCACGCCATCCTTGGCCTGGTTGGGCGAGCCACCGACCCACAGGTCGTGTCCGGGCGCGGTGCAGAACAACCCAGGCACATGGAAGGTGAAAGTGCCCTGGCCGAACAGCGGGATGGGGGCATCCTGTTCGGCCGTGCCCGGATCGACCTCGATGCGCACGTCCTGCGGCAGCGGGCCGCCGTTCCAGTGCGCCTGGAACCCGCACGGACTGAGCAGTTCCCAGCCGTGCGCGTTGGCGATGCCCAGCGGCAGGCAGCGGTAGGCGAAGCCCTCGGGGCTTGCGTCCATCCAGGCGCGCCGCGGACTGGCCGGGCGCAGCCGCGGCTTCCAGCCTGGATAGACGTAGCAGGTCAGCTCCATGCGGGCCTGGTACTCAGAACGTCGTGCGCAGGCTCAGCGTGCCCTGTTGGTCGCTCCAGCCATCGGCCCACTGTCCGTGCCAGACCAGCGACAGCGTCCACGCCCCGCCATGCGCGGTCAGGCCGGCGCCGGCCTGGCCGACATTGCGCGAGATGGCATCGCGGTTGCCGTCGAACAGCGTGCCGTCGGCCGCGGCAAGGGCGTAGCGCTGCCCCTGTCCGGCTTGCGCGCGGCGGTAGCCCAGCTGCAGCTCCGGCGTCCAGCGGATGCCATTGGCCTGCTCGAAGCTGCGGGAGAGTCCAAGCCCGGCAAACGGCGACACCAGGGTCTCGCGCGCGGCCTTGCCGGTGATCTTGAACGCCTCCGGCACCGCGCCGGTTTCGGCGAAGGCATCGCCGGACAGGCGCGTGGCCACCACGCCTGCCACCGGCGTCAGCTGCACCTGGCCCAGCTGCAGCGGCAGCGCCAGCTGCAGTGCCGCGGTAGTTGCATCGGTGCCGCGGCTGGACAGGGCCAGGCCCAGGCCGGTCTGGCGCCAGGCCTGCTCACGCGCGTTGGCATGACCCAGCATCGCCGACACGCCCAGCCGACCGATCAGCTGCGAGCCGTACAGCGCCACGCGGGTGACATCGCTGCGGCCACGGCTGCCGATGCTGTCGTGCATCCAGGCATTGTCCACGCCCACGGCCAGGCCCAGGCGCGTGCCCTGGCCGAGCGTGAAGTCGGTGCCCACCTGCGTGGCCGTGCTGCGCGCGCCGAAGCCGACCTGGTCGCTGGCGCTTTCCACATCCAGATCCTGGTAACGCACTTGCACCCAGCCGCGCGCGGCTGGATCGAGCGCGGTGTCGTGGTTGAAGAGGCTGTTGCCATCGCCCTCGGCGCGCGTGCGGGCCAGCAGGCCCATGGCATCGGCCTGGCTGGACAGCGCCAGGGCGGTGGCCTGGCGGCTGAAGAGCTCGGCATCGTTGGGTGCCACCAGCACCGGTGCGGTGGGGACCGGTGTCGGGGTAGGCGTCGGAGTAGGAGTAGGAGTAGGAGTCGGCGTTGGCGTTGGCGTTGGCGTGGGTGTGGGTGTGGGAGTCGGCGTTGGTGTCGGCGTTGGAGTAGGTGTCGGCGTCGGCGTGGCCGTGGGCGTGCCCAGGGTCAGGTAGGCATTGTTGGCGTCGTAGCTGATCGTGGTGGGAAAGCCAGCCGGCGGCGTTGTGCCCGCGGCGTTGGTCACGGTGGCGAACTGGCCGCTGATGCCACCGCCGGCGGTGAGGAAACTGCGCGTGACCGAGCTGTAGGTGCCGGGTGCCCAGGCGAAGGCCACCGTGCCGGCCAGCGTGGCGGTGCCGGCAAAGCCCGGATTGCCCGCGACCTTGAGCTGGTCGATGGCATCGGGCGTCACCCCGACCACCAAGGTGCCGGTGGCGGTCTGGATGTAGTCGCTGGCGCCGTAGGTCGGGCCCAGGCTGACGGTATTGCCCGGCGTGCCGGATTGGCTCAGGTCGAACACGCCGGCGTTGTTGACCAGCAGCCGGCGTGCGTCGGTTTCGCGCTCGATCAGCAGCCCTTGGCCTGCGATGAAGCGGGAACTGGCATCGATGTTGAGGCTGGCATCGCTGCCATTGCCATCCCCTCGCATGCTGAGCACGCCGGTCATCGTGCCGACGCTGCCGTTGCGCAGGTTGATCGTGTTCCAGCCGGCAAGTGCGATCCCCGGCGCGCTGGCGTTCTGGTAACCGAAGCGCCCAAGCCAGGTCACGCCCTCCAGATTCAGCGTGCTGTTGAAGTTGCCTGCATTGGCGTTGAGGAAGGTCAGGCCGGCCATGTCCGCCTCACTCAGCCCGCGCAGGGTCATGGTCCCCACGCCGATGTTGATGCCGCCACGCACCGAGCCACCCGTCCACAGCACCGTGGTGGGCGCGTCCGCGCTGGGGGCAAAGGAACCGGGCACGGTGTCGCCGACGACTGATCCACTCAGCAGATTGAGCGTGGCGCCAGGGTGCAGCACCATGGCCGTGTAGACCGAGGTGATGGTGCCAGTGTTGTTGAGCACCAGCGCCCGGTTGACGTCGATCCCGCCCACCACAGTGCCGGCGTTATTGAGGGTCAGGACCTTGCTGTTGACCGAGCCGGTCAGTCCGCTGCCCTGGTCCCAGATCCCCATGACGTTGTTGGTGGCGCCACGCGGAATGCTGCCCCCGTTGGCGGCGGCATCGGCCGCGGCAATGGTGGCGCCCGGGGCGATATCCAGGGTGACTTGGTCGCCGCCGGCCATGGTCAGGCCGGTGTAACCCTGGATGGTGCCGTTGATGGTGAGGCGTATGGCCGCGTCTATGCCGGTGCCATCCACGCTGCTCCCGCTACCGCCCAGGCCGGTCACCCTCAGCCCGTTCCCGCCGACCGTGTTGCTGTCGACGACGCTCCCGTCGACGCGGATGTTCATGCTGCGATTGCTGGTACCTGGCGTGGCCGTGGTCCATTGATTGATGCGCCCGCCGTTGGACCCGGCGGTGAGCAAATTGCCCGCGATCACCGCGCTCACCGGTCCATTGAAGTTGTCCACGACCATGCCGGCGCCCAGGGCGTTCTGCAGGGAGGCGCCGGCCGCCACCTGGATGTCACTGCCGCCGGCGCCGCGGTTTTCGGTGTAGAGACCAAAGCCGCCGAAGACGGCGGTGTTGCTGTTGGCCACCTGGCCCTGGATCAGCACCGTGGTCTTGCCGCTGCCGCCGGTGAGGGTGGACTGGACGCCATAACTGCCACCATAGGTGACGTTGCCCACGACCAGCGACAGATCGCCACCGGCGGTGGTGCGCAGGCCGGTCGCGCTGGCGTCGATGCTGCCGGTGGACTGCACGGTGACCGCGCCAGCGCTGTTGGCGATGTAGACGCCATCGCCATTGCGCGCGGTGATGGTGCCGTCGCTGACCAGCGAGAGCGGGGCGCTGCCGCTGCCGACGTTCCAGAAGATGCCGCCGCCACCGGCGATGCTGGACTGCTGGGCATCGGTGAAGCTGCCGGCTCCGGTCAGGGTCAGCGCGGTGGCGGTGTTGCCCACGTCCAGCCCGAAGCCGGCCGCGGTGCTGGCGGTGTCGACGGTGGGGCTGAAGGCAATGGTCTGTGGCGCGGTGTTGGCGCTGGCGGGGCCATCGCAGATCCAGGTCTGGGGCGTGAGGTCGTTGCGCAGGACGCAGGCGGCCAGGGCCTGCTGGCTGGCCAGCACGGCCAGGATGGAAACGCTGAGTGCGGCATAGCGCGGCACGGCCTTGCGCCGGATCGGGTTCATGTCTGCTCCAGGAGGGACGAGGGAGCCATCGCCCCTGGTCAGGACGACGGCGCGGGCCCGCCTCGCACGGGCTCGCATTTCCTGTTACGCCGCATGGACCAGCGCGCCGCCACGCATGACGTTTTTTTTTGCCGCAGAGATAAAGGGACGCACGGCTCGCGTGCGCGGTCCAAGCAGCCCTAGGGTGGATGACGCTCTCCCATCCACCATCGCCTCCAAACGGCCAGCACGACCACGGGGGGCGTCCCGCGCGCAGCCGCGGCAGGCGCCTTGATGGACAAGCTTCGCGTTGTCCACCCCACGTAGGGTGGATGGCGCTTTTCCATCCACCATCGCGGCCAACGACAACAAGGAGCGACGGTGTCCCACGCTCGCCCGCGGCGGCGTCTTGGTGAACAGCTCCGCGTCGTCCCTACGTAGGGTGGATGGCGCTTTTCCATCCACCATCGCGGCCAACAACGACGACAAGCGACGGCGTCCCACGCTCATCCGCAGCGGGCGCCTCGGTGGACAAGCTTCGCGTTGTCCACCCTACGTGGGGTGGATGGCGCTTTTCCATCCACCATCGCGGCCAACAACGACGACAAGCGACGGCGTCCCACGCTCATCCGCGGCGGGTGCCTCGGTGGACAAGCTTCGCGTTGTCCACCCTACGTAGGGTGGATGGCGCTTTTCCATCCACCATCGCGGCCAGGAAAAAAAACGCGGGAACGCGACGTTTTACGCTCATCCGCGGCCGGTGCCTTGGTGGACAAGCTTCGCGTTGTCCACCCTACTCGAGGTGTTTGCAGTGCATGGAAGCGTCGGCTTCCCTCCTTGCTTGTCACGCGCGCTTGGGACCAGCCTCAGGTGCCCAAGGCCTCGTAAAGCAAGGCCTTGGCAATGGACCAGTCGCGCTGCACCGTGCGTTCGGACACGCCCAGGGCCAGGGCGGTCTCGCTGTCGGAATAGCCGGCGAAGTAACGGCAATCGACGATGCGCGCCAGGCGTGGCTGCTGGCGCTCCAGTTCGGCCAGGGCCTCGTCCAGGGCGACGATGCGCTCGTCGCTTTCGGCCAGCACCTCGACCGTGTCGATGTCCAGCAGCGCACGGCCCGGGTCGCGCTTGTGGCGCAGGCGCGCGCGGGCGTGGCTGACCAGCACCTGGCGCATGGCCAGGGCCGCGGTGTTGAGGAAATGCGCCTGACCCTGGAAGGCGCCGTGGCGGCTGAGCTTGAGATAGGCCTCGTGCACCAGCGCCGTGGTCTCCAGCGTGGCCGCGCGCGGGTAGGCGCGGCCGCGTTCGCGCCGGGCCAGGCGCTTGAGGTCGGCGTAGAACATGCGCGCCAGGTCATCGACCAGCGAGGCATCCGGCTGTGGGGGAGCGGCGTCCATGGGGGGATTCTGCCCCAGGGCGCGGGCGGCGGCGCGGTTCATCTCCGCCCCGCCGTGCGTCCGGCCTTGATGCCCGCAGCCTGCGGGGCGCGGCGCGCCTGCGCAAGCGCCTGCTGCGTCTGGACGATGCGCGGGCTCTGCGGCAGGTCCAGCTCGCGGCGCAGCGCCAGCGAGGCCTCCAGCAGGCGCGCGGCGCCGTCGGCATCGCCCAGGGCCAGGGCAGCGCGGCCTTCGATCAGCAGGGCATCGGCGATCGTCGAGCGCAGGTAGGGCGCCAGCGCGCTGGCGCGCGCCGCTTCGACCGCGGCCTGGGCGCGGCGGGCGGCATCGGCGGCATGGCCGCCGGCCAGCGCCAGCTCGGCCTCGGCCAGGGCGCGCTGCAGGCGGCGCGTCTGCGCCTTGGGGCCATCGCCCTCGATTGGCTTCAAACGCGCGTACCCGGCCTGGGCTTGTTCCACCTGGCCTTGCGCCAGCAGCGCGCGCACGCGCAGCAGCATGTTGAAGTCGTTGGGACCGGCGCTGCCGAGCGCCTGCATCAGGCGGTCGCATTCGTCCAGCACCTGCCGGGCGTCGTTCGCCCGGCCCAGTTCCACCAGTGCCTCGGCCTGGCGCTGCAGGGCGGTGGTCAGCACGCTGCCGCCCGGATCGGCCGTGCGTGCCCGGTGCACGGCCTGTTGCGCATCGACCAGGGCGCTGGCCGGATCGCCGGCGCGGACCTTGGCCCGGCTGCTGGTGGTCAGGGCCTGGATCAGCAGGAACTGCGCTTCCGGGTTGTCGCTCGCTTTCGGCGCGGCGGCCCGCACGCGTTCGGCCTCGGCCAGGCCTTCGCGGGCACGGTCGGCATTGACCAGCGCCACGGCCAGCGTGGCGCGTGCACGCACCAGGGCGAAGTCGTTCTCCGCGGTGGAGGCCTGCGCGCGCTGGATGCCACGGCGCAGGTCGGCCGCGGCGGCGGCGTGTTCGTAAGCGTAACTCTCGGTCTCGCCCAGCTGGATGTAGTAACCGGCCAGGGACGGGTTGGGGTCACCATCGGCCTGGATCGAGACCTGCACCGAGCGCCGCAGCGGCGCCACGGCCTCGGCGGTCTTGCCGCTGTAGGCCGTGGCCACGCCTTGCAGCTGCAGCGCGCGGGCCAGCTCGGAAGAGGGCGGATACGCCGACAGGATCGTCACCGCCTGGCTGGCATCGGCCAGGGTGCGGTTCAAATCGCGGGTGTAGTTGTTGGTGGCCGAGGCCACCAGCAGGCGCCCGCGCAGGATCGAATGTCGATCACCGCGCCGGTCCAGGATGGCGCGCGCTTCGGCCAACAGGGCTTCGGCCTGGGCGTGGTCGTCGATGGTGATGCGCGCCTGGGCGATCAGGTCGTTGGCAAGCTCCAGCGAGTCAGACCCATGCAGCTGGCGGCTCAGGGCCACGGCCTGCTGGCGGATCGGCAACTGCTCGCCGCTCAGCGCGAACTCGTCGTAGAGGTTGGCAAACAGGCGAAGCAGCGCCAGCTTGTTCTCCGGCGCCTGGTCCAGCTCGGTCTGGATGCGCGCCGCGCCGATGTCCAGCAGCTCGCGTGCGGTGGTCTGGCGTGCGCGCACCGGGTCGGCCTGGCGGCTGCTGTTGGTGCGGAACAGGTCCACCATGAAGCCCTGCATCGCCGCGGCGCGCTGCGCCTCGCGCTGGGCGCGGCGTTCCTGCCAGGCCAGCGTCACCAGGCCGATGCCCAGCGCCAGGAAGGCGACCCCGACCAGGGCCAGGCCGCGCCAGTGCCGGCGCACGTAGCGCCGCAGCTGGTAGCTGCGCGCGCCGGCGCGGGCCAGCACCGGGCGGTGCTCCAGGTGGCGGCGGATGTCCTCGGCCAGGGCGCGCGCGTCCGGGTAGCGCTGCTCGGGTGCCGGGCGCATCGCGCGGGCGACGATGGCGTCCAGGTCGCCGCGCAGCGCGCGCGCGGGCACCGGGCCATCGGCGGCGACGACACGGCTGGGCGGCGGCGGCTCGGCCGCGGCCAGGCGCCGCACCGCGGTGGCCAGCGCGCTGCCCTCCAGCGCCCAGGGCAGCCTGCCGGCGAGCAGTTCGTACAGGGTCACGCCCAGGGCGTAGACATCGGTGGCGGTGCCGACCAGGCCACCGTCGAGCTGCTCGGGCGCGGCATAGGAAGGGGACAGCTGCAGGGTGCGCGTGCTGGCCGCGGCCGCTCCGCCGCCTGGCGCATCATCAAGCAGGCGTGCCAGGCCGAAATCCAGCAGGCGCGCCTGGCCGTCGTCGGTGACCAGGATGTTGGCCGGCTTGATGTCGCGGTGCACGACCAGTCGGGTATGCGCGTAGGCCACGGCATCGCAGACCTGCAGGAACAGGCCCAGGCGCTCGGCCACGCCGCTGCCACGTGACTGGCACCAGCTGGCCAGGTCCTGGCCCTGCACGTACTCCATGGCCATCCAGGCCAGGCCCTCGTCGGTCACGCCGCCGTCGTAGAGGCGGGCGATGCCCGGATGCACCAGCGAGGCCAGGATGTCGCGCTCGGCCGACAGGCGCCCTTGCACCGGGTCGGGCACCTGCGCGATCAGCTTGATCGCCACCTGCTGTCGGAAGCCCCCGGCGATGCGTTCGGCCAGCCAGACCTGGGCCATGCCGCCCGCGCCCAGCCAGCGCAGCAGCCGATACGGCCCGACCACGCGCCCGGGCGCTTCAGCATCGGCCGTGGGCGAGGCGCTGTGGTCGAAGGGGGAGCGGTCCAGGAAGCCGTCGCCGCCCTCGGCCAGCGCCAGCAGCCGCTGCAGGCGCTCGCGCAGCTCGGGCTGGCCCTCGCAGGCGCGCGTCAGCGCAGCCTGGCGCTGCGTCGGCGGCAGGGCCAGCAACTGCTCCAGCAGCGCATGCACGCCGTGCGCATCGGTCTGCGTCATCGAAAGGTTCCAGGCCCGTCCCCTGCCGTTGACGAGCATAGCGGCACAGACCGGCCGGACGACGAGGGCGGAGCCCGATGCCGACGCGTGCGAGACGGCGATGCAGGTGGCGGGCGCAGGTGGCGGGTGCAGGACGATCCATGCCGTTGCCGCCGTCGGCCTGAAGGCAAATGCTTCGCCGATGAATCGGCTCCCACGCGCTTCGAAGGAGCGGCACGGCGTCAGCGCTCCCGCGCGACCGTTCTTCCTCGTGGCAGCCGATTCATCGGCGATGAGGCTTCCCGAGCGAGTGGGGCGGATCTCGCCAATGCGCTGCTGGACCTTTCGGCAGGCGTGGGCTCCGGCTTTGGGGTTGTCGCGCAAGCTGGCGTCATCGTTACGGACTTCGTGCTTTGGCGGATCACGATCCGCCCTACGCGCTACGCGCCTGTGATCGCGAAAGCATCTTGTGGGAGCGGCTTCAGCCGCGAAGGGGCTTTACCGGTAACGCCCCTTCGCGGCTGAAGCCGCTCCCACAAGGGAGCTCCGCATCGCGATGAGATAGCGACGCCCGGCATTGGGTGTTAACGCCGCGCGCGCAGATGCCTGTGTGCGCGGGAGACTCAAGCTGATGTGCGACGTCCTCACACCGAAGCCGAAGGCGGCGCAGCAGTGGACGCGCGCAGCATCAGCCTGAAGTCCAGTGTCTGCTGGTGCGGCACCTGGGTGTTCTCGATCAGCGCCAGGACCAGCTGCACGGCACGGATGCCGATCTCGCGCATGGGCTGGGCCACGCTGGTCAGCGGCGGGGTCAGATAGCGCGAGGAGGGCAGGTCGTCGAAGCCGACGATGGAAAAATCCTGCGGAACACCGATGCCCGATTCGCGGCAGGCGGCAAGACAGCCCAGCGCCATCTGGTCGCTGAAACAGAACGCCGCCGTCGGCGCCGCGGGCTGGCCGATCAGCCGCATGCCCGCCGCATGGCCGGACTCGACCGAGAAGTCGCCAGGCAGTAACAGCAGCTGCCGCAGACGGCCGTGCGCGCGGGCCGCGGCGCGCGCGCCTTCCAGCCGCTGCTGGTGCAGCGGGTTCTCGGCCGGGCCGCCGATGACGGCGATGCGCTCGTGGCCCAGCGCGTACAGGTGCGTCATTGCCGCGCGCGCCGCGCTGGCGTTGTCGATGTGCACGCTGGGGATGCCCAGCGATGGGTCGAATTCGCAGCCGTTGACCACCGGCGCGGCGGCGCCGAGCCGGGTGACGATCTCGCGTGCGGTGGGCGGCAGGCGATGGCCGAGCACGATCAAGCCATCGGCCTCGTTGCGGCGGAGCATCTGCGCATAGCGCTCCTCGCGCTCGGGCTGGTGCTGGGTGTCGCCCAGCAGCACCGCATAGTCCGCCGCCTGCGCCGCTTCCTCGGCGCCTTGCAGGATCTGCGCGAAGAAGGGGTTGGCGATATCCGGCACGGTGACCAGGATCTTGCCGGTGCGCTGGGTCTTGAGCGTGCGCGCGGCGGCGTTGGGGACATAGCCCAGAGTGGCGGCCGCCTGCTCGATGCGCGCGCGCGTGGTGGGCAGCACCTTCTCCGGGCGCGACAGGGCGCGGGACACCGTGCCCGCGGAGACACCGGCGCGCTTTGCAATGTCATAGATGGTGGGCATGGTCAATCCTGCCTTCGCCGATGCGGCGCACAACGAGTGTACGCACCAAGCCATGCTAGGATCGTGCAATCGATTGCATCTAGGCGGTTCGGCGTGAAAACACTCAAGGGCCCGGCGCTGTTCCTGGCGCAGTTCATTGGTGACAAGCCTCCTTTCAACCGGTTGGACACCTTGGCCGAGTGGGCCGCGGGGCTGGGCTATTCTGGCGTACAAGTGCCCACCAGCGCGCCGCATCTGTTCGATCTGGCCAAGGCCGCCGAGAGCCAGGCCTACTGCGACGACATCGCCGGCATGCTGGCCGGCCACGGCATCCAGATCACCGAGCTGTCCACGCATCTGCAAGGCCAGCTGGTGGCCGTGCACCCGGCCTACGACAGCTTGTTCGACGGCTTCGCGCCGCAGGACAAGCGCGGCAACCCGGCCGCGCGGCAAGCCTGGGCGGTGGAGCAGGTCAAGCTGGCGGCCAAGGCCAGTCAGCGCCTGGGGCTGACCGCGCATGCGAGTTTTTCCGGCGCGCTGGCCTGGCCCTACATGTATCCCTGGCCGCAGCGTCCGCCGGGGCTGGTGGAAGAGGCCTTCGCCGAACTCGGCCGCCGCTGGCGCCCGATCCTGGATGTGTTCGACGAATGCGGCGTGGACCTGTGCTACGAGATCCACCCGGGCGAGGACCTGCACGACGGGGCGACCTTCGAACGCTTCCTGGACGTGGTGGACCACCACCCGCGCGCCAAGATCCTCTACGACCCCAGCCACCTGCTGCTGCAGCAGATGGACTACCTGGGCTTCATCGACCGCTACCACGCACGGATCGGCATCTTCCATGTCAAGGATGCCGAGTACCGCCCCAGCGCGCGCAGCGGCGTCTACGGCGGCTACGAGAACTGGATCGACCGGCCGGGTCGCTTCCGCTCGCTGGGCGATGGCCAGATCGATTTCAAGGCGATCTTCTCCAAGTTCGCCCAGTACGATTTCCCGGGCTGGGCGGTGCTGGAGTGGGAGTGCTGCCTGAAGCATCCGGAGGACGGCGCGCGCGAGGGCGCGGCCTTCATCCGCGACCACCTGATCCGCGTCACCGAACACGCCTTCGACGATTTCGCCGACAGCGGTGCCAGCAGCGAATCGCTGCGCAAGATGCTCGGGATCTGATTCACACCTGTTACTGACCTGGGAGGGGAAGTCATGACGTCCACCATGTCGCGCCTGGGCGCGATGATGTTTCTGCAGTTCTTCATCTGGGGCGCGTGGTTCGTCACCCTGGGCACGTACCTGGTGCAGGGCCCGTTGCAGGCCAGTGCCAGCCAGGTCGCCACCGCCTTCCTCAGCCAGTCCATCGGCGCCATTGTCGCGCCGTTCCTGGTGGGGCTGATCGCCGACCGCTACTTCGCCGCCCAGCGCATCCTGGCGGTGCTGCACATCCTGGGCGCGGTGCTGATGTGGGGCGCTTCGGTGGCCACCACCTTCGACACCTTCGCCGCCTGCGTGATGGGCTACATGCTGCTGTTCATGCCCACCCTGGCCCTGGCCAACAGCATCGCCATGCGCCACATGCAGGTGCCGGAGAAGCAGTTCCCGCCGGTGCGCGTGGCTGGCAGCGTGGGCTGGATCATCGCCGGCGTGCTGATCGGCTGGCTGGGCTGGGAGCAGTCCCATCGCCTGGAGCTGACCTTCCGCATGGCCGCGGGCGCCTCGC
The DNA here is from genome assembly GCF_004122095.1 of Pseudoxanthomonas composti. Classification (GTDB taxonomy): domain Bacteria; phylum Pseudomonadota; class Gammaproteobacteria; order Xanthomonadales; family Xanthomonadaceae; genus Pseudoxanthomonas_A; species Pseudoxanthomonas_A composti. Next base: position 736,467 of record NZ_SAWZ01000002.1, on the reverse strand, counting down.
TGCTGCTGGGCCTGTACGCCTTCACCCTGCCGCATACCCCGCCGCTGGAACGCGCCCGCAATGCCTCGCTCGGCCAGATCCTGGGCCTGGACGCGCTGCGTCTGCTGAAGTCGCGCTCCTACCTGGTGTTCTTCCTGGCTTCCATCGCCATCTGCATCCCGCTGTCGTTCTACTACAACTTCACCAACCCCTATCTCAACGACCTGGGCGTGCGCGGCGCGGCTGGCCTGCAGTCGCTGGGGCAGGTGTCCGAAGTGCTGTTGATGCTGGCCATGCCGTTCCTGTTCGCGCGGCTGGGCGTTAAGGCGATGCTGGCCCTGGGCATGGCCGCCTGGGTGCTGCGCTATGCCTTGTTCGCCTACGGCGATGCCGGTGCCGGCTTCGCGCTGCTGGTCGGTGGCATCGTGCTGCACGGCATCTGCTACGACTTCTTCTTCGTCACCGGCCAGATCTACACCGATGCGCATGCCGGCCCGGCCGCGCGCAGCAGCGCGCAGGGCTTCATCACCCTGGCCACCTATGGCGTGGGCATGCTGATCGGCAGCTTCCTGTCCGGTGCGGTGGTGGAGCACTACACCACCGCCGCCGGCCGCGACTGGCAGCACATCTGGCTGTTCCCCGCGGGCGTTGCGCTGGTGGTGCTGGTGGCCTTCCTGTTCCTGTTCCGCGACAAGCCGGCCTCGGCTGCGGTCGCGCCTTCGCATTGAGGACCTGAAAGATGAGCAAGCCCGGCATCGCCATTCTCGGCACCGGCATGATCGGCGCGGTGCACCGTCGCGCCGCGCTGTTGGCCGGCGCGTCGATCCGTGGCGTCATGGCGTCCTCGCCGGCACGTGCGGAAGAAGCCGCGCAGGACTGGGGCGTGCCCAAGGCCTATGCCGATATCGCCGAGGTCGTGGCCGATCCGCAGGTGCAGGTGGTGCACGTGTGCACGCCCAACCACCTGCATCGGGCCATGGCCCAGGCGGCGCTGGAAGCGGGCAAGCACGTGATCTGCGAAAAGCCGCTGGCGACCACGCTGGAGGATGCCCAGGCGCTGGCCGCCTTGGCCGCCTCCACCGGGCTGGTGGCCACGGTGCCGTTCGTCTATCGCTACCACCCCGTGGTGCGCGAGGCGCGTGCGCGCATTGCGCAGGGCGAGCTGGGCCCGCTGCGCCTGATCCACGGCAGCTACCTGCAGGACTGGCTGCTGGACCCGGCCAGCAACAACTGGCGCGTGGACCCCAAGCTGGGCGGCACCTCGCGCGTGTTCGCCGACATCGGCTCGCACTGGTGCGACCTGGTGGAGTGGGTGAGCGGTGAGCGCTTCGTCGATGTCAGCGCCGCGTTCGAGACGGTGATCGCCGAGCGCGCGGTGGCCGCCGGCAAGAGTTTCGCCACTCCGGCCGCGGGCGGTGAGGTGCAGGCCGTGTCCAGCGAGGACGTGGCCGCGGCGATGTTCAAGACCAGCGGCGGCACCCTGGCCTCGCTGACGGTCAGCCAGGTTTCGGCTGGCCGCCGCAACCGCCTGTGGTTCGAGATCGATGGCGGCAAGGCCAGCGTGGCCTTCGACCAGGAAGACAGCGAGCGCCTGTGGATGGGCTATCCGGACCAGCGCGAAGTGACCTTCTATCGCGGTCCCGGCGCCGGCAGCGCTGAGCAGCGCCGGCTCTCGACCCTGCCGGCCGGTCATGCCCAGGGCTATGCACAGTGCTTCGAGTCCTTCGTCGCCGACACCTACCAGGCCATCGACGGGCAGCGTCCGGAAGGGCTGCCCACGTTCGACGATGGCCTGCGCTCGGCACAGATCGTAGACCGGGTGATCGCCTCGGCGCGTTCGCGTGCCTGGACCCGCATCGACGCGGCGCAGCCGTGATTCAGATCCAACGCTTCATCTTGTCATCGACTCTGGGAGGAACACCATGACATTCAACATGCCACGCAAACTCGCCGCCGCCGCGCTGCTGTGCTGCGCCGCCTTCCCGGGCCTGGCCCAGCAGGGCAAGGCGCCGGCGCAGCCGATCGCGGTGCAGATGTACACCCTGCGCAGCCTGCCCACGCTGGAGGATCAGCTGAAGGCCGTGCAGGACGCGGGTGTCAGCGCGGTGGAGACCGTCGGCACGCAGAACGTGTCGGCGCCGGAGCTCAAGGGCCTGCTGGACAAGTACCAGATCAAGGCCATCTCCACCCACGCGCAGCTGGCCGACCTGCGCAAGGATCTGGACACCGTGGTGGCCTTCAACAAGGCCATCGGCAACAGCGTGCTGGTGGTGCCCTACCTGCAGGAAAGCGATCGTCCCAAGGACGCGGCCGGTTGGACCGCCTTCGGCAAGGAGCTGGGGCAGATCGCCAGGAAGCTGCAGGCCCAGGGCATGACCCTGGCCTACCACAACCACGACTTCGAGCTGGTGGACTACAACGGCAAGACCGGCCTGGAGCTGCTGTTCGCCGCCGCCGGCCCGGCGTTGAAGACCGAGCTGGACCTGGCCTGGGTGGCGCGCGCCGGCTACGACCCGGCGGTGTTCGTGGGCAAGTTCAAGGGCCGGCTGTTCGCGGTCCACGCCAAGGACAATGCGCCCAAGGGCCAGGCGATGGACGAGGGTGGCTTTGCCGCACTGGGCACCGGCGTGCTGAAGTGGGACGCGATCCTGCCGGCGGCGTCCAAGGCCGGCGTGAAGTGGTACATCATCGAGCACGACCAGCCCAAGGACCCGGCCGCGGTGATCAAGACTGGCGCGACCTATCTCAAGGCGCATCTGCCGGCCCAGGCCAAGCGCTGAGGCGCCGCCGCAGAAGATGGTGAAAAAGGCGACGCCCTGGGGCGCCGCCTTTTTGTTGGTGCTGTGCCTCGTGGGAGCATCAGTTGCGGAAGCTGCACGTGTGGGAGCTCCAATTGTGGAAGCGGCTTCAGCCGCGAAGGGGCTTGCCCGGGAAAGCCCCTTCGCGGCTGAAGTCGCTCCCACAAAAACAACTCCGCAGCTGACGGCCCGAGGCCATCTCGATTCGCTCCCACAGAAAACGAGGAGGGCGGATGTTGATCCGCTGCCACGATCCTGGATTTTCCTCAACCAATGTGGCTGGCGTGAGGCTGTGGTGCAGCGATGGGCGTAATGGGCACGGACCCTGCGCGATGGCGGATCGCGATCCGCCCTACGCTTCAGTCTCCATCACCCTCGAGCCGGAAGCAGCGGGACCCGTGGGAGGGGCTGCACTTGTGGTAGCGGCTTCAGCCGCGAAGGGGCATTGCCTGGGAAACCCCCTCGCGGCTGATCCAGAGCGGCTGCGCTCAACAAGCCGCTCCCATCGGCTCAGCGGCTTGGCAGTTCACGCACCCAGATGTTGCGGAAGCTGACCTTGGAGTCGTGATCCTGCAGCGCGATCGGCGCGCAGCCGTGCGCGCTGTAGGAGGGGGCACCGATGTACTCGGTCTTGCCGGCCAGCACGGTGTCGTCCTGCACCAGCACGCCGTTGTGCAGCACGGTGATGCGGGCCGGCGAGCGCAGGCCACCGCCTTCAGAGAAACGCGGCGCCTTCCAGATGACGTCGTAGCTCTGCCACACGCCCGGCGGGCGCGAGGCATTGACCGCCGGGATCGCCTGCTTGTAGATCGAGGCGGCCTGGCCGTTGGCGTAGGTCGGGTTGTCGTGGCTGTCCAGGACCTGCAGTTCGTAGCGGTCCTGCAGGAAGATCCCGCTGTTGCCGCGGTTCTGGCCGGAGACACCATTGGTGTCGGCCGGGCTGCGCCACTCCACGTGCAGCTGCAGATCGCAGAAATTCTTCTTCGTGCGGATGCCCTTGCTGCCTGGCAACACGGTCAGCACGCCATCGGCGACCGACCAGGGCGCCTTGCCGCCGGACTCCGATTCCCAGGCGTCCAGGCCCTTGCCATCGAAGAGCACGGTGGCATCGGAAGGGGCGGCATGTTCCGGCGTGGCCACGACGGCGGGCACCGGCTTCCAGACCTCGGTCTTGGCGGCCTCGCGCTGCTGCGCGCTCTGCGCCAGGCCAAGCGTAGGCGCGGCCAGCAGCAGGCCCACCATCGCGATGGGCGTGCGCATCGACCATTGCGACAGCGTCAGGGCAGGGCGAGCGCGGTCCATCAGCCGGTCGCCCAGGCCGGCGTGCCCTTTTCGTAGGGCATGTCGCCGTCGTAGCGGCCGGGGACGGCCTCGTAGCGCAGCACCTGGGTGGCGCCCACCTCGGAGGTGAAGAAGCTGAAGAGCACCAGCTGCTTCATCATGGTGAAGTAATGCGGTGGGGTTTGCTTGTCTGCGGCGCCGGCCTTGTTCTTCATCGCCACGGTCTTGGCTTCGGCATCCAGGGTGCGCAGCAGGTCGCCGCGCGCGGCGGGCTTGAGGGCCACAAAGCTCCCCTTGCTGCGCTTGTCGATGTCGGCCAGGCCCGCACGGAAGATGTCCTGCTGCTCCTTGGTGCAGCAGTCGGTGACGTACTGGGCCATGAACAAGCCGACACCTGCGTCCTTGGCCCCCGGCGTGCTGGTCTTGGGCAGGATGACCTCGGCGATCTCATCCAGCTTGGCCACCTCGGTGGGGGAGAAGCTGTTGTTCGCCCCGGGCACCGGCAGCTGGGCCTGCGCGAAGAGCAGCGACGGATTTCCGACCAGCGCCGCGCCAGTGGCGGCGGCGATCATCTTCAACAGTTCGCGACGTTCCATCAGAGATTCCCCGCCTTGAGTTCGCGCACGGCATGGTCGGCCGCGCGCGCGGTCAGGGCCATGTAGGTCAGTGAAGGGTTCACGCACGCGGCCGAGGTCATGCAGGCACCGTCGGTTACGTACACGTTGGGTGCGTCCCACACCTGGTTGTGCATGTTCAGCACCGAGCTCTTGCGGTCGCGGCCCATGCGCGCGGTGCCCATCTCGTGGATGCCCATGCCCGGTGCGTAATCGCTCTCGTAGGTCTTGACGTTCTTCACCCCGGCCGCTTCCAGCATCTCGGCCGCGTCCACGCCCATGTCCTTGCGCATGGCGAACTCGTTCTCGCGCAGCGACACGTCCATGGCCAGCACCGGCAGGCCCCACTTGTCCTTCTTGTTCCTGTCCAGGCTGATGGTGTTGTCGTGGTAGGGCAGCATCTCGCCGAAGGCGGTCATGCCGATGCTCCAGTCGCCCGGGGTGGTCAGGGCGTCCTTCAGGTCCGCGCCGATGTTCAGCTCGGCGATGTCGCGCGACCAGCCGCTGCGGCTGGCCGAGCCCTGGTAGCCGAAGCCACGCGTGTAGGGCCGCTTGTCGGCACCGACGTTACGGAAGCGCGGGATGTAGAAGCCGCAGGGACGACGGCCGAAGTAGTACTTGTCGTCGTAGCCGTCCACCTCGCCCGAGGCGCCGATGCGGAAGTGGTGGTCCATGACGTTGTGGCCCAGCTCGCCCGAGGACGAACCCAGCCCGCCGTCCCACACGTCGGTGGCCGAATTCATCAGCACCCAGGTGGAGTTGAACGCCGAGGCGTTGAGGAAGATCACCTTGGCGGTGAAGGTATAGGTCTGGCCGTTCTCGGCGTCGATGATCTCCACGCCGCGGGCGCGCTTGCGGTCCTTGTCGTAGAGCACTTCCTTGACGATGGAGAACGGGCGCAGGGTCAGGTTGCCGGTCTTCATCGCCGCCGGCAGGGTGGCCGACTGCGTGGAGAAGTAGGCGCCGAACGGACAACCCAGGATGCACTTGTTGCGGTACTGGCAGTTGGTGCGGCCCTGCTCGACCTTGGGCTCGGTGATGTTGGCCGAGCGCGAGTGGATCATGTGGCGGGTGCCGCCAAAGGCCGCCTTGATGCGCGCGGCCACGTCCTTCTCGACGATGTTCAGCGGGATCGGCGGCAGGAACTGGCCATCGGGCAGCACCTCCAGGCCCTCGCGCGTGCCGGAGATGCCGGCGAAACGCTCGACATGGTCGTACCAGGGCGAGATGTCGGCATAGCGGATCGGCCAGTCGGTGGCGATGCCTTCCTTCTTGTTGGCGTTGAAGTCGATGTCGGACAGGCGATAGCTCTGCCGGCCCCACATAATCGAACGCCCGCCCACGTGGTAGCCGCGGAACCAGTCGAAACGCTTGGTCTCGGTGTAGGGGCAGTCCTTCTCATCGGCCCACATGCCGTTGGTGTTTTCCGCCAGCGGGTAGTCGCGCTTGAGCACCGGGTGGTCGGCGATCATCTGCTGCGTGGGCACGTTGCGATGCGGGAAATCCCAGGCCTCCTTCATCGCATTAACGTAGTCCTTGATGTGCTCGATGTTGCGACCGCGCTCGAGCATCAGGACCTTCAGGCCCTTCTCGGTCAGTTCCTTGGCGGCCCATCCGCCGCTGATGCCTGAGCCGACGACGATGGCGTCGTAGTGGTTGTCTGCCATGGGGTGTGTTCCCTCGGTGGATATGTTCTAGATGTCGCAAAGACGGACCGCATCGCGCAGCGAGGCGAGCGGATCGGGGGCGGTCGGGATGAACTCCTGAGCCAGGTAGCCGGTGAAGCCGGTCTGGCCGATCGCGCGGCAGATCGCCGGATAATTCAGTTCCTGGTCGTCGCCGATCTCATGGCGACCGGGCACGCCCGCGGTGTGGTAGTGCACGTAGTAATCATGGTGCTTGCGGATGTTGGCGATGATGTCGCCCTCCATCACCTGCATGTGGTAGATGTCGTATAGCAGGCCGAAATGCGCCGAACCCAGGCGCTTGCACAGCGCGATGCCCCAGTCGCTGTGGTCGCACAGATAGTCCGGGTGATTGACCTTGGAGTTCAGCAGCTCCATGGCCAGCACCACGCCGCGCTTTTCCGCATGGCCCAGGATCCGCTTCAGACCGGCTTCGGCGTTGCGCAGTCCATCCTGCGGATCCATGCCGTTGCGGTTGCCGGAAAAGCAGATCAGGTTGCGATAACCGGCATCGGCCACCAGGTCGATGTGGCGGGTGTAGCGTTCCACCAGCGCATCGTGGAACTCGCGCCCGGCAAATCCCTGTTCCAGGCTGATCTCCGCGCCGTTGCACATCGAGCTGTCCACGCCATGGGCCTTCAGCGTCGCCCAGTCCTGCGGGCCGACCAGATCGATGGCGGAAAAGCCGATGCCCTTGACCGCCACGCACAGCTGCTCGACCGAGAGCTTGGGGAAGGTCCAGCGCGCCACCGAATGCTTGTATGGCGCCTTGAGCGGCGACGAGGGCGCGTTCGACTGCGCAGCCAGTACGCCAGGGGCGGCCAGGGCGACGCCACCGGCCAGGGTGGCGCGCAGCGCATCGCGACGACTGAAGCGCGCGCTCATGCGCCCACCTGCTGGCGGCCTGTGCCGACCGCGTGCACTGGTACGGGTGTGTGTGCTTCCAGGCCAGTTGAAGCCGCCGCGCGCGCGGCGTGTCGCCCGGCGCGAATCGCTGCTGCGTGCGGGCTTTCAGGACGAGGAGAGATCACGCTGGAACCCATCGAGGCGATGGTGGAAAGCGCGCGTTGCGGGTGTGCAGGACAATGGCCACGTTTCCGCTGGCCTCCCAACCAGGTTCCACAGGTTAAATCGTTTCATGCAATCGATTGCACGATAACAGCCATGCCAGGGTTTGCAAGGCCCTTGCGTCTAAAGTCTGTGCTGCAGGGCAGCATGGACACGTGCGCGCTCGAACTTCAAATTTTTAGTGGCAGACAGCGCCGTCGATGATATGCCAAGCAGGTTGGCGGCCGGCCATGCGCATGTGTAGCTGAACGCGCGACAGTGGTGCTGTGTGACCAGGTAGACCAACCAGTGAGCGCAGCTGCCTTGGCCGCGCCGATCGCGATCGACGCGTGGGCGGGCGGCGTGGAAGGGCAGGCCGTCCCTGGCCGCCGCCGCGTTCTGCGGGCTAGGCGATCAGAGCTGGACCAGCAGCTTGCCGAAATTGTGCCCCTGCAGCAGGCCGATGAAGGCCTTTGGCGCCTGCTCCAGCCCTTCGACGACATCCTCCAGATACTTGATGCGGCCTTCCGCCAGCCAGCGCGTCATCTCGCGCTCGAACTGCGGGAACAGCGCGATGAAGTCGCGCTGGATGAAGCCACGGAAGGTCAGGCGCTGCCGCAGGATCTGCCCCATCAATGCAGGCAGCCGGTCAGGGCCCGGGAAAGCCTCATCGCGCGCGTTGTAGGTGGCAATGGTTCCGCAGACAGGGATGCGGGCGAAATCATTCAGCCGCGGCAGCACCGCATCGAACACCTTGCCGCCGACATTCTCGAAGTACACGTCGATGCCATCAGGCGTGGCCTCAGCCAGTCGCTCGGCGAAATCCGGCGCGCGGTGATCCAGGGCGACGTCGAAGCCGATCTCTTCCAGGTAGGCGCATTTGCGCGGGCCACCGGCGATCCCGACCGCACGCGCGCCGTGCATCTTGGCGAGCTGGCCGACGGTGGCGCCGACCGGGCCGCTGGCCGCCGCGACGACCAAGGTCTCGCCGCGCTGCGGCTTGCCGATCTCGTGCAGCCCGGCGTAGGCGGTGAAGCCCGGCATGCCGAACACGCCCAGCGCGGTACTCAACGGCGGGCCGGAGGGGTCCAGGCGACGCGTCAACTGCTCCGCAGGCAGCACCGCATGGGTCTGCCAGCCGCCGCTGGCCAGGACCAGGTCGCCGGGCTTGAAGCCCGGCGCGTGGGAGCGCACCACCTCGGACACGGTGCGGCCTTCCATTACCTCATCCAGCGCCACCGGCGGGGCATACGAGCGCCGGTCGTCCATGCGCCCACGCATGTACGGGTCCAACGACAGGTACCGGTTGCGGACCAGCACCTCGTCGGGCCCGGGTGCCGGCAGCGGCACTTGCTCCAGCCGGAAGTTCTCGGGCACGGGCGCACCCTGCGGTCGCGAGGCCAGGACGATGCGGGTGTTGCGTACATCGGACATGTGGGGGATCTCCGAAAAGTGTAAGGGCGAATGGACCTGATCATGCGAGCAGGCAGGTTCGGCGGACGCGAAAGCCGTGATCGCCAGCCTGCCTGCTCACTGCAGGACCGAGAACAACTCCGGCCGCGAGGGAGCGGAGTTTCCGACCACGCGTGCGCTCCTCGCACGCGGCCGACAGCGCAGGCCGTCCCATGACGACAAGGCGCGAGGGCGTCCTGCGCACAACCGCAGCGGGCGACTGGGTGGACAAGCTGCGCGTTGTCCACCCTATGCAAGGGACGCATCCGCACACTGACGACTGCACGCGATCCCGGCCAATGGCATGTGCTCAGGATTCATGGGTTGCGCTCATTACGCGCGTCGCGGCTGGTGCACGCCATGTTGCGGCAATGTTGCGGTGGTTTGTTGCCACGCCCCCTGGCGGCGCCTGGCCGGTGGCAGGCGGACAGGCCCTCATCCGGCCCGCGCCCACGCCTGCCTACCATGCCGGGCGACGACGGCACGACTCAAGGAACATCCATGCGCATCCTCCTGGTGGAAGACGAGATCGAACTGGCCAGCGCCGTGCGCGGCAGCCTGGAGCGGCAGCGTTATGTGGTCGATCACGCCGGGACGGCTGCGCTGGCGCGGCAGGCCGCGCACGGCGGAACCCATGACCTGGTGCTGCTGGATCGTACCTTGCCCGATGGTGATGGCCTGCGCCTGATCCCCGCCATCCGTGAGCGCAATCCGGGCGTGCCGGTGATCGTGCTCAGCGCCCGTGGTGAGTTGTCCGATCGCATCGAGGGCCTGGACGAAGGGGCGGACGACTACCTGGCCAAGCCCTTCGACCTGGAGGAGATGCTGGCGCGCATCCGCGCCGTGCGCCGGCGGCCGACGGACCTGCGACAGGAACAGGTTGCGCTGGGCCGGCTGGTGTTCGACCTGGATTCGGAGGAGGCCAGTGTCCACGGCGAGCGCCTGGATCTGCCGCGCCGTGAGCTGCGCGTGCTGGCCGCGCTGATCCGCCGGGCCGGGCGCACCGTGCTGCGCGAGTCGCTGGAACAGGCGGTGTACGGATTCGACGATGAGATCCAGTCCAACACGCTGGATTCGCACGTCTCGCGCCTGCGACGCAAGCTGGCCGACGCGGACACGGGGGTGGAGATCCACACCATCCGCGGTGTCGGCTACCTGCTGCGGGAGGCCAAGTGAGCCGCGGCCAGGCGTCGCTGAAGTGGCGCCTGATCCGGCAACTGCTGATCTACCACCTGCTGGCCTTGCTGGTGGCGTTCTTCGTACCGCTGACGCTGCTGGTGCGTGCCGACAGCGGCGGACAGTTCACCGATGAGAGCTTCGCCAAGGTGGCCGCCGATGCGGTGGTGCGTACGCAGGACGGCGGCCTGGCGGTGCGCATGACGCCGGAGCTGGCCGAAGCGCGCGGCCAGACGCCCACCGCGTGGTTCGTGGCCGAGGACGCGCGTGGGCGTTCGGTGTCCTTCGGTCGGGTGCCTTCCGAGTTCGACTCGATGCGCGGGCGCCTGCATCGCCTTGCCCATGGGGATCTGCGCGGTCGGGTGGCCGAGCAGGGCCTGTCGGTGGTGGTGCGTCGCGAGACCGGACCGGCGGGCGAACTCACCGTGCTCGGACACGGCAAGCTGACGGCGGTCACGATGGTGCTGGTGATCGCCGCGAACGTGTTGATGCTTCCCATCTTCGTGCTGCTGGCGGTGGTCACGATCGTGCTGACCACGCTGATCGTGCGGCGCTCCATGGCAGGCGTAGCCCACATCGCCGGCGAGGCCGATCGCATCGATATCAATCAGCGCGGCCTGCGGCTGACCGAGTCGGAAGTCCCCAAGGAGATCGCGCCCCTGGTGCGTGCGGTCAACCACGCCCTGGCACGGCTGGACGAAGGCTACGAGCGCCAGCGTCGTTTCATCGCCTCGGCCGCCCATGAGCTACGCACGCCCATCGCCATCCTGCGCGCCAGGATCGACGTGACCGACGATGCCACGGCGCGGGCGCTGTCGGCCGATGTGGCGCGGCTGGCCACGCTGGCCGAGCAGTTGCTGGACCTGCACCGCATGGAGCACGCCGAGCGCATGGAGACGCTCGAGCTGGGCGCGCTGGCCCGGCGCGTGGTGGCCGACCTAGCGCCCCTGCTGATCGCGGCGCGCAAGTCGGTGGAGGTGGTGGTCGCACGCCCGGGCACCGTGCTTGGCGATGCCGGGGCGATCGAGCGCGTGCTGTCCAACCTGGTGCAGAACGCCGCAGAGCACGGCGCGCGGCGGATCGTCGTGCGGGTGGACGGGACGAGCCTGGAGGTCGAGGACGATGGCCCGGGTATCCCCGAGGAGGATCGCGCGCGCGTGTTCGAACCCTTCCAGCGCCTGCGCCCGCGCAGCACCGGCGCAGGCCTGGGCCTGAACCTGGTGCAGCAGGTCGTGGAGCGGCACGGCGGTCGCATCAGCCTGCTCGACGGCGCCACCGGTGGCGCGCTGGTGCGCGTGGAGCTGGGCCAGGGGCCATGACGGCCGGACAAGGTTGACGCAATGTTGCCGAGCCAAGCTGCGCCAGTCGGTGGTTGTCCCTGGCGTTGCGCGGATCGGCGAACTGCCCCTCCGCGGACGCGGTGCTGACCCAGTCAGGTGCGAACCCGTGCGTGCGTTTTGGGGGTCTTCGCATGACGCGCACCACCGATCCACCGTCGGCGCCTTGCAGGGCGATCCGGCCCTGCCGCCTCACAAGGATCGTCCTGCCCATGCGCGACTCCCAACCCACTGCCTCATCGTCCTCAGTAACCCACCAGGTCGGGCGCGGCCGCTCGCACGGCCTGACCGAAGCCGCATGGAACGTGCGCAGCGCGAGGGCAGCCAGCCTGCAGCTGATGCGGCCGATGCGCGCCATTCCCGATGGCGAGCGTGCGAACGTCATCATCCACGCCATCGGCGCGCTGATGTTCGCCGTGTTGGGCTGGCGCCTGGTCATCGACAGCGCGGCCAGCGTGCCGCCGGTATTGACGATCGCCATCGCCGTTTTCGTGCTTGCGCTGGTCATGACCTACGTGTGCTCGGCGCTGTACCACGGCAGTCGACTCGCCGCGCGCAAGGCCTTGCTGCGCCGGCTGGACCATAGCGCCATCTATCTGCTGATCGCCGCAACCTACACCCCGTTCGCCGTGGAACTCGGGGGCGGGTGGGGCGCGCTGCTGCTGGCCATCGTCTGGCCCGCGGCGCTGATCGGCACCGCGCTGAAGCTGCGCGCGGCGCCACGCCGGAACAGGAGTTCGGTCGGCATCTACATCGCCATGGGCTGGCTGGTGATCATCGCCACCGGCCCGCTGATCGACCATTTCACCGGCACCACGCTGCTGTGGCTGGCCCTGGGCGGCGTGGCCTACACCCTGGGCACACCGTTTTACCTGCGCTCCGAGCGCCCCTGGATGCACGCGCTCTGGCACGGCTTCGTGGTCGTCGGCGGCGCCTTCCACTTCGCCGCGGTGGCGTCGCTGGTCGGTGGGCCATAGCGCGCGGCGCTGATGATTGAGGGACCTTAGTGCGGGCTTATTCGTGGGAGCGGCTTCAGCCGCGAAGAGGCTTTCTCGGTAAAGCCTCTTCGCGGCTGAAGCCGCTCCCACAGGCTTTCGAGTTGGGCCCACTTTGGCGAAGCCAGGTTTTTCAAGTTGGTCCTTTTGCCGCTGCCACTTGTCACCGCTTTTCCGGCATTGCTGGCAGGTGGGGCGCGCGGTCTTGCCGCACTGAGCGGATGCGGGACAGCCCGTTAGTGTGATGGCAGGTCATGCAACGAGGGCTCGCATGGCCAGAATGGATCATCGAGCGCCCAACAAAAAAGCCACCTGCAAAGGTGGCCTTTCGTCGAATCCATGGTGGGCGGTACAGGGATCGAACCTGTGACCCTTGCCGTGTGAAGGCAATGCTCTACCGCTGAGCTAACCGCCCGTCGATTGGCGTGTGGGCCGATCGGGGCCGCAAATAGTAATGGCGCTCGCGCGGCGGGTCAAACATTTTTCATCGGGGGCTCACGCCCGGGGCGCTGATGGCCGTCGGGACGCTCGGCCGGCGCTGCGTGGCCCGAGGTTTCAGGCCGCTCGCTGCAGCAGGTTCGGCAGCGCGGAGGCCAGCAGGGCAATGCCCGAGGCGGTGAGCAGGCCCAGCACCAGCTGGCGGAACCGGGCCTCGCTGATGCCGGCGTAGAGGCGCGCGCCGAGCAGGGTGGGCAGCAGCATCGCCGGGGCGACGATGGCCAGCAGCGGCAGCACCTGGCGGGTGACCAGACCGGTGGCCAGGTAGGTGCCCATGGTGACCAGCAGCATGGACAGGTTGAAGTTCTGGATCACCGCGCGCTGGGTGTCCTTCTGGTAGCCGCGCAAGGTGCACCACAGCGTCGGCAGGGTGCCGGTGAAGCCGCCGATGCCGCCGAGCACGCCGCCCGCCATGCCCACCATGCCATCGGCGATGCGCCCGCCGGCAGTCAGCCGCGGCAGGTGCCGCGAGGCCAGCATCAGCGGGCACCACAGGACCAGCAATCCGCCGAGGATGGCCTTGAACCAGTGCAGGTCCAACTGCGGCAAGAGCCACACGCCCAGCGGCACGCCGGCCAATCCGCCCAGCACGAAGGGCAGTAGCAGCTTGAGGTTGAAGCCACGGCGCACGCTGACCGCGGCAATGAGCTGCCCAATCAGCGCGCCGAACACTGACAGCGTGGCGGCCAGGCGCGGCTCAAGCGTCCAGGCCCAGAACGACATGGCGGTCAGGCCGAAGGCGAAGCCCGACAGCCCTTGCACGAAACCCGCCACCACCGCGCCAAGGGCGACCACCAGATAGACCGAATCCAAACTCACTCCACGACTGTGCACAACGAAGGGTCGCCAGCATAACGATGACCTGCGTCCGCCCGCGTCGTCGCGGCTCACCCTCACGGTGCGCATACGTCGCAGTGGCAGCATCGTGAGACTTCTGCCGTCGAGCCGCATGCCATGCACGCAACTTCACCCACGACCCGCGTCTGGGTCATCCATCCATTCCATGCCGCGGTGCTCGGGGGACTCTGGCCCCTGTATCTGGGCACCCTGCTCAGCGACTACGCGTACTGGAGCAGCCATGAGATCCAGTGGGCCAATTTCGCCGCATGGCTGCTGGCAGGGGCCATGGTGGTGACCACGCTGGCGCTGCTGTGCGCGCTGGTCGGGCTGGCCCGTGGCAGCCGCGCGGTGTTCTACGTGGTGGCGCTGGTGGTGACCTGGTGCGTAGGACTGCTGGGCTCGCTGCACCATGCGCGCGATGCCTGGGCGATCATGCCTGGTGCGTTGGTGTGGTCCGCCGCGGCCTTGTTTCTTGCGCTGCTGGCCACCTGGGCCGGCTTTTCCAGCCTGCGTGACGGAGGTGCACGATGAAGTCCCGGACCTCCTGTGTGTTGGCGGTCTCCGTCCTTGCGGCGTCCCTGGCGGCCTGCAGCGGCAAGGCACCCGAGCTGAACCAACGCGGCGCCACGCCCGAGCTGCCCAAGCCTGCGCGGGGGCTCATGCCGGACATGACCATCGCCAAGCCTCAAGCCTGGGGCGACCGCACGCCGGTGGTTCCGGCCGGCTATCGCATCAGCGCCATCGCCACCGACCTGGGCATCCCGCGCCAGTCGCTGGTGCTGCCCAATGGCGACATCCTGGTGGCCGAAGGGCGCGGCGGCAGTGCGCCGGCGCTCAAGCCCAAGGATGTGATCGCCAGCAAAATCAAGGCCCAGGGCAACACGCCCGGGTCCAAGAGCGGCAATCGCCTGACGCTGCTGCGCGATGCCGACGGCGATGGCACCTATGAGCTCAGGTCGGTGTTCGCCGACAAGCTCAATGCGCCCTATGGCCTGGCCCTGATCGGCGATGCGCTGTACGTGGCCAACCAGGATGCGCTGGTGCGCTTCGATTATCGCCAGGGCCAGACCAAGGCGAGCGGCGCGCCGGTCAAGGTCACCGACCTGCCGTCGGCCATCAACCACCACTGGACCAAGGCCCTGGCGGCCAGCGCCGATGGCCGTTACCTGTACGTGGGCATCGGCTCCAACAGCAACATCACCGAGCGCGGCATGGCCGCCGAGGTGGACCGGGCGCAGGTGTGGCATATCGACGCGGCCACCGGTGCGCACCGCACCTACGCCAGCGGGCTGCGCAATCCCACCGCCCTGGCCGTCCAGCCCGGCACCGGCACGCTGTGGTCGGTGGTCAACGAGCGCGACGAGATCGGCCCGAACCTGGTGCCGGATTACCTGACCTCCGTGCGCGAAGGCGGCTTCTACGGCTGGCCCTACAGCTATTGGGGCAAACACGTGGACCGGCGCGTGATGCCGCAGGACCCGGACAAGGTCGCCTCGGCGATCACCCCGGACTACGCGCTGGGGTCGCACGTGGCCGCGCTGGGCCTGGCGTTCTCGCAGGCCAGCATTGGCGAAAAATTCGCCAACGGCGCATTCGTGGGCGAGCACGGCAGCTGGAACCGCAATCCGCCGGTGGGCTACAAGGTGGTGTTCGTGCCCTTCCGCGACGGCAAGCCGGCGGGCGACCCGATCGACTTCGTCACCGGTTTCTACGGCGATGACGGCATGACCAGGGGGCGCCCGGTGGGCGTGACGGTCGATCCGCGCGGCGCGCTGCTGGTGGCCGACGATCTGTCCAACACCTTGTGGCGGGTGACGCCGGAGCGGGCCGCGGCCAAATAGGCGGCATCGCGTGTAGCGGGCCTGTGCCTGGGATGGCCGGGTCCGCGTCAGCTGGTGGGGCGCGCGGCGCCTGGGCGAGACGACTGCCACGCAGCACGGCCGTCTCGCACGAAGCGCGCGGCCGCGGGTGGTCAGGCGACAGCGACCGAAGCGGGCTCGTCCAGCACCGCACGGACCTGACGGGCCAGGGCGTCCAGGGAATAAGGCTTGTGCAGCAGGTGGACGCCTGGGTCCTGGACGCCGTTATGGCCCATCTCATCGCGGGTGTAGCCGCTGGTGAACAGCACCTTGAGCTGCGGTGACAGCACCCTGGCGGCAGCAGCCAACTGCGGGCCGCTGGCGCCGGGCATCACCACGTCGGTGAACAGCAGGTCGACCTCACGGTGCTGTTTGAGCAGGTCCAGCGCCGCCGCCGGGCTGCCGGCGGTCAACACGCGGTAGCCCAGTTCGGCGAGCGCGGTGCTGGAGAACTCCAGGACGCCGGGTTCGTCATCGACGACCAGGATCAGCTCGGCGCGCACCGGTCCACAGGCGTCGCCGCCGCTTGTCGCCACCACCGGGGTCAAGTCGGCCTGCAGCACGCGCGGCAGATGGATGCGGATGGTAGTGCCGCGTCCAAGCTCGGATTCGAGCCTGACATGGCCCGCGGACTGGGTGACAAAGCCATACACCTGCGACAGGCCAAGGCCAGTGCCGCGGCCGGCGGGCTTGGTGGTGAAGAAGGGGTCGAAGGCCTTGGCCAGCACCTCGGCCGGCATGCCGGTGCCGGTGTCGGAGACTTCGATGACCACGTATTGGCCCGGCGGGACATCCGACGGCACCGCACCGTGCTCCGTGATTTCGCAGTTCGCGGTGCGGATGCGCAGCTGGCCGCCGTCGGGCATCGCATCGCGCGCGTTGACGGCCAGGTTGAGGATCACGTTCTCCAGCTGGTTGGGATCCACCCGCGTCCACCAAAGCCCCGCGCTTTGGACGGTCTCCAGCTGGATGCTGCTGCCCAGCGAGCGGGTGATCAGCTCGGACATGCCCACGATCAGCGCATTGGCATCCACCTGCACCGGCTGCAGCGGCTGCTTGCGCGAGAACGCGAGCAGGCGCCGGGTCAGTTCGGCCGCGCGACGCGCGCCATCCTGGGCCATGCTGATGCAGCGCCGGATGCGCGGGTCGCTCTCGCCCAGGCGGGCTTCCAGGACCTCCAGCGGCCCGATCACCGTGGTCAGCATGTTGTTGAAGTCGTGGGCAATGCCACCGGTCAGCTGGCCCACCGCTTCCATCTTCTGGCTCTGCCGCAGCGCGTTCTCGATGCGCGTGCGCGCCTCGACCTCCTCCAGCACCCGGCTCTCCAGGTGCTCGTTCAATTCCTGCAGGCGCGCCTGCGCGGCCTTGCGCTCGGTGACGTCGATGGCCACGCCGACCACGCGCACGCAGCGATCCTCAACGAAGATGCCGCGGCCCTTGGCCGCCACCCAGCGCACGATCCCGTCCTCCTTGCCGATGGTGCGGTACTCCACGTCGTACAACGCGCGTTGCACCGGGTCTGCCGCGGCGGCGAAGGCCTGACTGGTGGGCGCCAGGTCGTCCGGGTGCAGGCCGCCATAGAAGTCCTGCATCGACACCTCCACGCCCGGGGAGATGCCGAACATGGCCTTGGTCCGCGCCGGCCAGATCAGCTTGTCGCGGATGACATCCACATCCCAGAAGCCCATGTCGCCGGCTTCGGTGGCCAGGCGCAGGCGCTCCTCGCTCTCGGCCAGCGCGGCTTCGGCCATGCGGCGCTCGGTCAGGTCCAGCATCGCGCCGATCATGCGGATCGGTTCGCCGCCTTCGCCGCGCAGGACCGCGCCGCGGTCCAGCACGTCCGCATAGCTGCCGTCGATCCTGCGGAAACGGTATTCGCTTACCCAGCCGGTCCCGCCTGCGTTGATCACCGCCTGGATGGTGGTTTCGACCCGATCCCGATCCTGCGGATGGATATGGTCCAGCCACCACGCCGCATCGGTCTGGGTGACCGGATGGCCGAACAGGTCGCCCATCGCCTCGTTCCAGACCACCTGGTCGTCGGACATGCGCCAATCCCAGATGGCGTCGTTGGTCGCCCGTGCCGCCAGGCGATAGCGCTCCTCGGTCTCCCGGTGCCGGGCTTCATCGAGCTTGCGCTGGGTGATGTCCAGGGAGGTGCCGATCAGGCCGATGACCTGGCCCTCGGCATCGCGCAGCGGCGCCTTGGTGGACAGCCAGTAGGCGTGGGTGCCATCGGGGAAGCTGACTTCCTCCTCGACCTGCTCGGACTGCCCGCTGGACATGATGCGCTCGTCCACGGCCATGATCGCCGCAGCCTGGTCCGGATCGGCCAGGAACTCGGCGTCGGTGCGGCCCACGTACTGCTCCGGGGGCATGCCGATGAGTTCGGTGGTGCCGCGGTTGCCGATCAGCATGCGACCCTGGCGATCCTTGGCGTAGACCACGCCCGGGGCCGCTTCGATGAAGGAGCGCAGCAGCGCCTGGGCCTGGTCGCGCTCGGCCTCGATGCGCCTGCGCTCATCGATATCGATCAGCACGCCGGAGAAGCGTCGCGCCTTGCCTGATGGATCATGATCCACCTGGCCGATCGCCTCGATCCAGCGATAGCCGCCGTCATGCAGCCGGACCCGATACTGCTCCCCATAGCGGCCGCCGCGCTGCAGCGCGCTGGCGATGGCCGCTTCGACCGCGGGCCGGTCCTCGGGGTGGATCGAGTCCAGCAGCAGTTCCAGGCGCACACGCTCACGTGGCGCTGCGGGATCCAGGTCGAAGGCCTTGGCCAGTGCATCGTCGATCGTCAGTCCGTCCTGGGACAGGTCCCAGATCCAGGTGCCGACGATCGCGCCGGCGGCCAGGGCCATGCTGACGCGTTCGGTGTCAGGCACGGGCGGTCGGGGCAGCGAGGGGTTCACGGAGTGCAGGACCTTTCAACGGACTTTGGCCGGCCCTGACCCGGGCCGCGCCACAGCATAAGGTCCGGGCCATGCCGGTGCGGTGATACCGTGCGGTATCGATACGAGAAGAGCCAGCCTGCATGACACCCCCGGGCCATGGTGGGACTGCAAGGGCGAGCTTGGATGAGGCCTGCTGCCGGCGCTCGAACCGGCCGATGGCGTGCCGCCCGCGGCAGCGCCTGCATCCGGATCGATCGCGCCGCCAGACGCCCCCTTTCGCTCACATCGTCGCTGGTGCCCGGAGCCGGGATCGAACCGGCATGGGATTGCTCCCGACAGATTTTAAGTCTGGTGCGTCTACCGATTTCGCCATCCGGGCCCGCGCCGATAGCCTGCCTGAGGCGCGCGCAAATGGAAAGGCACCTGGGGTGGTGGGTGCGCAGCGACCGGGGTTGGGTCGTTGTGCCCGAGGCTGCCGCGCGCATGAAGCGTCGGTGGCTTGGCCTCATGCGATGGCCGATGAAGATCCGCTCCACAAGAGGGTAGGAGCGGCTTTAGCCGCGAAGGGGCTTTACCGGGAAATTCCCCTTCGCGGCTGATGGCCCTAGGCCACCTGGAGCCGCTCCCACAGGATCCTTGCAGGGTGGTGCGAGATGACCTGGCCGCGATGAGGTTCTTCCGCTGAACGCCCATCGCGGCCGACGGCCAGGCGCGCGATCAGTCGCGCGTGATCTCCTCCAGGATGCGCTGGCCGGTGTCGCCGTCCTCCTCCAGCTGCTGCTCGCGCTCGCGCAGGGCAGCCGCTTGCGCTTCCTTCTCGGCCATCAGCACCGGGCACATGGCCATCATGTAGTCGGCGTCGAAGTTGAGGCGTTCGACCAGGAAGTCGACGAAGGCGCGCACCTTGGGCGACATCAGCTTGCCGCCCAGGAACACCGCGCTGAAGTCGTACTCCGGCCCGGTCCAGCCGGCCAGCACGCGGCGGATCACCCCGGCTTCCACGTAGGGCTTGGCGGACACGTCGCCGGTCAGCATCAGGCCTTCGCCGCAGGCCAGCGCGCCGTGCAGGGCGGCCGGGTCGTTAGCGACTACGAAGGGATTGACCGTGAAGTCGGTGGTCTCGTGGCCATTGCTCAGCGTCCAGGCGAAGCGATTGCCGACGCGGTTCTTCCGCATCGCCAGGGTGCGGTGGTACTGAAGGTCGTTGGGGTGCAGCGGCTCGCCGTGTTCTTCCAGGTAGCGTGGGCTGGCGAAGATCTGCGTGCGCAGGGTGGCCAGCTTGCGCGCCACCAGGCCCGAGTCGGGCAGCTTGCCGCCGCGCAGGGCCAGATCGTACTCGCTGCCGATCAGGTCCTGGGTTTCGTTGCCCAGGTGCATGTCCAGCTGGATCTCCGGGTACAACTCGCGGAACGGGCCCAGCAGCGGCGCGATCCAGGTGATGCCGATGGAGTAGGGCACGGTGAAGCGCAGCCAGCCGCGCGGGCCGGACTGCAGCTGGCCCACCGCGCTCTCGGCTTCTTCCAGCTCCTGGGCGATGCGCTGGCTGTGTTCGAAGTACACGGTGCCGGCCTCGGTCAGGCCGAGGCGACGCGTGGTCCGGTGCAACAGCTGCGCGCCCAGGCGCGTTTCCAGTTCCTGCACCTTGCGGCTGACGGTGGTCTTGGGCAGCCCGAGGGAGTTGGCTGCTGCGATGAAGCTGCCTTGCTCGACAACCTTGACGAAGATCAGGGTGTCGTTGAGATCGTGGGTCATGGGGGCTCCATGGTGGGCCGCCGAACCGATTGGCCCGGCCGTGGGATGATTATTCCCTCAAATCCGGACTAATCAAGTCCTCATTTGCGGCCTAAGGTGTCGTCCATCGAATGAAGGACCGACGAGGCCCGCCATGACCAAACTTCTGAGACTGCTGGCGTCGAACTGGAAATCCCCCGTGCGTATTGGGAATTTCAGCGACGCGTTGCGCGATCGCAAGCCCGGCGAAGGCTTTCGCGAGTTCACCACGCCGCGCCGCCATCAGGGCGGGGCCAGCGTGCAGCTGGGGGCGCGGCGCGTCCGGCAGCATCCCGCTGGCGGGATTATCCCGGATATGGGAGGAAACATCCCGTGAGACGGTCCAATCCTGAAGCGCTGGTGCTCGGCGCCGATGGCGTGATCGGTTATGGGCTGGTCGGGGCGCTGCTGGAAGTGGGCAGCCCGGTGCTGGCCGTCGGCCGCGACGGTCCGCGCATGCAGGCGCTGGCCGACTACTTCGCCGACGAACCGGGACTGACCTTCCTGCGTGAGGCCTCGGTGGCCGACGAAGCCGCGGCGCAGTCCCTGGCGCAGCGCATCGCTCAGCGCGGCAAGCCCCTGCGCGCCGTGTTCGCCAGCCTGTCGGGCCTGCCCAGGGCTGGGCGCCTGCTGGACCAGCCGGCCGACGTGCTGCGCGAGCGGATCGAGCAGGACGTGCTGCCGCACCTGGCCGCTGCCCGCCACCTGCTGCCGCTGCTGGCACGCTTCAACGAGGAGTCGCCGTACCAGTCCTGCCACTACGTGCTGCTGGACGGGCCGCTGCCCAAGAACGGCTGGGCCGGGCACGGGCATTACTCGGTGGCCGCCGCGGCCACCCGCATGCTGGCGCAGATGCTGCACGAGGAAGCCGCGCAGTTGGGCGTGCGCGTGCAGCTGCTGGCCACCGAACACCCGATC
Source organism: Pseudoxanthomonas composti (assembly GCF_004122095.1). Lineage (GTDB taxonomy): Bacteria > Pseudomonadota > Gammaproteobacteria > Xanthomonadales > Xanthomonadaceae > Pseudoxanthomonas_A > Pseudoxanthomonas_A composti. Next base: position 715,321 of record NZ_SAWZ01000002.1, on the reverse strand, counting down.
TCCACCCCGGAGAACGCCGCCGACGCCTGCGCCGAGTGGCCCAGCGCGCTGGCGGTCGGTCGCCAGGCGGTGGCGCTGATGACGCACAAGGGCCCAGCCGCGCCGATCATCGGCCGTGCCGGCAGCAAGGCCTGCGTGCCCACCCAGCCGCTGTACCCACTGGAACGCGCCAGCACCGCCGACCCTCCATGACCGCGGCGCTTGACCTCAACTTCGGTTGAGGTCGCAGGCTGCGCACCGCATCGCATTCGCTTCTCCCGACCGTCCGCGCTCGCGTGGACGCAGGGGCTGTTTTGTTCCTCGTCTCCTCCACCCAAGAGGCTCCTCATGAAAATCTCCCTCCAAGCATCCACCTGGACGTCGCGTCGCCTGGCCCTGATGGCCGCTAGCGCGCTGGCCTTGGCGGTCATCGCCGGCTGCAGCGGCAACGCCGCCGAACAGTCCGCACCGCCGCCGCCGGCCGTGGGCGTCGCCCCGGTCCTGGTCAAGAACATCCACCAGTGGGATGAGTTCAGCGGCCGCGTCGAAGCCGTGCAGACCGTCGAGCTGCGTCCGCGCGTGTCCGGCTACATCGACAAGGTCAACTACGTCGAAGGCCAGGAACTGAAGCAGGGCCAGGTGATGTTCACCATCGACGCGCGCAGCTATCGCGCCGAACTGGCCCGCGCCCAGGCCGAGCTGGCCCGCGCGCGCAGCCAGGCCACGCTGAGCCGCAGCGAGTCCGAGCGTGCCGGCCGCCTGGCCCAGCAGCAGGCCATCGCCACCGAGGCGGTCGAACAGCGCCGCTCGGCCGAAGCCGAAGCCCGCGCGAATGTCGAAGCTGCCCAGGCCGCGGTCGACCAGGCGCGCCTGAACCTGGAATGGACCCAGGTGCGCGCGCCCATCGATGGCCGTGCCGGCCGCGCGCTGGTCACCGCCGGCAACCTGGTCACCGCCGGCGATGCGGCCAGCGTGCTGACCACGCTGGTGTCGCTGGACAAGGTGCACGTGCATTTCGATGCCGACGAAGGCACCTTCCAGCGCTACGTGCGCATGGCCCAGTCGGGCCAGCGCCCGGGCGCGCGCGACACCAATGTGCCGGTGCAGATCGGCCTGGTGGGCGAGGACGGCTATCCGCACGAGGGCCACGTGGACTTCGTGGACAACCAGGTCGCGCGCAGCACCGGCACCATCCGCGTGCGCGCGGTGCTGGACAACCAGGACCGCAGCTTCACCCCGGGCCTGTTCGCCCGCGTGCGCCTGCTGGGCAGCGGCGAGATGAAGGCCACGCTGATCGATGAGCGCTCGGTGATGACCGACCAGGACCGCAAGTACGTCTACGTGGTGGACAAGGACGGCAAGGCCCAGCGCCGCGACGTCGTGCTCGGCCGCCAGGCCGAGGGCCTGCGCATCGTCGACAAGGGCCTGGCCAGCGGCGACCGCGTGATCGTCGACGGCGTGCAGAAGGTCTTCATGCCGGGCATGCCGGTGGACGCCAAGCCCCTGAAGCTCCAGCCCGAGCCGGCGCGCACCGTCGCCGCCGCGGGCACGCACTGATCGGCCCTGCGCCGACGGGAACCCACACCATGAATATCTCCCGCTTCTTCATCGACAGGCCGATCTTCGCGGCCGTGCTGTCGATCGTCATCTTCGTGTCCGGCCTGATCGCCATGCCCCTGCTGCCCATCAGCGAGTACCCCGACGTGGTGCCGCCGAGCGTGCAGGTGCGTGCGGTCTATCCGGGCGCCAACCCCAAGGTCATCGCCGAAACCGTCGCCACGCCGCTGGAGGAGGCGATCAACGGCGTGGAAAACATGATGTACATGAAGTCCGTCGCCGGCTCCGATGGCGTGCTGGTCACCACGGTGACCTTCAAGCCCGGCACCGACCCGGACCAGGCCCAGGTGCAGGTGCAGAACCGCGTCAGCCAGGCCGAGGCGCGCCTGCCCGAGGACGTGCGCCGCCAGGGCGTGACCACGCAGAAGCAGTCGCCCACGCTGACCATGGTGGTGCACCTGACCTCGCCGGACGGTCGCTACGACTCGCAGTACCTGCGCAACTACGCCACGCTGAAGATCAAGGATGAGCTGTCGCGCCTGCCGGGCGTGGGCCAGATCAACATCTTCGGCGCCGGCGACTACGCCATGCGCATCTGGCTGGACCCGGACAAGGTGGCCGCGCGCGGCCTGACCGCCAACGACGTGCTGACCGCCATCCGCGAGCAGAACGTGCAGGTCTCGGCCGGCCAGCTTGGCGCCGAGCCCATGCCCAACGCCTCGGACTTCCTGCTGCCGATCAACGCCCAGGGCCGCCTGCAGACCGAGGAGCAGTTCGGCGACATCGTGCTCAAGGCCGGCCAGGCCGGCGAGATCGTGCACCTGCGCGATGTGGCGCGGCTGGAGCTGGGTGCGGGCGACTACACCCTGCGCTCGCAGTTGAACGGCAAGGCCGCGGTGGGCATCGGCGTGTTCCAGTCGCCGGGCGCCAACGCCATCGAGCTGTCCGACGCGGTGCGCGGCAAGATGGCCGAGCTGGGCGGGCGTTTCCCGCAGGGCATGGCCTGGGAAGCCCCGTACGACCCGACCGTGTTCGTGCGCGATTCGATCAAGTCGGTGGTGCAGACGCTGCTGGAAGCCATCGTGCTGGTGGTGTTCGTGGTGATCCTGTTCCTGCAGACCTGGCGCGCGTCCATCATCCCGCTGCTGGCCGTGCCGGTCTCGGTGGTGGGCACCTTCGCCGCGCTGTACCTGCTGGGCTTTTCGATCAACACGCTGAGCCTGTTCGGCCTGGTGCTGGCCATCGGCATCGTGGTGGACGATGCGATCGTGGTGGTGGAAAACGTCGAGCGCAACATCGAGGAAGGCCTGTCGCCGCTGGCGGCGGCCCACCAGGCCATGCGCGAGGTCTCCGGACCGATCGTGGCCATCGCGCTGGTGCTGTGCGCGGTGTTCGTGCCGATGGCGTTCCTGTCCGGGGTGACCGGTCAGTTCTACAAGCAGTTCGCCACCACCATCGCCATCTCCACGGTGATCTCGGCGATCAATTCGCTGACCCTGTCCCCGGCCCTGGCCGCGATGCTGCTCAAGCCGCACGGTGCGGCCAAGGATCGCCCCACGCGCATCATCGACCGCCTGTTCGGCTGGCTGTTCCGCCCGTTCAATCGCTTCTTCAACACCAGCTCGCACAAGTACCAGGGTTCGATCTCGAAGATCCTGGGCAAGCGCGGCGCGGTGTTCGCGGTGTACGCGCTGCTGCTGGTGGGCACCGGGCTGATGTTCAAGGTGGTGCCGGGCGGCTTCATCCCCGAGCAGGACAAGCTGTACCTGATCGGTGGCGTCAAGCTGCCGGAAGGGTCCTCGCTGGCACGCACCGATGAAGTCATCGCCAAGATGACCACGATCGCCTTGCAGACCCCTGGGGTGGACAGCGCCATCGCCTTCCCCGGTCTGAACCCGCTGCAGTTCACCAACACCCCCAACACCGGCACGGTGTTCATCACTCTCAAGCCCTTTGCCCAGCGCAGCCGCACAGCCGCGGAGATCAACGGCGAGATCAATGCGCGCATCGCCCAGATCCAGCAGGGCTTCGCGTTCTCGATCATGCCGCCGCCAATCCTGGGCCTGGGGCAGGGCGCCGGCTACTCGCTGTACATCCAGGACCGTGCCGGCCTGGGCTACGGCGCGCTGCAGAACGCGACGACGGCCTTCTCCGGGGCGATCTCGCAGACCCCGGGCATGTCCTTCCCGATCAGCACCTACCAGGGCAACGTGCCGCAGCTGGATGCGCAGGTAGACCGCGAGAAGGCCAAGACCCAGGGCGTGGCGCTGACGGACCTGTTCGGCACGCTGCAGACCTACCTGGGCTCCAGCTACGTCAACGACTTCAACCGTTTCGGTCGCACCTGGCAGGTGATTGCCCAGGCCGACGGCCAGTTCCGCGACAGCGTGGAGGACATCGGCAACCTGCGCACCCGCAATGCCGCCGGCGAGATGGTGCCGATCGGCAGCATGGTCAGCGTGGGCCAGAGCTACGGCCCGGACCCGGTGATCCGCTACAACGGCTATCCGGCCGCGGACCTGGTGGGCGGCGCCGACCCGCGCGTGCTGTCCTCCACCGAGGCCATGGCCAAGTTGAAGGACATGGCGCCGGCGGTGCTGCCCAACGGCATGACCCTGGAATGGACCGACCTGAGCTATCAGCAGGACACCCAGGGCAATGCGGCGATGATCGTGTTCCCGATGGCCGTGCTGCTGGCCTTCCTGGTGCTGGCCGCGCTGTACGAAAGCTGGAGCCTGCCGCTGGCGGTGATCCTGATCGTGCCGATGACGCTGCTGTCCGCGCTGGTGGGCGTGTGGCTGACCGGCGGGGACAACAACGTGTTCGTGCAGGTGGGCCTGGTGGTGCTGATGGGCCTGGCGTGCAAGAACGCGATCCTGATCGTGGAGTTCGCCCGCGAGCTGGAGATGCAGGGCAAGGGCATCGTGGAGGCGGCGCTGGAAGCCTGCCGCCTGCGCCTGCGTCCCATCGTGATGACCTCCATCGCCTTCATCGCCGGCACCGTGCCGCTGCTGCTGGGCCATGGCGCGGGCGCCGAAGTGCGCTCGGTCACCGGCATCACCGTGTTCGCCGGCATGTTGGGCGTGACCCTGTTCGGCCTGTTCCTCACGCCGGTGTTCTACGTCGCCCTGCGCAAGCTGGTGACGCGCCACGAGGCGAAGAAGGCCGCCACGCTGGCGCATGACGACGCCCATGGCCACGGCACCCAGGCCGTCTGACCGACACCGCATTCCAACGACAACATCAAGAGAGCATGCAAATGAACGACGCACAGAAGATCGCCCTGGTCACCGGCGCCACCCGCGGCATCGGCCTTGAGACCGTCCGCCAGCTGGCGCAGGCCGGCGTGCACACCCTGCTGGCCGGCCGCGACCGCGACCGCGCCGTGGAGGCCGCGCTGAAGCTGCAGGGCGAGGGCCTGCCGGTGGAAGCCATCGCGCTGGACGTCACCGACGCCGGCAGCATCGATGCGGCCGTGGCCACCGTCAGGACCCGTCATGGTCGCCTGGACATCCTGGTCAACAACGCCGGCATCGCGGTGGACGACGTCACCAAGAAGCCCTCCGAGCAGGGTCTGGACGTGTGGCGCCGCACCTTCGACACCAACCTGTTCGGCGTGGTCGCGGTGACCAACGCCTTCCTGCCGCTGATCCGCGCCTCCAGCGCGGGCCGCATCGTCAACGTCTCCAGCCTGCTCGGTTCCATCACCGCGCATCTGGATCCGGCCTCGCCGATCTACGAGATGAAGATCCCGGCCTATGACGTGTCCAAGACCGCGGTCAACGCCTGGACCGTGCACCTGGCGCACGAGCTGCGCGGCACGCCGATCAAGGTCAACACCATCCACCCCGGCTACGTGCAGACCGAGATGAACTACAGCGACGGCGAGCAGCGCGGCGAGATCAGCGTGCCCGAGGGCGCCAAGACCAGCGTACGCCTGGCGCTGATTGGCCCGGACGGTCCCACCGCCGGATTCTTCTACATGGACGAGGCACTGCCATGGTGATCAAACCCCTAGCCGCCGGCGTGCTGAGCATGCTGCTGGCCGCCTGCACCGTGGGGCCGGACTATGTCCGGCCCGATACCCCGACACCGGCCACGTATCTGCACGCCGGTACCGAGACCGCGGCCCAGGCCGATGCCGACCCGGCCTTCTGGAAGCAGTTCAACGACCCGCTGCTGACCCAGCTGGTGGACGATGCGCTGGCCAACAACCGCGACCTGGTCGCCGCGCTGGCCCGCTATCGCCAGGCCAACGCCCTGTTGCGCGGGGCACGCTGGAACCAGGCGCCGACGTTGCAGGCCGACGCCGGCTACCAGGACCGACGCTCCAGTGCGGCGGGCCTGCCGATGTTCGACCGCGACCTGCGCGACCAGGATGTCTACCAGGGCGAGGTCGGCTTCAGCTGGGAGCTGGACCTGTTCGGCCGCCTGCGCCGTGCCACCGAGGCGGCGCGTGCCGACACGCAGGCGCGTGCCTCGGATCTGGCCGCCTTGCAGGTGTCCATCGTCGGCGAGCTGGGGTCGCGCTACTTCCAGCTGCGCGGTCTGCAGGAGCAGCTGCGCATCGCCCGGGCCAACGCCGAGAACCAGGCGCGCACGGCCAACCTGCTGGAAGTGCGCCAGCGCGAGGGCTTTGCCACCGCTTTCGACGTGGACCGCAGTCGCGCGCAGCTGGAAAGCACGCGCAGCCGCATCCCCGCGCTGGAATCGCAGGCCGCGCAGGTCGCGCACGGCATCGCCGTGCTGGCCGGCAAGCGCCCGGACGAGTTCTGGGCCTCGCTGAGCGCCGATGCGGCCTGGCCGCAGCTGCCCGAGCGCATCGCCACCGACGCGCCGGCCGAACTGCTGCGCCGGCGTCCGGACGTGGCCGCGGCCGAGCGTCGCCTGGCCTCTGCCACCGCCCAGGTCGGGGTGGCCACTGCGGACCTGTTCCCGCGCATCAGCCTGAGCGCGCTGTTCGGTACGCAGGCCCTGGCCAGCGGCGATCTGTTCAAGCGCGACAGCGAGACCCGCACGCTGGGTGTCGGCGTGGGCGGTGGCTTCCTCAATGTCGGCCGGGTGCGTGCGCAGATCGCCGCCACCAATGCCGGCGCGGCCGAGTCGCTGGCCCTGTACGACCAGAGCGTGCTGCGGGCCCTGCAGGATGCCGAGGACGCGCTGGCGCGCTGGCGTGGCAGCCGCGGTGAGCTGACGCATCTGCAGGAAGCGGCGGAAGCCAGCGCCCGGGCTTCGGACATCGCGCGCCTGCGCTTCGACGAAGGCGCCATCGATACGCTGGAACTGCTGGAAGCGGAGAACGCACGCCTGTTGGCCGAAAGCGCGCTTGCCCAGGGGCGCGCGGGGCAGGGCCAGGCCGTGGTCGGTCTCTACCGCGCCATGGCTGGCGGCTGGCTGGACCAGCCGCCGGGCGAGAAGGTGGTGGAGATCGTGCCGGAGCAGGCCGCTGGCAGCGCCAGGACCGTGATGCGCTGAGCAGCGGGTGCGTCCAGTCCGCATGTGCAGCGCGATCGTGCGTGCGGGCTGGCGTCGTGGCCACCGAGGGCATCGAGCCCCGGTGGCCGCGCGCCTGACATGGGCCCGACGTTGTTGCCGGCGCGGGGTATTGTTGATTCCTCGTCGTCGTGCGGGAGGTCTCGATGCGATGTGGCTGGTCGCGGAAAGCAGACTTCCAACACCACTGGCCCTAACTCGGTAAGGCTCTTCGACTCGGTCGTCTCTTCATGCCGAGCGTAGAGGAAGCCTCGAACAACTTTTCTCCGCGACAATTCATCCGCGTGCACCTGTTCTGTGGGAGCGGCTTCAGCCGCGAAAGGGCTTCACCGGGAAAGCCTCTTCGCGGCTGAAGCCGCTCCCACAGGAAGAGCTGCATCTATGGAAGCTTGCTCACTATTCGCCAGCGCTCACGCCAGCGCGCGCTCCTCGCGCGGAGCAGCCGTCGCGCGGAAAACGCGCTGGCCAATCTCACGCGCCGTGTCGTAATGCGCCTGCGGAAACGCAGGGTCCGGCAGCAGGAGCAGCTCCGAGGTGTGCACGCGTGCGCCGCAGTAGCCGAAGATGCCGTGGTCGATCTGCGTCTTCATCGCGCCGAAGTAGCCATGGCGCGCATAGGTGCGCTGGTCGGCGCCGCCGATGGCGACCAGATGCACCGGCAGGTGCCCAAGCTTGCCGACCAGCTTGCCGTTTGCATCGTCCTCATAGGCCCAGCCCTGGACGAAGACGCGATCGATCCAGCCCTTGAGCAGCGCGGGGAAGGACCACCAGTAGATCGGATACACCAGGACCAGGGCATCGGCCCGCTCCAGGCGCGCGTGCTCGGCGGCGATGTCGCTGTCGATGGCTGCGCTCTTCAGCTGTATTGCGACATCGTTCCTGATGAAGCGCGGGTCGAACCCTTCCGCGGCCAGGTCGGCGATCTCGAAAGTGTGCTGCCCGTCGGCGGCAGTCAGCCCCATGCTGAGCTGCTTGGCGACCGCATGGGTATGCGAGTCGGGATTGGGGTGGGCGACGACGATCAGGGCATGCATGGGCGACTCCGGCATTGATTCCTACGAATAGTAACCTACTAATTGTAGGTATTGCGAGGCCGTCACCGTGCCATCGGTGCCAGTGAAGGGAAGCGGTCCACCCGATCGGACGGACTTCCTGCTCGGTCGCGCCGCAGAGGACGGCGTTGGAGCAGGGCGGTCGTGCACGCGCGGCTCACCACCGTGACGACGTTGCCCGTTCTTGAGTGGGATCTGCGCTGTGCTAGCCTGCGGCGCCTTCCTGCCGACCCACGCGCGATGAGAACCGACAGCCGCCTGTCCCGCATGCTGCATGTGCTGCTGCACATGGCGCGCCACGACGGGCCGTTCACCTCGGAGCAGATCGCGCAGATGCTCGGCACCAATGCAGTGGTGGTCCGGCGCACCATGGCCGGCCTGCGCCAGGCGGGGTATGTGCGTTCCGGTGGCGGCCACGGCGGCGGCTGGCTGATCGATTGCGACCTGGCCCAGGTCACGCTGCTGGATGTGCACCGCGCCGTGGGCGGCGCCAAGCTGTTCGCGCTGGGCCATGAGCATCCCAATCCGGACTGCGGGGTGGAGAAGGTGGTCAACGCCGCCATCGACGATGCGCTCCAGCAGGCCGAGGCCTTGCTGCTGGCGCGCCTGGCCCAGGTGAGCCTGGCCGATCTGGCCGCGCAGTTCGATGCGCTGTGCCGCAAGGGCGGCTGGGACCGCAGGACCGCCAAGGCGCATCTCGTCTGACCCCACGGGATTGGCCGGCTCCGCCAGTCACCCGGAAGCAGCACCCGACATGTCCTCAACCTTGCTCTCGTCCGCAAAAACGCGAGCCGCGACGTCGTGACCTATTGAGTAACAAATAAAGTTACGTAAAATGGCGACCATCCCGAACCGAGAGGAGCGCTGCAATGTCGCCTGTATCCGAGCCTTATGACGTGGTGATCGTGGGCGGCAGTTTTGCCGGCCTCTCGGCCGCCTTGATGTTGGGCCGCGCGCGCAAGCGCGTGCTGGTGATCGATGGCGGACGGCCGCGCAACCGCTTTGCCGAGCAGGCCCATGGCCTGATCGGCCACGACGGCAAGCCGCCAGCGCAAGTGCTGGGCGAAGCAGTGGCGCAAGTGATGACCTACCCGACGGTTGAGCTGCACATCGGCCTGGCGCGCCGTGCCGAGCCCGAGGGCGAGGGCTTTTGCATCACCCTGGACGAGGGCCTGGCCGTTCGCGCGGGCAAGCTGATCCTGGCCAGCGGCATCCGCGATGTCCTGCCGCAGGTGGAAGGCGTGGCCGAGCGCTGGGGCCAGAGCGTGCTGCATTGCCCGTATTGCCATGGCTACGAGTTCGCCGGCCAGCCGCTGGGCATCCTGGCCAACAGCGCCATGAGTCCGCACCAGGCCGAGGTCGTCTCCGAATGGGGGCCGACGATCTACTTCAGCCAGGGCCGCTATCTCCCGGACGCGGCGCAGGCCGCACGCCTGCAGGCACTGGGTGTGCAGCTCGAGCACAGCCCGGTGGTGTCGCTGCAAGGCCCTGGAACCCATCTGCGCTTTGCGCAACTGCAGGACGGGCGCCGGATTCCGCTGGCGGCGATGTTCACTGCACCAGGCATCGAACTGGCCAGCGATCTTGCCGTCCAGCTGGGCTGCGAACTGGTTGACGGTCCGCTGGGCCGCTACGTCAAGGTGGACGAGCTGCGCCAGACCAGCGTGGCCAACGTATTCGCCGCCGGCGACATGGCCACGGCGATGCAGAGCGTGCCGCTGGCGGTGGCGGCCGGGGCGATGGCGGGGGTGGCGGCGCACCGGGCGATGATCGAAGCCCGATGCCGCGCCGGCGCGATGTGAAGCGGTTGGCGGCACGGCAACGCGCCAGGCCCGATACTTGGCGGCTCATCCAAGATCACGGAGCCTGCCTTGTTCGGTCCCCTCCTGTTGTGCGCTGCCAGCGGCCTGTCCGCCGCCGCGATGCCGCCCGCCACGCCGCAGACCCTGCTGGTCGGCACCTACACCGCCAGCGGCAGCGGCGGCATCCAGGTGTTCGACTTCGATCCGGCCGCCGGCAAGCTGGGCCAGGCGCCGCGCCAGGTCGCCCCGGCGGAGAATCCCTCCTGGCTGGTGGTGGCGCCCGATGGCCGCACGCTGTTCGTGGTCAACGAAAATGGCCCCGGCCAGCGCGATCCCATCGGCCGTGCCAGCGCGTTCCGCATCGATCCGGCCACGCACGACCTGCAGCAGGCCAGCCAGATCAGCACGCTGGGCAACGAGCCCACGCACGCTTCGCTGAGCCGGGACGGGCGCTTTCTGTTCGTGGCCAACTACTCCGGCTCGGTCGATCCGGGCGGCACCCTGGTGGTGCTGCCGGTGCAGGGCGACCAGCTCAAGCCCGCGGTGCAGGTCAAGACCCACCACGCCAGCCGCGTGAACGCCGAGCGCCAGCAGGCCGCGCATGTGCATTCGGCAGTGGTCTCGCCCGATGGCAAGCGGGTCTATGCGCAGGACCTGGGCGCGGACCGCATCTATGTCTATCGCTACGATCCGTCCCAGCCCGAGGCGCCGCTGAGCCGCGACCCGGACCAGCCGGAAGTGGTGCTGCCGCCGGGCTCCGGGCCACGCCATCTGCTGTTCAGCGCCGACGGCCGCCATGCCTGGTTGACCCTGGAGATGCCGGGGCAGGTGGTGGGCTTCGACGTGCGCGAGGGCAAGCTGGTGCAGACCCAGCAGGTGGACCTGGCGCCCCAGGGCTTTGCCGGCAAGAACTCGGCCGCGGCGCTGCACCTGTCCGCCGACGGGCGGTTCCTGTACGTCAGCAACCGCGGCACCGACAACCAGCTGGTGGTGTTCGCCGTCGATGCCAAGAGCGGCCAGCTCACGCAGGTACAGCGGCGCAGCGTGGAGGGCGACCATCCGCGCGAGTTCACGCTTTCGCCCGATGGCCGCTACGTCCTGGTCGCCAACCAGTTGAGCAACGCGGTGGTGGTCATGCGGCGCGATGCCAAGACTGGGAAGCTGGGCGAGGTGGTGCAGACCGTGCAGGTGACGTCGCCGTCGGACCTGAAGTTCCTGCCGGCGCCTTGAGTCGCCGTTAGCTGTCGTGGGAGCGTCTCGGGCCTGCCTTCAACCATCCACCGGATGCGCCGGTCCGCTGAGCAGGCGCTGGTAGAACACCAGGTCCAGCCAGCGGCCGAACTTGAAGCCCGCATGGCGGATCACCCCGGCGCGCTCGAACCCCAGCGACTCGTGCAGGGCGATGCTGACCGCATTGCCCAGGTCGATGCCGCCCACCAGGGTATGGATGTCCCGACGCTCGGCCTCGTCCACGATGGCCTGCAGCAGGACTCGCCCCAGCCCCTTGCCGCGGTAGGCCGGCGCCACGTACACCGAGTGCTCCATCGTGTACTTGTTGGCCGGGCGCGGGCGGAACGGGCCATAGCTGGCAAAGCCCATCAGCGTGCCGTCCTCGTCTTCCAGGCCGATCACCGGATGGCCGCTGGCCTGCTTGTCGGCGAACCAGGCGGTCATTGCGCTGCGCGGCCGTTCCACGTAGTCGTACAACGCCGTGGAATTTACGATGGCATCGTTGAAGATCGCCAGGATGGCCTCGGCGTGGCGTTCTTCGGTGCAGGTGACCTGGTGCAAGGCGGCATGGGCGCGTGGGGAACCGGCCGAATCTAGCATGCGCCGCGCGCTTCAACGCGGGACGCGGACCATGCGCTCCAGCAGGTGCTCGACGATGTGTTCCGGGCGGGTGGTGCGGCCGACATGGGTCGGGGAAACCTGCACCACCGCGCTGCGCTTGGCGGTCAGGAAGTGAAAGCGCGCCCGTGCCGGCAACTGCGCCACGGGGCCGGCGCTGGCATCGCCGCGGCAGATCGCGACGATGGCCTGCAGCCAGGGCTGCACCGCCTCCGCCTCGAGCGTCGGTGCGAAGGCCTGCAGCCGCGCCGGGTCGATCTCGATGGCCGCCTGCAGGTGCCGCGCACCCGGGCAGGACACGATGACCCCGACGTTGATGAACTCCTCGCGCTCCACCCGCGGCACCACGCGGATGATGGCGTAGTCATACGTGTGCAGCGTGGGCACGCACAGCCTCCTGCACGAAGGCGGCCCGCGCATCACGCCGCCGCTTGAGGTAATCGATGTAGGCGCGCCGGTGCGCGGGGACATCGGCGAAGGCGGCTTCGCCCTGCAGCCAGCTTTCGGGAACGGCGGCGACGACATCCTCGATCACCGCATCGGTCAAGGCCTGCGCCATGTCCGCATCGACCTGCGCGATGCGCGTGGCGAACGGCAGCAGCACGTGATCGCGGACCAGCACGAAGGGCTTCTCGCAGGCGGCACCGGCATTGGCCCAGTCGTGGTGGAAGTACAGCGCCGCGCCGTGATCGATCAACCAGGGTTGGCGGTGCCAGACCATCAGGTTGGGGTTGCGCGCGGTGCGATCGACATTGCTGATGAAGGCATCGAACCAGACGATGCGCGAGGCCAGCTCGGCCTCGACGGTGGCCGCAGCCGGGTCGTAGTTGAGCGCGCCGGGCAGGTAATCCATGCCCAGGTTGAGGCCCTCGCTGGCCCGGACCAGGTCCTGGATCTCCGGGTCCGGTTCGGTGCGCGCCAGCTCGATGTCCAGCTCCACCAGGGCCAGCTCGGGCATCGGCAGCGCCAGCGCACGCGCCAGTTCGCCTGCGATGACCTCGGCCACCAGTGCCTTGGGCCCCTGTCCGGCGCCGCGGAACTTCAGCACGTACAGGCCCTCGTCGTCGGCCTCGATCACCGCAGGCAAGGAGCCGCCTTCGCGGAGTGGGGTGACATAGCGGGTTGCGGTGACGGTCTTCAAACTGGGCGCTGCGACAGGCATCGCGCAAGCCTAGCCCAAGCCGGCCGGCAGGGTCACCAGCCCCGGTGCGCATGCGCGGACCCTGACCTCTGGCCCAGGGGCGAGCGTCTGCCCGGTGCTAGAGTCGGGGAGGACGCGGCCGCGACCAGGCGGCCGCACATGTTCTGGATCGACGGGGAAGCGCCTGATGTTGAAGACCAAGCAAGTACGGCCGGGCCTGTGGGCCGCGGCACTGATCGCCATGGCCGGCACCGCCACGCTGGCCTGGCCCGCCTGGGCCGGCTACCAGGCACCGCCGGAGTCGCTGATGAAGGTGCTCAAGGCGCCACCGCCGCCCGTGCCCAGCGTGGACCCCAGCGGGCAGCGTGTGCTGCTGACCACGATGCAGACCTATCCGTCCATCGAGCGGGTGGCGCGGCCCTATCTGAAGCTGGCCGGCGTCCGCCTGGAGCCGCAGAACCGCAGCCGCCACGATACCCGCGCCGGTTACGGCATCCCGGCCTGCGTGGCCGAGTTCACCCTGGTGGACATCGCCAGCGGCAAGGACATCAAGGTGCCGCTGCCGGCCGGTGCCTGCCCGGGCCCGGCGCGCTGGTCGCCGGACGGCACGCGCTTCGTGTTCGAGAACGTCTCGCCCACCTCGGTCGAACTGTGGGTCGGCGATGCGGCCAGCGGCCAGGTGCATCAGGTGCCGGGCGTGCAGCTGAACCCGATCTTCGGCAGCGCCGTGCAGTGGCTGGAGGGCAGCAAGTCGCTGCTGGTCAAGCGCGTGCCGCCAAAGCAGGGGCCGGCCCCTGCCGATGATGCGCCCGGCCCGGACGTGCAGCAGTCGCTGGGCGGCAGTGGTGAAAGCAGCACCTATGAGGCACGCGACCTGCTGACCAGCGAGCACGACGAGGCGCTGTTCGCCTACTACGGCACCTCGCAGCTGGCGGTGGTGGACGTGGCCAGCAATGCCGTGCGCGATGTCGGTGCGCCGGCCATTTACGACGGCGTCAATGCCGCGCCCGATGGCCGCCACGTGCTGACCTATGCCATCCAGGCGCCGTACTCGCACGCGGTCACCTACCAGCGTTTCGCCAACGACGTGGCGGTGCTGGACCTGGGCAGCAACCAGAGCAAGCTGCTGGCCAGGCTGCCGCTGGCCGAGCGCGTGCCGATCCACGGCGTGCCCGAAGGCCCGCGCGATTACGACTGGCGCGCCACCGACCCGGCCACCCTGGTCTGGGCAGAAGCGCTGGACCGCGGTGACTGGAAGGTCGAGGTGCCGCACCGCGACCGCGTGCTGATGCTCAAGGCGCCTTTCACCGGCAAGCCGACCGAGATCGCCCGCACCAGGCAGCGCTTCGAGGGCCTGGCCTGGACCGCCCAGCCCGGCGTGGCCTTCCTGTTCGAGAACGACGACAACCGCCACTGGCGGCAGACGCACGTGGTCGATGTCGACAAGCCCGGGCAGCCAGGGCGGCTGCTGTGGGATCTGTCCAGCGACGAGCAATACGAAGACCCCGGCATGTTCGTCTACCGCACGCTGCCCAACGGCGCCTATGTCGTGCGGCAGGAAGGCAATACCGTGTTCCTGCGCGGGCAGGGCGCCTCGCCCAAGGGCGATCGCCCGTTTCTGGACCGGCTGGACCTGGCCTCGTTCAAGACCGAGCGGCTGTTCCGCAGCGACGCCGATGCCTACGAGCAGTTCCTGGGCTTCACCGCCACGCCGCAGAAGTTCCTCACCTGGCACCAGTCGGTGATCGATCCGCCCAATGCCTTCGTGCGCACGCTGGGCGCGCCGGTCGCGGCCGCCGACAAGGGCGAGGCCGCCTTCGCATCGACCTCCACCGCGCTGACCCACCTGGCCGACCCCACCCCGGAAGTGCGCCAGATCAAGAAGCGCCTGGTCACCTACAAGCGCGCCGATGGTGTGGACCTGTCCTTCACCCTGTACACGCCGCCGGGCTACACCGAAGGCCAGCGCCTGCCGGCGATCCTGTACGCGTATCCGGCCGATTTCGCCAACAGCGCGCAGGCCGGGCAGGTCTCCGGCTCGCAGCAGACCTTCACCCGGCTGCAGCCGTATCGACTGATGCTGCTGGCCGGCTACGCCATCATCGACAACGCCTCCTTCCCCATCGTCGGCGACCCCAAGACCGCCTACGACACTTATCTGGAGCAGCTCACCGCCGACGCCAAGGCGGCGGTGGACAAGGCGGTGGAGCTGGGCGTGGTGGACCGCAACCGCATCGGCGTCACCGGCCACAGCCATGGCGGACTGATGACCGCCAACCTGATCGCCCACACCGATCTGTTCAAGGCCGGCGTGGCCACCAGCGGCTCCTACAACAAGACCTTCACGCCGTTCGGCTTCCAGAACGAGCGTCGCTCGCTCTGGCAGGCGCAGGACGTGTACCTGAAGGCCTCGCCGTACTTCTATGCCGACAAGATCAAGCTGCCGCTGCTGCTGGTCCACGGCGAGGACGATGCCAACCCGGGCACCGAGCCGTTCCAGTCGCGCAAGCTCTACCAGGCTATCCGCGGCAATGGCGGCACCACGCGCCTGGTGATGCTGCCGCATGAGCCGCACTGGTACACCGCGCTGGAGTCCAACCAGCAGCTGGTCTACGAAATGCTCAGCTGGTTCGACACCTACGTGAAGAACGCGCCGGCCAAGGGCGCGGCCGGCAATTCCAAGTAGCGCCGATTCGCCGCCACTGTTCCGGCAGTGGCGGCGATGCGGGGCTGTTCTCCCCCGGACAGGAAGACGCGATGAAACAGATTGCCGCGGCGATGCTTGGCTGGATGCTGCTGGTGCCGCCGCCCTCACAGGCCGCCTCGGAAGCCGTCAGCTATGAAGCGCAGGCCAAGGCGTTGCTGGCCAGCCCCCGGTTCGCCCAGGCGCGCGCGGCGCTGGAGCGCGACTACGACCGCACGATCGACCACCTGGTCGGGCTGACCGAGATCCCGGCACCGCCCTTCAAGGAACAGGCGCGCGCGCAAGCCTATCTGGCGCTGCTCAAGGCCCAGGGCCTGAGCGATGTGGAGCTGGACGCCGAAGGCAATGCGATGGGCCTGCGTCGCGGCACCGGCGGCGGCCCGCTGATCGTGGTCGCCGCGCATCTGGATACGGTGTTTCCGGAAGGCACGCCCATCAAGGTCCGGCGCGAGGGCAACACGTTGCGGGCGCCGGGCATTGGCGATGACACCAGCGGGCTGGCGGCGTTGCTGGCTTACTTGCGCGCCATGGACGCGGCCGGCTATCGGCACAAGGCCGACATCCTCTTCGTTGGCGACGTGGGAGAAGAAGGCCCCGGCGATCTGCGTGGCGTGCGCCATCTGTTCACCCAGGGCAAGTACAAGGACCGCATCGCCGCCTTCATCTCTTACGAGCCCGGCCGCGCCGGTCGCATCACCAACGGTGGCGTGGGTTCGCTGCGCTATCAGGTCAGCTTCACCGGCCCCGGCGGGCATAGCTATGGCAGCTTTGGCCTGGTCAACCCGGCCTACGCCATGGGCCAGGCGATCACCGGCGTGGGACGACTGCAAGTGGCCGAGTCGCCCAAGACCACCTACAACGTCGGCGTGCTGGAAGGCGGCACCTCGGTCAACTCCATTCCGCACAGCGTGGCCATGACCGTGGACATGCGCTCGGAAGGCCGGGAGCAGCTGGAACAGCTGCGCAGCCAGTTCCTGGCCCTGCTGCAGCCGGCGGTCGATGCGGAAAACGCGGCGCGTGACACCCGCGAGGGCAAGGTGGCTTACGAGGCCAAACTGATCGGCGACCGCCCCGTCGGCCGTACCGGCGAGGACACCGCCCTAGTGCAGATCGCCCGCGCTGTCGCCCAGGCCGGCGGCATCGCCCCCAGGCTGGGCGCCAGTTCGACCGACGCCAACCTGCCGATGAGCCTGGGTATTCCCGCCGTCACCCTGGGCTGCGGACTGGACAGCGAGCGCTCGCACTCGCTGGACGAAAGCGTGGCGCTGGACAAGCCAGTGGATGTGGAGCACCTGTCGCTGGCGTTGGCTTCGTTGTTGCTGCTGGCGGGGGCGGAGTGATCTTTGCCTTGGTGGCACGAACCTGTTTGGTGGCGCTATAGCTGACACTTGTCGCGTGCAGCGCTGAACCCAACCAGGACCGTGGGGCGGCAGTGGATTACATCGTGATCCATTACCAGTACTGGGGGTGGGACCGCGTGAATGAGGTGCATACCATCCGCCCGCGTGGCGACGGCGAATACGGCGACCAATGGGTACAGGAGGGTGAGACGAGGCCTGCCATTCCTCGTCCGGTTGGAGCGCCTGCTGTTCGTAGGCTCATCAGCGCCGTTCAAGCGCGGCCGGTCACCCGTGAATCGGCAGTTCAGACGCTTGCGAAGAAAACCACCGCCGAGCGGATCATGGCGAGGTGGCGCCCATGGAGGAGTTCGCCACCAGAGCCGTGTGGCGATGAGCAGAAGCGTGCGCTGGTGAGCGCCAAGTTGCAGAGTGACGGTGTGGAGCGGCTTGTTCGGTCGCGCTTGGAAGGGCCTTGGACGTTCCGCTGGACAGATGATTACCCGACGCTGACGATCGATATCAGGCTGTCTGATGGTCGGCGCTGGCTCCTGCACTCTGCCTCTCAGTTGGAGCGCATGCTGCCCTGGTCGTACCTCCGAGGGGACGAGAAAAACATAGATGAGATAGCGGCCGCGCCTGTAACTTGGTCAGTCGAGTTGGCCGATGCGATCGCGGGACTTCTGCCCGTGGGCGAGCGCACCCGGGACCGCTTCAGCGATGCCTGGTTGATCAATCAGCTGGCACAAGAGGTCCACCTTCAACATATGGATGCGTGTTTTCCCTCTCAGAAAAAGCCGCCACCAAGTGGCAGCGGCGTAAGCGCTGTGCAGTGAATCACGGCAGCCTGGCAACTACCTTGATCTCGAAATCAAAGCCCGCCAGCCAGGTCACGCCCAGGGCGGTCCAGGTCGGGTAGGGCGCCTGGGGGAACATCTCGTCCTTGATCTTGAGCACCGTGTCGAACTGCTTGTCCGGATCGGTGTGGAAGCTGGTGACATCGACGATGTCGTCCAGCGTGCAGCCGGCGGCCTGCAGGGTCGCCTTGAGGTTGGCGAAGGCGCGGCGGACCTGGGCGTCAAAGTCCGGTTCCGGGGTGCCGTCCTCGCGGCTGCCGACGTGGCCGGAGACGAACAGCAGGCCGTTGGCGCGCACGGCGGGGGAGTAGCGATGCAGCTCGTACAGGGCCTGGCGGCCTTCGGGGAACACGACGTCGCGCTTGCTCATGAACTTGTCCTCGTTGCGGTGACCTGCGCGGCCACGGTGGGGTGATGGACCCAATCTAGGCATCGGTCGCGATGGGATAAACCGGGTAATCGCGCCCTCAATGTTTGTAAAATCCAAACAATCACAGGCAGCAGGGGAAGCGCGATGGACCGTCTCGATGCGATGCAGGCCTTCGCGCGGGTGGTGGAGGCGGGCAGCTTCACCAAGGCCGCCGAGACCCTGCAGGTCAGCAAGACCACGGTGACGCAGCTGGTGCAGCAGCTGGAAGCACGGCTACGCGTGAAGCTGCTCAACCGCACCACGCGCAAGGTCGCCCTGACGGCCGACGGTGCGGTGTACTACGAACGCGTGGTGGGTCTGCTGGCCGAGATCGACGATGCCGAGACCAGCCTGTCCAGCGCTTCGGCCGTCCCGCGTGGACGCCTGCGCGTGGACGTGCCCAGTCCCTTCGCGCGCATGATCCTGGTGCCGGCACTGCCGGACTTCCATGCGCGCTATCCGGACATCCAGTTCGACATGGGCGTGAGCGACCGCATCATCGACCTGATCGGCGAGCACGTGGATTGCGTGGTGCGCGGCGGTGAAATCACCGAACAGTCGCTGGTCGCCCGGCGCGTGGGCGATCTGCGGCTAGGGATCTACGCCTCGCCGGCGTACCTGCAGCGCAACGGTGTGCCGCGGCACCCGTCCGAGCTGGAGGGCACGCAGCATCGCATCGTCGGCTTCCTGTCGGCGCGCACCGGCAGGACCCTGCAATCTGCGATGCAGCGCGGCGATGAGCGCCTGGTGCCCAATGGGCGCCACATCCTGGCGGTGGACGATGGCAATGCCTACCTGGCCGCCGGTCTTGCCGGGTTGGGCGTGCTGTGGTTGCCCGACTACATGGCCAAGGCCGCCGTGCAGGCGGGCGAGTTGGTGCCGCTGTTCGAGGACTGGCAGCTGGAGACCATGCCGATGTACGTCGCGTATCCGCCCAACCGCCATGTCAGCGCCAAGCTGCGGGTCTTCATCGACTGGGTCGCGGCGCTGATGGCGGTACACGCACCGGCGATGGACGCGGTGGCCAGAAAGTAAGCGCAGGTCGGCCCCAGGTGCAGGCCAGGTGGACTTTCGGATGAGTTCGCACTTTTAAACGATTTAGGTCGGCATACTCGGCGCGGGCATTTGTCCGACCATTGCGAGCCTTGCCACATGATCCGATCGCTGTTGTTCACCGCGTCCACGCTGCTGTCGAGCGCGCCAGCGCTGGCCCTTGAGGCACCACGCAGCGTCGATCCGGCCGCCGAGGTGAACCCCTTCATCGGCACCACCAACGGCGGCAATGTGTATCCGGGCGCCACGATGCCCTTCGGCATGGTGGCCTTCAGTCCAGAGCAGACCCCACTGCCGGGCAAGCGCTTTCCTTTCGCCGCGCCCGGCGGCTACGAGTGGCGCGCCAACGGTGTGCGCGGCTTTGGCCTGACGCATATTTCCGGCACCGGTTGCGCCGGGGCCAATGGCGATATCCCGATCATGCCGGTGACCCTGCCGATCAAGGTCTCGCCGTCCTCGGTGGATGCGGGCGTGCTGTACTCCAGCATCCTCGATCATGCCAAGGAGCAGGCCAGCCCCGGCGCGTACGCGGTGACCCTGGACAACGGCGTGGCGGTCGCGCTGGGCGCGAGCGAGCGCACCGCGGTCGGCCGCTTCAGCTTTCCGAAAGACAAGCCGGCCAACCTGCTGTTCCGCACCTCCGACAGCGAAGTGGGCAGCACCGCCTCGACCATCCGCATCGACGCGGACAAGCGCACCGTCAGCGGCTCGGTCACCAGCGGCAACTTCTGCGGCTACCTGGCCGATGACCGCCAGGAGAGTTACTACACGCTGCATTTCGTCGCAGAGTTCGACCAGCCCTTCAGCGTGGGCGGCACCTGGAAGGACGAGACGCTGCAGGCCGGCGCCAGCGAGGGCGGCGGCGGCACCACCTACGGCACGCGCGGGCATCCGCCGGCCGGCAAGGGCGCCGGTGGCTGGATCAGCTTCGACCCCAAGCACCACGCCACGGTCAACGTGCGCATCGGCGTGTCCTATGTCGATGCGGCCGGCGCGCGCGCCAACCTGCAAAAGGAAAGCCCGGCCGGCACCACGCTGGAGGCCACCCAGGCGGCCACGCGCACCGCCTGGAACAGGGCCCTGGGCCAGATCCACATCGAAGGCGGGGCGCAGGACGATCGCACCGTGTTCTACACCGCGCTGTATCACAGCCTGCTGGAGCCGAATCTCTACAGCGACGTGGACGGCCGCTACCGCGGCTTCGATGGCGCGGTGCATCGCCTGGCGCGGCGCCAACAGGCGCAGTACGCCAACTATTCGGGCTGGGACGTCTACCGCTCGCAGCTGCAGCTGGTGACCCTGCTGGACCCGCAGCGCGGCTCGGACATCGCCCAGTCGCTGCTCAACCAGGCCGACCAGAACGGCGGGGTGTGGGACCGCTGGACCCACCAGACCGGCGCCACCGGGGTGATGAATGGCGATCCTTCGCCGCCGTCGCTGGCGGCCATCCACGCCTTTGGCGGGCGCGCCTTCGATCTCAAGCGTGCCTACGCCTCGTTGAAGCGGGCAGCGACCGTGCCGACGGAGAAGGATCTCAGCCGCAAGGGTTGCCCGATCCTGTGCGTGGGCCAGCGTCCTGGCCTGGATGCCTGGCTCAAGCTGCACTACATGCCGGTAGGCGCGCCGGGGTGGGGCATGGCCGCCGACACCCTGGAACTGGTCGCGGCCGATTTCGGCCTGGCCGAACTGGCCCTGGCAGCGGGCGACCGAAAAGGCGCCAAGCTGTTCCGCGAGCGCTCGGGTTGGTGGCGCAACCTGTTCAATCCGCAGGCCACGGCGACAGCCGGCTACATCCAGCCACGCAATGCCGACGGCAGCTGGCCGAGCTTCGACCCGGCCTCGGACGAGGGCTTCGTCGAGGGCTCCGGTGCGCAATACCTGTGGATGGTGCCGTTCGATCCGGCGGGCTTGATTGACACCCTGGGCGGTGCCGAGGCCACCACCGCGCGACTGGATGCCTTCTTCCGCAAGCCCGATGGCAGCTGGGCAGTGACCAAGTCCGGCCCGCTGCACGCCGAGCTGGACAACGAACCGTCCATCGCCGCGCCCTGGCTCTACAACTTCGTCGGCCAGCCGTGGAAGACCCAGGACACGGTGCGCGCGGCCATGCGCCAGATCTGGACCAATACGCCGCAAGGCATCTCCGGCAACGACGATCTGGGGCAGATGTCCTCCTGGTACGTGTGGTCGGCGCTGGGGCTGTACCCGGTGTATCCGGGGCGTGCGGAGCTGGTCATCGGCAGCCCGCTGTTTCCGCGGGCGGTGATCGAACGGCCAGGCGCGCGCATCGAGATCCGTGCACGCAACGCCGCACCGGATGCACCCTACGTGCAATCGCTCGAGCGCGATGGCGCAAGGAGCGAGCGCGCGTGGCTGCCGGCCTCGTTCATTCGGACCGGCGGCACACTGGACTTCACCCTGGGCCGGGAGGCGAAAACGCAGTGGGGCACGAGCGAGCTGCCGCCTTCCTTTGGCCCTGCGCTGTAGGAGGCGGAGAAGCGCCTGACATTTCTGTCGGTATCACCGCTTATAGAAGATGCGTATCATTCCCAACAACGGCGGGGCGCATCCGCGTCCCGTTCTCTCGCATCCGATGATGAGGTTCCGAATGAAACGTCCGCTGCTGTTCTGTGCGCTGCTTGCCGCTGCGGTCTCCGCGCAGGCCCATGAAATCTGGATCGAGCGCGATGGCGCGGGCCCGGTGCGCGTGTACTTCGGCGAGCCGGCGCAGGAGGTGCTGGACCACGGCCAGGATGAGATCAAGCGCATCGTCAAGCCGGACCTGTTCGGCGCGAAAGACAAGGCCGGTGCGTTGACGCGCGAAGGCGACCACCTCAGCGCGCCGCTGAAGGACAGCGGCGATGCCTGGCTGGCCGATGACAGCGTGTTTGCGCCGTGGAAAGGCGAGGACGGCCGCTACGAGTCGGTCAGCTATTACGCGCGTGCCGGCAGGCAGGACACGCAGGGCCGCCTGGCGTTCGAGCTGGTGCCGCGCGCGTCGCAAGGTCAGGATTTCACGCTGCAGTTCCGCAACAAGCCCCTGGCCGATGCCAAGGTCACGGTGATCAACGCCGACAAGTGGACCAAGGAGGTCCAATCCGATGCGAAGGGGCAGGTGACCCTGCCCAAGCTGGCGGCGGGCCGCTACATCGTGGTCGCCAGCCACAAGGAGCCGGTGGACAAGAAGATCGGCGACCAGCAGGTTGCGGTGATGCATCACATCACCACGCTGACCTTCAAGGCCGAGTAAGTCCGGTGTACTGGACTCACACGCCGCGGGCCTGCGTCCGCGGCGTGTCGATCCGCCGCTGTCGCCGACGCGGTCAGTCCAGGCGCAGGCGCAGCCCGGCGTAGAGGCCAAAGCCTTCGCCTGGCGTCGAGCGGGCCATGTCGCGCCCGCCGTCGTCGTAGCCGGGCGTCACCGTCGCCGCGTAGTGGCGATCGCCGAGGTTGCGGGCCTCCAGCCAGCCCTGCCAGCGGCCGTCCGGCGCGTCGAAGCCGACGCGGGCACCGAAGATCACGCGGGCATCGGCGTAGAAGCTGTTGGCGTAGTCCACCGCCATGTTCGAGGCGTACTCGGTGTTGAGCGCGGCGTAGACGCCCGACGGGTGCGCGTGGCGCAGTTCGGCCTGGTAGTAGTGTCGCGGCAGGCCGGGCAGCCGGTTGTCGCCGAAGCGCGCATCGTGGCGATAGCGGAAATCGCTATAGGTATAGGCCTGGCGCAAGGTCAACGTGCCTGCATCTGCTTGCCACAGCGTGCTGTCCAGTCCGGCTTCCACGCCGCGGTGCACGGTGGGGCTGGCGTTGGCTTCGGCTACGATCAGGTTGGGGACTGGCTGTCGCTCCACGGTCAGCAGCTCGTGGCGCAGCTGTGCGTTGTAGGCGGTCACCTCCCAGCGGCCTAGTACGCTTTCACCGCGTGCGCCCAGTTCCAGCGTGGTCGCGGTCTGGTTGTCCAGCGCGACGGGCACGCGCTGGCGGCCGGTCGAAGCGCCGCTGCCTGCCGGGAAGTACGTGCTCGACCCCCAGATCATCGACCAGGGGTGCGGCGGTTCCACCGAGCGGCTGAGGTTGCCGAACAGCTGCAGCTGCGGCGAGCGCTGCCAGGTCAGGCCCAGCCGCGGCGCGTAGTCCCAACCCTCCTGGGCGATGCGCCCGCCACTGGCGGGCCAGGTCACCTGCACCTCGCGCGTGGTATGGACTAGGGCCAGCCCGGTCACCAGGTGCAGCGCCGGTGTCAGCACCAGGTCGTTGCCCGCATGTAGGACGCTGTCGGTGCCGCGATGGTGGAAGTCGCGTGTGCGCGTGCCCGCCGGGTACCCGTTGCTGGCAAAGCGCAGGGTTTCGCGCACGTCCGCGTCCAGGTCATGGGTCACGCGCAAACCGAGGGAGGTGACGCTTTCGCGGTCGAACAACGTATGTCGATGCCGGTAGTCCAGCGTGCCGTTGAGGGCTGCATAGTCCAGCTGCTGGCGGTACAGGCTTTCGTTCAAGTCCATCGGGAACCGGTGATACACCAGCCCGGCGCGCAGGGTGGAGTCGGCATCCAGCGCGAAGGTGGTGACGTTGCCGATCCAGGTGCTCCCCGGCTGCGGGCGTCGCGCATCCAGGGCCAGGAAGGCGGGATTGGCCTGGCGCGGGTTGTCGCGGATCTGCGCGCGGGTCAGGCGGCCGGGCGTGTCGTGCTCGGTCTGGCGGTAACGCAGGAAGAACCGCGTCTGCACGTCGGGCCCGAGCTGCCAGCCCACGTTGGCCATGGCGCCGCGTCCCTGGCCGGCCGCGTGCTGCTGGTAGCCGTCGTACTCGCTGTCGGTGTAGGCCGCGTAGTAATCCACCTCGCCGGCGACACCGCCGTAGCCGAGGCTGCGTTTCTGGTAGCCGTACCGGCCCGCCTCGTAACGCAGTTCCAGACCGGGCGAATCCAGTCCGCTTCGGCTGACGTAGTCGATCGCCCCGCCGAGGGCCAGCGCACCGCGGTCGAATCCGTTGGCCCCGCGCAGCACCTCCACGCGGCTCAGCCAGAGCGGTTCCAGCAATTCGTAGGGCGTGCCGCCGGAAAAGGTGAGGGGCAGGCCATCCAGCGACACCGACACGCCCGTGGCATGCGCGCCCGGTGCGCGGTTGATGCCCGAACCGCGGATGGACACCTTGACGCCTTCGTTGCCGGGCGATTGCGCATGCATGCCCGGCTGGTAGGCCAGCACGTCGGCGGTGCCGACCACGCGGCCCTGGCCGGCCGCGGACAGGTCGATGACGTTGCCGGCGCCGGGCACCTGTTGCAGTCGCGCGCGCGCGGCCTCGAGGGTGTCTGCCCGCTGGCTGGTCACCTTGACCGTGTCCAGGATCACCGAGGCGTCCTGTGTCTGGGCCACGGCGACAGAGGCGGCAAGGCCCTGGACGATGGCGAGCGTCAGCAGCGCGGGGATCAGGACACGGGCAGGGCGAGGGGGCATGGGGTGTTCCAAAAGCGGCGAAGGTGTTACGCGCGCACTCGCTGATCGCGAAGCGCAGGACGCACGCGATCTGGAGAAGCGGCTGACGCGCCTGGACACGGCGACGGCGGCGCGCATTCTTCCGTCGACTCGCCGTCCTGTCAACTTTTAAAAAATAAAATTGGTTTACAGGGCAGGCTGCGCTCCCCTTGCGGATCCGCTCGGATGAGTTGGGACCGATGCACCGGTGGGCATTGCGCGGCAACGCGCTTCAGACTGGTCGCCGCTGCAGTGCCGCCTTGACGCGCGGCCGGCAAGACCTGCGTTGAGCACGGATGTCGCCATGCCCGCGTTCTCGTCTCGCGGCGGTGGTGGATGGAGGAGCGCCATCCACCCCACGTAGGGTGGACAAGCGAAGCTTGTCCACCAGGGCGCGCGGCCGTCGAACCGGCACGGTCCCTTGCGGATGCAGACGCTACAATCGCGCTCCCCTGTTTCGCTTGGAGATCGTAGTGACCCGCAAACTCGTACTGCTGCGCCACGGCCAGAGCCAGTGGAACCTGGACAATCGCTTTACCGGCTGGGTCGATGTCGAGCTGACCGACCAGGGGCGTTCGGAAGCCACCGCCGCCGGCAAGATGATGAAGGACGAGGGCCTGCAGTTCGACGTGGCGTACACCTCGGTGCTCAAGCGCGCCATCCACACCCTGCAGGGCGCGCTGGCCGAGCTGGGCCAAGACTGGCTGCCGGTGCACAAGAGCTGGCGCCTCAACGAGCGCCACTACGGCGGGCTGCAGGGCCTGGACAAGGCCGAGACCGCGGCCAAGCACGGTGAGGACCAGGTCAAGATCTGGCGCCGCTCCTACGACATCCCGCCGCCGCCGATGGATGTGGCCGACCCCGGGCACCCGGCGCACGACCGCCGCTATGCCACGCTGGACCGCAACGCGCTGCCGGCCACCGAGTCGCTGGCCACCACGCTGGACCGCGTGCTGCCGTACTGGTTCGACGCCATCGCTCCGCAGCTCAAGGACGGCAAGACCGTGCTGGTGACCGCGCACGGCAACTCGCTGCGCGCGCTGTACAAGTACCTCAACCACATCGGCAACCAGGAAATCCTGGAGCTCAACATCCCCACCGGCATCCCGCTGCTGTTCGAGCTGGACGACCAGCTGCAGGTGCAGTCCTTCCGTTACCTGGGCGACCCGGAAGCGGCCAAGCGCGCGGCCGAAGCGGTGGCCAACCAGGGCAAGGCCAAGTAGTCCCGCCCGCCCGGGACACGACGCGCTAGGTCGTGTTTCCGCCGTGGACGCAGGGTTTTAAGGCGGATGAGACGCGTCCACGGCGCGCCGTCATCCGCCCTACGGTTAGGAGCCGCTTTGGCCGTGCGCTCATCCACCCCGGCGTAGGGCGGATGACGACACGCCCGCGGCGTGTCTCATCCGCCATCGATCCCTGCCCGCATGCGGGAAGTGCGTCGTGCAGGGACGGGCAATGGCTCGCCCTCAACCGCCATCGGTCCGACTCCCACGAGCGGCACGAGAGAAGGACTCTCCGATGACATCCTCCAGCCCCCGTTCGCAACAACACGCCACCCGCGCCGCCTTCTTCATCCCGGGCTTCGCTGCGGCCGTGTGGGCGCCGCTGGTGCCCTTCGCCAAGACGCGGGCCGGCCTGGACGATGCGGCGCTGGGCCTGGTGCTGCTGTGCCTGGGGACGGGATCGCTGCTGGCGATGCCCCTGGCCGGTGCCTTGACCGCGCGCCAGGGCTGCCGGCGGGTGATGCTGGTCACGACCGCGCTCATCGTCGCCATGCTGCCGCTGCTGGCGTGGATGCCTACGCCACTCTCGCTGGGCCTGGTGCTGTTCGGCTTCGGTGCCGGCATCGGCGCCATGGACTGCGTGATGAACATGCAGGCCGTGGCGGTGGAGCGCGACAGCGGCCGCGCGATGATGTCCGGCTTCCACGCCTTCTACAGCATCGGCGGACTGGCCGGCGCGGCGATGACCACGCTGCTGCTGGCGCTGGGCGCCGCCCCGTGGCTGGCCGCGGTGGTGGCCGTGGTAGCGATCGTGCTGCTGGCGCTGGGCTTTGCGGGCCATTGGCGCAGCGAGCGCGTGGCCCAGGATGCACCGCTGCTGGCCTGGCCCCGCGGCGTCGTGTTGTTCATCGGCGTGCTCGGCTTCGTGGTGTTCCTGGCCGAAGGCGCGGTGATGGACTGGAGCGCGGTGTTCCTGATCGAAGCGCGGGCGATGGCCCCAGCGCGCGCGGGGGCGGGCTTTGTGGTGTTCACCCTGGTCATGACCGTCACCCGCTTGTGGGGCGATGGTCTTGTGGAGCGGCTGGGGCGCCAGCGCGCCATCGGGCTGGGCGCCGCCCTGGCGTGCATCGGATTCCTGCTGGCTGTCCTGGTGCCGGCCTGGTGGGTGGCCCTGCTGGGCTATGCGATGGTCGGCCTGGGCTGCGCCAACATCGTGCCGGCCCTGTTCTCGCTGACCGGCCAGCAGAAGGTGATGCCCGAGAGCGTGGCCATCCCCGCGGTCACCACGCTCGGCTATGCCGGCGTGCTGGCAGGCCCGGCGTTGGTCGGCTTCGTCGCCCACAGCTCCAGCATCGGCATCGCCCTGGCCTGCGTGGCCATGGCCCTGGCGGGCGTGGCGCTGTCCACCCGTTCGTTGATGCGCAACCTGCGCTGAGGGCTGGCGCGAATCGCGCGATGAGGCGCACCTGGCCGGCAGCCTGACCAACCATGCAGCGCATGCGGAATCGGCCACGGCCGCTTCTGCATGCGCGCATTCCTAAGCTCAGCGCAGGATGCCGGGCAGGTCCAGCTGCTTGTCGCGGGCGCAGTCCAGGGCGATGTCGTAGCCGGCATCGGCATGGCGCATCACGCCGGTGGCCGGGTCGTTCCACAGCACCCGGGCGATACGCTTGGCGGCGGCCTCGCTGCCGTCGCAGACGATGACCATGCCGGCGTGCTGGGAAAAGCCCATGCCTACGCCGCCGCCATGGTGCAGCGAGACCCAGGTGGCGCCGCTGGCGGTGTTGAGCAGGGCGTTGAGCAGCGGCCAATCGGAGACCGCATCGGAGCCATCGGCCATGGCCTCGGTCTCCCGGTTCGGCGAGGCCACGCTGCCGCTGTCCAGGTGGTCGCGGCCGATCACCACCGGCGCCTTCAGCTCGCCGCTGGCGACCATCTCATTGAAGGCCAGCCCCAGCCGGTCGCGATCGCCCAGGCCGACCCAGCAGATGCGCGCGGGCAGCCCCTGGAATTTGATCTTTTCGGCGGCCATGTCCAGCCAGCGGTGCAGGTGCGGGTTGTCCGGGATCAGCTCCTTGACCTTGGCATCGGTCCTGGCGATGTCCTCCGGGTCGCCGCTCAGCGCCGCCCAGCGAAAGGGGCCAACCCCGCGGCAGAACAGCGGGCGGATGTAGGCCGGCACGAAGCCGGGGAAATCGAAGGCGTTGCCCACGCCTTCCTCCAGCGCCATCTGCCGCAGGTTGTTGCCGTAGTCCACCGTCGGCACGCCCAGGGCGTGGAAGCCGAGCATGGCGCGGATGTGGTTGGCCATCGAGGCGCGCGCGGCGCGTTCGACGTCCTTTGGCGCCAAGACGCGTTTTTCGTCCCACTGCTCAACGCTCCAGCCCTGCGGCAGGTAGCCGTTGACCGGGTCGTGGGCGGAGGTCTGGTCGGTCAGCAGGTCCGGCTTGACGCCGCGCGCCAGCAGTTCGGCCAGCACGTCGGCGACGTTGCCCAGCAGGCCGACCGAGCGCGGCGTCTTCGCCATGCAGGACGCCTCGATCATCCGCAGCGCCTCGTCCAGGTCATCGGTCCAGGTGTCCAGGTAACCGGTGCGCAGGCGCATGTCGATGCTGCTCTTGCGGCACTCCACCGCCAGGCACGAGGCGCCGGCCATCACCGCAGCCAGTGGCTGCGCGCCGCCCATGCCGCCCAGGCCGCCGGTGAACAGCCACTTGCCGGACAAGTCGCCGTCGTAGTGCTGGCGCCCCATTTCCACGAAGGTCTCGTAGGTGCCCTGAACGATGCCCTGGGCGCCGATGTAGATCCAGCTGCCGGCGGTCATCTGGCCGTACATGGCCAGGCCCTTCTTATCCAGCTCGTTGAAATGGTCCCAGTTGGCCCAGCGCGGCACCAGGTTTGAGTTGGCGATCAGCACGCGCGGCGCGTCGGCATGGGTGCGGAACACGCCGACCGGCTTGCCCGACTGCACCAGCAGGGTCTGGTCATCGTCCAGGCGCTGGAGGGTTTCGACGATGGCATCGAAGCTCTTCCAGTCGCGCGCGGCACGGCCGATGCCGCCGTAGACCACCAGTTCCTGCGGGCGCTCGGCCACGTCGGGGTGCAGGTTGTTCATCAGCATGCGCAGCGGCGCCTCGGTCAGCCAGCTCTTGGCGGTGAGCGTGCTGCCGGTGGGGGCCTGGATGTGGCGGGTGGCGTCGAGGCGGGTCATGCGGGAATCCTCAGGTGGAGACTCGAAAGGGCCGAGCGCGGTGCGCGAGCGTCAGTGGCCGGCGCGGGCGGGTGCGGCGGAGCTGTTGGCGAAGTCCAGGCAGGCCTGCAGCACCTGCTGCAACAACGCGCGCAGCGGCGCGGCGTAGTCGGGTTGCCAGGGTGACGGCCAGTTGCTTTGGTTGACCGTGTCCGGCTCGTGCATGTAGCCGCGGCAGGCCAGCTCCATCTGGATCGCATGCACGCCATCGGCCGGCGCGCCGTGGTGGCGCGTGCTCCAGCCACCTTTGAAGCGGCCGTTGCGCACGTGGCTGTAGCCGCTGCCGGCGCAGACGCGCTCGACCGCATCGGTCAGCACGGGCGCGCAGCTGGTATCGACCGCGCCGGTGGCACCGGCACTGCCGATGTTGAACTGCGGCAGCTCGCCCTCGAACAGGTGCGGGATGCGCGAGCGGATCGAGTGCGCGTCGTACACCACGATGGCCGGGTGCTGGGCGCGCAGGCGCGCGATCTCCGTCTCCAGCGCCGCGTGGTAGGGCGCGAACCAGCGCGTGCGCCGCGCCTGGATCTCTTCCGCATCCGGTTCGGCGCCGCGCCGGTACAGCGGCTGGGCATCGAAGGTGGTCAGCGGACACAGCCCGGTGGTGTTCTGCCCGGGATACAGCGAGACCCCGGACGGGTCGCGATTGACGTCGATCACCGAGCGCGAAATCGCCGTGCGCACGGTGCTCGCACCCAGCGCGGTGGCGAAGTCGTACAGCTGGTCCACCCACCAGTCGGCATCGCGCCGGGCCAGCCAGGGCGAGACGAAGCGCTCGGCCAGCCCATCCGGCAGCACGGTGCCGGTATGCGGAAAGCTGATGATCAACGGCGCGCGACCGCGCTGCACACTGAGCCAATCGGGCAGGGATGTCATAAGGCCTCGCTTCGAGCAGGTTGTGCAGCAGCCGCTATGGCAGCGTCATAGATGGCAGGAGGTCGTGGGAGGGGGCTTCTGTGGAAGTCGTTTTGTGGAAGGGGTTTTGTGGGAGCGGCTTCAGCCGCGAAGAGGCCTCCCCGGGAAAGCCCTTTCGCGGCTGAAGCCGCTCCCACCCCACGACTCCGACACAAGCCGCTTCCACAGCGCCGCTCTCACAGGTCGATCAACTCAAGCGCTCACCCCAGGCAATCGCAGCGCCACCGCTTCGGCCAGCAAGCCTTCGCGCACCAGCGCGGTGGCCGCCAGCATGTCCGGGTGGAAGTAGCGGTCGTCCTGCAGCGTCGGAACCTGCGCCCGCAGCGCGCCGCGCGCCGCTTCCAGCGCCTGGCTGGAGGCCAGCGGTGCATGGAAATCGCAGCCCTGCACCGCGGCCAGCAGCTCGATGCCCACCACGTTGGCCGCGTTCTCGGCCATCGCCATCAGCCGGCGCGCGCCATGCGCGGCCATGGACACGTGATCTTCCTGGTTGGCCGAGGTCGGAATCGAATCCACGCTGGCCGGGTACGCGCGCTGCTTGTTCTCCGAGACCAGCGCCGCGGCGGTGACCTGCGGAATCATGAAACCCGAGTTGAGCCCCGGCTTGGGCGTCAGGAACGCCGGCAGGCCGGACAGGGCCGGATCGACCAGCATGGCGGTGCGGCGCTCGCTGATGGAGCCGATCTCGCACACCGCCAGGGCCAGCATGTCCGCGGCGAAGGCCACCGGCTCGGCGTGGAAATTGCCCCCGCTCAGGGCCTCGCCGGTGTCGGTGAACACCAGCGGATTGTCGGACACGCCGTTGGCCTCGATCTCCAGCGTGCGCGCGGCCTGGCGCATCACGTCCAGCGCCGCGCCCATCACCTGCGGCTGGCAGCGCAGGCAATACGGGTCCTGCACGCGCACGTCGCCCTCACGATGCGACTCGCGGATGGCCGAGCCGTCCATCAGCTCGCGCAGCGCCTGCGCCACCTCGATCTGTCCCGGCTGGCCGCGCAAGGCATGGATGCGCGGATCGAACGGCGTGTCCGAGCCCTTGGCCGCCTCGGTGGACAGCGCACCTGCCACCAGCGCCGCCTGGAACACGGTCTCGATCTCGAACAGCCCCGCCAGCGCATAGGCGGTCGAATACTGGGTGCCATTGAGCAAGGCCAGGCCTTCCTTGGCACCCAGCACCAGCGGCTGCAGACCAGCCTGCGCCAGCGCGTCGGCCGCGGCCATGCGGGTACCGCGATGGAAGGCCTCGCCGGTGCCGATCATCGCCGCGGCCATGTGCGACAGCGGCGCCAGGTCACCCGAGGCGCCGACCGAGCCCTGGCAGGGCACCACCGGCAGCACGTCCTGCTGCAGCATCGCTTCCAGCAGCGCCAGCGTCGCCGGCTGGATACCCGAAGCGCCCTGGGCCAGGCTGGCCAGCTTCAGCGCCAGCATCAGCCGCACCACCGGCAGCGGCATCGGCTCGCCCACGCCGGCGGCGTGGGAGAGCACGATATTGCGTTGCAGGGCGGCCAGGTCCTCGCGCTCGATGCGCACGCTGGCCAGCTTGCCGAAGCCGGTGTTGATGCCGTACACCGGCGCGCCCTTGGCGACGATGGCGTCCACGGTGCGCGCGCTACGCGCGACCGCGTCGGCGGAGGCCGGATCCAGCGCGAGACTGGCGCCGCGATGGATGGCGCGCCATTGCGCGAGGCTGACGGCGCCGGGACGCAGCAGGACGGACGGGTTCATCGGGTTCTCCAGTCAATCGGGATGTCCACGCCACACCCGGGCGTGCAACGGGTTCATGCCCATGCGGTAGACCAGGTCGGCCGGGGAGTCGATGTCCCAGATCGCCAGGTCGCAATCGAAGCCCGCGCGCAGGCGGCCCAGCCGGTCCTGCCGGCCGAGCGCACGCGCGGCATGGCGGGTGAAGCCGGCGATGCATTCGCTCACCGTCATGCGGAACAGGGTGGCGGCCATGTTCATGGCCAGCAGCGGGCTGGTCAGCGGCGAGGTCCCCGGATTGCTGTCGGTGGCCAGGGCCAGCGGCACGCCGGCCGCGCGCAGGGCGGCGATCGGCGGCAGCACGGTCTCGCGGGTGAAATAGAACGC
Organism: Pseudoxanthomonas composti; assembly: GCF_004122095.1. Taxonomy (GTDB): domain Bacteria; phylum Pseudomonadota; class Gammaproteobacteria; order Xanthomonadales; family Xanthomonadaceae; genus Pseudoxanthomonas_A; species Pseudoxanthomonas_A composti. Next base: position 683,139 of record NZ_SAWZ01000002.1, on the reverse strand, counting down.
CCCTGGCAGCAGCACGGCCACCGTGCCGGCAGCGGCCATCGCCTCCACGCCGGCCTGGTCCAGGTACTCGATGTGGTCGGCCGACAGCGCCCCCAGGCGCGCGGCCAGCGCGGCGCCGTGCTGGTTGGACAGTTGCTCGGCGTGGATCTTCAGCTTCAGGCCGTGTGCGGCGGCCGCCGCCAGCACCTGCTCGGCCTGCGCGTGGGTGAAGCCGATGTGCTCGCAGAACACGTCCACCGCCTCGGCCAGGCCCTGTGCGGCGACGGCCGGGATCATCTTGGTGCAGACCTCATCGACGTAGTCCTGCGCCGTCATCCCCGGCGGCACCGCATGGGCACCCAGGAAGGTTGTCGCCACCTCGACCCGGCGCAGCTCGCCCAGCCGCCGCGCCACGCGCAGCTGCTTGCACTCGTCCGCAAGGCTCAGGCCATAGCCGGACTTGATCTCCACGGTGGTGACGCCCTCGGCCAGCATCGCATCCAGCCGCGGCAGGCTGGCGGCGGTGAGCGCCGCCTCATCGGCCTGCCGCGTGGCGCGCACGGTGGAGACGATGCCACCGCCGGCCTTGGCGATGTCGGCATAGCTGACCCCGTCCAGGCGCTGTTCGAACTCGCCGGCCCGGTTGCCGGCGTAGACCAGGTGGGTGTGGCAATCGATCAGCCCGGGCGTGATCCAGCGGCCCTGGCAATCGATCTGGTGCGTGGCCTCGAACACCGGCGCGTCGCGGGCCGGGCCGACGTGCACGATGCGACCGTCGCGTGCGGCGATGACGCCGTCGCCAAGCTCGCCCAGTCCGCCGTCCTGCGCGTCCAGCGTGGCCAGATGGGCGTTGTGCCAGAGCGTGTCGCAGCGCATGGGCATGGGATCGTTGGCGAAAGTCTATTTGTCTATACAATAAAACCGTCGTTCAACGCATGTCCAGTCGCCGGAGCCGCGCCATGCCGCTGCAATCGCCACCTTCCGCCGGTCACACGCCGACGCAATACGTCTGGATCGATCAGGCGCTGTTGGCCCAAGGGTGGGCGCGCGGCGTCCGCCTGGCATTGGCAGATGGGCGCATCGCCGACCTGCAGACCGGAGCACTGGCGCAGCCGGGCGATGTGCGCCTGGGCATCGGCGTGCCGGGCCTTGGCAACCTGCACAGCCACGCCTTCCAGCGCGGCATGGCCGGGCTGACCGAGGTCGGGGGCCGCAGCGGCGACAGTTTCTGGAGCTGGCGCGAGCTGATGTACCGCTTCCTGCACCGCCTGGCGCCGGACAGTTTCCAGGCCATTGCTGAGCAGGCCTACATCGAGATGCTGGAAGCCGGCTTCACCCGTGTCGGCGAGTTCCATTACCTGCACCACGCCCCCGATGGCAGCGCCTACGCCGATCCGGGCGAGATGGCCGCACGCATCGCCGCGGCCGCCCAGTCCAGCGGCATCGGCCTGACCCTGCTGCCGGTGTTCTACGCACATGCCGACTTCGGCGGCGCAGCGCCCAATCCGGCGCAGGTACGGCTGATCCATGATGTCGACGGCTTTGCCCGCCTGCTGGAGCACAGCGCACGCGCGATCGCACCGCTCGGCGATGCGGTGCTGGGCCTGGCCCCGCACAGCCTGCGCGCGGTTACGCCGGATGAACTGTCGGCGCTGCTGCCGCTGTGCGATGGCCCGGTGCACATCCATATCGCCGAACAGACCCGCGAGGTCGAGGCCTGCCTGGCCTGGTCCGGCCAGCGTCCGGTGCAGTGGCTGCTGGAGCACGCGCCGGTGGATGCGCGCTGGTGCCTGGTGCATGCCACCCATGTGCAGCCGGAGGAAGTGCAGGGCATCGTCGCGCGCGGCGCGGTGGTCGGCCTGTGCCCGATCACCGAGGCCAATCTCGGCGATGGCCTGTTCCCGATGCGCGATTTCGCCCAGGCCGGCGGCCGCTTCGGCGTGGGTTCGGATTCCAACGTGCTGATCGATGCGGCCGAAGAGCTGCGCCTGCTGGAATACGGCCAGCGCCTGCATGTACGGGGACGCAACGTGCTCGCACAGGGCGAGGGCGTTTCCAGCGGCCGCTGGCTGTTCGACAACGCCCTGCAGGGCGCGGCCCAGGCGCTGGGGGTTCAGGCCGGTCTGCGCACCGGTGCGCCAGCCGACCTGGTGGAACTTGACGCCACGCATCCGGCGCTGCGCGCGCGCCAGGGCGATGCATTGCTGGACAGCCTGATCTTCGCCGCGCGCGGCGGTGCGGTGCGCAACGTCTGGCGCAACGGCCGCCAGCTGGTGCGCGATGGCCGCCACGTGCACCGCGAGCAGGTGGCCCAGCGCTACGCCCAGGCCCTGGCAGGCGTGCTGGACGCATGAGCACGCCCGCGCCGCTCACCCTCAACCAGCGCATCCGCGGCGATATCGAGGCGCGCATCCTCAGTGGCGAATGGCCGCCGGGCTATCGCGTGCCCAACGAGCACGCGCTGATGGCGCAGTACGGCTGCTCGCGCATGACCGTCAACAAGGTGCTCTCGGCCCTGGCCGAAACTGGCCTGATCCAGCGCCGCCGCCGTGCCGGCTCGTTCGTGGCACGGCCGCACCCACACATGGAACAGGTGGCCCTGGAGATTCCGGACATCCCGGTCGAGGTGGCCTCGCGCGGGCACCGCTACGGCTTCGAGCTGCTGGAACGCAAATGCCGCAAGCCGGCGCGCGCGCTGCCGCAGGAGGTCGAGGTGGCCGGCGGCCACACCGTGCTGTCCCTGCGCAGCCTGCACCTGGCCGATGGCCGGCCCTTCGCGCTGGAGGAGCGGGTGATCAATCCGGTGGCGGTGCCCGAAGCGCTGGGGATGGATTTTTCCTGCACCGTGCCGGGCAGCTGGCTGCTGCAGCACGTGCCCTGGACCCGCGCCCAGCACCGCATCAGCGCCATCAACGCCGATGCGACCCAGGCACAGCGGCTGCAGGTGGCCACGGGCACGGCCTGCCTGGTGATCGACCGCCAGACCTGGCGCGGCGAGGCCGCCATCACCTACGTGCGCCAGGTCTTCCTCGGCGAGGCCTACGACCTGATCGCGCGGTTCTCGCCAGGCGGTCGCTGAAACCCAGCCGCGCCTGCGCTCAGCGCGGGACGATCACCGTGGCGCCGCACTGGCGCCAGTGCACGGACTGGTCGCTGCCGGGCGGCGGGTTGAGCTGGATACGGCTCAGGCTCAGGTCCGGATAGCGCGCCAGCACGGCGCAGACCTCGGCCATGGTGGCCTCCTCGTCGCCACCGATGCGGTCCACCTCCAGGGTCGAACGCGAGATCCAGACGCCGCGGCTGATGGTCTTCAGGGCCCGCATCTGCCGCGCGACCACGGTGCGGGCTTCCTCGATCTGCGCCGGGGTCATGGGCGCTGCAGCCGCAGCAGGCGCGGGCTGGGCCGCTTCCGGTGCGGCAGCCGGTGCCGGGGCAGGTGCCACGGCGGGCGTGTACGCGACCGGCGCGGCGAGGTCCTCGTGCCCGGCCTGCGGTCCGACCACGCTGGACAGCACCAGTCCGCTGGCCAGGCCCAGCGTGGCCGCGCCCAGCCAGGTGATGGCGATATGGCGCTTGGCCGTGGCGGTGGCATCGTCGACGATGCGCTGGCGGATCACCGGGTCCAGCACCGGCTTGAGCTCCGGCCACAGCCGCCGGCCGTCGAGGATCTCCACGTTGTAGCGGCGCGCGCGCTCCTGGCCGCCGGCATCCACCGTGCCTTCGGTCACCAGCAGGCCGCGCTGTGCGCCGCGCAAGCGCATCTCCGAGGCGATCTCCTCGATGGCCGCCGAACCGATCCGATAGGCGATGCCGTGCTTGGACGCCAGCAGCCAGGTCTCGACCGGGCCGCGCAGCAGCAGGTTGCTGCTGTGCTCGTCGCGCAGCTCCTCATCGGTGGCCGGGGTCACGCGCTTGAGCTCGCGCGCCTTCATCGCCTCCAGCACCAGGCGCTGGAATTCACGCCAGCGCAGCCCGGCCAGCGTCAGCAGGCCCGCGGCGGTCTCATCGTCGCGTCGGCGCACGAACCACAGATAGAAGGAGAAGGCGCAGCCGACCAACAAGGCGATGGCGGCACCGAAGAGCCAGTAAGTCATGGACTGCCGAGAAAGCCGGGGCGGGTGGAGTCTAGCCGGCTGTCCGTCGCGGGCACGAAAAAGCCCGCCAGTCCAAAACCGTAAGGGGAGGGGAGCATACGGAGGACCGGCGGGCTAGGGAATGTTTTACGCCAACAAATGGTGCTTTGCAACACGAGCCGGGTCCGCCAGAGGAATGCTCCGTCGTTAGCGGCCGATCATCGCAGCACTTGAGGGCTTCAGCTGAAGCGCTCGCCGAGCACGCGGCGGATCTCGGCCTCGATCGGGCCCTTCATCGCCGACAGCAGGAAGTTCAGCTCGGCCGTCACGTGCAGCTGCTGCGGCAGCAGGGCGATCCCGCCGTCGACGCCGGCGCCGTTGAAACTCAGGCGATCGCCCTGCCAGGCGGACTTGACGCCGAAGCGCTCCTCGAGCTTGCGCGCGATCGCATCGACCGAGGCGCGGGCCTGTTCGGTGGACTGGGCGTGGTCGTGGCGGATATCGATGCTGGACATGGGTCGTGGCTCCTGATGCGGCGCGTATTGTCGCGCATGCCCTCGTGAGCGCGCCATGCAATGACACGGCATGCTAGGCTCGCGCCGCGTGCGAAACCTGATTCTTCACTTTCCCCAGCGGCAGCAACCGGACTATCCCCTCGGCACCGGCGTGCATCGCGTGGTGCGCGAGGCCAGCGGCCATGTCGGTGTCGGCGACCATGTGCAGGGCGCATTGCTGGCGCAACTGTGCGTGGACCGCCGCGGCCTTTGGCTGCAGGTGGCCAGCGGCATGCGCGGGCTGCACGTCAACGGCCGCGCGGTGCATCGCGTGGCGCAGCTGCGCGCCGGCGATGCGCTGTTCGCCGACGGCGTGGAGCTGCGCGTGCGCGCCGATGTGACTGCAGCACCGGTCGGCCCGGGGCGTCGTTCCATGGACGTGGCCGACCCGCGGATCGTCCTGCGCGGTGTCGGCGGTCGTTACCACGGTCGCAGCATCGGGCTGGAACGGCCGGTCACGGTCGGCGGCGACCCGGCCTCGGATATCCGCCTCGAGCTGCCGGGCAGCGCCGCGGCGCACGCCATCCTGGAACGCCAGGGCGATCGGGTGCTGCTGCGCGACGCCGGCTCGGCCGATGGCTCGCTGGTCAACGGCGTGCGCATCCGCGAGGCGTTGCTGGAGGCGGGCGACCAGGTGGTGTTCGAGCCGCAGGCGCGCTTCGTGGTCGAAGTGCCCTGGGGCAAGGCCGTGGAGAACGACCTGCCGCCGGAAGTCGAATCGGGCTTCAGCGCCGATCTGCCGGCGGCCGCGCCGGTGTCGGTGGGTCGCTGGCCGTGGCTGCTGCTGGCCGCACTGCTGATCGCCGGGGCGCTGGCTGCGCTGCTGCTGTTCGGCGCCGGCTGATCGCCTTCACCACCCGCCAGCCCAGCAGCATCGCCAGGATGCCGGCATACAGCGCCGGTTCGCGGATGTCGGACTTGACCAGCCACCAGAAGTGCAGCACCGCCAGCACCCCGATGGCGTAGACCGCCTTGTGCAGCCGCGCCCAATTGCGGCCCAGGCGGCGGATCCAGCCGGTAGTGGAGGTGATGGCCAACGCCAGCAGCAGCACCCAGGCGGCAAAACCGACGGTGATGTAGGGGCGTTTGACGATCTCTTCGAAGATCTGCGCCCAGTAGCCACGCAGGTCCAGCCACAGGTAGGCGCCCAGGTGCACGGTGGCGTAGAAGAACGCGTACAGCCCCAGCATCCTTCGGAACCGCACCAGCACGTTCAGCCCGCTCAGCTGCCGTAGCGGCGTGATCGCCAGCGTCGCCATCAGCAGTCGCAGCGCCCATAGGCCGGTGTCGTGTTCGATGTAGGCCACCGGGTCGGCCCCCAATGCATCGACATTGCCGCCGTTGAAAACCTGCCAGAAGCGCCAGCCCAGCCACGCCGCCGGCACCAGGGCCAGCGCATGCACCAGGGTCTTGGCCAGGACGACCCCGCCGGAGGTCTTGCGTCGCGGCGTGAGAGTCGCTTTGGTGCGGGCGGCCTGGCTCACCGGCTCAGTACCACTTCTTCAGGTCCATGCCCGCGTACATCGAGGCGACCTGGTCGGCGTAACCGTTGAACATGCGCGTGGGGATGCGCTCGGCGAACAGCTTGCTCGCCGTGCCGGCGATGCGGCGCTCGTTCTTCTGGCTCCAGCGCGGATGGTCCACGTTCGGATTGACGTTGGAGAAGAAGCCGTACTCGGAGGGCTGAAGATCGTGCCAGGCGGTCTCGGGCATGCGCTCGACGAACTTGATCTCCACGATGGACTTGATGCTCTTGAAGCCGTACTTCCACGGCACCACCAGCCGCACCGGCGCGCCGTTCTGCTGCGGCAGCGGCTTGCCGTACAGGCCGGTGGCCAGGAAGCTCAGCGGGTTCATCGCTTCATCCATGCGCAGGCCTTCGCGATAGGGCCAGTTGATCGAGCGGTAGCGGATTCCGGGCATCTGCTTGGGATCGGCCAGGGTGGTGAAGGCCACGTACTTGGCCTTGGAGTTGGGCGCGAAGCGGGCCAGGACCGAGGCCAGCGGAATGCCCATCCACGGGATCACCATCGACCAGCCCTCCACGCAACGCAGTCGGTAGATGCGCTCTTCGCTGGTGCTGGTCTTGAGCAAGTCTTCCAGGCCGATCTGTCCCGGCTTGTCGCATTCGCCGGTCACGTTGATCGTCCACGGCGAAGTCTTCAGGGTCTTCGGCGCCTGCGAGGGATCGTTCTTGGCGGTGCCGAACTCGTAAAAGTTGTTGTAGCTGGTGACGTCTTCGATCCGGGTCAGCGCCTCGCTGGTCCTGAACCCCGAGCGCGCCTGCTCCGGCGTCACCGTCGCTGCCGGTGCGGCCGGCGGCTCGGCATCGGCGCAGCCGGCCAGGGCCAGCACCGGTGCGGCGCCCAGGGTCTGCAGGAAACCGCGGCGCGCGGCATGGACGGCTTCGTCGGTGACCTGCCACTCGGGAATCCTCAAGGCATCGCGCAGGGACATCGGGGTGCTCCAGTGACAGGTGATGGTGGTCGTTGGACGCGTGGGCGGGCGAAAAATTCCCCGGCCGCAGCGGATTTCGTCGCATCGGTAACCATACGCGCCACGGTGTGATCCGGATGCAGCCATCGCCGCACGGGCCATTCAGGCTGCGGCATACTAGGCAACTTGCCCGCAGGTCCCCCGCAATGACGCGTCACTACAACTTCAGTGCCGGCCCGGCCGCGCTTCCCGAGTCCGTGCTGCGCCAGGCGCAGGCCGAGATGCTGGAGTGGAACGGCATCGGCGCCTCCATCGTCGAGATCAGCCATCGCAGCGCCGATTTCATGGCCGTGGCCGAGCAGGCCGACCAGGACCTGCGCACCCTGCTGGGCATTTCCGATGACTACGCCATCCTGTTCCTGGGCGGTGGTGCGACCACGCAGCAGGCCCTGCTGGCGCTGAACTTCGCCTCGCCCGGCCAGCGCGTGGATTACGTGGTGACCGGGCACTGGGGCAAGACCGCGATCAAGCAGGTCTCGCACTACGTCGACGTGCACGTGGCCGCCAGCAGCGAGGCCGATGGCTTCACCTCCATCCCGCCGCGCGCGTCCTGGACGCTCAGCCCGGATGCGGCCTATGTGCACATCACCGACAACGAGACCATCCACGGCGTGGAGTTCCACGACACCCCGGACGTGGGCCAGGTGCCGCTGATCGCCGACTTCAGTTCCTCCATCGCCTCGGAAGTGGTCGATGTCTCTCGTTATGGAGTGATCTACGCCGGCGCGCAGAAGAACCTCGGGCCGGTGGGCGTGGCGGTGGTCATCATCCGCCGCGACCTGCTGGAGCGCGCCGGCCAGCCGCGCGCGGACATCTTCGACTACCGCTCGCACGTGGCGCGCGATTCCATGCTCAACACCCCGCCGACCTGGAACTGGTACCTGGCCGGCCTGATGTTCAAGTGGATGCTGGCCGAAGGGGGCGTGGCCGAATTCGCGCGCCGCAGCGCCGCCAAGTCGGCCCTGGTCTACGAGGCCATCGATGCCTCCGGCGGCTTCTATCGCAATACCGTGCAACCTGCGGCGCGTTCGCGGATGAACATCCCGTTCTTCCTCCCCGACGAGACGCTGACCACGCGTTTCCTGGCCGAATCCAAGGCCGGTGGCCTGCTGGCGCTCAAGGGCCACAAGGCCGTCGGTGGGCTGCGGGCCTCGTTGTACAACGCCTTGCCGGTGGATGCCGCACAGGCGCTGGTCGATTTCATGCGCGATTTCCAGCAGCGCCATGGCTGATGTTCCAGCGTGCGCGGACCCGGTGACGGTGCCATTGCGCGCTCTCTGTTTCCTGGAAGTGAGAAATGCCCAAAAAGCCCGATAAAACCGCCGCGCCCAAGGCGACGCCGGCCGCCAAGCCCGGCAAGGCGGCCAAGACCAGGCCAGTGCCGGCCAAGGCCGGTGGCGACAAGACCAAGGCGCCTGCGCCGGCCCAGTTCGACCTGGCCGAGGTGCGCCGCCGCATCGACAGCATCGATCGCGAGATCCAGGCCCTGATCGCCGAACGCGCCAGCTTTTCGCTGCAGGTCGGCAAGGCCAAGGGCAAGCTGGCCGCGGCGGTGGACTATTACCGGCCCGAGCGTGAGGCGCAGGTGCTGCGCATGGTGGTGGATCGCAACGAAGGTCCGCTGTCCGACGAGCTGCTGGTGCACATCTTCCGCGAGATCATGTCCTCCAGCCTGGCTCTGCAGGAGCCGTTGAAAATCGGCTACCTGGGCCCGGAAGGCACCTTCAGCCAGCAGGCCGTGCTCAAGCACTTCGGCCGTTCGTCGGTGGGCTTGCCGCTGGCCTCGATCGAGGAAGTCTTCCAGGAAGTGGAGGCGGGCAACGCCGACTTCGGCGTGGTGCCGGTGGAGAACTCCGGTCAGGGCACGATCCAGATCACCCTGGACATGTTCCTGACCTCCAACCTGAAGATCTGCGGCGAAGTGGAGCTGCGGGTGCAGCAGTTCCTGATGTCGCGCAGCGGCCGCATCGAGGACATCGAGCGCGTCTACGCGCACCCGCAGTCCTTCATGCAGACCGCCGGCTGGCTGCGCGCCAACCTGCCCAAGGTGGAGAAGGTGCCGGTCTCCAGCAACGCCGAGGGCGCGCGGCGCGCGCGCGGCGCGGACGACGCGGCCAGCATCGGCGGCGAGAGCGCGGCTCACGTCTACGGCCTGAAGAAGGTCGTCATGAGCCCGATCCAGGACGACAAGGACAACACCACGCGCTTTTTGGTGATCGGCCGCAGCATCTTCCCGCCCTCCGGGCACGACCGCACCTCGGTGCTGGTCTTCATCCACGACAAGCCGGGCGCGTTGTTCGACGTGCTCAGCCCCTTCGCACGCCATGGCATCAGCATGAACCGCATCGAATCGCGTCCCTCGCACCACGCCAAGTGGGAGTACGGCTTCTTCATCGACCTGGCGGGCCACGTCGAGGACGAGGCCATGAAGCAGGCCCTGGCCGAGCTGAAGGAGCACTCGGCCCAGATCAAGATCCTGGGTTCCTACCCGGTGGCCGTGCCGTGAGCGCGCGCCAGGATTGGTTGGCCGCCGCCGGCACGGCGCTCAGCGGCACGGTGGCAGTGCCCGGCGACAAGTCGGTCTCGCACCGCGCGGTGATGTTCGCCGCGCTGGCCGATGGCACCTCGCGCATCGATGGGTTCCTGGAAGGCGAGGACACGCGTGCGACCGCGGCGATCTTCCAGCAGCTGGGGGTGACCATCGAAACCCCATCGGCCTCGCGCCGCATCGTCCATGGCGTCGGCGTGGATGGCCTGAAGGCGCCGAGCGCGCCGCTGGATTGCGGCAATGCCGGCACCGGCATGCGCCTGCTCTCGGGTCTGCTGGCGGCGCAGCCGTTTGGCAGCACCCTGGTGGGCGATGCGTCGCTGTCCAAGCGCCCGATGCGCCGGGTGACCGTGCCCTTGGCACGGATGGGCGCCAGGATCGACACCGAGGACAACGGCACTCCGCCGCTGCGCATCCACGGTGGCCAGGCGATCACCGGGATCGATATCACCACCGAGGTCGCCAGCGCCCAGGTCAAGTCCGCGCTCCTGCTGGCCGGCCTGTACGCGCAGGGCGAGACGGTGGTGCGCGAGCCGCATCCCACCCGCGACTACACCGAGCGCATGCTCTCGGCCTTCGGCGTGCAGATCGAATTCTCGCCCGGCTATGCGCGCCTGCGCGGTGGCCAGCGCCTGAGCGCCACCGATATCGCGGTGCCGGCCGACTTTTCCTCCGCGGCCTTCTTCCTGGTGGCGGGCTCGATCGTGCCCGGCTCGCAGCTGCGCCTGCGCCAGGTAGGCCTCAACCCGCGCCGCACCGGCCTGCTGACCGCGCTGCGCCTGATGGGCGCCAACATCACCGAGGAAAACCGCGGCGAGCACGGCGGCGAGCCGGTGGCCGACCTGGTGGTGCGCCACGCCCCCTTGCGCGGGATCGAAGTGCCTGAGGAGATCGTGCCGGACATGATCGACGAGTTCCCGATCCTGTTCGTGGCCGCGGCCTGCGCGCACGGCCCGACGGTGGTGCGTGGGGCGGCCGAGCTGCGGGTCAAGGAGTCTGATCGTCTTGCCAGCATGGCCAACGGCCTGCGCGCGCTGGGGCTGCAGGTGGACGAGACCCCCGATGGCGCCACCATTCATCCCGGCGTGCTCGGCGGCGGCGAGGTGGACAGCCACGGCGACCACCGCATCGCCATGGCCTTCGCCGTGGCCGCCCAACGCGCCTCCGCGCCGGTGCGCATCGGCGACATCGCCAACGTCGCCACCTCCTTCCCAGACTTCGACGGCCTGGCCCGCAGCCTGGGCATGTCGCTGCAGCCGGCAGACTGAGCCCCGCCAACGAAAAAACCGCCCGTGGGCGGCGTTTTCGTCAGCTCGCGGTTCCGGACGCTCTGGTGGACAAGCTCCGCGTTGTCCACCCCACGTAGGGTGGATGACGCTTTTTCATCCACCACCGCGACGAACCAAACCACGTAGGTGTGTCGCCACGCGAGCCCCCTGACGAAAAAAACCGCCCGTGGGCGGCTTTTTCGTGACCTCGGCGCGGTGGTCAAGCGGCTCAGTGGACAAGCTTCGCATTGTCCACCCCACGGATGCAACCTTCGATCGTGCCATGGTCCAACCATGGCGGCCAATCGAAAGCCTCAGCGCTCGGCGGTCTTGAACTCCACCGGCACCCGCACGTCCTGCGCGACGGCCTTGCCATTGCGGATGGCCGGCGCGAAGCGCCACTTGCGCGCGGCCTGCAGCGCGGCACGGTCCAGGTCGCGATTGCCGCTGCGCTCGATGACCGCAATCTCGGTCGGCACGCCATCGGCACCCACGCTGACATTGAGCATCACCGTTCCGCTCGCGCCCGCGCGCAGGGCGCTCGGCGGATAGGTCGGTTCGGCATTCGAACCCAGCGGCACGGGCGCCGAGTCCGCCACCGGGTCCGGGCGGCTACGATCGCTTTCGGCCGGGCGGCTGGGCTTGCGAGCGGCGGCCGGGGCCTTCTCGCCCTCGTTCGGGGCGGCGGTCTGCTCGACCTCGGTCACCGGCGCAATGGCGTCACCGTCGCCCTCGGTATCGCGCTGACTGCTGAAGTACCAGATCCCCAGGGCGATCACCGCCAGCAACAGCAGGATCCACAGCAGCGGACTGCCCGGGCGGCGGGTCGGGGGCACGTCATGCTGCGTGTCCGGCTCGGTTCTTGGATGGGGCTGAGACATGCGTTCCTCCTCACTCATGTACCCAAAGGGGTGCCGGGCAGTGTTCGGATTCAGGTGTCGTGGACGTGTGAGCCGCGTCGCCTCGGCTGCGGCTGACGCCTGCGGCCGTTCAGGTTAACGGAAGGGTGCCTGGCTGCCGCCGCGCGCTCAGCGGTCCAGGTTGAACTCGAAGGGGATATCCACCGACCCGGGCGCCGGTGCGCCATTGCGCTGGGCCGGCTGGAACTTCCAGCGGCGCACCGCTTCCATCGCCGACCGATCCAGCTCGCGCGATCCGCTGCGGCCGATCAGGGCCACGCCGACCGGATCGCCCTGGGCATCGACCTGCACCCGCACCACGACCGTGCCGGTCTCGCGCTTGCGCATGGCGGCATTGGGATAGCGCGGCGCGGGGTTCTGGCCCTGGATCGGAATCGGCGTCCCGCCACCAGCGGCTGGCGCAGCGGACCCGCCGGCGGCCGTCGTCTGACCTGCGGTTTCGTCGATGCTGGGCGGGGCCGGAGGGGCAGGCGGCGCGGTTTCGACCAGGCGTGGCGTTTCGGCATCGCCGCTGTCGGCGACCTCGCGCGGGGATTCCATGCCGCTGGCGCCGCCTTCTGCCGACATCGGCGCGGGCAGGGCATCGGCCTGTGCGGCAGGTGCGGCTGCCTTCTCGCCGGGCGGCACGGTATAGAAGGCGTCATCGCGCCCGGCCCACCAGACGATCACGAACAACAGCAACCCCGCGCCGAAGGCGATGCCGGCGATCTTCAGGGCCGAGCGGGGCAGGCGCAGTGTCAGTTCGCGGTCGTTGGAAGACGGGGAAGAGGGCATCGGCGGCGCCAGGTGCGAGGGAAAGACGCCGGATCTTCGCACAGCACCGCGCATCGGCCATGAACTGAAGGCAGCATCCCGGCGCGCAAGCGGCGATAATGGCGGTCTTTCCCGCTGTGCGCCTGTGCCCTCATGCTCGATCCCGTCCTGCTCCGCAACCAGCCCGCCGACCTCGCCCAGCGCCTGCAGGCCTCCCGTGGCTTCGCGTTGGACGTCTCCTCGCTGGAGGCCCTGGAGGCACGCCGCAAGCAGCTGCAGGTGCGCACCCAGGAGTTGCAGAACCTGCGCAACACCCGCTCCAAGGCCATCGGCCAGGCCAAGGCCAAGGGAGAGGACGTGGCCGCGTTGATGGCCGAGGTCGCCGGCTTCGGCGACGAGCTCAAGGCCTCGGAACTGGAACTGGACCAGCTGCGCGCACAGATCGAGGCCATCGCCTTAGGGATTCCCAACCTGCCGCACGACAGCGTGCCGACCGGCAGCGACGAGTCCGACAACGTCGAGCAGTCGCGCTGGGGCACGCCGCGCAGCTTCGACTTCAGCATCAAGGACCATGTCGAACTCGGCGCCCGCAATGGCTGGCTCGATGGCGATACGGCGGCCAAGCTGTCTGGTGCACGCTTCACCGTGCTGCGCGGACCGCTGGCGCGGCTGCACCGCGCGCTGGCGCAGTTCATGCTGGACCTGCACAGCAGTGAGCACGGCTTCGAGGAGACCAATGTCCCGGTCATCGTCAACGCCGACAGCCTGTACGGCACCGGGCAGCTGCCCAAGTTCGAGGAGGACATGTTCGCCACCGCGTTGGGCGAGCAGAAGCGCTACCTGATTTCCACCTCCGAAATCTCCCTGACCAACATCGTCCGCGACGAGATCATCGACGAGGCGCGCCTGCCCTTGCGCATGACGGCCCATTCGCTGTGCTTCCGCTCCGAGGCCGGCAGCGGCGGCCGCGACACCCGCGGCATGATCCGCCAGCACCAGTTCGAGAAGGTCGAGCTGGTGGCGATCGCGCGGCCCGGCGAGAGCGATGACGAGCACGAGCGCATGACGCGCTGCGCCGAGGTGGTGCTGGAAAAGCTCGGCCTGCCATACCGCCGCATGCTGCTGTGCTCGGGCGACATGGGTTTCTCGGCGACCAAGACCTTCGACCTGGAAGTCTGGCTGCCATCGCAGGGCATGTACCGGGAGATCTCCTCGATCTCCAACTGCGGAGACTTCCAGGCCCGCCGCATGCAGGCGCGCTGGCGCAACCCGGCCACCGGCAAGCCGGAACTGGTGCACACGCTCAACGGCTCGGGCGTGGCCGTGGGCCGCTGCCTGATCGCGGTGATGGAGAACTACCAGAACGCCGATGGCTCCATCGATGTGCCCGAGGCGCTGCAGCCTTACATGGGTGGGTTGACCAAGCTCGCCTGAGCCGGCATGCGGATCGTGGCGCGGCCGGGCCTGTCCTGGCGGGCACGGTTGGCTGATGGTGCATGCCGCTCGGCTCTGGGCCATGGGCTGCGGTGAGCTTGTTGTGGAAGCTTCTTCGCCTCCCACAAATGCCCAGCGGCCATGCGCGCTTGCAGAAGGTGCGCGTGTCGCGACGGCCATCGCAGGCACAGGTCTGGTCAGCGGCGCGAGGGTGGGTCGCCCCTGGCGCGCGTCAGGTTGGCGTGTGCCGGTGAGCTTGCCGCGTCGACGGCGGCGCGCGGTGAGGCCCGTGGGTTGGGAAGGCACGCACCCCCGTCAGCATGGCGCGCCAGCCGCAAATGGCCTCAACACCGCGGCCCAGCACGAGCCCTGATGTCAGCATTGCGTAATCAGGACCGAAGTGGTCCAATATCACGCATTGTTCTGCTGATGGAACTCACGCGTCATGCACGACCTCAATGATCTGTACTACTTCGCCATGGTCGTCGACCACGGCGGATTCGCCGCCGCCGAGCGCGCGCTGGGCATCCCCAAGTCCCGCCTGAGCCGCCGCATCAGCCAGCTGGAAACCGACCTGGGCGTGCGCCTGCTGCAGCGCTCCACACGGCGGTTCGCGGTGACCGACGTCGGCACCAGCGTGCATCGCCACGCCCAGACCATGCTGGCCGAGGCCCAGGCCGCGCGTGAGGTGGTCGACCGCCTCTCCGCCGAACCGCGCGGGGTGGTGCGCGTCAGCGTGCCGGTGGCCGTGGCGCAGATGCAGCTACCGAAGATCCTGCCGGCCTTCTTGGACAAGTACCCCAAGGTGCGCCTGCAGCTGCACGTCAACAACCGCCGCGTGGACATCATCAACGAGGGATACGACATCGCCCTGCGCGTGCGCGCCAAGCTCGACGACGACGGCAGCCTGGTGATGCGCAGCTTCGGCCAGATCCAGGAGCTGCTGGTCGCCAGCCCCAAGTATCTGTCGCGTGCCGGCCGCCCGCGCGCGCCCGAGGACCTGGTCAACCACGTGACCATGAGCATGAGCGAGGACGAAGCGCGCCAGCGCTGGGAGCTGCACGGCCCCAACGGCGAGGTCCGCAAGATCGAACTGCAGCCGCGCCTGGCCGGCTTCGATTTCCCCTTGCTCAAGGCCATGGCCAAGGACGGATACGGCATCACCATGCTGCCCGAGACCGTCTGCGCCGACGCCGTGCGCAGCGGCGAGCTGGAGGTGGTGCTGCCGGAATGGTCGCTGCCCCAGGGCATCTGCCACGCCGTGTTCGCCTCGCGCCGCGGCCTGCTTCCGGCGGTGCGCGTCTTCATCGACTTCCTTGCCGAGCACCTGCCGCAGCAGATCGAAGCCTCGCGCCTGGACTGCGGCGGCAAGTGCAACGACAAGCTGGTCGAACTGGGCTTGCGCAAGGCCTCCTGACCCGGCTGCCGCCTCGCACCGCATCGTGCGAGAATATGCGGCCGGTTTCCTTCGGGTGCCGGCCTGACGTATCGAGGCGGCAACCTCGATCAGGCCCAAGCGGTCGAACGGCGTGGCAGCCGGTCGTTCGATCATCGAGCGCGGCGCCAAGGTTCCGCAGGTGGACAATGCAAATTACGGAGAGATGGCCGAGCGGTTTAAGGCAGCAGTCTTGAAAACTGCCGTAGGTGCAAGCCTACCGTGGGTTCGAATCCCACTCTCTCCGCCACACTCCCAAGTCTCGAGCATCACGCCCCGCATTGCAGCCGCGGTGAATTCCCCTCTATGCTCGTCTCGGGGAAGGGGCCACCACCGGGGGAACAGGGATGACGATTCGGGTCTTTCTGGTTGATGACCACGCCTTGGTCAGGACCGGGATCAAGATGATCCTGGGCAATGAAGTCGATATCGAAGTGATCGGCGAGGCCGAGGAGGGCGAGCAGGCCTTGCGCCAGATCCGCGCGCTCAAGCCGGATATCGTGTTGTGCGATCTGCATCTGCCAGGCTTGAGTGGCCTGGATATCACCGAGCGCCTGGTCAAGGGCAAGTCCGAGAGCAAGGTGATCATCGTGTCCGTGCTGGAAGATGGGCCCTTGCCCAAGCGGCTGATCGAAGCCGGTGCCTGGGGCTACATCGGCAAGGCGGGCGATGCGGGTGAACTGCTGCGCGCGGTGCGCCAGGTGGCGCGTGGCAAGCGTTATCTGGGCACCAACGTGGCGCAGAACATGGCGCTGGCCCAGGCCGAAGGCCAGTCGCCGTTCGCCGAGCTGACCGAGCGCGAACTGGAAGTCATGATGCTGCTCGCGCAGGGCCTGCGCCAGGGCGAGATCGCCACGCGGCTGAGCCTCAGTCCGAAGACCGTGCATACGCACAAGAGCCGGCTGTTCCAGAAGCTGGAAGTGCAGGACACCATCGCGCTGGCGCGACTGGCCGCGCAGTACGGTTTGAAGGACCCGGCGCACACGCTGTAGCCCCTCGACGCATCGCTGCAAAGAAAAGGGCCGCGCGAGGAATCGTGCGGCCCTTTTTACTTTCTATCCAGGCCGGGCATCCACAGGGTGTGGATGCCCGAGCGTGGAGGCGTCAGGCCTTGGGCCTGTCCTCGTCCCGCTGCTCGTCGCCGCGCTTTTCTTCGGCATCGGCATCGGCATGCGCGACGGACGCCTCGGCACTGGTCGGCTGGACGGCGGGTGTCGCCGGCTCGAACAGGTGACGCGTCACCGAGCGCGGTGTCTCCGCGTCGGCCGTGAAGAACAGCGAACCGGTGGAGGCGGGCGCGGCGGGCTTGGTCACCGGCGCCGCAGGTTCCGGCGCGCTTGCAGGAGCCGGCACGGCAACGTCTTCGGCGGTCTCAGTCGCGCTCGCAACCTCGGGTTTGACCGCTGCGACCGGCGTCGGCGCTGGGGACGGTGCAGCCGGGGTGGCTTCCGCTTCCGGCGTCTGCTCGGTCGCGGTCGGCGTCGCCAGGGGCAGTTCGGTCACCGGGGTGGGCGCGATGATCTCGGCCTCCTGTGCGACCTCGAGCGAGGCGAGCTCGGTTTGCACCGGTTCCGGCCGGGTGGCCTGCACGGTCGGCGCAGCCGGGGCCTCGTCGCGGGACTCGACCACGGCCGGCGCGCTCGCCTGCGGCGTCGGTGCCTCGACCGGCGACACCTCGGCCGCGGCAACTTCAGCCACCTGCGGCTTGGGCGCTTCGACGTCTGCCACCTCGGCACTGACGGCCGCCGGGGCGGCGGCAGCAGCGGCGGCGCGCGGGGGGCGCTCCGCCTTCACCGGCGCAGCGGCAGGCGCTGGCGCATCGTCGAAGTCGAACTCAGGCTGGTTGTTGCTGACGACCACCACGGAGGGCTCGCCGTCGCTGCCGTCCTCGTCGCCGTCCGAACCATCGTCGATGCCATCGGCGGCGCCTGCGGCAGCGCCTTCGCCACCGTTGCCACGACGACGACGACGGCCGCCGCGGCGACCGCGACGACGGCGGCTTGCGCCCTCGCCAGCATCCGCGCCGGGGGTTCCGTCCGCATCCTCCGCTTCGGGGTTGGCGACGGTCGAGTCCTGCGCCTGGGGGGCCACCGCGTCGAGCGTGGTCGCATCGGCCACTGGGGCCGGGGCGGCGGTCACGGGCTTGGCCGTGGGCTCGCTGGTGGCCGGGGCCGGCGCCTGTGCCACGGTCTCGACGATGGCCGCGCCCTGCGCAGCGGTCACGGCAGCCTCGGCCGCAACCGTGGCCTCGTCACGCTGCGGCTTGGGCTGGCGCTCGTTGCGCGGCTTCTGCGGCTGCTGGCCGACCTGCGCGGTCTCGGCGTTCTGCGGCTTGGGCTGCTTGGGCTGCTTGGGCGGGTTCTGCTGGTTGCCAGCGGCGTTCTTCTGCTGCTGCGGCTGGGCGTCCTGGCGCGGCGGCTTCTGCGGCCGGTCCTGCTTTTCCTGCTTGTTGCCGCGATTTTCGTCGCGATCGCGGCGGGTCTTCTCGTTGCGGTTCTGGCCATTGCGGCCGTCACGACCATCGCGACGCTGCTGGCCACCCTGGCCGCGGCCTTCCTGGCGGGCGCGGTTGTCCTGCGACGGTGCGGCCGGTTGCGGCGCCGGTGACGGCGCACCGGCGAACACGCGCTTGAGCCAACCCATCACGCCGCCCGTGGCCGGGCTGGCCATCGGCACGGCCACGGGCGCAGGCGTCGGCTCGGCCGCCACCGGCTCCGGCGTTTCCTTGCGGATGGGCGCCGGCTGGCTGTGCTTGACCGTGGTCACCGCCGGGGTTGCCGGGATGTTGAGCTGGGCCTTGGTCAGCGCATGCACCGGCAGCTTGCGCGGGGTGCCGCGCTGGTAGCTCGGCTTGCTGGACTCTTCGCCCAGCTCGTTCTCGCGGATGCGGGTGACTTCGTAATGCGGGGTGTGCAGCTGGTCGTCGGCGACGATGATGATCGGCGAGCTGTGGCGCTGCTCGATCTCGCGCAACGCACCGCGCTTCTCGTTGAGCAGGTAGTTGGCGATCTCCAGCGGCGCCTGCACCAGGACCTGTCCGGTATTGTCCTTCATCGCGTGCTCTTCGGCCACGCGGATGATCGACAGCGACAGCGACTCCACGCTGCGCATGCGGCCATGGCCGTCGCAGCGCGGGCACACGATCTGGCTGGACTCGCCCAGGCTGGGGCGCAGGCGCTGGCGGCTCATTTCCATCAGGCCGAAGCGCGAGATGCGGCCCAGCTGGACGCGGGCGCGGTCGTACTTCAGCGCGTTCTGCAGCTTGTTCTCCACCTCGCGCTGGTGCTTGTTGGAGGACATGTCGATGAAGTCGATCACCACCAGGCCGCCCAGGTCGCGCAGCCGCAGCTGGCGAGCCACTTCCTCGGCCGCTTCCAGGTTGGTGTGGAACGCAGTCTCCTCGATGTCCCCGCCCTTGGTGGCGCGGGCGGAGTTGACGTCGATGGCGGTCAGCGCCTCGGTCTGGTCGACCACGATGGAACCGCCCGAGGGCAGGCGCACGTTGCGCTCATAGGCGCCTTCGATCTGCGACTCGATCTGGAAGCGGTTGAACAGCGGGATGTCGTCGGTGTAGTGCTTGAGCTTGCGCAGGTTGTGCGGCATCACCTGCTGCATGAATTCCTGGGCGGTGGCGTAGAGCTCCTCGGTATCCACCAGGATCTCGCCGACATCGCTGCGCAGGTAGTCGCGCAGGGCGCGCACGATCAGGCGCGACTCCTGGTAGATCAGGAACGGCGCCGGCTTGGACAGGGCGGCCTCGGCGATCGCCTTCCACACGCTCAGCAGGTAATCCAGGTCCCACTGCAGCTCTTCGGCATCGCGGCCCACGCCGGCGGTGCGGATGATGACGCCCATGTCCTCGGGGATGGCCAGCTTGTCCATCGCTTCCTTGAGGGCGGCGCGGTCGTCGCCCTCGATGCGGCGCGAGACGCCGCCGGCGGTGGGCGAGTTGGGCATCAGCACCATGTAGCGACCGGCCAGCGAGATGAACGTGGTCAGGGCAGCGCCCTTGTTGCCGCGTTCGTCCTTGTCGATCTGGACGACCACTTCCTGGCCTTCGCGCAGCAGTTCACGCAGGCCGGCCTTGTGGTGGTCCACGCCCGCCTGGAAATAGTCGCGGGAGATTTCCTTCAGCGGCAGGAAGCCGTGGCGTTCGGCGCCGTAATCGACGAAGGCCGCTTCCAGGGAGGGCTCGAGCCGGGTGATGCGGCCCTTGTAGATATTGGACTTCTTCTGTTCCTTGGACGGCTGTTCGATGTCGATGTCGTACAGGGTCTGGCCGTCGACGATCGCCACGCGCAGTTCTTCCGCCTGCGTGGCATTGATGAGCATTCGCTTCATTGTTGCGTTCCTGGCGCTACTACCGCGCGGAACGCCATGGCGTTTTGCTTCTGGAACGTTCGGCCGCCCCTCGCGCGCAGCGCGGGTGGGGCGGGTTGGAGCTTCCAGCGCTTCGACACCACGGCAGGCCGCGGGAGCGCTTTATTGTTGTGTTGCGGGACCGGTGCTGCGTTGGTCGGACCAGCGCGGCACACGGGACATGTTCAGCTCCGGAGCCCCGAAAGACCCGGGCGGTATCCGGGCCTGCCGGTGAGCCGCTAACATGGCCGCCCCTGGGGCGGTGGCCGCGCGCTACGCCGGAAATCGCGGGAAGCTGGGCTTCTGGCCCGACAACAACTCCCTGCGAAATCAAACCCTTATCTCGCCCCCCGAGTGTATCAGAATAAATTGGTAAATCTGCGATGAGCTCCCACGTTCCCGAGAGGCCCGCCGCCAAGCAGGCGTCGGTCAGGTTGGTCCGCGTGCCCGAGGACCGGGGCGGACAACGGCTGGACAACTTCCTGCTGGGCCAGCTCAAGGGCGCGCCACGCAGCCTGATCTACAAGCTCGTGCGCAGCGGCCAGGTCCGGGTGAACGGTGGCCGCGCCAAGGCCGAGCGCAAGCTGGAGCCCGGTGATGAGGTCCGCATCCCGCCGGTCAGTCTCGCCGAGGAAGGAGAACGGACGGCGCCGCCGGCTGCCTTCATGCAACGGCTGGAGCAGGCCATCGTGTTCGAGGATGAGCGCCTGCTTGCGCTGAACAAGCCCTCGGGCGTGGCCAGCCATGGCGGCAGCGGGATCAGCCACGGCGCCATCGAGACCCTGCGCGCGCTACGTCCCAACCGGACCCTGGAGCTGGTCCACCGCCTGGACCGCGACACCTCCGGCCTGCTGATCGTGGCCAAGAAGCGTTCGGCGCTGACCGAGCTGCAGGCGCTGATGCGCGAAAGCGACGCCGACGATGGCCGCGGCATCGCCAAGCGCTATCTCACCCTGCTGGTGGGGCGCATGCCCGACGGGGTGATGACGGTGGATGCACCGCTGCACATCGGCCTGCGCCAGGGCGGCGAGCGCCATGTGCAGGTGCATCGCGACGGCAAGGCCTCGCTGAGCCACTTCCGCGTGCTGGAACGGCGCGGCGGGCATTCCTATTGCGAGGTGAAGATCGAGACCGGCCGCACCCACCAGATCCGCGTCCATGCCCAACACATCGGCCATGCGGTGGCCGGCGACGAGAAATACGGGGATCCGGAGATCAACAAGCGCCTGCGCGACCAGGCCGGGCTGCGGCGGCTGTTCCTGCATGCCGCTTCGCTGGAGTTCGCCCTGGAAGGGGGAAAGACGCCTTATGTGCTCAACGCCCCGCTGGCGCCCGAGCTGGCGCAGGTGCTGGATGCGTTGGCCTGAAGCTCAGGAACGAGTGAAGAGGAACGAGAAACGAGTGATGGCAAGCTTCTGGCCTTTCACTCGTTCCTCTCCGCTCGTTCCTCGTTCCTCGTTACTTGCCGTCGTACTGGAAGCACTCGGCCGGGCGCTCGGCCGGGGCGGAGAACTTGATCGGCACCTGGATGGTCTTGGCGTAGGGCTGGCCGTTGCGCGTGGGCGCGCGGAACTTCCAGACCTTGACCTGGTCGGCGGCCAGCTTGTCCAGCTGCGCGTTGCCGCTGCTGCTCAGCAGCTTGATGTCGGTGGGCGTGCCTTCCACGCCGATGGTGACCTGCAGGTTGGCGGTGCCCACCACGTCCTTGCAGGCCAGCTCCATCGGGTAGGGCGGCGGCGGGGTGTCCACCGCCAACAGCTCGGTCGGGGGCTTGACCGGCTGGGCGGGTGCCTCGGGCTGGCCACCGCCGCAGGCGCCCAGTAGCAGCGCGGTGGCGAAGGAGGTGGCCAACAGGCCGGCGGGGGCGCGAAAGAGGGTCATGCCTGCTCCTTGAGGGCTTGCGCCTTGGCGGCGCAGATGAAGTCGTTTTCGCTGAGGCCGCCCACGTCGTGCGTGGAATAGCGCACCACGGCCCGGTTGTAGTGCACGCCCAGGTCCGGATGGTGGTCCTCGGCGTGGGCGATGAAGGCCAGCGCGTTCACGAAGGCCATGGTCTGGTAGTAATTGCCGAAGGTGAAGGTCTTCACCAGGGCGTGGCCTTGTTCGGCCAGCTCCCAGCCGGGCACCTGCGGCAACAGCTCGGCGATGCGCGCCTGGCTCAGGCGGTGTTCGGCACCGCTCAGCGGCACGCAGTGCGCCTTGTGGAGGGGGACGAGGTCAGACATGGCGGGCTCCACTGGTACGACGGGGTGAACGTAGCATTCCAGACCGTGCTTTGCGGGTGAGAAGGGCAGCGGCAGACCGGTAGAATAGCGGCATGATCCAGATCTCAGAGACGGCGCAGGGCCACTTCCGCAAGTTGCTCGAGCGCGAATCCATCCCCGGCATGGGCGTGCGCCTGAGCGCGGTCGACCCCGGGACGGCGCGGGCCGATGCGCGCTTGGAGTTCGCAGAGCCGGCGGAACTGGCCGGGGACGAGTGGGCGGTGGACTGCGAGGGCTTCACCCTGTACGTGGACGCGCACAGTGTGCCGTGGCTTGACGGGGCGGAGATCGACTTCGTCACCCAGGGCACCGGCAGCCAGCTGACCATCAAGGCCCCGCATATCAAGGGCAAGGCGCCGGCCGAGTCGGCCTCGCTGGTCGAGCGCGTGCGCTGGGTGGTGGAAAACGAGATCAACCCGCAGCTGGCTTCCCATGGCGGACGCGTGGCGGTGGAGGAGGTCACCGGCGAGGGCGTGGTGAGGCTGCGCTTCGGCGGCGGTTGCCACGGCTGCGGCATGGCCGATGTGACCCTCAAGCAGGGCATCGAGACCACGCTGATGGCCAAGGTTCCCGGCATTACCGCGGTACGCGATGCCACCGACCACGACACGGGGCAGGCGCCGTACATCCCGCGCGACAGCGCGGCCTGATCGCCCGCATCGGTGACGCGCGCCGCGGAGGTCATCGCCCATCTCCTGCCCCGCAGGGCGGCGCCATTGCTGGAACGGGTCACCGGCCTCCCGCATGGATGGGGGCTGTGGCTACGCGGCCAGGCGGTTCGGCGTGGCGCGCTGGGCCGGGACCGCACCGCCGCCGTGGTGGCATGGGCGGTCGCGCGCGGGCCGGCACCTTCCACCGGTTTGCTGCCTGCCCTGAGTCGCTGGCAGGCGCTGCGCTCGCTGCTGTATCAGCATTGGGATCCGCCACCGCGGGAAGAGCGCGGCCTGCGCTGGTTCGCCGGTGGCGTCAGTTTCCTGCTACACCTGGGCTTTGCGCTGCTGCTCGTCCTGGCGGCCCTGGTCAGCTATCTGCCGCCGGTCCCGCAGCAGGACCCGACCCGCACCCAGGTGAGTTTCCTTGGCCGGGGGACACCGGGCGAGAACGACGGCGGCTCGCC
Organism: Pseudoxanthomonas composti; assembly: GCF_004122095.1. Taxonomy (GTDB): domain Bacteria; phylum Pseudomonadota; class Gammaproteobacteria; order Xanthomonadales; family Xanthomonadaceae; genus Pseudoxanthomonas_A; species Pseudoxanthomonas_A composti. The sequence goes on along the minus strand of NZ_SAWZ01000002.1, from coordinate 659,939 downwards.
GGCGCAGGAGCCGGCAGCCACGACGGCAGCTGAGGAGAACGCTGCGTCGGGCTCTGCGGCAACGCCGCCTCCAACGCAGACGCCGCCCACGACGCAGACGCCGGCCTCTCCTGTGCCGCCGACCGAGAGCATGCGCGAGACGCAAGCCGAGGCCAGCGCGGCCGCGCCGCCGATGCCGGAACCGCAGCCGGCCGAGCCCGCACCGCCCACGCCGCAGCCGCCTGAGCCTGCCCAGCAGAACGTGCAGGTCAGCCAGGCCGATGAACAGCCGCAGCAGGCCTTCGTGCTGCCGCCGGTGACGCCGCCGCAGTTGCCACAAGTGCAGCCCCGGGCGAGGGAGGTGACAGTCCCGCAGCGTGAGGTGACCCTGGTCGAGCGGCCAGCGCTCAGCGCGCCCGCCATGCCGCTGGCCGCGCTGCCGCAACCGACGCTGCGCACCCCCGAGATCGCCGTGCGCGAGCGCGAAGTGCCAGCGCCCCCGGAACCGTTGCCGCAGTTGCGCAGCCCGCGGCCGGTGGCCGAGCGCGAGGTGCAGCTGCGCCAGCCGCAATCGCCGCGTGCCGACCTGGCCCAGCGCGAAATCCGGATGCCGGAGATCACCCAGCCAGCGCCGCAGCCTGCAGCGCCCACGCCGGCACCTGCACCTGCCCAGCCGCAGCCACGAGAGGTGGCTTCTGCGCCGGCCGCCGCCCCGCCAGACGCTTCGAAACAGGTATCGGAGACGCCCGCGCGTGCACCGGCCCCGGCCGCGGACGCTCGCGATACGGCCGCCACCACTCCATCCGCGGCCGCCACGCAGCGCGCATCGCCGACGTCCGCCGCGCCTGCGCCAACGCCGGGCAGCTGGTCTTCGGCGCAAAAGGCCGACGACTGGGGCTTGGCCGACCGCACCGCGCCCAATGCACGTGCCAGCGACGGACTGTTCAATGCCGATGGCTCGCCGCGGGTGACCGGGCAGGGCGATGGCAAGACGCAGGACAAGGGGCCGCCCGGGTCGCAGCAGGCACAGGCCCTGGACGCGGACAAGGCCGGTCAATGGCTGGAGCGCCCGCCGGCGTTTACCTACGAGCAGTCCAGGTTCGAGCGCTACTGGGTGCCCAACGAGTCGCTGTTGCAGGAATGGGTGCGCCGGAACATCCGCGAGATGGAGATCCCGATCCCCGGCACCAGCAAGCGCATCAAATGCGTGGTGTCAGTGCTGCAGCTTGGCGGTGGCTGCGGCGTCTACGATCCCAACATGCAGGAAAAGCCAGCGCAGTCGCGTCCGCCGCCGGAGATTCCGGTCAAGCGCAATCCGATTCCTGTCGGGAGTTAGATCCGCAACCCTGCGCGACTTGAGGCGGAAAGGCCGCGCCTCGCGAATGGAGTAAGGCGATGCGCGGCGCCACTTTGGAAGGCCTGGATCTGGCAAGGGGAGCGGCTGGTTTCTCCATGCAGCCGCACCCAGCCTCGCCTGGGAGGTTCCTCGAGACACCGGTCCGCTCCACGAACGAACCAATTGCAGGTTTTCCTGTGGGAGCGGCTTTAGCCGCGAAGGGGCGCTCCCGGTAAAGCCTCTTCGCGGCTGGAGCCGCTCCTACAAAAGTTCACTGACAACGACCCGTGCGCGCTCAATCCGCTCGCTAGGGGCGCCTGCTAGTCAGGCTGGTGATGGAGTCCGCGTGCTTGGGCTGTGCTCCTGGCGTCGCGGGTGCGCTTTGCACCGGCAGGTGGAAGCCCAAAAGAAAACGGGGCACGCGGCCCCGATTTTCTTGGACATTCGAGCGGGCTTGAGGGCTTACTTCAAGCCATGCAGGTCGCGCAGCTGGGTGGGGCGCGAGGCGAAGTAGGCGGCCAGGTCGGAGATGTCCTGATCGCTCAGCTCCGAGGCCTGCGGGCTCATCAGCGCGTGCTCGCGCTGCTTGTCGCGGTAGTTCTGCAACGCATGGGCCAGGTAGTCGGCGTACTGGCCGCCCAGCTTGGGATAGGTGGCATCGATCGGGGCGTTGCCTTCGGCGCCGTGGCAATCGATGCAGCTTTGCTTGGTGGCCTGGCTCTTGACCTGGGCGCGCTTCTCGCCGGCCTCGATGCGGCCGGCAGGCAGTCCTGCGGACGAGGACGAGCCATGCTCCCCGCTGGCGTGACCGGGGTCGGCCGCCGCGGTCTCGTTGGTCTCGATCTTGGAGCAGCCGGTGAGCAGCAGGCCGGCGAACAGCAGCGATGCCACGGTGGTGATGGTCGATTTCTTGGCCATGGCGCTCACTTCAGGCTGGAGAGGTAGGCGGCCAGGTCAGCGATGTCCTGGTCGGAAAAGCTCTGCGCCTGGGCTTCCATGGTCGGATGCTTGCGCGTGCCCTTGCGGTATTCGGTGAGCGCCTGGGTCAGGTACTGCGCCGACTGGCCGCCGATCTTGGGCACGTGGTAGTTCGGGTAGGCGTTCTTGTAGCCGGTGACGCCGTGGCAGCCCTGGCAGGTGTAGGCCAGCAGGCGGCCCTCGTCCGGGCGACCGGTCGGTGCCGCTGCCGGAGCGGGAGCCGGGGCCGGAGCGGCAGTCGCGGGTGCCGCGGCGGGGGCGGGGGCGGGTGAGTCCTGGGCGAACGCGGGCGCCAGTGGCGCGAACAAGGCAACGACAAGCCAGCTGAACAGCCGCAACGATCGCTTCATCGGTGTCTGGACCCCTCTCTAGCGTGCGCCCGCACAGGCTGGGGCGCTTGGCTGCGCCGGAGTATAGCCCGGGGTGGATGGGGCGCATCAATTAGCCAAACTATTGAATTTACTGGTGCAACGCAGCAAATCCGTGTGTCTGAAGATGGCAAGGGCTGACACATGACCTTGGTCACCATGACCTTCGGCGCATGAGTCTTTCGGGTGCTGGTGGTGTACTTGTCTACAACACCAAGACAACGACGTCGCCATGAAGACTCCTGCGCACCCCGCCGCCCGGACCCTGCTCCCGGCCGCTCTCTTTCTCGGATGCGCGCTGGCGCTGTCGGCCTGCGGCAAGGGCAATGTGCCCGAGGCCAAGGCGGCCGAGGCCAAGGATGCGGTCCCGGCGGTGCCGGTGGAGGCGGTCAAGGCCTCCCACCGCGCCATCGCCGCCAGCTACACCGGCACGGCCGCGCTGGAGCCGCGGGCCGAGGCCCAGGTGGTGGCGCGCACCTCGGGTGTGGCGCTGAAGGTGCTGGTGGAAGAAGGACAGGTGGTGCGCGCCGGCCAGCCGCTGATCCGCCTGGACCCGGACCGCGCCCGCCTGGCGGTGGCCCAGACCGCCGCCCAGCTGCGCAAGCTGGAGAACAACTACCACCGCGCCGAGCAACTGGTCGTCCAGCGCATGGTCAGCGCCAGCGACGTGGACCAGCTGCGTTACGACACCGAGAACATGCGCGCCCAGCACCAGCTGGCGCAGCTGGAGCTGTCCTTCACCACGGTGGTGGCGCCGATCTCCGGCGTGGTGGCCTCGCGCTCGATCAAGGACGGCAACTTCGTGCAGATCAACACCCCGGTGCTGCGCATCGTCGATAACGCCCGCTTGGAGGCGGTGCTCAACGTGCCCGAGCGCGAGCTGGCCACGCTCAAGGCCGGCCAGCCGGTGTCGCTGGTGGCCGATGCGCTGCCCGGGCGCACTTTCGAAGGCCAGGTGGACCGTGTCGCGCCGGTGGTCGATTCCGGCAGCGGCACGTTCCGCGTGGTCTGCACCTTCGAAGGCGGGCAGGCGCTGCAGCCGGGCATGTTCGGCCGCGTGCGCATCGACTACGACAAGCGCGCCGACGCGCTGGTGGTGCCGCGCGTGGCGCTGCTGGACGATGGCGATGCGGCGGTCTACGTGGTGCGCGATGGCAAGTCGGTACGCACGCCGGTGACGGTGGGCTACAGCGACGGCGAATGGATCGAGGTGCGCAAGGGGCTCAAACTCGGCGATGCGGTCGTGACCGCGGGCAAGGTGGCCCTGCGCGATGGCACCGTGGTCCAGGTCATCGACACCGCCGCGCCGAAGGTGGCCGCGGCCAAGCCGACGGATAAGCGCGGATGAGCGCGATCGACCTGGAGCCGCCTGCACACGAACAGGCACCGCCGCGCGGTGGGCTAGTGGAGTTTTCCACCCGGCGCCGCGTCACCATTGCCATGGCCACCGTCACCCTGCTGCTGTTCGGCGCCATCGCGCTCAACAGCCTGAAGGTCAACCTGCTGCCGGATCTGAGCTATCCGACCCTGACCGTGCGCACCGAATACACCGGCGCGGCCCCCGCGGAGATCGAGACGCTGGTGACCGAGCCGGTGGAAGAATCGGTGGGCGTGGTCAAGAACCTGCGCAAGCTCAAGTCGGTCTCGCGCACCGGCCAGAGCGATGTGGTGCTGGAGTTTGCCTGGGGCACCAACATGGACCAGGCCAGCCTGGAGGTGCGCGACAAGATGGAGTCGCTGCAGCTGCCGCTGGAAGCCAAGGCGCCGGTGCTGCTGCGCTTCAACCCCTCCACCGAGCCGATCATGCGCCTGGCCCTGTCCACCAAGGGCCGCGCGGTGGACCAGGCCGATGCGCTGCGCCAGCTGGCCGGCCTGCGCCGCTACGCCGACGAGGACCTGAAGAAGAAACTGGAGCCGGTCGAAGGCGTGGCCGCGGTCAAGGTCGGCGGCGGCCTGGAAGACGAGGTGCAGGTCGATATCGACCAGCAGAAGCTGGCGCAGTTGAACGTGCCGATCGATACGGTCATCAAGCGGCTGCAGGACGAGAACGTCAACCTGTCCGGCGGGCGCCTGGAGCAGGGCAGCCAGCGCTTCCTGGTGCGCACGGTCAACCAGTTCGCCGACGTGGATGAGATCGGCAACCTGCTGCTCACCGTGCGTGGCGGCGGCAGCGGCGACAGCGCCGTGTCCTCGGCCGCGCAGCAGATGGCGGCCATTGCCGCGGCGACCGGCGATGCCAGCGCCATGGCCGCGGCCGCCTCGGTACAGAGCGCATCCTCGTCCAACGGCAGCGTCGCTGCCGGCGGCATGCCGGTGCGGTTGCGCGATGTGGCCACCATCAGCCAGGGCCACAAGGAGCGCGAGGCGATCATCCGCATGGGTGGCCGCGAGGCGGTGGAGCTGGCCATCTACAAGGAGGGCGATGCGAATACCGTCGCCACCGCCGCGGCGCTGAAGCAACGCCTGGAGCGCATCAAGACGCTGATCCCGTCGGACGTGGAGCTGACCACCATCGACGACCAGTCCCGCTTTATCCAGAACGCCATCAGCGACGTCAAGAAGGACGCGGTGATCGGCGGCCTGCTGGCGATCCTGATCATCTTCCTGTTCCTGCGCGATGGCTGGAGCACGTTCGTGATCAGCCTGTCGCTGCCGGTGTCGATCATTGCCACGTTCTTCTTCATGCAGCAGCTGGGGCTGAGCCTGAACGTCATGTCCCTGGGCGGCCTGGCGCTGGCCACCGGCCTGGTGGTGGACGACTCCATCGTGGTGCTGGAGAGCATCGCCAAGGCGCGCGAGCGCGGGCTGGGCGTGGTGGAAGCGGCCGTGGCCGGCACCCGCGAGGTGAGCATGGCGGTGGTGGCTTCCACCTTGACCACCATCGCGGTGTTCCTGCCGCTGGTGTTCGTGGAGGGCATCGCCGGCCAGCTGTTCCGCGACCAGGCCCTGACCGTGGCCATCGCCATCGCGATCTCGCTGGTGGTGTCGATGACGCTCATCCCCATGCTGAGCTCGCTCAAGGGCAAGGCGCCGCTGTCCTTCCCGGAAGAGCCGGCAGGCCAGCGCTGGTCGCCCGATGCACGCTGGCAGAAGCCGCTGGCGATGGCCGGGCGGGGGGCGGGTGCGGCCACCCGCGGTGGCCTGTTCGGTATCGCCTGGCTGGTGGTGCGCCTGTGGCGCGCCGCGGCAGCGGTGATCGGGCCGGTCATGCGCAAGTTCAGCGACCTCACCATGGCGCCTTACGCGCTGGCCGAGCGCCGCTACCTCAAGCTGCTGCCGGCGGCGCTGGATCGCCCGTGGCGGGTGCTTGGCATCGCCGCGCTGATCCTGGCCGGCGCGATGGCACTGGTGCCGACCCTGGGCACCGACCTGATTCCGCAACTGGCGCAGGACCGTTTCGAGATGACGGTGAAGCTGCCGCCGGGGACGCCGCTGGCCGATACCGACCGGGTGCTGCGCGCCCTGCAGGAACAGCACGACCGCGATCCGGGCGTGTCGGTGCTGTACGGCGTCAGCGGCAGCGGCACGCGGCTGGACGCCAGCCCGACCGAAAGCGGCGAGAACATCGGCAAGCTGACCGTGGTGATGGAAAACGGCGGCAGCGAAGAGATCGAAGCGGCCGAAAGCGAGCGCCTGCGCAAGAGCATGCAGGCCCATCCCGGCGCGCAGGTGGATTTCGCGCGTCCGGAGCTCTTCAGCTTCTCCACGCCGCTGCAGGTGGAGCTGCGCGGGCAGGACCTGGAAGGCATCGAGCTGGCCGGGCAGCGCCTGACCGCGTTGCTGCGCGGCAACCCGCACTACGCCGATGTGAAGTCGACGGTGGAGCAGGGCTTTCCCGAGATCCAGATCCGCTTCGACCAGGAGCGTGCCGCGGCGCTGGGCATGACCACGCGGCAGATCGCCGATGCGGTGGTCAAGAAGGTGCGCGGCGAGGTGGCCACGCGCTACAGCTTCCGCGATCGCAAGATCGACGTGCTGGTGCGCGCCCAGGAAGTGGACCGCAGTTCGGTGGATCGCATCCGCCAGCTGATCATCCACCCGGCCGGTGGCCGTGCCGTGCGCCTGGAAGCGGTCGCCGATGTGGTGGCCACCACCGGTCCGAGCGAGATCCACCGTGCCGACCAGGTGCGGGTGGCGATCATCTCTGCCAACCTGCGCGACATCGACCTGGGCACGGCGGTACGCGAGGTGCAGTCCATGGTGGCGGCCCATCCGCTCGGCGCCGGCGTGGGCCTGCACATCGGCGGCCAGGGCGAGGAGCTGGCCGAATCGGTCCGGTCGCTGCTGTTCGCCTTCGGCCTGGCCGTGTTCCTGGTGTACCTGGTGATGGCCTCGCAGTTCGAGTCGCTACTGCACCCGTTCGTGATCCTGTTCACCATCCCGCTGGCGCTGGTGGGCGCGGTGCTGGCCCTGTGGCTGACGCGCTCGCCGATCTCGGTGGTGGTGTTCATCGGCCTGATCCTGTTGGTAGGCCTGGTGACCAAGAACGCCATCATCCTGATCGACAAGGTCAACCAGCTGCGCGAGGCCGGCGTGCCCAAGCGCCGGGCCCTGGTGGAGGGCGCGCGCTCGCGCCTGCGGCCGATCATCATGACCACGCTGTGCACGCTGTTCGGCTTCCTGCCGCTGGCGCTGGCCTTTGGCGAGGGCGCGGAGGTGCGCTCGCCGATGGCGGTCACCGTCATCGGCGGCCTGCTGGTGTCCACCGTGCTGACCCTGCTGGTGATCCCGGTGGTCTACGACCGCCTGGACCGCCGCGGCGATGCCGCCTACGTGGAGCGCGGCCGCCGCCACCGCCGCTTGTCCGGTGAGGATGCGGCGCACCAGGCCAACCCGGGCGAGGTCGGCGCATGAGCGTTGCCGCTTTCAGCATCCGTCGCCCGGTCACCACCATCATGCTGTTCGTGTCGATGGTGGTCGTGGGCATCATCGCCGCGGTACGCCTGCCGCTGGAGGCCTTCCCGGACATCTCCGCACCGTTCCTGTTCGTGCAGGTGCCCTACACCGGCTCCACCCCGGAGGAAGTGGAGCGCAACATCCTGCGGCCGGTGGAGGAGGCGCTGGCCACGCTGCCGGGCATCAAGCGCCTGCGCTCCAGCGCCGGGCCCGATGGCGCCAACATCTTCATCGAGTTCTCCGACTGGGACCGCGATATCGCCATCGCCGCTTCCGACGCGCGCGAGCGCATCGATGCGATCCGCAGCAGCCTGCCCGACGACATGCAGCGCTACTTCGTGCACAAGTGGTCCACCAGCGATGAAGCGGTGCTGCGCGTGCGCCTGGCCAGCCAGAGCGACCTGACCCAGGCCTACGACATGATCGACCGCGAGTTCAAGCGGCGGATCGAGCGTATCCCCGGCGTGGCGCGGGTGGAGGTTTCCGGTGCGCCCCCCAATGAGGTCGAGGTGGCCATCGCCCCGGACCGGCTGACCGCGCACGGTTTGAACCTATCCGACCTGAGCACGCGCCTGCAGGCGGTGAACTTCTCAGTCTCCGCCGGCGAGATCGACGACAACGGCCAGCGCCTGCGCATCCAGCCGGTGGGCGAACTGCGCGACCTGGACCAGCTGCGCAACCTGGTGATCGGCGACCGCGGCCTGCGCCTGGGCGATATCGCGCAGGTGCGGCTCAAGCCCCAGCGCATGGACTACGGGCGTCGCCTGGACGGGCGCCCTGCGGTGGGCCTGGATGTCTACAAGGAGCGCAGCGCCAACCTGGTGGAGGTCTCGCGCGCCGCCCTGGCCGAGGTGGAGGCCATCCGCGCCCAGCCGCAGCTGCGCGACGTGCAGGTCAAGGTCATCGAGAACCAGGGCAAGAACGTGACCTCCTCGCTGCTGGAGCTGGCCGAGGCCGGCGCCATCGGCCTGGTGCTGTCCATCGCCGTGCTGTTCTTCTTCCTGCGCCACTGGCCCTCCACGCTGATGGTGACCCTGGCCATCCCGATCTGCTTCGTGATGACTCTGGGCTTCATGTACTTCGTCGGCGCCACGCTCAACATCCTGACCATGATGGGCCTGCTGCTGGCGGTGGGCATGCTGGTGGACAACGCGGTGGTGGTGGTGGAGAGCATCTACCAGGAACGCGAGCGCCTGCCCGGCCAGCCGGTGGCCGCCTCCATCCTTGGCACGCGCCACGTGGCCATCGCGCTGTCGGCCGGCACGTTGTGCCACTGCATCGTGTTCGTGCCCAACCTGTTCGGCGAGACCAACGAAATCAGCATCTTCATGGCGCAGATCGCCATCACCATCTCGGTGTCGCTGCTGGCCTCCTGGCTGGTGGCGGTGAGCCTGATCCCGATGCTGTCGGCGCGCATGAAGACCCCCCCGCAGGTGCGCTCGGATCGCGGGTTGATCCCGTGGATGCAGCGTCGCTACGCGCAGCTGCTGCGCTGGACCTTGAACCACCGCGGCTGGAGCGTGCTGGGCATCGTGGTGATCGTGGCCGCCTCGCTGGTGCCGATGAAGCTGACCAAGACCGACATGTTCGGCGGCACCCGCCCGGGCGAGATCAACCTGTTCTACCAGTTCAAGGGCTCCTTCACCCGCGACCAGATCTCGCGTGAAGTGCTGCGCACCGAGCAGTTCCTGGAGCAGAACCGCGAGAAGTACGGCATTACCCAGATCTACTCGTGGTTCAGCGAAAGCGAAGGCGCCAGCACCCAGGTCAAGCTCAAGACCACGCGGGCCGATGAGACCGAGCGCCTGACCGAGGAGCTGCGCAAGCACATGCCCAAGTCGGCGCGTGCGGATATCGGCATCGGCAACAACCCCAACAACGGCGGTGGCGGCGGCAGCGGTGGACCACCGACGGTGCAGGTGGCCCTGACCGGCGACTCCAACCAGACCCTGCAGGAGATCGCCCGCGAGGTCCTGCCGATCCTTGCACGGCGTCCGGAGCTGCGCGACGTGCGCATCAACAGCGGCGACCAGAGCAGCGAGCTCAACGTGCGGGTGGACCGGGAGCGGGCGGCGTCCTTCGGCTTCAGCGCCGACGAGGTGGCCAGGTTCGTCAACCTGGCGCTGCGCGGCGGCCAGTTGCGCGAGTTCCGCCGCGGCGAGAACGAGGTGCCGGTGTGGCTGCGCTTCGCCGGTGCCGAAAGTTACCGCGCCGAGGACCTGGCCGGCTTCACCGTACGCAACGCCGCCGGCCAGAGCGTGCCGCTGATGGCCATGGTCAAGGTGGACATCAAGCCGTCGGCCTCGCAGATCAACCGTACCGACCGCCAGACCATGTTGACCGTGCAGGCCAACCTGGCCGAGAAGGTCACGGTGCCGGAAGGCCGCAAGGCGATGGAAGACGCGCTGAAGGGCATGACCTTCCCGGCTGGCTACAACTACAGCTTCGATGGCGGCAACTACCAGGACGACAACAAGGCCATGCAGCAGATGCTGTTCAACCTGATCATCGCCCTGGTCATGATCTACGTGGTGATGGCGGCGGTGTTCGAATCGCTGCTGTTCCCGCTGGCCATCATGTCCGGGGTGGTGTTCTCCATCTTCGGCGTCTACTGGCTGTTCTGGCTGACCGGCACGGTGTTCGGCGTGATGTCCTTCATCGGCATCCTGGTGCTGATGGGGGTGGTGGTGAACAACGGCATCGTCATGATCGAGCACATCAACAACCTGCGCCGCACCGGCATGAGCCGCACCGACGCCCTGGTGGAGGGCAGCCGCGAGCGCCTGCGCCCGATCATGATGACCATGGGCACGGCGATCCTGGCGATGGTGCCCATCGCCATGGGCGGCACCCAGATCGGCGGCGACGGTCCGCCGTATTTTCCGATGGCGCGCGCGATCGCAGGCGGCCTGGCGTTCTCCACCATCGTCAGCCTGCTGTTCCTGCCGACCATCTACGCCATGCTGGACGACATGAGCCTCGGCATGGGCGAACTGGTGCGCCGCGCGCGCGGAGTGCGCGTGCAGGCGCCGGCACAGCCAGCCGGGCAGGGCGCCACGCCCTGACCGCAGGACCGCGCGCTTCGAGCCCGCGATCGCCAAACAAGCGCCGCGTCATCTCCCCTGAGGGTGGATGACGCTCCACCATCCACCACCTCAGCACACAGGCAGCGCGGACGTGGCGTGTTGGCCGTAGGGTGGATGGCGCTCTCCCATCCACCATCACCACGAAACGAACAGCGTAGCGTGGTCTTTACGCGGCGAACGCCTTGGTGGACAAGCTTCGCGTTGTCCACCCTACGCGGGTGGCTCGCGTGTCTCCATCCGCCAGACAGCGCGGACATGGCGTGTCGGCCGTAGGGTGGATGACGCTCTTTCATCCACCATCGCCACGAAACGAACAGCGTAGCGTGGTCTTTCCGCGGCGAACGCCTTGGTGGACAAGCTTCGCGTTGTCCACCCTACGCGGGTGGATCGCGTGTCTCCATCCGCCAGACAGCGCGGACATGGCGTGTATGTCCGTAGGGTGGATGGCGCTCTTCCATCCACCATCACCGCGAAACGGTCAACGTGCCATCACGGCCTGCCAGCCTGAGCCCCGCAGCCCTCGCACCAGGATCAGCTGGCAACCTTGCCGATGATCCTGATCCCGGCGATCCACACCCCGATCATGCTGCCGAAGTTGGTCAGCAGGAAGGTCATCAGTACCCGCGAGACCCGGTTGCGGTACCAGCCGCGCAGGCTCTGCACGTCATCGCGCAACGACATGAAATCGCCATAGGCCGGCTTGCGCATGTGCACTTCCACCCAGGCGGCAATGGCGCCGGAAGGAATGCCGGGACGGAACGGCTTGAGCGGCGAGGCGATCACCGCCGACAGGATGCTCAGCGGGTGGCTGCCGGCCAGCAGGCAGCCCAGCCCAGCCAGGCCGCCAGTCCACAGCGCCCACTGCAACAGCAGGCTGGCGCCCATGCCGAAGCCGCCCTTGTAGAAGCCCCAGGCGATCCCGCCCAGGATCAGCGTGCCCAGTGTCAGCATGATCCAGGGCACCTTGCGCTTCTGCACGGTCTGCTCCAGCGCCGGCACGACGCTGGAGGGCGCTTCCTGGTCTTCCAGCAGGTGACGCGCCATGCCGGCCATGTGGCCGGCGCCGACCACCGCCAGGACCTCGCGCGCACCGCTGGCCGGGCCGGCATGCTCGCGCAGCTTGGCCGCCATGTAGCGATCGCGCTCGGCGATGATGGTCTGGTACAGGGCCGGGCTTTCGCTGGCGAACTCTCCGAAGCTGGATTCCAGCATGTCGCCCTGCTTGAGCCGCTCGATCTCCTCGTCGGCGACCTCCTCATCGGCGAACATGCCGACCAGGATCCCGCTGCCGACCTTGACCCGGCCCCACCAGCCCAGCGCCTGCATCGCGCGCTTGAAGGTGATGCCGACCTCGCGGTCGATCAGTTCCACCTTCAGCCCGCGCGCCTTGGCATCGTGCGCGGCGGCCTTGAGCTCGGCGCCGGGCTCCACGCCCAGCTGTTCGGCCAGGCGCCGCTGGTAGGCGGCCAGCGCCAGGTTGGCGGCAAATACATGCATCTTGCCCTGGCGGATCACCTTGACCAGATCCAGTTTGGCCATGGCCTGCGGGTCGGACAGCGATTGCAGGCGGCCGGCGTCCAGTTCCACCGCGACCGTGTCGTAGGGCCCCTCGGCCACCGCGGCGCGCACCGCATCGACGCTGGCGCGCGAGACGTGCGCGGTGCCCAGCAAGGTGTAGCGCACGCCATCGCGCTCGACGATGCGATGGGGCTGGCCGCCGAAGGCGGCGGTGTCGTGACCGGAGGGCTGCGGGATGTCGTTCAAGAGTCAGTCTTCGTCGGGTGCGGTGGTCGCGCCGTCGCCTAGCGCGCGTTGGAGTTGAAGGGCATCCAGCCAGCGTCCGTGCTTGCGTCCAAGGCCCGGGAAGCGCCCGGCCTTCTGGAATCCCAGAGCCTGGTGCAGCGCTACGGAGGCCAGGTTGGTCTCATCGCCGATGACCGCGATCATCTGCCGCCAGCCGCGCTGCGTGCAGCGTTCCACCAGCGCGCCCAGCAATGCGCGGCCTGCGCCGCGACCCCGCAGCTGCGGCGCCACGTAGACCGTGCACTCGCAGGTCCAGCGATAGGACGCGCGCGCCCGGTAGGCGCTGGCGTAGGCATAGCCGGCAAAGGCCCCGTCGATGCTGGCGACCAGGTACGGAAAACCCGCCTGCACGAGCTCGCCGTGCCGGTACCACATCTGCGCTTCATCCGGCGGCTGGCGCTCGTAGGTCGCCGTGCCGTGCAGCACCTCGTGCGCGTACAGCGCAGTGATGGCCCGCATGTCGTCGCGTGCGGCGTCGCGGACCGTCGGCGTCATCGAGCGGCGTCAGTCGATATAGCGCTTGAGCAGGTCGCCGTAGGCATCGATCCGCCGGTCGCGCAGGAACGGCCAGATGCGGCGCACGTGTTCGCTGCGCTGCAGGTCCACCTCGGCCATCAGGATCTCAGGCTCGGCCTTGGCCTGAGCCAGGAACTCGCCCTGCGGTCCCAGCACGTGGCTGTTGCCCCAGAAATCGATGCCCGATGCGCCCAGCGGCGAGGCTTCGTGGCCGACGCGGTTGCAGCTCAGCACCGGTAGCCCATTGGCCACGGCGTGACCGCGGTGGCTCAGCACCCAGGCATCGCGCTGGCGGTTCTTTTCTTCCTGGGCGTCGTCCGGGTCCCAGCCGATGGCAGTCGGGTACAGCAGCAGGTCGGCGCCGGCCAGCGCCATCAGGCGCGCGCCTTCGGGATACCACTGGTCCCAGCACACCAGCACGCCCAGGCGGCCGACCGAGGTGTCGATCGGCTTGAAGCCGATATCGCCCGGAGTGAAATAGAACTTCTCGTAGAAGCCCGGGTCGTCGGGGATGTGCATCTTGCGGTACTTGCCGGCAACGCTGCCGTCGGCTTCGAACACCACCGCGGTGTTGTGGTACAGCCCCGCGGCGCGGCGCTCGAACAACGAGCTCACCAGCACCACGCCGTGCTGCCTGGCCAGCGAGGACAGGCGCGTCGTGCTCGGGCCGGGAATCGGCTCGGCCAGGTCGAACTCGTGGACCGCCTCATGCTGGCAGAAGTAGGCGCCGTTGTGCAGCTCCTGCAGCAGCACCAGCTTGGCGCCGCGTGCGGCCGCCTCGGCCACGCGCTGTTCGATGAGGGTGAGATTGGCGTCGGCGTCGCCTTGGTTGCGCTCCTGGATCAGCGCGACCGGCAGGTGGGTACGAGGCATGGCGGAATCGATGCGGGCTGTGCGAAACGCACATGTTACCGCGCCGCCGTGACTTTCCCGGGAACGCGGTCCCGCCAGGAAGAATCCGGCGCCTGCGCAAAGGCGGCGCCGGAGGTGCGCGCCTTCGCCTCAGTCGACGGTGGCCAGTACGCCAGCCGGCAACTGCATGGTGATGCAGTGCAGGCTGCCGTTCTGCCAGATCAGCGGACGGCACGGCACGCTGACGATCTCGCGGCCCGGATAGGCCTGCGCCAGCACCGCGGCGGCGGCCTGATCGGCGACATCGCCATAGGCCGGCATCAGCACCGCGCCATTGAGGATGAGGTAGTTGGCGTAGGACGCGGCCAGCCGCCGGCCCTGGTCCAGCACCGGCTGTGCCCACGGCAGCGGAAACAGGCGATAGGGCTGGCCATCGCGGGTGCGCAGCGCGGCGATCTCGGCAGCCATCGCCTGCAGCTCGGCGTAGTGGCTGTCGCCTGGGTCGTCGCAGGCCTGGAACACGATGCCGTGGTCCGGCGCCAGCCGGGCCAGGGTGTCGATGTGGGCATCGGTGTCATCGCCCTCCAGGTACCCATGCTCCAGCCACAGCACCCGGTCCTGCGCCAGCGAGGTCTTGAGCTGGTCGGTCACCGCTTCGCGCGAAGCGTCCGGATGACGCTCGTGCAGGCAGCGCCAGGTGCTCAGCAGGGTGCCTTCGCCATCGGTTTCGATGGCGCCGCCTTCCAGCGCGAAGTCCACGCTGTGCACCTGCGCGTTGCCGAACAAGCCTGTCGCGGACAGCGCCCCGACCAGCAGGTCATCGCGGCTGGCCTCGAACTTGCCGCCCCAGCCGGTGAAACGGAAGTCCATCAGGCGGAAACGCTCGCCATCGCGCAGGGTGATCGGGCCCGAATCGCGCAGCCAGGTATCGTCGTACTCGGCCGTCACGAAGCGCACCTGCGCCATGTCCACGCGCGCAGAGCGCAGGCGCGCCTCGGCATAGGTCTGCAGGTCGTCGTCGGCCACGCAGATCACGATGGGCTCAAAGCGCGTCACCGCCGCCACCAGGGCCACGTAGGTCTCCTCGACCTCGCCCAGGCGCTCGGCCCAGTCGGTGTCGGCATGCGGCCACGCGATCAGGATCGCGGATTGGGGTTCCCACTCCGCGGGGAAACGTACGTCAGACATTGGGGCTTTCCATCGACAGCGCCGGGCAAGCGTGCACCGGCAGGGATTTTCAGGGAAGGCGGAACGCGGCGGCCTGGCGCGCGATCGCGCCAGGCCAAGGGCAGGGCGGGGCGCCGCGCTGCCGCCGGTTCAGCGGATCGGCGGCTTGGGCCCGATTTCCTCGGCGCTGGCCTTGTTGGCGACCACGTCGATCACCTTGTTGCGCTCGAAGTACACCGTGAACTGCGGGTAGACCCAGCGGTTGATGGTGGGCCACTGGCGCTTCTGTCCGCCGCGCGGATCCAGCCGCTGCTGCGGCTCGCCATACCTGGCCTGCACCTGGGAGGTGGTCCAGCCGCGGACCGGCAGGTTGCTGGCCGAGTCCTGCGCGCGTTCCACCAGCAGCGTGTCGGCCAGGGCCGGTGCGGCGGCGAAGGCGGTCAGGACGATCAGGGACAGGGCACGCACGTTCATGGCTTGGGCTCCGCGGAATTGCGCGATTTATAACAGAAGCGGCCGGGCAACAAAAAACCGCCTCAAAGGCGGCTTTCTGTGGACTCGCTGGCGCGATGGATCAGCGCTGGCGGGCCTTGAAACGCGGGTTGGACTTGCAGATCACGAAGACCTTGCCACGACGGCGGACCACCTTGCAGTCGCGGTGACGGGCCTTCGCCGACTTCAGGGAGGACAGGACCTTCATGATGAAACCTCGGCGTAAAAGGGTTGGGCGGAAATACGAAGCCGCGCATTCTAGCCCGGTTTTTGTTTGACGATCAAGTACATGGGCGCCACGCCGCGCATGAGCCCGGGCCGGCCCGTCCCGGGCGGCGTCATAATGCCGGCCTTCCCCACCCATTCCCCCTGGAGATTTCCATGTCCGAAGCCGTTCCCGTGCTGACCATCGATGGCCCGAGCGGGGCAGGCAAGGGTACGGTCAGTCGGCTGGTGGCGCGCCGCCTGGGCTGGCACTACCTCGATTCCGGCGCGCTGTACCGGGCGGTCGGGGTCGCGGCCAGCTGGGCCGACCTGGACCTGTCCGACGCGGCCGCGCTGGTGCGCTGCACCTTCGATACCGAAGTGCGGTTCCGCGAACAGGGCGAGGGCGACCTGCGGGTGCTGGTGAACGGGGTGGACGCGACCGGCGAGCTGCGGCTGGAAACCACCGGGACAGTGGCCTCGGCGATCGCGGCCATCCCCGAGGTGCGGGCGGCCCTGAAGGAGCGCCAGCGCGCCTTCCGCACCGCCCCGGGGCTGGTGGCCGACGGGCGCGACATGGGCACGGTGATCTTCCCGGATGCGCCGTTCAAGGTGTTCCTGACCGCCAGCGCCCAGGAGCGCGCCGACAGGCGCTATAAGCAGTTGAATGACAAGGGGGTTTCGGTTACATTGGACGGTCTGTTGCGGGAGATCCTTGCCCGCGACGCCCGAGATGCACAGCGCACGGTGGCGCCTCTCAGGCCGGCGGAAGACGCCGTCCTGCTGGATTCCACCGGCATGCCCATCGAGGCCGTCGTCGACAAGGTGCTGTCGCTGGTGCGTCCGGCGGCGGTGTGATGCCGCAGCAGAAAGCCCGGTCACCCAATCCTGGGGGCTGATCAATCCAACCTCAAGACAGCCTGTGCGACTAGCAGGCAAGCGCGGGCGAACGCATTCCGGCAAACGCCGGGCGAGCGTCCAGTGTCCAACCGAGTATTCAACTAATGACCGAATCATTTGCAGAACTGTTTGAGCAGAGCCAGAGCCAGCTCGCCAAGCTGAAGCCGGGTGCCATCGTTATCGGCACCGTCGTCGACGTGCGCAACGACGTCGTCGTGATCAACGCCGGCCTGAAGTCCGAAGGCATCGTGCCGATCGAACAGTTCCGTAACGACGCAGGCGAGATCGACGTGGGCATCGGCGACCAGGTCAAGGTCGCGCTGGATTCCATCGAGAACGGCTTCGGCGAAACCGTCCTGTCGCGCGAGAAGGCCAAGCGCGCCATGGTGTGGGACGAGCTGGAAGAAGCCCTCGAGAAGAACGAGACCATCACCGGCCGCATCAGCGGCAAGGTCAAGGGTGGTTTCACCGTCGACATCAAGGACGTCCGCGCGTTCCTGCCCGGCTCGCTGGTCGATGTGCGCCCGGTGCGCGACCCGGCCTACCTGGAAGGCAAGGAACTCGAGTTCAAGCTCATCAAGCTGGACCGCAAGCGCAACAACGTGGTCGTCTCCCGCCGCGCGGTGGTCGAGAGCGAGCACTCGGAAGAGCGCGAGCAGCTGATGGAGAAGCTGCAGGAAGGCGTGGTGCTGAAGGGTGTGGTCAAGAACCTCACCGACTACGGCGCGTTCGTCGACCTGGGCGGCATCGATGGCCTGCTGCACATCACCGACATGGCCTGGAAGCGCGTGCGCCATCCGTCCGAAGTGGTGGAAGTGGGTCAGGAGCTGGACGTGCGCGTGCTCAAGTACGACCGCGAGCGCAACCGTGTCAGCCTGGGCCTGAAGCAGCTGGGCGAGGATCCGTGGGACAACATCTCGCGTCGTTATCCGTCCAACAGCCGCGTCTACGGCAAGGTCTCCAACGTCACCGATTACGGCGCGTTCGTCGAGATCGAGCCGGGCGTGGAAGGCCTGGTGCACGTGTCCGAAATGGACTGGACCAACAAGAACGTCAACCCGTCCAAGGTCGTGCAGGTCGGTGACGAGGTCGAGGTCATGGTCCTGGACGTGGACGAGGAGCGTCGCCGCATCTCGCTGGGCATGAAGCAGGTGGCCGCCAATCCGTGGGAGACCTTCGCGGCCGTCCACAAGAAGGGCGACAAGGTGTCCGGCCAGATCAAGTCGATCACCGACTTCGGCATCTTCATCGGTCTGGACGGCGGCATCGACGGCCTCATCCACCTGTCGGACATCAGCTGGAACTCCACCGGCGAAGACCTGGCCCGCAACTTCAAGAAGGGCGACAACGTCGACGCCGTCGTGTTGGCGGTCGATCCGGAGCGCGAGCGCATCAGCCTGGGCGTCAAGCAGCTGGAGCAGGATCCGTTCGGCCAGTACATGGCCTCGCATCCGAAGGGCTCCAAGGTCGAAGGCGTGGTCAAGGAAGTGGACGCCAAGGGCGCCACGATCGAACTGGCCGACGGTGTCGAAGGCTATGTGATGGCCCGCGACGTGTCACACGACCGTGTGGACGACGTCAGCCAGCACCTGAAGGTCGGCGACAAGGTCGAAGCCAAGTTCATGGGCATGGACCGCAAGGGCCGCACCCTGCAGCTGTCGATCAAGGCCAAGGACGAGGCGGAAACCGCCGAGGCGCTGGCTGAGTACAACAAGGCCGCTGCCGAGGCTTCCACCGGCACCACCAGCCTGGGCGCCCTGCTGCGCGCTCAGTTGGACGGCGGCAAGTCCGAGTAAGTCTGCTTCAACCTCCCACACCGGCCCGGATCATCCGGGCCGGTCGTGGTGCGTATCGCCCCACACCCTCCGCCGATGACCAAGTCCGAACTGATCGAGATCCTCAGCCAGCGCCAGCCGCACCTGAAGCCAGACGACGTGGACCTTGCGGTCAAGTCGCTGCTGGAAATGATGGGGGGCGCCCTGGCCGAAGGTGAGCGCATCGAGATCCGCGGCTTCGGCAGTTTTTCGCTCCATTACCGTCCGCCCCGCATCGGTCGCAATCCCAAGACCGGCGATTCGGTGGCCCTGCCGGCCAAGCATGTTCCGCACTTCAAGCCTGGCAAGGAATTGCGCGAGCGCGTCAGCGATGTCGTCCCCATCGAGGACGGCGCCGACTGACACCGGCCCATGCGTCTGGACGACGCGCGCTCGGCTAAGCTAGGGCGGTCCCAGCTAGGAGTGGCTTCATGAATGTCCTTCGCCTGATCGTGGCGATTCTTCTTATTGCAGTGGGGCTGGTGGCAGGTGTCCAGAACACCGACCAGGTCACGCTCAAGTTCCTGACCGCTTCTGTCCAGACCTCTTCCGGTGTGGCCATCATGCTTTCCGTGCTGATCGGCGCCATCGCTGGGGTGCTGATCGTGCTGGCGACCATGGTCTGGCCGCTGTACAGCAAGCTGCGCCGCCTGAACCGCGAAGCGGCCCGTGCCGTGCCCGTCTCTGAGCCGCCGACCACGCCGCCCGCAGGTCTCTGACGCATGGAAGCGCTCAATGAATGGATCTGGTTCATCCTGTTCGTGCCGTTGGCGGCGCTGGCGGGCTGGATCATTGGACGCAGGGGCGGGCAGCGCCATGGGTTTTCCCAGGTCAGCCGGCTGTCCAGTACGTATTTCCGGGGCCTGAACTATCTGCTCAACGAGCAGCCGGACAAGGCGATCGAGCTGTTCCTGCATATCGCCGAGCTGGACAAGGAAACCTTCGAGACCCAGGTCGCGCTGGGTCATCTGTTCCGTCGTCGCGGCGAGGTCGACCGTGCCATCCGCCTGCACCAGGGACTGGTACAGCGCCCGGACCTGAGCGACCAGCAGCGCGTGCAGGCCTTGCTCGCCCTGGGCGAGGACTACATGCGTTCAGGCCTGTTGGATCGGGCCGAGACGGTGTTCGGCGATCTGGCCAAGATCGACCAGCGCGCGCCGCAGGCGCTCAAGCACCTGATCGGGATCTACCAAGCCGAGCGCGACTGGGCCAAGGCGATCGAGAACGCCGCGCGCTACGAGGAAGTCACCGGCGAGCCGATGGGCAAGCTGATCAGCCAGTTCGAGTGCGAGCTGGCCGAGCGCTATCGCACCGCCAACCAGCAAGAAGATGCGCGCGCGGCCGTCGCGCGGGCCTACCAGGCCGATGCCAAAAGCGTGCGCGCCGGCCTGATCGAGGGCCGCATCGAGTCCGAGGCAGGCAACTACGAGGCGGCGATCCGCGCATTCGAACGGGCTGCCCGCCACGACCCGGAGTTCCTGCCCGAGCTGATGGCGAGCCTGCTGGCCGCCTACCAGGAGGTTGGCGACCTGTCCGGGGCGCGCGCCTTCCTGTCGGAGATGTGCGAGCACTATCGCGGCATCTCGCCAGTGCTGGCGCTGACCAAGCTGGTCGAAGCCCAGGACGGGGTGCCTGCCGCGCGTGCGTACCTGGCAAGACAGCTGAAGGACCGTCCGTCGGTGCGCGGCGAAGCGGCGCTGATCGATCTCACCCTGGCCGAAGGCGCAGACTCCACCGCCACGCTGTCCGACCTGAAGCACATCACCGATCAGCTGCTGGTGCGTAATCCCAGCTATCGCTGCAACCGCTGCGGCTTCGGTGCGCGCACGCACCACTGGCAGTGTCCGAGCTGCAAGGAGTGGGGGTCGATCAAGCCCTTGCTCAACTACGCGGTCGTATGACGCCTGCGAGCCTCGCACTGTGGGCCGGATGCTGCGCTTTGACGGCGGTGCTGACCTGGATGGCGATCCGTTATGCCAAGCGCGCAGGCCTAATCGACGCACCGGGCGAGCGCCGCAGTCACGTCCAGGCCACGCCACGCGGTGGCGGGGTCGCCATCGTGGTGGTCATGGGGCTGGCCAGCCTGCTGCTTTGCCTGGCGGGCCGGCTCGCCGTGGTGGAGGTCGCCTTGGCGTTGGCCGGCCTGGGCCTGGTCGCGGTGCCGGGCTGGATCGATGACCACCGCTCCCTGCCGGTCTGGCCCAGGCTGCTGGCCCACGCGCTTGCGGCCGTCTGTGTCGCGGTCCTGGCCTGGCGCGCGAGCCAGTCGCTGCTGCATGCCGCGGTGGGATTTGCGGCGAGCCTTGCGCTGGTGAATATCTGGAACTTCATGGACGGCATCAACGGCATCGCCACCACGCAGGCGGGGCTGGTTGCGGCGGGATTCGCGGTGCTGTTGTGGCCGTCCGCGTGGGCCATGCTGGCGCTGTGCCTGGTGGCATGCGCGCTGGGCTTTTTGCCATTCAACTTTCCCCGCGCCCGCATTTTCCTGGGGGATGTTGGAAGCGGTTCCCTGGGCTATCTGCTGGCCTTGTTCGGTGTATTGGCGTGGCCAGCATCCGGATGGTCGCTGGCGGTGGTCCTGCCCCTGATCGCCTTCGCAGTCGACGCCGGCTTCACTTTGCTCAGGCGCATGCTCGCCGGCGAACGCTGGTGGACGCCACACGCCTCCCACGCCTATCAGCGCCTGGCCCGACGGTGGGGCCATCCCGCTGTGACAGGTGCTTATGGTCTGTTCACTGCCTGCGCGGTACTTGTTGCGCTGCAATTTTCCACCCCCCTGTCCCCCCTCCCGTTGCTGCTGGCGCTGCTGTTGTTGGTCAGCGCCGCTGCGGCCTGGTGGAAGGTCACCCGCCACTGGGCTTGAGGTCTGAATGTCCCTAACCAAGGATTCCTGGCGCATTTCATTGGCTGGTCGCCTGCCGCGACTGGCGGTGTCCGCGCACGATTTGTTGGTGACCTGGATCTGCTGGCAGGCCTTGCACCATGTGCGCTACGCCATGCTGCCCATCCCGCCGGATTACCCGCTGATCTCCCTTGAGGTCGTCATCGTGCTGTTGGCGCAGGGGCTGGTGTTCCGCCTGGTGGGGCTCTACCAGGGGCTGTGGCGATTCGCCAGCGTGCCGGACCTGATCAACATCCTGAAGTCCGCCGTCATGGGCGTGCTGGCCATTACGCTGGGCCTGGGGCTGTACAACCGGCTCGATGGGGTGCCGCGCACCGTGCTGGCGCTCTATCCCTTCGCCCTGATGGGCGGCCTGGGGCTCCCGCGCCTGGTCTACCGGGCCTGGAAGGACCATCAGCTCGGCGAAGTGCGCGGCGCCTCGGCCCAGCGCGTGCTGATCCTGGGCGCGGGGCAGGCCGGCGAGGCGCTGTTGCGCGACCTGCTGCGCAATGGTGCCTACCAGCCCGTGGGATTCCTGGACGATGCACGCGAGCTGCACGGCACGCGGGTGCATGGCATCCGCGTCCTGGGCGGCCTGGATGACGCCAATCGCGTGGCCAAGGAGTCGGCCGCCAAGATGCTGGTCATTGCCATGCCCTCGCTGGACGCCTCGTCCATGCAGCGCGTGTTGGCGATCTGTGAGGGCACCGGCCTGCCGTTTCGCAAGGTGCCGCGCCTGGTCGACGTGCTGGAAGGCCGCTCGGCGCCCGGCGCGCTGGAAGAGGTGGCCATCGACGATCTGCTCGGCCGCAAGCCGATCACGCCGGACTGGAAGCTCATCCGTGGCTGGCTGGGCGGGCGTGCGGTCCTGGTGACAGGGGCGGGTGGTTCGATCGGCTCGGAGCTGTGTCGCCAGTGCGCGCGCCATGGCGCGACCAAGATCGCACTGCTGGAAATCAGCGAGTACTCCCTGCTCAAGGCCCAGGCAGATCTGCATCGGGCCTTCCCGGACGTGGAGATCGTGCCGATCCTGGGCAACTGCGGAGATCCGGCTCTGGCGCGTCGCGCGCTGGAGCTGGCGCAACCCGACGCGGTCTTCCATGCCGCGGCCTACAAGCAGGTGCCCCTGCTGGAAACCCAGCTGCGCGAAGCCGTTCGCAACAACGCGCTGGCCTCCGAGACGATGATCAAGGCCTCCAAGGCCGCCGGTGTCGGCACCTTCGTGCTGATCTCCACCGACAAGGCGGTCGATCCTGCCAACACGCTGGGGGCGACCAAGCGCCTGGCCGAGATGCTGTGCCAGTCCGCCGATGATCTGACCTCCACGCGGTTCGTCACCGTGCGCTTTGGCAATGTGCTCGATTCGGTGGGCAGCGTGGTGCCGCTGTTCCGCGATCAGATCCGCGCCGGCGGCCCGGTCACGGTGACCGACCCGGACGTGACCCGTTACTTCATGACCATTCCCGAGGCCTGCCAGCTGATCGTGCAGGCCGCGGCCAGTGCGGCCCATGCATCGATCTACACCCTGGACATGGGCGAGCCGATCGCCATCCGGGTGCTGGCCGAGCAGATGATCCGCCTGGCAGGCAAGCAGCCCGGCCGGGATATCGCCATCGTCTACACGGGGCTGCGCCCGGGCGAGAAGCTCCACGAGACCCTGTTCCACGAGGAAGAGGCGTACCGGCCGACCTCGCACCCGAAGATTTTGCAGGCCCGTGCCCGCGAGGTGTCGGCCGAGGCGCTGAGCAAGGCCCTGGTCCAGCTGCGCCAGGCCGTCATCGACTACGACGAGGACCAGATCTGGCGTCTGCTGAAAACCACGGTCCCGGAGTTTTCTCCAGATAATCCTCACGAGTCGACTGATACGATCGTTCAGTTCCCCATCCGAGAAGCGAGAAACAGTAGATGACGCAACGCATCCGTAAGGCCGTTTTCCCAGTCGCAGGCCTGGGCACGCGCTTTTTGCCCGCTACCAAGACGGTACCCAAGGAGATGCTCCCGATCATCGACCGGCCGCTGATCCAGTACGCGGTGGACGAGGCTGTCGAGGCCGGCTGTGACACGCTGATCTTCGTGACCAACCGCTACAAGCACGCCATCGGCGACTACTTCGACAAAGCCTACGAGCTGGAAGACAAGCTGGAGGCCTCGGGCAAGCTGGAGCTGCTGGACAAGGTGCGCAATCCGCTGCCCAAGGGCGTACGCGCGATTTTCGTCACCCAGGGCGAGGCGCTGGGCCTGGGCCATGCGGTGCTGTGCGCCAAGCCGATCGTCGGCGACGAGCCGTTTGCGGTGATGCTGCCGGACGACATGATCGTCAACCAGGGCGGTGACGGTGCGCTCAAGCAGATGGCCGAGGCGCACGCGGCCACCGGCGCCAGCCAGATCGCGGTGCAGGACGTCGAGCCCTCCAAGACCGCCAGTTACGGCATCGTGGCCACAGACGCCTTCGACGGCCGCAGCGGCAAGATCAATGCCATGGTCGAAAAGCCAAAGCCGGAAGACGCGCCGAGCAACCTGGGCGTGGTCGGCCGTTACGTGCTCGACGGCAGCATCTTCAAGCTGCTGGAAGAGACCAAGCCGGGCGCCGGCGGTGAGATCCAGCTCACCGACGCCATCGCCACGCTGCTCAAGCAGAAGCCGGTGCATGCCTATCGCTTCCAGGGCACGCGTTTCGACTGCGGCGCGCACATCGGCCTGGTCGAGGCGACGATCCACTACGCGCTGCAGAGCGAAAAGATCGGTGACGCGGCGGCCGAGGCCATGCGCAATGCGCTCAAGGAACTGGGCGTGCGCGCCTCGGCTTGAGAAGGCCTGTAGGGTGGACAACGCGAAGCTTGTCCACCTGACGCGCTGAGACACGGAGCCCTAGGAAGTATCCGAGGGCCCGTCATTCCACACTTGAACGACTAAGTCTCACAGCATCCGATGTCAGGTTTCTGGCATCGGATTTTTTTGTGCCCATCGAGCCCACATTCGTGGAACCTTCCGATGGGATGACTCCGGCGGACCGGCCGGCGGTGTGCTTTTGCCGCGGTGGTGGATGTAGGAGCGTCATCCACCCTACGGTTGTGGGCAAGAAGAAGGCGGCCATGGGCCGCCTTCTTTGTCTCGCGGACAGGGCAGGGAACGGAGCCCCTGCCGCGCCAGGCTCAGAGCGCTTCGAAGATGCCCGCCGCGCCCATGCCAGTGCCGATGCACATGGTCACCATGCCGTACTTCTGCTGGCGGCGACGCAGGCCATGGACCAGGGTGGCGGTGCGGATTGCACCGGTCGCCCCCAGCGGGTGGCCCAGGGCGATGGCGCCGCCGAGCGGGTTGACCTTGGACGGGTCCAGCTCGCTGTCGCGGATCACCGCCAGCGACTGGGCAGCGAAGGCCTCGTTGAGCTCGATCCAGTCCAGCTGGTCCTTGCTCAGGCCCGCCTGCTTGAGCGCCTTGGGAATCGCCGCGATCGGGCCGATGCCCATCACTTCCGGGCGCACACCGGCCACCGAGAAACTGACGAAGCGGGCCAGCGGGGTCAGGCCGTAGTCCTTGATCGCCTGCTCGGAAGCCAGCAGCACCGCACCGGCGCCATCGCTCATCTGCGAGGAATTGCCCGCGGTCACGCTGCCCCCGAACTGGCCATTGCGGAACACCGGGCGCAGCTTGGCCAGGCCTTCGAGCGAGGAATCCGGACGCGGGCCCTCGTCGTGCTCGACCAGCAGCTTGCGCAGGGCGATGGTGTTGCCGTCGGCCAGGTTGGGCTGGTAGGAGTGGATCTCGTACGGCGTGATTTCCGAGGCGAACTCGCCTGCCTGGATCGCCGCGATCGCCTTCTGGTGCGACGCCAGGGCAAAGGCATCCTGGTCCTCGCGCGAGACCTTCCATTCCTCGGCGACCTTCTCAGCCGTGATGCCCATGCCGTAGGCGATAGCGACATGGTCGTCCTTGAACACCGACGGGCTCAGGGCGACCTTGTTGCCCATCATCGGCACCATCGACATCGATTCGGTGCCGCCGGCCAGCATCAGGTCGGCGTTGCCCAGGCGGATCTGGTCGGCGGCCAGCGCCACGGCCTGCAGGCCGGAGGAACAGAAACGGTTGATGGTCTGCGCGGCGATCACGTCGGGCAGGCCGGCCAGCAGCAGGCCGATGCGCGCCACGTTCATGCCTTGCTCGCCCTCGGGCATGGCGCAGCCGATGATGGCATCGTCGATGCGGCTCGCATCGATGCCCGGCGCCTGCGCCACGACCGCCTTCAGCACATGCGCCAGCATGTCATCAGGGCGGGTATTGCGGAACACGCCCTTGGGCGCCTTGCCGACCGGGGTGCGGGTGGCGGCGACGATGTAGGCGTCCTGGATCTGCTTGGTCATTTGGGTTTCTCCGGAGGCCGGGATTGGGGATTCGGGATTGGGGATTCGTAAGTGCGGATCCCGACACGAACGCTTCTGCCCGGCGGATGAATGTGTTGGAGGCGAGAGGGTCGAGGGGAGGAGATCCGCTTCAACGAATCCCCAATCCCCAATCTCAGTTCCTAAGCGGCTTCCCAGTCTTGAGCATGTGCGCGATGCGCGCCTGGGTCTTGTCCTGCTGGGCCAGCTCGACGAAGTGGCGGCGTTCCAGCTTGAGCAGCCATTCCTCGTCCACCAGCGCGCCGCGATCCACCTCGCCGCCGCACAGCACGGTGGCGATGCGGGTGGCGATCTCGTAGTCGTACTCGCTGATGAAACGGCCTTCCAGCATGTTGACCAGCAGCATCTTGAAGGTGGCGATGCCGACGTCGCCGGCGACCTGGATGCGGCGTGCGGGCAGGGGCGGGCGGTAGCCCGACTCGGCCAGCGCCGCGGCCTCGTTCTTGGCGATGTACAGCGACTCGTAGGCGTTGAAGACCACCTTGTCGGTCGGCCGCAGCAGGCCCAGTTCCTGCGCATTGACCGCCGAGTTGGAGACCTTGGCCATGGCGATGGTCTCGAAGGTCTTCTTCAGCTCGGCGAACACGTCGCCGCCCGGGCCGGCGGCCACCGAGGCGCGCGCGGCCAGTTCCTTCAGGCCGCCACCGGCCGGCAACAGGCCCACGCCGGCCTCGACCAGACCGATGTAGCTCTCCAGGCCGGCCACGGTCTTGGCGCTGTGCATCTGAAATTCGCAGCCGCCGCCCAGGGCCAGGCCGCGCACCGCGGCCACCACCGGCACGAGCGAGTACTTGATGCGCTGGCTGGTGGCCTGGAAATTGGCGACCATGGCCTCGAACGCGTCCACCTTGCCCGCCTGCAGCAGGCCCAGCGCACCGGCCAGGTCGGCACCGGCGGAGAAGGGCTCCTTGGGCTGCCAGATCACCAGACCCTTGTAGTCCTTCTCGGCGCGGGTCACCGCTTCCTGCAGGCCGTCGAGGACCTGGTCGGACACGGTGTGCATCTTGGTCTTGAAGCTGACCACGGCCACGTCGTCGCCGTCGTGCCACATGCGCACGCCATCGTTTTCGTAGACGGTCTCGCCCTGCAGGAAGCGCTCGCCCAGCACCGGGTCGGGGAAGCGCTGACGCTTGTACACCGGCAGCGACGAGCGCGGCAGCTTGGCGTTCTGCACCGGGCTGTAGGAGCCTTCGGCACCGTGCACGCCCTCGCGGCCGTCGAACACCCAATCCGGCAGCGGCGCGTCGGACATGGTCTTGCCGGCCACGATGTCATCGGCGATCCACTGCGCCACCTGCTTCCAGCCCGCGGCCTGCCAGGTCTCGAACGGCCCCAGCGACCAGCCGTAGCCCCAGCGGATGGCCAAATCCACGTCGCGCGCGGTCTCGGCGATGTCGGCCAGGTGATAGGCGCTGTAGTGGAACAGGTCGCGGAAGGTCGCCCACAGGAACTGCGCCTGTGGGTGCTGGCTCTCGCGCAGCCTGGCGAACTTCTCGGCCGGGTCCTTGATCTTGAGGATCTCGACGACCTCCGGTGCAGCTGTGCGGTCCGAAGCGCGGTAGTCCTGTTTCTCCAGATCAAGGACAAGGATGTCCTTGCCGGCCTTGCGGAAGATGCCGGCGCCGGTCTTCTGGCCCAGCGCGCCCTTGGCGATCAGCGCCTCCAGCCACTTGGGCGACTTGAAATAGGCATGCCAGGGGTCGTCGGGCAGGGTGTCGGCCATGGTCTTGATGACGTGGGCCATGGTGTCCAGGCCAACCACGTCGGAGGTGCGATAGGTGGCCGACTTCGGCCGGCCCACCAGGGGGCCGGTCAGCGCATCGACCTCGTCGAAGCCCAGCCCGGACTCCTGCGTGTGGTGAATCGTGGACAGGATGGAGAACACGCCGATGCGGTTGCCGATGAAGTTCGGCGTGTCCTTGGCGTAGACCACACCCTTGCCCAGGGTGGTGACCAGGAAAGTCTCCAGGCCCTCCAGCACGGCCACGTCGGTGGTCCTGGCCGGGATCAGCTCGGCCAGGTGCATGTAGCGCGGCGGGTTGAAGAAATGCACGCCGCAGAAGCGGTGGCGCAGCTGCTCGGGCAGCACTTCGGACAGCTTGTTGATGCCAAGGCCCGAGGTGTTGGAGGCCAGCACCGCGTGGTCGGCCACGAACGGGGCGATCTTGGCGTACAGGTCCTGCTTCCAGTCCATGCGCTCGGCAATGGCCTCGATGATCAGGTCGCACTCGCGCAGCAGCTCCAGGTCGCTGCCGTAGTTGGCCGGGGTGATGGCCTCGGCCAGGCCCTTGGCGGCCAGCGGGGCGGGCGAGAGCTTGCCCAGGTTGGCGATGGCCTTGAGCACGATGCCGCTGGCCGGTCCCTCCTTGGCAGGGAGATCGAACAGGATCGTATCGACGCCTGCGTTGGTCAGGTGCGCCGCGATCTGGGCACCCATGACGCCGGCGCCGAGGACGGCCACGCGGCGGACGAGAAGTTTCTGGGACATGCGGATCAAGCCTCTGAAGGATCAGGGGAAGCGGTGGGACGCCCGCCGCCGGCATGGAAGCCGGCTTCGGCGAAGCGGATGAGTTCTGCGGCGGCCTGGGCACGGTGCTGGGCTTCGCTGACCCCCTGCGGGCGCTTGATCACGCCGAAGTCGGCCATTGCGTAGGTCAGGGCGCCGGCCAGGAAGTCCAGCCGCCAGTACAGGGTTTCCTTGTCCAGGTCGGGCAGGCAGGCGGCCATGGCCCGGCCGAAGTCGCGCAGCACGTGGCCATAGTGGTCGGACAGGAAGCGCCGCAAGCTGTCGTTTTTTTCCGCGTAGGCACGGGCGATGACGCGGACAAAGGCGCCACCGCCGTTGCGGTCCAGCGCCATGGCCAGGGCCGGCTCGACGAAGGCCGCCAGGATCGGGCGCAGCTGGCCCGGATGCGCCGACAGCGCGCGCTCCAGCTGCGACAGCCGCAGCGCGGACATCACGTCCATGCGCCGGCGGAACACCTCGTTGACCAGGTTTTCCTTGGAGCCGAAGTGGTAGTTGACCGCCGCGATGTTCACGTCGGCCTTGCTGGTCACCTGGCGCAGCGAGGTCCCGGCGAACCCGTGGAGCGCGAACAGCTCCTCGGCAGCGCCAAGGATGCGGTCTTTGGTGGAGAACTGCGCAGCGGGTCCCATCTGGCCTGGCACATGAATCAAACGATTGTTTGAGTCTACGCCGCCCGTGCGCCCTGTCATGCTGCATCGCCGCATCCGCAGAGGTGCACGAGCGCCCGGCTTGCGTTAGAATTTGCGCAGGAATAAAGCCTAAGCCCGCGTTTCGACGCGGGTTTTTTTCATGTAACCTCGGGTCCTTGAGTGACCCGCCCACCGGAGAACATCCATGGCGCTGGAGCGCACCCTGTCCATCATCAAGCCCGATGCCGTCGCCAAGAACGTCATCGGCGAGATCTACGCCCGCTTCGAGAAGGCCGGCCTGAAGGTCGTGGCGGCCAAGTACAAGCAGCTGTCGCGCCGCGAGGCCGAGGGCTTCTACGCCGTGCACAAGGACCGCCCGTTCTTCAACGCGCTGGTCGAGTTCATGATTTCCGGCCCGGTGATGATCCAGGCGCTGGAAGGCGAGAACGCCGTGGCCGCGCACCGCGAGCTGCTGGGCGCGACCAACCCCAAGGACGCCGCCCCGGGCACCATCCGCGCCGACTTCGCCGACTCCATCGATGCCAACGCCGCCCATGGCTCGGACTCGGTCGAGAACGCCGCCATCGAAGTGGCTTACTGGTTCGCCTCCACCGAAGTGGTTTCGCGCTGAGGTAGCGCCACCGTGAAAGAGATCGTGTTGATTCCCAGCGTGACGACCACCGGCGAGCCCCTCGCCACGGTGGCCGTGCGCAAGCAGAACCTGCTCGATCTCGATCGCGGCGGGCTGGAACGCTTCTTCGAGGACACCCTTGGCGAGAAGCGTTTCCGCGCCCACCAGGTGATGAAGTGGATCCACCACCGCTACGTCACCGACTTCGACGAGATGACCGACCTGGGCAAGCCGCTGCGCGCCAAGCTGCAGCAGCATGCCGAGGTGGTCGTGCCGAACGTGGTGTTCGACAAGCCTTCCGCCGACGGCACCCATAAGTGGCTGCTGTCGATGGGCGCCGATGGCAAGAACGCCATCGAGACGGTGTACATCCCGGACAAGACCCGCGGCACGCTATGCGTGTCCTCGCAGGTCGGTTGCGCGCTGAACTGCCAGTTCTGCTCGACCGCCACCCAGGGCTTCAACCGCAACCTGTCCACGGCCGAGATCATCGGCCAGGTCTGGGTGGCCGCGCGCCACCTGGGCAACGTGCCGGCGCAGATCCGTCGCCTCACCAACGTGGTGATGATGGGCATGGGCGAGCCGCTGGCCAATTTCGACAACGTCGTGCGCGCCATGAGCATCATGCGCGACGACCTGGGCTATGGCCTGGCCAGCAAGCGGGTGACCCTGTCCACCGCCGGCATGGTGCCGATGATCGACCGCCTCTCCACCGAGAGCGACGTGTCCCTGGCCGTGTCCCTGCATGCGGCCGAGGACGACTTGCGCAGCGAGCTGGTGCCGCTGAACAAGAAGTACCCGGTCGAGCAGCTGATGGCCGCCTGCGCGCGCTATCTCAAGGCCAGTCCCAAGCGCGACTCGATCACCTTCGAGTACACCTTGATGCGCGGGGTCAACGACCAGCCCGCGCATGCTCGGGCGCTGGCCCGGCTGATGCGCAGCTTCGGCAACCAGATGCAGTCGCGCGAGGCCGGCAAGGTCAACCTGATTCCGTTCAACCCGTTCCCCGGCACGCGCTACGAGCGCTCGGACGAGACCAGCATCCGCGCCTTCCAGAAGATCCTGCTGGATGCGCAGGTGCTGACGATGGTCCGCCGCACGCGTGGCGACGATATCGATGCGGCCTGCGGGCAGCTCAAGGGGCAGGTGATGGACCGCACCCGCCGCCAGGCCGAGTTCAAACGCCATCTGCGGGAGCAGGGGCTGGACGATGCGGCGGCCTGAGCGAGCCCTGGTCTTGATCCCGCTGCTGGCAGCCGTGCTGGTGCTGGCCGGCTGTTCGCGCCTGACTTTCGTCAAGACCAAGCCGGAGATCGTCAAGTTCAAGAAGCACGAGTCGCCTTATGAGGTAAAGGACAGCGCCGCGACCCGGCAGCGCCTGGCCGAGCAGGCGCGCGTGGACCGGGCTTGGCAGCGGCTGACGGCGGGCGATGTGGAGGAAGCCGGGCGCGAGGCCTCGGCAGTGTTGAAGGCCGACCAGGACAATGTGGCGGCCCACACCATCATGGGCATCGTCCAGTCCAGCCGGGGCCAGGCCGCGGCCGCCGGCCAGCACTACCGCCGCGCCGCCGAGCTGTCGCCCAAGGATCCGGGCGTCATCAACAATTACGGGGCTTGGCTGTGCGGCAATGGCAGTCCGGCCGAGGCGCTGGTGTGGTTCGACCGTGCGCTGGCGCTGCCGAACTACACCAGTCCGGCCTCGGCGCTGGCCAATGCCGGCGGCTGCGCGCTGCAGGTGGGCCAGTACGAGCGTGCCGAGCGCGATCTGCGCAAGGCGCTCGAGCTCGACCCGGTCAATGCCTACGCCTTGGCTTCCATGGCCTCCAATGAGCACCGCAAAGGCCGCGATTTCGAGGCCCGCGCCTTCATCGAACGTCGCCTGGCAGCTGCACCAGCGGATGCTGGCGTGTTACAACTTGCAGCAGACATCGAAAGTGGGCTGGGCGACAAGGTAGCCGCCAGCCGATACCTGCAGCGCCTGGGGACGGAGTTTCCCCGCCAGGGCGCGGCGAATTCCGGGGATTCCGCAAGACCATGACGGAACACAACCGCAGTCCCAACGCGGCCGGGCAGGCTGCTGAATGCGGCGCGATGCTGCGGCAAGCGCGCGAGGATGCCGGGCTGGACATCGCCCAGGTCAGCCAGTCCTTGAAGGTGCCCATGCGCATCGTCAGCGCCCTGGAGGCCGGACAGTGGGAGCGCCTGGGCGCACCAGTATTCGTGCGCGGACAGCTGCGCAGCTATGCGCGCCTGCTCAAGGTCGATGTCGCGCCCTATCTGGACGGTGCCGAGGTCGGCGCGGTGCGCCCTTCGGACATCGTCAGCCACGTCCACACGCCGGCCTACCAGCGCCTGTTCGAAGCCACCGCCCGCCGCGCGGTCTACGTGGTGATCACGGTGTGCTTCTTCGCCGTGCCGGTGTGGCTGGCCACCCGCGGACCCGGTCCGCAGACCACCGCCTCGCTGGACGAGGCCCCGACCGCACCTGCGGCCGGCGAGCTGGCGCCGCAGGTGCAGAAGCAGCAGACCGAGCAGGCGGCGCGTCGTCCGGACCCGTCTCCGCTGGCGGCCTCGATGACGCCACCGCTGTCGAGCACGCGCGATGCTCCCGTCGCCGAGGCATCGGACAGCGCCGGGCTGCGCCTGAGCTTCCGCGGCGACAGCTGGGTGCAGGTCATCGCCGCCGATGGCACCGCCCTGGAGAAGGGCGTGCTCAAGGCCGGCGACGTGCGTGACTTCCCGGCCGGCCAGGTGCAGCGCGTGGTGCTGGGCAATGCGGCTGCGGTGGATGTTCAGCGAGCCGGGAGTACGGTAGCCCTCGATCCCTACCGGCGGGGCAACGTGGCCCGCTTTGAGGTATCCTCCGACGGCTCCCTCGTGCCGGTCCAGCAGTGACCTGCCCGGGGGTTCGTCCGTTTTGATGCGGCGGCACCGGAACACTTCTTAGAACGACAACACCCTGCCGGTGTGCGGGGCGAGAGTAAGCATGGCGATTGATGATCTGCTCGACGAGCACGAACAAGGCGAGCGCGTCCGCGGCTGGCTGAGAAACAACGGCGCGGGACTGGCAGGCGGTGTGCTCATCGGCCTGGCGCTGATCTTCGGTTGGCAGTGGTGGCAGAAGCGCACGCATCTGCAGGACCAACAGGCCTACGACCGCTACGACCAGGCGAGCAAGGCGGTGGCCGCCGGCGATCTGGCCAAGGCCGAGGTTTCGGCCATGGGCGCCGACAGCGGCGTCTACGGCACCCTGGCGCAGCTGTCGCTGGCCAAGGCGCAGGTCGATGGCAAGAAGCTGGACGAGGCCATCGCCACCCTGCGCGCGATCAAGCCCGAGCCGGCGCTGCGCTTGGTGGTCAACCAGCGCCTGGCGCGCCTGTTGATCGAGACCGGCAAGCCGGACGAGGCGGTCAAGGTCATCGGCGAGTCCTCGCTGGCGTCCGACCTGGAAATCCGCGGCGATGCGCTGCTGGCCGCGGGCAAGCAGGAAGAAGCCAAGGCCGCCTATCTGAAGGCGCTGACCTCGATGGACGTGGCCGCGCCGGAGCGGCGCCTGGTCGAAATCAAGCTCACCCATGCCGGCGGCACACCGCCTGAAGTCGCGGAGTCCACCTGATGCAACGCAAGTCCGTTTTCGTCCAGCGCGCGCTGGTGATCTCCGCCATGGCGCTTGCGCTGGGCGGCTGCAGCACCGTCAAAGGCTGGTTCAGCAGCAAGGATTCCGACAAGAAGGCCGCCGAGCCGGCCGAGCTGGTGAAGCTGAAGAACAGCATCGCCATCGACAAGGTCTGGACCGCCTCGGCTGGCAATGGCGAGAAGAAGCTGGGCACGCGTCAGCGCCCGGCGGTGTCGCAGGGCCGCGTCTACGCGGCGGCCATCGAAGGTGGCGTGCATGCCTTCGACCTGCAGACCGGCAAGAGCATCTGGCGCTACAAGTCCGACGACCGGATTTCCGCGGTCGGTGCGGGCGATGGCCTGGTCGTGGCCGGCACCCTGGATGGCCAGCTGATTGCCCTGGATGGCGCCACCGGCGAGGAGAAGTGGAAGGCCAAGATCAACAGCGAGGTCATCGCGGCCCCGACGATCGGCCAGAACAATGTTGTGGTGCATTCCAACGATGGTCGCGTCACCGCCTACGACCACGATACCGGCGAGCGTCGCTGGTTCTGGAGCCATGAGTTGCCCTCGCTGACGGTCCGTGGCGGCAGCCCGGTGACGCTGGCGCCGAACATCGTCTTCGTCGGCAACGACGACGGCACCCTGACCGCACTGAGCCTGGCCGATGGCCGCCAGATGTGGGACCTGCCGATCGGTTCGGGCGAGGGCCGCACCGAGCTGGAGCGCATGGCCGACGTGGACGGCGCCCCGGTGATCGATGGCACCACCTTGCTGGCGACCAGCTTCAAGCGCGACACGGTGGCCATCGACGGCCCCAGCGGCCGTCCGATGTGGACTCGCGAGAATGGCGGCATGGGCGGTATCGGCATCGGCACTTCGGCGGCGGTGGTGACCGACCCGGATGGCAGCGTGTGGGCGCTGGACAAGAGCAGCGGCGGTTCGCTGTGGTCCAACACCACCCTGGCGCGGCGTTCGGTGACGGCCCCGGCCGTGCAGGGCGACTACGCGGTGGTGGCCGACTACAAGGGCTACGTGCACTGGATGCGCCTGGACAATGGCGAAGTCGTGGCGCGCGAGCGTGCCGGCGGCGACCCGATCAAGGGCCAGCCGGTGGTGGCCGACGGCATCCTGATCGTGCAGAACACCGACGGCAAGCTGACCGCGTTCAAGCTGCGCTGATCCAGCCGGCCTGGGTCCCAAACGGCGACCTGCCTTGCGGGTCGCCGTTGTCGTGTCGGACCGGGCGTGATCGGCCTGCCGGGCCAACTCCGGTAATCTTGTCGGCGCGCAAGCGCCGATTCCTCATTCTTTCCTGGTGTTCCTATGCTTCCCCTCGTCGCCCTGGTCGGGCGCCCCAACGTGGGCAAATCGACGCTGTTCAACGCGCTGACCCGCAGCCGCGACGCGCTGGTCCACGACCAGCCGGGCGTGACGCGCGACCGCAACTACGGGGTCTGCCGCCTGGACGAGGAACGCCATTTCGTCGTGGTCGATACCGGCGGTATCGCCGGCGATGAGGAAGGCCTGGCCGGCGCCACCGCGCGCCAGGCGCGGGCCGCGGCCGAGGAAGCTGACCTGGTGCTGTTCGTGGTCGATGGCCGCGAGGGCCCCTCGGCTCTGGACGACGACATCCTGCGCTGGCTGCGCAAGGCCGCCCGCCCGACGGTGCTGGTGATCAACAAGATCGACGGCATCGACGAGGAGGCGGCGCGCTCGGAGTTCGCCCGCTACGGCTTCGAGGACGTGCTGACCATCGCCGCCTCGCATCGCCAGGGCGTGGACGACCTGGTCGACGAGGCGTTGGCGCGGCTGCCCGAGGAGGGCGCCGGCGAGATCCTGGATACCGACCCCAACCGCATCCGCGTGGCCTTCGTCGGGCGCCCCAACGTGGGCAAGTCCACGCTGGTCAACCGCCTGCTGGGCGAGGAGCGGATGATCGCCTCGGACGTGCCGGGCACCACCCGCGATTCGATCGCGGTGGATCTGGAGCGCGATGGCCGCCTGTACCGGCTGATCGATACCGCCGGCCTGCGTCGCCGCGCCCGGGTAGAGGAGGCGGTGGAAAAGTTCTCGGTGTTCAAGACCCTGCAGGCGATCGAACAGTGCCAGGTCGCGGTGCTGATGCTCGATGCCACCGAGGGCGTGACCGACCAGGACGCCACGGTGCTGGGTGCGGTGCTCGACGCCGGCCGTGCGTTGGTGGTGGTGATCAACAAGTGGGACGGCCTGACGACCTACCAGCGCGAACAGGCCGAGGCGCTGCTCTCGCGCAAGCTGAGCTTCGTGGAATGGGCCGAGGTGGTGCGCATCTCCGCGCTGCATGGCTCGGGCCTGCGCGAGCTGTTCAAGGCCGTGCATCGCGCGCATGCCTCGGCCAATCGTGAGTTCGGCACCAGCGAGGTCAACAAGGCCCTGGAGATCGCCTACGAGACCAACCCGCCGCCGAGCATCCGCGGCCATGTCTCCAAGCTGCGCTATGTCCACCCAGGCGGGGCCAACCCGCCGACCTTCGTCGTCCACGGCACCCGCCTGAAGGTGCTGCCGGAGTCGTACAAGCGCTACCTGGAGAACTTTTTCCGCAAGCGCTTCAAGCTGGTAGGCACGCCGGTGCGCTTCATGTTTCGCGAGGGCACCAACCCCTACGAGGGCAAGAAGAACGTGCTGACCGAGCGCCAGATCGCCAAGAAGAAGCGCCTGATCCGCCACGTGAAAGGCCGCTGAGCCGTGCAGGCCTACCCGAGCCGCATCGCCTGGCGTGAGGCGCTGGAGATCGTGGCGGCCACCGCGCAGGCGCGACGTCTGCCGCTGGAGCGGCTGAGCCTGGGGCGCGTGGATGGCCGGGTGCTGGGCCAGGATCTGGTGGCGCCGATGGCGTTGCCACCGTTCGACAACAGCCGCATGGATGGCTTCGCGCTGCGCCATGCCGACCTGTCCACAGATGCGCCCACGCGCTTGCGCCTGGTGGGCGAGCAGTTCGCTGGGGCAGGCGAGGGCCTGAGTGTCGGTCCAGGCGAATGCGCGCGCATCACCACCGGCGCGGCGCTGCCCGCTGGCGCGGACACGGTGGTGATCAAGGAAGCGGTGATCCTGGTCGAGGACGGGATCCGCGTGCCGGCGGGCATCGCGCTGGGCGCGGACATTCGCCGGGCCGGCGAGGATGTGCGTGAGGGCGAGCTGGTGCTGCGCGCCGGGCAGGTGCTGACGCCGGCCCGGGTCTCGCTGGCCGCTGCGCTGGGCGTGAGCGACTTGGCGGTGGCGCGCCGCCCGACCGTGGCCGTGTTCACCACCGGCGATGAGCTTATCGAGCCGGGCATGCCGCTGCTGCCGGGGCAGATCTACGACAGCAATCGCGACCTGCTGATGGGTCTGCTGCGCGCGCAGGGACTGGAACCGGTGGCCTGGCCGCGCCTGCCGGACGATCCGGCGCGCATCGAACTGCTGTTGCGCGATGCGGCCAGCGCCTTCGATGTGGTGATCACCTGCGGCGCGGTCTCGGCCGGGGAGAAGGACCACTTGCCGGGGCTGCTGCAGCAGCATGGCCAGATCGATTTCTGGAAGGTGCGCATGAAGCCCGGCATGCCGGTGCTGTTCGGGCGCATGGACCAGGCGGTGTTCCTGGGGCTGCCGGGCAATCCGGTCTCGGTGCTGGCCACCTTCCTGATGCTGAGCCGGCCGTTGCTGGACGGCCTGCAGGGTCGCCAGGACGCGCGCCCGGTGGTCACTGCGGCCTTACGCGCGCCCTGGCGCAAGACTCATGCACGGCTGGAGTTCCTGCGCGGGCAATTGCAGTACGGCGAGGATGCAACGCTGGGCGTGTTGCCCAATCCGGCCGACGCCTCGCACCGCTTGCGCGGCGCGGCGCAGAGCGATGCGCTGATCCTGCTGGAAGAAGGCGAGCGCGAATACGCGCTGGGCGAACGCGTCACGGTGTTCCCGTACTGATCGCCTGGCCAGCGCCCATAATCGGCGCATGAGCATCGAACGCATCAGCCCACGGGAGGCCCAGCAGCGCCTCCGGCAGGGGGCCTTCCTGATCGATGTGCGCGAGCCGCACGAACACGCAGGTGGCCACGCCCAGGGCGCCGCCTTGGTGCCCAAGGCCAGCCTGCTGGCCGAACCGGCGCGCCACCTGCCGGCCGGGGGCGCCCAAGCGCTGCTGATCTGCCAGTCCGGGGCGCGCTCGCTGGAGGCGGCGCAGATGCTGCGCACCGCCGGCTTCGCGCAGGTCGCCTCGATCGATGGCGGCACCTCGGGCTGGATGGCAGAGGGGCTGCCCATGGTGGTGCCCGAGCAGGATGCCCACACACGCGACTTCAACGAGCGCTACGCGCGCCACCTGCTGCTGCCGCAGGTGGGACAGGCCGGCCAGCGCCGCCTGCGCGCCTCGCGCGTGCTGCTGGTGGGTGCGGGCGGGCTGGGCTCGCCGGCCGCGTTCTATCTGGCCGCGGCCGGGGTGGGGACGCTGCGCATCGCCGACGACGACGTGGTCGAGCGCAGCAACCTGCAGCGACAGATCCTGCACGCCGAGGCGCGCGTGAG
This sequence comes from Pseudoxanthomonas composti, assembly GCF_004122095.1. GTDB lineage: Bacteria > Pseudomonadota > Gammaproteobacteria > Xanthomonadales > Xanthomonadaceae > Pseudoxanthomonas_A > Pseudoxanthomonas_A composti. The sequence goes on along the minus strand of NZ_SAWZ01000002.1, from coordinate 622,320 downwards.
CATGCCCAAGGTGGCGTCGGCGGCCGTGGCCTTGCAGGCGCTCAATCCAGGCGTGTGCGTGGAGGCGGTCCCTGAGCGTGTCACCGCGGGCAATGTCGATCGGCTGCTCGACGGCATCGATGTGGTGGTCGATGGTGCGGATAATTTCGCCACGCGCTATGTGCTCAACGATGCCTGCGTGCGGCTGGGCAAGCCGCTGGTGTATGGGGCGGTGCAGCGCTTCGAAGGCCAGGCCAGTGTGTTCGATGCCGGCCGTCATCGCGGACAGCTGCCGTGCTATCGCTGCCTATTCCCCGCACCGCCACCGCCGGAACTGGCGCCGGACTGCGCGCAGGCGGGCGTGCTGGGCGTGCTGCCCGGGCTGGTCGGGATGATCCAGGCCAGCGAGGCGATCAAGCTGCTGCTGGGCATCGGCGAGCCGCTCAGCGGTCGCCTGCTGCATGTCGATGCGCTGACCATGCGCTTCCACGAGATGCGCCTGGCGGCCGATCCCGCGTGCCCGGTCTGCGCGCCTGGCGCGGTGAGCGAACAGCCATCGACAAACGGCGCGGACCAGGTCCGCGCCGGCTGACTGATCATGAGGCACACGTCGTGGATGCGGCAGCGGTCCATGTCAGCGCCGTGCCTGCGATGCTACGTTGCAATGCCCGTGGCTTGCCTGCGCCTGCGCGAGCCGCATCTCATCCAGCCACCTCTCGATGACCAAAGCCCCATGACCGGAACCCCTCGCGCATGAGCGCCCCTTCCGACACCAGCGAACTGGTCAGTGTCGTGGCCTTGCTGGGCGCGGCCGTGGTGGCCGTGCCGCTGTTCAGACGGCTGGGGCTGGGCTCGGTGCTGGGGTATCTGGCCGGCGGCCTGGTGATCGGCCCGTTCGGGCTGGGCTGGTTCTCCGACCCGCAGGCTATTCTGCACACGGCCGAGCTGGGCGTGGTGATGTTCCTGTTCGTGATCGGCCTGGAGATGCGGCCCTCGCACCTGTGGAGCCTGCGCAAGCAGATCTTCGGCCTGGGCACGCTGCAGATCGCCGCCTGCGCCGCGGCGCTGACCGTAGTCGGCAAGCTGTTCGGCTTCTCCTGGCCGGTGGCCTTCGTCGGGGGCGCCGGCTTCGTGCTGACCTCCACCGCGATCGTCATGCAGTTGCTGGGCGAGCGTGGCGATATCGCCTCGCCAGGCGGCCAGAAGATCGTCTCGGTGCTGCTGTTCGAAGACCTGCTGATCGTGCCGCTGTTGGCGCTGGTGGCCTTCCTGGCGCCGAGCGAATCGGCCGGGGCAGGCTCGCGTTGGACGGCCATCGGCATTGGCATGGCCAGCGTGGCCGGGCTGGTCGCGGCCGGCATCTGGCTGTTGAACCCGTTGTTCCGCGTGCTGGCCAGGGCGCGGGCGCGCGAGGTCATGACCGCCGCCGCGCTGCTGGTGGTGCTGGGCGCGGCGCTGCTGATGCAGCTCGGCGGCCTGTCGATGGCAATGGGCGCCTTCCTGGCTGGCGTGCTGCTGTCCGAGTCCACCTTCCGCCACCAGATCGAGGCGGACATCGAGCCTTTCCGCGGCATCCTGCTGGGCCTGTTTTTCCTCAGCGTGGGCATGTCGCTGGACCTGGCGGTGGTGGCGCGCAATTGGCCGCTGATCGTCTCGGCGGTGCTGGCGATGATGCTGGTCAAGGGCCTGTGCATCTACTTCGTGGCGCGGGTGGCGCGCAGCGGCCATGGCGAGGCGCTGGACCGGGCGGTGCTGATGGCCCAGGGCGGCGAGTTCGCCTTCGTGCTGTATTCGGCCGCGGCCTCGGAGGGGCTGATCGACGCCACGCTCAATGCCAACTTCACCGCCATCGTGGTGCTGTCCATGGTGCTCACGCCCATCGTGGTGATCCTGGCACGCGGCTTCATGCCCAAAGCCGAGCAGTCGATGGAGGGCATCGAGAAGGTCGAGGGGCAGACCGGCAGCGTGCTGATCATCGGTTTCGGCCGCTTCGGCCAGGTCATGAGCCAGGCGCTGCTGGCGCGCGACGTGGACGTGACCATCATCGATACCGACCTGGACATGATCCGCAGCGCCGAGGAATTCGGCTTCAAGATCTACTACGGCGACGGCACGCGCCTGGACGTGCTGCACGCCTCGGGCGCGGCCACGGCGCGGCAGATCGCCATCTGCATCGACGACCGCGAGGCGACCAACCGCATCGTCGAACTGTGCCGGCATGAGTTCGGCCAGGCCAAGGTGCTGGCGCGTTCGTTCGACCGCGAGCACTCCCTGGAGCTGGTCAACGCGGGCGTGGACTACCAGATCCGCGAGACCTTCGAATCGGCGGTGCGCTTTGGCCAGGCGGCGCTGGTGGAGCTGGGCATGGACGAGGCCGAGGCGCGCAACGTGGCCGCCGAGGTCAGGCGCCTGGACGCCGAGCGCTTCGACCTGGAAGTGGCCGCCGGCACCTCGCGCGCCGGGATTCCGCTGCTGATCGGCAATACCGCGCCGGCCACGCCCACGCCCTTCACCGTGCCGCGCCGCGAGAGCAAGCGGCTGGATGCCTCAGCGCCAGTGCAGGACGCGACCGGCGCCTGAGCCCCGCATCCGCCTGCGGTGTGGCGATGCGGGCGGTGCGGGCTCGGAGTCAGCCGTGGCGCTGCTGGGCGGCTTCGAAGGCGGCCAGCTGCTCTGGCGTGGCCGGCTGCTGGTACTTGGCCTTCCAGTCGGCGAAGGGCATGCCGTAGATCGCCTCGCGCGCCTGGTCCTTGCTTATGTCCTGGCCGGCGTCCTGGGCCGCCTCGCGATACCAGTCGGCCAGGCAGTTGCGGCAGAAGCCGGCCAGGATCATCAGGTCGATGTTCTGCACGTCCAGGCGGTCCTGGTTCAGGTGCGCCAGCAGGCGGCGGAAGGCGGCCGCTTCCAGGGCGGTGGTGTCGGTCATGGGAACTCCTGTGGACGGGGCAGGGCGGTGCGCCTACCCGCTGCTGGATGAATCGGGGACAATAGGCGGCCGACTGTACACCCCCAACAGACCGATGACTGCCCGCATTCTCGATGGCCGCCGCGTGGCCGAAGACCTGCTCGACACCCTCAAGACCCGCGTGGATGCGCGCGTGGCCGCAGGGCAGTCGCGCCCGGGGCTGGCCGTGGTGCTGGTGGGCGGGGACCCGGCCTCCAGCGTCTACGTGCGCAACAAGCGCCGCGCCGCGGAGAAGGTGGGCATCGAAGCGTTCGACTACGACCTGCCCGAAGGCACCACCGAGGCCGAGCTGCTCAAGCTTATCGATGAACTCAATGCCGACCCCAAGGTGCACGGCATCCTGGTGCAGCTGCCGCTGCCGGGCATTCCCGACGCGCGCCACCTGATCCACCGCATCGACCCGCGCAAGGACGTGGACGGCTTCCACCCGGAGAACGTGGGCCACCTGGCCCTGCGCGAGTTCGGCCTGCGGCCCTGCACGCCGCGTGGCATCGTGACCCTGCTGGCCCACACCGACCAACCCGTGCGTGGCCGCAACGCCACCATCGTGGGCGTGTCCAACCACGTCGGCCGGCCGATGGCGCTGGAGCTGCTGATCGCCGGCTGCACAGTGACCTGCTGCCACAAGTTCACCCCGGCCGAGGTGCTGGAAGCGCGCGTGCGCGACGCCGACATCCTGGTGGTGGCGGTGGGCCGGCCCAACCTGGTGCCGGGCGAGTGGGTCAAGCCGGGCGCGGTGGTGATCGACGTGGGCATCAACCGCCTGGATGATGGCAGCCTGACCGGCGACATCGGCTACGAAGCCGCCGCCCAGCGCGCCAGCTGGATCACGCCGGTGCCGGGTGGCGTGGGTCCGATGACCGTGGCCACGCTGATGCAGAACACCATCGAGGCGGCCGAAGCGGCTGGCTGAGTCGCGCCGGCAGGGCGCTGGCGCCTCGTCGGGGCGGGATGGCATGCCAGTGGGAGGCACGCCTGCGGCCCCGACCGCCGCGACCTGAGCCAGGCCACGGCGGCGTCCGCGGCGCGGTTCCCGCTCAACCGAACCTGGGCTTGGTGCCCCAGATCTGCGGCCAGATCGGCGGGATGTCGCGGCAGACGAAGATCTCGTAGCCGTTGTTCGATTCCTCGTTGGCCACGTTCTCGCGGTTGCGGACCGGACCGTGCGAGGTGCACCTGGCAACGCTGCCACGCTGGTCCTTGGCGGTATTGCCCAGTTCGATGATGACCTGGGGCGGCGGCTCGCCGTAGCCGCGATACCAGGCCGTGTTGGTCCGGCTGATCACCGGCGGCAGGCCCAGCGCCGGGCCGTACAAGGCCATGGCGCCGGTTTCGCCGTAGTTGTTGGCCAGGATGGCGGTACGGGCGCGCTCGGCCTCGGGCAGGGCGTGATAGATGGATGCCACTTGCTCAGCCAGTTCCTGCCAGCCGATCTCCTCGGCGTAATCGCGGTGCAGGCGCTGGTTGACATGCCAGAGCGGGGAATTGACCGGCGCGATAGGCAGGTGCAGGGCCCAGCCCAGCGGTAGCGCCACCACCAGCAGGCAGACCAGCGCCATGCGCAGGCCGCGCGCGCGGCTAGCCGGCAGGCGGGCGCACCAGGCCTGGATGGCCACGCAGCCGGCGGCCAGCAGCATCGGATAGCCCGGCGCCATGTAGTAGCCGCGCCCGCGCGACAGGGCGAACAGCAGCAGCGGCAGTGCATACATCCACACCAGCACGCGGTAGCGGCGCATCGTGGCGGCCAGCGTAAGGAAGCCCAGGCCGGCAAGCCAGATCGGCAGGGTCAGCGCGCTGGCGTTGGCGTAGAGCTGCTCGGGAAGGAACAGGTCGGTGCGGCCGATGGCGACATCGCGCGCGTGGATGTGGGCGACGAAGTCCAGGTAAATGAAGTCGTGCCTCACCTGCCAGATCAGGTTGGGCAGGAAGATCGCCAAGGCCACGGCCACCCCCAGCCACGGCCAGCGCGTGCGCAGCTGGGCGCGCATCGGCGTGGCCAGCACGCCCGCGGCCAGGCCGATGGCCCAGTACACGATGGTGTAGCGCGTCATCAGGCCCAGGCCGAAGACTGCGCCCATGACCAGCCACAGGCGCAGATCGCCGCCGTTGGCCAGGCGCAGCGCCAGCCAGGCGGCCGCCACCACCCACAGCAGGTCCGGGCCGCAGTACATGAGGATGCTGCTGTTGACCAGGCCGAAGGGCATGCAGGCGGTGGTCAGCGCGGCGGCGAGCTGGGCCAGGCGCCGGCCGCCGAGTTCGGCGGCGATCAGGCCCGCCAGCACCATCGCCCCGCATTGGGCCAGGGTGGCGACCGCGCGAAAGCCTGCCAGCGAGGTTCCGAACAGGAACAGCTCCAGCCGTGCCAGCCAGGGCACCAGCGGCGGGTAGGGCACATAGCCCCAGTCCAGGTGCCGGGCATCGTCCAGCACCTGCAGTTCGTCGCGGTGGAAGCCGTAGGCGCCGTTGAGCCACAGATGGGCCAGGAAACGCACCAGCGCCAGGACCAGCAGCCATTTCAGTTCGCGATGGACCGGGGCCACCGATGGGGCGGCCGCATGCGGGTGTCCGGGCGCTGGAGGAGACGGAGCGGCGGGCAGGGGAGCAGTCATGGCAAGTCATGGTCTGGAGAGGCGGCCAGTGTTGGCGCGGCAGCCTGCCCCGGCCAGGTAAATGTGACGATCCGGCGCGGCTTTGGGACCAGCCGCGGGCCCACAGGGGCGGGTGGGACCGGCTGGTGCCCCGTAGAATGCAGGCATGCAAGCATCATCGCCCACCGCCTACGAGCGGCTGTTGCCCTGGAAGCAGATGGTCGAGGTGGGGTTCTGGGTCGTCTACATCGCCTGGAACGCCAGCTTCAACAGCATCACCGTGCTGATGGACGTGCACAAGTCGTCACTGGCCTTCGCCGACTGGGAGCCGGTGGTGTGGGAGTGGTCCAGCGGCCTGACCTGGCTGCTGCTGGTCTGGCCGGTGGTGCGCTTCACTGCCTGGCGGCCGCTGCGGTGGACCGGCTGGGGGCGCACGTTGACCGAGTACTTGCTGGCCAGCGTGGTGTTCTCGATGCTGCACGTGGTCGGCATGTATGCCCTGCGCGCCTGGGTGTATCGCTGGATGGGTGGCGAGTACGGATTCGGCGGCTGGCTCTCGGCCTGGCCCTACGAGTATCTCAAGGACGTGCGCGGCTTCTTCGTGCTGGTGGTGTTCATCGAGACCTGGCGCCTGCTGATGCGGCGGCTGCAGGGCGAGGCCCAGCTGCTGGCCGCGCCCGACGAGGGGCCGCCGCTGGAGCCGGTCGAGCGGCCCGAGCGCTTCCTGGTGCGCAAGCTGGGCCGCGATTTCCTGGTGGCCACCGAGGAGATCGAATGGATCCGCGCGGCCGGCAACTACGTCAACCTGCAGGTGCGCGGCCACGACTATCCGCTGCGCAGCACGATGACCGAGATCTCAGGCCGCCTGGACCCGGGCCGGTTCGTGCGGATCCAGCGCAGCTACATCGTCAACCTGGCCCAGGTGGCCTCGATCGAGCCCATCGACGGCGGCGAGGCCCGCATCCACCTGAAGGATGGCACGGTCTTGCCGTGCAGCCGCAGCTATCGCACCGCGCTGCGGGAGCGACTGGGCGCGGGCGAGGGCTGAGCCTGGGCAGGTGAGGCAACCGCCCAGCGTGCGCCCGCGCGACTGCGCACGCCCTGATCTGAGTCGCGCGCATCATGGCTTTGATGCACACCGCCCATCGCCCGTCATGCCACGGCGGAAACGCAGCGTCGCGGCCCCTGCCAGGCTGCAGCCGGGCCGGTCTTGGGGCTATAATGTCGCGCTTCCCACGAACCGGTTAGGTGGCCGATGCTCCGCATCCTGGCTGAAGCACTGACGTACGACGACGTTTCCCTGGTCCCCGCGCACTCGACCGTCCTGCCCAAGGACGTGAGCCTGGAAACGCGCCTCACCCGTGACCTCAAGCTCAAGCTGCCGCTGCTGTCGGCGGCCATGGACACGGTCACCGAGCACCGTCTTGCGGTGACGATGGCCCAGCTGGGCGGCATCGGCATCATCCACAAGAACCTGACCGTGGATGCGCAGGCGGCCGAAGTGGCCAAGGTGAAGAAGTTCGAGGCCGGCGTGATCGCCGAGCCCTTCACCGTGGGTCCGGAAACCACCATCGCCGAGGTCCTCAAGCTGACCCGCGCCCGCAACATCTCCGGCGTGCCAGTGGTCGATGGCGGCCAGCTTCTGGGCATCGTGACCAGCCGCGACATGCGCTTCGAGAAGAAGCTGGACGATCCGGTCCGCCACATCATGACCAAGAAGGACCGCCTGGTCACCGTGCGCGAAGGCGCCAGCGACGAGGAAGTGCTGGAGCTGCTGCACAAGCACCGCATCGAGAAGGTGTTGGTGGTCAACGACGGCTTCGCCCTGAAAGGCCTGATCACGGTCAAGGACATCCAGAAGAAGTCCGACAGCCCCAACGCCGCCAAGGACGCCAGCAGCCGCCTGCTGGTGGGCGCCGCGGTGGGCGTGGGTGGCGATACCGAGCAGCGCGTGGAAGCGCTGGCCGCGGCCGGGGTGGACGTGATCATCGTGGACACCGCGCACGGCCACTCGCAGGGCGTGCTGGACCGCGTGCGCTGGGTCAAGAAGACCTACCCGCAGATCCAGGTCATCGGCGGCAACATCGTCACCGGCGATGCCGCCCTGGCGCTGATGGAGGCCGGTGCCGACGCGGTCAAGGTCGGCGTGGGCCCGGGCTCGATCTGCACCACGCGCGTGGTCGCTGGCGTGGGCGTACCGCAGATCACCGCCATCGACATGGTGGCCGAGGCGCTGCAGGACCGTATCCCGCTGATCGCCGACGGCGGCATCCGCTACTCGGGCGACATCGGCAAGGCGCTGGCCGCCGGTGCCTCCACGGTGATGGCCGGCGGCCTGTTCGCCGGCACCGAGGAAGCCCCGGGCGAGGTCGAGCTGTTCCAGGGCCGCAGCTACAAGAGCTACCGCGGCATGGGCTCGCTGGGCGCGATGGAGAAGGGGTCAAAGGACCGCTACTTCCAGGACGCCTCCGACGCCGACAAGCTGGTGCCCGAAGGCATCGAAGGCCGCGTGCCGTACCGCGGCCCGCTGAGCGCGATCATCCACCAGCTGGTCGGCGGCCTGCGCGCCACGATGGGCTACGTGGGCTGCGCCACCATCGAGGAGATGCGCACCAAGCCGCAGTTCGTGCACATCACCGGTGCCGGCCAGCGCGAGAGCCACGTCCACGACGTGCAGATCACCAAGGAACCGCCGAACTATCGAGCCGGGTGAGGCAGGAACGAGTGGAGAGGAACGAGAAACGAATGTTTCCGTTCCTCTTTTCACATCGGCCCCCTGCTCCTGTTTTCTCTCGTTCCTCGTTCCTCCCAACTCGTTCCTGCCCTCATGACCAACATCCACACCGACAAGATCCTGATCCTCGATTTCGGCGCGCAGTACACGCAGCTGATCGCCCGCCGCATCCGCGAGATCGGCGTGTACTGCGAAATCTGGGCCTGGGACCATGATCCGGCCGAGATCGCCGGCTTCGGCGCCAAGGGCATCATCCTGTCCGGTGGGCCGGAATCGACCACGCTGCCGGGTGCGCCGGCCGCGCCGCAGCAGGTCTTCGACAGCGGGCTGCCGATCCTGGGCATCTGCTATGGCATGCAGACCCTGGCCGCGCAGCTGGGCGGTGCCACCGAGGCGGCCGACCAGCGCGAGTTCGGTCACGCCGAAGTGGACGTGGTCCAGCCCGACGCGCTGTTCTCCGGGCTGTCCGACCATGCCGGCGCGGCGCGTCTGAACGTGTGGATGAGCCACGGCGACCACGTCTCGCAGGTGCCGCCGGGCTTCACCATCACCGCCACCACCGACCGCATCCCGGTGGCCGCCATGGCCAACGAGGACAAGCGCTGGTACGGCGTGCAGTTCCATCCGGAAGTCACCCACACCCTGCAGGGCCAGACCCTGCTGCGCCGTTTTGTGGTGGACGTGTGCGGCTGCGCCACGCTGTGGACGGCGGCCAACATCATCGAAGACCAGATCGCCCGCGTGCGCGAGCAGGTCGGCGAGGACGAGGTGATCCTGGGCCTGTCCGGTGGCGTGGATTCCTCGGTGGTGGCCGCCCTGCTGCACAAGGCCATCGGCGACAAGCTGACCTGCGTGTTCGTCGATACCGGCCTGCTGCGCTGGCAGGAAGGCGACCAGGTGATGGCGATGTTCGCCGAGCACATGGGCGTCAAGGTGATCCGCGTCAACGCCGCCGACCGGTACTTCGCCAAGCTGGAGGGCGTGAGCGACCCGGAAGCCAAGCGCAAGATCATCGGCAACCTGTTCGTGGACATCTTCGACGAGGAGTCCAACAAGCTCAGCAACGCCAAGTGGCTGGCGCAGGGCACCATCTACCCCGACGTGATCGAGTCGGCTGGCAGCAAGACCGGCAAGGCCCACGTCATCAAGAGCCACCACAACGTCGGCGGCCTGCCCAAGCACATGAAGCTGGGCCTGGTGGAACCGCTGCGCGAGCTGTTCAAGGACGAGGTGCGCCGCCTGGGCGTGGAACTCGGCCTGCCGCGCACCATGGTCTACCGTCACCCGTTCCCCGGCCCGGGGCTGGGCGTACGCATCCTTGGCGAGGTCAAGCCCGAGTACGCCGAGCTGCTGGCCAAGGCCGATGCGATCTTCATCGACGAACTGCGCAAGGCCGACCTGTACGACAAGACCAGCCAGGCCTTCGCCGTGTTCCTCCCCGTGAAGTCGGTCGGCGTGGTCGGCGACGCCCGCGCCTACGAATGGGTGATCGCCCTGCGCGCGGTGGAGACCATCGACTTCATGACCGCGCACTGGGCGCACCTGCCGTACGACTTCCTCGGCACGGTGAGCAACCGCATCATCAACGAACTGCGCGGTGTTTCGCGGGTGGTGTACGACATCTCCGGCAAGCCGCCGGCGACGATTGAGTGGGAGTGAGCCTGCTCGGCATAGCTTGATGAAACGAAGGGCGCTGAGGCGCCCTTTGTTTTTGTCTGCCTTGCTAGAACGTTATTGGGCGCAAGCGATGACGTGCCCTGGCATGACGCAGGATCGGATCGCAGTCCGACAGCTTGTTTCGAGTCGGACTTGCCGGGCGAGATGATCGCCATGGCGAAAAAGCGGGTCTTGCAGGCTAGGAGACAGAACAGCTACTGCTCCGGGGAACTTGTAGTTCCGCCGGTGTTGCTGCGCGGAAGGCACGGCTAAACCCCTTGGGGCCGATCCAACAAGCAGTCGATAAACATCCCAAGCAGGGCGGGGCGATGCTGTCGGTTGGGGTAGTAGAGAAACAGCCCGGGGCGTGAGATCGACCAATCCGCGAGCACCTGCACTAGCCTGCCCTGGGACAGGTGCTCGGCCACGCCGTCGCGTTCGAAGTGATAGGCGATGCCCAGGCCTTCCAGCGCGGCGGCGATGCCGATGTCGGCGTGGTTGGTCACCACCGGGCCATTGACCGCCATGTCCAGTCGTTGGCCCTTGCGCTCGAACTCCCAACGATAGTGTCTGCCGTCGGTCTGCAGCCGCCAGTTGATGCAGGCGTGGTCATGCAGATCCTCGGGCGTGCGCGGCGTGCCGCGGCGTGCCAGATAGTCCGGGGAGGCCACCGCGACCATGTCCAGGTCCGGCGTCAGGCGCACGGCGATCATGTCCTTTTCCAGCCGCCCACCCACGCGGATCCCCGCATCGAACCGGCCGGCGACGATGTCCGTCAACGTGTCATCGACCACGATGTCCAGCAGCACCTCGGGGTGGGCCTGGTGGAAGCGCGCCAGCCGCGGTCCGATCAGGGTGCGCGCGGCGATGCCGAGGGTGTTGATGCGCAGCGTGCCGCGCACCTGTCCCGTCGCTTCGCTGGCTTCAGACACCGCGGCGGTCATCTCGCGGAACAACGGCGCGATGCGTTGATAGAGCCGTTCGCCGCTCGCCGACGGCGCCACGCTGCGGGTGGTGCGGTTGAGCAGGCGGGCGCCGATGCGGCTCTCGAGCTGGCGGATGGTCTGGCTCAAAGCCGAGGGCGACAGGCCCAGGTGCTCGGCGGCCCGGGCAAAGCTCTGGCGCTCGACCACGGCGACGAAGGCCTTGAGTTCGGCGTATTCGGATCCGCGCATTATGCACTCCGGTCTACATAAGCCATGAGGAATCTACCGTATTCACTGAATGATGACCGGGGCGCAGGCTGTGCGCCATCCCAACCCGGAGAGCACCATGACTGCGCTGACACTGCCCGAACCCATCGTCGCCTACTTCCTGGCCGACACCCAGGGCCCTGACGAGCTTGCCCGTTGCTTCACGCCGCAGGGGAGCGTCAGGGACAAGGGCCAAAACCACATCGGTCGCGACGCGATCAAGGCCTGGAAGGCCGAAACCGAAACCCTGTACACCTACACCAACGACCCGTTCGCCATGACCCTGGTCGATGGCAAGCATGTCGTGCGCAGCCACGTGGCGGGGAGCTTTCCCGGCAGCCCGATCGACATGACCTTGTCCTTCCGCCTGGAATGTGGACTGGTCGCCAGCCTGGAGATCAGCGCATGATCTTGGATCTGCAGCTGAGCGGCCTGCGCGCCGTGGTGACCGGTGGCACCCTGGGCCTGGGCGCCGCCGTCGTGGAGGCCCTGGTGGAAGCCGGCGCGCGGGTGGTCACCGCCGCGCGCAGCAAGCCGGTGCATCCGGTGGAGGGCGTGACCTATGTCAGCGCCGACCTGTCCACCGCCGAAGGGGCCGCGCTCTTGGCAGAGGCAGCGCTGGAGGCACTTGGCGGCGTGGATATCGTGATCAATGCCCTGGGCGGGTCGAACACGCCGCAAGGCGGCTTTGCCGCGATCACCGACGCGCACTGGTTCGCCGAATTGAATCTCAACCTGATGCCCGCCGTGCGCCTGGACCGGGCGCTGCTGCCGGCCATGCTGTCCCAGGGATCGGGTGTGGTGATCCATGTCAGTTCCATCCAGCGCGTGTTGCCGCTGACCGAGTCCACCACCGCCTATGCGGCGGCCAAGGGAGCGCTGACGACCTATAGCAAGGCACTGGCGCGCGAAGTCACGCCCAAGGGCGTGCGCGTGCTCAGCGTGGCCCCGGGCTGGATCGAGACCGAAGCCTCGGTGGCCTTCGCCGAACGGATGGCGGCGCAGGCCGGCACGGACTACGAGGGCGGCAAGCAGATGATCATGGACTGGCTGGGCGGGATCCCCGTGGGCCGTCCGGCAAAACCGCGGGAGGTGGCCGACCTGATCGTGTTCCTGGCCTCGCCGCGGTCGGCTTCGATCGCCGGGGCCGAGTACCGGATCGACGGCGGCACCGTGCCCACGGTGGTCTAGTCCAGGTTCGGAACACTGTCTGGACTGGCCGTCAGCGCAGCCGGGTCGAGCGCTCGCCATCGACCCGGTGCAGCGACTGCTGAGTCTGCCAACGTGACCTACGAAGACGCCGCCAGGGAAGGCGGCGCCGTTGTCTTGAACAAAGCGCGGCAGCTCAACCCCTGGCGTCGTGGTAGCGACGCTCGACCTCGTTCCAGTCGACCACGTTGTAGAAGGCCTCGATGTACTCGGGTCGACGGTTCTGGTACTTCAGGTAGTAGGCGTGTTCCCACACGTCCAGGCCCAGCACCGGCGTGAGCCCCTGCATCAGCGGGCTGTCCTGGTTGGCGCTGCTGGTCACGCTGAGCTTGCCGTCCTTGTCCACGCACAGCCAGGCCCAGCCGCTGCCGAAGCGGGTGATCGCCGCCTGGGTGAAGGCCTGCTTGAATGCGTCGAACCCGCCCAGCTCCGTGTCGATGGCCTTGGCCAGAGTGCCCACCGGCATGCCGCCGCCCCGCGGGGACATCACCGTCCAGAACAGCGAATGGTTGGCATGGCCACCACCGTGGTTGATGACCGCGGGCCTGAGCTTGTCGGGCAGCTCGGACACCTGCGAGACCAGCTGCTCCACGGGCAGGTCGGCCCATTTGCTGCCTTCGATTGCGGCGTTGAGCGAGTTGACGTAGGTCTGGTGGTGCTTGCTGTGGTGAACCTCCATCGTCTTGGCATCGATGTGGGGTTCGAGCGCGTCGTAGGCGTAGGGAAGCGCGGGCAGGACGTGTGCCATATCGGGATTACCTCATCAGGGTCTGAAGAAGAACCGAGCTGGCGTGCATGCAGCGGCTGGCGGGCCTCGGGCGATGCCCCGCCGGAGCGGGGCGACGTTGGACGGCCACAGGGCGCAGTCCTGCAATCCGTCCAAGCGGGCTCGATTATCGTTCAACGCGACTGGTCTGATGATGAAGGGCGCCACTTGCGGTGCGGCAACCCTTGCAGGCCTGCCGTCAGGAGCCGCCGCGTGAGCCCGCATAGGCGGCCACGCGCTCAGGCTGGGCGAAGCGCTGGGTGATCCATCGGCGCGCCGGCGCCTCGAAGGCGCGATTGACCAGCATCGCCAGCACGATCACCGCGGCTGTGCACAGCAAGCCCGACAGCCAGGGACTGACCAGCACGAAGATGCCCTGGTGTTCGAACAGGTCGATCACCGGCACGTGCAGCAGGTAGATGGCAAAGCTGGCCTGGCCGATCTCCCGCACCAGGCGTCCTCCTAGCACCGCCTTGGCCGGCGCCGTGCTGAAGCTGAAGGACAGCACGATCAGCGCCGCCATCGCCGTGCGGGGCAGGTCGCTGTAGTACCACTTGCTCTCATCGGCCACGTCCTTCCACGGAAAGACGTCCAGCAGCATCTGTTCCAGCGGGACCAGCAGAGCCACAATCGCCAGCACCGACAGCCCCTGCAGCAGGCGCACGCGGGCCTGGGTCAGCCACGCGCGCTCGACCAACACGCCGCGCAGCACCGCCACGCCAACACCGGCCATGAAGATATGCAGCTTGGAGAAGAACAGCACGCCGGGCGTATACGGGGAGGTGACATAGCTCAGTGCCACGACCGCCATCAGCGCCAGCATCGACAGCCAGCGCAGGCGCCCGTGCAGCGAGGGGATCAGCCACACGCAAAGGAAGAAGAAATAGAACTGGAACTCCGGACCCACCGACCAGAACACGCTCAGCGAGCCGGTGAAGGACAGCAGGCGCGCAAGCTGGGCCGCGTCCATCCGGTAGGTGAAGCCTTCACCCAACCAGTGCGAGGCAATGAACGCGAGCACGACCACGGTGTAGTACAGCGGCACGATGCGCGCCACGCGCGAGACCACGAACTTTCGCGCGTGATCCGCCGTGAGGGGCTTTTGCAGGTACAGGTGGCCCATCAGAAAGCCGCTCAGCACGAAGAAGATCAGCACCCCGCAGGCGCCGAAGTCCGAGCGCGCCAGTTCGGCGGCACGATTGGGCAGGTGCGAAAGCACCACCGACAGCGCCGCCAGGCCGCGCAGCCCGTCCAGCTCGGACATGTGTTGCCTCGGCGCCCGCGTGGGCAAGGTGGCGGCCTGGCGAGTGGCGCGGTCGGTTGGACTTGCGGCGGCGGGCACAGGCATGCAGGACTCCTGACGTTGCAAGGCCGGCGCGGCGCGAAGGCCGTGGGCGGAGGGCATCAGGCCTTGGGCCGGATCGCATCGCTATCGGGAGCGTCTGCATGACCTCAGCCCGGAGATGCCGCGGCCTTGGGTTGTAGGCGCGGCGCTGTGCCGCTTCGGTGGATTTGCGGGCCGGATCGTGGCTCGCGGAGGCGGGCAGGGCCCAACCGTTCGAGATTGAACGGTGCGCGGAGCGCTTGGCGGGCGCCCGCCCTGTCGCATGAGGCGAGTCCGACTCTACCGCAGCCCTAGCGGATCGCCTACCCGCATAAGTAGAATGCATTCATCAACTTGTACAGATTCCGGAGGGGAATCCATGGAGTTGCGAAACCTGCGTGCCTACGCCGAAGTGGTGCGTCGTGGCGGCTTCTCCGCGGCTGCCAAGACCCTCTACGCCACCCAGCCGACCGTCAGCAAGGCCATCAAGCAGCTCGAAGACGAGCTGGGGCTGCCCCTGCTGGAGCGCTCCAATCAAGGCGTGCGCATGACCCAGGCAGGCGAGGTTGTGTATCGCCGCGCCCTGACCCTGCTGGCCGAACGCGACAGCCTGCTGACCGAGCTGGATGAGATGCGTGGCCTGCGTCGCGGCGAGCTGCGCCTGGGCATTCCGCCGCTGGGCAACGACACGGTGTTCGCGCCGATGTTCGCTGCCTACCGCGCCAAGTATCCGGAGATCGACATCCGTCTGTTCGAGCAGGGTAGCCAGAACCTGGAAGACAGCCTGATGGCGGGCGAGATCGAGATCGCCGGCAGCCTGCTGCCGGTGTCCGAGGCGTTCGAGGCCCAACCGGTGCGCCGCGAGCCGCTGGTGGTCTTGCTGCCGCTGCAGCACCCGGCTGCTCGGCTGGCCAAGGTCAAGCTGGAAGCGCTCAAGGACACGCCCTTCATCCTGTTCGACAAGGGCTTTGCGCTCAATCGCACCATCATCGATGGCTGCCAGCGTCGCGGCTTCACCCCGACCGAGGCCGCGCGCAGCGGGCAGATCGATTTCATCGTCGCCCTGGTCGCCGCGGGCATGGGCCTGGCCATGCTGCCGCAGATGATGGCGCAGGAGCGCCCGCGCCAGGACGTGGCCACCGTGCTGCTGGACGAGCCGGACATGGACTGGCAGATGGCGCTGATCTGGCGCAAGGGCGCCTTCCTCTCGCACGCGGCCCAGGCCTGGCGCCAGCTCGCCAGCGAGATGCCGCACCTCAAGCGCTGAGCGGCGTTGCCGTGAGCCTGCCCGAGGCGCCTGCGCAACCGGTCGAGCACGCCTCGCGCGACGAGGCGTGGATGGCGCGCGCAATGGCCCTGGCCGAGCATGCCGCGCAGGCACTGGACGAGATTCCCGTCGGGGCGGTGCTGATCGGCGCCGACGGGCAGTTGCTGGCCGAAGGCGTCAACCGCAATCGCTGCGACCACGACCCTACCGCACACGCGGAAATCGTGGCGATGCGCGCGGCCGGGCAGGCGCTGGCCAACCATCGTCTGGTCGGCTGCACGCTCTACGTCACCCTCGAACCCTGCGCGATGTGCGCCATGGCCATGGTGCACGCGCGTATCGCCCGCGTAGTCTACGGCGCCGCCGATCCCAAGACCGGCGCCTGCGGCAGCGTGTTCGATCTGCTGCAGGACCCTCGGCACAACCATCGCGTGCAGGTCACCGCCGGCGTGCTGGGCGAGCAGGCCGGTCGCCGCCTGACCAACTACTTCCGCGCCAAGCGCGGACGCCCGCTGCTGTAGCCAACAGCGGATGAATCCGCTTCGCCAATCTGGCCGCGCGCGCATCCTGTGGGAGCCGCTTCAGCCGCGAGGTGGCGTTCCCGGTCAAGCCACTTCGCGGGTAATGGCCCGAAGCGACCTCCAGCCGCGTCCTCACGGGATGCTTTGAGGATCATTCAAAGTTCCCCATGGCCCTGACAGCGCGCCTGCGTGCCCGTCCGATCGGCTCGCTGCAGTGAGCTATGATGCTGCGCCCATCGTCACCGAGACCAGAAGAAGAGCCGCATGAGCGCCCATCCCAATGCCAGCCACCTGATCTGGATCGACCTGGAAATGACGGGTCTGGATACCGACCGCGATTCCATCCTCGAGATCGCCACGGTCGTGACCGACTGCAAGCTCAACGTGCTGGCCGAGGGCCCCGAATGCGCCATCGCCCATTCGCTGGAGACGCTGGAGGCGATGGACGACTGGAACCGCAATCAGCATCGTCGTTCCGGCCTGTGGGACCGCGTGGTGGCTAGCGATGTGTCCATCGCCCAGGCCGAGGCCAGGACCGTGGAGTTCCTGCTGCAATGGCTGCCGGCCAACGCCTCGCCGATGTGCGGCAATTCGATCTGCCAGGACCGTCGCTTCCTGCACCGGCTGATGCCGCGGCTGGAGCGCTTCTTCCACTACCGCAACCTGGATGTCAGCACGCTCAAGGAACTGGCGCGTCGCTGGGCGCCGCAGGTGCTGGATGGCATCAAGAAGCAGTCATCGCACACCGCGCTGAGCGACGTGCACGACTCGATCGCCGAGCTGCGGCACTACCGCAAGCACATGGCCGCGCTGGCCGATCCTGCGGCCTGAGGCGCTGAGCCCGCGCGAGCGGTTTCGAGGTTTCCCGGCACGCGCTGGGGCTTGATGCTCCTGGTGCTCGTCGGCCTTGTTCCATCACTTCGGCAATCGTCCTGGCCCCACGCCGGGTGTGATGCATCGGTGCGCTATCTGATGCCTATTTCTTATGCGGCGTAGTCATCAGACATCGCGCTTGCGACAGCGGACCGGCGGGCGGTGATGGCTGCAATGAGGCAGAAGGCGGAATGGTCCTGTGGGGGCGCTTCAGCCGAATGGGATTTACGCGGCAAGCCTCTTCGCAGGAAGCCTCTCCACGAAAGCCAACTCAAAGCGAAAACCGGGGTCAGAGTGCAGTTTCCGCCCCGGGAGGCCGGCTCACGCGTAGCCACCTCTGACGTTGGAACGCGATTGACAAAGGCGTGCTGGAGCCCGCGCGTGCGCTGACCTTAGTCAGAAGTGGCCGAGAAACTGCACTCTGACCCCGGTTTCCCATGTCTCATGCAACGAAAGTCATCAGACATCTCGCTTGCGGCAGCGAACGGGCGATGGTGGCGAGGAGGCAACATGGGCCTATGGGAGCGGCTTCAGGCGCGAATGGGCTTTACGGGTGAAGCCTCTTCGCGGCTGATGGCCCTAGGCCACCTGGAGCCGCTCCTACAGGGTTATCGCTTTCGGCAAACTGAGTCGTGCTCGATGAGGTGCGGCCTGCCGCTTTCAGCGAGAACGAGCCAACGCCCAGTGGACCGCTGCGCTTGCAGAACACAACTGCGCGATTGGGAGCCTTGAAACGGGTAGGCAGCTGAAAAAAAGGCGGCTCTACGGTCGCCTCTTATCCTGCTTTTCCACCAGGCATAACGCTTCGCAAATCAGTTGCCCTTGGCCAAAGGCTTACCCGGCGGGCCGACATCGCCGTCGTCGGTCACCGACTTGGCCAGCAACTCGGCCAGCGGACGTCCGTCGGCGTCGTGGTGATACACGTGCAGGTCACGCTGCGGGTAGGGGATGGACAGCCCCTTCTCCAGCAGCTCGTTGCGGATCGACTCGAGCATCGTGCTCTTGGCGTTGCCGAACTCGCCGTTGAGCGCGTAGGCGAACACCATCAGATCCACCGTGCTTTCGCTCAGGTTGGTGACCTGCACGAACGGCGCCGGCTCCTTGAGCAGGTGCGGATTGCGCTGAGCCAGGCCCAGCAACAGCGCCTGCGCCTGCTTGAGGTCGTCGTCGTAGCCCACGCCCACGGTGATCTCCAGCCGCCGGGTCGGCAGGGTGGAGTAGTTGATGATCGGCCCGGAGGTGATCGTGCTGTTGGGCAGGGTGATCACCCGCTGGTCGAAGGCGCGGATGCTGGTCTGGAAGATGCGGATCTCATCGACGATGCCCTCCTGGCCACCGGCCACGACATGGTCGCCATCGCGCATCGGTCGCAGGATGATCAGCATCACCCCGGAGGCGATGTTGGACAGCGAATCCTTCAGCGCAAGGCCAACGGCCAGGCCGGCCGCGCCCAGCACCGTGGCCACCGAGGTGGCCGGAACGCCGATCTTGGTCAATGCCGATACGAACACCAGGACCAGCAGGGCGGCGTAGGCGACGTTGCGCAGGAAACTGCTGAGCGTGCTCTCCACGCGCGCACGCGTCAGTGCGCGCTCCAGCCCCAGGCTGATGCGCTTGGCCAGCCACATGCCCACCAGCACGATGACCAGCGCCGCGGCCCAGTTCACCAGGTAGTCGCCCCAGGGAATGGCTCGCCAGTCGACCGCGGCATGCGTCGCTGGCCGCGCCTGTGCAGCCGCAGCCGGCGCCGCGGCGTTGGCCGCGGCGACCAGCAGGGCATTGAGGCCCAACGCCATCATGCCGCCTTGGTCTTGGCAAGCGCGAGCCAGGTATCGACCACGGTGTCGGGATTCAGCGACACCGACTCGATGCCTTCCTGCATCAGCCACTCGGCCAGGTCGGGATGGTCGGACGGGCCCTGGCCGCAGATGCCGACATACTTGCCCTTGGCGCGGGCGGCCTTGATGGCCATGGACAGCAGCTTCTTCACCGCAGGATTCCGCTCATCGAACAGATGGGCGACGATGGACGAGTCGCGGTCCAGGCCGAGTGAAAGCTGGGTCAGGTCGTTGGAGCCGATCGAGAAGCCGTCGAAGATCTCCAGGAACTCGTCGGCCAGCAGCGCGTTGGACGGCACCTCGCACATCATGATGATCTTCAGGCCGTTCTCGCCCTGTTTCAGGCCATTGGCCTCCAGAACCTCGACCACCTTGCGGCCTTCCTCCAGGGTGCGCACGAACGGGATCATCACCCACAGGTTCTCCAGGCCCATCTCGTTGCGCACCTTCAGCACCGCCTTGCACTCCAGCGCGAAGGCATCGGTGAAGCTGGCATCGACATAACGGCTGGCGCCGCGGAAGCCGATCATCGGGTTCTCTTCTTCCGGCTCGTAGCGGGTGCCGCCGATGAGGTTGGCGTACTCGTTGGACTTGAAGTCCGACAGGCGCACGATCACCGGGTTCGGCGCCACCGAAGCGGTCAGCGTGGCGATGCCTTCGGCGAGGCGGTTGACATAGAAGTCCACCGGCGCGCCGTAGCCGGCGATCTTGGCGTCGATCTTCTTCTTGGTCGCCGCGTCCTGCTTGTCGTATTCCAGCAGCGCCTTGGGATGGATGCCGATGTGGCTGGCGATGATCATCTCCAGGCGCGCCAGGCCGATGCCGGCATTGGGCAGCTGGCCGAAGTCGAACGCGCGCTCGGGGTTGGCCACGTTCATCATGATCTTCAGCGGCGCCGGCGGCATGTTGCCCAGGTCGGTGGTGGTGCGCTCGAACTCCAGGATGCCGTCGTAGATGAAGCCGGTGTCGCCCTCGGCGCAGCTGACGGTGACTTCCTGGCCATCCTTCACCAGCTCGGTCGCGTTGCCCGAGCCGACCACGGCCGGCACGCCCAGCTCGCGCGCGATGATCGCGGCGTGGCAGGTGCGGCCACCGCGGTTGGTGACGATGGCCGAAGCGCGCTTCATCACCGGTTCCCAGTCCGGGTCGGTCATGTCGGCGAACAGCACATCGCCCGGCTGCACCCGGTCCATGTCTTCCAGCGAACGCACGACACGGGCCACGCCCGCGCCGATCTTGGCGCCCACGGCGCGACCTTCGGCCAGCACCTTGGCGCCCTTGGACGACAGGGCGAAGCGCTCGATCTGGGTGGCGTGGCTGCGCGACTTCACCGTTTCGGGGCGGGCCTGCACGATGAACAGCTTGCCGCTGACGCCGTCCTTGGCCCACTCGATGTCCATCGGCCGCTGGTAGTGCTTCTCGATGGTCAGCGCCTGCCGCGACAGTTCCTGTACATCCTCGTCGCTGATGGAGAAGGTGCTGCGCAGCTCGGCCGGGGTGTCCTCGGTCCTGACCCGCTCGCCGGGTACGTCCGAATACACCATGCGCAGCTGCTTGCTGCCGATCGAACGGCGCAGGATCGCGGGCTTGCCGGCGTTCAAGGTGGGCTTGTAGACGTAGAACTCGTCGGGGTTCACCGCGCCCTGCACGACCATCTCGCCCAGGCCGAAGGAGGAGGTGACGAACACCACGTCGCGGAAACCCGACTCGGTGTCCAGGGTGAACAGCACACCCGAAGCGCCGACATCCGAGCGCACCATCAGCTGCACGCCGGCGGACAGGAACACGTCCTCGTGCTTGAAGCCATGGTGCACGCGATAGGCGATGGCGCGGTCGTTGTAGAGCGAGGCGAACACCTCCTTGACCTTGTGCACCACATCGTCGGCGCCGGTCACGTTGAGGAAGGTCTCCTGCTGGCCGGCGAAGGATGCATCGGGCAAGTCCTCCGCGGTGGCCGAGGAACGCACGGCCACGGCGATCTCGCCGCCGCCGTTCTCGTCGCACAGCTTGCGGTAAGCCTGGCGGATGTCCTTGTCCAACTCCGGCTGCAGCGGGGCATCGATGACCCAGCCGCGGATCTCCTTGCCCGCCGCGGTCAGCGCGCCGACGTCTTCCACGTCCAGCGTTTCCAGCCGGTCGAAGATGCGCTTGGACAGATCGTTGTGCGCAATGAAGTCCTTGAAGGCCTCGGCGGTGGTTGCATAGCCGCCGGGAACGGAAACACCAAGCTGCGCGAGATTGCCGATCATCTCGCCGAGGGAAGAGTTTTTGCCGCCGACGCGGGCCAGATCCGTGAGCCGAAGCTCGTGCAGCCACAGGATGTTCTCGTTCAAACGCTGAGCTCCTTGGAAGACGTGGAATCCGCGCGAAAAAAACGGCGGGCCATGCGTCCGTTGGGGGGAAAGTGGTGTGCTTATGATGCAGGCCGATATCGCGCTGCACAAGCAATGGTGCGATATTGGTCTTATCAGTGTCCCGCGCGAAGGATGAACGTAATGTCGAGTGCAGTCAGGCCGGTGTTCTATGTTTCGGATGGAACCGGTATCACCGTGGAAACCATCGGCCACAGCCTGTTGACCCAGTTCGCCGGCTACAGCTTCATCACCGATCGCATTCCCTTCGTGGACGACGTGGACAAGGCGCTCAGCGCCGCCGACAGGATCCGCGACACCGGCCTGCGGCACGATGCGCGCCCCATCGTGATCCACTCGATCGTGGAGCCTGAAATCGCTTCCATCCTGACCCAGAGCGGCGCGCTGATGCTGGACGTGTTCGCACCCTTCATCAGCCCGATGGAGACCGAGCTGGGCACCCAGCGCCAGTCGCGCGTGGGTCAGGCGCATGGCATGGTGAACTTCGAGGCCTACCATCGGCGCATCAACGCGATGAATTTCGCGCTGACCCATGACGACGGCATCGCGGTGAACTACGACGAGGCCGACCTGATCTTGGTGGCGGTCTCGCGCGCGGGCAAGACGCCGACCTGCGTCTACCTGGCCCTGCACTATGGGGTGCGCGCGGCGAACTATCCGCTCACCGACGAGGACCTTGACAGCGATCGCCTACCGCCACGTCTCAAGCCCTATCGCAAGAAGCTCTTCGGGCTGACCATCGATCCCGAACGCCTGTGCCAGATCCGCCAGGAGCGCCGGCCCAATTCGCGCTATGCGATGCTGGAGACCTGCAGGCGCGAGGTGGCGGCGGCGGAGACCATGTTCCAGATGGAGCGCCTGCCCACGCTGAGCACCACGCACACCTCCATCGAGGAAATCGCCAGCAAGGTGATGTCGACCCTGGGCCTGCAGCGCGAGATGTACTAGCGCGCGGGAGGTCGGGCAGCCAAAGGTGAGGGCCCAACAGGGCAGCCAGGCTAGATCCCCACGCTATGCCGGCCCCGCGGTGACGTCAATGCTGCCGCGCGCCGGTTCCAGCGTGTAGGATCGAGGCATGGCAGAACTGCTCGCTCGCTCCGCGAACATCCCCCGCATCGGCCGCTTCGGCTGGCTGATGGGACTGTACGCGGAGAATTACACGCGGCTGGCCCGCTTGTTCGCGCCGGCCGATCTTCGTCCCGGCCTGTACACGTCCAGCATCGGCGATGGCCTGGACCTGCGTATCGAAGTCATCGAGACGCACCCGTACACGGTGGAACTGCGGTTGACCTACGACCTGCAGGACCCGGTGACCGGCGAGTCCGACCCGTCCGCCTTTGTGCGCGTCTACCGCGACGCGCGCCAGGCCGAGGCCACGCATTGCTATGTGGGGCGGCGCTGGCAGGATGTGATCGGCATGTTCCCGCCACCGGCGGAGCTGATCAGCCACCGCATGCGCATGAACACCTTTCTCGGCAAGTGGCTGGAGTACCTGGCTGAGTCCGGGCACGGCGTGGCCACGTTACGCCGCAGCGAGGCGACGGTTCACCAGTAGTCGGGGAGCGGGCGCCGTACGATGGCGCCTTCGCAATCGATCTGCGACTCGATGTGCATGCGTGCCAGGTTGAGGTAGTTGGCCTTGGGGCCAGAACCCGATCCGGTCACCTCACCCAGGTATTCGTCGTCGGCCCAGACGCGACCGATCCAGCTGGCCTCGTTCTCGCCCAGGGTCAGGGTGATCGTATAGCGCAGCTCTCGACCCTGGCGATTGCGGCAGTAGTGGATGTTGGGGAACTGCGCCCTGAAGGTCTGCTCGCCGGAGATGCGGTGCAGATGTTCGCGGGTGGCCTCGAGAATGCGGTCCGATTCCTCGGTAGGCAGATGCGCCAGCACCTCTTTCATGTAGGGCGAGCGTTCGATGAACATCGCCACCGCTTCATCCGGGCTGCGGCCGTGCCGGCGGACCCAGGAAGTGAAGGCCGCCTCATGCTGGGCGAACAGGCTCTTGGGGGTTCGGGTCACGGAAAGGCTCAGGCTGGGGGCTCCTGTTAACTTTGGTGAATCGGCGTTGCTTCCGCGTGATGATTGGGCTGATCGCTTTGATTTGCTTTTAACAACTGTGTCCGATTGCCTCGAAGCTGCGTCGAAGGCCTGCGCTGCGTTGCAACGTGAACCTTGCACCGGGCAGGTCTAACGTGCAGCTGTCCCCAGGGGAGAAAGACCATGTCTGCAGTGCCTTGCAATCGATGCGACGGGCGGATGGAAGAGCATGCATTCACGTGCCCGGACTGTGGCACCAGGCGACAGGACGTGGACCGTCCGCTGGACGCGCCTGCCTCGCCTGGCATGGGCGAGGCGCCCTACAAGGACTACAGCGGCTGGCTGATCATCGTGGTCTTCATCATGGTGATCGTCGGTGTGGTGTTCTTCGTCACCCGTGGCGATGGTGGCTTGACCACTGATGCGCCTCCGCCGGGGACGCCGGTCACCGAAACCTTCCAGGGGCGGCCGAACTGGCGCGACGCCGGCACCATCGGCAGCAGCCACTTCGTGGTCATGTCGCAGACCGTGCGTGACATGGATGAATTCCAGGCCGCCGGCGAGCGCATCTGCGGGAAGCAGCGCCCCTGTGAGGTGAACTTCTGGACCGATCCGGCGATGGTGCCCACGCAGCTGCCGCTGAGCCAGCTGCAGGAGCGCGCCCTGGTCGCGACCTACCGGGTCGACCCGATGCGCGGCGCCGGCACCTGGCGCTGGGATTGCAGCCGCTTCAGCGATGCCGAAGCGACGGAGTGCTTGTAGGGCAGGTGCGCGTGGTTCGTGCCGCGCGATGGTGGATGGAGGAGCGCCATCCACCCTACGTAGGGTGGACAACGCGAAGCTTGTCCACCGAGGCGTCCGCGGCGGCAGAGCTTAGGGCTCCGCCAGGTCCGCATGGTTCGTGCCGCGCGATGGTGGATGGAGGAGCGCCATCCACCCTACGTCGGGTGGACAACGCGAGGCTTGTCCACCGGGGCGTCTGCGACGGTTGAGCGTGAGGTGCTCGCACACCCGCACCGTCCGGGCTTTGCGATGGTGGATGGAAGGGCGCCATTCACCCTACGGTCGCTGTCGGGGCGGCGCGGCGCGCTCTGCCTTGACTGGGAGGCGATCAAAGAAAAAGCCCGGCGTGAGCCGGGCTTTTTTGTGTTGCTGGCGTCCCCACGGGGATTCGAACCCCGGTCGCCACCGTGAAAGGGTGATGTCCTAGGCCTCTAGACGATGGGGACGCGTTGAGCGTTGACGCAAGACGGAAGGGCCTAACTTCCATCTTTTGGAACTTGGTGGAGCCAGGCGGGATCGAACCGCCGACCTCCTGCATGCCATGCAGGCGCTCTCCCAGCTGAGCTATGGCCCCGATACTGCTTCGAAGAAAAAGCGCGGCGATGTCTCGCTGCGCTCTCATCGTGAAATGGCGTCCCCACGGGGATTCGAACCCCGGTCGCCACCGTGAAAGGGTGATGTCCTAGGCCTCTAGACGATGGGGACGCGTTGAGCTTTGAAGCAAGACAGAAGGGCCTATCTTCTGTCCCTTGAAACGTGGTGGAGCCAGGCGGGATCGAACCGCCGACCTCCTGCATGCCATGCAGGCGCTCTCCCAGCTGAGCTATGGCCCCGGTGTCTTGGGAGCGCGAAATGATAGCGACGCCTTCACGAGCGCGCAAGCGTTCGCCGCAACTTTTATTCGCATGCCGCCGAGGCAGCTGCCCGGATGGGGCAGGCGGGGCGGTCGCGGCCTGACCTGCGCTCGGCGCTGGGCTACAGTAAGCGCCATGTCGCTTGCCTCGTTCCTGTTGCGGATCCTGCTCAGCGTGCTGCTCGTGTTCAACGGGGCGGCCGGCGCGGCGGCAGGCGTGCGCATGGCGGCGATGGAACACGGGGCGAAAGTGATGTCGTCCCCGGCGCCGCAACCCGGCATGGCCGCGTGTCACGACAAGGCCGCTGGGACCAAGGCGGCGCATGCGTCAGCCGACCATGCGGATGCGGACCATTCCCGCGACGACACCTGCTGCAAGGACCGCGACGCCTGCCGCTGCGACTGCCTGCACCAGGCCAGCGCGCTGATGCCAGGCCTGCGGTGGCTGACGGTCTCGCCGCCGCCGCCCTCGGCCGTGGTCGCGACGGTGCATCGTCTGGCCGCCGCACCCCAGCGCCTGCCGCTTCGACCTCCCATCGCATGACGCACTGAAGCCGGGCGCCTGATCGCCCGGGGCGTGGCCGTGTCTGGCCAGCATCCGTTGCCTGGGCGCGGATGTCTTTCAGTCTGCGATGGAGGTGTCATGTCGTTTCCTTTCACTGGGCGTGCCGAAGGTGCGCCGGTTCATGCCGCGCGGCGGCGTTTCATGCAGGGCCTGGCCGCGGGCGGCGTGCTGGCTGGATTGGGCGGTTGGCCGCGGCATGGCTGGGCGCTGGCGACCGCGCACGCGCCAGGCGTGCTGGCCGGCACCGAGTTCGATTTGCGGATCGGCACATCGCCAGTCGACTTCACTGGCAAGCCGCGTACGGCGGTGACCGTCAATGGCAGCCTGCCTGCGCCGCTGCTGCGCTGGCGCGAGGGCAGTACGGTGAACCTGCGGGTCAGCAATGCGCTGCCGCCTGGGTCGGTGCATGGCACGACCACCTCGCTGCACTGGCACGGCATCGTGCTGCCGGCCAACATGGACGGCGTGCCGGGATTGAGTTTCGATGGCATCGGGCCCGGCCAGACCTACCAGTACCGGTTCGACGTCCGCCAGGGCGGGACCTACTGGTACCACAGCCATTCCGGGTTCCAGGAGCAGGCCGGGCTGTATGGGCCGCTGATCATCGACCCGGCCGAGCCGGAGCCGTTCTCCTACCAGCGCGACTACGTGGTGCTGTTGAGCGACTGGACGGACCTGGATCCGGCGGCGCTGTTCGCGCGGCTGAAGAAGATGTCCGACTTCGACAACTACGCGCAGCGCACCGTGGGCGACTTCGTTCGCGATGCGCGCCGCGGTGGCCTGCGCGCCACGCTGCAGGACCGCGCAGCCTGGGGACAGATGCGCATGACCCCGACCGACCTGTCCGACGTCAACGGCAACACCTACACCTACCTGCTCAATGGCACGACCACGCTGGGCAACTGGACCGGGCTGTTCAAGCACGGCGAGCGGGTGCGTCTGCGGCTGATCAACGGCTCGTCGATGACGCACTTCGACGTGCGTATTCCCGGCCTGAAGATGACCGTGGTGGCCGCAGACGGTCAGTACGTGCATCCGGTCACCGTGGATGAGCTGCGCATCGCCACGGCCGAGACCTTCGATGTGATCGTGACGCCGAGCGGGCAGGACGCCTTTACCGTGTTCGCGCAGGACCTTGGGCGCACCGGTTACGTGGCCGGCACGCTGGCCACGCGCGAGGGGCTGCGCGCGCCGGTTCCCGCCGTGGATGCGCGGCCGATCCTGAGCATGGCCGACATGGGCCATGGCGCAATGGTGCATGGCGCCATGGATCACGCCGAGATGGGGCACGCGGGCATAGGACATGGCGACGCGGCGTCGGCGGATGGGACAGCGGCCGCGAATGCGCATGCGATGCATGGCGCCCACCAGGCCATGGGCTCCACGTCGCAGGGCATGCAGACGCATCCGGAAAGCGAGCGGGGCAATCCGCTGGTGGACATGCAGACGATGTCGCCCACGCCGAAACTGGACGACCCCGGCATCGGCTTGCGCGGAAACGGACGCGATGTGCTCAGCTACGCGCGCCTGCGCAGCCTGTTCGAGGACCCGGACGGGCGCGAGCCGGGGCGTGAGATCGAGCTGCATCTGACCGGGCACATGGAAAAGTTCGCCTGGAGCTTCGACGGCCTGAAGTTCGACGATGCCAAGCCGCTGCGCCTCAACTATGGCGAGCGCCTGCGCATCGTGCTGGTCAACGACACCATGATGACCCACCCGATCCACCTGCACGGGATGTGGAGCGACCTGGAGGACGCGCAGGGCGAGTTCATGGTGCGCAAGCACACCGTGGACATGCCGCCGGGTACGCGCCGCAGCTACCGCGTGCGCGCCGATGCATTGGGCAGCTGGGCCTACCACTGCCACCTGCTGTACCACATGGAGGCCGGGATGATGCGGCAGGTGCAGGTGGTCGAATGAGCATTCCGACCCGCCTGTCCGCTGCGCTGCTGAGCGCGCTGCTGCCAGGCTTCGCTGGTGCCCAGGATGGGCATGGGCACGGCGTTAGCCGCGATGAAACGCCTGGGTCTGCGCAGCACGCTGACGGGCATGCGCTGGCTGACGGGCCCGACGATCAGGCGGCCGCCGCGAACCCGGCCGGCACGGAGACACACCGTCGGCAGGCGCATGCGCCCGTGCAACGCACGGGCCATGACC
>NZ_SAWZ01000002.1:0-594627 GCF_004122095.1 Pseudoxanthomonas composti | reverse complement strand
AGATGGACCACTCGCAGATGGACCACTCGCAGATGGACCACTCGCAGATGGACCACTCGCAGATGGACCACTCGCAGATGGACCACTCGCAGATGGACCACTCGCAGATGGACCACTCGCAGATGGACCACTCGCAGATGGACCACTCGCAGATGGACCACTCGCAGAGGGACCACGGCGGCCGAGCCTTGCCGCGGACGCCGATCCCGGTGTTGACCGATGCCGATCGCGCGGCCGCGGTGGCGCCGGCGCATCCGCATGCCATGCACGACGATGGCGTGAACCGTTACGTCCTGCTGGACCGGCTGGAGGCTTGGGACGCCGCGCCAGGCACCGGCCTTGCGTGGGAAGCGCAGGGCTGGATCGGCACCGACCTGGATCGCCTGTGGGTGCGCAGCATGGGCGAGCGCACTGGCGGGCGCCTGGCGTCGGCCGATGTCGAACTGCTCTACGGGCGCAGCGTGTCGCGCTGGTGGGACGTGGTGGCCGGGCTGCGCCATGACACCGCGCCCGGTCCTGCGCAGGACTGGCTGGCCCTCGGCGTCATGGGCCTGGCGCCTTACCGCTTCGAGGTGCAGGCCACGGTGTATCTTGGCAAAGCGGGCCAGGCCGAGGCGCGGCTGGAGGCCGAGTACGACGTGCTGCTGACCAATCGCCTGATCCTGCAGCCTGCGGTGGAGCTCAGCCTGCAGGCCAGGGATGATGCCAGGCGTGGTGTCGCCTCGGGCATCAGCACCGCCGAAGCGGGCTTACGGCTGCGGTATGAGTTCAAGCGTCGCTTCGCCCCTTACGTGGGCATCGTGCATGAGCGCAGTTTCGGTCGTACCGCCGAGCTGCGCGAAGTGGCCGGCGAGCGGGCGCGCCAGACCCGTTGGGTCGCAGGCGTGCGGGTGTGGTTCTGACCATCAGCGGAGCGCTGCGAAGAAGGCCTCCGCCCAACAGGAGAAAGCAAGATGCAAAAGACCTGGATGTTGTTGATCGTGACCGCCATGCCGCTGGGGGCTTTCGCTCAAGCGCCAGGCGCGCATGTCCATCGTGGCCATGACGGCCATGCCGCACACTCGGCCGCCGAAGCCACCACGTCGCTGCCGGAAGTGGTGGTACACAAGGATCCGAACTGTGGCTGCTGCAATGGCTGGATCAGGCATCTGCAGCAGGCCGGGTTCAAGGTCACCGCGAAGGACGAAACGGACATGGCCGCAGTCAAGCAACGCTTGGGTGTGCCATCGTCGAAGCAGTCCTGCCACACCGCCGAGATCGGGGGCTATGTGGTGGAGGGCCACGTGCCGGCCGAACACATCAAGCACCTGCTGGCCGCCAGGCCCAAGGCGCGTGGTCTGGTATTGCCTGGGATGCCCATCGGCTCGCCGGGGATGGAAGCGCCGGATGGGCGCGTGGACGCCTACACGGTCGAGCTGCTTGCCGGAGATGGCGGGACCAAGCCTTTCGCGCGATGACGGTGAGTGGGGACCTGTGGGAGCGGCTCTAGGTGGCCTCGGGCCACTAGCCGGGAAGGGCTTTGCCGGTAGAGCCTCTTCGCGGCTGAAGCCGCTCCCACAAAAGCCGCTCCTACAGAATTCATTTGCTCAAGAGCCGCTCCCACTGGAGCTCTTCCCACTAACGCTGCATCTGTTGGATCGGCCGACTCACGCCGGCTTTTCCTCGGCGATGATCCTGGCCACCTCGGCTTCCAGCAGCTCCGGGTGCAGGACGAACTGGTCGCTTTCCAGCAGTTCGCGCCCGCGGGCGCTGATCTCCACGCGATTGACGTTCAGGTAGCTGTCGTCGCGGAACAGTTCGATGTAGCTGTCCAGCACGCCGGTCAGCGTGCCTTGCGCGGTGTCAGGCGCGGCCAGGATCAGCTGCAGGCCCAGCGAGCGCAGGTAGTCGGTGATGGCGCGGGCGTTCTGGGCGTCGATCTTGTCGCCGAACTCGTCCAGCAGGATCACGCCCAGCCCGCTGCTGTCGGTGACCTTCTTGCCGTAGGCCGAGGCCAGCGAGGCGCCGGCGATCACGTACAGCGGTGCGCGGTGTTCGCCGCCGGAGCCGGACTTCATGCGCTTGCTCAGCGTGCCGACCTCGCGCTCGTCCTGCTTGATGATGACCTCGAAGCGATAGAACAGGCGGTAGTCGTCCAACGGTGAAGGGCCGGTGCGCCCACGCGACTCGGCGCCGCCGTCGATGATGTCGCGGAACACCGCCGGCAGCTCGCCCACGTTTCCGAACAGCGTGTCCTCGCTGCCGACATCGCCCACGCGCAGGATGAAGGCATGTAGTTCCTTCAGTTCCGGCACGATCTCGTGGCGGAACTGGTAGCGCTCGTTGTTGGAGAACACCGGGCTGCGGCGCAGCGTGGCGTTGAGGGCGTTGATCTGCTGCCTGAGGCGGGTGAAGTTGTCGTACAGGGTGGAGGCCACATTGGTGCGGAAGGTGTTGACCGCGATGCGGTAGGCCTCCTCGGCACGGGCCTGGTGCTCGACCAGTTCGGTCTCGCGCAGCCGCTTGAGTTCGCCATCGACCAGGGTCGCCGATTCGCGCCACTGGTCGCTGCTCAGCTCCAGGCGCAGGTGATAGTGCGCCGCATAGGTGGTCAGCCCGGCCCAGGCCTGGGGCAGGGCGGAAGCAAGCCGGTCGCGCGCGGTCTGGGCGCGCTTCTCGCACTGGGCGATGCGCGCTTCCAGGGTCTCGTGGGCCTCGTCCAGTTCCTGCCGGGCCTCGTCGACCACGTGCGGGTCGGCATCGGGATGACGGCTGGCCTGGCGCGCTTCCTCGTGGATCAGCTGCGCGCGGGCCTGCACGTTGGCCAGGGCCTTGTCCGCGCCCTGCTGGCGTGCCGCGGCCGCGCCGATGGCCTGGTTGGCCTTGCCGATGGCCGCCTCCAAGGCGGAGAGCCGCCCCTGGCATTCATCGCGACGCTGGCTCAGGTGCATCAGGTCCGGTGAGGCATCGGCGGCATGCTCCATCCGCTGCCGGCGCAGGTCGGCGGTGGTTTCCTCCAGCTGCAGGGCCAGGGCGTGGAGTCGGTCGGCCACCGCATCGGCCTGACGCAGCGCGCTGAAGGCGGCGGTGTGCTGCTCCAGCGCATCCAGCTCCTGCTTGAGGCGGCGGGCATCGGTGCCGTAGCGCTGCAGCTCGCGGTCGATGCGCTGGCGGCGCTCGCGCGATTCGGCCGCGCCGATCTTGAGCTCGTCGCTGCCGGGCAGGCGCCGGCGCTCGATGCTGCCGCCCTTGGTGAGGAAGCCGTCCTGGGTCAGCGCCGAGCGGGTGGCGATGGCCTCCTTCTCGGTGCTCACGCGCTTGAGCTCGCCCAGCTGCATGCGCAGGTAGTCCACCGCATCGGCGTTGTCGCCCTCCACCAGCACGGCCACGCTGTCGCGCGCCGTGCTGACGCGGGCGCGACGAGCCTGCGAGGCCAGCGCCAGCTTCACGCCGTACACCGCCTGCGGTCCACGCAGGCTGCGATAGACGCGCATGGCGTCCTCTTCCTGGTCCGGCGCGATCAGCAGCGCCTCGACATGGCGCCGCAGATAGGCCTCGACGGCCGGCTGCCAGTCCGGATCGACGATCCGCACCAGGTCGCACACCGGCGTGGCCTCGATGCCGGCATCGGCCAGGTAGTCGCGCAGGCGGCTGACGTCCGGATGCAGCTCGGCCTTGCCGGCGCTGGCGCGCTGCTGGTTGTTGCGCGCGGTGCGCTCGGCCTGCTGCGCCTCGCCCAGCTGGTTGCGCAGCGATTGCAGTTGGCCGGTCACGGCCTGGTGCAGGGGCGCCAGCGAGGACAGGCTGTCATGGGCCACGCCGCGCAGGGTTTCAGCCGGGTCGGGCAGCGCGGCGTCGTCCGCGCGTGCCTGCAGCGCGGACTGCAGCGCCAGCCACGGCGAAAGCGCGTCCTGCAGCTGGGGGTGATGGGCCTCCAGCGCGGGGATGCGGCCAATGCCGGTCAGCGCGCCCTGCACGCGCTTGATCTCGCCCTCCAGCTGGCGCGCGGTGTGGGTCACCGCCGCTTCGCTCTGGCGCAGGGCCGTGCCCCAGGCCGCCTGCTGGCCATAACCGGGCATCTGTTGCAGGCGTTGCGCGGCCGCTTCCAGGTCCTGGCCGGCGCGGTGGCGCTCGGAGGTCAGGCGCTGGATCTCGCGCTGGCAGGCTTCGGCCGCCTCGCGCGCCGCTTCCAGTTCCTGCTCGGCCTCGTACTCCTCCTCGCCATGGCGCTCGACCAAATACGTGGCGCTCAAGGCGCGATAGGATGCGGCCCGAACGGCGTGACGGGCCACGGCCTTGTAGGCGTGTTCGACTTCCTCGGCCGTGCCGATGCGCGCCACCACCTCATCGATGGTCTCCTTGATCTGGCCGAAGCCCTCCATCAGGGTGCGGAACTTGGCGATGTCGGTGGGCCGGTCCTCGGCGATGCGCGTGCGCACAAACAGGTCCACATCATCCACGCGCTGCAGGTTCAGCGCGTTCTGGAAGGACTTGCGATAGGCCACCGGATCGGCATACGCCGTGCCCGGGCGCAGGCGCTTGAGCAGGTCGTCGACGAAGCGGCCTGGCGCGGCGGGCAGCACCAGGCTGCCACCGGCCTGCTTGCAGGCGGCATTGGCCATGCTCTTGAAGGCCGGCCACGCCAGCGGGACCTGCTGGCCGTTGGCGCCGCGTTCCAGGTGCGCATCCAGCGTAAGCGCCACCTCCGGCAGCAGGTACCAGCCATGCACGCGATGGTCCGGCTCGCGCAGGGAGGCGCCCAGGGCGATGCCGGCGGTCAGCGCCGTGCCGCTCTGGCTGTCGCGGAAGACCAGGCTCAGATACGTGGTGGCGGTCTCGCGCGCACGTCCGTCCTCGCCCTCGCGGAAGATGCCCAGGCAGTAGTCGCGGATGCTGCGCGCGCGGTGCTTGCCGCCGGCCTGGGCGTTGAAATGCAGCTGGCCGCCATCGGCGCCGAGCATGACGATCTGCAGCGCATCCAGGATCGCGCTCTTGCCCGCGCCGTTGGGCGCGATGATCGCGGTGGTGCGGTCGAACTCCAGGGTGGTGGCGTCGAACAGGAAGAACTGAACCAGGTGGGCGCGTTCAAGCAGATACATCGGGGTTTCCTTCTACGCGATCGTCGTCGCCGGCGGCTTCGGCGCTAGCGTCCATGTCCAGCTCGTCCACGGCATGCTGGTCCAGGCGCTGCAGCCATTGTTCGCCCAGCACCTCGACGATGGCCGGGCGGATCAGCACGGTGAACGGCTGCGGGTCCTCGGCGTCGGTGTCCTCGGTGCGGGCAATGCCCCAGCGCTTGAGCTGGCCCAGCAGGGTGCGCAGGGTGCCCACGTCGGGCAGGGCGCGGCCGGTCAGGCCCTGGTAGTGCTCCTGCAGGTCAGCCAGTTCCACCATCACCTCGCCGTGGTCGGCCACCTCGCCGCGGCGCATGCCCTGGTCGTAGAGCCGGCGCAGCACCAGCGCCAGCAGGGTCTCGGCCAGGGTCACCACGGCACCGGCGCCATGCATGGGCAGGGCCACGACGTAGCGATGATGCGGGTTGCGCTCCAGCTGCACACCGAAGGGCTTGAGCGCCTCGGCGAAATCGGCCAGGTAGCTCTCCACCAGCGCGTACGCCACGCGCGAGCCGCGGTCGCTGCTGTAGAGCACCTGCTCGGTGATCAGCCGGTAAGCGGCCTGTTCGAAGTCGGCAGGCTGGTAGAGCCCATTGGATTGCTGGCTCAGGGTGGACCAGGAGCGCTTCATGCGGCTTTGCCTTGGCGATGGACGATGAAACGGGGCACGGCCAGGTGGCCGTTGTCCGTGCGGGTGTCGGGCAGCAGTTCCACGCGAAAGCCCTTGAGCATGTTGCGCAGCGGGTCGCCCGGGCGCAGCACGCCGGCCTTGCCGCCGCGGATGCCGAGCGTGAGCAGGGTCTGGAACGCGCGCAGGTCGGCGATGGTCTGAATCGGCAGCGCGGCGCTGTCCACGCTGCCGGCCTGCAGGTGCTTGCCGACATAGCGTTGCAGGTCCTCGGGCAGCACCAGGCGCGCGCGCTTCATCTGACGCAGCAGCGACATGCGCGCGAGCTGCTCGGGCGTGGCGATGCGTTCGGGATTGGCGCTGCGCTCGATCTGCGCGCTCAGCTGGCGCGGCGGGCGCAGCCGGCCTTCGTGCAGCAGGCCGCCCGGTGCGACCGGCAGGCGCAGCACGCCTTCGGGCGCGGCCAGCACGGCGCGGATGGCGCGGTCGACGAGGACGTCGAGCTTGTCCGGCGCGCGCAGCCGATAGTCGAGAAAGGCCACCGCACGCCGGTTGGCCAGGCGGATGTCCGCTTCCAGCCGGTCCAGGTACTCGTCGATGCGGTCGATCTCCTCCAGCCGGCGCAAGGCCCGCTGCAGGCGCAGTTCGGCGCGCGCCTCGTCGCCGTCGGTCAGGCGCTGCCGGTACCAGTCGCGCAGGCGGTCGCGGATCTGGCTGTGGGCGATCTCGTGGACCATCGCCAGGATGCTGGCGCGGCGGGCCAGGGGATGGTCGGCGCTGTGCAGGTCGGCGTAGTCGCCCACGAACAGCTTGCTGACATAACGCTCGAACAGGGCACGGGCGAAGCTGGCGGTGGATTCCTCGCGGGCCAGCTCGGTCATCACCTCGCGCACCTGCACGCTGGTGGCGGCCACGAAGGAGAGCAGCTGGCGGGCCTGGTCGGCGGCCTCGTCCAGGGTGTCGCCCTCGGCGTGGCCGGCCACCACCTGCTGCAGCTGCAGCTCGATGGACTTGACCTTGGCGCCCAGGAAGGCCGGGCCGCGCTCGATGAACTCGGTCAGCATGCCCAGCAGGCGCGCGACCATCGGCGGCATGGACACCATCTCGCGCGCGCCGATGCGCTCCTGGCGCAGCCAGCCGGCGGTGCGGAAGCGCTCGTACAGGGCGTTGGCCCGCGCCGGCAGCGAGGCTTCCGGGGCCTCGCCTTCCTCCGCCTCCCAGGGGTCGTCGGTCAGCAGGAAACGCTCCAGGTCGGCCACGATCTCCCTGCGCAGGAAGCCCACGCTGGGCGGCAGCGGCGCGTCAGGGCCGAAGCGGTCCTGGTACAGCTGGTACAGCAGCCGCCAGTGGTGGCGCCGGTTGGGCGAGGCCAGCGGGCCGAACAGCCCGTCCGGCACCTGCGAGAACAGGGCCGGGATGTCGCGCGGATCGTCGGCCATCTAGCGGCGTCCGGCCGCGATTGGCATCGAAGATGAGAGGTGCGGCAACGACGACGGCATGGGCGGTGCGTGGATCCTGGGTCTGGCGGGAAGGCAGCTGCGATACCGCTGCCTGGGTCGATGGCGCGGCCTCCAGGCCGCGCCGCCGGTCATGATAACCGGCCGCCGCCGCGCCTTCGGTCAGCGGCTGCCGCCAGGGTGGTAGCTCCGCTCCGCATGGGCCTGGACATCGGCCTGCTCGAACCACACCGGGCGCAGCCTGCCGGTGGTGTGCAGCGGGGCCTGGTCGGCGAAGTGCGGGGAGGACGGGTCGCTGCTTTCGCCGCCGACGCTGACCGCCCAGGCCTGCGGGCCGTCCTTGCCGAAGGCCACCACCGCCACGAAGCTGTTGCCCGAGGTGGTGTAGCGCAGCCGGGTGCCGGGGTAGGTGCGCGACTCGGCACTGGCCAACGAGCCCCAGCGCGAGGTGGTGAAGGGCACCGGCAGGCTGGGCCTGGCGTCGTCGAAGCGCTGCACGATGGCGCCGTCGTTGCGCTGGTAGCGGTTGATCTCGCCCCACGGCACCTGCCAGCGGCCGAAGTCGCGCTGCAACTGGTCGACCACCGCCTGCAGCACCGCCAGACGCTGGTCGGGCGTGGCCAGGGTGGCCATCGCATCGACACCGCCGCGGTCGCGCTCGCGCGCCAGCGGCGTGACTTCCTTGAGCAGGGCATCGGCCCAGGTCACCGCCAGCGTGGTCGGCACCGAGTCCAGTCCCCAACGGTGGTCCCAGGCGGCCAGGGAGGCTATCGGCCCGGACAGGCTGGCCTTGCGCGGATCGCCCTCGGGCAGCGCGGCGTAGTCGTGGCGCAGCAGGGGCAGCAAGGTGTCGAAGGCCGGCAGCCAGGGGTCATAGGCGGCCTGGATCAGCTGCTGCGGGGTGAAGCTGGGGCGTGCCTGCAGCACCGCGATGGCGTGCGGGGCGCGGGCGTTCTCGCCGGCCTGGTCCATGTAGCGCGGGAAGTCGTTGGCGTTGGGGCTGTCGGCGCCCGCGGCGCTCCAGGGCCAGTTGTTGGCGTTGAACACCCAGCCGTTGCGCGGGTTGATCACCTGCGGCAGCGTGTCCAGCGCATGCAGGCCATCCAGGTCGGTGGCCGGGTCGCTGCCGTCCACCGGCTTGCGGTAGTCCACGCGGGCATGGCGCACCGGCACGTACTGCGGGTGCAGGTAGGCGGTGTTGCCTTCGGCATCAGCATACAGGGTGTCGTTGGACGAGTTGGCCTGCAGGCCCGCGGTCTTCATGAACTCGGCCAGGTTGGCGGCCTTGGTGCGAAGGAAGGACTGCTGCAGCGCCTGCACTGGGCGATACATCATTGAGAACGCCACCCAGTGGGTCTGGTCCTGTGCGCGCACGATGGGGCCGTGGTGGGTGGCCCAGGTGGTGAAGCTGCGTTCGGCACGGGCGCCATCGGCGCCGCGGTAGGCCAGGGTGATGCGCTTCTCCTGCAGCGCACGCACCTGGCCGCCGTAGCGATAGCCGGGCTTGCCCTCGGGCGTGGTCGCCGTTTCCACGACGAACTCGTCCACGTTGTCCACGCCGCTGCTGGTGTGCATCCATCCGGCGTGGCGGTTGAAGCCCTGGTAGACGAAGAACTGTCCCCAGGTCACCGCGCCGTAGGTGTCCAGGCCTTCGTCGCTGCGCATCTGCAGCTCTGAGCGGAAGAAGTAGCTGGTGTGGGGGTTGATCAGCAGCAGGGCGCGGCCATCGGCGCTGTGCGAAGGCGCAATGGCGATGCCGTTGGAGCCGCCGGGCATCCTGAGCTGCGGTTCGCGCTCCAGCAGGGTCATGGCCACCGGCTTGCGTTCGTAAAACGCCTGCAGCTGGGTCAGCGCGATGCGCTCGATGTCCCCACCAATGCTGCCTTCGCTGAAGCTCAGCGCCATCCACGGCTCGAAGCGGGTGAGCAGGCGCGGGGTGACTTGCGGGTGGGTGGCCAGGT
Organism: Pseudoxanthomonas composti; assembly: GCF_004122095.1. Taxonomy (GTDB): domain Bacteria; phylum Pseudomonadota; class Gammaproteobacteria; order Xanthomonadales; family Xanthomonadaceae; genus Pseudoxanthomonas_A; species Pseudoxanthomonas_A composti. The sequence continues at coordinate 585,488 of NZ_SAWZ01000002.1, read as the reverse complement.
AGTAGTTCAGGCCATCGGCCCAGGCGTTCATCAACGTCTTGAGCCAGGCCGGGCTGGCGGCGTAGTCGGCCTGCAGCTGCACCGGGTCGTAGTACAGACGCTGGCGCAAGTCCTGCCACAGCTGGCCTTCCCCCTCGACCTCGGCCAGCCGGCCCAGGTTGACCAGGTAGTTGGTCTCGATGCGGTTGAAGTCGTCCTCGGCCTGCGCGTAGATCATGCCGAACACCGCATCGGCGTCGCTGCGCCCGTGGACGTGGGCGATGCCCCAGGTATCGCGGGTGATCTGCACGCGCTGGGCCTGCTGCTGCCAGCGCTGCTGTTCGGCTTCGGTGGACGCCGCAGTGGCGGTCAGGGGCAGCAGGGCAAGCGCGCACAGCAGCGGCGCGAGATGGCCTGCAAGCCGCTTCATGAAGCGATGCGCTGACTGGCGCGGTGCGGGGTGTCGGGGCATGTCTGTCACACGGAAGAAGGGGCGCCTGCATGCTACAGCGCGGGGTGCGTCCGCTTCCTGGTCAAGGCGGGTAGGTCGGGGAGATGCGTGTGGCGACGACGCGTCCGCGCGACGCCGATGGTGCGGGCTGCCATGACAGGGCAGGTTGGATGTTTAAGAATCGATAGGGTCAGTGCTGCCGGCGGTCAGCTCGTGGGATGTTGGCAGTGGTCGAGCTGCGGAAGGTGGCGCTGTCCTATGGAAGCGGCCTTGTGGGAGCTGCTCATGGGCGCAGCCTGTTGAGGGCAGCTTTGTGGGAGCGGCTTCTGCCGCGATGGGCTTTGCCGGTAAAGCCTCTTCGCGGCTGAAGCCGCTCCCAGATGGGGCGCTCCCACAATGCCGCTTGCACAAGCCGCTCCCACAACGTTGTTCCCCCCATCGTGCTGCGTGCGCAGCCCCGCAGCGCCCATTGCGGTGCCATCATCGAGAGGTCCTCAAATGAAGCGACGCGATTTCCTCGCCACGGCCTCGGCCGGCGGCATCCTGGCCAGCCTGCCGCTGCGGGCCGCCCGCGCCAGGCGCAGCGATGTGCTGCGGGTGGCCATGATCGGCACCGGCCTGCGCGGGCAGTCGCAGCTGGGGCCGCTGCTCAGTCGCGACGATGTTGAGCTGGTGGCCATCGCCGACACGCAGCGGGTGATGCTGGACAAGACGCTGCGAATCATCGCCGATGCAGGGCGCCGCAGGCCGCACGTGTATGGCGGCGACGGCGATACCGGCGCGTGGAAGCGATTGATCGATGGGGGCGGCATCGATGCGGTCTTCATCTGCACGCCCTGGGAGTACCACGCGCCGATGGCCATCGCCGCCATGCAGGCCAGGATCGCGGTGGGCTGCGAGGTGGTGGCCGGCATCACCCTGCAGGACCATTGGGACGTGCTGCACGCCCAGCAGCGCAGCGGCACGCCCTATATGCTGCTGGAGAACGTCTGCTACCGGCGCGATGTGCTGGCGGTGCTGCAGATGGTGCGGGCCGGGTTGTTCGGGGAGTTGATCCATCTGCAGGCCGGCTACCAGCACGATTTGCGCGGGGTCAAATTGAATTCGGGCAGCCCCGATGCGCCTTACGGCAGCGGCGTCGAGTACGGCGACAAGGGCTTTTCCGAGGCGCAGTGGCGCACCCAGCATTCGATCGACCGCAACGGCGAGCTGTATCCCAGCCATGGCATCGGCCCCTGCGCCATGTACGCCAATATCCACCGCGGCAACCGCTTCACCCATCTCAATGCGTTCTCGACCAAGGCGCGGGGGCTGCACGACTACATCGTCCAGCACCCCAAGGGCGGGCCGCAGCATCCCAATGCCAAGGTCGGCTTCAAGCTGGGCGACGTGGTCACCACGACGCTGCGCTGCGAGAACGGGGAGACCATCCTGCTGCAGCACGACACCTCGCTGCCGCGGCCTTATTCCCTGGGCTTTCGCGTGCAGGGCACGCGCGGCCTGTGGATGGACGTGAACGATTCCATCCATATCGAAGGCGTCAGCCCGCCTCATGCATGGCAGGACGCGCAGCCTTATCTGGACCGGTACGACCACCCGCTGTGGAAGCGCTATGCCGCGCAGGCGGCGGGCGCCGGCCACGGCGGCATGGACTGGTTCGTGATCCACGCCTTCATCGAGGCCTTGAAGGTGCAGGCGCCGATGCCCATCGACGTCTACGACGCGGTGGCCTGGAGCGCGATCACGCCGCTCTCCGAGCAATCCATCGCCGAGGACTACAAGACGCTGCCATTCCCCGACTTTACTGCGGGGGCGTGGAGGCAGCGCAAGCCGGACTTTGCGCTGGGGCAGGCGTGGTGAGTGAGTAGTGGGAGCGTGCAGGCTGTAGCGCGGGTGGGTATGTGGCCTTGGATCGAGGAACGAGCGGAGAGGAACGAGAAACGAGTGAAAGCCGGAGGTGCGAGCTGTCAAACACTCGTTCCTCGTTCCTCTGCACTCGTTCCTCGGGATCCGCAACGCGCGTTAGCGGGAAGTGAGGCCCAAACACGCCCTTCACAGCATCGGCCGCCATTTCACGTGACAACGATCCCGCTATCACGTGCCGTTGCACGAAAGCTGCAGATGATGCGCGCTCACTCCAGGAGCGCACATGAGCATCGAGAAGAAAACGGCGGGCACGGTCAATGATCTGATCCAGATTGCACGCGACGGCAGCGATTTCTACACCGAGGCCGCCGGTAAGGTGGAGGACGCGGAACTGTCGGCGCTGTTCCGCCGCATTGCGACCACCAAGGACGAGATCGTCGCCAAGTTGAGCGCAGTGGTGGTGGCCTCGGGCGAGAAGCCGGCTGAGCACGGCACGGTGGTAGGGTCGATGCAGGAGTTCTATGGCAAGGTGCGCGCGGCCCTGGGCGACACCCAGTATGGCTACGTCGCTGAGCTGGAGGAATCCGAAGATCGTCTGCTCAAGGCCTTCAAGGAAGCCTCGGCCGAGTCCGAGTTGTCGGCTGCGGCCAAGGAGCAGGTGCTCGCGCTGCTGCCCAAGGTCCAGGAGACCCACAGCATCATGCGTGAGCGCAAGCACGCGATGAAGTAATCGCTTCCGTTTGATGAAATAGAAGAGGCCGGTCGAGCGGCCTTTTCTCTCTTCTGCGCCCAGCGGTCGCTGGGTGCGCTGTTCCTCCCGCATGCCGCTGTTCTGCCATCCCATGCCCGCCGCAGCGTCGGCGCGGTGACGGGTGGCGCTGTCCTGCGCGCGTGGGGCGAGACACTGTCTGGATCGAGCGCAAATGCACCAAAGGCCAACCATTTTCTTTCTACACGCCCTGGGCGCCAGCGCAGACGCTTGGAGCGAGGTGGTAGAGCACATCGATGGCCGCTATACCTGCATGCCGCTGGATCTTCCGGGCTTCGGCGCACAAGCGCTGGATGGGCGTACCGATACGACGGCGCTGACCGACTGGTTCTGCGATACGGTGCGACGGGTCGATCCGGTCACCTGGATCGTGGTGGGCCATAGCATGGGCGGCAAGATCGCCACCGCGACGGCCTGGCGAGCCAGCCGCGGCGCGGTGGGCCTGGCCGGTCTTGCCGGCGTGGTACTGCTGGCCGGCTCTCCGCCGGCACCCGAGCCGATGGATCCGGAGCGTCGCCGCACGATGCTGGGATGGGTGCAGGGTGAGTCCATCAGCCGCACGCATGCGGCCACCTTCGTGTCCGACAACGTCGCCGGCAGGCTGGGGGATGCCCAGTTCGAGCGCGCCGTGGCCGATGTGATGCGAAGCGATCCCGCCGCCTGGCGCGCCTGGCTGGAGACGGGCAGCAAGCAGGATCTGTCCACGCATGTTGGCGCCTTGCCTTATCCGGCCTGCGTGGTGGCCGGCCAGTGCGATGGCGACCTGGGGGCATCTGCGCAAGCCGAATTGAACCTGCCGCATTACCCGTTGGCCGGCGCTGTGACCACGCTTGCGCAGGCCGCGCACCTGCTGCCGCTCGAACGGCCGCAGGAGGTCGCAGCCCTGATCAACCGTTTGGCCGCCAGCGCGTTCACCCGCGCGCTTCCTGGCGAATTCCTTGGCGTGCTCAACGCAGCACGCACCGACCCGCGCATGCGTGCACGCCTGATCGCGCGCAACCTGCCGCCGGATGTGCAGGCGCCGGGTGCGTTGGACGCCGGCGCCTTGGCGGTACTGGCGGCCATCGCCGCGCGCGTGGTCGATGAGCCGGCGCGCGGGCAGGAGCTGGCCCGACGCATCGATATCGGACTGGCCGCCGGCGAAGGCGACGGCTGGCGTTTCGCCGAACTGCCGCCGGACGGGCAGGCCTGGATGCAGGCCCTGGCGTGCCTGCAGACGCTGGCAGGGGACTTCTGCGCACTGCCGCCGCAGGCGCAGATCGCCTTGCTCAAGTCGGTGCAGGACGGCACGGCGGACCTGCCCGGCGACAGCCCCCTCAGCGGCAACCAATTGCGCCTGTGGTTTCAGGATGCATGCGCGCAGATCGCCCGCGTGTGGACCAGCTTGCCGGCCACGATGGCGGCCATGGGCTATGACGGCTTCTCCGTGTCGGTGGAGGGCGGCATCGCCCGCGGCTACGACCAGGTCGGGCAGGACCAGTCCGAGGCCTGGCAACTGAGAGGCCACCGAGCATGAGCGAGGCCAACAGTGCAGGGCGCGTGGATGCCGTGGTGGTGGGCAGCGGTGCCGGCGGCGGCCCCGTGGCCGCGCGCCTGGCAAGGGCGGGGCTGTCGGTTCTGGTGCTGGAAGCCGGTGCGGCACTCACACCGGCCGATCACCTGCCCGACGAGCTGGAAACCAACCTCTATTGGATGGAGGAGCGCCTCAGCGGCGGCGACACCCCGACCGCGTTCGGGCCAAACAACTCCGGCACTGGGGTAGGTGGCTCCACACTGCATTGGGGCGCCTTCTGCCCCAGGCCCGATTCACGCGACTTGCGGCTGAAAACCGAGTCCGGCGTCGGCGAGGACTGGCCGATCGCCCACGAGGAATTGCAGGGCTACATCCAGCAGGTCGAAGAGACCATCGGCGTGTCCGGTCCGCAGCATTATCCCTGGGACCCAGGCCGGCGTCATGGCTATGGGCCTGCCAAACGCAACGCGCCGGCACAGGCCATGGCGCGCGGCTGCGCGGCGCTTGGCCTGACCGCCACCGATGCGCCGGCCGCGCTGGTGACCGAGGAACGCCAGCAGCCTCACCTGGGCGTGCGCGGCGCCTGCGCCAACTGCGGCGCCTGCCACCAGGGCTGCTTCAACGCCTGCAAGTCCGGCTCGGACAACACCTGGATCCCGATGGCGCGCGCCCATGGCGCCAGGATTCTCGCGGGTGCCAGGATGGTGGACGTGGAGCGCGATCGCCACGGACGCATCGATGCGGTGCTGTACCGGATCGGCAGCCGCGTGCACCACCAGGCCTGCGGGGCGCTGTTCCTCTGTGCGGGCGGCATCGAAACCCCGCGCCTGTTGCTCAACCTGGGCCTTGCCAACAGCAGCGGACAGGTCGGGCGCAACTTCATGGCGCACGTGGCCACGCAGGTCTGGGGGCGTTTCGACGCGCAAATGCGCATGAATCGCGGCTACCCGTCCTCGTTGATGACCGAGGACCTGCTGCGGCCGGCCGATGCCGACTTCAAAGGGGGCTACCTGGTACAGAGCCTGGGTGTCCAGCCGGTGACGCTGGCCAATAGCCTGGTGCGCGGCGCCGGCCTGTGGGGCGCGCCGCTGGTGGCCAGGCTACGTGACTACAACCAGCTGGCCGGCATCGGCATCAATGGCGAGTGCCTGCCCGCGGACAACAACCGGCTGCTGCTGAGCGATGAGCGCGACGCCTTCGGAATGCGCAAGGCGGTGGTCAACTTCACCTACAACGCCAACGAGCGCGCACTGGACGCACATGCACAGCGCACCCTGACACGTATCTGGGAGGCGGCCGGCGCGCGCGAGATCTTCACAGTGGCGCGCTCGGCGCACACGCTGGGCACCTGCCGCATGGGCAGCGACCCGCGCCATGCGGTGGTCGACCACAGTGGCCGCAGCTTCGACATCGACAACCTCTACATCTGCGACAACTCCACCTTTCCCAGCGCGCTGGCCGCCAACCCGGCCCTGACCCAGATGGCCTTGGGATTGCGCACGGCAGAACGCTTCCTCGCCGCTGCGGCATAGCGGCTTTCAGCTCGATCAACTTCGAAGGAGAAAGACATGGACCTTGGCATCGACGGCAAAATCGCGCTCATCAGCGGCGCCGATTCCGGAATGGGCAAGGAGACCGCCAGGCTGCTGTTGCAGGCGGGCGTGCGCGTGGCCATCACCGACCTGCCGGACCGCACCCTGCCGCAGGCGCTGGAGGAACTTTCCGGGCTGGGCCAGGTGATCGCGGTCAGCGGCGACGTCACTTGCGATGAGGACGTCCAGCGCATCTGGGCCGAGGTGCGCCAGCAGCTCGGGGACCCGGACATCTACGTCAACGCCGCCGGCGTCACCGGCGCGACCGGCGACTTCCTGGAGGTCTCCGACCAGGGCTGGCTGGAGACACTGGACATCAATCTGATGGGCGCGGTGCGCATGTGCCGGCAGGCCATCCCCGCGATGAGGCGCCAGGGCTGGGGCCGCATCGTGATGTTCGCCTCGGAGGACGCGGTGCAGCCCTACGTGGACGAACTGCCGTACTGCGCTTCCAAGGCCGGTATCCTGAGCCTGGCCAAGGGACTGTCCAAGGCCTACGGCGGCGACAACGTGCTGGTCAATACGGTCTCGCCCGCCTTCATCCATACACCGATGACCGACGCCATGATGGAAAAACGCGCCAAGAAGAAGGGCATGAGCTTCGAGCAAGCCGTGGACACGTTCCTGGATGAGGAGCGCCCGGGCATGACGCTCAAGCGTCGCGGCAGGCCCGAGGAGGTCGCAGCCGCTGTCGCCTTCCTGTGCTCGGAGCGCGCCAGCTTCATCAATGGCGCGGGAATACGGGTGGATTCGGGCTCGGTGTTCACGATTTCGGGCTAGTCCCGGCGCGGACGAATCGAAATGCCCTCGCCTGCGTGAGCGGGCGAGGGGAGGAATAACCGATTGGAGACTTTGAGCGGTCGTTCGTGTTCGCTTGCGAGATCCTCTGTCAGTCGCTTCAATGCCCTGACCTTTCCCGTGTCGCCCATTGCGCATTTCAGATAGCGGGTCTGCGCCACGATTGGGTAGTTTGCAAGTTATCCTGTGGGAGCGACTTCAGCCGCGAATGGCTTTCTCGGTAAAGCTTCTTCGCGGCTGAAGCCGCTCCCACTAGTTTCTACTTTTTTATCCCAGGGATCGCTACGGAGGCTGGCGGCAAGGTCCGTCGGGATCAGCCTTCATCGCTGCTGGTGGCGACCGCTGTCTGGTGCACTGCTATCGCATGAGGTCTGCTCAGTCAGCGTGGCCATCGCCATGATGTGGGCCAGATGGCTCAGGCCTTGCGGGGTGTTGCCCAGGAACGCCTGCGTGTGCGGATCGACCATCTCGCTCAGCACGCCATTGCAATGCTCGAGCGAGCGATGCAGGCGGTCGAGCCGGCGCCGCGACTCCTCGACGTCTCCCAGGCGCGCGACCGCCTCGGCCATCCAGTAGGAGCAGGCGAGGAAGCAGCCCTCCTCGTCCTGCATGCCCGAATACCGGTAATGGAACGGCCCTGCGCCAAGCTCGCGGTCGATCGCCTCGACCGTCTTGCGCAGATGATCCCGTCCATCGAAATCGAAGCGCACCGCCAGGGCCACCGATGCGTCCAGCAGGTCGCTGCCGGGATACATGACGAAGGCCTGCTTGGATTCGGACCAGCATTCGGCCTCGATCCATGCGCGGATGCGATCGCGCTCGCGGCCCCAGCGGTCACGGCAGGTGGTCGGCAGCTGTCCCTCGTCGGCCAATTGCACCGCGCGGTTCAGGGCCTGCCAGCAGCTGATCTTGGACATCGTGTAATGGCGCAGCTGCTCGAGCTCCCAGATGCCCGAGTCCGGCAACCGCCAGCGCTCGGCGCACTCATCGGCGATGCGCGAGAGCAGCTCGGCGCTGGCGCTGTCCAGGATGTTGCCGTGACCGACGAAGCACCAGGCGGTTTCGAAGATGTCCCCGTAGATGCCGTGCTGGTGTTGCTCGCCGGCCAGGTTGCCGTGTACCACCGGCTGGGAGCCGCGGTAGCCCTGCACGCGTCTGACCTCCACCTGCGGCACCAGCTCGCCGTCCAGCGTGAACACGACCCGGCTGCCGTGGCGTCGCAGCTGCTTGATCAGCCAGGTGAAGGCCGCCTTGGATTCGGCTTCCAGCCCCGCGGCGAGAAACGCCTGGATGGTATAGCCCGCGTCGCGGACCCAGGCATAGCGGTAGTCGAAGTTCTTGCGGCCGCCGATCCGCTCAGGCAGCGAGGTCGTCGCCGCGGCGGCGATGGCGCCGGAAGGGGAGTACAGCAGCAGCTTTAAGGCCAGGGCGCTGCGCACGAAGGCCGAGCGCTGCTCGCCTGCGAACTTCACGTTCTTGCTCCAGGCGCGCCATTCGCGGTCGGTCAGGTCGATGCGGCCATCGATCTCCTCGATGCTCGGCGCGACCAGCGGCTCGTCCTCGCCGACGACCAGGGCGATGGTGGCGCGCTCGCCGGTTTCCACCGTGACCCGTCCATGGACGCAGGCATCGGTCCACTCGCACCGGATCGAATCGCTGTGGATGATCAGGCCGAGCAGGCGCTGTACGTGGAAGACCTTGTGTCGGCCTACGGTCGAGTAGTACGGGTTGGCGGTCAGCGCCCGTGAACTGGGCTTCATGACGATCTCAAACCGCATCCGGCCCTCCAGGCCCTCGATGCGGCGCGCAAGTTCGGACCACGGCAAGCGGCCCGCGTTGCCGCTATTGAGGGATTCGACCAGGACCGCGCGGGCGTGGTCGGTGATGAACACCGTCTCCAGTACGTTGCTGTCGCGCCGGTAACGGCGCTGCATCCGAAAAGGCTCGGTGGGACGGATCGAGAAGTAGCCACCCTGTTCCGCATCGAGCAGTCGATCGAATAGCGGCGGGCTGTCCATGTTCGGCGCGCACCACCAGTCGATCGCCCCGTCCAGTCCGGACAGCGCCACCGAGCGTCCCTCGCCCAGGGCGCCGTAATGCTCGATCGGCAGGACACCGTCGCGCCGCTCTGCCGTCTCGCACTGGCCGGTGGCCGAGCTTGCGTGATGTCCCATGATTGCCTGGCCTTGGTTCGACGGAAGAAGGGCGGACGTGCGTTTCGGCATGCGCGATGCCACGTCCGGCGCTGTGCTCTCAAGCTAGCAACGGACAGGCCAGAGGTCGTGAAGGGGCGCTCGTTCTCGCGTGTCCATCGCTGGAGGAAGCGGCCAGCCGCCGGTGTGAATACGGCGTGGGTGGAACTTGGACTCGCACCCAGCACAATGGCCGCGCCCATTGACCAGGACCCGCCGTGACGAGCGACCAGACCCGAGGTTTCCAGCCGCCCGCCATTCGCAACGCGGCGTATCAAGACAGTCTCGACATGAACCGGTCGGACATCTTCTTCAGCGCGGTGCAGACCACGCGCATGCCGATGATCATCACCGACCCGCATCAGCCGGATAATCCGATCATCTTCGCCAACCGCGCCTTCATCGAAATGACCGGCTATGCGCTGGACGAGCTGGTGGGACGCAACTGCCGCTTCCTGCAGGGCCCGGAGACCAACCGCGATGCCATCGCCGAGGTCAGGGAAGCCATCCACGAGCACCGCGACGCCGCGGTGGAGGTGCTGAACTACCGAAAGGACGGCTCCTCGTTCTGGAATGCGCTGTTCGTCTCGCCGGTCTTCAACGAGAAGGGCGAGCTGGTCTATTTCTTCGGTTCGCAGCTGGATGTCTCGCGCCGCCGCGATGCCGAGGATTCGTTGCGCCAGGCGCAGAAGATGGAGGCGCTGGGCCAGCTGACCGGCGGCATCGCGCACGATTTCAACAACCTGCTGCAGGTCATGTCCGGCTACCTGGAGGTCATCCTGAGCGCTTCGGGCGAGGAGGCCAGCGGCTCGCCGCTGATCCATCGCGCCGCCACCAATGCCCACGCCGCCGCAGGCAAGGCCGCCACGCTCACCCAGCAGCTGCTGGCCTTCTCGCGCCGACAGAAGCTGGAAGGGCGCACGCTCAACCTCAACGGCCTGGTGTCCTCGATGGTGGAAATGGCGGGCAAGACGCTGGGGGGCGATGTGGCCCTGAAGACCGACCTGGCCGAGGGCCTGTGGAACTGCAAGGTCGATCCGACCCAGGCGGAGGTGGCCTTGCTCAACCTGCTGATCAACGCACGCGACGCCTTGCAAGGCCGGGAAGACCGCCAGGTGACGCTGACCACCAAGAACGTGGACGTTAGCGAGTCTTCGCCCACGCATTACGACCAGCTGCCCCCCGGACGCTTCGTCATGGTGTGTGTGGCCGACAACGGGCACGGCATGTCGCAGGAAGTGCAGGGCCGGGTGCTGGACCCCTTCTTCACCACCAAGGAAGAAGGCAAGGGCACCGGCCTGGGGCTGTCGATGGTCTATGGCTTCGCCAAGCAGTCCGGCGGTACGGTGCGCATCCACTCCAAGGAGGACCAGGGCACCCGGGTCTGCCTGTATTTCCCGGCAACGGATGACGTCGCCAGTCGTGTGGCGCCGAGCAAGCGAGTGATGGACCAGGGGGGCTCCGAGCGTGTGTTGATCGTTGAGGACCGCGAGGACGTGGCCGCATTGGTGGAGATGCTGCTGGGCAATGCCGGCTACGACACGGTCACCGTCAACAACGGCAAGGCGGCGCTGGCGGCGATCGAAGAGGGGGGGCAATTCAACCTGCTGTTCACCGACCTGATCATGCCAGGCGGCATGAACGGCGTGGTCCTGGCGCGCGAAGTCCGTCGGCGGATGCCGAAGATCAAGATCCTGCTGACCACCGGATATGCCGAGGCGAGCCTCGAGCGCACCGATGCCGGCGGCAACGAGTTCGATGTCTTGAACAAGCCCTACACCACGGCGCAGCTGCTGAGGAAGGTGAGGGTGGTCTTGAATGGGCCCACTGGTGTGGGATGAGCCGTGTCAGAGCCGGGGCGCGGGATCGCGCCACCGGCTGCGCAATGGTCGGCTCGACACGAGGAGTCTTTGGCCAACTCGCCTCGAAGCGGACTGAGTGCGAGCAGGCAGTCTAGCGAGGGCCACCTAGAAACGACTTAAGGGCTAGCTCTTTAGGTAAGAGCAACCCGTCCTGGCGTAGCCCATGTGGCAACAACCGATTCGCGAGCAGCCCATGGGAGAGCTACTAATGCGACAGAAACTAATGTGGGAGCGGCTTCAGCCGCGAAGGAGCTTTCATGGGAAGGCCCTTCGCGGCTGAAGCCGCTTCCACAAGTTGTCATCGGCTAAGTTGAGCTTTCAGCGGCTTTGTAGCGCCGCCCGCCCTTGTTCAAATCGCAGTATCGAGATACTTCGAGGACAGCATCCCCACGCGCAGCTGATGCTCCCGAAGCGCCGCGTTGAGCCGGGTCAGGATCTGCGGATCTGCCTGTTCCAGCGTCTGCGCCAACTCGGTCCTGCTGGCGGCGTGCATGACCTCATCCAGCGTGCCCATCAACGTCGACGGTGCTGGGGTGGGGCTGCCCTCCAGGTTCCACAGCTCGGCCTGCCTGGCGCTGACGGCTTCGAAGATTGTCTTCGCACCGGCCGGCCAGCCCTGCCAATCCCCGTGTTCGGGCCCAAGAATTTCGAGAGGTGAGGTTGAGGTATTCATGCCGGTAGTTACGCATGGCCCGCATCTGCACGGTGTGAGCAATGCAGTGCCACGGAGTTGCACTTCGAGAAATCGGAGGGTCGCTGATCACATACGATCAGCGACCCTCCCTACGTTCGAACGGGAAAGCGGCGCGGGCCGCTGTCAACGCGCCCGGCCGAGGCTCGGCGGATGAGCACCGTGGCGATATGAGGGGGTCCTGACCATGCTTTCTCTGAAACAGGCAGCAATAGACTAGGCCTTGTTCGCCTTGCTGCGCGGGGCTGACTTTCTCGTCGTCTTCTTTGCTGATGTCTTGGCCGACTTCTTGGCTGCCTTTTTGGTCGACTTCTTGGTCGCTTTTTTGGCCACCTTTTGGGTCGTCTTCTTTGCAGCCCGCTTGGTCACCTTCTTCGCTGCTTTCTTGACCCTCTTCTTGGTCGCCTTCTTGGCGGTCTTCTTCGCAGCCTTCTTGGTCGTCTTCTTCGCGGACTTCTTGGCCACCGCCATGTTGTCCACCAGGTTCGGGTAGGGCCGGCCGGCCTTCTTCGCCCTGGCTTTGGCTTGCGACTTCTGCCCGCTGGACAGCTTCTTGGCCGTCGACTTCTTCGCGGGGCTGGGCTTCTTCCAGGGCGCTTTGGTTGCTTTCTTCGTAGTCGCCATCTTACTTCTCCTCTGCCTTGCGCATGCGTTGATCGAGCCGCTCGGCCCAGCGTTTGCCGGCGTCGCCGCCCCAGAGCTGCCAGGCGATGTAGCCCGCAGATGGATCGCTTCGGTTGGCCCAGCCCTTGCCCTGCTTGTCGACCTCGTGCCGGGCGAAATAGGACACCATGCGCCGCACGGTGGCCGGCGACAGGGTGGTCTGCGCGGCGAGATCGCGCGCACGGGCCACGCCCACGGCAGTGCCGCCCTTTCCATGTGCCTCGCGTAGCTTCAGGCCGCGGCTGGCCGCCTGCGCTGCACCCTTGGGCGGAGTGAAATCGATCGCGTCGTAACGACTGGAGCGGGCCATGCCGACTCTCCTGGGGACCAGCCGCGAGTCTGCGAACGGATCTGCCGACATGGCGTGAAAGGCGCAAGCGTGCTGGCGGCGTTGGTCCACTTCCTCGCGTCGCGTTCGCCCGGTGTCGCTGCGTCGATCGGCCGTGCGATGCGCACCCGATCACCTTGTGCGGTTCGGCCACTCAACGCACCAAAGGAGGAGTCGACCTCCCGGACACGGCTGGCACGCACGTGTCCAGCCAGCGTGAACCATGCACCTGCGGCACCATGCTCCAATGCGCGCACCACGCCACCCGAGCACAACGCCCGCATGACCACACCGCGCATCCTGATCACCGGCGCCAGCATCGCCGGCCCCGCACTCGCATTCTGGATGCGCAAGCTCGGCTGGGAGGTGGTGCTCCTCGAACGCGCCAAGGCCTTCCGTCGAGGCGGACAGAACATCGACGTCCGTGGCCCCGGGCGTGATGCGCTTGCCGCCATGGGGCTGCTGGATGCGGTCAAGGGTCGCAACACCACCGAACAGGCCTGGACCTTCGTCGATGAGGACAACACCGTCATCGCCCGCTTTGGACAAGAAGAGTTCGGTGGCGAAGGCCCCACCGCGGAGCTGGAGATCCTCCGCGGCGACCTGGCCAGCATCGTCGACGAGGCGGGCGATGGGGTCGAACATCGATACGGCGACTGGATCGAAACGTTGCACGACGATGGCGCCGGCGTCGAGGTCAGCTTCCACTCCGGCGCGAAGGAGCGCTTCGATCTGGTCGTCGCCGCCGAAGGCGCGCGCTCCCGGACCCGCGAGCTGGTGCTGGGCCAGTCCACGACGCTGGAACCCTTCGGCCTGTCCAGTGCCTACTTCTCCATCCCCAAGGGCCAGAACGATCACCAGGACGCACGCTGGTTCAATGCACCAGGCGGTCGCAGCGTGTTCCTGCGTCCGGATGCTCAGGGGCGCACGCGCGTGGTGCTGTCCATCCAGGAACAGCCCAGCGGCTGGGACGATCTCGAACCGCAAGCGCAGAAGCAGAAGATCGCCGAGCGCTTCGCCGACGCCGGCTGGGAAACCCCGCGGGTGCTTGAAGGCCTGTGGGCCACCGACGATTTCTACTTCCACTCCATCGAGCTGGTGAAGATGCCGCGCTTCAACAAAGGGCGCGTGGTCATGACCGGCGATGCCGCGTGGGCGGTCATGGGGTCGGGCACCACGCTCGCCCTGATCGGCCCGTATGTGCTGGCCGGCGAGCTGGCCAAGGGCGGTGATATCGCCGCGGCGCTGGACCGATACAACGACGTCATGCGGCCCTTCGTCGACAAGGCCCAGGACATTCCGTCCTGGGGACCCAAGGCCCTGCAGCCGCAATCGCGTGCCGGCATCGGCATCCAGCATGCCTTGCTCAAGGTCGCAGCCTCACCGGCAGTCCGCCCGCTGATCGCCCGCTTCGCCTCGGGCGGCAGCGGACTGCCCGAGCTTCCTGCCTATCCCGAACTCACCGGGCGCACACGCGTGGGCTGACACACGTTGTGCGCGATGGCGATGCCCGTCTGATGGGATCGACAACGGTTGAGCTTCTGGTCGAGCGCACGCGCTCAAGCCGTGCCCTCGGCCGTTGTCGCCCTTTGTGAAACGTTGCGACATGCGGGTTGTGACCGCCAAGCCGCCTGGGTGCGATGACGCTGTCTCTGCTTCGTTTCAGCACCCTTCTTGAGAGATTCACGGGATTCTCCTGAATCTCTAACAATCGGCTAACACGCGGCTAATTGAGCCTTAATCGAGCGTGCCCAGCATGCCCGGCCATGAACCAGCCATCCCCTCACATCCCATTGGCGCCCGTCCCCGGTCGCTTCGCCCAGGCGCGCTGTCTGTTGCCAGGGCATCCTGAGCGCGCAGCGGTGGAGTCGTTCATCGCGGGCATTTACCACGAGCGCTTTGGTGCCCAGCTCAGTCAGTTTCCTCGGCATCTGCTGGCCTACCACGATGTGGAAGGGAGGCTGCTGGCGGCCGTCGGCCTGCGCTATGCCGGCGACGGCCCATTGTTCCTGGAGCGGTATCTGGACGAGCCCATCGAGCAGGCCCTGGCCCGCGCCGGGCGTGCGACAGCAAGACGCGAGCGCATCGCCGAAGTTGGCAACTTCGCCACGCGCACGCCGGGAATCGCTCGTGAGCTCATCGTGCAGCTGGCCTGGCTGTTGCGCACCGGTGGCATGGACGTGGTGGCGTTCGTGGCCACGCGGCAGCTGCGCAACGCCTTCGATCGCCTGAATCTTGCGCCAGTGGAACTGGCCATCGCACAGGCAGCGCGCGTGGGCGAGCAGCGCCAGCACTGGGGCAGCTACTACGACACCCAGCCGCGGGTGATGTGTGGCGATCTCGCGCAGGGCATTGCCTTCCTTCGCAACCGCGCCGCGCAGCCGGCACCGGTGGACGAACCGGTGCATCGGTGCGTCGGAGCAGAGGCATGTGCGTGACGACCATCGACGCTCTGTGGCGGCAGCTGGGCCAGCATCCGCAGCGCATCCTCACCGCATCGGCCAGCCATGACGACCGCGACCTGCTGTCCCGCATTGAGCGTGTCGTCGCGGTGCTGCAGCAGCTCCAACTGCAGCGCGTGGCCAGCCGGCTCGACAACGGGCTGGACTGGCTCGTGCTCGACCTGGCGCTGCGACGCATCGGCGGCGTGCACGTGCCGTTGCCGACGTTCTTCTCGCCGGAGCAGGTTCGGCACGCGCTTGCCTCCAGCGGCGCGCAGGCGGTGTTCATCGCCTCCGGCACGGTCGCGCCGGTCTCCACGCGCAGCACTGGCCGAGAGATCGACGGCCTGGATCTTGCCTCTTGCCGGCTGCTGGATGAAGCCAATCCAACGCCATTGCCCGAAGGCACCGCCTGCATCACCTATACCTCGGGCACCACCGGTCGCCCGAAGGGCGTGTGCCTGGATGCCCAGACCTTGCTGCAGGTCGCCACCTCACTGGCCGAGGCCGCCGAACCGATCACGCCTCGCCGCCACCTTTGCCTGATGCCCTTGTCCACGCTGCTGGAGAACGTCGCGGGCCTCTACGCCGCGCTGTTGGCCAACGCCCAGATCGCGCTGCCGTCGCTGGCGGAGATCGGCTACACCGGCGCCAGCGGCCTGGATGTGCCGACGCTGATCCGGTGCCTGCACCGCTACCAGCCCGAGAGCATCATCCTGGTGCCGCAATTGCTGACCGCGCTGGTGATGGCCGCCGAAGCCGGTGTCGCCCTGCCAGGCTCCTTGCGCTATATCGCGGTAGGCGGCGGGCGCGTGGCGCCTCACATGCTGGCCCGTGCCGCGGCGCTGGGCCTGCCGGTGTTCGAGGGCTACGGACTGACCGAGTGCGCGTCGGTGGTCTGCCTGAATCGCCCGCAGGCCAATCGCGCCGGCAGCGTCGGCCGGCCCCTGGCGCATGTGCGCGTGGAAGTGGTCGATGGCGAACTGGTCGTGCACGGCCCGCGCGCGCTCGGCTACCTGGGAGATGACGGCCTGCCACCCGGACCGATCCACACCGGCGATCTGGGGCATATCGACGCGGAAGGCTACGTCCATGTCACCGGCCGTCGGCGCAATGTCTTCATTACCGCCTTCGGCCGCAACGTCTCTCCGGAATGGGTGGAAAGCGAAGTGCTGGCGCACCCACAGTTCGCGCAGGTGTTGGTGTGGGGGGAGGCGCAGGCCGACAACATCGCGCTGATCGTGCCGCGCGGGACCGGCGTGGATGAAGCGCATGTCCAGCACGCCCTGGCCCAGGTCAATGCCGGCCTTCCGGACTATGCGCGGATCGCACGCTACCTCCCCATCCAGACGCCTTTCAGCGCCGGCGATGGCCTGCTCACCGCCAATGGCCGCCCGCGCCGGGACGCCATCCTGGCCCGCTACCAGACCGAGATCGACGCCTGCTATCGGCGTCCCGCCAATGTTTCCGTCACAGGAGTCACCGCATGAACTTCCACGATACGCTGCTCGAGCGAACCGCGCCCGAGCGCCAGCAGCTCCTCTGCATTCCCATCATCCAGTCCGCGCTGGCCGGCAACATCGGCCGGGAGGACTACCTGGCCTTCCTGCAGCAGGCCTACCACCACGTGCGTCACACCGTGCCGCTGCTGATGGCCTGCGGGGCACGCCTGCCGACGCGTCTTGAGTGGCTGCGTGAGGCGATCGGCGAATACATCGAAGAAGAGATGGGGCATCAGGAATGGGTGCTGGACGACATCGCCGCCTGCGGCGGGAACCGTGCCGCGGCGGCCGCCTCCACGCCGGCCCTGGCAACGGAACTGATGGTCAGCTACGCCTACGACACCATCCAGCGCGGCAACCCGGTCGGCTTCTTCGGCATGGTGCTGGTGCTGGAGGGCACCAGCGTGGCGCTGGCGACCCGCGCCGCCGATACCCTGCAGCAGGCCCTTGGACTGCCGCGCAACGGCTTCAGCTATCTTCTCTCGCATGGCGACCTGGACGTGGAGCATGTCGGCTTCTTCAAGGGGCTGATGGACCGCCTGGAAGATCCGGACGACCAGCGGGCGGTCGTGCACGCGGCGCAGCGCTTCTACACGCTGTACGGCGACATCTTCCGCACCCTGCGGGCCGATGGCGCGCGCCTGGCGGAGGTGGCGTGATGGACCTGCGTGGACGCACCGTCATCCTCACCGGCGCCACCGGCGGGATCGGCAGCGCGCTGTGCGCCGAACTGGTGGCTGCCGGCGCCCGCGTGGTCGCGGTCGGGCGCAGCCCGGGTGCGGTTGGCGCGCTGGCGGGCCGGTTCCCTGCCGGATGCGTGGTGCCGGCGATCGCCGACCTGGCCAGCGCGCAGGGCAGGGCGCGCCTGCTGGAGATCTGCGGCCAGCTGCAGCCCGCGCCGAGCCTGCTCGTGCTCGGACATGCCCGGGCCGGGTTCGGCCTGTTCGAAGATCAGACCGATCAGGCGATCGAGGTGCTGCTGCAGACCAACGTGGTCGGCTCGGTCCTGCTGGTGCGCACGCTGGTCCCGATGCTCCGCCAGCAGCCACAGGCCGCCGTCGTGGTCATCGGCTCGACCTTCGGCAGCCTGGCCTTCCCCGGCTTTTCCGTCTACAGCGCCAGCAAGTTCGCCCTGCGTGGGCTGACCGAAGCGCTCTCCCGCGAATACGCCGACACCGGCCTGCGCTTCCAGTACCTGGCGCCCCGGGCCACCCGCACCAGCTTCAACAGCGATGCGGTCGATGCGCTCAACCGCGAACTCAAAACCAGCGTGGACATGCCGGACGAGGTCGCCCGGCAGCTCATCGCGGCAATCGCCAGGCAACGCCCCAGGTTGCAGCTGGGCTGGTCGGAAAGGCTCTTCGCACGCATCAACGGCCTACTTCCTGGGCTGGTGGACCGCAGCCTGCGCACGCAGTTGCCGGTGATCCGCCGTCACGCCTCCCATCACCACTCCTTTTCGCAAGAGATGTCCTCCCATGAAGCGCACTCACCGTAAAACCCTGGCGTTCTTGCTGCTGGCCTCGTTCGTCTCCGTCGGCAGCGCCTGCGCGGCTGAGCTGGCCGCCGACGTGGCGCAGGTGCGCGACCGCTGGGCGCAGATCAACTACCGACTGCCCAAGAAGGAGCGCGAGGCGGCGTTCGAGGCCCTGTCCAAGCAGGCCGCATCGGCCCGCGCGGCCCATCCGCAACAGGCCGACGCGCTGATCTGGGAGGGCATCGTGCTGTCCAGCCTGGCCGGAGAGAAGGGCGGCATGGGCGCGCTGGGCCTGGTCAAGCAGGCACGTGGCGATTTCGAGGCGGCGCTCAAGCTGGATTCGCGTGCCCTGGGCGGCGCGGCCTACACCAGCCTGGGTGCGCTGTACTACCAGGTGCCCGGCTGGCCACTGGGCTTCGGCAACGACAACACCGCCCGCCAGATGCTCGGCAAGGGGCTGGAGATCGATCCCAGTGGCATCGATGCCAACTACTTCTACGGCGACTTCCTGCGCGACCAGGGCCAATGGGCCGAGGCCCGCGCTGCTTTCGAGAAAGCCCTGGCAGCGCCGGCACGACCTGGCCGCGAGGTCGCCGATGCCGGTCGTCGCGCCGAGGCCCAGGCCAAGCTGGATGAGGTCAAGCGCCACCTTGCGCATTGATCGGCCGCGCTCGACACTGACGCATGCGCATCCTGCTGGTTGAAGACGACCTCTCGCTGGGCGAGGGCATCCGCACCGCCCTGAAGCGTGGCGCCTTCGCCGTGGACTGGGTGCAGGACGGCGCTGCCGCCGTGCTCGCGGTCGAGCATGAGACCTTCGAGCTGGTCGTGCTCGACCTGGGCCTGCCCCGGCTGGACGGCATCGAGGTGATCCGGCGTGTGCGCGCCCGCGCCAACCCGGTGCCGATCCTGGTCCTCAGCGCGCGCGAGAAGGCCGCCGACCGTGCGCTGGGCCTGGACGTGGGTGCTGACGATTACCTGGGCAAGCCCTTCGACACCGGCGAGTTGCTCGCCCGCGTGCGGGCCCTGGTCAGGCGCACGAGCGGACGCGTGCGCCCCTTGCTGGAAGCCGGCCCGCTGAGGCTGGATCCGGCCACGCTCGATGCCAGCTGGAAGGGCAGGGCCCTGGACCTGACCCGCCGCGAGTTCGCGCTCCTGCGGCTGTTGATGGAACAACACGGGCGGCCGATGTCCCGCGACTCGATCCAGAAGCATCTCTACGGCTGGGACGAGGACGTGGCCAGCAATGCGGTGGATGTCCACGTGCACCAGCTGCGCCGCAAGATCTCCGCCGACATCGTGCGCACGGTGCGCGGCATCGGCTATGCCTTCAGCGAACCGGTGGACACCGGCACATGACATCGATCCGTCGCACGCTGCTGTGGTGGGTGCTCAGCGGCACCGCGGCCCTGATGGCCGTCGCGGGATTCTTCAGCTATCGGGCCGGCCTGCAGGAAGCCGGGGAGATGTTCGATGCGCGCCTGGTGCAGTCCACCCGCGTGCTGGTCGGACTGGTCAACGAGCCGCTGGGCGACATGGCCGCCTATCCGGGCGAGCCGATCGTCCTGCATGGCTGGCACGGTCAGGCCAGCGGCGTGGGCGAGGCGCTGGCCTTCAAGGAAGGGCACGCCTACGAGAGCAAGCTGGCCTTCCAGGTCTGGGATGCGCAGCGGCACCTGCTGCTGCGTTCGGACAGCGCGCCGACCACGCCGCTGGCGGCGCTGGCCGATGGCTATGCCACCGTGCGCATCGATGGCGAGCAATGGCGCACGTTCACGCTGCGGACCTCGCAGGGCCGCTGGTTCCAGTCCGGGGAGCGCGCCGATATCCGCCAGGAACTGGCCGAAGACATCGCCGAGGGTACCTTGCTGCCCCTGCTGCTCGCGCTGCCCCTGATGGCCTTGCTGATCTGGCTGGCGGTCGATCAGGTGACGCGCTCGCTGCGGCAGGTCTCGGACCAGGTGGGCGAACGCGCGCCCGAGCGCATGACGCCGCTGGATGCCGCGCATCTGCCGCGCGAGGTTGGCGGGCTGGTGCTCGCGTTGAACGGCCTGCTCGCGCGGTTGGGCGCGGCACTGTCGCGTGAGCGACGATTCGTCGCCGATGCCGCGCATGAACTGCGCACGCCGCTCGGTGCGCTGAAGGTGCACGCCGACAACGCCCGCCACGCGACCTCCCGCGAAGAGCGCACCCGCGCCGAGGAACTGCTGGCCGGCAGTGTCTTGCGGCTTGAGCGCCTGGTGGCGCAGCTGCTGGCACTGAGCCGGGCGGAGAATGCTGGCGGCGTGGTCCCGATGCGTCGGCTGGAGCTGTCCGCGCTGGTCCAGGGCGAAGTCGACGAGCTCAAGCCCCTGATCGAGCAGCGCCAGCAGCGTCTGGTGGTTTCGCTGGCGCCCGGCGAGATCCTCGGTGCGGAAACCCAGATCGCGCTCCTGGTGCGCAACCTGCTGGAGAATGCCGTGCGCTATGCTCCGCAGGGCGGCCAGATCCTGGTGGCATCGGCGCTCGAGGGCCACACCGTGTCGCTGCGCGTGGACGACAGCGGCCCGGGCATCCCGCCTGAAGAACGCGAGCGGGTGTTCGACCGCTTTTACCGCGTGCTTGGCAGCGGCGTGGAGGGCAGCGGCCTGGGCCTGGCGATCGCGGGCGAAGTCGCGCGCCTGCACGGCGCCGACATCCGCCTGGGGAGCTCCCCCGAATTGGGCGGCCTGCGCGTTGAAGTCAGTTTCGAGAGGGCGGCCACCGGGGGCGGGGACTGAGCGGGAACGCCGGAACTCGGCGGCGGATCGGCGCAGGTCGCGGGGCGCTCCTGAGCAGATGCAGCGGGCGAGCCTGTCATCTCCACAACCGTCACCATGACGCCGGCATTCGAGGAGATCAGGCGATGCCTGCGTTCTCGGATGTAGCACCACCCGGATGCAACCCCGCGTCACGGGCCGAACCCGGCCCGTAGCGCATTGACACGCCAGCGGTCGCGATGCCTCCTGGTCAGGGAGCCTTTCGCGGCGACTGCGGAACGCGTCGAAGCTTGCTGATGTCGTAGCCCATCGCCTGCATGCGCTGCACGGCGGCGTCGTAGTCGCTCTCGGACACCTGCGGCGTGCGCGCCATGTACCAGACGTAGTCGCGCTTGCTGCGGGCCACGATGGTCTGGCTGTAGTCCTCGTTGAGCCAGGCGATGACGTACTCGGCCTGGATCGGCCAGATGAACTGCATGCCCCAGACCGCGCCGTTGCCTTCCTTCTCGACCCGGCCAATGGGATGCATCGTCTTCAAGGGCGCGGTGAAACTGCCCTTGCGGTAGGTGAAGGTGGTCTGGATGCGCTCGTCCGGCCGCCTGGCATAGCTTTCCACCGCGTCGTAGGCCTCGCGCTCGGGCCAGGAGGGGATGTGGGCGATCACGTACCAGTCGCCCATGAAGCGGGGAACATCCACCGAAGGCGGCCGCGGTAGCGGTCGGGTTTCATTGGAGCTGCAGCCGGCGTTGAACAGGGTCGCCGCAAGAAGGGGAAGCAGGGCATGCAATCGCATAGGGCACCTCAGCGTGGGCGGAACAGGTAATGGGCCACCAGCCATTGCTGGCCATCGTCGTAACCGAACAGTTCGGCGCATGCCATCCAGAACATGCGCCAGCGCTGCCACCAGACCTTGGCGGCCGCTTCGCCGTAGGTCGCCACCAGCACCGGCATGACCCGGTCCTGGGCGGCGTCCTGGTTGGCGAGCCAGTGGTCGGCGGTGCGTTGGTAATGGGTGCCGTCCAGCAGCCAGCGCGTCTCCAGCCGCAGGTCGCGCTGGAAATGCAGCAGCGTATCGGCCGCCGGCATCAGGCCGCCGGTGAAGAAGTGGCGGCCCATCCAGTTGTCGTCGCCCTCGGTCTCGAAGGGATACATCACGGTGCGATGCGCGAAGATGTGCACGAACAGCGCGCCATCGGGCTTGAGCCAGCTTGCGATGCGGCCCAGCAGGCGCTCGTAGTTGCGCACGTGCTCGAACATCTCCACCGACACGCAGCGGTCGAAGGTCGCCGCCGGCAGTTCTAGCTGGTTGACGTCGCGGGTCAGGACCTCGACGTTGTGCAGCCCGCGCGACTGGCATTGCGCCATGATGTGCTCGCGCTGGCTGTTGGAGTTGGAGACCGCGGTGATGCGGGCCTGCGGATAGCGCTCGGCCATCCACAGGGTCAGTGAGCCCCATCCGCAGCCGAGTTCAAGGATACGTTGGCCGTCGGCCAGGCCGGCGCGCTCCCCATACAGCTCCAGCATCGCCTCCTCGGCCTGGTCCAGGGTCTCCGCGCCGGTGGGATAATAGCAACTGCTGTACTTCAGGCGCTTTCCAAGACAGGCCTGGAAAAAGGCCGCCGGCACTTCGTAGTGCTGTCGGTTGGCCGCGTCGGTATGCAGCGCCAGCGGGCTTTCGGTCAGCTGGACAAGGCGCTGGTTGAAGCGCGCAGCCTGCGCCTGGATGCCTCCGGCGGTTTCTTCCTGCAAGCGTTGCGCGCACAGGCGGCGGATCCCGGCGCGCAACACGGCATCGGGGAGCAGCCCGCGTTCGGCCCATGCGACCAGACCGGTCTCGGTCTGCTCGATGGGGGGCAGCGGTGTGGTCGCGCTCATGCGGCATGCTCCTTTGAAGGGCGGGGGAACCAGGGAAAGATCATCGGGGTGCTGCGCTGGTAGTTGCGGTAGTCCTCGCCGCGCGAGCGCAGTGCCTGCTGTTCGGTGAAAGGAATGCCGCTGAGGTAGCGGAGGAACAGGTACATCACCACCGGCCCGGACCAGGCCAGCCACCACAGCGGCGAGCCAACGGCCAGCAGCACGTAGCTGAACCAGTGCAGCCATTCGAAGAAGTAGTTGGGGTGCCGGGAGTAGCGCCAGAGCCCGGCGCGACAGGTGCGGCCCTTGTTGCCCGGTTCGGCGCGGAAGCGCGCCAGCTGGCGATCCGCCACGGTCTCCCCGCCCACGCTGACAAGCCACACCAAGGCGGCCGCAACCACCCAGGGCGACATCCCGGTGCTTGGGTTGCTGGCCACCGCGACGAAGGGCAGGGCGAACAACACGACCAGCAGCGCCTGGGCCATGAAGAAGCCGAAGATCTTGCCCTGGTGGCCGTGCCAGTGATTGCGCAGGTAGTGGTAACGCCCGTCCTCGGGCTCGCTGCGGACCCGGTGCCACAGATGCAGGGCCAGCCGGCCGCCCCAAAGCCCGCCCAGGACCGCCAACGCAAGGCGCGGCGCCGTCGCGCCTTGGCCCAGCAGCGCCAGCAGCACCGCGGCCACCCCGACGCTCTTGGCCCACAGCACGTCCACGATGCCGATGTTGTCGTGGCGCTTCTGCCAGGCCCAGCCCCAGCTCATCACCAGCACGGCGTACAGAAGCACCCAGAGAAGGTGGATCATGATCGAGCTCCGGTGATGAAAGCTTGCCGGGTATGGCGCTGCGCGCGACGCAGCGCCAGGCACAGCAGGGACAACGCCACGCTCCATCCCAGGCCGAGCACCAGCGGGCCCTGCCACGCGGGGCGAGGGAACTGGATGGCGTCGAAGCCGCGGGCGGCAGAGAGATAGGCCAAGGGGGCGAACAACAGCCCGAACACGAACGGAAGCGCGATGTGGCGGTTGAGGAAAGTCATCGAGCTGGTGAGCGTCATCGCAAAGGCTGCCCACAACGCCAGGATCCAAGGAGGCGGGGCCCAGCCCCAGGGCGCGGCGGCATAGCGCACCGTCCCGCTGGCAGCCGCACTGCCATCGACCAGGAAGGCGCAGGCCAGGGCCGGCGCCATCAGCCGCAGGTCCAGTCGTGGCTGCGGCGAGCTCGCCAGCTGCAAGGGGACGTAAAGCGCGGCGGCGATCAGCGCCGGCCATTGCCAGCCCCGTCCCGCGCCGGCCACCGCCGACAGCCAGACCAGCTGGTTGCCGATCAGGTTGGGCCAGAACCGGCGCATCTCAGCCCTCATCCCCGGCGATGCCCGCCGGGCGATACCCCGGACGTGCCAACAGCAGGTGGGAGACGCCGATGGAGCGTTCGAGGAAGCCGCCTTCGCAATAGGCCAGGTAGAACTCCCACAGCCGGCAGAAGCGATCGTCGAAGCCCTGCGCAAGCACCGCCGGCAGTTGCGCCAGGAAGCGCTGGCGCCAGTGGCGCAAGGTCAGCGCGTAGGAATGGCCGAAATCCTGCTGGGCGATCAGCTGAAGGTCGCTGGCCCGGGTCTTGGCCGCCACGATCGCGTTGATCGAAGGGATGAAGCTGCCGGGAAAGACGTGGCGCTTGATGTAGTCGACGCTGCGTCGCGCCTGCTCGTAGCGATGGTCCTCGATGGTGATGGCCTGCAGCAGCGCGACGCCATCGGGTTTCAACAGGCGCTGCAGCGTCGCCATGTAGGTGTCCAGGTAGTCCGCGCCGATGGCCTCGATCATTTCGATGGACACCAGCTTGTCGAACTGTCCCTGCAGATCGCGGTAGTCCTGCTTCAGCAGCGTGATGCGCTCCTGCAGGCCGGCGTCCTGCACGCGCTGGCTGGCCAGCGCATGCTGCTCGGTAGAGATGGTGGTAGTGGTTACGTGGCAGCCGTAGTGCCGCGCCGCGTGCAGGGCAAAGCCGCCCCAGCCGGTGCCGATTTCCACCACGCGATCGCCCGGCGCCAGCTGCAGCTGCTGGCAGATGCGGTCCAGCTTGCGCTGCGAGGCCGACTCCAGCGTCTCGCTGTCCTGGGTGAACAGGGCGGAGGAATACATCAGGTCCGGCGACAGGAACAGCGCGAAGAAGTCGTTGCCCAGGTCGTAGTGCGCGGCGATGTTGCGGCGGCTGCCTTCGCGGCTGTTGCGGCGCAGGCGGTGCCAGCCCCGCAGCAACCAGCCGCCGAGGCGGGCCGGGCCGCTTTCCATGCCGTCGAGCAGGCTGCGGTTGCGCACCAGCAGGCGCACCAGCGCCACCAGGTCATCGCAGGCCCAGTCGCCGTCGATGTAACTCTGGCCCGCGCCCACGCTGCCTTGCGCGGCGAGCTTGCGGTAGAAGGCTGGGTCATGAATGGTGACCGTCGCGCGCAGCTCGCCAGCGGTATCGCCCAACCACGCCTCGCCGGCCGCGTCGCGCACGCAGATGCGGCCATGCTGCAGCGTGGCCAGCTGGGCCAGCAGTCGACGGCGCAGGAAGCCGTCCAGGGCGCCAGGCAGCGGCAGCGGCACCGACGAGGTCATCTGGTTCATCGCGATTTCTCGGCAAGGGAAGGGTGGTCGTGCACCGGGTTGCGCTTGAGCCACAGGCGCAAGGCCTGCCAGTGGATGGCGGCGACCACCTGGGTGGTCATCAGCGGATAGCGGGCCAGCACCGCGGCCAGGCCTGACGCGTCGAGCGGGCGCCGCTGCATCTGCTGGGTGGCGTCGAACTGGCGTTCGCCGTCGCGCCACACCTGCATATGCACCCGCAGCTGTGTATCGGGGCGATTGAAGCGCCAGTCGTAGCGGCAGTCCATCGGCATGAACGGCGAGACGTGGAAGCGCTTGTCGAAGCGCCAGCGCAGCGATGGGCCGTCCTGCGTGGCCGCCGCCACCGGCAGCACGTAGGCATGCCGCTCCTTCCAGGGCGTGTTGGTGATCTCGGCGACGATGCAGTCCAGCGTGCGTCCGTCGGCCTGATAGCAGTAGTAGAAACTGACGGGGTTGAAGACGTGGCCGGCGAAGCGCAAATGCGTGAGCAGGCGCACCGGCCCGTTGGGGCGGTGGCCAAGGATCGGCGCGGCATGGTCGCGCACGGCGTCGGCAAGCGGCTGCGAGGGGTCGCCGAAGTAATCGCTGCGGCGGAACTCGGCCAGGTTCGGCCGGTCGACCGACCACAACCAGCGGTCCTTGAACACGGTGTCCAGCTCGTCCAGATCGAGCATCAGCTGCGCGATCGGATAGCGGAAGGCATGCGGAACCGGACGATGCCGGCGGTGCAACACTTGGCCGAAGTAGATGGCGCTGGCGCTCACGCGGCTACCTCGTCTTCCGTAGGCGCCAGCCGTTGCCGCGCCGCTGCGTGCAACGCGTCCACGACGCGGCGGGCGCTGCGGATGCCATCCTCATGGAATCCCCAGCCCCAGTAGGCGCCGGCAAACCAGGTGTGCCGACGGCCCTGCACCTCGCCCCAGCGCTGCTGCGCACGGACCGCGGCGTGGTCGTGCACCGGGTGGGCATAGTGCAGGGTGCGCAGCACCTTGCGCGGATCGATGGCGTCGCTGCGGTTGAGCGTGACCACCAGCGGCGTATCTCCCGGCAGGCCCTGCAGCAGGTTCATACAATAGCTGACCGTGCAGGCCGCAGCGGCATCGCGCGGCACATGGGCATTCCAGGCGGCCCAAGCCTTGCGGTCGCGCGGCAGCACAGTCGCGTCGGTGTGCAGGACCGCCTCGTTGGGCTGGTAGCGGATGGTGCCGAGCACCTCACGCTCAGACAGATCGGCATCGGCCAGCAGGGCCAGGGCCTGGTCGCTGTGGCAGGCCAGGACGACCTCGTCGAAGGCTTCCACGCCCGCGGCGCTATGCACCCGCACGCCTTGCGGCATCCGCTCGACGCTGTGCACCGCACAGGCCAAGCGCTCGCGCACGCTCCAGCGGGCGCGCAGTGCATCGACATAGCGCGCCGAGCCGCCATTGACCACGCGCCATGGCGCGCGTCCGGTCATCTGCAGCATCTGGTGGTTGGCCATGAACTGCACCAGGTAGCGCGCCGGAAACTCCAGCACGGTCGCGGTCGGCGAGGACCACAGCGCCGAGGCCATCGGCAGCAGGTGCTCCTCGACAAACGCCTCGCCGTAGCGCTGGGCCCGCACATACTCGCCAAGCGTGGGGCCTTCGGCTTGCTCCAGCAGGCGCGGTGCGTCGCGATAGAAGCGCCGCAGGTCGGCCAGCATGCCCCAGAAGCGCGGCGAGACCAGGTTGCGGCGCTGGCAGAACAGGCCATCGAGCGAGGTGGCGTTGTACTCCACGCCACTGCGCTCGCTGTGCATGGAAAAGCTCATCGTGGTCGGCTGCGAGGCCACGCCGAGTTCTTCGAACAGGGCCGTCAGCAGCGGATAGTGGAGGGGGTTGAAGACGATGAAGCCGGTGTCCACGGCCAGGCGCCTGCCCTCGACCTCGATGTCGTGTGTATGGGTGTGGCCGCCCAGGTAGTCGTTGGCCTCGAACAGCGTGACCTCGTGCTCGCCATCCAGCCACCAGGCGCTGGCCAGCCCCGCGATTCCCGATCCGATGACGGCGATGCGCATGTCAGTGCCTCGCCTTGGCCAGAACCCAGTCGGGGATGGGCTTGAGCCCCTTGACCAGTCCCACCGCCGCCAGCAGGCGCAGCCCATACCAGGACAGGTCGATCTCCCACCAGCGAAAGCCCTGGCGGGCCGTGCCAGGGAAGAAATGGTGGTTGTTGTGCCAGCCTTCGCCGAAGGTCAGCAAGGCCAGCCACAGGTTGTTGCGGCTGTCGTCATTGGTGTCGAACCGGCGCCGCCCGAAGCGATGGGCCAGCGAGTTGATCGTCACCGTGGCATGGAACAGCACCACCGTGGAAACGAAGAAGCCCCACACCAGCAGCTGCGGGCCGGAGGTCTCCAGCCCGGGCGCCCAGCGCTCCAGCGCGGCCCCCAGGGCATACAGGCTGACAGCCAGCAACACCGGCACCAAGGTGTCGAAACGGTCCAGCAAGCGCAATTCGGGGAATCGGGCCAGATCGGGGACCCGCGAAAGATCGGTTGCGAAGGCTTCGCGGGTCAGGAACCAGCCCATGTGGCTGCGCCAGAACCCACGCTCGCGCGGCGAGTGCGGGTCCTGGGGCTGGTCGGCATGTCGGTGGTGATGCCGGTGATGCGCGGCCCACCACAGCGGCCCGCGCTGTACGCTGGACGCAGCGATCACCGCAAACACGAACTGCACCGGCCGCGAGACCTGGAAGGTGCGATGCGAAAAATACCGGTGGTAGAACGCGGTGATGGCGAACATGCGCACGGCGTACAACAGCGCCGCGCAGGCCACGGCCGCCCACGACACGCCGACCCACAGCACGCCCAGGCAGGCCAGATGCATCAGCGCGAATGGCACCGCACGCAACCAGTCGATGCGATCCGGCCGCTCATCCTGGACCTGCGTGGCATCGCCGGTGTCCACCCAGCGCTGCAGGCTGCGCAGCAGGCGCCAACGTCGGTGGGGCAGGGGCGGTGCGGAGGCCATGCGGAGTCCCGGCGGGTGTCGTGGCGGCCTGTACGCAGCACGAGGCGCAATGGATGCAGGGCCCTTGCAACCGTCCATGTTCACCCCGCCACGCCAGGGCATCGCCCTACCAAGGGGCGCTCCCAATCCTCCTGCCACTGGCTCGCCGGGCGCTCGCTGGGCGCGGCCTGAAAGCGAACGATCACCTCGGGATAGTCTCCCCGGCCGTCACGGAGATTACTGGTGCCGCGGAACTCCAGCAGGCGCCGGTCCGCATCGGCATAGACCAAGGCCAGATGAGGGGCGACCCCGCCATACCAGGTGTCCAGACTGACCTCGATGGACTGGGCGGCCAGTCCCTGCCACAGCACCGGTCCGCTGCGCCGCACCAGAAGCGGATAGAAGCGTTGACGGCCGGGCACCAGGAACGGCAGCGAAACGCGTTCACCGCGCAGCAACGCCGTCCAATGCCGGCGAACCGCCGCGTCGAATCCGGTATCGATCACAGCCTCCGGCGCCAGGGAAAGCTCATGCTCGCGTTGCGGTGCGTGGGCATCTTCCTTCCAGACGATCCAGACCTTGCCGTCCGTGGCCCGGACCTCAGCCGTCTGGCCGCTGCGTCGGTCTTCCAGGACATAGCCGCGGGCCTGGTGCTGTGGGGTGGCGGGTAGGTGCTTGCGAGCGAAGGGCTGGCCGTCCGCGCATTGGTAGACCACCCAGCGCTCCGCGCCGTCGGCCGGGCCGTGCTGCCAATGCACCTCCCGATAGGCGACGGCGCCTTGGGGTGTCGTCGCAACCCCTTCCGTGCGCAACCACGGCGTGGCCAGGGCGGGGGCGGGCAGGCAAAGCAGCAGCCAGGTGGTACGCATGCGGTCGTCCAGGCAGGCAGGTTGGGTCGATACGGCCGGCAGAGACGAGCGGATGCACTGCAGATCCTGCATCCAATCGCGGCCCGGGGACGTACATGTCCCCACAACCTCACCTTCCCGCGACGACTCACCAAGTACCGAGTCACGATGTACCCTGACGCCGCCAGCCCCTTCAGCCCCTTCGACAGCGCACGTATCGTGTCCAGTTCCCAGCAGCCGACAAGCGAGCCGACGAACTGGCCCGGTGAAATGGACGGCGTGGCGCGACTGCGCGACCGCGAATGCTTCATGCGCATCTACGACTACTTCATGCCGCGCCTGTGCGTGTATCTGCGCGGGCTCGGCGCGATCGAGGCGGTCGCCGAGGAGCTGGCGCAGGACAGCCTGCTGCGGGTGTGGCTGCGGGCCGCGGACTTCGACCCCGCACAGGGTGCCCTGAGCACCTGGCTGTATCGCATTGCGCGCAACCTGCACATCGACAGGGTCCGGCGCGAGCGCAGCTGGATGCAGGTCCAGACCGCGGTGGAAGAGGCGGCCGTGGTGGATGTCGTGGAGCGCAGCACGGCCGAACAGTTCGCCGACCACGCAAGCCTGCGCCAGCGCATCAACGAGCTGCCGGCCGTGCAGGCGCGGCTGGTGCGCATGTCCTATTTCGAGGCCAAGAGCCACAGCGAAATCGCCCAGGCACTGGCGATGCCGCTGGGGACGGTCAAGTCGCACCTGCGGCGCGCCTTCCTGCAGCTGCAATCCAAGGTGGGAGGCGCGCGATGAACCCGCACCACCACCTGCACGAATCCACCCTGATCAGCTATGCCGCCGGTGGCCTGCCTGCACCGCTGAGCATCGTGGCCGGCGTCCACCTGGAGCAGTGCCCGCACTGCCGGCGGCGCCTGCGCGATGCCGAGGCGATCGGCTCGGTCCTGCTGGAGCAGACCCAGCCCCAGCCCACCGACAGCGACGCGCGCAGGCAGGCACTGCGCGAAGCCATGCTGGCACGACTGGATTCCGAAACGCCTGAAGTCACCGCATCAACGGTGCAGGCGCCACCCCCGCCACGGCCCGGCGCGGACCCGGACCATCTGCCGGCAGCGCTGCACCCGTACTTCGGACCCTCGATCAGCGCGCTGCGCTGGCGGTGGATGGGACCGGGGATGTATTGCATCCGCGCCGAGCAGATGCCCACCTTGGTCATGCTCAAGATCGCCCCCGGCAAATGCCTGCCCATGCACAGCCACGGCGGCAGCGAACTTACCCAGATCCTGCGCGGCGCCTACAACGACGCCCTCGGCGTGTTCGCCGCAGGCGACGCGGCCGACCTGGACGGGGAGGTCGAGCATCAGCCGGTGACCGCCCCTGGCGTGCCGTGCATCTGCGTCTCCGCACTGGACGCGCCGCTGGTGTTCAGCGGCTGGCTGGCGCGGAAGATGCAGCGGTTTGTGAAGCTTTAGGGTTTGCGCGCACGGTTGGCATGAGGATGAAAGCTCTGCCTGCTGGCCGCGGCCGCTAGTCTGAGATAATGGGCCGAGACCTCCATTGGGACAACGCAGTGAGTCAAAGGACGGCTCACCGGGAGTTGGTCGAGCTTGCGCTGGCGGCGATGTTGATCCTCTAACCGCAATCTTCGACGAAGTCAGTAACGGCTGGGCCATTCGTGAGGCCGCCATGCGACCAACCAGAGCTGGACGTTGTCGCCACCGCGTTGCTGAGTGAAAAGTCACGGTTTTCAATTCTTAGCGAGACGATCAGTGTCGAGTAGCCTGGGCTGAAACCTCGGGAGACTCATTGCGTTTACTTCTCGAAAGCATTCGGTTTCCGACTCAGATGTTCAAGCGAAGATGCTGATTGCAAAAAACAAAGCGCCGCTTCAAGCTGGCACACGGTCGCTGGGGAGCGACACTTGGGGAAGAGGTGCAGGATGCGGTTCAGGCTGTTTTTGCTTGTCGCTGTGCTTTCTGGCGTCATCTGGATTGCGGGTTGCTCGACAACCATGAAGTCTAGGTACAAGGCCGGACCATCAGAACCAACAGCCAGGGTCCTTCTGATAGCAGACACCGATTCGACCGGGGCGATGGGGCATCACTACAATTTCTACCTTTATCAGAACAGCGCCTGCGAACATGGCAGTGCCATCTCTTTGGGCGGACAGCTGATCGCAGATCTGCATCAAGAGCTGCCCGCTGTCGATATCCCCGCCGGCAGGGAAATATCCCTGATGGTGATCCATGGCGAAGGGCGCTTCGGCCAGAGCCGCACCTGTGGTGATGTCGTCCGATTACAGCCGCAATCCGGGCAGAGCTATGTGCTCAACTTCCAGGTAAGAGAGCAAGGCATGCAATGCACGGCCAAGCTCCGCAGCCCCGATTCCGGTGAAGTCGCATCGTTACCCTTCACCGGGTGCCATGCGCTCAAGGGGCAGGGGGGCAAGCCTGTGCCCAATGGGCAGGCTCTGGTCACCCAGTTCCATGTGAAGGTGGTCAGAGAGCCATAAGTACGGTGGTCCATTGATGGACCCGGCTTATATCTGTAAGGGGAACTGGGGTCTTTCACAGATAGTTGAGAGGTGGAGTTGCCCCCTGATTTCCCGGAGCTCGGGAATGCAACGGTTGGCCGATTTTAAGCAGGCTGCAGATGGTACGCCTACGCTAGTGAGTTACAGAGCTTGACTCCCTTACGCACGATGATGTTCCTGGAAAGCACCGCCTCAATGGATGCGGCAATCTCGCCAGAGGCGCGCGAAGGTCCTTCGCAAGCTGGACATAATATGCATTATGCGAAGTTTGATAGGTCCGACCTCCGAGCCCACCTGACTCTGGATCAGCTCTCCCGGTCCCCTTGCTCCGTTGCAGGATCGCCACAGGACCGCTGCGTCGATCAAGGCTGACCATTGGCCCCGGCCGCGCCCCTATGATGAGCACTGCGCTGGGCATCTTTGTCGGACAGGTCATGACTGCAGCGTTGGCGGGCTTCCTGGCGCTTGCTTGGTCCGCATACGTTGACCACGAGCTGTCCAAGCAACGAATGTCCCGACCGGCGCGAACCCAGCGGCCTGTGCAACCCAATCCGCAACCGACCACGACCCCAGTGACAACGCTGGAACCACTGCGCGCCAACCAGCGCTGCATCAAGGGCCAGCGCTTCCAGCGGGTCGAGCACGGCTGGGTCGAGGTGCCCAACAGGCCTGCTGGCCCGGCTAACGTGCAGCTACAGGACGCGGTGGCGTCGGTATGCTCCGCGATCGCACCAGAAGAGGTCATGTGAGCGCTCGACTGGCGCTTTGGAGACGCATCCAACCACAGCGCCGGGCTCTCAGGCGCTCAGTGTGCGCAGCGGCTTGAGATGAAAGCGGTCAACGGCACGCTCTGGTTACCTGTTCGTCCAAGGCGCGCAGCAGATCGTGCGTGCGTCGGATGCCGGCGGCCGCCAGGACCGCTTGCTGGTGCGCCTTGGCTGCGGCGCAGGCATCTGGACTGTTGTTGCCAGGCATGGGTGTGGGCATGCGCGCCGCTGTTGCCGCACGATCCGACGCGTAGCGGCGCTGCAGTTCCTGCCTGATTCGATATCGACGCCATTGCTCGGCATTGCTGGGCTCCGGCACCGGGACGGCGTCCCAGGTCTTGGCGGCTGGTCCGGCGCACGGCGAGGATTGATAGCTGACGTCCTTGCCCGACACGCACTTGTAGACCTGCTGGGCATTTGCCGCTGGGCAGAACGCCACGAGCACCCAGATCCAACGCTTCATCCTTGACCCCTACGCTTCCCCGAGGACGATGTTAGCCGAGGAGCGACGGGACCAGTGATGTTCCGTGAGCGCCGCGGCCGATCGCTGCTTGCAATGGATGACGCAGCGGCGGGGGTCCGATGCGGATGCGATGCCAGCAAGGTCGTCGTCCCAAGCCGCGGCCGCGGCTCAAGCCGCCATGATCGGATGATGCGGATCAGCGGCGTCGTCCGCCTTCGACATCTTGCACAGATGCCCTGCCCGATTTGCGTGTCCCCTGGCGCCTCCGAGCGCTCACGAGCCACGCGTTGCGCCTCACATGCCCTGCCCCCTGCTCCCTACTCCGCCGCCCCGCCGAGGACGGCACGGTAGCCACGGCTGTGTGGACGGATCGCACATGCATGACCATGCGCTGCCACCACGCCGCGGATTTCCGGTCTCCCGGCTCGCCTTGCTTACAAACTGAAAAAAAAGGCGGCACAGGCACACAGGCCTGGCCGCCATCTGGAGGTAAGCAAGCGCCAGGTCGGGGCGACCTCCGGGATCAGAACCGGAAGCGCACGCCCAGCGAGTACAGGGTTTCCAGGTACTTGACCTGGCGGGTGTAGGTGTCCCCTTCCACGTTGTAGGTGCGCGAGTTGGTGATGGGATCGCCGAGGATGTTGTTGACGTCGAAGGCGATGGTCATCGACGGGATCGGCGTGTAATTCAAGGACAGGTCCAGCGTGCCCCGCTCGTCCTGCACCAGCGGCAGGAACGGGCCCGGGCCACCCAGCGCCGGGTCGTTGATCTGCAGGTATTCCTGCACCCACTTGGAGCGCCAGTTGTAGGCCAGGCGCGCGGAGAACACCGGCTGCTCGTACATCAGCACCAGGTTGTAGGAGTTCTTGGACACGCCCGGGATGCGTGGCTCGCCGGGGATGGACTCGGCCACGGTCGGGCCCTGCTCCGCACCTGCGTCGATGTAGGTGTAGTTGGCCTGCACGCCGAAGTTGCGGGCCCACGGCGGCAGCGCGTCCAGGTCCAGGAAGCTGGTGAAGGCGATCTCCGCGCCTTCCATGCTGCCCTCGCCGCCGTTCTCCGGCCGGGTCAGGCGCAAGGTGCCGTAGATCGGGTCGGGCTGGTCGGTGGTGACGTTGGCGATGAAGCCCTGCACGTCGCGACGGAACAGCGCCACGCTGGCCGAGCCGCTGCGCGAGAAGTAGTACTCGAAGGACAGGTCGTAGTTCTTCGACTCCAGCGGCGACAGGTTGGGATTGCCGCTGTTGGCGCTCTGGAAGCAGTTGATGCTGGTCGGGTCGGTGTTACAGGCGCCCTGCCGCGGGTTGATGATGGTCGAGGGGTTGAGCTGGTCGAAGTTGGGACGCGTGCGGGTCTTGGTGGCCGCCGCGCGGATCTGGAACTCGTCGCTCAGCCTGAAGCGGATGCTCGCGTTGGGCAGGTAGTCGGTGTACTTGTTGCGGCTGCTGACCGGGGTGAAGGTATTGGTGCTTTCATCGCGCGAGGTGCCGTTGACCTGGGTCTCGGTCTGCACCGCGCGCATGCCCAGCGAGCCATCGATCGGGATGGCGGTATCGAAGGCATAGCGCACCTGCGCATAGGCGGTGCTGGCCTTCTCGTTGGCGGTGAAGGTCTGCAGGTCGTTGTAGGCCGGGTCGCCCAGGGTGTCGAAGTCGGTGTTGTCGGCCGGCAGCAGCGAATCGGTGATCTGGCGCAGCTGGTCGGCATTGCGGCGGATGCTGTTGCGGGTGGCGCTGATCCACTTGCGCGGCGGGCCGCCGCTGGAGCCCTCGAAGCCACCGCCGGTGGTGGTCAGGCCCACCGGTAGGTCCAGGTAGGTCAGCCCGGCGCTCTCGATGTAGCCGTAGCGCTCGCCGTTGTGGCGCTCGGCATCGCGGTCGGTGTAGCGCACGCCGGCCTGGTACTTGGTGATGAACCCGCTCTCCGGGGTGAATTCGAAATCCGTACGCGCCTGGAAGTCGTTGCCGCCGGCCATGTAGTTGCGGTCGAAGAAGCCGCGGAAGATGTAGTTGGCCGGGTCGAACAGGTTGAAGTCGCGGAAGCTGTAGGACGGGCCGCCGTCGCCGGTCGATTCGAACTGCACGTCCCGCACCGGCGTGGACGCGAAGGCCCAGTCGATGTTGTTCTGGGTCAGCGAATACTCCGAATCGGTAAAGGCGATATCCGAGGACCAGCGCACGCCCTCGTTCTGGTACACCGCGCCCAGCCCGAACTGGTAGGTGTCGGTCTTGGCGTCGACCGAGGCCTGGTAGCCCTCCGGGCGCAGGCCGCCGGTGGCGGTGAAGCCGCGCGCCTGCGGTGCCTGGTTGCCCTCGGCCAGGTCCACGTCGGACATCTGCATGTCGGCCGAGTACAGCGGCACGAACATGTAGCTGTCGTTGTCGCGGCTGCGGAAGGCCTGGTAGAGGAAGTCGGCGTTGATTTCCCAGTGCTCGTTCGGCTTCCACTGGAAGGCCGCATTGAGCGAGGGACGCGTGCGCCTGCCCTGCCCGTAGAAGGTGCCGACGCCATCGGGATAGCGGAAGCCCGGCTGGTCGGTCTGGCCGGGCTGGGCCACGCCCATCACCAGCGAGTTCTCGCGGGTGGAATCCAGAAAGCGCAGGCGGTTCCAGGCGGCGTTGACCAGGAAGCCCATCTCGCCAACGCTGGTGTCCCAGCGGTCGCTGAAGAGGAAGTTGCCGTTGAGGTCGGCCTTGTCGGATTGGTCCAGGTACACGGTATTGAGCGAGCCGGACATCTCGCGGCCTTCGAAATCGAAGGGCCGGCGCGAGCGCACGTTGATCAGGCCGGCGATGCCGCCTTCGACCAGCTCGGCGGTGCTGGACTTGTAGACATCCAGCCCGGATACGCCGCCGGCCGGAAAATCCTGCAGCGCCACACTGCGGTTCTCCGCGGTGAACAGCTCGCGCCCGTTGTAGGTGGTGGTCAGGTTGGGCAGGCCGCGCACCTGCACGTCGGCGGCCTCGCCCGCCGCGCGCGTCACCTGCACGCCGGTCACGCGCGCCAGCGAGGCCGAGGCGGTGATGTCCGGCAGCTTGCCGATATCCTGGGCGACCACCGAGTCGATGATCTGCTCCGAGTCGCGCTTGATGGCCTGCGCGGACTGCAGGCTCTCGCGCATGCCCAGCACCTGCACGGTGTCCATGGTGGTGGCGGTGCCGGCCTGCGGCGTGGCCTGCGAGGATTGGGTGTCAGGTGCAGCCTGCGTGGACTGCTCGGGCGTGTCCGAGGCGGACTGGGTGGTGTCCTGGGCGAGCGCCGGCGTCACTAGGGCGATGGCGATCGCACTGGCCAGCAGGGTGGCGTGGATGGAACGGGTGGTGCGCATGCCGGTTCTCCGGGTGGCGCGGTCGCATCTGCGACCGCGGGAGCGTGATGGGTCGTGGGTGTGCTAAGGGTTCAGCGTGCGGCGGCCGCGGAGGCCGTTGGCTGCTTGGCCAGATCGCGGAACAGCTGCGCCTCGCGCTCGCGGTACGGGGTGCCATCGCCCTTCATCAGGTCGTGGAACCACAGCACCGGCTCTTCCATCGTGTAGGGGCGCTTCCAGCTGTCCCAGGGCATGCGCGTCTGGATCGCGCCATCGACCAGGCCCCAGTTGATCATGCCGATGTTCTCGCGGCGGGCGATCGGCAGGATGCTGTCCACCGCCGAGCCGCTGCCGCGCGCCATCCACTCGGTGCAGATCAGCGGACGCCCGTAGGGCCGCAGCTGGGCGATGCGCGCCTCGAAGAACTCGGGTTGCTCGTAGTTGTGGAAGGTGATGATGTCCGAATGCGCCAGCTGCGCGGTCTGGATGGCATTGAGCGTGGGCGCACCCGGCGACCAGTCCTTGCCGATCCACACGCCGCTGGTCAGGGGCTGGATCGGCGATTTGCTGCGCGCCCAGCCGAAGGCCTTAGGCAGGATCTGCGCGATGCGCGCCTGCTCCTGCGGCAGCTGCTTGCCTTCGTAGTTGCCACCGCCGGGGTTGTCCGGCTCGTTCCAGATGTCCCAGGCCAGCACGCGCTTGTCCTTGGCGAAGGCGCCGACCACGCCTTCCACATAGCTGCGGAAGTGCGCGTCGCTGGCCGGGTCGACCAAGGCATGGCGGCCCGGGCTCTGCAGCCAGCCGGAGTTGTGCACGCCGGGAATGGGACGGCGCTGCGCGCCCAGCACCGGGTCCGGGTCCCAGCAGCTGTCGAACAGCACCAGCACCGGACGGATGCCGTGCTTCTGCGCGATCGCAAGGAAAGCATCGATGCGCTTGACCAGGCCCTTGGGGTCCTGCTTCCACAGCAAGTCGTGCAGGTACACGCGCATGGTGTTCATGCCGTACTTCTCATGCGCCCAGCCCAGCTCGCGGTCGATGGTGGCCGCATCGAAGGTCTCAGCCTGGAACATCTCCAGCTGGTTGATGGCGTTGGACGGAATGAAGTTGGCGCCCACCAGCCAGGGCTGCTCGCGGTACCAGGCATTGGCCCGGTCGGCGCTCCAGCGGTCGGCGGCGCCGGCCACGGCCGCGGCCTGGTCCTGCGGTGCGGCGGCTTGGGCAAAGACGGCGGCCGGGGCGGCGAGCGCGAGGCACAGCAACAGTGCGATGGCGGATTTGCGGGGCGCGCGGGTCCGCGGCCTGGGGTTCAACGGCATGGTGTGCTCCTGAGTGGTGTGGCCAAGGCCAATGGGGACGCAACGCGGCGGCGTCGAAACGCCGAGGCGAACGCGATCGGAATGGAACGGTGTGGGGTGCGCAGGCGCGTGCGCGCCGCGCCAGGCGATGCCATCGCCGGTGATGGGGCACTGACGGCCGCATGCGGGCTGGCCACGCCGGAATCGATCCAACGATCACCGGCGGTGCGATGCCGCATGCGAAATGTGCGCTTCATGCGCGCACCCGCTCGGGTGCACGGACAGCTGCCGCTCTACGCATGTCCCCTCCCAAGGTGTGCGTAATGGCCGACTCGAATGCGCCGGGCTTTACAGTCCAGCGTGGCGGCATATTATCCGACAATATGATTTTTTCAACTTTTATGACAACCGGCCGCTACGCCGTGTCCGCGATGCTCGCCTTTGGCCTGGCCGCGACCTGCAATGCCACGCCCGCCACGCCTGGCGCCCAGCCCTCCGCAGCCCCTCGCCCGGTGCTGGATGAGGAGTTCGCGGACCCATTCGTGCTGCCGCTGCAGGACGGTTCGCTGGTCGCCTTTGCCACCAATCGTCGCGGGAAGGACGGCACTGCCCTGCACGTCCCGATGTCCACCTCGCAAGACGCCCTGCACTGGACAGCGCCGCGTGAGGCCATGCCGCAGCTGCCGGCATGGGCGCGCGCCGATCGCCCGGACCTGTGGGCGCCAGAGGCCATCCGTGCCGGCAATGGCTACGTGCTGTTCTTCAGCGCACGCCATGCCACCCGGCGCCGGCCCGATGGCCTGACCCTGTGCATCGGCGCGGCGGTGTCCAGGGACGCCACCGGCCCGTACGTGCCCCAGCCCGAGCCGCTGACATGCGGTGGCGAGCATGGCGTGATCGATGTCAGCCCGGTGCGCGAGCGCAGCGCCTCGGGCGGGGAACATCTCTGGCTGCTCTACAAGACCGACGGCAACTGCTGCGGCGCGCCAACCACCTTCGTGGCGCAGCGCCTGCGCGCGGATGCGCAGGCGCTGGTCGGCGAACCGCAGGTGATCCAGGGCGCGGTCAACGACCAGCCGTGGGAAGGTCATGTGGTCGAGGCGCCGCAGATGGTGCAGCACGCAGGCCAGTGGTACCTGTTCTTCGCCGGCAACGACTATGGTTCGGGCGCGTACGCGACTGGCTATGCGCGCTGCGACAGTCCGCTGGGGCCGTGCGTGGACGCCGGGGAAAATCCCATCCTGCGCAGCCGCGACGGCGATCCGCCGCTGGTCGGCCCGGGGCACCAGTCGGTGTTCGAGCATGCTGGGCGAAGCTGGATCGCTTTCCATGGCTGGCGACCGGCCGAAGGTGGCAGGCCGCGCTATCGCGCCATGTATGTCCTGCCCCTGGACTGGCGCCAGGGTCGTCCGGTGCCGAGGGAATGACGCGCGCGGCAGCGCGGGCGCGGCTGCGTGCTTGCTTCTTGGACCAATGGTGTAGAACCCGCGCGCTCCAGCGACCACGACTCCTGCCCTCGTCGCATTGCGTGTCCGTGACGGAATCATATAATCAGACAAATAGATCCGACCGCGGGTGGCACAGGCTGACGGGCCTGCGACGACTTCCCCGACGGCCCGCTTCAATGTCCCAGGGACCTGCAGCATGAATGACACGCACGCGGATGCCTTCATCGGCATCAACTGGGGCAGCTCGAATTGCCGGGCCTACCTTATCGATGCGCGCGGCCAGGTGGTGGACAGCCTGGAGGCGGCCGCGGGCGTGGCCAATGCGCAGCGCGATGACATGGTGGCGCTGGCCAATCGCATCCGCCGCCAGTGGCCACAGGCCGAACGCGTCTATGCCGTCGGGATGATCGGCTCCAACATCGGCTGGGTGGATGCGGGCTACGTCGACGCCCCGGCCGGGATCGCCGAGGTGGCCGCCAGGCTGGTGCCTGCGCAGATCGGCGAGCTCGCCCTGCGCATCGTGCCCGGCGTGGCCTGCGAGCGCGCTGCCGATGGCGCGCCGGACATCATGCGTGGCGAGGAGACCGAGCTGCTCGGCCTGCTGGCCGCGGGAAGCCTGCAAGGCGCGTCCATCGTCGCCCTGCCCGGCACGCATACCAAGTGGGTCGCAGTGCAGGACGGGCGCATCGGCGAGTTCATGACCGCCATGTCCGGCGAACTGTTCGACCGGCTCGCCAGTGGCGGCGTGCTGGCCTCGGTGCTGTCCGGTCCCGGCGAGGATGGCCCGGCCTTCCGTGCCGGGGTCCGCAGCGCGGTGGAGGGCCACCATGGGCTGTCCACATTGCTGTTCGGCGTGCGCGCGCGCTTCATTCGCGGCGTCCTGCCCCGCCAGGAGGCCAGCGCTTACCTGCGTGGCGTGCTGATCGGTGCGGAGCTGGCCGACGCGCGCAGGCTGTTCCCTGCCCTGGCCACCTGCGCCGTACCGCTGGTTGGATCGGCCGCGGTTTGCGCACTCTATGCAGCTGCGCTGCAGGAGATCGGCATCGCCTCGCATGTGGTGGCCTCGGCCGATGCGGTGGCACGCGGCCTGATGGAAATCGATGCGCTGGCACGCCACCAAAGTTGAGTGGCGCCTGCTGCATCGCAGCGTTTAAATTGTCTGATTATATGTTTTAGTACCATCACGCACGAGGGAGGTTCCATGATGGGGATTGGGAGCAGGCAGGTGGGTCTGTGTGCCGGTGTCGTTGCGATGGCGCTGGCGGGCTCGACCGCCGCCCAGGAACGGACGGTGGTCGGCAGCCTGCCGGACGGGACCAAGATCGAATCCATCGCCCTGCGCGATGCCAGCGGCATGCGCGCGAGCATCCTCACCCTGGGTGCGGCGCTGCATTCGCTGGAAGTGCCGGACCGCGATGGCAAGTCCGCCGACGTGGTGCTGGGCGACAAGTCTCTGGAAGCCACCCTGGCCAAGCCGCAGTATTTCGGCACGATCGTCGGACGCTTCGCCAACCGACTGGCCAAGGGGCGTTTCACCCTGGACGGGCGCAGCTACAGCGTGCCGCTCAACGATGGTCCCAACAGCCTGCATGGCGGCAAGCAGGGCTTGGACAAGGTGGCCTGGACGGTGGTCAAGTCCTCGCCGACCAGCGTGACCTTGCGCTACGTCAGCCCCGATGGCGACCAGGGCTTCCCCGGCAAGCTGACCGTGGATGCCACCTATGCGCTGGAAGGCGACGGCAAGCTGGCCATCGAATACAGCGCCAAGGGCGACAAGGACACCATCGTCAATCTCAGCAACCACACCTACTGGAATCTTTCCGGGGAGGGCGCGGGCACGGCGATGGACCATGAGCTGACCCTCAAGGCCGATGCTTACACCCCGGTCGATGCCACCTTGATTCCCACCGGCGAGATCAAGCAGGTGCAAGGCACGGTGTTCGACTTCCGCAAGCCCAAGCCGATCGGCCAGGACCTGCGCAATGTCGGCGTCGAACCGCAGCTGCTGCTGGGCCTGGGCTACGACCACAACTGGGTGGTCAGCCGCAGCGTCTCCAAGCAGCCGCGCGAAGTCGCACGCGTGCGCGACCCGCGCTCTGGCCGGGTGATGACGCTGACGTCCAACCAGCCGGGCCTGCAGTTCTATTCGGGCAACTTCCTGGACGGCAAGACCGTGGGCAAGAGCGGCCGGCTGTACCGCCAGGGCGATGCCTTCGTGCTGGAGCCGCAGCTGTTCCCCGACACGCCCAACCAGCCCAACTTCGGGTCGGCCAAGCTTGCCGCGGGACAAACCTACGTCAACCGCATGGTCTACCAGTTCAGCACCGACCGGGGCGTGCGCACGCCCTGACCGGAGCGTCCTGGCGGGCGCTGCCACACCGTATGGAACCCTGACGCGATGGCCGCCGGCCACCGCGGACGGGAGTGTCATGTCATTGCATCTGTCTGGGAGGGTCGATGCAGACCACTGAAGGGAGGGCGTCAGCGCCTTTCAACGCCACCGGATGCAGATGTTCCCCACCCACCCGTCCGGTTCGCAAACCTGGCGAGCGTGGAAGCCACAGGCCATGCCGGGCCACTGAGCCGGCGTGGTCGCGGCAGGGCCTGGTCGCAGGGTCCTGTCCGAGCGTCTGAAACATCCGCTGCCTGATCCGCTGAACCCTCACTGCCGCAGCCTCCGCCGCGGCGGCCACCCAACGCTTTCGTCCGGAGACGACGTCATGCAACACCGGCCTTCCCGTTCCCTGTTGTCCGTCTCGATCCTGTCCGCACTGCTGCTGCCCGCCCTGGCCGCCGCACAGCAGACCCCCGCCACCGATACCACGGCCCAGGAACAGGCCGGCGCCAGCGCGGGCGATGCCACGCAGCTGGATGCGGTCAAGGTCACCGCGCTGCGACAGAGCCTGGAGACCGCGCAGAACATCAAGCGCGATTCGGACATGGTGGTCGATTCCATCGTCGCCGAGGACATCGGCAAGCTGCCGGACAACAGCGTGGCCGACGCGCTGCAGCGCGTGACCGGCGTGCAGATCGCCCAGGGCACGCAGGGCGAGACCACCGGCGTGGTGATCCGTGGCCTGCCCGACGTCATCAGCACGCTCAACGGCCGCGAGATCTTCAGCAGCTCCGGCCGCGGCTATGCTTTCCAGAACCTGCCGGCCACGGCGGTCAAGACTCTCAGCGTGTACAAGACCAGCGAGGCGCAGTTGCCGCTGGGCGGCATTGCCGGCGTGGTCGATATCCAGCTGCGGCGTCCCTTCGACTTCGACGGCCGCGAAGTCGCCGCGACCTACAACGCGGTGCAGAGCAAGTACGGCGGCTCGCTCGATCCCAACGCCAGCCTGCTGCTGAGCGATCGCTGGGACACCGGTGCCGGCGAATTCGGCGCGCTGGTGAACTTCGGCTACATCGAGAAGGAGTACGCCTACGACGCGGTCTGGGGCGATTTCCCCAAGGTCCTGACCGATGGCAGCGGCACCC
The DNA here is from genome assembly GCF_004122095.1 of Pseudoxanthomonas composti. Taxonomy (GTDB): domain Bacteria; phylum Pseudomonadota; class Gammaproteobacteria; order Xanthomonadales; family Xanthomonadaceae; genus Pseudoxanthomonas_A; species Pseudoxanthomonas_A composti. The sequence goes on along the minus strand of NZ_SAWZ01000002.1, from coordinate 543,053 downwards.
CGATCCGCACCGAGGGTGGCGACCTGATCGCCGCGCCCAACGGCTTCGGCACCGCCTACAACCATGGCGATCGCAAGCGCGGTTCCTTCAATTACGCTCTGCAGTGGAAGCCCAGCGAAAACACCGAGGTCTACCTGGAAGGCCTGTACGACTGGGTCAGGGACGACTACTCGCAGAACTACTACTTCTCCTTCCCGGTCGGCAGCGTGGCGCCCTCGCAGCTGGGCGTGGGCAACAACTGCTATGCCAACCAGCTCCCCGGGGAATTCTTCGGGCAGAACATCTGCGATGCCACCAACGGCACCTGGAGCGGCGACACCTACTCGGCCACCAGCACCCAGGCCCATGAGCAGAAGGGCCAGGACATCCAGAACGCGCTGGGCTTCAAGTGGCGCGGCGACCAGCTGCGCTTGTCCACCGAACTGTCGCGGACCTCGGGTTACTACTACAACCCGAACTTCATCATCGACACCTTCCTGGCCGGGCCGATCACCACCAACTGGGGCGGCAGCGGCGGCGGCCACGTCAACTGGCACCTGTCGGGCAACCCGGCCCTGGACCCGAACAACTTCTACCTCAACGGCCTGTTTCAGACCTGGAGCCGCAGCGAGGGCGAGGAGAACGCCTGGCGTGGCGATGGCGCCTTCCAGTTCATGGACGGCCCCATCGACACCCTGCAGTTCGGCGCGCGTTATGCCGACCGCACCTCGATGCAGCGCGGCAGCGTGGAGATCTCCACCCCGCCCCCCGGCGGCCCGGGCACCGGCAACATCACCGCCAACCCGAACCCGGACAACCAGGTGACCGCGCGCTTCCCCGGCACCGACTTCTTCTGCAGCATGCGCGACAACAGCGCGATGAGCCAACGCTGGCTGACGCCCTGCTTCGATAACCTGATCGCCAACCGCGACGCCTACCGCAACTTCTACGGCTTGCCCTCCGGCGAGCCGGTGGAGAACCCCGGGCGCTTCTTCGAGATCCAGGAAAAGAAGCTGGCCGGCTACCTGCAGGCCAGGTACGACACGGAACTGTTCGGCCTTGCGGTCAGCGGCCTGGTCGGCGCGCGCGTGGAAAAGGTCAAGCGCTCGCTGGATGCGTTCTCCTTCGACGCCAGCACCGGGCTCTACAGCCCGCTGGCGCTGGAGACCGAGGACACCAACGTGCTGCCCAATGCCAGCATGAACATGAAGTTCAACGATGCCTGGCAGCTGCGTGTCACCGCGGCCAAGACCCTGGCCTACCCGGCATTCGGTTCGCTCAACCCATCGCTTTCGCTCAACCCGGGCACCATCAACCGTGCCGGCCAGGCCGCCAGCGGCAACGCCAACCTGACCCCGATCGAATCCAAGAGCTATGACGCCTCGCTGGAGTGGTACTTCTCGCAGGTGGGCTACGCCAGCCTGGGCCTGTTCTATCGCGACATCGACGGCTACATCCAGAACTACACCACCGACGTCACCATCGGCGGCGAGGCCTACCAGCTGACCCAGCCGCAGAGCGCAGGCAGCGGTTACCTGCAGGGCGTGGAAGCGGCCTGGCAGCAGACCTTCGACTTCCTGCCCGGCGCCTGGAGTGGGTTGGGCGCGCAGTTCAACTACACCTACATCGATGGCGAGACCGAATCGCCGGCCTTCATCGGCGGCCCCACGGTCAAGCGCCCGCTGCAGAACGTCTCCAAGACCAACTACAACGCAGTGCTGTTCTACGAGAACTTCGGTGTCTCGGCGCGTCTGGCCTATGGCTATCGCGGCCGCTATGTCGCCGGCTTCACCCAGAACACGGTCTCGGGCAACGAGGACCAGATCGTGCCAGCCAACCAGCTGGACTTCTCTGTCAGCTACGACGTGACGCCCAAGACCACCCTGGTCCTGGCCGCCACCAACCTGCTGGGCGAGAACCTGTACCAGTACTGGGGCGGCGGCAAGACCCGCCCGCGCGATATCCGCTACCAGGACCAGACTGTGTCCTTCGGCGTCCGGGTCAAGCTGTGACCCAGCGCTGCGCTCTGCTGGTCGCCGCGCTGGTGCCGACGCTGCTCTGCGTCGGTACCAGCGCTGCCTTGGCCGCGCCCAAGCCGGAAGCCCCGGTGGTGGGCACGCGGCTAGCCAAGGGCATGAGCTATGCCTCGGCTGTGCGCCTGTCGCATCAGCGCGATGCGGCCGACAACGGGCGCACGTTGATGGTGTTCGAGATCGCTGGCGATCCGACACTGCCGCTGTACGTCAGCCGCGACGAGGGCGATCACTGGACGCTGAGCGGCAAAATCGCCGACCAGACCCACGGCGGCTCTGCGCACTGGAGCCTGCACTGGCAGCCGCACCTGAGCGAGCTGTCGCGCAGCAGCGGTGATCTGCCGGCCGGCACGGTGCTGCTGGCGGCCAATGCCATCGAGCGCAATGCCGACAGACGCATCACCGCCCAGGACATGCAGCTCTATGCCAGCGCCGATGGCGGGCGGACCTGGAAGTACCGCAGCTCGATCGTCAAAGGCTCGGGCCAGCCCTCGGACCGCCTCAACGGCGGGGTGTGGGAGCCTTATATCGTGGTGCTGGACGATGGCCGCATGGTGGCGTTCTATTCCAGCGAGCGTCACAAACGCGCCGGCTTCAACCAGCTGATCGCGCACAAGGTCTCCAGCGACGGCGGCAGGACCTGGGGTGAGGAAGTCTTCGATGTCGCCCTGCCCGGCGGCGTGGACCGTCCCGGCATGGCGGTGGTCCAGCGCCTGCCGAACAAGCAATACGCCATGGTCTACGAGACCATCGACAACACCGCCGCGCCGAACAGTGGCCAGGTGCATATCAAGTTCAGTCGCGACGGCCTGGAATGGAATGCGGCCGATCCGGGGGTTGGCCTGCAGACCCTGTCCGGTGGCTGGCCTTCGGCCTGTCCCATGATCCAGTGGCTGCCGGGCGAAACCCGTGAGGGCGTGCTGATCGTGGCCGCGCAGCGCGCCGGTGGCGGGGCCGACCCAGGGGCCCGCACGCTGTACCGCAACGACACCGGTGGCCGCGGTCCCTGGTGGGAAACCGTGGCACCGGTGCAGAAGCGCACGGGCAACACCCACGCCGGCTGGACCCAGGTGATCCTGCCCCGCAGCGACGGCAAGCTGCTCCATGTCACCTCCTCCTCCGTGGCCGCCACCCCGCAGGTGGACGAGGACAACGAGATCCTCTACGCCAGCGCGCCGCTGGACTTGAACCGATACGAGGCCGAGAACGCCCTGCGCACCGGCGCGGCGCAGATCGAGGACGTCTCTGCCTCGGCCGGGCGTCGGGTGCGCGTGGCCGGGGTCGAGGGCGCGCGGCTGGTCTTCCCCGTGCAGTCCGCGCGGGCCGGCCAACGCCAGGTGCAAGTGCGCTTCCGGGACATCGGCCTGGGAGGCGCACCGCAGCTGCAGGTCAACGGTCAGCCGGGCCAGGTCCTGGGCACCAGTCAGGACGTCGGCTGGCGCACGGCAACGTTCCAGGCCGCGTTCAAGTCCGGGGAGAACCGCATTATCGTGGACAACCCTCGGCAGCCGCTGGACTACGACGCCATCGACCTCGGGGCCGTGTCGCCATGATGCAGCGGGCCAGCTCGTGCTTGACGAACGGGGTTGATGGGGCCCCTTATTGTCGGATAATCAAAGCGTTCGCATCGCGCGGCGCGGCCGGCGTAAGGGGATCCAGTGAGACAAATCGCGGTTCGCAACCTGCACGACCAGGTGATCCAGGAGATCGGTCGCATGATCGTGGTGGGCGAGATCAAGCCTGGCGATCTGCTGCCACGCGAGGAAACCCTGGCCCAACGCATGGCGGTCAGCCGCTCGGCGCTGCGCGAGGCGCTGAAGGTGCTGGGGTCCAAGGGCTTGATCGAGACCAAGCAGAAGACCGGCACGCGGGTGCGCGATCCTCGCTTCTGGAACCAGCTGGATGCCGACGTGCTGGCCTGGCGCTGTGCCTCCATGCCCACCGACGACTTCGTCGAGAAGCTGGTGGAGATGCGCGAGATCATCGAACCGGCCGCGGCTTCGGCAGCGGCGCGCCGGCGCACGCCCGCGCAGCTGGAGGCCATCCGCAATGCCTACGAGGCGATGGAAGCCGCCCAGGACCAGCAGGCGTGGACGCGGGCGGACCTGGAGTTCCATGCCAGCGTGCTGGAGGCGGCCAACAACGAGTTGCTGGGCTCGCTGTTCTCGGTGATCGACACCGCGCTGGAAGCCTATCTGCTGCTGTCGGCCAGCACCGCGGCCAACTTCAAGTATTCCCTGCCGCGCCACCACGCGGTCTACGACGCCATCCGGCTCAAGCGGCCGGAGATGGCGCGCGAGGCGATGCACGGGATGATCGTGGACTCGCGCGCCAACATCAAACGACGCGGACGTACCCGCAAAACCAAAAGCTGAGGAAGTTTGTATGAGTACCGCATGGCTGCAACCCCTTCCACTGGTTGCGATCCTGCGGGGGCTCACGCCGCAGGAGGCATTGTCCATCGGCGGCGCGCTGGTCGAGGCTGGCTTCCGCACGCTGGAAGTGCCGCTCAATTCGCCCGACCCGCTTCAGAGCATCGGCCTGCTGGCCGAGGCCTTCGGCGACCGCTGCCTGGTCGGCGCCGGCACCGTGATGACGCCGGCACAGGTCCAGGACATCGCCGGCGTCGGCGGCAAGCTCATCGTCATGCCGCACGCCGACACCCAGGTGATCGCCGCGGCCAAGGCCGCCGGCCTGGTCTGCGCGCCTGGCGTGTCGACCATGACCGAGGCGTTCGCCGCGCTGGCCGCAGGCGCCGATGCGCTCAAGCTCTTTCCCGCCGAGCAGCTGCCGCCGGCCGTGCTCAAGGCCTGGCTGAGCGTGCTGCCCAAGGGCACCGCGCTGCTGCCGGTGGGCGGGATCACCCCGGACAACATGGACGCTTATCTCGCCGCGGGCGCTGCCGGGTTCGGCATCGGCTCGGCGTTGTTCAAACCTGGCGTGGACGCGGCCGAGATCGGCCGTCGCGCCCACGCTTTCATCGATGCCTGGAACCAGGCCAACAGGGCCCCCACCCCATGAAGATCACCGCTGTCACCACCTTTCTCGTCCCGCCGCGCTGGCTGTTCGTCCGTATCGATACCGATGCCGGCATCAGCGGCTGGGGCGAGCCCGTCGTCGAGGGCCGCGCGCACACCGTCGCCGCCGCTGTCGATGAGCTGTCCGACTACCTGATCGGCAAGGACCCGCGCCATATCGAAGACCACTGGCAGGTGCTGTACCGCGGTGGCTTCTATCGCGGCGGGCCGATCCTGATGAGCGCGCTGGCCGGCATCGACCAGGCCCTGTGGGACATCCATGGCAAGGCCCTGGACCAGCCAGTGCACAAGCTGCTGGGCGGCCCGGTGCGCGAGCGCATCCGCGTGTACTCGTGGATCGGCGGCGACCGCCCGGCCGACACCGCGCGCGCGGCCAAGGCCGCGGTCGAGCGCGGCTTCACCGCGGTCAAGATGAACGCTACCGAAGAAGTGCAGTTCGTCGACACCCACGACAAGGTCAGCCGGGTGCTGGAAAACGTGCAGGCCGTGCGCGATGCGGTGGGCCGGGACGTGGGCCTGGCGGTGGACTTCCACGGCCGCGTGCACAAGCCGATGGCCAAGGTGCTGATGCGCGAGCTGGCGCCCTTCGGCCTGATGTTCATCGAAGAGCCGGTGCTGTCCGAGCACTTGGAAGCGATCCCCGAGCTGGCCGCGCTGTCGCCGGCGCCGATCGCGCTGGGCGAGCGGCTGTATTCGCGCTTCGACTTCAAGCGCGTGCTGCAGCAGGGCGGCGTGGACATCCTGCAGCCCGACCCCTCCCATTCCGGCGGCATCACCGAGACCCGCAAGATCGCGGCGATGGCCGAGGCCTACGATGTGGCCATCGCCCTGCACTGCCCGCTGGGGCCGATCGCCCTGGCCGCCAACCTGCAGCTGGATGCGGTCTGCTACAACGCCTTCATCCAGGAGCAGAGCCTGGGCATCCACTACAACGCCACCAACGACCTGCTGGATTACCTGGTCGACCGCGCGCCCTTCGCCTACAACGAGGGCTACGTGACCATCCCCGATGGTCCGGGCCTGGGCATCGAGATCAACCAGCAGTACGTGGACGAGCGCGTGGCCGAAGGCCACCGCTGGCGCAACCCCATCTGGCGCCACGCCGATGGCAGCGTGGCCGAGTGGTGAGCGCGATGAGGGAGGACATCGAGCACACCCGGGACGACATGGCCCGTTACCCCAGCCTGGCCGGGCGCGCGGTGCTGGTCAGCGGCGGCGCCACCGGCATCGGCGCCAGCTTCGTGGAGCAGTTCGCCCGCCAGGGCGCACGCGTGGCGTTCCTGGACATCGACGACGTCGGCGCGCAGGCCCTGCTGGCCAGCCTGCAGGACGTGGCGCATGCACCGGTCTACCTGCACACCGATGCGACCGACGTGGCCGCTCTGCAGGCTTCCATTGCCCAGGCGCGCACGCAGATCGGACCGATCGGCGTGCTGGTCAACAACGCCGCCAATGACGTGCGCCACGACTTCAGCCAGACCACCCCGGAGGACTTCGAGCGCAGCATCGCGGTCAACCTGCGCCACCAGTACTTCGCCACCCAGGCAGTGGTGGAGGACATGCGCGGGCTGGGCGGCGGCTCGGTGATCTGCTTGGGCTCGACCAGCTGGATGATCAAGAACGCCGGCTACCCCATGTACACCATGGCCAAGTCGGCCGTGCACGGGCTGGTCAACGGCCTGGCGCGCGAGCTGGGCCGCGACCGCATCCGCATCAACGCCCTGGTGCCGGGCTGGGTGATCACCGAGAAGCAGCGCCGCCTGTGGCTGGATGCCGAGGGCCAGGCGCAGATCGAACGCGCCCAGTGCCTGCCTGGCTACCTGCAGTCGGAGGACCTGGCGCGCATGGCCCTGTTCCTGGGCGCCGACGACAGCCGCATGTGCACCGGCCAGCAGTTCATCGTCGACGGCGGCTGGGTGTGAGCATGGCCCTGGCAAGTCACGATGCGCGCACCGTGGTGCCGGCCGGCAACCGCCTGGGCGAAGGCGTGGTCTGGTGCGAACGCGAGCAGGCCCTGTACTGGACCGATATCCACAACGCGGTGCTGTGGCGCCACCGCCCGGCCGACGGCCAGACCCGGCAGTGGCCCATGCCCGAGCGGCTGGGCTGCCTGGCGCTGTGCCAGGCGCCGGGCTGGCTGCTGCTGGCGCTGGCCTCGCGCCTGGCCTTCTTCCACCCCGAGACCGGCGAGCTGCGCGAGCTGCATCGCCTGCCCGGACGTGGCGACACCCGCGCCAACGATGGCGGCTGCGACCGCCAGGGGCGCCTGGTGTTCGGCACGCTGCACGAGCCCGCCCAAGGCGACAAGCAGCCAGTGGGGGCGTTCTGGCGGCTCAATGCCGACCTGTCGCTGGAACAGCTGCCCCTGCCCGGAGTGGCCATTTCCAACAGCATCGCCTTCAGCCCGGATGGCGAAACGATGTACTTCTGCGATTCGCTGGACAAGCGTATCCAGCGCTGCGCCTATGGCGATGTGATCGGGCCGGTATCGACTTTCGTCGCATTGTCCGACCAGCCCGGTGAGCCCGATGGTTCCGCAGTGGACGCCGAAGGTGGCCTGTGGAACGCGCAGTGGGGGGCGGCACGCATCGTGCGCTACCTGCCCGACGGCCGCCTGGACCAGATCCTGGTGGTGCCCACCGGCCAACCCACGCGTCCTGCCTTCGGCGGCCCTGCCCTGTCCACCCTCTACGTCACCAGCGCCCACGACGGCATGGACGATGCGGCGCGGTCGCAGGATCCGCAGGCCGGCCATGTGTTCGCCCTGGACGTGGGCGTGCGCGGCCTGCCCGAAGTCCGATTCGCCGGCCATCCAGATTCAGCCGCGCCTCGCTAGGGGCGCGGTTCACTTGCGGAGATTCACCGAATGCGTCTTTCCACCCTCGACATCGCCATCGTGCTGGTCTACCTGGCGGGCATCTTCATCCTGGCCCAGCTGGTCTCGCGCGAAAAAGGCGGTCGCGAGAAGTCCGCGCAGGACTACTTCCTGGCCAGCCGCAGCCTGCCCTGGTGGGCCATCGGCGCCTCGCTGATCGCGGCCAACATCTCGGCCGAGCAGATCATCGGCATGTCCGGCTCGGGCTATGCCATTGGCCTGGCCATCGCCTCCTACGAATGGATGGCGGCGCTGACGCTGCTGATCGTGGGCAAGTGGTTCCTGCCGATCTTCCTGCGCAACCGCATCACCACCATGCCGCAGTTCCTGGAGGAGCGGTACGGCACCCGCATCCGCACGGTGATGGCGGTGTTCTGGCTGGCGCTGTACGTGTTCGTCAACCTGACCTCGATCCTGTGGCTGGGCTCGATCGCCATCGCCCAGGTCACCGGCCTGAACCAGGACGTGGCGCTGGTGCTGCTGGCGCTCTTCTCGCTGGCCTACCAGCTCTACGGCGGCCTGAAGGCCGTGGCCCTGACCGACATCGTCCAGGTCAGCCTGCTGGTGCTGGGCGGGCTGATGGTCACCGGCATCACCCTGAGCCAGATCGGCGATGGCAGCATCGTCAACGGCTTCACCACGCTGTGGCAGCAGCACCCGGACAAGTTCGAAATGATCCTGCATCCGGACAACCCCTTCTACAAGGACCTGCCGGGCCTGTCGGTGCTGCTGGGCGGCATGTGGATCGCCAACCTGAGCTACTGGGGCTTCAACCAGTACATCATCCAGCGCGCCCTGGCGGCCAAGGACATCAAGGAAGCGCAGAAGGGCATCGTGTTCGCCGCGTTCCTGAAGCTGCTGATCCCGGTGATCGTGGTGCTGCCGGGCATCGCCGCGGTGATGCTGGCCCCGGGCCTGGAGCGCCCGGACGAGGCCTACCCGACGATGATGCGGCTGCTGCCCAGCGGCGTGCTCGGCCTGGTGTTCGCCGCGCTGATCGCCGCGATCGTGGCCTCGCTGGCGTCCAAGATCAATTCGGTGGCCACCATCTTCACCCTGGACTTCTACGCCAAGCGCGCGCCGCAGGCCTCGGAGAAGCGGCTGGTCAACGTCGGCCGCCTGGCCGCGGTGGGCGCGATCATCGTGGCCACCCTGACCGCGCGGCCGCTGCTGGGCGGCTTCGACCAGGGCTTCCAGTACATCCAGGAATTCACCGGCTTCTTCACCCCGGGCATCGTGGTGATCTTCTTCCACGGCATGTTCTGGAAGCGCGCCAACGAAGCCGGCGCCCTGACCGCGGCCATCAGCTCCTTCGTGCTGTCCATGGTGCTCAAGCTGGCGCTGCCGCAGATGCCGTTCATGGATCGCATCGGCGTGGTGTTCCTGCTGTGCCTGCTGCTGTCCACCGTGGTGGCCCTGTTCACCAAGGCCACCGGCGACCGCGACCGCATCCAGACCCGCGACGTCAGCTACGCCACAGCGCCTTCGTTCAACATCGCCTCCATCGCGACCCTGGCGGTGATCGCTGCGTTGTACGCCACGTTCTGGTGAGGCGTGGGAGGTTGAGGAGTGAGTGGAGAGGAGTGAGGAGTGAGCGTTAGAACCGCGCTCGCGGCGGGTCACTTCTCACCACACTCTCCTGGCTCCTGCTTCAGGCGAGACCACGCACATCGATCCGACGATCAATGGCCGATCACCCGAGTGTCCAGGCGATGGCGGCAGCGCCGCCGCTTTCTGTGGGAGCGGCTTTAGCCGCGAAGGGGCTTGCCACGCGAGCTCATGGGCTGAGGGTAAGGCCCTTCGCCGATGAATCGGCTCCCACAGGTTGGTGAGCTGGTTCTTCCCAGGCTGGCAAGAGAAGTGGGCCAAGACAATGTGAGGTATGCGCACCAGGACAGCGCTCCTGCTCTTGCACTTACTCACTCCTCACTCCTCCCCGCTCACGCCTGCTTCAAGCAACGCGGCACTCGAAGGGCTGCAGCGCGACCGCCGTCGCTTCCCGTGGGAGCGGCTTCAGCCGCGAAGGGGCTTGCCACGCGAGCTCATGGGCTGAAGGCAAGACCCTTCGCCGATGAATCGGCTCCCACAGGTTGATGAGCCGCTTCTTCCCAGGCTGGCAAGAGAAGTGGGCCAGGAGAAGTGAGGAGTGAGCGCCGAGACAGTGCTTCTGCTCTTGCACTTCCTCACTCCTCACTCCTCCCCGCTCACTCCTCTACTTGGGAGCGACGGCCAACACCGCCCCCTTGTACTTCTGCCCGATGAAATCCCGCACCGGCTGGCTGGTCAGTGCCTTGGCCAGGGCCTGGATGCGCGGATCGTCGCGGTTGTCCTCGCGGGCGACCAGGAAGTTCACGTAAGGCGAGTTGGAGTCCTCAATCGCCAGCGCGTCGGTGGTCGGGTTGAGGCCGGCGTCCAACGCATAGTTGGTATTGATCAAGGCCAGGTCCACCTGGTCGAGCACGCGCGGCAGCATCGCCGAGTCCAGCTCGCGGAATTTCAGGTGCTTGGGGTTCTCGACGATGTCGCGCTGGGTCGACAGCGCATTGCTGGGATCCTTGAGCTTGATCACCCCGGACTTGTCCAACAGGATCAACGCCCGGCTGTTGTTGCTGGGGTCGTTGGGAATCACCACGTCCGCGCCATCGCGCAGCTCGGCCAGGGTCTTGATCCGGCGCGAGTAGGCGCCGAAGGGCTCGATGTGCACGCCGGCCACCGTGACCAGCTTGGTGCCGCGGTCGCGGTTGTAGGCGTCCAGGTAGGGCTCGGTCTGGAAGTAGTTGGCGTCCAGCTGCTTCTGCACCACTTGGTCGTTGGGCTGCACGTAGTCGTTGAACACCCGCACCTTCAGGTCGATGCCCTGCTTGGCCAGGATTGGCTTGACCACCTCCAGCACTTCGGCGTGCGGCACGGCGGTGGCGGCCACCGACAGCGTCTGCTGCGGGGCGGCCGCGCTCCCGCCTTTGCCGCAGGCGGCCAGGGCGACGGTGGCAAGGGTGAGGAACAGGGCGTTGGTGAGCTTCATGGGGGTTTTCCGTGGAGGTCTTGCCGAATCAGGCACAAGCCTGGATCAGCGGCGGGTGAAATGGGCGGTGAGGCGGTCGCCCAGCATCTGGATCAACTGCACCAGCACCAGCAGCAGGGCCACGGTGACCACCGCCACGTCGGTCTGCGAGCGCTGGTAGCCATCGCGATAGGCCAGGTCGCCCAGGCCGCCCGAACCGATCGCCCCGCCCATGGCGGTGAAGCCGACCAGGGCGATGGCGGTGATGGTGGCGGCCGAGATCAGCCCCGGGCGCGCCTCGGGCAGCAGCACCCGGGTGATCAGCTGCCAGGTGGTGGCGCCCATCGCGGTGGCCGCCTCGACCACGCCGCGGTCCACCTCGCGCAGCGAGGCCTCGGCCAGGCGCGCGAAAAACGGCGCCGCGCCCACCACCAGGGGCAGGATCGCGCCGCGCACGCCCAGCGAGGTGCCCATGACCGCCAGAGTGATCGGGATCAGGCTGATCATCAGGATGATGAAAGGCACCGAGCGCAGGATGTTCACCACGAAGGCCAGGCTGTTGTACAGCCACGGCCGCGACTGCGGCCGGCCCTTGCCGGTCAGGAACATCAGCACGCCCAGCGGCAGGCCGATCAGCAGGCTCAGCGGCAGCGAGGCCGCCAGCATGATCAGCGTATCCAGCGTGGCCGCGGCGATCTCCTGCCCCTTGGCCGCATCGACGTTGGGGAACCAGGCGCTGCCCAGCACCAGCGCGCTCATGCCAGCACCTCCACGTCCACGCCCGCGTGTTCCAGCGCGGCGCGCACGGACTCGACCTGGCCGGTGAAGGCCACGGTGAGCTGGCCGTACGGCGTGTGGCGGATGCGGTCGATGCGGCCGGACAGGATGCTGAAATCCGAGCCGGTCTGCCGCGCCACGGCCGCCAGGATCGGCTGGTAGGTGGTGTCGCCGGTGAAGGTCAGGCGCAGCCGCAGGGCGTTGCCGGCCTCGATGGAGACCTCACCCTGGCCGTGGGCGGGATCGGCCTCGCGCACGAAGCGCCGGGTGGTGGGGTGCTGGGGGTGCAGGAACACCTGGGCCACCGCGCCCTGCTCCACCACGCGGCCGGCATCGAGCACCGCCACGCGGTCGCAGATGCGCCGCACCACGTCCATCTCGTGGGTGATCAGCACGATGGTCAGGCCGAGCTCGGCGTTGATGTCGGCCAGCAGGTCCAGCACCGAGGCGGTGGTCTGCGGGTCCAGCGCGCTGGTGGCCTCATCGCACAGCAGCAGCATCGGATCGGTGGCCAGGGCGCGGGCGATGCCGACGCGCTGCTTCTGCCCGCCGGACAGCTGCGCCGGATACTTGCGGGCATGGTCCTGCAGGCCCACGCGCGCCAGCAGCTCCGGCACCCGCTGGGCGATGCGGCTGGCCGGTTCGCCGGCGAGCCGCAGCGGGAACGCCACGTTGTCGAAGATGGTCAGCGAAGACAGCAGGTTGAAGTGCTGGAAGATCATGCCCACCCGGCGCCGCAGCGCACGCAGGCCCTCGCCATCCAGCCGGCCCACGTCCTGGCCCTGGATCAGCACCTGCCCGCCCGAAGGCGCTTCCAGGCCGTTTAGAAGGCGGATCAGGGTGGACTTGCCCGCCCCGGAGTGGCCGATGATGCCGAACACCTCCCCGTCCTGGATCTCCAGGTCCAGCGGATGCAGCGCCGCCACGGTGTGGCCGCCGGCGACCGGGTAGTCTTTTCGAACCTGCTGAAGTCTGATCACGTTGCCTGGGGGCCATGCCGAACACGCATGGCCAACCCATGCAGGGCGGCCATTTTGCGCTGTCGGCGGGCAGAAGTCAGTTACGTGAGGGCTACGCCACGGGTGCAGGCTGCTGCCGTGCGCGGCTCATTGCATGCCGTGCATTCGATCAAGGTGTGATCGGCCAGTGGCGAATCTGATGACCGCGTGAAATGCATGTGAAGTCCATAGCCTTACGAAGACGATATTCCTCCGTCAATTCAATGGCTTGGACGGGCCTGCTGCGCTAACATCAGTGCCCTTTTGACGGCGAAGCGCAGCATGCAGGATCCGATTTTGTCCCGTGACCGCTGGGTCCTGCTGGCCGCGGGCGCGTTGATGGCTGCCACCATGGCGCTCGAGCTGGTGGTCCCGCTTGGCTACGCGATCTGGCTGACCTACTTCTTTGCCGTGGGCATCACGGTGTTCCAGAGCCACATCCGCGCGCCCCTGGTGGTGGCACTGCTGTCCTGCGTCCTGCTGGCCGTCGGTTATGAGTTGGCCCCGGCCAGCCACGGCTCGGGCTTTTCGCATATCAATCGCAGCATCGGCGGGGTGTCCTTCCTAGCCATGGCGATGGTGGTGACCCAGGCGCTGCGCGCGCGCCAGGCCGCCGAGGCGGCGCTGTGGCTGCAGGAGGCGGAGAACGCCGTGGCCCTGAGCCTGCGCGGGGAGCAGGAAGTGGAGACCCTGGCCAACGCCGCGCTCGGCGCGCTGTGCGAGCAGATGCGCTGCCAGGTCGGCGCGCTGTATCGCCTGGAAGAGTCCAACCTGGTGCTGGTCGGCGGCGTCGCCGTGCCCGCCGGCATCGCCGGGACTTTCCCGGTGGGCCAGGGGCAGCTGGGCGAGGTGGTGCGCGGCAACCGCGTGCTGCGCCTGCGCGATGTCGAGGCCGGGCACCTGAGCATCGAGACCGGGCTGGGCCGCAGCGCTCCGCGCGAGCTGTTCATCGCCCCGGTGACCGCCGATGGGCGCGTCATGGGCGCGCTGGAGCTGGCACGCACCCAGCTGCACGCCCCGGCCCCGCGCGAGCTCGCCCTGCTGGAGCAGTGCGCCGAGACCATCGGCCTGGCCCTGCGCGCGTCGCTGCAGCGCCGGCGCCTGATCGAGCTGCTGGAGGAGACCCAGCGCCAGAGCGAGGAGTTGCAGGCCCAGCAGGAAGAACTGCGGGTGGCCAACGAGGAGCTGGAGGAGCAGAGCCGCAGCCTGCAGCACTCGCAGGCCAGCCTGGAGCAGCAGCAGGCCGACCTGGAGCAGACCAACGTCGTCCTGGAAGAGCGCACCCACGAGCTGGAAGCGCAGAAGCAGGCCTTGCTGGCCGCACAGGCGCAGCTGATGCGCAGCGCCGAGGAGCTGGCCACCACATCCCGGTACAAATCCGAGTTCCTGGCCAACATGTCCCACGAGCTGCGCACGCCGCTGAACAGCTCGCTGATCCTGGCCAAGCTGCTGGTGGACAACAAGGACGGCAACCTCAGCCAGGAACAGGTCAAGTACGCCCAGGCCATCCTGTCCTCCAACAACGACCTGCTGGCCCTGATCAACGACATCCTGGACCTGTCGCGGATCGAGGCCGGCCACGTGGAGCTGGCCGAGGAGCCGACCCTGCTCGACGGCGTGGCCCAGCGCATGAAGGACACCTTCGAGCCGATGGCCCAGCAGAAGGGGCTGCAGCTGGCCATCGAGATCGGGCACGGCGCGCCGGAACGGATCGAGGTGGACAGCCAGCGCCTGCAGCAGATCCTGAAGAACCTGCTGGCCAATGCGATCAAGTTCACCGAGCGCGGCTCGGTCAGCCTGAAGATCCAGGCCGGCGCGCCCGGACGGGTGCGTTTCGAGGTCTGCGATACCGGCATCGGCATCCCGCGCGACCAGTTGGCCGCCATCTTCGAGGCCTTCCGCCAGGCCGACGGCAGCACCCGTCGCAAGTACGGCGGCACCGGGCTCGGGCTTTCGATCTCCCGCGACCTGGCCTCGCACATGGGCGGCGGCATCACCGTGGACAGCGAGCCTGGCCGCGGCAGTTGCTTCATCCTGGACCTGCCGGCCGCCGGCGCCGGTGCCAGCGCGTCGAACCAGGCACCGCCCGCGCCCCAGGCCGCCCCGATGGCCAGCGCGGTCAGCCAGGTCCTGGGCAGCAGCGCCACCCCCAGCCTGGCGCGGTCCGTGGCCGAATCGCCGCAGGCTGCCGCCACGCCGGGCGCCGATGCGCTGGTGCGGCGTTTCCCGGGCCGGCTGATCCTGGCCATCGAGGACGATGCGCGCTTTGCCCAGGCGCTGGCCGAGCTGGCCAACGAGCTGCAGTTCGACTGCGTCGTGGCCCCCAGCGCCGAGGAAGGCCTGGCCCTGGCGGCCAAGATCCAGCCCGACGGCATCCTGCTGGATATCGGCCTGCCGGACGTGTCCGGCCTGAGCGTGCTGGAGCGGATCAAGCGCGACCCCAGCACCCGGCATATCCCGGTGCACATCGTCTCGGCGCTGGAGCGCGCGCAGGTGTCGCTGGAGCTGGGCGCGGTGGGCTTCCTGCTCAAGCCGGCCACCCGCGAGCGCCTGGCCGAGGCCATCCAGCAGCTGGAGGAAACCAATGCCCGGGCGGTGCGTCGCCTGCTGATCGTGGAGGACGACCAGGACCTGCGCGCGAACCTGCAGCTGCTGCTGGCGCGCGACCAGCTGGAGATCGTGCCGGTGGGCACGGTGGCCGAGGCCATGACCCAGCTGGGCCAGGCCAGTTTCGACTGCATGATCACCGACCTGGCGCTGCCCGACGGCACCGGCTACGACCTGCTCGAGCGCATGGCCGAGAGCCCGTCGCTGGCCTTCCCGCCGGTCATCGTCTACACCGGCCGGGCGCTCTCGCGCGAGGAAGAACAGCGCCTGCGCCGCTACTCCAAGAGCATCATCATCAAGGGCGCGCGCTCGCCCGAGCGCCTGCTGGATGAGGTCACCCTGTTCCTGCACAGCGTGGAGTCGCAGCTGCCCAGCAGCCAGCAGCGGCTGCTGAAGGAAGCGCGCCGTCGCGATGCGGTGCTGGACGGGCGCACGATCCTGCTGGCCGAGGACGACGTGCGCAACATCTTCGCCCTGTCCAGCGTGCTCGAGCCGCTGGGCGTGAAGCTGGAGATCGCCCGCAACGGCCGCGAGGCGCTGGAGCGTCTGCAGACCCTGGACCCGGACCTGGTGCTGATGGACATCATGATGCCGGAGATGGACGGGCTGACGGCCATGCGGCATATCCGCGCCGCGCCCAACACCCGCGACCTGCCGATCATCGCCCTGACCGCCAAGGCCATGGCCGACGACCGCGAGCGCTGCCTGCAGGCCGGGGCCAACGACTACATCGCCAAGCCCATCGACGTGGACAAGCTGGTCTCGCTGTGCCGGGTGTGGTGCTCGCGGCAATGAACGAGGCCGAGCTGTTCGACCTGGAGCTGCGGGTGCTGCTGGAGGCGATCTACCAGCGCTACCACTACGACTTCCGCGAGTACGCGATCTCCTCGCTGCGGCGGCGCGTGCGCCAGGCCATGAGCCGCTTCGGCTGCCCGCGCCTGGCCGACCTGCAGCACCGCCTGCTGCACGAGCCGGAGCTGTTCGCGCAGGCCATGCAGTTCTTCACCGTGCAGGTCTCGGAGATGTTCCGCGACCCGGAATACTTCCTGGCCCTGCGCGAGCACGCCGTGCCGGTGCTGCGCACCTATCCCTCGCTGAAGGTCTGGGTGGCCGGCTGCAGCACTGGCGAGGAGGTGTGGTCCATGGCCATCCTGCTGCAGGAGGAAGGCCTGCTCGAGCGCACCCTGCTCTACGCCACCGACATCAACCCCGAGGCGCTGGAAGCGGCCGAGCGCGGGGTGTTCAACATCGATCGCATGGCGCAGTTCAGCGGCAACTACCTGCGCGCCGGCGGCAAGGCCTCGCTGTCGGATTACTACAGCACCGCCTACAACGGTGCGGCGATGGACCGCCAGCTCAAGCGCAACATCGTGTTCGCCGACCACAGCCTGGCCACCGACGCGGTGTTCTCCGAGGTGCAGCTGGTGTCCTGCCGCAATGTGCTGATCTATTTCAACCGCGAGCTGCAGGACCGCGCCATCGGCCTGTTCCACGAGGCGTTGGTGCATCGTGGCTTCCTTGGGCTGGGCAGCAAGGAGTCGCTGCAGTTCGGTCGTCATGCGCACGATTTCGAGGCCGTGGCGCGCGAGCAGCGGCTGTACCGCCGGATCTCATGAGCGCTGACGCCCTGTCTCCCCTGCGGCGCTACGACGCGCTGGTGATCGGCGCCTCGGCCGGCGGCGTGCACGCGCTGCAGGCGCTGCTGTCCGCGCTGGATGCGCGCTGGCGGCTGCCGGTGCTGATCGTGCTGCACGTGCCGCGCGACCGCCCCAGCCGGCTGGCCCCGCTGCTGGACGAGCAATGCGTGCTGCCTGTGGGCGAGGCGGTGGACAAGCAGCCGCTGCAGGCGGCGACGGTGACCGTGGCCCCGCCGGATTACCACCTGATGGTGGAGACCCGCGACAGCCTGGCGCTGTCGCGCGATGCCGACGTGCTGTTCTCGCGGCCGGCGATCGACCCGCTGTTCGAATCGGCCGCGGCGGTGTTCGGGCCACGCCTGCTCGGCATCCTGCTGACCGGTGCCAGCAGCGATGGCACCGATGGGGTGGCCGCCATCCGTGCCGCTGGCGGCACCGTCTGGGTCCAGGACCCGGAGGAAGCCGTCGCCCCGCTCATGCCCGCCTCGGCCCTGGCCGGACCGGGCGCCGATGCCGTGCTGACCCTGCGCGCCATGGGCGATGCGTTGAAGGACCTTGTGCAATGAACCTGATCACCACCGATTCCACGGCCGCCGCCGAGGCGCCGGAGACCATCAACCTGCTGATCGTCGACGACATCGCGCAGAACCTGATCGCGATGGAGGCGCTGCTGCGGCGCGAGGGCCTGAACATCCTGTGCGCGCAGTCCGGGCCGGAAGCGCTGGAAATGCTGCTGCAGCACGACGTGGCACTGGCGCTGCTGGACGTGCAGATGCCGGAAATGGACGGCTTCACCCTGGCCGAGCTGATGCGCGGTTCGGCGCGCACGCGCGATGTGCCCATCATCTTCCTCACCGCTTCGCCGGACGACCCCCTGCGCTCGTTCAAGGGCTACGAGGCCGGCGCGGTGGATTTCCTGCACAAGCCGATCGAGCCCCACATCATCCTGGGCAAGGTCAAGGTGTTCATCGAGCTGTACGCCCAGCGCCGCCAGCTCAAGGCGCAGAACGAGCGCCTGGAACACGCGCTGCGCTTGAACGAGACCATGATGGCCGTGCTCAGCCACGACCTGCGCACACCGCTGACCACGGTGCTGCTGTGCACAGATGCGCTGGATCTGGCCCTGCCGGAAGGCGAAGACGCGCCGGCGCGCAAGCCGCTGCAGCGCATCGAAGGCGCGGCCCGGCGCATGGCGCGCATGGTGGAGCAGCTGCTGGACTTCTCGCGCATCCGCACCGGCGCCCTGCGCCTGGAGACCCGCCCCTGCCAGCTGGGCGAGCTGGCGCGCACCGTCATCGACGAGCTGGCGCAGGCCCATCCGGACCAAACCATCCGCCTGGAGGAGCACGGCAACCTGTCGCTGCTGGCCGACCAGGACCGCATCCTGCAGGTGTACTCCAACCTGCTGGGCAATGCCCTGGCCCACGGCGGCGGGCAGCCCATCGTGGCGACGGTCGATGGCCGCGGTGGCGCCACGCTGGTGCTGGAAGTCCGTAATGCCGGCAGCATCCCCGAAGCGCTGATGCCGCGCCTGTTCGAGCCCTTCAAGGCCAGCTTCAACCCGACCCAGGGACTGGGGCTGGGGCTGTTCATCGCCCAGCAGTTCTTGCAGGCCCACGGCGGTGCGTTGCAGGCCAGGAACGAGGACGGCCAGGTGGTGTTCCGTGCGGAGCTGCCGCGCAACTGAGGCGCTTTTAATGGGCAGGCGCCTAGCCTGTCCTGCCCAACCCAGCGCGAGGCCTGCGATGCCAGGACCGATCATCCCACGGCTGCTGGCTGCAGCCCCCCTGCTCTGCTGCGCGGCCGCAGCTTGCGCGCAGACGCGCTACATCGATGCCACCACTACCCATGTGCCGCTGGCGCCGGAGCTGCACGCGCTGGATGCGGCGCTGCTGGACGTCGATGGCGATGGCGACCTGGACGTGGTGCTGGCGGTGGAGAACGGCCAGAACCTGCTCTACCTCAACACCGGCGGCGGCAAGCTGGTGCGCAAGGAAGGCGCCTTCGGCCCGCGCAAGGCCGACAACGAGCACGTGCGCACCGCCGATTTCGATGGCGATGGCCATGCCGACGTGGTGTTCGTGGCCGAGGACGACGAGACGCCGCAGCTGTTCCTGGGCGATGGCAAGGGCGGCTTTCGCGACGTCAGCGAGCGTCTGCCCGCGCGCGGGCAAGGCAATGGCCTGGCCGTGGGCGACGTCAACGGCGACGGCATCCCGGACATCGTGGTGGGCAACACCTCCGAGGGCAAGGCCGGCGGTGCAGGACCGTTCCTGTGGCTGGGCGATCCTGCCAGGCGCGGGTACTTCATCGACGCCACGGCCACGCACCTGGCCGGGCTCAAGGCCGAGACGCAGGGCGTGGCCCTGGCCGACCTGGATGGCGATGGCGACCTGGACATGGTGCTGGCCAATCAGCAACCACCCAATCGCCTGCTGCTCAACGATGGCAAGGGGCGCTTCACCGAAGCGAAAGGCGCGCTGGAGCTGCGTGTGCCGCTGGAAACGCGCGAGGTGCATGTGTTCGACGCCACTGGCGATGGCCATCCCGATATCGTCTTCTTCAACATCACCAGCAACGCGCAAGGCTGGGACAAGGATCCGCAGACGCGCCTGCTGGTGAACGATGGCAAGGGGCACTTCCGCGACGAGACCGAGGCGCGCCTGCCCAGGCATCGCTTCTCCAGCTGGGGCGGATTGCCGATCGATCTGGACGGCGATGGCGCGATGGACCTGCTGGTCGGGGCGATCGAGGTGCCCGGTTTCAAGCCGCTGCAGCTGCGCGCCTGGCGCAACGATGGACGCGGCCACTTCCGCGATGTCACCGCCGCGGTGGTCCCGGACAGCATGGTCGGGCGCAGCTGGAGCATGGCCAGCGGCGATCTGGATGGCGATGGCAAGCCCGACGCGGTGATCGGCGGCTGGGGGACGCAGCTGCGGCTGCTGCTGAGCGGGCAAGGGAAAAGCGCTCGCCCTGCGGAACACTAAGGGCGCGTGAGTCGAGGAGTCGAATAGCTTCGTTTGGCTGGACTTCCACTGCTACTGTCGTTTGGATCGTGCAGGCCTGAGGTAGGTTCCCACTTCGGACGGGCAGCGGTCCGGCGGCCGGTAGCCGCTCTTCCCTCGGTCAGGGCATCCTGCCTGCCTTAAGGCGCTCGGCTTCCTGCCTCGCTTGCCGCGGCCACCGGCCGCCGAACCGCTGCAGCACGCGTGAGGTCTTCTGGCTTCGGCCAGGAGAATCCCAGATTCATCAGATTGCGAGCCTGGTCCTGAGCCGGGCATGGCGGAAAGCGGGCCATGGATGGCCCGCGGCGGCGAGTCAGCCATGGATGGCTGACCGAGCCGAGGAGCCATGTACGGCTCAGGGCCGGGCTGCTTGACGAAGTTGGCTTTCCGCGACCAGCCATATCCCATCGCGATCGCACGTCCCGCAGTGAGCAAGCAGCCGGCTTCGGCAGCTTGCGCATGTATCTGGATGGCGACGCCATCGCCGGCGATCGCCTCGCAAAAAAAAGCGGCCGGGTCGCAACCGGCCGCTGCTCGGACTCGGGACTGAGGGCTCGGTGCCTGCATGACGGCGTCGGAGACACGCCGCCATGCAGGCCGGGCCGACCGCGTCAGAACTTCATGGCGATGCCCAGCGTGAAGGCGCGGCCGTAGCGGTAGTAGCTGTTGAGCAGCAGCGGGTTGCCATTGATGCTGGTGGTCTGCTCGTCGTCCAGCAGGTTCTGGCCTTCCAGGCTGATGGTGAAGGTGTCGTTGATGCGGTACATCACCTGCGCGGTCAGCCAGGTCAGCTTGTCGGCCTGCTCGTTGTAGCCCTCGCCCAGCACGTTGGTGGCGGTGGTGA
Source organism: Pseudoxanthomonas composti (assembly GCF_004122095.1). GTDB lineage: Bacteria > Pseudomonadota > Gammaproteobacteria > Xanthomonadales > Xanthomonadaceae > Pseudoxanthomonas_A > Pseudoxanthomonas_A composti. The sequence continues at coordinate 522,259 of NZ_SAWZ01000002.1, read as the reverse complement.
AACCATCGGTGTGGTCGGCGGTGGTGCTGATGGACCACGGGCCCTTGTCGTAGATCAGGCCCAGCGAGTACACCGCCGGTGCGATGCCTTCCAGGGGACGCTCCAGGCCGTTGACGAAGCTCTTGGACCAGTTGCGGGTGTACTGGGCGCGGAAGCCGAAGCCGTTGTCCCAAAAATGCTGCAGGCCGGCCTCGATGCCGCGGACCTTGGCGTAGTCGCCGTTGATCGGGCGCATGACGTTGAACAGATAGCCCGGCACACCGATGTCCTGCTGCGGCTCCCAGCTGGTGGTGATCTGGTTCTCGATGCGCTTGTAGAAGGTGGCGACGTTGAAGATCGAGCTTTCGCTGAAGTACCACTCCAGCGACACATCGCCCTGCTTGGCGGTGTACGGCTTGAGGTCGGCATTACCGCCGTAGACCTGGGTGAACTCGCCCCAGGACACGCTGGCGGTGGTGTTGGTCGGCGCCAGCTGCTCCACCGAGGGACGGGCCATGGTCTTGGCCGCACCCACGCGCAGCTGCAGGTCGTCGGTGAACCGCCAGGTGAAGTTGGCCGACGGCAGCCAGTAGTGGTAGTCGGCATCCTGGACCACCGGCGTGGGCTCGGCATAGGCGGCCACGTAGTTGAAGGCGCCGTTCTCGGTGATGCTGGTGATCTTGGCGTCCCAGGCCTGCGAGCTGGTCTTGGTCTTGACGAAACGCACGCCCACATCGGCGTTCCAGCGCTCGCCGGACAGGTCGGCCTGCACGTAGAAGGCGTCGGTCTTCTCGCTCACGCGATAGCTTTCCAGCGGGTTCCACTGCGGGGCGGCCATCGAGAAATCGTAAGGCGTGCCGTCCGGGCGCAGGTTGCCGTTGTAGGCCTCCAGCAACGACAGATAGTTGGGCACGTCGAAGCCGAGGAAGCTGCGCGGGAATTGCGAGCCGACATCGTCCATGAAGTGCGGGGGCGCCAGCGTGCCGCGCAGCACGCCGCTGCCCAGCTCCCCGACGTTGATCGCATTGTCGCCGGAGTAGTAATCGGCGCCGCCGCTGAGGGTGTTGTTGATCAGGTCGCGGCGCTTCTTGCGGTCGGTACGGGAGACGCCGAACTTCAGGTTGTCCACGCCCCAGTCGCCGACGAACAGCTTGCCGCCCAGCGTGCCGCCGTTGATCTCGTCGTCGATGTTGTCGCCACGCAGCTCCATGTAATGCGTGTTGAAGTCCGAGCCGGTGAACTGGCTGTTGGCCAGGCCCGACGCCAGCTCGCGGCCGTCATCGAAGTTGGTGGTGACGTTGGGGATCCCGTTGGGGCTGAGGGTGATGCGCGAGGTGTTGGGCTGGTTCATGCGCAGCACCACGTAGGTGTCCTGGCCGCCGGAATGGCGCTTGGAGGTGGAGCGATACAGATCGCCGGTCAGGCTCAGGCGGTCGTTGACGTCCCACTGGCCGTTGACGCCGAACAGTTCGGTTTCCACCACCCGGTACTGGGTCTCGTTGAGCAGCTCCGGGTTGAGGCGTTGTTCCGGATCGGGGTTGGCCAGGGTCAGCCCGGTGACGATGCCGTTCTGCACACTGACGTCGGACCAGCGCCCTGGCGCGAACAGCGGGTAGTAGGACTGCTGGTAGGAGACCTGCGGCGAGTCCAGCTTGGTTTTCAGGCCATCGACGGTGATGCGCACGTCATCGGTCGGACGCCATTCGAACTTGCCCGAGAACGCGGTGCGCTTCTTGTCTTCCAGGATCGAGCCCATGTTGAACTGGCCCGGGCCGATCAGACCGTACTCGTCCGGGTCCAGCTCGCCGTTTCCGTTGGGGTCGATGGCGCCGCCCCAGGCGTTGCCGGACCAGTCGGTTCCCGGCACCGCGTTGCGCGTCCAGCTGGACTGGGCCACGTCGGTGCGGTCGCGGCGGTTGGCATAGACCGCGCCGACCAGGATGCCCACCGTGTCGTTGGCGAAGGTGTTGCTGTAGGTGGCCGAGACCTTGCGACCATTGAGCTCGGACATCTGGTTGCGGTCGCCTTCCAGGCGCACGATGCCGTGCTGGCCCTTCTGGTCGAAGGGGCTGGCCGAGCGCAGGTTGACCAGGCCGCCGATGGCGCCTTCGGTCAGCGAGGCCTGGGTGCCCTTGATCACGTCGGCGCCGCTGATCACGTCGGCCGGCAGCACGTCGTAGGCGAAGTCGCGGCCCTCGCCATCGGTGGCCAGGATGCGGTCGTTGAAGGTGGTCAGGGTGTACTCCGGGCCCAGGCCGCGCACGCTGACCTTCTGGCCCTCGCCGCCGGCCACGCGGCTGATGGACACGCCGGTGATGTGGCTGAGCGAGTCGGCGACGTTGTCGTCGGGGAAGCGGCCCAGTTCCAGCGCGCTGATCGAGTCCTGCACCACGGCCGCATCGCGCTTGATGTCGGTGGCGCGCGCCAGGCTGGCGCGCACACCGGTCACTACGACCGTATCCAGGTCCACCGCGCGTCCTTCGCCCGTGGTCTGGGTGGTGCCGTCCTGGGCGGCGGGCGCCTCGGCGGCTGGGGTGGCAGTCTGCGACCAGGCCGTGGCCGGCATCAGCAGGGCAAGGGCAATTCCATGGCACAACGTGTGGCGATGCAGGCGGGAGGCATTCACAGGGTCACTCCTGGTGGCTGGCGGTGCGTGCGGGGACGGTGGGCAGTCGAACGAAACCGAATCTAGACTAAGTTTCGTTTTGTATCAACATCGAAATGTAACGAACTGACCTATACTTTGGAACGTTTGCTAAGGACCCCCCATGGCTGCTACCCGCGATACCAGTCAGCGCCGTCTCCAGATCAGCGAGTTGGTGCGCCAGCACGGCAGCGTGCAGGTGACCGCGCTGGCCCGCCAGTTCGGCGTGAGCATGCAGACCGTGCGCAAGGATCTGCGCTACCTGGCCGAACGCGGGGTCATGGCGCGCGCCTACGGTGGGGCGATCGATGCCGGCGTGGTCGGGCCGGCGCCGGTGGCGGCCATCGAGCCGGCCTTCGAGATCAAGCGCAGCGTGCGCCTGGACGAAAAGCGGCGGATCGGCTTGCGCGCCGCGGCCTTGGTCAAGCCTGGGGACACCATCGCCATCGACTCGGGTACGACCGCGATCGCGGTGGCCGAGGCCTTGCCGGACATCGAGGTCACCGTGGTCACCAACGACTTCGGCGTGCTCAGCGCGCTGACGCCCAAGACCAACGTCAACATCGTGATGCTCGGCGGCGAGCTGCGCCGCAAAAACATGGCTTTCTATGGCGGGCTGACCGTGGAAGCGCTGGACGCCTTGCATGTGGACCTGCTGTTTCTGGGCGTGGACGGCTTCGACCTGGAGCGTGGCATCACCACCCACCACGAGCCGGAAGCCATGCTCAACCGCAAGATGGTCGAGGCCGCGCGCGCGGTGATCGCCATCACCGACAGCTCCAAGTTCGGCCGGGTCTGCCTGCACCGCATCATCCCGGTCAGCGAGTTGAATGCCCTGATCACCGACAAGGATGCCCCGGAAGAAGTGGAACAGGCCTGCCGCGCCCTGGGCGTGGATTTGCTGCTGGCCTGAGCCATCGCGCGAGGATCATCCTCCTGCCGTTTCCCGTGAGCTCTTGTAGGAGCCGATTCATCGGCGAAGAGGCTTTCCTGGTAGAGCCCTTCGCGGCTGAAGCCGCTCCCACAGCTAGCGACTAAGCCTCTCGTCGCTGTGCCTTTTTTGTGGGAGCGGCTTCACCGGCGAAGGAGCTTTCCCGGTAAAGCACTTCGCGGCTGAAGCCGCTTCCACACAGATCAGTGTTGCGCAGCATCAGGCCAGGCCAGCGCCTCAGTGCGCCCCGCCCTGCCCCTTGGCGCCGCCGAACTCCCGCACCGCATTGGCGTAGTAGATCTTGTCGATCACCGCGCGTGGCAGCGCCAGGCCGGGCACGTCGGCTTCCAGCATGTCGATGCGCTGCGACTCGCCGGTGGCCAGGTAGCGCCAGTCCGACGACCAGAAGGCGTGCGCTTCCTCGCGGAACACGGCCGGATCGCTGTCCGGCGCCTGGGTCAGGTCGGTGCCGTACAGCAGCCGATCCTGGTAGCGAATGAAGAAGTCGCGCACCTTGGCCGCATCGCGCAGGGACTGGTACTGCACCTGGCTCATGCGCGCGGCCAGGTCGACCGTGGCATTCGGGTAACGGTCCAGGAACTGGCCCAGCTTGCCCACGTCGTACTCCAGGCTGGCCATGTGCGCGCCGACGACCTGGAGCTTGGGATGGGCGGCCACGAAGCGGTCACGCGCGGCCATCAGGTCGCCGTGCGAGGGCATCTCCGGGTGCAGGTACATGTAGTAGTCCGGATGCTTGGAGAAATACTCGCGGTCGTTGTTGGTGGTCATCTGATCCAGCGGCAGCCAGCAGTTGTAGGGCTCGGCCTGATGCGCGATCAGCGGCACGCCCAGCGCGGCAATGTGCCCGGCGACCGGGCCCAGGCCCGGATCGTCCAGGAAGATCAGCTGGCCATCGGCGTTCTTCTCGACCATGCCGATGTTCTTCCACACCTTGACCGCGCGTGCGCCCTCTCCCACGGTCCGGTCCAGCTGGGCCAGGGTCTTCTCGCGCCAGCCCGGCAGGGTGTAGCCCTGCATCGAGAACGTCGTGGCCCAATGGAAACGCTGCGGGTCGGCCTTGGCCAGGGTCAGTGCGTCGTCATGCTGCTGGTCGATGCTGGGGAAGTCGGGATAGTCGACATTGATCGACAGCAGTTCGAAGTTGTCCTGGCGCGCCTGATCCAGCAAGGCCGTATTGGTGGTGTTGGCGTGGACATGCGCGTCGTACTTGCGCACCTTGGCGAAGTCCTCCATGGCGTAGGGCGCCTGGACGGCGGGCTTGGCCGCTCGCGCCTCGGCGCCTGGACCGGCCTGTGGTGCAGGGCTGCAGCCCTGGAGGACCAGGGCGAACAGCGAGCCCGCCAGCATTGAGACCTTCTTCATCCACTTGCCCTCGTCAACGAAACATAGTGCAAACATAACGAAACAAAACGCTTGCATCAATCGTTACGCTGCGCGCAGAATGCGGCCAACGCCACCGGACCTTTCTCCATGCCCCCGATTGGACGCCGCAGTGTTCTGAAGTATTTCGCCGGCAGCGTGGCCGGTGGTGTCGCCTGGAGTGCTGCGCCCTGGGCGCGTGCCGCCGCACCCGCCCAGGGCAGCACCGCCAGTGACAAGCCCGTGGTTGGCGATGCGCTGCTCAGCCTCGCGTTCGATCGCCGCATGCACACCCGCGTGTCCATGCAGGGCAAGGCGCTGACCGGTTACCAGCCCAGCGAGATCCTGTTGCTGGCCGACGGCACCGAGCTGGCGGATTTCGCCCTCACCGGCCAGGACGCCCATGCGCTGGACGATCCGCGCCATGGTCGCGGCCGGCAGACGGTGTTCCACGGCCGCGCCGCCAAGGCCGGGGTGGAAAAGCAGGTCGCCGTGAGCCAGTTTGATGCCCTGCCCGGCCTGGCGCTGCTGCAGGTGCGCTACCGCAACCTCGGAGATGCCGCGCTCACGCTGGCTGGTTGGCGCAATGCGGCCCATGCCCTGGACGATGCGCCGGGCGGCTTCTGGAGCTTCTCCGGGGCCACCCACACCGACCGCCGCGACTGGGTGCAGCCGGTGGGCAAGGACTTCGACCAGCGCAACACGCTGGCGATGGATTCTTCCGACTACGGCGGTGGCACGCCGGTGGCCAACCTGTGGCGCCGCGACGTCGGCCTGGCCGTGGGCCATGTTGAACTCGTCCCGCGCCCGCTGGACATGCCGGTGGCCCGCACCGCCACCGGCGCCCGCATTGCCATCGAGTCGCAGCAGGCCATCACGCTGGCGCCCGGGGCCGAGCTGGTGACTGAGCGCACCTTCCTGGCCGTGCACCGCGGCGACTTCTATGCCCCGCTGCAGCAGTACCAGGCCTTCATGAAGGCCGAGGGCATCGAGGGCCCGCGCCCGCCGGACTCGGCCTTCGCGCCGATCTGGTGCGCCTGGGGCTACGAGCGCGACTTCACCATGGAGCAGATCTTCGGCACCCTGCCCAAGGCCCGCGAGCTGGGCTTCGAATGGGCGGTGCTGGACGACGGCTGGCAGACCAACGAGGGCGACTGGAAGATCGACCGCAAGAAGTTCCCGCGTGGCGATGCCGACATGCGCGCCTTCACCGCGCAGGTGCGCAAGCACGGCATGCGCCCCCGCCTGTGGCTGGCGCCGCTGGCCGCCGACCCGGGCAGCGACGTGCTGCACGACCACGTGGACATGCTGCTGCTGGACAAGGAAGGCGCTTTCCAGACCGTGACCTGGTGGAACGCGTTGACCCAGTGCCCGGCCTACCAGCCGACCATCGACTTCTACGTCGATCTGGTAAAGAAGGCCATCGGCGACTGGGGCTTTGAGGGCATCAAGCTCGACGGCCAGCATCTCAACGCGGTCGCGCCCTGCTACAACCCCGCCCACAAGCACGCCAGCCCGAGCGACTCGGTCGAAGGCCTGGCCAGGTTCTGGGAGGCGATCTACCGCGCCGCGCATGAAGCCAATCCGCAGGCCGTGGTCGAGCTGTGCCCCTGTGGCACTGCGTTCGCCTTCCACAACCTGCCGGCGACCGACCAGTACCCGTCCTCCGACCCGTTGTCCTCCTGGCAGGTGCGCAGCAAGGGCAAGTCGATCAAGGCCCTGATCGGCGATCGCAGCAGCTATGCCGGCGATCACGTGGAGCTGTCGGACAACCGCGACGACTTCGCCTCCAGCGTCGGCATCGGCGCGGTGATCTCCACCAAGTTCACCTGGCCCAAGGACACCGACAAGCCCAGTGCGCCGCTGCCGCCGGGCGGCTACGTGCTCACGCCCGAGCGCGAGGCGCTGTGGCGCAAGTGGGTGAACCTCTACAAGACCCACATGCTGCCCAAGGGCGAGTACCTGGGCACGCTGTACGACATCGGCTTCGACAAGCCCGAGGCCCACGCGATCCGCAAGGACGGCGCGCAGTACTACACCTTCTATGCGCCCAGTTTTGAGGGCAAGGTGGAACTGCGCGGGCTGCCTGCCGGACGCTGGAAGGTGCGCGACTTGTTCAACGAGCGCGACCTGGGGGAGGTCGATGCGACCGCGGCGAGCCTGCCGGTGGCGTTCACGCGCTTCCTGTTCCTCCAGGCAACGCCCGTGCAGGCCACGCCGAAGGCCGCCGCATGAATGCCGCCGTCGCAACCGCACCGGCCCGCAGGCGGCCCTGGCTGGTCTTCGCGCTGACCACTGTCGCGCTGTGGGGCGTGTGGGGCGCACTGTCGCCGCTGTCGGCCGCCAACGGGTTCCCGGACACGCTGGTGTATGCGGTGTGGGCGCTGACCATGCTGCCGCCTGCGGTCTACATCCTGTGGCGCGGCGGCTGGCAGCTGGAGCGCACGCCCAGGGCGGTGGCCTACGGCCTGACCATCGGCCTGCTCGGCGCTGGCGGACAGATGCTGCTGTTCCACACGCTGACCATCGGCCCGGCGTACTTCATCTTCCCGATCATCTCGCTCTCGCCGGTGGTCACCATCGCGCTGTCGTTCCTGCTGCTGCGCGAGCGCACCGGTTGGCAGGGCACGCTGGGCATCGCGCTGGCGCTGATCGCCCTGCCCTTGCTCGATCTGTCTTTCGGCCGTGGCAGCGGCGGCCTGGGCTGGTTCCTGCAGTCGCTGCTGATCATGCTGGCCTGGGGCGTGCAGGCCTACTTCATGAAGCTGGCCAACGACAGCGTGCGCGCCGAGAGCATCTTCGCCTACATGGCGCTGGGTGCGCTGCTGCTGGCGCCGGTCGCGCTGTGGATGACCGACTTCAGCCAGCCGATCAACACCGGGCTGAGCGGACCCTGGCTGGCCGCCGGCATCCAGGTGCTCAACGCCATCGGCGCGCTGACCCTGGTGTTCGCCTTCCGCTACGGCAAGGCCATGGTGGTCGCGCCGCTGAGCAATGCCGGCGCGCCGCTGATCACCGCCGTGCTCTCCCTGGCGTTTGCCGGCGTGGTGCCGGGCCCGCTCAAGGCCGTGGGCCTGGTGCTGGCGCTGGTGGCCTCGCTGCTGCTGGTGCTCGAGCCCGAGCGCGAACCTGCCTCCCTCCCCTGACTGGATTTTCCATGCACGCTCTGCTCGACCTGATCGCGCGGCATCGGCAAGGCCATGCCCTCGGCGTGACCTCGATCTGCTCGGCCCATCCCATCGTCATCGAGGCCAGCCTGCGCCAGGCCCAGCGCAGCGGGCAGTCTCTGGTGCTGTTCGAGGCGACCTGCAACCAGGTCAACCAGGACGGCGGCTACACCGGGATGACCCCGGCCGATTTCGTCCAGTTCGTGCACGGCATCGCCCGGCGTGTGGACTTCGATGTGGCGCGCATCGCCCTGGGGGGCGATCACCTGGGTCCGAACCCGTGGACGGCGCTGGATGCCGCCGCGGCCATGGACAAGGCCGAAGTGATGGTCGCGGCCTATGTGGCCGCCGGCTTCCGCAAGATCCACCTGGATTGCTCGATGGCCTGCGCCGGCGACCCCGAGCCGCTGCCGGAAGCGGAGATCGTGCGCCGCGCGGTGCGCCTGGCGCGCGCTTCGGAAGCCGCCTGGCAGCAGGCCGGCGGCGAAGCGCCCGTGTACGTGATCGGCACCGAGGTGCCGGTGCCCGGTGGTGCCACCGAGGCCATCGAGGGCCTGGCCCTGACCACCCCTCAAGCCGCGCTGGCCACCATCGAGGCCCACCGCGTGGCCTTCCAGGACGCCGGCCTGGGCGATGCCTGGGGCCGCGTGATCGCCTCGGTGGTGCAGCCGGGCGTGGAGTTCGACCACCACGATGTCATCGATTACGACAGCGCCAAGGCCCAGGCGCTGAGCCAGTCCATCACCAGCGTGCCCGGCATGGTGTTCGAGGCCCATTCCACCGATTACCAGACCCGTGATGGACTGGCGGCACTGGTGCGCGACCACTTCGCCATCCTCAAGGTCGGTCCCGGCCTGACCTTCGCCCTGCGCGAGGCGCTGTGGGCGCTGGATGCGATCGAGCGCGAATGGATCGCCGCGGACAGGCAGGCCAGGCTGCGCGAGGTCACCGTGCAGCGCATGCAGGCCGCGCCCGGCTACTGGCAGCGCTACTACCACGGCCAGGGCCGAGGCCTGGCCACCGACCTGCAATACAGCCTCAGCGACCGCATCCGTTACTACTGGCCGGATGCGCAGATCGAACAGGCGCGGCAACAGCTGTTCGACAACCTGCGTGCCGACCCGCCGCCGCTGCCGCTCATCGGCCAGTATCTTCCCCACGCATTGCACGCTTTCCGTACCGGGACCGCCACGCTCGACCCGCAGTCCCTGGCCATGGCCCACGTCAGTGCCGTTCTGAGCGATTACCACCATGCATGCCATGACCAAGACCACGCCTGATTCCCTGGGAATTCCCGAAGCCGAGCTGGAAGCCACCGGCGCGCTGTGGACCGCGCGCGAAATCGCCCAACAGCCGGCCATGCTCGAGCAGACCCACGCGCTGGTCGCAGGGCTGCACGCGCAGCTGCAGGCCTTCGCCGGGCCGGTGACTAGCAACCCGCTGGCGCGCGTGATCCTCACCGGCGCCGGCACCTCGGCCTACATCGGCCAGTGCCTGGCGCCACTGCTGGACCGGAGCCTGGCCGCGCGCGTGGACGCGGTGCCCACCACCGATATCGTCTGCGCCCCGCAGCTGTACCTGGAGGCGGACCAGCCGCTGCTGCTGGTGTCCTTCGGGCGCTCGGGCAACAGCCCGGAAAGCATCGCCGCGGTCGAGCTCGCCGAGCAGCTGGTCAAGGACGTGCGCCACCTGGTGGTGACCTGCAATGCCGGCGGCAAGCTGGCCACCGCCGATGTGGCCAGCGCCATGACCGTGCAGCTGCCCGAGGCCACGCACGACACCAGCTTCGCCATGACCTCCTCCTTCAGCTGCATGATGTACGCCGCCCTGGCCGCGCTGCTGCCGGCGCGGGCGCTGGATGGCCGCATCGGCGCGATCAGCGATGCGGTCGAACGCGTGCTGGTGCGGGCGCGTCCGCTGCTGGAGGAATTGACCGCCGCCCGCTACGAGCGCGTGGTCTACCTGGGCAGCGGCCTGCTGCAGGGCCTGGCCCGGGAAGCCACGCTCAAGCTGGGCGAGCTGACCAATGGCGCGGTGGTGACCTGCTTCGATTCGCCGCTGGGCTTCCGCCACGGCCCCAAGACCTTCGTCACCGAGGGCACGCTGGTGGTGGTGTTCGTCTCCAACGATGCCTATACCCGCCGCTACGACCATGACCTGCTCGATGAGCTGCGCCGCGATGGCCGCGCCGCGCGGGTGATCGAGGTGACCACCCAGCCACGTCCCGGGCTGGAAGAGGACACCCTGGCCGTGCCGGAACTGGCCGGCGCGCACGATGTCGACCTGCTGTGGCCCTACATCGCCGTGGCCCAGGTCTACGCCTTCCTGACCTCGCGGGCGATGGGCGTGACCCCGGACAATCCCAACCCGTCGGGCCTGGTCAACCGCGTGGTCCAGGGCGTGCAGCTGTACGCGTTGAGCGCATGAGCGCAGCGTTCTACCTCGGCGTCGACGGTGGCGGCACCAAGACGCGCTTCGCCCTGGTCGATGGCACCGGCGCGCTGCGCGCCGAGGCCCAGCTGGGCACCACCTACCACCCGCAGATCGGGCTGGAGGGCGTGCACCGGGTGCTGGCCGAGGGCATCGGCCAGGTGCTGGCGCAGGTCAGTGGCAGCGCGGACGGCATCGCCCAGGCCTTTTTCGGCCTGCCCGCCTACGGCGAAGACAGCCGCGCCAGTGCGCGCCTGCGGCAGATTCCGCAGGCCGTGCTCGGCCATGCTCGCTTTGCCGTGGACAACGACATGGTGTGCGGCTGGGCCGGCTCGCTGGACTGCGCCGATGGCATCAACATCATCGCCGGCACCGGCTCGATGGGCTACGGCCGTCGCGGCCCCGCCGCGGCGCGTGCCGGCGGCTGGGGCGAGGCGTTCTCCGATGAAGGCTCTGCCTACTGGATCGCCATGCAGGGCTTGAACGCCTTCTCACGCATGAGCGATGGACGCCTGCCGCGCGGCGACCTGCACGGCATCTTCCGCGCGCACTTCCAGCTGCAGGACGACCTGGACATCTGCGCCTTCGTCTATGGCGATCAAGGCGGCGGACGTGGCGACCTGGCGCGCTTGTCGCCGCTGGTGGCGCAGGCCGCGCAGGCCGGCGATGCGGTGGCCATCGACATCTTCCAGCGCGCCGGGCGTGAGCTGGCCGCAATCGCCGAGGCCTTGCGCGTGGCCCTGGGCTTCGAACCTGGCGAAACGGTGCCGCTGTCCTACTCGGGCGGGGCCTTCAGCGCCGGTGAGCTGCTGATGCAGCCATTCAAGGCCGCCCTGGCCCAGGCTGCGCCGACGTTCGAACTGCGCACGCCCATCCATGCGCCGCACTACGGCGCGGCGCTGTACGCGCTGCGACTGGCAGGCGCAGCGCCGCACGCCTGAGATCGCAGGCGCGGCCAGGCGCTCCACCCATCGTCAGGCCGCCGCGGCGGTCACAAGGAACCGCGTCATGAAGTCCCTGCTGCTCGCTCTCCTGATGTGCCTGCCGTTGTCGGCTGGCGCGCAGGACACCACGCCGGAAGCGCTACGCCCCAGCGCTCACTTCTCGGTCTATGGCCATGGCGCCGCCGCCACGCCGCCGATGGGCTTCAACCCGTGGAATGCGTTCCGCACCGAGGTGGACCAGGCGCGCATCCTGGCGGTGGCCGAGTTCATCGAGCAGCACGGCCTGCAGCAGGCCGGCTACCGTTACATCAACATCGACGACGGCTGGTGGCTCAAGCGCGGCGCGGACGGCCGCATCCAGATCCGCACGTCCATGTTCCCCATCGCCACCGTCGACGGCGGCGCTGCCAGCTTCCGCGCCTGGACCGACAAACTCCACGCAATGGGCTTCAAGGCCGGGCTGTATACCGATGTCGGCCGCAACGCCTGCTCGCAGGCCTTCGACCGCCACAGCCCCAACCTGCCGATCGGCACCGCCGCCGAGCGCGAGATCGGGCTGCAGGGCTTCGAGGCCGGCGACCTGCGCACGATGTTCCAGGACTGGGGCTTTGACTACCTGAAGGTGGACGCCTGCGGCCTGGCCGACTTCGGCCAAGGCAGCGAACCGGTGCTGCAATCGGGCCATCAGGCGGTGCGTCCGCTGATCGTGCGTCGCGACCCGGTCGCCACCGACCGCACCGGTGTGGAAACCCAGTACGCGCGCGTGGGCCGGCTGCTGGCCGCGCTCAACCCGGATGAGGACTACGTGCTGGCGATCTGCCCCTGGGGCGAGGCCGGCGTGCGCGACTGGGGCGGCCGCCACGGCCACCTGTGGCGCACCAGCCCGGATATCGAACCGACCTGGGACAGCATGCTGGTCAACCTGGATTCCACCGTGGGCCGTGAGCTCTACGCCGGCCCCGGGCGCTGGAACGACCCGGACATGCTGGCCGTGGGCCTGGGCGAGTTCGATGACAGGCACCTGGTCAACGCACGCAGCCATTTCTCGCTGTGGGCAGTCCTGGGCGCGCCGCTGCTGATGGGCTTCGACCTGACCCAGGCCCCGGCCTCGCTGATCGAACTGCTGTCCAACCCCGAGGTCATCGCCATCAACCAGGATCCCGCCGGCAACCAGGCCAGCGTGGTCGTGAATCAGGGTGATCTGCAGGTGCTGGTCAAGCCGCTGGCCGCCAGCGGCGAGCGCGCCGTGGTGCTGTTCAATCGCGGCGACACCGCCACTTCCGCGCAAGTCACGCCGGCCCAGCTCAAGCTGGCCGACGGTGCCCCCTACCAGGCGCGCGATGTGTGGAAGCACCAAGCCCTTGCCACCCAGCGCGGCGCCTTGCAGGTGCGCCTGGCGCCGCATGAGGCGGCCATGTTCAAGGTCGCGGGCGCGCCGGTGATAGGCGATGCGAAACTGCTCACCGAGATGACCGGGCGCATCCATGTGGCCGTCGATGGCGCGCCGGATGAAGTCTCGCGCCAGTCCACCCCGGGCCTGGTGCCGCGTGCGGATCTGTCGCCCTCCGGCGTGCCGCTGCGCATCGCAGGCCAGTCGATTCCCTACGGCCTGGGCGCCTTGGCCAACTCGCGTTTCGAGGTCCGCCTGGGCAAGGACTTCAGGCAGTTCAGCACGCGCGTCGGCCTGCAGGACGGCGCCCGGCGCGATGCAGGGGTGGTGTTCCGCGTCTACGGCGATGGCCGGTTGCTGCAGGAAGTGACCGCGGGTGCGGGCGATGCGCAAGCCGTGCCGGTGACCGTGCCCGTGGACGGAATCGACGTACTGGAACTGGTCGCCATCGCCTCACCGCAAGCGAAGGCCGCGCTGCCCCCCGCCATCGTCTGGGGCGATGCGCAGCTGCGTTGATCCGGCGCCTGTGCCTGCGCCGATCTGGTCTCGACCTGTGTGTCGCGAACGCAACCTGCGAGCGCAGTCGGAAGAAGGGGCACGACGGCCGATCGCGATCTTGCAGGTGCTGATGTCAATGAATGCCTGCTCGCATAGCCTTCTCCTCTTGGGGAGGCCTGGGTGAGGGCGCCCCGCGCGACGAAGTCCCCAGTGGAAAAGGCCGCGCCGTTTTCCACGCTACGGCTCCGCTGGAGATGAACGCCTGCTCGGATAACTCCCTCTCCCCTCGGGAGAGGGTTGGGGTGAGGGTGCGCCTGCGCCACGCAGTCACCCGTGGAAAAGGCTGCGCTTCAGGCATGCTCCAGGAAATTCAACAGCCGCCCGCCAGGATCGCGCACGAAGAAGCGGCGTACGCCCCAGGGCTCGGTCACCGGACCGTACTCCGGCGCATAGCCCGCCCGCTCCAGCCGCCGCAAGACCTCGTCCAGGTCATCGACTTCCAGCGACAGCTCCGGCACCGGCGTGCCCGAGCCACCCTCCACCGCGAAACTGACCTGGGGACTGGTCTGGCCCGCGCCGACGAAGGTCAGGAGCCAACCATGATCCATCGCCAGCGTCAGCCCCAGCAACTCGCCGTAGAAGGCCTTGGCGGCGGCCAGTTGCTCGGTGGCGATGTTCGGTACGATGCGCGTGATCTGCATGGACGACTCCTATTTGGCACCCGCGTAAAAGGGCTGTCGGTACGAAATTGCCAGGATGACAGCTGGAATGCGAGGCCTCTCCCGGCGTGCCCCCGGTCCTAGGTCTGCCACTCGTCACTACTGCATCGCTTCGGCGCGTAAGGCCGCCTGCACTGCAGGCCGAGCACCGACCCGCTTCACGTAGTCCAACAGAGCGGGCCAGCGATCTAGGTCGATAGAGAAGAACTTACACCACCCCAGTACAGTGAACAGGTAGGCATCGACCACACTAAAAGCGGCACCCATCAGATAGTCCTGCCGGCTCAGGGTGTCCTGTAGGAAGTCGTTGTGGGAGTCGCCAGGGGGGTCGTTGTGGGAGCGGTTCCGAAATCACCGCTCGCACAATGGCCCGGATCGCAATGACCTTCGCCACACGAGCCCTCCAACCCCGCGAGCTCCCAAGCCGTACATCAACCTACGGTCGGTGTACCCGCGCAAGGCGCGAAGCCTCGAACCACCGGCCGCGCCTCGGGTTCAACGCGCGCGAAGGCCTGCACCACACCCTGATGCACCTGCCGCATCGCGAACACGCGCCCCTCCTGCGCCGGATCCAGTCCAGCGCCGAATGCCTGCCGCAGCGGCGCCAGGTCGCTGGGCTCGGCCTGGCGACTGACCTCGCTGTCCGACGGCAGAGCCATGAGCAGCTCTTCCGCCGCCAACCGGAACTGCTCGCGCCAGGCCTCGAAGGACAGCATCGGCGGCTCGCCCGATTCGGCCAGCGGCCAGGTCAAGATGTCGGTCGGCTCCGGATTGCGCAGCAGGTCGTCGATGCCGAAGTCCGGCCCATTGGCGAACAGCTCGGCCATCATCCGGCCATAGTGCTCGGTGCGGTTCTTGCGGCCGTTCGGGCGGTGGTAGGCCTTGTCCACGCAGTCGGACAGGATCGCCAGGCGCGCAACCTGCCCGGCGATGTACGGCGCATCCGCCCGTCCGCCCAGTCGGTAGTCCGAACGGATCTGCGCGCGCAGCACCGGCAGCAGGCCTTCCAGCACATTCAGTGGCTTCTCCTGCGCCTCGCGCTCGGCTTTCTCGGCGCTGTGGCGCACCTCGGCCGATCGCAGCGCGATGAAATAGCGCTCCGGCAGCGGCGCCTGCTCCGCCTCGGCCTCGATGCCCCCGCCTCCTTCGCCCATTGCCAGCTCCATGACCGACAAGCTGGGCGCCTGCTGTGCCTGCTGTGCCTGCTGTGCCTGCGGTGCGGAACTGGGCTGCGCTGGCGCAACCGCCGCAGGCTTGGGCACCTGGTCCAGCGCGGCGGCCGGGGCTGGCGCCTTGGGTTCCTGCCGGTAGGCCGCTTTCCTGTCCGGCGTGGCCGGCTGCAGCACTGCGGCCTCGGCCATCAGCGCCTGGCGACGAGTATCGCGCGCGGCCGGCCCGTGCGCGCGCCCCTGCAACTGGTCGATGCGGTCCTGCAGGAACACCGCGCGCTCCAGCAGGTCACGGCGCAGGCTGGCGCCCAGGGCCGGGTCATGCGCAGCGGACAGCCAGTCCTGGCGTGCCTGCGCATAACCGCGCTGCGCCGAGGCCAGGTCCAGCTCGTCGACCTTGGCCTGGTGGTAACCGCGACGCGCCGAACTCTCCAGCGTGACCAACCACACCAGCCCAGCGACGACGGCAATCACGATGAAGGCGATGGTGACCAGCATGGTTTCTCGAAACGGGGGGCGCGGAGCGCTCGTCACGGTAACGGCCGGGCGTCGGGTTTCTTGACGGCATCCTGCGGCGATCCTGGGGCCAAGTCGCCGCTTGCGTGCCGGATCACACTTGCGACATCGACCCGCGCACGCACCGCGCGGCCTCGCAGGCTTGGCCTGGTGACCATGCTCTGTTGCAATGCCCCACCCCCTGCGCGAGTGCACCGCTTGAGCCTTCCACGCAAGACTTACCAGGCCTTCCTGTTCGACATGGATGGCACCCTGCTCACCTCCATCGCCGCAGCCGAGCGCGTCTGGACCCGCTGGGCGCAGCGGCACGGGCTGGATGCGGCGCGTTTCGTGCCCACCATCCATGGTGCACGTGCCATCGACACCATCCGTCGCCTGCAGCTCCCGGGCGTGGATCCGGCGGAAGAGGCCGACTGGGTCACCCGCGAGGAACTCATCGATCTGGAGGGGGTGCGGCCGATCGCCGGCGCGCCGGCGTTCCTGCGTGCCCTGCCCGCCTCGCGCTGGGCCATCGTGACCTCCGCGCCGGCCGAACTGGCGCGGCGGCGCTTGCAGGCCGCGGGCCTGGACGTGCCGGAAACGCTCATCAGCGCCGACGATGTCGAGCACGGCAAACCCGATCCCAGCGGTTACCGGCTCGCCGCCAGCCGCCTGGGCGTGGACCTGGCGCAATGCCTGATCTTCGAGGATGCCGCCGCAGGCATCGGCGCGGCCGAAGCCGCCGGCAGCCGGCTGGTGGTGATCAGCGCCACCCATGCCCAGCCGATGCAAACGCCGCACACCCTCATCCCCGACTACCGCGCCCTGACCGTGCATGTGCACGCCGATGGGCTGGGCGTGGACGGGTTGCCCTGACCCCGGCTTCAGCGGCAATGGCGGGTGACCTCGTCATCCAGGCGCCGCAACTGGTCGTGGGTGCGTTTGAGCTTCAAGCGCTCGAGCGTGGCCTGCTGCCGGTGACGCGCGCGGGCGCAGGCATCGGCGCGCGGCGGGCGGCGCTCACCGCGTGCCCGGCGCCTGGTGGTCGGCACGATGGGCCGGTTGCGCTGGATCAGCTCGCGACCGATTGCGTCCAGGCGCGCCTGCAGCGCCGGTGACGTCGGCGGACCTGGCACATAATCCCAGCGCCGGCTTGCCGTGCCCGGCGGACAAGGTTGCGACTGATAGCTGACGGCATCGGCGCTGTGGCAGCGATACACGTGCTGCGCATGCGCACTGGCGATGGCCGCGCAAGCCAGCCACATCAGGACCAAACGTCCCACCTTCGGAGTCGGCATTCCCTGCCCTCGCTGTCTTCACCGCTTCACCATGCCAGGCCCCGGCACGCCAGCCACTCGGCCGACCGGCCGTCGCCATGTAGGAATCCTTGCCGACGGCGCGGACGGCCGCACACCTGGCCGACTTACAGCACGCCAGTCCTGCGCAGCTCCGGTCGACTGCGCGCGAACAGGAAGCCGTCGACGGCCAGCTGCCAGGCATGCTCGCCCGGCGGCAGCGCCAACTGACGCCGCGCCGTGCCCGCACGGCGATTCAGGCGGTACTCGCGGGACCAGGCCACCGACGGCTGGCCGGGCGGAACGGCGTGGTAAGCGCCCACCACCAGATCCAGCTGCAGGGCGCCCACCTGCCGAAGCAGCCCCGCCTGGCCGCCGCGGACCCACTCCACCCGCGTATGGCGGGCCTGGGCCAGGGCCATGACCAGGTCGCATTCCGGCCCGCTCGGTGGCCGGCCCTCCTGCAGCACCACGTACGGCGGGTCGTGCATGACTCCAACGCGCATCACCCCACGCTCGACCTGCGCCAGGGTCCCGCCCGCGTCCTGCGGCACCCGGCCGCAGGCGCTCGCAAGCAGCGCCACGACCAGGGCGGCGGGCGCCATGCGGGTACAAGGCAATCCACATGAAAAGGACATGTCGTCCACCTGCCTGGGAAGCGGGTGATCTCAGGCAATGGGCGGTGAACATCGCGTGCATCCGGCTTAGCGCTTTGGTCGTAGTGTCCATTGGCCTGAGCAGCCTCCATCCGCGCCGATCTTTCTGTACCGTTTCCCCACATGGCCGATGCGCGGCAACCCCGCCACCGCGCCTTCGGTTGTCGCGCCATCGTGCTGCTGGAAAGACATCCAATCGCGCCCCCGGAGATCGAATGTCGTTGCATCCCTACCAAGAAGACGCCAAGGACAGCCTGACCACGCGCCTGGCCGAATCCGGCCGCCTGCCCGACCCGCTCCTGCGCCTGGCCATCCGCCGCATGTGCGCGCAACGTCTGAAGCAGGAGCGCAAGGGCGGGACCGAAGCGGTGTTTGCGCGCCAGGAGGCCTGGCTGCGCGGCCTGCGCGAGGACGCCCTGGCCGTGGAGAAACCGGCGGCCAACCGCAGGCATCCCGAGCTGCCGCCGGAGTTCTTCCAGCTCTGCCTGGGCAGGCACCTGAAGTACAGCGCCTGCCTGTGGGATGAGACCACCCGCGATCTCACCCAGGCCGAGGAGAAGATGCTGCGCCTGTACTGCGAGCGCGGCGAGCTGCACAACCGCCAGCGCATCCTCGAGCTGGGCTGCGGCTGGGGCTCGCTGACGCTGTGGATGGCCGAGCGCTATCCGCAGTCGCGGATCACCGCGGTGTCCAACTCGCGCCTGCAGAAGGACTACATCGAAGCGCGCTGCCGCGAGCGGGCGATCTTCAACGTCGAGGTGCTGTTGGCCGACGTCAACACGCTCGCGCTGGCCACGGCCAGCTACGACCGCGTGGTCTCCATCGAGATGTTCGAGCACATGCGCGACTACCAGGCGCTGCTGGGCCGCATCGCCGACTGGCTCGCGCCCGGCGGCAAGCTGTTCGTGCACCTGTTCTGCCACAAGGAGCTGCTGTATCTGTTCGAGGCGCAGGGCAAGGACGACTGGATGGGCCGGCATTTCTTCACCGGCCGGTTGATGCCATCGGCCGATACCCTGCTGCAGTTCCAGGATGCCTTGCAGATCGAGGAGCGCTGGCTGCTGTCCGGCACCCATTACGAGAAGACCGCCAATGCCTGGCTGGCCAACCAGGATGCCCACCACGACAAGGTCATGGGGGTGATGCGCCAGACCTACGGCCTGGCCGATGCCGCGCTGTGGTACCAGCGCTGGCGCATGTTCTGGATGGCCTGCGCCGAGCTGTTCGGCTACTCCAAGGGCGAGGAGTGGATGGTGGCGCACTACCGCTTCCGGCGCTGACGCGCCGCGGCGGCCGTGGCCCGGCACGGGCTGGCACGGGCTGGCACGGCCGGGCGCGCCCCGCCGCTCCGCCACTTCCCTTCGCGGCATATATGGATAATATATGATCCATATATCCGGGAGGTTCCATGGGCATCGTCAACATCGACGACGAGCTGCACGACCAGCTGCGTCGCGCCTGCACCGTCACCAGCCGCTCCATCAACGCCCAGGCCAACTTCTGGATCAGGATCGGCATGCTATGCGAGACCAACCCCGGCCTGAGCTTCCAGGAGCTGGTGGCGCGCGAACTGCAGGCCGCCGGCGTGCGGCCACAGCCGATGGCTGCGGCACGCACGTGACCAAGCGGCCCGAGGAAATCGCGCTGATGGCCGAATCCGGGCGCCTGCTCGCCTCGGTCTTCCGCATGCTCGACCAGCTGCCGATGGAAGGCATGAGCACAATGGAGATCAACGACCGCGTCGAGCGGATGATCGTGGACGACCTGCAGGCGCGACCGGCCAGCAAGGGGCAATACGATTTCCCCTACGTGCTCAATGCCTCCATCGACGATGTGGTCTGCCATGGCATGCCCTCGCACCAGGACGTGCTGCGCAGCGGGCAGATCGTCAATCTCGACATCACGCTGGAAAAGAACGGCTACATCGCCGACTCCAGCACGACCTACCTGATCGGTGAGGTCGCCTATCCCGCCCGGCGCCTGGTGAAGGCCGCCTACGAGGCCATGTGGAAAGGCATCGCCCAGGTGCGGCCGGGCGCGCGCCTGGGCGATATCGGTCACGCCATCGCCCGCCACGCCAGGGCACAGGGCTACAGCGTGGTCAAGGAATACTGCGGCCATGGCATCGGCCGGCAGATGCACGAAGATCCGCAGGTCTTGCACGACGGCCATGCCGGCACCGGGCTGGAACTGCAGGAAGGCATGACCTTCACCATCGAGCCGATGCTCAACCAGGGAAAGGCCGCTATCCGCGCCAAGCCGGACGAATGGCCGGTATATACGCGCGATCGCAAGCTCTCGGCGCAGTTCGAGCACACCGTCGCGGTGACCCGCACCGGGGTGCGCGTGCTGACCCTGCGCGCGGATGAAACGCCACTGTGCGCGGTGGAATAAGCCCGACAGCAGCGCAGGCGCCGCGCCGCCTCAGCTGGCAGGCCGCAGCTGCAGCGCCAGCCACGCGCCGAGCGCGACCAGCACAAGCCCCCCGGCCAGGCTGATCCCAAGATTGGCCAGCAGGGCCGCACTGCGGCCGCTGCGGAAGAAGATCAGGCTCTCCATCATCAGCGAGGAGAAGGTGGTCAGCCCGCCCAGCACGCCGACGATGAGGAAGGCCCGCAGGTAGAGGGCCGCCGCGCCGCGATGCTCCAGCCAGACCAGCAGGAACCCGGCCACGAACGCGCCGAGGAAGTTCGCCGCCATCGTGCCGTATGGCAGCGTGTTGCCGAACTGCCGCAGCATCACCCCGCCGATCCAGAAGCGCAGGCCGGCACCGAGCGCACCCCCGGCCATCACCAGCCCAAGCTGCTGCCACCACAGGGCCGGGTTCATCACATGCCTGCCCTCGCCGGCGCAGGCCGAGGCGACAAGGGACGCCCCTGTCGCGCTGGCGCGATTCTCAGCGGGTGTTCCGGGTAGTCACGAACGAAAGCCGCCACCTGCGAGTACTGACTGGGAAGCGGCGGGCCATCGTTGCCGCGATAGCTGAAGAAGCGAAAGCCCGCCGCGTACAAGGCTTGGACTTTTTTCCATTGCGCCAGGTTGCGCGATGGCGGGGCCTTGAAAGCGCGCCCCATTTCATACAGCGCTGCGCTGCAGCAGGGACAGCGCAGCTCGCGCGCCGGCCGTGGAGCGACCTTGAAACTCTTGCGACACGCAAAGCAGGCATGTGCGACCAGGTAGGCGCCGCCGCACCCACGCGTGGATTTGGCCGCGGCAGGCGCACGATTGCCGAGATCGCGTCGCAGCGCCATGCGCCGGGCGCGCTCCTCGAGTTTCTTGTCGGAAGCGATGCCGCCCATCCTCAACCCCGCGCCTTGTCCGCGCGCGCCTGCGCCCGTGCCTGGCGCAGGGCATCGAGCTTCTGCTTCAGCTTGATCTCCAGGCCGCGCTCGACCGGCTGGTAGTAGATGCGCTCGCCCATGGCATCAGGAAAGCCGGTCTGGTCCAGCGCAATGCCGCCTTCGGCGTCGTGGTCGTACTGGTAGCCCTGCCCATAGCCCAGCCCCTTCATCAGCTTGGTCGGCGCATTGCGCAGGTGCATCGGCACTTCCTGGGTGCCAGTCTCGCGCACCTCGGCCTTGGCCTGGTTGAAGGCCGCATAGCCGGCGTTGGACTTGGCGGTACTGGCCAGGTACAGCACCAGTTGGGCGAAGGCCAACTCGCCTTCCGGGCTGCCCAGGCGCTCGTAGATGTTCCAGGCCTCCAGCGCCATCTGCTGCGCACGCGGGTCGGCCAGGCCGATGTCCTCGATCGCCATGCGCGTGAGCCGGCGCGCCAGGTAGGCCGGGTCGCAGCCGCCATCGAGCATGCGCGTGAGCCAGTACAGGGCCGAGTCCGGGTTGGAGCTGCGTACGGACTTGTGCAGCGCCGAGATCTGGTCGTAGAACTGCTCCCCGCCCTTGTCGAAGCGGCGCGTGCGGTCGGCCAGCACCTGCTCCAGGGTCTGCGGGGTGATCTGCCCGGCCTCGTCAGCCGCAAGCTCGGCGGCGATCTCCAGCAGCGTCAGCGCCCGGCGCACGTCGCCGTCGGCAGCCGTGGCGATCTGCAGCAGCAGCGCGTCCTCGATGCCAATGCCCTGCCCGCCCAGGCCGCGCTCCTGATCTTCCAGCGCGCGGCGCAGCGCCACCGCCACGTCCTGCGGCGAGACCGACTCCAGCACGTGCACGCGACAGCGCGAGAGCAGCGCCGAGTTCAGCTCAAAGGAGGGGTTTTCGGTCGTGGCGCCGACGAAGACAATCGTGCCGCGCTCGATATGCGGCAGGAAGGCGTCCTGCTGGGCCTTGTTGAAGCGGTGCACCTCGTCCACGAACAGCACCGTGCGGCGTCCGTCGGAAAAACGATGCGCGGCCTCCGCCAGCACCTGGCGCACCTCCGGCAAGCCCGAGAGCACCGCCGAGATCGCCTTGAACTCGGCCTGCGCGTAGTGCGCCAGCAACAGCGCCAGGGTGGTCTTGCCGCAGCCCGGCGGCCCCCACAGGATCATGGAATGCACGCGCCCGGATTCCACCGCGCGGCGCAGCGCACTGCCCGGTGCCAGCAGGCGCCGCTGTCCGACCATGTCGTCCAGCGCGCGCGGACGCATGCGCTCGGCCAGCGGTTGCAGGTCCGAGCGGTCCACACTCAGCAGGTCGGGACCGTCGGAAGAAGGGGAGCGGGATCTCGGCACCCGCCTAGTTTACGCGCTGGGCGCGTGCAGGCTCAGTTGCTCACCACGTCCACGCCAGCGGCTGGCGCATACTTGAAGGTGGACGCACCGAAGGACGGGTTGCGCTTCCAGCCGGCGAAGGAGATCACCGTGCGCTGGCCGACCGCATCGGTGACTTCCATGCGCGCCAGGCCCGCGGCGTTGAAGCCCAGCCGCGCGCGCTCGAAATTGGCGGTGGCCGGGTCCTTGGGCCACAGCGTGAGCCACTGCAGGCCCTCCTGCTCGGCGTTGTCCTCGACCTGGAACATCTGGTCCAGCCGCGCCGGGTCCAGCAGCGCCGCCAGCGGGCTGTTCTGCTCCTCGGTGCCCTGGTCGCGCACCGTGGCCTGCTTCAGGTCCGGCTCGTAGATCCAGACCTTCTTGCCATCGGCCACGATCAGCTGCTCGTAGGGCTTGGTGTACTCCCAGCGGAACAGCCGCGGCGCGGACAGGGCCACCCGACCGCTGGAACTCTCCTTCAGCTTGCCGTCCTTGTTCAGCACCTGCTGGCTGAACTGCCCGTCCAGGCCCTTCAGTCCGGTGGTGAAGGTCTTGAGCTCGTCGCGGCCGCCTGCCTGGGCCATCCCTGCGAACAGAAAAGCGGCCAGCACCGCGGTCTTGATCATGTGTTTCATGGGATCGGGCCCCTAGTCCCCGGTTGCTGCCATCGATGGCGCAAAGTGTGCCGTGGCATGTCTGAACGCGCGACCGTTGACTGCATCCCACAGAGCAAGCAGTTCAATCCCGGCGGTTGAAGCTGCATCAAGAGCCTCTCCCACAGGACCACCAAGGCCGTGGAATCGAGTCGAGGCCTTCAAGGCGCAGCCTGCGTCTGCACCGTCCGCAGGTCGCCATAGACCACCTGCCCGCGGAACCCGCGCAGCACCTGCCGGTACAGCGCGCGGAACGCCGCATAGTCCTGCGGCTGGCACAACGCCTGCGGGCCATGGATGGCGCGGGTCTCCAACACATGCCGCGCGCTCACCGTGCGGCCTTCGCGCGTCCAGTCCACCGTGTAGCGCCCGGCCGCGGTTTCGAAGCTGCTGGCCTTCGGGATGGCCACCACCGGCACGCTGGCCGGAAAGCTCAACCGGTAGATCTCCTCGCGCCGCCCATCGGTGCAGTAGAACGGCGTCAGGTTGCGTTCGCTGGAGGCGCTGGCCGCCAGCTCACGCATGGAATCCACGCCCGGCGGCTCGGGCAGGGTCATCCCCCCCACCACGCCGAAGTCCACGTAGTCGTTGGCGCGGAACTGGAAGCTGTAGTTGAACGGCGCATCCAGATCGTCCGGGCGCCCCTGCAATTCCAGGCGACCGACTCCATCGAAACCGGCACTGGCCATCAGCGCATCCTCAATGCGCCTGCGGTTCTGTCCGGTCAAGCGCGAGAACGTCTCGCGCAAGGTGATTTCGCCGGTCGCACCGCTGTCCAGTCGGGTCCGCCCTTCCAGCCCGCCATCGGCGCTGAAATCGAAGACGCCCTCGAAGACCGAGGCGCTCATCGCCGGGCCATTGTCCGGCGTGCGCGCCAGCGCGCCATTGACGGTATGCACCACCGGCGCGCCCAGGTCACCGGCCGGCATTTGGCCGAAACGCGCATACGGGCTGGTCGAATCCAGGTACAGGTCGAACTCCGGCAGATAGGTGATGGCGTGGTTGAAACGCCCCAGCACCGCCACTTCCGGCAGGCTGGGCCCGCCGCCGGCCCCGATCAGCACCGGCGAGCTGGCGATGCCCTTGGCCGCCAGCAGCGCCTCCAGGATCACGGTGTGGTCCTTGCAGTCGCCGTAGCGACTGGCCAGGATGCTGTCGGCCGGATTCGGTTCCAGCCCGCCGTTGCCCAGGTACACGGCCACGTAGCGGATGTTGAGCGCCACCCATTGATAGATCGCCCGGGCCTGCTCGCGTCGGTCGCCGATGCCGGCAGTGATGGCCTCGGCCTGCGCCCGCACCTTCGGCGTCACCTGCGCGGCGGGTCCGGCGCTGCGCTGGTAGGCACGGCCCATCGCGGCGTAGTCGGGATAGGTGCTGGCCAGGATGGTTGGGCTGTACTCCCAGGCCGCGGCGGTCCAGGGCTGGTTCGGCAAAGGCTGGCGGTTGCTGTAGCTCCAGGACCACTGACGGCGCCCGTCCTTCAACCGCACCTGGCGGCCGCCCTGCACCTGCCGGGATGCGACATGCAGCGGCAGCTCGCGCGGCGCGGTCAGCGTGACCCGGGCGTCCTCGAACTGGGTGAACAGGCTGAAGGTCTCCCACAGCCCGAAATACCCAGGGAAGTAAGGCTGGCGCTGGTCGCGACGGTAGCGATAGACCAGCCGCGTGCCCGGCGCCAGGTTCGGGAACACGATCACCCGGACCTTGCGGTCGGCGTACATGGCCGCCTGCGCGCTGGAATAGCTCTCCTGCGTATAGATCTTGTCGGCCGGCACGTCGTGCCGCGCACCGTCGGTGCCAAGCGTATAGGCCTGCTCCACCGTCAGCGCTTCCATCTTCTCGCTGTAGCTCAGCCGCACCTGGCTCCAGCTCTCCACCCCGGCCTGGGTCTTGACCAGCACCTCGTACTCATCCACTTCGCTGCTGGTGAAGTCCGGTTTGACCTCGTAGTCGGCGCGATAGCGCAGGAAGCTGAAGGCGGTTGCGGCTTCTTTCGGTTCTGTGGACGCGGATGTCCTCGCAGGTGCTGCGACCGATGCGGACTGCGCCGACGCGCTGCCCGGAAAGGCAGAAGCAAGCAGGACCAAAGCGCACGTAGTCAGCGAAACGATGGCGTCGAACAGGCGCATCAGACCTACAAACTCGATCAGGGACGTCGGTACCGTGACAAAGCATGGGCGTGGGCGCAATGGCCAAGGGCCGGGAGCCGGCAACTCGGGTGTGTCCAAGCTCATGCAGCGATTCGATGCGCCCCAATCGCGGCACGCTTCACCGGATCAGGTCCGGGCGCCTGTCACCCGCAGGGACAGCGCCGAGGCGTACACCTGCCCCGAGATCGCATCGAGCGATTCCATGCCACGTATCAGGCGGCCGCTCCGAAAAGGCGCGTAGTCGTTGAAGCTGCCCATCCCACCGAACACCGACATCACCCTGCCCGACAGCGCGCTGAGCTGTCCCTGGTCCAGGCCCTTGCAGCCAAGCTGCTCAGCCTCGGACAGGCAGCGCTCGAAGTGAGCGGTCCACTGGCACTGCCCATCCAGCGACAGCACCTTGGTCAAGGTCTGCAAGCACCTGATCAAGTCCTCCAGCTGGACGCGACGATCGGCTTGCGACACCGCAGCCGGCTGATCAGGAACTCCGTGCAAGGGCGGCCTATCGCGGTGGCGGCGGCGCCAGCACACTGCGGTCGCCGTTGTGCTCGGGCGGCGACACCACACCGGCCGCTTCCATCGCCTCCACCAGCCGCGCGGCGCGGTTGTAGCCGATCTTCAGGCGCCGCTGCACGCCGGAGATCGAGGCGCGGCGGGTCTCGGTGACGATCTTCACCGCCTCGTCGTACAGCGGGTCGCTTTCGTCTCCGCTTGAACTGGCCGCCTCGGGCAGTCCGGTCGCCCCGATGGCCGTGCCATCGCCCAGGGTCTGCACCTCGTCCAGCACCCCCTCGATGTAGTCCACCGGACCCAGCGCCTTGAGGTGCTCGACCACGCGGTGCACTTCCTCGTCGGAAACGAAGGCGCCATGCACGCGCTCGGGCATGGCCGTGCCCGGCGGCAGGTACAGCATGTCGCCGTGACCCAGCAGGGTTTCGGCGCCGGACTGGTCCAGGATGGTGCGCGAGTCGATCTTGGAGCTGACCTGGAAGGCGATGCGCGTGGGCACGTTGGCCTTGATCAGGCCGGTGATCACGTCCACCGACGGGCGCTGGGTGGCCAGGATCAGGTGGATACCGGCCGCGCGGGCCTTCTGCGCCAGGCGGGCGATGAGCTCTTCGACCTTCTTGCCGACGATCATCATCATGTCGGCGAATTCGTCGATGAAGATGACGATGAACGGCAGCGTCTCCAGCGGGCGCGGCGCCTCAGCCAGGTCGGGGTTCGGCTTGAACAGCGGGTCCATCAGCGGCTGGCCGGCCTCGATGGCGTCCTTGACCTTCTTGTTGAAGCCGGCCAGGTTGCGCACGCCCACCGCGCTCATCAGCTTGTAGCGGCGCTCCATCTCGGCCACGCACCAGCGCAGGCCGTTGGCGGCCTCCTTCATGTCGGTGACCACCGGCGCCAGCAGGTGCGGGATGCCCTCGTAGACGGACAGCTCCAGCATCTTCGGGTCGATCATCAGCATCCGCAGGTCCTTGGCCGAGGCCTTGTACAGCAGGCTGAGCACCATGGCGTTGACCGCCACCGACTTGCCCGAACCGGTGGTGCCGGCCACCAGCAGGTGCGGCATGCGCGCCAGGTCGGCCACCGTCGGACGGCCGCCGATGTCCTTGCCCAGGGCCAGCGTCAGGTGGCTGGCCGAGCGGTCGTACTCCTTGGACCGCAGCAGCTCGGACAGAAAGATCATCTCGCGGCTGGTATTGGGGATCTCCAGGCCGATCACCGACTTGCCCGGGATCACGTCCACCACGCGCACGGACTTGACCGACAGCCCGCGGGCGATGTCCTTGTCCAGCGAGCTGATCTGGCTGACCTTCACGCCCGGTGCCGGCTCCATCTCGAAGCGAGTGATCACCGGGCCCGGGAAGGCGCCGGTGACCTGCACGTCGATGCGGAAGTCCTTGAGCTTGAACTCGATCTGCCGCGACAGCGTCTCCAGGGTCTGCTCGGAGTAGCCCTTCACCTGCGGCTTGGGGTCGTCCAGCAGGGCCAGCGGCGGCAGCCCATCGGCATTGCCGCCGGTGCCATGGAACAGCGGGATCTGCTGCTCGCGCTTGGCGCGTTCGCTTTTCTCCACCACCGGCGCGGCCGGCGGCTCGATCTTGACCGGCTCGCGCTTGGCGCGGGCCACGGTGTCGGCCTTGCGGATCTCCTCGCGCTCCTCGCGCATGGCCCGGGTCTTGTTCCAGTCCTCGGCCTGCTTGCTGCCACGACGCAGCAGGTCGGGCAACGTCAGCATCCA
This sequence comes from Pseudoxanthomonas composti, assembly GCF_004122095.1. Classification (GTDB taxonomy): domain Bacteria; phylum Pseudomonadota; class Gammaproteobacteria; order Xanthomonadales; family Xanthomonadaceae; genus Pseudoxanthomonas_A; species Pseudoxanthomonas_A composti. The sequence continues at coordinate 494,830 of NZ_SAWZ01000002.1, read as the reverse complement.
GCCGCCGATGCGCTCCATCACCGCCAGCCACGACAGTCCGGTGGCCAGGGTCACCGACACCAGGAACAGCGCCAGCAGGAACAGGTTGCCGCCCAGTCCGCCGAACAGCACGGTCAGCGAGTTGCCGATCAGGCGGCCCAGGATGCCGCCGGGCCCGGCCGAGAAGTCCGCCGCCGGCACCCCGCGCAGCATCAGCAACCCGGTGGCCGACACCAGGAAACCCACCATGCCGGTCAGGCGCAGCGCCGGGCCCAGATCATCGCGGCGCTCCCCTTCCTCGCTGGTGCCCATGCCGAACAGGGCGATCCAGGCGATCGCGCCCAGGATGATCGGCAGCAGGAAGGCCACGTAGCCGGACAGGTACAGCAGGATGTCGGCCACGTACGCGCCGACCTTGCCCCCCATGTTGTGGATGGGCGCGGTGATCGAGCCGGACTTGGACCAGCTGGGGTCATCCGGCGAATAGGTGAACAGACAGGCCAGCAGGTACAGCAGGGCCGGCGCGATGCAGATCAGCGCCAGGTCGCGCCACAGCTTCTGGCGGCGAGGATTGGGGGGCACGGCGGCGCCGCGGCTGGGCGCCGCACCGGCCTTGGGCTTGCTGTTGCGCTCTGGTAACTGCTTCGCAGCCAAATCGATCGACCTTGAGGAATGTTCCGTTAGTCGTTGATGTTAAACGAATCGCCGAGGCATTACAGCCTGCACCGCATGCTGGGGCGACCACAAAAAACGCCGCGGGTGCGGCGTTGCCGGGTGACGCCCGCCGATGCCTGCGGACCGGCGCATTCCATTCGTGCGCCTTGATTCGACACCCCCGCATCGCCACTCTATGGCCCTGCAAGATGCGCCCAATCCTCGCGCCATCGCCTGTTTTTTCAACCATTTCGAGTATACATGAGCACTTCCAAGCACAGCCGCCTGTTGATCCTGGGCTCTGGCCCGGCCGGTTGGACCGCCGCCGTCTACGCCGCCCGCGCCAACCTCAAGCCGGTGGTGATCACCGGGCTGCAGCAGGGCGGTCAGCTGATGACCACCACCGAGGTCGACAACTGGCCCGGCGATGCCCATGGGCTCATGGGACCTGACCTGATGGCGCGCATGCAGGCCCACGCCGAGCGCTTCGAGACCGAGGTCATTTTCGACCATATCCATACCGCCGACGTGTCCCAGCGCCCGTTCAAGCTGATCGGCGACAGCGCCGAGTACACCTGCGATGCGCTGATCATCGCCACGGGCGCCACCGCCAAGTACCTGGGCCTGGAATCGGAAGAGGCCTTCAAGGGGCGTGGCGTGTCGGCCTGTGCGACCTGCGACGGCTTTTTCTATCGCGAGCAGGACGTGGCCGTGGTCGGCGGCGGCAACACCGCCGTGGAAGAGGCGCTGTACCTGTCCAACATCGCCAACAAGGTCTACCTGGTGCACCGCCGCGACACCTTGCGTGCCGAGAAGATCATGCAGGACAAGCTGCAGGCCAAGATCGACGCCGGCAAGATTGTTCCGGTCTGGCACCACGTGGTGGACGAAGTCCTGGGCGACGAGACTGGCGTGACCGGCCTGCGGGTCAAGTCGGTGCAGGACGGCAGCACCCAGGACCTGAAGGTGCATGGCTTCTTCGTGGCCATCGGCCATACGCCCAACACCAGCCTGTTCGATGGCCAGCTGGAGATGAACAACGGCTACCTGAAGATTCAGTCCGGCCTGGACGGCAATGCCACCCAGACCACCGTCCCGGGCGTGTTCGCCGCGGGCGATGTGGCCGATCAGCACTACCGCCAGGCCATCACCTCGGCCGGTTTCGGCTGCATGGCCGCGCTGGATGCCGAACGCTTCCTGGACAAGGCGGAGTAAGCGCGCCCAGCCCAGGACGCCTAGATGGACAAGCTGCTGCTCAAGCAGTGCATCTACTACGGGAGCTGGCTGGTCTGGCCACTGGCACTCTGGGTGCTCTGGCAGTGGCGTCGCCGCCGTGGCCGCTGGCTGGCGGCGCTGCTCCTGGCAGGCTGTGCGGTATTCGCCTGGGCGCGGTTCGCCGAGCCAAACTGGATCCGCGTCCAACGGACCACCCTAACCGGCACCGGCGCGCAGGCGCGCGTGGCGCTCATCAGCGATCTTCACCTGGGCGTCTACAAGGGCCGCCAGGACCTGCGCCGGCTGGTGGAGCGCATCAACGCGCTGCAGGTCGATGCGGTGCTGATCGCGGGCGACCTGACCTACGAACCGGCAGGGAGTGCGCTGGCGCCGCTGTTCGCGCCCTTGTCCCAGTTGCGCGCCCCGGCCTTTGCCGTGTTGGGCAACCATGACCAGCAGAAGCCCGGCCCCGATATCGATGCCGAACTCCGCACCGCACTGGCGCTTCACGGCGTCACCGTGGTCGAGGGGCGGCAGGTCGCGCTGAAGGGGTTTCGTCTTGCAGGCCTGGGGGATCGATGGGCGCACCGGGACGACCCCTCGTTCCTCACGGCGCTGCCTCCGCAAGGCCCGCTGCTGGTGCTGGCGCATAACCCTGATAGCGCGGTCGCACTTCCGCCCAGGCGTGTCTCGCTGGTGCTCTCGGGCCACACCCACGGTGGCCAGATCCGCATTCCCTGGTTGTACAAGCGCGTCATTCCAAGCCAGTACGGCTTTGATCGCGGCGAGCAGCTGCTGCAGACTCCGCAAGGCCCGGTGCGTGTGTTCACCACGGCTGGCACGGGCGAGATCGGACTGCCCCTGCGGCTGTTCAATCCCCCGACCATCGATGTGCTGGAGCTGCGTCCGTAGGATCGCGGCATCCGAGCGCGTCCCGCTCGCACCGGCCGATCTGTCAGACCAGGCGCAGCATGAAGCCGCCTCCCACAGCGTCCTCCAGCTTTCCTCGCAGCCCGGTAATGGCGACCCTATCCGGTGCCGATCTCCCGGCCAATTCTTGACCACCGCACCACCTTCTTCATCGACGTGTCGAGTCCGGGTCCGTAGCATCGAGGGCCATGCTCCGCACCCTGACTTCTCTCGACGATGTCCCTGCCCAGGCGTGGGACGCCCTGCACGATGGACGCAACCCTTTCATCGCCCATGCCTTCCTTGCCGGACTCGAGCGGCACGGCTGCCTGAGGCCGGATTGGGGCTGGCAGCCTCACCACCTGACCCTGTGGCAGGACGGGCAGTTGCTCGGCGCGGTCCCCGGCTACCGCAAGACCAATTCGCACGGCGAGTTCGTGTTCGACCACGCCTGGGCCCAGGCCTATGCGCGCTATGGGCAGGACTACTTCCCCAAGTGGCTGGGCGCGGTCCCGTACTCCCCGGTGACCGGGCCGCGGCTGCTGGCGCCGGATGCGGGCACCCGCCAGCGCCTGCTCGACGCGATCAGTGCCCATGTCGTCGAACAAGGCTGGTCTTCGGCCCACATCAACTTCCATACCGAGCAGGACGAGGCCAGCTTTCCAGGCACCTGGCTGCAGCGCCTGGATGTCCAGTACCACTGGCGCAATCCCGGCCATTGGCAGGACTTCTCCGGCTTCCTCGCCGATTTCGACCACAAGCACCGCAAGAATATCCGGCAGGAACGCGCCAAGCTGGCCAGCACCGGCGTGCGGTTCCGCACGGTCGATGGCCACCAGGCGTCGAGGCAAGACCTGCGGGCGATGTACGGGTTCTACCTGCAAACCTTCAACGAGTACGGTAACTCCCCTGCGCTGACAATTGAATTTATTGAACATCTTGCCGCCGAGATGCCGCGGAACCTGGTCATCGTCCTTGCCGAACTGGAGGGCGAGGCCATCGCCGGCGCCCTGTATCTGCGCGGTCCCGACACGCTGTACGGACGCTATTGGGGGGCTAGCCGCACCCTGCCCGGCCTGCATTTCGAGACCTGCTACTACCAGGGGATCGAGTACTGCCTGCGCGAGGGCCTGGACCGTTTCGAGCCTGGCGCCCAGGGCGAACACAAGATCGCTCGGGGCTTCCTGCCGGAGTTGGTCCGCAGCCGGCACTGGATCGCAGATCCCGATTTCGCTGAGGCGCTGGGCCGCTGGTGCGGGGAGGAACGCGAGGCGATCCTGCGCTACGCCCGCAGCCTGCAGGCACACAGCCCGTTCAAGACGGCGCCCGCGCCGTGAGCCGCCGGCTGCCCTTCCTGCTGGGCGCGGACCCGGCATCGCCGTTCCCGCCCGCCTCCCAGGCGTTGACCGAACCGGACGGCCTGCTGGCCCTGGGCGGGGACCTGTCGCCGCAGCGCTTGCTCAATGCCTATCGTGGCGGCATCTTTCCCTGGTTCTCGAAAGGCCAGCCGCTGCTGTGGTGGTCGCCCGACCCGCGCATGGTGTTCGCCACCGACGCGGTGCGCCTGTCCTCGCGCTTCAGGCGCGCCTTGCGCCATTCGGACTGGATCGTGCGGGCCGACACCGCGTTCGACCAGGTGATTGCCGCCTGCGCCGCCGCGCCCCGGCCCGGCCAGGACGGAACCTGGATCACCTGGGAGATGCAGCAGGCCTATTGCCAGCTGCACGCGCTGGGCCACGCGCATTCGGTGGAAGTCTTCGACGGCCAGGCGCTGGTCGGAGGCATCTACGGCGTGGCCATCGGCCGGATGTTTTTCGGCGAGAGCATGTTCAGCGGCGCCAGTGGCGGTTCCAAGGTGGCCATTGCCATGCTGGCAATGACCTTGCAGGAATGGGGCTGGCCGCTGATCGATGCGCAGCTGCACAACCCGCACCTGGATTTCCTCGGCGCGCGGATGCTGCCGCGCGAGCGTTTCCTGCGACGCATCGCCCCGCTGGTCGAAAGCCCGGGCCAGCCCGGCCTCTGGACCGAGGCCTTTGGCGAGCGTCAGGCCTCGCTGCTGGCCCAGGCCACCGGGCCCGCTTAACTGAATTTTGCCTCTCTGCGCAAGTCCGGGTAAAATACCCGGCTTTGCAGGCTTGCCTGCCCCAGACAACAGGTTTCCATGTCGAAAGACGATTCCATCGAATTCGAAGGCACCGTTGCCGAAACGCTGCCCAACACCATGTTCCGCGTGAAGCTCGAGAACGGTCACGAGATCATTGCGCACATTTCCGGCCGGATGCGCAAGAACTACATCCGCATCCTGACCGGCGACAAGGTCAAGGTCGAGATGACGCCCTACGATCTGACCAAGGGTCGCATCACCTACCGCATGAAGTGATTGCGGTAAGTTGTTGAACAAAAAAGGCGGCCTAGGGCCGCCTTTTTGGTTTCGCCACAAGTGACGGTCATTCGACCGTCGCGGGTAGCAGGCGCTCGGGCTCGGACTGGGTCTCCACCGACAACTTGCCATCGCGCACATCGATGGTGACCTTGCCGCCGTTGACCAGCTTGCCGAACAGCAGTTCGTCGGCCAGCGGACGCTTGACCTGGTCCTGGATCACACGCGCCATCGGGCGGGCGCCCATCAACGGGTCGAAGCCGTTCTGCGCCAGCCAGTCGCGCGCCTCCGGCGTAGCGCTCAGGCTGACGTGCTTTTCGTGCAGCAGCATTTCCAGCTCGATCAGGAACTTGTCCACCACGCGCAGGATGTGGTCGAAGCCCAGTGCCTGGAACTGCACCACCGCATCCAGGCGGTTGCGGAACTCCGGCGTGAAGCCGCGACGGATCACCTCCATCGCATCGCTGGAATGATCCTGCTTGGTGAAGCCGATGCTCCTGCGCGAGGCCTGTGCGGCACCGGCGTTGGTGGTCATCACCACAATCACGTTCTTGAAGTTGGCCTCGCGCCCGTTGGTATCGGTCAGCATGCCGCGGTCCATGACCTGCAGCAGGATGTTGAAGATGTCCGGGTGCGCCTTCTCGATCTCGTCCAGCAGCAGCACGCAGTGCGGGGTCTTGACGATCTTCTCGGTCAACAGCCCGCCCTGGTCGAAGCCGACATAGCCCGGAGGCGCGCCAATCAGGCGGCTGACCGAGTGCGGTTCCATGTACTCGGACATGTCAAAGCGCACCAGCTCGATGCCCAGCTGCATGGCCAGCTGCTTGGTGACCTCAGTCTTGCCCACGCCGGTCGGGCCGGCGAACAGGAAGTTGCCGATCGGCTTGTCCGGGTTGCCCAGGCCGCTGCGCGCCAGCTTGATGGCCGAGGCCAGCGACTCGATCGCCTGATCCTGGCCGAAGATGACCATCTTGAGGTTGCGCTCCAGGTGCTGCAGCACATCCTTATCGGTCGCGCTGACCTGCTTGGCCGGGATGCGCGCCATCTTGGCGACGATGGCCTCGATCTCCTCGGTGTCAATCAGCTCCTTGCGCTCGGCCTGCGGCAGCAGGCGCTGGCGGGCGCCAGCCTCGTCGATCACGTCGATGGCCTTGTCCGGCAGCAAGCGGTCGCCGATATGCTTGACCGACAGGTCCACCGCGGCCTGCAGCGCCTCATCGGCATAAGTCACGCCGTGGTGCGCCTCGTACTTGGGCTTGAGCCCCTGCAGGATCTCGAAGGTCTCGGCGATGGTCGGCTCGACCACGTCGATTTTCTGGAAGCGCCGCGCCAGCGCGCGATCCTTCTCGAAGATGCCGCGATATTCCTGGAACGTCGTCGAACCGATGCAGCGCAGCTCGCCCGAGGCCAACGCTGGCTTGATCAGGTTGGAGGCGTCCATGGTGCCGCCGGAGGCCGAACCGGCACCGATGATGGTGTGGATCTCGTCGATGAACAGCACCGCGTGCGGCACCTTCTTCATCGCCGACAGCACCGCCTTCAGGCGCTTCTCGAAATCGCCGCGGTACTTGGTGCCCGCCACCAGCGCGCCCAGGTCCAGCGAGTAGATCACCGCGTCTTCCAGCACCTCTGGCACGTCGCCGTCGACAATGCGCTTGGCCAGGCCCTCGGCCAGGGCGGTCTTGCCCACGCCAGCCTCGCCGACGTAGAGCGGATTGTTCTTGCGGCGGCGGCACAGGACCTGGATGGTGCGCTCGATTTCCTCGGCGCGGCCGACCAGCGGGTCGATCTTGCCGTTGCGGGCCGCCTCGTTGAGGTTGCTGGCGTACTCGGCCAGGGCATCGCCCTTGGGCTCGGCCTCCCCGCCTTCGCTGGCGCGGGCCTCTCCGTCCGGGCCGGGAGCCGCCAGGCCCTCCTCGCCCTGCTTGGCGATGCCGTGGGACAGGTAATTGACCACGTCCAGGCGGGTCACGTCCTGCTGGTTGAGGAAGTACACGGCGTGCGAGTCCTTCTCGCCGAAGATGGCCACCAGCACGTTGGCGCCGCTGACCTCCTTCTTGCCCGAGGACTGCACGTGGTACACGGCGCGCTGCAGGACGCGCTGGAAGCCCAGCGTCGGCTGGGTGTCGCGGCCATCGTCCTCGGCCAGGCGCGAGACCGAAGCCTCGATGGCCTGCTCCAGGTCGCTGCGCAGCCGGCCGGCATCGGCGCCGGTGGCCTTGAGCACGGCCTGGGCCGAGGGATTGTCGAGCAGGGCCAGCAGCAAGTGCTCAACGGTCATGAATTCGTGGCGCGCTTCCCTGGCGCGCTTGTAGCACTGGCCAATGGTCTGTTCGAGGTCTTTGCTGAACATCGTGGGGGCTCCAATTGCCTATTGAGGACAATATGCGGCCAGTCGGATCAAATTCCACAACACCGTCTGGTTTCTGTGTTCAGGAAACGTCGCCATTGGCCTCGGCGCGGCGCCCCCGGTCAGGTCTTCTCCATCGTGCATAGCAGCGGGTGCTGGCTCATGCGCGAATATTCGTTGACCTGTGCCACTTTGGATTCAGCCACCTCGCGCGTGTAGACACCGCATACGCCGCGGCCGCGGGTGTGGACGTGCAGCATGATCTGGGTCGCCTTTTCCAGGTCCAGATTGAAGAATTGCTGCAGGACGGTCACCACGAAGTCCATCGGGGTGTAGTCGTCGTTGAGGATCAGGACCTGGTAGCGCGGCGGCGGCGCGACTTCCGGCTTGCCGGTCTCCACCATGACCCCATGGTCGTGTTCGTGTTCGTGCTGGTTCTGGCGCGTCATGGGGCAATTATAAGGAGCGGATTGGACGCATCGGCGCTGGAGCCGCACAATTTGCGCCGTTCATCAGATCCGTCGAGACCGATGCCCCTGTATTCCTGCTCACCCTCCCCACCCCGGCCCGGCGCGTGCCCCGTGCCGGTGGCGCATCCCGTGACCAGGTGCGACTGATGGCCGCCGGACAGGCCCCGTGGTACCCGGACGTCACCGTGGCGACCGTGGTGGTGCGCGAGGGCAAGCTGCTGGTGGTGGAGGAGTACGCCGGCTCGGATCGCCTGCAACTCAACCAGCCTGCCGGTCACCTGGACCCGGACGAGACCCTGGCCCAGGCCGCCGTGCGTGAGACGCTGGAAGAGACAGGCTGGGATGTGGAGCTGACCGGCTTCATCGGCGCCTATCAATGGACCGCGCCCAGCGGGCAGGAATTCCTGCGCTTTGCCTTCTTTGGAGAGCCCCTGCGCCATCATCCGCAGCGCAGGCTCGACGATGGGATCGAACGGGCGATCTGGATGACGCCCACCGAGCTGCAGGCCCAGGCCGATCGCCACCGCAGCCCGCTGGTGTGGAAGGTCGTGCAGGACTACCTGGCGGGGCAGCGCTATCCCCTCTGGCTCGTCCAGGCCGTGGCGTGAGCGTGCGCACCGTGGTCGGCGTGTCCGGCGGCGTGGATTCCAGCGTGGCCGCCCTGCGCCTGCGCGATGGCGGGGAAGAGATCGCCGGCCTGTTCATGCAGAACTGGGCCGACGATGGCAGCGGCGAGTGCCGTGCCGACGATGACCGCCGCGACGCGGTGGCCGTCTGCGGCAGGCTGGGGATCCCGTTCCATTTCCGCGACTTTTCAGACGCGTACTGGAAAGGTGTGTTCGAGCACTTCCTGGCCGAGTACGCCGCCGGGCGCACGCCCAACCCGGATGTGCTGTGCAATCGCGAGGTCAAGTTCAAGCACTTCCTCGACGCGGCCCGCGAGCTGGGCGCCGAGCGCATCGCCACCGGTCATTACGCACGGGTCGCCCATCACCACGGCGCCTGGCGCCTGCTGCGCGGACGCGACCGCGGCAAGGACCAGAGCTATTTCCTCCATCAGCTGGGCCAGGAACAGTTGGCGGCCACGCTGTTTCCCGTGGGTGAGCTGCACAAGCCCGACCTGCGCCGGATCGCGCGCGAGGCCGCACTGCCCACGCACGACAAGAAGGATTCCACCGGCATCTGCTTCATCGGTGAGCGCGATTTCCGCACTTTCCTTGGCCAGTACCTGCCCGCGCGCGAAGGCGAGATGCGCGACCCGCAGGGTGCGGTGATCGGGCGGCACCCGGGGGTGTTCTTTTTCACCTTGGGACAGCGCGAAGGCCTGCAGATCGGCGGGGTCAAGGGCCGGCCCGCGGCGCCCTGGTACGTGGTGGGCAAGGACGTGGCACGCAACGTCCTGTATGTGGATCAGGACACGCGCAGTCCTTATCTGCACTCGCAGCAGCTATGGTCCGAGCGCGCGCATTGGATCGCAGGCGGCCCGCCAGCCGCACAGTTCGAATGCACCGCGCAGACGCGCTATCGCCAGGCCGACGAACCCTGCCGGGTCACGGTCGCCGCGGACGGGACGCTGGAGGTGGACTTCCCCACGCCGCAGCGTGCCGTCACGCCGGGGCAATCGGTGGTGCTGTACCTGGGGGAACAGTGCCTGGGCGGCGCGGTCATCGCACGGACCGATGCCCCCCTGGAACGCAAGATCATGGAGCAAGCAGCTTGAGCAATTCCCTCGAAGACCGTGTGATGGCGCTGGCCGGCCTGATGCAGGCCTTGACCCAGGTCCGTCGCGTGGCCGAAACCGGCGAACACGACGGCCCCATCGTGCGCACCCTGATGGACAGCATCTTCCGCATCGACGCGCCGTCGGTGCAGGCGGTGTACGGCCGCGTGGGCGAACTGGCACCGGGGCTGCAACTGGTGCGCGATTATGGCCTGGGGCGGCTCGCCGACCCCACGCTGCCCAAGCTGGCGATGGCGGTGCTGCAGCTGGAGCGCCGGTTCGTGGCAGAAGACGAGACGGCCGCGGCCGTGCGCGCTGGTCTGCAGGACCTGGCGCCGCAGGCGCAGGCCGACGGCAGCATCCATCCCGACGTGCTGGCCGCGGTCGGCACGCTGTATGCCGACACGGTCAGCCATCTGCGTCCGCGGGTGATGGTCTCGGGCAATCCGCATTACCTGGCCCAGCCCGGGGTGGTCAGCGAAGTGCGCGCCATCCTGATGACGGCGCTGCGCTCGGCGGTGCTGTGGCGCCAGTGCGGCGGCAAGATGTGGGACTTCATGTTCTCGCGCCGCGCCATGGCGGCCGAGGCCGAGAAGCTGCTTTGAGCCATTCCCGCCAGGTGCGCGGCGCGGGTTGCGAGCTTCGAATCAGCCTTTGAACGCACGGGTCACCGGCTCGGCGCGATGGCGCCATGCCCGGCATCCACCACGTGACCTGATCAATCGGGGATCTCTCTACTGACGCGCGCCTGGTGTCTACGGCTTCGATGCGCGGGTGATCGATTCCGCCGGGAAGGCCGAACGGACGCGGTTGAGTAGGCAAAAGAAAACCGATGCCAGGGGACTGGCATCGGAGGCTTTGGAACCTAGTTGATCGCGTGCACAACGTGGATCCGGGAGAGCACCTTCGGTGCCGTGTCGCGGCCTGTTGCCCGGTGGACAAGCTTCGCGTTGTCCACCCTACGACGTGCACCTGGGGTCGACGGTAGGGTGGATGACGCTCTTCCATCCACCACCGCGGCAAACCACACCGCGGGCAAGCCCGTAGGGTGGATGACGCTCTTCTCATCCACCACCGCCGCAAGACCAACACCGCGGGCGTACCGGCCCAGCACGTAGGGTGGATGACGCCCTTCCATCCACCACCCCGCCGGCAACACGCAGGCATGCCGGCTCAGCCGCCGCAGGCCTGCCCGCTGTGCGGCAGGCCTGCGTGAACCAATGCGTCACCGCATTCGCCAGCTTCCGTGTTGCCTTAAGGCCTGACTCAGGCCGCGGTCTTCTCGCCGACCTGGTAATCCTCGATCTGGTCGAAGTTCATGTAGCGATAGATGTCCGCGGCATTGGCGTCCAGCACGCCGATATCGGCCATGTACTCCTCCTTGGTCGGGATGCGGCCCAGGCGCGAGCAGATCGCGGCCAGCTCGGCCGAACCCAGGTAGACGTTGGAGTTGCGGCCCAGGCGGTTGGGGAAGTTGCGGGTGGAGGTGGAGAACACCGTGGCGCCCTCCTTCACCTGCGCCTGGTTGCCCATGCACAGCGAGCAGCCCGGCATCTCCATGCGCGCACCGGCGGTGCCGAAGGTGCCGTAATGGCCTTCCTTGGTCAGCTCGGCGGCATCCATCTTGGTCGGCGGGGCGACCCACAGCTTAGTCGGAATGTCGCGCTTGCCTTCCAGCAGCTTGGAGGCGGCACGGAAATGACCGATGTTGGTCATGCACGAACCGATGAACACCTCATCGATCTTGGCGCCGGCCACTTCGGACAGGGTTTTCACATCGTCCGGGTCGTTCGGGCAGGCCAGGATCGGCTCGTGCACGTCGGCCAGGTCGATCTCGATCACCGCCGCGTACTCGGCATCGGCGTCGCCCTTGAGCAGCTGCGGATCGGCCAGCCATTCCTTCATCTTGTCGATGCGGCGCTGGATCGAACGTGCGTCCTGGTAGCCCTGCTCGATCATCCAGCTCAACAGCGTGATGTTGCTGTTGATGTACTCGATGATCGGCTCCTTATTCAGGTGCACGGTGCAACCGGCAGCAGAACGTTCGGCCGAGGCGTCGGACAGTTCGAAGGCCTGCTCGACCTTCAGGTCCGGCAGCCCTTCGATCTCCAGGATGCGGCCGGAGAAGATGTTCTTCTTGCCCTGCTTGGCCACGGTCAGCAGACCGGCCTTGATCGCGTACAGCGGGATCGCGTTGACCAGGTCGCGCAGGGTCACGCCCGGCTGCATCTTGCCCTTGAAGCGCACCAGCACCGACTCAGGCATGTCCAGCGGCATCACGCCGGTGGCCGCGGCGAAGGCGACCAGGCCCGAGCCGGCCGGGAAGGAGATGCCCACCGGGAAGCGGGTGTGCGAGTCGCCGCCGGTGCCGACGGTGTCGGGCAGCAGCATGCGATTGAGCCAGCTGTGGATGACGCCATCGCCCGGACGCAGGGAGATGCCACCGCGGGTGGAGATGAACTCCGGCAGGGTGTGGTGGGTCTTGACGTCCACCGGCTTGGGGTAGGCCGCGGTGTGGCAGAACGACTGCATCACCAGGTCGGCCGAGAAGCCCAGGCAGGCCAGGTCCTTCAGCTCGTCGCGGGTCATCGGGCCGGTGGTGTCCTGCGAACCGACCGAGGTCATCTTCGGCTCGCAGTAGGTGCCCGGACGCGCGCCCTGGCCTTCCGGCAGGCCGATCGCGCGGCCGACCATCTTCTGCGCCAGCGAGTAGCCCTTGCCGGAATCGGCCGGCTGCTGCGGCAGGCGGAACAGGTCCGTGGCCGGCAGGCCCAGTGCCTCGCGCGCCTTGGCGGTCAGGCCACGGCCCACGATCAGCGGAATACGGCCGCCTGCGCGCACTTCGTCGAACAGCACCTCGGACTTGACCTGGAACTCGGCGATGACCTGGCCGTCCTTCAGCGCCTTGCCCTCGTACGGACGCAGCTCGATCACATCGCCCAGCTCCATCTGCGACACGTCCAGCTCGATCGGCAGCGCGCCGGCGTCTTCCATCGTGTTGTAGAAGATGGGGGCGATCTTGGAGCCCAGGCACACGCCGCCGAAGCGCTTGTTGGGGATGAACGGGATGTCCTCGCCGGTCCACCACAGCACCGAGTTGGTCGCGGACTTGCGCGAGGAACCGGTGCCGACCACGTCGCCCACGTAAGCGACCAGATGGCCCTTGTCCTTCAGATCCAGGATCTGCTGGATCGGACCGCGCTTGCCGTCCTCCTCCGGGGTGAAGGGCGCGCCTTCGCGCTTGTTCTTGAGCATCGCCAGGGCGTGCATCGGGATGTCCGGGCGCGTGGTCGCGTCCGGTGCCGGCGACAGGTCGTCGGTGTTGGTCTCGCCCGGCACCTTGAACACCGTCAGCGTCATCGACTGCGGCACTTCCGGCTTGCTGGTGAACCACTCGGCGTCGGCCCAGCTCTGCAGCACGGCCTGGGCGTTGGCATTGCCGGCGTCGGCCTTTTCCTTGACGTCGTGGAAGGCGTCGAAGATCAGCAGGGTGTGCTTGAGGCCGTTGGCGGCGATGGCGCCCACGGTGGCGTCATCCAGCAGCTCCACCAGCGGGTGCACGTTGTAGCCGCCCAGCATGGTGCCCAGCAGCTCGGTGGCGCGCTCGCGGCTGATCAGCGTGTTCTGCTCGGTGCCGAAGGCGACGGCGGCCAGATAGCTGGCCTTGACCTTGGCCGCATCGTCCACGCCGGCCGGCACCCGATGGGTAATCAGCTCGACCAGGAATTCGGCCTCGCCCGCCGGCGGGGCCTTGAGCAGTTCGATGACCTCGGCGGTCTGCTGCGCGGTCAGCGGCAGCGGCGGGATGCCAAGCGCGGCGCGCTCGGCAACGTGGTGGCGATAGGCTTCCAACATGGTCAACTCCCGGTTGAGACGGACATTAGGTGTCAAGGATCAGGCCTGCGGCAGGATGAGCTTCAGGCCCTTGAAGTAGTCGCGGTAGAACGGCTGGCTGTAGGTGATCAAGGCATCGCACTGCAGCAGGGCGTGCGAGCCGATCAGGAAGTCGGACAGCGTGTGCCCGGCCCCGCCGCGTTGGCGATAGCGGCGCTGCATCTCGCCGGCGCGCAGGGCGGACTTGGATTCGACCGGGCTGAAGTGCACGCCCATCTCCTCCAGCACGCCCAAGGCCTCTGCCCCGCCGCGCAGCGAGGCGCAGATCTCGGCCAGGGCCACGTCGCACACCACCACCCGGCCACTGCCCAGGCACTGGCGCAGGCAGGCCTCGGCGGCATCTGCCTGCGGGCCATTGGCGAGCAGGTCGATCAGGACGGGCGAATCGATGGCGATCACGTGCGGGCTCTATCGAAGGCGATGGCGATCAGCCTTCCGAGGATTCGCGGCTGCCGCGGACCGCCGCCTCGACCGACTCGAAGCCATCCAGCGCAAAACGCCCGCGCGCCTTGGAGATCGCATCGTCCACGCTCTTGCGCAGGATGATGCGGCTGCCGTCGAGTTCGACCTTGAGCTGGGTGCCCTTGGTCAGCCCGAGCGCATCGCGCACGGCCTTGGGGAGGGTGATCTGCCCGCGTTCGGCAACGGTGGCTTCCATCGGTATGCCCCATGAGGTATGCATGAATTATACATACTTTTGGGTTCATACTGCTGGGCGTCGCAGCAGCGACAACCTGCCTGTCACGTCCGCGGCGCCATAGTTGACGCGACCAACAGGTCATCCAGCCAAGTTTTCGGAGCCCACCGCCACGGCGGCTCGCGCGCACCGATCAAGGAGCCAAAGCCCATGAGCGATTCCTTCAAGACCCGCAGCCAGCTCGATGTCGCCGGTCGGTCCTACACCTATTACAGCCTGCCCACCCTGGGCCGGCAATTCGACATCGCCCGCCTGCCCTACTCCATGAAGATCCTGCTGGAGAACCTGCTTCGCTGCGAGGACGGGGTCAGCGTCATCCCCGAGCACATCCAGGCAGTTGCCAAGTGGGACGCCAAGGCCGAGCCGGATACCGAGATCGCCTTCATGCCGGCGCGGGTGGTGCTGCAGGACTTCACCGGCGTGCCCTGCGTGGTGGACCTGGCGGCCATGCGCGATGCGGTGGTCAAGCTGGGCGGCAGCGCCGAGCAGATCAATCCGCAGATTCCCTCCGAGCTGGTCATCGACCACTCGGTCCAGGTCGATGTGTTCGGCAAGCCCGATGCGCTGGACCTCAACGGCAAGATCGAATTCCAGCGCAACGCCGAGCGCTACAGCTTCCTGCGCTGGGGGCAGAAGGCGTTCGACAACTTCAAGGTGGTCCCGCCCAACACCGGCATCGTGCACCAGGTCAACCTGGAGCACCTGGCGCGCGTGGTGATGACCGCCGAGCACGACGGCACCACCCTGGCCTATCCGGACACCGTATTCGGTACCGACTCGCACACCACCATGATCAACGGCATCGGCGTGCTGGGCTGGGGCGTGGGGGGCATCGAGGCCGAGGCGGCGATGCTGGGCCAGCCCTCTTCCATGCTGATCCCGCAGGTGGTGGGCTTCGAGCTGACCGGCAAGCTGCCCGAAGGCGCCACCGCCACCGACCTGGTGCTCACGGTGACCCAAATGCTGCGCAAGCTGGGTGTGGTGGGCAAGTTCGTGGAGTTCTTCGGCGAAGGCCTGCAGCACCTGCCGCTGGCCGACCGCGCCACCATCGGCAACATGGCCCCCGAGTACGGCGCCACCTGCGGTATCTTCCCGATCGATGCCGAGTCGCTGACCTACCTGCGCCTGTCCGGCCGCAGCGAGGACCAGATTGCGCTGGTGGAGGCCTATGCCAAGGCCCAGGGCCTGTGGCACGACGCGGACAGCCCGCATGCCGAGTACAGCGCCACGCTGCATCTGGACATGGGCGAGGTCAAGCCGTCCCTGGCCGGCCCCAAGCGTCCGCAGGACCGCGTGCTGCTCAGCGACATGCAAAAGAACTACCGCGACAGCCTGGTGCCCTTCGCCGAGGCGCGCGAGAAGAAGCGCAAGAGCGATGCCAAGCAGGAAGATCGCCTGGCCAACGAAGGCGGCGGTGGCACCGCCGTGGGCGCCAAGGAATCGCACCGCGAGTCCACCGGCGACAGCGGCGCCGGCTGGAAGCTGAAGGATGGCGCGGTGGTGATCGCGGCGATCACCTCGTGCACCAACACCTCCAACCCGGCGGTGATGCTGGGCGCGGGCCTGCTGGCGCGCAATGCGGCAGCCAAGGGCCTGAAGGCCGCGCCCTGGGTCAAGACCTCACTCGGCCCAGGCTCGCTGGTGGTCACTGACTACCTGAAGAAGGCCGGGGTGATGGACGACCTGGAGAAGCTGGGCTTCTACGTCGTCGGCTACGGCTGCACCACCTGCATCGGCAACTCGGGGCCGCTGCCGGACGATGTCTCGGCGGCCATCGCCGAAGGCGACCTGGTGGTGTCCTCGGTGCTGTCGGGCAACCGCAACTTCGAAGGCCGCGTGCATCCGGAAGTGAAGATGAACTACCTGGCCTCGCCGCCGCTGGTGGTCGCCTACGCCATCGCCGGCACCACCGACATCGACCTGACCACCCAGCCGCTGGGCACCGGCGCGGACGGCAAGGAGGTGTTCCTCAAGGACATCTGGCCGACCAACAAGGAAATCGGCGACTTCATCGCCAAGACCATCGGCCCGGAGATGTTCGCGAAGAACTACGCCGACGTGTTCAAGGGCGACAGCCGCTGGAACAACATCGCCTCGCCCGATGGTGGGCTGTACGAATGGGACGGCCAGTCCACCTACATCAAGAACCCACCCTACTTCGAAGGCATGTCCAAGGAGTCGGGCAGCATCGACGACGTGCACGGCGCGCGCATCATGGGGCTGTTCGGCGACTCGATCACCACCGACCACATCTCCCCGGCAGGCAACATCAAGAAGGATTCGCCCGCGGGCCGTTTCCTGCAGGAACGCGGCGTGCAGCCGGCCGACTTCAACAGCTATGGCAGCCGTCGCGGCAACGACGATGTCATGGTGCGCGGCACCTTTGCCAACATCCGCATCAAGAACCTGGTGTTCGGCGGCGAGGAAGGCGGCAACGCCCTGTACTACCCCAAGGCCGGCGGCGAGCCGGAGAAGCTGGCCATCTACGATGCGGCGATGAAATACAAGGCCGATGGCGTGCCGCTGGTGGTCATGGCCGGCAAGGAGTACGGCACCGGCTCCTCTCGCGACTGGGCCGCCAAGGGCACCAACCTGCTGGGGGTCAAGGCGGTGATCGCCGAAAGCTTCGAGCGCATCCACCGCTCCAACCTGGTCGGCATGGGCGTGCTGCCGCTGCAGTTCAAGGACGGCCAGAACGCGCAATCGCTGGGCCTGGATGGCTCGGAGGTGATCGACGTGACCGGCCTGGAAGACGGCCAATCCCGGACGGCGCAGGTCGTGGCCAGAAAGGGCGATGGCACCGAGGTGAAGTTCGAGGTCCGCGTGCTGCTGCTGACGCCCAAGGAAGTGGAGTACTTCCGCCATGGCGGCCTGCTGCATTACGTGCTGCGCCAGCTCGCCGCGAAGAAAGCGGCCTGAGCAGGCGCGTCCTGCAAAGAAGGAGGCCGGCCTGTCCGGCCTTCTTTTTTATGCGGGACGGAAAACGCTAGAGCTTGCGCTGCCAGCTGGCGCTGTAGAGCTTCCAGTCCTGCCCGTCGGCGCGCCAGCCGGTCTCGACCCGGTAGGCCGCTCCGGTCTCGGGGATCCAGCCACCGTTGCCGCCGGTGAGGATCATCTCGAAGCTGGCCGTGGCGGTCTGGCCCTTCACCTCCACGGCGACCGGCCCCAGCGTGACCCCGACCGCCTGCCGGGACAGGACCTGCGCGCGCAGCAGGTTGTGCAGCGTGGCCCTGTCCATGGCGTCGTTGCCACTGAAGTCCTCGGCCACGGCGTCCATGACCCTGCTGATCTGCCTGGCCTGGACCTGCGCCTGCAATTGGGAGATCTGCTCGCGCAGGCGCTGTTCCGGCGGCGTGCGCTGGCAGGCCAGCAGAGCTGACAGCGCCGTCAGCAAACACAGGCCCGCCCAGCCCATACGCGCCTTTGGTCGTGGTTTCACGATTTCCATTCGGCCCGGTATCCTCATGCCACTCGTGGCCAAGGCCACATCGTTGTCATCCCTTGGGGGGGAATCAACACCATGATTCAGGACCGTCCCTGGTTCAAGAACTATCCAGCCGGCGTCCCGCACGAAGTGGACCTGGAAGGCTATCGCTCCATCATGTCCGTGCTGGACAAGGCCATCGAAAAGCATCGCGCCCGTCCGGCCTTCCGCAACTTCGGCAAGGTCCTGACCTACGGCGAGATCGATACGCTCAGCCGCCAGTTCGCCGCCTACCTGCTGGGCGAGCTGGGCCTGAAGAAAGGCGACCGCGTCGCCCTGATGATGCCCAACTGCCTGCAGTATCCGGTGGCGATCTTCGGCACGCTCCGCGCCGGCCTGACCGTGGTCAACGTCAATCCGCTCTACACCCCCCGCGAACTCAGGCACCAGCTGGTGGACGCCGGCGCCAGCGTGCTGGTGGTGGTGGACAACTTTGGCCATACCGTCGAGCAGGTGATCGCCGACACGCCGGTGCGCCAGGTCATCACCACCGGGCTGGGCGACCTGCTCGGCTTCCCCAAGGGGCCGGTGGTCAACTTCGTCCTGAAGTACATCAAGAAGATGGTGCCCGACTACAGCCTCAAGCAGGCCGTGCGCTATCGCGATGCGCTGTCCATCGGCGCCCGGCACACGCTGCCGGCGGTGGATATCCAGCCTGACGACATCGCTTTCCTGCAGTACACGGGCGGCACCACCGGCGTGGCCAAGGGCGCGATGCTCACCCACCGCAATCTGGTGGCCAACATGCTGCAGGCCGGCGAGTGGATCAGCCAGGGCCTGGACGAGGGCAAGGAAGTCATCATCACCGCCCTGCCGCTCTACCATATCTTCGCGTTGACGGCCAACGGCCTGGTGTTCGTGGAAAACGGCGGACTGAACCACCTGATCACCAACCCGCGCGACATGAAGGGCTTCGTCAAGGAGCTGAAGACCTCCGGGTTCACCGCCATCACCGGCGTCAACACCCTCTTCAACGGCCTGCTCAACACGCCGGGCTTCGAGTCCCTGGATTTCTCCAGGCTCAAGATGACCCTGGGCGGCGGCATGGCCGTGCAGCGTGCGGTGGCCGAGCGCTGGAAGCAGGTCACCGGCGTGACGCTGGTGGAAGCCTATGGGCTGACCGAGACCTCGCCGGCTGCCTGCATCAATCCGATGAACCTCAAGGACTACAACGGCTCCATCGGCCTGCCGGTGCCTTCCACCGATGCCTGTGTGATGGACGACGCTGGCCAACCGCTGGGCGTGGGCGAGGTCGGCGAGCTGTGCCTCAAGGGGCCGCAGGTGATGAAGGGCTACTGGAAGCGCCCGGAGGAAACAGCCAAGGCCATCGACGCCAATGGCTGGCTGCACACCGGCGACATGGCCAAGATGGACGAGGGCGGCTTCTTCTACATCGTGGACCGCAAGAAGGACATGATCCTGGTCTCCGGGTTCAACGTGTATCCCAACGAGATCGAGGACGTGGTGGCGGGCATGCCCGGCGTGCTGGAGGTGGCGGCCATCGGCGTGCCGGACGACCGTTCCGGGGAGACGGTGAAGCTCTTCGTCGTGCCCAAGGACCCGAACCTGACCACCGAGCAGGTCAAGGCGTTCTGCCGCGAGAATCTCACTGGCTACAAGCAGCCACGCCAGATCGAGTTCCGCAAGGAGCTGCCCAAGACCAATGTCGGCAAGATCCTGCGCAAGGACTTGCGCGACGCCGAACTCGGCAAGCCATCACAGCATTAGCGGCCCCGGCGGTCCTGGCATGAAAATTGCCTGGTTGACATAGCTCGCATTTCCGTACATTGGTCGCCAAGTTGCGACCGAAAGCAGACTTGCCACCTGTCGTCAGCGCTTTCTGAACGCGATGTTCATGTATAGATTTTGCATGTGACGTGACCCACGTCACATGAAATTCTATGTCCAGTCGCCCGATAGGGCATCACACGCCGCCAGGAAACCATCGCCATGAGCACCGTCGAGCCGCTGCTGCGCACCCGCTCTTTCTCCACCATCCGTACCGAGTCCACCCCGGACAACAACGTCCATTGGATGTACATGCATACGGACATGGCCCCGGGCACCCGCCCCTGCTTCCGCCGCAATCTGCTGGAGGAGATGTGGAAGTTCACCTCCTCCATCACCCGCTCCTCGGCCGAGCGCCAGCGCGGCAACCTGCGTCATTTCGTGTTGGCCTCCGATGCCACGGCCTTCAATCTGGGCGGCGATCTGGAGCTGTTCGCCCAGCTGATCCGTGAGCGTGACCGCGAGACCCTGCTGGGTTACGCCAAGCGCTGCATCGAGGGTGTGCACATCCTCAGCACCGGCCTGGGCGGCGATGTCAGGACCATCGCCCTGCTGCAGGGCGATGCGCTGGGCGGTGGCCTGGAGATGGCGCTGGCCTGCCACACCATCGTGGCCGAGGAAGGCGTGGAAATGGGTTTGCCGGAGGTGCTGTTCGGGCTGTTTCCGGGCATGGGCGCCTACTCCTTCCTGTGCAAGCGCGTCTCGCCGCAGATGGCGGAAAAACTGATCCTCGACGGCCGCCTGTACAGCAGCGAGGAGATGTACAAGCTCGGGGTGGTCGACATCCTGGTCAAGAAGGGCCAAGGCCAGGAGGCCGTGCGTGAGCTGATCCAGCGCCAGCAACGCGCCGCCCATGCGCATCTTGCGCTCAACGCCTGCCGCAACATCGCCCAGCCGGTGAGCTACGAGGAGCTGATGGCCATCACCGAGGTGTGGGTGGACACCGCGCTGGCCCTGGGCGAGCGCTCGCTCAAGATGATGGACCGCATCGTCAGGGCGCAGGAGCGCCGCTCGGTCCACGCCGCGTAACCGCCCGCCGCCATGACGGACCGGGGCAATGCCATGCCCCGGTGCGGCGTTTAGCTGGACAGTCCCTGCTGGTCTTCGCCCGAGCCATCCTGGCGCGGCCGGCGGCGCAGTTCCAGCGCGGCGCGGCCGTGGATCAGCTGGGCGTTGACCATCGCCAGGCGCTGCTTCCATTCCTGGCCCAGCTGCCAGTCGCTGAGTTTCATCAGCTCGCTGCTGCTGGCGGCAAGCTGCACCAGTCCCAGGTTGCTTGCCACGCCCTTGAGCGCGTGGGCGTGCTCGCGGACGCGCTCCAGATCGCCGCCCTGCATGGCATGGCTGATGCCGCCGATGCAGCCATCGGCATCGTTCAGGCACTGGGAGACGAACTCGCGCTCGAACTTCTCGCCCATGCCCAACGCGCTCAGCTCATCCAGCACGCTGGGGTCCAGCGCCTGGTCCTCGGCGGCCAGTTCCTCGCGCGGCACGCTGACCACCGTGCCGCCCTTGCCGTTGCCGGCGATGTCGGCCAGCACGTCCAACAGCCGCGTGGCCACCACCGGCTTGGCCAGGAAGGCGCGCGCGCCGGCCAGTTCGCAGCGATGGATAGCATCGGGGGTGACGTCGGCGCTGAGCACCACCACCGGGGTCCGCGGACCCCCGCCGGCCTGCATGACCTTGAGCTGCTTGAGCAGGTCCAGGCCGCTGACCCCCGGCATGTGCAAGTCGATGATCAGGGCGTCGTAGTCGCTCAGGGCCATCGCATCGAGCGCTTCCTCGCCCCCGTTGACGCACACCACCTTGTGGCCGGCCTTCTGCAGCAGACGCTGTACGACCATGCGATTGGCTTCGTGGTCGTCGGCCACCAGCACCTGCAGGCTGCGCACGCGGGCGCGATGGCGCAGGAAGGGATTGGAGAAGGCAATGACGTTTTCGCCGACGTCCTGCTCGCCTTCCAGCACCGCCGGGACCGGCTCGGGACGCTCGGCGGGGGCGCGCTCGAAGGGCAGTTCCACCCAGAACGTGCTGCCCTGCCCCAGCACGCTCTTGAAGCCGATGCGGCCGCCCATGGATTCGGCCAGGCCCTTGGCGATGGTGGTGCCCAGCCCGGTCCCGCCGTAGCGCCTGCGCAGACTGACGTCGGCCTGCTCGAAGGCGTGGAACAGCCGCCCCTGCAGCTCTTCGTCGATGCCGATGCCGGTGTCTTCGATCTGGAAGCGCACCCGGATCTTGCGGGTGTCGAAGTCCTCGCTCACCCAGGCCTTGAGCCTGACCGAGCCATGCTCGGTGAACTTGACCGCATTGCCCATCAGGTTGAGCAGGATCTGGCGCAGGTGGCGCGCATCGCCCTTGATCTTCTCCGGGACTCCCGGGGCGATCTCGATCTTGTACTCCAGCCCGCGCGCGCGCGCCTGCGGCATCAGGATGAAGCCGATGCTCTCCACCACCTCGCGCGGCGCGAACAGCTCGGCGTCCAGGCGGATCTTGCCGGCCTCGATCGCGGAGATGTCCAGCACGTCCTCCACCAGCGAGAGCATGCTGCGGGTCGAGGCCTGGATCGTGGACAGGCACTCGCGCTGTTCCGAATCCAGCCGCGTGGTGGCCAGCAGCTCGGACATGCCGGCCAGGCCATTGAGCGGCGTGCGGAACTCGTGGCTCATGTTGGCCAGGAAGCGACTCTTGGCCTCGTTGGCGCGGCGCGCCTCGTTGGTGGCCCGGGTCAGCTGCTTGAGCAGGCCCGACAGGTACATGGGAATGGCCACCAGCCCCACCAGCAGCCCCAGGCCCAGAGTAATGTTCTCGCGCCAGTAGGCATTGGTGGCCAGCACCAGGCCGAAGCAGGTCGAGGCCATGGACACTGCCGCGATCAGGTAGGCATTGCCGAAGCGCAAGCCGTTGCCGACCGTCACCCACATCATGATGACGTACAGCCAGGCCAGCGGCTCGCCCTTGAGCGCCATGGCCACCGACATCAGGCCGTAATCGGTGAGCATGCCGATCACCCGGCGCACGTCCGAGCGGCCGGGCGCGGCCAGGATCCACAGGAACAGGGCCACGCCGATGCTGACGCCGGCGGCGCTCATGACCGTGGACAGCTCGTACACGTTCTGGTCGATCGTGCCGAGCGAGGCGCCGATCATCATGTAGACGATCACCGCCGAGAAGATGACGATGCGGATCAGCGCCTGCCCGTGCTCGCTGTCCTGGCGGCGCGCCAGGCGGCCGCTGATCTGGGAAACGATATCGTTCATGGACTACTCCAGTCCGGGTTTTGCCTGCACGGTTGAGTATCGGCGGCAGATGTCGTCCAGACGCTCGCGCCCCCTGATCAGCGCGTCCACGCACGCCGGGCAGAACAGCCGCCCGCGCTGGGCGTAAAGGTACGCCAAAGCGGCCTCCTGTTCCCAGGCCTTCTTGTAGGGCCGTGGCGAGAGCAAGGCGTCCATCACATCGGCCACGGCCACGATCCGGGCCTCCAGCGGAATCTCCTCCCCGCGCAGGCCGTCGGGATAGCCGCTGCCGTCGTAGCGCTCGTGGTGGCGCAGGGCGATCAGCGCGCCGGTCTGGATCAGCCGGTTCTGGCTGCCGCTGAGCAGTTCGTGGCCGATCTTGGGATGCCGGCGCATGACTGCCATCTCTTCATCGGTCAGCGGGCCGGGCTTGAGCAGCACCGCGTCCGGAATGGCGATCTTGCCCATGTCGTGCAGGGGCGCGGCCAGTTCAATGGCGCGCACCTCGTCTTCGGGCAGGCCCAGTTGCTCGGCGATCAGCCCGGCGATGCGCGCCATGCGCTCCAGGAAGGCGCTGGTGCCGGTATCGCGGTACTCGATGGCGCGCGCCAGGCGCGAAAGCGTTTCGCGCTCGCGCTCCTCGACCTCATGCATGCTCGACAGCAGGCGCTGCTCCAGCGACAGCGCCCGCTGCTTGATGCTTTCGGACTGCTGGCGCAGCTGCAGCAGGTTGCGACAGCGGGCGCGCAGCTCGCGCGGGCGCACCGGCTTGACCAGGAAATCGATGACCCCCGCCTCCAGGGCAGCCTGCCGGATCGGCTCGTCGCCCACCACGGTGACCAGGATGATCGGGATATCGCGGTTGGCCGGCAGGCGCCGGAAGCGCCGCGCCAGCTCCAGGCCGTCCATGCCCGGCATGCGGTAGTCCAGCAGCAGCAGATCGGCGCGATTGTTCTCGCACCAGGCCAGCGCCATTTCCGGGGCGCCGAAATCGAAGACTTTCAGCTCCGAGCCGATGTCCTCGATCACATGGCGCAGCATGGTGCGGGCCGAGGTCTGGTCATCGACGATGACGATATTCAGGCCGTGTGCGTCACCAGGCGGCCACGTGGCGTGGCTGTCGTTGCTGGAGAGGCGGTTGTAGACACGGCTTGCGGCGAGCATGTGCAGATCCTGACAGGGAGCGCGTGCGCTCCGGGAACAGCAGCGGTCAGCCGGACCGGTTGCATTGCAGTCCACCTGGAACGTGGCTCAGATCACGCCGCAAGCAACGTGCCATAGAGCCGGCGCGACTGCAAATGGCCCGACCCGGCGAACACTGATTGAACACGGAGGCTGGAAAGGCGGCCGGCCAGGGCCTTCCGCCTCGTTCTGCTCTTCCATATCCGCCGCAACCCAGGAATCTTTAACAGGCGCAGGCCGCCCCCGAGGGTGCCCGCCAGCGCCACAGGCTGACCCGCAGCGTCAGCCTGCCGGACGCATGTAGGGAAACAGCAGCACGTCGCGGATCGAGGCCGTGCCCGTCAGCAGCATCACCAGGCGGTCGATGCCGATGCCCAGCCCGCCGGTCGGCGCCATGCCGTACTCCAGCGCACGGATATAGTCGGCGTCGAAGTGCATCGCCTCGTCGTCGCCCCCCTCCTTGGCATCGACCTGGGCGCGGAAGCGGGCCGCCTGGTCCTCAGGATCGTTGAGTTCGGAGAAACCGTTGGCGATCTCCTTGCCGTTGATGAACAGCTCGAAGCGGTCGGTATAGCCCGGCTCGGTGTCGCTGGCGCGGGCCAGCGGCGAGACCTCGACCGGGTGGTCGGTGATGAAGGTCGGCTGCACCAGGGTGTGCTCGACGGTGGCCTCGAAGATCTCCAGCAGCAGCTTGCCCCAGCCGTAGGACGGCTTGACCTTGATCTTCAGGCGCTCGCAGTGGCGCAGCAGGGCATCGCGGTCGGTGCAGTCCTGGGCGGTGATTTCCGGATTGTGGTGGCGCACGGCCTCATCCATGCGCCAGCGGCGGAAGGCCGGGGCCAGGTCGATCTGCGCGCCGTCCCATTCCACCTGGGTGGTGCCCAGCACGCTCTGGGCGGTATCGCGGATCACCGCCTCGGTCAGGTCCATCACCTCGTGGTACGTGGCGTAGGCCTCGTACAGCTCGAGCATGGTGAATTCGGGGTTGTGCCGGGTGGACACGCCTTCGTTGCGGAAGTTGCGGTTGATCTCGTACACGCGCTCCAGGCCGCCCACGACCAGGCGCTTGAGGTACAGCTCCGGCGCCACGCGCAGGTACAGCTGCAGATCCAGCGCATTGTGGTGGGTGGTGAAGGGCCTGGCCGTGGCGCCGCCCGGGATGTAATGCATCATCGGCGTCTCCACTTCCAGGAAGCGCCGGTTGTCCAGCCAGGAGCGGATCGCGCGGATGATCTTGGAGCGCTTGATGAAGACCTCGCGCGCCTCCGGCGTCACGATCAGGTCCACGTAGCGCTGGCGGTAGCGCTGCTCGACATCGCTCAGGCCGTGCCACTTGTCCGGCAGGGGGCGCAGCGACTTGGTCAGCAGGCGGATGGCCGAGGCCTTGACCGACAGCTCGCCGGTCTTGGTACGGGTCAGGCCGCCTTCCACCGCGACGATATCGCCCACGTCCCAGCCCTTGAACGCGGTGTAGGCCTCGCCCAGCGCATTGCCCTGCAGGAAGAGCTGGATCCGTCCGGACTCGTCCTGGATCTGCGCGAAGCTGGCCTTGCCCATCACCCGCTTGGCCATCAGGCGGCCGGCCAGCCTGACCTGCCGCTCCAGGCCTTCCAGCGCCTCGGCGGTGTAGCGCTCGTCATCGGCGAATTCGTCCTGCAGATCGCCCGCGTAGGTGTCGCGCTTGAAATCGTTGGGAAAGGCGATGCCCTGCCCGCGCAGCGCGGTGAGCTTTCCACGCCGCTCGGCGATCAGGCTGTTCTCGTCGGGGGGCGTGGTGGGCTGGTCGGTCATGGGGGGCGTCTTAGGAACGAGTGGAGAGGAACGAGAAACGAGTGAGGAAGCTGGATTGCGCGGGCGTGGGGCCGAAGGTATTCAAACGGTGAGGAACGGCGTGGCGGTCAGGATCGGGGATCTGCTCGTTCCTCGTTCCTCTCCACTCGTTCCTGCCCTCAAGCGTCAACCCGCTTGGAGCCCGCTTCCAGGCCGGATTTCAGGCTGGCTTCGACGAACTCGTCCAGGTCGCCGTCGAGCACCTTCTGCGTGTCGGAGCGCTCGATGCCGGTGCGCAGGTCCTTGATGCGGGACTGGTCCAGCACGTAGTTGCGGATCTGGCTGCCCCAGCCGATGTCGGACTTGGTCGCCTCCACGGCATCGCGTTCGGCGTTGCGCTTCTGGATTTCCAGCTCATAGAGCTTGGCGGCCAGCATCTTCATCGCGTTGTCGCGGTTCTGGTGCTGGCTGCGTCCGGTCTGGCAGGCCACCACGATGCCGGTCGGCACGTGGGTGATACGCACGGCCGACTCGGTCTTGTTGACGTGCTGGCCGCCGGCGCCGGAGGACCGGTACACGTCGGTCTTCAGGTCGGCCGGATTGATGTCGATGTCGATGTTGTCGTCCACTTCCGGGGAGACGAACACCGAGGTGAAGCTGGTGTGGCGGCGGTTGTCCGAGTCGAACGGCGACTTGCGCACCAGGCGGTGCACGCCGGTCTCGGTCTTCAGCCAGCCGTAGGCGAAGTCGCCTTCCACGCGCAGCGTGGCGGACTTGATGCCGGCCACTTCGCCGCCGGAGACTTCCATTAGCTCGGTTTTCCACCCGCGCGACTCGCACCAGCGCAGGTACATGCGCAGCAGGATCTCGGCCCAGTCCTGGGCCTCGGTGCCGCCGGCGCCGGCCTGGATGTCGACGAAGGCATTGCTGGCGTCCATCTGCCCGGAGAACATGCGCTGGAACTCCAGCTTCTCCACGGAGGTGGCAAAGCGCTCGACATCGGCCTGCACGGCGACGGCGGTCTCCTCGTCTTCCTCCATCTCCGCCAGTTCCAGCAGCTCCGACGCGCCGGTCAGGCCCTCGCTCATGTCGCGGATGCCGTTGACGGTCTTGTCCAGCAGGGCGCGCTCGCGGCCCAGCTTCTGCGCGTACTCCGGGTTGTCCCAGATGGAGGGGCTTTCCAGCTCGCGGCTTACTTCTTCCAGGCGCTCGCGCTTGGCATCGTAGTCAAAGATACCCCCGTAGCGAATCCAGCCGCCCCTGGAGGTCGGCGATGCGCTGGCGGATGGGGTTGAGCTCGATCATGGAACGGGTTTCCTGCAGGCAAGACCGCAATTCTAACAAGTCGGCCCGGGCGTGGCGCCCTGCCCTGGCAGACCCCGGCGATGGCCGGCCGGCTGTTTCACGCTGCGCATCCGGCGCTGCGCGCGCTGTTCGATGTCCTGGCAGGGCCCGGAGGCGGCGTTTGGGCCGGCCTTTCGGGCGCGAGCTGCCGAATCGCGGCGCTCGGAGGCGCCCTGCCATACGGGTGCTGACGCTGTTGCCCTGCGCGCTTGCTCAGGCCGCTTCGTGGTGCTCGACGATCAGCTGGATGGCGGTGCCGCCGCGGTAGTCGTCCGGGCACAGGCGAAAGGCCAGGCGCAGGCGCGAGGGCGGCGCATCGCCGCGCCAGCCGCCGAAGTGGATGGCATTGATCGGGGCCTGTTGGCCCTCCAGGCGCAGCACCAGCTTGAGATGGCGCTCGCTCAGCACCCGCCAGTCCAGCACGTCGAAGCAGCCATCGAACAGGGGCTCGGGATATCCCTGCCCCCACGGCCCGCCATCGCGCAGGGCCATGGCGTGCTGGATGTCGAATTCGCTCCCCAGCAGCTCACCGTCGCTGAGCAACTCGTGCTGCAGCAGCGCCTGGTCCAGGCTCTGCTGGGTGTAAGCCAGGAACGCGTCGCGGAAGGCCGGCAGGTCCTCCAGCGCCAGGGTCAGGCCGGCAGCCATGGCGTGGCCGCCGAAGCGCGGGATCAGTCCCTCGTGGCGCGCATCCACCGCGGCCAGCGCATCGCGGATGTGGAAGCCGGGAATCGACCGGGCCGAGCCACGCAGCTGCGTGCTGCCAGGCTCGGCCGGTGCGAAGGCGATGACAGGGCGGTGCAGGCGGTCCTTCATCTTGGAGGCGACCAGCCCCACCACGCCCGGATGCCAGTCCGCATCGAACAGGCAGACCGCCACCGGCGCCTGGCCCTCGCTGGCGGCCAGCCTGGCGATCGCGGCCTCGGCCTCGTCGGTCATCTGCTGCTGGACGCCGCGGCGCTCGGCATTGATGCCGTGCAGGACCTGCGCCATTTCGCGTGCCGCCTGCGGATCGTCGCTGAGCAGGCAGGCGATGCCCAGGGCCATATCCTCCAGGCGCCCGGCGGCGTTGAGGCGCGGGGCGATCGCAAAACCGATATCCGAGGCGGTCAACCGCGCGGCCTGGCGCCCGCAGACCTCGATCAGCGCGTTGAGCCCGGCGCAGCCCTGCCCTGCCCGCAGGCGTCGCAGGCCGGCGGACACCAGCGCCCGGTTGTTGGCATCCAGCGGCACCAGGTCGGCCACCGTGCCCACCGCGACCAGGTCCAGCAGCGTGGTCAGGTCCGGCTCTGGCGATGGCAGGCCGCCGGCCTGGCGCAGTGCCCGGCGCAGCGCCATCAGCACGTAGAACATCACGCCGACGCCGGCCAGCACCTTGCTGGGAAAGCCACAGCCGGGCTGGTTCGGATTGACGATGGCATCGGCCACCGGCAGGCGCTCGCCCGGCAGGTGGTGATCGGTGACCAGCACCTTCCAGCCCTTGGCCTTGGCCAGGGCGATGCCGGCGTGGCAGGCGATGCCATGGTCCACCGTGACCAGCAGGTCCGGCTTCAGCGCGTCCAGCTCTTCCACCAGTGCCGGCGACAGGCCATAGCCATGCACCATGCGGTTGGGCACGGCCGGGCTGACATGACGCGCGCCCAGCAGGACCAGGCCGCGCACGGCCAGGGCGCAGGCGGTGGCGCCGTCGCAATCGAAATCGCCCACCACCACGATGTGCTGGTCCTGCGCGATCGCCTCGGCCAGCAGTGCGGTGGCCTGGGCCATGCCGAGCAAGCCTTCCGGCGGCAGCAGCTGGGCCAGGCGTGGCCGGGCCAGTTCCAGCGTGGTCGCGCCCCGGCTGGCGTACAGGCGCTGCAGCAGCGGCTGCACGCTGGGCGGCCAGCCATCGCAGACCACCGGCGCGCGCCGGGCGATGCGCGTACCGCTCACAGTGCCTGCAGGTCCTGCAACGGCCGACGCCAGAAGCGCCAGCGCTGGGCGTGCTGCAGCTGCGCCAGACGGCCATCGGCAAAATCCAGCGCCAGCCCGGTCAACGCGCCCTTGGCCAGCTCGTCCAGCAGCGGCTGCAAGGCCTCGCCACAGAGCATCTCGGTGGAGGTCAGATGCCGCAGGTCCACCAGCACCGACCCTTGCGCGGACGGATCGGTCGCCCCGGCGGCATGGGCCAGCGCCGACAGCAGATCCTCGCGGCTCTTGACCTGCGCATGCGTGGTGCGGACCGCGTCGGGCAGCGTGCCGGCGCCCCAGAACCACAGGCCGTTGACCGCTGCCTTGCCTGCCGCCTGGCGGGCGGCGTTGGCCGGGTGGGCATGCAGCAGGATCTGCGCCTCGTTGAACAGGGCCCGCCAGCGCCGGCCGGCATCGCCCGCGGGCAGGTGCGCGAACAGGTCGTCGCCCACGGCCAGGTGCGGTGGGGTGAAATCCGGCAACGGGGTTCCGGGCGTCAGCCGCAGGTACCAGCGCGAGGGCACCGGCGCATCGAGCAGCATGCCGGCGTCGCCGAACAGCGGCTTGAGCGCGCGCAGCAGCGCCTGGCACTCGTCCGCCTGCAGCGCCAGCGCCTCGCCGTGGGCCAGCATGCGCGCGCCATTCATGTCCGGGGCCATGTAGGCCGGATCGGCACGCAGCCACAGCGCCCCGGCGGCGTCTTTCGCATCGCGCTGCCGGGTCAACGCTGCCGGCGCCCAGCGATCGGGCACCAGTTGGAAATGCCGATGCAGTTGGGCCCGCTCGCCCGGCTCGACCGACCGCACATCCGCGCGCGCCAGCGCACGCCCGACGCCAGCGGACAACGCACCCGACAGGCGGGTGCGTGGAGGCAGCAGCAAGGTGGCCTGGGTCATGCGGACCGCCGCGTCCGGAACTGCATCAGCCGTGGTAGGCGACGCTGACGATCTCGTAGTCGTGCTCGCCGGCGGGGGCCTGGATGGTCACCGTGTCGCCTTCGTTCTTGCCGATCAGGGCGCGCGCGATCGGCGAGGAAATGGCGATCAGCGACTGCTTGATGTCCGCCTCCAGGTCGCCGACGATCTGGTACTTCTTCTCCTCGTCGGTATCGACGTCGGCCAGCACCACGGTGGCGCCGAACACCACGCGCGAGCCGGCGTTCAGCGCAGCCACGTCGATCACCTCGGCGGTGGACAGCTCGGCTTCCAGCTGGTTGATGCGACCCTCGATGAAGCCCTGCTGCTCGCGGGCGGCGTGGTACTCGGCGTTTTCCTTCAAATCGCCGTGGGCACGCGCCTCGGCGATGTCGGCGATCACCTGCGGGCGCTTGACCGACTTCAGATGGTCGAGCTCGTCGCGCAGACGCTGCGCGCCGGTCTTGGTGATGGGGGATCTCATGCTTGCAACTCCTTGTGCAGCTCCTGCAGCGCCCAGACCGGGCCGGTCCCGCGGAACTCCAACGATTGCACCAGCGCACGCGCGCCGGCAATGGTGGTGGAATACGTGACGCGCTGTTGCAGCGCCTCGCGACGGATCGAGAACGAGTCGGAGATCGCGCTGCGGCCTTCGGTCGTGTTGACGATATATACCAGCTCGCCGTTCTTGATCAGGTCAACGACATGCGGCCGGCCTTCGGCGACCTTGTTGACCTGCTCGCACTCCAGGCCGTTCTGGCGCAGCCAGGCACAGGTGCCCTGGGTGGCCACCAGCGTGTAGCCCTTGGCGACCAGGTCCTGCGCCACCGGCAGCACCCGCTTCTTGTCCGGATCGCGCACCGACAGAAACGCCTTGCCCGGCTTCGGCGCGCGGATGCCGCCGGCCTCCTGCGCGCGCGCGAAGGCGGCGCTGAAGCTGCGGCCCACGCCCATGACCTCGCCGGTGGAACGCATCTCCGGCCCCAGGATCGGGTCCACGCCCTGGAACTTGGCGAACGGGAAGATCGCCTCCTTCACCGAGTAGTAGTCCGGCACGATTTCCTCGGTCGCGCCCTGCTCCTGCAGGGTCTTGCCGGCCATGCAGCGGGCGGCGATCTTGGCCAGTGCCATGCCGGTGGCCTTGGACACGAACGGCACGGTGCGCGAGGCGCGCGGATTGACCTCAAGCAGGTAGATGGTGTCATCGCCCTCCTCGTTGGTCTGGATCGCGAACTGGGTGTTCATCAGGCCGATGACGTTCAGGGCCTTGGCCAGCTCGACGACCTGGCGCCGCAGCTCGGCCTGGGTCTTGGGCGAGAGCGAATACGGGGGCAGCGAGCAGGACGAGTCGCCCGAATGCACGCCGGCTTCCTCGATGTGCTCCATCACGCCACCGATCAGGACCTGGCCGTCCTTGTCGGCGATGATGTCCACGTCGCATTCGACCGCGTTGTCCAGGAAGCGGTCCAGCAGCACCGGCGAATCGTTGGAGACCTTGACCGCATCGCGCACGTAGCGCGCCAGGTCGGACTCGCCGTAGACGATTTCCATCGCGCGGCCGCCCAGCACGTAGCTGGGGCGCACCACCAACGGATAGCCGATCTCGCGCGCCAGCACCAGCGCCTCCTCGGCATTGCGGGCGATGCGGTTTGGCGGCTGCTTCAGGCCCAGCTTGTCCACCAGCTGCTGGAAGCGCTCGCGGTCCTCGGCCAGGTCGATCGAGTCCGGCGAGGTGCCGATCACCGGCACGCCGTTGGCCTCGAGCGCGCGCGCCAGCTTCAGCGGGGTCTGCCCGCCGTACTGCACGATCACGCCCTTTGGCTGTTCCAGCTCGACGATCTCCAGCACGTCCTCCAGCGTCAGCGGCTCGAAGTACAGGCGGTCGGAGGTGTCGTAGTCGGTGGACACGGTCTCCGGATTGCAGTTGACCATGATGGTCTCGTAGCCATCCTCGCGCAGCGCCAGTGCCGCATGCACGCAGCAGTAGTCGAACTCGATGCCCTGGCCGATGCGGTTGGGGCCACCGCCCAGGATCATGATCTTGTCGCGATTGCTGGGCGCGGCCTCGCACTCGTCCTCATAGGTCGAGTACAGATACGCGGTGCTGGTGGCGAACTCGGCCGCGCAGGAATCCACGCGCTTGTACACCGGCCGCACCTTGTGGGCGCGGCGCAGCGCACGCACGGCCGCCTCGTTGGTGCCGGTCAGCTGGGCCAGGCGCGCGTCGGAGAAACCGGCGCGCTTGAGCTTGCGCAGGCGCGCGGCATCCAGCGCATCGATGCCCCCGGCGGCGACCTGTGTCTCGAACGCGATGATGTCCTCGATCTGGTCCAGGAACCACGGATCGATGAAGGACAGCTTGTAGACCTCGTCCACGCTCATGCCGGCGCGGAAGGCGTCGCCGACGTAGAACAGGCGTTCCGGACCCGGCGCCTTCAGCTCGCGGCGCAGGGTCTGCAGGTCGTCCTCGCTGGACAGGTTCAGGCCGGTGGGGTCCAGGCCGATCTTGCCGGTCTCCAGGCCACGCAGCGCCTTCTGCAGCGATTCGGAGAAGGTGCGGCCCATGGCCATCACCTCGCCCACCGACTTCATCTGCGTGGTCAGGCGCGCATCGGCCTGCGGGAACTTCTCGAAGGCAAAGCGCGGGATCTTGGTGACCACGTAGTCGATCGACGGCTCGAACGAGGCCGGGGTCAGACCGCCGGTGATCTCGTTCTTCAGCTCATCCAGCGTGTAGCCCACGGCCAGCTTGGCCGCGACCTTGGCGATCGGGAAACCGGTGGCCTTGGAGGCCAGCGCCGAGGAACGCGACACGCGCGGGTTCATCTCGATCACCACCACCCGGCCGTTTTTCGGGCTGATGCCGAACTGCACGTTGGAGCCGCCGGTGTCCACGCCGATCTTGCGCAGCACGGCGATGGAGGCATCGCGCAGGCGCTGGTATTCCTTGTCGGTCAGGGTCTGCGCCGGGGCCACGGTGATCGAGTCGCCGGTGTGCACGCCCATCGGGTCCAGGTTCTCGATGGAGCAGACGATGATGCAGTTGTCCGCAGTATCGCGGACCACCTCCATCTCGAACTCCTTCCAGCCCAGCACCGACTCCTCCACCAGCACCTCGGTTGTCGGCGACAGTTCCAGGCCGCGGTTGACGATCTCGATCAGCTCCTCGCGGTTGTAGGCGATGCCGCCGCCGCTGCCGCCCAGGGTGAAGCTGGGACGGATGATGGTCGGATAGCCCACCGTGGTCTGGATCTCCAGCGCCTCTTCCAGCGTGTGCGCCACGGCCGCCTTGGGGCATTCCAGCCCGATCTCGCCCATGGCCACGCGGAACAGCTCGCGGTCCTCGGCCATGCGGATGGCCTCGCGCTTGGCGCCGATCAGCTCGACGTTGTACTTCTCCAGCACGCCGTGGTCGGCCAGGTCCAGCGCGCAGTTCAGCGCGGTCTGGCCACCCATGGTCGGCAGCAGCGCGTCGGGCTTTTCCTTGGCGATGATCTTCTCGACCGTCTGCCAGTTGATCGGCTCGATGTAGACCGCATCGGCCATTTCCGGGTCGGTCATGATCGTGGCCGGGTTGCTGTTGACCAGCACCACGCGGTAACCCTCGTCGCGCAAGGCCTTGCACGCCTGCGCGCCGGAGTAGTCGAACTCGCAGGCCTGGCCGATGACGATCGGGCCGGCGCCGATGATGAGGATGGTCTTGAGGTCAGTGCGCTTTGGCATGTCAGTTCTTCTCGGCGTTCTGGGTCGACATCAGCGCAACGAAGCGGTCGAACAGGGGGGAGACATCGTGCGGGCCAGGCGAGGCTTCCGGGTGGCCCTGGAAGGAGAACGCCGGCGCATCGGTCAGGGCGATGCCCTGGTTGGTGCCGTCGAACAGCGAACGGTGGGTCACGCGCACGTTGGCCGGCAGCGAGGCTTCATCGACCGCGAAGCCGTGGTTCTGCGAGGTGATCATCACCCGGCCACCGTCCAGGTCCTGCACCGGGTGGTTGGCGCCGTGGTGGCCATGGCCCATCTTCACCGTCCGGGCGCCGCTGGCCAGGGCCAGCAGCTGGTGGCCCAGGCAGATGCCGAAGGTCGGGATCTGCCTGTCCAGGAACTGCTTGATCGCGGCGATGGCGTAGTCGCAAGGCTCCGGGTCGCCCGGGCCATTGGACAGGAACACGCCATCGGGATGCATCGCCAGCACCTCGGCGGCAGGCGTCTGCGCCGGCACCACAGTCACATCGCAGCCGCGCTCGGCCAGCATGCGCAGGATGTTGAGCTTCACGCCGTAGTCGTAGGCCACCACCTTGTACTTCGGCGCGGCTTCCACGAAAGCGTTGCGGTCCAGGTCCAGCTGGCCCTCGGTCCAGCGGTAGCTCGATTCGGTGCTCACCACCTTGGCCAGGTCCATGCCCTTCAGCCCAGGGAACTTGCGCGCCGCCTCCAGAGCCTGCTCGACATCGAGCTTTTCCCCGGGCGCGGCCGCCATCAGCGCACCGTTCTGCGCGCCTTTCTCGCGCAGGATGCGCGTCAGCTTGCGGGTGTCGATGCCGGCGATGGCCACCACACCGCGCTTGACCAGCCATTCCGGCAGCGACTCCTGGCTGCGCCAGTTGCTGGGACGACGCGGCACGTCGCGCACGATCAGCCCGGCGGACCAGATCTTGCGGGCTTCGTCATCGATCTCGGTGCACCCGGTGTTGCCGATGTGCGGATAGGTCAGCGTGACCATCTGGCGGGCGTAAGAGGGGTCGGTGAGGACCTCCTGGTAGCCGGTCATCGCGGTATTGAACACCACCTCGCCTACGGAAAGGCCTGCGGCGCCGATCGATTCGCCTTCGAATACGGTTCCGTCTTCGAGAACGAGGATGGCTGCTTGGGTCACGGAAGTCTCGCTTTAACTAGTTCGGAGGGACTCCGACCGCTGCGTTCTGGCTGAAACCAGGTTGCAGCAAAGCGCGGACGCGGTGCGGGACCGGTCCGACGATCAGGTTCGGGCAGGCGAGAATTGTAGCGATTCAGGCGCCTGGCTGCCAGCCTTGTCCTGTGGCGATTCAGGCAGATGACGCCGTACCGCGGCGCATGTGACGCCGATTCCGGCGCGCTTCAGTCCAGCAGATCCTTGACCCGGTACAGGCCCGGAGCGCGCGAGGCCAGGCGGCGCGCGGCATGCAGCGCGCCTCGGGCGAAGATGTCGCGGTTGGTGGCGCGATGGACCAGCTCCACGCGCTCGCCCATGCCGGTGAACTGCACCAGGTGTTCACCGACGATATCGCCGGCGCGCAGACTGGCATAGCGCGGCTGCGCCCCGCCATGCTCGGCCGCCTGCCCCAGCGTGAGCGCGGTGCCCGAGGGCGCATCTTTCTTGTGGATGTGGTGCGATTCGACGATGTCGCACTCCCATTGCGACAGCAGCGCCGAGGCGCGCTGCACCAGGTCTTCCAGCACCGCCACTCCCAGGCTGAAGTTGGAGGCCCACAGCACGGGGATGCGCTGTGCTGCCTGCTGCATGGCCTGGCGCTGGCTCTCGTGCAGGCCAGTGGTGCCCGACACCAGGGGTTTGCCGCGCGCCAGGCATACCTCCAGCATCGGCGAGAAGCCTTCGGGCAGGCTGAAGTCGATGGCCACGTCGAAGGCCGGCACCGCGGCCAGCTCCTTGGCCCCGAAGTACGGCACGTTGCCGACCACGCGCTGGGCAGGGGTGCGACCGGTGACCGCGCCGACGATCGCCAGGCCGGGGTGCTCCGAGGCGAGCCGGAGCAAGGCCTGGCCCATGCGACCGGAGGCCCCGTGGATCAGCACCCGGGTTGGCGCCCCATCTGCCGCGCTCATGCGGCCACCTGCAGGGCCGCGATCTCGGCCTTGACCAGGTTGCCCAGCACTTCCATGC
Source organism: Pseudoxanthomonas composti (assembly GCF_004122095.1). GTDB lineage: Bacteria > Pseudomonadota > Gammaproteobacteria > Xanthomonadales > Xanthomonadaceae > Pseudoxanthomonas_A > Pseudoxanthomonas_A composti. The sequence continues at coordinate 459,013 of NZ_SAWZ01000002.1, read as the reverse complement.
CTGCATCGATCTTCTCGGCGGGCACGGTGACGAAGGACAGCCGCAGCGTGTTGCGCATCGGGTTGCCGGCGAAGAACGGCGCGCCGGGCACGAAGGCCACATTCTGCGCGATCGCCTTGAGCAGCAGTTCGCCCGTATCGATGCCTTCAGGCAGCGTGACCCAGATGAACATGCCGCCTTCGGGGCGGTCCCACTTGGCCTCCGCGGGGAAGTGCTTTTCCAGCGCCGCCATCATCAGCGCGCACTGGCGCGCGTAGAGATCGCGGATCACCGGGATGTGCTGGTCCAGGAAACCGTCCTGGATCACCGCGTGCACCATGCGCTGGCTGAAGGACGGCGTGTGCAGATCCGAGGCCTGCTTGGCCTGCACCAGCTTGGCGAACAAGGGCTCCGGCGCCACCACGTAGCCCAGCCGCAGGCCCGGCGCCAGCACCTTGGAGAACGAGCCCATGTAAACGCCGCCCTCGGGATTGAACGACAGCAGGCTCGGCAGCGGCGCGCCGCTGTAGTACAGCTCGCCGTACGGGTCGTCCTCCACCACCGGCACCCCTGCGCCAGCGGCCCGTTCAACCAGCGCCTTGCGACGTTCCAGCGGCAGCCGGCGCCCGGTGGGATTCTGGAAATTCGGCAGGCAGTACATGAAGCGCGCGCCATCGAGGGTGTCCGCATCCAGCGCATCGGTCTGGATGCCCTGCCCGTCAGAGGCCATCGGCACGAAGTTGGGCTGGAACAGCGAGAACGCCTGCAGCGCGCCGAGATAGCTGGGCGTTTCCACCAGCACCTTGCTGCCCTCGTCGATCAGGGCCTTGCCCAACAGGTCCAGGCCCTGCTGGGAACCGGTGGTGATCAGCACCCGGCCCGGGCTGACCTCGGCGCCATTGCGCGTCAGGTGCGCGGCGACCCACTCGCGCAGCGGCAGGAAGCCTTCGGTCGGGCCGTACTGCAGGGCCGCGTGCGGGGCATCGGTCAGCACCCTGTTGGAGGCCTCGCGCATGCGCTCCACCGGAAAGGTCGCTGGCGAGGGCAGGCCGCCGGCGAAGGAGACCACCTCCGGGCGCTCGGTGACCTTGAGGATCTCGCGAATGGCCGAACTGGTCAGGGCGAGGGCGCGCTTGGACAGGGTGATGTGGGTGGTCATTCGACCATTGTAGAACGCGGCCCAATTCGCGCCAAAGGTCGCATGGAGAGGCTTGCGGCAGTGCGTCATGCTGCCGCCACCACGTCGTGATGCAGGAACTGAAAGTGGACGACCTGACCTATCGCAAGATCCAGCAAAGCCCCCGTTTCCAGCAGCTCGTGCGCAAGCGCTCGCGCTTTGCCTGGGCGCTGTCGGTGCTGATGCTGGCGATCTACCTGGCCTTCATCCTGGCCATCGCCTTCGAGCCGCAATGGCTGGGAACGCCCATCGGCAGCGGCACCATCATCACCTGGGGCATCCCGGTGGGCGTGGGCATCATCGTGGCGGCCTTCGTGCTGACCGGTGTGTACGTCTGGCGGGCTAATGGCGAGTTCGACCGCATGACCGCCGAACTGTTGAAGGAGCTGGAGGCATGAAGCTGCGCCTGTTGCTGGTCCTGCTGGCCAGCCTGCTCCCCACCCTCGCCTACGCCGCCGACGCCATCACCGGCGAGGTGAAGCAACAGCCGTTGAACGTGGCGGCCATCGTCATGTTCGTGGCCTTCGTGCTGTTCACTTTGGGCATCACCTACTGGGCCGCGCGCCGCAGCAAGTCGGCCTCGGACTACTACGCGGCCGGCGGCAAGATCACCGGCTTCCAGAACGGCCTGGCCATCGCGGGCGACTTCATGTCGGCGGCCTCGTTCCTGGGTATCTCCGCACTGGTGTTCACCAGCGGCTATGACGGGCTGATCTATTCGATCGGCTTTCTGGTCGGTTGGCCGGTGATCCTGTTCCTGATCGCCGAACGCCTGCGCAACCTGGGCAAGTACACCTTCGCCGACGTGGCCTCCTATCGTCTGGGACAGCGGCAGATCCGCCTGCTCTCGGCCAGCGGCGCGCTGGTGGTGGTGGCGCTGTACCTGATCGCGCAGATGGTCGGTGCCGGCAAGCTGATCCAGCTGCTGTTCGGCCTAAACTACCACGTGGCCGTGGTGCTGGTCGGCATCCTGATGGTGCTGTATGTCCTGTTTGGCGGCATGCTGGCCACCACCTGGGTGCAGATCATCAAGGCGGTGCTGCTGCTGGGCGGCGCCAGCTTCATGGCCTTCATGGTGATGAAGCACGCGGGCTTCTCCTTCGAGACGTTGTTCACCGAGTCAGCCAAGGCCCACGCCAAGGGCCGGGCGATCATGGCCCCCGGCGCGCTGGTCTCCGACCCGGTCTCGGCGATCTCGCTGGGCCTGGCGCTGATGTTCGGCACCGCCGGCCTGCCCCACATCCTGATGCGCTTCTTCACCGTGGGCGATGCCAAGGAAGCGCGCAAGTCGGTCTTCTACGCCACCGGCTTCATCGGCTACTTCTACGTTCTGACCTTCATCATCGGCTTCGGGGCGATCCTGCTGGTCAGCACCAACCCGGCCTTCAAGGATGCCGACGGCCTGCTGCTGGGCGGCAACAACATGGCCGCCATCCACCTGGCCGATGCGGTCGGCGGCAGCATCTTCCTGGGCTTCATCTCGGCGGTGGCCTTCGCTACCATCCTGGCCGTGGTGGCCGGCCTGACTCTGGCCGGCGCTTCGGCGGTCTCGCACGACCTCTACGCCAGCGTGATCAAGCACGGCAAGGCCAACGAGAAGGACGAGATCCGCGTCTCCAAGATCACCACGGTGATTCTGGGCGTGGTCGCCATCGGGCTTGGCATCGTGTTCGAGAAGCAGAACATCGCCTTCATGGTGGGCCTGGCCTTCTCCATCGCGGCCAGCTGCAACTTTCCGGTGCTGTTCCTGTCGATGTTCTGGAGCAAGCTCACCACCCGCGGCGCCATGCTGGGCGGCTGGCTGGGGCTGGGAACGGCGGTGGTGCTGATGATCCTGGGCCCGACCATCTGGGTGCAGATCCTGGGACACGACAAGCCGATTTACCCCTATGAGTACCCGGCCCTGTTCTCGATGATCGCCGCCTTCGTCGGCATCTGGTTCTTCTCGATCACCGACACCTCCGCGCGCGGCGCCGCCGAGCGCGAACGCTTCGGCCCGCAGTTCGTACGCTCGCAGACCGGCATCGGCATCAGCGCCGCCGCCGAGCACTGAGGGTCGGCCTGCACGTTCGACCCGACAGCCCGGCACTTGCCGGGCTGTCGCGTTTCCAAAGCGCCCAGGCTGCTACTTCTCCAGCACCACCAGCGGTGCGAAGCCGCCGAAGATCATGCGCTTGCCGTCGAAGGGCATCGGGTTGACCTCAGGATCCAGGCGAGGGTCTTCCATCATCTTCTTCATGCCGGCATCGCGGGTGGCCTTGTCCGGCCACTCGATCCAGGAGAACACCACCGTCTCATCCTCGGTGGCCTGGACGGCACGCCGGAAATCGGTCTGCTGGCCCTCCGGGACGTCGTCGCCCCAGCACTCGTAGACCCGGATCGCCCCGTAATCCATGAAGACCGCATCGCCGGCGCGGGCGTGGTCGATGAACTTCTGCTTGTTGGCGGTGGGCACGGCAATGACGAATCCATCCACGTAGGACATGAGCGACTCCTCGACTCGGAAGATAGGAATGCAGTGGGGACGGTCATCGTCCCTGCCACATCCTTTGCGACGAGTGAGCATGGCCCGGATCGACACCGGCGCCGGCCCGGCGATCAAAAAAGTTGGGCCTGGCGAACGACCGGCGGTCCACATTCCCATGCACCCGGATCCAGCGAGCGCCCGGGCGCCTGGCGAAATTCTCACCAATCCCGGCCAAACCCTGACGGCGCCTGCCCGCGCGCGGGTTGTCCACAGGGGTATCCCAGCGGTCATCCACAGGCCGTGTGAATAGCCGCGAGTTCCCGCTGGCGCAGCTCACAACCGTGATGCCGGTGCCTGGACAAAAAATCGCCACCCAGCGGAAAGCCTTGCCAGCCAAGTCTCACGCCGGCTTGTCCACAGGCGTATCCCACTGATCATCCACACCCTGTGTGGACTAATCGCGCAGCACCCGACCCACGCCGGAAGCATCGACCGCCTCGGCCGCCGCGCGCAGCGCCTGCGCATCGGTCCGGCTGTCGAATCCGAAGCGGAAATGCACTTCGCCGGCAGGCGTGCGCAGCGAATGCAACGAGGCAATGCTGACGCCTTGCTGCTCGAACACATGCAGCAGCGCCCGCAGCGACCCGGGTTGGTCGTGCGGCAGGTGCACGCTCAAGGTCAGGGTCTCGGCCAGGTCGGCCAGCAGGTAACCGATGCGCTCGAACTTGTAGTTGCCGTCGGCCAGCGCCGCCTCCCCCACCGAGGCGCGATTGTCCAGCAGCACCGTATCGCGAAAACGCGCACGCGCTGCGTCGTCGCCCTGCTGGACCGTGTCGCGCATGGCCGACAGGCTGGACACCAGCGCATCCAGGACCGCCGGCACGTGCGGATTGCCGAACTGAATGTCCTCGTAGATCGCCGGATTCATCGACAGGATGCGCGAGAGGATCGCCCCATCCATCTCGAAGGACGCCGAGCGAAACGGCATCAGCGCCTGGAGCCCACCGACACGGTCGGCGTACTGGCGCAGCACGTCGGCCTGGGCCAGATGCGTGGCATGCACCATGGCCTGCACCAGCGCCATGATCTGGTCATGGTGTTCCGGCGTGGTGCGCACGCATTCGGCTTCCAGCGCGGCCAGCAGGCTGGCCACCCAATCGCGCCAGGTCTCCAACCGGGCTTCGCAGACCACGGCGACGCGGCCCTTGAGCGTGGGCGACTTGGGCGGCGCGGTCATCGGATGCAGGCCGACCACTTCCGCGCTGGACTCCAGCAGTGCCCGCACCGGTCCGGACTTGATCGAGGTCAGGTCCATCCACAGCTTGCCGGTCTCGGCACCGGCGGCCTGGGCCACGTAGCCCCGGATCAGGCCTTCGGTCAGGCGAATGGGCGCGCTGAAGATCAGCACGTCGCTGGCGGCGATCAGCTCGGCCTCGCTCGGCGATGTCGGATCGGCCGGATCGCGGCCGATGACCTCAAGACCCATCCGCTCGGTGAGGAAACGATGCAACCAGCGCCCGTAAGCGCCCTGGCTGCCGACGATGCCCACCACGGGCGAAGGCTTGTGCATGCACGTCACGTCAGTTGATCCAGGCGGCATTGTAGGCATCAGTGCTTGCCGCCAGCGACCCGAGCCCATCGGGCGATGCCCTTCGATGCCCGAAACTGCGCCCTGCCTACGCGGGCGCACCGCGCACTCGGCGCGCGTGAAACACCGCCGATCCAGCTCCAACGCGCTGCCGCAGCTGAAGGTCCTGGCCTGGTCTTGAAGGCCGCACCGACGCACCCGCTCCAAGCGCACGCCTGGGCGCGCATGAAAAAGGCGACCGGATCACCGGTCGCCTTATCCAATGCCCTGTGCGAGCGGCTCAGGAGGTCATGCGATCCCAGAACCCCTTGACCCCATCGAGGAAGGTCGCCGACTTGGGCGAATGCTTGCGAGCATCCTCGCCACTGAAGGTCGCCTCGAACTTCTCCAGCAGCTCGCGCTGCTCCTGGGTCAGGTTGACCGGAGTTTCCACCAGCACCTTGCAGAACAGATCGCCCTCGCTCCGGCTGCGCACCGACTTGACGCCCTTGCCGCGCAGGCGGAACAGCTTGCCGGTCTGGGTCTCCGAGGGAATGCGGATCTCCGCCTCGCCGTTCAGGGTCGGCACGCGGATGGTGTCGCCCAGCGCGGCCTGCGAGATGCGGATCGGGACCTCGCAATGCAGGTCGTCGCCATCGCGCTGGAAGATCTCGTGCTCGCGCACCCGCACTTCCACGTACAGGTCGCCCGGCGGGGTTCCGGCCGGGCCGGCCTCGCCTTCGCCGGACAGGCGGATACGGTCGCCGTTGTCCACGCCAGCGGGAATCTTGACCGACAGCACCTTCTCTTCCTCCACACGACCGGCGCCACGGCAAGTCCTGCAGGGATTGGTGATGATCTGACCGCGACCGCCGCAGTGCGGACAGGCCTGCTGCATGGTGAAGATGCCACGCTGCATGCGCACCTGGCCGCGGCCGCCGCAGGTCGAGCAGGTCTCGACCTTGCCGTCTTCCGAACCGCTGCCGCGACATGGCGAGCATTCGGCCAGGGTCGGGATCTCGATGCGCTTGTCGGCACCGGCCACGGCCTCTTCCAGGTCCAGCTCCATCACGTAGCCGATGTCCGCGCCACGTCGCGCCGCACGGCCACCGCCGGCGCCACCGCCGAAGATGTTGCCGAAGATGTCCCCGAAGATGTCGCTCATGTCCGGGCCGCCGGGGCCGCCCGGGCCGCCGCCGCCCATGCCGTGCTCGAACGCGGCATGGCCATGCTGGTCGTAGATGCGACGCTTGCCGCCGTCGGACAGGACCTCGTAGGCCTCCTTGCATTCCTTGAAGGCCGCCTCGGCCGCCGCATCGCCCGGATTGCGGTCGGGGTGATGCTTCATCGCACAGCGGCGATACGCCTTCTTCAGCTCTTCGTCGCTGGCATTGCGGGACACGCCCAGGACTTCGTAGTAATCGCGCTTGCTCATAGGGCGGGGACTGGGGATTCGATAGTCGGGATTCGTTCAACGCAAAAGCGGAGAGCCTGAGCCCTTCCGCTTTTGCACGGTGAATGGATTGGAAGCCGGAGCCGGGCGTCGTTGCGGCCAGGCCCAACGACTCCCCAATCCAAACTCCCAAATCCCGCCTTACTTCTTGTCGTCCTTGACCTCAGTGAACTCGGCATCGACCACGTCGTCGGCCGCGCCGCGCGCCTGCTGCGCACCGGCATCGCCGGCGCCGCCCTGCTCGCTGGCCGCCGCGGCGGCGTACAGCGACTGTCCGGCTTCTTCCAGCACCTTGGACTTGGCTTCGATCTGGGCTTTGTCGTCGCCCTTCATCGCCGTCTCCAGATCCGCCAGCGCCGACTCGACCTTGCCGATCACATCGCCGCCCACCTTGCTGCCGTGTTCGGTGATGGCCGTGCGGGTGGCGTGGATCAGGCCATCGGCCTGGTTGCGGGCCTGCACCAGCTCGTGGAACTTCTTGTCCTCCTCGCGGTTGGCCTCGGCGTCGGCGACCATCCGGGCGATCTCATCGTCCGACAGGCCCGAGCCGGCCTTGATCTCCACCTTCTGTTCCTTGTTGGTCTTCTTGTCCTTGGCCGACACGTGCAGGATGCCGTTGGCGTCGATGTCGAAGGACACCTCCACCTGCGGCATGCCGCGCGGGGCCGGCTCGATGCCGGACAGGTCGAACTTGGCCAGCGACTTGTTGAAGCGGGCCTGCTCGCGCTCACCCTGCAGCACGTGCACGGTCACGGCCGACTGGTTGTCCTCGGCGGTGGAGAACACCTGCGAGGCCTTGGTCGGGATGGTGGTGTTCTTCTCGATGATCTTGGTGAACACGCCGCCCATGGTCTCGATGCCCAGCGACAGGGGGGTCACGTCCAGCAGCAGCACATCCTTGACGTCGCCACCCAGCACGCCGCCCTGGATCGCCGCGCCCAGCGCCACGGCCTCGTCCGGATTGACGTCCTTGCGCGGCTCCTTGCCGAAGAACTCGGTCACCGCCTGCTGCACCTTGGGCATGCGGGTCTGGCCGCCGACCAGGATCACCTCGGTGATGTCGCTGGCGCGCACGCCGGCATCGTTCAGCGCAATGCGGCAGGGCTCGATCGACTTCTTGATCAGGTCCTCCACCAGCGCTTCCAGCTTGGCGCGGGTCAGCTTGATGTTCAGGTGCTTCGGGCCGGAGGCGTCGGCGGTGACGTACGGCAGGTTCACCTCGGTCTGCTGGCTGGAGGACAGCTCGATCTTGGCGCGCTCGGCCGCATCCTTCAGGCGCTGCAGCGCCAGCGGATCCTTGCGCAGGTCGATGCCCTGGTCCTTGTTGAACTCATCCACCAGGTAGTCGATGACGCGCTTGTCGAAGTCCTCGCCACCCAGGAAGGTGTCGCCGTTGGTGGCCAGCACCTCGAACTGCTTCTCGCCGTCGACTTCGGCGATCTCGATGATCGACACGTCGAAGGTACCGCCGCCCAGGTCGTACACGGCGATCTTGCGGTCGCCGGCGCCAGACTTGTCCAGGCCATAGGCCAGGGCCGCGGCGGTGGGCTCGTTGATGATGCGCTTGACGTCCAGGCCGGCGATGCGGCCGGCGTCCTTGGTGGCCTGGCGCTGGCTGTCGTTGAAGTAGGCCGGCACGGTGATGACCGCCTCGGTGACCTTCTCGCCCAGGAAGTCCTCGGCGGTCTTCTTCATCTTCTCCAGCACGCGCGCGGAGATTTCCTGCGGCGCCATCTTCTTGCCGTCGGCGGTGGACACCCAGGCGTCGCCGTTATCGTGCGCGGCGATGCTGTACGGGACCAGGTCCAGGTCCTTCTGCACTTCGGCGTCGGTGAACTTGCGACCGATCAAGCGCTTGACCGCGTAGAAGGTGTTCTTGGGGTTGGTCACGGCCTGGCGCTTGGCCGAGGCGCCCACCAGGACTTCGCCGTCCTTGGTGTAGGCGATGATCGAAGGCGTGGTGCGGTCGCCCTCGGAGTTCTCGATGACGCGGGCCTTGCCGCCGTCCATGATCGCCACGCACGAATTGGTCGTGCCCAGGTCGATGCCGATGATCTTGCCCATGGTGCTTGCTCCGTCTCTAAAGCGAATGTCTGTCGGGATGAACCGGCCGTCGGCCGGCTCGATGGTCCAGATATAGGGATGTGATGCCGGGCTTCAAGCGCCCGTGGAACACAAATTTCCAGCGGCCGCCCAGGGCGGCTCAGTCCTGCCGGGCGACCACGACCAGCGCCGGCCGCAGCAGGCGGTCGTTGAGCAGGTAGCCCTTCTGGAACACCGTCACCACGCTGCCCGGGGCCACGCCCTCGCCCTCGGCCTCGGCCTGGCTGATGGCCTGGTGGTGTTCGGGGTTGAACGGCTGGCCCACCGGGTCCAGCAGCTTCAGGCCGTTGTCGTCGGCGACCTTGAGCAGCTGCTTCTGGGTCAGCTCCAGGCCTTCGCGCAAGGGGCTGGGCTCGGCGCCGGCGGCGGTCAGGCCCGCATCCAGGCTGTCGAACACCGGCAGCAGCTGGCCCAGCAGCTTCTCGTTGGCGAACTTGCGGGCGTTTTCCACGTCCCGGGCCACGCGCTTGCGCTGGTTGTCCAGGTCGGCACGCTCCAACAGCGCGCTGGCCCGCAGCTGCTCCAGCTCGGCCTTCAGCGTCTCGATCTCCGCCTGCAGCAGGGCTTCGGTGTCCTGGTGCCCCTCGGCGGACGCCGGGGCCTGGTGGGTCTGTTCGTTATGGTCGTGCGAGGTCATGAATCGGTCCGTCGCGGCCAGGTGCGGCCGCCTGATGCCCACCTATGGGGGCATCGGCCGGCCTTTCAAGCGTCTGTGGCCACGCTTACTCCTGCGCCGGGTCGATCGCCGCACCGAGCACGTCCGCGGCGGCCTGCACGATCGGGATCACCCGGTCGTAGGCCATGCGGGTCGGTCCGATCACCCCCAGCACACCCACCACCTGGCCGCCGGCGCGGTAGGGCGCGGTCACCACCGACACGCCCGAGCGCGGGGCCAGACCGGTTTCCTCGCCGATGAAGATGCGCACGCCAGGGGCATCGATGGTGCGCTCCAGCAGCTGCAGGATCTCGCGCTTGCGGGCGAAGGTCTCGAACAGCTCGCGCAGGCGGTCCAGGTCGGACAGGTCCTGCACGCCCATCAGCCGGGTCTGGCCGGCCAGCACCATGTCATCGCCCGAGGGCACCAGCGCGTGTTCGGCCAGCTCCATGGTCTGGGCCAGCAGCGCCTCCATCTCGGTCTGCGCGCTGCGCAGCTCGCGCAGCAGCGCGTGGCGGATCTCGGCCACCGGGCGGCCGGCGAAATGCGCGTTGAGATAGTTCGCCGCCCGCTCCAGCTCGCCCGGGTCGAACACCCGGCGTGGCTCGAACACCCGGTTCTGCACCTCGTGATCGGCGAACACCAGGATCGCCATCACCCGGCGCCCGTCCAGCGGCACGAAGTCGATGTGGCGGAAGGCGAACTGCTCGCGCTTGGGCGCGCCGACCACCCCGACGAAATGGGTCATGGCCGAGAGCAGCTCGGAGGCATTGCCCAGCAGCGACTGGGTGCCCACGCCCGCGGGCAGCTCGGACCGCAGCCGCTTGACCTCGGCATCGCCCAGCGGCTTGAGCTGCAGCAGGCTGTCCACGAACATCCGGTAGCCCTGCTGGGTGGGCACGCGACCGGCCGAAGTGTGCGGCGAGGTCACCAGCCCGGCATCCTCCAGGTCCGCCAGGATGTTGCGGATGGTCGCGGCGCTGACTTCCAGCCCGGCGTGCCGGGCCAGGGTCTGCGACCCGACCGGCTCGCCGTCCTGGATGTAGCGCCCGATCAGCGTGCGCAGCAGCTGCCGGGATCGGGGCGGGAGATCGAGCGGGTCGGCGGCCATGGCCGATAGATAGTCGCCGCCGGCCGGCAATGCAAGCCGCTGTTCGCCCGTCTCCGGTCTCAGTCCTTGCGCCGCATCCCTCTACAATCCGCACCATGCTGACCCATCTCTCGCTCAAGGACTTCGCCGTCGCCCGTGCCACCGAACTGGAGTTCGGCCCCGGCATGACTGTCATTTCCGGCGAAACCGGCGCCGGCAAGTCGCTGCTGGTCGATGCCCTGGGTTTCCTGTCCGGGCTGCGCGCCGATTCGGGCGTGGTGCGCCATGGCAGCGACCGCGCCGAGCTATCGGCCGAGTTCGACCTGAGTGGCCAGGCCGCCGCGGCCGCCTGGCTGCGCGAGCGCGAGCTGGACGATGCCGGCCAGTGTCAGCTGCGTCGGGTGATCCGCGCCGATGGCGGCTCGCGCGCCTGGATCAACGGCCGCAGCGTCACCCTGGGACAGCTGGGCGAGCTGGCCGGGCACCTGGTGGAGATCCACGGCCAGCACGAGCACCAGGCGCTGATGTCGCGGGCCCGCCAGCTGGACCTGCTGGACGCCTACGCCGGCAACGAGGCCGAGCGCAAGGCCGTGCGCCAGGCCGCCGGCCGCTGGCAGGCCCTGCTGGCCGAGCGCGACCTGCTGAGCGCCCAGGGCGATGTCTCCGACCGCATCAACTATCTGCAGCACCAACTGGGCGAGCTGGAGCAGGAATCGCTGGCCCCGGAGGCCATCGCCGCCCTGGACACCCACCATCGTCGCCAGGCCCATGCCACCGCGCTGATCCAGGGCTGCGATGCGGCCCTGGGGACGCTGGCGGGCGAGGACGGCCCTTCGCTGACCAGCCAGCTGCAGCAGGCCCGCTCCACCCTGGCCCGCCTGGCCGAGCACGAGCCGCGGCTGCGCGAGGTCGACGGCCTGCTGGACAGTGCCCTGATTCAACTGGACGAGGCCGAAGCCCTGCTCGCCCAGGTCCGCGACGACCTGGAAGCCGATCCTGAGCAGTTCGAGCAGCTTGAGCGCAAGCTGGCGCGCATCCACGACCTGGCCCGCAAGCATCGGGTGGTCCCGGACGAGCTGGCCGGGCGTCGCGATGCCATCGCCGCGGAACTGGAAGGCCTCAAGGGCGCCGGTGAGCGCCTGCTCTCGCTCAACGCCGAGATCGAGCAGGCGCGCCAGGCCTGGCGGGTGGCCTCGGACAAGCTGGGCCGCAGCCGCGCCAAGGCCGCCAAGACCTTGTCCAAGGCGGTGACCGCGGTGATCGGCGAGCTGGGCATGTCCGGCGGCGTGTTCGAGATCGGCCTGGAGCCGCAGGAGGAAGAACGCCCGGACCCCAACGGCGGCGAGCGCACCGAATTCCTGGTCTCGGCCAATGCCGGCCAGCCGCCTCGGCCACTGCGCAAGGTGGCCTCGGGTGGCGAGCTTTCGCGCATTTCACTGGCCATCGAGGTCTCGGCGCTGGATTCGGACGCGGTGCCGACCATGGTGTTCGACGAGGTCGACTCGGGCATCGGGGGCGCCGTGGCCGATATCGTCGGCAAGAAGCTGCGTGCGCTCGGCGCGCGCCGACAGGTGCTGTGCGTGACCCACCAGCCGCAGGTCGCCGCCCAGGGCCACGCCCACTACCGCGTCAGCAAGGCGCCAGTGGAGGGCATGACCCAGTCCTCGGTCGAGTCGCTGGACGCGGGCGCACGCCAGGAAGAGCTGGCGCGCATGCTGGGCGGGGTGGAAGTCAGCGACGAGGCCCGGGCCGCCGCCCTCAAGCTGCTGCAGTCGGCTAGCTGAGCCGGCTGTCCAGCACCTGCGCAACGTCAACGGGCCGGCACAGGCCTACCCGTCCGTAAACGCTTGCAGGCTTGGCTTAGCGGCGCTTTTTGCGCACGTAGAGCACCAGCGAGTGCTCCTCGATCTCGTAGCCGTGCTCGGCCGCGATCTTGTGCTGCAACTGCTCGATCTCCTCGCTGGAGAACTCGATGACCTTGCCGGTGTCGATGTCGACCATATGGTCGTGATGCTCGCCGCGGTCCAGCTCGTAGACGGCCTGGCCGCCCTCGAAATTGTGCTTGAGCACGATGCCGGCCGCTTCGAACTGAGTCAGCACGCGGTAGACGGTGGCCAAGCCGATTTCATCGCCATGCTGGATCAGATGACGGTAGATGTCCTCTGCGGTCATGTGCCGCGCCTTGGCCTGCTCCAGCAGTTCAAGGATGCGCATCCGCGGGTGGGTGACCTTCAGCCCCACCTTGCGCAGATCGTGTGATTCCATGGCGTCTCCGTTTATTGGCGGTTTAGCGCCAGCTGCCTGAAAACGGGTGGCGGCGATAACGGGAGTGTATCATCGCCCGGTCTATTGCCCGACCCTTCCCGATCCATGCGCAATCTCCTGCTGCTCGCCGCCCTCTCCGTTTCCGTCAGTGGCTGCGGCATCATCTACAAGCAGCCGATCTACCAGGGCAACCTGATCGAGAAGAAGAACGTGGACCAGCTGGCCGTCGGCCAGAACCGCCAGCAGGTGATGGCGCTGCTGGGCACGCCCTCGGTCGCCGACCCGTTCCACGCCGATCGCTGGGACTACACCGCCACCCAGCGCACCGATCGCGTGGGCCACACCGAGATCAAGAACTTCACCGTGTTCTTCGAGAACGATGCGGTGGCGCGCTGGGAAGGCGACTACTTCCCCGAAAACAACTCGCAGCTGGCCAGGGACGTGCGCAAGTTCGGCCCGAACCTGGCCAAGGACAAGAAGAAGAAAGGCGGCCGCTGACAGCGGTCGAGCCGCACAGCGGCGAACAGCCCGCCTGCGCAGCCTCTCCGACGCTGTGCTTTTATAGCCAGTCGCGCTACGGTCCACACCAGCTTTCAATCTTCTAGCATTGCAGGCGTGCCTGGATGCGTTGTGCTGCAGGCAATCCAACCAGCGTGATGCCCTAGCCTGCCTTGGACCGGCGCTCGGCGCGGCGACGACGCGCGTCCTTCGGGTCGGCCTGCAGCGGCCGCAGCAGCTCCACGCGGTCGCCATCCTGCACGGGGGTGTCCAGGCTGGCCACGGTGCCGAACACCGCATAGGCGCACACACTTTCGACCTGCCGCATGCCGGCCGCATCCAACGCGTCGGCCACGCGGCTGTCGCCTGGGAGCTCGACCCGCACCGACTCAAAGCGCCCGGGCCAGGCCATGAGCACCTCCACGCGCATCGTCAGAGGCCGCGGTCGGCCACGCGGATGAAGTCATCGACCATGCGGTCGGCCAGGCCCTTGAAGCCCACGCGCATCGCCGGCGCCAGCAGGCGGTTGCTGGGCTCGAACTCCAGCGTCAGGGTGACCTTGCAGGCGCTCTCATCGAGCGATTGGAATTCCCAGCGGCCATGCAACTTGCGGAACGGCCCATCGCGCAGCTGCATGTCGATCCGCGAGGGACGCTCCAGCGCGTTCTCGGTGGTGAACCAGGTGCGCAGCGCGCCCAGGCCCAGGTCCAGGCGCGCCAGCATGCGGTCCTCACCCGATTCGATCACCTGGGCCTGGTCGCACCAGTCGAAGCGCCGCGGATAGGCGGACACGTCGTTGACCAGGTCGAACATATAGCTGGCGGGATGGGCGACCAGGGCGCTGCGGCGGATCGTGTGCATCGGGACTCGTGGTTGTCGGGCTCGCATGCATCCGGGCCATCGGCGACAATGTGCGGATGGCCAAGAAACCCTCCAAGGATAAAGCAAACAGCACCGGGACCATCGCGCTGAACAAACGCGCGCGTCACGAGTACCACCTGGAGGAGCGCATGGAGGCCGGGCTGGCGCTGCAGGGCTGGGAGCTGAAGTCCATCCGCGCCGGCCGCGCCAACATCGGCGAAAGCTATGCGGTGGTGCGCCAGGGCGAGCTGTACCTGTTCGGTGCCCAGTTCACGCCGCTGATCCAGGCCTCCACCCACGTGGTGGCCGACGATCGCCGCACCCGCAAGCTGCTGTTGCACCGTCGCGAGATCGACGTGCTGATCGGCAAGGTCGAGCGCGACGGCTACACCCTCATCCCCACCGCGATGTACTGGAAGGGCAACAAGGTCAAGCTGGAACTGGCCCTGGCCAAAGGCAAGCAGACCCACGACAAGCGCGATGCGGCCAAGGAGCGCGACTGGCAGCGCGACAAGCAGCGGGTGATGCGGCAGCATAATCGCGATGCTTGAGGGCCAGGAGTGAGTGGAGAGGAGTGAGGAGTGAGTGAAGGCGGTGGGCGCGCGCTTCGACGTCCGCTCGCAAAAGTAACCCGTGAAAGCTGATTGTGGGAAAACTCTCTCGAAATCCCGCTGTGGGAGCGGCTTCAGCCGCGAAGTGGCCTGCCCCTGAGACCCGGAAGCAGGAGGGGCAAGCCCTTCGCGGCTGAAGCCGCTCTCACAGGTTCAAGGCTGATCCTGGGACGGTTTCTGCAGGCGCTCAGACACCTGCTCTGCTGAGCTCGATGCCGACATCAGCACATCACTTGCACCGCGGCCCGCGCCAGCAAGCATGTGAACCGAATCGAGCCAGCGCTGCCAGAGCATGAGTTCCGCCCCGCTCCGGCCTTTGCTCACTCCTCACTCCTCTCCACTCACTCCTCACCCTAAGTCGCCGCCAGCATCTTCACCAGGTTCGGAATGCCGCAGCCCTGCATGTAGCGGTCGCGACCGATGTCCGTGCAGTGCTCCAGCAGCAGCTGCTTCATGCGGTCCGGGGAGCCGACGAACTCGCGCCGCACCGACAGGAACGCCGCCAGCAGTCCGGACACGTGCGGGGCGGCCATGCTGGTGCCGCTCATTTCCACCATCCAGGTCGCCGGGTCGCGCACGCGGTAGCCATGGTGGGCCGAGACGATCTTCTCGCCCGGGGCGACCACGTCCGGCTTGCGGCGGCCATCGACCGTCGGCCCACGCGAGGAGAAATACGACACGCCGTAGGTGTGCGGGTTGGACTTGTGCACCGAGCCCACGGCGATGGCCTCCTCCAGGTTGGCTGGGTCGCCGATGGTCAGATCCATGTTGGCCGGATAGGCCTGGCCATCGCCCTGCATCAGCCAGGCCACCCCTTCGTTGCCCGCGGCCAGCACCACCGCCACGCCCTGCCGCCACAGCCGGCGTAGTTCGTTGCACAGCGGGGTGAAGCCGCAGCCATAGCTTTCCGGATCGAACGCGCCGCCCAGGCTGAGGTTGAGGCCATGGATCACCAGCTGGCCCGAGCGCTCGTTGAGCTCGGAGACCTGCTGCAGCGCCTTGATGATCCACGCATCCTGGCCGTAGCCGGCATCGTCCAGCACCTTGAAGCCGTACAAGGTGGCATCGGGCGCGACCGCGGTGTATTGCAGGCGTTGGCCGCGCTCGCCGCCCGGCAGCGGCGCATTGCAGCGCCCGGCGATGATGCCCGCCACGTGCGTGCCATGGCCGTTGCGGTCCAGCCGCGCGAAGGCATCGCCGTCGGCGCGGGTCAGCTTCCTGGGCCGGCCGCGCACGGTGCAATCCCACTGCATCGCGACCTGGTCGCGCACGTTGCGCTCAAAGAAATGCGGATGCCCGGCAGCGATGCCCGTATCCAGCACCGCCCATCCGATCCGTTCGCCCAGGGCCCGGTAGGCGACCTGCGCCGCGTCGGCCTGGATCACGCTGCGCGACTGATGCAGCAGCGCCCGCTTGCCCGCATTGCGCCACATGCGCTTGAAATGCAGGCTGCGGTAGACATCGCGCAGCGACTCGATCTCAAATCGCGTCAGCCGTGCCGCCACGAAGCGCTGCAGGCCGTCTTCCAGGCCGATGGCGTCATCCAGCGCCTCCCCGCCCAGGCCGGTCTGGGCGGCGGCCAGCGTCCGGATGTGGGCGATCAGATCGGCCTTGGCCTCGCCGACGCTGGTCATGCCAGCGGGCAAGGTATCCAGCTCCACCAGCACCTGGTGGCGGAAATCGGCGTGCTGCGACTCCATCTGGTCGGACAGGTCCTTGATCAGCACCGGGCTGGACACCGGCTGGTCGAACCCCACCCCCACCGCCGCCCGCACCTCCGCGCGCACCACCGGCAAGGACAGGTAACCCGAGCCCGAATGGGGGTTGCGCGGCCCGTCCGGGTTGATGCCCGGCCCCTTGTGATTGACGAAGCGGCCGGCGGCGCCTTCGATGTCATCGCTCAGATCCGCATCCAGCGCGACCGGGTCGCGGGTGTCGGCCACGTTGACCCAGCGCTCCACGCAGGCCGGGAACGGCAGCTTCTTCCGCTTGGTCCACTGGTTGAACATGCTGCGCACGCTGGGCAGGCCCAGCGGGGAGCCGATGGTGACCAGCAGGCTGACCTTGCAGCGGGCCGGGTCGAGCTTGCGCAGCACCTCGTAGGCGATCATCGAGCCCTGGCTATGCGCCACCACGACGAACGGACCGCCGCCGGATTCCAGGCGCTCGCGCAGGCTGCGCTCCATCGCCTCGCGCCGCTCCGGCACGAAGAACAGGTCATGCACGTCCTGCAGGAGCGCCGCCGACACCAGTCGCAGCAGCAGCTCGTTGATGCCGGTAAACAGGCCTTGCGCGCTGGGGCCCACACCCGCCGGCGCCTGCGCCTGCAGCTCGCGCAGCATCTGCTCCAGCATGGCCTTTTCGCGGGCCGACTCGGCCAAGGCATCGACCAGCTCCCCCAGGTCACGCCGTTCCGGCATCACCCCCAGGGCGCTGAGGATGCGCTGCTCGGCCTGGTTCACGCTGGGGCCCTCGTCGCGATCGGCGCAGGTGGCTGGCTCCGGTGTCGGATAGCGCGTCCGGTTGACCCAGTAGGCCAGGCGCGTGCGCTCGCCCATCGAGCGCCCGAACAACGCCTTGTCCCACTGGCAGCGCAGCACGTCGGCGCTAGGCTTGTTGCCGATGCCATGGATGTACACCACGGTCTTGGCCTGCCCCTGCGCGGCGGCCAGGTAGCCGGTCCGGGCCAGGGCGTCGGGGTCGTCGTTGCTGGCGGCCGCCGCTGGCGCCTTCTTGCGCGTGACCGTCTTGCCGGCGGTGGGCGTCTTGCCCGTGGCCGCCCCTGCCTTGGGTGCGTTCTTCTTGCCTGCCATGCTCCAGCCTCTCCATGGGTGGATCTGCAAGGCCCAACGCAGTCCCCTGCTGTGGTGGGCCAATGAAGCCATGGTAACCAGCGCCAGTCGCAAAACTTGTGACCCGCCCTGCCCGCCCCTACACTTGCCCGGGTCGGACAATGTCCGACTCCTATCGGGGGTGCACTGGCTTCGACGGGGGTCGCGAAATTACCTGGCGCATGCCGAGGGGGTAGCTTTCCTCGTTAATCCAGCTGCAAACTTCTAGTTGCCAACGACGACAACTACGGTTCGGACTTCGCTCTCGCCGCCTAAACAGCAGTGTTGAGTTGTAGTTCTACAGCCGCCTAAGGCGAACCCCCGAAACCACTTGTGCCCGTGCTCGTGGATGTAGGGTCATTATCACGGAACCGGCGTTGATGGCTGCCTGTCAGTCAGCGCTTAACCAAAACAGGCTGGTCCTGGGGTGCGCTTTGCCCACCGTGCTGCCACAGGACGAGACTCAACGGTGAGATAAGCATGTAGTGCCGGGGATGGAGTGCCTTCGGACGGGGGTTCAATTCCCCCCACCTCCACCATCTCAAGCAAAAAAGCCGAAGCGATCGCTTCGGCTTTTTTGTGCCCGCCGTACGGCCGGCTCAGTATTGCGAGGCGGTCTGCTGCACCGGCGCCAGGCGGATCTCGACGCGGCGGTTGGCGGCGCGTCCCTGTTCGGTGTCGTTGCTGGCGATGGGATAGCGCTTGCCCATGCCGACGATCTCGAAGCGCTCGCGCATCAGGCCCTGGCCAATCAGGTAGCTGCCCACGGCGTTGGCGCGCTGTTCGGACAGGCGCTGGTTGACCGCATCGCTGCCGACGCTGTCGGTGTGGCCGGTCACTTCCACCACGGTCTGGTTGTATTCCTTGAGCGTGGCGGCCACGTTGTTCAGGGCCGGATAGAACTGCGGCTTCAGATCTGCCTTGCCGAAATCGAAGGTGACCCCGTCCGGCAGGTTGAGCTTGATGACGTCGCCATCACGGCTGACGTCGATGCCGGTGCCGGCGGTCTGGCGACGCAGCTGCGCTTCCTGGCGATCCTGGTAGGCACCGATGGCGCCACCGGCCAGGCCGCCCACGCCGGCACCGACCATGGCGCGCTGACGGCGCTCGGTCGCATTGCCGCCGCTGAGCAGACCGGCCACCACGCCAATGCCGGCGCCGATCAGGGCGCCATTGCGGGTCCTGTTGGGGTCGTCCGGTGCATTGGTCTGGCCGGTGTAGGTGGCGCACCCGGACAGGCCGAGGGTGACCGTGAGCAGGCTCAGGGTGGCGGTGGTGGCAAGTTTCTTCATGGCGTCTCCTCGTCGTGCGTGGCCATTGGGTGTGTGGCAAAAACGTTAACGTGCCGCGCCGCAACGCAGGCTAAGCAGGCGTGAACACGGCTGATGCGACGCAGCGCGGTTCAGCGAGCGGCAGCTCATCCCTTGCTTGCCGCATACGCGGCCAACGCGTCTTCGCGCCCCTGCGCCAGATCGACGATGGGCTGGCGTGGATAGTCGGGCGCCAGGCGCTGGAGCAGGTCCGGCTTCTCCCACGGCGCAAAGCGCGCCGGCAACGGCAGCTTGGCCAGTTCCGTGACCCATTGCGCGATGTAGCGACCCTCGGGGTCGAACTTCTGTGCCTGGGTCACCGGGTTGAACACACGGAAGTACGGCGAGGCATCGGCACCGGTGCCGGCCACCCATTGCCAGCCCAGGGTGTTGTTGGCCAGGTCGGCATCGACCAGCGTGTCCCAGAACCATTGGGCGCCCTGCAGCCAGTGCACGCGCAGGTGCTTGGTCAGGTAACTGGCCACGATCATGCGCACGCGGTTGTGCATCACCCCGGTGGTCCAGAGCTCGCGCATGCCGGCATCGACGATCGGCACCCCGGTCAGGCCGCGCTGCCAGGCGTGAAGCTTCGAGGGCGAGGCCTTGGCCCAGTTGAAGTGCTCGAAGCGCGGGTTGAGGTTGTGTTCCACCGTATGCGGAAAGTGATGCAGCAGGTGGTAGGCGAAGTCGCGCCAGACCAGCTGGCGGATGTAGGCGTCGATCTGCGCGGCCAGCTTGGCGCTGCGTCGCGCCTCCAGCGCCTGGACCACGCGCCAGGGCGCGATCTCGCCGAAATGCAGGTGCGGGGACAGGCGAGAAGTGCCGACCCGGTCCGGGCGATCGCGCTGCTCGACATAGCCGTGTAGCGCGCCGTCGAGAAAGACCTCCAGCGCTTCCATGGCACCGGCCTCTCCGGGTTGCCGGGCCTCCCAGAAGCCGGCGTCCCAGCCCAGTGCCGGGGCGAGCCCCAGCTGCGCCAGCGTCTGGCTCTCCAGCGAATCGGGCACGCTCGGGAGCGAGGCTGGCGCATCGCCGGTCGCAGGGAGCTTGAGCTGCGCCATTGCCGCGCGATAGAACGGGGTGAACACCTTGTAGGGCCCGCCGCTCTTGGTCCGCAGGTCCCAGGGCTCGCTCAACAGGGCGCCATTGCAGCTCTGCACGTGCAGGCCCTGTTCCTTGAGCGACTGCTTGATCGCCGCATCGCGTGGCTGCGTGGCCGGCTCGTACTTGCGGTTCCAGTACACGGCTTGCGCCCCGCTCTGCGCGATCAACGCCTGCAGGACCTTGTCGCTGTCGCCCTGCCGCAGGATCAGGCGCGACCCGCGCTGGGCCAGGTCCTCACCCAGGGCCTGGAGCGAGCGGTGCAGCCAGGCGTTGCTGGCCGCTCCCCTGCGCCAGCGGCCTTCTTCGTGCGGAGCATGGATGTAGACCGGCAAGGGGTCGTAGCCGGCTTCCACCGCCGCCAGCAGTGCCGGGTTGTCGGCCAGGCGGAAGTCGTTGCGGAACCACACAAGGGCGAGCGGCATGCGGCATCAGGTCGGGGAATCGGACGGCGCATGATGCCCAAGCTCCGTGCGATGGGCAGTGAACTTCGCTAGCGGCCCGCCGCTGCCCGCGCCAGGCGGGGGTGGTCCGTACCTCCTGCAGTCCCGTCATGCACCGCGGGTCTGGCGCACTGCGCCTGGTCGGCAGGCGGGGACGAAGCGGATGGCTGGATTTGACCGGCGCACCACTGCGACGCGGTCTCGGTGAACCCGACGGGCGCTTCGACCGCGCTGCCTGCGTCCGGGTGACCGGAGGCTGCGGCACCGGCCAACACCCCCGAGACCGTCACGACCATCAATGGCACGTAGATCACCGCCAGGCTGGCCCTGGGCAGCAACATCTCAGGCCACCGCCGGGCGGGCGCCCAGCAAGCGCGCGGGCAGCATCAGCAGCGCCCGCACGAAGGCGAACAGCGCCGAGCAGGCAACGCCCACCAGCCGCAGTGGCAGGCTGAGCACCCACAGCAATGGCCAGGCCAGTAGGGCGAGCACGGCCAGCGGCCAGCACAGCACGAACAGCAGGCACCACACCCCGAGCGCAAGCAAGGTCTTCATGTCCCACTCCGCAGGCGGCCAGTCGCCGCCGGGCGAGCGTGGGCCTGAGGCGCCGCGCCCTGCAACGGCCAGGCGACGGAGCGCCGGCCGCTGCGACGAAACCGAGGATTCCGGGGCTGGAGCCGGGGCGCCCCGCCCTGCCGTTACTCGAAGGACCCGACCGAATCGTGGGCCAGATTGTCGAAACGGGTGTACTCGCCGAAGAACTTGAGCTTGCACGAGCCGGTCGGGCCGCCACGGTGCTTGCCGATGATGATCTCGGCCAGGCCCTTGTCCGGGGAGTTTTCCTTGTTGTAGTAGTCGTCGCGATAGATGAACACGATCATGTCCGCGTCCTGCTCGATCGCGCCCGATTCGCGCAGGTCGGCCATCACCGGGCGCTTGTCGGTGCGCGTTTCCAGCGAGCGGTTGAGCTGGGACAGCGCGATCACCGGCACGCTCAGCTCCTTGGCCAGGCCCTTGAGCGAGCGCGAGATCTCCGAGATTTCCGTGGCGCGGTTCTCGCTGTTGCCGGGCACGCTCATCAGCTGCAGGTAGTCGATCACCACCAGGCCCAGGTCGTGCTCGCGCTTGAGACGGCGACATTTGGCGCGCAGCACGTCAGGCGACAGGCCGGGCGTGTCGTCGATGAAGATCTTGGTTTCCTTCAGCATCGAGATGGCGCTGGTGACGCGGCTCCAGTCCTCGTCCTCAAGCTGGCCGTTGCGCAGGCGCTGGGCATTGATGCGGCCGTTGGAGGAGATCAGGCGCATGGCCAGCTGCGCGGCGGACATTTCCATCGAGAACACCGCGCAGGCCTTCTTCGACTTGATCGCCGCGTACTCGGCGATGTTCAGCGCGAAGGTGGTCTTGCCCATGGCAGGACGCGCCGCCAGGATGATCAGATCGGTCGGCTGCAGGCCGGCGGTCATGTTGTCGAATTCGGTATAGCCGGTGGGCAGGCCGGTGATGTTGCCGCCGTTGTTGTAGCGGTCCTGCAGCGCGGAGAACGCGTCCTTCAGGGCGTTGGGCATGGCCACGAAGTCGGTGCGGCCGCGCGCGCCTTCCTCGGCGATCGCGAAGACCTTCTGTTCGGCCTCGGCCAGCAGCTCGGCGCTGCCACGGCCCTCAGGCACGAAGCCGCGGTTGACGATGCCGGTGCCGACATCGATCAGCTGCCGCATGACCGCCTTCTCGCGCACGATCTCGGCGTAGGCGTTGATGTTGGCGGCCGAGGGCGTGGAGGTGGCCAGCTCGATCAGGTAGGCGCCATTGGCGACCTGTTCGGACTGACCCTGCGAATCGAACCACTCGCCCAGGGTCACCGCGTCGTAGGGGCGGCTCTTTTCGGCCAGCTCGCAGATGGCACGATAAATCAGCTGGTGGTCGCGACGGTAGAAATCGCGGTCGGTCAGCTTGTCGGCAACCCGGTCGTAGGCTTCCGGCGCCAGCATCAGGCCGCCCAGCACCGCCTGTTCGGCCTCGGTCGAATGCGGCGGCACGCGCAGCTGTTCGATGCGGGCGTCGCTGGGGTCGTTGCGGATGCTGTTACTGCTGCTGCGCGCGGCCATGGGAGCGTGTGGAGTTCCTGAAGGGACTTCGGAAGACGAAGCGGAGCCGGGGCGATGCCGGTCGGCCATGGTAGTGGCCCGCGGACCGAAAGGGCTGCAGACAACTCTGTGGATAAGCCGGGATAACCGGTGGGCATCTCAGGGAGCGAGACGGCGGGAACGAGCGCAGGAACGAGTGGAGAGGAACGAGGAACGAGTGCGAGGAGCCAGTCAGGCGCGAGCTCCGGCTTTCACTCGTTCCTCGTTCCTCGTTCCTCGTTCCTCGTTTCTAGCTCCATGCTTCCAAAACAGAACGGGCGCCTTGCGGCGCCCGTCCCCTTCGCTGCCTGGGCAGGAAGATCAGCCTTCGGCCTGGACCACGACCTTGATCGTGGTTTCGACGTCGGCGTGCAGCTTGGCGACCACTTCGTACTCGCCGATGTTGCGCAGCGCGCCTTCCGGCATGACCACTTCGCTCTTCTCAAGCGGCAGGCCGGCGGCGGTGAAGGCATCGGCGATGTCGCGCGGGCCGACCGAACCGAACAGCTTGCCTTCGGTGGAAGCGTTGGCGGTGACGGTCACGCTGGCGCCTTCCAGCTTGGCGCGGCGGGCTTCGGCTTCGTCATGGATCGACTTGGCCTTGGCTTCGTACTCGGCGCGCTTGGCTTCGAACTCGGCGACGTTGGCGGCGGTGGCCGGCACGGCCTTGCCCTGCGGCACCAGGAAATTGCGGCCGTAGCCCGGCTTGACGTTGACCTGGTCGCCCAGGACACCGAGGTTGGTCACTTTCTGCAGGAGAATCAGCTTCATTTGCTTGGTTCCGTATTCGTTAGCGGCACATGGCGTGACGCAACTGTTGCTGTCCGAATGGACGGGATGGAGCGAGAAACGAGTGGAGAGGAACGAGAAACGAGTGAAGATCCCCCCTCCTCGTTCCTCGTTCCTAGCGGCAAAGCCGCTACTCGTTCCTGCTACTTAGACGTCGTGGTTGTCCGTGTACGGGATCAGGGCCAGGAAGCGGGCGCGCTTGACGGCGGTCTGCAGCTGGCGCTGGTAACGGGACTTGGTACCGGTCACGCGGCTCGGCACGATCTTGCCGGTCTCGGTCAGGTACTGGCGCAGGGTGTTGAGATCCTTGTAGTCGATCTCCTTGACACCTTCAGCGGTGAACTTGCAGAACTTGCGACGGCGGAAGAACTTGGACATGAGGAGGTTCCTTAGGCGGCTTCGGCGTTGTCGGAGGCGTCGCTGTTGTCAGCGCCGGTGTCCGAGGAATCGTCGTCGCGACGGCGACGCTCGCCGCGCTCGGGCTTGTCGTTCTTCTCGTCCTTGCTCTTCATGATGATCGACATCTCGGTGTCGGCCTCATCGCGCTTCATGATCAGGTGACGCAGGATGGCGTCGTTGAAGCGGAAGGTCTCGGTCAGCTCGCTCAGGCCGGCCTGGTCCACTTCCACGTTCATCAGGATGTAGTGGGCCTTGACCAGGTTCTGGATCGGATAGGCCAGCTGGCGGCGGCCCCAGTCTTCCAGACGGTGCACCGTGCCGTTGTGGCTCTCGACGATGCCCTTGTAGCGCTCGACCATCGCCGGCACCTGCTCGCTCTGGTCCGGATGGACCAGGAACACGATTTCGTAGTGACGCATAGTGTTTCCCTTTCGGATGAAGGCCAGCGCAGGCGCGCTGGCCGGACAGCCCCCCGACTTCCGACACGGATGCGGTGGGGCAAGGTTCCCGCCACGGACAGGCGCAGGAAGCCGCAAATTATGTCAGCTCAGGGGCTTGCGCGCAATGCGGGCAGATCCAGCCGCATCCGCGCCCTGTTCAGCCGCCCGGATGCGCCCTCATGAGGGGCGCGGGGCGGCCTTCTGGCGGGCGATCCAGGCATCGATGTGCTTTTCCAGCGCCTGAAGCGGCACCGACCCGGTTTCCAGCACCGCATCGTTGTAGTCGCGCAGGTCGAAGCGCTCGCCCAGCGCCTGCCGGGCCTTGTCGCGCAGGGCCGAGATCCTCAGCTGGCCGATCTTGTAGGCCAGCGCCTGTCCCGGCCAGGCGATGTAGCGGTCGATCTCGTTGACGATGTCCTGGTCGGTCTTGGCGGCATTGTCCTTGAAGTAGGCAATGGCCCGATCGCGGCTCCAGCCCTTGGCGTGCATGCCGGTGTCCACCACCAGACGCACGGCGCGCCACATCTCGTAAGTCAGCTGGCCGAAGCGGTCGTAGGGGTCCTCGTACAGGCCCATCGGGTAGCCCAATTGTTCGGCGTACAGGCCCCAGCCCTCGCCGTAGGCCACGAAGTAGGCGGTGCGGCGGAACATCGGCGCATCCGGCATCTCCAGCCCGCGGGCGAACTGGAAGTGATGGCCCGGCACGGCCTCATGCAGGCTCAGGGCCATCATTTCCCAGGTCGGGCGCACCTGCGGCTTGTAGAGGTTGACGTAATAGAAGCCGGCGCGGCTGCCGTCGCTGGCCCCGGGCATGTAGTAGGCGGTGGTGGTGTCGGGGGCCACGTTGTCGGGAATGGCGCGCACGCCATAGGGCTGGCGCGGGATGGTGCGGAAGACCTTCACCAGCTCCGGGTCGATGCGCTTGGCCACGGCCTGGTAGCGCTCCAGCAGATCGGCCGGGGTCTTCTCGAAGAACTTCGGGTCGCTGCGCAGATACGCGAAGAATTCAGGCAGGCTGCCGCTGAAACCGGCCTGGGTCTTGACCTTCTCCATCTCCGCGCGGATGCGCGCGACTTCCTTCAGGCCGATCTGGTGGATCTGCTCGGCCGACAGGTCGGTGGTGGTGTAGTAGCCCGCCAGGAAGTCGTAGAACGCCTTGCCGTCCGGCAGACTGGTGACGGCGATGTTCGCGCGGGTCTTGGGCAGGTATTCGGCTTCGAAGTAGGTCTTGAAGCTGCGGAAGGCCGGCACCACGGCCTCGCTGATGGCCGCCTTTGCCTGTTCACGCAGACGCGCCTGCTCAGCCACCGGGATGCTCTCCGGGAATCGCTGGAACGGCCGGTAGAACGGGCTCTTGGTGGCATCGTCCACGACCTGCGCTGCAAGCTGCGCCGGCACGCGTTCCATCAGGACCTTGGGCGGCAGGTTGCCGGCCTTGATCCCCTCGCCCATCAGCGCGGTGGTCTGCGCCAGCACGGTGGGCACCGCGCGCAGGCGCTTGATCCAGTCCTGGTAGTCCTTGACCGTGGCGAAAGGCAACACCTCGGCGATGCCATCCATGGTCTGCGGGCCGCCCTGGTGGCCGATCGGTTGCAGGTGCTCGTTGAAGCGCTGACGCTCCACCGAACGCTCCAGCTGCCACAGCGCGGTGTCGTAATCGAGCTGATCCATCGGCGACAGCGCGGCGCGATCGAAGCCCTTGAGCTCGGCCAGGGCCTTGCGATCCCCTGACTGCCGCGTGGCGATGGCCTGAAGGCTGATGTCGGTCCAGCGGTCGTTGAAGCGCGCATCGCCCTGATAGCTGGCGTTCTCAGGATTCTCCTGCAGCCCGCGCTCCCATTCACGCGCGAAGAAGGCCTGCAGGTCGGCATTGCGCGCGGGCGCCGCTGAAATACCCGACTGTGCTTGCGCCTGCTGCGCCGCAGGGGCGCACAGCGCCGCCAGAAGTCCCGCCAGGATCCATCGCCGCATCGCCCTACCCCATCGTTCAGAGCCGGGCAGATTAACGCGTTTGCCGGGCACGCAGCCGGCGGGCGTTGGCTCAGGCCACGTCGCGATCCGTGGTGTACCTGTCTACCGCAGGGCTGATATTCAATTTCCAGCTAACAAAAATGCCCGGAAGTTAACAGATGGACTCGGCTTACGATGAGCACAGAAATGCTCCGATTCAACTGCCCCGCAGGATCAAAGGGAATCTGTCGCCAATAATTTTCGCAAGTCAGATGACGTAGTCATTTCACTCCCTCAATGATGTAATAGCTCTTTTCAGCCGAGAACAGAGTTTCTTGCCCGACTTCGGGCATCGCGACAAGTTTTCTTGGATCTTCCTGGCATCGTTCTGAGGTAACGTCTCATCAATATGAGAGACAACGAAATCCTCAAATCGCGGCGATCCACGGGTCAGCAGAACGAGCTCGTCAAACTCTTCCCACTGGTTTGCGAGCAGCGATCCAACGGAGTAGCTGTACCCCTCTCTGATAGCGCCATCGTCACAATGGAAGAATCTTTCATACGACTGATAGACGGCCTCCCAGTGGCGCACACTACTTGCTTCTTGCTCCGCAGCAAAAGCTTCTTGGATGGAGCAAGGGCGCACGTCCACATGAGCGTTGCCAAATGTTAAAGCTACTGTAGCTGCAACCCACTCCCACCTCTTAGTTCGCGAACAGAAAATCCTCATGCGTGCACTCCTTGTCCGACATGGCTTGCGCGATGCGACTCTTTATCTTCGCCGCAAGTGTTGACCCCCCCAGATCGGCGGAAGTGCGCTCCGCCCCAAAACACCACCTCCTTCATCACAGGAAGAGGCTTTTGTTCAGTCACAGCCTGCCCCCGACTTCGCTATGGCCTTGATATCCCGTAAAACATTGGCAATTTCGCTTGGTGTCCTGCAAATCTCCTCAACAGAAACATCGTATCTTGCTTGCGCCCTCTTCTTGAAAGCCGACAGCTCTTCGCGACACTGTGCCGCCAACTTGTTGGCATCAACCGATGCAACCTGATTGATGACCGCATTTCCGCGAAAACTCACGTAGCATTTGAAGTCGCTCGATAGGCCGGCATCCATTTTGAATCGAGCAAGTTCTAGAAGCTTCCTAGGAGCAGCCATGCTTCTGCTACCGCCGATCAGAGAAAGACCTAGCTCCGCCTTGTCCACACCGGTACACGCGTACAAGTTCTGAGCGCAGAGATATTCATTCCCAGAGCTTCTATGGGAAACCAATGACGCCAAGATCGACTGCTCAGCGCCTTCCATGTCCCTGGCTAGTCTATTATTCAGCTCACCACCATGCGCGGGAATTAAAAAGAACATAAGAGAAAAGAATAAGATTATTAGAATAAAATTTTTCATGACTTCAACTAAAACAAGAAGGGCTCGGCGGTCTCAACTTGCAAGCGCAACACTTGCATTGAACTTTGCGAATTCCTCTTCCAACGCTTGATTCGGGGTCTTCCAGCCAAGCGTTTGTCGTGGGCGTGCGTTCATCAAGTCAGCCACGTTGTTGAGGTTTTCCTGGCTGGCCTTGGTCAGGTCCGCACCTTTGGGCATGAACTGGCGCAGCAGGCCATTGGTGTTTTCGTTACTGCCGCGTTGCCAAGGTGCATGTGGATCGGCGAACCATAGATCAATGTTCAGCCGACGCATGAGCTCTTTGTAGCAGGTCATCTCTGTGCCGCGGTCGTAGGTCAGGCTGCCAAGCAGAAAGTGAGGCAGCTTCTTCATTTGCCGGGTAAAGCCTTCCAGTGCATCTTCGGCAGTGCAGCCATCCATCTTGCACAGCAGGACAAAGCGCGTCCTGCGCTCCACCAGCGTACCCACGCAGGAGCGGTTGAATGCGCCTTTTATCAGGTCGCCTTCCCAATACCCTGGAATCAAGCGTTCGGCCACCTCCTCGGGCCGGTGGATGATGCGAAGCTCCTCGGGCACCCAGCTGCGTTTGGCGGCAGTGGTGCGGCGCAGACCACGCGTCGGCTTGTGCCGGCGCAACGCGTCCACGAGTTCCTTCTTCAAGCCACCGCATGGATGTGCGTAGATGGCGGCGTAGATCGTCTCGTGACTCACGCGTTGGCTCGGGTCGTCCGGGTGCAGGCCTCGAAGCTTGGCAGCAATCTGCTGAGGCGACCAGCGATAGAAGACCAGGTCGTCACGAATACTCTGGAAAAGAGCACTTCCTTCCACGATCTTGCGCCTGCGAACGCTCCGCTTTCGATGCAACTGATAACGCTGTCCTGCCAGCTTGGCAATGTATCTCGGCTCCTTCTGCCGGCCCAGCTCGCGCGACACAGTGCAAGCGCTGCGGCTAAGGCGCCTCGCAATGGAGCGGATGCTTGCACCGTTGCTGATCTCGATCTGCAGCACGGCACGTTCCTCGGAACTCAAATGACTGTAGTACTTTCCCATGCGAGCACCCTACGTGGTTGTGGGGTGTTGCACTTGGAAGTTGAGTCTAAGAAGTGACCAGCGCAGATTGCAACCAAGGGAACGACGCTGGTTTCTGAAATCAATGCGCGCGAAGTTTTTCTCTGCGAGCCCTTTTCAGGCCGCAATCGCCCGGATGAGCGGATTCCTTCCGCACCGTGGACGCAACTTTCCTGCCGTAGGCTGCAGTCGCTTGCGCACCATCCACAGGTTGGACAGCGCGAACAGCAGTTTAAATGGCCGGTGTTCTTGGAGCGCTTCGTCGTGTACATATTCGATACCGTCGCGCGCGCATCAATAATCAGGCCGCTAGATAAGACGTCCCGTCAGTGAGGGGGACGCTTCCCTTCATCGCTGGGTTTCGGAACACTCTCGACGAGTGTCCCAAGATCGAACCTCCTGCTGTACGAACTGCCGCTACTGACGGTGACCTCATTCGAGCGGAACTTAAGGCCGTCGTCGCATTCGGCCACAAAGTAGTAGGGCTTCGGCTCCGGACCAGCAACAACCATCATGGTCGTTGAAAAGTCAGGGGCAACGTCCCGTGTACTCCCCTGCTCGCCGGTCCTGGCGGAGACCATGTCAAGCCGACACTGCTTCTCCGACTTCTCCGTCGCACGAGATACCGGTACTGATCCGGACACACGAATGATCATGTCACCACCGAAGGCAGTACAACCCGCGACTATCGACGCACTCAGGAAGATTGGAAGTAAATTCTTCACTTGCTGCACTCCTCCTTCTTCTGCTGTAGGCAATCTTGAAGCGCCTGGGCTTGGTTTTTGGCAAACGAATTCGCCGCATCTTCAAAGCGGTTACCGTCCGCCCAGGAGCCAGAGCGTGAAACCTCGGCCAAGTAACCCCGCCGTGTCAGGTCACCCGTGTTCCACTGTCGAAGCACATGGTAGTATTCATGCAAAACCAGCTCATGATCGGCAAAGAACTCATCCGTAGACAAATTAGGCGGCAGCCTGATCGAGTTCCTACGCGTGGTAACGAAGTCGTTCTTGACGAAGGTCTTATTTCTGACGTTCACGCCTGCGACCGACTGGCCAAAGATCAGCTCCAAGCAGTCCGCCACCCCGCCCGACGCGCGCGCTAACCCAAGAGGATCGGTGTGGCTGATCGGATTACCGCCAACATAGGCGTACGTATTCAACCCGCCATCCAATCCTATTAGGTCGCTCTGGGCGTAAGACCCCATTCTCGCATCATAGTAGCGATTTACGTTGTACCAAAGATTCGTCTCCTGATCGTAATACTGCCCAGGAAATCCAACGTTCAATCCACCAATACTGTCCTGGGTAACGCCACGCCCGAACGCCAAATTGGTCGCGCGCCAAACAACGGCTTTTCCTGTGTTGGTCGCCACTTCGGGCCGGCCCAGATGATCGCCATGCACGTAGTACATTGCACCGCTGCGTACCAGCCCCACCAGCTCGCCGTTGAACCATAGATAGTTGGTCCACACGTCCCCATTATCCTTGTGCTCGGCCAGCAGCTTGCTGTCGGGCCCATAGACGTAACGGTAGTA
The DNA here is from genome assembly GCF_004122095.1 of Pseudoxanthomonas composti. Taxonomy (GTDB): domain Bacteria; phylum Pseudomonadota; class Gammaproteobacteria; order Xanthomonadales; family Xanthomonadaceae; genus Pseudoxanthomonas_A; species Pseudoxanthomonas_A composti. The sequence continues at coordinate 428,897 of NZ_SAWZ01000002.1, read as the reverse complement.
GCCATGGCTCGGCGCCGATTTCCACACGCGCTCGTTGAAGGCGTTGTAGGAGTAAGCGTTGGTTCCTGCTGGTAACGTTACCGCGGTGTTCTCTGGCTCCAAGAAGCTCGTCGCCGCGTTGCGGCTGACTGTCGCCAACCTGTTGAAGCCGTCATAGCTGAAACTTCCAGTGGAGCCATTGAAGCTTTGGGTAGCGCGATTACCCAGACTGTCATAGCTATAGAAGTGCGGCCCCATCGACAGGACGCGATTACTGTTGGCATCTATGGACAGCGCCTCATCGAAGCTCCACGTGTGATGGAATTTGTTCCCGTTGGCATCCCAGTAGAATGCCTGATATCCCAGTGGTCCATTCTGCTGGGTCAGGCGGTCCAATGCATCGTAGGCGTAGTCCTGGGTTCCATTGGCGTTGACGTTGTTGGTGATCTGCGTAATGCGATCGCTGGTGTCGTAGCCGTACTGCATTCTTTGGAGATACGTCCCAGCATTGGCTGTGCTCAATTCGGTTAGACGCAGATCACCGGCGGTGTAGCCTTGGTCGTAGTTGTAGACGCGACTGAGTCCGTTGCCGTACATCATGGACATCGCCGGACCGAAGGGTCGATAGTTGATACTTGAGATCACGCTAATGACCGTGCCATTGATGTTGACTGTCATGGTCGTCGGCTGCCCCCTGGTGTAGCCGTATCCCACCGCCACGCCATTAGGATATGTGATCCCCGTCAGCTGTCCGAATGCGTCGTAAGAGTAGGAAGTGCTATAGCTGGATTGCGCACCGTTACCCGTAGCGACTTCCGTCCGCTGCTTCAGTCTGCCGTCCTTTTCATAGGCGAAGCTGGTAGTACTCCCTCCTGGAGACGACGTCGCGCAAAGGCGACCCAGTCCATTGGTGCAGCTGTCGTAGCCATATCCCAGCGTTTGACCGCCAGCCGTCATGGCGGACAGGCGCCCCATGCCATCGTAAGAATATGTCGTCATTGCGCCATCATTGCGTATCATTGCGGTCCGCAGGCCCGACGCATCGTAACCATACGAAGTCGACCCCGTGTCCGGGCTGATCACCGCACGCAGCAAGCCCAGGCCGTCATAGGTGTAGGTTGTCGTCTTACCTCGCGGATCGGTCACGCTGATCAATTGGTTGAGCGCGTCGTAGCCGTAGCGGGTTATGCCCCCGAGCGGATCGGTGGACTGCACTAGATTGCCGTTTCGATCGTAGGTGTATGCGGTGACTGCATTGGCGGACGATGTGATGCTGTCGACCCTGCCATCAGCGTTGTAGTGGTAACGAACATTCTGACCATTGTTCCCCCGTCGAGCGGCGAGGAATCCACCCGCGTCATAATCCATGAACGTTTTAGCGATGTAGCTGGTCGAGTTAGTAACGGTTGTACTCGACCCTGCCTGGAGCGTTGTTGTGAGGGCCAGATGCTGCTGCTGGCTAACTGCATTGCTCAAGAGGTCGTAGTTGAAGGCCAGCTCACTCGCGTAATCCTCTGTTTTCTCGTTGTAACCACCGTGCCCATTCGACACTTGGGAGAAAACACTTTTCTCAAACCTGCTTATCCGAACGATTCGGTCAAACGCATCATAGGCATAATAGTTTGAATCCCCATTTGGCAGAGAAACCTGACTCAGGTTGCCGCGGGCATTGTAAACCCTGGAAATGTTAACTGAACTACCGTTGTAGTTACGAACCTCGATCAGTGGATCGCCCAATGCGTTGTAGGTGTAGCTGGCGGTTTCGCCGTTGGCACCCGTCACTGTTCCGGGACGCCCCAAGTTGGTATATCCGCTCATGCTGACGGTGTGGCCGAAACCGTTGGTGATCGAGGTCTGGTTACCGCTGGCATCGTATTGATAGGTGGTCCGATCGCCAGTGCCGGCGATGGGTCCATCGACTTGCATGGTCTGAATCAGACCCGAAGAGTAAATGGAATAGCTGTAACTTGTCGTCAGCGCCTGGTTGGCTGTGCCGAACGCGCTGCGGTTGTACATCGTGACGGACTTTAAGAGGCGTGCCGCTGGGTCTCCATCCGCAAAGTAGTCGTAGGCGATCTCGCGGAGTGGCTGGTTGAACGCGGTTCCGTAACTCTTGACGGATAGGAGCCGGCTCTTGTGGCTGGAGTCCCATGTCAGCACCGTGATCTGCTGCTGATCTGTTTCGCCGTTTGCACCTATACCGGAGACCTTCTGAGTGAGGCGACCGTCTGCATCGAAGACGTATGATGTCTTTGACCCGCTGGCATTTTGTTCGAGGGTCACATTGCCACTGGTATCGAAGGCAAGATACCTGATGCCTGACGAGCATGTATTGGTCTGCGGACGTTCGACCGCAGCAACCCGCTTGATCCCATTAACCGTGACCAGATCGTAGCGCGAGGTTTGCCCCAGAGCATTGGTGACGTCGGTGTAGTCAGCGCCATAGGAGAACGTGCTGCGCTCCACACCGCCTTCCAGCCCCGACCATGCCACGCGCCCGTCAGGCTGATAGGCGAAGCGGCTATAGCGCGTGCCGTTGATTGCCACACCCGTCAAGCCGCCGGACTGTGCGCTGTCTTCGTAAAAGTAAGTTCGCGTCCCAAGGCTGTCCGGACGCGCCGCGCTGCTGAGATAGCCGCTGCTATTGTAGGCATACGTGTACACCTTGCCATTGGGCGCGGTGATCTTGGAAATCTTGCCGTTCGACCACGTCAGAGAGATCGCGCGTCCGGAAGTATGACTCACCGTCGCCAACTGATTGCTGGCGTTGTACGAGTAGGTCAATCCAACGTTGCGCTCATCACGGATCGTCAGTGGACGTCCGTTGGCGTTGTAGGTTTCTTGGTCCCCATCCTTCGTGATCAATACCCAGCTCGCCCCGCTCTGACTAAGTACGGCGCCGCCAGCGTTGCGCCAGACCCCCGCGCCGTCCTTCGTGAAAACAGTGGCGAACCCGCTGGTCCGGTTTGCGTAGATCTTGGTGAGCGCTTGCCCGCCAGTATTGCAGGTGGCGATTGAGTACAGGTTGCCGTGGCATTGGTTGCCGTTGTAATCGAAGCTCAACGTGTACTCGATACTGGAGGCCCATCTGTTTCCGAATATCCCGGCCCTGTTGAGGGATTTGTTGTAGTACCGGCCAATCATCAGTGGCGTTCCACTGTACGGCGGCAACATGAAGTCGAGCTCGGAAAGCACCTTGTTTCCCGTTGCTATCTCCACCGGATGATCAGTGGCTTCCTTTTTCTCAACGCCATCGCAGGGATCAACCTGCGCCTTGGTGGTTTTGTTGGAGATCTCCGAGTCAGTCTTGCCTCGGCTGCCTGTGACTTGTACCGAATCCAAGTCTCTCACCGCGCTGTCGGAACGACGTGGCGCATAATCTCCCGGCTCTGCAACCCATTCGCAGCGCTCTCTCGGCGCTGTCACGGTGCATCCACCGGTGGTGCATTGGGCATCGGATGAGCCAACGCTCGTACAGGCCATGATCATGGCCTGTCCATTGAAGGAGGTTAGAAGAAGAAGCAGCCCCGGAAACAGCATGCGCCAACGAGACCCGACGCGAAGCGCCGGGACAAGACGTCCCATATTCCACATTGTTCTTCCCCGGTGATCGGGCGACGACACTGGTCTGTCGCTCGCGATAAATGACAATTACGTCAGGTTCCACGCACTGTCAAGAAGGGACTTAACAATCAGACGAACGGTCAATGGCGCACATTCCCTTTTGCGATTGCACCACACTTTGACGCTCTTGAGGTCGGAAAGGTCTTGCTGGGTTTGCTGGTGGACGACGTCATTTGCCTTACACGCCCTGCAACCTGAAGTTGGATTTCGGAGGTACAAGGATGCGCTTTGATACCGCCGCGTTATCCGGCCTCACAGCGCTGGCTGGCCCAGGCTACGTTGTATGCCCACAATCCTCATGCGCGGACAGTCAGGAGTCGCGAGTTCTGCCAGCGATCTGGCCGCGCAGCCAAAGTCGCGGCTAACCAGTCGCTTGTGATAGATCGGGCTTCAGCGGCGCGGCTCGGTGCCACTACTGCCACTCAGTAGCCCGGTGTGGCGACCAGTCGGAGCGGATCAGCTGACGCGGCAAGCTACCTGTCTATGGCCCACGGCTGGGTGAGACGTCGCTCCACACCTGCGAGCGTCGTCGGTCGACACTCTTTCGCAGTTCAAATAAGCAAGGAGTCACTCGACAGCCGTAGACCGGTGCGAATCGTCAGTGGTGAAGCTCTCGCCGCAACCGCATTCGGCCGCGGCGTTGGGGTTGGCGAAGACGAAGACCTCGCTCAGGCCCTGCTTGGCGAAGTCGATGCGGGTGCCATCGACCAGCGGCAGGCTGTCGGCATCGACGTAGATGCGCACGCCGTCCTGCTCGAACACGGTGTCGCCCTCGCGCTGTTCGCGCGCCAGGTCGGTGACATGGCCCCAGCCCGAGCAACCGGTGCGGGTCACGCCGAAGCGCAGCCCCAGCACGCCGGGCGACTGGCTGACGAAGCGCTGGACGCGCGCGAAGGCGGCGGGGGCAAGGGTGACAGCCATGGGGTGGTTCCTCGAGTAGCCAGCGAATTATACCGGCCAGGGCGCCCGCGGCCCTGTCGCTTCGGTAAACTCTGCGTTCCCCTTCGATAGTGTCAGCAGGCCGAGGATTCAAGAGATGACGGTGGTAAGCGTCGAGCATGCGCTGGCGGGCAGGATCCCGGTCGGCGGCGAGGTGACCGTGCAGGGCTGGGTGCGCACGCGGCGCGATTCCAAGGCGGGGCTGTCCTTCGTCAATGTCAGCGATGGCTCGTGCTTCGCTCCGATCCAGGTGGTGGTGCCCAGCAGCCTGTCCAACTACGAGGCCGAGGTGAAGCGGCTGACGGCCGGCTGCGCGGTGATCGCCCGCGGCACCCTGGCCGAATCGCAGGGCCAGGGCCAGAGCTTCGAGATCCAGGCCGCCTCGGTGGAGGTCGTGGGCTGGGTCGAGGATCCGGAAACCTATCCGATCCAGCCCAAGGCGCATTCGCTGGAGTTCCTGCGTGAAGTGGCGCACCTGCGCCCGCGCACCAACCTGTTCGGCGCGGTGACCCGCATCCGCAACTGCCTGGCCCAGGCGGTGCACCGGTTCTTCCACCAGAACGGTTTCAACTGGATCTCCACGCCCATCGTGACCACTTCCGATGCGGAGGGCGCCGGCCAGATGTTCCGGGTCTCCACGCTGGACATGGCCAACCTGCCACGCGATGCCAAGGGCAATGTCGACTTCTCCCGCGACTTCTTCGGCAAGGAGACCTTCCTGACCGTGTCCGGCCAGCTCAACGTGGAGGCCTACTGCCTGGCGCTGAGCAAGGTCTACACCTTCGGCCCGACCTTCCGCGCCGAGAACTCCAACACCACCCGGCACCTGGCCGAGTTCTGGATGATCGAGCCGGAGATCGCCTTCGCCGACCTGGCCGAGGACGCGCGCCTGGCCGAGGAATTCCTGAAGTACCTGTTCAAGGCGGTGCTGGACGAGCGCATGGACGACCTGGCCTTCATCGCCGAGCGCGTGGACAAACAGGCCATCACCAAGCTGGAAGCCTTCATCAACTCGCCGTTCGAGCGCATCGACTACAGCGATGCCATCGGCCTGCTGCAGAAGTCCGGCAAGAAGTTCGACTTCCCGGTCGAGTGGGGCCTGGACCTGCAGACCGAGCACGAGCGCTGGCTGACCGAGGAGCACGTCGGCCGCCCGGTGGTGGTGACCAACTACCCCGAGCACATCAAGGCCTTCTACATGCGCCTGAACGATGACGGCAAGACCGTGGCGGCCATGGACGTGCTGGCGCCGGGTATTGGCGAGATCATCGGCGGCAGCCAGCGCGAGGAGCGCCTGGACGTGCTGGACGCGCGCATGGCGCAGTTCGGCCTGGATGCCTCGCACTATGGCTGGTACCGCGATTTCCGCCGCTACGGCACGGTGCCGCATGCCGGCTTCGGCTTGGGGTTCGAGCGCCTGGTGGTCTACGTGTGCGGGCTGAGCAACATCCGCGACGCGATCCCCTACCCGCGCGCGCCGGGCCACGCAGAGTTCTAAGAGCGAGCAACGAGTGAATAGGAACGAGCAACGAGTGCAGAACCAACGGCTCCCTACACATATCCGAAGGTCACTCTCGTTCCTCGTTCCTCTGCGCTCGTTCCTCGTCGCATGATTCTGTTCTTCGCCCTGCTGTTCGTGGCCACGGCGATCGCCGGCTTCTGCGCCTTCGTGATCTTCTGGCCGCTGACCCTGGTGCACGTGCGCGACCGGCATCCGGCCATCACCGCGCAGCTCGGCGCCGGTGCCTTCCTCAAACCGGCTGCCCTGGGATGGTTGTTGCGCGGCGGCTACCGCAGCGTGCGCGATACCTCGCTGAGCGGCCTGGCCACGCCGGCGCGCATCTCGCTGCTGGTGATCTTTGGCGGACTGGCCATGGCCGGCCTGCTGTGGCTGTTTTCGGAGTTGATGTGATGCCTGATTTCCAAGACCAATGGTGGGTGGCCAGCCTGGGCCGCATGCTGATCTGGGCGCGCCTGCGCATCAAGGCGGCGGGCACCGCCGAGGTGCTGGACAGCGATGGCAACACGCTGGCCTACGACAGCGAGGACAGCGCGCGCGCGGCGTTGTTCGATGCCGACTTCGTCGCCTTCGACGGGCTGGACGAGGAAGATGCGCTGGTCCGTGGCTTTTCGCTGCACGAGATCGCCCCGCCCAAGGCGGCGCACGATGAGGACCTCAAGCCGCTGATGACCCAGTCGATGGGCGGCAGGGCCTAGGCGCACCATGTATCGACCGGCGGCGTTCAAGCTGGACGATCTGTCGGCGCTGGACGAGCTGATCGCGCGCGACGCCTTCATCACGCTGGTCACCACTGCCGAAGATGGCACGCCCGAGGTCGGTCACCTGCCGGTGCGCTACACCCGGCACGATCATGACATCGTGCTGGAAGGCCACTGGGCACGCCCCAATCCGCAGGCGCGGCATGTTGGCGCCGCGCTGGCCATCGTGCATGGCCCGCATGCCTACGTGACGCCGTCGGCGTATCCAGACAAGGAAGCGGCCGCGCGCGTGCCGACCTGGAACTACGCGGTGGCGCACCTGCATGGCCGACTCGAATCCTTCAGCGATTCCAAGGCCTTGGCTGGGCTCGTCGATCGGCTCAGCCAGCACTTCGAAGCGCAGGTTGGCAGCGACTGGCGCTTCGAGCACGGCGATCCCAGGCTGGTGCGCCAGTTGGCCGGCATCGTCGGCTTCCGGCTGCGGGTGGAACGCGTGGAGCTGAAGTTCAAGCTCAGCCAGAACCACCCTGCGGCCAATGTCGCCGCTGTCGCCGACGAGCTGGATGCCCGTGGAGAGCCGATGGCCGGCGAGATCGCGCGGATGATGCGCGGGCATCTGCCGCGTTGAGCCCGGTGCAGCCGTGCACCTTGCGTGGGGCATCACGCGAGATGGTGTCCAATCCCCGGCAAGCGCCGTGCAAGGCGCTCCCTTCTTGAGACGCTGAGCGAACGCCCATGGATCTGAATCTTTCCGGCCGACATGCGCTGGTCTTCGGCGCCTCCGAAGGCATCGGCCAGGCCAGCGCGTTGGAACTGGCCCTGCTGGGCGCGGATGTCACCGTGGTGGCGCGGCGCCGCGCCACCCTGGAATCGGTGGTTGCCGACCTGCCGCAGGTCGCCGCGGGCCAGCGCCACGGGTACCGCGTGGCCGACGACGCGCAGCCGCAGGCGCTGGAGGCGATGCTGACCGAGCTCGTGGCCGAGCGCCCGGTCCAGGTGCTGGTCAACAACAGTGGCGGCCCGCCCGGCGGGCGCGCCATCGAGGCCGATGCGAACGCATTTCTGGCGGCGTTCCAGCAGCACCTGCTGGCCAACCACGCGCGCCTGCAAGCGGTGCTGCCGGGGATGCGCGCCGGTGGCTGGGGCCGCGTCGTCAACATCGTCAGCACCTCGGTGTACGAGCCCATCCCCAATCTGGGCGTGTCCAACACCACGCGCGGGGCGGTGGCCAGCTGGGCCAAGACGCTTTCGCGCGAGCTGGGGCCCGAGGGCATCACCGTCAACAACGTCCTGCCTGGCTACACCCGCACCGCGCGCCTGGATCACATCATCAAGGACCGCATGGCCGCCAACGGCGGCAGCGAGGACGAGGCGCTGGCCGCCATCGCCTCCGGGGTGCCGGTCCGCCGCGTGGCCCAGGCCAGCGAGGTCGCCGCCGCCGTGGCGTTCCTGGCCAGCCCCGCTGCCGGTTACATCACCGGCGTCAGCCTGGCCGTGGATGGCGGGCGCATGCAGTCCATCTAGTTTGTCCTCAAGCGAAGGAACCGCATGACGTCTCAAACCGTTTGGCTAACGACAGACCTGAGAACAGTTTTTCTGGGTCTTGCACTGCTTACAAACCTCTGGGTGCTGCTGCCATCGGCACAGGCGCAAGAGCGCCCTGATGCCGTACAACAAGCGATGATGGCAATGACCGCATCGCATGGTCAACGAACTGCGCTCCCCTTAGTGACCGTGCTTGAGCGATTGCGGGCGACCAATGGCATTGACGAATCAAGCGTCGCTTTCATTTCGCAGCTTGAAGCGACCGGTCTAGCCGAGCTGGGCGAGTACGAACCAGCGCTCGAACGATTCCCCGAAAAACTGCTGCCGCTCTTGCGGACGCAGAACGCGCCTGGTCCCGGCTACACGCCACGCAGCGCGGCAGAAACCATCGCGAGACTCGCCGAAGGTCGGCGGATCGTCGTCATCAACGAAGCGCATCATGCCCCGCAGACCCGCACCCTGCTCGTTGAGCTACTGCCACTGCTGCGAGGCGAGGGCTTTACCGACTATGCCGCGGAGGCGCTCTCAGAGCATGCGGAAAAAATCGGACCACGCGGCTACGCGGAGCACGATGATGGTCTCTACTCGAGAGAGGCAGTATTCGGCCAAGTCTTGAGCACTGCCGCTCAACTTGGATTCCGCATTCAGAACTATGAGTACCAGGGCAAGCAGCGCACACAGCAGGATCGAGAGACTGGCCAGGCCAGAAATCTCGCGCGACTGCTACGTGAGCGGCCCGATGCTAGGTTCATCGTACATGCGGGCTACTCGCACGCCATTGAGCGCGCGCTACCCAATTACACGCCGATGGCCGCAGAGCTGAAAAGGTTGACGGGTCTGGACCCACTGACGGTAGATCAAACCTTCCTGCGGCCGCTGCGACCTGCCACTGACGAAGAAGCCATCTACCGCCAATTGCTTGAAAGACTCCCCGGGGATACCGCGACCGCATCGGTCTTCGTGTCTGAGGACGGGGCAGTCTGGAGCTATCAGCCGGATGGCTTCGACGTCACCGTGGTTCTGCCCGACCCACCGGCGCTCCATGGACGACCCGGCTGGCTGTGGCAACCGGCCTTGAAACGCCACCATGCACCTGTGGATCGCAAGCTCTGTGCGAACACTTGGCCCTGTGCCGTCATTTCGCGGCGCGCAAACCGGCCTGAGAATGCCGTGGCTGCCGATGGTGTCGTGCTACGTGAGCCCGACGCCTGTATCGTGCTTGCGCTTCCTGCCGGCCGCTTCACGCTGGTTGCGACTGACGCACAGGATCGCGTGCTGGGAATGCAAGAAATAACCGTCCCAGCATCCCCCAATGATGGCCCGCAACCCGTTCGATAATGAGACCCACCCATGCCGGAAGGTCCTGAAATCCGTCGCGCCGCCGACAAGCTGTTCGCGGCGGTCGGCAGTGCGCCGCTGGCGTCGGTCTGGTTCGGCCTGCCCGCGCTCAAGGGCAAGGAGAAGCTGCTCAGGGGTCACTGCATCACGGCCATCGACACGCATGGCAAGGCGATGCTGACGCGGTTCGACCACGGCTGGACGCTGTACTCGCACAACCAGCTCTATGGGGTGTGGATGGTGGCCGCGGCTGGCACGCGCCCCGAGACCACCCGCAGCCTGCGGGTGGCGCTGGAGACGCAGGACCAGGCGATCCTGCTGTATTCGGCCTCGGATATCGCCTTGTGGAAGACCGAGGAGCTGGTCCGGCACCCGTTCCTGTCCAAGCTCGGGCCGGATGTGCTGGACAAGCGCCTGACCGCCGCGGCAGTGGCCAGGCGGCTGCAGGAGCCGCGCTTTGGCCGAATGTCGCTGGCGGCGCTGCTGCTGGACCAGGGCTTCCTGGCGGGCATGGGCAACTATCTGCGCTCGGAGGTGCTGTTCGAGGCCGGCATTGCGCCCTTGCGCGGCGCGGCCAGCCTGACGCCGGACGAGCGCAAGCTGCTGGCCAAGGCGCTGCTGGACGTGCCCCGCCGCAGCTATCGCAGCCGCGGCATCCGCAAGGCCGAGGGCATGCGCGCCGAGTACATCACCGATACGCCGGAGGGCTTTGCCTTCAAGGTGTTCGACCGCCAGGGCCTGCCGTGTCCGGATTGCGGGACGCCCATTCGTCGGCGGGAGTTGGCGGGGCGGCGCCTGTACGACTGCCCGGCTTGCCAGAAGTGACGTCGGCAGTTGCGGTCTAGAGTGTCTGGACAGCACGTCGACGGCCCCTTCGCCGATGAATCGGCTCCCACGACGGCACTCGCCGTTCGATCGTCCGGATTGCTCCACCGTGGCGTAGGGCGGATCGCGATCCGCCATCGTGGAGCCCAGCATGCCCATGACGTCACCTCACGCGACAGGCGCGTCCCTAGTGTCCCATCTGTTCAGCGCGTTCCAGCATGGCGTTGGCGGATCACGATCCGCCCTACGGATGAGCGCGCTGCCTCGGGAAGGCGTCTTCGCCGATGAATCGGCTTTCACATTGGCCTCTGAGGCAAAGGCGCCTTGCTGGCTGGCAAGGTGACGGCGCTCACACGCATCGCGGGTATCCTTGCAGACCCACCTCCGGCCCCTGAAGACCCTGCCATGTCAGACCTGGACACCCTGCTCCGCAACAACCGCGAATGGTCCGAGCGGATCAGCCGCGAAGACCCGGACTTCTTCGAGCGCCTCTCACGCCAGCAATCGCCGCGCTATCTGTGGATCGGCTGCTCGGATTCGCGGGTGCCGGCCAACCAGATCCTGGGCCTGGATCCGGGTGAGGTCTTTGTCCACCGCAACGTGGCCAACCTGGTCCAGCACACCGACCTGAATTGCCTGTCGGCCGTGCAGTTCTCGGTGGACGTGCTCAAGGTGGAGCACATCCTCATCGTGGGCCACTACGGCTGCGGCGGTTTGCACGCCGGGCTGACCGGCAAGCGCGTGGGGCTGACCGACAACTGGCTGGGCCAGGTCGGCGACATCGTGCAGAAGCATGCCGACTTGCTGGATGCGCTACCGGACGAAGCGGCCCGCCACGCGCGCCTGTGCGAGATCAATGCGATCGAGCAGGTGGTCAACCTGTGCCAGAGCACGGTGATCCGCGATGCCTGGGCGCGTGGGCAGTCCCTGAGCGTGCATGGCTGGTGCTACAGCCTGTTCGATGGCCGCGTGCGCCAGCTGGGCATGGATGTGGACAGCTTCGAGTCACTGAGGCCGACCTACCAGCGCGCCCTGCAGACCACGCCGTACATGGCCGACGTTTGAGCGCGGACCTGGCGATGCTGCCCTCCCCCCTCAACCTGCAGGCCTGGATCGAGGAACACCGGCACCTGCTCAAGCCGCCGGTCGGCAACAAGGTCGTCTACGCGGACGACTTCATCGTGATGGTGGTCGGTGGGCCGAATGCGCGCACCGACTACCACCACGACGAGGGCGCCGAATGGTTCTATCAGCTGGAAGGCGAGATGGTCCTGCGCATCCAGGAAGACGGCAAGGTGCGCGACATCCCCATCCGTGCCGGCGAGATCTTCCTGCTGCCGCCGCGGGTGCCGCATTCCCCGCAGCGCATGCCCGACTCGGTGGGGTTGGTGATCGAACGCCGCCGCCTGCCGCACGAGCAGGACGGCCTGATGTGGTTCTGCGAGCGCTGCAACCACAAGCTCTACGAAGAGTACTTCCCGCTGCGCAACATCGAGACCGACTTCCCGCCGGTGTTCGACCGCTTCTACGCCTCGCGCGAGCACCGCACCTGCGACGCCTGCGGCCATTTCAATCCGGCGCCTGCGCGTTACGTCATGCCTGACACATGAGGAGTGAGTGGTGGGGCGAGGAGTGAGGAGTGAGCGAAACAGCTGAGGCGGCGGGCGTTTTGCTTTCGCTTTTGCTCTTACTCACTCCTCACTCCTCGCTTCACCACTCACTCCTCGCTCAACCATGTCCCCGCTCCTGCGCAGCCTGATCCACATACCTGAGGAGTGAGTGGGGGAGCGAGGTGAGGAGTGAGCGAAACAGCTGACGCGGCGGGCGCTTTGCTTTCGCCTCGGCGCTTACTCACTCCTCACTCCTCGCTTCACCACTCACTCCTCGCTTCACCACTCACTCCTCGCCCCACCATGTCCCCGCTCCTGCGCAGCCTGATCCACCTCAAGCCCCGCGATATCCCGGTGCGGGTGGCGCTGCGCAACTCCTTCGCGGTGTTCGCCGCGCTTGCCGGCGGGGTGTGGGCCGATGCGCCGGTCATCGGCCTGGGTCTGGCGATCGGCGCGCTGCAGACCATGTTCGCCGACCAGCCCGGCGCCTATGCCCTGCGCATGCGGCGTATGCTGCTGGCGGCGGCCATTGCCGGTCTGTCGGCGATGATCGGCGTGCTGGTCGGGCCGCATTCGGTGCTGGTCGTGCTGGCCGTGTTCGTGTTCGGCTTCGCCGGAGGGCTGGTGGTGGCGCTGGGGCCGCTGGCGGCCCGCAATGGCCTGGCCAGCATGCTGCTCGTGCTGGTCTCGGCCAATCTGGGCCTACCTCAGGACCAGGCCCTGGGCGTGGGCCTGTTGATCTTCGGCGGCGGCCTGCTGCAGATGCTGATGGCCCTGGCCGCCTGGCCGCTGCAGCGCTATCGCCCCGAGCGCTTCGCCGTAGCCACCATCCTGCAGCAGCTGGCCATCACCGCACGCACCCGGCCTGACCCCAGCCAGCCCTCGCCCACCCTGCAGGCTGCGCAGGACACCCTGGTGCTGCTGCATGGCCAGCACCACACGCGCGGCCAGGCGCTGCAGTCCTTCCGCATCATGGCCGAGGTCTGCGAGCGCGTGCGCGTGGACGTGCTGGCGCTGGCCGACATCCACGCCCGCCTGGAAGACGCACAGGCACGCACGCTGATCGAAACGCTGCTCAAGCAGGCGGCGCTGGTGCTGGACCATCTGGCCTCGGCCATGCGCGAGGCCAGCGCGCCGGTGGCCGCGCAGGTCGACGTCACCGCGCTGCAGGCCTTGGCCGACCAGCTCGATGGCGTGAAAAGCGAGGTCAGCGGCACGCGCGAACAGCGCCTGCTGCGGCTGGGGGCCGGCCGCGCCGCCGGGCTGGCCGGCCAGCTGCGCGCCCTGGTCCGCAATGGCTACTGGGCCAGCAGCCAGGGGCAGATCCAGGCCCAGCAGGCCGAGGCGCGGCTGCCGCCGGCCCTGCGCCCCAGCTCGCCCTGGCTGACGCTGCAGGCCAATCTCACGCTGTCCTCGGTGGCCTTTCGCCATGCCCTGCGCTGCGGCACCGCGCTGGTGGCGGCGCTGCTGCTGGAGCGCGGCCTTGCCTTGCCGCATGGGGCGTGGATCCCGATGACCACCGCCATCGTGCTCAAGCCCGACTTCGGCGGCACGCTCAGTTTCGGCGCTGGGCGCGTGCTGGGCACCCTGGCCGGGCTGCTGGTGGGCACCGCGCTGATCCACTACGCGATGGACGGCACCGTGGTGCGCTTGCTGCTGCTGTGGCTGTTCTGCTTCGGCTTCCGCCTGACCGCGCAGATGAACTACGGGCTGGGCGTGGCGCTGCTGACCGGCATGCTGGTGATGCTGCTGTCCTTCGAGGGCCAGGACCCGGGCCAGGCCCTGAGCGCGCGGGTGACCGCCACCCTGATCGGCAGCGCGCTAGCCATGACCGTCTACGCGCTGTGGCCGACCTGGGAAGGCCGCCGCGGCCGCGCCGCCTTCGCCAAGCTGCTGGAGGCCGACCAGCGCCACCTGAGCGCGCTGCTGGATGGCCGCGTGGACGTGCTGGACGAGACCCGCAGCGCCGCGCGTGCGGCCCGGACCAACGTGCAGGCCTCCATCGACCGCATGCGCGCCGAGCCGCGTCGCGGCGGCAACCGTGACGAGGCCCAGCTGGCGCAATCGCTGCTGGCCAACGCCACCCGGCTCATGCGCGCGCCGCTGACGCTGGAGGCGCAGCTGCGCGAGGGTGCGCAACTGGCCGCCTCCCCCGAGCTGTCGGCCTTCGCCCAGGCCGTGGACGACACCCTGTCTGCGCAGGTGCGCTACCTGCGCCAGGGCGGCAAGGCCTCGGCCATCCCCGCGGCGCGCCCCTTCGAGCGCAAGCTGGCCGAGGCCCTGGCTCACGAGCACGCGCTTTCTTTCGCGCTGCTCGATGCCTGCGATCGCATCGCCGACAGCCTGGATACGCTGACCCACCTGCTGCGCCGCGATGCCGGCGATGCCAAGCGCGCGCCGGTCCGGGCCGGCGAGTCGCCCGCCAGTTAGACTCGCCAACATCGCCCGCTACCGGCGCTAGCCGTTCCTGATCAGGTCGCTCATGTCCAATCCGTTGTCCCGCACCCATGTCATCGCCCTGGACGCCGCCGACCCGCTGCGCGCGTTCCGCAACGAGTTCCTGATCCCGCGCTGGCGCAATGGCGAGCAGATCTACTTCTGCGGCAACTCACTGGGCCTGCAGCCGCGGGGCGCGCGCGCGGCGGTGGAACAGGTGCTGGACAAGTGGGCGCACGAGGCGGTGGAAGGCCACTTCACCGGGCAGGGCCAGTGGATGACCTACCATGAGCAGCTGCGCGAGCCGCTGGCGCGCATCGTCGGCGCCCTGCCCTCCGAGGTGGTGGCGATGAACACCCTCACCGCCAACCTGCACTTCATGATGGTGAGCTTCTACCGCCCCACCGCGCAGCGCCCGGCGATCCTGATGGAGGCCGGCGCATTCCCCTCGGACCGCCATGCGGTGGAATCGCAGATCCGCTTCCACGGCCTGGACCCGGCCACCGACCTGATCGAGCTGGAACCGGACGAGGCCGAGGGCACGCTGTCGATGGAGGCCATCGCGCGGGCCATCGCCACCCATGGCCCGCGCCTGGCGCTGGTGCTGTGGCCGGGCGTGCAGTACCGCACCGGACAGGCCTTCGACCTGAAGGAAATCGCGCGCCTGGCGCATGCGGCCGGTGCGCAGGTGGGCTTCGACCTGGCCCATGCGGTGGGCAACCTGCCGCTGCAGCTGCACGACAGCGACGCCGATTTTGCGGTGTGGTGCCACTACAAGTACCTCAACGCCGGTCCCGGCGCGGTGGCCGGTGCTTTCGTGCACGCGCGCCACGCCCACAGCGACCGCCCGCGCTTCGCCGGCTGGTGGGGGCACGAGAAGCAGAGCCGGTTCCTGATGGCGCCCGAGTTCGTGCCCACCCCCGGGGCCGAGGGCTGGCAGTTGAGCAACCCGCCGGTGCTGGCGATGGCGCCGCTGGTTGCCTCGCTGGAACTGTTCGACCGCGCTGGCGGCATGGCCGCGCTGCGGGCCAAGTCCGAGAAGCTCACCGCGCTGCTGGAAGAGCTGATCGAGTCGCGCCTGCTGGACACGCTGGAGATCATCACCCCGGCCGAACCGGAACGTCGCGGCTGCCAGCTCTCGCTGCGCGTGGCCGGTGGCCGCGAGCGCGGCCGGGCGTTGTTCGACTACCTGGTCTCGGTGGGTATCACCGGCGACTGGCGCGAGCCTGACGTGATCCGCATCTCGCCCATCCCGCTCTACAACCGCTACATGGACGTGTACCGCTTCGTCGAGGAAGTCGAGGCCTGGGCCGGCGTCTGAGCCGCCCGTAGCCTGCGCACCGCCGCACCCCACTGGATCGTCATTGAACGCAGACACCTTTTCTCCCCGCACCATCACCCTGATCGGCGCGGGCCTGGCCGGCTCGCTGCTGGCCATCCTGCTGTCCCAGCGCGGCTGGCAGGTCACCGTGCACGAACGCCGCGGCGATCCGCGCATCAAGGGCTACGAGTCCGGGCGCTCGATCAACCTGGCCCTGGCCGAGCGCGGCCGCCACGCGCTGCGCCAGGCCGGCGCCGAAGAGGCGGTGATGGCGCGCGCGGTGATGATGCGCGGGCGCATGGTCCACCCCATCCAGGGGCAGCCGCAGCTGCAGCGCTACGGGCGCGACGACAGCGAGGTGATCTGGTCCATCCACCGGGCCGATCTCAATATCGCCCTGCTCGACCTGGCCGAGCAGGCCGGTGCCCGGATTCATTTCTACCGGCGCCTGCACACGGTCGATTTCCCGGCCGGCTATGCGCGCTTCATCGACGACCGCGACGACTCGCCGCACGACATCCGCTTCGACACGCTGATCGGCGCCGACGGTGCCGGTTCGGCGCTGCGCGCGGCGATGGACCGCGCCAGCCCGCTCGGCGCGCGCACCGAGTTCCTGGACCACTCCTACAAGGAGCTGGAAATCCCGCCGACCCAGGCGGGCGGCTTCCGCATCGAGGCCAATGCGCTGCATATCTGGCCGCGCGGCGACTACATGTGCATCGCCCTGCCCAATGCCGAGGGCACCTTCACCGTGACCCTGTTCCTGCCCAACCAGGGCCCGACCAGCTTTGCCACGGTGGCCAGCGGCGCGCAGGCACGGGCGCTGTTCGAGCGCGACTTCCCCGACGCCTTGCCGCTGATCCCGGACCTGGTGCAGGACTGGGAGGCCCATCCGCCCGGGCTGCTGGGCACGCTGTACCTGGACCGCTGGCACCTGGGCGGGCGCGCGGTACTGCTGGGGGATGCGGCGCACGCCATGGTGCCCTTCCACGGCCAGGGCATGAACTGCGCGTTCGAGGACTGCGTGGCGCTGGCCGAGCAGCTGGACCAGGCCGAGTCGCTGGCGCAGGCCTACGCGGCCTTCGAGGCGCAGCGCAAGCCCAACGCCTCGGCCATCCAGGCCATGGCGCTGGAGAACTACATCGAGATGCGCGACCGCGTGGACGATGCGGACTTCCTGCTGCAGCGCCAGCTCGAACAGGCGCTGCAGCAGCGCCATCCGGAGCGCTTCGTCCCGCACTACACCATGGTCACCTTCATGCGCATCCCTTACGCGGTGGCGCTGGAACGCAGCGAGCTGCAGCGGCAGCTGCTGATCGAGGCCACGGCCGGGCGCAGCGCGCTGGACCAGCTGGACTGGGACTGGCTGGACGCGCAGGTGCAGGCGCGCCTGGATGTCCTGAGCGAAGTCGCCTGAAGATCCGCCGCCCGGCTCATCGCGCCGGGCGGGTCGAGCCGCGCAGCACGCAGCGGGCGGACATCACCAGCCTGCGCACTGGCAGCTCCGGCGACTTCATCCGCTCCAGCAGCAGCGACATGGCGGCCCGTCCCATCTCTTCCACGGGTTGTTCCACCACGCTGATGCCGGGCTCGACCAGCTCGGTCCAACGCTCGTTGTCGAAGCCGGCCAGGGCCAGCTGGTCTGGGATGGACAGCCCCGCGGCGCGTGCGGCCTTCAGCGCGCCCATCAGCAGCAGATTATTGCTGGTCACCAGGGCCTGCGGCCGGTCCGCCCTGGCCAGCCAGGGGCCGGTGGCGGCGATGGCGGCCTCGGCGGTGGGCTCGACTTCCCGATAGTCCGGCGCCAGGCCGTGCGCCTGCATCGCCGCCAGGTAACCGTCGCGGCGTTCGGTCGCGGTGGTGCTGGTGCTGCCGAACAGTCCGCCGATGCGGCGATAGCCCTGCGCCAGCAGATGCGTTACCAGCTCGGTCATGGCGGCGCGGTTGTCGATCACCACGCTGTCGTGCCGTCCCGCGGCCGGGGCGCGATCGACCAGCACGGTCGGTGCATCCCACTGCATGCGTTCCAGCCGGCCCACCGTGGTGCGGGTCGGCGCGAAGATCAGGCCGCTGATGCGCTCCTCCTGCATCATCTGCAGATACAGCGCCTCGCGCGCCGGATCCTCGTCGGTGTTGCACAGCATGACCCGCAGCTCCTGCTGGTAGGCCACCGCCTCCACCGCGCCGATCAGGGCGGTGAAGAAGGGGTTGCGGATGTCGGCCACGATCACCGCGATGATGCCGCTGCGCTGGGAGCGCAGGCGCCGCGCCTGCAGGTTGGGTCGGTAGCCGGTCTGGGAGATGGCCGCCTCGACCCGCGCGCGCACCTCGGCGCTGACCGCGCCGCCGGCAACCACGCGCGAGACCGTGGACTTGGAGACGCCGGCCACCCGGGCCACGTCGTTGATGCTGATGCTCACTGGGATCGATTTCCTTTTTCCGTTGCCCTGACTTGCCTGCGTGGCGAAGCCTGAGGGTACCGCGCAGCAGGGTTGGGGCTTTTGTGCACTGCACATTGCGTTTTTGTGTGGGAACGTTCCCAATTGCGCTCCAGCTGATTCGCTTGGAGTTCCTGTGTCGCAACAACTCTCCCCCGCGGCGGTCGCGCCGGAACTCATACGGCTGGATGCCAAGGCGCGCGACAAGGCCGATGCCATCGCCCAGGTGGCGCAGTTGCTCACCGCCGGCGGCTGCGTCGCCCCCGGCTATCAGGCCAGCATGTCCCGCCGCGAGGAGCTGGCCAACACCTTCCTGGGACATGGCGTGGCCATCCCCCACGGCCTGGGCGAGGACCGCCACCTGGTCCGTCGCGATGGCATTGCCGTGCTGCAGCTGCCCCAGGGCGTGGAGTGGAACCCGGGCCAGGTCACCCACCTGGTGGTGGGCATCGCCGCCCAGTCCGACACCCATATCACCCTGCTGCGGCGCCTGACCCGCCTGATCCAGGACCAGGCAACGCTGCAGCGTCTGTTCACCACCGGCCAGGCGGAGCAGATCGTCGCTGCGTTGTCCGGCGACACCGCCAGCCAGCCCGCCGCGCCGGCCAGCGATCTGGCCCACGGCTTCAGCTGGACCATCGCCTACCCCAGCGGGCTGCACGCGCGTCCGGCCACCCGCTGGGCCGAAGCCGCGCGTCGTTTCGTCGCGCGCCTGCAGGTCCGTGCCGGGGATCAGGCCGCCGATGCCAAGAGCCTGGTGGCGTTGCTGCAGCTGGGCCTGCGGCAAGGCGATGAGATCGTGGTCTCGGCCGAAGGCCAGGACGCCGAGGCCGCCCTGGCCGCCCTGCGCAAGGCCATGGACGGACTGATCCTTCAGGAAAAGGCCGACGCCGAACGCGCGGCCCAGCGCCGCGCCGCGCCGGTCAACGGCTGGACCCCGCCCGAGGCGCAGGCGGCCATCGTCGGCATCGGCGCCAGCCCGGGCCTGGCCATCGCTAAGGTGCACGTGCTGGCCGGCGCTCAGACCGAGGTGGCCGACCGGCCCACACCGCTGGGGGAAGGCGGCGCGCAACTGCACCAGGCCCTCAGCCGCACCCGCCAGCAGCTGCGGGCGCTGGAGGACGACACCCAGCGCCGGCTCGGCGCGGCGGACGCGGCGATCTTCAAGGCCCAGGGCGCACTGCTGGACGATACCGACCTGATCACCCGCGCCTGCCAGCTGATGGTCGAAGGCCACGGCGTGGCCTGGTCCTGGCATCAGGCCATCGAACAGACCGCTTCGGGCCTGGCGGCACTGGGCAACCCGGTGCTGGCCGGACGCGCGGCGGATCTGCGCGATGTCGGCCGGCGCGTGCTGGCCCAGCTCGACCCCAGCGCCGCCGGCGGCGGCCTGGCCGAGCTGCCCGACTATCCCTGCATCCTGCTGGCCGCCGACCTCTCGCCCTCGGACACGGCCAACCTGGATCCGCAACGCGTGCTGGGCCTGGCCACGGCGCAAGGCGGACCCACCTCGCATACGGCCATCCTCTCGCGCACGCTCGGGCTACCGGCGCTGGTGGCCGGCGGCGCCGACCTGCTGGCGGTGGCCCCGGGCACCGAGGCCATCCTGGATGGCAACAGCGGGCGCCTGTACCTGTCGCCGTCGGCCAACGACCTGGCCGCCGCGCGCGCCTGGATCGACGAACAGCGCCAGGTGCGTGAGCGCGAAGCCCAGCAACGGGCGCAGCCGGCCCAGACCACCGACGGCCATCGCATCGACATCGGCGCCAACGTCAACCTGCCCGACCAGGTGCCGCTGGCGCTGGAGCAAGGCGCCGAGGGCGTGGGCCTGATGCGCACCGAGTTCCTGTTCCTGGAGCGCAGCAGCACGCCGGACGAGGAGGAGCAGTTCCAGACCTATGTGGCCATGGCCGCCGCGCTGGACGGCCGCGCGCTGATCGTGCGGGCGCTGGACATCGGCGGCGACAAGCAGGTGGCGCACCTGGAGCTGCCGCACGAGGAGAATCCGTTCCTGGGCGTGCGCGGCGCGCGCCTGCTGCTGCGCCGTCCGGACCTGCTGGAACCGCAGCTGCGCGCGCTGTATCGCGCCGCCAGGCAGGGGGCGCGCCTGTCGATCATGTTCCCCATGATCACCTCGGTGCCCGAGTTGATCGCCCTGCGCGGCATCTGCGAGCGCCTGCGCGAGGAACTGGACGCCCCGCAGGTGCCGATCGGCATCATGATCGAGGTGCCCGCCGCCGCCGCCCAGGCCGACCTGCTGGCCCAGCACGCCGACTTTTTCTCCATCGGCACCAACGACCTGACCCAGTACGTGCTGGCGATCGACCGCCAGAACCCCGAGCTGGCCGCCGAGGCCGACAGCCTGCATCCGGCGGTGCTGCGCGCCATCCACAGCACGGTCCAGGGCGCCCGCGCCCATGGACGCTGGGTCGGCGTCTGCGGCGGCCTGGCCGGCGATCCATTCGGCGCCTGCCTGCTGGCCGGCCTGGGCGTGGACGAGCTCTCGATGACGCCCAACGACATTCCGGCGGTCAAGGCGCGCCTGCGGGCGGCCGCGCTGGTCGAGCTGCAGGCGCTGGCGCAACAGGCGCTGGCCTGCGCCGATGCCGGCCAGGTGCGTGGCCTGGACGGAGCCGGCGCATGAGTGCGCGCGTGCTGACCGTCACGCTCAATCCGGCGATCGACCAGACCGTGCGCCTGGACACGCTGGAACCGGGCCAGGTGCACCGCGCCGGGCGCAGCCGCGAGGATGCCGGCGGCAAGGGCATCAACGTGGCCGCCTGCCTGGCCGACTGGGGCGTGGCGACCACGGCCCTGGGGGTCATCGGGGCGGACAACGCCGCGGTCTTCCGCAGCCTGTTCGAGCAGCGCGGCATTGCCGACAGCTGCCTGCGCGTGCCCGGTTCGACCCGCACCAACGTCAAGCTGGTCGAACGCGATGGGCGGACCACCGACATCAACCTGCCCGGCCTGTGCCTGGACCCCGGCATTCTGGGCGCCGTCGCCGCGCGGCTGGAGGCGCTGCTGACCCCGCAGATGCCGGTGGTCCTGTCCGGCAGCCTGCCCGCTGGCCTGCCGCATGCGGCCTGGGCACGACTGCAGGCCCAGGCACAGAGCGCGGGCGCCCGCGTGGTGCTGGACAGCAGCGGCCCGGCGCTGGCGGCGGCGCTGGAAAGCCAAACCCCGCCGTTCGCGGTCAAGCCCAACCGCCACGAGCTGGAGGCCTGGACTGGCCATGCCCTGGACGACCGCGACGCATTGCTGGCCGCAGGCCGCGCGCTGCTGGCGCGCGGGGTGTCGCTGGTGGTGGTGTCCATGGGCAGCGACGGCGCGCTGTTCCTGGACCACAGCGGCGCCCTGCTCGCCCGGCCACCACGGCTGGAAGGCGGCAGCTCGGTCGGCGCGGGCGACGCCATGGTGGCCGGCATCGCCGCGGCGCTGCTGGAGCCGGCCTTCGACCTGGGCGGCTGCGCGCGCCTGGCCACCGCCTTTTCCATGAGCCGTCTGCACAGCGGCGATGCGCGTCGGCTGGATCCGGCCCAGGTCCGCGATTGGGCCGGGCAGGTCCACATCGACCCCCTCGGCTGAGCGCATCCCCGCCGGCACCCCAGATTCCCAGGAGTTTTCCGCATGCAAGCTTCCATCGTGGTCATCGCTGCCGGCCCGCGCAGCACCGAAGCGGTCCTGGCCGCCGAGGCGCTGCGCCGCGCCGCGCGCCAGGGCGGCGTTGAACTGGCCATCGAGATCCGCAGCGATCAGGGCATCACCGGCGCCCTGGATGCGGCGCACTGCGCGCAGGCCAGCAGCGTGCTGCTGGTGGGCGATGGCGATGGCGAGCGCGGCCGCTTCGGCCAGGCGGCACTCACCGCGGTGCAACTGGACGCGGTGCTACGCGATCCAGAGGGCGTGCTGGCCGACTGGATCGGCGCGGGCAAGGGCGAAGCGGTGGCTGCGGGCGGCAAGCGCATCGTGGCCATCACCTCCTGCCCGACCGGCATCGCCCATACCTTCATGGCCGCCGAGGGCCTGCAACAGGCCGCCGCGGCGCTGGGCCACCACCTGCGCGTGGAGACCCAGGGCTCGGTCGGCGCACAGGACACCCTCAGCGCGGAAGAAATCGCCCAGGCCGACGTGGTCCTGGTGGCTGCCGACCGCGAGGTGGAGCTGTCGCGCTTCGGCGGCAAGCGCGTGTACAAGAGCGGCACCAAGCCTGCGATCAACGATGGCCAGGCGCTGATTCGCAAGGCCCTGGCCGAGGCCAGCGTGCAGGCCGGCGGCGACCAACCGGCCACGCCCAGCGAGAAGCCCAAGGCCGCCGGGCCCTACAAGCACCTGATGACCGGCGTGTCGTTCATGCTGCCCTTCGTCACCGCCGGCGGCCTGCTGATCGCCCTGGCCTTCGCCATCGGCGGCATCTACGCCGGCGACGATGCCAGCAGCGGCACGCTGGCCTGGAGCCTGCTGCAGATCGGGGCCAAGGGCGGCTTCCTGCTGATGGTGCCGGCGCTGGCCGGCTACATCGCCTACTCCATCGCCGACCGCCCCGGCATCGCCCCGGGCATGATCGGCGGCGTGGTCGCGGCCAACATGGGCGCCGGCTTCATCGGCGGCATCCTGGCCGGCTTCGTCGCTGGCTACGGCGTGGCCTGGATCAACCGCTTCCTGCGCCTGCCGCGCAGCCTGCAGGGGCTCAAGCCGGTGCTCATCCTGCCGGTGCTGGGCACGCTGCTGGTCGGCCTGCTGATGATGTACGTGATCGGCACGCCGGTGGCGCAGCTGCTGGCCTGGCTCACCGAGTGGCTGCGCGGCATGCAGGGCACCAGCGCGATCGTGCTGGGCCTGCTGCTGGGCGGGATGATGGCGGTGGACATGGGCGGGCCGGTCAACAAGGCCTCCTATGCGTTCTCCACCGCGCTGATTTCCAGCCAGGTCTACACGCCCATGGCGGCGACCATGATCGGCGGCATGACCCCGCCGCTGGGCATCGCCCTGGCGACCTGGCTGTTCCGCAGCCGCTTCACCGCCGAGGAGCGCGGCACCGCCGGCGCGGCCGGGGTGCTGGGCCTGGCCTTCGTCACCGAAGGCGCCATTCCCTATGCCGCGCGCGACCCGCTGCGCACCATCCCGGCACTGGTGCTGGGCTCGGCCGTGGCCGGGGCGATCTCGATGGCGGCCGGCGCCGAACTGAAGGTGCCTCATGGCGGCGTGTTCGTCCTGCCGATCCCCAACGCGGTGACCCACCTGGGGACCTACCTGCTGGCCCTGGTGGTGGGCGTGGCGGTCACCGCCGTGGCGCTGGGACTGTTCAAGAAGCCGGTCGCGGCCAAGGGCTGAGCCCCACGCCAAACCGCTGTGTATCGACTGCCTCGCGCGGCGTTGCACCGCCGCGCGCCTCCTTCCCTCGCTTTGATGCCAGGAACCCGACGCATGTCCCGCTCACGCCTTCGCCCCCTGTCCGCAGCGCTCGCCCTGCTCCTGGCACCGCTGGCCCATGCCCAGCAGGTCATCACGCCCAAGCTGTCCTACACCGGTGAGGCCGCCGCAATGCTGGGCGGCGGGCAGGATTCCGGCAGCGCCTACGCAGGCCAGGCCCTGATCGGGATGGACCTGCACCTGGACCAGGCGGTCGGCTGGCCAGGGGCCACGCTCAAGGCCTACGTCATCAACCGGCATGGCACCAATCTGGTCAACAGCAGCCTGGGCAACAGCACCTCGGTGCAGGAGATCTACGGCGGCCAGGGCACGCGCCTGGCCAACCTGACCCTGGAGCAGTCCCTGCTCGATGGGCGCCTGGTGCTGGAGGCCGGCCGCAGCATCGCCAACATCCACTTCCTGGGTTCGGACCTGTGCCAGTTCTTCCAGGGCAACTCCGCCTGCGGCAACCCGACCTATGTGTTCCGCACCAGCAGCTTCACCTGGTGGCCGGTGTCCAGCTGGATGGCCGACGCCAAGGCCTGGGTGACGCCGCAGCTCTACGTGCACGTGGGCGCCTACCAGGTCGATCCCAGCCAGGCGATGGACGGCGAGCATGGCCTGCGCTGGAGCACCAGCCAGGCCACCGGCTGGATCGTGCCCTACGCCATCGGCTGGCAGAGCGCGGCCGGTGCGCGGCACAAGGCCATGTACGAGCTGGGCGGCTGGCAGGACAACGCGCCCTACCGCGATCCGTTGGTGGATGCCGACGGGACCCCGGCCGCGCTGAGCGGGCTGGACTACGCCGGCCGGCATGGTCGCTCTGGCGCGTATGCGCGCTTCGAGCAACAGGTCAGCGGGCCTGACGCCTCGCACGGCCTGACCCTGTTCGGCGCGGTGCTCAAGGGCACCTCCGGCCAGTTGATCGAGCACTGGTTCGCCCAGGCCGGGCTGGTGCAGAAGGGCACCTTCGCCAGCCGCCCGCAGGACGACCTGGCGCTGGTGGTCACCCGCCAGCAGTACAGCGACGATGCCCTGGAGAACCTGCGCCTGACCCGCGCCGTGGCCGGTGGCACGGGCACGCCACCCAGCGGCCAGACCATGATGGAGTTGAGCTACGGCTTTGCGGTCAATTCGCACCTGCGCATCGCCCCCAGCCTGCACTACGTGATGCATCCGGATCAGTTCAACGCGCCGGCCCGTGCGGTGGACCTGCCCAATGCCTGGGTCGCCGGCCTGAGGTTCGATCTCAACCTCTGAGCGCGCCGCGGCCTGCCGCCAGCGCGCACTGGCGGCATACTGTGTGGCCAATCGCCACGTCATGTTTCGATGGCTGAGAGCTTTTTCTTCTACGACCTGGAAACCTTCGGCCAGGATCCGCGCCGCACGCGCATCGCCCAGTTCGCCGGCCAGCGCACCGATGCGGCGCTCAATCCCATCGAGGAACCGGTCACCTTCTACGTGCGCCCGGCCGATGACCTGCTGCCTTCGCCCGTGGCCACGCTGATCACCGGCATCACCCCGCAGCAGGCCCTGGCCGAGGGCGTGCGCGAGTGCGAGGCGATGGCCCGCATCTGCGAGGAGATGGCGCGGCCGCAGACCTGCACGCTGGGCTGGAACACCCTGCGCTTCGACGACGAGTTCGTGCGCCACGGCCTGTTCCGCAACTTCTTCGACCCTTACGAGCGCGAATGGCGCAGCGGCAACTGCCGCTGGGACCTGCTGGACGTGGCGCGGCTGTTCCACGCCCTGCGCCCGCAAGGCGTGCAGTGGCCGCAGCGCGAGGACGGCAAGGGCACCTCGTTCAAGCTCGAACACCTGGCGCTGGCCAACGAGGTGCGTGTCGGTGAGGCGCACGAGGCCATGTCCGACGTACGCGCCACCCTGGGCATCGCCCAGGCCATGCGCAGGGCGCAGCCGCGGCTGTGGGACTACGCGCTGCAGCTGCGCAACAAGCGCTTTGCCGCCTCGCTGCTGGACTGCGTGGCGATGACGCCGGTGCTGCACGTCTCCCAGCGCTACCCCGCCACCCGCCTGTGCGCCGCGCCGGTGCTGCCGCTGGCGCGTCATCCGCGCATCGACAGCCGCGTGATCGTGATGGACCTGGATGGCGACGTGGACGCCTTGCTGGAGCTGGATGCGCAGGACATCGCCGACCGCCTCTACACGCCATCAGCCGACCTGCCCGAGGGCGTGCGCCGCGTGGCGCTGAAAGAAGTCCACACCAATCGATGCCCGGCGATCGTGCCGTGGCACTACCTGCGCGAGGACGACCTGCAGCGCCTGCAGATCGACCCGCAGGCCGTCGCGCACCAGGCCGAGCGCCTCCGACCGCACGCGGCGCAGATCGCCGAGAAGGTGCGTCAGGTCTATGCCAGCGAGCGCGCCAGGGAGCACCCGGATGCGGACGCCTCACTCTACGACGGCTTCATCGGCGATGGCGACAAGCGCCGCCTGGCCGAGGTGCGGGCCACGCCGCCGCAGGCCCTGGGCGCCCGCGCCTTTGGCTTCAGCGATCCGCGCCTGGACGAGCTGCTGTTCCGCTATCGCGCGCGCAACTGGCCGCAGACCCTGTCCCAGCCCGAGCAGGAGCGCTGGGACGGCTACCGCCGCCGTCGCCTGGGGGGCGACCCTGCGCTGTCCGAATACGGCTTTGAAAGCTATGCGGCCGAGCTTGCCGCTTTACGGGCCGCCAACGCCGGCGATGGTAACAAGCAGGCCCTGCTGGACCGTCTGCAGGACTGGGGCCGGCAGCTGCAGGCCTCCCTGTAGACGGCCCTGGCGCACCTTCGTTCCGGACCCCGATGACCCGCTATTTCACTGACGCCAGCCTCAAGTTCCTGCGCGGCCTGGCCAAGCACAACGACAAGGCCTGGTTTGCCGCGCACCGGGCCGACTACGAGGCGCACGTGCGCCAGCCCTTCAACCAGCTGCTGACCGACCTGCAACCGGACCTGGCCAAGGTCAGCCCGCACTTCCGCTCCGACCCCAAGCCGGTCGGCGGCTCGCTGTTCCGCATCTATCGCGATGCGCGCTTCTCCAACGACAAGTCGCCGTACAAGTCCTGGCAGGGCGCAAGGCTTTATCACGAGCGCCGCCGCGAGGTGCCCGCCCCATCGTTCTACCTGCACCTGCAGCCGGGGCAGAGCTTCGTCGGCGCCGGCGTCTGGCACCCGGAGCCCGACACGCTGCGCCGCATCCGGCAGTTCATCTTCGACAACCCCGCCAGCTGGAAGAAAGCCGCCCATGGCGCCGCCTTTCGCCGGCGTTTCGATTTCGAGGAAGACGAGATGCTGACCCGCCCGCCGCGCGGTTTCCCGCCGGAGTTCGAGTTCATCGACGACCTCAAGCATCGCAACTTCGTGTTCTGGCGCGGCCTGGACGACATGACCGTCACCGGCCCGGGGCTGCGCAAGACCCTGGCTTCGGACCTGCAGGCGCTGGGGCCATTCGTGGACTATCTGTGCGCGAGTCTGGAGCTGGAGTTCTAGCGGCGTCATGAGGAAGTGGATTGCCCTCGCGCTGATCCTGCTGCTCGCCTTGGGCAGCTATGTCGCAGCCGGGCCGTACCTGGCCATCCGCGGCATCCATCGCGCGCTCCAGGCGCAGGACGTGTCCGCCCTTTCGGACCATGTCGATTTCGCGGCACTGCGCCTGAGTTTTCGCGCGCAGCTGGAAGACGCACTGGCACGCCGGGCCGGCGCGGACATGCAGTCCAGCCTGCTGGGTCAGTTCGGACTCTCGCTCGGCAACCGTGTGCTCGGCCTGGGCGTGGATGCGATGGTGACCCCGGTCGGCGTGGCCGCGATGCTGCAAGGGCGTTCGGTGTGGAAGCGCGCACTGGGGGACACCGCGAATGGCGACACCTATGGTCCCCCTGCCCCGGCCGAGCCGCTCAGGCAGGCCGAGCATCGCTATGAATCGTTATCGCGTTTCACCGCGACGACCCGCACCGATGCCGGCGAGCCGATCACCTTCGTGTTCGAGCGGCGCGGGCTGGTTTGGAAGTTGACGGATATCCGGCTGCCTTTGGGGCGAGGAGTGAGCGCAGAGGAGTGAGGAGTGAGCAAAGGCGGAGTGTCGGCGATGCGATGCTTTCCTAAGATCGGCTAGTACAGCATCCCTCGGGTCATGACGGAGAAATCCACGCGTGCGCTTACCGCATGTTCAAAGCCCCGAGGCGGCCCCACTCACTTCTCACTCCTCTTCACTAACTCCTCGCCTCCCCCCCCCACTCACTCCTCATTCGCCACGCCATGCGGCACATGCCCGGCCAGGCTCTGATGCGCATGGGCGCTGTCGATGTTGTGCTGGGAGTCGTCGAAGAAGATGTCCGCGCCGAAGGCGGCCAGGAACGGGCCCTTGTGGCGACCGCCCAGGAACAGGGCCTCGTCCAGGCGTACGCCCCACTCGCGCAGGGTACGGATCACGCGCTCATGGGCCGGGGCCGAGCGGGCGGTGACCAGCGCGGTGCGGATGGGGGCGCTTTCGCCTGGCGGGAACGCGGCCTGTAGCTGGTGCAGGGCCGAGAGGAAGTTGCGGAACGGGCCACCGGAGAGCGGCGCGCGCGCGTTCTCCTGCTCGTGCCGCCCGAAGGCTTCCACGCCCTGCTCGCGCGAGATGCGCTCGCTCTCATCGCCGAAGATCACCGCGTCGCCATCGAAGGCGATGCGCAGCTGCGAGCGACCCGACGCGCCAGCGCCATCGCCGCTGGCCGCCTCCTCGCGCATGGCGATGGCCGCCTCGGCCTGCTCGCCCGCCGGCTTAGGCAGGATGGTCGCCGCGGCGATGCCGTGCAGCAGCGCGCTGCGCACCGAATCGGGATTGGCCGACAGGAACAGGTCGGTGCCGAAGGGCTTCACGTAGGGCCAGGTGGCCTCGCCCGCGGTGAAGGTGGCCCGCACGATGCCCAGCCCGTAGTGCTGGATCGAATTGAAGATGCGCAGGCCGGTATCGGCCGAGTTGCGCGACAGCAGGATCACCTCCACCCGCGGCGTGTCCTCGGGGGCGCCGGCATTGAGCGCCAGCAGCTTGCGCACCACCGGGAAGGCCACGCCCGGGGCCAGCACATCGTCCTCGTGCTCGCGCTGGTAGCGGGCGTAGGCCTCCAGCCCCTCGCGTTGCCACAAGGCGTGGCTCTCTTCCAGGTCGAACAGGGCGCGCGAGGTGACGGCGACGGTCAGCAGGCGTGGGGTGTTGTCGGGCATGTCGGGGGAGGGAGAGCGAGGGAGAGCGAGGAACGAGTGGAGGGGAACGAGGAACGAGAGGTTGCCGGGCGGGCCTGCGGGACGACGCGAACCGGGCGTGGCGCGCGCGCTGCGGGTTCAGACCGTGAACTGCTCGCTGAGGATGCGCTCTTCCAGGTTGTGCTCCGGGTCGAACAACAGGCTGACGGTGCGGTCGCGCGATTCGTGAATGGTCACTTCCAGCACGTTGCGGGTCTCGTGCGAATCGGCGGTCACGCTGACCGGGCGCTTGTACGGATCGAGCACCTTGAAGCACACCTCGGTGTCGGCCTTGAGGATGGCTCCGCGCCAACGGCGCGGACGGAACGGCGCGATCGGCGTCAGCGCGATGGTGTGCGAGCCCAGCGGCAGGATCGGCCCATGCGCGGAGAAGTTGTAGGCGGTGCTGCCGGCCGGGGTGGCGACCAGCACGCCGTCGCCGATCAGCTCCTCCACGCGGGTGCGGCCGTTGAGATCGATGCTCAGGTGCGCGGCCTGGCGCGTCTGGCGCAGCAGCGAAACCTCGTTGTAGGCCAGCGAGCCAGTGGTCGCACCGGACTCGGTCAGCACCCGCATTTCCAATGGACGCAAGGTGGCAGGCTCGGCTGTCGCCAGGCGTTCAAGCAGGCCCTCGCCGCGATGGTGATTCATCAGGAATCCCACCGTGCCCAGCTTCATGCCGTACACGGGGCGGCCCAGGGCGCCATGGCGATGCAGGGTCTGCAGCATGAAGCCATCGCCGCCCAGCGGGCAGATGACGTCGGCGTCTTCGGGCAGGTGGTTGCCATGTTCGGCGACCAGCTCGGACAACGCCTGCTGTGCGGCGGGTGCGGGACTGGCAAGGAAGGCGATGCGCGGCTGGCTCATGGCGTGAGGATACTCTGCCCGGGCGATCGCGACGGCGGAAAAGAGAACGGCCGCTTGCGCGGCCGTTCCTGCGTCATCCCCGAGGCCGGATCAGCCCTGCGCTGCCAGCTGGGACAGGCGCTGGACCGCGACCGAAGCGGTCGGATAGTCCAGGGTCTTCTGCGCGGCCAGCTCGTTGAGCATGGCCAGGGTGAAGCGCAGCGCCACGCTGTCGCGCGCCAGCCAGTGCGCCACCTTGGCCTCGGCGGTGATGCCGGGCATGGCCAATGCTTGCGCCGTCAGCGTGCGGTGCTGGGTGGAGAGCTCATCGCGCAACACGCCACGGGCCACCGCATGCCAACGGCCGTCGACCTTGAGCCCATCGACCTGCTGGAACAGCCACGGCAGGTGCAAGGCCTCGCCCAGGCGGTAGTGCACCTTGGCCACGTCCACGGTCTTGAGCTTGTGCGACAGCGCCACTTCCACGATGTCCGTGGAAGGCTCCAGGTACGGCAGCGCGGCCAGCTGCACGGCCAGCGGACCGGTCACGCCCTTGGCGTTCCAGTCGCGCAGGCTGGCCTCGTAGGCCGGGCGCAGCGAATCGGGCAGCACGCCATCGGCGGCACGGATATCGTCGAACCCGGCCTTGTAGCGCTCCACCGCTGTGGCGATGCCCGGGATCGCGCCCTGGCGGTTAAGCAGCCAGCGCGTGAAGGAACGCTGCAGCTGCCAGATCACCTGCAGCGCATCGATCTGCGTGGCTTCCTCGACCTTGCCGTCCAGCGCGTCGATCTGCGTCCACAGCGCCCGCGCATCCAGCGTTTCGCGGGTGATGGTGTAGGCCTTGGCCACCTCGGCCGGGCTACGGCCGGTGTCTTCCTGCATGCGCAGCAGGAAGGTCGCGCCCATGCGGTTGATGGTGGAGTTGGTCACCGCCGTGGCGATGATCTCGCGCTTGAGGCGGTGCTTTTCCATGTCCGCGGCGTACTTCTTCTGCAGCGGCGCGGGGAAGTAGCGCTGCAGTTCCTTAGACAGGTACGGGTCTTCGGGGATATCCGATTCCAGCAACTGGCCGAAGGCCACCAGCTTGGCGTAGGACAGCAGCACCGACAGCTCCGGACGGGTCAGGCCCTGGCCGCGCGCCTTGCGTTCGGCGAACTCGGCGTCGCTGGGCAGGAACTCGATCTGACGGTCCAGCAGGCCCTGGCTCTCCAGCACCTGGATGAAGTGCTGCTTGGAGCCGATGCGGCTGACGCTCATCCGCTCCATCAGGCTCAGCGCCTGGTTC
Organism: Pseudoxanthomonas composti; assembly: GCF_004122095.1. Taxonomy (GTDB): domain Bacteria; phylum Pseudomonadota; class Gammaproteobacteria; order Xanthomonadales; family Xanthomonadaceae; genus Pseudoxanthomonas_A; species Pseudoxanthomonas_A composti. The sequence continues at coordinate 397,851 of NZ_SAWZ01000002.1, read as the reverse complement.
TGGCGGTAGTTGTCGTTGAGCACCAGCTGGCCGACCTCGTCGGTCATCGAGGCCAGCAGCTTATTGCGCGCGTCCATGCCCAGCTTCTTGGCCTGCACCGCGGCGTTGAGCAGGATCTTGATGTTGACCTCGTGGTCGGAGGTATCCACGCCAGCGGAGTTGTCGATGAAGTCGGTGTTGAGCAGCACGCCGTGCTGGGAGGCTTCGATGCGGCCCAGCTGGGTCAGGCCCAGGTTGCCGCCCTCGCCCACCACCTTGCAGCGCAGCTCACGGCCGTTGACGCGCAGCGCGTTGTTGGCGCGGTCACCGACATCGGCGTGGGTCTCGGCCGAGGACTTGACGTAGGTACCGATGCCGCCGTTCCACAGCAGGTCCACCGGCGCCTTGAGGATGGCGCTCATCAGCTCGGTGGGCGAAAGCGTCTTGACCGTGGCCGGCAGGTCCAGCACCTCGCGCACCTGCGGGGTGATCTCGATGGATTTCAGGCTGCGCGCATGCACGCCGCCGCCCTTGGAGATCAGGCTGGCGTCGTAGTCGGCCCAACTCGAACGCGGCAGCTTGAACATGCGCTCGCGCTCGGCGAAGGAGCGGGCCGCATCCGGCGCCGGATCCAGGAAGATGTGCCGGTGGTCGAAGGCCGCGACCAGGCGGATGTGCGGCGAGAGCAGCATGCCGTTGCCGAACACGTCGCCGGACATGTCACCCACGCCGACCACGGTGAAGTCCTCGGACTGGGTATCGCGGCCCAATGCGCGGAAGTGGCGCTTGACCGACTCCCACGCGCCCTTGGCGGTGATGCCCATGCCCTTGTGGTCGTAACCGACCGACCCGCCCGAGGCGAAGGCATCGCCCAGCCAGAAGCCATGGTCGATGGCCAGGCCGTTGGCGATGTCGGAGAACGTCGCCGTGCCCTTGTCCGCGGCCACCACCAGGTAGGGGTCGTCGTTGTCGTGGCGCACCACGTTGGCCGGCGGCACGATCTTGCCGTCGACGATGTTGTCGGTGATGTCCAGCAGGCCCTGGATGAACATCTTGTAGCAGGCGATGCCCTCGGCCATCACCGCATCGCGCTCGGCGCTGGCCGGGGGCTGCTTGACGTAGAAGCCGCCCTTGGCGCCGACCGGCACGATGACGGTGTTCTTCACCATCTGCGCCTTGACCAGCCCCAGCACCTCGGTGCGGAAATCCTCGCGGCGGTCGGACCAGCGCAGGCCGCCGCGGGCCACCGGCCCGAAGCGCAGGTGCACGCCTTCCACGCGCGGGCCGTAGACGAAGATCTCGCGGTACGGGCGCGGCTTGGGCAGGTCTGGGACCTGGGTGGGATCGAACTTGAAGGACACCGTGTGCGCCGGGAGACCGGCGGCATTGCGCTGGTAATAGCTGGTGCGCAGGGTGGCCTCGATCACCGCGGTGTAGCTGCGCAGGATGCGGTCGTCGTCCAGGCTGGACACGCCATCGAGCAGGCGCGTCAGCGCGCCATGGGTGGCTTCCATGCGCTCGTCGCGGGTGCCCGCACGGGCGGTCAGCAGCTTGCCCACCGCCTTGGTCGCGACCTCATCGGCACCGGCAAGCGTCTCCAGCTGCTGTTGCAGCTGTTCCTGGGAGGCCTTGAACTGCGCGTCGGTCTTGCGGCCGTTGGCCGGATTGAAGCGCGATTCGAACAGCTCCACCAGCAGGCGCGCCAGCAACGGGTAGCGGTTGAGCGTGTCTTCCACGTAGGTCTGTGAGAACGGCACGCCGGTCTGCATCAGGTACTTGCAGTAGCCACGCAACAGCGCGACCTGGCGCCAGTCCAAATGACCGCTCAGCACCAGGCGGTTGAAGCGGTCGTTTTCGGCATCGCCACGCCACACCCGCGCGAAGGCTTCCTCGAAAGCCGCATGCCGGTCCTCGACGTCGATCTGGCCGGCAATGGCCTCGACCTCGAACTCCTGCAGGTACACGGTGCTGCCGTCCACTTCCAGGCGGAAGGGGTGCTCGGAGATGACGCGCAGGCCCATGTTCTCCATGACCGGCAGCACGTCGGACAGGGGAATATCGCGCTGCCAGGTGTAGAGATTCAGGCGCAGCATGCCCTCGCCGGCCCGGCTGTGCTGGGCACGGTAGAGGGTAACGCGCACGTCCTGCTCACCGGTCAGCGAGGCCAGCTTCTCCACGTCGTTGGCCGCATTGTCCGGCGTGACGTGTTCCAGGTAGCTCACCGGCAGGGCGCGGCCCAAACCGTTGGCCAGGGTCAGGCCCCGGGCCTCGCCATGGCGGGCGACCAGGCGCTCGCGCAGGTCGTCATGCCAGTTGCGCAGCAGGTGCCCCAGCCGCGCCTCCAGCTCGGCGCTGTCCACGCTGATCTGCTCGCCGGCCTTGGGACGCACGGTCAGGTGCACCTGCGCCAGCGGCGATTCGCCCAGCTGCACGCTGGCATCGACGAACTCGCCGTGCAGCGCCTCGCGCATCAGCGCCTCGATGCGCAGGCGCAAGTCGGTGTTGAAGCGATCGCGCGGGACGTAAACCAGCGCCGAGAAGAACCGGCCATAGCGGTCGCGGCGCAGGAACAGCTTGCTGCGTACGCGCTCCTGCAGGCCCAGGATGCCCATCGCGGTGCGGTACAGCTCGTCGTTGCTGGACTGGAACAGCTCCTCACGCGGCAACGTCTCCAGGATATGGCGCAGGGCCTTGCCGCTGTGGCTGTTGGGCGACAGGCCCGACTGGCGCATCACGTACTCGTGGCGCTCGCGCACGATCGGGATTTCCCACGGCCGGCGGTTGTAGGCGCTGGAGGTGTACAGGCCCAGGAAGCGCTGCTCGGCCACGATCTCGCCCGCGGCGTTGAACTCGGGCACGCCGATGTAGTCCATGTAGCCCTTGCGGTGCACCGAGGAGCGCGCATTGGTCTTGGTCAGGATCAGCGCTTCCGACCCGCCCTCCCAGCGCAGGCCATTGGCCGCCAGTGAACTCACCGGGCGCGCACCCGGCAGGTCGCGTGTGCGCATCAGGCCCAGGCTGGAACCTTCCACCGGCACCAGCACCTTCTCGCTGCCCTGCTTGACCACCTTGTACTCGCGGTAGCCGAAGAAGGTGAAGTGGTCGTTGGCGGCCCAGCGCAGGAACTCCTGCGCCTCGCGGCGCCCGGCATCGGTGACCGGCATGCGGCGGGTGGCCAGGTCGTCGGACACGGCCAGCATCTTCTCGCGCATGCTGCTCCAGTCGCGCACCATGCCGCGGACCTCGTCCAGGGTGTCGCGGATGCGCTGGGCGATGCGTGGCATCTCATCCGGCGGCTGGCGGTCCACTTCCAGCACCATCAGCGACTCGGCCTTGCCCTCGCCCACGGCGGTCAGCTTGCCGGCCTTGTCGCGGCTGAAACGGATCACCGGATGGCCCAGCACGTGCACGCCCACGCCCAGCGACGCCAGGGTCATGCTCACCGAGTCCACCAGGAACGGCATGTCGTCGTTGACGATCTGGATCACCGAGTGCGGCGACTCCCAGCCATTGGCCTTCTCGGTGGCGTTGAACACGCGCACGCTGGCCTTGTCCGGCTTGCGCACGCGCGCGAACTCCAGCATGTCCGCCGACATCGCCGCCCAGCCCTCGGGGCTGTGGTTGGGGAACTCGTCGTCCTCCATCCGCTTGTAGAACGCTTCGGCAAAGGCCAGTGCCTCATCGCGCTTGCCGGCAGCGGTTCGGGCGCGGATGGCCTGGAAGATCGGCTCCAGCGAGAACGGCGAACCGCCTCCCTGGCCGGCATTGCCCGCACTGGCGCCGGCCGGTGTACCGGCGGCCTTGCTGCTGCGGGAAGACGTGGATCTGGTGACGGCGGACTTGGCTTTTTCAACCAGGGTGGCGGTTTTTGAAGCTGCGGATTTCGTTTTCCGTACCGAGTTCATTGCAGGCCGTTGCTCGAAGAGAAGTACAAAGTGCGCAAATTGTAACGAGCGTAAGTTTTCTGCCTGTGTTGCACAGCCGCAATTCCACGATGCCGCTTCATCCGGGGTTGCAGGCGCCTGTGGTGTGGCACACGTTGCTCTACAGCGAAGCCACCACGTCACCCCTCTTCCAGCACGAAGCGAATGTAAGGACCGCGTGAACAAGTCGCCACCCTTCACGCTTTGTGCACGAAATTTCCGCAAATTCAAGCCCTTACCCCGCTGTTCAAATTCTAAACTGGACGGTATAGTCCACCGCCCATGGATCCCTCCTCCGCCACGATCGGCAGCGGCGACGTCCGCCGTCAGCGCGTCTATCAGGCCGTGCGCGATCTGCTTGCCGAGCAGGGATTGCGCATCAGCATGGACGCGGTGGCGCAGCGTGCCGGCTGCTCCAAGCAGACGCTGTATGCGCACTTCGGCAGCAAGCAGGAGCTGCTCAAGGGCGTGGTGCACGACAACCTGGCGCAGGCCTCGGCCGAGCTGCGCGAAGCCGATTCACTGCCGCAGACGCTGCAGCGTTTTGCGCAGCACCACCTGGAGCGCCTGGCCGATCCCCTGATCGTGGCCAGCAGCCAGCTGGTGGTGGCCGAAGCAAGGCACTTCCCCGACGAGGCGCGCGCGCTGTTTCGTGAAGGCGCCGAGTCGCTGCTGGACCAGCTGGCGCAGCGCCTGGGCACGGCCATGGAGCGCGGCGAGCTCAGGCATGACGATCCGCACTTCGCCGCCGAGCTGCTGCTCAGCATGATTGCCGGCCTGGATTTCGAGCGACAGCGTTTTGCCGTGCCGGCCCGCGATGCCGACGCGCGACGCCACTGGGCCGATCGCGTGGTCCAGGCCTTTCTCCGCATGTACACCCCTTCGTGACGACGCCCAGCGCGTTTCGCCCCGCCTCCCATCCAAACCAGATTTCTCCCGGAGTTTCTCCATGACCACCCACCTCCGCTCCCTGACCCTCGCGTCCGCCGTGCTGGTCGCCCTGGCCGCCTGCGGCAAGCAGGAACAGCAACCGCAGATGCCGCCGCCGGAAGTGGGCGTGATCACCGCCCAGCCGCAGACCGTGCCGCTGGTGCGCGACCTGGTGGGCCGTCTGACCCCGTATCGCAGCGCCGACGTGCGCGCGCGCGTGCCGGGCTGGGTGCTCAAGCGCACCTACAAAGAAGGCACCCAGGTCAAGCAGGGCGACGTGCTGTTCCAGCTGGACCCGGCGCCGATGCAGGCCGAGCTGCGCCAGGCCCAGGGCCAGCTGGCCTCGGCCGAAGCCACCGCCAAGAACGCCAAGGTGGTGGCCGAGCGCGCCCGCAGCCTGGCTCCGCAGCAGTACGTCTCGCGCGCCGACATCGACCAGGCCGAAGCCAACGAGCGTAGCGCCGCGGCCGCGGTGCAGCAGGCCCGTGGCGCGGTGGAAAACGCCCGCATCAACCTGAGCTTCACCTCGGTCATCGCCCCCATCAGCGGCCGCGCCGGCCAGCAGCGGGTGACCGAAGGTGCGCTGGTCGGCCAGGGCGAGACCACCCTGCTCACCACCGTGGACCAGACCGATCCGCTGTACGTGAACTTCCAGATGAGCGCCGAGGAACTGCAGTCGCTGCGCGCCGCGCAAGGCGCTGGCGGGGTGAGCCTGTCCGATACGCAGGACGCCTCGGTCAAGGTGATCATGCAGAACGGCAAGGCTTACCCGCAGGCCGGCACGCTGGACTTCTCCGACGTGGTCGTGGACCAGGCCACCGGCGCGATCTCGCTGCGCGCCACCGTGCCCAACCCCGAGACCGTGCTGCTGCCCGGCACCTTCGTCACCGTCGAGGCCAACCTGGGCACGCGCAGCAATGTGTTCCTGATCCCGCAGGCGGCCATCCAGCGCGACACCAATGGCGCCTATGCGCTGGTGGTGGGCGCGGACAACAAGGTGGTGCGCAAGGAAGTGCAGATCGAGAACCGCGCCCTGGACGGCAAGTGGATCGTCACCGGCGGACTGGCCGCGGGCGACAAGGTGATCGGCGCGGGCTTGCAGAAGACCAAGGAGGGCGGCGAGGTCAAGCCGATCCCCTACGAGCAGGCGCTGGCGCAGCAGCAACAGCAACAGCAGGGCAAGGCCCCGGCGGGCGCCGCGCCCGGTGGCGCGGCCAAGCCGGCGCAGGGCCAGGCCGCACCGCAGGGCGAGCGCAAGGACGAGCCCTCGCAGGCGCCGGCCTCGGGCCAGGCCCAATAAGGAATCACCGCCATGCCAAAGTTTTTCATCAACCACCCGGTCTTCGCCTGGGTCACGGCGATCCTGATCTCGCTTGCCGGCGTGATCGCGCTGCTGAACCTGGGCGTGGAGTCCTATCCCAACATCGCCCCGCCCCAGGTCACCGTGCAGGCGACCTTCCCGGGCGCCGATGCCACCACCACCGAGCAATCGGTGACCCAGGTCATCGAGCAGAACCTGACCGGCATCGACAACCTGCTGTATTTCAGCTCCAGCTCCAGCTCCTCCGGCCGGGCCACCATCACCCTGACCTTCCAGACCGGCACCGACCCTGACATCGCCCAGGTGCAGGTGCAGAACAAGGTCTCCCTGGCGCAGCCGCGCCTGCCCAGTGAGGTGACCGCGCAGGGCGTGGTGGTGGCCAAGGCCAACGCCGGCTTCCTGATGGTCGTGGGCGTGACCTCCGAAAACCCGCGCATCGATCGCAACCAGATCAACAACCTGATTGCCTCGCAGGTGCTGGACCAGATCTCGCGCGTGTCCGGCGTGGGCAGCACCCAGCACTTCGGTTCCGAGTACGCCATGAACATCTGGCTGGACCCGGCCAAGCTGCAGGGCTACAACATGTCCGCCAGCCAGGTCATGTCGGCCATCCGCGCGCAGAACGTGCAGTTCGCCGCCGGTGCGCTGGGCTCGGACCCGGCGCCCGAGGGCCAGTCCTTCACCGCCACGGTCTCGGCCGAAGGCCGCTTCACCCAGCCTGAGCAGTTCGAGGAGATCATCCTGCGCGGCAACGCCAACGGCGGCACCGTGCGCCTGAAGGACGTGGCGCGCGTGTCCTTCGGCGCGCAGAACTGGGGCTTTGACACCAAGTACAACGGCACCCCGATGGGCGCCTTCGCCATCCAGCTGCTGCCCGGCGCCAACGCGCTGAGCGTGTACGAGGCGGTCAACGCCAAGATGGACGAGCTGGCGCGCACCTTCCCGCCGGGGGTGAAGTGGTTCGCCCCGTACGAGACCACCACGTTTGTGAAGATCTCCATCGAGGAAGTGGTGCACACGCTGGTGGAGGCCATCGTCCTGGTCTTCCTGGTGATGCTGATCTTCCTGCAGAACTTCCGCGCCACCATCATCCCCACCCTGGTCATCCCGGTGGCGCTGCTGGGCACCTTCCTGGGCCTGAGCTTCATCGGCTTCACCGTCAACCAGCTGACCATGTTCGCCCTGGTGCTGGCCATCGGCATCGTGGTGGACGATGCCATCGTGGTGATCGAGAACGTCGAGCGCATCATGGCGGAAGAGAAACTGCCGCCACGCGAGGCCACGCTCAAGGCCATGGAGCAGATCACCGGCGCGGTGGTGGCCATCACCGTGGTCCTGGCGGCAGTGTTCATCCCCTCGGCCCTGCAGGGCGGCGCCTCGGGTGAGATCTACAAGCAGTTCGCCCTGACCATCGCCATCTCCATGGGCTTCTCGGCGTTCCTGGCGCTGGGCTTCACCCCTTCCCTGTGCGCCAGCTTCCTCAAGCAGCACGAGCACGACAGCCACGAGAAGCCGAAGAACATCGTCTTCCGCACCTTCGAGAAGTACTACGGCAAGGTCGAGCGCTCCTACGTGGGTGTAATAGGCAAGCAGGTGCGCCACGCGCCGCGCTGGATGCTGCTGTTCGTGATCATGGTGGTGCTGACGGGCTTCCTGTTCAGCCGCATGCCCACCAGCTTCATCCCGGAAGAGGACCAGGGCTATGCGCTGGCCATCGTGCAGGCCCCGCCGGGGACGCCGATGCAGCAGACCAACAAGGTCATGGACCAGATCCGCAGCCAGCTGAGCCAGATCCCCGCCTTCCAGGGCATGCTGCAGATCACCGGCTTCAGCTTCCTGGGCCAGGGCGAAAACGTGGGCATGGCCTTCATCAAGCTCAAGCCCTGGGCCGACCGCGACATGGGCGTGGAGGACTTCATCAAGAATGCCAATGGCGCCCTGTTCGGCATCAAGGGCGCGCAGATCTTCGTGGTGAACCTGCCGACCATCCAGGGCCTGGGCCAGTTCGGCGGCTTCGACATGTGGCTGCAGGACCGCACCGGCGCCGGCCAGGATGCCTTGATGGCCGCGCGCAACCAGTTGCTGGGGATCGCGTCGCAGAACAAGCAGCTGACCCAGGTGCGGCCGAACATGCTGGAGAACGCGCCGCAGCTGCAGCTGAAGGTCGACCGCGTGCAGGCCGAGTCCATGGGTCTGTCGGTCACCGACGTCTACACCTCGATCCAGCTGATGCTGGCGCCGGTGTACGTCAACGACTTCTTCTACGGCGGCCGCATCAAGCGCGTGAACATGCGCGCCGATGCGCCCTTCCGCACCGGGCCTGAGTCCCTGGACCAGTTCTTCGTGCCCAGCAGCCTGCAGCAGGACGCCAACGGCAACCCGGCGATGATCCCGCTCTCGGCCGTGGTATCCACCAAGTGGAACTCGTTGCCGCCCTCGCTGGCCCGTTACAACGGCTATTCGGCGGTCAACATCAACGGTGCGCCCGCGCCGGGCACGTCCTCGGGCCAGGCCATGACCATCATGGAAGACATCGTCAACGACCAGCTGCCGGATAACTTCGGCTTCGACTGGTCGGGCATGAGCTACCAGGAAATCCTGGCCGGCAACAGCGCCACGATGCTGCTGGTGTTGTCGCTGGTGGTGGTGTTCCTGTGCCTGGCCGCGCTGTACGAAAGCTGGTCGATCCCGGTCGCCGTGCTGCTGGTGGTGCCCCTGGGCATGCTGGGCGCGCTGGCGTTCTCGATGCTGCGCGGGTTGTCCAACGACATCTTCTTCAAGATCGGCCTGATCACGGTGATCGGCCTGGCGGCCAAGAACGCGATCCTGATCGTGGAGTTCGCGGTGATGGAACGCGCGCAAGGCAAGACCCTGCACGATGCCATCGTCAGCGCCGCGCACCTGCGCATGCGGCCAATCCTGATGACCTCCTTTGCCTTCATCATGGGCGTGGTGCCGATGGCCATCTCCAGCGGTGCCGGCGCCAACGCCCGCCATGCGATCTCCACCGGCGTCATCGGCGGCATGCTGTTCGCCACGATCTTCGGCCTGCTGCTGATCCCGATCTTCTTCGTCGTGGTCCGCCGCCTGCTGGGCGACAAGATGGACGAGCAATCCAAGGAGTACCTGGAGCAGCACAAGCGCGACGGCGATCAGGGCACGACGCCTGCGCACTGAGTCTTCGAGTCGTTGAAAGCGAGAAGCCCCGGCAGCGATGCCGGGGCTTTTTCGTTGGTTTTCGCGGGAATGAAGGGACGTGAACCGTCTGTGCCGCACCCGCGACGCCCACCCAGGCCAAGAGCCGCGGCGGTTGAACTTGGACTTCCTCAACCGAAGTCCTCCCACAACAAAGCCGTAGGGTGGATGACGATGTTTCATCCACCATCGCCAGGCGACGCATGAAGCGAAGATGGCGCCCTGCCATCCACCGCCGCAGGTCTGCCTGCGCGCGGGTACGCCTGCTCAAATAGAGCGCATGAGCCTCACACGGCGCTTCGTGGTCCAGCCGCTGCGGGCGACTTGGTGGACAAGCTTCGCGTTGTCCACCCTACCCGGTCGGACGGGCGGCGCTCCTCCATCCACCGTCGCCACGACGGATGATCCGGACGTCGTGACGTGCCAGCCTCAGCCACAGCCCACCAGGCGCCTCCAGGCCGGGCAAGATTCCCTGGCCGAGGGAAACTCGGCGACCGGCCTGGCCTCGCCGCTGCTCCCAACCGAAGCAAAAACGCCCACACGCCGACCCTCGATCGAAATCGATCGAGGGTCGGGCGATGCCCTCACTGCGCCAGCTGGCAGCTCGCCGGCTTGCTCGAATTGAACAGCGCCGCACTCGCCCATTCCGGGTGGTCGATGAAGGGATTGCGGTTGCCCTGGAAGCTGTAGATGACCTCGTTGCGGGCCTGCTCGGCCGCATCGGGCGGATCGGCCTGGTGCCAGGCCAGCAGGGTCGACAGCAGGCCCATGTAGGCCGGCGAACTGCTGGTCTTCTGGATCAGGTTGCGGTTGTCGGTCAGCTCCAGGTCTGGCTCGGACTGCCCGTTGTTGGGGTCCACGCCGCCTTCGTAGCGGATTGCCATGTACATCACCGCGCGCGCAAGGTCGCCCTTGCGGCGGCTCCAGACCTCGAACGAGCCCTGGTTGCCGTCCGGCCCCTTCACCCAGTTGGAATTGCCCGGATAGCTCCCGCTGCCACCGCCGCCGTTGCCGGCCTCGGTCGCCCGCTCGCTGCAACCGCTGCTGGCCGAGCACGCCGCGTAAGGCTTGTTGCCGCGGTCGCTGTTGTAGGCCGCATCGGTCAGATACAGCATGTGGGTGTCGGTGTAGGGCGCATAGGGATAGCCGCGATCGCCTGAGGCGCTGGGGAAGCCCAGCGAGTTGGGCCAGCTGTGCTCGCGGTTGTAGGTCAGGCCGCTGCCCGTGCCGGCCCGATCCGAGCCCTTGGCATAGCTGCGGTTGCGGTAGGCATCGAGCACGCGTCCGGCGTTGTTGGGATCCTCGTCGGCGATCTCCAGGATGGTCCAGGTGCTGGTGCCACTGCCGCTGTAGGGGTAGGCGGTATGGCCACGGATGGTCTGGTGCAGCGAGCAGCGCAGCTGCGGCGCACTGCTGGTATTGACCTTGGCGTAGTAGCCGCTGGTGCCACCGCCGCTGCCGCTGGCCACCTGGAAAGAGATGCTGCGGTCGGCAGCCGGATGCAGGCCCTGCTGGTCGGTGATGGCATCGGCATCGATGCTGAGGGTGCAGGCCTCGCCTGCCTGCAGCGCACTGGCGGTCTCCAGGGTGAAGGCCGTGCCGCTGCCCGCATGGGTCAGGGCGATGCTGCCGCTGGCCTGGCATTGCAGCGCGAAAGCGCCGCTGCCGGCGGTGACCTGCTCGCTGAAGGACACCGCCAGGTCGCCCGCGGCCGGGAAGTCGTTGGCGCCATCGGTGGGCGTGGTCGAGACGATCGTCGGCGCCGTGCCGCCATCGCCACCTCCACCGCCGGTGAAGCTCTGCCCTGCATTGCAGCTGCCGAAGCTGCTCGAGGAGGAGCCTGCCCAGGTGAAGGCCGACGCGCTGGCCCCGCTGCCCTTGCGCTGCAGCGAGGTGCCCGGCGCGGTGCTGTTGGTCTCCGAGACCTGCAGATTGCGGCTGGTGCGACCGGCGGCCGGGCCGTCGGAGGCCGTGATCTGGCCTTCGTAGCTGATGAACTCCACCACCTGGCCGGCGCCATCGACCAGGGCGATGCCGTCGCTGGGCCCGTTCTGGATGCCGTTGCTGGGATAGCTCACCACCGCCATCCGCACGCTGCTTCCGCAGCTCACCAGGGAACCGGCGGGCACCGACGTCGTGGAATAAGCCTTGGCGGCCGATGGCGCGCTGCTGCCGTTGTAGAGCACCAGCTTGTAGCCGGACAGGCTTTCGCCAGCGGTGGCCACGATCTCCACGCGCTCGCCGGTGTCGCCGGCGGCGGTGGAATCGTCGTAGTGCAGCTCGTTGATGAAGACCTCGGCGTGGACCACGCCGGGGCACGCCAGGGCCAGGGCAACGCCCAGGGAAAGACCACGATGGGCCATGACAACTCCTTCTGCTCGGGGGAGTGCCGAATCTAGCCGCCGCATGTGGTCATTCGTACGACACTCCCGCACCCCAGCGCTTACAACTGTGAAAGGGGTCACGCAGATGGCCGCGCCGAGCGCCGCGGGCGTCGCCCCATCCGCGGATCGAGTCGCTGCCATCGGGCCGCAGGCGTCCGCAGGCCCGTGGTTGGTGCAATGCGGCCGGCCCGTCGATCACCATGCGAGGTCCCAGCACATCGCTCGACGGCGACGTGCTGGCGCGCGGGGTCGGTTAGCGCAGCCCGGTCTCGGCGCGGGCGATCACCAGTCGCTGGATCTCGGAGGTGCCCTCGTAGATCTCGGTGATCTTGGCGTCGCGGAAGTACCGCTCCAGCGGCATCTCCTTGGAGTAACCCATGCCGCCGTGGATCTGCACAGCCTGGTGGGTGATCCACATCGCCGCCTCCGAGGCGGTGAGCTTGGCGATGGCCGCCTCGCTGCTGAAGGGCTTGCTCTGCTGCTTGAGCCAGGCCGCGCGCAAGGTCAGCAACAGCGAAGCCTCCAGCTTGCATTTCATGTCGGCGATCTTGGCCTGGGTCATCTGGAAGGTGCCGATGGGCGCACCGAAGGCCTTGCGCTCCCTGACGTACTCCAGCGTCCTCTCGTAGGCCGCGCGCGCGATGCCAATGGCCTGCGAGGCGATGCCGATGCGCCCGGCGTCCAGCACGCCCATGGCGATCTTGAAGCCCTCGCCTTCCTTGCCCAGCACCTCATCCGGCTGGGCCACGTAGTCGTTGAACTCGATCTCGCAGGTGGCCGAGGCGCGGATGCCCAGCTTGGGCTCGGTCTTGCCACGGCCGAAGCCCGGCTTGTCGGTGTCGACCATGAAGGCGGTGATGCCCTTGGCGCCCTTGCCCGGCTCGGTCATGGCGAACAGCACCACGTACTTGGCCACCGGGCCGGAGGTGATCCAGCTCTTCTTGCCGTTGATCACGAAGCTGCCATCGGCCTGCTTGACCGCGCGGCAGCGCATGGCCGTGGCATCGGATCCGGACTGCGGCTCGGTCAGCGCGAAGGCGCCGATGGCCTGGCCCTCGGCGATGGGCCGCACGTACTTCTGCTTCTGCGCCTCGGTGCCGAACTTGAGCAAGCCATTGGTGTACAGCGAATTGTTGACCGACATGATGGTCGAATGCGCCGCGTCGCCGGCCGCCACCTCGATCATCGCCAGCACGTAGGCCTGCGCGTCCATCCCGGCGCCGCCGTACTCTTCGGGGGTCTCGATGCCCATCAGGCCGTTCTCACCCAGCAGGCGGATGTTCTCCACCGGAAATTCGCCGACCTTGTCGAAATGCTCGGCGCTGGGCGCGATCTTTTCCTGGGCGATACGGCGGGCGACGTCCTGGATCATCAGCTGTTCTTCGGTGTAAGCAAACTCCACGTCCTTCCCTCCACAGGTTGCGATGCGGCCAATTCTAGCGAAGCCACCATTCGCTGGCGTATGCAGTTGACCAAAGACGGAGCGGGGACGAAAATATCTCCATATCGCGATATAGAGATATTTATGGATCTGGAAGCCTGGTCGGCGCGCCTGAAAGTCTTCGCCGACGCCACCCGGGTGCGCCTGCTGGCCCTGCTGGCCAGCGAGGAGCTCACCGTGGCCGAGCTGTCGGCCATCACCCGCCTGGCGCAGCCGCGCGTGTCCACCCATCTGGCCAAGCTCAAGGACGCCGGCCTGGTGCGCGACCGCCGTGCCGGCGTGTCGGCCTACTACCGCTTCGACGAGGACAACCTGGACCTGGCCCAGCGCGAGCTCTGGCGCAGCCTGCGCGACGGCAGCGACGACCCGCTGCTGCGCCAGGACGCCGAGCGTACCGCCGAAGTCCTGGCCGCGCGCGCGGCTACCCAGAACTGGGCCGACAGCGTGGCCGGCGACATGGAGCGGCATTATTCGCCTGGCCGCACCTGGGAGGCGCTGGCGCGCACCGCGCTGCCCCTGCTGCACACCGGCGACGTGCTGGACATCGCTTCGGGCGATGGCGTGCTGGCCGAACTGCTCTCCCCGCACTCGCACCGCTATGTCTGCGTGGACACCAGTGCGCGCGTGGTCGCGGCGGCCGGCGAGCGCCTGCGCCGCTTCCCCAACGTCGAAGTGCGCGAAGGCGACATGCACGCCCTGCCCTTCGAGGACGGCACCTTCGACCTGGTCGTGCTGATGCACGCCCTGACCTATTCCGACCAACCCGCCAAGGCCGTGGCCGAGGCCGCACGCGTGCTGCGCCCCGGCGGCAAGCTGCTGCTGTCCAGCCTGAACAAGCATGAGCACCAGTCGGTGGTGAACGCCTACGGCCACGTCAACCTGGGTTTCAGCGAGCAGGAACTGCTGCGCTTTGCCGAGGAGGCCGGCCTGCAGATCGCCAATACGCAGGTGGTCACGCGCGAGCGCCGGCCGCCGCATTTCGAGGTGATCTCGCTCACCTGCACCAAGCCTGGGGAGCCGGGACTGGGGACCGGGGACCCGGGACCCGGGAAAGCAAAAGCAAACGCGACACCTGGAGCACGCCCATGAACGCTTCCGCCGTTTCCCCGGCCCCCGGTCCCGGCGCATTGCCCTGGCACAACCCCCACCGCACCCAGCTGCTGCTGGACGCGCTGGCCAGCCGCATCCTGATCATCGATGGCGCCATGGGCACCATGATCCAGCGGCACAGGCTGGAAGAGACCGACTACCGCGGCGAGCGCTTCGCTGGTGGCTTCGATGCCCAGCATGTGGTCGAGGGCCATGTGCATGGTCCTGGCTGCGACCACGGTCATGACCTGAAGGGCAACAACGACCTGCTGCTGCTCAGCAATCCGCAGGTGATCGCCGGCGTGCACACGGCCTACCTGGAGGCCGGCGCGGACCTGGTGGAAACCAACACCTTCAACGCGACCTCGGTCAGCCAGGCCGACTATCACCTGGAGCACCTGGTCTACGAGTTGAACCGCGAAGGCGCCCGCATCGCCCGCGCCTGCTGCGATGCCATCGAGGCCACCACGCCGGACAAGCCGCGCTTCGTCATCGGCGTGCTCGGCCCCACCAGCCGCACCGCCTCCATCAGCCCGGACGTCAACGACCCCGGCTTTCGCAACACCAGTTTCGATGCGCTGCGCGAGACCTATCGCGAGGCGGTGGAAGGCCTGATCGACGGCGGCGCCGACACGCTCATGGTCGAGACCATCTTCGACACGCTCAACGCCAAGGCCGCGCTGTTCGCCATCGAAGAAGTCTTCGACGCGCGTGGCGCGCGGCTGCCGGTGATGATCTCCGGCACCATCACCGATGCCTCAGGGCGCACGCTGTCCGGGCAGACCGCCGAGGCGTTCTATACCTCGCTGATGCATGCGCGCCCGCTGTCGATCGGCCTGAACTGCGCGCTGGGCGCGCGCGACCTGCGCCCGCACATCGAGACGCTGTCCAACGTGGCCGACTGCTACATCAGCGCCCACCCCAACGCCGGCCTGCCCAACGCCTTCGGCGAGTACGACGAGACGCCGGAGGAAATGGCCGAGACCTTGCACGAGTTCGCCACCGCCGGCTTGCTCAACCTGGTGGGCGGCTGCTGCGGCAGCTCGCCGGAACACATCCGCGCCATCGCCCAGGCCGTGGCCGGACTGGCGCCGCGTGCGCTGCGAGAGGAACGAGTGGAGAGGAACGAGGAACGAGAGACCACCGAAGCCTAGTCCGCTCTTCGCCCGCCTTCACTCGTTTCTCGTTTCTCGTTTCTCGTTCCTCGTTCCTCGTTTCTCGTTCCTCGTTCCTCGTTTCTCGTTACTCGCTCCTCGCCTTCCCAATCCCCGAGCCCATGCCCATCCCGCCCTCGCCCCGCTACACCCGCCTGTCCGGCCTGGAGCCGCTGGTCATCACGCCGCAGCTGCTGTTCGTCAACGTGGGTGAGCGCACCAACGTCACCGGCAGCGCGCAGTTCCGCAAGATGATCAAGGAAGAGCGCTACGAGGAGGCCGTGGAGGTCGCCCGCCAGCAGGTCGAGAACGGCGCGCAGATCCTGGACGTCAACATGGACGAGGGCCTGATCGACTCGGAGAAGGCGATGGTGCGCTTTCTCAACCTGATCGCGTCCGAGCCGGACATCGCCCGCATCCCGGTGATGGTGGACAGCTCCAAGTGGAGCGTGATCGAGGCCGGCCTGCAGTGCCTGCAGGGCAAGGGCGTGGTCAACTCGATCTCGCTCAAGGAAGGCGAGGCGCAGTTCATCGAGCACGCCCGCAAGGTGCTGCGCTACGGCGCGGCCGCGGTGGTGATGGCCTTCGACGAGACCGGCCAGGCCGACACCTGCGCGCGCAAGGTGGAGATCTGCACCCGCGCCTACCGCATCCTCACCGAGCAGGTCGGCTTCCCGCCCGAAGACATCATCTTCGACCCCAACATCTTCGCCGTGGCCACCGGCATCGAGGAGCACGACAACTACGCGGTGGACTTCATCCAGGCCACGCGCATCATCAAGGACACCCTGCCGCACTGCCATGTCTCCGGCGGCGTGTCCAACGTGTCCTTCTCCTTCCGCGGCAACGAGACCGTGCGCGCGGCGATCCATTCGGTGTTCCTGTACCACGCCATCAAGGCCGGCATGGACATGGGCATCGTCAACGCCGGCGCGCTGCCGATCTACGACGACCTGGACCCGGAGCTGCGCGAGCGCGTGGAGGACGTGATCCTCAACCGCCGCAAGGACGGCACCGAGCGCCTGCTGGACATCGCGGAGCGGTACAAGGGCAAGAAGGGCGAGAAGAAGGTCGAGGACCTTGCCTGGCGCGAGAAGTCGGTGCGCGAGCGCCTGGCCCACGCCCTGGTCAACGGCATCGATGCCTACGTGGAGACCGATACCGAGGAGGCCCGCACCCAGGCCACCCGCCCCCTGGACGTGATCGAGGGTCCGCTGATGGACGGCATGAACGTGGTCGGCGACCTGTTCGGCGCCGGCAAGATGTTCCTGCCGCAGGTGGTCAAGTCCGCACGGGTGATGAAGAAGGCCGTGGCCTACCTGCTGCCCTACATCGAAGAGGAAAAGCTGCGCACCGGCGATGTCGGCAAGTCCAACGGCAAGATCATCATGGCCACGGTCAAGGGCGACGTGCACGACATCGGCAAGAACATCGTCGGCGTGGTCCTGGCCTGCAACAACTTCGAGGTGGTCGACCTGGGGGTCATGGTGCCCACGCAGACCATCCTGGACCGCGCCCGCGCCGAGCAGGCCGACATCATCGGCCTGTCCGGGCTGATCACCCCCTCGCTGGAGGAGATGACCCACGTCGCCCGCGAGATGCAGCGCCAGGGCTTCCAGATGCCACTGATGATCGGCGGGGCCACCACCTCGCGCGCGCATACCGCGCTGAAGATCGACCCGCACTACAGCGCGCCGACGATCTGGGTCAAGGACGCCTCGCGCGCGGTCGGCGTGGCCCAGTCGCTGATCTCGCGCGACATGCGCAGCGCCTTCGTCGCCGCCAACGACGCCGACTACGCCGAGATCCGCGCTCGCCACAAGAACCGCGGCGACGCCAAGCGCCTGGTGACCCTGGGCAAGGCACGCGGGCAGAAGTTCGACGGCGGCTGGGAGCACTACACCCCGCCCGCGCCGAACACCCCCGGCCTCACCGTCCTGGACGACTATCCGCTGGCCGAGCTGGTGGACTACGTCGACTGGACGCCGTTCTTCAACGCCTGGGAGCTGTTCGGCAAGTACCCGGCCATCCTGACCGACGCGGTGGTCGGCGCGCAGGCCAGCGAGCTGTTCCGCGATGCGCAGGCGATGCTCAGGCAGATCGTCGAGGAGAAATGGCTGACCGCCAAGGCCGTGTTCGGGCTGTGGCCGGCCAATAGCGTGGGGGATGATGTGGAGATCATGTGGAGCCGGGACCGGGGACCGGGGACCGGGGACCCGGGAACAGCAAGCCCAAGTGCAGCGCCTGCTTCCGCCCCTGATTCTCCCGGGTCCCCGGTCCCCGGTCCCCGGTCCCGGCTCCACTTCCTGCGCCAGCAGGTCGACAAGCCGGCCGATCGGCCGAACTTCTGTCTGGCCGATTTCATCGCGCCGAAGGACAGCGGCAAGCAGGACTGGATCGGCGCGTTCGCGGTCACCGCCGGCATCGGCATCGATGCGCACGTGGCGCGTTTCGAGGCCGCGCACGACGACTACAACGCGATCCTGCTCAAGGCGTTGGCCGATCGCCTGGCCGAGGCCCTGGCCGAGCGCCTGCACCAGCGCGTGCGCACCGAGTTCTGGGGCTACGAGGCGGCCGAGGCGTTGGACAACGAGGCGCTGATCGCCGAGAAGTACCGCGGCATCCGTCCGGCGCCCGGCTATCCGGCCTGTCCCGAGCATAGCGAGAAAGGCCTGCTGTTCGACCTGCTCGACGCGCCCGGCAACGCCGGCATGACCCTGACCGAGAGCTTCGCCATGCTGCCGACCGCGGCAGTGTCCGGCTACTACTTCAGCCACCCCAAGTCGCAGTACTTCGTGATCGGCCGCGTGTCCAAGGAACAGGCACTGGACTACGCCAGGCGCAAGGGCGTGGAGCTGGCGCAGGTCGAGCGCTGGCTGGCCTCGAATCTGGATTACGACCCCGAGTAGCGGGCGCCCGCGCGTCCGCGTGCGCGTGCGCGTGCGGCACGGTGCATGTCGGCCTGATGGGCACCACGAACCACCTTGGCTTCATGCTGTCGGAGGCCGCCCTAGCTGGCCTTTGGCCTTGCGGCGAAGCGACATCTCCGGCAAGCCCCCCGGCTGGAGCGGCCCCCCGACTTCGCCACGATCGATCCGTGTGCGCATTCGCCCCGTGGGAACAGCTCGCTGTGGAAGCGGCTCGCTGTGAGAGCGGCTCGCTGTGAGAGCGGCTTCAGCCGCGAAGGGGCGTTCCCCGGGGCAAGCCTCTTCGCGGCTGCAGCCGCTCCCACAAGGTCCCTTGGGTCTGGAGACTCCCCGATGCCATGGGTGAGATGACGAGCGAGGCGAGGATCGCCCGTCACACGCGGCGCCAACCGATCCCCGCCTCAGGACCGGATGCGCGTACGCCGGTCCACCGACAGCGGCGGCTGGATCACGCCCGCCCGCGGCAAGCGCGTCGGCTAGCCAAGCCGATCAGAGAAAGCCGAACGCGATGCCGACCCCGCCCTGCCAGTCGGACGCGTCATGACCGATGCCACGCAGCAGCGAGCAATCCAGCTGCACGTGTTCGCCCAACATCCAGGCAACGCCCGCGCCGACGCCTTGCGTGCTCTCCTCACCGTGGCCCACGCCGGCTTCCACATAGGCCTGCCAGGCCTGATGCGACACGAAGGTGTAGTTGGCCGCCAGGGTCCAGCTGTCGCCGGCATCGGCGTGGCTGACATCGGCATACACGGCCAGCGCGCGGTCCTGCGGCAGTTCCCAGGACAAGGTGGTCGCCAGGGTCTGCAGGTGATCGCCACTGCCGTAAGGTTCGCGCCCGGTCGGCACCGAAGCGGTGGCCAGCACTGCCCAGGCGAAGTCGTCGCTGCGCGAGGGCAGCGCCACCTTCACCCCAATGGCGGCATCGCCGGCGCCGTGCCCGCGCTGCGGCTCAGCGCCGCTGTCGCGCAGCCAGACCTGGCTGTCGTTGGACAGCTGCAGTTCCACGCGCTCGGCCAGGCCAAAACGCAGCACGGTGTCGGCCACGTACTCGCGGCTGATCGTGCCCTGGCTGCGGTCGAAACTGACGCTCGGCAGGCCCTGTTCCCAGGCAAAACCGCCTGCGGGCAGGGTCGAGGCGGCAAAGGGAATGCCCGGGCGATCGAAGGAGAGCTCATCGTCGGCCCACGCGCTCGATGCCAGGCCAAGCAACAGCATGCCGGCCGGCAAGCGCCTGATAATCGAAGCGGTCCTCATCGCCTCACCACACCAGATCGTCCGGCACCTGGTACTGCGGGTCGGCATACGGGTCCGCCTCGGCAGGCGCGTTGGGATCGACCTTGAGCGCCACGCAGGGGGCGAACACCGCTTCGGCCTGCGCCAGCAGCGCCGCGGTCACCAGCAGGTAGCGCCCGTTCTGCTGCACCACGCCCAGCTCGCCGGCGTTGAGCGCCTTGAGCTGTTCGGCGGTGACATAGATGCGCTTGATCTTGCCGCCGTAAGGGAAATGGCGCGCGATGTCGGCGGCCGGGTCGTTCAGGCCCTTGTCCTTGAGCAGTTCTTCGAGCTTGGCGCGGGCCTCGCGACGCAGGCGCGCCTCTTCCTGCTTGACCCGCTCGGCCTCGATCCGCTCTTCCTTCTCGCGCTGGGCGCGGATGGCGTAGGCCTTGGCCAGGTCGATGTCCTCGCGGCTGCGCGGCTTCTGCTGCCCTTGTGCTTGCGCCGGCCTGCCACCCTGCCCGCCGCCGGGCTTGCCGCGGCGCTGCTGCGGATGGCTGGTGTTGCCGGGATTGGGCTTGCCCGCATGGGGCTTGCCGGCGTGCGGGGCACCCGCGCGCGGCTTGTGTTCGGGTTTGCGCTCTGGCTTGGGCGCCGGCTTGAAGCCCAGGCCCAGCAGCTGGTCGCGGAGCGAATCAGTCATGACGGTCTATCAGTAGTGCGGCGGCGGGGGTTCGTCCGCCGGGTCGGAATCCAGGCTGGAGCGCACCTTGCGCAGGTCTTCCAGCAGATGCTGCAGCAGGATGGCATTGCGCTGGCTCTCGGCACGCGATTCGGCCAGCGCATCGCTCAGCTCGCCCAGCGCATGCTCCTGGAACGCCAGGCGGGTCTCCAGTTCGACCAGCCGCTGCTCCAGCGGCTCGTCCGGCACCGGGGTGGTCAACCCGAACAGATCAGATGCCATGCACGGTGCGGCCTCTTCCGCTTGCGTTGCGCATCGCCGTCGATGGCGAGGCGGGGAAATCGATCAGGGCCGGCACGGGGCCGGCCCTGGGGCGCGACAGCTGCGATCGATGCATCGGCAGCGGCACACGCCTGCTGCTTACTGCACGATGCCCATCAGCTCGACATCGAAGGTCAGCATCGCGTCCGGGCCGATGGTGCCGCCCGGGGCGCCCTCGGCGCCGTAGCCCAGCTGCGAGGGAATCCAGAAGCGGTACTTGGAGCCGACCGGCATCAGCGACAGCCCTTCGGTCCAGCCGGCGATCACTTGGTTCAGACCGAACTCGGCCGGCTGGCCACGCTTGTAGGAGCTATCGAAGACGGTGCCGTCCAGCAGCTTGCCCTCGTAGTTCACGCGCACGCGGCTGGTGGCCGTCGGACGCTCGCCGCTGCCCTGGCGCAGCACGCTGTACTGCAGGCCCGACGGCGTGGTCACCACGCCCTTCTCGGTCTTGTTCTTGGACAGGAACGCGGCGCCCTCGGTGCGGTTCTTCTCGCCCATGCGCTGCTGGCGGCTGGCGATGAAGGCCTGCATGGTCGCCTGTGCCTCGGCGTCGCTCAGCAGTGCCGTGCCCTTGGAGAACTGGGTCTGCATCGCCTGCACCAGCACGTCCAGATCCACCTCGTCCTTCAGCGGCGCCAGCGACGGGCCGACCGCGCGCTCACCCAGCATCAGTCCGACCTGTTCCTTGTCCACCGCCGGCGGCGACATGCCTGGCGGCATGCCCTGCTGGCGCTGGCCCTGGCCTGCGGCGATGTTCTGGCGCAGCGCCGCGTCGGCGGCCTTGGCCTGCTCTTCGGTCTGCGTGGGCTGGCCGCCCTTGAAGATGGTCTGCACGCCGCGCTTGAACGCCGCCACGTCGAGGAAGGGGGCCACCGGCTCGAACGAACGACCCACGTCCAGGCCGATCGCGTAGCTGACCTTGTCCTTCTCGCTGGTCAACGATGTCTTGTCCTGCGCCAACGCACTTCCTCCCATCAACGAAACTGAAACGGCCGCGGCCGCGACCCACTTACCGACTGACGCCATCATGCGATTTCCTGTGATTGAACAAGCGCCGCCGGCGCGACGCACCGGCGCATTGTCGCACGCGCGTGAGGATCAGCGCGGCTTGGGCTGGGCCAGCGCCTTCTCGATCGCCGCGACCAGCGCCGGATCGTCGGGCGTGACCTTGCTGGGGAACTGGCCGATGACCTTGCCATCTCGCCCGATCAGGTACTTGTGGAAGTTCCAGCCCGGCGCAACGCCAGTAGCGCGGGTCAGCTCCTTGTACAGCGGCGTGGCGTTGTCCCCAAGCACGCTGACCTTCTGGAACATGGGGAACTTCACGCCGTAGGTCAGCGTGCAGAACTCCTGGATCTGCGCTTCTTCGCCCGGCTCCTGGCCCTTGAAGTCGTTGGACGGAAAGCCCAGCACATTGAAGCCCTTGGCGGCGTACTTCTTGTTGAGCGCCTCCAGGCCTTCGTACTGCGGGGTGTAGCCGCACTTGCTGGCGGTGTTGACCACCAGCAGCACTTCGCCGCCGTACTTCTGCTTCAGGTTCACCTCGCCCTTGCCGGCCAGCGGGCGGTAGTCATGGTCCAGCAACCCCTCTGCAGCGGCTCCTCCAGCCAGGCCCATGAGCAGGGTGAAGGCCAGTGTTTTCAATACCTTGCGCATCGTGCGGAGACCTGTGAGGAACGGGAACGCGAGTATGCCTCCAGCGGCTTGCCACTGACCACCAAAAAGGTGTTGACACCCTCCGTTCTGGTGTTATAGTTCAATACAACACCACTTACCCAACGCGGGAGTGCCTCATGCAAAACACCACGCTGAACAGTTCGACGGTCGCCCTGGCCGCCGCAACGCTGCTCACACTGGGGCTGCTGGTTCAGGGAAAGCCTGAGCGTGGAGACGGCGCCAGCCCGATCCGCGCGAGCGAGGCGGACATTCTGGAAAAGGCCGAGGATCTGGTCGACCCCGCGCGAACCCCGACACGCAAGCGAGGATCCCTCTCCATGCCTTACTTCTCATTCGCCCAAATGCTGCGCTCACGGAGCTGACCATGATGACTTCCGTGCAGTGGAGCGACGGCGCTCCCATCTACCGACAGCTTAAGGAAAAGGTGATTGCCATGATGCTCGACGGCGTGCTCAAGCCCGGCGATGCCCTCGATTCGGTGCGCCATGTGGCCTCCGAGTACCAGCTCAACCCCATCACCGTCTCACGCGCCTACCAGGAACTGGCCGACGAGGGCCTGGTGGAGAAGCGCCGCGGGCTGGGCATGTTCGTGACCGAAGAAGCGGCCAAGAAGCTGCTCGGCAACGAGCGCGAGCGTTTCCTGACCGAAGAGTGGCCCGGCGTGGCCGAACGCATCCAGCGCCTGGGGCTGTCGACCCAGGAGCTGCTCGATTCACTGGGAGACACGAAATGACCGCAGTAGTGAGCGCCCAGGGCCTGCGCAAGGTCTACAAGAACAAGGTCGCGCTGAACGACGCCGCCTTCGAGATCCAGCCCGGCCGCATCGTCGGCCTGATCGGCCCCAACGGCGCCGGCAAGACCACGGCGCTGAAGGCGCTGCTGGGCCTGACCTCCTTCGACGGCGAAATGAAGGTGCTGGGCAAGGACCCGCGCACGCAGCGCGATGCGCTGATGCGCGAGGTCTGCTTCATCGCCGACGTCGCCGTGCTGCCGCGCTGGATCCGGGTCAGGGAGGCGATCGACTTCGTGGCCGGCGTGCATCCGCGCTTCGACCGCGCCAAGTGCGAGCGCTTTTTGGCCAACACCCAGCTCAGCCCCAAGCTGCGGGTGCGCGAGATGTCCAAGGGCATGATCGTGCAGCTGCACCTGGCGCTGGTGATGGCCATCGATGCCCGCATCCTGGTGCTGGACGAACCCACCCTGGGCCTGGACATCCTGTATCGCAAGGAGTTCTACCAGCGCCTGCTGGAGGACTACTTCGACGAGCAGAAGACGATCATCGTCACCACCCACCAGGTGGAGGAGATCGAGCACATCCTCACCGATGTCATGTTCATCCGCGATGGCCGGGTCGTGCTGACCGCGGAGATGGACGAGGTCGCCGAGCGCTACACCGAGGTGCTGGTCTCGGCCGAGCAGGCCGCGGCCGCCCGCGTCATGAAGCCCATCGACGAGCGCGCCCTGCCCTTCGGCAAGACCGTGATGCTGTTCGACGGCGTCCCGCGCTCGCAGCTGACCAGCTTCGGCGAAACCCGCAACCCCGGCCTGGCCGACCTGTTCGTCGCCGTCATGAAAGGAACCTACGCATGAATGCCATCGCCACCAAGGCCGGGAGCCCGGCCAACACCTTCCTGTGGTTGTTGAAGCGCGAATACTGGGAAAACCGCGGCGGATTCGTCTGGGCGCAGGTGATCACCGGCACGATCGTCGTGGTGCTCTCGGCGCTGATGGCGGTGGTCGGGGTGATCCAGCTGCGCTCGCAGGACCTGGAGATGCACCGCGGCGACACGGAAATCACCGGCTCCTTCGCCGCTGTGGGCGATGTGATGTTGATGCTGGGCAACGGCATCACCGGCTCGGTGCTGGCCTTCGTGGTGTTCTTCTACGCCTTGGGCAGCCTGTACGACGACCGCCGCGACCGCAGCGCGCTATTCTGGAAGTCGCTGCCGATCTCCGACACCGCCACGGTGCTGTCCAAGGCCGCCTGGGCGCTGCTGCTGGCGCCCCTGATCTCGGTGATCATCGGCATGCTGCTGGGCGTGGCGCTGTGGATGGTGAGCGCGGCGACCATCGCGGCCACCGGCCTGGAAGGCGCTTCCAGCCTGTTCTCCGAGTCGCACCCGTTCCGCATCCTGGGCGCAATGCTGGCCACCCTGCCGATCGGACTGCTGTGGTCGCTGCCCGCGGTGGGCTGGCTGATGCTGTGCTCGGCCGTGGCCCGGAGCAAGCCGTTCCTGTGGGCCGTGCTGCTGCCGCTGCTGGCCTGCCTGATCATCAGCGTGATGGCTGCCCTGCCCGGCATCCACCTGCCGCTGGGTTCGGTCTGGTACGTGGTGGGCTACCGCGGCCTGCTGAGCGTGCTTCCCGGGTTCTGGGTGTTCTCCCGCCTGGCCCAGAACGAGACCGCTGAGACCGCGCTCAACGCGGCCAGGACCCCCGAGGACAGCCTGCAGATGGTGCTGCACAGCCTGACCGATCCGCGGATCTACACCAGCCTGGACCTGTGGATCGGCGTGGCCGTCGGCGTGGCCTTCATCGCCCTGGCCATCTACGCCCGCCGCTGGCGCGACGAGGCCTGATCCAGGCGCAGCCTCAGGTCAGGCACCGGGGCACCCATCGCGGTGCCCCTTCCCAACATTCATGAGGAACCGAACGATGCGTCCGATCCCCTTCTCACTGATCGCCATCGCTGCCCTGGCCCTGCCCGGACTGGCCTCGGCCAAGGACGCGCACTGCGAGTTCAGTGCGCCGCGCAACCTCACCCTGGACCTGGCCGGCGTGCGCAGCGTGGTGTTCGAGACCAACGAGCACGACCTGCGGCTGACCGGCACCGACGGCGCCGGCGGCACGCTTAGCGGCCGTGCTTGTGCCAGCAAGGAGTCGATGCTGGCCAACCTCACCATCGAGCAGAAGAGGCAGGGCGACGTGCTGGTGGTGACGCTCAAGCAGCAGGGCATGCGCGGCTGGAGCTTCGGCAAGACCTACGCCTACCTGTCGCTGTCCGGCACCCTGCCGGCCAGCACACAGGTCCGCCTGGATGCCGGTTCGGGCGACCTGGACATCAGCAACGTCGCCTCGCTGGGGCTGAACGTGGGCTCGGGCGATGTCAAGGTCAGCAAGGTGCGCGCAGGCGTCAGCGGCTCGCTGGGATCCGGCGACCTGGACCTGCGCGAGATCGGCAGCCTGACGCTGGACTCGGTGGGCTCGGGCGATATCGATGCCAACGACGTGCGCGGCGATGCCAGCGTCGATGCCATCGGCTCGGGCGACCTGACCCTGGGCAAGGTCCAGGGCAATGTGAAGATCGGCAATGTCGGTTCGGGCGATGTCACCCTGGAGGACGTCCGCGGCAGCGTCAGCGTCGGGGCGATCGGTTCGGGCGATGTGGAAGCGCGCCGTGTCGGCGGCGATGTCACCGTGCGCAGCAAGGGCAGCGGCGATATCACCACCGAGGCGGTCGCCGGCAAGGTCAGCAAGCCGCGCGAGTGACCACTCGCGCTCAATCCCCTCTCGTGCCCGGAGCGACCTCATGAAATCCCATTGCACCGCACTGCTGCTGGCCACCGTCCTGATCCTGTCCGCCTGCCAGGGCGGCTCCGGCAACGCCGACAATCCTGTCACCGCTGCGGTCAAGGCCGCCAGCGACGGCATCGACGAAGCCCAGAAGGGCATGGACCAGGCCAAGGAGGAGCTGGAAAAGGAGCGCACCAAGCTCAACACCCAGAACCTCTCGCTCAACCGCGACGACGCCCACAAGGACTTGCCCAAGGCCGAGATCACCCCGCAAGGCGAGCTGCTGATCGACGGCAAGGCGGTGGCCGCCACGCCGGAGCAGAAGCAGCTGGTGCTGGCCTACCGGGGCCAGATGCTGGGCGTGATCTCCGCCGGCATCGCCGTCGGCATCGAAGGCGCCAAGATCGGCATGGACGCGGCCGGCGCGGCGCTGAAGGGCCTGATCAGCAACAAGTCCGAGGATGAGATCGGCAAGGAGGTCGAGGCCAAGGCCAAGGCCCGCCTGCAGCCTGAGGTGGAGAAACTGTGCGCGCGCCTGCCCGGCCTGTACGCCGCCCAGCAATCGCTGGCCGACAAGATGCCCGAGTTTCGCCCCTATGCCACGATGGACAAGGACGACATCGACGACTGCAAGGACGGCGGCGACTGGGAGCCCTGAAGCATCGAAGACCTGATTTCAGGCCTGCCGAGAACAGGAATCACTGGACGCTCTCATGGAAGGGATCACCATGCCAAGGTACGAGGATGCGCATAAAACGTTTTGCGGTCGTGGTTTGACAGCAGCAGAGTCGCTGACCGGCAGCACCAGAGTGCTCAGGAAATGAGACGGCTCTTCAAGCTTGCCCTGATCAGCACGTTGTTCATTCCGCTGACGGTCATCGTTTTGTTGTCCTTGGCCAAGGTCGGAGCTACCGACTCTGGCGCGCATGCGCGCCTGCGCATTCCTGTGGGTAAGCAGTCAGCAAGCTTCCAGATCTATTCGGGTACTGGCGAGCACGTCATCATGCCTGGATTCCTGGACGGCCCAGTCGTTCGTTCACGCAATGCCGGCGGGTGGTCGGCGACCTGGTACTGCGAGAACCAGCGGAACGCATCAGTCGGTCAAGGCCGGGTCCTCTCCATCAATTGTGCAGGAAGGTCTCACCGCTTCAATCTGCAGCAGCCGCCTGTCTTCGATGCAGACGCGCCTATGCCCGCGACCGTAGCGGTAATCAGCGATCTCGAAGGAAACCTTCGCTTTCTCAATGCGGCGCTCAGCAAGCTCGGCGTGACGGATGCCGGTGGTGATTGGCAGTTCGCAAACAACCATCTCGTCGTCCTGGGAGACAGCGTCGACAGGGGACGCGAGGCTTTCGCGGTGCTGTGGCGCCTGCATGGGCTCGCGCTGCAGGCACACGCGGCCGGTGGCGCAGTCCACGTCGTCCTAGGGAACCATGAGCAGTACGTACTTCGTGGCAACTACTCCAGAACGCACCCAGATCACCGATATGCGGTACGCCAGATGGGGGGATTCGAGCGGGCTTTCTCGGAGGAAACCATCATTGGAGCGTGGCTTCGCGCCCAGCCGGTCGCCCTCAGGTTGGGCCGCACACTGTTCGTGCATGGCGGGGTTTCGCCGGAAGTCGCCGCAAACGTACCCGACGTCGACTCACTCAATGGCGCGATGCGGAACTTCTGGGGATCGCACGCTGGAAGCGCAGCTCGCTCGAAGGCCTTCGATGCCGTCCTGAGCCATCAGGGTGTGACCCAGTACAGGGGCTATTTCGAAGCGATGGATGGAATGTATCCTCAAGCCACGCAGGCCGACCTCGAAGCCGTGGTACGCCATTTCGATGTCGACCGGATCGTCGTAGGACATACGCTGGTGGAGCGGATCCAGCGAAGCTACAACGGTCGGGTGATCGCGGTCGATGTCAACGACGACGAAGCACGTCGAGAAGTCCTCGTGTTTCATAATGGAACTCCGAAGATTGTCGACCTCGGCATCCCGCGCGCGCTTGAGACGAAAGCGTTGGCCCGCGAGCGTCCTTTCAATCCACTGAGCATGGATGATCTGCGCCTACTTGGTGAGATGGTGCAGGCGTATCGAGACCTTGACCGGGTCCCCAAGCCGTACTGACGGCCAACGATACGATGCGCAGCCCCGGTTCGCGTTGGTGCATCCTGGCAATCGCCAAGCGTCTACAATCGCGCCATGCGTATCCTGATCCCCTTGCTGCTTTCCCTGATCGCGCTTGTCGGCTGCGGCCGCGGCGACAACGCCGGCCCCTCGCGCGAGGAGCGCATGAAGCCGCGCATCGCCGTCACCAATGATGCGGTGACCATGCGCCGCGCTCCGGCGGCCAGTGCCTTCATCGACCCGCAGGGCGTCCTGAAGATCGATGACATCCAGGTGCCGCAGTCGCCGGATAACACCGCCCTGCTGCGTCTGTATTTCGGCCGCATGCAGATGCTGCGCCTGCAGACCCTGGGGCCCGAGGCCAATAGCGGCAAGCCGGGCAGCGTCAAGGCGCAGCCCGATGCGGAAACTCTGGCCCTGCAGACGCAGATCCTGCAACAGGTCTCCCCGTTGAAGCCCTACAAGGAAAGCTTCGACAACGTGCAGATGGAATACCGCTGACATCAGCGCACCACGCCCTGCGTTGCGATCCTTCGCGAGGCAGCGTCAACGGACGAAGGACCGACAGACGCGGCTCCGCACCCGCCTCGTCCTCCGGGGGCCGCACTACGCCTACTTCCAGCACCTGAAGCCGGAACCGGACAGCCGCCGCTGCCGCGGCGGATGTCGATGTTCTTGTTCCCCCTTTCCCGTCTTACGTGAGCGAGGCGGACCGCGGGGGCACGGGCGGCGACGCCGCTTGCACGGCGCGGCCGCCAGCACCCCCAGCGCAGCTCAGCCGCCCCCGCCTGCGCCGCCGTGGATCCCGCCCGCGGTCAATGCCGCCGGGTCCAGCAGCTGCTTCAACTCCGGCAGGGACAGCCCGCTGTCCTCCGCCGCCACGTCCAGCACCGGGCGGCCTTCCTTGTAGGCGCGCTTGGCAATGGCCGCGGCCTTTTCGTAGCCGATGATGGGGTTCAGCGCGGTCACCAGGATCGGATTGCGCGCCAGCGCCTGCTGCACGTTGTCCTCGCGCACCTTCAGCCCGGCGATGGCCGAGTCGGCCAGCAGCCGGGCGACATTGGCCAGCAGCTGGATCGACTCCAGCAGGTTGGCCGCGATCAGCGGCAGGGTCACGTTGAGCTGGAAGTTGCCGGTCTGCCCGGCCACCGTAATCGCGGTGTGGTGTCCCATCACCTGCGCACAGACCATCACCGTCGCCTCGGGGATCACCGGGTTGACCTTGCCCGGCATGATCGAGCTGCCCGGCTGCAGCGCCGGCAGTTCGATCTCGCCCAGGCCAGCCAGGGGGCCGGCATTCATCCAGCGGAGGTCGTTGGCGATCTTGATCAGCGCCACGGCCAGCGCATTGAGCTGGCCTGACAGCTCTACCGCATCGTCCTGGGCGGCCAGGCCCTCGAACTTGTTCTCGGCGCTCTCGAAGCGCTGCCCGGTCAGCTTGCCCAGCGCCTTGGCGACCTGCTTGCCCAGCTTGGGGTCGGCATTGATGCCGGTGCCGATGGCGGTGCCGCCCAGCGGCAGGCGGCGCAGGCGCTTGAGGCTGTCGTCGATGCGCGCCTGCGCCGAGGCCAGCTGTGCCGACCAGGCCGAGAACTCCTGGCCGAAGCTCAGCGGCATGGCATCCATCAGGTGGGTGCGGCCGGTCTTGACGACCTTGGCCAAGGCCTTGCCCCGCTTGTCGATGGTCTTGCGCAGGTGCTTCAACGCGGGCTGCAGGTCTTCCACTGCCGCCAGCTGGGCCGAGACGCGAATCGCGGTGGGCACCACGTCGTTGGAGCTCTGCCCCAGGTTGACGTGATCGTTGGGGTGCACCGTGGCGCTTTTGTCGGACTGCAGCAGCCGGGTCGCCAGGGTGGCGATGACCTCGTTGGCATTCATGTTGGACGAGGTGCCCGAGCCGGTCTGGTAGATGTCGATCGGGAACTGGCCGTCGTGGCGGCCATCGGCCACTTCAAGCGCGGCCTTGCGCACCGCCTCGGCGATGTCCTGGGGCAGGTGTCCCAGCTCGGCGTTGACGCCGGCGGCGGCGGCCTTGATCAGGCCCAGGGCACGGATGAACCCGCGCGGCATCGGGCGGCCGGAGACGGGGAAGTTCTGCACGGCACGCTGGGTCTGCGCGCCCCACAGGGCGTCGGCGGGGACCTGCAGTTCGCCCATGCTGTCGTGCTCGACACGGGTCTTGGCGATGCGGGCTTTCGGGGGGGTGGGGTCTTTCGGGCTCATCCGGTTCTCCATCGATGGAAAGTCACGGCTGGCGCGCGGGTCAAGCCGCTGAAGCTGGCAGTTGCAGTGGCCGCCGATGATACGCGCAAGCCCGTGAGGCCGATGACAGGTAAAATGCCCGCCCCGGCTCGCCCGGCCCTTCCCGCTCGCCTGCAGCGCCTTGCGCCGGCCGCGGCCGCCTTCCCCATCTTCCCTCACCCAAGCCATCCCCATGACCGAAGCCACCCTGCTCGCCCTGTCCCCGCTCGACGGCCGCTACGCCTCCAAGGTCGATGCCCTGCGCCCGATCTTCTCCGAGTACGGCCTGATCCGCGCCCGCATCAAGGTCGAGGTGGAATGGCTGCTGGCCCTGGCCGCCGAGCCCGGCATCACCGAGCTGGCCGCGTTCTCCCCGGGCGCCGTGCAGCAGCTGCGCGCGCTGGCCGAGAATTTCTCCCCGGCGCAGGCCGCGCGCGTGAAGGAGATCGAGCGCACCACCAACCACGACGTCAAGGCGGTGGAGTACTTCATCAAGGAGCAGCTGGCCGGCGATGCCGAGCTCGGCCCGGCCCTGGAGTTCGTGCATTTCGCCTGCACCAGCGAGGACATCAACAACCTCTCCTACGGCCTGATGCTGGAACAGGCGCGGCGCGAGGTGCTGCTGCCGGGCCTGGAGGGCATCGCCAACAGCCTGCGGGCCCTGGCCCACGCCCATGCCGGCCAGCCGATGCTCTCGCGCACGCACGGCCAGACCGCCTCGCCGACCACCCTGGGCAAGGAAATGGCCAATGTCGTGGCGCGCCTGGAGCGCCAGCTCAAGCAGATCGCCGCGGTGGAGCTGACCGGCAAGATCAACGGCGCGGTGGGCAACTACAACGCCCATGTGGTGTCCTACCCGGACGTGGACTGGCCGCGCTTCGCCCAGCGCTTCGTCGAGGGCCTGGGCCTGGTGTTCAACCCGTACACGACGCAGATCGAGCCGCACGACAACATCGCCGAGATCGGCGATGCCACCCGCCGCGCCAACACCATCCTGATCGACCTGGCGCGCGATGTCTGGGGCTATATCTCGTTGGGCTACTTCAAGCAGAAGCTCAAGGAAGGGGAAGTGGGCTCCTCGACCATGCCGCACAAGGTCAACCCGATCGATTTCGAGAATGCGGAAGGCAACTTCGGCGTGGCCAACGCGCTGTTCGAGCATTTCTCGGCCAAGTTGCCGATCAGCCGCTGGCAGCGCGACCTGACCGACTCCACCGTGCTGCGCGGCCTGGGCACCGCCTTCGGCCACACCCAGGTCGCCGTGGACTCGCTGGCCAAGGGCCTGGGCAAGCTGGAGCTGAACCCGCAGCGCCTGGATGCCGACCTGGATGCAGCCTGGGAAGTGCTGGCCGAAGCCGTGCAGACGGTGATGCGTCGCCATGGCCTGCCCAATCCCTACGAGCAGCTCAAGGCGCTGACCCGCGGCCAGGGCATCACCGCCGAGTCGATGCAGGCCTTCGTCGAATCGCTGGAGCTGCCGGCCGAGGCCAAGCAGCGCCTGCGCGCGCTGACCCCGGGCGGCTACGTGGGCCTGGCCCAATCGCTGGCCAAGGCGGTCTGAAGATGCGCGCGCGGCCGGACATGCGCAGGCGGTCCGGCTACGCCATCGCGCGGCGCTGCGCATGAAGCTGCTGGTCAACCTCGATGTGCCTGACCTGGAGCAGGCGGCGCGCACCTACACCCAGGCGTTCGGGCTGCACCGCGGACGCCGGATCGGCGAAGGCGGCCTGGAACTGCTCGGGGCTGCCGTGCCGCTCTATCTGCTGCAGCAACCGGAAGGCAGTATCGGCGCTGGCGGGCAGCCACGCGACTACCGCCGGCATTGGACGCCCGTGCACCTGGACGTGGCCGTGGAAGATCTGGAGCTGGCCCTGGCACGTGCGCAAGCGGCCGGCTTGACCCGCGAAACCGAAGTGCGTCATGCGGCCTGGGGCAGCATCGCCACGCTGCGCGATCCCTTCGGTCATGGCTGGTGCCTGATCCAGTTTACCGACGCCGGGTACGACGCCATCGTGCAGTGAGCCCGCCCCATCGCGCGCCTAGGACCCAATCCCTCACCCTTCAAGCAAGCTCCACCTCCCACCCAAGGCATGCCGCCATGTCGCCTTTGAGCTTCTCCGTCGCACGTCAGCTCTACCTGCTGTTGTTCTTCGTGGGCAGCCTGATCCCGCTGCTGTGGTTCTGGCCCTGGCTGGCGCTGCATGGCCTGGATGTGCAGGGCCTGATCCGCGAGCTGTTCGCCACCCGGGTGGCCGGCTTCTTCGGGCTGGACGTGTTGTGCTCGGCCCTGGCGCTGCTGGCCTTCGTGGTGTCCGAGAACCGCCGCCAGCGCATCGCCGGGTCTTCGCTGGCGCTGCTGGCCACCTGCTGCATCGGTGTCTCGGCCGGGCTTCCATTGTTTCTTTACCTGCGCCAGCGCACGCTGGACGCCAATCGACCCACGTTCTGACCGATCACCTTCTTCATGTCCAAGAGCAAGCGCGCCACCTCCCCGTCATCCAAAACCCTGGCCATCGAGGTCGATGCCAGCGGCCACGCCCCGTTGGGCATGTCGCCGCAGGCGTTCCTGCGCCACTACTGGCAAAAGCGCCCGCTGTTGATCCGCAATGCCTTTCCCGGCTTCGTCTCACCGATCGAGCCGGGCGACCTGGCCGGGTTGGCCTGCGAGGAGGCCGCACTCTCGCGCCTGATCAGCTACGACCGCGCCCGCGATGCCTGGTCGGTGCGCAGTGGTCCGTTCCAGGAGGACGAGTTCCCCGGCATGCCCGACCACGACTGGACCCTGCTGGTGCAGGACGTGGACAAGTGGGACGCGGACGTGCGCGAACTGCTGGAGGCGTTCCAGTTCCTGCCGCGCTGGCGCATCGACGACATCATGGTCAGCTTCGCCGCCACTGGCGGCTCGGTGGGCGCGCACGTGGACCAGTACGACGTGTTCCTGCTGCAGGCCCACGGTCATCGCCGCTGGCAGATCGACGCCTCGCCCAACCCGCCGCTGGGCTTCCGCGACGACGTGGAGCTGAAGCTGCTGCGCGAGTTCACCCCCAGCCATGACTGGGTGCTGGGCCCTGGCGACATGCTGTACCTGCCGCCCGGCGTGCCGCATCATGGCGTGGCCGAAGATCCGTGCCTGACGTTCTCCGTCGGCATGCGCGCGCCCTCGGCGGCTGAGCTGATCGGCGATTACCTGGACACGCTGGTGGCCGAGGCGGACGACGCCCTGCGCTACCAGGACCCGGACCTGAAGCTGCCGGTCGATCCGAACGAAATCGATGCCGATGCCATGACCCGCGCGGTGTCCGCATTGAACGCCTTGCGCATGAACGACCCGGAGCGCCTGGCCAACTGGTTCGGCCGCTTCATCACCACCTATCGCAGCGCCGGTGAAGTGGCTGCCCCGGCTGAAGCCGACGCCTTGAACGAGGCTGCCGTCGAGCAGGCCCTGACCGGGGATGGCACGCTGCTGCACCGCCACCCGATGGCGCGCATGGCCTGGCGCCGGCGCGGCAAGCGCGAGGCGACCCTGTTCGTCAGCGGACAGGACCACCCGATGCCGATCGTGGAGGCGTCCTGGCTGGCCTCGACCGACGCGGTCAGCGGTGAGGATTTCGCGCGCCTGTCCGCCGCCGGTCGGCGCGCGGTGACCGAGCTGGTCGCCAGCGGTCATTACGTGATCGGCAACGCCGACGAGGATGCCGAGGACGAGGATGAGGGCGGCTGAGCCCCGCATCGAACTGGCGTCCCATGCCGCGCTGCAGTCCACCCTGCAGCGCCTGTGGCAGGACGCGGTCATGCGCGAGCCGGCCCTGGCTGGCCTGCGCGGCGCGCCTGCGCTGGACACCCTCGCCCTGCACGCGGTGGCCTTCGACCAGGACGACAGGCCGCTGGGCACCGCGCGACTGAGCCCGGACCACCGGCTTGGTCCGCTGCTGGTCCTGCCCGAGGCGCGCAGCCGCGGCATCGGCCAGGCCCTGCTGGCGGCCCTGGCGGGCGCGGCGCGCCTGCGGCACTGCCGCCAGCTGACCCTGGAGGCGCCGCTGGCCTTGCACGCCTTCTTCGCCGCGCAGGGGTTCATCCCCGAGGGCGAGCCCCATTCGCGCGAGGGCATCCCCCACCAGTCCATGCGCCGCGCCTTCGACGGCGCCGTGGTGATCGAGGACCCGGCCCAGGCCGCCGCCGCCTGCATCGGCATCACCGCCGGCACCCGCCGCACGCTGCGCATCTACTCGCGTGAACTCGATCCCGGTTTGCTCGACCAGCCCGCGCTGGTCCAGCGCATCCGCCGGCTGTGCACCGGGACCCGCGATGCCATGGTGCAGATCCTGCTGCACGACGCGCAGGCGCCGCAGCGGGCTTCGGCCCCGCTGCTCGCCCTGTCCCAGCGCCTGCCCAGCCGCTTCGCCCTGCGCCAGGTCAGCGACCCGGTGGACCAGGCCTATCCGTCGGCCTACCTGGTCAACGACCGCGGCGGCTACTACTTCCGCACGCTGGGTCATCGCCTGGAAGGTGAGGCAGACATGGACGGTGCCGGGCGCGCACGACAGTTGCGGGACAGCTTCGCGTCGGTGTGGGAACGGGCCCGTCCCTGTGCCGAACTGCGCGCCCTGGGTTTGTGAACAGCGCGACAAAGGTCGCTGATCCCGTTTCCCGTCGAATGGAATTTCCCTGCCAGTTGCCGCCCGACACCCCCGGGGCGCCAGAAAGGCCGGGCGTATACTTTTGATGCTTTCTCGTCCGCTTGGCATCGGCAACGCCGGTCGCGGGGACGAAGCTCCCTCCAAAGACGCCATTGGCAAGCCATCGTGGACAATCTACTGAAGCAGTTTGCGCAGTCCTCCCCTCTCAACGGCGGCAGCGCCGCTTACGTCGAAGACCTCTACGAGCAGTACCTGGTCGCACCCGACAGCGTGGACCCGAAGTGGAAGAACTACTTCGACGGGTTCAAGGGGCGTGAGGCGGGCGATGTCCCGCACTCGGCCGCCATCGAGCACATCACCCAGGCCTCCAAGCTGGCCGCCAACGCCGCCAACGGCGCGGCGCCTTCGGACGAGCGCGAGCGCCACGTCGGCCGCCTGATCACCGCCTACCGCGCCCGTGGCCACCTCAGCGCCAGGCTGGACCCGCTGAAGCTGACCGAGCCGGCCAATGCCCCGGACCTGGGCCTGGACTTCCACAGCCTGTCCGAGCGCGACCTGGACAGCGAGTTCAGCACCGGCGGCGTCGGCGGCCATGACCGCCTGACCCTGCGCGACCTGTTGGCCCGCCTGAAGTCGACCTACACCGGTTCCATCGGTGCCGAGTTCATGCATATCCAGGAAGTCGAACAGCGGCACTGGTTCTACAAGAAGCTGGAACAGGCCGGCGGCAGCTACGGCCTGGACGCGGACACCAAGAAGCGCACCCTGGAGCGTCTGACCGCGGCCGAGGGCCTGGAGCGCTACCTGCACACCAAGTACGTCGGCCAGAAGCGCTTCTCGCTGGAAGGCGGCGACTCGCTGATCCCGATGATGGATACCCTGATCCGCGATGCCGGCAAGGATGGCGTCAAGGACGTGGTGATCGGCATGGCCCATCGCGGCCGCCTCAACGTCCTGGTCAACACCCTGGGCAAGAATCCGCGCAAGCTGTTCGACGAGTTCGAAGGCAAGTTCGAGCACGACCACCACGCCTCGGCCGGCGATGTGAAGTACCACATGGGCTTCTCGGCCGACGTGGCCACCGATGGCGGCCCGGTGCACCTGGCGCTGGCCTTCAACCCCTCGCACCTGGAGATCGCCGACCCGGTGGTCGCAGGTTCCGTGCGCTCGCGCCAGGAGCGTCGCCAGGATGCCGCCCGCAAGCAGGTGCTGCCGGTGCTGATCCACGGCGATGCGGCCTTCTCGGGTCAGGGCGTGGTGATGGAGCTGTTCCAGATGTCGCAGACCCGCGGCTTTGCCGTGGGCGGCACCGTGCACATCGTGGTCAACAACCAGGTCGGCTTCACCACCTCCAACCCGCAGGACGCGCGTTCGACCCGCTATGCCACCGACGTGGCCAAGATGATCGCCGCGCCCGTGCTGCACGTGAACGGCGACGACCCCGAAGCGGTGGTGTTCGCCACCAAGCTGGCCTTCGAGTTCCGCCAGCAGTTCGCCAAGGACGTGGTCATCGACCTGATGTGCTATCGCCGCTGGGGCCATAACGAGGCCGACGAGCCGGCGATCACCCAGCCGCTGATGTACCAGGTGATCCGCAAGCACCAGACCACCCGCGAGATGTACGCCGAGCAGCTGGAGAAGGCGGGCGTGATCGAGGCCGGCGCCGGCAAGGCCATGGTCGATGCCTACCGCGCCAAGCTCGACGGCGGTGAAGTCACCACCGAGCTTGCCGACGTGGAGAAGACCCCGCCGAGCAGCCCGCTGTTCGTGGACTGGAGCAAGCTGCTGGAAGGCAAGCTGTCAGATGCGGTGAGCACCGCGGTGGACATGGACAAGCTCAAGTCCCTGGCCACGCTGATCAACGCCGTGCCCGAGGGCGTGGAGCTGCATTCGCGCGTGGCCAAGGTCTACGACGACCGCCGCAAGATGTCCGCCGGCGAGCTGCCGGGCGACTGGGGTTTCGCCGAGAACCTGGCCTACGCCACCCTGCTCAACGAAGGCTTCGGCCTGCGCCTGGTCGGCCAGGACGTTGGCCGCGGCACGTTCAGCCATCGCCACGCCATCCTGCACGACCAGAAGACCGACGCCTATCACCTGCCGCTGCGCCAGCTGGCGCAGTCGCCCGAGCGCGTGGCGATCATCGACTCGCTGCTCAGCGAGGAAGCGGTGATGGCCTTCGAGTACGGCTTTTCCACCACCGATCCCAACACCCTGTGCATCTGGGAAGGCCAGTTCGGCGACTTCGCCAATGGCGCCCAGGTGGTGATCGACCAGTTCATCGCCGCCGGCGAATCCAAGTGGGGCCGCATCTCGGGCCTGACCCTGCTGCTGCCGCACGGCTACGAAGGCCAGGGCCCGGAGCACAGCTCCGCGCGCCTGGAGCGTTTCCTGCAGCTGTGCGCACTGGAGAACATGCTGGTGGTGGTGCCCTCCACCCCGGCGCAGGCCTTCCACATGCTGCGTCGCCAGCTGAAGATGACCACGCGCAAGCCGCTGATCGTCATGTCGCCCAAGTCGCTGCTGCGCCACAAGCTGGCGGTGTCCTCGCTGGAGGAACTGGCCAACGGCGAGTTCCAGCGCCTGATCGGCGATGCCAAGGCCGACGCGGCCAAGGTCAAGCGCGTGGTGCTGTGCTCGGGCAAGGTCTACTACGACCTGGTCGAGGACGCCGCCAAGCGCGAACAGGACGATGTGGCCATCGTGCGCGTGGAGCAGCTCTATCCGTTCCCGCGCGATCTGCTCAGCGCCGAGCTGAAGAAGTACGGCGGCGCCAAGGAAGTCATCTGGTGCCAGGAAGAGCCGCAGAACCAGGGCGCGTGGTATCAGATCCGCCATCATCTGCAGGCCTGCCTGGACGAGGGTCAGCAGCTGGCCTATGCCGGCCGCGCCCGCTCGGCCTCCCCGGCCGCAGGCCACATGGCCGAACACGTCGCCGAGCAGCAGCAGCTGGTCGCCGACGCGCTGGTCAATCCGTTCTCCGACAAGATCGTCGCCGAGTAATCCCGGCGCGGTCCCCCCACCTCTACCAACGACCCCTCATTCCAGGACGTTCAAAGCATGGCTACAGAAGTCAAAGTCCCCGTACTGCCCGAATCCGTGTCCGATGCCACCATCGCCAGCTGGCACAAGAAGGCCGGTGACGCGGTCAAGCGCGACGAGAACCTGGTGGACCTGGAGACGGACAAGGTCGTGCTGGAAGTGCCGGCCCCGGTCGACGGCGTGCTGAAGGAAATCAAGTTCCAGGAAGGCGACACCGTCACCTCCGCGCAGGTGCTGGCCATCATCGAGGAAGGCGCCACCGCCGAGGCCGCGCCGGCCAAGGAAGAGGCCAAGCCGGAAGTCAAGGCCGAGGCGCCCAAGGCCGCCGCTGCCGAAGCCCCCAAGGCCGCCAAGGTCGAGGCGCCCAAGGCCGCCGGCGACACCGGCTCGCTGCCGCCGGGCGCGCGCTTCACCGCCATCACCGAAGGCGTCAACCCGGCCGAGGTGGAAGGCACCGGCCGTCGTGGCGCGGTGACCAAGGAAGACATCGTCAAGTTCGCCGCCGGTGGTGGCGTGGGCAAGGCCGCCGGCGCCCGCCCGGAAGAGCGCGTGCCGATGACCCGCGTGCGCAAGACCATCGCCAAGCGCCTGATGGAGTCCAAGAACTCCACCGCGATGCTGACCACCTTCAACGAGGTCAACCTGGCCAAGGTCTCGGCCGCGCGCAAGGAGTTGCAGGACGAGTTCCAGAAGGCCCACGGCATCAAGCTCGGCTTCATGAGCTTCTTCGTCAAGGCCGCCGCCAACGCTCTGCAACGCTTCCCGCTGGTCAACGCCTCCATCGACGGCGATGACATCATCTATCACGGCTACAGCGATATCTCCATCGCCGTGTCCACCGACAAGGGCCTGGTGACGCCGGTGCTGCGCAATGTCGAGCGCCAGTCCTTCGCCGACGTCGAGCAGGGCATCGCCGATTTCGCGGCCAAGGCGCGCGCGGGCAAGCTGGGCCTGGACGACCTGCAGGGCGGCACCTTCACCATCACCAACGGCGGCACCTTCGGTTCGCTGCTGTCCACCCCGATCATCAACCCGCCGCAGAGCGCGATCCTGGGCATGCACGCCATCAAGGAGCGTCCGATCGCCGAGAACGGCCAGGTCGTGATCGCCCCGATGATGTACCTGGCGCTGTCCTACGACCACCGCATCATCGACGGCAAGGACTCGGTGCAGTTCCTGGTGGACATCAAGAACCAGCTGGAGAACCCGGGCCGGATGCTGTTCGGTCTGTAAGGGCGAGGAACGAGTGCGGAGGAACGAGTAACGAGTGGAGCGCGCGATCGCTTTCTCTCGTTTCTCGTTTCTCGTTCCTCGTTCCTAGCCCTTCAATCCTCATTCCAAGGAATTACCCGCATGTCTGAAAACTACGACGTCGTCGTCATCGGCGCCGGCCCGGCCGGTTACCACGCGGCCATCCGCGCCGCGCAGCTGGGCATGAAGGTCGCCTGCATCGACGCGGCCCTGGGCAAGGACGGCAAGCCGGCCCTGGGCGGCACCTGCCTGCGCGTGGGCTGCATCCCGTCCAAGGCGATGCTCGACTCCTCGCGCCAGTTCTGGAACATGGGCCACCTGTTCGGCGACCACGGCATCAGCTTCAAGGACGCCAAGATCGACGTGGAGACCATGGTCGGTCGCAAGGACAAGATCGTGAAGCAGTTCACCGGCGGCATCGCGATGCTGTTCAAGGCGAACAAGGTCACCGCCTACTACGGCTTCGCCCAGCTGCAGCCGGGCAACGTGGTCAAGGTCAAGCAGCACGACGACACCGAGGTCGAACTGAAGGGCACCAACGTGATCCTGGCCGCCGGCTCGGATTC
The DNA here is from genome assembly GCF_004122095.1 of Pseudoxanthomonas composti. Taxonomy (GTDB): domain Bacteria; phylum Pseudomonadota; class Gammaproteobacteria; order Xanthomonadales; family Xanthomonadaceae; genus Pseudoxanthomonas_A; species Pseudoxanthomonas_A composti. The sequence continues at coordinate 358,244 of NZ_SAWZ01000002.1, read as the reverse complement.
GATCGAGCTGCCGTTCGCCAAGTTCGATGGCCAGACCATCGTCGACAACGTCGGCGCGCTGGACTTCACCGAAGTGCCCAAGCGCCTGGCGGTGATCGGCGCCGGTGTGATCGGCCTGGAACTGGGCAGCGTGTGGAAGCGCCTGGGCGCCGAGGTCACCATTCTCGAGGCCCTGCCCGACTTCCTGGCCGTGGCCGATGCCGAAGTGGCCAAGGCCGCCGCCAAGGAATTCAAGAAGCAGGGCCTGGAGATCAAGCTGGGCGCCAAGGTCAGCGCCACCGAGGTCACCGGCAAGGGCAAGAAGCAGGAAGTGGTGGTCACCTACACCGACGCCTCTGGCGAGCAGACCCTGACCGTGGACAAGCTGCTGGTAGCCGTGGGCCGCCGCGCCGCGACCAAGGGCGTGCTGGCCGAGGGCACCGGCGTGCAGCTCAACGAGCGCGGCCAGATCGTGGTCGACGAGCATTGCCACACCGGCGTGGACGGCGTGTGGGCCATCGGCGACTGCGTGCGCGGCCCGATGCTGGCGCACAAGGGGTTCGAGGAAGGCATCGCCGTGGCCGAGCTGATCGCGGGCCTGCCCGGCCACGTCAACTTCGACACCATCCCGTGGGTCATCTACACCGAGCCGGAAATCGCCTGGGTCGGCAAGACCGAGCAGCAGCTCAAGGCCGAAGGCGTGCCGTACAAGGCAGGCAGCTTCCCGTTCGCCGCCAACGGCCGCGCCGTGGCGATGAGCGAGCCGGCCGGCTTCGTCAAGGTCCTGGCCCACGCCGAGACCGACCGCGTGCTGGGCATGCACCTGGTGGGCGTGAACGTCTCCGAGCTGGTGCACGAAGGCGTGCTGACCATGGAGTTCAGCGGTTCGGCCGACGACCTGGCCCGCATCTGCCACGCGCACCCCTCGCTGTCGGAGGTGGTGCACGACGCGGCCATGGCCGTGAGCAAGCGCGCCATTCACAAGGCGAACTGAAGCCGGGACTCGGGACCCGGGACCGGGGACCGGGGAAAGCCAAAGCGTCCGTACCACTGCATAACGCCGGGCCCCGCCCGGCGTTGTGCGTTCTAAGCTTCTCCCTCCGGTCCCGGGTCCCCGGTCCCCGGTCCCGAAGACGACACGACCTCGCAAACTCACACACATCATGAAAAGCATCTGCGTCTACTGCGGCTCCAACGCCGGCAACAAACCCATCTACGCCGAACGTGCCACTGAGCTGGGCACGCGCATCGCCCAGGAAGGCCTGCGCCTGGTCTACGGCGGCGGCAACGTCGGCCTGATGGGTGCTGTGGCCAATGCCGTGCTGGCCGCTGGCGGTGAGGTCACCGGCGTGATCCCGCAGCAGCTGGCCGATTGGGAAGTGGCCCATCGCGGCCTGACCACGCTGGAGATCGTCGGCTCCATGCATGAGCGCAAGGCGCGCATGTTCGAGCTGGCCGATGGCTTCGTCACCCTGCCCGGCGGCTTCGGCACCATGGAAGAGATCTTCGAGATGCTGACCTGGCGCCAGCTCGGCATCGGCAACAAGCCCTGCGCCTTCCTGGACGTGCAGGGCTTCTACGCGCCGCTGATCGGCATGATCGATCGCATGGTCGAGGAGCGCTTCCTGCACGCCGACCAGCGCGCCGACCTGTGGTACGGCGCGGACATCGAGACCATGCTGGGCTGGATGCGCAACTACACGCCGGCCCAGGCGAGCAAGTGGATCGATGAGAAGCGGGCCAGCGTCGTGCCGTGAGGGCTTGGTAGGAACGAGTGGAGAGGAAAGAGGAACGAGTGTGGGAATCTCAAGGATCCTCGAAGGCTTCTGTGGGAGCGGTTTTAGCCGCGAACAGGCATTCCCCGGAAAGCCCCTTCGCGGCTGATGGCCCTAGGCCACCTTGAGCCGCTCCTACGGGATGTGGTCAGGGTTAGTCGACTCGTTCCTCGTTCCTCTCCACTCGTTTCTCCCCCAAGTTCCCCCAGCCCAGGAACCCATGCCCCCGACCCCGCCCACCCGCTTCCCCGCCTTCCGTATCCACAGCGACGCTGCCGGATACCGCAGCGGCATCGAATCCATCGGCCTGGACGATCTCAACCCGGGCGAGGTGGTGATCAAGTCGGCCTGGTCCTCGGTCAACTACAAGGACGCGCTGGCGGGGACAGGCCAGGGCAGGATCCTGCGTCGCTTTCCACTGGTCGGGGGCATCGACACGGCCGGGCACGTGGTGGCTTCCACCGACCCGGCCTTCCGCGAGGGCGATGCGGTCCTGCTGACCGGCTGCGGGCTCAGCGAGACACGCGATGGCGGCTACGCCCACTACACGCGTATGCCGGCGCAGTGGGTTGTGCCACTGCCGCAAGGATTGACGCTGCGCGAGAGCATGGTGCTGGGCACGGCAGGCTTCACCGCTGCGCTGGCGCTGTACCGGATGCTGGAGAACCGGCAGAGCCCGGCGCACGGCCCGTTGGCGGTGACCGGCGCCACCGGCGGCGTCGGCTCGCTGGCCGTGGACATCTTCAGCAAGGCCGGCTTCGAGGTGCACGCCATCAGCGGCAAGGCCGAGCGCCACGGATTCCTCAAGGAGCTCGGCGCGGCGCAGGTGCTGGACCGCCAGGCCCTGGCGACGTCGCGGCCGATGGAGTCCACGCGCTTCGGCGGTGGCCTGGACAATGCCGGCGGGGCGATGCTGGCCAGCCTGCTGGCGCAGACCGCGCCTTACGGCAACGTGGTCACCGCCGGACTGGCCGCCAGCGACACCCTGCACGCCAGCCTCATGCCCTTCATCCTGCGCGGGGTATCGCTGCTCGGCGTGGCCTCGGCCGGCACCGCGCGCGAGTTGCGCCGCACGCTCTGGCAGCGCCTGGCCGAGGACTGGAAGCCCCGTCACCTGGACCGCATCTGCACCCGGGAAGCCACCCTCCAGGAGCTGCCGGAGATCTTCGATGCCATGCTGGCCGGGGGCTCGGTGGGGCGGACCGTGATCCGCATCGGATAATCGGAGCGATCCCGCTGCCGACCGGTTGCCAGGCGGATGAACAGCCCTCCAAACTCGGCCTACAATGGGGACGGGGAACTCAGGGGTTTTCGAATGGCAAGGATTCTGATCGTCGACGATTCGCCGTCTCAGCTGCTGGGCATCCAACGGATCGTCGAGAAGCTGGGCCACGAATCGATCACCGCCGAGGACGGCGCTGCCGGTGTGGAGGTCGCCAAGCGCGAGCTGCCGGACATGGTGCTGATGGATGTGGTCATGCCCAACCTCAACGGGTTCCAGGCCACACGGACCCTGAGCCGCGAGTCCACCACCCGGCATATCCCGGTGGTGCTGGTCACCACCAAGGACCAGGACACCGACCGCATGTGGGGCCTGCGCCAGGGCGCCAAGGCCTATCTGACCAAGCCGTTCTCGGAAGACGAGTTGAGCGAGGTCATCGAGCGCATCCTGCAGACCATCGACCGGCCGCCGGCCACCGCCTGAGGGCGCGCAGACTTTTTTGCGAGAGCGGCTCTGGGTGGCCCAGGGCCATCAGCCGCGAAGGGGCTTTCCCGGGAAAGCCTCTTCGCACCTGGAGCCGCTCCCATAAAACCCTAAAGCTCCCACACGACCCGAAAGCTCCCGCAAGATCCGAAGGCTTCCACCAGACCTGAAGACCCTGCAAGCGCCAAAGGCTCCCGCGGAAATCTGAAGGCTCAGGCCGCGCTCGCGCTTCCCTCGAAGGCCTTGGCCAGCGCCTCGTAGGCCTGGCGTTGCTTGTCGCTGGTGGCGCGCGGGGCGGTGATTTCCAGCTCGACGATCTGATCGCCCGCCGTCGCACCGGGCAGGCCGCGACCTCGCAATCGCAGCTTGCGGCCGGCCTCGGAGTCCGCTGGAATCTTCAGGTCCACCTCGCCGCCCAGCGTCGGCACGCTCAGCGTGGCGCCCAGCGCGGCCTGCCAGGGCGTGACCTGCAACACGTGGATGATGTTGCGACCGTCCACCTCGAACTGCGGGTGCGCGGCGTACTCCACCTCAAGCAGCAGGTTGGCGCCGTTGCCGCCCTGCCCGGCCAGACGGATCACCTGCCCGGGCTTGACGCCCTTGGGCACGCGCACGTCCAGCTGCTTGCCGTCGACCTGGATGCGGACACTGCCGCCTTCGTAGACCGCCTTGAGCGGGACGGAGAACTTAGCGCGGGTATCGCCGCGCGGAGGCGCCGCGCCGACACCGGGGCCACCCGGGCCGCGCGAGCGGCGTCCGAACAGGTTCTCGAAGAAATCGCTGAATCCCGAGTCGGCGCCGCCGGCATTGCCGAACACCTCCTCGAAGTTGAACGGCTGGCCCCCGCCGGCGCCCCCGCCGCGGAAATCCGGTGGCGGGCGGAACTCCTCGCCTGGGCGATAGCCGCGCGCCTTGAGCTGGTCATAAGCGGCACGCTTTTCCGGATCGCGCAGGGCCTCGTAGGCCTCGTTGACCGCCTTGAACTTGTCCTCGGCGCCGGCCTCCTTGCTGACATCGGGATGGTACTTGCGGGCCAGGCGGCGATACGCCGTCTTGATCTCGGCTTCGCCGGCGCTGGGCTCCACGCCCAGGATCGCGTAATAGTCTTTGAATTCCATCGTCACCTCACCGGAAAAGCCCGCGACCTTGCGATCGCGGGCTTGCATGTTACCCACCGGCGCATCATCGCGTCGCCACGCGTGAGCGCCCCCCCCCACTCGGCTTATTGCGCGGACGGCTCGGCCTTGGCCGCGACCTGGATGCGGCGCGCGCCGGCCTGGGCCTTCTTGGGGATGGTGATCTCCAGCACGCCGTTGCGGCCTTCGGCCACGATGCCGTCGGCGTCTGCGGTCTCGGGCAGCACGAAACGACGCTCGAACGGCCCGTAGCGGCGTTCGCTGCGGCTGGCCTTGTCGCCTTCTTCCAGCGTCGGCGCGGCCCGCTCGCCGCGCAGGCTGAGCACGTTGCGCTCCATCTGGATCTCGATGGCCTGCAGGTCCACCCCGGGCAGGTCCGCCTGGATGAGGAAGCGCTCGGCGTTCTCGCGGATGTCCACCCGCGGCGACCACTGGCCGGCGTCACTGCCGCTGCGATCGAAAATCTGGTTGAGCTGCTGATGGATGGCCGAAGCGGCCGGCCAGCTGCGATAGATCACGGAATTCATGGGGATGCCCTTCAAGTCGATGCGGCCCGTTGCCGCCTGGTCCAGACATAGGTTTGGGCATGGGGTTTTCAAGACCATTGACGCGCTCTTACCCGCCCCGCGCCTAGCCTTCGGGCTTCCATTCAGGAGGCGCGATGAGCATCCAGGTCGGCGAACCCATCCCCGAGGTCGTCCTCAAGTATTTCCATGACGGCATCCAGTCCGTAGACACCTCCAAGCTGTTCGAGGTCGGCAAGGTGGTGTTGTTCGCCGTGCCCGGCGCGTTTACGCCCACGTGCTCGGCACGCCACCTGCCGGGTTTCGTCGAGCGCTTCGAGGACTTTCGTAAGCGTGGCGTCGAGGTCTACTGCGTGTCGGTCAACGACCCGTTCGTGATGAACGCCTGGGCCAAGTCCGCCGAGGTGCCCGAGGGCCTGCGCATGCTGGCCGACGGCAATGGCGAGTTCACCAAGGCCATGGGGCTGGAGATGGATGCCAGCAGCAACGGCATGGGGCTGCGCTCCAAGCGCTATGCGCTGTATGCCGAGGAAGGCGTGGTACGTGCGCTGTGGGTGGAGGCACCCGGCGAGTTCAAGGTGTCCTCGGCCGAGGCTGTGCTGGAACAGCTTCCGGACTGAACGCGCCGCTGCATTCGCAACCGGCGCTGACTGCGTTTTCGGTGGGGGTAAACGCAGCACCGACACATTCACCGCTCCACGACGCATCCCAGCGCAGCATGCCGCTGCCGCAACCGGAGACAAGCCAATGTCCAAGACATCAGCCACCCAGCAAAATCCCCTCCCCCTGACCGATACCGCCACGCTGCGGGCCAATGCACGTCAGAGCATCGAAGACGGGGCCATCACCAAGAGCTATTCCGCAGATCGCGAAGCCGTCATCAAGATGCTCAACGAGGCCCTGGCCACCGAGTACGTCTGCGTCCTTCGCTACTACCGGCACTACTTCATGGCCAAGGGCATGCTGGCCGACGCGGTCAAGGGCGAGTTCCTCGAGCACGCGCAGCAGGAACAGGACCATGCGCACAAGCTGGCCGAGCGCATCGTGCAGCTGGGCGGCGAGCCGGACCTCAACCCGGACACGCTGACCGCGCGCTCGCATGCCGAGTACAAGGAAGGCAGCGACCTGCGCGACATGGTGAAGGAGAACCTGGTCGCCGAGCGCATCGCCATCGATAGCTATCGCCAGATGATCAACTTCATCGGCGACCGCGACACCACCACCAAGCGTGTGCTGGAGTCGATCCTGGCGCAGGAAGAAGAGCATGCCGACGAGTTCGCCGACATGCTGGAAGGCTGGATCGGCAAGTAAATTCTCGCCGAGGTGTATCGAACGACGGGCGCCATTGGCGCCCGTTTTCGTTTGAACCCAGATAACACTTGGGAAGTCGCACGGAGGTCGCCTCTACGGCGACGGTCGATATCGCAGATTTCGGCCCAATCAGCGCGCTTGTGATCGCAAGGATCGGCCGGTCCACGGCCCTCACTCCAGCACGCTGAAGCGCACCTGGGTCCATGCGCCGCTCTCGGCCAGGGCGGTCAAGGTGTGCCGGCCCGGTTCGGCGTAGTCGCGCACGAAGGGCGCCGCGCCGCTGCTGGTGCCGACCCACCTGCCATCGAGCAGCCATTGCACCTGGGTGGTGGCGCCGATGGCGCGGACCTGCACGCGCGCCGGGTGCGGACTGCCGGGCGCGCGGGCGATGGCGCCGCCTTCGTTCAGGCCCTCGATGCGCAGCGTCTGGTACTGCCCGCGGCCATCGTCCTGGCAATCGGCCGCCAGCGGCGGCAGTTGCGAGACCTGCCGCGTCTGCTGTGACAGCCAGGGTGAGAGCAGCGCCGGCCAGCGGGCGATCTCTACCGACTCCTGGCGATGCGGCAGCCGGCAGTCGGCGGACAGGCGCTGGCCGGTGGCGGCATCGCGCAGGAAGCGCTCGCGGCCGGCGCTCCAGCGCCGCGCATCGCGCTCGGCGAAGGTCGGCGGCACGTTGTGGTCCAGGGTCCAGGCCTGCATGCGACGCTGGCACAGGTCCGGCGCCTGCGGGTCCGGCGCAGTGCCCAGCGGCCAGCAGATCTCCGTCTCAGCCACGTTCGGCGGAGGCGGCCTGGGCGCGTGGTCGCCGACCGTGCGCGGCAGGCTGTCGACGACCTCGAACAGCAGCGGCAAGGCCGTCACCGCGCCGTACTGGCCCGGCAGCGGCGTGCCGTCGGGACGGCCGACCCAGACCCCGACAGTATGGCGGCGCGTCCCGCCCACGGCCCAGGCATCGCGAAAGCCGTAGCTGGTCCCGGTCTTCCACGCCACCTTGGGCCGGGCGCCGGTATCGAAGGCGGCCGCGCCATAGCCGGGCCTGGGGTTGGCCTGAAGGACCTCGCGGATGATCCAGGCCGCGCCGGGCGACATCAGGCGCCGGTCCAGCTGCGGCGCATCGGCGCGATAGCGCACGCGGCCAGCTACGCCGTCCCGGTTCAGGGCCGCATAGGCGCCTACCAGATCCTCCAGCCGCGCACCGGTGCCGCCCAGGATGATCGACAGGTTCGGCGCCGCCCCGCGCGGATAGCGCAGCTGGATGCCGGCATGCGCCAGGCGCGCGGAAAAGCGCGCCGGCCCGACGCGATCCAGCAGGTCCACCGCCGGGATGTTCAGCGACAGCCTCAGCGCCTGCGCCGCACCGACCGGGCCGTTGAAGGCGGTATCGAAGTTGCCGGGCCGGTAGCCACCGAAGGATTGCGGCGCATCCACCAGCAGGCTTTCGCTGTGGATCAGCCCGTCGTCCAGCGCCATCGCATACAGGAAGGGCTTGAGTGTGGACCCGGGCGAACGCCAGGCCTGCACCATGTCCACGTGCCCCAGCCGGGCCTTGTCGCCGAAGGCCACCGAGCCGACATAGGCGCGCGCCTCCAGGGTGGCGTTGTCCACCACCAGTAGTGCCGCGGAAGTACGTGGCGGCAGCTGCGAGAAGTAGGCGCCGACACGCTCCTCCAAGGTGCGCTGCAGCCCGGCATCCAGCGTGGTGACGATGCGCGCCTGGCGCGGGTCGGCCGCATGCAGGCGCTGGGCCAGCAAGGCCGCCGACAGCGGCGGCTGCAGCGAACGCGCCACCACCGGCTCGATGCGGGCGTCCTCCACCTCCGCCTGGCTCCAGATGCGGGCGCTGGCCATGCGCGCCAGCACCTTGTCGCGCGCACGCTGGGCGCGTTGCGGATGGCGGTCCGGGCGCAGGCGGCTGGGCGACTGCGGCAGCACCGCCAGCAGGGCCGCCTCGGCATGGGAGAGCTGTGCGGCGGGCTTGCCCAGGTAGGCCCAGCTGGCGGCCTCCACGCCTTCCAGGGTGCCGCCGAAGGGCGCGCGCTCCAGGTACAGCTGCAGGATCTGGCGCTTGTCCAGATGCGCTTCCAGCTGCAGCGCGCGCAGCACCTGGCGCAGCTTGGCCCAGGGCGTGCGCGTGCGGCCCTGGTGCGCGTCCCGGTCGAGGATGCGGGCCACCTGCATGGTCAGGGTGGAGCCGCCGGACACGATCTGCCCACTGCCGGCCCACTGCCCGGCCGCGCGCAGCATGGCCCAGGGGTTCACGCCTGGATGGCGCCAGAACCAGCGGTCCTCGTAGGTCACCAGCGCCTGCAGGTACAGCGGCGAGATGCGTGCCGGGTCGGTGGGATAACGCCAGACGCCCTCGCGGTCGGCGAAGGCGCGCAGCGGCGTGCCATCGCGCGCCACCACCAGGGTCGAGGTGTCGCGCGCCTTGGGCAGCGGCAAGGGGAATGCCAGGTCGGCGATCAGCATCGCCGTCAGCACCAGCGCCAGGCTCCAGCGCAGCCAGGTCACCATGCGCGAGCTGCGAGCAACGGCCTTCATGCGGGCAAACGGCGACCTGTGAACGATGTGTCAGTGCGAATGATAGCCGTCGGCCGCCTTTGGCCCGGCATCCGGCGCCAGTGGCAGGAAGACGCTGGCCACGCTGCCGGGCGCGTCCGCTCGCGCCTGCAAACGCAGGCTGCCCTGCTGGGACTGGATGATCTGCCGCGACAGCACCAGCCCGATGCCCGAGCCGCCGGGCTTGGTGGTGAAGAACGGCACGAACAGGTTGTCGCTGAGCGGCAGGCCCGGCCCACGGTCGGCGATGTCGATGCGCACCTCCTCCCCGTCCAGGGCCCAGCCCACCTCCACCGGCGAGCCCTCGGGGCCGGCCTCCAGCGCGTTGCGCAGCAGGTTGATCAGCACCTGGTCGAGCTGGTCGGCATCGGCCAGCACCTGCAGCGTCGGCGAAGGCATCAGGCGCACGCGCTCACTGGCGATCAGCTGGCGCACGCGCTGCAAGCGTTCTTCCAGCGCTACCGGCGCGATCACCGGGGGCGGCAGGCGGGCCAGCCGCGCGTATCCCCCCAGGAAGCGCTGCAGGGCGTCGCTGCGCTGCTCGATCAGGCGCAGGCCCTCGACCATGTCCTGCCGGGCCTCGCCATCCAGGGCGGCCTGCGACGCTGGCAGCAGACGCTGCAAGGTGTCGGCCATGGAGGCGATGGGCGCCAGCGAGTTGTTGATCTCATGGCTGAGCACGCGCAGCAGGCGCCGGAAGGCCTGGGCTTCCTCCTCGCGCAGTGCGCGCTCCATCGGCTGCATCACCAGCAGGCGCCCGGACTGGCTGCGACTGCGCAGCGCGGCATGGCTGACCTGCCAGCGACCGGCCTGGCCGGGAAACCGCTGCCCATGCAGCGCCCCGCTGGGCAGCGCGAACAGGGGCGCCAGCCCCAATGCCTGCGCAGCCTGCCCCACCAGCTCGGCCGCCGGCCGGCCCAGCAGGCGCTCGCCGGCCGGGTTGAGCATGCGCAGGCGCTGGTCCTGTTCGAACACGAACACCGCCCCGTCCAGCATCGCCAGGGTCTTGCTCAGCAGCTGCAGGGTTTCGTGGACGCCGCGCCGCTCGTCCTGCAGGTGCAGCGCCAGCCGGTTGAAGGTCTCGGCCAGCCCGGCATCCACCCGTGGTCGCGCGGCCGCCGCGCGCACGCTGAAGTCGCCTTCGCGCAACGCATCGACCAGGCTGGCCAGGGTGATCAGGGCGTGGCGCGCGCGGCGCACCTGCCAGGCGCCCAGCGCCAACGTCAGGCCCAGCACCAGGGCCAGCAGCAGCCAGCGCGCCGCGCCCTGCGGCACGCCCGCGACCAGCACGATGGCCAGGGCCAGCAGCGCCGGGGTGGCCACCAGCAGCGCGCGCCACAGCGGAAGCGCGGCGGCCCTCAAGACTCGGACGCCGCCTCGCCCAGGCCGTGCTTTTCCATGCGCCGGTACAGGCTCTGCCGGGTGATGCCCAATTGGTCCGCGCTGCGCTGCAGGTTGCCGGGATGCTCGCGCAGCGCCTTGCGCAGCAGCCAGGCCTCGGCTTGCTCCAGCGTCATCCCGGCCAGCGACGCCTCCAGCGATGGCGCCGGCTGCAGGCGCAGGTCTTCGGCGCCCAGGCGCGCACCCGTGGACAGCAGCGCGGCCCGCTCCATGGCGTGCGACAGCTCGCGCACGTTGCCCGGCCAGGCGTAGCCCAGCAGCGCACGTTCGGCTGATGGCGCCAGGCCGGGCACGGCGCGCCCATAGCGCTGGCAGGCGGCAGCCAGGTAGTGGCGAGCCAACGGCGGGATATCCTCACGCCGCTCGCGCAGCGGCGGCACCCGCACCTGGAAGGTGTTGATGCGGTAGAGCAGGTCCTGGCGGAAACGCCCCGCCGCCACTTCCGCCGCCAGGTCGGCATTGGTGGCCGCCACGATCCGCGTATCCACGCGCAGGGTGCGCGAGGAGCCCAGGCGCTCGAACTCGCCATCCTCGATGGCCCGCAGCAGCTTGGGCTGCTGCTCCAGCGGCAGGTTGCCGATCTCGTCCAGGAACAGCGTGCCGCCATCGGCCAGCTCGAAGCGCCCCACCCGCTCCTGGCGTGCATCGGTGTAGGCACCCTTGACGTTGCCGAACAGTTCGGCCTCGAACAGGGTCGGCGCCAGGCCACCCAGGTTGACCTTGACCAGCGCCTGCTCCCGCCGCGGCGACCACTGATGGATGAGCTGGCCGATCATGCTCTTGCCGGTGCCGTTCTCGCCCAGCAGCAGCACCGTGGCATCGCTGTGGGCCACCCGCAGCAGGTCCTCCATCAGCCGCTGCATCACCGGCGAGGCGGCGATGAATCCCTCGCTGCCCTCGCTGGCCAGCAGCGCGTTGGCCGCGCTGAGCCGCTGCCGCTCGCGCTGGCTGCGGTCCAGGGCGATGCGGCTCTCCAGCACCGACAGCACGCGCGCGTTGTTCCAGGGCTTTTCGATGAAATCCACCGCGCCCACGCGCATGGCCTGCACGGCCAACTCGACGCTGGCCCAGGCGGTCATCGCCACCACCGGCAGCCCTGGCCACTGCGTGGCGATCTGCGCGATCAACTCCAGCCCCTCGGCGCCGGAGGTGGTGTCGCGGCTGTAGTTCATGTCCACCAGCACCGCGGCGAAATCATCGCCGCGCAGCAGCGCCAGCGCCTCGTCCGGGGCCGCCGCGCCGACCATCCCATAGCCTGCGGTCTTGAGCAGCAGGCGCAGGGCCTGGCGGACATCGTCCTGGTCATCGACCACCAGGACGCGTTGCGGCGGCCTGGTCACCGTCACGCCGCCACCCAATTTTCCAAGGCAAGTCCCGGCACGCGTTCGAACTCACGGATGTCGTTGCTCACCAGCACCACCTCCAGCGCCAACGCATGCGCGGCGATGAGCTGGTCCAGCGCACCGATGGGGCGCCCCGTACGCTCCAGCCCGCTGCGCAAGGCACCGTAGCGGCGCGCGGCCACCTCATCGAATGGCAACACATCCAGCGGCGCCAGGAACTTTTCCAGCGCCTGCGCGTTGCGCTGCGATCCGCTCTTTTCCACGCCGTAACGCAGCTCGGCCGCCGTGATGCTGGAAATACCGACCTCGCCGGCATGCAGGTGCTCGAAATGCATGAACACTTCCGCAGGGCGACGGTTGATGATGTAGATGCAGATGTTGGTGTCCAACAGGTAGCGCAGCCGGCTCATTCCGGCCAGGCCTCGCGCGCCTGCTGCTCCGGCTGGTCGCGCGCCATCGCAAACCCGGGCTCGAACTCCTCCAATGCCTCGCGCATCACCTGCCAGGGCGCATCGACCGGCAGCAGCAACACACCATTGCCGAAGCGCCGCGCAATGACCTCGTCTCCCTCGAATCGCAGTGCCTTGGGCAGACGTACCGCTTGGCTGCGCCCGGACTGAAATAATTTGGCTGTCGTTGTCATCTGCTGGGCCCCAGGGAAGGCAATTGATAGATATCGATGATAACCACCAAAGGGGCGACGTCAATCAGCCCGCGCTTGCTCAACTTCTCAACGCCTGCATCGGCGGCACCCGTGCAGCACGCAGCGCCGGCACCAGTGCGGCCAGGGCACCGGTCGATGCCAATACGCCGAGCACCAGGGCGATGGCCGTCGGATCGGCCGCCCCCACGCCGAACAGGAAGCCCTGCAGCACCCGCGAACCGGCCAGCGCGATCGCCAGGCCGATCGCCAGGCCCAGGCCGATCTGCCTGCTGCTCTCGACCAGCACCAAGCGGAGCAAGCGCAGGGGTGGCGCCCCCAGCGCTGCGCGGACACCGAACTCATGTCGGCGCGCCGCCACCGAGGTCGCCATCACTGCGTACAGGCCGATGGATGCCAGCAATAGCGCGAGCGCGGCGAACAGGCCCACCAGCAGCAGGTTGAGCTTCTGCTGATCGGTCGTGGAGGCGACCAGTGCGTCCATCGATCGAAGCTCGGAGATCGGCTGACCCGGCGCGACCTCGGCGATGGCGCGTTGCACTTCGCGTTGACCGATCGGCATCCCCGGCTGCATCCGGATCGAATAGGTCAGGCCGCCGAAGCCGCTGACGATCTTCCAGAAGCCCTCGGGCAACTGCGCCATCGGGGTGTAGACGATGGGACTGGGCGGCGCCGATGGCCCCTTGTGCCGGACGTCTCCCACGACGCCCACCACCCGCATGACCACGCGCTTGTTGTCGGCGCCGATGGTGATGCGCTTGCCCAGCGCGTGGCCGTCCAGATGGGTCTTGGCGAAGGCCTGGCTGACCAGGCAGACCGGCTCCGCGCCCGCGGTATCCGACGCTTGGATGCCGCGGCCGGACAGCACGGGAATTCCGTAAACCTGCAGGCCCTGCGGCGTGGTGAAGCGATACTGCGCGCTGACCTCCTGTCCATTGGGCAGCTCCAGTCCCCAGTTGAGCTGGGTGGTCACCGGCGGGTTGCTCCCGGCAGCGGCGTAGCGCACGCCGGGGATGCGCTGCAGACGCGCGATGATGCGCTCGGTGTCCCGCACGGCGTCTTGGATCGTCGCAGTCCTGGACTTGATGGGCGACAGCCCGAACACGCTGACCGCCTGGCTCTGGATGCCCAAGGGCACCTTGGACAGTTCGTTGAGTGTGCGGATGAACAAGGCGGCGCCGGTCAGCAGCACGACCGCAAGCGCAACCTGTGCCACCACCAAGGCCCGTCCGAGCCGGCCGGAACTGCGGCTCCAGCCTGCGCGGCCGCCTCCGACCAGTTCGGCAGGAAGGTTGAGGGAGCGCGCCCGCCAGGCACCCAGCAGCACCGCCAGGGACGAGCACCCCACGCCGCAGGCCAGCGCGAACCAAACGCTGCCTGCCGCCAGCGCGGGCGGGTCGCCGCGCAGCCACTCGGGCGGAACGAAGCCCGAAAACCCCTTGAGCATCAACCAGGCAAGCAACAGGCCCGCCATGCCGCCCAGGGCGCCGACCAGCACGCCTTCGGCCAGCATGGGGCCGCTCAGCCGGAGCGCCGACGCGCCCAGGGACAGCCGCACGGCTTGGTCGTGGCTCCGGCCCAGCACGCGCAGCAGCATCAGGCCCGCCAGGTTGATCACCGCGATCAGCAGGACGCACCCAGCGGCGGCCAGGAACATCCACAGGACGTTCCCGCTCTGGGAGGCAAAGAGGCTGGACTTGATCGGAAGCGCATTGGGCGGGTACCTGCGCAGGGCCTGCTTGAGCTCGTCCAGGTTCCTGGCGAACACCGGGCTGCCCAGGAGCAGATTGCCGATGGCCACCTCGGCCTCGGCCGACGCCGCCTGCACCGACACGCCCGGCTTCAGGCGCGCCACGATGGTCTCGTTCTGCTCGAGGTTGGGGCTGAGCGGGTCGAGCTTCATCGGCTGGATGATGTCGAACCCCTCCCACCACTGGAAGTCGGCCGACAGCACCCCGACCACTTGCGCCGGGCGCCCTTCCACCTGCAGGGTCGACCCCACCACGGAAGCATCGCCATGTCCGATCTGTTGCCAGTACGCGTGGCTGAGGATGACCGCCTCGGGACCCCCTGGGCGATCCTCCTCGGGACTGAAGTTGCGCCCCATCGCGAACGGCAGGCCGAGGGTGCTCAGGAAACCTCGGTCTGCATGCAGGGCGCGCACCACCTGGCCTTCATCGCCGTGGGCCACGTTCGCGCTCATCGCCCAGCCGCGCAGGATCCCGGACGACTCAAAGGCGCGCATCTGCCGCACGCGCGCCAGGTAGGCAGGCCCGGCGTGGTTGGTGCCGCCGTCGTAGGCCTGTCCCACCGTCACCAGCCGGTCCGCCTGGGGAAACGGCAGCGCCCGCAGCAGGGCCTGGTCGATCAGCGCGAACACCGCGGTGCTGGTGGCCACGCCCAGGGCCAGCGTGGCCACGGCCAGCAGCAGGTAGCCCGGCCGTCGCAGCAGGCCCCGCCAGGATTGCCGGGCCTCGCGCAACAGGATGGCCGCGCTCACCGGCTGGCCTCGGCCAGCAGCGGCAGCGCCACGTCCTGCTCGTAACGCAGGCGCTCGAAGGTGTCCTCATCGACGATGCGCCCATCCAGCATGTGCACGATGCGCTGGGCGCGGCGGGCGAAGGCGGCATCGTGGGTGACCATGCACAGCGTGGCGCCGTTGGCGTGCAGTTGCTCCAGCAGTTGCATCACCGCCTCACCGTTGTGCGTGTCCAGGTTGCCGGTGGGCTCGTCGGCCAGCAGGATCGCCGGCTCGCCCACCAGGGCGCGGGCCACCGCCACGCGCTGCTGCTGTCCTCCGGAGAGCTGGCCGGGGTAGTGGCCGGTCCGGTGGCTCATGCCCACCACTTCCAGCACCTCGCGCACGCGCCGGCGCATCTCTTCCCGGCCGACGCCATCGCGGTAGGTCAGCGGCAGGGCAACGTTCTCCGCCACGGTCAGGTCGGCGATCAGGTTGAAGGCCTGGAAGATGAAACCGATCTGCCCGTTGCGGATGCGCGCCCGCCCGCGCGCATCCAGCTGCGCCACGTCCTGCCCCGCCAGTTGGTACTGGCCGGTGCTGGGCGGATCCAGCAGGCCCAGGATCGACAGCAAGGTCGACTTGCCGCAGCCGGAGGGGCCGGTGATGGCGAGAAAATCGCCCTTGTGGATGTCCAGCGCGATCTCGGACAGCGCATGGGTCTCCACCTCGTCGGTATGGAAGACCTTGCCCAGTCCGCGCAGCTGCAGCAGAGGCGAGGCGGGGTCGTGAGGTGCGGCGTTCATGGGTGGGTCTCCTGGAAGTGGGTGCAAGAAAAACGTGGTGAGAGCGCGGATCAGCGGATGCGCAGGCGATCCTGATCGGTCCAGCGACTGGTGTCGGACAGCACCACCGCATCGCCCGGCGCAAGGCCGCTGCGGATCTCGATGCGATCGCTGGACACCGCGCCGTACTCGACCGGGCGGCGCTGCGCCTGCGCGCCGCCGGGGGCAAGCACGAACAGCGTGCCGCGACTGTTGGGCGCAGCCGAGGCCGGGCGACCGATGCTCAGGGTGTTGCGCACGGTGCCCAGCAGCACCTGGCCATCCACCGACAGGTCCGGGCGAACGCCGCTGGGCAAGGCGGCATCGAAGGCGACATCGACGGTGACGCTGCCCTCGCGCACCGCCGGGTCGATGCGGCTCAGATGGCCCTGGACGAGGCCGTTGCGGGTATCCACCGACACCGGCAGGTCCAGCACCAGGTCCTTGGCCAGCACCTCGGGCACCTGCAGGCGCGCGATCAGCTCGTCCGGGCGCGCAACGCGCGCCAGCTTGGCGCCGCTGTCCACCTGCTGGCCCGGCTCGACCTCCACCTGCTGCAGGATGCCGTCGATGCCGGCGCGCACCTCCATGCTGTCCACCTGCTGGCGGGCGATGGACACCGCGCTGGCGGCCTCGTCGCGGCGCGCGCTCGCGGCCTGCAGCTGCGCGGCCATGTTCTGGCGGAAGGCGGCAACGCGCGCGGTCTCGATCCGTGCCCGGCCCTGGTCCTGTTCCTCGCTGATCTGCGCTTCCTTCAGCTCGATGGCCGACATGACGCCGGCCTGGTGCGCACGCTCGTAGGCCTGCCGCTTGACCTCGGCGATGCGCCAGGCCGAGGACGCGCCGGCCTCCTGCGCCTGCTGGTCCAGCAGCTGCGAGGCCAGGCTGGTGCGCATCGCGGCGACTTCGGCCTGGGCCCCGGCCAGCGCGGCCTGAGCCTTTTCCAGGTTGGCCAGCAGCTCGGGGTTGGCCAGCCGCAGGATTACCGTGCCGGCCTGCACGCGCGCACCGGCCAGCACCACCACCTCCTGCACGGTGGCCGTGGCCCCGGCGGTGATCCAGCGGGTCTGGCGCGGCACCAGCGTGCCGGTGGCGCGGATCTGGCGATGCATGTCGCCGGCCTGCACCGTTTCGATCCACAGCTCCGAGCGGGCCACGCTCGGCGCGGCCTTGCCGATGCCAAGCCCAAGTCCGACCAAGGCTCCCAGCGCGGCGATGCCCACGCCCAGCCACTGCACCCTGCGCCGGCGCCAGAGCGGAAGTCCCGCGGTTTTGACGATATCCATGCCTTGATCAGCGCAGACATCGTGCCAATTCGTTTCGACCCGTAACCTACTGATCGGCCTTGTTTTCTCCAGCCGTTACGGCCCGGCGCGCCGTCCGATTCCGTACATGACGACCGGAATCGAACGCCGCACCGGCGATGCCTAGGGCTGCACCACCGTGATCTTGGCCGGCGTCGAGCGGCCCACGCCGCGCAGCTGCGGGCGGTACATGTCCTCCACCAGCGGCGGTGGCACGGTGTAGGTGCCCGGGGTCACCGCCCGCACCAGGTAGAACAGCTTGGCCTCCTGACCGCGTTCCAGCTTCAGCGCGGCCACGTAGCGGTCATCGCGAAACTCCTCATGCTTGACGTCGGCGGCCTGGCCCCGGTCGCTGATGTCGATGCCATCGACCACCACATCGGCCCACTGCTTGGCATCGCCGAGGTTGAAGTTCTCGATCTCCAGGCCCGCCGGCAGCAGGTCGGTCAGCAGCGCGTCGGGCATGCTGTCGTTGGCGGTGATGGACACCCGCACGATCAGCGCCTCGCCCTCCTTCAGCTCACCGCCCTTCCAGGGCTGGCCGTCGGGGGCGTAGTAAGCACGCTCAATGCCGATCACGCTGCTGTCGGCCGCAGGCGGCGTGCGCGGGATGCCGGCGACCTCGAAGCTGGCGTACATCGGCGGCGTGCCCTGCGGGGCGAACCTGACCCCGCGTGCCAGCGCCGCGGCATCCACGCTGCGACCGAACATGCGCGCTTCCGGCACCGCCTCGCTGTCCTCGCCGACCGAGAAGGTGCCCGCCACGCGCTTGTCCTGGGCGACCATCAAGGCCTTGCCCAGGCGCGCCAACGCCACCTGTTCCTGCGTGCTGAGGTAGAGGTAGCCGCCCTGGCGCCGGGCCTCCAGCTCACGCCCCAGGTCCACCGCGCGCGCGTCGTACTCGGGCTTGGCCAGCTTGCGCTCGTGGACCAGCGCGATCATCAGCGCGTCATCGCGCAGCGGCGTGCCGTAATCGCCCAGGTAACGCGGTCGCTCGCCGCGCATCTCGAAGCCGGCCTTGATCGCCGCCTCGCCGCGCTTGCCATCGCCCTGCATGGCCATGGCCAGCCCCAGGTGCACCAGCGGCAGGCCGGTCAGGCTCTTCTTGCGCTCGTTGTCCCACAGCGTGCGCAGGGTGCCCAGCGGCGCGCGGTTGACCCGCGCCAGCACATAACCGGCATAGGCCTGGTGGGCGAACTTGAGGTGCTCGCGGTTGTCCTGGCCATAGAAGCCGTTGCCGCCGGACAGCAGGTCCTCGCTGAGGCGATTGAGCGCCTTCTGCAGCACCGCATCGGGCACGGCGAAGCCGCCGTCCCTGGCATCGAGCAGGAACTCGGCGATGTAGGGCGTCAGCCCCGGATTGACGTCGCCATCGTCGCCCCACATCGAGAAGTTGCCGTTGGCCACCTGCATCGAGGCGAGCCGGCCGAAGGCCCCTTCCATGCGCTCGCGGCGCTGGGCCGCGTCCAGGCCGTCGATGCCCAGTGCGGTGGCCGTGGCGGTATCCAGCTGCAGCGCCGCGTAGCCCTTGCTGGTGGTCTGCTCGGCGCAGCCGTAGGGATAGCGCAGCGCGCCATCGATCGCCGCGGCGAAGGGAATGGCCGGGACCGCGCTGACCACCATGCGGGCATTGACCGAGGAGGCCATCAGCCCATCGGCCATCGAGGCCGGCAACTCGATGGGCGCCAGCGGATCGATCACCCGCGTCTGCGTGCGCAGCACCGCCGGCCAGGCCGCGCGCACCGGCACGTCGTAGCGGCGATCGACCTTGAAGCCGTTGCCCTCAACCCGCACGCGCACCTGCGCGGTGGTATAGCCCTCGCCGCCGGTGATGGGGAAGCTCAGCGTGCGCTTGGCTTCCGGCGCCAGCGTCACGGTGCGCTTGCCCTCGCCCAGCTGCAGCGGGCCGATGCCCTCGACCTGCACCTGGAAATCCCCGGCCTTGCCGGTGTAGTTCTGCACGTCCAGGGTGGCCGTGCTGGTATCGCCCGGCGTCAGCACGCGCGGCAGGCTGGCCTCGGCCAGGATCGGCGCGCGCACCAGCGTCTCCACGTCGCGGTTGCCGTACTGGTCATCCGCGTACACCAGCGCCGATACCCGCAGGGTGCCGTTGAAGTCCGGCACCTTCAGCACGATGCGGGCATTACCCTTGGCATCCAGCGCCACCGGGCCGGAGTACAGGTCCACGGTCTGCACGCGCGCGGTCGGGCGCCGCGCCTGCGGCAGGGCGTCCAGCGCCATGTCGCCGCCGAAGCGCAGCTTGGCGTTGCCGCCCTCGAAGCTCTCGATCACCCGCCCGTAGATGTCGTAGGCATCCACGCCCAGGCGACGCTGGGCGAAGAAGTGCGCGTTGGCATCGGGCACCGGGAAGCGGGTGATGTTGAGGATGCCCACGTCCACCGCCGAGACCGTCACGTGCGCGGCCTTGCCCGCCAGCTGCGGCACGCTGACCGTCACCGGCATGTCCTGCTGCGGGCGCATCTGCGCGGGCGATTTCAGCCCGACCGCCACGCGCCGCGCCTTGCGGTCCATCGGCACATGCGCCACGCCCACCGCCCGCGCCGGGGTGACCTTGCTGGTCGCCGTGCCGCCGCGGAACACCAGCGCGGTCACATAGACGTCATGACGTTCCCAATCCTCAGTCACCGGGATCTCGAAGCGGCTGCCTGGCTTCACGTCGATGTTCTGCACGTAGAGCATGTGGTCGCTTTCGACCATCAGCACGCCCTTGCCCGGATGCGGCGGGGTCACCGTGACCTTGAGCGTGTCGCCGGCGCGATAGCCGGTCTTGTCCAGCGCCAGCTTGACCTTGTCCGGGCGCGCATCCAGCCCGCGGTTGTCATCGCCCCAGCTCCAGCCGGCACGGAACGGATAGCGCGTGGTCAGCCCTGTGGCCGGGTCGAACACATCCAGCCGGTACTCGCCCCACTCCACCGGGAAATCGATCCGCGCCGCGCCGCCGCTGATCTCGACCGTGCGCGTTTCCACGTTCTCGAAGCGGCGGGTGAAGTCGTAGTCCCAGCCGCCGTCGTCGTTCACGCGCCAGTGATAGTCGCGGCGCTCGCGCACCAGGGTGACCTTCAGGCCCTTGCCGCCTTGCGGTTTGCCGGCGGCGTCGAAGCGCTGCAGCTCGAAGCCGGCATTGGCGTCGGCATCGGCGCCCTCGCCGTCATCGAACAGCGGGCGCACGCCGGTCAGCACCGGCGCCGGCCACAGCACGCGCTTGAGCGTACGGGTGACCGTGCGCCCACCGCTTTCGTAGACACTGCCGGAGACGATCGCCGCGATCGGGCTGACCGGCTTGGCCTCGGCCGGCAGCGCCAGGTCCTCAGCGTAGTGGCCCTTGGCGTCGAAGCTGGCGTCGATCACATCGCGCGCCTCCTTCGGCAGGTCCAGGGTCGGGTCGCCGAAGAACCAGCCCGGCAGCTTGTCCAGCGGATGCTGCTCCACCGCCACCGCCAGGCGCGCGGTGAAGCGATTGCCATCGGCCGGCGCGCCGTAGAGGTAATCGGCCTGCGCCTGCAGGCGCAGCGGCTGGTTGGGCTTGATCACCGCATCGGCGCTGTCCAGGGTCAGCTTCATGCGCTCGGGCAGGAACTCCTCGATGCGCAGGGTCATGCCCTGCACCGCCTCGGCGCTGTTGGGATCGGTGCGGAACTCCACCTGCCAGCGCCCGGTCGGCGCCTCGGCCGGGATGGCCTGCTCGAAGGTGAAGAAGCCCTGCTCGCCCGGCTGCAGCCTGGTTTC
The DNA here is from genome assembly GCF_004122095.1 of Pseudoxanthomonas composti. GTDB lineage: Bacteria > Pseudomonadota > Gammaproteobacteria > Xanthomonadales > Xanthomonadaceae > Pseudoxanthomonas_A > Pseudoxanthomonas_A composti. Next base: position 337,517 of record NZ_SAWZ01000002.1, on the reverse strand, counting down.
GCGATAGACCTTGCCATCGGGCTGCTTGAGGCGCAGGAACACCGGCTGCTTGCCGGCCTTGCCCACCGGCACTGGCTTGCCGTCGAAATCGCGCAGCAGCGCCTGCACGCGCACGGTCTCCCCGGGTCGGTACAGGTCGCGGCCGGACCAGGCGAACACGTCGAACCAGGCCTGCGGGCGACCGGCCACGGCGAACTCTGACAGGTCCAGCGCCGGCTGGTTGAACGGCAGCAGGCTGACATCGCCCTCGCGTCGGGCCACCAGCACCTGGCTGGCATCCAGCTTGTACTTGAGGACCGCATTGCCGTTGCCGTCGGTCTGCCCCTTCAGCACGGTCTGTCCGTCGGCGCCCAGCACGCGCAGCTCCACGTTCTTCATCGCACTGCCGTCGGCCAGCGAGGCGGTGTGCACGAACAGGGTGTCCTTGTAGGCGCGCGTATGCAGGCCGATGTCGCTGACAGTGAAGAACGCGGTCTCCATGTCATCGCGGAAGCGCCCGGTGCGCTTCATCACCGCGAAGTACAGGCCCGGGGCCTGCAGTTCCTTGATGTCCTGGGTGGGCAGGTAGGTCAGGGCGCGCGTGTTGGGCTTGCCACCCAGCACGAAGCGGTTGAGATAGACCGGCTCGGCCAGCTCGCCCAGCGGCACGTCCTCACCGTAGTCGCGGTCCAGGTCCCAGGTGCCGCGGCGACCGCCGCGCTGGTACTGGGCGAAGAACCGCGGCAGCTGCTTCTCGCTCACGCGCAGGAACTCCACGTCCACTTCCGGCACGTTGACCGACACCACCGGCAGGCCGCGGCTCTCCTTGGCCGGCAGCACGCTGCCCTGCGAGGCGAAACCCACGGCAGGTTCCAGCTCGCCGGTGTGCACGGTCTGGTCGATGGCCTTGGCCAGCTTGCTGCCATCGGCGGCCAGCAGGCCCGGCTTGACGGTGACGCGGTAGTCGCGCGCGGCCTCTACCGAGGGAAAGCGCAGGATCCGGGCTTCGTCGTCCAGCACCCAGCTGCCGCTGACGGGCGCGCCCTTGTCGTCGATCACCGCGGCCAGCGCATCGAAATCCTGCGCCCCCACCAGCGGCCGGGAGAACTCCAGGGCGATGGCGAGCGAGCCGCTCTTCTGGTCGGGATAGGCGCCCACCAGTGCGAAGCCCTTGACCTCGTCCTTGCGCGCGGCGATCGCTTCGCCGCTGGCTTCCGGCAGCTGCCCGCCGGGATTGCGCTTGCACGCCGGCAGTGCCAGCGTCATCGCGATCATCAACAAGACACCGATCCGATGCGCGACCTGTGCGCGCCTGTCCCCACCGTGTCCGACCTTCCCCGACTTGCCCATCGTCGCTGCGTCCCATGCCCCGAATGCGGCGCAGTATAAGCGCCGTCCATGGCGATCCAGCGGGTGCGCATGGCACGCGGGCGTGGCACTCGGCGGACAAGCTGGCGGCGGCTCCCGTTGACCGTGGTCAGGTCCCCATGGTTCGTTTCGCGGCGATGGTGGATGGGGGAAGGTTCTCCAGCCACGTAGGGTGGACAACGCCAAGCTTGTCCACCACGACGCCCGCGTAACCTCTCTCTTGGCGATGGTGGATGAAAGAGCGTCATCCACCCTACGGGCTCGCCTGCCTGGCTCATGTCGCGGTGGTGGCAGGCGAAGAATGTCCTCGACCCACGTAGGGTGGACAACGCGAAGCTTATCCACCACGACGCCCGCCTTGCCGTTTCGTGGCGATGGTGGATGGAAGAGCGTCATCCACCCTACGGCATACCCGCGTGAGCTCGTCTCGCGGTGATGGTGGTTGGGTGAGGTTCTTCACCCTCGTAGGGTGGACAACGCGAAGCTTGTCCACCGCGACGCCCGCATTGCCGGGTCCACGGCGATGATGGATGGAGAAGCGTCATCCACCCAGGGGATCGCATGCGACAAGGCCGCCTTGCGGCGGCCCTGTCGTGGTTCGCCCGCGGCCCGGGATTAGCCCTCGGGCGCTGCGTCCTGTGCCGGGGCGGCGCCTTCGCCGGCCACCGCCTCGGCCACGCCTTCCTCGTCCTGCAGCGAAGCGTCCAGGCGTTCGACCGCCTGCAGCTTCTCGCCCTTGGACAGGCGGATCAGGGTCACGCCCTGGGTGTTGCGGCCGACCAGCGAGATCTCCGCGCCCCGCGTGCGCACCAGGGTGCCGCCATCGGAGATCAGCAGCACCTCGTCGCTGGCGCTCAGCATCACCGCGCTGACCAGCCTGCCGTTGCGCTCGTTGGTCTGGATGCCGATCACGCCCTGGGTGCCGCGGCCCTTGCGCGGATACGCAGCCAGCGGGGTGCGCTTGCCGTAGCCGTTCTCGGTGGCGGTCAGGATGTAGCAGCCGTTGGTGTCCTGGATGGTGTCCAGCACGCCGTCTTCGGCCACTTCCACCGCGGCCTCCTCGACCGTCTCGGCGCCCTCGTCCTCGCTGTCGTCGGCCCCTGCCGCGCGCTCGGCCACGATCAGGCTGACCACGTCCTCGCCCTTGGCCAGCTTGATGCCGCGCACGCCGGTGGCGGTGCGACCCATCGAGCGGACCTTCTCCTCGCCGAAGCGCACGGTCTTGCCGTTGGAGGCGAACAGCAGCACGTCGCGCTCGCCATCGGTCAGGCCCACGCCAACCAGCGCATCGCCCTCGTCCAGGTTGATGGCGATCTTGCCGCGCGCCAGCCTGAAGGCGAACTCGGTCAGCGGCGTCTTCTTGACCGTGCCGTTGCGGGTGGCGAAGAACACGTAGCGGCCCTCGGCGTACTCGCGCACCGGAAGCACCGCCTGCACGCGCTCGCCGGCTTCCAGCGGGATCCAGTTGATGATGGGACGGCCGCGCGCGTTCGGGCCGGCCTCGGGCAGCTGGTACACCGGCAGCCAGAACACCCGCCCGCTGCTGGTGAAGGTCAACAGCGTGTCGTGGGTGTTCACCAGCCACAGCTGGTCGATGTAATCCTCGTCCTTGGTCGCCGCCGCGCTGCGCCCACGGCCACCGCGCTTCTGCGCGCGATAGCTGCTGGCCGGTTGGCGCTTGACGTAACCGGAATGCGACAGGGTGACCACCATGTCCTCCGGCGCGATCAGGTCCAGGATGTCCAGGTCCTCTTCGCTCTGGCGGATCTCGCTGCGGCGCGCATCGCCGAACTCTTCCTTGACGTTCAGCAGCTCGGCGCGGATCACTTCCTTCAGCACATCCGGATTCTCCAGGATGCGGATCAGGCCGGCGATGGTGTCCAGCAGCTGGCGGTACTCCTCGGTCAGCTTTTCCTGCTCCAGCCCGGTCAGGCGGTGCAGGCGCATTTCCAGGATCTGCTGGGCCTGGACCTCGGTCAGCTGGTAGCGGCCGTCCAGGTAGCCCACGCCGTTGGGCAGGTCTTCCGGACGCGAGGCCTCGCTACCCGAGGCGGCCAGCAGCGAGCCCACCAGGCCCGGCTCCCAGGTCTTGGCCAGCATGCGCTCGCGCGCCTCGTTGGGGTTGGCCGAGGTCTTGATCAGCTCGATCATCTCGTCGATGTTGGCCAACGCGACGGTCAGGCCTTCGAGGATGTGCGCGCGGGCACGGGCCTTGCGCAGCTCGAAGATGGTCCGCCGCGTCACCACCTCGCGGCGGTGGCGCAGGAAGGCCTCCAGCATCTGCTTGAGGTTCAGCAGCTGCGGGCGGCCATCGACCAGGGCGACCATGTTGATGCCGAACACCGACTCCATCGGCGTCTGCGAGTAAAGGTTGTTGAGCACCACCTCGGCCGACTCGCCGCGCTTGACCTCGATGTAGATGCGCATGCCGTCCTTGTCGGACTCATCGCGCAGCTCGCTGATGCCTTCGAGCTTCTTTTCCTTGACCAGCTCGGCGATCTTCTCGATCAACCGCGCCTTGTTCACCTGGTAGGGGATCTCGGTGACGATGATCGCCTCGCGCCCGGTGCGGTCGTCGACCTCCACGTCGGCCTTGGCGCGCATGCGCACCCGTCCACGCCCGGTGCGGTAGCCGGCGATGATGCCGGCCGTGCCGTTGATGATGCCAGCGGTGGGGAAATCCGGGCCGGGGATGTACTCCATCAGCTGGTCGATATCGATCAGCGGGTTGTCGATCATGGCGATCAGGCCATCGACGACTTCGGACAGGTTGTGCGGCGGGATGTTGGTCGCCATGCCCACGGCGATGCCGGCCGAGCCGTTGACCAGCAGGTTGGGGAAGCGCGTCGGCATCACCGACGGTTCCAGCTCCTTCTCGTCGTAGTTGGGCACGAAATCGACGGTTTCCTTGTCGATGTCGGCCATCAGCTCGTGGGTCAGGCGCGACATGCGCGCCTCGGTGTAACGCATCGCCGCGGCCGAGTCGCCGTCGACCGAGCCGAAGTTGCCCTGGCCATCGACCAGCAGGTAGCGCAGCGAGAACGGCTGGGCCATGCGCACCAGCGTGTCGTAGACCGACTGGTCGCCGTGCGGGTGGTACTTACCGATCACGTCACCGACGATACGGGCGGACTTGTAGTACGGCTTGTTGCTGTGCGCGCCGAGCTCGTTCATGGCGAACAGCACGCGGCGATGGACCGGCTTAAGGCCGTCGCGCACATCCGGGAGCGCGCGGCCCACGATCACGCTCATCGCGTAATCGAGATAGCTTTTCCGCATCTCGTCTTCGAGATTGACGGGAATGATTTCCTTGGCGAGATCAGCCATTCGGTATCCGTTCTGGTGAGCACTGCAAGCGCCTGGAGGACCGCGCCGCGAACGGGTCGCGAGGCGGGCGAATCAGGCGGGAATTGAACCGCCGGAGTGTATCACAGAACCACCCCTCGCTGGCACAGCAAGCACCGGAGAAACAAGCACTTACTACGCGTGCGGAGCCGCGATGGCGCAGGTCTCAATCGTGGCCGCGCAGGGCCTTCGTCCCTGAGAAGGCCACTGCCTGGCGCAACGAATGCGAGAGGGTTCTGTGGGAGCGGCTTCAGCCGCGAAGGAGCTTTCCCGGGAACGCCCCTTCGCGGCTGAAGTCGCTCACACAGAGGTGTGGCGCGACCGCGGCAGCGCCCGACAAGCGCCTCGCCCCGAGCGCACTATCCGCTGACAGGTCGCAACCGGTTCCTCAGCCGAACAACGACCGCATGCGCTCCGCATCCGGCCGCTCGACCACACCCTTCTCGGTCACGATGGCATCGATCAGGCTGCCCGGGGTGACGTCGAACACGGGGTTCCAGGCCTTGATGCCCTCGGCCACGGTGCGCACGCCGCCGATGCCGTACAGCTCGCCGGGGTCGCGTTCCTCGATCTCGATGGCCTCCCCGTCGGCCGTGTCCATGTCCACCGTGGAGGACGGCGCCACCACCATGAACTTCAGGCCGTGGTGGCGCGCGGCGATGGCCAGCTGGTAGGTGCCGATCTTGTTGGCGGTATCGCCGTTGGCGCAGATGCGGTCGGCACCGACGATCACCCATTGCACCGCGCCGGTCTTCATCAGGTGCGAGGCGGCCGCGTCGGCGATCAGCGTGGCATCGATGCCATCCTGCTGCAGTTCCCACACCGTCAGGCGCGCGCCCTGCTGCCAGGGGCGGGTTTCGTCGGCGAACACCTTCAGGATCCTGCCCTGGGCTACACCGGCACGGATCACGCCCAGCGCGGTACCGAAACCGGCCGTGGCCAGCGAGCCGGTATTGCAATGGGTCAACACCCCGCTGCCCTCCCCGATCAGCGCCGCGCCCAGCTCGCCCATGTGGCGATTGGCCGCCAAGTCCTCATCGGCGATGGCCTGGGCTTCGCGCGCGAGCAACTCACGCCAGTCGGCACCGGCCGCAGGCAGCGCCCGGCGCATGCGCGCCAGCGCCCAGGCCAGGTTCACCGCGGTCGGGCGTGCGGCATTGAGGCGTTGCAGGGCCGGCTCCAGCTTCAGCGCGGCCTGCGCGCCGTCCTCGGCCTCCACCTCGCGCGCGGCCAGCACCGTGCCCCACGCGGCCGCGATGCCGATGGCCGGCGCCCCACGCACCGCCAGCGAATGGATAGCGGCGGCCACCTCGTCGCTGGTGCCGCAGGTCAGGTGCTCGACGATGAAAGGCAGCTTGCGCTGGTCCAGCAGTTCCAGGGCATCGCCGGTCCACAGGATGGGACGGATGCGGTCGTAGCGGGCGTAGTCGAAGGCGTCGTTCATGGGGCAAATTCTAGAGGAACGAGTGAAGAGGAACGAGGAACGAGTGGGTGGTGAGGCGAGGAGTGAGTGGAAAGGAGTGAACAGTGAATGGCTCGGCGCCGGCCTCAGGTGCTGCGCGCGGTCTTCCTCTCTCTCGTACCTCGTTCCTCTCCACTCGTTCCTGCTTCTCAGCGGACACGAAACTCCGCCCCGCACCCCTTGTCCACCCACAGCCCCTGCGGGTTCCAGCCCCAGCTCTGCCCCTCTTCGCAGGGCGAGTCGGACAGTTGTTTGAGCAGGCTGGCGCCCTGCTCGATACGCACCGGGCACTCCTTGCGCTGGAAATCCTCGGATTCGCAGCGCGCCACGCCCAGGCTTTCGCGCAGCAGGCCGACCTTGTCCACGTCGGCCTTGCCGGTGCGGAATTCGGCGCGGCAGCCATAGGTCACCCACACCCCGAAACGGTCGTAGCCCCAGTTGCGCCCCTGCAGGCAGGGGGTGCGCGAGAGCTGCTTGACCAGGGTCACGCCTGCGCGCGTATCCACGCTGCAATAGCGCTGGTCGCCACCGGTGGATTCGCAGCGGAAACGCATCGGTTTGACTGGCCGGTCCAGTTCGTCGTCCTTGTACTGCGCATAGCCCTTGCCCCAATCCATGGCGCACCCGGCAAGCGCCAGTGATGCCAGCGCGATGCCCACGATCCTCACCATGTCACTCGCCCCCTTGGACAGGCCCCCTGCAGCATGTTGCGGGACCGAGATTACACAGCGCGCGTTCAAATGGAGTTACGACGCCCCGGCGGCCTGGCGAAGGACCATCCGACCCCCGAGCGCCGGCTGCCGCCCCTTCCTGAAGGCATCAACCGCGACGACTTCAAGGGCGCGCAGGCCCGCACCGCGGTTCAGGCGCGCGCGAAATCGAAGGCCAGCACATCGCCGATCCGCGGGGTCTCTAGCAGCGCCATCAGCAGCCGATCCACGCCCATGGCCACGCCGGCGCAGGCCGGCATCGCCGGCAGAGCCGCCAGCAGCGCGGTGTCCAGCGGCGGCTGCGGCAGCCCACGCTCGGCGCGAAGGCGATTGTCGCGGGCAAAACGCGCGGCCTGCTCGGTCGCATCGGTCAGTTCGTGATAGCCGTTGGCCAGTTCGACACTGCCCAGGTACAGCTCGAAGCGCTCGGCCACCGGCGGGGTGCCCGGCCGGATCCTGGCCAGCGCCGCCTGCGATGCGGGCCAGTCGTGCACGACGGTGATCGCATCGGCCACGAACCCGGGCTGGATGCGGTGCGTCATCAGCAGGTCCAGCCAGTCGTCGCGCCCCAGCCCCTGGCCATCGATGGCGACCTCGCCCAACGCGGCTTGCAGCGCCTCTGCGGAGGCTTCGAACGGGTCCACCCCCACCGCCTCCCGGTACAGGCTGCGGTAGTCCAGGGTGCGCACGCTGGCCGTGCGGCCCACCAGCGCCAGGGCCTGCTGCACCAGCGCGACGGTCTCATCGGCCAGTCGCCTGTGATCCCAACCCACGCGATACCACTCCAGCATGGTGAACTCGGGGTTGTGGCGCCCCCCGGCCTCGCCGTTGCGGAACACCCGACCCAGCTCGTAGCAGTCGCCGATGCCTGCCGCCAGCAGCCGTTTGAGGGGGTACTCGGGCGAGGTCCGCAACCAGCGCAGCGGCTCACCGGCGCCGCGGTGGCCAGTGAAGTGCGTGGTGAAGCTTTCGATGTTCGGTTCGGTGTTGCCCGCCGCCGACAGCACCGGCGTCTCGACCTCCAACACCGCATGCTGGGCGAAGTAGCCGCGCAGCATCGCGTTGACGCGCGCGCGCAGTACCAGCGCCTCGCGCGTGGCACTTGGCGCCAGCGCGGCATCGGGCAAGGCCGCGCTCATGCGCCGTGCTGTTCCAGGAAAGCCAGCAGGCGCGCCTCGTCCCAGACTTCCACCCCCAACTGCTGCGCCTTGGCCAGCTTGGAGCCGGCTTCCGCGCCGGCCACCACGAAGCTGGTCTTCTTCGACACGCTGCCCGAGACCTTGGCGCCCAGCGCTTCCAGGCGCTCCCCGGCCTGGTCGCGGGTCATGGCCTCCAGCGACCCGGTCAGCACCACGGTCTTGTCCTGCAGCGGGCCTGCCGCCGGCGCTGCATCGCCTTCGGGAAGCTGCGCCATCAGCGCCTCGAGCGCCTCGCCGCTGCGCAGCAGCAGCGCCCGCTGCGCGGGTTCCTCCAGCCAGCCCGCCAGCGCGCGCGCCGAGTCGGCGGGCAGCCCAGCGGTGACGAAGTTGTGCTGCGCTTCCTTGGCGATGGCCTTGGCCGAGCCGAAGGCCGAGGCGAGCTGGTCGGCGCGGATGCGCGTGACCTTGGGAATCTCCAGATCCACCAGCAGCGTGGCCAGGTCCAGCGCCTGGCGCAGGGCGGCCGCGGGCGGATGCGCATCGCCGATGCGTACCCCGCCTTCGAGCAAGGCGTCGATGGCCTGCTGGTTGCCTGGCTGTTCGAAGAAATGCCCCAGCGCGCGGGCCACCTCGCCGCCGATGTCCGGCACCCGCTTGAACAGCGGCCACGGCAGGTGGCGGATCAGCGCCAGCTCGCCGAACCACTGCGCCAGCGCCTTGGCTGTGCTCTCGCCCACGTGCTGGATGCCCAGCGCGAACAGGAAGCGCTCCAGCGTGGTCTGGCGGCTCCGGTCGATGGCCTGGATCAGGTTCTCGGCCCACTTGGTGGCGACCTTGCCGGATTTGACGGTCTCGGGCGTGGTGCCATCGCGCGCGTCCGTGCGCCGCTTCATTTCCAGCAGGTCCTCCAGCGTCAGCCGGTACAGATCGGCCACGGACTGCACGTACCCAAGGTCCGAGAGATCCTCGATGTAGCGATCGCCCAGGCCCTCGATATCCATCGCCCGGCGCGAGGCGAAGTGCCGCACTGCCTCCTTGCGCTGCGCCGGGCAGCTGAGCTCGCCGGAACAGCGCCACACCGCCTGCCCCTCCTCGCGCACGATCTCCGCACCACACACAGGGCATTGCGTCGGCATCTGCCAGGGCTGGGCGCCAGGCGGGCGACGGTCGAGGATGACCCCGGCCACTTCCGGGATTACGTCGCCGGCGCGCCGCACGATCACAGCATCGCCCACGCGCACGTCAAGGCGCGCGATCTGGTCGGCGTTGTGCAAGGTGGCGTTGGTGACGATCACGCCCGCCACCTGCACCGGCGCAAGCCGCGCCACCGGGGTGGCCGCACCGGTGCGGCCGATCTGGATCTCGATGGCTTCCAGCGTGGTGGTCTGTTCCTGGGCCGGGAACTTGTGGGCGATGGCCCATCGCGGCGCGCGGGAGACAAAACCCATCTCGCGCTGGCCAGCGGCATCGTCCAGCTTGTAGACCACGCCATCGATATCGAAGGCCAGCCCATCGCGGGCCTGGCCGATGCTGCGGTAGTACTCGAGCAGTCCGTCGCTGCCCTGCACCGTGCGCGTCAGGTCGCTGACCGGGAAGCCCCAGTCGCGCAGCTGCGCCAGCACGCCCGAATGCGAATCGGCCAGCGTGCCGCCTTCCACCACGCCGGTGCCGTAGGCGAAGAAGCTCAGCGGACGCTGGGCGGTGATCGCCGGATCCAGCTGTCGCAGCGAACCGGCCGCGCCATTGCGTGGATTGGCCAGCACCTTGCCGCCCTGCTCGCGCACGCGCGCGTTGTAGGCCTCGAACTCGGCGCGCGGCATGTAGACCTCCCCGCGCACTTCCAGCACCTTCGGCCAGCCACGGCCCTGCAAGGTCTGCGGGATCGCCTTGACTGTGCGCAGGTTGGCGGTGACGTCCTCGCCGGTGGCGCCGTCCCCGCGCGTGGCGCCGCGCACGAAGCGCCCGTCCTCGTAGCGCAGGCTGATCGCCAGGCCGTCCAGCTTGGGCTCGGCCGAGAATGTCGGGTCCTGGCGGCCCAGCTTCTCGGTGATGCGGCGGACAAAGTCGGCCACCTCCTCCTCGCTAAAGGCATTGCCCAGGGACAGCATCGGCACGGCGTGTCGTACCGGGGCGAACTTGCCGGCCGGCGCGGCGCCGACCTGGCTGGAGGGCGAACTTTCGCTGGCCAGCTCCGGATGCTCGGCCTCCAGCGCCTGCAGCTCGCGCATCAGCGCGTCGTACTCGGCGTCGGGGATCTCCGGAGCGTCCAGCTGGTGGTACTGCACGTTGGCGCGCTCGATCTGGGCACGCAGCTCGGCGACGCGGCGGGTCGGGTCGGTATCGGTCATCTGGCCATTCTAAGGGGCAGGCGCAAGCAGACCGTCGACTGCAGGAAGCGGCGCGGTCTTGCCGCGGCGGGCGTCTTGGTGGACAAGCTGCGCGTTGTCCACCCTACGCGAACCGTAGGGTGGACAACGCTCTTTCATCCACCATCGCCGCGGAACGAACCACGCAGGCATGGCCGATTGGCAGCCTCAGCCGCGTATGGCCCGCCTGAATGTGGGGCGCTGCTGCTCAGGTGACAGCAGGGCGGCTCACGCTCTTGCCGCGACGGGCGGCTTGGTGGACAAGCTGCGCGTTGTCCACCCTACGCGAGCCGTAGGGTGGATGACGCTCTTCCATCCACCATCGAACGACACGGACCACGTGGAAACAAGCCCGTAGGGTGGATGTCGCTTTTCCATCCACCATCAAACGACACGGACCACGTGGAAACAAGTCCGTAGGGTGGATGTCGCTTTTCCATCCACCATCGCCGCAACACGGAAGATGTGGAGTTGGCGACCGCCGGCTTCAGCCGCCAGCGGCTGGCCTGCGCGGCGCCTTTACCAGCGCGGCGCCTTGGTCAGCGGCGGCGCCTCGTGCTGGCGGTCGTAGGCGCGCAGCTCTTCGCGGATGTGCTGGATGCGCTGGCGGCCCAGGGCGTTGCGGCTGTCGTCCAGCACCACCGCATCAAGCAGCTCGGCCATGCGCTGCACGTTGGGCAGCAGCATTTCCCAGGCGTCCAGCGCGCTCATCGGCGCCGGCAGGGTGAGGAAATAGGCAATGGCCGGCGTCTGCAGCTCGCGGATGGCCGACATGTCGAAGCTGCCTGGCTGCAGGATGTTGGCCATGCTGAAGACCGGGCCGCGCTCGGGGTGGTTCTCCACCAGGCGGTGGAACACGTTCATGTGGCCGAAGGTCAGCCCGGTCTTCTCGGCCGCCACCACGATGTCCTCACCGCGCAGCATCTGCCCGGCGCGCGCGGCGACATACAGCGAGACGATCTTGTCGAAGTCCCCGTTCGGGCGCTTGCCCAGCTCGGTATCCGACGCCCCCAGGCCCAGCTCGGGCTGGGTCACGGCCTCGCTGCTGTAGTCCACCGTGGCGCCCTTGTCGGCGCTTTCCGCGCCCAGACTGGGCTCGACCCGCGCCAGGTCACGCTCGCCGCTTTCGACCCGGCGGCCCTGGCTCGGCTTCTTGGGCCGGCCGAAGATGAAAATGGCTGCCAGCAGGATGACGCCAGCGATCAGGATGCCGACCCGCAACATCGCCACATCGGACATGGATCACGTTCTCCGCGAAAACTGGCGCAAGGATGTCATGTTCAGGCAGCGCCCGCCAAACGCGCGGCCTCTTCCAGGTCGACCGAGACCAGGCGGCTGACGCCAGGCTCGCGCATGGTGACGCCCGAAAGCTGGTTGGCCGCTTCCATCGTCGCCTTGTTGTGGCTGACGAACAGGAACTGCACCTTCTCGCTCATTTCCTTGACCATGTTGGCCAGGCGGCCGACGTTGGCCTCGTCCAGCGGCGCGTCCACCTCGTCCAGCAGGCAGAACGGCGCCGGATTGAGCTGGAAGATCGCGAACACCAGCGACACGGCGGTCATGGCCTTCTCGCCACCGGAGAGCAACGAGATGTTGGACACGCGCTTGCCGGGCGGGCGGGCCATGATGGACACGCCGGTGTCCAGCAGGTCCTCGCCAGTCAGCTCCAGGTAGGCGTGGCCGCCGCCGAACAGGCGCGGATACAGCGCCTGCATGCCCGAGTTGACGCGGTCGAAGGTGTCCTTGAAGCGGCCGCGGGTCTCGCGGTCGATCTTGCGGATGGCTTCCTCCAGCGTTTCCAACGCGGAGTTGAGGTCCGCGCTCTGCGATTCCAGGTACTCGCTGCGCTGGCTGGCCTCGCCGTACTCGTGGATCGCCGCCAGGTTGACCGGCTCCAGGCGCCGCATACGCGCCTCGATCTGGCCCACGGTCTGCTCCCACTGCGCCGGGTCGGCGACCTCGGGCAACGTGTTGATGACCTCTTCCAGGGTGAAACCGCCCTCCACCACGGCCGCCGACAGCTGCTCGGCCTTGAGCGTGAGCGCCTGCTGGTCCAGCCGGCGCTGGGCGATGCGCTCGCGCTGGGCCAGCGACTGCTCGTCACGCTGCTGGCGGGTCTGCTCGTACTTGCGCAGGTCCGCATCGATGCCGTCCAGCAGCGATCTCGCCTCGCCCAGGGCGCGGTCGGCCAGCACCCGCTGTTCCAGCGCCACCTGGCGTTCGGTTTCCAAGCTCTCCACCGGGTCGTCGTCATGGCTGAGCTGGGCGGTCAGCTCGCCCAGGCGCGAATCCAGCGCGCCGCGCTGGCCGGTCATGCGGTCCAGCGCCTGGCTCAGGGCGGTCATCTGCGTGCGCTGGGACTCCAGGGTCAGGGCCAGGGCATGGGCGGCATCGCGCGACTGCCGCGCCGCGTCGCGGGCGGCGTCGCGGGCTTCGGTCAGGCGGCGGCGCTCGACTTCCAGCGCCTGGCGGGCGCTTTCCTGGTCGCCCATGCTGACCACGGCGTCTTCCAGGCGTCCGCGGGCCAGGCGGGCCTGTTCGCGGCTGGTGTCCAGGGCCTCGATCAGCTGTTCGAGTTCGGCATCGATGCGCGCGGTGCGGTTGCGTGCGGTTTCCAGGCGGCCCTGCTGGCTCTGCAGCTGGCCGGCCAGCTCGGACAGGCTGCGGTGCGCGGCGTACAGGCTGCGCTGGGCGTCCTCGCGCTGCTGCTCGGCGGCCAGGGCCTGGTCGCGCAGCTGGCTCAGGCGCGTTTCCAGCTCGGCTTCGCGTTCCTGCAGGGACTCGATCTGCTCGCGCAGCGCCTGGATCTCGCGCTCGCGCAGCAGCGCGCCCTGCTTGGCCGCGCCCGAGTGCGCCACCCGCACCCAGCCCTGGCCCAGGCGCTCGCCCTGGCGGGTGATGATGGAATCGCCCTCGCCCAGCTGGGCCTGCAGCGCCTGCGCCTGGGCCAGGCTCTCGGCCGCGTGCAGGCGCGAGAGCAAGCGGCACAGGGCCAGCGGTCCGCGCACCTTGGCCGCCAGCGAGGTCGCCGGAAAGGCCGCCTCGCCCTGCGCCGAGGACACCAGGGCCAGGCGCCCGTCACCGAGTTCGGCCAGAGCCTGCAGCAGCTCGGCCTGGATCTGCCCGCCCGGGGCCTCCACCAGCACGCCTTCGATCAGCTGGCCCAGCGCGCTTTCCACCGCGTGCTCCCAGCCGGCATCGACCTCCAGCACCTCGCCCACGCGCGTGGCCGAGTCCAGGCCGTGCGCCTTGAGCCAGGCCATGGCCGCGCCCTGCTCCTGCCCCAGCGCGGCGGCCTGCAGGGTTTCCAGCGACGACAGCCGGCCGCGCGCGGCCTGCGCCTGCTTGCGCAGCTCGGCCAGCTCGCCCTGGGTGGCGCGCTGTTGCTCCTGGTGCGCGGTGACGGCCTGCTTGCGTGCCTCCAGCTGCTCGCTCAGGCCCTCGATGGCTTCCTTCTGGGTCTCGTGGCGCAGCTGCACGTCCTCCAGCGCCTCGGTCAGCGCGTCCACGTCCAGGCTGGCGCGCTCGGAGGCCAGGGCTTCACGGCGTCGGTCGCCTTCCAGCAGCTGGCGGTCCAGGTAATCCACGCGGGTGCGCTCGACCTCGCCGGCCCGCGAGGACTCGGCCGTGGCGCGGCTGTGCGCTTCCCAGCGCGCCTGCCAGTCGGCCAGGGCGGCCTCGGCATCGCGCAGGGCTTCCTGGCGCAGGACATCGTGCTCGCGCAGTTCCTCCAGCTGCGGCTCGGCCTCGGCCACGGTCTCGCGCAGCAGCGACAGGCGTTCCTCATCGCCGGAGATATGCGTGCCCAGCTCGCTCAGTTGCTGCACGGCCTCATCGCGGGCCCGGCGCAACCGCTCGGACAGGTCGCGCTGGTGCTGGATCTGTTGTTCGATGCGCGCCAGGGTGCTGGCGATCTGGTAGACCTCGGCCTGGGCCTTGTTGAGCGCCTCGCTGGCGGTGTCGCGGCCGGCGCGGCCTTCCTCCAGCAGGCGCTCGGCCTCGCGCTGTTCGGCGATGAACTGCTGCAGGCGGGTCTCGTCCTGGTCCAGGCGCGTGCGCGCGGCCTGCAGGTCGGCGTCCAGGTTGCGGTACAGCAGCGCCTTCCACTCGGCGTCCTTGACCCGGCGCTCTTCCTGCAACGCCTGGTACTGCTCGGCCTGCCGCGCCTGGCGCTTGAGGTGCTCCAGCTGCTTGTCCACTTCCTCGCGCAGGTCCGACAGGCGTTCCAGGTTCTCGCGCGTGTGGCGGATGCGGGTCTCGGTCTCCTTGCGGCGCTCCTTGTACTTGGAGATGCCGGCGGCCTCCTCCAGGTACACCCGCAGGTCCTCGGGCCGGGCCTCCACGATCTGGCTGATCATGCCCTGCTCGATGATGGAATAGCTGCGCGGCCCCAGGCCGGTGCCGAGGAACAGGTCGGTGATGTCGCGGCGGCGGCACTTGGTGCCGTTGAGGTAGTAGTTGCTCTGGCCGTCGCGGCTGACCGTGCGCTTGACCGAGATCTCGTTGAAGGCGGCGAACTCGCCGGAGACGGTGTGGTCGGTGTTGTCGAAGATCAGCTCGACGGTGGCCTGCGAGACCGGCTTGCGCGCGGCGGACCCTGAGAAGATCACATCGGTGAGCGAGTCGCCGCGCAGGCGGCTGGCCGAGCTCTCGCCCATCACCCAGCGCACCGCGTCGATGATGTTGGACTTGCCGCAGCCGTTGGGCCCGACCACGCCGGTCATGTTGGTGGGCAGGTGCAGCGTGGTGGGATCGACGAAGGACTTGAAGCCGGACAGCTTGATGGTGGACAGGCGCATGCGTGCAGGTTCCGGGCAGCGGCGCGCTCTGAGGCGGCGCGGCTGCCACTGGTGGCAATCTCGTGTGTTTCCGACGCGCCGCGCCCCCGTCGATGCACGGGTCGCAGGCCCGCCGGCGCGGGACAGCCGAGTATAGCGGCGCCCGCGACGGGCGTTCGAACCTGCGCTGGCCGGCTCGAGCGGCCGCCGAGAGGTCAGGCCGTCGCCGGGCCCGGGACGATGGCCGGTTCGATCCGCGCCTCGGTGGCCGGGTCGAAGTAATGCAGGCGCGCGCTGTCCAGGCGCAGCCACACCGCCGCGCCTGGCGCGGGCAGGCTGCGTGGTGGAATGCGCGCGATGAGGTCCAGGCCGTGGGCCTGCAGGTGCAGGAAGATCTCGTTGCCCACCGGCTCGACGTTGTCCAGCGTGGCCTGGAAGGCGCCAGGTTCATCGGCCTGGGCCAGGTGCAGGTCCTCCGGGCGCACGCCCACCACCAGCGGCTGTCCCAGCACGCCCGCGGGCAGGGACGGCGGGCCGGCCCAGGGCAGCAGCGCCCCGCGCTCAAGCAGCAGCCCTTCCGGCTGCGCGATCCCGCGCAGGACGTTCATCGCCGGGCTGCCCAGGAAGCCGGCCACGAACAGGTTGGCCGGGCGGTCGTAGAGCGCCATGGGGGTATCGATCTGCTGGATCTGGCCGTCCTTGAGCACCACGATGCGCTGGCCCAAAGTCATGGCCTCGACCTGGTCGTGGGTGACATAGATCATCGTGGTGCCCAACTGGCGATGCAGCCGGGCGATCTCGGTGCGCACCGAGTGACGCAGCTTGGCATCAAGGTTGGACAACGGCTCGTCCAGCAGGAACACCGACGGCTCGCGCACCAGCGCCCGGCCCAGCGCCACGCGCTGGCGCTGGCCACCGGACATGGCCTTGGGCAGCTTGTCCAGCATCGCGGTCAGGCCCAGGGTCTCGGCGGCGGCCTTGATGCGCGCATCGATGGTGGCCTTGTCGTGCTTGCGCAGCTTCAACCCGAAGGCCAGGTTCTCGGCCACGGTCATGTGCGGATAGAGCGCATAGGACTGGAACACCATGGCGATGTCGCGGTCCTTGGGGGCGACATCGTTGACCACCCGCTCGCCGATCTTCAGCGTGCCGCCACTGATCTCCTCCAGCCCGGCAATCATGCGCAGCAGCGTGGACTTGCCACAGCCAGAAGGGCCCACCAGCACCATCAGCTCGCCATCGGCGATCTCGAAGCTGGCGCCATGCACGGCGACCTGGCCGTTGTCATACACCTTGCGCACACCATCCAACTGCACACTTGCCATCGCATCTCCGATTCAACGCTGCGCCTGCGCTGCCGCCGGCCCTCCCGATGACAGTCTGCGCCGCCGGTGGGCGATGTGCATGAAACTTTCAGCGCACATCGCTGACAGGCGGCTACGGCGTGGGCTATTCTGCCATGTAAGCGTTTTCACCACACGATCATCGTGTGCTGCAAATGGCCCTGGAGGCACTGGCATCGCATGGCCGCATCTACGACCTTGGTGCAATGGCGCAATCGCACGGCAGGCGCTCCCAACGGCATGTTTGCGTGCGCCCGCTATGATCCTGCGCGTTTTGTCCTTCCACCGATCCCTCATCCTGTCTGGTGATCCGCTCGCATGACGACCGAACTGTCCGCCCCACCCCGTGTCCTGCTGGCCGATATCGGCGGCACCAATGCCCGTTTCGCCCTGGCGGACGTGGAAGCGGTCCAGCCGTTTCTGGCCGACAGCCTGCGCGAGTTCGTCGTGGCCGATTTCCCGTCCCTGGCCGATGCGGCCAAGCACTATCTGGAGCAGACCGGCGCGGTGGCTCAGAACGGCGTGTTCGCCGTGGCCGGACGCGTGGACGGCGATGAAGCCCGCATCACCAACCACCCCTGGGTCATTTCCGTGGCGCGCACGCGCCAGGCGCTGGGCTTCGATGGCCTGCTGCTGGTCAACGACTTCGCCGCGCAGGCCATGGCGGTCTCGCTGCTGACGCCTTCGGATGTGGTGCAGGTGGGCAGCGCGCGCTGGAGTCCGGCCCCGCTGACGCAGAACCGCACCTACGCGGTGATCGGCCCCGGCACCGGCCTGGGCGCGGCCGGGCTGATCATCCGCAACGGCCGTCGCTATCCGCTGGAAACCGAAGGCGGCCACGTCAGCTTCCCGCCGGGCACGCCGGAGGAGATCGAGATCCTGCAGATCCTGTCCTCGCAGTTCGGCCGGGTCTCCAACGAGCGCCTGATCTGCGGCCCGGGGCTGGTGAACATCCACCGCGCGGTCAGCGAGCTGGCCGGCGAGGACCCCGGCCCGCTGGCGCCCAAGGACATCACCGCCCGCGCCGCGGCCGGCGACCCGCGCTGCCTGCATGCGCTGGACGTGTTCTGCGCGGTGTTCGGCGCCATCGCCGGCGATCTGGTGCTGACCCTGGGCGCCTGGGACGGCGTGTTCCTGGCCGGCGGCCTGGTGCCCAAGCTGCTGCCGTCGCTGCAGCATTCCGGCTTCCGCCAGCGCTTCGAGCACAAGGGGCGCTTCTCCCCGACCATGGCGCGCATCCCGACCCTGGCCAACGTGCATCCGCAGCCGGGCCTGCTGGGCGCGGCCGCGTACGCGGTGGAACGCTTCGGCAAGGGCCAGCTGGATCTGAATGCAGCTGGTATCCCAGTGGTAGCGTAATTAGCGCAGCCGGCAAGCGTTTTTGCGCGCTAAAATAGTGCCCGTGTGATCGCAGGGCTGCCTGAAGCGCGCAAGTGGTATCTACGTGGTATGCGCTGAGGGGGCCCATCCGCCTTCCGCCGCGGCCGGCATTGTTCGCCGCGGCCCCGACTCAAGCCCTGCCGCCATGAGCCTGCATCCCCAGATCGAAGCCGTCACCGAACGCATCCGCAAGCGCAGCGCCGCCCTGCGCGGCGCCTACCTGGCCGGCATCGATGCCGCCCTCCAGCAAGGCCCGTACCGCGGCCGTCTGAGCTGCGCCAACCTGGCCCACGGCTTCGCCGCCTGCGGCCCGACCGACAAGTCGCGCCTGCGCGCGCCGGTCACGCCCAACCTGGGCGTGGTCACCGCCTACAACGACATGCTCTCGGCGCACCAGCCGTTCGAGCACTACCCCGAGATCGTCCGCCAGGTCGCGCGCGAGCTGGGCGCCACCGCGCAGGTCGCCGGCGGCGTGCCAGCCATGTGCGATGGCGTCACCCAGGGCCGTCCGGGCATGGAGCTGTCGCTGTTCTCGCGCGACATCATCGCCCAGTCCACCGCCATCTCCCTGAGCCACGACATGTTCGACGCCGTGCTCTACCTGGGCGTGTGCGACAAGATCGTGCCGGGCCTGCTGATCGGCGCGCTGGCCTTCGGGCACCTGCCGGCGATCTTCGTGCCGGCCGGGCCGATGACGCCGGGCATCCCGAACAAGGAAAAGGCCGCCGTGCGCGAGCGCTACGCGGCCGGCGAGGCCAGCCGCGAGGAGCTGCTGGAGGCCGAGTCGAATAGCTACCACGGCGCTGGCACCTGCACCTTCTACGGCACCGCCAACTCCAACCAGACGCTGCTGGAGGCCATGGGCGTGCAGCTGCCGGGCACGTCCTTCATCAACCCGGATACGCCGCTGCGCGATGCGCTGACCCGCGCGGCGGTGGAGCGTGCACTGCAGATCACCGCCCTGGGCAACGACTTCCGCCCCATCGGCCACCTGATCGACGAGCGCGCCATCGTCAACGCCATCGCCGCGCTGATGGCCACCGGCGGCTCCACCAACCACACCATCCACTGGGTGGCCATCGCCCGCGCCGCCGGCATCATCCTGACCTGGGACGATATCGACGCCATCTCGCAGGTGGTGCCGACCCTGGCCCACGTGTATCCCAACGGCGATGCCGACGTAAACCGCTTCGCCGCCTGCGGCGGTACCCAGTTCGTGTTCCGCGAACTGCTCGATGCCGGGTTGATGCACGACATCACCACGATCGTCCCGGGCGGCCTGCGCGCCTTCTGCGACGAGCCGCGCGTGCAGGACGGCAAGCTCGGCTACGCGCCGGGCATCGCCACCAGCGCCGATGAGACCGTGCTGCGTCCGGTGTCCAATCCGTTCGAGGCCCAGGGCGGCCTGCGCCTGCTGCGCGGCAACCTGGGGCGCGGCCTGATCAAGACTTCGGCGGTCAAGCCGCAGTACCGGCAGATCGAGGCGCCTGCGGTGGTCGTGGACGATCCCAAGGTCCTCAACAAGCTGCACGCCGCCGGCGCGCTGCCACACGACTTTGTCGCGGTGGTGCGCTTCCAGGGCCCGCGCTCGAACGGCATGCCGGAGCTGCACTCGCTGGCGCCGATCCTGGGCCTGCTGCAGAACCAGGGCCGGCGCGTGGCGCTGGTCACCGACGGCCGCCTGTCCGGCGCCTCGGGCAAGTTCCCGGCCGCCATCCACGTCACTCCCGAGGCCTCGGCCGGTGGGCCGCTGGCGCGCGTGGTCGAAGGCGACATGATCCGCCTGGACGCCGAGGCCGGCGTGCTGGAAGTGCTGGTGGACGCGCACACCTGGAACACCCGCGAGCCGGCAGTGGACACCCAGCCGCCCGCGCACGACATCGGCCGCAACCTGTTCGCCTTCAACCGCCGCCTGGTCTCGCCTGCCGACCAGGGCGCGCTGTCCATCTCCTGCGGCCCACCCACCGTGGACGGCGCCTGGGAGTACGACGCCGAGTACGAACTGGGGAGAGGCTCGGAAGCCGCGCTGGCGCCGCATGAAGCCAAGGACGCTTGACCCCGCGCGGTGATTTCGCCGCGCCCAACCGCCATCGCGTGCGCGGCCTGCGCCGTGCGCGCCTAGCGGCCGCCTTGCGCAGCATGCTCGCCCTGTAACGCCACCCGTCTGTCCACGCGCTTCCGTGCGTGAATCGGTACATCGCCTCCCACGCCATCGACCCACGCATCCCATCGAGGAATTCCATGAGCATCTCGCCCCGCCAGCAGAAGACCGAAGACCTGCTGTTCTCCGCCGGCATCCTGCCGGTGGTGGCCGTCGACACGCTGGACCAGGCCCGCCACGTGGCCGAGTCGCTGCTGGAAGGCGGCCTGCCTGCCATCGAGCTGACCCTGCGCACGCCGGTGGCGATGGATGCGCTGGAAGTGCTGAAGAAGGAATACCCCGGCGTGGCCGTGGGCATGGGCACGGTGCTGACCATCGACCAGATCGGCCGCTGCGTGGCCGCCGGTGCCGACTTCCTGGTGACCCCGGGCACGCCGGCGCACATGGCCGAGGCCTTGGCCACCGCGCCGATCCCGGTGATCCCCGGTGCGGGCACACCGACCGAGCTGATGACGCTGATGCATCACGGCTTCCGCGTGTGCAAGTTGTTCCCGGCCACCGCCGTGGGCGGGCTGGCGATGATCAAGGGCCTGTACGGGCCGATCCCGGACCTCAAGCTGTGCCCCACCGGCGGCATCACCGAGGCCACCGTGTCCGAGTACCTGGCCCAGCCGAACGTGGTCTGCGCCGGCGGCTCGTGGATGGTGCCCAAGGCCTGGCTGGACGCGGGCGAGTGGAACAGCGTGCGCGATGCCGCCGCCCGCGCCGCGGCCATCGTCCGGCAGGCGCGCGGCGGCTGAGGCCGACGCGCCCGCAGTGTTCGTCGCGCGCGGTGGTGGATGAAAGAGCGTCATCCACCCTACGGCTCGCCCGCGTTGCACGATTCGCTGCGGTGGTCGATGAAGATCGTTGCCCACCCGGCGTAGGGTGGACAACGCGAAGCTTGTCCACCAGGACCGCCGCTGCGGAAATCAAACGAAGAAGGCGCACACGGGCGGCTTCTCCTGGGGTCTCACGCTACAGCTTGAAGTTCAGCGACAGGTAGAACGCGCGGCCCGGCGCGGCGCTGAACATCGGCTGGTCCTGGCCGCCCCAGAAGAAGCTGTCGTACCAGACATAGGCGTAGTCGCGGTCGGCCAGGTTCCTGACCTGTAGGTCCAGGCTGAGGCGATCGCTCAGCGCGTAGCGGGCGTTCAGATCCATCACCGCAAAGCCGCCGTACTTGCCCTGCAGGTTGGGCGAGTCGATGTAGTAATCGCCCTGCATGCGCGCCTGCAAGCCCAAATCCAGCTGCGTGTTGAAGCGATAGTCCACACCGAGATTGCTGATGTAGCGCGGCGTGGAGAACACCTCCTTGCCCGCCAGCGAGCTGCCGTCGGCGGCGAAGGCGCTGACCACTTTCGCTTCCTGGATGGCGTGCGAGCCCCACAGCCTCCATGCATCGCCCAGCTGCAGGCTGGCCTGCAGGTCCACGCCGCGCCGCCGCGTCTGGCCCAGGCCGACGCTGGTGCCGGTGGCCGGCATGTTGGCCACCTCGTCGGTGGCGTCCTGCTGCCAGGCCGACACGCGCGCCTGCAACTGGGCGGTCTGCAGCTTCAGGCCGAACTCGGTGCCGGTGTTGATCGAAGGGCGAAACGCGGCCTGCCCCGGGGTCAGATACGCCGGCGCCGTCGAGCCGGTGAGCACCTGGAAGGTCCGGCCCCAGTTGGCATAGGCATTGAGCGAGGGATTGATGGCATACACCACGCTCAGCTTGGGCTGCTCGATGTTGCCGTAGCGCTGCAGCGGCGCATCCACGCCGTTGGGCAGCTGGGTATTGCCGGAGAAGCGATCCACCCGGTAGGCCGGCACGATCTTCAGCGCCGGCACCGGCTGGATCACGGCCTGCACGTAGGCGCCGGTGTTGTCCAGCGAATAGCGGTCGTCGTTCTGCGTCCGGCTCGGCGCGGCGGAAAAGTCGGTGGGCACGCCGAAGCGATAGCGATAACGGACATAGCCATTGTCCTGGTGCTCGGCATTGACGCCGCCTTCCAGGGTCAATGCCTCGTTGACGCCCCAGGTGACCGTGCCCAGCAGGCCTAGCTGACGCTCGTCCCAGATGCGCCGCTGCCGTGGCGCATCGCCCTGCGGATAGTCGCTGAAGGTCACCGTGCGATCGTCCTGGTAGCGGTTGTAGTAAAGCTTGCTGCCCAGGTGCAGCCGTTCGGCCAGCTGCATGTCCAGATGCACGCTGAGCTGGCGCATGTCGCGGTCATCGCCATCGTTGGCGTTCTTGGCCGGCGACTGGAAGCGGTCCTGGGCCATCTGCTCGGCGGTGAGGAAGCCTGGCTCGTCGGCCTGGTGGTGGTAGGCGCGCGCGATCAGCCCGATGCGGGTCCCACCGGCCTCGTCGCCGTAGAACCACTTGCCGCCGACGGAGTACTTCTCCGAGTGGTCGTTGTCATGGCGATAGCCATCGGAGGCCTGCACGCCCAGGAAGTAGTTCTGCGCGAACCCGTCCGCTTCGCGGCCCAGCGCCAGCTGCGCTTCGCTGGTATTGAAGCTGCCGTAGCTCAGGCGGCCGTCGGTGTAGTTGCCGCCCTGGCGCGTGCCGAAATTGATGTTGCCGCCGATGTTGTGCAGGCCATAGCGCGGATCGTTGGTGCCGCGCACGACCTCGATGTAGGCGATGTCCAGCGGGAACACCATGTCGATGAAGCGCTGGTTGCCGCTGTTGACGTTGCTGGGCACGCCATCGATCAACACCTTGATGCCGTTGATGTAGCCCTCGCCGTTGAAGGCGCGGAAGGTGGCCTTGCCCGACTCGGCGCCCTGGCGCGTCTCGGTGAGCTGGATGCCCGGCATCTGGCCCAGCAGCTCCCAGCTGTTCATGACGTTCTGGTCCTCGACCTGGTCCCCGCCCAGGACATCCACCGAGGTCAGCACCTGGCTGGCGGGCAGCGTGCCGCTGCTGCCCTGACGGGCCTTGACGCTGCCCAGGGTGATGGCGGCATCGGCGTTCTGGGCGAGCGCGTCGCCCGCCAGCAGGGCGGCCAGCGTGGCCGGAAGGAGGGCGAACTTCATCATGCGGGTCTTCGAAGATCCAAGGGTGGAAGGCGGGTGCACGCTGCCTGCGGCCCGGGCCGCGGCAGCGCATCGGGGGGGGCAAGTCAGGCCGGCGGAGGGGCGGCCGGCTCCGCTGGCGAGTAGCGCGGGGCGCGCTCGAAGTCAGCGCGCTGAAAGCGGCGTTCGCCGAACAGATAGCGGTAATAGAACTGGCGCAGCTGCGCGTGATAGCCGCGCACCCGGTCCTGGTAGGCCAGCTGCGCATGCAGATCGGTGCGCGCCAGCGAGGTCATCGCCACCTGCACGGCCGCCGGTGGCAGCAGCCAGGCCGCCCGACGCGCCAGCTGTTCGCGGCGCAGCAGTCCCTGCCGATAGGCTTGCACCTTGCCAGCCACGGCCTGGTCGCCGTTCTCGTGGAAGGCGAAGTACCACTTGTAGTGGAAGGCCGTCCCCAGCGGCGCCGAATCGGCCCACGCCGGATTGGCCGCATAGAAGCGCCGCATGGTGTCCTCGCGCGGGATGTCCCAGGCATGGTTGACCGCCTCGCGCTGCTCGCGGGCGATCTCCGCGCCCTGCTCCACCGGCACCGCCGCGTTGATCGCCACGTGCGCCAGCGTGGGTGCCACCAGGGCCAGCACCACCCAGCAGGCCGCCAGCGCGGTGGCATGCGCCGCCGGCCGCCAGGCCAGCCGCCCGATCACGACCGCCAGCACAATCCAGAACACCAGGTAGCCCAGCGAGACCGCCACCACGGCCAGCAACGTCGCCACCGATACGCCGCTGGCCGCCGCCCCTGCCAGGAATGGCAACACCAGGCAGAGCGACAGCGCCAACGCGCGCACGGTCACCCGCCGCCGGTACACCCCCTGCCCCGGCGCCGGCAGCGCGGCCAGCATGCGCGCACGCCCGGCTTCGCGCTCACCCGAGCGCAGGTCATAGAGCAATGCGATGACGAACAGCGGCGCCAGGAACACCAGCACGAAGCTGTAGTCGAAGCGTCCGGCCAGCGCCAGCTCGGGGTTGTAGGTGTCCGAGTCGTGGATCTGCGCTTCCAGGCCCAGCGCCCGCACGCGCAGGATGTAGGGCGACACGTCGCGCATGCCGATGGCCGCGAACGCCAGTGGCGTGGGCGGATCCCAGGTTGGATGGAAGCTGTAGTAGGCCGCGGTGCCGGCATCCTCACTGCGCAGCACGTAGTCGCGCACGGCCGCCATGTCCTCTTCCTGCAAGGCAGGCACCTGGGCGATGTTGGCGCGCTGGGCCGAGATGAAGTGCAGGCCAGACAGCACCCCGGCGCTGCTCAGCGTGGCCAGCAGGATCAGCCCGGCCACGGCCGCGCGCGCGCGCAGCAACAACCGCCATTCGTAAGTCCACAGCTGCATCAGCGCATCGCTCCCAGTCGCCTGGCCGACAGCGCCAGCAGGCCCAGGCTGGCCAGCCACCAGAGCATCAGCGTGGTCAGGCCCGGCAGGCCCGCCTCGAGACGTTCGCTGCTGTCCGCCGGCCGGAAGGCGAACGCCGGCATCTGCTGCCAGTGCGCCGAGGACACGCGCTTGCGCTGGTCGGCGCCTGGGTCCTGCGCGCTGTCGTCGGCCAGGCTGACGGCATCGGCCTGCAGTTGGTTGAGCTGCTGCACCAGCGCGTAGCGGTAGCGCTCGGCTTGCGCGAGAAAGCGCTGGTGCGCCGCCAAGTCGGTGCCGGACACGGCGGCCGAGAGCTGACGCAGGGCCACGGTCGGGCTGAGCAGCGAGAACGTCCGCACCAGCCGGTTCTGCCCCTGCTGGAGCGCGGCATCGCGCGCGGCGTAACGGTCGAACAGGCCCGAGGTCAGCCGCTCGCCTTCCACCGCGACCAGCCCCTTGTAGTTCACCGGCAAGTCCTCGATGCGCTGCACGCCGTAGCGCTGCAGCACCTGCTGCTTGAAGGCGGCGAAATGCGGGTCGTCCGGGTCATGGCTGTCGCCGATCTGGCGCAGATCGCGCTGAATGGCCACTTCGGTTTCCAGGCGCGTGGGCAGGCGGTAGGCCAGGCTGGCCGCATCCGGCGCCACGCGCGGCACCAGCAGCACCATCACCGCCCAGGCCGCCAGCAGCAGCACCAGCGCATCGCGCCCGCGACGGCTGAGCGCCGATACCAGCAGCACCAGCGCGCACCACGCCAGCAGGTAGGCCGCGTACGCCAGCACCAGCAGCGCCACCGAGGCGGCCTGATCCGGCAACAACGCCACAGGCACCAGCCCGACCACGGCCGGCAGCAGGCAGACCAGGGCGATGACCGCCAGGGCCAGGTACTTGCCGGCCAGCAGCTGCCCGCGCGTGGCGCCCTGCAGCAGCAGCGCGCGCAGGGTGCCGGTTTCCTGCTCGCGGGCGATGGCGCCGTAGCCCAGGAACACCAGCATCAGCGGCGCCAGCACCTGCAGCACGAAGGCCGGGGTCAGCTGCCCGAAGCGCACCAGCAGCGAGCTCTGCCGCACATCGCCGAAGTTGGCGGTGTTCTGGCGATGCCCTTCCAGGAACATGCTGTTGCCGGTGAAGGCATCCACGCCGGCATCGAAGGCGGCCAGCGCCGGCAGCGGCCTGTAGATGAACTGGCCGTAGTGCACGACGCGGTGCGGATGCCGGTCCGGCTGCGCCTCGAAGGCAGCCTGCGCCTGCGCCTGCTGGCGCTCGCGGAAGCTGGCCACCTCACGGCGATGCTGCGCCGAGGTCAGCGCGGCCACCAGCGTCAGCAACACCAGCAGCACCAGGCCGACCGTGGCCGAGCGCGTCCGGACGATGAAGCGCAGCTCCTCGCGCGCGACCCGCAATACCGCCCTCATGCAGCCTGATCCTGCCGCTGCGCGAAACGCGCATGCAGGGTGGCCACATCGAAGCCGCGCTGGCCGGGCCCGACCTCCTCGACGATGCGGCCATGCTCCAGGAAGCCGATGCGATCTGCCACGTCCACCGCGCCCAGCAGGTCGTGGGTGACCATGAGCACCGCGCCGCCGCGGCTGCGCACGCCATCGATCAGCCGGTTGAAGTCGCCGGTGGCACGCGGGTCCAGGCCGGAGGTCGGTTCATCCAGCAGCAGCACCGGCACCTGCCGCAAGGTGGCCACGGCGATGGCGACCTTCTGCCGCATGCCCTTGGAAAATCCCGACAGCCGTTGTGTCCAGGCCTGCTCCTGCAGCCCCGCTGCGGCGAAGGCCTGGCCGATCTCCTGCGGGCGGCGCGGCGTACCGGCCAGGGCCAGCAGATAGTCGGCGTTCTCCAGCGCGCTGAGGTGCTCGTACAGCGCCACGTTCTCCGGCAGGTAGGCCAGCTGCGCGCGGGCCGCATTCGCATCCTTCACCGGGTCCAGGCCTGCTACCCGCACCTGGCCCGAGCTGGGCTTCACGAAGCCCAGCAGCACCGACAGCGTCGAAGACTTGCCGGCGCCGTTGCCACCGAGCAGCGCATACACGCAGCCGGCGGGAACCTGCAGATTCAGCCCATCCAGGACACGGCGGCCGGCGTAGGCCAGGTGCAGGTCATCGATGGCGATGGCCGGCAGGTCGGATTGCGACATCGAGCTGGAACCTGTTCGAAATGCGGAAACGTTACGTTATCACATTATGATGCAGTCACTGCTCCTCAGCGGGCGCTCCGGCGTATTCCTGCGTGCAGGCTGGACCGGCAGAAGGACCGCAGGGCCGGCGCGTTTGATCGGACGTCGGCAACGGTGAAGCTGCCCAGGAGGGCAGCAAGTGCTGGGCGCGATCGCTCCTCGCCACTGGCCGCAGCCTCGTCCGGCTGCGGCATGAGGATGCGAACTGGCTGCCTGACAGGCAGCTGGCGCGTTTCCCTCTACCTCAGGGCACCACGACGCGCACCGTAGCCGGCAACTGCTGGATCCGAAGTTCGCCCTTGTCCCACTGGGCGGCCTTGCCGTTGATCGTGGCCCGACCCGGTGCGCCGGTGTAAGGCCATGGCAGCACCAGTCCGCCCTTGGGCAGCCTCAGGCCCTTGGGCACGTCCAGCTGCAGTTGGTTGCCCTCGCGGCGCAGTCGGTAGCCCAGCGCGCCATGCGGCGTACGCATGCCGTCGATGGCGATGCCGCCCTCGCCCAGCCAGGCGCTGGGAATGCCGGCGGCCAGCACGATGCTGTCGTCGATCTCGCGGGTGTAGGCGAACATGTCCAGCGCGGTGCGGACGAAATCCGATTCCACCCAGGCATGCGGCAGGTCGCCGACGAAGAACGGCTCCCGCGGGGTGCGCGAGACCACCTCGGCCCACTGGTGCCAGGGCTGCGGTGTGCGGTGGCCGAAGAAATAGCTCACCAGTTCGTTGGCGCGCTCGCGCCAGCCCAGGCGTACGAAGGCGGCAGCGTTGCGCCACTCGTAGGGCGTGTAGTCCTTCCAGGCGCTGGTGCCATCGCGCCGCGCGACCAGTTGCTTCCAGTAGCGCTCGAAGGTGTTGTCCAGCAGGGGCTGCGGCAGGCGGCCCTGCTCGCCGCCGGGCGCCAGGGCAATCGTGGTGGAGGTGGCATCGAAGTCGCCCAGCTCCACAGAACCGGGAAGGAAATCCAGGCCATGCTGCTGCGCGGCCAGCTTCAGCGAGGACGCCAGGTCGTCGCGGAACTGGTCGCGCGAGGCCGCATAGCGCCGGGCTTCCTCGTCATGGCCCAGGGCCTGGGCGATGTCCACCGCGTCCTTGTAGCCGCGCAGGGCCCAGAAGTTGTCCCAGTACGAATGCACGGGCTTGGCCGAGTAGCCCTCGTGGCTGATCGACACCGGCATCATCCCGTAGAAGGCGGCGTTGCGGGCGCGGTTCCCTTCAGTGCGCTCGGACAGGCGAAGGCGCTCCATGTAGGCGTAGGCGCCCTGCACATGCGGCCACATTTTCTCGAGGAAGGCCGTATCGCCGGTGTAGCGCCAGTACTCGGCGATGTTGAAGATCAGCTCGCCGTGACTGTCGTTCTCCGGCACCGGGTCGCTGCCGCGGTCGTCCACGCAGCACGGCACCATGCCGTCCTTGAACTGGTAAGGCGCGTACCACTGGACGTAGTCGCGCACGACCTCGCTGCGCCCCATGCGCAGCAGGCCTTCGGAGATCATCGCGCCATCGCGGATCCAGCTGCGGTTGTAGGAGCGCGTGCCCGGCTGCAGGCGTGGCCCGATGCGCGAGACCAGCATGTGCGCGGTGGCCGTGCGCAGCGTGTCCACCAGGTCCTGCCCGGCCTTGGGCACGGTGAACCTCACCTGGTCCAGCTTGCCGCGCCAGGTCTCGGCGACCTGCTGCTGCAGCGCGGCCAGATCGGTCTGGTCCTGCGGCAGCGCGCCGGTCATCGGCGTGATCCAGCCGAACTCCCTGGACGCGCCCGGGGCCAGGTCCACCTCGTAGATCCAGGCCGCCGAGGCCATGCCGACCGGGTCCGGATGCGCGGCATCCAGCACGCTGGACGGGCCCACGCGATCGGACAAGGCGGCGAAGCGACAGGTATCGCAGGGCTGCGGCCAGGCGATGCCGTCCAGACGCTCGACCACGTCCCCGGCGGCGAAGGAGGACGCCAGCGCGGCATCGGCAGGGCCCGCCGTTCGCACCACCCGTGCCTGGCCACCGGCTTGCTGGGCGATCGTCATTTCGCGCGCATCCACGGCCACCGTGGCGATCGGCGTGTATCCGCCCTGCGTGCTGAGGAACTGCTTGGGCGGATTGACCTGCATCGGCCGCGCCGCCAGCACCAGCGCATAACGCTGCGGCCTGTCGCTGGTGTTGGTCAGCAGGTAGCGGCCGGCCAGCTGCGACTGCCCGGCCGTACCGGCGGCAAAGGCCGTGGTCATGAGCGAGAAATCCGCGTGTTTCCAGTGCACTTCCGGAATCGGCAGGTCGCCATCCTGCAGCGACTGACTGACCTGCACGTCGGCCCAGCTGCGCAGCTTGCCGCCGGCCACCACGAAAGGCTCGATGGCGAACATGCCGCGGCCCACCTCAATCGCCCCGTCCTCGCCGATCAGGCCCTGCTGGAGGCCGCCATCGATGCCGACCAGCGTCCAGTACGGTTGCTGCCCGCTGAAGCCGCGCGGGTAGCGGCCCTTCGGCGCCTGCGTGGCGATGGCCGCCAGGGTGTCGTTGGGCGTCTCGGAGAACTTCAACGGCAGGAACTCGACGTGCTGCAGCGCGAAGGCCCTGGCCGCACCGCTGTCCAGCTGCAGGCGCACATAGCGTGCCTGCGCCTCGCGCAGCGCGATCCAGTCGATGCCGCCATTGCTGCCGCTCACTTGTGCAGCATCCCGCCAGCGCTTGCCGTCATCGGACAGCTGCACGCGGTAGTCCAGCGCCTGCTGCCCTTCGGCCCAGTCCAGCCGCAGGCCACCGAAATCGCGCGGCTTGCCCAGGTCCAGGGTCAGGACCGGCGCGGCGCCGCCGAAGCTTCCGCTCCATGCGGTGGCCGGGCGCGTATCGACGGCGCCGGCTGCAGTCGACGCGCCAACCGTCGCGCTGGCCTTGGCGCGCAGCGGCGAGGTGTCTTCTGCCGGCAGCGGCGTGAAGGTCAGCGCATTCAAGCACACCGACCCCTTGCCGCCGGCGTTGTTGTACAGGGTGAACTCCAGCTCTGCGGTCTTGCGCAAGGTCTTGTCCGGATCCGGGCCCCAGGCCTTGTCGATGTGGCGCTTGAGATAGCGCACCGGGGTCCAGTCCTTGGGAAACTCGTAACGCGGGCGATTGACCCACCACACGTTGTCGCCGCTGGCATCCAGCAGCTTGAACTGCAGATCGTTGCGCGGCGAATCGCCACGCAAGCGGAAATCGAAGCGGTAGTTGTCCGGGTAGTCGATCGCGACCTCGCGCCGGATCGCCGCATAGCCGGATACGCCGTTGTAGTCGTAGTCCAGGCACAGGCCGCCGCCCTCGCCCGCAGGCAGCTTGCGCAGCGAGGCGCTGACCTGGTTGGAGGTGACCACCCGCCAGCTGGCCGGGTCGCTGAAATCGTCCAGCACCCGCGGCTTGCCGGGCGCTTGCGCCGAGGCCAGCAGCGACACGCCACCCAACATCATCGAGACCAGCAGCTTCATCATCGTCACCTTGCCGTTGATGGGAATCCGGCCGCCAGGCGGCGGCCGGAAATCGTATCGCTTATGGCGCGCTGCGCCATGGCCCCGCTGTTACCAGTTCAACCCGAACTGCACGCGGAAGGTCCGCATCGGGCCGGCCAGCACGTAGTTGGTGTTGCCGAAGGACAGGTTGGGGTCCAGCGCCGTCCCGGTCTCGGTGATGTAACCACCGTAGTTGGTCCAGTTGAAGACGTTCAACACGTCGGCGCGGACATTGAGCTTCACATCGGACCCGGTATCCCAGTCCTTGCTCAGCGCCAGGTCGAACTGCTTGAAGCCGATGCTGCGGTCCGGCTTGTACTGAATGATCTGGCAGTCGTCGTTGCCCGCGGTGCAGTCGCGCCCGTAGAACGGCAGCTGCGAGGCCAGCGACAGCTTGCCCGACAGCGTCATGCCCCCCGGCAGGTCGTAGATGCCGGTCGCCACCAGGCGGTTCTTGGCGATACCCGCCGCCTCGCGCCAGCCGTAGCCGGCGATCGTCTCCTGGTCCAGCGAGTAGTGCTCGCCGAACTGGCGGTTCTCCTCGGCATCAGAGTAGGTGTAGGACACCGTCATGCCCCAGCCGCTCTGCTCGGTGTAGGGCTTCTCGATGCGCATGGCCAGCGAGTTGTTGCGCGTCTCCAGGCCATTGGTGCCCAGGATCACGCTGCCGTATCCGGGCGGGGTGTAGTCCACCGGCACGGTGGAGGTGGTGCCCGGGATGAAGAACGAACCGTCCTCGCGCCGGTTGCCACGCAGGAACGCGAAGCCGTCCTTGCTCTCCACCCGCGAGAGGGTGACGTCGGTGAACCAGTCCTGCCCCCAGAAGCTCACCAGGTTGCGCATGCCGATGCTGAACTGATCCGAGTAAGGCGTCTTGATGTTGTTGTCGATCAGGTAGATCTCGCGGCCGGAGTTCTCCGCCGTGCCCAGGCCCTGCAGGTTGGCCGGATCGAAGTACGCCGGGTCCCAGGCGGTGCAATTGGTGCCCTGGGTGCGGCAGGCGCCGTTCTCCGGCGAGGAGAAGTAGTAGTTGTAGGAGACGAAGCTGTTGTTGAGCTGCTCCAGCGCCAGGTAGTCGAAGATGTTGCGGTCGTAGGCGCGCCCGGCACCGCCGTAGACGACGTGTTCCTCGTTGCCCTGCAGGTCGTAGGAGAAGCCCAGGCGCGGCTGGATCGCATCCTTGAAGGCCTTGCGGTTGCGGCCGTTGCTGATGTAGTTCTCGATGTCGTAGTTGGCGTTGTCCAGATTGCCCCAGCTGCGCAGCGCGTTGGCCACGTCCGCAGGCGTCTGGAAGTTCAGGAACGAGGGCGTTTCCTCGTAGTCGTAGCGCACGCCCAGGTTCAGGGTCAGCTTGTCGTTGACCTCCCAGTCGTCCTGCAGGTAGATGCCGTACTGCTTGTTCTTGGAGATCACCGAGCCGCCGGCGCTGCCGATCGCCTCGCCGTAGCGCACGCGATACGGCACGGCCGTGCTGGTCTGGATGTTGTAGTAGAACTGCGGGTTGTAGGGGTTGTACTGGATCGAGTTGAGCTCGATGTCCTTGAACTTCACGCCCATCTTGAAGGTGTGGCTACCCGCCCATTCGATGCCGTCCAGGGTCAGGTCGTCCTGGATGGACCAGCCCTCCTGGCCCTTGCGCTGGTAGCTGCCGCCGGCGCCGGCGTTGAGCACGGTGGCCTCATCGCCGTTCTGCGGCCAGAAGGACAGCACGTAGCCGATGCCATCGTTCATCGGCGTCTGATTCCAGAACGCGCTCTCGTAGGTGATGTGCGCGTCGTTGAGGAAGCCGTTGCCGGTGTACTGCCAGCGCAGGTCCGCGCGCTTTTCCTCCTGGCCGTTGAGGCTGCCGGCCTCGTACAGGGTCTGGTCGCCGATGCCGCTGACCTCGTCCTCCTTGCGGTACTTGCCGGTCAGCTCGAACAGGTGGTTTTCGCCCACCGCCCAGTCGATCTTGCCGAAGTACAGGTCCTCCTTGAACGGCGTGGTCACCGAGCCCAGCCCGGCGCGCAAGTTTTCCGGCAGCTCGTCGGCACGGCCGGCATACACCGAGCCCGGCTGCACGATCAGCGGCGTGGCGTATTCCTTGGCCTCGTAGGCGATGAAGAAGTGCGCGCGGTCCTTGAGGATCGGGCCGCTGAAGGTGGCGCCGTACTGCTCCTCCTTGAAGTCGGCCTTCTGGCCGTCGCGACGCTCCTGCGGGGAGATCGCGCGCCAGTCGTCGTTGCTGTAGTCCCAGAAGAAGCTGCCGTGGAAATCATTGGTGCCCGACTTGGTCGCCGCCACGATGGCCGCGCTGCTGAGCTGGTCGAACTCGGCCTTGTAGTTGGAGCTGATGACCTTGTACTCGCCCACCGCCGACTGCGGGAACGGGTTGCCGCGGCTGTTGTCCTGGCCGCTGACGCCACCGGTGAGCACGTAGTTCTTCTGGCTGACGCCGTCGATGTAGACGTTGGTGCCGTTGGCGCTGGTGGCGCCTGAACGCAGCTGGGTGTTGCCGTTGCCGTCGCGCTGGAACTGCACGCCAGGCACGGTGTCGGCGATCTCCAGGAAGTTGCGGGTCGCCCGCGGCAGCGCATCGATCTGCTTGGTGGTGATGTAGACCGAGTTCTCCGAGGTGCGGGTCTCGATCAAAGCGGTCGGCGCGGCGGTGACCTGCACCGCATCCAGGTTCTGCGCATCGCCGGCGGGGGTGACCGCGCCGCCGCCGCCATCGACATTGAGCGTGGCGTTCTGGCCCACGGCCAGGGTGACGTTCTGGCTGCTGGCCGCGCCGTTGGCCACCACGTCCACCTTGTAGGTGCCCGGTGGCAGGCCGGCCACGGTGTAGTTGCCGTTGGCGTCGGCCTTGACGGTCCTGCTGAAGCCGGAGTTGGCGTTGGTCGCGGTGACCGTGGTGTCGGTACCGGCACCGGCGACCTGCCCACGCAGGGTGGCGCTGGTCGACTGCGCCGATGCCACGCCAGCGCCCAGCATCAGGCAACTGGCGAGTGCGCAGGTCAGCAGGCTGCGGCGGGGATGGCGAAATGGATGGGGCATGGTGGGACTGGACATTGCGTCCTTCTCTCCTGAGTTATGAGTACAGCAACGCGCACGCGGCCAGATCGGCCGTGCGCACGACGATGGGGCGCAAACGGGCGCCCCGCCCTACAACCTCATCGCCCAAGGGGCCGATGAGTCGGTGTGCGCCGGCAAGGGCCAGCCGCACGCCAGAGATGCTGCGCGAGCGCAGCGGCAGACATGCGCGTGGAGACATCCACGCATCCGCGCGATGAAATCGGTTCCAATGAATGGCAGCAGGACGACACGTTCCCCGGGCGCGTTTCCGGCGCCCGGGTCCATGTCCTCCCAACATGACTCAGGCGCCTGGTCCGCTCGGAATCGCGGGTGGCCCATCGGCCGCGGTGCGCAGCGGCGCGCTGCCGCTTGCGGGCCGACCGCAGTCCTGCATGGCGCCCGGCATGCTCATCCCTTGACGCTGCCCAACAGCAGGCCCTGGATGTAGTAGCGCTGCAAGGCCAGGAACAGCAGCAGCACCGGCACCACCGTGACCACGGCGCCGGCCATCATCATTTCCACGTCCATGACGTGCTCGCGCGAGAGCGTGGCCAGCGCGACCGGCAAGGTGTAGTGCGCCTGGTCGGTCAGCACGATCAGCGGCCACATGAAGTCGTTCCAGGCGGCCATGAAGGTGAAGATGGTCAGGGTCACCAGCACCGGCTTGAGCATGGGCAGCACGATCTGGAAGAAGATCCGCAGCTCGCCTGCGCCATCGATGCGCGCCGCTTCCAGCAGTTCGTCGGGGATGCTGCGCGCGTACTGCCGCACCAGGAAGATGCCGAACACCGTGGCCAGCGTGGGAATGACCACGCCGGCGAAGCTGTTGACCAGGCCGAGCTGCTTCATCAGCAGGAACAGCGGCAGCATCGCCACCTGCGCCGGGATCACCAGCGCCGCCAGCAGGATCTGGAAGATGCGTTCGCGCCCGGCGAAGCGCAGCTTGGCGAAGGCGTAGCCGGCCATGGTGTTGATCAGCAGCGAGCCCAGGGTGATGGACACCGATACGATCAGGCTGTTGACGAAGTTGCCGCCCATGCCGGTGCGCCCGAACAGCGTGTGGTAGTTCTCCAGCGTGATGCGCGAGGGCGTCAGCGGCGGCGGGTAATGGCTGGCCTCGCCGCTGGGCATGAAGGACACCGACACCATCCACAGCAGCGGCCCCAGGGCGAGGATGGCCAGCACCAGCAGGCCGCCATTGACCAGCACCGCATTCCAGCGCGTGCCTCCGACTTCGCGACTCAAGACATCCTCTCCTCTGCAAAGGCTCGGCCGTAGGCCCGCTCCATAAAGCTGGCCCGCGCCGACGTGTGGCCACGCCGGGCCATCGGGTGAACGCTCATACCAGGTCCCGCTTGCGCCCGAAGCGCAGCATCAGCGAGGTCACCGCCAGGATGATGAGGAACAGCAGGAACGCCACGGCCGAGGCCCGGCCCAGGTTCCACCACTTGAAGCCTTCCTCGAACATGAAGTACAGCACGCTGACCGTGCTTTGCAGCGGATCGCCACGCGTCATCACGTAGGGCTCGGCGAACAGCTGGAAGTAGCCGGACACGGTGATCACGCCGACCACCAGCAACACCGGCCCCAGCATCGGCAGGGTGATGTGCAGGAACTGCTTCCAGCGGTTGGCGCCATCGATGCGCGCCGCCTCGTACAGATCCTGCGGGATCGCCTGCAGGCCCGCCAGGAAGATCACCATGTTGTAGCCGAAGTTCTTCCACACCGCGAACAGCATGATGGTGGGCATCGCCCAGTGCGGGTCGCCCAGCCAGTCCACCGGGTCGATGCCCAGATGCCCCAGGCCCCAGTTCACCAGCCCGTAGCGGGTGTTGAACAGGTAGCGCCAGATCACCGCCACGGCCACCACCGTGGTCACCACCGGGGCGAACAGCGCGGTGCGGAACAAGCCCTTGAAACGGGCCACCGGCGCGTTGAGCAGCATCGCCGCGCCCAGCGACAGCGCCAGCGACATCGGCACGCCGAGGATCACGAAGTAGGTCGTGTTCCATAGCGACTTCCAGAACATCGGCGTCTGTAACAGCTCGATGTAGTTGTCCAGCGCCACAAAGCGCAGGTTGGAGACATCGGATAGCGCGTACAGGTCGAAGTCGGTCACGCTCAGCAGCAGGGCCGAGGCCACCGGCAGGCCGAAGAACACGCCCAGCACCAGCAGCGAGGGCGCGGCGAAGATCCAGCCGGCCAGCGAAGTCCTGGAACTCATGGCGATGCCCCCTGACCTGCCGCTTGCCCTGCGTGGTCGCGGGCATAGATCCATCGGCGCTTTTCCAGCAGCTCATCCACGCGCGCATCCAGGTCGCGGGTGGCCGCCTCCTGCGGCTTGCCGCCACGCACCACGCGCTCGGTCTCCAGGCGCATCTCCTGCATGATCCGCTCCCACTCCAGTACCTTCGGCGTCGGCTTGACCCGCTCGAGCTGGTCGCGGAAGGCCAGGGCCAGTGGGTCGTTGGCCAGCGAGGCGGCCTGCCAGGTGCTGCGCCGCGGCGGCAAGTCGCCGATGATGCTGTAGAAGCGCTCCTGGATCCTGGGCTGGGACATGAACTCGATGAACTTCCACGCCGCCTCCTTGTGCTCGGAGTCGCGGAAGATCACCAGGCTGGTGCCGCCGGCGATCCCGGCGCCCGGGCCGTTGGGACCGGGCAGCGGCATGGTGCCCCAGGCGTCCTTGAGGTTGGCAGGCGCCACCTTGCGGAACTCGCGGATGTTCCAGGGACCGGAGACATAGAACACGTAGTAGCCGTTGAAGAATTCGTCCCAGACATTGGAGATCTGGGTCTCAGACACCGCCGGTGCCCAGCCCTGCTGGAACATGTTGGCGTAGAAGCCCAGCGCCTTGCGAAAGCCCGGCGCGGAGAAGTTGCCGCGGGTGTCGTGGTCCTTCAGAAGCGGATCGTCGGTCTGCAGGCCAAAGGAGAGCTGCTGCTCGAACTCGTTGATCGGCATCAGCGTGGCGAAACGGTCCTTGCCCACCATGGCCTTGATCTTGGCCATGGCCGCCTCCCACTCGGCCCAGCTCTGGATGGGCAGCTTCACCCCGGCCTGCTCTACCAGGTCCTTGCGGTAGAACAGCAGCCGCGTGTCCACGTACCACGGCACGCCCACCACCTGACCGTCCACCACGTTGGTGTCCCAGATGCCCGGGAAGTAATCGGCCTGGTCGATGACGCTGGAAGCCTCGATGCGCGAGCGCAGCGGCTCCAGCGACTTGAGCGCGGCGAACTCGGCCAGCCAGGTATTGCCCAGCTGGCAGACATCGGGAAGATCGTCCGCGGCAAAGGCGGTCAGCAGCTTCTCGTGGGCGGCCGTCCAGGGAATCTGCTGCACGCGGATCTCGATGTCCGGGTGCGCCTGTTCGAACTCCGGCAGCAGCTCGCCCACCACCTCGGCCTCGCGCCCCATGGCCCAGAACGACACCACCTGCTTGCGCTTGTCGCCGCCCCCGCAGCCTGCGATCAGGACCAGCAGCACCGCCACCAGTCCAAGCCGCAGGGCGCGCCTGGACCTTTTTTCGAACTCATGCATCAGTCGATCAATCCGGCTGCTGCGGGCGCGAGGGCGACTCGGCGGCGTCGGCCGGCGGGTCGCTGGGGATGCGCGACTCGGCCGTGCCCAGCGCACGCGCCGTGGCCGCGTCCGGGTCGCCCATGGTGCTGGCCGGATCGGGCTTCTCGCCCTCCGGCGCCAGCCAGCCACCGCGGAAACCGGCACGCTCCAGGCCCTGGCGGATGTGCGGGTTCTTCTTCATCACGTTCCACACGAACTCGTTGCGGTAGTTGGCGATCATCGTGAGGATCGGCCCCTGGTCGATGCCGATGTAGTCGCTGGCGACCCACCCATGGCCGGGCACGATGCGGCCGGTCTTGATCGGGATCTCGTAGGTGAAGCTGGGGTTGAACGCATCCAGGAAGCCGTAGCTGGAGTACAGGTAGTCGCCGTAGCGCTTGTGCATCTCCTCGGTGGCCGGGATCACGATCTCCGGCGCGAATGGCAGCGAGGCCACGGCCGCGGTCGGGGCGATGGTGCCGTCGTCGAAGACATCGCGCAGGCCCACGCCGCGCGCCGAGTAATGGCGGAACTGCCGCTGCTCGCCGCGATACTCCTGGGTGGTGTTCTGCGGGCCGTCCGAGGCGGTCAGGCCCCACACGTTCTCGCCGTAGTCCTTCCACTTCATCGGGTTGTTGATGGCGTACTGGCGATGGGCATAGGCGGCGCGGCGCGAATTCTCGAAGTAATCCATGCCGTGCTCGCGCATGTAGTCGTCCTGGATGCCGCGGAAATCCACCCAGACATGCGTGTACTGGTGCCAGAACATCGGCCCACCGGCCAGGTACTCCTGGTCCTGGAACACGCCCCACACATCGTTGTAGGTGCGGGTCCAGACCTGCCAGGCATCGGGGTCCACCGGGTGGGTGGGCGAACCCAGCGCCAGCAGATAGACCAGCATGCCCTCGTTGTAGCCCTTCCAGTCGTGCTTGATGACCCCGCTCTCCGGGAACCAACCCATCGAGATCAGCGGCTTGTTCTCCTGCAGGAAGCTCCAGTCCACGCGGCGGTAGATCTTCTCGGCCAGGTCACGGATCTCTTTCTCGCGCGGCTCGTCGGCATCGTAGTAGGACTGCGCGAACAGCACGCCCATCAGCAGCAGCGAGGTATCCACGCTGGACAGCTCCACCCACGAGTTGTAGCGCTCGCCGGTCTGCATATCCAGGAAGTGGTAATAGAAGCCCTTGTAGCCGGCCGTCCCCTTGTCCTGCTTGCCCTGCTTGAGCCCATACAGGAATTTCAGGGTCGCCAGGGTGCGGTCCACCGCCTGCGTGCGGCTGACCCAGCCGTTCTCGATGCCGATCGGATAGGCGGTCAAGGCAAAGCCCACCGACGCCACGCTGGCGAAGGGCCGCGAGGGATAGCGGTCCGGTGTCATGCCGTTGAGTTCGTTGCTGGTGTCCCAGAAGAACTGGAACGTGCGCCGCTCGATATCGCGGAACAAAGGCGACAGCTCTGGCTTCTTGTCTTCCACGGGCAATTCCACGGGCGGCCTGCCGGTCACGCGCACCGGTTGCAGCGGTGCGGGCGGGGGTTTCTTGTCACAGGCGGCCAATCCCGCAAGCAGCACCAAGCCGCTGGCCATGAGCAGAGACGACAGACGCAGTGACTTCATCGGACCGACCTTCTGAAACCGGTTACATCTTAACGCATAACCTCCATTCAAAGCCTGACTACCCTCTTCATATTTGGTAGGGGTCGCACGTCGCCACACGGCTGCGGAGAGGGGAGATTCCGCTGCACCGCAGCGCAAGCTCCCTCCCCTGTATCGGGGAGGGAGCGACCGGTAATTACCAATCCAGTCCCAGCGAAAGCTTGAACAACCGCGGCGGCCACTCGGTGTTGACGCCGTTGCGCTGGCCCAGCAGTGCGCTGTTGTAGTCGGTGTTGTAGTCGGTGAAGTTTTTCCAGTTGAAGACGTTGAAGATGTCGCCACGGACCCGGAACTTGATGTCGCTGCCGGTATCGAAGGTCTTCTCGATGGCCAAGTCGAAGGTCTTGTAACCGATCGTGGTGTCGGGTGTGTACGAGGCGAAGCGGCAGTTGCCATCGCCCGCACGGCAATCCACCGCCGACAGCGGCTCGGGCGTGGCCAGGGTCAGCTTGCTGGAGACGATGAAGCCGGCAAAACCCACGGTGCCGGTGGCCACCAGGCGATGGCGCGGGACACCGACCGAGCGCAGGAACGGCTGCCCGTCCAGGTTCGGCAGGTCGAACAGGTAACGCTCGCCCGTGTTGGCGCTGCTCAGGCGATTTTCCTTGGCATCGCTGAAGGTATAGGCCAGGGTCACGCCCCAGGGCGACTCATCGCTGTAGGGCTTGTCCGCCGACAGCAGCAGCTGGTTGAGCTTGGTGTCGATCCCGTTGTCGATGAGGATCAGGTTGCCGTAACCGGGGATCGGCTCATCGAACGCCGCGCAGCCCCACTGCGCGCCGGTATCGCAACCGTGGAAGGACCCGTCCGGATAGCGGTTGCCCAGGGTGAACAACAGCCCGTCGTAGCTGCGGATATGGGCGATGGCCGCCGAGGTGTTCCATTCCACGCCGGCCAACTCGACGATGTTGCGCATGCCGATGCTGAACTGGTCCGAGTAAGGCGTCTTGAGGTTGTTGTTGATCAGCTGCACTTCCGAGCCCAGGTTCGGGTTGGCCGCCGCCAGCCCGTCGAGCGTGGCCTGATCAAGGTAGGCCGGGTCCCAAGCCAGGCACGTACCCGTCCCCACCGCGCAAGGATGCGCCTCGGTGTTGAAGTTGTAGGTGTAGCGCGCAAAGGAGGTCGTCAGCTGCTCCAGGGCCAGGTAGTCGAACAGGTTGCGGTCGAACGAGCGCCCGGCACCGCCGAAGATCACGTGCCGCTGGTCGCCGGTCAGGTCGTAGGAGAAGCCCAGGCGCGGGGCCCAGTTGTTGTCGTCGGCCTTGCGGTTGGAGCCAGTGGAGATGTAGTCGTTGACGTCGTAGTCCGTGTTCTGGACATTGGGCCAGCTGCGCATGGCAGCGGCGATTCCCGGCGGGGTCACGAAGTCCTGGTAGGCGGGCGACTCCTCATAGTCATAGCGCACGCCCAGGTTGAGCTCGAAGCGGTCGGTGACCTGCCAGTCGTCCTGCAGATAGATGCCGTACTGCTTGTTCTTGGAGGTCACCGCGCCCGCCTGCATCCCCGGCAACGCGGAACGGAACTGCACCCGGTACGGAATGAAGCTGTCCAGGGTGTCGCGGCCTGCGTCCCGGTTTTCGTAGTAATCCACGCGGTACTGCGGACTGGCGGGATTGCGCTGCAGTGAGCTGACTTCCACGTCCTTGTACTTGACGCCGGCCTTGATGGTGTGGCCCTCCAGACCATAGAAGGTCAGGTCGTTCTGCAGACCATTGCCCTTCTGTCCCTTGTCCTGGAAGTCCGGACCGCCACCGATGTTGAGGATGGCGGTGCCGTCAGCCTGATTGATCAGGTTATTGGTGATCTGGTAGCCCGGACCGAAGGTCACCGGGCGCGGGCTCCAACTGTCGTCCTCGCGGGTCAGGTGCAGGTCGTTGAGCCAGTTCTCGTTGCTGAACTGCCAGCGCAGGTCGAAGCGCTTGGAGTCGTTGCTCTTGTCGCTGCCGTAGCTGGGCACGTTGGGACCATCGCCGACGTTGGTCACTTCCGTCTCGTCGCGGATCTTGGCGGACAACTCGAACAGGTTGTTGTCGTTGGCCTGGAAGGTCAGCTTGCCGAACCAGTTGTCCTGCTCGAACGGCGCGCTGGCCGGGCCCAGGTACTGCGCCAGCTCGGGCGTCAGATCGGCCTGGTTGAACGCGTTGTCGCCCACGCGCACCGTGCGCGGGCGCTCGATGCGCTTGGCCTCGTAGGTGGCGAAGAAGAACAGCTTGTCCTTGATGATCGGGCCGCCGAAGGAGGCGCCGAACTGCTCCTCGCTGGACGGCACCTTGGTCCCACCGTTCTGGTCTTCGGCATAGGTCGCTTCGCGCCAATCGGTGGTGGTGTAGTCGCGGAAGAACTGGCCCTGGAACTCGTTGGTGCCCGACTTGGTCAGCGCGGTCACCGCGGCGCTGGAGACCTGGTCGTATTCGGCCTTGTAGTTGGAGGTGATGACCTTGTACTCGCCGATCGCCAGCTGCGGGAAGGGATTGCCGCTGGAGGAGTCCTGGCCGCTCACGCCGCCGGGCAGCACGTAGTTCTTCTGGCCGACGCCATCGATGAACACATTGGTGCCGTTGGCGCTCTGCGCGCCGCTGCGCAGGCGCGTGGAGCCATCGGCGCCCTGCTCGAAGATCATGCCCGGCACGGTGTCGGCGAAGGCCAGGAAGTTACGCGAGGCCTGCGGCAGGGCGCGGATCTGCGCCTGGCTGACATAGGTGGCCACTTCCGAGGTCTTGGTCTCGGCGATCACCGGCGGCGCGGTCACCTTGACCGCGTCCAGGTTCTGCGCATCGCCCTGCGGGGTGACCGCCGCGGTGGCGGCCGCTTCGAGGTTCAGGGTCGCGGTCTGACCCACCTGCAGCGTCAGTTCCTTGCTGCTGGCCTGTCCGTCGGCGACCACGTCGACCTTGTAGGGGCCCGGCGGCAGGCCGCCTACGATGTAGTTGCCGTCCGCGCCCACGCGTGCCGTGCGCGCCAGGCCGGTGGCCGTATTGGTCACCGTGACCGTCGTGCCCTCGCCCGCACCGCCGACCTGGCCGCGCAAGGTTGCGGCGGTGGATTGCGCATAGGCCAGTTGCGACGTGCCCAGTGCCAGGCAGCTCACAAGTGCACCGCTCAACAGCGAGCGCACGGGGGTGCGCTTGCGAATCAGATCCTGCTTCATGACATCCCTCCAGTTGATTCCTGACCGAGCGTCCTGCGGCGGGATACCTGAAACGCGCTGGGCGCGGTATGCCACGGTGAATCCTCACGCAGGAATGCTCAGACGACGAGCGCCGATGGTCAGCGCGTAACGAACGCCGATTTCCGCTCGTCTCGTAGCGGCTCAGGCGGCGTTACGTTCATGCGATGCCATCAAGCTGGCGCAGAGTTGAACCGCTGCGCTGTGAGCATGAGGTGTACAAAGCACGTCAAGACAACGCACCTGCTTCCTTCGCCGCTTCCAAACGGACCAAAGGCAAGTGCACGACTCGCCACGGAAGCGCCAACCCAACGAGCGCGGATTGAAGACGACAGGCAACGAAGCGCTGCTTCCAAGCAGCGCCTTCTACGCCAAGCTTCACCGAGGTTGCCCAGGCGGTGGACTTCAACTCCGCATCGCAGGCGTCATTGCTGCAGCGCAAAATCGATCGATGAAAGCCTGGTGGCCAGGCATGGCATCGACACAACGCGCGATGGTCTGCTCCACCCCGCTGAGGAAGCCGCGCAACTCCTGTTCGGGTATCTGGTCGACCAGCGGATGATAGGACCGCGGCATCACGCCCTGCCCCACCATCACCTGCACCCAGCTGATCTCTCCGAACATCTCTTCGCCATTGCGGTAGAAGCGGCCGCTATCGCGGAACAGGTCCAGGTTGCCCTGCAGCTCGGGGGTGATCGTCATGTTGCGACACTCGCGCCAGAAGGCGGTGTCGTCGCGCTCGGTCGCGTGGTAGTGCAGCACCAGGAAATCGCGGATACGATCGAACTCGAATGCGAGCCTGTCGTTGTAGCGCTGCACCAGCACCGGGCTGAAGCCATCCCGTGGGAACAATTCCAGCAGCTTGGCGATGCCGGACTGGATCAAGTGGATGCTGGTGGATTCCAACGGCTCCATGAAGCCACTGGACAACCCCAGCGCGACGACATTGCGGTTCCAGCACAGCTTGCGCCTGCCGGTGGTGAAGCGCAGCGGCCGCGGATCGCCCAGCGGCTTGCCGTCGAGATTGGCCAACAGCGTCGCGGCGGCCTCGTCATCGCTGAGGTGGGCACTGGAATACACATAGCCATTGCCGGTGCGATGCTGCAGGGGGATGCGCCACTGCCATCCCGCGGCACGCGCGGTAGCGCGCGTGTAAGGCGTCGGTGGCCCCACCTTCTCGCAGGGCACGGCCAGCGCGCGGTCGCATGGCAACCAATGGGTGAAGTCGTGGTAGCCGGTCTTGAGCGCCTGCTCGATCAGCAGCCCGCGAAACCCCGAGCAGTCGATGAACAGGTCGCCGCCCACCTCGCGCCCATCCTGCAGCCTGATCGTGGTGACATTTCCCGACTCCGGATGCAGCTCGACGGCATCGACAATGCCCTCCAGGCGGGTCACGCCCCGTTGTTCGGAGTAATGCCGCAGGAAGCGCGCGTACAGTCCCGCATCGAAATGGTAGGCATAGGCGATGTTGGCCAGCGGCGATTCGGGCGGCACATCCGTAGCCGATGTCATGAACTTGCCAGCCAGGGCCGCCGCGGTATTGATCGTGTAGGCATCCAGCGGCTTGGCCCAGCCCTGCTGCCGTGCCTTGAACCAGTAGTTCTGGAAAGCGAGCAACCCGGCGGACTGGCCGATCTTGCTGCCGAACCCGTGCACGTAGGACTTGCCGAGGCGCTCCCAGTCCACGAACTGGATGCCGAGCTTGAAGGTTCCCTGGGTCTTGCGGACGAACTCCGCCTCGTTGATCCGCAGGAGATTGTTGAACGCGCGGATATGCGGGACGGTCGCTTCGCCGACGCCCACGGTGCCGATCTGCTCGGACTCGATCAGGGTCACGGCCACCGAGGGGCCGAGGACCTGCGCGAAGGCGGCCGCCGCCATCCAGCCGGCGGTCCCTCCTCCAACGATCACAAGACGCTTGATCACGATAGAACCTCGACTGGGACGAATCGCTTGAACATGAACCGAAGACGGGGCCTTTCGGCCCCGTCGTTCGAAACGCAGTGACGCAACGCAGGTCGGTCAGAACTTGTAGCCAACCTCAAGCGTTACCGTACGCGGGAAGTAGAAGATACTGGCGTCGCGATTGACCGTCACGTAGCTCGTATCCAGCTGCCCGTTGGCACCAAAGTAATTGCCGCCCGGTCCACCGAAGCGATAGCTGTCGAAGTTCTTGAAGTTGAAGGCGTTCAAGAGGTTGATACGCGCAGTCAGCTTGTTGTCACGCCAGACATTGAATTCCTTCGTGGCCTGGAAATCGACCGTGCGGTAGCCCCAGATATCGCCGCCCACCAGGAACTTGCCGTTGCCCGGCGGCACGAAGCCGATCAGCTGACAGGTCGAACCGTCGAAGTCCCGACGGCCGTAGCAGGCGACCGTGTTGATCGGCGTGGGCGTTTCCAGCACCAGCTTGGCACCGAAGGTGATGCCCCACGGACCATCCATCGAGGCCGAGGCGGTGAAGCGATGCGACGGCTGGTTGCTCGACTTGACGAAGGGGAAGTACTGCAGCCTGGACTTGTCGAAATAATCGAACTGGCTGTCGTTGTTGCGGCTGTTCTGACGGGCGCTGGTATGGGTGTAGGCGAAGTTGGCGCCCCAGCCGGACTCCTTGGTATAGGGCTTGTCCGCCGAGATCAGCACCTGGGTGCTGCGCTGCTCGACGCCGTTGTCGCCCAGGATCGTGCCGCCGTAGCCGGGGACGTTGTCGCCGCCCCACTGACTGCCGCTGTCGTCGAAGAACCTGCCGTCGTCCTGGCGGATGGCGGTGGTGTAGCCAAAGCCGTCCTTGGCCAGGATGCGCTGCACCGTCACGTCGGTCAGCCAGTCGCCAACCTGGTTGGTGATACCCAGGCTGAACTGGTCGCTGTACGGCGTGCGCAGCTTGTTGTTGAGCATGAACGACTCGGCAGCGCCGCGCGAGGCCGGGACAGCCGTCAGGTTGTCATTACCGTTCAGGTAAGCCGGGTCCCAGGCAACGCAGGCAGGCCCGGTGATGGCCACGCAGCTCCCGCTCGGGTCTTGGAACTCCAGGCGCACCAGGGAGATCGAACCCTTGTGCCTTTCGAATGCCAGATCGCGGAAGAGGTTGCGATCATAGGAACGACCGGCACCGCCGTGGATCACGCTGGTCTCATCGCCGAACATGTCGTAGGAGAAGCCGAAGCGCGGAGCCCAGGCGTCCTTGAAGTTCTTGCGGTTATGACCGGTGCTGATGTAGTCGGCAGGATTGATCGCG
The DNA here is from genome assembly GCF_004122095.1 of Pseudoxanthomonas composti. GTDB lineage: Bacteria > Pseudomonadota > Gammaproteobacteria > Xanthomonadales > Xanthomonadaceae > Pseudoxanthomonas_A > Pseudoxanthomonas_A composti. The sequence continues at coordinate 292,768 of NZ_SAWZ01000002.1, read as the reverse complement.
TCGATGCCGCCATTGAGCCAGCGGTTGACGAACGGCTGCCCCGGGTTGTCCGGGTCCGGACCATAGAGCGCATCCACGTAGGCCTGCGGGGTGACGTGGTCGGTGTAGGCGGGAACGTCTTCGTAGTCCCAGCGGATACCGACATTCAGCATCAGGCGGTCGGTGGCCTGCCAGTCGTCCTGGATGTAGAAGCCGTACTGCTTGGCGGTGGTCTCCACCAGCGGCGTCAGGCCCGGCGTATTGAACGGGGCGATGAACTCCACGCGGTAGGGATTGGCGGCCAGGGTCCGCGTCGCCGGATCGAACTCCCAGGAGAACTGCGGGTTGACCGGCTGTCCATCGCTGGACTCGAGCTCGATATCGCGGTAGTTGAAGCCGACCTTGACGGTGTGCTCACCGCCCCAGTTGAAGCTGTTGAAGGTCAGGTCGTTCTGCACCGACCAGCCCTTCTGGCGCTGGGCCTGCAGGCTGAACCCGCTTGCCGGGCCGACCTGGAGCAGCGAGGCTTCCTGCACCGGCGGACCACGGTTGATCACCGTATAGGTAATGCCGTTGCCGTAGGTGGCCGGAACCTTGCTGTTCTCCGAGTCCTGCGTGCTCAGGATCATCTCGTTGTAGAACAAGCCGCCGTAGTGCTGCCATTTCAGGTTACCGCGCGAGTCCTTGTTGACACGCAGGTCGCCGTGCTCAGGGGTGCTGAGGCCGCCGACGTTGCCCAGCATGTCCTCGTCGCGATACTGCCCGCTCAACTCGATGCGGTCGTTCTCGCCGATATCCCAGCTCAGCTTGCCGAAGTACAGGTCTTCCTGGAACGGAAGCGTGGTGGAGCCGTAGTAGCTCCTCAGGTTGTCGGGCAACAGGTCAGAGGCGTTGCCCGAAGCGGCATCGGCCTGGATCGAGCGTGCGTAGATGTTCTCCTTGCCTTCATAGGCCACGAAGAAATGCATCTTGTCCTTGATGATGGGTCCGCCCAGCGCGAAGCCGTACTCCTTGACCTGGGAATCGTCCTTGTCGTCCTCATCCGGGCGCTTGGCGCGGAGGTTCTCGTTGGTGAAGCGATAGAACAGCTCGCCTTCGAACTCGTTGGTACCCGAACGCGTTGCCGCGGTGATGGCGGCGCCGCTGATCTGGCCGTACTCGGCCTTGTAGTTGGACGTGATGACCTTGTACTCACCGACCGCCAGCTGCGGGAACGGATTGCCCGCGCTTTCGTACTGGCCCGCCACGCCGCCCTGCTGCACGTAGCTCTTCTGGCTGACACCATCGATGTACAGGTTCGACGAGCTGGTGTTGGTCACGCCGCCGCGCAGCGTGGCACGCCCCTGGTTGTCGATCTTGAACTGCATGCCCGGGACCGTATCGGCGAACTCGAGGAAGTTGCGCGTGGCCTGAGGCAGCTGCTGGATCTGGCGGAGGGAAATCGTGTTGCCGACCTCGGAGGTCTTGACCTCGCGCGTCAGCGGCGCGGTGACGGACACGGTTTCGAGGTTGGTCGCATTCCCCGCCGGAGCGGCGGTGGGGGCTTCGATGTTGAGCGTCGAAGCCGACGCCACGGTCAGCGTCACCTCGCGCACCACGCCACCTGCCTCAACGGTGTACTCGCCCGGCTGCAGGCCGACGATGGTGTAGTTGCCGTTGGCGCCGATGACGCCGCGGCGGACGGTGCCGGTGGCCTTGTTGGTCGCGGTCACTTCCTGGCCGGCATCGGCCGTGGTGACGGTGCCGCGCAGGGTCGAGGTCGCGGTCTGCGCGAACGTCGGGGCCGATGCCAGCATGGCGGTGGTGAGCGCGCATGCCAACAGGCTACGCGCCGGACGACGCGCGAACTTCATGGTCTTCATATGTTTCCTCCCCAAGGACCGCCCCCGTGGGCGGCTGGTGTACGTGGTTGATTCGAAAAACAGGATTGACGCAATTTCACAACTTGGTCTTACGCAGCCCCTGGCTGCCGTGCATCAGCGCGGCGAGTTCCTCCCGGCGAGTCGCGGATCGCTGGATTCACGGACAACCAGCTCGGGCGTCAGCGTGCGCACCGAGACCGTGGATCGCTCGTCGGTCGCAACCGATTCGAGTAGTTTTTCCATGGCCAGCCCGCCCAGTTCGGCGATGCTCACGCGCATCGTGGTCAGCTTGGGATGGACGAAACGGGCCAGGGGAATGTCGTCGAAGCCGGCCAACGCGATGTCGTTGGGCACCGAGATGCCGGCTTCGTTGAAGGCGTACAGGCAGCCCAGGGCCATCATGTCGTTGGCCGCGAACACCGCGTCGGGGCGCTCGGCGGCCGCCAGCAGGCGGCGACCGGCCTCGTAGCCGGAGGCTTCGTCGAAATCGCCGGCCTCTTCCCAGGGCGCCACGTCCGGGCACAGGCGCGCCAGGGCTTCGCGATAGCCGCGCAGGCGCTCGTGCGCGTCGAAGTTGTCGGCCGGCCCGCCGATGAAGGCGATGCGGCGGTGCCCGGCACCGACCAGGTGCTGCAGCATGGCGTTGGCGCCGCCGTAGTTGTCGATGTTCAGCACCGGGTACGGCAGGCCCGACAGCGAGGAGTTCACAAGCACCACCGGCAGCGACCCTGGCAGGTTGTCGGCGAGGAAATCGCCGCCTTCGCTGTAGGGGGACAGCAGCAGCAGGCCGTCCACGCGGCCGCGCATGGCGCGCAGCGCCTCGCCCTGCTGCTCCTGGTTGCCGTGGTAGCTGGACAGCAGCAGGTGCTGGCGGCGGGCGCGGGCCACGCCGTCGATGCCGCGGATCAACTCGGAGAAGAACTCACCGTACAGGTCCGGCAACACCACACCGATGGTGTGGGTGCGCCGGCTGCTGAGCATGCGCGCCGCCGCGTGCGGCTGGTAGCGCAGGCGCTGGGCGGTCTCCAGGACATGCTTGCGCACGGCCTCGGCGACGTTCTCATGTCCATTGAGCGCGCGGGACACGGTCGCCACCGAGACCTCCGCCTCACGCGCGACATCCTTGATCGTGACTGTGCCGCTCTTTGCCACTGACCGCCTCACACCAGGTTCGATGGGCGCGGACTGTAAGCGGTTCCATTCCAGAATGTAAAGTGTTTGATAAACCGCTGGAATAACGGTTACTTATCAATCACTTGCAAGGGCGCCAGACTCTAAAATTACTGTTGCGGCGCACCAATATGATGCCAATTTGTGTGCGCCGCACCCCGCTATGGCTCGCCGGGGGCTCGCGCATGGACCGAAAGGGCGTGGATATCGGTCTGCATCATGTCGCCGAGCGCGGCATAAACGGCACGATGACGGGCAAGCGATGGCTTGCCCTGGAACACCGCGCTGACCACCTCGACCCGGAAATGTCCCCGCCCGTCTCGCGCGCCTGCATGCCCGGCATGCAGGTGGCTTTCGTCCTCGACCTCCAGCCGCTGCGGCCGCAGGTGCTCGGTCAGCAGCTGCCTGATCCGCTCCAGCCGGCTCACGGCAGGACCTTGCGGAACGGGCGAACGTCGACCCGGGCATAGACGCCCGCGGCGACATACGGGTCGGCCTCGGCCCAGCTGCGCGCGGCCTCCAGCGACTCGAACTCGGCGATCACGATGCTGCCCGAATAGCCCGCCGGGCCCGGATCCTCGGCGTCCACCGCCGGGCAGGGCCCGGCCAGCAGCAGGCGGCCGGCCTCGGCCAGGGCCTGCAGGCGTTGCAGGTGCGCCGGGCGCGCGGCCGCGCGCAGGGCCAGGACATCGGCACCGTCGTGCCCTTCGATCGCATACCACATCGCTTGCGTACTCCGGTCATGGTCAGGACCGGATTGTAAGCGTGGCGGTGCTGGACACTGCCGTTGCCAGCCCGTACTCTTGGCGACGTTGCATGGCCTGATACCCCGGCCCGTCGAGAACACGGCACAGACCGCTCCGACGGCCCGTCCTCCCGGTTCTCGCCAGCGTGCACCAGCCTTTCACCCGGACACCGCCATACCAGGCGCTCCCCGCTTGCTTGGCTGCAGGGCGAAGCCCTCGCCATGACCGCGTCACCGCCCGACCCGAAGCCTCCGCCGTCCGCGCCGGGGCCGCGCCCGCAGTTCCCGCAGTATCGAGATCCGGTTTCGACCTGATGAGTTCCGACCTCGCGCAAGACGCGAACCCGCAAACCCGGCCCGACGCCCCGCAGCAGCAGGAAATGCCGCTGGCGACGGTGCATGGACAGCCGGTGCTGGAAGTCCCGCGCGACCTGTACATCCCGCCGGACGCGCTGGAAGTCATCCTGGAGGCCTTCGAAGGCCCGCTGGACCTGCTGCTGTACCTGATCCGCCGGCAGAACCTGGACATCCTGGACATCCCGGTGGCCGAGATCACCCGGCAGTACGTGGACTACATCGGGGTCATGCAGGAGCTGCGCTTCGAGCTGGCCGCCGAGTACCTGGTGATGGCCGCGATCCTGGCCGAGATCAAATCGCGCATGCTGCTGCCGCGCCCGCCGGTGGAAGAAGGCGAGGAAGGCGATCCGCGCGCGGACCTGGTACGCCGCCTGCAGGAGTACGAGCGCTTCAAGCAGGCGGCCGAGGACATCGACGCCCTGCCCCGCCAGGACCGCGACACCGCCGTGGCCGCCGCGCACGTGCCCGAGCGCGTGGCGGTCAAGGTCCCGCCGCCGGTGGAGCTGAAGGAAATGCTGCTGGCGTTGCGCGACGTGCTCAAGCGCGCCGAGCTGTTCAGCGGCCACGCCATCAAGCGCGAGGCCCTGAGCGTGCGCCAGCGCATGGGCGAGGTACTGGGCCGGCTGGATGATGGCCTGTTCCACCGCTTCGAGTCGATGTTCAGCGCCGAGGAAGGCAAGCTCGGCGTGCTGGTGACCTTCCTGGCGATGCTGGAACTGGCCAAGGAACAGCTGTTGGACATCGTGCAGGAAGCCCCGCTGGCGCCGATCTACGTCAAGTCGCTGGCGCTCAACAACACCAACGAGCCGCTGCAGTTCAACAGCGAGTTCGACGACAGCGACGCGGCCAATGACGACGCCGCGGTCTGAAGCACGTGCCCAGGCACGACATTCCAACGCGCCTGCGCGCGCAGTGAACCGAAGCGATTCATGGATCAAAGCCTGATCAACCGCATTGTCGAGGCCGCCCTGCTGGCGACCGCCCACCCGATGCCCGCCACCCAGCTGTACGGCCTGTTTCCCGAGGAGGCGCCGGCGCCGGAGGGCAGCATCGAAACGGCCCTGGAGATCCTGCGCGAAGGCTGCGCCGAGCGGGGCGTGGAGCTGGTGGAGGTCGCCTCCGGCTACCGCTTCCAGGTCAAGCAGGAAGTCCACGGCTGGGTCTCGCGCATGTGGACCGAGCGCAAGACCAAGTACACCCGCGCCACCCTGGAGACCCTGGCGCTGATCGCCTACCGCCAGCCCATCACCCGCGGCGAGATCGAGCAGGTGCGCGGCGTGGCGGTCAGCAGCAACATCATCCAGGCGCTGGAAGAGCGCGAGTGGATCCGGGTGGTGGGGCACCGCGACGTCCCCGGGCGCCCGGCCCTGTTCGGCACCACCAAGGTTTTCCTGGACTACTTCGGGCTCAAGAGCCTGGACGCGCTGCCGCCATTGTCGGAACTGCGCGATATCGGAGAGCTGGAGCCGCAGCTGGCGCTGGGCAACGCCCCGATGCCGGCCGCGGGCGCCAGGCCCGAGGACGCGCCCTCTCCGGCGGTGCCCGAGGGGAGCGAAGACGGCGCGCCGCAGGACCAGGGCGATGACGCCTTGCCGCCGGCGCAGACCCCGGACGGGGCCATCGTGGCCGAGCGCGAGACCGACCAGGACCTAACAGACATCGCAACACCGCAAGCCCCGCCGGAAGACCCGGCGGTCACGCAAGACACTCCGGAAGACGGCACGGTCCATACCCCTGCCGATTCCGATCCTGAAACCCAAGAAGACGACGCCAATGTGGTCTCGTCGGAGCAGAAGTCATGAACAACGCACCCCGCAACAAACTCTCGCTCAAGCGCGCCACCGACACCGACGAGGCCCCCGTGGCCAAGCTCGAGGAGCGCCTGCACAAGGTCCTGGCGCAGGCCGGGCTGGGCTCGCGCCGCGCGCTGGAGCAGCGCATCGCCGAGGGCCTGGTCAAGGTCAATGGCGAGACCGCGCAAACCGGCATGTCGGTCAAGACCGGCGACAAGATCGAACTGGACGGCCGCACCTTCGTGGCCAGCGCGCTGACCGAGGCGCCGCGCGTGCTGATCTACAACAAGCCCGAAGGCGAAGTCACCACCCGAGACGATCCCGAAGGCCGCCCGACGGTGTTCGAAGCGCTGCCGGCCCTCAAGGGCGCGCGCTGGATCGCCATCGGACGCCTGGACATCAACACCACCGGCCTGCTGCTGCTGACCACCGATGGCGAGCTGGCCAACGCGATGATGCACCCGTCCTACGAGGTCGAGCGCGAATACGTGGTGCGCGTGCGCGCCCCGGAAGGCGAGCAGACCGTGCCGGACAACATCGTCGACCGCCTGCGTCGCGGCGTGGCGCTGGAAGACGGCCCGGGCAAGTTCGACGAGGTCGAGAGGATCGGCGGCACCGATTCGCACGACTGGTTCCGGGTCGTGGTCAAGGAAGGCCGCAACCGCGAAGTGCGCCGCCTGTGGGAATCCCAGGGCTGCCAGGTCAGCCGCCTCAAGCGCGTGCGCTACGGCCAGGTGTCGCTGCCGCAGCCGCTGCTGCGCGGCCAGTCGCAGGATCTGCCCGAGGCGCAGGTGCAGGCCATGCGCCAGCAGCTGGGCCTGGAGGAAGGCGCGCCGGCCGCGCTGACCCTGCAGCCGGTGATCGGCCAGCGCAAGGCCGCCAAGGCCACCGTGCAGGTCAGCCGCGACGGCCGCAGCCAGGCCTACGTCAACGGCCACAACACCGCCGACGAAGGCCGCGAGCTGCGCCGCTTCGACCACGTGCGCGAAGATCGCGGCCGCGGTCGCGGCAAGGGCGGCGGCTTCAAGGGCGGGCTGACGGTCAGCGGCGAAGCGGCGGCCAAGCAGTCGCAGAAGCCGTTCAAGCAGCGCAATCCCAAGGGTCCCAAGCCGCTGCCCGACGGCAATCCGGCTGCGTTCCGCACCTGGTACGTGCCCGATGGCGTGGAGACCGGTCCGTCCGGTCACCGCAACGCCGGCCCGAAGAAGCCCTTCGGCGGCAACCGCGGTACCAAGGCCGCCGGCCAGGGTGGCCCGGGCGCCGCTCGCGGCGCCGCGGGCGGCAAGAGCTTCGGTGGTGGCCAGGGCCAGGGCCAGAAGCGCGGCAACGCCTCGCCCAAGCCTTATGGCCACCCCGGCAATGCGCCGGCTTTCCCGTCCGATTACGCCACCCCGGGCTACAGCCCTTACGGCCAGCCGCAGCAGAACCGCGGCCCGCGTCCGGCTGGTCGTGGCAACCGCCCCGGTGGCGGCGGTCCGCGCCCCGGCGGTAATGGTCCGCGCGGCCAGGGCCGCCCGGGTGGCGGCAACCGCGGTCCGCGCGGTGGCGGTCACGGCTGAGCCTGCGACGGGCAGCACCGCGCCCGTCCCGTTTTCCGCTCATCCCGCTCTTCTTGGTGCCTCAAATGAGATCAACTCTCATCTAGGTTAGACTCTCGGGCGCCTTCCCCCATCGAAATCCACGTCATTCCATGTCTGCAGCGTTCGGTACAGAAACCGTGCTTGAGGTCCGTCACTGGACCGATGCCTATTTCAGCTTCACCACCACCCGCAACGAAGGCTTTCGTTTCGAGAACGGCCAGTTCGTGATGATCGGGCTGCAGACCGAGGCCAAGCCCCTGCTGCGCGCCTACTCCATCGCCAGTGCCAACTGGGAGGAGCAGCTGGAGTTCTTCAGCATCAAGGTGCAGGACGGCCCGCTGACCTCGCGCCTGCAGCACATCAAGCCCGGCGACCAGATCCTGGTGGGCAAGAAGCCCACCGGCACGCTGCTGATCAGCGACCTGCATCCGGGCAGGAACCTGTACCTGCTGGGCACCGGCACCGGCGTGGCACCGTGGCTGAGCGTGATCAAGGACCCGGAAACCTACGAGCGCTTCGACCGGGTGATCCTGACCCACGGCGTGCGCTACGAGAAGGACCTGGCCTATCGCGACTATTTCGAGCACGGCCTGCCCAACCACGAGCTGCTCGGCGAGATCCTGCGCGACAAGCTGATGTACTACCCGGCCGTGACCCGCGAGCCCTTCGCCAACCGCGGGCGCCTGACCGAGCTGATGGCCAGCGGCGAGATGCAGCGCACGCTGGGCCTGCCGCCGCTGGACCCGGCCAACGACCGCTTCATGATCTGCGGCAGCCCACAGATGCTCTCGGACCTGCGCACCTTGCTCGACGCGCGCGGTTTCGAGGCCTCCCATCGCATCGGCAGCCCGGGCCACTACGTGTTCGAGCGCGCCTTCGTCGAGAAGTAAGACCGCCGCAACCTGTCCGGGTCAGTGACCAGACGCCGGGCAGCGGCGGCCGTGGCTGCCGATCCTGGCTGCCACTCAGCCCAGCGCCTGGAGGATGTCGCGCTCCAGCGCCTCAGGCTTGGTCGTCGGTGCATAGCGCGCGCGGACCTGACCCTCGCGGCCGACCAGGAACTTGGTGAAGTTCCACTTGATGGCCCGGGTCCCCATCACCCCGCGCTTCTGCGCGCACAGCCACTGCCACAGCGGGTGCGCCGCCGCGCCATTGACCTCGACCTTCTCGAACATGGGAAAGCTGACCTCGTAGTGCAGCGCGCAGAACTGCGCGATCTCCGCCGCGTTGCCCGGCTCCTGGTGACCGAACTGGTCGCAGGGAAATCCCAGCACCACCAGGCCGGCCTGGCGATGCCGACGCCAGAGCGCTTCCAGGCCTTCGTATTGAGGCGTAAAGCCGCACTTGCTGGCCACGTTGACGATCAGCAGCGCCTGGCCGGCAAAGTCGGACAAGGGCTGGCTCTGGCCCTCGAGTCGGCGCGCGCTGAAGTCGAAGGCCGTGGTCATCGTGTCCCTGTCCTGTGTGTCATGCAGTTCGGCCATCATGCCTGCTCTGTGGGAATTGGGCACCCGGTCCAGCCCACCCCTGTCCTTTGTCACGGGCTCGTCGCCGGCGCGCTGGGCTAGGCTTGGCGGACACGTTCTCCGGAGTCGCCCGCTTGACCACCCGCCTCGCCCTGGCGCTTGCCGCCACCCTGGGATTTGCAATGCCCGCCTACGCCGCTGCCGCCACGCCCGCCGCCAATGCGGCCTCTGCGAACCTGTTCTTCAGCCAAAGCCCGCTGCCGCTGCACTATCCGCAGTTCGACAAGGTCAAGGACAGCGATTTCGCGCCGGCCTTCGACGCCGGCATGGCCCAGCAGCTGAAGGAAATCGAGGCCATCGCCAACCAGAAGGCCAAGCCGACCTTCGACAACACCATCATCGCCATGGAGAAGAGCGGCCAGATCCTGGACCGCGCCACCACGGTGTTCTTCAACCTGGTCGGCACCGATACCAACGATGCGCGCAAGAAGCTGCAGGCCGAGTACGCGGGCAAGTTCGCCGCCCACCGCGATGCCATCAATCTCAATGGCAAGCTGTTCGCGCGCATCCAGGCGCTGTACGACACCCGCACCTCGCTGGGCCTGGACGCGCAGGGCGTGCGCCTGATCGAACAGGTCCACACCGACTTCGTGCGCGCCGGCGCCAAGCTGGCCGACGCCGACAAGGCCAAGCTGAAGGAGATGAACGGCGAGCTGGCCAAGCTGGCCACGCAGTTCAGCCAGAACGTGCTGGCCGAGGTGAACGATTCGGCCATCGTGCTGGACGATGCCAAGCAGCTGGCCGGCCTGAGCGAGGGCGAGATCTCCGCCGCGGCCGACGAGGCCAAAGCCCGCAAGCTGCCGGGCAAGTACGTGCTGACCCTGCTCAACACCACCGGCCAGCCGCCGCTGACCAACCTCACCGACCGCAGCACGCGCGAGAAGCTGCACAAGGCCTCCATGGCCCGCGGCAGCCGCGGCAACGCCTACGACAACACCGCGATCGTTTCGCGCATCATGACCCTGCGCGCGCAGAAGGCGAAGATGCTGGGGTACCCCACCTACGCGGCGTACTCGCTGGAAGACCAGACCGCCAAGACACCCGAGGCGGTCAACGCCATGCTGGGCAAGCTGGCCCCGGCCGCGGTGGCCAACGCCAAGCGCGAGGCCGCCGACCTGCAGGCGATGATCGACAAGGAGCAGAAGGCCGCCGGCAAGCCCAGCTTCAAGCTGGAAGCCTGGGACTGGGCCTTCTACAGCGAGAAGGTGCGCCAGGCCAAGTACGACTTCGACGAGTCCCAGCTCAAGCCCTACTTCGAAATGAAGAACGTGCTGGAAAACGGCGTGTTCTATGCGGCCAACCAGGAGTACGGCCTGAGCTTCAAGGAGCGCACCGACCTGCCGAAGTATCGCGAGGACACCTACGTCTACGACGTGTTCGACGCCGATGGCTCGCAGCTGGCGATCTTCATCTTCGACCCCTACGCACGCGCGTCCAAGCGCGGTGGCGCGTGGATGAACTCCTATGTGTCGCAGTCGGAGCTGACCGGCTTCAAGCCGGTGGTCGCCAACCACCTCAACATTCCCAAGCCGCCGACCGGCCAGCCCACGCTGCTGACCTGGGACGAGGTGACCACCGCGTTCCACGAGTTCGGCCATGCGCTGCACGGCATGTTCTCCAACGTGAAGTACCCCTACTTCTCCGGCACCAGCGTGCCGCGCGACTTCGTCGAGTTCCCCTCGCAGGTCAACGAGATGTGGGCGGACTATCCGTCCATCCTCAAGCACTATGCCAAGCACCACCAGACCGGCGCGGCCATGCCGCAGGCATTGCTGGACAAGGTGGTGGCGGCGGCCAAGTTCAACCAGGGCTTCACCACCACCGAGTACCTGGGCGCGGCGATGCTGGACCAGCGCTGGCACCAGATCAGCGTGGACCAGGTGCCGGCCGCGGCCGGGGTGATGGATTTCGAAGCCAAGGCGCTGGCCGCCGATGGCATCGCCTACGCCCCGGTGCCGCCGCGTTACCGCACGCCCTACTTCAGCCACATCATGGGCGGGTATTCGGCTGGCTACTACGCCTACATCTGGTCGGAGGTGCTGGATGCCAACACGCAGAAGTGGTTCGAGGACCATGGCGGCCTGAGCCGCGCCAACGGCGATCGCTTCCGCCAGACCCTGCTGTCCCGCGGCGGCAGCATGGACGCGCTGGAACTGTTCCAGAACTTCGCCGGCCACGCGCCGCAGATCGAGCCCCTGCTCGAAAAGCGCGGACTGACCAGCGAGGGCGGCGCGGCCGGATCCAGCAAGTAAGCTCGTCCCCTGCCTCGCATGCGAAGAAGCCGCGGATCTTTGCGGCTTCGTCGTTTCAGGCGGTGCTTCAGGCCCTGCGCGTCAGTCGATGACCTGCGCGCCACTGGCGGTGGGGACGGTGCTGTGGATCTGCCCGGTGCGCGGGTCCAGGACGCGGTTGGTCCCCACTTCCACGGCGCCGGAGATGGGCTGACCGGCTCTGTCGGTGACCACGCCCGGTGTCGCTGGCTTGACAGCCTCGGGCTTGCGCGGTGCCTGGTCCTTCAACGTCGCCGGACCGCTACGGGGGATGGCCGGGGGCACCGCACGCTTTGCGGCGTCATCGGCCAGGCGCGGCGTGGCCGGGCGCTGAGGGGCCGGCACGCTCAGCCGCGGCGCGTTGGGATCCTGCGGCCTGGCCGTTTGCGCATGCGCCATCGGCGAGGTCGCAGCGATCGCCAGCACGGTGGCCAGCGTGATCGGCCTGCGGGAAGGCTTGTGCATGGAAAGCTCCTGCTTACTGCGATGCCCTCACCCTAGTCCCTGGCCGATTCACATCCCCTGAAGCCCGCATTGCGCGCTGCAGCGCCGTTCAGTTGGCGACGGCAGGTGCGCCGCCGGTAAACAGGCCGCGGTAGTCGGGGGCCACGTGCGGCAACAGTACCGCCGCGGGGACCTCGACCTGCTGCGTGCCTTCGGCGTAGGGCCCGACCTGGTAGGGCGGAAACACGAACCGCAGCGCGGTGACCTTGCCATTAGCATCGAGCACCGGCACGAAGCGCGTGAAGTTGGCTGGATCGGGTTCGGTGCCCTCGTCGATCATCTTGCCGGCCTGTCGCACCATCTGCTCGCGTTGTTCCGGAGGCAGCGACTCGGCGTCGGCGCGCAGCGAGACCGCAGTGCGCAGCGATTCACGCGCCGCCGCGCTCACCGCCTGCCAACCCGCCGCGTCGGGGATCAGGCTCGCCGCGTCGAGCAGCCGGTCCTGTTTCGGCAGCCAGACGTAGCGTTCGACCAGGGGCTCGCCGTGGGCGCCGCCGGTGTAGCGGTTGCCATCGGCGGCGATCACCACCAGGTCCGGCGTCTTGATCACCTGGCTGAAGGTCAGGGACAGCTCGTGCGGCGCGTTGCCCGCGCCAGCCTGCGGACCGTCTCCGGCGGCGACCTCGGTGTCTTTGCGCGCGGCCTGGACATAATTCCAGACATGCCGGGCCAACCCTGGGTACTGGTTGATACCCGGCGCGTAGCTCACCCCGAAAATGTAGGACGCGGAAGACTCGAAGGTGTCCTTCAACTCGGGCACCGCAGGCTGGTCCACGGTGGCCGGCGCGCCCTCCTCCATCGGTTGCGGTGAGGCTTGCTGCGCCGCTGCGGAGGGCTGGGACGGCGCCTCGGCTTCCTTCCGACAAGCGCCCAATCCAAGCGCCAGCGCCACCAACAGCGTGGCGTTCAAGGGCTTGTGCCCTGCCCAGACTGCCCTGCCCATCAGCTCACCCGCTCCGCCAGCTCCGGGTGCCTGTCCAGGAACACCGCGGCGTAGGAGCACCGCGGCACGACTTTCAGCCCCTGGGCGATGGCATGGTCCACGCAGGCCCCCATCAACAGCGCCGCGATGCCCTGGCCGCGCCAGGCATCGGGGACGAACGTATGGTCCACCACCAGCGCGCCGGCTGGGTCCAGGTGATAGGTCAGCTCGGCTTCCCCATCCTCGCGAACGAACACGAAGCGATGCCGCCCCGGCTGGTGCTGCGGGGTGGCGGACGGGGACGATGGATCGGTAACCATGGCGTGCCTCGGCAGGTGATGGCGCCCATTGTCAGCGCCCGCAGGTGACGAAAGCGACAGGGCTGACCCATTGCGTCACATTCCTGCGGCGCAGCCTTGCCTGAATGCGAACCAGTGAACATTTCTCCTAACCGAACGGGTTGGCACGCTCCATGCGTCGATGTCCCGCAAAGGAAGCATAGCCACAGGGGGATGTAGATCGATGAGTCTCAACGACGCCAGCACACCTCACCTTCCCAGCGATTTCACGCTGCTGGAAGGCCTGTACCAACTCGTGGTCACCGGCAACACCGAAGAATGGGAATTCGAAAGGCTCAATAAAGCTGTCTACGACGGCCTGCTCTCCACCTATGGCGAGGGCGAATCGGCCGACCAGACCGCAAGCATCGGCTGACAGCTTAGTTCTTTAGATTCGGCGACATCGAATCCCTCAACGCCGCGGACAGGCAACCCTTGTCCGCGGCGCTTTTTTGCGCCCACTCAGCGGTGATCGCGCCTGCCCTGGTTGCGACGGTCCTGGGTCCCGGCGCTGCCCTGGATGGCCTTGGCCCGAGTCTCGGCCAAGTGCAGCTCGTTGGCGGCCGCGGCCGCTTCGTGCGGCTGGAAGCCTGGCTCGGTGGGCGGATGCTCATCCAGCAACTGCCAAGGCTGGACCTGGCGGTCCTGTTCCTGCTTGGCGGCCAGCAACTCCTTGGTTTTCCTCAAGGCCTGGTCTGGGGTCACCTTGCGCTTGGCGCGAGGCTTGGAAGCCGAAAGCGAGGGCTTCGCACCGGCCTGCTTAGCTACCGGGACCGTGCTGCTGGCCCTGCCCTTCGACGCCTTGCCGGCAGCGGCCGCCCTGCCCGCACGCGTGGCATCGTTTGCCGCGACAGCGCGCTCGGTGCTCCGCTTGCCTGGCGTTGCCTTGCCCGCCGCGGCCCCGGAGGCGGTCTTTTTGACGGTCTTGGCCGCGGTCTTGACGACTGCCTTGGCCGCGGTCTTCTTGCCAACTGCTTCGGGCGTGGTGGCTTTGCGAGCAGTCGCTTTCTTGATCGCCGATTTCTTGGCCTGCGGCACATCGGCGACGTGCTTGGCTGTCTTCTTCGTGGCGCTCTTCTCAGTCTTCTTGGACGCCTGCTGTGACGCAGCGGCCTTCTTGACCGCCTTGCTTGCCGTCTTACCAACGGGGGCCTTGCGTGCGCGTGTTGCCATAGATCGGGCTCCTGGTTGCTCACACGCGGCCCGAGTTACCACGGAAAACATTCACCAGCCGTGATTCCGGCCAGGGTCAACGCCCGAAGCTGGGGTGCATTAAGGCATCGAGGAAGTGCCCCAACACCTGCGGCCGCATGATCAGCATGAACATCACGCCGTAGGCCGCGCCCGCCAGGTGCGCGCTGTGATTGATGCGGTCGCCGCCGCGCCGGTCCATCCAGATGCTGTAGCCCACGTAGACCACCGCGAACACGAAGGCCGGCATCGGGATGAAGAACACGAAGATCAACTGCCAGGGCGCCAGCAGGATGAAGGAGAACAGCACCGCCGAGACTGCCCCGGAGGCGCCCAGGCTGAGGTAGTTCGGGTTGTTCTGGTTCTTCAGGTAGCTGGGCAGGATCGAGACCACCAGCGCCGACAGGTAGAACAGCGGATACGTCCATGGGCCGGACCATTGCCCCATCACCGCCTCGATCTGCCCGCCGAAGAAATACAGTGTGATCATGTTGAAGAACAGGTGCAGGAAATCAGCGTGGATGAAGCCATAGGTCAGCAGCCGGTCGTACTGCTTGTGCCGGTGCACGGCCGGCGGCCACAGGATCAGCCGGTCGGCCAGCTTGCGCTGGTTAAAAGCGACCCAGGACACCACGGCGGTGAGGGCGATCAGGGCGTACGTGGCGATGGGCATCGGTTCTCTCGGTCGAAGCTGGGCGATGTGGCATCGCCGCGGGAGTGGGGGCGCATGCCTGGAAGGCCATGCCGATGTGTATTGTCGCCGATGCATCGATGTCCACGACGGCCATGGTGAAGGTGCTTCGCAACACGGCGCGAGGATAGGCCAAAAGTCATGCCTGACAAGGCGTTGTTCACGTTCCGGTGTTTGCGGCACGGCACCAATGCATGATGGCGATTGCTTCGAGCGCGCGGGCGCGCTGCAATCTGCCAACGAGGTGCGTGGCTTTTTGACGTCCGGCTGTGCCAGCATCCTGCGTTCGCCGAGGACATGCCCTCGACACATGCAGGCTTCGGCCTTTCCGGGACGATGCGCTTCACGCGCTGGACCGGGTGGGAGGGCATGACCCTGGCGAAGGGGAATCACATCGACAGCATGTCGAGCAGGACGGGCGCGTGCGTGCCGGTCCTGTCCGCATGGATGTGGCGCCCCCGCCGGTGCCCTGCAGGGATGGCCCCGGCGAAGCGAGGACGCGGACATGATGTTGCGTTCTGTGATCGTGGCATGGTCGGGGATGGAGTCTCCGCGTCGTGCCTCCCGCAGCGAGCGTATATGCAAGACCTGTTGTCCCGGCCGCATGGTGGGGTGTCCTGATGCAAGGCTTCGATCCCGAGCTGGCCAATCCCGCGCATGCGGGGGTTTTCTATGTCGCGCTGGACGAGCTGGACCTGATGTCGCGCCATGCCCATGCCGCGCAACTGGAGGTCCGACGCGTGGACCTGTCCGGCATCGGCGACCGCGCGACCCTGCTGCTGCGCATCGCCGTCTCGGTGGATGCGCCGGTGGCTGCCGGGCGCAGCTGGGATGCCCTGTCCGAGGCCCTGCGCGATCTGCACTGGCTGGGTGCCCGCGGGTATGTGCTGCTGTTCGATGGCGCCGGCGAGATGCACGACACCGATGAGCAGGATTTCGACGCGCTGATCGGCATGCTCGACCAGGTCCAGGCGGCCTGGCTGGCGCGTGGGGTGCCGTTCTGGGCCTTCCTGGCGCTGCGCGACGCCGATTTCGAGGCCATGCGGCGCGCACCGGCGTTGTGATCCGTGCGATCGCGGCGCCAGACTGCGATCATGCGCGCATGGATTCCTTCGATACCTTCGGCCTGTCCCCGCAGCTGCTCCCCGGCCTGCAGGCACTGGGCTACACCACGCCTACGCCCATTCAATCCCAGGCCCTACCGGTCATCCTGCAAGGTCAGGACCTGATCGCCCAGGCCCCGACCGGCAGCGGCAAGACCGCCGCCTTCGGACTCGGACTGCTGCAGCAGATCGATCTGGCGCAGGTGTCCACCCAGGCGCTGGTGATCTGCCCGACTCGGGAGCTGGCCGATCAGGTCGCCCGCCAGCTGCGTACGCTCGGCACCGGGCTGAGCAACCTGAAGATCTCGCTGCTGTGCGGCGGCATGGCGCTGGAGCCGCAGCTGGCCTCGCTGGAGCACGACCCGCACGTCGTGGTGGGCACGCCCGGCCGCCTGCAGGAGCTGCTGGTCAAGCGTGCCCTGCATCTTGCGCGCCTGCGCGTGCTGGTGCTGGACGAGGCCGACCGCATGCTGGACATGGGCTTCGAGGAGGCCATCCGCGACATCGTCAAGCGCACGCCGGCCACCCGCCAGGGCCTGCTGTTCTCGGCCACCTTCCCCGAGCCCATCCGCGTGCTGGCGCAGGCCTTTCTCAAGACCCCGCTGGAGCTGTCCGCCGACGCCGCCCAGGCCGCTCCGGTGATCGAGCAGCATCTGGTGGAGATCGATCCGGCGCAGCGGCAGACCGTGCTGGCCGGGCTGTTGGCGCGCCATGCCCCGACCGCTGCCATCGTGTTCTGCAACCAGCGCAAGGACGCCGACGAGGTGGCCCAGTCCCTGCGCCACTTCGGCTTCTCGGCGCTGGCCCTGCATGGCGATCTGGAGCAGCGCGACCGCGAGGAGGTGCTGGTGCGCTTCGCCAACGGCAGCGCCAACGTACTGGTCGCCAGCGACGTGGCCGCGCGCGGGCTGGACGTGGACATCGTGGACCTGGTGATCAATTACGACCTGCCCAGCGATGCGGAGACCTACACCCATCGCATCGGCCGCACCGGACGCGCCGGGCGTTCGGGCACGGCGATCAGCCTGTGCGCCCCGCGCGACCTGCCACGCCTGGAACGCATCGAGGAGCTGCACGGCGCACCGCTGCCGCGCCTGCGCCCGGCCAGCGCGCCCAGGCCCGGCAGCGCCCCGCCCGCGCCGATGGCCACCTTGCGCATCGACGGCGGCAAGACCGACAAGCTGCGCCCGGGCGACATCCTCGGCGCGTTGACCGGCGATGCCGGCTTGCAGGCCGCGGCGATCGGCAAGATCGCCATCTTCCCGACCCGCTCCTACGTGGCCATCGCGCGCACGCAGGCCGGCAAGGCGTTGACGCGCCTGTCCGAAGGCCGCATCAAGAACCGGCGCTTCCGCGTACGCCAGCTGTGACCGGCTGATCGCCACGGCGGCCGGTCGCCAGCAGCGGGCTTCGCACTGGCATCGCGGCACTTAGAAGTGGGACCTGCAACCTGTGGGAGCCGATTCATCGGCGATGGGCTTTCCCGGTCATGCCCCTTCGCCGATGAATCGGCTCCCACGAAAGCGCCGCGTCTGAAGCGCACAGCGCGCCCGAAGGCACTCACACCCGCAGCGCGGTCTCGATGCGCACCTGTGCCGGCAGGCGCGCACGGCCGGCCAGCGCTTCCAGCTCGATCAGCACGCCGATGCCCTGCACGTCCAGCCGCAGGCGCGCGCACAGGGCCAGCGCCGCGCCGAGCGTGCCGCCGGTGGCCAGCACATCGTCTACGATCACCACGCGCGTGCCTGCCGGCAGGGCGTCCTCGTGGACCTCCAGGCAGTCCTTGCCGTACTCCAGGCCATAGGACTGCGAGAGCGTGCGCGCCGGCAGCTTGCCGGGCTTGCGCATGGCCACGAAGCCCGCTCCCAGCGCCTGCGCCATGGCCGCGCCCAGGATGAAGCCCCGCGCCTCGATACCGACCACGGCCTGCACGCCAGCGCCGTGCCAGGGCGCGATGAGCGCCTCGACGACCTGCGCCAAGCCTTGCGGATCGGCCAAGGCGGGCGTGATGTCCTTGAAGCGGATCCCCGGCTTGGGGAAATCCGGCACGTCGCGGACCAGGTCGGTCCAGGCACGGCGGGGGGCGGTATTACACATGGCGATCCTGATGCAGAAAGAACGGGGCGACAGCGGCACATGCTAGCGCCCTGCAGGACCCGCAACAGACGCACCCTGCATGCGCGCCTCTCAGGAGCTGCATGACAGCATCGAGCAGCCGGCCTTCTCGCGCGCCCAGTCCGGGCGCAGCGCATCGAATGCCTCCGCCCCGGGCTGGTCCTCGTACGGACGTTGCAGCACTTCCATCAGGCGATGCACGCCGCCCAGGTCGCCCGCCTCGGCGCGGTCGATCGCCTGTTGCGCCAGATAGTTGCGCAGCACGTAGCGCGGATTGTGCGCGCGCATGCGCGCCTGCCGTGCTTCAGGCGAGAGCGCATCGGCCTGGCAGCGCTGGCGATAGCGCGCCAGCCAATCGTTCCACTGCTGGCGTGCGGCCTCATCCAGCGGCGCGTAGAAGGCGTCCACTGTCGGCTGGCCTTCCAGCGCACTGGCATCCAGCGTCTGCAGGGGTAGATCGCCCAAGCGACGGAACAGCCGGGTCATGTCGGCCTGGCTGGACTGCATCAACACCTGCAACTCGGTCATCAGCTCCATATCGCGCGCATCGCACTGGGACAGCCCAAGCTTGCCGGCGCTGAGCGACTGCTCGGCCTGTGCGTAAGCCAGCTGGTAACGCTCCAGCCCTGCCTGCAGCGGCTCGGCCGACTCGAACAAGGGCGACAGCGCCATCGCCAGCCGCGACAGGTTCCAATAGGCGATGCGCGGCTGCCAGCCGTAGCGGTAGCGCCGTCCCTGCGCATCGGTGGTGTTCGGCGTCCAGTCCGGGTCGTAGTCGTCGATCCAGCCATAGGGCCCGTAGTCGATGGTTAGCCCCAGCACGGACATGTTGTCGGTGTTCATCACCCCATGCACGAATCCCACGCGCATCCAGTGCGCCACCATCAGCGCCGTGCGTTCGCAGACCCGCCCGAACCATTCGGCATCGCCCTGCGCGCCCTGCCCGGCCAGGTCCGGCGCCTGCGTGCGCAGGGTGAAGTCCAGCAGGCTGCGCAGCAGTGGGATGTCATCGCGCGAGGCGGGCAGCTCGAAGTGCCCGAAACGCAGGAACGAGGGCGCGACCCGGCAGACGATGGCGCCCTGCTCGGCCTTGGGATGGCCGTCGTAGAACATGTCGCGCACCACCGCATCGCCGGTGGCCACCAGGCTCAGCGCGCGCGTGGTCGGCACGCCGAGGTGGTGCATCGCCTCGCTGCACAGGAACTCGCGGATGGACGAGCGCAGCACGGCGCGCCCGTCGGCATGGCGCGAGTAAGGCGTGGGCCCGGCGCCCTTGAGCTGCAGCTCCTGGTGCTGCCCGTGGACATCCACCACCTCACCCAGGCTGATCGCGCGGCCATCGCCCAGCTGCCCGGCCCAGTGGCCGAACTGGTGCCCGCCGTAGTTGCTCGCCCAGGGCTGCATGCCCTGCAACAGCGCATTGCCGCCGAAGACTTCGGCGAAGGCCGGCGACTGCAGGAAGTCTTCCTCCAGCCCCAGCTGCAAGGCCAGAGGCACGTTGACCGCCAGCGTGCGCGGTGCGGCCACGGCGGTGGGCAGCACCTGCGACCACAGCGCGCCGCGCACCTGGCGGATGCCCACGGCCTGGGAGGGGTCGCCCGGCAAGGCGGCGAGAAAGCGGTTATCGAACTGCAGCGTCATGGACGACTCGAAGGCCAAGCATCCTGTCGATGTTGGGGCCGCGCCGTCGCATGCAAGCGGCGCCGGCCAGGCGCGCCCGATGACGCAAAAGAAAAACGCCGGGCAAGCCCGGCGTTTTTTTGTGGCACCTGTGCGGCGCTGATTACAGCGGCTGCACCTGGTCAGCCTGCATGCCCTTCTGGCCCTGCACGGCGACGAAGCTCACCTGCTGGCCTTCCTGCAGCGACTTGAAGCCGTTGCCCTGGATCGAGCGGAAGTGCACGAACAGGTCCGGGCCGCTCTGCGGGGTGATGAAGCCGAAGCCCTTGGCGTCGTTGAACCACTTGACGGTACCGGTCTGACGATCAGACATCTTTAAACTCCTGAAAACATAGTCATATAGGGATCGCAACCACGGAAACCTCCGTGGCCGAGACTGGGTTTGCAGGCGCAGGTAAAGCGGATGATGTAGCTGATCGTTGGATCTACCGCATCAGGTTCACGATTCACGGTGACCCTGGCAAAGCTCAGTGCCGCGCACACTACCCCATCTTCTTGACAAAAAGCGAGTAATTTTTTGGCACCCATTCATTTTGGGAATGCGGCGCACCTCGCCTACACTCGCCGCCCCCCGCCCGAGCCGCCCGTCTTGACTGATTTTCAGGCCGATTCGCCTCCCTGCATCTGGGTCGATGCGGATGCCTGCCCAGGGCCGATCAAGGAGATCCTGTTCCGCGCCGCAGCACGGACCGGGGTCGCCGTGACGCTGGTGGCCAACCAGTGGCTGTCCACGCCGGCGACCGCCCACGTGCGCGCCCTGCAGGTTCCTGGCGGGCCGGATGTCGCCGACGACGCCATCGCCGCGCGTGCACGTCGCGGCGATCTGGTGGTCACCCAGGACATCCCGCTGGCCGCACGCGTAATCGCCCAGGGCGCGCTGGCGGTGAACCCCCGCGGTGAGCTGTACACGCGCGAGAGTATCGGCGCGCAGCTCTCGGTCCGCGACTTCATGGACGCGCTGCGTGGCGCCGGCGTCCAGACCGGGGGGCCACCGCCGTTCCACGCGCGCGACAAGCAGGCCTTCGCCGGCCAGCTGGACCGCTGGCTGGCGCACCGCCCCACACCGGACGATGGCGCATGAAGGCCTACGACGTGGTGGTGATCGGCGCGGGCGCGGCCGGACTGATGTGCGCGCTGACTGCGGGCCAGCGCGGTGCGCGGGTGCTGGTGATCGAGCATGCCAACAAGCCCGGCAAGAAGATCCTCATGTCCGGCGGCGGGCGCTGCAACTTCACCAACACCGGCACCACGCCGGCTAATTACCTGTCCAACAACCCGCACTTCTGCAAATCCGCGCTGGCGCGCTATACGCCATCGCACTTCATCGAGCTGGTGGATCGCCACGGCATCGCCTGGCACGAAAAGGAGCTGGGCCAGCTGTTCTGCGACGACTCGTCCAAGCAGATCGTCAAGCTGCTGCTGGATGAATGCGGCGATGGCAACGTGCAACTGGAAATCGGCTGCGCGGTGCAGGCGATCGCCGCGCCGGAGGCGGGCTTGTTCCGCATCGCCACCGCGCGCGGGCCGGTGCGCGCGGCGCGCCTGGTGATCGCCACCGGTGGGCTGTCCATTCCCGCCATGGGCGCCAGCGGATTCGGCTACGCGGTCGGCAGGCAGTTCGGCCACCAGCTGGTGCCCACGCGGGCCGGGCTGGTGCCGTTGACGCTCAGCGGCAAGCCGCAGGAACAGCTACAGGACCTGTCCGGTGTCTCGCTGCCGGTGCGGGCCAGCGCCAGCAAGGGCGCGTTCGAGAACGCCATGCTGCTGACCCATCGCGGTCTCAGTGGCCCATCGATCCTGCAGGTGTCCTCGTACTGGCAGCCCGGTCAACCGCTGCGCCTGGATCTGCTGCCCGGCCTGGATGCGCTGCCGTGGCTGGAGGCCCAGCAGCGCACGCGCGCCTCGGCAGAGCTGAAGACCGTGCTGGGCGAGGTGTTGCCGCGCCGCTTCGCCCAGCGCCTGTGCGAGGTCTGGCTGCCGAACAGGCCGATGAAGCAGTTCAACGCCCCTGAGCTGAAGCAGATCGCGCAGGTGCTCTCGCACTGGCCGGTCGTGCCCAGCGGCACCGAAGGCTATCGCACGGCCGAGGTGACCCTGGGCGGCATCGATACCAGCGAGGTGTCCTCCAGCACCTTCGAGTCGCGCCTGCAGCCTGGCCTGCATTTCGTCGGCGAAGTGCTCGATGTCACTGGGTGGCTGGGCGGCTATAACTTCCAGTGGGCCTGGGCGTCCGGCCATGCAGCGGGCGTGGCGGCCACGTCGTGAGGCGCTGGCGCGGGATTTGGCGGTGTCGAATCGGCGCTTTCGCACAACGGCGCCCCTGATCGCCCTGCGGGCGCCTTCCCACGCAGCGAGAAGCCCGGAAGCAGCTTTGCCCGTGACGCCGAAGCCCTGCGGGCGCGGAACGCTTTCCAAGCCAAAGCACCCGCCCTACCCCCCTCCATCGGGAAGATCGGGCGGCGCCGGCTGAGGGCGGCCGGCTCGGCGGCGCTCAGCCGCGCAAGGCCTCGGCGGCCAGCGTGTAGGAGTGCTTGCGCGCGGCGTGGTCGTAGATGTTGGCGGCGATGATCAGCTCATCCGGGCGATGGCGCTGGATGAACTCAGCCAGCCCACGTTTGACGGTGTCCGGCCCGCCCACCACGCTGCAGGCCAGCGCACGCTCCACGCCGGCCTTCTCGTGCGGCTCCCAGAACGCCTCGATGTCCTCGATCGGCGCGGGGATCAGCCCCGGCCTGCCACGGCGCAGGTTGACGAAGCTCTGCTGCGCGGTGGTGAACAGGCGCCGGGCCTCTTCATCGGTATCGGCGGCGATGACATTCACGCCCAGGATCGCGTAGGGCTGCTGCAGGCGCGCCGAGCGGCGGAAATCGCGGTGGTACAGGGCCAGCGCCTGGTCCATGGCGTCGGGCGCGAAATGCGAGGCGAAGGCGAACGGCAGGCCCATGCTGGCCGCCAGTTGCGCGCTGAACAGGCTGGAGCCCAGCAGCCACACCGGCACTTCCAGGCCACCGCCCGGCACCGCCTGCACCAGCTGTCCCGGCTGCACCGGGTTGAAGTAGCGCAGCAGCTCGTTCACATCCGCCGGGAACTGGTCGGCGCTGTCGAAGTAGCGGCGCAGCGCACGCGCGGTGGGCTGGTCGGTGCCGGGCGCCCGGCCCAGGCCCAGGTCGATGCGGCCTGGATACAGCGAGGCCAGCGTGCCGAACTGCTCGGCGACCTGCAGCGGCGCGTGATTGGGCAGCATGATGCCGCCGGAGCCGACGCGGATGGTCGAGGTGCCGCCGGCGATGTGCCCGATCAGCACCGAGGTCGCCGCGCTGGCGATGCCCGGCATGTTGTGGTGTTCGGCCAGCCAGTAGCGCGTATAGCCCTGCGCTTCGGCATGGCGCGCCAGGTCGAGGGAGTTGGCGAAGGCCTGGGCGGGCGTGCTGCCCTCGCAGACGGGCGAAAGGTCCAGGACCGAGTACGGGATCGAAAGGCTCATGCCTTCCAGATGGGGTCAGCCCTGCCATTTCCCACGGCCGGCGTGGAATACAGCATTCCCCACGGATGGTTGCGAGGGTTCTGCCTCGCGATGACACCGCGCGCCGCCGCCACGGTGGCTGACGCCTGATCAGGCACTCAGCCGGGCAGGTCGAAAGGCCCACCCTTGGCCAGAGCGCGCTGATACGCCGGGCGCGCATGGATGCGCTCGAGGAAGGCCTGCAGGTGCGCGCGGCCGTCGAAGCCCACCCGCGAGGCCGCCGCTTCCATCGGGAAGCTCATCTGGATATCGGCCGCGCTGAAGTCGGGACCGGCGAACCAAGGCCGCTGCGCCAGCTCCGCTTCCAGGTAGTCCAGATGATTGCGCACCGCCGGGCCGGCGAAGGTGGACATGGCCTTGTCGGCGATGCCGCGGGCGATGGGGCGGGCGAAGAACGGCATCGGTGCGGACTTGAGCCGGCGGAAGATCAGCGACACCAGCAGCGGCGGCATCAGCGAACCTTCGGCGTAGTGCAGCCAGTAGCGGTAGCGCAGGTGCTCGGCCGTGCCGGGCGATGGCGCCAGGCGGCGCTCGGTATCGTAGCGCTCGACCAGGTACTCGATGATGGCCCCCGATTCGGCGACCACCTGCCCGCCATCCTCGATCACCGGCGACTTGCCCAGCGGGTGTACCTTGCGCAGCTCCGGCGGGGCCAGCAGCGTCTTCGGGTCGCGCGCGTAGCGCACCACGGTGTAATCCAGGCCAAGCTCCTCCAGCAGCCACAGCACGCGCTGGGAACGGGAGTTCTCGAGATGGTGGACGGTGATCATGCGTGGGCCTCGGTCGGTGTCGCATCGTGCAGGGGTTGCAGCTGCGGATCCAGCGCCAGGCGACTGTCGAACACGAAGCAACGGCCCTGGTAATGCCGTCCACCGACGCGCTCGAAGTAGCCCAGGATGCCGCCGTCGAGCTGCAGCACGTTGTCCATGCCGGTGTCGGCCATCCACAGCGCGGCCTTCTCGCAGCGCACGCCGCCGGTGCAGAAGCTGACGACGGTGGCGTCGGCCAGCGCCGGACGATGCGGGGCCAGCGCCTGTGGCAACTCGGTGAAGTCGGTGATCGGCAGGGTCAGGGCGCCGGCAAAGCTGCCATAGCCGAACTCTTCCTCGTTACGCGTATCCAGCAGCACCACCGGCTTGCCGGCATCGTCGTGGCCCTGGTCCAGCCACCGCGCCAGGGTTTCCGGCGCGACCGCAGGTGCGCGCCGGGCCAGCGGCGAGGCCTGCGGATGACGGAATGTGATGATCTCCGGCTTGACCTTGGCCTTGAGCCGGCCGAAGGGCATGGCCCGGCTGAAGCTCTCCTTGGCCAGCAGCCCGGCAAAGCGCGTATCGCTCCGCACGGTGGCAAGATAGGCACGCAAGGGCTCCACCTCGCCTGCCAGGAACAGGTTCAGACCCTCCGGTGCGACCAGGATGGTGCCGCGCAGGCCGATATCCGCGGCACCTTCCAGCAGTCGGTCGGCGAGCGCCTGCGGGTCGTCGATGGGGGTGAAGTGGTAGGCGGCGATATTGAGGATCATGGCCGCCATTGTATCGGTCGGCCCTGGCTGCCGTTGGTCGGGCCGGGTCGAACGGGCGCGCTGTACGGCTTGGGCCACTGGAATAATCAGGCGCAGGGACGGAAACGTCTTGTGGCTGGGCGCCGCCAGGCGCCTCCTCCACCGCGCACGGCGCGATGGCCGGCAGCTGGCATCGGTTCGGTGCAAGTGTGCGCTGCGCGGGCAGCCGCCGGTGCCCGACGTTACAGCAGGACCGAGGCGGCCACTCCTCTCTCCCCCCTGATCGCGAGGCTGGATATCCCGATGAGCACCAACGATGTCGTGAAAGTCCACCTTGTTCGTCGTTTCGACGCCGCTCCCGAAAGCGTCTTCGATGCCTGGCTGACGCCGCGCACGCTGGGCAGGTGGATGTTCGGCCACCGCCCGGACGAGACCGTGCTGGGCCTGGACGTGGATGCGCGCGTCGGCGGGCGGTTCTCGCTGCGCGTGGACCGCGGCGATGGGCCGGTCAACCACGTCGGGCGCTATCAGGTCCTGGACCGTCCGCGCCTGCTGGAGTTCACCTGGGGCATCGAGGACGAGTCCGACGACGACGCTGTGACAAGCGTGGTGCGACTGAGCCTGGTCCCGTCGGGCGATGGCTGCGAGCTGACGCTGACCCACCAGATGGATGCGCGCTGGGCCGAGTACCGCGACCGCACCGAACAGGGCTGGAACCGGATGTTGGCGGCGCTTGCGCGCCTGTTCGACTGAAGCCAAACGGCGTCGGACGCTGGCGCGGCTTGTAGGGGTGGAGCGGCCGTGGCAACGCTCGATGTCGCCGGGAGTCAGGCAGGTCGAAGCATCAGCGCAGCAGCCACCACGGCAGCGCCAGCGTCAGCGCGATGATGACCACCATCGCCAGCAGCATCAGCAGCGTGTATCCCGGACGTTCCCGCAGCTGTCGGGCAAAGGTCTCCTGCCGACCTTCTTCCACCGCACGGGCCCGCTCGGCCTGCGCCCCGCTGCGCCGCGCCTGCTGATACTGGGCCATCAAGGCGCCGGCGCGTTCGATCTGCGCCGGGTCTTCCAGCCAGATGCCGCCGTGGGAAATCCCCCAGGGGCTCGGCCTGGTCTCGTAGAAGGCGATGCCTTCGCGCGACAGCAGGTCGCGGACCTCGGCGGCCTCGTCGTCCGGCACGAGCTTCAGGTTGAGCAGCAGATGGGGCATGGGCACGCATGATAGCGGCCTGCTACTGTGGCGCCCGCTTCCCGCCCGACCTGGACCGAACATGCTGCGACGCCTTGCCCTGCCCGTGACCGCCCTGCTCCTGCTGCTGGCCGCCTGCACGCCCCCGGGCCCGCCGCCGGGCGGTGTGGTCGAGGGCGGACTGCAGAAGCGCGACCTGAGCATCGGCACCGGCGCGGAGGCCACCAAGGGCCGTGAAGTCACCGTCCACTACACCGGCTGGATCTACGACAAGCGCAAGGCCGACCTGCACGAGGACAAGTTCGACAGCTCGCTCGACCGCGGCCAGCCCTTCAGCTTCGCCCTGGGCAACGGTCACGTGATTCGCGGCTGGGATGAAGGCGTGGCCGGCATGAAGGTCGGCGGCAAGCGCGAACTGCTGATCCCGGCCGAGTACGGCTACGGCGCGGATGGCGCCGGCCCGATCCCACCCAACGCCTCGCTGGTGTTCGAAGTCGAGCTGCTGGACGTCAAGTAGGCGGGGATGAAGATCGAAGGCCAGCTTCCGGCCCAGCCGCTTTCTTTCATCTGAGCGATTCGATGTAGGCGGCCAGGCCCAGACCGAGAGACGGTCTCAGCCCAGCGCTTTCGTTGACTCGCCTCTACCGTCGCGCTGCACAGGCGGCCACCGGCAACGGACCGTAGACCGTCTGCCGGCCGGCGAATCCGCCGGTCTGCACGACGTACGCGCTCGCTCTGGCCGTATCCAGCACCAGGCGGTGCTCGTAGCCATCGGCGATATTGCCCTGGTCGGAGATCAGCACGCCCGGTTGCTGCGCCAGCGCCGCCGGCAGGGTCGTGGTCGGCCAGGCCTGGTGTACACCTGTCGGGCCGACGAAGCGCGCCAGGCGCTGCGCCGTGCACTGTGCGGCATCCTGCGCCACCACCGGCGCGCAGACGCCGGCGGCCAGGACGGCAAGCAACGTGCGGGTCATTCCTTTCATGCAGTGCGCTTTGGTCATTGCACCCGCTTCAGATCCAGGTCCTGGAAATCGAAGCTGAAATCGGTCAACGGCGAGATCGGCTTCATGGTGGCGTTGACGATCCTGCCATCGGCGTCCAGCGCGAAGTTGATGAAGGCATCGGCGTTGAGCCAGCGTTCGCGCCAGCGGATGACGAAGGTGTCGTGCTGCCAGTGCGAAAGCTCACCGACCAGGTCGGCGGTCTTGGAAAAGCGCACCACCAGCTTGCCGTTCTCGCGGGTGATGCCGACATCGCCATACCAGGCGTCGCGGTAGGTGCCCACGTAGTCGGCCAGCGGCAGCGAAGGCTTGGACTTGGCGTCGCGTTCGGCCTGGTGCTTCTTCCAGCTGTCGTCGGCCTCGGCCTGCGACTTGGCCACGGCCTTGCCGTAGGCGGCGACCCAGTCGGTGGCCTCGCCCGGCGACAGCCAGGCATCCAGCGCCCGCATCGTCACCGCATTGAAGGCCGCGCCGACCTCCTGGTTGGTTAGCACGATCACCCCCAGCTTCTGCTCCGGCACCAGGGTGATGCGCGAGACCATGCCCGGCCAGCCGCCGGTGTGCCACACCAGCTTGTTGCCGCGGTAATCCGAAAGCATCCAGCCTTCGCCGTAGCCGGCGAAGTTGGGCTTGGCCCTGGCCAGCTCCGGCACCGAAGGCTCGGCCACCGGAATCGGAGTGAGCATGGTCCACATGTCCTTCTGCGCCTTGGCGCTGAACAGCCGCTGCGCGCCCTCGCCTTCACCGGAGATCACCCCGCCATCGAGCTGGACGCGGACCCAGCGGCTGAGGTCGTTGACGCTGGAGTAGATGCCGCCCGCCCCGCCCACGTTCGACCAGGTCATGCGCGGCGCCGGCTGCAGCCGGGTGGAGTCGGCCTTGGCATGGCCAGTGGCGACGTTGTCGTCGGGCGTGAGGAAATCGGCGTTGTAGCGCGTGTGGGCCATGCCCAGCGGGCCAAAGAAGCGCTGCTGCAGGAACTCCGGGTAACCCTGCCCGCTGACTTCCTCGATCACCAGCTGGGCCACGCCGAACAGGATGTTGTCGTAGGCGTACTGATAGCGGAATCCGCCCTTGATCGGCACGTCCTTCAGGCGCTGGGCGACCTCCTTGTTGCTGTAGCCGGTGGTGGGCCAGTACAGCAGGTCGCCGGCGCCCAGCGACAGGCCGCTGCGGTGCGAAAGCAGGTCGCGGATGCGCATGTCGTGGGTGACGTACGGGTCGGACATGCGGAACCACGGCAGGTGGTCGATCACCCGGTCGTCCATGGACAGCTTGCCCTCGTCGGCCAGCATCCACAGCGAGGCAGCGGTGAAGGCCTTGGTGTTGGAGGCGATGGCGAACAGGGTGTCGGCATCGACCTTGTCCGGCTTGCCCAGCTCGCGCACGCCATAGCCGCGCGCCAGCACCACCTTGCCATCCTTGACCACCGCCACGGCCACGCCCGGCACGTCGAACTGCGCCAGCACCCGCGCCATGTAGGCATCGAAATCCTGCAGCTGCGCCGGGACCGGCGCCTCCTGCGCCTGCGCGGGCTGCACCAGCCCCGCGCACATCAGCCCCACGCCCAGCAGCGGCCCCAGCAGGCCCGACATTCCACGCATCGCCAATCCCCGGTGTGATCGATCATCCAGCCGCTACGGTAGCGCAGCACGCCGTCGCTGCGGGCCTGCCATCGGTCACGGCGAGCGGCCCGGCATAATGGCCGGATGCCTGACGTTTCGTACTCCCCACTCCCCGCCCGCGCATCGGGTCTGGTCATCATCGGCGGTGGCCCGGCCGGGCTGATGGCCGCCGAGACCGCCCGCGCCGCTGGCATCGAGGTCGATCTGTTCGAGGCCAAGGGCTCGGTCGGGCGCAAGTTCCTGATCGCCGGCAAGGGCGGGATGAACCTGACCCATTCCGAACCGCTGCCCCAGTTCATCGCCCGCTATCGCGAACGCGCGCCGCAGGTCGCCGCCTGGTTGCAGGACTTCGGGCCCGAGGACTTGCGCGCCTGGGCGCGCGGCCTGGGCGTTGAGACCTTCGTCGGCAGTTCAGGACGGGTGTTCCCCAGTGACCTGAAGGCCGCGCCCTTGCTGCGCGGATGGGTGCGGCGCCTGCGCGAGGCCGGGGTACGCTTCCATGTCGGTCACCGCTGGACCGGCTGGAACGAGCAAGGCGCCCTCACCTTCGAGCATGCCGGCAACCGCCTTGCCCTGCACAGCCGGGCCACGGTGCTGGCGCTGGGCGGGGCCAGCTGGCCGCAACTGGGCTCCGACGGCGCCTGGCAGGCGCTGCTGGCGGCGCGTGGGGTCGGCGTCGAGCCCTTGCAACCAGCCAATTGTGGCTTCGACATCGGCTGGAGCCCGCACATGGCCCAGCGCCACGCCGGGGCCCCGCTCAAGCCGGTGGTCGCGCACTGGACCGACCTGCACGGCCAGGCCAAGTGGCAGCAAGGCGAATGCGTCGTGACCGCCACCGGCATCGAAGGCAGCCTGGTCTACGCGCTGGCCGCGGACCTGCGCGAGACCATTGCCCGCGACGGACAGGCAGTCCTGCACCTGGATCTGGCACCGGGCCAGTCGCTGGAGCAGTTGCGACAGGCACTGTCCCGCCCCCGCAAGGGACGCAGCCTGAGCGAATTCCTGCGTCGGCAGGTGCACCTGCAAGGGGCCAAGACCGCATTGATCCATGAAGTCCTCACCAAGGACGCCCTGCAGGACGGCGAGCAGCTCGCGCAGGCCATCCACCGCCTGCCACTGACCCTGCTGCGCCCGCGCCCGGTTGCCGAGGCCATCAGCAGCGCCGGTGGTGTGCGCAGCGATGCGGCCGACGCCTCGCTGATGCTGCACGCCCTGCCCGGCGTGTTCTGTGCCGGAGAAATGCTGGACTGGGAAGCGCCGACCGGCGGATATCTGTTCACGGCCAGCTTTGCCAGTGGCAGGCGCGCCGGGCAGGCCGCCGTGCGTTGGCTGGCGCGGTGACGCGACATCCAACCCACGGGCGCTCGCGCGGTAAGTGCTGCATCGCCGCAGCCCTCGCGCCGCGACCCCACTCAACAGAAACGCCGCTGGGCACTGGCCCAGCGGCGCGCTGTGTGTCGATACGTATTACGCGTCGATCGATTGGTCGTCCGCACGGGCCATCCCGAGGCTTGTACACCAGCGGCTCGGCGGATGCGGACGTGCGCGCACTGTAGCGGGCATGTCGTTGAATTCCGGTGACGCCCGCACTGCAGCGGCATTACACCATGGGTGTACGGCTTGTTCCGGAATCCTTCATGCACTGCGTAGACCGCGCGCCCTCAGAGGATCCAAGGCAGTCCCAGCAGCGGCGCCAGCAGCCAGTACACCCCGAACAACACCAGCGCCCACAGCAGCAGCTTGAGCAGCACGCCAGCTGCTTTCAGCGCCAGCCATACGCACACGATGATGATCAACAGGCCGATCCAGCTCATGGCTCATCGCTCCTTTGCTGGCCCGCCACGCGTGCCGTGCCGTCCGCCTTGGCCTTGCGGGTGACGTACATGTTGTCGATCAGATTGGGGTAGCGGCGGCCGTTGGCTTCGGCGCGCTCGCGCGCCTCCTCCTTCTGCGCCTCGGTCAGGATGACCTTGGCCCTCGTGCGCGGCGGCGCCTTCCTCCACGGTGGCGGCGAAGTGGCCATCGGCCGTCTCCTGTTGAAAACCGCA
This sequence comes from Pseudoxanthomonas composti, assembly GCF_004122095.1. Classification (GTDB taxonomy): domain Bacteria; phylum Pseudomonadota; class Gammaproteobacteria; order Xanthomonadales; family Xanthomonadaceae; genus Pseudoxanthomonas_A; species Pseudoxanthomonas_A composti. Next base: position 262,055 of record NZ_SAWZ01000002.1, on the reverse strand, counting down.
TCGTGGGGCCAGGGGCGGTCAAGGCGACGCGAAAGCAGGCGCACTCGGGATTGGGTCACAGGAGATCATGAGGTGACACGGGGCGCTGTCTGACCATACACGTCTGTGCGCATGACTCACACGCGAGCAATCATCTCCGAGGCAGGTCTCCATCCCGTTAAAGCATCGGCCCGCACGAGGCGGGCCGACGCGAAAAGCAGGTTCGGGCCCGTATCGCCCTCAGGCCCAGGCCGCGGGCTCGGCCTTGAGCGGCACCACGTTGTCCGCCATGACCTCTCCGAACTGCGACTCCACCGAAACCGCGGCCGGTTCATAGAGATAGACGCGGTTGCGCCCTTCCCGCTTGGCGCGATAAAGCGCGTTGTCGGCGTGCGAGAGCAGGCGCGTGAGGTCGTAGCCGGATAGGGCTGTCGTGGTGACGCCGAAGCTGCCGGTGACCACGAAGCTGTGCCCACTGGGCGCGGTGTCGATCGACGCCAGCCGCGCGCGACAGTCGTCGGACAGCCGCACCGCCGAGCGCGCATCGTAACCGCGCAGCAGGAAAGCGAACTCCTCCCCGCCCAGCCGACCGATCTGGTCCACCCGGCGGCAGAAGCTGCGGCAAACCTCTGCGACCTCCTTCAACACCCAATCGCCGGTGCCATGGCCGAAGCGATCGTTGATGGCCTTGAAGTGGTCCAGGTCGAACATGACCATCGCCACCTCCTCGCCATCGCGGGCCGCATCGGTGAGCGCATTCCGACTGGTCTGGGAGAAGCTGTGGCGGTTGCTGACCTGCGTCAGCGCATCGGTCTCGGCCCAGCGCTTGAGCGAGATCTGCACGCGCTTGACCTTGTAGGCCCAGTAGCCCACGAAACCGCAAACCAGCAGCATCAGCAACACCATCAGCCGGGAGTTCTGCGCGGACTGCTTGTCGACCTGCTGCTGGAGCCGCAACACCTCATTCTGCTTACTGAGCAGCGAGATCTGCTGCGCCTTCTGCTGTGTCTCATGCCTCACGATCTGATAAGCCAGTTCCTTGGCTTTGACCTGATCGATGTTCTGCTTATCTGCCTGCATGTAGAGCTTGTAGGCAGCCAAGGCGCGTATCGTATCCCCTCGGGTCTCCGCAACCTGGTACTGGGTCTTGTAGGCCGAAACAAGAGAAACAGCGGAAGTCGGCGTCTTTTCGCCGGCCGCCACGGCCGAGGCTGATGCCCGCAACGCGCCTTCGAGATCGTGCCGGAGAAGGCGAACTTCAGCGAGCAGCGAGTCGACTTGGGAAATCTGTGCCGGATAGCCAATGTCATGAGCCTCACGACTCAAACGTTCCAGTAGCCTGCTGGCTTCGTCGATCTTTCCTTGTGCCTTCAGCGAACGAGCGATGAAAGAGCGAATGAAAACAGCGACCAGCTTCTCTCCATTCCCCTCGCACTTGGATGCGTAACGGTCCGCCGTCCCATCCTCCGGAAAACGTCCCAAGCCCTGCAGAGCCTCGAGTTCCGCGTAATTGGTAAAACACGATGTTCTGGGACTCAGCCCGCCGCCTTGCCGGATTTTCTCGAGAAGCGGAATTGCCAGCTCGTACTGGCCGACCTGGTTGTAAAGCGTGGCGCCAGCCCCGAGGCCCTGCCGACGGACTTCGATGTTCTTGACTTGGTCGACCAGCGGCAAAATGGACTCGAGCTGCCGGAGGCCCCCTGTGTAATCCGCCTGTACCGCCATTCCGTTGAGCGCCAAGGCGGCCGCGCGGAAACGCATGTCTGCGTTCTTCGAACGCTGAAAGAGGTCAACTGCCTCGGCGATGGCTTGTTTGTAACTGCCGGCGAGTGCGGTTCGATACGCATTGAGATAGGAGATCTGTTCGCTCTGCTCCTCCGATGCCTCTGCAACTCGATGATTCAACTCTTCGAGAAGCTCCGCAAATCTCGACCTGTTGGCATCGCTGCGCATGGCGTCGGCCTCATCCAGCACCATGCCGATCGGCCTGGGCTGCGAAGCCGACGCAGCGGTAGCGAATAAGACGCAGACCCCAAGGGCGACCGACAGATAAACCCGCCGATTACTCCGGAAGATCGCGATCGTCTTCTTGGTGGTCGTCCCCATCCTTCCTTTCCCCGTCCTCATGATCGCCGTCCCCTTCCTTAACCGGCCAGATCGCACACATCATGAACTGACTGACGCCCAGCATGTCACGCAGCGCTGAGACATCACCATTGCGGATCGCGCTTGCCCCCTGTGCCGGCAGATCATCCCCCAAAACCTGATCCAATGTACCGAACAAAAGCGCCGAAGCGCCAATCTCTTCTACTTTTGAAACAATTGCACGCATATATCCCCCATAGTCAAAAAAATCAGTTCAACCGATCCAAAGCCTCGAGACGCTGCATCATCGCCATATCCGCCCGCATCCCCTGCGACGGAGGGACCACCAGCGTCTCCGCCATTCCAATCTCCTGGCTCGCCAGGTCTGCAAGCGCGACTCTTCTAATTCTTGGCTCCGCAATTGCCGTGGTAGCAGCCTCGTATAGTGTGACCACATGTTGCAGCGGGTAAAGATGCTCGAGCTTCCCAACCAGTAAGGCGAGATGTTCCGCTCGCACTGACCGCCTCGCCAACGTTCTGTCGCCAGCCAGTCCAATTTGCCATAGAACGAGGTAAGCCGTCGGATCTATCAAACGCTGATAGATCATGAACTGCGTCGCCTCGTAATGCTGGCAACCCTGATCCGCCGGATCAATTCCCAAGTCAGCATATAGGCAATCCTCGGACGAAACACCTGCCTCCATGAGTGCGCTGAACCCCTCATCCCGGGCGCGGCGGATTGCCTCGTGAGCAATGACGGCAAACACGCCCGGATGACCGTAGAGCGCCATGCAGACCTTCCGGCCCAGCCTCACCTCGAAGAGAACGGCCTCGACCATCTCATCGTAACTCCTGCGCCGGGATGCACCCTCTCTGTAATAACCCTGAAGGCTGCGCACATCCTTGTTCATGCTCGAGACCCAGGCCTCCACCAGGGAATCGGAGAGCGCGCAAAACACGACGTCCGCTCTTTCGATGTAAGCGCGGGAACGTGCGCCAATGTGGGCGCCCAGGGTGATGCCGACACCTACACAGACGAGCGCGCCCGGGGTCACGGCGAGATTCCAGTATCAGCCCACTGAGTCAAAAACCTCTCCTAACTTGTAAGGCCATGCGTCGGCACGTGGCTCGCCGCCTGCTTATTAAGCAACCAGTACTGCAAGCCGTCCCCTCTCGGCTCCGCTTCTTTGATGAAGTCCAACTTCGCCATCAAACCTTCAGCGGCGGTATTTCCAACGCGATGGCGGGTCATGACCACCTGCACGTCCGGCCTCTGCAAAGCATATCCGGCGATGGCTGCTGTCGCTTCAGCCCCAAGACCTTTGGAATGCCAGCCATCGGAGATGATAGTACCGACTTCGCCAACGCCCCCCTCAAGCATCAACGCCGACATGCCGATCGCTGCCCCTGTGCCCTTTTCAACACACACCCAGGCGACATATGCCCCCTTCCCCCCCGCATTAGCCTTACACACCCTGGCGAATGCCGTTCTAGCCTGCCCCTCCGACATCGGCTCGACGATGTGTCTCATGACCTCAGCGCTAGTGTAGTACCCCGAATAGAGCGCCCAGTCATCTCCTGTCATCAGGCGCAAGCGCATGCGCGAACTTTCCAGAACCAGCTCAGGCATGTCTCCGACCTTCAATCCCTTCGTCTGACAGGGATATCGGCCGTCATCAGTCTCTCTTCAATTCAAGCTCAGCTCAACGTTTTTCGGTCACCGCCCGCCGCAGGTTGCCGCGGGCGGCCGCGTCCAGGCGGGCGTGGAAGTGGGAGCTGAGGTAGATGCGCTCGGCGCCCAGCAGGGCCTTGAGGAACTGCTTGCGCTTGAGCTTGAACAGCCAGCTGGGCACGTGCGGGCGGTACTCGGCGGCGATGCCGCGGTGGTAGGCATCGAACGCCTCCGGGGCGGCGCCGAGGATGGCCATGTCGCAGTCCAGGAACAGTTCGGCCTCCGGATCCAGCTCGCCGGGCTTGAACTGGCCGTGGCGCGCGGTGAGCACGATCAGCTCGGCGACCCGCTCAGCGTCGACGCGCGCGGGCATCCAGCGCGCGAGATGCGCGCGGGCCAGGTCGGCCGAGCGCGCCTCGTTGTCCTTGCGCGCCGGGTCGTAGATGGCGTCGTGGTAGAGCGCCGCCATGCGTACCTCGTCCGGATGGCGCCAGCCGAGCTCGCGCTGGACCTGCTCAACCTGTTCCAGCACATCCTGCGCGTGACCGAAATGGTGGTAGGCGCGCGGGGGCGTGGCGTAGGCCGCTTCCAGCGCGGCCTGTTGTTCGGGTGCCAGAGGCAGAAGGTCGCTCATACAGGCAAGGCTAACGCCGTGCCGGCGCCAGCGCACGCGTCGCCACCAGGGTTCGCTGCCTGCAAACGCGACCTGCGCTAGCCTGCGCGGCATGTGCCTGATTGCCCTCAGCTGGCGGACCCACCCGCGCTACCGACTGGCCCTGATCGCCAATCGCGACGAGTTCCATGGCCGCCCTGCCTTGGCGGCGGCGGCCGACCCCGACGTTCCTGATGTTTATGGTGGCCGCGATCTGCAGCAGGGCGGCAGCTGGTTGCTGGCCTCCACGCGCGGGCGCTTGGCGGCGGTCACCAACGTGCGGGCCGGGCCGGACCCGGAACAGCGGCCGCTGTCGCGTGGTGCGCTGGTGCGTGGCTACGTCACCGGGAGCACCTCACCCCAGCAATACCTGCAGTCGCTGGAGCCAGACGCGCCGCGCTACGGCCGCTTCAACCTGCTGGCCTGGCAGGCTGGGACGTTGCAGTTCTGCAGCAATCACCCACAGTTCCAGCACCTCGAGGTGACGCCTGGCCTGCACGCCATGTCCAATGGACCCTTCGACGCGCCTTGGCCGAAGAGCACGCGGGCCATCGATGCGCTCGACCGCTGGCTGGAAGAGCAGCGCCCCGGGCGCAGCCTGGACGAGCAGGATCTGCCGACGCTGGAGCCCTTGTTCGACGCGCTGGCAGACACCAGCACGGCACCCGATGAGGCCCTGCCCGACACTGGCGTGGGCGTGGTCCTGGAGCGGGCGCTATCGCCGCCGTTCATTGCCGGCGAGCGCTACGGCACGCGGTGCAGCACGGTCGTGCTGGTGGACGATCAGGCCATCGTGTTCGCCGAGCGTCGCTTCGGCCCCAATGCCCGGCCGGCCGGCACCAGCCTGCGGCGCCTGGTGCTGCGGGACGCGATCTAGACGCGGTACGCGAGCGTGGCAGCGTTGACTGGCCCGCTCGGTTCCCGATTCGCTGTCCTGTTCTCCTACCTCGACTGAGCTGTCGAGCAAAACGGTCGCGTCGCCACGGTCTTGCCTGGTTCGGCTCTTTGACCTGTTCCGCCGGCGCAAGCGAGGCGGACCGCAGCACCTCCGCCGGCCAAGATCGGCGTATGCGGGGCAAGGTCCAGCGCCGGTCCACACGGTGGGGTCATTGGCCTGCCAGCCGGCGATCGGCAACCTACGTGCTCTCCCGTTAACCATCACGCGCCAGCCGAACGCCCGCGCCGCGAACGGACTCGGCTTATCCAAAAGCTACATTTAATGTAGCTATGTCACGATCCTCCCAGACTCTCTTGCTCACAAGAGGCCAGGCGCGGGCCACCGCGGGCCCGCGCCGTTCGTCGGCATACACTTGATGACGCACAAACTAGTTTGTAATTTAAACCTAACTATCCACGAGGGAGTGCAGTGCCATGTCGGACCCCATCGCTTCACCATCCGAACGCCTGCATGGCTTGGATGCGCTACGCGCTTTCGCGTTGCTGCTGGGCATCGTGCTGCATGCCTGCCTGGCGTTTTTTCCAAGCCAGGTCTGGCTGGTGGCCGACGCCCAGCGCTCGACCTGGGCCAGCGGCCTGTTCTTCTGTATCCACCTGTTCCGGATGGCGAGCTTGTTCCTGATCGCCGGCCTGTTCGCCGAACTGATGCTGGGGCGGAAAGGCGCCAGGGCTTTTGTGAAGGATCGCGCAGCGCGCATTGCGGCCCCGCTGCTGGTGTTCTGGTGGCTTGCCATGGCCGGGCTGATCGCCGCCATGGTGCTGAGCGCGCAACTGCAAGGCCTGCTCAAGCCTGGCGCCGCGCCGCCGCCCTCCCCGCCGCTGACCCTGGCGACCTTTCCGCTGACCCACCTGTGGTTCCTGTACGTGCTAATGATCCTCTACGCCGGCCGGCTGCTCATTGGCGCGCTGTGGCGGCGGCTGGGCACGCGGGGCACACGCCTGGGCGATCGCATGGCCGCACTGCTGGCCGGGCCGGCCGGGCCGCTGCTGATGGGAACGGTGCTGGGCGCGAGCCTGTTGGCGCAGCCGATGTGGCTGGCCTTCTTCGGGATCCCGACGCCGGACCGCGGCTTCGTCCCCAGTGCTCCGGCGTTGATCGGCTTCGGCCTGGCCTATGCCTGCGGTGCGCTGCTGGCGGGCCGGCGAAACTTGCTGGACCGCATTGCGCGCCAGCTGCCGCTGCATCTGGGCACTGCCGTGCTGGCCGGCAGCACCGCCTTCGTGCTGGCCGGGGGCAGCACGCCGCTGCTGACGCCCATTGCCGATGGCGGGCTGCGGGCATTGGCTGCACTGAGCTATGGCGTGGGGACCTTCGCGGCGACGTTTGCCGCGCTCGGCATCGCTTTGCGCTGGTGCTCCGGCTTCAGCGCCGCGCGCCGGTATCTGGCAGATGCCTCGTACTGGATCTACATCGTGCACCTGCCGCTGGTGCTGCTGGCGCAGGCGCTGATGCAGTCCCTGGCCTGGCCCTGGTGGTGCAAGCTGGCGGTCGTGGTGGCCGGCGTGAGCGCGGCCGGGCTGGGCAGTTACGCGCTGCTGGTGCGCCACACCTTTATCGGCCGCTGGCTCAACGGACGGCGCTTGCCCTGGCGTGCGTCGCCCCTTCCCGCCCGTGACGCCGTCGCGGCACACTGACACACCCTCGGAAAGCCACCCATGCCTGACACCCCGCTCGACCGTACCGCACAGACCGACCTGGCGTTCCTGCGCTCCATCGTCGAAGGACGCGGCCGCCCGCCCATCACGCTGGCGATCTGCTACCTGGCCGGTGGCGTGCTGTACGGGCTGCAGTGCCTGTTCCACATCGGCCAGATGCTGGGTTGGGTGAACTGGCCGGGCCTGGCCAGCCTGATCTTCGTCATCGCCATCACCGTTAGTTTCCTGGCGATCCTGGTGTGGGCGATCCGCCGCGACAGGCGCGAGGAAGCGACCAGCGGCCGCGGCACCCTGGCCAGCCGGGCCATGTCCGCCGGCCTGAGTGGGGCCGGCATGGCCAACGCGGCGATGGTGGTGATCTTCGCCGTCGGCGCGATGCGCGACCACGACTTCGCGCAATGGTTGTATTACCCGGCCGTGGCGTTCGGGTTGCAGAGCGCGGCTTGGTATGCGGCCTGGAACCTGCGCCGCAAGCGCTGGATGCTGGTGACCTGCATCGGCCACTGGATCACCGCGGCCATGTTGGGACTGACCGTGCGCGAGCCTGCGATCTATCTGGGCATCTGCACGTTCGCTTTGTTCGCGCTGTTCGGTTATCCGGGCTGGATCATGTACCGCGAGGCGCGCGCGCCACAGCCGGAGGAGCGCTGAGCCTGTGGGACTCGGCGATCTGCAGAACATCGATGAGGTGATCCACGGGCGCATCCGCCTGGGGATCATGGTGTACTTGGCCGATGCGGACGCGGCCGACTTCACCGAGCTCAAGGCCGCGCTGGAAACCACCCAGGGCAACCTGTCGGTGCACCTGAAGAAGCTGGAAGAAGCCGGCTACGTGGCCATCGACAAGCGCTTCGTCAACAACAAGCCGCTGACGCGCGCCTCGATCACGGCCGAGGGCCGGCGCGCGTTTGGGCGCTACCTGGATGCACTGGGAGGGCTGATCGGGCGCAAGGTGTGAGGTGGGTCGCGCGAGAGCGGCTGCTGGTTTGCGGAGTCAGGAAGACGGAGGACCTGTGGGAGCGGCTTCCACAGAGGTTCCACGACCATCGGAAGGCTCGTGTGGACCGCGTTGCTGGCCACCACAGCGCTCGCTACGGCGAAACCACGAAACAGCCGCCTGTCGGCGGCTTGTTTTGTAGGGTCGGGACACGCCAACGCGGTTCGATTTCGGTGATGGTGGATGGAAGGGCGCCATCCACCCTACGGGTCGCGTAGGGCGGACAACGCGAAGCTTGTCCACCAAGCCGTTGGCTGCGGCAAGACCATGGGACAGCTGCGAGATGTGGGTCTCGGCGGTCAAGCTAGCGCGCCGCCATACCGACGCAGGCCACTCATGGCGATGGTGAATGGAAGAGTGCCATCCACCCTACGGGTTGCGTAGGGTGGACAATGCCAAGCTTGTCCACCAGTCCGTTGCGAACCTTCGCAGTGCGCGCTGACGCCGCTAGGCGGCGTCTGTCTCCTCATCCACCCACAGGCGCGCCGGGCCGCCCAGCTCTGGGTCGGACCAGCCGTGGTGTCCGGTTTCCCAGCGGCCTGCCAGGCGCTGGCGGGCGCCATCCTGTTCCAGCCACAGGTCATACCAGCCGGCGCTTTCCTGCAGCGACCATGACACGACCGTCTGGGCATCGGGGGCCAATTGCAGCGACTTGTCAGGCATCACGCCCGCGTAAGCGCCTGGGCGCAGACGAACGGTGACCTGTTGCGTGCCTGGGTTACGCAGCGCCAGCATGAGCGCGTCGCCACGCGCCCGCAGCGTGGCCTGGACGGGCCGGACGTCCACGCGCCCCTGCTGGCGGCGATGGAATCCGTTGGGACCGAGTAGCCACAGGTCGTAGCGGCCTGCGTCATGGACGCCCCACTCGGCCGCAAGCGGCTGGCCGTCGGCGACGGTGTAGCGCCGCGGGATCGCCTGCAGCGCGTGCAGGTCGTACACATGCAGCACCGCGGCCGCGCCACGTGCCTGCAGGCGCAGGCGCACCGTGCGCTGGCGGGCATCGGTCTCGATGGCCGTGGCCAGCTGGTAGGGCAAGGCGCGCGAACGCCGGCGCCCGCGCGCCTGCGCCGGCACCGGCTGGGTGGCCTGATCCGGCAACACCGGCAGGCGCTTGCCTGGCAGCGCGGCGGCACGCGCAGCCAGGGCCGCGGTGTCTGGCAGGCGCTCGGGCAAGCCGGCCGCAGCACCGGTGAAATCGAAGCACGACAGCAGATCGCCGCAGACGGCGCGACGCCACGGACTGATGTTGGGCTCGGCCACGCCGAAGCGCGCCTCCAGGAAACGGATGACCGATGTGTGGTCGAACACCTGCGAGTTCACCCAGCCACCGCGGCTCCAGGGCGAGACCACATACATCGGCACGCGCGGGCCCAGCCCGTACGGACGCCCGCGATACTGCGGCAGGTCGACCTTCTCGTTGCCCACGCTCGGCAGGTGGTGGTACTCGCCCCGCGTGTCCACCATCGACGCCCCGGCGAATCCGCCTTCGCTTTCGGCATCGGCCGACGGGGGCGCTGGCGGCGGCACGTGGTCGAAGAAGCCATCGTTCTCGTCGAACATCACCAACAGCACCGTCCGCGCCCAGACATCGGGGTTGGCCGTGAGAATGTCGAGCACGCGCGCGGTGTAGTCCGCGCCCTGCGCGGGGCTGGATGGATCGGGGTGCTCGCTGTGCGCCGCATCGGCGATCAGGTAACTGACCTGCGGCAAGGTGCCGGCTGCCACGTCGGCACGCATGTCCTGCAGCGTGCGCGTGCTCATGCCGCGGGCCAGCAGCTGCGGGTCGTGCCCGGGCGCCTTGCGCCAGGCCTGCCGGAACGGCGCGAACCCGGCCAGGGGGTTGTCGGTGAAGTTGTCGTCCATGTCCTGGTAGACCTGCCAGCTCACCCCGGCGCGCTGCAGGCGCTCGACGTAGGTGGTCCAGGTGTAGGACGCCGGGTGCCCGCCCAGCTCGGGGAGGTTGTCGTGCGAGTTGGCCACCGCCGGCCCGTGTCCCTGCCCCATCCCGTCGATGGTGCCGGTCCACAGCATGATGCGGTTGGGATTGGTGCCGGTCTGCAGCGAGGCGTGGTAGGCATCGCACACGGTGAAGGCCTCGGCCAGCGCGTACTGGAACGGCAGGTCCGCGCGCGCGTAGTGGCCCATGGCGTGGTCGTGCTTGGCCCTGGGCCAGGCGGACATGCGGCCATGATCCCAGGCTTGCTGGGCGTCGGACCACACGTGCGGCGTGCCCTGGATGCGCATCAGCCCGAACTGCGCGGCCGTGTCCAGCGCGATCGGAAGCAAGCTGCGCGTGCCGTCCTGGCTGGGCTGGCGCCAGACCGTGGCCGGGCGCTGTGGGTCGGTGCCCGGCACCGGCAGCGGGAAGCGATCGCCGAACCCGCGCACGCCGGACAGTCCGCCGAAATAATGGTCGAAGCTGCGGTTCTCCTGCATCAGGATCACCACATGCGCCACGTCCTGCAGCGAGCCGCTGCGCACGTCCGGGGCGATGGACAAGGCACGCGCGATGGCCGGCGGCAGCAGCGCGCCGCCGGCCATGGCCGCGCCCGCCTGCAGGAAACGGCGGCGGGTGGTGCCGCTCATGCGTGTGGCGTCCAGTTTGACAACATCAAGCGCGGCATCACAGATCCACGGTCACCGAAATGCCCACGGTACGCGGCGCCGCCGGAAAGGCATAGCCTGCCCCGTCCACACCCGCTAAATAGCGGCGATTGGTGAGGTTGCTGACGGTGAAGTCGACGGAAACGCCTTTCAGCCAGGACGCCGCATCGGACAGGCTGGCGCCCAGATGCGCGTCGGTCACCACCACCGCGCTGATCTTTTCCGAATTGGCCGCATTGGTGTAACGCTCGCCGATGTAGCGGCCGCTGACGCCGGCCTTCCAGAGCGTGTTGGACCAGTCCAGCGAGACCACACCGCTGTGCTTGGGCTGCCCCTGCACCTGCGAGCCTTCCACGATGCCCAGCGCCGCATCGCGCCCGGCATTGCCGCTACCCAGGTACTCGGCCCGGTTGAAGGTGTACGAGCCGGTCAGGCGCAGGCCGTTGTCCCAGCCATAGCCCAGCTGCGCTTCCACGCCGCGGGCATGCACGCCGCCGAAATTCTCGTACACGCCATCGACCTGGCCGATGTAGTCGATGCCATCGACGAAGTTGGCCGGCACGTAGACGATGCGGTTGTCGAAGCGGATGTCGTACAGAGTGATCGAGCCCATCAGCGGCCAGCGGTTCACGCGCAGGCCCAGCTCGATGTTGTCGGCCGTTTCCGGCTTGACCCGGCTCAGCACCAGTGGGTCGGTCTGACCCAGCACGCCGGAAGGAATGGCCGCGAAGTTCTGCGAGTAGCCGCCGAACACTTCCATGCCCTCTACCGGCGTGGTCCAGGCCACGCCCGCGGAGAACAGCGGGTCCGAATGCGAGTCGGACTCGCTGTGCTCGGCGCCAGTGATGACCTCATCGCGGGTCTGGTCGACGAAGAACTGCTTGACGCCGGCGCGGAAGGCCAACGCACCATACCGCACCACGTCCTCGATGTAGTACATCTGCTCGTCGGTCTGGTATTCCTCCTTGAACTGCACCCAGTAAGGCTGCGCGTCGAAGGCCGGGCCCACGCGAGCATCGGTCAGCTTGTGCCAGTCGCGCAGCACGCTGCGGCGCACGCGCTCCAGCCAGACGCCGGCGCGCATGGTGTTCTGCGCCGCGCCGACCTCGGTGGTCCAGGCGATGTCGCCGGTCACGCCGACGCGGCGGTTGTCGTAATGGCTGTGGCGATAGGACTGCACCGGGAGGGAGCCGGCCGGATAGCAGGCGGGGTCGGCCTCGGCCGGGATCTGCCCACCGCCGGTGCAGCCGGCGATCATCTGTGCGGCGCGGCCGCTGGCATCGACGTAGTAGAAGGTGTTGCCCTCACGCGGGCCGTAGGCGGTGCTGCCGCCGGTGTACTCGGACTGCGGGTTGCCCGCGCCATCGTCGGTGGCGTCCACCAGGTAGGGCGGGATCCAGTCGCCGCGCCCTTCCAGGCGATGCGCGTAGCCGGTGGCCGAGGCGGTGATGGCATCGCCCTTGAACTCGGCCTTGAGGTAGCCGAAGGTGTTCTCGCGCAGCGCACGCGAGCCGCTGCGGTAGTTCTGGTCGATGTAGGGAATGCCGGACCAGGTGCCGATCAGCGCATCGGCCTCGGGGTTGGCGCGGAATTGCTCCAGCGAGACGCTGGCGTACTCGCTTTCGTCGGCGTCGTCGTAGGACAGGTAGCCGGTCAGCGTCCAGCGGTCCAGGTCGCTGACCAGCTTGGCCGAAAGATGGTCGCGCTTGGTCAGCCCGGCGCCGTCGACCCAGTCGCGATTGGCCGCCGAGGAGGCGCTGATCCAGGCGGCCGTGGTGCCGCTGGCGAAGGTCGGCGTGTCCCAACGCACGTAGTACTTGCGCGACTGCTGGTCGCCGCCGCCGGCCACCAGGCGCACGCGCTGCGCGCCCAGCGGGTCGCTGGTGAGGAAATTCAAGGTGCCGCCCAGGGCCTCGTTCGAACGCGAGGCGATATCGGCCGTGCCCTGGCTGACTTCCACCGTCTCCAGGTCCAGCACGTCGATGTAGCGGTTGCCTCGCGCACCGCCGCCATAGCCCGACCCGCCGTTGGGCACGCCGTCGATGGTGGTGCCGATCTGCTGCGAGTCGCGGTTGCTGACGAAGCCGCGCATGCTGATCTGCGTGCCCCAGTCCGAGGAGCCGAAGGCATCGGCTTCGGTCACCAGCACGCCCGGGGTCTCGTTGAGGACGCCGTTGACGCTGGTCAGGATGGACTTGCGCTCGATCGCCTCACGCGTCACCGGCGCCTTGGCGTAGGTGGTGGCCTGGCCGATCACCGAGACCTCATCCAGCGTCTGCGCCTCGCGCTTGCCGTCGGCGGCCTGGGCATCGGTGCCAGCGTTGGGCATGTCCTGCGCCAGCGCGCCAAGCGCGTGCAGCAGGGTCAGGGACAGCAGGGAAACGCGCAGGGCACGACGGGAAACAAACGACATCGACGGCAGATCCAGGTGGGGGAGCCCGTCAGTGTTGGTCGTTCCGATGAAACCTCTATGACGCTGCGGTCAACAGCTACACGGCCCCGCATGGTTCGAACCGGCCGGGGCCCCGCGCGCGCGGCGACGCACCGGCGTCAGTGCGACAGCGGCCAGCGGCCGAGCACGTCGTAGCAATCGCCGCCGCCGCCGCGCAGCAGCAGCACCTCGTTGAAGCTCAGGCGCACCGGGGCGATGGCCTCGGCCGCGGTGCGCTTGCCATCGTGGGTATGAGCCAGGGTGAGATGCGGGTGGAACTTGGGCGGCTTGGCCAGCTGCAGGCGGTGCAAGGCCGCCTGCCGTCGCAGCTGCGCTTCCAGGTCGGCGGCGGCCGGCGGGGTCTGCGCGGCAGCCAGCACCAGCGAGTTGCGTCCGAACACCGCCAGCTGGTCCAGGGTCAGCACGAAGGACTGGGCGCGCAGCGCCTGCCCTGCCCGTTGCGCCCCTTCCAGCAGCGCCGGCAGCTGTTCCTCCAGCGGCTGGCCCAGATACAGCATGGTGACGTGGCGCTTGGCCGCCGGCAGCGGCGTGGGCTGGCCGAAGCGCGGCGCGTAGGTGCGCAGGGCCTCGTCGAGCACGGTCTGGTCGCCCTGCGCCGGCTGCAGCGCGAAGAACACGCTGGGCGCCTGCGCCGGCATGGCGAACAGATCGTGCTGCACGGCGATCGCTCAGACCGCGGCGGTGATGACGATCTCGACCTTCCAGCTCGGGTCGGCGAGCCTGGCCTGCACCGTAGCCCGCGCCGGGGTGTGGCCGGGCACCACCCACTGCTCCCACTCGGCATTCATGCCGGAAAACTCGGCCAGATCGGTCATGAAGATCTCGGCACGCAGCACCTTGGACTTGTCCGTGCCGGCGCGCGCCAGCAGCGCGTCGATATGCCCCAGCACCTCGCGCGTCTGCGCGCCGATGTCGCCACCGGCCTCGGCGATCTGCCCGGCCAGGTAGGCCACGCCGTTGTGCACGGTCATCTCGGACATGCGCGGGCCGGTGTCGAAGCGCTGGATCATGGGGGGTCTCGCTGCGGGGATGGAGCGCCACGCTAATGCAGCCGAACGCACTTGCCAACCGTCGCGGCCCCGTCTCCACTTGGGCAGAACCCCTCCGGCGGTCACGAGGCCTGGACGCTGGTTCGACGCCAGCCGAACATCGCCGCTGCCAGCATGGCCGCCCTTCTCCCCGTTTCCGAGACCGCGCCCGCCATGACCGCAGCCCCCCAGCCCGACCTGTTGTTCTCTCCCGTGCGTCTTGGCGCACTGTCGCTTGCCAATCGCGTGGTGATGGCGCCGCTGACCCGCAACCGCGCCGAACGCGGCCAGCTGCCGAGCGCGTTGGCGGCCGAATACTATGGCCAGCGCGCCAGCGCCGGGCTGATCATCACCGAGGCCAGCCAGATCAGCCCCCTGGGCCAGGGCTACCTGGATACCCCGGGCATCTACACACCCGGCCAGATCGCGGCCTGGAAGCCGGTGGTCGATGAAGTCCATGCCCGCGGCGGCCGCATCGTCATCCAGCTCTGGCACGTCGGCCGCATCTCGCATACCAGCCTGCTGCCCGAAGGCGAGGTGCCAGTGGCGCCCAGCGCGATCCGGGCCGAGGCCAAGACCTTCACCGAGGATGGCTTCGTCGATGTATCCGAGCCGCGTGCGCTGGGGCTGGAGGAGATCGACGGCCTGGTCGAGGACTTCCGCCACGCCACGCGCTGCGCCATGGAAGCCGGTTTCGACGGCGTGGAAGTGCATGCGGCCAATGGCTACCTGATCGACCAGTTCCTGCGCGATGGCGCCAACCAGCGCAGCGATGCCTATGGCGGCAGCATCGAGAACCGCACGCGTCTGCTGTTCGAGGTAGTCCAGGCGGTGGCGGAGGTGATCGGGGCCGAGCGCACTGGCGTGCGGCTGTCGCCGGTCACGCCCGCCAATGGCTTGCACGACTCGGATCCGCAGCCGCTGTTCGAGCGCGCCGTGGAGCGCCTGGACAGCATCGGCGGGCTGGCCTATCTGCACGTGATCGAAGGCGCCACGGGCGGCGACCGCGACATCGCGCCGTTCGACTACGCCGCGCTGCGCGCAAAGTTCGGCGGCGGCTGGATCGTCAACAACGGCTACGACCGTGACATGGCCGAGGCCGCGCTGGAGCGTGGTGCCGCCGACGCGGTGGCGTTCGGCACCGCTTTTATTTCCAACCCAGACCTGGTGCGCCGGCTGCGCGAGAACGCCCCGCTCAATCCGCTGGACAAGGACACCCTCTACGGCGGCGGCGCGCAGGGTTACACCGACTACCCAACGCTGGACTGATCTGGCGTCCGCGCTGCGGCACCAAGCTCAACTCCGCCGGCTCAAGGGCGTGCTGCACCCAGCATGCCCGCCAACGGACAGCGCGCGCCCTGCGCGCGTGCTGTTCGCAGTGGGCGCAAGCTGCCGTGCAGCGCGGCGTGGTTTTCTTCAGATGAACATCCCGCCGGAAGCCTCGATGCGCTGCCCGGTGATCCATGCGGTCTCCGGCGCCAGCAGCGCGGCAACCACCGGGCCGATATCGTCCGGTTGGCCGGCACGTCCCAGCGCAGTAAAGGAGGCCACCATCGCATTGACCTGCGGGTTGTCGCGGACCATGCCGCCGGAGAAGTCGGTCTCGATCGCGCCCGGTGCCAGGGTGTTGGCGCTGATGCCGCGCTCGCCCAGCTCGCGGGCCAGGTACCGCGTGAAGACCTCGATGCCGCCCTTCATCATCGCGTAGGCCGAGCTGCCCGGCAGCGCGAATCGGGCGAGCCCGCTGGAAATATTGAGGATGCGCCCGCCGTCGGCGATCAGTGGCAATAGCGCCTGGGTCAGGAAGAACGGCGCCTTCAGGTGGACGGCCATGACCTCGTCGAACTGGTCCTGGGTGGTCTCTGCGATGGAAGCATGCAAGGCGCCGCCGGCATTGTTGACCAGGGCCTGCAGGTGCGTGCGCTGCCAGCCGGCAAGCGCCTGCTTCACCTGCTCGGCAAAACCCGCAAACGAAGCGGCATCGGCCGCGTCCAGCTGCAAGGCGGTCGCGCGGCGACCCCGCGCCTGGATCTGCTCCACGACCTCCTGCGCAGCGTCGGCGCGGTGCTGGTAGGTCAGGATCACATCGCCCCCGGCCGCAGCCAGTGCGAGGGCGGCGTTGCGGCCCAGGCCGCGGCTGCCGCCAGTGATCAGGGTCGTGGTGGGTGCGGTGGTCATATGCGTTGGCTCCTGGCTGGGCGAACTGCCCGGTGCGAGCAGGCTATTGCGCTTGCAGGCGCGCATAAATCAGGCAATTCTGATCTCACCGTTCGCCATCCACGAACAATCATGGATTCGCTCGAGACCCTGCGCATTTTCCAGCGCGTCGCCGAACTCGGCGGTTTCACCCGTGCGGCCGATCGCCTGGGCCTGCCCAAGGCCAGCGTCTCCACCGCCGTGGCGCGGCTGGAGGCCAGCCTGGGCACGCAGCTGCTGCACCGGACCACGCGCCGGGTCCAGCTGACCGCCGACGGCGAGATCTTCTATCAGCGCAGCCTGGATCTTGTGGAGGACATGGACGAGCTGCACGGCATGTTCCGTCGCGCCCACCAGCTGCGCGGACGCCTGCGCGTGGACATGTCCAGCGGTCTGGCCCGCGGCTATGTGATCCCGCAGCTGCCCCAGTTCCTGGCCGCGCATCCGTTGCTGCAGGTGGAGATCAGCAGCACCGACCGCATCGTCGATGTGGTGGGTGAAGGTTTCGACTGCGTGATCCGCGCCGGCACCGTGGCCGACAGCTCGCTCGTCGCGCGCCCACTGGGGCTGATGTCCGTGGCCACCTGCGCCAGCCCGGCTTACCTGGCGCGCCATGGCATGCCGCAGACGGCACAGGAACTGGAAGGCCACCAGCTGGTGCACTGGGTCGGTACGCTGGGCCAGCGTGGGTCTGGCCTTGAGTACTTCGATGGCCGCCAGTACGCCACGGTCGCCCTGCCCGGGCCGATCACCGTCAACAGCGGCGATGCCTACGTGGCCGCCGCGCTGGCGGGCTTCGGCATCATCCAGGTGCCGCGTATCGGCGTGGCCAGCCTGCTGGCCAGCGGGGCCTTGATCGAACTGCTGCCCGATGCGCCGGCCGAGCCCATGCCGCTGACGCTGCTGTACCCGCAACGCCGCCATCTGCCTCAGCGCGTGGCCGCATGCCTGGACTGGCTGGCCAGCGTGCTGCGCCCGCACCTGGATCCGATGCCGACGCCGCGCTGACCCCCTCGCTTCAGGCCCTGCGCAGGAAGCAGGTCTTCAGCACCAGCCCCTTGATCTTGTCCGAGTGCCCTTCGATGTGCTCGGCATCGCCTTCCACCAGGCGGATGTTGCGGATGACCGTGCCTTGCTTCAGGGGAATCGAGGAGCCCTTGACCTTCAGGTCCTTGATGACGGTGACCGTATCGCCGGCACTGAGCACGTTGCCGTTGCTGTCGCGCACCACCAGGTCCACGGCGGCATCGGCCGTCTCACCGGACCACTCGTAGCCGCAGTCGGCGCAGATCCACTGCGCGCCGTCCTGATAGGTGTTTTCCAGCGAGCATTGCGGACAGGCGGGGGCGTCGGACATGCAGGCATTTTTTCTGACGTGGGGGCGCAAATTGTAGCGGCGATCGCGCGCGCGCATGGCACCTACCCGCCGCAGGCCTAGAATGTGCGCCCTTCGACCACTTCCCTGGACCTGCCCATGGCGCTCAAGGCCACCATCATCAAGGCCGAGTTGCAGATCAGCGACATGGACCGCCACTACTACGCGGCGCATGCCCTGACGCTGGCGCAACACCCTTCCGAGACCGACGAGCGCCTGATGGTGCGGCTGCTGGCCTTTGCGCTGTTTGCCGAGGAGCGGCTGGAATTCGGTCGCGGCCTCAGCACCGAGGACGAGCCGGACCTGTGGCTGCGTGAGTACACCGGGGAGATCGCGCTGTGGATCGACCTGGGCCAGCCGGATGAATCCCGCATCCGCAAGGCCGCCGGCCGCGCGCGCCACGTGGTGGTCATCAACTACGCCGGCCGCGCATCGGACCTGTGGTGGGACAAGCAGGCCGCCGCGCTGGCGCGGGTGAAGAACCTGACCGTGCTTTCGCTCGATGCGGCCGAAGTCGAAGCGCTCACCGCGTTGATGCAACGCGGGATGCGCCTGAACGTGATGATCCAGGATCAGGAAGTGCAGGTCATGCTGGACACCGACGCCCCGGTGCACCTGCACCCGCAGCGTCGCCAGATCGCGACGGAATGACGCGCGCATTTCACGCGCGATAAACACTCGCGCTCATGGTTTTTCGAGGGAATTCAGCGCGATAGCACTTCGCGCTTGCGTGGTGGCGGACTGGCTCCTAGGGTGGGGGTGCGTCATCCCGCTCTTGCATCGTGTGTTGTCCGATGCGTTCCCCTCGACTCATCCAAGAAGGAGATTTCCCCATGGAGATCGCGCCTGGCGTCGTCGCCACCATCCACTACACCCTGACCGATGACGATGGCACCGTCATCGACCAATCCTCGCCGCAGCGGCCGCTGAGCTACCTGCATGGCGCCGGCAATATTGTCCCGGGCCTGGAACAGGCGCTGGAAGGCAAGCGCAGCGGCGACCACCTCACCGCCCAGGTTGGGCCGGAGCTGGGTTACGGACCGCGGATCGAGCAGCTGGTGCAGCAGGTCCCGCGCCAGTCGTTTCCCGATGCCGACACGGTGTCGGTGGGCATGCAGTTCGAGGCCCGCACGCAACAAGGCCCGCTCATTGTCACCGTCACCCACATTGGCGATGACAGCGTGACGGTCGATGGCAATCATCCGCTGGCCGGCCAGACGCTGAACTTCGAAGTGAACGTGGCCGATGTGCGGGCCGCCACGTTGCAGGAGGCCAACGACGGCCAGGTGGACGGCACGCGCTGACCGGCCGTTGGCGTTGGGACGACGTGTTCGCCGCGCAAGCCTGCGCGGCGGGCACGCACGTCCCGCTGTGTCCTGCCGATGGCGATGGGCGGGTCCGTTGCGACTGGCTAGGCTTGCACTTCCCTCCGGTCCAGCAGGCATCGCCATGGCGCTCTCCCTTCATGAGGCTTCGATTCAACCGCTGATCCGCGGCCTTGGCCGCCTGTCCCATCTGCTGACGCGCGCCAGCCAGCACCTGGCTGAAACCGGCACCCTGGAGTCCACCCTGTTGCAGGCGCGGCTGGCCGAGGACATGTTGCCGCTGGTGGCACAGGTGCAGCGCGCCAGCGATACCGCCAAGTTCTCTGGCCAGCGCCTGTCCGGGTTATCGGCTCCGCCCATGCCCGATACCGAGCAGAGCCTGCCGGAGCTGATCGCGCGCCTGGATAAGACCGTGGAGTATCTGCGGACGCTGCAGCCCTCCACACTGGATGCCAACGAAGCGGCGGGCATCACGCTCAAGGCCGGTGGTCAGCAGGTCGCGATGGACACGCATGAGTACCTCACCGCGTTCGCGCTGCCGAATTTCTACTTCCACCTCGCCATTGCGCACGGCATCCTGCGGCAGCAGGGGGTCCCGGTGGGCAAGCTGGATTACCTGGGGCCGATGGGCACTCCGGTCTGAGGGAGACTTTCTCCCAGCGCGGCGCCTGGTTGAAGTGGCGCTGCGTGAGGCGCTAACAGCGTGGCGTCACGCTGTTGCACGCGCCGTGGCGTCATTTCTCCAGTGTCGCGGAACATTGCGCTTGCGATGTCGATATGCGCTGGCTCGCGTCGCAATCCCATGAGCCATGAGATGGCGTTCCAGATGCCAAGGAACAGCACGCTGCAACCGCAGCACTGAATCGAGCCAGCGTCCGATCGGCTTGGCTCGCTGCATGGGTGCGTTGCATCATGTCGCCCCCCGCATGATCCGAGGTTCCGACGTGAAGGAAAGACTGCCCAGCTGGATGCAGGAATGGGTCGATGTGATCGTTCCTGGCAGCCAGGTGCTGCTGATCCTGGTGGTCACACGGCTGGCGCAGATCCTGGCCAAGCGTCTGTTCGACCGCATCGCCCAGCGCTACGACCTGCCGCCGGAACTGGCCGTCGGCGTGCGTCGGGTCATCACTTTCGTGTTGTCCGTCGCGGCCCTGCTGCTGGTGCTGGAGCGGCTTGGCGTGTCCGGCACCGTGCTGTGGACGGCGTTCACCGGCTTTGCCACGGTCGGCGCGGTGGCGTTCTTTGCCGCCTGGAGCGTGCTGTCCAACATCTTCTGCACAGTGCTGATCTTCATCACCCGCCCGTTCCGCCTGTACGAGACCATCGAGCTGCTGGAAAGCGGCGACAAGCCTGGGCTGAAGGGCAAGGTCATGGACATCAACCTGCTGTACACGACGCTGCAGGAAAGCGAAGGCGCCGAAGGCCCCAGCGTGGTGCAGATTCCCAACAGCCTGTTCTTTCAGCGTGGTATCCGGCGCTGGCGTGGCGGCCACCGGACGATCACCGCGGGCTGACCCGCAGCTGGGCGATCCAAACTCCGTCAGCGCAGCTGACTGTCCTTGCTGCCCCTCCGGTTGTAGCCGGCCGCATCGCTGCGCTGCTGTTCGTCATGCTGTTCCTGGCAACGCACGCACAGGCGGACGCCCGGCACCGCCTTGCGCCGCGCGGCCGGAATGGGCGCGTCGCACTCCTCGCAGCGTTCCAGCCCTGGCCCGCTCGGCAGCTGCCGGCGGGCGCGCTGGATGGCATCGCTGACCGTCGCATCGATCTGGTCCTGCACCGCGCCATCGCCTGCCCAACCCGTTGCCATCTCCGCGCCCTCATCCAACCACCAAGGGCTGCAGCATAGTCCGCGCGGCCGTGAAGACGGCGGACCTGGCGCGTCGGTGAATTTCGCAGGGTGCTAAGGACCAGGTGTGGTAAAGCAGCCGCACGTCCAAGCCGAGGTCGACCGCCATGCGTCCTGCCCGCCTGCTGCTTTCCCTGCTGCTCCTGATCGCCCTGCCCGTGCTGGCCCATCACGGCTGGAGCAGCTACGACGCCAACAAGGCCATGCGATTCGATGCGGCCTTGGCCGAGGTCAAGTACCGCAACCCCCATGCCGAGGTCGGCGTCGACCACGGCGGCAAGCGCTGGAACGTGGTCCTGGCGCCCCTGAGCCGCCTGGCCTCGCGTGGCCTGCCGGAAGCGGCGCTGACCGAGGGCAAGACCATCACCATCGAGGGTTACCCGCGCCTGGACGGCACGCCGGAGCTGCGCGCCGAGCGCGTGGTCGTGGACGGCAAGACCATCGAGCTGCGCTGACCGGCCAAGAGCCTGCCATGTCGGCGTTGATGCCCCTGGCCCAGACGCTGGAGGATGCCTGGCTCGGACAGTGGATGCGCGCCGGCTGGGGCTATCCGGCCGCCAACGTGCTGCACCTGGTCGGCCTTGCGATGCTGCTGGGCGCGATCGCCCTGCTCGACCTGCGGCTGCTGGGGTATGGGCGGAGGCTGCCGGTGCCCGAGGTTTCCCGCCTGCTCACGCCGCTGGGCGTGGCAGGCCTGTTGCTCGTGTGCGTCACCGGAGTGTGCCTGTTCGCGGCCGACGCCAGCGCGCTGATCGGCAGTCGCATCATGCAGCTCAAGCTCGGGGTGGTGGCCGTCGCTGTGATCAACGCCCTGGCCTTCGGCGTGTGTTTTCGGGATCGCCTGGCCGACTGGGATACACGGCCACCAAGGCTCGGCCGTGCCAGCGCCGCGCTCTCGCTGCTGTGCTGGCCGCTTGCGCTGGTGCTGGGGCGACTGATCGCCTACACCTGATCCGTACGCGCGCCTCGTCGCCGTGCCTACACATCCGCTGCGGCAGGCTGAGGCGCATTCGAGTGAGGAGGTGCGCGCCATGCGTCTGTTGACCCTGCTGACCCCATTGGCCCTTGGCCTGGTCCTGTCCGCCTGCAACGAGAGCAGCGCGCCATCCCACGCCGAGCCGCCACCGGAGCACCTGCCGCCGCCGGCCGAGAAGGCGCCGCCGTCGGATGCGCCGGCACCTGACGCGTCACCGGCCAACCCACCCAAGGAAGAGGGCGCCAAGGGCTGAGACCTTGCCTTCGCGCCTTTCCATCACCCCAAAGCCTTCCCCTATCCGGAGTTTTGCCATGGAACAGACCGTCCATCCCTTCTCCGAGCTGTTCGACCAGCTCGGCCTGCCCTCGGATGAGGCCAGCATTCGCGCCTTCATCGCCCAACACGCGCCGCTGCCCGACGATGTGCGCCTGGAAGAGGCGGATTTCTGGACGCCCGCCCAAGCGCAGCTGCTGCGCGAGGAGCGCCTGGACGATGCGGACTGGATCGTGGTGATCGACCAGCTCAACGTGGCCCTGCACCGCCACCCGGAGCCCTGACGGCAGCACGCAAGCGAGTCAAGCTCGGTGCCAGCCGAGGTCGAGGCAGTACGAAAGACTGGCGGAGTGCCGCAATCCAGATGGATCGCGGCATTTCGATGTCCGCAACACGCAACGCAGTTCACCCCGCGGCCGGCTCTGGCAGCAGGACGTTCCTAGCTAATCGCCACCCTCGCTTGGATCCCGCGCCACCCTACTTCGCTTTCTTCTCCGCCGCCTGCTTGCGCGCGGCGGCATCCTTCTGCGCCGCCGCGAAGCGCGGCTCTTCCCGCAGCAGGCGCGAGTCCGGATCCAGCGTGTACGGCGTCCCCGCGGGCAGGTCGACGTGCCCCTGTCCGCCGCGCATCGGCACATCCACCACCTTGCCGTCGTTGCCGCCAAGACGCACCTGGACAGGCATCGGGAACGGCAGGTCGTCCGGCGCCTTCCAGCGCAGCGCCAGGCCGGTGGCATCGCGCTCGGCGATCAGCTCCGGCAATGCGGCCTTGTACAGGTAGACATCGAAAAACCACCCATAGTCCTTGCCGGTGAGGCGGTTGACGATGTCGATGTACTCGCGCGTGGTGCCGTAGCGCGGCTCGAAATTGCCTGGCCGGGGCGTGGAAGTGCCATAGACCAGCTGGCGGATGCTGTCGAAGAAGGCCGCATCGCCGATCAGGCCGCGCAGCGTGTGCAGCATCAACGAGCCCTTGTAGTAGATGTCCAGGCCCGAGCCCTGCTCGCGGTTGTAAACCGCCTCCTCGGTGCGGGTCCGGCCCAGCACGATCGGCACCTTGTTGGTCAGCGCGGCGCGCTGGTCCAGCAGTGCGGCGTGGTAGTCCATCTGCCCGCGCAGGAACTGCAGGTACAAGGGCTGCATGTAGCTGCCGAAGCCCTCGTGCAGCCACATGTCGTCCCAGTCGGCGTTGGTCAGCTGGTTGCCGAACCACTCATGCGAGAACTCGTGCTGCAGCAGCCAGTCGTAGCCGTACTTGTCTTTCTTGTAGTCGTTGCCGTAGGCATTAATGGTCTGGTGCTCCATGCCCAGGTGCGGTGTCTCCACCACGCCCATCTTCTCATCGCCAAAGGGGTACGGACCGATCACCGCCTCGAAGAACTCCAGCATCCGCGAGAACTCATCGAACAGCCCCTTTGCCTTGTCCTCGTTGCCCTTCAGATGCCAGAACGCGAGCGGCACCGTGTTGCCGTAGCGGCTGCGGTACTGACCGGTGATGGCCTGGTAAGGCCCCACGTTGAGGGTGATGGCGTAGGTATCCGGGTCGCGTGCGCGCCAGTGGTAGGTGCGCCAGCCATCGCGCTCGTCCATGCCCACCGCCACGCCGTTGCCGGGCGCCACCAGCGGCGCGGGCACGGTGATGTGCTCGTCCACCAGCGCCGGCTCGCCTTGCGGATGATCGATGCAGGGCCACAGCAGGTCGCAGCCCTCGCCCTGGACGGCCGAGGCCACCCACGGCTCGCCGGTGGGCGCCTTGGCCCAGACGAAGCCGCCATCCCAAGGCGCGCGCGTGGCCACATGCGGCTTGCCGCTGTACACCACCCGCACGATGACCCGGCCATCGGCCGCGACCGGCTGCGGCAGCGCGATGCGCATGCGTCCTTCCGGATTGCTCCAGGCGCTGGCGGGCACGGCCTGGCCATCGACCTCGACGCGCGCGACGCTGTAGTTGCGGTCCAGATCCAGCACCACCGCCGTCAATGGCGCCTTGGCCTTGAAGGTCAGGCGGGCGTCGCCCTCCAGGCTGCGCGTGGCGGGAATCACCTTGAAGGACAGGTCGGCATGCTCGAAGGCCACGGCCTCCTGCTCGGGGGCGCGTGGAAGGCCGCTGTCGCGGTTGAGCGGGCTCAGCTCGGCAGCCTGCGCGGAGGCGGCAAGGGCGATGGAAAGGGCCAACGAAGACACGGAAATCAGCCAGGGCGAAGGCGACATGGGACCGGCATGGACAGGGAAGACCTTGCAAGGGTGACAGCTGGCGCCGTCGCCTGCATCCCTCCTTGGTCATGCGCTACCCGTGACCTGGGCAAGGCACGCGGGCCGCGCAGCGGCAAACTGCGCGCTCGTTCGGTCATGTGCTTCAGCCGCGTCGCATAATCGGTAGCTGTTCCCAACTTCCGGATGCCCCGCACGATGCGCCTGCGCCTAGCCGCCCTCGCCTGCCTGCCCGCCATGTCCGCCCTGGCCCAGACCGCGCCGGTCCCGCCGGCGGCCAGCGCCGAGGCGCGGCTGGCGGCCATCGGCACCGCGCCCTCGGCGGCCCGCATCGAGGCGGACATCCGCAAGCTGGTGTCCTTCGGCACCCGGCACACGTTGTCGGACACCCGCTCGGATACCCGTGGCATCGGCGCGGCCCGGCGTTGGGTGTTCGAGGAGTTCCAACGCATCTCCAAGGACTGCGGCGGCTGCCTGGAGGTGCGCTATGTCAGCGGCACCATCGCCGGCGAGAAGCGCATCCCCGACCCGGTGGAGGTGGTCAACGTCATCGCCATCCAGCGCGGCAGCAGCGACCCGAACCGCTTTGTGCTGATGAGCGGGGATATCGACTCGCGGGTGAGCGATGTGATGAATGCCACGGCCGATGCGCCCGGCGCCAACGACGACGCCTCCGGCGTGGCCGGCACCCTGGAAGCCGCGCGCATCCTCAGCAAGCAGAAGTTCGCAGGGTCCATCGTCTACGCCGCGCTGTCGGGCGAGGAACAGGGCCTGTTCGGCGGCAAGATCCTGGCCGAACACGCGCTCAAGCAGGGCTGGCGGGTGGAGGCGGTGCTCAACAACGACATGATCGGCAACAGCCGCGGCCTCAATGGCGTCAACGACAATCACAGCGTGCGCGTGTTCTCCGATGGCACCCGAGTGACCGAGACCGCCGAAGAAGCCCGCCAGCGCCGCTTCACCGGCGGCGAGATCGATTCGCCCTCGCGCAACCTGGCCCGCTACATCGCGCGCATGTCCGCCTATGTGCCGAACCTGGAGGTGATGATGGTCTACCGCCTGGATCGCTTCGGGCGTGGTGGCCACCATCGTCCGTTCAACGATGTCGGCTTCCCCGCGGTGCGCGTGATGGAAACCAACGAACACTACGATCGCCAGCACCAGGACCTGCGCACCGAGCACGGCCGCGTTTACGGCGACACCCTGGACGGGGTGGATTTCGACTACGCCGCCAGGATCACCGCGCTCAACGCGGTCAGCCTGGCGGGCATGGCCCTGGCGCCGCCGCCACCAGCCCAGGTCGGCATCGAGGGCGCGGTGACCGCCGACACCACGCTGACATGGGCGCGGCCGCCCGCCGGCCAGGCCGGTAACCTGGCCGGCTACAAGCTGTATTGGCGTCTGACCACCGAGCCGCAGTGGAGCCGCAGCCGCTACGTCGGCGATGTGACCCAGGCCACGCTGCAGAACGTGGTGATCGACAATTACTTTTTCGGGGTGGCCGCGGTGGCCAAGGACGGCAGCGAGAGCCCGGTGGTGTTCCCGGGCGCGGCCGGCAGCTTCGGCGCCTACTGAGTCACCGACTGTCCGGCCTTGGGCTCGCGCTGCGACAGCCGGGTCCACAGGCCCTGGGCCAGGGCCGCATCGGCGCCGGCCGACGCCAGCAGCCCGTGCACGTCCTGCTCGCACTCCTGCAACTGGTCGTGATGCGACAAGGTGGCCAACGTGCCGGCCAGCGTGCCGAACTGCAGCGAACGGCCCAGGCTGTTGAACTGGCGCGTGCTGGCCGGCCCCAGGTCGTCCAGCGCGTAGAGCATGCGCTCTGAGAGCTCCCAGCTGCTGGCCAGGCGGTAGGCGGTCGGCCCGGCCCAGGTGTCGAGCAGCGATGCAGCCACCGCCGGGTCTGGCGTCAGCTGCGGGCGCCTGGCATAGGCATCGCGCAGGACCTGGACCACGATGATCGCGCCCAGTCCTTGCAGCAGTCCCAGCAGCTGCGCGGCAAAGCCGTCGCCATGCTCGATCTTGCCGGCATGCTCGGCTGCCGCGTTGGCGGCCAGCAGGGTGTGCTCCCAGATGATCGTGGGGAACTGCCCGAAGGCGCCCTTGTCGCTCATCACCGGCTGCATCAGCGCCGCGGCGATGATCTGCCGCAGGCCCTCGGTGCCCAGCATGGCCACGGCCCGCTGGATGTTCTCCACCGGCAGCGACTGCAGGCGATACAGCGGGCTGTTGGCGATGCGCAGCAGGTTGCCGGCCAGGGCCGGGTCCTGCGCGATCAGCGCGGCGATGCCCTGGGCAGAGGAGCCGCTGTCGTTGATCTTCTGCATCAGCTGCGGCAGCAGCTGGGGGCGCCGCGGCATGTAGCGCGGGTGCGAGGCGATGTCGGAGAGGGTCACCGCCACATCGCCGGCGACCTCAAGATGCGCGCCCTGGATCTGGAACTGCCCCTCGCCCAGGCTGGGTGCCTGCAAGGCCAGCGCATGCAGGCGGATGCGGTAGGCCTGCAGGTCCACGCGCGCCGGCGCCTGGCGCGTCTCGCGCTGCGCTGCGGGCTGCGGGGCGGACACGGGCTCGCCCCAGATCGCCGCGGTCGGCAGGGGCGCGGAGACCTGGCGTCGGCGCGCCAGGAACCAGCCTGCGGCCAGCAGGAAGGCACCGACCGCTGCAACCACCGCTACCACCGACATCGACATGAGGACACACTCAAGGGATCACACCGTGCTATCGGCGCCCTGTCACGGTTCTTTAGCCGCCAGTCGGGCCCGGCGATAGACTCGTCTGCCCCACCTGGCCCGTTGTCCCATGCAGGAACTTGCAGCCCCCGCCCCCATGACCGCCCGGCAACGGACGCTGCTCGGCGTGGGCAATGGCGCCGCTGCCGGCGCGCTGTGGGGACTGGTGTTCCTGGCCCCGCAGCTGCTGGCCGACTTCAGCGCCATGCAGCTGGCGGCCTCGCGTTACCTGGTCTACGGACTCATCGCCGCGCTGTGGCTGGCGCCGACCTGGCGCAGGCTTCGCGGGCGCGTGCATGGGCGGGAATGGCGTGCGCTGGCCTGGCTGAGTTTGCTCGGCAACATCGTGTACTACCTGTTGCTGGCCAGCGCGGTGCAATGGGCCGGCGGGGCGGCCACCTCGCTCATCGTCGGGTTGTTGCCGGTGGTGGTGACCCTGGTGGGCGCACGACGCGCAGGGGCGGTGCCGCTGGCCAGGCTGCTGCTGCCGCTGGGCCTGTGCCTGGCCGGCGTGGTGCTGGTGGGCGCGCAGGCCGTGGGCCAGGACGCGCCCGGCGAGCGCGCCACCACGATCGCCGGTTTGCTGTGCGCCTTCGGCGCGCTGGCGTCCTGGACCGCTTACTCGCTGTACAACACCCTGTGGCTGGAGCGCCGTGCGGATCTGTCCGGTCACGACTGGTCGTTGCTGACCGGCGTGGCCACCGGCGCGCTGTCGCTGCTGATGGTGGTGCCGGCCTTCCTGCTGGCCGGCCAGGCGCATGCACCCGCGGACTGGCTGCGCTTCTGGGGCGTGGCCACGGCCGTGGCGCTGCTGGCCTCGGTGGTCGGCAACGGCTTCTGGAACCGCGCCAGCCGCCTGCTGCCGCTGACCCTTGCCGGGCAGATGATCGTGTTCGAGACGGTATTCGCCCTGCTCTACGGCTTCGCCTGGGAGAGGCGCCTGCCCACGGGCCTGGAGCTGGCCGCGATTGGCTGCCTCATCACCGGCGTGCTGTGGTGCGTGCGCGCGCACCGTGGCCATGGCGTGGCGCCGCATGAGTGAGCGCAGCGCAGATTCCAAGGCCGGTCTGAAGTTCCTGGCCGGCTACCCGCCCCACCTGCTGCAGCAGGTCCAGGCCATGCGCGAGGCCGGCACGCTCGGCCAGTGGCTGGAGCGCCGTCACGGCACGCCGCACCAGGTCCGCACCGACCGCCAGCTTTACGATTACGTCCAGGAAATGAAGGACCGCTACCTGCGCAAGTCCGCGCCCCTGCATGCAGCGCGCTACGACGCCAAGCTGCAGGTGCTCAAGCACGCGCTCGGGACCCACACCACCCACAGCCGCGTGCAGGGCGGCAGGCTCAAGGCCAGCCGCGAGATCCGCATCGCCACGCTGTTCCGCGACGCCCCGGCCGCCTTCCTGCAGATGATCGCGGTGCACGAGCTGGCGCACATGCGCGAGGCCGAGCACAACAAGGCCTTCTCCCAGCTGTGCTGCCACATGGCGCCGGACTACCACCAGCTGGAGTTCGACCTGCGCGTGTACCTGACGCATCTGGAGCAGGCCTGACGACCACGGCCGCGGTGCTGGAATCGGTTCCGGCGGATGTTGTCTTGCAACAGCCGGGTAATCGCAAGCGACTTCATTTCATGCGCGCTGAACGATTTTTCGTGACCCGCCGCCCGGATACGAAAGCTTACGAAAAAGCCCTTTGACAGCGCTGTCATGCGCTGGCCACGGTGCCTCGCGCCGCCCGCCCCTGGGCGTCGAATCGACCACCGGAAGGAGATCCACATGCGCATTCAACGCACCCTGGCCGCCACGCTCGCGCTGCTGGCAGGCACGGCCTCCGCTGCATTCTCGCCAGCGGGACAGGCACAAACCCTGGTCTGGGAAGACAACTTCGACGGACCCAGCATCGACAGTGGCAAGTGGACCTACGATGTCGGCAACGGCTGTCAGATCGGCCTGTGCGGCTGGGGCAACAACGAGCTGCAGTACTACACCAGCCGTCCGCAGAATGCCCGCATCGAGAACGGCAACCTGGTGATCGAGGCGCACCGCGAAGCCTTCGAGGGCAGTGCCTTCACCTCGGCGCGGCTGAAGACCGAGGGCCGCATGCACTTCAAGTACGGCACGCTGGAAGCGCGCATGAAGATCCCGCAAGTGGGCAACGGGCTGTGGCCGGCCTACTGGATGCTGGGCACCATCGGCGTGTGGCCGGGCCGTGGCGAGATCGACATCATGGAGGCGGGCAACGCCGGGGCCATCGCCGATGGCGTGGCCAACCGTCGGTTGGGCGCGGCCGTGCACTGGGACTACAACGGCTCGCAGGCCGACTACGGGCACGACTACAACAGCACCACCGACCTGCAGAACGATTTCCACACCTACCGGATGACCTGGGATGCGCAGTTCATCCGCATCACCATCGACAACCAGCCCTACTTCGAGTTCGCCATCTCCGATATCGAGGGCGCCTCGCTGCACGAGTTCCATCAGCAGTACTACCTGCTCCTCAACCTGGCCGTGGGCGGGCTGTATACCGGCGTCAACTCGCCACAGGGCGTGACCGCGCCGCTGCCGGGCAAGCTGGAAGTGGACTACATCCGCCTCTACCAGAACCCCGGCGATGAGCTCTACGTCGGCAGCAGCTCGGCCACCCCGGCCGGCAAGTTCGGCGTGTTCACCGAGCGCAGTGATGTGGTCGGCCGCCTGAACTACGGCCAGGATTCGGAGCTGTACCTGTGGAACAACCTCACACCCACCAGCGCCGCGCCAGTGGAAGGCAGCGAGGTCATGTCCTTCCGCGCGGCCGCCGGCAACTGGTACGGCCTGGGCGTGATCACCGACTACCGCAACATGGGCAACTACGCCGGCGGCTCGCTCAAGTTCCAGATGCAGACCACTACGCAGTCGACCTTCAAGATCGGCATCAACACCTCCTTCGGCGACAGCTGGGTGGACTTCGTGGCCGGCGGCAACAACTACGGACTGGTCCGCGATGGCGCCTGGCATCAGGTCACCATCCCGTTCAGCGCCTTCTACGACCTGGACCTGGGCGCGGTGAAGCAGATGTTCATGGTGGTGTCCGACCCGCCGGCCGCCGACGTCAACTTCGCCATCGACGACGTCTACTACCAGAGCCCTTGAGGGTTCATCGAACCGCTGAACAACGTGCGAGCCCTGTGGGAGCGGCTTCAGCCGCGAAGGCGCTGTCCCGAGAACCCCTTCTGCGGTTCGGACCGCTCCCACAGGACAACTCCACACGGTTCGGCCGTAACGAAGCACGGTTGCTTGAGGCTCCCTGCAGTCGCGCTGTGGCAGCGACTGCAGGGACCATTTAACCCGCCGGAGCCTGCGTGGCTGCCGGCTTGCGGCGCAGGCGCCGGGCCATCCATTCGCCCAGGTCGTCCAGCACGGTGAAGGCGGCCGGAATCACCAGCAGGCTGAGCAGGGTCGAGGTGATCAATCCGCCGATCACGGCGATGGCCATGGGTGCACGGAAGCTGGAATCTCCCGAGAATCCCAAGGCGATCGGCAACATGCCCGCGCCCATCGCCAGGGTGGTCATGATCACCGGCTGGGCGCGCTTGCGACAGGCATCGACCAGGGCATCGTGCTGACTCAGGCCGTGCTCGTCCTCGGCGATGACCGCGTAGTCGACCAGCAGGATCGAGTTCTTGGTGGCGATGCCGATCAGCATCAACAACCCGATCAGCGCCGGCAGGGAGAGCATGTTCTGGGTGATCAGCAAGGCGCCGAAGGCCCCGCCCGCGCACAGCGGGACCGCCGTGAGGATGGTCAACGGCATCAGCGGGTGGTTCAACAGCAACAGCAACACCATGTAAATGCACACCAGGCCGGCGACCATGGCCAGGGCGAAGCCGACGAACAGCTCGACGAAGACTTCCGCATCGCCGGTGTTGAGGAAGCTCACCCCGTCCGGCAGCTTGCGCACGCTAGGCAACGCCTGCACCTCGTTCATCACCTCGCCAAGCGCGCGACCGTTGAGTTCGGCGGTGAGGGTGACGTTGCGCTGGCGCTGGTAGCGCGAAATCTGCGAAGGCCCACTACCCTGGCGGATGTCGGCCACCGCCGCCAGCGGCACCGGACCGTAGCGCCCGTTCACCCGCAACTGGCCGATCAGCGCCGGGTTGGCCAGGGTGGCTTCGGCAAAGCCCACGCGGATCGGCACCTGCCGGTCGGGGAGGTTCAGCTTGGCAAGGCGCTGCTCGTAATCGCCCGAGGTGGCGATGCGCGCGGCGTCGGCGATGTCAGCGGTGGCAACGCCCAGGTCGGCCGCACGCACCGGATCGGGCACGATCTGGATCTCCGGGCGCAGCAGCGAGGCCGAGGAGGTCACGCTGCCCAGGCCATCGAGTTCACGCAGGTCGCGCTCCATGGCGATGGCCGCATCCTGCAGGCGCTGCGGGTCGTCCCCGGAGAGCACCAGCTGCATCAGCTCGCCCGGCTCGGAGCTGACATAACTCACGCGCACCCCGGGCAGTTCCTGCAGGCGCCGGCGCACTTCGCGTTCCAGCGTCTTCTGGTCGCGCTCGCGATCGCCGGCCGGGCCCCAGTCCAGCACCAGGGTGGCCTTGCGCGCCTCGCCCACGCCGGTGCGCGCCGGGTCGCCCAGGTCCAGCACGCTGCCGACCGTGGTGTAGACCTGCTTGAGCTCGGGCATGTCCTTGAGCAGGGCGCGTGCACGCTCGGCCACCGCCACGGTTTCCTGCAGGCGCGTGCCGGGGGCCAGTTCCAGGCTGAGGTTGCTGCGGCCCAGGTCGGTGAAGGGGATGAAGGTTGCCGGGATCAGCGGCACCAGCGCCAGCGAAGCCACGAACAGGCCGAAGGCGATCCACAGCGTGCGCGCGCGATGGCGCAGCGCCGCGTCCACCCAGCCCAGGTACCAGGTCATCAGGCGCGACTCGGGCTTTTCCTCGCCGTGCGGCTTGAGCAGGTACGCCGCCATCATCGGCGTCAGCAGGCGCGCCACCAGCAGCGAGAACAGCACCGCCGTTGCCGCGGTCCAGCCGAACTCGCGGAAGAACTTGCCGGCGATGCCCGGCATGAAGGCCACCGGCACGAACACTGCCGCCAGGGTCAGCGAGGTGGCGATGACGGCCGTGCCGATCTCGCCAGCCGCTTCGCGCGCGGCCTCGATCGGCGGCTTGCCCATGCGCAGGTGACGCACGATGTTCTCGATCTCCACGATGGCATCGTCCACCAGGATGCCGACCACCACCGACAGGGCCAGCAGCGTGATCAGGTTCAGGCTGAAGCCGAACCAGTGCATCACCGCGAAAGTCGGGATGATCGACAGCGGCAGGGCCACGGCCGAGACCCAGGTCGCGCGCCAGTCGCGCAGGAAGGCCCACACCACCAGCAGCGCCAGCAGCGCGCCCTCCCACAGCATGGTCATGGACGAATCGTAGGAGCGATGGGTCTCATCGATCATGGTCGTGACCAGGCGGAAATCGATGCCCGGGTGCGCGGCCTTGAGCTGGGCCAGCGCCTCCTGCACGCCCTTTTCGACCTTGACCTCGCTGGACCCGCGCGTGCGCGACATCGAGAACGCCACGATGTCCTTGCCGTCCAGCAGCGCCGCCTCGATCGGGTCGGCGGCCGCATCGCTGACCTGGGCGATGGCCGACAGCCGCACGGCGCGGCCATCGGGCAGGCTGATCGAGTAATCGCGCAAGGCCTGCGCATCGGTCACCGTGCCCAGGGTGCGGATCATCTGCTGCTGGGTCTGCAATTCGGCCTTGCCGCCGGCGCGTTCGACCTGGGTCAGCGCCAGCTGCCGGGACACATCGCCGGCGGTCACGCCGAAGGCCTGCAGCGCGTTGGGGTCCAGGTCCACACGGATCTGGCGGTCCACGCCGCCCACCCGCTTGACCTGGGCCACGCCTGGCACGCCATACACCGCCTTGGTGACCTCGCGGTCGACGAACCAACTGGCCTCGTCGGGCGTCATCTTCGGGGCGACCAGTGCATAGCTCATCAGCGAGCCGCCGATATCCACCTTGGAGATCACCGGCTCCTGGATGTCCTGCGGCAGGTCGGTGCGGATGCGGGTGATGGCATCGCGGGTGTCGTCCAGTGCGGTGGCCAGGTCCGCTTCCAGCTGGAACTCGATGTTGGTGGTGCTGACGCCTTCGCTGACCGTGGACATCACCCGCTTGACGTTGGGGATGGTGGCCACCGAGTCCTCGACCCAGCGCGTGACCTCCGCTTCCAGCTGGCTCGGCGAGGCGCCCGGCTGGGTCACGGTGACCGTGGTCATCGGGAAGGCGATGTCGGGAAAGCGCGCCACCGGCAGCTGGTAGAAGCCCCAAAGCCCGGCCACGCACAGCGCGAAGAACACCATCACCGCCGGCAGCGGCCGGCGGATCGCCCAGGCGGAGATGTTCATGGACGACCTGCCTTGGCCGCCTGCGGCTTGCTTCCGGCTTCGACCACGCGCACGCGGTCGCCATCGCCCAGGAAGCCCGCGCCCTGCTCCACCACCTGCTCGCCCTGGCGCAGGCCCTCGACGATCTCGGTATGGCCACGCTCGGTCGCGCCGGTCTGCACCCGCTGGCGGTGCGCGATGCGCTTGTCGTCCACGGTGAACACATAACTGTGGCCATCGCGCTGGACCACCGCAGCACTGGGCACCATCAAGGCATTGTCGGCCTGACCGAGGATGCGGCCTTCCAGATAGGTGCCGGGCTTGAGTGGACCAGGGTCTGGCAGATCGGCGAACACGGTGCCGGTGCGGGTCTGGCTGTCCACCCCGGGACTGACCGCACGGATGCGTCCGCTCACCACCTGCCCTTGGTAGGGCAGCTGCACCGTGGCGCCGGGCTCGACCCGTGCCAGTTGGTGTTCGGGCAGTTCGGCGCGCCATTCCAGGCGGCCGTCGCGGATCAGCCGCAGCAATTCGGTCCCGGCGGCCACCACCTGCCCGGGCTGCACGATCCGGCGGCTGATGATGCCGTCGGCCGGCGCGCGCAGCTCGGCGAAATCGCGGCGCAACTGGGCGGCATCGCGCGCGGCACGCGCGGTGTTGCGCTGGGCCTCGCGCTGCGCCTGCTGCGCGCGCAATTCGTCCAGCTGCGCGGCACTGATGTACTTGGCCTGCGCCAATTGCTCCGAGCGCGTCAGGTTGGCCCGGGCCAGCGCGACGCTGGCGTCGGCTTCGGCCAGGCTGGCTTTGGCCTGCTGCAGCTCGCTGTCCAGCGTGCGGTGGTCCAGCTCCATCAGCACCTGGCCGCGGTGGACGCGCTGGCCCACATCGACGTTGAGCGCGGTCACCCGCACGCCGCTGACTTCAACGCCCAGCTGCATCTCCTCGAACGCCGACACCGGCCCGGCCACTACCACGCTGCGCTGCAGGGGGCGTTGCTGCGCCGGCGCCAGGGTCACCGCCAGGGTGGACGGGGCCGCTTCGGGCGCCTCGCCCGGCGCCGGTCCGCCACAGGCCGAAAGCGCAAGCACCCATCCTGCCCACAGCCATCCCCCACGCCTTCCGATGCGCATACACTTTCCCACTCGAGACGAGCCACAACCGGCCCGGAATAATTGTACTAACAAGTACAGTATTTCGCGCAAGCCGGTGTGCGCGATTCCGATCTCCGAGTCGACAGCCCGTGGCGACATGCGCCTCATGGTGTCCATTGGACGCAGAACGTGGTGACCCGCAGACCAGGCGCCAGAGCACGCAACCCGCCCCGCGCATGGCGATCGCAGCGGTGCGATTCCACACATGGAACCTGGGCCTGCCGAGGTGCCTGCCGATGCACGCATGCCCGGTGCGGCCCTATCGCCGCGGCCTTGCCTGGCTTCGAAGGTCATGTCAGGTCGCGCGAAGGGCGCGCGCGCCAATACGCAAGAGGCGCTCGTCATCCGGTAAGCCAGGGCGATGTGCTGGCTGACTGCGGGCGCAGCGGCTGTTCACACGATTATATCAGGCCGCGATGCGCCGACCTCGGCCGACCGTCGAGTCCCTTTCAATCCTGCTCGACTGCAGCGTGCAGCGATCATCGTGTCGGCACGCCTCACCTGTTCCACTCGCTCATCGCACCTCCATCGCAGCGCCCTACCACCCCACCGGCGGGCATTGACGGGTGCGCTGGCGGGATTGCTTTAGACTATGCAGCCGCGACGCCCGCCCTCCCCGGCTGAACGTCGCTTTTCTTTTTGTGTCAACCCGTCAGGCAGTGTTCCCGGTACGTCTTCGCGACGGCCTACATCGGAGCCCACCCCACATGATCTTCGAGACGCTCGATTCCTCCGGCCATGAGCAGGTCGTGCTCTGCCACAACGCCGATGCCGGGCTGAAGGCCATCATCGCCATCCACAGCACCGTGCTCGGCCCGGCCCTGGGCGGCGTGCGCATGCGGCCCTACGCCAGCAGCGACGATGCCTTGAAGGACGCCCTGCGCCTGTCGCGCACCATGACCTACAAGAACGCGCTGGCCGGGCTGAACGTCGGTGGCGGCAAGGCCGTGCTGATCGGCGATTCCACGCAGGACAAGACCGAAGTGCTGTTTCGCGCCTTCGGCCGCTATGTCGACTCCCTGGGCGGTCGCTACATCACTGCCGAGGACGTGGGCACCAATGTCAACGACATGGAAAACGTCTACCGCGAGACCGAGTACGTGGTCGGCGTGCACCAGGTGCATGGCGGCTCCGGCGATCCGGCGCCCTTCACCGCCTATGGCGCCCTGCAGGGGCTGATGGCCACCTTGAACCGCAAGTTCGGCAGCGAGGAGATCGGCAAGTTCAGCTATGCCGTGCAGGGCCTGGGCCATATCGGCATGGAGTTCGTCAAGCTGCTGAAGGAGCGCGGCGCCAAGCTGTACGTCAGCGACCTCAACCCCGACCTGGTCGAGCGCGCGGTGTCCGAGTACGGCGCCGAGGCGGTCAAGCCCGAGGAAATCTACGAGGTCAACGCCGATGTGTTCTCCCCGTGCGCGCTGGAGGGCTCGATCGATGCACAGACCCTGCCGCGACTGAAGGCCAAGGTCATCTGCGGCACCGCCAACAACCAGATGTCGCACGTGGTCGGCGTCGAAGCGCACAAGCGCGGCATCCTCTACGCGCCGGACTATGCGGTCAATGCCGGCGGCGTGATGAACGTGTCCCTGGAGATCGACGGCTATAACCGCGAGCGCGCCATGCGCATGATGCGCAACATCTACCACAACCTCGGCAAGATCTACGAGCTGGCCGACAAGGAAGGCTTGACCCCGCACTACGCGGCCGATCGCATCGCCGAGGCCCGCATCGCCGCCATCGGCAGGCTCAAGCTGCCCATGGGTCGCTCGTCGCCGCGCTTCATGGGCCACCTGCGCGGGGCGCACTGACCGCCGCACGCGCGAACGCAGCGCAACATCAGGCACACTGGTCCAAGCAAACGTTTGGGAGGACCGATGCGACCGTTTCCGCTGGGTGAGGACATCGATGCACTGCGTGATGCCGTGCGTCGTTTTGCAGAATCCGAAATTGCGCCCTACGCGGCGCAGATCGATCACGACAACGCGTTTCCGCAGGCGCTGTGGCCCAAGCTGGGCGAGCTCGGCCTGCTGGGGATGACCGTGCCGCCCGACTGGGGCGGCAGCGGCATGAGCTATCTGGCGCACCTGGTGGCCATGGAGGAAATTTCCCGGGCATCGGGGTCGGTCGGCCTCAGCTATGGCGCCCATTCCAACCTGTGCGTGTCCAATCTCTATCTCAACGGCACCCAGGCGCAGCGCGAGAAGTACCTGCCCAGGCTGTGCAGCGGCGAGTGGAAAGGCGCCCTGGCCATGAGCGAACCGGGCGCCGGCTCGGACGTGGTCGGCTCCATGGCCTGCCGCGCCGAACTGCAAGGCGACACCTGGGTCGCCAACGGCAACAAGATGTGGATCACCAACGGCCCGGAGGCCGATGTGCTGCTGGTCTACATGCGCACGGCGGGCAAGGAGGCCGGCAGCCGCTGCATGACCGCCTTCATCGTCGAGCGCGACATGCCGGGCTTCCGCACCGCGCAGAAGCTGGACAAGCTAGGCATGCGCGGCTCCAACACTTGCGAACTGGTGTTCGAGGACTGCCGGATCCCGCAGGCCAATGTGCTGGGCCAGGTCAATGAAGGGGTCCGCGTACTGATGCGCGGCCTGGATACCGAGCGCGTGGTGCTCAGCGGCGGCCCCATCGGCCTGATGCAGGCGGCGATGGACCTGACCTTGCCGTATGTGCGCGAGCGCAAGCAGTTCGACGCGGCCATCGGCACGTTCGGCCTGATGCAGGGCAAGCTGGCGGACATGTACACCAGCCTGCAGTCCGCGCGCGCCTTTTCCTACCAGGTCGCGCGCGATTTCGATGCGGGCCAGGGCTCGCGCGCGGCGGCCGCCAGCTGCCTGCTGCACGCTTCCGAGGCGGCCGTGCAGGTGACCCTGGAAGGCATCCAGTCGCTGGGCGGTAACGGCTACATCAACGAGTATCCGGCCGGGCGCCTGCTGCGCGATGCCAAGCTTTACTGCATCGGCGCGGGCACCAATGAGATCCGCCGCATGCTGATCGGGCGCGAACTGTTCGACGGCCGGGGCTGAGCCACGGGCCCCGGCGCGGGATGCGCGTCGGGGCTTTCCTCTGCAAGACGGGCGCGGTTGCGCCTGCTCAGAACCCCATGCCGTAGCGCAGGGACAGCATGTGGGTGTCGCCACGCTGCCCGAAACGCTGGTCGTAGCCGAAGGACAGCGTGGAGCTCGGCGAGAGCCAGGCATCGAGCGAGAGCCCCAGCAAGCCGCCGGAACGCGCCGGCTGCAGCCCCGACATCGGCGCCCAGGCATCGATGCCGACGAAGCTGGCCTGCATCGACAGGCCATCGGCCGACAGCGCCTGCTGCCATTCGGCGTAGCCACGCAGGCTCAGCCCGCGCCAGGCATGTTCGGCGCGCAGGCCGGCCACGGCCCGGCTGCGCGTGGACAGGCCATCGCCCGCGCGCAGGCCGAAGCCGAACCCACCCTGTTCGCTGAAGCCATCGCTGCGCACGCGTGCGTGCTCGGCGCCCAGGTACGACGTCAGGTTCACCGACCCCATGCCGAGCCGGTAGCCCAGCTCCAGGTTGGCCGTGGTGAACGAACCGGCGTAGTCGGTGTGCACGCCGTACTGCGCGGCGCCCAGCAGCAGCTGCCGGTCGATGGCGCGGTCGTAGCGCCCGAAGCCCAGCTGCGCCAGCGCATAGGCATGGCCGCGCTGCCATCCGCCGTAGACCTGCCCCTGCGACTGGCGGTCGCGGGTGCGGTCCAGGCCGGCGCTGGCGCCATCGCTGGCACGGGTCTGGCCGAAGGCGAAGCCCGCCAGCCCGTGCTCGCCCAGGCGATAGTCATTGCCCAGCATCCAGCCATTGACCTCGAACCCGCTGCCGACATAGCTGCCCTGCCCGCTTCCGCCCAGGCCGGCCGACCAGGCGCCCGCGCTCCAGGGCTGGGCCAGGCGCTCATCGAAATGCGAGGACAGCGCGCGGCGCTGCATGTCGATGTTGTCGAAGGTCAGCGCCTGCGCCAGCGAATGGGCGCGCCCGGACAGGCTGTCCAGGCTGGCGGCCAGCGCCTGGTTGCCCTGCACCCGCTGCAGCTCGCCCGCGGCACCGGCAAAGCCCGGCAGCGCCGTGCCCGGCGTATCCAGGACGCCGAAGGCCGTATCCACGCGCGAGGCCGAGGCCACGGCCGCGGCATCCAGACCAGCCGCGCTGGCCGCCGCGGCGACGGTGACCTGGTCGACGCGAAAGCTGGCGCTGTTGGCGTCATAGACCGGCGCACCGTTGAGCAGCACGAAGTTGGACGAGAAGCTGTACGAGTCGAAGGTACCCGACAGCCCTCCGTCGGCCTGGATCAGCGGCTGGACCACACCCGCAGCCGGTACGTAGCCGCTGGCCACTCGGCTGAAGTTGAGGCGGCCACCCTGCAGCGTTGCCGTTCCCGTGACCTTCAAGGCGCTGGCGCCCAGCGCGGTGTCGTAGGTGCCCTGCGCGGTCTGGAGGTAGTTGCCCTCGATGCGCGCGCCGTCGGCAAGCTCGTACTGGGCGAGCACCCCGCCGTTGCTCACGTTGCCGCGCACCGTGGCGCCGCCCTGATGGAACCGCAGAGTGGCCGCCTCCGCAGGAGTGGCGACCGTGGCGATGCTCACCTCCGAGGTCAGCCGCGCCCCGTCGCGCAAGGTCAGTGCGCCCTGTTCGATGCGGGTGGCGCCGGTGTAGCTGTTCTGCCCGCTGAGGAAGAGCTCACCACGCCCGCGCTTGATCAGCCCACCGTCACCGGCGATGTCGTTGCTCCAGGTCGTACCGGTGCTACTCGCCGCCACCGTGACGTCCACATCGCCCCAGTCGAACCGGCCAGGCCCACGCAGCGCCCTCTCCACGTTGAGCAGCCCATACCCGAACACGTCGTCCGGACCGGGCTGACCCAGGTCGGTGGCGGTCCCCAGCAGCGTCTGCCGCACCAGGTCGTTGTTGAAATAGGGGTACTTCTGCCATACCAGCGCCGCGGCGCCGGACACCAGCGGCGCGGCGTAGGAGGTGCCGCTGCCGTAGTAGTAGGTGATGCTGCTGGCGGTATCGTCGTGCCCGGTGAACACCGACGTTCCAGGTGCTACCAGGCAGTAGCGGCGCGCCAGTCCGCAGGCATTGGAATAACTGGCCAGCTGAGTCGGAGTGGCCGTATCCAGCGCCGCCACGGCCAGCCAGCCCTGCTCCAGATCGGCGGCCGGGCGGCTGTCGCCGGGGCCTGCCTTGCTGGGCAGCGCAGCCATGTCGGTGGGGTTGGCGCGGCCTTCGTTGCCGGTGGCGAAGACCACCAGCCCATCGTTGTCGCGGATGAAGAAGCGGTACTCGTCGGCGATGGGCGCCGTGGCGCTCAACTGGGTCCAGTACAGGCCGCCCCAGGAGTTGTTCATGATGCGCATGCCGCGAGCGGCCAGGTCCTGGTGAATCGACTTCAGCCCCAGCGCACCGGTTACCTCGTTGCCCTGCCCGCTGCCATCGTCCTTGGGCGACTCGTCCTGGATGATGCGCGCCGACAGGATCGTCGCCCCCGGTGCCACGCCGCCCGGCCAACGGCCCACGGCGCGGCCGGCTGCCAGCTGCGCCACGGTGGTGCCATGTCCGACCTTGTCGTCCACGCGCAGGTCATTGGCGCTGCTGACGTAAACCAGGTTGGCGGCCACCCGCCCGGCCAGCGCCGGATGATTGCGGTTGACGCCGGTATCGACCACGCCAATGGCATAGCCAGCGCCGGTGATCCCGCCGCGCTGGGCATCGGTGGCGTTGGTCAACGCCAGGTGCGCATCGATAGCCGGCTCGGGCGTGGTGGAAGGAGGCGGGGTGGTGGGTGGCGGGGTCGGTGGCGGCGTGGGAGTGCCCGGATTGCCACCGGAGTTCAGCGGCGGGACATCGCTGCGTGCGCCACCCCCGCTGCCGCAGGCCGCGATGACCGCACAGGCCAGAACGCCCAGTGCCAGCTTCCCCATGCCGTGCGCCATCGCGGCGCCCCCGTGATTGCGTGCGGTCATTGCCGTGTCTCCCCAAGACGAATGTGGCCCCACCTGCCATGGCGGGGCGGACGTGCAATCTAGCGCAAAATTTCCGTTAATCCACGCACGGACCTTGGTCGGATTGGCAGACGGGGATCTGCGTCGGGATAATCGGGCCACCACACAACGGGATGCGAGACATGACCGGCATTGTCATCACCGGCGCCAAGCGCACGGCCATCGGCGCCTTCATGGGTCAGTTCACCGGCGTGCCGACCCCGACCCTGGGCGCCTCAGCCATCAGCGCCGCCCTGGCACAGTCCGGGCTGGCGGCAAACGAGGTGTCCGAGGTCATCATGGGCTGCGTACTGCCCGCCAACCTTGGCCAGGCCCCGGCGCGCCAGGCCGCGCTGGCCGCGGGTCTACCGACGTCCACGGGCGCTACGACCATCAACAAGGTCTGCGGGTCGGGCATGAAGGCGGTGATGCTGGCCCACGACCTGATCAAGGCCGGCTCGGCCGGCATCGTGGTCGCCGGCGGCATGGAGTCCATGACCAACGCCCCGCATATGATCCCCAACTCGCGCGTCGGCAACCGCTACGGCAATTTCCAGGCCGTGGACCACATGGCCTGGGACGGCCTGACCAACCCTTACGACGGCCAGGCCATGGGCGTGTTCGCCGAGAAGACCGTCGAGAAGTACGGCTTCACCCGACAGCAGCAGGACGACTACGCCATCGCCTCGGTCCAGCGGGCACAGCAGGCCCAGGGCAACGGCGCGTTCGATGATGAGATCGTGGCGGTCAAGGTGGCCACCCGGAAAGGTGAGGTGGAATACGCCGCCGATGAGCAGCCCTCGCGCTCGGACGTGTCGAAGATCCCGACCCTCAAGCCGGCCTTCAAGAAGGACGGCAGCGTGACTGCGGCCAGTTCCTCCAGCATCTCCGATGGTGCGGCCGCGCTGATCCTGATGTCCGAGGAAGATGCCGCCCGGCGCAACATCGCCCCGCTCGCCCGCATCGTCGGGCACCATACTTTTTCGCAGGAGCCGGAATGGTTCACCACCTCGCCGGTCAAGGCGGTCCAGGAACTGCTGGGCAAGGTCGGCTGGACGGTGGACCAAGTGGACCTGTTCGAGATCAACGAAGCCTTCGCGGTGGTCTCCATGGCCGTCATCCACGACCTCTCCGTGCCCCATGAGAAGGTCAACGTCAACGGCGGCGCCTGCGCGCTGGGCCATCCCATCGGCGCCTCGGGTGCACGATTGATTGTCACGCTGATCAATGCCTTACGTGTGCGTGGGCTCAAGCGAGGCGTGGCATCGCTGTGCATCGGCGGCGGCGAAGCCACTGCCATCGCCGTCGAACTGCCCTGAATCATTCACACCGGTTTGACGGGCTGAGGATTCAATTCCCTTGACAGCCGTAGATGGCTTGTCATCATTGTTAAGGCGCGCATTAGCGCGTTGCCAAACCAATCGACGAGGAAATACCGAAATGACCATCAACAAGACGCTGATCGCGCTGGCCATGGGCCTGGCCCTGGCTGCTTGCTCCAAGCAGGAGCAGGCTGCCGACTCCGCCGCCGACGCCTCGGCCGCCGCGACCGAAGCCCAGGCTGCTGCCCAGGCCCCGGCTGCCGACGCTGCCTCGCAGACCGCCGCTGACGCCGCTGCCACCGCCGCCGACGAAGCCGCCAACGCTGCTGCCGACGCCGCTGCTGCTCCGACCGACGCTGCTGCCGAAGCCGCTGCCGACAAGGCTGACGCCGCTGCCGACAGCGCCGAGCAGTCGAAGGACGCTGCCAAGGACGCCGCTGAAGGCGAGAAGAA
The DNA here is from genome assembly GCF_004122095.1 of Pseudoxanthomonas composti. Lineage (GTDB taxonomy): Bacteria > Pseudomonadota > Gammaproteobacteria > Xanthomonadales > Xanthomonadaceae > Pseudoxanthomonas_A > Pseudoxanthomonas_A composti. The sequence goes on along the minus strand of NZ_SAWZ01000002.1, from coordinate 219,723 downwards.
GTAATCTTCTTCCTGCTTTGATGCCCCCATCGGGGCGTCGACGTCGAAAAGGCTGCCGGGAAACCGGCAGCCTTTTTTGTTTGGGTCGGCCGCTTGATAACGCGTCTGACATTCAGCGGCGATTGTCCTGATGGCAACGCCATTTTCGCGGCCGCGCCGCTATGCTCCGCCCACCACCCACCCAAGCAGGAAACTTGCATGAAAGTTTTGACCTCTGCCGTGATCGTGACCGCTGCGCTGGCGCTGGGCGCCTGCTCCCAGAAGACCCAGGACCACGCCGCAGCCACCGCCGACAGCGCCGCTGCAGACGCCTCGGTTGCCGCCGACAAGGCCTCGGCCGAGGCCAGCGCCGCCGCCGATTCGGCCGCTGCCGCCGCAGCCAATGCCTCCCAGGAAGCGAGCGTTGCGGCCGAGAAGACCGAGAACGCCGTGCAGGCGGGTGCCGCCGACGCCGCAGCCGCTGCTTCGGACGCCGCCCAGGCCACGGCCGACAAGGCCGCCGAGGCTTCGGCCAAGGCCGAGGAAGCTTCCAAGAAGTAAGTTAGTTGCCGGTCCGGCGTTTCGACGCCGACCATGCAAAGGCCCGCGCAAGCGGGCCTTTGTGTTTTTACTCATTAGAAAATCGAGAGGCATTTCGTGGCAACGCCTCCCGCCAGTCGGGAGACACGCTTGCACGGTGTGTGTTCGACGCATCGTTCGGGATGCAGGGCGGTGTGCTCGCAAGGACATCCGCTCTGCAACCTCACCAGCGGGGGCAGCCTGTTCGCCGAAGGCGTATACAGGGCCCCCGCCCGGCCGTGCGTTGATATGGCTCGCATGGAGGTGCCGTGCGTGCGCACCGGCGCCCTGGGCGGTGGTCATGGCGCCTGGCCTGTTCCGCACGGGCAATCAGCTTATCGGTGATTGTTGTCACAAAAGGTTCGAGGACGAGCCGCGATAGTCGGCCTTCCCCCGAGTCCCTGGAGAACCGTGCCCATGTCGATCTGGAAGGATCAGGCCCCCAGCAAGACCGCCCCGCCCCCGGTTGCCGACCCGCTGCCATTCCAGCCGGCCGCGGCGGCCGCACCCGTCGAAAGCGCCCCTGCCACGCCGGCCACGACGCCCACCCCGACGCCGGTGGCCAGGCCTTCCCAACCGCAGGGGAAGGAATCGCTGATCGCCTCGGACCTGACCATCGAGGGCAAGATCGAAGGCACCGGCCATGTCCGCATCGCCGGCAAGTTCAAGGGCGACGTCAACGTCCAGGGCGATCTGACCATCGAAGTCGGCGCCAAGCTCGCCGGCAGCGTCCGCGCCAGCAAGGTCGTGGTCGCCGGCGAGCTGGAGGGCAACATCGAAGCGGCCACGCAGGTCGAACTGCTGGCCTCGGGCATGCTGGTCGGCGACGTCAAGGCCGGCTCGCTCACGGTGGCCGCGGGCGCACGCATGCGTGGCCAGGTCGACTTCGGCTGGAGCGACAAGGACGGCCGGCACGCCAAGGCCGATCAAGCACCCAAGGCCGACAAGAGCGAGGCGTGAGCAACCCCCGTCCGGGCAGCGCGGGCGCCACCCGCGCCTGCCCGCACTGCAAGGCGATGATCCTGGAGAGCGCCAGCGTCTGTCCTGCCTGCCGGCATCACCTGCGCTTCGATGACGCCGTCACCAGCGAACGCGCCCGCCAGACCATCGTGCCGCTGCGGGTGGAAGGCACCGTCAACCACCCTGCCGATGCCACGCCGTGGGAGTACTCGGCGGTGGTGGTGGTGCGCAACGCGCGCGGCGAGGAAATCGACCGCCATGTGGTCGGCGTCGGCGCGGTCAGGCCGGGCGAGCAGCTGACCTTCTCCCTGGCCGTGGAGATGTTCCCGCACACGGGCGGCCTGGCGCCGCGTGGACGTCGCCGACTGTCGTAACGACGCACAGGGTCGCCTTCCCTCTACCTGCGTCAGCGTAGTACTCATGGCAATGGCCACCATCTCCGGGCCGTTGCTGAAGTTGTTAAGCCCGCGTGTATGAAACGTGAAACAGCGCTAAGCTCTGGTTCTCACAAGGAATACAAGGGACGCTGGCGTGATCGTTGGAATCGATCTTGGAACCACCCACTCGCTGATCGGCACATTCGACAGCGGACAAGCCCGTCTCATCCCCAATGCTATCGGAAGAGTGCTCACGCCATCGGTCGTTTCGGTCGATCCGCAGCTGGGCATCCTGGTCGGGCAAAGTGCCGAGGATCGACGGGCCACGGCACCCCGGGATACGGTCGCTAACTTCAAGCGCTGGATGGGAACGCAGCGCGAGACGCGGCTCGGCGAACGCAGCTTCCGCCCTGAAGAGCTCTCCGCGTTGGTCCTGCGGGGCCTGCTGGACGATGCGAGGGCAGCGCTGGGTCAGGAAGTCACAGAGGCGGTGATCAGTGTCCCCGCGTATTTCGGCGATGCGCAGCGCAAGGCCACCCGCATCGCTGGCGAACTGGCGGGAATCAAGGTCGAGCGTCTGATCAACGAGCCAACAGCGGCCGCGATCGCCTACGGCCTGCAGGAGCGCGTGGAGAGTTCGACGTTCATGGTGCTCGATCTGGGTGGCGGCACCTTCGACGTCTCGGTGCTGGAAATGTTCGATGGCGTGATTCAAGTCCATGCCACCGCGGGTGACAACCATCTTGGCGGTGAAGACTTCCTGTCGCTGCTCGTGGACGCCGCTCTGGAGGATCGCAGGATCCGCAAGTCAACCCTTGCCCAGACCGATCTAGCTCTGCTGCGCAAGCAGTTGCAGATCGCCAAGCACCAGCTCAGCAGCCAGGGACAGGCGAGCGTTTCCCTGGAACTGGCAGGCCGCCCATTCGATTGGTCTATCGACGAGGAACGATTCACCTCGCTGGCCGATCCCCTCATTCAACGCCTCCGACAACCGATCGAACGCGCCCTGCGGGACGCTGGCATACCGGCGCAGCGGCTGGACGAAGTGATCGTCGTCGGAGGCGCCTCTCGGATGCCGCTGGTCGTCAAGACCGCCGCGCGCATGCTCGGCCGCCTGCCGCTGCGTCACGTGCATCCCGACGAGGCGGTGGCACTTGGGGCCGCGACCGTCGCCGGAATGAAGGCGCGCGACCAGGCGCTGGAGGAGATCGTACTAACCGACGTCTGCCCCTACACGCTGGGCGTGGATACCTCGCGCGTGGACGGCTACGGCAAGCTGACATCGGGACACTTCAGTCCCATCATCGAGCGCAACTGCACGGTGCCGGTAAGCCGGATGCATACCTATTACCCCGTGCATGACAACGTGGCGCAGGTGGAGATCGAGGTGCTCCAGGGTGAAAGTCCGCGGTCAGAGCATAACGTGCGGCTAGGGCATCTCAAGATTCCGGTGCGTGCAGGCGTTTCGCGCGAGCTCAACGCGGTGGACGTGCGGTTCACCTACGACATCAACGGCGTCCTGCAGGTGGAGGCTTTTGCCCACGGCACCGGCATGCGACATGAGTTGATTGTGCAGAACGGGGGGGAAACACTGAGCGAGCACGAGATCCGCGAACGCCTGGCACAGTTGGAGGGTCTCAAGATCCATCCGCGAGAGGACCAGGCCAACCTGGCGGTGATCGCCCGGCTGGAACGCTTGTATGCCGAGCACCTGGAGCATCGCTCGATGCTGCAGGAATGGCTGGCCACCTTTACCGGAATCGTGGAGCGTCAAGATCTCCAACAGATCTTGCAGAGCCGTTCTGAACTCGTGCGTGCCTTGGATGAGTTCGAGGCACGCACATGTTGAATCCTGGCGAGCACTACCGCCTGCTCAACATCGGCAGGAATGCTGACCGGTCCGAGATCAAGCGTTCCTACGCCCGAGTCCTCAAGACCACCCGGCCCGATGATGACCCTCTGGCGTTCCAGCGTCTGCAGGAAGCATATGCCTTCTGCCTCGCGCAGCTGGGCCGCGAGACCGATCCGCGCGATCATCCAGCCGCGGACTCACACGTGCCGCTTACCGCAGGCCGGTCGGCCGAACAGTCCGGTGCGCGCTTACCCGAGGAGCCACTGGCAACAACGCATGAGTTGTCCTGGACCGCGCTCCAACTCGCGCCGCGGGCGGCGTTGGATGTCCCAGGCTTCCAGGAGGAACTGCGTCAGCGGATGGACGGCGGCAAGGTCAGCCACCTGAGTAGGTGGCTGTACGAGCATGAAGCGCTGTACTCAATCGACCTGAAAATGGCCCTGCGACCTGCGGTGGCGGAGGTGATCGCGCGTTCGCCAAGGGCACCAACCGAAGATCACTGCCTGCCCCATGTCATGGCCTTCTTCGGGCTGGACAAGGTGGATCACGATGGGTTGTCCGAGCAGCTTCAGCACATACTGGCCGATAAACAGCGACAGCATGCGTTCGACCGCGCTTTAAGTCGCCTGCGCTCGTCGAACAAAACCTGGAGGGAACGTCAGATCGGCCTCGAACTGACGGGACCGGACAGCCCGCAGCACCGCCTACTTGTGACGCTAGTCCCTGGCCTTCCCGCTCAAATCGGTGCGGCGATCCACCAGTTGGCCCAGGTTGCCCCTAACCTGCAGCACCCGGATCTCAACTTGGGCAACATCGCTTTCTGGCGGCAGGTACTGGATGCAAACAGGCTGACACGCCCACGCGTAGTGTGCGTTCTTCTCCGCACGACGGTATGGCCGGCCCTCTTCTTCGGCGTGGTCGCCGCCATGGCCGCTCCGGAAGACAGGCGCAACGTCTTGCTGGGAGGATCGATCTGCATCGCGGGAGCCGCCGCAGCTTGGCTCGCCTATGCCTTGCTGCGCATCGGTTTGCGGGACATCAACGAGAAGCTGGCAAAACACTGGAGAATTTCCAGCGGCACATTCTCCAGCTTGTTCTGTACCTTCATCTGCGTCGGCGTGTCCTGGCTGCCGGGCCTGGCATTTGCAGGCATGGCCGGCATGACATTCGGCTATCTGCGGCCCTTGCGCGGCAAAACCGAGCGCATGGCCGCGCTGACTGTGGCATCGGTCGTCGTGCTGTCCATTTGCATGTGCATCTGCACTACGACCTTGGCGCTTGAGTTGGAAGCGGGACAACGTTTCGCCCTGGCTTTCACCCTCGCGTCCCTGCCGTTGCCAGTGTGGTTGTGGATGGAGCATTCACCACGGCTTGCACGGTGGAGTCCGCTGCTTCTTCCGGTGTGCGCAGTGGTCTCGCTGGTTGCTGCGGTGCTGGTCTGAGCCGCGGAGCGGTCAGCCGCAACCGTCACAGCCACCGCATTTGCCGCCGGCGTTGCCATAGCCTTGCGGTGCCAGCCGGCGACCGGCCCGTTTGATCCACCCCGCCCTGCCCTCGCGCAGCAGCGCCAGGGCGAGCGCCACGCGCAGGCGCCGGGTGGTGCCGGGGAACTGCTTGTTCATCACCACCCAGGCGCTGGCCAGCACCGCTGCGGCGATGACCAGGTATTGCAGGGTCAGTGACAGGTCCATGGCTCAGCCCGCGCCCAGGCGCACCGCGACCTGGTAGGTGATGAAGGAGGCCACGTAGGCCAGGGCGAACAGATACAGCGTGGCCATGCCCATCTTGCGCCAGGAGTTGGTCTCGCGCTTGATGGTGGCCAGGGTGGAGATGCACATCGGCGCGTAGATGTACCAGACCAGCAGCGACAGGCCGGTGGCCAGCGACCAGCCGTCGTGGATCAAGGGCAGCAGCGCCTGCGAAGCTGCATCGTCGTCGGCCGCCGACAGCGCATAGACCGTGGCCAGCGAGGACACGGCCACCTCGCGCGCGGCCAGGCCGGGGATCAGGGCGATGCAGATTTGCCAGTTGAAGCCCAGCGGCGAGAAGACCGCGGTCAGGGCATGGCCGATGCGGCCGGCGAAGCTGTAGTCGATGGCCGGCAGCGTGGCATCGGCCGGCGCGCCCGGATAGGACAGCAGGAACCACAGCAGCACCGTCAGCGCCAGGATGATGCCTCCCACGCGCTTGAGGAAGATGGTCGCGCGCTCCCACAGGCCGATGGCCAGGTCGCGCGGATGCGGGATCCGGTAGGACGGCAGTTCCAGCATCAGCGCGTGCTCGGACTTGTCGCGACGGACGCGCTTCATGATCCAGGACACCACCAGCGCGCTGGCCACGGCCGCCGCATACAGGCCGAACAGCACCAGGCCCTGAAGGTTGAACCATCCCCAGACCGTGCGCTGTGGAACGAAGGCGCCGATCAGCAGCGCATACACCGGCAGGCGCGCCGAACAGGTCATCAGCGGCGCGACCAGGATCGTGGCCATGCGGTCGCGCGGGTCCTGGATGGAGCGCGTGGCCATGATGCCGGGAATCGCGCAGGCAAAGCTGGACAGCAGCGGGATGAACGAGCGCCCGGACAGGCCCGCCGCCGACATGCTGCGGTCCAGCAGGAAGGCCGCGCGCGGCAGGTAGCCCGATTCCTCCAGGGCCAGGATGAAGGCGAACAGGATCAGGATCTGCGGCAGGAATACGATCACCCCACCCAGGCCGGCGATGATGCCGTCCACCAGCAGGCTGCTGAGCGGGCCTTCCGGCAGCACGCCGCCGACCCAGCTGCCCAGGGCGGCGGTGCCGGCATCGATCCCGTCCATGATCGGCGTGGCCCAGGCGTAGACCGCCTGGAAGATCAGGAACATCACCACCGCCAGGGTCAGCAGGCCGAACAGCGGATGCAGCAGCCAGCGGTCCAGCGCATCGTCGATCCTGGCCGTGCGCGAAGGCATGCCCACGGCCACCGACAGCAGGCGCCGGGTCTCGGCGTGCAGGTCCGCGCCCTCGGCCAGCTGCGGCGGCAGATGCGCAGACACCGCGGTGCGGTCGATCTGGTCCAGCAGCGCCTGCGCGCCGTGGCGCCGGACCGCCACCGTCTCCACCACCGGGATGCCCAGCTCGCGCTCGAGCGCGTTGAGATCGATGGTGATGCCGCGCTTGCGCGCCACATCGGCTAGGTTGACCGCCAGGATCATCGGAATGCCCAGGTTGCGGACTTCCAGGGCGAAGCGCAGGTGCAGGCGCAGATTGGTCGCATCGACCACGCAGACCAGCACGTCGGGCTTGGGCTCGCCGGGCAGGAAGCCGCGGCACAGGTCGCGCGTCACCGCCTCGTCCAGGCTGGCCGCATTGAAGCTGTACGCGCCAGGCAGATCCAGCACGGCGTACTCGCGTCCCTGGCGGTTGGTGTAGCGGCCTTCCTTGCGCTCGACGGTCACGCCTGCGTAGTTGGCGACCTTCTGGCGGCTGCCGGTGATCTGGTTGAACAGCGCGGTCTTGCCGCAGTTCGGGTTGCCGACCAGGGCCAGGCGCAGCGGAATCCGGCTGACGCTCATGCGGCGACCTCCGGCTTGAGCACGATGCGGGCGGCCTCGCTGCGGCGCAGGGCGAAGCGGGTGAAGCCCACCTGCACCAGCAACGGCTCGGCGCCCAGTGGCCCGCCGGCCACGACGCTGACCTGTTCGCCCTCGACGAAGCCCAGCTCACGCAGACGCCGCGCGATCGGGTCGTTCGGCTGTTTTTCGACCACGGTGTCCACGATGGCAGGCTTGCGACGGGGCAACTCGGTGAGGATCACGCACGGGACTCAATTGGTAACTATTCTCAATTGTAGCACCGCCGCATCGCACCACCGCCCAAGCTGGACGCTCGATAACATGCGTGTAAACGGACAGACAGGTGGCGCATGCAGACGGAACCGATCGAGCCATGCCAGGCCACCGTGCGACGGTTGAGCCGGCCGGCCATGCACGATTCCCGCCCGATCGCGGGACCGACCCAGGATCCGCGTCGGGCCAGATGCGAGGATGCGCCGCGTGCGGCGGCGCCGGCGGCGTGGAACGAGGCGTTTACCGCGGAGGCCGATCGGGCCTGGAGGCCGGCGCAGGCCGATGCGGGCCACCGACGGATGCAGCCGGCTCCAGCAGGCGACATGGCGGTGTCCGCTTGGGTGGTCCGCGCCCACGACGTCGTTGGGCAGGCCGTGGTCCAGGCGCTGGCCTGTCTGGAGTCTGGAGTGCGTGTAGTGGATGCAGCCATCGCCGGTTCCGGCGGCTGTCCCTACGCGCCCGGGGCCAGTGGCCATGCTGCCACCGAGGACGTCGTGTACATGCTGCAGGGATCGGGAATGGAGACCGACACGGATCTGGTGGCGCGCGGCAGGGCCGGCTTTCGACCGAGCCAGCGCCGGGGGCGCCCGGGCGGCAAGGCCGAGCGCGCGCGAGGCACGGCATGAACCTGCCATCGCAGCCACCCCTGGAGCCGCAGGCCGTGCTCGATGCGCTTGAGCGCGCCAGATCGGCGCAGCTGCCCGAGCCCGCCCTGCGCGAATTGCTCGATCAGGCCGCGCAGGCCCTGGCGGCCTGCCTGCGGGACCAGGAGGAGTCCGGGCTGCGCTGGCGGGCGCTGTTCGATGCGATGCCCGACCCGGTCAGCATCCTGTCCGAGGATGGCACCGTGCTGGCGCTCAACAAGGCCGGCGTGGAGGCCTACCAACGCGTCCACGGTGACATCGTCGGCAAGAACATCCGCGTGCTCAACCCGGACCTGCCGCGCGATCACATGGTGCCGGTGTGGGAGACGCTCAACCGGGGCGAGAGCTACGTCATCGAAGTCACCAACATGCGCGGCGACGGCACGCGCTTCCCGGTGGAGGTGCATTCGGCCAATTACCGCTTCGATGGCCACAAGAGCCTGGTGGCGGTGGCGCGCGACCTAAGCCGGCGGCGCGAGGCCGAAACCCGCTACCGGGAGCTGATGGAAGCGCTGGACTGCGGCGTGATCGTGCACAACCGAGAGCGCCAGATCCTCTACGCCAACGGCGCGGCCCTGCGCATCTTCGGCGTCAGTGCGCGCATGAGCCTGTCCGAGGAGCTGGTGCACGAGCGCTGGCGCGTGGTGGACGAGGACGGGCGCGAGCTGGAGGAGCACGACATGCCGCCGCAGCGTGCACTGGCCGAGGGCCGTATCCAGGAAAGCCGGCTGATCGGCCTGTATCACCGCCAGCGCAAGGAGCTGATCTGGCTCAGCATTACCTCGGTGCCGCAGTTCGCGCCGGGCCAGGACCGTCCCTCCCAGGTCACCTCGATCTTCAGCGACGTCACCCATCTCAAGCGCGAGAGCGCGCTGTTCGACCGCACCCAGGCGCTGGCGCAGATCGGCGGCTGGGAATGGGACACCGGGCGCGACCTGGTCTATGTCACCGCCGAGGCCCAGCGCATCCTCGGTGCGGCGCGCGCGCCCGAGCGCATCGCCGACATGCTGGCGTGCCTGGAGGAGCCCGACCGGCGCCGGTTCCGCGATGTCACCGCGCGCCTGATGCGCGAGGGCGGCGGCTTCGATACCGAACTGCAGGGCCGGCGCCATGACGGCCAGCCGTTCTGGGTGCGGGTGATCGGCGAGCTGGAAGCCAGCGACCCTGCGTCGGCGCGGGTCATCGGCACCCTGCAGGACATCTCGCTGGACAAGCGCTCGGAGGAGGCCCTGCGCGTGCAGGCGCGCACCGACCCGCTGACCGGGCTGATGAACCGCGATGCGGTCCTGACCGAGCTGGGCCGGCGCCTGAGCGATGCGGCGCACGGCCAGCTGGCGCTGCTGTACATCGACCTGGACCGCTTCAAGGCGGTCAACGACGTGCTGGGCCACAACACCGGCGACCAGCTGCTGATGGAAGCAGCCCACCGCATCCTGGATGCGGTGGGCCCCAGCGGCCAGGTCGCGCGTTTCGGCGGGGACGAGTTCCTGGTGCTGTGCGAGGACGGCGGCGACCCGCGCGTGGCCGAGTGCATGGCCGATGCCATCCTGCACGCCTTCGAGCCGGCGTTCCGCTTCGGCCAGGAGGAATTCAACATCGGCGCCAGCATCGGCATCGCGCGCGCACCGCAGGATGGGGCGCGGCCGCAGCAGCTGATCCAGAACGCCGACGTAGCCATGTACGACGTCAAGCACCGCACCCGCAACGCCTGGCAGGACTTCACCCCCGAGCTGGCGCAGAAGCAGCAGGACCGCGTGCTGATGGAGACCCAGCTGCGCCGGGCCGTGGACAACGAGGAGTTCCACCTGGTCTACCAGCCGCAGGTGGACCTGCGCCGCGGCCAGATCATCGCCGCCGAGGCCTTGATCCGCTGGAGCAATCACCAGCTGGGCGAGCAGCGCCCGGACCTGTTCATCGGCCATGCCGAAACCACCGGCGACATCGTCCGCATCGGCCGCTGGGTGCTGCGCGAGGCCTGCCGGCAGGTGCGGCAGTGGCGCGACGAGGGCCTGGGCGTGATCCGGGTGGCGGTCAACGTCTCCTATCGCCAGTTCGCCGACGACCTGGCCCGCCACGTGCGCGAGCTGCTGGAAGAGTTCGACCTGCCCGGCTCGGCGCTGGAGCTGGAGTTCACCGAGCGGGTGTTGATCGAGGACGCCCCGGCGACCTTGCGCACCTTCGCCGAACTGCGCGCCCTGGGCGTGCTGCTGAGCATCGACGACTTCGGCGAGGGCTACAGCGCGCTCAACTACCTGCGCCGCCTGCCCATCCATGGGCTGAAGATCAGCCAGCTGTTCACCGAAGGCGTGCCCGGCAACCGCTCGGACGTGGCCGTGTGCCAGGCGGTGTCGGCCATCGCCCGCAGCCTGGGCCTGGGCCTGGTGGCCGAGGGCATCGAGTCCGAGTCCCAGCGCCAGTTCCTGCTGCAGCTGGGGGTGCCGGTGGGCCAGGGCTTCCTGTTCGCCCCGGGCCTGCCGCCGGACGAGTTCGCCAGCCGCCTGCGCGGCGCCCAGCGGCCACAGGCCGTCCAGGCCTGACTGGAACGCCTGCTGTCGTAGAATCGCCGGCTTCCCTGGAACGGGCGCAGGACAGATGGAGCTTGAGAACACCAAGGCGTTGATCACCGGCGGCGTGTCCGGCCTGGGCCTGGCCGTGGCGCAACACCTGGTCGCGGGCGGGGCGCGCGTGGCGCTGCTGGACGTCAACGACGACAAGGGCGCGGCGGCCGTGGCGGCGCTGGGCGAGGACAAGGCCCGCTACTTCCGTACCGATGTGACCGACGAGGCGGCCGTGGCCGCCACGGTCGATGCCGCCAAGGCGTTTCTGGGCGGCCTGAATGTCGCGGTCAACTGCGCCGGCATCCTCGGCGCCGGGCGCGTGCTCGGCAAGGAGGCGCCCATGCCCCTGGCGACCTTCCGCACCACGGTGCTGGTCAACCTGGTCGGCAGCTTCAACGTGGCCAAGGCCGCGGCCGATGCCATGCAGCACAACGCCGCAGGCGCCGATGGCGAGCGCGGGGTGATCATCAACACCGCCAGCGTGGCCGCCTTCGAGGGCCAGATCGGCCAGGCGGCGTATTCGGCCAGCAAGGGCGGCGTGGTCGGCATGACCCTGCCGATGGCGCGCGAGCTGGCGCGTTTCGGCATTCGCGTGATGACCATCGCCCCGGGCATCTTCTGGACGCCGATGGTCGACGGCATGCCCGAGGCCGTGCAGCAGTCGCTGGCCGCCTCCATCCCCTTCCCCTCCCGCCTGGGACAACCGCAGGAGTTCGCCGAAACCGTCGGCTTCATCCTGCGCGCCCGCTACCTCAACGGCGAGACCATCCGTTTGGATGGCGCCACGCGGCTGGCGGCGAAGTAGCAGGAACGAGTGGAGAGGAACGAGGAACGAGTGACGGGGATCCGCCCGCTCTTCCACTCGTTCCTCGTTCCTCGTTTCTCGTTCCTAATCCCCAATCCACTTCTCCAATCGGACCATCGATCCATGAAAGCTGGTGACATCAAGAAGGGCAACGTCGTCGAGTACAACAACGGCGTCTACCAGATCCGCGACATCGAGCGCTCCTCGCCGCAGGGCCGCGGCGGCAACGTGCGCTTCCGTTTCATCATGTATTCCGTGCCCGGCGGGGCCAAGCTCGATGCCAGCTTCGATGCCGACGACAACCTGACCGAAGTGGAGCTGCTGCGCCGCCAGGCCACCTTCTCCTACATGGATGGCGATGCCTTCGTGTTCCTGGACGATGAGGACTACACGCCCTACACCCTGGATGCGCAGGCGCTGGGCGACAACGCCGGCTACATCACCGACGGCCTGACCGGCCTATACGTGCAGGTGATCGACGAACAGCCGGTGGCCGTGCAGCTGCCGCAGCACGTGACCCTGGAAGTGGTCGAGACCCCGCCGGAACTCAAGGGCGGCACCGCGACCAAGCGACCCAAGCCGGCCAAGCTCAGCACCGGCATCGAGATCATGGTCCCGGAATACATCACCAACGGCGAGCGCATCTTGGTCAACACCACGACCGGCGAGTTCGGCGGCCGCGCGGATTGATCGCCACGGCGTGAAAGACCTCGGCATCGGCCGCCGCGATCCGGCGGCCGATGGGGTCAGCCCGCCTGTTGCCGACAAACCAGGCCGGTTCTAGAGATCGGGCTGCGACCCTGGCGCCTGTTCGCGCGCCTGTTCCCGCATCCGCGCCGAGAGCGATTCGACATTGCGCTGCGCGCCTTCCAGCATCGCGCGCTGCGCCGGTGGAAGTTCTCCAAGCGCCAGGGCGCGCACGCGCTGCCAGCCATCGGCCAGGATCAAGGCCTGGGCTGCGCCGCGCGCCTGCAGGGCGGTCAGCTCCGCCCCGATCGGCAGGCCATAACCTGACGTCGTCTCTCCTACAAGCAAGGCCGATGGTCGCGCCAGCCGGCTCTCGGCCTCGAACAAGGCCTGCAGCTCCCCGTCCAGCGCCTGGCCCTTGCGCCTGCGCCCCAGGTAGCGTCGCTTGAGTTCATCGCGCACCTCATGCTCGGCACGATTGGCCGCGGCCTGCTCCAGCAGCAGCGCGGCGGCGGTCACCCGCAGGTTGCCATCCTCCACCCAGCCTGCACGCTGTGCCGGCGCCAGCGCGAACCAGGCGTCCACGCTGTCCACCGGCACCTGTGCCTGCGTGCGCAGCACCTCCAGCAAGGCCTGGTAGTGCGCGCTGGCGGCCTGGAAGTAGTAGCCCTGGCGTCGCGCCGTCTCCATATCGTCGAACACCGATACCTCCGCTATGCCGGCGCGCCTCAGGCGCTGAAGCACCCCGGCCGGGGTGATCGCCAGCACGCCGGCATCGGCCAGCGCGGGCACGCCCTCCTCCAGCAGCCGCGCGCTCTCCACCGCGCAGTTGTTGCTGATGAAGTAGTAGCGGCCGTCGTAGTTCCAGTGCAGCTGGGCGGCGCGCTGCACGATGCCGGCGATCTGTTGCGGCGCCAGCTTCAGCGGCACCGAGCGCAGGCTGCGCAGCTCGATGCGGGTGTACTCGTCGATCACCTGCTCCAGCGGCAGGGCGTACAGGCGCGTGGGGTAGGAACCGGTCAGCCCGCGCCAGTGCGAGACCTGCACGTCGCCGACGAAGGCGCGGAAAGACAGCACCAGGTGGTGCTGCAGGTCCAGCCGGCAATCCGGACCGGGCGTGCGGCCCGGCGCGCAGACCACCAGCCGCAGCATGGTGTGGCCCCAGCGGCTCATCGCCTGCGCATTGCCCTCGGCCAGCAGGTAATCCACCGCGTACACGCGCGCCGGGTCCAGCGCGCGCAGCTGCGCCTGGCCGGCGGCTGCGGATGCCTCAACGAAAGGCAGGGCCGGCGCGCAGCGGCCATCGTCGAGGGACATGCCCAGGCGCTGCGCCAGCCAGGCGCGCAGCTGCGGACGACGGCAGGCGTAGTCCGCATCCAGCAGCAGATACTCGATATTGACCGCCACGAACTCGCGCGGACTGGTCAGTTCATACGCGTCCGGACTGCGGTCGCGCATGGCGCTGGGCGCACGCGAGAACGGTCGCAGCGGCCGCCGCTGCCAACCGGCCAGATCCAGCAGGCGCGGATCGCGCGACACCCCGCCGCGCGCGTGGCGATCGTACAGATGGGCAAGCTCATGGATCAGCGCGGCGCGGGCCTGGTGCGCGGCAAGGGCCGCCTGTGCCGGCGTGCGCGCAGCGGCGGGCAGCAGCGCATCGAGCAGCGGCCGCGCCAGCAGGATCCGCCCGCCCTGGGCGCGGCCGTGCACCTGCGCTGGCAGATCGGCGCGCCATTGCAGCGCGATGGGCTCATCCAGCGCCTGGCCGAAGGCGGGCGGCAAGCGCGCCTGCACGTCCTGGATCAGTTGCGCGCTGGCGGCGCGCTCGGCCGCATCCAGCCCGGCCTCATCCAGCAGCAGCCGCACACCGGCCTGCGCGGCCGGCAGCCAGGCCAGGCCTGCAAGCAGCAGCGCAAGCCACAGCCGCCGCGCCCAAGCGCGCCGGCGCCATGGCCGGCGCACCGGCATCAGCGTGCCAGGATGGCCTGGGCCAGCTGCATGTCGCTGCGTGCGTGCAGCGAGGGGTCGTGCGCGCGCAGCGTACGCAGGGCCGCTTCCAGCTGCGCGCCGCGGATGCGACCTTCGCTGGCGACGAAGCCCGCCGCGTCCTGGCGTGCCTGCAGGACGATCTTGTCATCGCCACCTGAGGAGCTGTCCGAAGACGCCGACGAGCCGGCAGACGAACCAGCCGAGGAGGCACCGGCGGAGCTGCCGGCGAAACTACCGGCCAGGGCCGGTGCGGTCAGTGCCAGCAGGCACAGGGGGAGCAGCGCTTTCATGCGGTTCATTCCGTGAGTCGAGGGCAAGACAGGCCAAGGCCAGGGCCGAAGACTACACGGCCTTCACACGCAGGTTCCATTGGTCGGCCGGATCAGGCGTCGAACAGCTTGCCCGGGTTCAGCAGGGCCTGCGGGTCCATCGCCCGGCGCACGCCGCGCATCAGCGCGATCTCCGCCGGGCTGCGGGTGCTGTCCAGGTAAGGCTTCTTGACCAGGCCGATGCCGTGCTCGGCCGAGATGCTGCCCTCGTGGGCCTTGAGCGCCTGCGCCAACAGCTTGGTGACCTGCTCGCACTCGCGCACGAACTGGTCCTGCGCCATCTCCGCCGGCTTGAGCACGTTGATGTGCAGGTTGCCATCGCCAATGTGGCCGAACCACACCACCTCGAACTGCGGATAGGCCTGGCCGAGGAGCGCCTGGGTTTCCTTGAGGAACGCCGGCATCCGCGAGATCCGCACCGACACGTCGTTCTTGTAGGGCACGTGCGGTGCCAGCGACTCGGTGATGCCCTCGCGCAGCCGCCACAGTTGCTGGGCCTGGGCATCGGACTGGCTGATCACGCCGTCGGCCACCCAGCCGGCCTCCATGCACGCCTCGAACGCCGCCATTGCCGCGGCTTCCTTGGCCTCATCGCCGATGGCGAACTCGGTGACCACGTAGTAAGGGTGGACTTCCTCGAACGGTTTGACCGCCCCATGCGCCAGCACATGCTTGAGGGCGATGTCGGTGAAGAACTCGAAGGCCTCCAGCTGCAGCCGCTCGCGGAAGGCGGCGAACACCTCCATCAGCCCCTCGAAACTGGTCAGCGCCAGCAGCATCACGTTGGTCGGCGGCGGCGGATCGGTCAGGCGCAGGGTGGCTTCCACGATCACCCCCAGCGTGCCTTCCGAGCCGATCATCAGCTGGCGCAGGTCGTAGCCGCTGGAGTTCTTGACCAGGGCGCGGTTGAGATCCAGCACCTCGCCATCGGCGGTGACCACCTTGAGCCCTGCGATCCATTCGCGCGTGTTGCCATAGCGGATCACGCGGATGCCGCCGGCGTTGGTGGCGATGTTGCCGCCGATCGAGCACGACCCGCGCGCGGCGAAATCCACCGGATACTCCAGTCCGTTCTCCCGCGCGGCGTTGTGCACCGCCTCCAGCGGCATGCCGGCCTGCACGGTCAGCGTGCGGTCGACGCGGTCGAAGGCCAGCGGCTTGTTCATGCGCTCCAGGCTGAGCACCAGCTCGCCATGGGCGGCCACCGCGCCGCCGGACAGGCCGGTGCGGCCGCCGGAGGGCACGACCTTGATGGCATGCGCGCTGGCCCAGCGCATCACCGCCTGCACCTCGGCCACGCTGCCCGGCAAGGCGATGGCCAGCGGATCGGGGGTCCAGCGACGGGTCCAGTCCCGGCCGTAGTGCTCCAGATCGCCCGGCTCGGTCTTCAGGCGAAGGTCCGGTGCGGCGGCTTGCAGCGCGGCAAGGCGGGAGTCGGTCATGGCGGCGCGAAAGCCTGCGATAAGGGGGGCGCCAGCGTGCCAGCGATGCAACGCCACGTCCACTTGGCGCGGCCCACGTTGCGCTGCAACGGTAACCAATGCGCTCTGGCATAGTGGGCGGCCCGCTTCGACCCCCTCCAGACCGATGACCAAGAAGACCTCCTTCCCCAAGCAGGACATCCGCGTACTGCTGCTGGAAGGCGTCAGCCAGACCGCGGTGGACGTGTTCCAGGCCGCCGGCTACACGCAAATCGATTTCCACACCAAGTCGCTGCCGGAAGACCAGCTGAAGGCGGCTATCGCCGATGCCCACATCATCGGCATCCGCTCGCGCACCCAGCTCACCGCCGAGGTGCTGTCGCATGCGCGCCGGCTGATGTCCATCGGCTGCTTCTGCATTGGCACCAACCAGGTCGATGTCGACGCGGCCGAGCTGGCCGGCATCCCGGTGTTCAACGCGCCCTACTCCAACACGCGCAGCGTGGCCGAGCTGGTCATCGCCCAGGCCATCATGCTGATGCGCGGCATTCCGCAGAAGAGCGCCGAGTGCCACCGCGGCGGCTGGTCCAAGTCGGCCGCCGGCAGCCACGAGGTCCGCGGCAAGACCCTGGGCATCATCGGCTATGGCCACATCGGCACCCAGGTCGGCGTGCTGGCCGAGGCGCTGGGCATGCGCGTGGTCTTCCACGACATCGAGACCAAGCTCTCGCTGGGCAACGCCACCCCGGCGCTGAGCCTTGCGGACCTGCTGGCGCAGTCGGACGTGGTGACCCTGCACGTGCCGGAGACGCCCGCCACCAAGGACATGTTCGGCCCGGCGCAGATCGCCGGGATGAAGCGTGGCGCGCACCTGATCAATGCCTCGCGCGGCACGGTGGTGGACATCGAGGCCCTCGCCGAGGCGCTCAGGTCCGGCCAGGTGGGCGGCGCGGCGGTGGACGTGTTCCCCGTCGAACCCAAGGGCAATGGCGATGCCTTCGTCACCCCGCTGGCGGGCCTGGATCAGGTGATCCTGACCCCGCACGTAGGCGGCAGCACGCTGGAGGCGCAGGACAACATCGGCATCGAGGTGGCCGCCAAGCTGGTGCGCTACAGCGACAACGGCAGCACGCTGTCGGCGGTGAACTTCCCCGAGGTCACCCTGCCCGGCCACGAAGGCAGCCGCCGCCTACTGCATATCCACCGCAACGTGCCGGGCGTGCTTTCGGCCATCAACGACGTGTTCCGCGCCCAGGGCATCAATATCGATGGCCAGTACCTGCGTACCGACCCGCAGGTCGGCTACGTGGTGATCGATGTGACCGCCAACGAAGAGCAGGCGAGTATCCTGCGCGATGCGCTGGGCGCCATCGAAGGCACCCTGCGCACCCGCGTGCTGTACTAGCCCCGCAACGCCCGGCGCTGGAGCGCGGGCGCTCCGAGTGAAGAGATTTCGGGGCCAGTGCCCTTAGTTGAAGTGACTGCCGGCGCAGTCGCCTCGCTGAGAGCGAACCCGCGCAGGCGGCCTCTGCGCGAGCGACCTCTGTGGGAGCGGCTCTGCGTGGCCTAGGGCCATCAGCCGCGAAGAGGCTTTCCCGGGAAAGCCCCTTCGCGGCTGAAGCCGCTCCCACAAACATCGCTTTCGAAAAGAAAGCTCTCATAAACGGCCGCTCCCAAAGCAGGCCGCTCGCCCCTGCGCGCTCTGCTCACTCCTCACTCCTCTCCGCTCACTCCTCAGCCGTCAGCCCCAACCGCACCAACCACTTCCGCGCCATGCGGCTGAGCGAGGGGTCCGGATCCCGGGCCACCTCCGCCACCGGGCGCCAGGCCAGGGCCAGCGATTCCTCGTTGGCCAGGAAGTCTTCACTGCCGGTGGCCCGCACCACATAGCGCACGTCGTGATGCCAGTGCCCGGGCACGTCCTTGCGTTCGGGGATCCAGTGCCGGTCCAGGTCGAAGATGGCCGTATCGTCCACCGCCAGCGCGGCCAGCCCGGTTTCTTCCTGCGCCTCCTTCAGGGCCACCCGCGGCAGGTCGCGATCGCCATCGGCATGGCCGCCGGGCTGCAGCCACCGCAGCAGCTTGGCGTGGTGCATGAGCAGGGTGCGCCGGCCATCGGCACTGACCAGCCAGGCCGAGGCGGTGAAGTGCCCCTGCAGCCGCTCGCGCCCGTACGGGTCGAGTCGGTCGCCCAGCAGGTCAATGAAATCGGCCGCCAACTCGGCCTCGCCCGGCCAGCGCCGGGCGTAGGCGGCAAAGGCCTGCTCCAGGCCGCGATGCGGGTCGGCCGGCGCCGCAGAGGGGGTGATCGCATTCATCCGCGCATTATCGCGGTCATCTGGCAGTGCGTCTTGTGCGGAACAGCGGCGTTTGGCAAGGTACCGCGCTGTGCTGTCATCTGACGGCAACCTATCACCCAACTACTGGCGTCGGCACGGCTGAACGCTCCAGAGGAACGCGCAGCATGTCCAACAAGGGGTTGTTTATCGTCAAGCCGGTCGAGCCGGCAGGACACGTCGACGCCGGCGAGCCGGTCGAAGGTAGCCTGAAAGGCGAAGCCACCCTCAAACGGACCCTGACCGCCCGTCACCTGGTGCTGCTGGGCGTGGGCGCGGTGATCGGCGCGGGCATCTTCGTGTTGACCGGCCAGGCCGCGGCCAATCACGCCGGTCCGGCGGTGACCCTGAGCTTCATCATGGCCGGCTTCGCCTGCGCTCTGGCCGGGCTGTGCTATGCCGAGTTCTCCGCGCTGTTGCCGGTCTCGGGCAGTGCCTACTCCTTTTCCTACGCCACCCTGGGCGAGTTCGTCGCCTGGTTCATCGGCTGGTGCCTGATCCTGGAGTACCTGTTCGCTTCCTCCACCGTGGCGGTCGGGTGGTCCAGTTACCTGATCAGCTTCATCACCGGCACCCTGGGCTTACCCTTCCCCGCCGAACTGACACAGGCACCGATCGACTGGAAGGACGGGCATTTCGTCAGCACCGGCTCGCTGCTCAATCTGCCGGCGATCGGCATCGTCGCCGCCGTCAGCGGCCTGTGCTACGTGGGCATCACCCAGTCGGCCACGGCCAATGCCATCGTGGTGGCGATCAAGGTCGCGGTCATCGCCTGCTTCCTGGGCTTCGGCGCCCAGTACGTGGACCCGGCCAACTGGACCCCGTTCATTCCCGAGGCGCAGGGCCCGGGCAAGTTCGGCTTCGACGGGGTCACCCGCGCGGCGGCCATCGTGTTCTTCGCCTACATCGGCTTCGATGCGGTCTCCACCGCCGCCGGCGAGGCCAAGAATCCGCAGCGCGACATGCCGCTGGGGATCCTCGGATCGCTGGCCATCTGCACCATCATCTACATCGCGGTGTGCCTGGTCCTGACCGGCATGACCAACTACACGCTGCTGGGCACGGCCAAGCCGGTGGTCACCGCGATCGAGCCCTACCCGGCCCTGGCCTGGCTGAAGACCGCCACCGAGATCGGCGCCATCGCCGGCCTGTCCTCGGTGATCCTGGTGATGCTGATGGCCCAGCCGCGCATCTTCTATTCCATGTCGCGCGACGGCCTGCTGCCTGGCCTGTTCGGCAAGATCCACCCCAAGTACCAGACCCCTTACGTCGGCACCGTCATCGTCGGCGTACTGGCCTGTACCCTGGCCGGCCTGATGCCGCTGAACGTGCTGGGCGAGCTGGTGTCGATGGGCACACTGCTGGCCTTCGCCACGGTCTGCGCCGGCGTACTGGTGCTGCGCTACACCCGCCCCGAGCTGGCCCGTCCGTTCCGCGTGCCCGTGGCCATCGTGATCTGCCCGCTGGGCGTGGCCGCCTGCCTGTACCTGTTCTGGCAGCCGTTCACCGAGCACTGGCTGATCTTCGTCGGCTGGACGGTGCTGGGCCTGGCGGTCTATTTCGGCTACGGCTACCGACACAGCAAGCTGCGCCGGGGCCACTGACGCCCAGCATCGAAGGCCGACGGCACTCTAGCGTCGGCCTTCGTCGTTTACCCCTCCCCCCAAGATCGACACCGCGTCCATGTTCAAACGACTCCTGGCCACCAAGCATCCCCTCGCCAGCCACGGCGCCGCCGAGGCGCTGGGCCTGCATCGCACCCTGGGGCCCTGGGGGCTGACGGCGCTCGGGATCGGCGCGGTGATCGGCGGTGGCATCTTCGTCATCACCGGCCAGGCCGCGGCCGAGCACGCCGGCCCGGCCATCATCCTGAGCTTCATCCTGGCCGCGCTGTGCTGCGCCTTCTGCGCCATGGCCTACGCCGAGTTCGCCGCGATGGTGCCGGTGTCCGGCTCGGCCTACACCTACACCTACGCCACCCTGGGCGAGGCGGCGGCCTGGTTCATCGGGTGGATGCTGGTGCTGGAGTACGGCGTGTCGGCCTCGGCCGTGGCGGTCAGCTGGACCGGCTATTTCCTGAGCCTGCTGGACCAGTTCGGCATCCACCTGCCGGCGGCGCTGGTCAGCGCGCCACTGGACGGCAAGCTGCAGCCGACCGGCGCCATCGCCAACCTGCCGGCGGCGGCCATCGTGCTGTTGTTGACCTGGCTGTGCTACGTGGGCATCCGCAAGTCCTCGGCCATGAACATGGCCATGGTGATCCTCAAGACCTGCCTGATCCTGCTGATCATCATCGCCGGCTGGAAGTACGTGGACCCGGCCAACTGGCAGCCCTTCATTCCCGCCAACGAAGCCCCGGGCAAATTCGGCTGGGACGGCATCGTGCGCGGCGCGGCCATCGTGTTCTTCGCCTACATCGGCTTCGAGGCGGTTTCGGTGGCGGCCCAGGAATCCACCCGCCCGCAGCGTGACCTGCCCATCGGCATGCTGCTCTCGCTGGTGATCTGCACCGTGCTGTACATCGCCATGGCCGCGGTGATGACCGGCCTGGTGCCCTACACCGCCCTAGGCACGGCCGAGCCGGTGGTGACCGCGGTAGCCGCGCATCCGCAGCTGGGCTGGCTGCGCATCATCGTGGAAGTCGGCGCGCTGATCGGCCTGTCCTCGGTGGTGCTGGTGATGATCATCGGCCAGCCGCGGATCTTCATGATCATGGCCCACGACGGCCTGCTGCCGCCGGTGTTCACCAAGATCCACCCCAAGTACCGCACCCCGCACGTCAACACCGTCATCACCGGCATCGGCATCGCCATCCTGGCCGCGCTGTTCCCGCTGGACGTGCTGGGCGAGCTGACCTCGATGGGCACGCTGATCGCCTTCGCCGCGGTCTGCGCCGGCGTGCTGATCCTGCGCCACACGCAACCGGACATCCCGCGTCCGTTCCGAATCCCCTTCGCCTGGTTGATCTGCCTGGCCGGCGTCGGCAGCTGCCTGATGCTGCTGTCCACCATGACCATGCACAACTGGATGCTGATGATCGGCTGGACCGTGATCGGCTTCATCATCTATGCCGCCTACGGCTACCGGCACAGCCGGCTGCACACCAAGGGTTGAGTCAGCGCCGGTGCGCGCGCGGTAGAATCAGCCCATGAGCACCCTGCCTTACGACGACCAGCGCCTGGCGCTGCTGGCCGACCGCATCACCGCCAACGTGGCCGAGCTGGCCGCGCGCGGCTGGACGCCTGCGACCAGCAGCAATTTCTCCGAACGCCTGGACGATCGCCATGCGGCGATCACCGTGTCCGGCGCGGACAAGGGCCGCATGGGGCGCGAGCACATCATGGTGGTGGACTTCGACGGCCAGCCGGTGGCCACCGACAAGCGCCCCTCTGCCGAAACCCTGCTGCACACCCATCTGTATCGGCGTTTCCCTGAGATCGGCTGCGTGTTGCATACGCATTCGACCGTGCAGACCGTGGCCTCTCGCCTGTTCGCCGGGGCAGGACACATCCGCCTGGAAGGCTACGAACTGCTCAAGGCCTTCCACGGCAACAGCACTCATGAGATGGCCGTGGATGTGCCGGTGTTCGCCAATACCCAGGACATGAAGGTCCTGGCCGCCCAGGTCGACGCCCTGCTGGACACCCAGCCGTTGTGGGGCTACCTGATCGACGGCCATGGCCTGTACGCCTGGGGACGCACCATGGCCGAGGCGCGACGCCATCTGGAAGCCTTCGAATTCCTGTTCAACTGTGAACTGGAGTTACGCAAGTTGGGTTGTCGCGGCTAGACGCCGACAGCGTTCCACCGCCGCCCCAGTCTCACAACGCGATCGCTGATACCCTCGGCGGTCGTTCTTCCCCCTGTCAGTCACACGGGAGCCAGCCATGAGCCGACTTCGCATCTTCGACGAGAACAACCCGGACACCCCGGAGTTCGCCAGCTACGACCCGGACTTCATCGCCACCGAGCTTAAAAAGATCGGCGTGACCTTCGAGCGCTGGAAGGCCAGCCAGCCGGTGGAAGCCGGCGCCACGCCCGAGCAGGTGATGGAGGCCTATCGCGCCGACATCGACCGTCTGGTGGCCGAGCGCGGCTTCAAGTCCGTGGACGTGGTCAGCATCGCCCCGGACAATCCCAAGCGCGAGGAAATGCGCGCCAAGTTCCTCGATGAGCACTTCCACAAGGAAGACGAAGTGCGCTTCTTCGTGGACGGCTCGGGGCTGTTCACCCTGCACGTGGATGGCAAGGTCTACGAGATCGAATGCGTGAAGGACGACCTGATCGCGGTGCCCGACAGCACCCTGCACTGGTTCGACATGGGCGAGTCGCCGCGGTTCGTGGCCATCCGCTTCTTCACCGAGCCGGATGGCTGGGTCGGGCATTTCACCGGCGAGACCATCGCCCAGCGTTTTCCACGCTACGTGCCGGAGCAGGCCAGCTGATGGCGACCGCGCAGGTCATCCTCACCGACATCGAGGGCACCACCAGCAGCATCTCCTTCGTCAAGGACGTGCTGTTCCCCTATGCGCACCGCGCCCTGCCTGCCTTCGTGGCCGAGCACGGCGATGAGCTGGAGGTGCGGCAGTGGCTGGACCAGGTCGCCCAGGAAGTGGGCGATGCCGCCAGCGACGAGACCATCGTCCAGACCCTGCAGGCCTGGATCGAGGAGGACCGTAAACACACCGCGCTCAAGGCGCTGCAGGGCATGATCTGGGAGGCCGGTTTCCACGATGCCGACTTCACCGCGCACATGTATCCGGACGCGGCCGCGGCACTGCAGGCCTGGTACGGCGAGGGCTTCAAGCTCTACGTGTACTCCTCCGGCTCGGTGCCGGCGCAGAAGCTGTTCTTCGGTCACAGCGATGCCGGCGATCTGACGCCCTTGATCTCCGGCTGGTTCGACACCGAGATCGGAGGCAAGCGCGAGGTGGACAGCTACAAGGCCATCGTCGAGCGCGTGGCCGTGCCGGCCGAGGAGATCCTGTTCCTGTCCGATGTGGTGGAAGAGCTCGATGCGGCCAGGTCCGCCGGGCTGCAGACGGTGCTGCTGGACCGTCGTGAGGACTATGCGGCGCCGCGCACCGGCCAGGCCACTGGTGGCCACAAGCGGGTGGAGAGCTTCGAGCAGATCCAGCTCGCGAGCTGAGGCGGCGACGCCCTAAGCGTTTGGGGGATTACCGGCGGGCGCTGTTTCGCGCGCCGCCCGCGGTTGGACCGACCCAAACGCACACTGCTCCGTGGGAGCGGCTCTGGGTGGCCTCGGGCCATCAGCCGCGAAGAGCTATACCGTGAGAGCCTCTTCGCGCCTGAAGGCGCTCCCATAGGCCGATCTGGACTCCCCATGGCGATCTGGACTCGTCTCGAGGGCGGCAAAGAGGGTCGCTGAAGCTCCACTCGAGCCGCTTTCACAAGGCGTCTTTGGAACCGTCGGCGTTCACTGACGGCGACCGAATAGGACTGATTCGCGTTTCTTCACGGCCCTGGCGCGATCCGTAGACTTGCCGCGGTGCGGCCAGCCAGCGCAAGCCCGCCAGCCCGCACGGCCTCCTCGCAAGCCAGCCTTCGCAAGCCAGCCAGGACCGCCCATCGCCGCCCGCCAGGCCCGTGGACCGGGTCCTCAGCCAGCCGGCGCCTGCCCCGCTCCCCGCCGCAACACACGTCCGGCGCCACGCGCCAGCTGCATGGCGGTGGATTTGAGCGTGTCGCGCGCGGCCGACGCACCGACCGCCCCGGGCTTCAAGCCCAGCTTGCGCAGGCGATGGTTGAACTGCATGGCCCGCGACCAGCGCAGGGTCTCGTCGGTCTGGAAGAAGAACGCCATCGAGATCGACACGTCCTCGGGCCCGTTCTTGACGTAGTGCCCGGAGATGTAGGGGATGTGGATGGCCTCGCCGGCCTTGAAGTCGAACTTGATCGCGTGCCGGTCCAGCTCATCGCGCCACAGCGGGATCGAATCGTTGCGGGCCATGTAGGACTCGCAGATTTCCTGCGGCACGATGTCCTCGCGGAAGTTCGGAAACACCGCGACCTGCTTGCTGCCGCGCAGCTGCATCAGGAAGTTGGAATAGCGATCGAAGTGGAACGGGGTCTGCGCATTGGGCGAGGCGATGAACAGCCACATGCGCGGCTCGTGGATGGCGCGCGAGCGGCCGGCCTGGCGCTGCAAGGCCGTCACTTCCGCGCACAGGTCCGCGTACAGGCCCTGGAAGGCCGGATCGTCCTGTGGGTCGCGCACGGCGATGTAGGAGCTGGAGGTGCGGATGGTCTCAATGGTCTGGACCAGGCTCATCCCGTTGTGGTGATCGATATGGGCGCGGTCGAAGTTGATCGCCAGGTCCGACAGACCCTTGGAGTACATCACCCGATGGGACGGCAGGCGCGGCAGCGATTCGGCCAGGCCTTCGATCGTCAGCGCCGGATGGCCCAGCAACTGGTGCTGGAATTTGAATGGCGCGCGATCCAGCTGCGCCGACGGCAGGTCGGCGCCAAAGCAATGTCCCATTTTCCCTCCCTCGATTCCCGCCCCTGCCCGTTCAGGCAGTGACGCTGTTCGTGTCTAAAACGCGGGCTGGCCGGAAATCGGCCAGCCGGCGATGACCGTAGCAGATGAGCGGTAGAGCGCCGATGCGGGGGCTTGCCGCACTAAACACCCCAGCGTTGGCTCGCACGGGCGCGAGCTCGCTGATCGCTCGAAAGCCGGATTTCATACTAGAAACCCCGAATCCACCTGTGGGAGCGGCTTTAGCCGCGAAGGGGCTTTGTCGGGAAAGCCCTTTCGCGGCTGAAGCCGCTCCCACAGGGTCACCTGCGCTTAGCAGGATCGTGGCGAGGATGGGTTCTACGAGACACCCAGCGCTGTTTGGGGAGCTGTCCGCCCGAGGAGATGCTAGGCCACCGCCACTGCGATTCAAGAAGCAGCCTGGTGGCGCTGGCGCAGCACGTGCACCGCATCGGCCAGCGACAGGCCGCGCGCGCGCAGCAGCACGGTCAGATGGAACAGCAGGTCGGCGCTTTCGCCGAGCAGCGCGGCATCGTCCTGGGCCACGCCGGCCAGGGCGACCTCCACGCCCTCCTCGCCCACTTTCTGGGAGATCCGGCGCACGCCGTCGTTGAACAGTTTGGTCGTATAGCTGCCTTCCGGGCGCGCGCGGTGGCGCGACTGCACCAGCGCGTCCAACTCGGAGAGGAAATCCGAAGGCGCCTGGGCAAAGCAACTGGGGCGCTGCAGATGGCAGGTGGGCCCGTGCGGAATGGCCTGCACCAGCAACGCATCCTGGTCGCAGTCCATGTCGATGGACACCACCTGCAGCACGTGGCCGGTGGTCTCGCCCTTGGTCCACAGCCGCTGCTTGCTGCGACTGAAGAAGGTCACTTTGCCCAGCTGCAGGGTGGCCCGCAACGCGTCCAGGTTCATGTAGCCCAGCATCAGCACGCGCAGGTTGCGGGCATCCTGGACGATCACCGGCAGCAGGCCGCCGCCCTTGCTCCAGTCCAGGGCCGCCGGGTCCACGCTGCTGCGGATGGCGGGGGTGGCTTCAGTGGGCATTACGGACCTCGATGGCTTGGGCGCGCAGGTAACGCTTGAGTTCGGGAATGGCGATGGCGCCGCTGTGGAAGACGCTCGCGGCCAGGGCCGCGTCCACGTCGGCCTGCTGGAAGGCGGCGGCGAAATGCTCCGGCAACCCGGCCCCGCCCGAGGCGACCAACGGCACGTGGCACAGCGCGCGCGCGGCCGTGAGCTGCTCGACGTCGTAGCCGCGGCGCACGCCGTCGCTGTCCATGCAGTTGAGCACGATCTCGCCGGCACCCAGCGCCTGCGCTTGCACGATCCAGTCCAGGGTGCGCAGGCCTTCGGCGCGGGTCTTGCTGGGGTCGCCGGTGTAGCTGCGCACGCGCCACTGGCCATCGGCCTCGCGCACCGAATCGATGCCCACCACCACGCACTGCACGCCGAAGGCCGTGGCCAGCTCGCCGATCAGCGCCGGGCGCTCCAGCGCCGGGGTGTTGATCGAGACCTTGTCTGCACCGGCGTGCAGCACCGCGCGGGCGGTTTCCACGCTGCGAATGCCGCCGGCCACGCAGAACGGGATGTCGAGCAGGCGCGAGACTTTTTCCACCCAGCCGTAGTCGACCGAGCGACCTTCCGGGCTGGCGCCGATGTCGTAGAACACCAGTTCGTCCGCGCCGGCGTCGCGGTAGCGCAGCGCCAGCTCGGCGATATCGCCCATGTCGACGTGGTCGCGGAACTTGACGCCCTTGACCACGCGCCCGCCGCGCACGTCCAGGCAGGGCACGATGCGCCGGCTCAGCATGCCTCGGCCTCCGCGAAGGCCTGCGGCAGGGTGAAGCGCCCTTCCAGCAGGGCACGGCCCAGGACGATGCCACCGCAGCCTGCGGCCTTGGCCTGGCGCACGTCGCCCACGGCGTGCACGCCGCCGGAGGCCTGGACCTGGACCCCGGGCAGCAGCGCCACCAGGTGGCGATAAAGCGCGAAATTGGGGCCGTTCAACATGCCATCGCGGGCGATATCGGTGCACAGCAGGTGCCGCAGGCCGGCGGCGGCGTAGCGCTTGGCCAGTTCGTCCAGGACCAGGCCGGAGCCTTCGGTCCAGCCATGGATCGGCAGCTGCCAGATGCCGGCCGCGTCCTGGCGCGCGTCCAGGGCCACGGTGATGCGCTCCGGGCCGAACTCGGCCAGCCATGCCAGCACCTCGTCCGGCGCACGTACCGACAGCGACCCGATCACCACCCGCGCCGCGCCGGCCTCCAGCAGCGCCAGCACGTCCTCGCGCCCGCGCACGCCGCCGCCGGTCTGCACCTGCAGGCCGGTGGTGGCGCGCAGTTGCTGCAACAGCGGCGCCAGGGTGTAGCCGCCGGCACGGGCGGCATCCAGATCGACCAGGTGCAGCCAGCGCGCGCCCTGGGCGGCGTAGGCCTGCGCGGCGGCCAGCGGATCCTCGCCGTAAGTGGTCTGGCGGTCGTAGTCGCCCTGGGCCAGGCGCACCACGCGCCCGCCGCGCACATCGATGGCGGGATAAAGCTGGAAGGAAGTTTCGGAAGTCATGACAGGGTTCGCAGGCGCAGGCATCAGGCCAGGCCGAATTCGATGAAGTTCTGCAGCAGCCGCGCGCCGACGGCCGCCGAGCGTTCGGGGTGGAACTGCGCGCCGGCCACACGCCCGCGCTGCACCACCGCGGCGAAGGCCTGCCCGTGGGTGGCGCTGCTCAGGCAGTCCTCACTCACGGGCGCGGCGTAGCTGTGGACGAAGTAGGCCTGGTCGTGCGGCCCGATCCCGCGCGTCAGCGAGGCCTCGCGCCGGGCCGCCAGCGTGTTCCAGCCCATGTGCGGCACGCGGATGCCCGGCGACACCGGCAGCTTGGCCACACGCCCGGCCAGCAGCCCCAGGCAGGCGGTGTCGTCCTCCTCGGAATGCTCGAACAGCACCTGCATGCCCACGCATACGCCCAGCAGCGGCGCCTGCAATGATCGAATGGTGTCGATCAGGTCCAGTTCGCGCAGCCGCGCCATCACCTGCGCTGCCGCGCCCACGCCGGGCAGGATCACTCGATCGGCGCGGCCGATCACTTGCGCATCGGTGGTCAGCTCGGCTTCCACCCCCAGCCGGCCCAGCGCATAGCGCACCGAACCGATATTGGCGCCGCCGGCATCGATCAAGGCCAGCCGGATCACAGCGCCCCCTTGGTCGAGGGCAGCTCGGAGCCTTCGCGCCGGATCGCCTGCCGCAGCGCGCGTGCCAGGGCCTTGAAGCAGCCCTCGACCTGGTGATGGTCGTTGTCGCCGCGTACCTGCAGGTTGAGGTTGAGCCCAGCCGCATCGCACAGCGAGCGGAAGAAATGCGGCACCAGTTCGGTGGGCATGTCGCCTACGCGTTCGCGTTTGAAGCTGCCGTCGAACACCAGGTAGGGCCGGCCGGAGAAATCCAGCGCCGCGCTCACCAGGCATTCGTCCATCGGCAGGGTGAAGCCATAGCGGCCGATGCCGCGCTTGTCGCCCAGCGCCTGCTTCAGCGCCTCGCCCAGCGCCAGGGCGGTGTCCTCGATGGTGTGGTGCTCGTCGATGTGCAGATCGCCGGTGGTCTGGATCTGCAGCGAGAAGCCGCCGTGCTTGCCGATCTGTTCCAGCATGTGGTCGAAGAACGGCAGGCCGGTGTGGATCTTCGGCTCGGCCACCTTGTCCAGGTCCAGCTCGACCAGGATGTCGGTCTCCTTGGTCTTGCGCCGCACGCGCGCCGTGCGCGGCGCATCGGCCAGGGCATGGGCGATGCCGGCCCAGTCCCACTCGCCACCGAACTGCTCGGTCCTGAGCTGGAAGCCGCGGATGCCCAGGTTCTGCGCGAAGCGGATGTCGGTCTCGCGGTCGCCGACCATGGCCGAGCCGTCCAGGTCGATGCCGCGATCGCGCAGGTAGTGCAGGACCAGTCCGAGCTCGGGCTTGCGGGTCGGGGCCTTGTCGGCCGGCCAGCTGCAGTCCACCAGCACTTCGCGGAAGATGATGCCCTGGCTTTCGAAGATCTGCAGCATCAGATTGTTGGGGCCGTCGAAGCGCTCGCGTGGATAGCCCTCGGTGCCCAACCCGTCCTGGTTGGTGACGATGACGAACTGGAAGCCGGCATCGCGCAGCTTCAGCATCGCCGGGATCACGCCCTTCACCAAGCGCAGCTTCTCGTAGGCGTCGATCTGGAAGTCGGCCGGCTCCTCAATCAGGGTGCCGTCGCGGTCGACGAAGAGGATCTTGGTGCCGCTCATGCCGCCACCGCCTGCGCACTCAGCGCGTCCAGCACGCGGGCGTTCTGCTCTGGAGAGCCAATCGTGATGCGCAAGGCATCGCCCAGCTGCGGCGCGGCGCGCTGGTCGCGCACCACGATGCCGGCGCCCAGCAGCGCGTCGAACGCGCCTTGAGCATCCTCGAAGCGCACCAGCAGGAAGTTGGCATCGGAGGCGTAGACGCGTCGCACGCCGGGCAGGACCGCCAGCGCCGCAGCCAGGCGAGCGCGCTCGGCGATCACCGTGGCGATGCGTGCGCGCGTGGCCGCCAGCGCGTCGGGCGAAAGCCCGGCCGCCGCCAGTTCCGCGCACGGCGTGGGCACCGGATATGGCGCCTGGCAGGCACGCAGCACCGACACCAGGCGCCTATCGGCGATCACCACACCCACGCGGGCCGCGGCCAGGGCGTGGGCCTTGGACAAGGTGCGCAGCACCGCCACTTCCGGGTACCGCGCGCGCAGCGTCAGCGCTGAGGGCACTTGGGAAAATTCGCCGTAGGCCTCATCCACCACCACCAGCGCGCGCCCCTGCAGGCGCTGCAGCAGTGCCTCGATGTCGGCCAGCGGGATCGACGCGCCGGTCGGATTGGCCGGCGAGCACAGGAACACCACCTTGGCGCCCTGCGCCAGCACCGCCTGCGCGATCGCCTCCAAGTCCGGTGCGAAGCCGCCCGGTCCATCCACCAGTGGCACCTCGATCAACCGCGCGTCCTGCAGGCGGGCACTGACCGCATACATGCCGAACACCGGCGGGGCGATGACCACCGCATCGCGCCCTGCCACGCACAGCGTGCGCACCAGCAGGTCGATGGCCTCGTCGCTGCCGCGGCCGATCAGCAACTCCTCCGGCGCGCAGCCGTACAGGCCGCACAGCGCGGCCTTGAGCGCAGCCGGTTGCGGATCGGGATAGCGGCGCGAGGTGGCGCTGGCGTCGGCCGGATTGCTCCAGGCGCTCTCGTTGGCGTTGAGCCAGACATCACCGCGCAGGGCTTCGGTACGGGCGGACTTGTAGCCGCTAAAAGCCCGCAGATCCGGGCGGACCAGGTCGAGCAGATCGGGCTGCTTTTGATCGGGGGTGCTCATCGGGCGGCCTCCTGCAGGCGCAGGCGCACGGCATTGGCGTGGGCCTCCAGGCGCTCGGCCTCGGCCAGGGTCACCGCCGAAGGGCCGATGGCCAGGAGGCCGGCCGCGCTGGCCGACTGCACGCTGACGAAATTCTGGAAACTGGCCACCGACACGCCGCTGTAGGCACGCGCCGCGCCACTGGTCGGCAGCACGTGGTTGGTGCCGCTGCAGTAGTCGCCCAGCGCCTCGGGCGTGTAGTCGCCCAGGAACACCGAGCCGGCGGCCTCGACCTTGGGGAGCCACACGCGCGGCTCGCGCAGGGCCAGGATCAGGTGCTCGGGCGCGTAGCGATTGCTGATGGCAAAGGCCTGCTCCAGCGACTCCACCTGCACCAGGCGCGAGGCCGACAGCGCGCGCCGGGCGATGTCGGCACGCGGCAGCGCGGCCAGTTGGGTGGCCAGGGCGGCTTCCACGCGATCCAGCAGACCGGCATCGTCGGACAGCAGCAGCACCTGCGAATCCGGCCCGTGCTCGGCCTGCGAGAGCAGGTCGGCGGCCACGAAGTCCGCATTGGCCCCGGCATCGGCGATCACCAGCACTTCCGACGGCCCGGCGGGCATGTCGATGGCCGCCGCCCCGCTCTGCGCCACCTGCTGCTTGGCCTCGGTGACGTAGCTGTTGCCGGGCCCAAAGAGCTTGTCGCAGGCCGGCACCGGCCCGGCGCCATAGGCCATCGCCGCGATGGCCTGGGCGCCGCCCAGCACGAAGACCCGGCCCACGCCGGTCAGGCGCGCGGCCACCAGCACGGCCGGATCGGCGCTGCCGTCCTTGCGCGGCGGCGTGCACAGCACCACCTCGCGGCACCCGGCCAGCTGCGCCGGCACGCCCAGCATCAGCGCGGTCGAAGGCAGCGGCGCGCTGCCGGCCGGCACGTACAGTCCGACCCGCCCGATCGGGCGAATCATGCGCTCGCACACCACGCCAGGTGCGGTCTCCACGGCATAGGGCTTGGCCATGCCGGCCTTGTGGAAGGCGGTGATGCGCGCGGCAGCCTCGACCATGGCCTGCTTCAGCGCCGGGTCGATGGCGGCCTCCGCGGCGGCGAACGCATCCTCGCCCACCTCGAAGGACACGGGCGCGGCGCCATCCAGGCGCTGGGTGATCGCGCGCAGGGCTTCCAGTCCGCCGCTGCGCACCTCCTCGATGAGGGCGGCTACGGTGCGACGGGTCTGCTCGGCCACGGTCTGCGCGGGGCGCTCCAGCGTCTGCGCCTGGGCCTGGTCGTCCAGCGCGCTCCAGAAGATGCGCTGGGCGCTGGAAGTATCGGTGCGTAGGTTCGCGTTCATGCCAGCGAGCGCTCCACCGACAGCACCATCAGCCCGCGCGCGCCGGCGCGTTCGAGCTCTTCCAGCTGCTGCCAGCTGATGGCGGTATGGCACATGGTCTGCAGCGAAATGCCCTCGGCGTGCTCGCCCGGCAGCTGCACTAGCGGCTCGGCATCGGCCAGCAACCGGGTCAGCGCCGGCACCGTGTCGGGGGCAGCGCGGAACATCAGCAGCTTGCTGTCCTTGAGCTTGAGCACGCCGTCCATGCGCCGCAGCAGCATGGCCGACAGGTCCGCGCGCGCGTCGTTGAAGCCGCGCACCGGCCCGGCCAGCACGGCTTCGCTGTCCAGCAGCGTCTCCACCGGCTTGAGCTGGTTGGCCTTGAGCGTGGCCCCGCTGGAGACCAGGTCGCAGATCAGGTCGGCGGTATCCAGCTTGGGCGCGATCTCCACCGAGCCGGAGAGTTCAACCACCGAGGCCTCCACCCCGCGCGCGGACAGCCACTGCCGCAGGATCGCCGGATAGCTGGTGGCGATGCGCAGGCCCTGCAGCTGCTGGGCGCCCTCCCACTCCCAGGTCTCGGGAATGGCCAGCATCAGCCGGCAGCCGCCGAAGCCCAGCGGGCGGACTTCGCGATACGCAGGAGACAGGCCGATCTCCAGGCGTGCATTGGCCTGCTCGTCCAGCTCGTTGCGGCCGACGATGCCGTAGTCGCACACGCCATCGGCGATCAGCCCTGGGATGTCGTCATCGCGCACCAGCAGCAGGTCCACCGGCAGCGATTCGCCGTAGCAGAACAGCTTGTCGCGGCTCTCGCGCCAGCTCAGGCCACAAGCGGCCAGCAGGCTGCGCGCCGGGTCGGCCAGGCGGCCGGATTTCTGGATGGCGATGCGCAGACGGTCGCGCGTCGCATTGGCAACGATGGGAGGCATGGCAGGAGACTTCAGTGAGAGGCGGCGCCGCGCGACTGCTGGCGGCGCAGGGCGGTGGCATAGCCGCCGGTGCCGGTTTCCAGCGTGCGCGCCACGCGCCCGATGGTGGTGACGCTGACCTCGGTCAGCTCATGGATTTCGCGGTACGGCACGCCCTTGAGAATCAGCGGCACCACGCGCCAGCGATCGGCCATGGCTTCCAGCTCGGCGGGCGTACACAGGTCGACCAGGAACGCGCGCACCTCCTCCGGCTCGGTCAGACCCGCCAACGCAAGCGCCAGCGACTGCTGGGCCAGGCTGGTGGTCTTCTCGTCGGTGTCGGCGCGGCGCTTCATGGATGTCTCAATGTAATAACGCGCTATCACATTAGCACGAGCGTGCGGGTCGCGACAACCCGCTGGCCCACCGTGCGCCTGTGGGGCGATCGACCGCGCTAGCATCGCTCAGTGCCCAGCCCCGCACATCCGCGACAAGGAGTCGCCCGTGTCCCGATTCAGATCCACGGTGCTTGCCGCCATGCTCACCACAGGCCTGCTGTGCAGCGCAGGACTGACGACTGGCCCACTCGCGGAACAGGACGGCAGACCCGCGACACCGGCAACCGTGCAACCCCCATTGGACAGCCGCGCAAGGCTCGACGCCTGGCTCGAGGCCAGCCGGGGCATGCGCGACCCTCTTGACGCCTTTTCCGCCGGCGGCAGGCAACGCTTTCTGTCAGGGCTGCAGTTCGGCGAGCGCGGCGTGGTGTCGCTTCCCTTCGAAGACATGCGCTGGGAGCTGGATCAAGAACAGGCGCAGGCGGTACTCACCTTGCTCGGCCTGGATGCCGACCCGATCGCCAAGACGCTCCAGACATCGCCTGTTCCATCCTCATGGCGCGCAGATCCGCATAGGCCGAGCGGCATCGATCAGCGCTACTCCGAGTACATCGCCCTGACCCGCGCCGCGACACGACTGGATGACTTGGCCAGGGCACGACACGCGGGCGCGGGATTTCGACAGGTGTTCCCTCGGCACCTGGTCGAAGGCGCCGCCAAGCTCGGCAATCCCGACCTCTTGCTACTGACCCGCGCCACGTCCATCGCGGCCAACGACAGCGGCGACCCTGGATTGGCCGAGGAATTGCTGACCTTGATCGATCTGCTGGGCAAGCGCGGCATGCAAAGCCACGCCCTGATCGAAAGCGCGCAACGTGCCCTGCTGGCCTCGGCCAAGCTCGATGACGCACGAGCGCTGGTCACGCATTTCCCCGCGCTGAAACTTGCCTCCGTGCCCGCTGTCGTCACGCCTGCTGATGCTCTGCCAACCGGTCCGCGCTGGTGGCGCCTGTCAGCGGATGGGACGCGAATGGATGCTGCAACCGTCGACCTGAGCGATCTCCAGATCCTTGTCCTTGCAGGTTGCCACTTCTCGGTGGACGCGGCGCGCGATATCGCGTCCGACCCGGAACTCGCACCGGTCTTCGCCGCCCATGCCCACTGGATCGGCCAGCCACCGGGGATCGAGGACCTGAATGCCTGGAAGGACTGGAATGCCCAGTTCCCCAATTCGCCCATGTATTTGGTCACGCGGCGCAGCGACTGGGCGCTCTTCCGGAATTGGCCAATGCCCACCTATGCCGTCATCCGCAGCGGTAAGGTCTTGGAGCAGATGAGCGGCGCATTCGGGAACGCACCGGAGCTGCGTCTTGCATTGATCGCGATGCTGGGACGGCATGGGTTGATGTCGCCTGCGAACGGCACGGAGTGATTAAGGGCAAAGCTTGTGGATCACTGCCAGCGGGCTCCGGGTTCCGCTTCCAGGGCAGGCAAGCGCAGGCCACAAAGACTGAATTCGGTTCATTTGCGCGGCCCTGCCTGAGCAGGCAGGCGGGCGACCGAGGCCGGCACGCCAGCCATGGCCACCATGTCCGTCTGGAGCAAATGGTGGATGGAAAAGCGCCATCCACCCTACGGCGGGTGGACAACGCGAGGCTTGTCCACCACGGCGCCTGCGCGGATGAGCGCGAGACGCTTTCAAGACCGCGGTGCTCGTTCCGCGGCGGCGGTGGATGGAGGAGCGCCATCCACCCTACGTAGGGTGGACAAGGCGGAGCTTGTCCACCAGGGCCTGCGGCGGCGGAGCATGAGGTGCCGACATGAGCGCGTTGGCCGTTCCGTGGTGGTGGATGGAGAAGCGTCATCCACCCTACGTAGGGTGGACAACGCGAAGCTTGTCCACCAGGGCCTGCGGCGGCGGAGCGTGGGGTTCCGACATGAGCGCGTCGCCCGACTCCGCGACGGTGGATGGAGGAGCGTCATCCACCCTACGAAATTGCCGCCTGGTTCCCTGCCTCTCCCAGGTGCGGGAGCGGCGTTGGTCACTTCGATAGTCGCTCGCGTAGGGCGCTGCTTCGAGCAGAGAACAGTGCGCCACGGCACCGTTCCCTCGATCTCCGCCGCCAAAGCTTGCGGGCTTGTCGCCGCTAATTGCCATATGCCAGCTGGGGCTGCGGCGTTCAACAGCGCCCGCTGCCACGCATCCTCTGCGCGGTCAGCGCCCTGCCAGGGCGCTGACCTGGGCCAGCTCCACGCGCAGGGTGCTGGCCAGTTCCTCGCGCGGGACCTCGAACTGCAGTTCGCGCACCAGATCCTTCACCGTGACCACGCCGCGGGCCAGCTCGTCCTCGCCGGCCAGGGCCACGAAGCGGATGCCGGCGCGCGAGGCGTACTGGAACTGCTTGCCGATCTTCTTCGGCTCCATCTGCACTTCGGTATTGATGCCACCGGCGCGCAGGCGCTGGGCGATGTCCAGCGATTCGGGCAACTGTGCCTCGTCCATCAGCGCCACCAGCGCCTGCACGCTGCTGACGTCGGCCTCCACGATCAGCCCAGCCTCGCGCAGCTGCCAGAACAGGCGCGTCAGCCCGATCGAAATGCCAACGCCGGGCAGCTTGGACTTGCTGTAGTGGCTGGCTAGGTTCTCGTAGCGCCCGCCCGAGCAGATCGAGCCGATCTGCGGATACGCATCCAGCTGGGTCTCGTAGACCGTGCCGGTGTAGTAGTCCAGGCCGCGGGCGATGGAGAAGTTCAGGCAGTACGCACCCTGCGGCACGCCCAGGGCCTTGACCAGGGTCAGCACCTCGCGCAGCTCGGCGATGCCTTCGTTGAACACCTCGCTGCCCTGCCCCAGCTTGTCCAGCTGCGCCAGCGCGTCGTCGTGGCCGTTGGAGCGCACGGCGACAAAGGCCAGGATCTGCTCCACCACCGCCTCGGACAGGCCAAAGGCCTCGCCCGTGAGCGTCTCGCGAACGTAGTCCGGGCCGCGCTTGTCCAGCTTGTCGACCTCCCGCAGCACCAGCATCTGCTGCTCGCCATCGGCCACGCCCAGGTTCTCGAAGAACCCGCGCATCAGCTTGCGGTTGTTGAGCTGCACGGTGAAATCGCCGATCTGCAGCTCGGAGAACACCGCGTGGATCACCGCCAGGATCTCGGCATCGAAACGGATGCTCAGCGCATCCTTGCCGATCACATCGATGTCGCACTGGTAGAACTCGCGGAAACGGCCGCGCTGGGCGCGC
Source organism: Pseudoxanthomonas composti (assembly GCF_004122095.1). Classification (GTDB taxonomy): domain Bacteria; phylum Pseudomonadota; class Gammaproteobacteria; order Xanthomonadales; family Xanthomonadaceae; genus Pseudoxanthomonas_A; species Pseudoxanthomonas_A composti. The sequence continues at coordinate 183,716 of NZ_SAWZ01000002.1, read as the reverse complement.
TCGCCGCGATACACGCGCTGCATCTGGTAGCGGCGGAACGGAAAGGCCAGCTCGTGCTCGTGCTCGGCCACGTAACGCGCCAGCGGCACGGTCAGGTCGAAGCGCAGCGCCAGCTCGGGCAGGCCCTCGTTGGCCTGGGCCAGGGCGCCGGTGGACTGGGCGAAATACACCTGGCGCTCGGTCTCGCCGCCGGACTTGGTCAGCAGCACCTCGGACAGCTCGAACACCGGCGTCTCCACCGGCAGGAAGCCGAAACGCTCGTAATTGCGGCGGATCGTGTCCAGCATGCGCTGGAAGGCGATCTGGTCACGGGGCAGCAGCTCCATGACACCAGGCGGCGTGCGCGGCTTGATCAAGCGGGTGACTCCGAACGTGCGGTGGGGCCGCTCATTCTAGCCGAGCCCGCCCCGTGGGCACCCCGCAAAGCCTGCTGTCATCGCGTTTTTCGCCGCGCTGAAAAATTCCGCTTGCCCAAGCGCCGATGCATGCCTAGAATACGCGGCTCCTTCGGGGTGTAGCTCAGTCTGGTAGAGCGCTACGTTCGGGACGTAGAGGTCGCAGGTTCGAATCCTGTCTCCCCGACCAAAAGGTCAAGCAACACATGAAGAAGCCGGCCCCGTGCCGGCTTTTTTGTTTTCCTTCTTCCCGCGTCGCTCCCGGCCGGCGCTTGCCTGACATGGTGTGCCGATGCCCCCCACCGCCCCCTTGCCCGTGACCCGCGCGCCTTGGCGCGGACGCCTGCTGGTCCTGGGCAGCATCCTGGCCTCGGCCTTCAACCTGCGCACCGCGGTGACCTCGCTGACGCCATTGCTGGACGTGCTGGGCAAGGTGTTCGATTTCGGTGCGAGCTTCGCCGGCGTGCTGGGCATGGTGCCTACCGCGGCTTTCGCCGCCTTCGGCGTGGCCACGCCGCGCATCGTCCATCGCCTGGGCCTGGAACGCACCGCCCACCTGGCCATGCTGCTGGCCATGGTGGGGTTGCTGCTGCGCTCCTTCGCCCTGGGACCGGTCAGCCTGCTGGTGGCCTCGGCGATCTCCCTGGCCGGCATGGGCATGGGCAACGTGGTGTTGCCGCCGCTGGTCAAGCGCTACTTTCCCGACCGTGTCGGCACGGTCAGCAGTGCCTACATCACCATCCTGCAGATCGGCACCTTGCTGCCGGCGCTGCTGGCCGTACCGGTGGCGCAAGCCGCGGGTTGGCGCGTCTCGCTGGGCACCTGGACACTGACGGCTGCCGCGGCCGCGGCCCTGTGGTGGTCGGTGCGACGCGTGGAAAAACGTGCGACCTCCACCCTGGCCAACCTGCACGACAAGGCCGTGCAGCAGGGCGATCCGGCCCCGGAAATGCCCGAGGTCATCGACGCGCCAGGCAAGGTGTGGCGCACCAGGCTGGGCTGGGGCATGGCCTTGATGTTCGGCATGACCTCGCTCAACACCTATGCGATGTTCACCTGGCTGCCGCGGCTGTTGACCGAGGCCGGCGCCACCCCGACCTTCGCCGGCACCATGGTGGCGCTGTTCTCGGCGCTGGGCCTGGTGGGCGCGCTGTGCATGCCGCTGATCGCCGTGCGCGTGCGCAACCCCTACCCCATCGTGCTGCTCTGCGCGCTGTTCTATGCCGCGTCCTTCATCGGCCTGCTGTGGGCGCCGATGCGCGCGCCGGTGCTGTGGGTCGCCTTGCTCGGCATGGGGCCGAGCACCTTCCCGCTGACGCTGACGCTGATCAACCTGCGCACGCGCACGCAGGCTGCTTCGGCGGCGCTGTCCGGCTTCATGCAGGGCGTGGGCTATACCGTCAGCTGCCTGGGGCCGCTGCTGTTCGGCGTGCTGCATGAGGCCAGTGGCGGCTGGGAACTGCCGTTCGCCTTCCTGACCGCCTGCATCGGCGTGTTGCTGGCCGGGGCATGGTTCGCCTGCAAGCCGCAGGTGCTGGAAGACCACTGGTTGCGGTGAGTACCCCCCAACACGCATGAAGAGAAACGGCCGCTGATGCGGCCGTTTTTCCCTTCCACCTACTTCACTGGCAGGCTGATGTAGCTGGCCGCCTGCGGGCTGTGCCAGATGCGCTGGGTCGCCTTCTGGTAGTCGCCAGGCTTGGCCAGATAGATGTTGGGCACGAAGGTCTGCGGGTTGCGGTCGTACAGCGGGAACAGGCTGGACTGCACCTGCACCATCACCCGATGGCCGGGCAGGAAGGTGTGGTTGGCCGTGGGCAGGCCGAACCGGTACTCCAGCGGCGTGTTGGGGGCGATGGCCTTGGGCTCGGCGAAGCTTTCGCGATAGCGGCCGCGGAAGATCGCCAGCGACACCGGCAACTCGTAGCCGCCCATCTGCGGGGATGAGGCCACGGTCTCGGGGTAGACATCGATCAGCTTGACCACCCAGTCGCTGTCGCTACCGGTGGTGGAGGCCTGCAGGTGCACTTCGGGGGCGCCGGCAATGGACAGCGGTTCGGTCAGCGGCTCGGTCACGAAGGTCAGCACGTCGGGGCGACCATCGACGAAACGCTGGTCCTTCACCAGCCAGGTGGTCCACATGTCGCGGTCGCCGAAATGCACCGGACGCGGCACGAACGGCACCGGCTTGGCCGGGTCGGAGACGTACTCGTCATACCCCGCGCCGCCCTCGGCCGGCGCCTGGAAGCCGAGCTTGCCGCCGGCCTGCAGGTAGAGCGGCCTGGGCTTGGCCGCGCAACCCTCGCCGCAGCTCTGCGGCCAGGATGCCAGGCGGTCCCACCGGGTCTTGCCGGTGTCGTAGATGAACACCGGCGGCGTATCGGCCTTGGGTGCGCCATCGAGCAGGTACTGGTTGAAGAACGGCAGCAGCACGTCGCGCCGGAACTGCAAGGCGGTATCGCCGTCGAACTTCAACGCGCCCAGCTCGCTGCCGTTGTAGTTGACCTGGCTGTGGCGCCACGGCCCCATCACCAGGTAGTTGAGCGTGTTGCCGGTGTCGCGCGGCTCCATCGCCTCGTAACTGTGGATCGCGCCCCACATGTCCTCCTGGTCCCACAGCCCCTGCAGCCACATGGTCGGCACCTTCAGCGGCGTCTTGGCCATCACCTTGTCCAGCGCCTGCTCCTGCCAGAAGCTGTCGTAGGCCGGATGCTCGGTGAGCTTGCGCCACCATGGCAGCTGGTCCACGCCGCTGGCCTTGGCGTAGTCGCCGGCCGAGCCGCGCAGGAAGGTGGTGTAGTCGTCGTAGCCGACGCTGGGGATTTCCGCGCCCTTGCCGCGCTTGGTCAGCTGGCCGGTGAAGTAGCCGAAGTTGATCTGGCGGAAGGCGCCATAGTTGAGCCAGTCATCGCCCATCCAGCCATCGATCATCGGGCTTTCCGGGGCGGCGACCTTCAAGGCCGGGTGCGGGTTGGTCAGCGCCATCACCACGGTGAAGCCTTCGTAGGACGAGCCGATCATGCCGACCTTGCCGTTGGACTGCTTGAGGTTCTTCACCAGCCAGTCGATGGTGTCCCAGGCGTCGGTGGCGTGGTCGACCTTGGTGTCGTTCAGGGGGCCGCGCAGCGGCCGGGTCATCACGTAGTCGCCCTGCGAGCCGTACTTGCCGCGCACGTCCTGGAACACGCGGATGTAGCCGGCCTGCACGAACTGCTCGTCGCCCTGCGGCAGGATGTCCAGCATGCGCGGCGATTCCATCCGCGAAGCGCGGCCATCGGCGTTGTACGGGGTGCGCGTGAGCAGGATCGGCGCGGCGGTCGCGGCCTTGGGAATGACGATGACGGTGTGCAGCTTGACGCCATCGCGCATGGGGATCTCCACCTCGCGCTTGATGTAGTCGTTGGCCGCATCCGGCGCCACGAAGGGCTTGCCGGTGACGTCCGGCGTCATCGGCGAGGTCTGCGCCAACCCGGGCAGCGCGGCGGCCATGAGCAGGGACAGCAGGGTCGGACGCAGCGCGGCGATACGCATGGTGTGGCTCCAGGCAAGATGACTGAACGGACAGTTTAGGGTCGCCCCGTCCCACAAGGCACCGTGACTGATGGCATAGAGCACCTGCCCCAAGCGCCCATCCCAAGCGCCACTAGGCCGACTCAATCGATCGCGATCGGCACGCGCGTCTGCCCTGCCCCTTCCACTACGAAGCGCTCCACTGTCAGCGCTTCCAGGCCCATCGGGCCATAGGAATGCAGGCGCGTGGTGGAGATGCCGATCTCCGCGCCCAGGCCCAGCTCGCCACCGTCGGAAAAGCGCGAGGACGCATTGACCATCACCACCGCCGCGCGCAGTGACTGGATGAAGGTAGCGGCATGGGCGTCGTTGCGGGTGGCGATGACCTCGGTGTGGTCCGAGCCGTAGTGGCGGATGTGATCGATGGCCGAGGCCATGTCCGGCACCACGCGCACGGCCAGCACCAGGTCCAGGAATTCGGCGGCGTAGTCCTCGTCGGTGGCCGGCTTGGCTTCGGCCACCAGCACGCGGCAGGCCTCATCGCCACGTAGCTCCACGCCGCGCGCCAGCAAGGCCTTGGCCGCCAGCGGCAGAAAGGCGCCGGCGATGTCCTGATGCACCAGCAGCGTTTCCAGCGCATTGCAGGCGCTGGGGCGGGAGACCTTGCCGTCCACGACCAGCTTGACCGCCAGGTCCAGGTCGGCGTCGGCATCGACATACAGATGGCACACGCCCTTGTAGTGCTTGATCACCGGCACGCGGGCGTGCTCGGCCACGAAGCGGATCAGGCCTTCGCCGCCGCGCGGGATGGCCAGGTCGACGATGTCGTTGAGCTGCAGCAGTTCCAGCATGGTCTCGCGGCGCAGGTCGGTGACCAGGGTCATGGCGGCCTCGGGCAGGCCGGCCTGGCGCAGGGCGCGCCGCAGCGAGGCGGCGATGGCGGTGTTGGAATGAATCGCCTCCTTGCCCCCGCGCAGGATCACGCCGTTGCCGGCCTTGATGCACAGCGCCGCCGCGTCGGCGGTCACGTTCGGCCGCGCCTCGTAGATCATCGCGATCACCCCCAGCGGCACCCGCACCTTGCGCACGCGGATGCCGTTGGGACGGACCTCCTCGCGGGTCACCTGCCCCACCGGATCGGGCAGCGAGGCGACCTCGCGCAGAGCGGCGGCCATGCCGGCCAGGCGCTTGTCGTCCAGCAGCAGCCGGTCGAGCATGGCGCTGCCGAGGCCGCCCTCGCGCGCGGCCTGCAGGTCCTGGGCATTGGCGGCCAGGATGGCGGCACCGTCGGCTTCCAGCGCCGCGGCCATGGCCTGAAGCAAATCGGCCTTGGCCTGCGAGGACAGCTGGGACAGGGGCTGGGCCGCCTCTTTGCAGGCCAGGGCCAGGCGCTTGATGTCGTCGGTCATGACAGGGACTCTTTGAACACAGAAGAGAAAGATGCGGAGCCGTTGTGGGAGCGGCTTTAGCCGCGAAGAGGCTTTCCGGGTAAAGCCCCTTCGCGGCTAAAGCCCCTCCCACATGTGGTTCCTGCAACAGGCTTCACAGCAGCACCAGATCATCGCGATGCACCACGTTCTCGCCGTAGTTGTAGCCCAGGACGGACTCGATGTCGCGCGAATGCCGGCGCGCGATGCGGCGGATGTCCAGCGCCGAGTACTGGCTGATGCCGCGCGCCAGGCGCCGCTGTCCGCTGTCCTCGCGCAGCCAGATCTCCACCGTGTCGCCGCGGCGGAAATCGCCTTCGGCCGCGACGACCCCGCCGGGCAGCAGCGAGGCGCCCTTGTCGGCCAGCGCCCGCGCCGCGCCGGCATCGACCACGATCGCCCCGGGCTCCACTGGGGCGTGGCGCAGCCAGGACTTGCGCGCGGCGATCCGGGTCTGGGCGGCATGGATGCGGGTGCCGCGCAGGCGGTCCTGCGCCAGGCCGCGCACGACCTCGGCACTGCGGCCGTTGAACAGATAGGTCTCCACGCCGGCCGCGCCAGCCTTGGAAGCGGCCTCCAGCTTGGTGCGCATGCCGCCGGTGCCGACGCTGCTGCCGCTGCCACCGGCCATGGCGAAGACTTCCGGCGTCAGCTCGGTCACCTCATCCAACGCACGCGCGTGCGGGTTGCTGCGCGGGTCGGCGGTGTACAGGCCATCGATATCGGTGGCGATGAACAAGGCATCGGCATCCACCAGTGCCGCCACGATGGCCGCCAGGTTGTCGTTGTCGCCCAGCTTGAGCTCGTCCACCGACACGGTGTCGTTCTCGTTGACCACCGGCAGCGCACCCAGGCGCAGCAGTTCCAGCAAGGTGGCGCGCGCGTTGAGGTAGCGGCGGCGGTTGCGCAGGTCGTCGTGGGTCAGCAACACCTGCGCCACCGGTCGCTCGAAGAAGCGTTGCCACAGGGCGATCAGCTGCGCCTGCCCCAGCGCCGCCAGCGCCTGTCGCGCCGCCATGGCCGCACCGGCTTCGGCCGCTCTCGGCACGATGGCGCGCCCAGCCGCGACGGCGCCGGACGAGACGATCACCACCTCGCGCCCGGCCTGCACGTGGGCCGACACGAACTGCGCCAGGCCCAGCGCGAAGCGCGGGCTCAGCCCGCCGCCATCGGCCGCCAGCAGGCTGCTGCCGACCTTGAGCACGGCGCGCCGCCAGGACGGCATGGCCTGTTCGGTGAAGGGAGACGGCGCGGTGGGGGTGGGAGCGCTCATGGAACCTTCGGGCAATGGGAGAAAACTAGGGCGTGACCCACTCGTGGACGGTCAACTCGGAAGCATCGCGCAGCGCCAGCGGGTCGGTGGCCACCAGCGCGCGGGCCTGCTTGAGACTATCCAGATTCTTCAGCACATAGGCACCGCCGCTGCCGTCGCTGAAACCGCCGGCCATGTGAAGCTGCCCCTCGATCTTGAGGTTGATCAGCCAGTCCTTGTGCGGCCCGATCACATCGGCCGGGAAATCGGGCTTGCGCAGGGCCATCACCAGATAAAGCTTCATGCCAGTTCCTCCTGTTACGTGCGGCCCACGCGATGGACCTCATCGCGTGGCGCACTGGATTCCGCCGAGGCGGGAAGACATTCAACCAACGACGGCCCGGACTCGATTGCTGCCGCGCCTGGGCCTGCGCCGTTGCCGTTGCCGTTGCCGTTGCCGTCACGATGACAGCAAGTGCAACGAACGACTCAACCCGCCAACGCCTCCCACCGCGCCCGCAACACCTCCAACTGCAGGTCTGCCGCCGCACCAGGCGAGACACGCGCGGCCAGGCTGCCTTCCGGCGTGCGTCCCTGCCCGGCAGTGTCCGCGCTGGCGGCAGCCGCCTTGTAGGCCTCACGGAACGGCACACCCGCCACGGACGCCTCCACGGCCACGTCGGTGGCGTACATGCCCGAGTCGATGGCGGCGCGGATGCGCTCCTCGCGCCACTCCAGGTTGGCCAGCAGCGCCGGCAGCAGTTCCAGCGCCGGCAGGCCGCGGCCGAAGCCGTGGAAGATCGCGCCCTTGGAGCCCTGCAGGTCGCGGTGATAGCCCGAGGGCAGCGACAGCAGCTGCTCGATCTCGGTCTTGGCCGCGGCCACGCTGGCGTGGGTGGCGCGCATCAGCTCGATCACGTCCGGGTTGCGCTTGTTGGGCATGATCGAGCTGCCGGTGGTGTACTGCGCCGGCAGCGCGACGAAACCGAATTCGCCGCTGGTGAACAGCGACAGGTCCCAGGCGATGCGACGCAGGTCCAGGGTGGCCCCGCCGAGGGCTTCCAGCGCGGCAAGCTCGAACTTGCCGCGCGAGAGCTGCGCGTAGATCGGCGAAACCTGCAGGCGGGCGAAGCCGAGCTCGGCGGTGGTGTGCTCGCGGTCCAGCTTGAGGTTGACGCCATAGCCGGCCGCCGTGCCCAGTGGATTGGTATCCACCAGCCGGAAGGTGTCCATGGCGCGGGTGGCGTTGTCGATGAAGGCCTCGGCCCAGCCGGCCCACCACATGCCTGCCGAGGAGACCACGGCGCGCTGGATGTGGGTATAGCCCGGGATCGGCAGGTCCTTTTCGGCTTCGGCGCGGTCCAGCGCGACCTTGGCCACCTCCCGGCTCAGCGCGGCCACGCGCAGCAGCTTGTCCTTCAGCCACAGCCGCGTGGCCACCAGGATCTGGTCGTTGCGGCTGCGGCCGGTGTGGATCTTGCGGCCGGCATCGCCCAGGCGCTCGGTCAGGCGCGCCTCGATAGCCGAATGGCAATCCTCGTACTGTTCGTCCAGCACGAAGGCGCCACTGCGGAAATCCTCGGCCAGCTGATCCAGCTGCTCGCTCAGGTTGCCCAGCTCGGACAGCGAGAGGATGCCGATGTGCTGCAGCCCCTGCGCGTGGGCCTTGCTGGCGGCGATGTCGTACAGGAAGAACTCGCGGTCCAGGATGACGTCATCGCCAGCCAGGAAGGTCTGGATCTTGGCGTCGACTTGGACACCGGGTTTTTGCCACAACAGGTTGGTCATTGCGGGTCCTTGTTGCGGGACCGGGGACCAGGGACCCGGGACCCGGGAAGAGCAAGAGCTGACGCTCCGGCTTTTCCCGGGTCCCCGGTCCCCGGTCCCCGGTCCCGCTGATTCAAACAGGAATCGAAGTCAGCTCGGGCAGCCCGAGCGCCAGGTTGAGGTTCTGCATGGCCTGGGTGGCCGCGCCCTTGAGCAGGTTGTCCAGGGTCGCCACCACCACCACGCGCTTGCCGCCCGGGGCCACGGTGAAGGCGCCGATCTGCACGCCGTGCCGGCCGGCGATCCGGCTGACCCAGGGTGCATCGTCGACCACCTCGATCAGCGGCTCGTCGGCATAGCGTGCCTGGTACAGGTCCTTGATCGCCTCGCGGCTCATCGGCTGCTGCAGCCACAGGTTCACCGTCATGGTGATGCCGCGGAAATGCGGTGCCACGTGCGGCATGAACTCCACCGGCACGCCCAGCTGCGCGGAGACCTCGCGCTCGTGCATGTGGTTGGTCAGCGAGTACGGCATCAGGTTGTCGGCCAGCAGCGCCGGGTCGTTCTTGTCCGAGGGCGTGGTGCCGGCACCGGAATAACCCGACACGCCAAAGCACTGCGGCGGCCCGGCCAGCTGGTCCAGCAGCGGCGCGATCGCCAGCTGCATCGCCGTGGCGTAGCAGCCCGGATTGCTGATGTGCTTCTGGCCGGCGTACCGGCCACGGGTCAGCTCCGGCAGTCCGTAGTACCAGCTCGATTCGAAGCGGTAATCGGCCGAGAGGTCCACCAGCACCGTATCGGCGCGCGCGGCGCTCACCGCTTCGGCATAGGCCTGCGCCTTGCCATTGGGCAGCGCCAGGATCACCGCATCGGCGCCCTTGGCGGCCACCGCATCGGCGTCCAGGTTCTCGAAGCGCAGCTCGCCGGCATAGGCGGCGTTGTGCGCGCTGACCGGCTGCCCGTCCAGCTCGCGCGAGGAGACGAATGCCAGCGTCAGTTGCGGGTGGGTCGAAATCAGCTTGATCAGCTCGCTGCCGGTATGGCCGCGGGCGCCGACGATGCCGACGGTGAAGGTCTTTGAGGTCATGCGTGCTTGTCCAGCCGATGCTGCAGGTGGGTCCTGACAGCCGGCCATTCGTGGGAAAGGATGGAGAACACGACGGTGTCGCGCAGCGAGCCATCGGCATGGCGCCGGTGCGCGCGCAGCACGCCGTCCTGGCGCGCGCCCAGCCGCGCGATGGCGGCGCGCGAGGCGTGGTTGAACCAGCTGGTTTCGAACACCACCGCCTCGCAGCCCAGCGTGTCGAAGGCGTGGCCCAGCAGCAGCCGCTTGGCCTGGGTGTTCAAGCCGGTGCGCTGCACCCGCGGCGCATACCAGGTGTAGCCGATGCTCAGGCGCGGCACGGCCCGGTCGATGTCGTAGAAACGCGTGGAGCCGGCGACCACCCCCTGTGCGTCCAGCGCGACGAAGCACAGCGCGCGTCCCTGGGCCTGGTCCTCCAGGGCCGCGGCAATGAAATCATCGATGGCCTCGGCCTTGGGCACGCCGGTGTACCACAGCGCGGGCAGCACGCCGTCGGCCACGACCTCGCGCAGGCCCTGCGCGTGCGCGGGCGAGAGCGGCACCAGGGTGACGTGCTCGCCGCGCAGGGTCGGCACACTGGTCCAGGCGTTGGCGATCGCCGCGTCCATGTCAGCCTTCCAGGGTCGGCCGGCGCGTGGCGCAGTGGGACACGCAGTGCTGGATCTGCGCAAAATCGTCCATGCCGTACCAGAACACCTTCCACTTCTCCTGCTTGAAGCAGCCGTCGGATTCGGCGTAGTAGAAGATGTTGATCTGGTTGTGATGGCGCGAGCGCCAGAACAGCTGCGGGGTTTCCTCGCGCATCACGTTCCATACCGCGCGGCCCAGGCCTTCGCCCTGCGCATCGTCGGACACGGCGAACTTGTCCAGGTACACCATGCCATCGCCATCGGTCAGGATGATGGCGGTGCGGTAGTTCTCGCTGACGTAGGCGCGCAGCAGCTGGGTCTGCTGGTAGTAGTCGGGCACCAGCTTGCGGCCGAAGCTGGACTCGATCAGCGAGGTCAGCTTCGTCAGGTCCAGCTGCTCCCACGAGGTCGCCTTCAGCACCCGCTCGCCACGACGCACCAGCGTGCCCGAGCCCTTGTGGGTGAACAGCTCCTTGGCCAGGTCGGCGGGCCGGGTGATGGACACCGAGGACTCCAGCGGCAGCTTGTCCAGCAGGTCCTTGATCTGCTCGATCTTGACCTTCATGCCGCCGTGGATCCAGGGCTGCTGGATCAGGTGGTCGTACTCGGTGGACAGGTTGATCGAGTCGATCACCTTGCCCTGCGCGTCCAGCAGGCCACCGGTGCCGGTGAGGAAGATGATCTTGTACGGCTGCAGCTCGCGCACCAGCTCGTTGGCGGCGAAGTCGGCATTGATGTTGAGGATCTGGCCCGAGGGCGTTTCGCCCAGGCTGGTGATCACCGGGATCGAACCGGCCTGCAGGCTGGCCTCGATCGGCGCCAGGTTCACCGCCCTGACCTCACCCACCAGGCCGTAGGTGTCCTGGTCCAGGTACTCGGCCTCGAACACGCCACCGGTGATCGAGGTGGCGCGCGCGCCACCGGCCTGCAGGGCCTCCACCAGCTTCAGGTTGGAGGCCTGGAACACCTTGCGCACGATCGCCAGGCCTTCTGGCGAGGTCACGCGCAGCCCATTGACCGTCTGCTTGACGATGCCGGCGGCCGAAAGCTCGGCATCCAGCTGCGGGCCGGCGCCATGCAGCACGATCGGCGTCAGCCCCACTTCCTGCAGGAAGGTCAGCGAGGAGGTCAGGTCTTCCAGCTCATCGCGCAGCACCGCGCCGCCGACCTTCACCACCGCAAAGCGCTTGGCATCCAGCTGCGAGAAGCGCTTGAGGTACTGGCTGATCTCCTTGGCGCTGGCCATGCTGGACAGCAGGCGCACGATGGTTTGGCGGGTCTGGACGTTGGTGACGGGGATGTTCACGGTGTGCGGGAAAGCTCTTGAGAGTGACGGGCGGAAATCGAATCGTGGACGACGGACTCAACGCCCGTTGATGATGCGGTGGACCGATTCGGCGTAGCGCTGCAGCTGTTCCAGCGTCACGAACTCATCGGCCGTATGCGCCTGGGCGATGTCGCCCGGGCCGTAGACCAGGGCGGTGTAGCCGCCGGCGGAGAACAGCGAGGCCTCGGTCCAGAAGTCCACGGCGTTGCCGATGGGCAGATGCAGTTCGTCGGCCACGTCGCGCGCGGCCAGGCGCCGCTCCTCGGCGCGGGCGATGTCGCCCGACGGCAGGCTCGGGCCGCGGAAGGTCTCCTCGAAGTACGCCGCGGCCGGTTCGGCGAAGCCGGCGAAGGTGGCCAGCAGCGCGTCGATGTCCATCGACGGCAGCGGCCGGAAGCCGAAGCGCAGCTCGGCGGCCGGGGCGATCATATTGGCCTTGATGCCGCCCTCGACCCGGCCGATGTTGAAGCGCAGCCCGGTCAGCCCGCCAAAGCGCGCATGGCTGAGCGATTCGACATGATCCAAGGCCTTGCCGCCCCAGCGCATGGCCTGGTGCAGCGCGCTGGCCGAGGGGTCCTGCTTGCCCGAGGCGTGGCCGGCGCGGCCGGCGAACTTCATCAGCACCGAGCTGATGCCACGATGCGCCAGCACCGCCTCGCCCATGGTCGGCTCGGCCACCAGGATCGCCTCGTAGGGCAAACCGCGGGCCAGGAACGCGGCGATGCAGCGCGGGTCGTTGGCCTCCTCGTCGGAGGAGAACAGGAAGGCGGCATCGCCATCGCCGGCATTGGCCGCGGCGATGAGCGCGGCCGCCGCGCCCTTGATGTCGCACACGCCCAGGCCCACCACCCGGTCGGCTGCACGGCGCATCACATGCGGATCGGCGCTCCAGTGCGGCGAGTCCGGCACCGTGTCCAGGTGGACATTGAACAGGTACTTCGGCTTGCCGCGCACCGCGTAGAAGCTGATCGCCCCGGCGCCGTGATCGATCACCTCGACCTGGAAGCCCGGCAGCTGCTGGCGCAGGTAATCGAAGATGCCGCCGGTGGTCAGCGCACGCGGGGGATTGCGGGTGTCGAAGGACACCAGCTTCTCCAGATGCGTCAGCGTGGTTTCGAGCAAAGGCGTCATGGGATAAGGAGTGAGTGGTGGGGCGGGGAGTGAGGAGTGAGGAGTGAGCGACAGCAGAGCCGGAACTCGGGCTTGGGCTCAGGGTGTCGATGCGCTGGGGGGTGCGGCGTTGCGGGTGTAAACGTCCATGTCCAGCTTTTCCATCAGTCGGTCAGGGCGCGCGGCCGGCTGGAAACCGAACTGGGCGTACAGGCCGTGCGCGTCCCAGGTCGCCAGCATGAAGCGGCGCAGGCCCTGCAGCTGCGGATGGGCCATGACGGCCTGCATCAGCTGCTTGCTGTAGCCCTTGCCGCGCTGGTCTTCCAGCACGAATACATCGGCCAGGTAGGCGAAGGTGGCGCCATCGGTGATGACCCGCGCGAACGCCACCTGCCCCGCCCCGTCCACATAACCCCCGAAGCACAGCGAGCCGGCGATGGCCCGCTGCACCGTCTCGCGCGGAATCTCCCGCGACCAATAGGCCTGGCGCAGGAAGTCATGGATCACGTCCAGGTCCAGGTGGGTTGGGTCGGTGGAGATGTGGAGAGGGTTCATGGGGGCGGATGGCGTTGCAGCGAGGAACGAGTGGAGAGGAACGAGGAACGAGGAACGAGAGCCGCGAGAGCAGGCCGTGCTGGCAATGGCACTCGTTCCTCGCTTCTACTCACTACGTTTCTACTTTCGGGCGAGGAACGAGTGGAGAGGAACGAGGAACGAGAGCCGCGAGAGCAGGCCGTGCTGGCAATGCCACTCGTTCCTCGTTTCTACTCACTCGTTTCTACTTTCGGGCGAGGAACGCGTGGAGAAGACGAGAAACGAGCGTCGCGGGGAACAGACAATGCCAGCAGCCCCACTCGTTCCTCGTTCCTAATCACTCGTTCCTACCATTCACTTGCGCATACAGCGTCGAGCTCATCCCGAACAGCTTGATGAACCCTTCCGCCTCCTCCACGCCCCAGTCGGCCGACTGCGCGTAGGTGGCGCCCTTGGCGTTGAGGATGTGCGGCGAGCTCACTGCCACGGCCTCGACGCGGCCACCGTCGGTACGCAGCACCACCTCGCCGTTGACCTTGGCCTGGGAGGACTTGAGGAAGGCCTCGATGTCGGTCTTGAGCGGGTCGTGGTAGAAGCCTTCGTAGACCAGCTCTACCCACTTGCGCGCCACTTCCGGCTTGAAGCGGTTCTGCTGCTTGGTCAGCACCGCATCCTCCAGCGCGCGGTGCGCAGCCAGCAGCGAGATCAGGCCCGGGGCTTCGTAGACGATGCGGCCCTTCAGGCCGATTACGGTATCGCCGGTGTAGACGCCGCGGCCCACGCCGTAGGGGGCGAACAGCTTGTTGAGCCTGGCCAGGATCTTCTCGCCGGCCAGCGTTTCGCCATCCAGCGCCACCGCCTCGCCCTCGACGAAGCGCAAGGTCACCGACAGCGGCGCTTGCGGCCACTCGGCGCGCGGCGCGCACCAGCCGCGGGCGCCCTCGCCCGGCGCTTCCCACTTGTCGATCTCGCCGCCGGACATGGTCAGGCCCAGCAGGTTCTCGTTGATGGTGTAGGCCTGCTGCTTGGCGCGCACGCCGAAGCCGCGCTCTTCCAGATACTTCTGCTCGTAAGCGCGGGTCTGGGTGTGCTCCTTCTGGATCTCGCGGATCGGCGCGACGATCTCGTAGTCGCCCAGCGCCTTGACCGCCAGGTCGAAGCGCACCTGGTCGTTGCCCATGCCGGTGCAGCCGTGGGCAATGGCCTTGGTGCCCAGCTCGGCGGCGCGCTTGAGCGCGGCATCGACGATCAGATAGCGGTCCGAGACCAGCAGCGGGTACTGGCCCTGGTAGGCCTCGCCGGCCCACACGAACGGCTTGACGAAGCCGGCCCAGATGGCAGGGCCGCCATCGACGGTGACGTGGCTGGCCACGCCCAGCTCGGCGGCGCGCTGCTCGATGAAGGCCCGCTCCTCGTCGTCCACCCCGCCCGTATCGGCGAACACGGTGTGCACGGCGTAGCCCCGCTCCTGCAGGTAGGGCACGCAGAAGCTGGTGTCCAGGCCGCCGGAGAAGGCGAGGACGATGTCTTTGGTCTGACTCATTTGGGGACCTTATGGAGAGAAACGAGTGATGAGGAACGAGAAACGAGTGTGGGTCGCAGGAACTGCGCGGTGGAGCGAGGAAACGGCACTCGTTCCTCGTTCCTATTCACTCGTTCCTAGATCAGGGCGGCCATGATCGCCTTCTGCACATGCAGGCGGTTCTCGGCCTCGTCGATGGCGATGCACTGGGGCGAATCCATGACCGCGTCGGTCGCTTTGACATTCCGACGCAGCGGCAGGCAGTGGCTGAAGACGCCGTTGTTGGTCAGGGCCATCTTGGCTTCGTCGACGATGAAGTGCTTGTACTGGTCGCGGATCGGCTTTTCCGGGCCCCAGTTGCCGAAGTACGGCAACGCGCCCCAGCTCTTGGCATAGACCACGTCGGCGCCGCGGTAGGCGCTCTCGATATCGTGGCTGACCTGCAGCGAGCCGCCGCTCTCGGCCACGTTGTCCTGCGCCCAGCCCATGTAGCGCTCATCGAGGATGTACTCGGGCGTCGGGCACAGCAGGGTCACGTCCATGCCCATGCGGGTGGCGATGGTCAGGGCCGAGTTGGCCACGGCGGTGTTGAGCGGCTTGGGGTGGTAGGTCCAGGTCAGCACGTACTTCTTGCCGCGCAGGTCCTGGGTGCCGAAATGCTCCTGCAGGGCCATCACATGCGCCAGTTCCTGGCAGGGATGGGTGATGGTCTCCATGTTGATGACCGGCACCGGGCAGTACTTGGCGAAGCTCTGCAGCACGCGATCCTGGCGATCGATCTGCCAGTCCACGAACTTCGGGAACGCCCGCACCGCCACCAGGTCGGCATAGCGCCCCAGCACCTTGGCCACCTCGGCGATGTGCTCCTCGGTGTCGCCGTCCATCACCGTGCCCAGGTCGAACTCGATCGGCCAGGCGTCCTTGCCCGGCTGCAGCACCACCGCGTGGCCGCCCAACTGGAAGGTGCCCAGCTCGAAGCTGGTGCGGGTGCGCATGGACGGGTTGAAGAACACCAGCGCCACCGACTTGCCCTTGAGCTGATCTCCCAGCTTGTTGCGCTTGAACAGTGCGGCCTGGGTCAGCAGCGCGTCCAGCTCGTTGCGGCTCCAGTCCTGGGTGTTCAGGAAGTGCTTGAGAGACATCGATGGGTCCTTTGCAGCGTGGGTGCGCGAGGAGCGCGAAATGGGAGGATGCGGCGGAACTTTTACAGCTGAAACTTTTCTTCAGTGCGGAAACGAAAAAACCCAGCCGGGGGGCTGGGTTTTCAGATCAGACAGCACGCAGCTTCCGGTCACCCAGCGAGGATGTGGGATTCCGGTCGGCGAGCACGCGAGGTCATGCCCGAGGCCATCCGGGCGGCGCTTGCGTGAAGGAGCGTGGTCATGTTCATCGGGCGCGCATGGTCGCACGCGAATCCCGACGGCGCAAGGCGCAGGCGGCGATCGCTCACGGCACCGCCGCCTGCGCGCCATCGCCCGGCTGCGGCGGCGTGGGCTGGCCAGGCACGTACGGAGTCACCGCCACGCGGATGCGCAGGCGGTTGCCCGGATCCTCGGCCAGGCGCGAGCGGTACTTGGTGCCCTTCCACACATAGTCCACGTCGTAGGCGATCGGGCGGCGGAACTCGCGGTCCACCTGCACCATGCGGCAGCTCCGGCTTGCCGGCGCCGGGCCGGCCGCCTGCGCGGGGACCGCCTTGTCCTCCCCGGCGCTGCCGAAGAACTCCTTTACCGAGTCGACCATGCGCGAGAGCTTGCCCTCGGGCTTGCCGTCCTCGCCGACCGGCTTGGGCTTCTTGGCGTCCTTGTCCGGCTCCTCGCACTGCTGCTCCATGCGCGAGGCACGCAGGGTCTGGTAGACCGGATCGACCGACAGCACCTGGGCATACTCCAGCCGCACGTTGTCCTTGACCACCACGCTTTGCGCGCGCACGGTGCCGGCGACCAGCGCGAGCATGCAGGTCAGGAGGATCGAAGACACGAGGGACGGCATGCGGGAGCTGAAGGCAGAGACGAGCGGCGGATGGCCGAGTGTAGGCAGCAAGGCGTGCTCGGGGCTGAATCTGGCCTGTCGCGGCATCGCGCTGGGCTAAAATGACCCGATTGCCGCCACGTTCGCCCCCATGCCCCTGCGCCTGTTCAATACGCTGACGCGTCAGACCGAAGACTTCGCCCCGCTCGATCCGGCCAGCCCGACCATGTATGTCTGCGGCCCGACGGTCTACAACTACGTCCATATCGGCAATGCGCGCGGGCCGGTGGTGTTCGGCGTGCTGGCCCAGCTACTGCGCAGGCGCTACGGCGGCTTGCGCTATGCGCGCAACATCACCGACGTGGACGACAAGATCAACGCCGCCGCCGCCGAGCAAGGCGTGCCGATCTCCACCATCACCGACACCTTCGCCGCGGCCTACCGTGCCGACATGGCCGCCCTGGGCGTGGTGCCGCCGGACATCGAGCCGGAGGCCACCGCGCATATCCCGCACATCATCGCCATGATCCAGCGCCTGATCGAAAGCGGCCACGCCTACGCTGCCGATGGCCATGTGCTGTTCTCGGTGAGCTCATTCGACCGGTACGGCCAGCTTTCGCGCCGCGACCCGGAGGAGCTGCTGGCCGGCGCGCGCGTGGACGTGGCGCCCTACAAGCGCGAGGCCGGCGACTTCGTGCTGTGGAAGCCCTCCACCGACGACCTGCCCGGCTGGGACTCGCCCTGGGGTCGTGGGCGCCCGGGCTGGCACATCGAGTGCTCGGCGATGGCCGCCGCGCACCTGGGCCAGACCATCGACATCCATGCCGGCGGCGTGGACCTGCAGTTCCCGCACCACGAGAACGAGGTGGCGCAGAGCGAGTGCGCGCACGGTGGCAAGACCTTCGCCCGCTTCTGGCTGCACAACGGCATGCTCAACTTCGGCGGCGCCAAGATGAGCAAGTCCGTGGGCAACATCGAACGCGTGCACGACCTGCTGCAGCGCCATCCGCCCGAAGCCCTGCGCTACGCCCTGCTCTCGGCGCATTACCGGCAGCCGCTGGAGTGGTCCGACGCCCTGATCGAGCAGTCAGTGCGCACGCTGGACCGCCTGTACGGCACCTTGCGCGACTTGGAGCAGGTCCAGGCCCCGGCACTGATCCCGGCCAGCGTCGAGGCCGCGCTGGAGGACGACCTCAACACGCCGCAGGCGCTGGCCGAGCTGGCGCGCATTGCCGCCGAGGCGCGCAAGGCCACGCACGAGGACGACAGGCTGCGCCTGAAATCCGAGCTGCTCGGCGCCGGCCTGGCACTGGGCGTGCTGCAGCAGGGACCGGCCGACTGGTTCGGCCGCGGCACCACCTCCGAGGACGATGCCCGCATCCAGGCCCTGGTCGACGAGCGCGCCGCGGCCAAGGCCGCACGCGATTTCGCCCGCGCCGATGCCATCCGCAACCAGCTGGCCGAGCAAGGCATCGTGCTGGAGGACACCGCGCAGGGCGTGCGCTGGAAGCGCGGCTGAACCGCGGGCTCGGCCGTCTCGCTCGAGCGCACACTCGGAGTCGGTCACGACACCCTCGCCAGGCGCGCACGGCACCCAGCCCCTGGCACGCCGCCCTCACCCCACCCCACAGCGCAAGCGCGCAAGGTGGACCCTCGCAATCTGGAATCCGCATGAACGACACCGTTTTCCCGCTGGAACCGACCGCGGCCCAGGCCCAGGCGGCCATCAAGGACGAGTTCTCCTTCTTCTCCGACTGGTCCGAGCGCTACCAGTACCTGATCGACCTGGGCCGCAAGCTGCCGCCGTTTCCCGAGGCCTTCAAGACCGAGGAACACCGCCTGCTGGGCTGCCAGTCGATGGTGTGGATCGTGCCGCAGGGCCACGCCGGCAAGCTGGACTTCCAGGCCGTCAGCGACTCGGCCATCGTTTCGGGCCTGATCTACCTGGCCTTGCGTGTGTACTCGGGCCGGCCGGCGGATGAGATCCTGGCCACCGAGCCTGATTACATCGCCGATATCGGCCTGGCCAAGCACCTCTCGCCGACCCGCAGCAACGGCCTGGCCGCCTTGCTCGCCTTCATTCGCCAGACCGCCAAGGCCCAACAGGCGTGAACCTTCCGCCGTCCCCACCGGCGCAGGTCAGCGCACGCGAGGTCCTGCGCCAGCCCGGCTTCATCCGCACCCTCACCTACCGCATCGGCGCCATCCTTTCCTACCAGGTGGTCTCGGTGGCGGTGGGCTGGCATATCTACCAGCTCACCGGCAATCCGCTGGCGCTGGGCCTGATCGGCCTGGCCGAGGTACTTCCCTTCGTCTGTACCGCGCCGTTCGCCGGCTACCTGGTCGACCACCTGCCGCGGCGCAAGCTTGGCATGGCCGCATGCCTGGGCCTGCTGCTGACCGCGGCGGTCCTGCTTGCCGTCACCCGCGGCTGGCTGCCCGCCCAGGGCGTGTGGCCCATGTACGCGGCCGTGAGCGTGACCGGCGTGGCCCGCTGCTTCCTTACCCCGGTCTACAACGCCTTGTTCGCGCGCGTGCTGGCCCGGCATCAGTACGCACGCGGCACCAGCATCGCCAGCGTGTTCTTCCAGTCCGGCATGGTGCTGGGACCGGCCCTGGGCGGGATCCTGGTGGCCTGGGGCGGCACCACGCTGGCGTACGCGGTCGCCGTGGCGCTGGCGGCGCTGGCCATCGCGGTGCTGTTCCCGCTGAAGGTGGCCGAACCGATCGCCACCGGACCGCGCGCGCCGGTGTTCAAGAGCATTGGCGAAGGCCTGCGCTTCGTGTTCTCCAACCAGATCATGCTCGGCGCGATGGCCCTGGACATGTTCTCGGTGCTGCTCGGCGGTGCGGTGTCGATGCTGCCGGCCTTCATCCACGACATTCTGCACGCCGGCCCGGAAGGCCTGGGCATCCTGCGCGCCTGCCCTTCGCTGGGCGCGGTCGCCGCCGGGCTGTGGATCGCCCGCCACCCGATCAATCGCAACGCCGGCCGGATCCTGATGATCGCCGTGGCGTCGTTCGGCCTGTGCACCATTGCCTTCGGCCTGTCGCGCAACTTCTGGCTCTCGGCCGGCATCCTGGTCGTCTACGGCCTGTGCGACGGGGTGTCGATGGTGCTGCGCTCGACCATCATGCAGCTGGCCACCCCGGACGACATGCGCGGCCGCGTCTCCTCCATCAACAGCATCTTCATCAGCTCGTCCAACGAACTGGGCGCGTTCTACGACGGAGTGATGGCCCGCCTGCTGACCCTGGTGCCGGCCATCGTCCTGGGCGGCTGCGTGACCCTGTGCGTGGTGGGCATCACCGCGGTCAAGGCGCCACGGCTGCGGCGGCTGAACATCTCGGACCTGGCCTAGTCGGAACTCGGCCGATGCCATGCCAGGCGGCATGACGTGTGCGGTTCATTGCCGCGCGGCCGCCGACAACGAAAAATCCCGCCGAAGCGGGATTTCTCGTGACTCTCAACTGCAGATGCGGCGGCGCGATCAGTCGCCCTGCTGCTTCTGCAGATGCTCCCAGCGTTCCTGGGCGTCGATGGTGCGCTCGGCGGTGAGGCGGGCTTCCATGCGCTCCAGGCCGATTTCCTCGCCGGTGTCCACGCAGAAGCCGTAGTCCCCGCCGTCCAGGCGCTTGAGCGTGCTGTCGATCTTGCCGATCAGCTTGCGGTAGCGGTCGCGGGTGCGCAGTTCCAGCGAGTTCTCGGTCTCGCGGGTCGCGCGCTCGGCCTCATCGCCGATGTCGCGGACTTCTTCCTTGAGGTTCTCGATGGTCTGCTTGGATTCCTCCACCAGGTCGCTGCGCCACTTGATCAGCCGCTGGCGGAAGTACTCCAGCTGCAGCGGGCTCATGTACTCCTCTTCCGGGCTGGGCTTGTAGCCCTTGGGAAGGATCGGACGGCCGGTGGCCTCATCGACCTTGTAGTCGACGACCTTGTACTGGTTCTTGGGCGTCGGTGCGGCGGGTTTGGCCGCCACGGCCACGGCCACCTTGCCCGTGGTACGGGCCGGGGTCGCCTTGGGCGCGGATGCGGTGGAAGCCTGGCTGGTGGCGGGCTTGTCGGTCTTCTTGACGTTCTTCGGTGCGGGCACGGTGCTCTTTGGGGCGTTAGCCTCGGCAGCGGGCGTCGACGGTTTCGCAGGCGACGTTGTCACGGGCGCAACCGCTGGGGCCGCTGCCTTGGGGGCAGACTTGGCCGGAGCGGGCTTTGCAGCTGGCTTCGGTGCGGGGGGAGCGGCCTTCTTGGCCGGCGCCTTGGCGACCGGGGCGGGCGCGGGCTTCTTGGCCGCCACCGGCTTGCTGGCCGCGGGGGCCTTGGCAGCAGGTGTCTTGGCCGCGGGCGCCTTCTTGGCGACCGCCTTCTTGGAAGCGCTGGTGGGCGCCGCCTTCTTCGCGGCGGGCGCCGCGGGCTTCTTGGCTACTGCTTTCTTCACCACGGCGACAGACTTCTTCGCCGGCTTGGCGGGGGTCTTTACGGCCTTGACGGCCTTCTTGGCGGGTTTCTTGGCAGCCACGAAAAACGCTTCCTTGAAATCTCCCGGGGCTCGGGAAAAGCGGGCCTTTATAGCCTACACCCGGGGGGGCGGCAACCGCGTGTTCACCGTGTGCACGTATGATCGCCCCATGCTGTCGCGTATCCTCATCGGCCTGTTGCGGCTCTACAAGCTGTTCGTGAGCCCCCTGCTGGGGCCGCGCTGCAGGTTCGCGCCGAGCTGCTCGGAGTACGCCATGGAGGCCATCGGCCGGTTCGGTCCGCTGCGCGGCAGCTGGCTGGCGCTCAGGCGCATCGGCCGCTGCCACCCCTTCCATCCTGGCGGGCACGACCCCGTCCCGCCTGTTCCCCATCGAGTTCCACGCCGAGAACCCAAAGGTCAGTCCTGATGCCCTCAACCGTCATCGTCAACGCCCGCCTGGTCAACGAAGGTCGCGAGTTCGAATCGGACTTGAAGATCGAAAACGGCCGCATCGCCAAGATTGCGGCGCAGATCCGGCCCGGGGCCGACGACAAGGTGATCGATGCCGGCGGCCGCTGGCTGATGCCGGGCATGATCGACGACCAGGTGCATTTCCGCGAACCGGGCCTGACCCACAAGGGCGATATCGCCACCGAGTCGGCCGCGGCGGTGGCTGGCGGGCTGACCAGCTTCATGGAGATGCCCAACACCAAGCCGCCGACCCTCAACGCCGAGGCGCTGGAAGCCAAGTACGCCATCGCCAGGGGCCGCGCCTGGGGCAACCATGGCTTCTACATGGGCGCCAGCAACGACAACCTGGCCGACATCCAGCGCACCGACCCCAAGGCCACGCCGGGGGTGAAGGTGTTCATGGGCGCCTCCACCGGCAACATGCTGGTGGACAACCCGGAAACCCTGGATGCGATCTTCCGCGACACCCCGGTGCCGATCATCACGCACTGCGAGGACACGCCGATGATCAACGCCAACCAGGAGCGCTACCGCGCCCAGTACGGCGACGAGATCCCGGTGAAGTTCCATCCGGACATCCGCTCGCGCGAGGCCTGCATCAAGTCCACCCGCCTGGCGCTGGAGCTGGCCACCCGCCATGGCACGCGCCTGCACGTGCTGCACATCTCCACCGCCGACGAGCTGGCGCTGTTCAAGGCCGGCCCGCTGGCGGACAAGGACGGCAAGCGCCTCAAGCGAATCACCGCAGAAACCTGCGTGCATTTCCTGCGCTTCCAGCGCGAGGATTACGAGCGCCTGGGCAACTTCATCAAGTGCAACCCGGCGATCAAGGACGGCAGCGACCGCCAGGCGCTGATCAAGGCGCTGGCCGATGACGTGATCGACGTGCTGGCCACCGACCACGCCCCGCATACCCTGGAAGAAAAATCCCAGACCGACTACGCCAAGGCGCCCGGCGGCCTGCCGCTGGTGCAGTTCGCCCTGGTGGCGGCACTGGAGCTGGTGCACGAGAAGAAATCCAGCCGCGCGCGCATCGTGCAGAAGTTCGCCCATGCCCCTGCGCAGCTGTTCGACGTGGCCGAGCGCGGCTTCCTGCGCGAGGGCTACTGGGCCGACCTGGTGCTGGTGGAAGACGAGCCCTTCACCGTCAGGCGCGAAGACGTGCTGTCCAAGTGCGGCTACTCGCCCTTCGAGGGCACGACCTTCCAGTCGCGCGTGGCCGCCACCTGGGTCAACGGCCGCATGGCCTGGAATGGCGAACAGCTGGTCGGCACCCCGCGCGGCGAGCGCCTCACCTTCGACCGATGAGCGACACGCTGTTGCGTGGCGCGCGGCGCTGCGCCCGCTCCGCGTTGGTCGCGCTGGCGCTGACGGCAAGCCTGTGCGGGGTCGGCGCTGGCCCGGCCAGCGCTCAGCAGGCGTCGGCGCGCGTGGTGTTTCCCGACAGCGTTTCCCAGGGCGCGATGGTCATCGGCAAGGTGCCGCCCGGCTCGACCGTCCGCTTTGACGGCCGCACCCTGCGGGCCACCGGCTACGGCACGGTGGTGTTCGGGGTCGGACGCGACGCCCAGGGCCCGCTGGTGCTCAGCGTCGCGCCGCCAGGCCAGGCCGGCGCGACGGTGAACATCGCGGTGACCCCGCGCGACTGGCCGACCGAACGCGTCAACGGCGTGCCGCCCAAGACCGTCAACCCGCCGCCGGCGATCGCCGAGCGCATCAAGCGCGAGCAGGCCCAGGTCACCGCTGCGCGCGCGCAGGACCGGGATCTCACCGACTTCACCCAGGCCTTCATCTGGCCGGTGCAGGGACGCATCAGCGGGCGCTTCGGCAACGCCCGGGTGTACAACGGCCAGCCCGGCAGCGGCCATTCGGGCATGGATATCGCCGTGCCCACCGGCACGCCGGTCAAGGCGCCGGCCGGCGGCGTGGTGACCTTCGTCGGACCGGACCTGTACCTGACCGGCGGCACGCTGCTGCTGGATCACGGTTTCGGCATCAGTTCCAACTTCCTGCACCTGTCGCGCATCGACGTGAAAGTCGGCGACCGCGTGCAACAGGGCCAGGTGATCGCGGCGGTCGGGGCCACCGGCCGGGCGACCGGGCCCCACCTGCATTGGGGGATGAACTGGTTCGACACCCGCATCGATCCGCTGCTGGTACTGGAGCGCACCAAGCCATAGCGCGAGGCCAACGGGACGCGAGAGCTCCTGCCGGAGTTTCTGTGGAAGAGGCTTCAGCCGCGAAGAGGCTTTTCCAGTGAAGCCTCTTCGCGGCTGAAGCCGCTCCCACAAGGGTGCAAGATGCATTCG
The DNA here is from genome assembly GCF_004122095.1 of Pseudoxanthomonas composti. Classification (GTDB taxonomy): domain Bacteria; phylum Pseudomonadota; class Gammaproteobacteria; order Xanthomonadales; family Xanthomonadaceae; genus Pseudoxanthomonas_A; species Pseudoxanthomonas_A composti. Next base: position 159,951 of record NZ_SAWZ01000002.1, on the reverse strand, counting down.
GCTCGTTTTGACGCTCTCTCCATCGTCGATCCTGCTGAGCCTGGCCCGCGCCACGCGGCAGGGACCAGCCCTGGCAGCACCAAGATCGAGCCGCGCTCATTCTCATTGCGACTCTGCACATCTAACGTGCCGCCAGGCGCCCCCGGTGGCCTCGCCTGGCTCCAGCTGCGGCAGGGACCGGCGGCGATACCGCACTCCGACGGGCTGGCCTCTCCAAAGGCGAGTTCGTGCCTCCAGGACAAGACGTGACAGCGCGCGTTGGACCGCCCTGCCCGTGCTTGCGCACCTGCCCAGTTTAGACCCTCGGGCGCCGCCGTCGTGCCGGACTCGCCAAACAGGCGCGACATTGCTTATAAGGGAAGCGTGCCGCGCCCGCTGGTTCGCAGCGGCCGACACCCTCCTCCATGACCCCACCGTGCAGGAAACATCGGCATGTCCGACACCCAGCTCAAGCCCACGCTCGGCACCCTGCACCTGTGGGGCATCGCCGTCGGGCTGGTGATCTCGGGCGAATACTTCGGCTGGAGCTATGGCTGGGGGGTGGCCGGCACCCTGGGGTTCCTGGTCACCACCGTGCTGGTGGCGGCGATGTACACCTGCTTCATCTTCAGCTTCACCGAGTTGACCACGGCCATCCCGCATGCCGGCGGCCCCTTCGCCTACAGCTGGCGGGCGTTCGGGCCCCTGGGCGGCATGATCGCCGGCATCGCCACGCTGATCGAGTTCACCTTCGCCCCGCCCTCGATCTCGATGGCCATCGGCGCCTATCTCAACGTGCAGTTCCCGGGCCTGGACCCGCGCGTGGCCGCGGTGGGCGCCTACCTGATCTTCATGGGCTTGAACATCGTCGGGGTCAGTATCGCGGCGACCTTCGAGCTGGTGGTCACGGTGCTGGCGGTGATCGAACTGCTGGTGTTCATGGGCGTGGTGGCGCCGGGCTTTTCCCTGTCCCGCTTCATGCTCGAGGGCTGGGCCGGCAACGACAGGTTCGATGGCAAGGCCATCGCCGGCATCTTCGCCGCCATTCCCTTCGCCATCTGGTTCTTCCTGGCCATCGAGGGCGCGGCCATGGCCGCCGAGGAAGCCAAGGAGCCCAGGCGCACGATTCCCCGGGCCTACATCGCCGGCATCCTGACCCTGGTGACACTGGCGTTCGGGGTGATGATCCTGGCCGGCGGTGTGGGCGACTGGCGGTCACTGAGCAACATCAACGACCCGCTGCCGCAGGCGATGAAGGCGGTGGTCGGCAACGACTCGACCTGGCTGCACATGCTGGTGTGGATCGGCCTGTTCGGGCTGGTGGCCAGCTTCCACGGCATCATCCTGGGCTACTCGCGCCAGTTCTTCGCCCTGGCCCGCGCCGGCTTCCTGCCGCACGGACTGGCCAGGCTGTCGCGCTTCCGCACGCCGCACCGGGCGATCCTGGCCGGCGGCGTGATCGGCATCGCCGCGATCTTCAGCGATGGCCTGGTCCAGCTGCAGGGCATGAGCCTGACCGCGGCGATGATCACCCTGTCGGTGTTCGGCGCGGTGGTGATGTATCTGATGAGCATGCTCAGCCTGTTCAAGCTGCGCCGGGCCGAGCCGGACCTGCCCCGCAGTTTTCGTGCGCCCGGCTATCCGCTGGTGCCCGCGGTCGCGCTGGTGCTGGCGCTGCTGTGCCTGGTGACGATGGTGTGGTTCAACCCGCTGCTGGCCGCGATCTTCGTGGGCCTGATGGCCACGGGCATGGCGCTGTGCCAGCTGAGCTTGCGCCGCGGTGGCATCCGCGCGGACGCGGCGCTGGAGCCGCACTGACATGGCCGGTTTCTCCACGCTCGCCGGCGGACAGAGGTGGCACTTCGGCGACCTCAAGACGCTGCTGGCCAAGGCCACGCCCAGGCGCGCGGGCGACCAGTTGGCGGGCATCGCCGCCGACAGCGACCGCGAGCGCGTGGCCGCGCAGATGGCCCTGGCCGAGGTGCCGTTGCGCCATTTCATCGAGGAGGCGGTGATTCCTTACGAGCAGGACGAGGTCACCCGCCTGATCATCGACCGCCACGACCGCCAGGCCTTCGCCCCGGTGGCGCACCTGACCGTGGGCGACTTCCGCGACTGGCTGCTGGGCGATGCGGCCACGGAAGCCTCGCTGGCCGCCCTGGCCCCCGGCCTGACTCCGGAAATGGTGGCGGCCGTGTCCAAGCTGATGCGCGTGCAGGACCTGGTGCTGGTGGCCTCGCGGGTGCGCGTACGCACGGCCTTCCGCAATTCGCTGGGCGGGCGCGGCCGCCTGTCCACGCGCCTGCAGCCCAACCACCCCACCGACGATGCGGCGGGTATCGCCGCCAGCGTGCTCGACGGCCTGCTGCACGGCAATGGCGATGCGGTGATCGGGATCAACCCGGCCAGCGACAGCACCGGCGACATCATCGAGCTGCTGAAAATGCTCGATGGCGTGATTGGCGGCTACCAGATCCCGACGCAGTCCTGCGTGCTGGCCCATGTCACCACCACCATCGAGGCGATCCGGCGCGGCGCGCCGGTGGACCTGGTGTTCCAGTCCATCGCTGGCACCGAGCGCGCCAACACCAGCTTCGGCGTCAACCTGGCGCTGCTGCAGGAAGGCTACGAGGCCGGGCTGTCGCTGGGCCGCGGCAGCGTGGGCCGCAACGTCATGTATTTCGAGACCGGGCAAGGCAGCGCGCTGTCGGCCGATGCCCACCACGGCGTGGACCAGCAGACCTGCGAGGCGCGCGCCTACGCGGTGGCGCGCGCGTTCGAGCCGCTGCTGGTCAACACCGTGGTCGGCTTCATCGGCCCGGAATACCTGTACGACGGCAAGCAGATCATCCGCGCCGGGCTGGAAGACCACTTTTGCGGCAAGCTGCTGGGCGTGCCGATGGGCTGCGACATCTGTTACACCAACCATGCCGAGGCCGACCAGGACGACATGGACGTGCTGCTGACGCTGCTGGGCGCGGCCGGGATCAACTTCATCATGGGTATTCCCGGCGGCGACGATGTGATGCTGCACTACCAGACCACCTCGTTCCACGACGCCTTGTACGCCCGCCAGGTGCTGGGCCTGCGGCCTGCGCCGGAGTTCGAGGCCTGGCTGGAACGGATGGACATCCTCAAGCGCCACGAAGGTCGTTTCCGGCTGGGCGCGCAGGTGCCGGACGCTTTTCGCCAGGCCTTGGCGCGCCTGCCATGAGCCAGTGGCCGACGGGCGAGTCCGCCGACCAGGCCGATCCGTGGCGCCCGCTACGTGCGCTGACCCCCGCGCGCATCGCCCTGGGCCAGGCCGGCACCAGCCTGCCGACGGCGGCGCAGCTTGAGTTTCAGTTCGCCCATGCGCAGGCGCGCGATGCGGTGCATCTGCCGCTGGATCCGGCGCCCGTCGAGGCGATGCTGGCGCAGGCCGGTCACCCTGCCCTGACTCTGCACAGCGCCGCGACCGACCGCCAGACCTACCTGCAGCGGCCGGACCTGGGCCGACGCTTGGATCCGTCCTCTTGCGAGGCCCTGCGCGCCCAGGCCGCCCTGTCCGGCGGCGCACCGGACCTGGTGATCGTCATCGCCGATGGGCTGTCCGCGCTGGCGGTGCATCGGCACGCGCCGGCGATGCTTGAGCGCTTGCTTGCCCACACCCGCACGCAGGGCTGGGCGCTGGCCCCGGTGTGCGTGGTGGTCCAGGGACGCGTAGCCATCGGCGATGAGATCGGCGAGCTGCTGGGCGCGAGCCTGTGCCTGACCCTGATCGGCGAGCGCCCCGGCCTGAGCTCGCCCGACAGTCTGGGCGCCTACCTGACCTGGTCGCCGCAGGTCGGGCTGACCGATGCGGCCCGCAATTGCCTCTCCAACATCCGCCAGCCTGGCCTGGACTACGAGACGGCCATGCACAAGCTGGCCTGGTTGATGGAGCAGGCGCGGCAACGCCAGCTCACCGGCGTCCAGCTCAAGGACGAAGTCCGCCGCGAGCTGTCCGCGGACGCACCGGCCTCCCCGGGCAATTTCCTGCTGCCCGGCTAGCGTCAGCTCGCGGCCTGCATCAGTCGGCCCAGCGCCACGTGGTCCGGCGTGGCCGCCAGGTCCTGGGGCGTGACCAGCTTGGGATTGGGACGCGGATCATCGGCAGGGCCCGCGGCCGCCATCTTCGCGCCCACCGCGTCGGTGGCCAGGCTCGGCGGTGCCGGCTGCAGGCCCAGGACCGCACGGGCCTGCGCCACGTGCTGCATCAGCGCCTCGTCGGCGAGGTCTTCGCCAGGGGCCACCGCTGCCTCATCGACCACCCCGGCCGCCGCGTCGACGGGGGTGGCGGCCGCCAATGCCAACTTGAGCTTGGACTTGGGCCACAACAGCGGGCCGACCTCCTCCAGCAGCGCGACCCAGTCGATCTCCGGAAACGGCAGGTGCGTGGGCGGGGTGATGACGATGGTCGGCGCCAGGCGGCCCAATGGCTGCACGTCGCACTCGGCCAGCGCCCGGAACACCAGCTCGCTGCAGACCATGTGCGAGGGATTGTTCCTCACCAGATGATCCAGCGCCTCGCGCACCAGCAGGCGGGCCAGGCGATGCTGGGGCAGCTTGCCGCGGATGGCGACGATGACGCCGAGCGTGGCCAGCGAGTCCAGCGGATACGGCGTGCCGATCAGCGACTGGGCGTGGGCGACGATGGCGGCGCGGTCGGCCGCATCGAGCGCCTGGCCATCGTGGGCCAGCGTGTGGAAGCCATCGATGAAGCCGAAGTTCTTGTCGTCCTGCAGGCGCTGGGCGATGGGATAGCGGCGCACGCCGCTGGCGGCCGCCTCGATCAGCTCGCCGTTGTCGGCCACCAGGGCGGCGTGGCTGTAGACGCTGTCGCCGCACCAGGCGATCAGTGCCGACAATGGGCCATCGCCCAGCATCAGCAGCACATCGCCCGGCAGCAGCGAGGCTTGCGGCGTCAGCGCGTGGGCCTGGTTCGACGCCAACGTTGATTGATCCTTCAGGCTCATACGTACAGTTCCTCTGCGGTTGGGGTGTCTCCAGGGGCCAGGTGCACGCAGTTGCGGCCCGCGGCCTTGCTGCGATACAGCGCCGCGTCGGCGCGCGCCAGCAGCTCCTCCACGCGCTCGCCCGGCCGCCACTGCGCCGCGCCCAGGCTCAGCGTGCACGGCAGCTGCAGCCCATCGATCATCAGTGGGCGCACGGCGACGGCGCGGTGGACCTTGGCGGCGACCTCGCGCGCGCGGGTGCCGTCGGCGCCGGGCAGGATGGCCAGCAGCTCGTCGCCGCCATAGCGGCCCAGCACGTCGCTGGCGCGCAGGTGGTTGCGCGCGCGCATGGCGATGAAGCGCAGGCAGGCATCGCCCACGGCGTGGCCGTGTACGTCATTGACCTGCTTGAAATGGTCCACGTCGATGAACACCACCGAGAAGATCGTGCCGCTGTGCTGCGCTTGCGCCAGCGTCTCGGCCAGGGCGCGGTCGAGGGCGCCACGCGACAGGGTCCCGGTGACCGTGTCCACGCGCGCGATGTGGCTGACGCGGTCGTGCTCGCGGCGCAGGTGCAGCATCTGCTCGGTCGTGCCGAGCATCAGCAGCAGGCCGGCCATGGCGAAGCCGAAACTCTGCAGGTGGTCGGCCCATTCCGGCCCGGACCACCATCCCACGATCTGCAGCACCCGCAGCGAGCTGAAGATCGCCAGCGGGATCCAGGACACCATCACCACCAGGCCCGGCCGCGAGCCCCGCAGCGCAAGCATGACCGAGCAGACCACGATGCTGGAGGCCACCACCAGGATGGTGAGGTTGGCCACCATCGTCAGCGCAGCGCCCGCACCCAACACGCTGCCGAAGGTGGCCACGCCCATCACCACGCTGAGCGCCTGCAGCAGCCGGTAGGCCCAGGGCATCTGCCGGCGCAGGTCCATGTAGGTCCACAGGAACACGTTGGAGGCGATCACCCCGACCCCGCCGACCAGCCGCTGCGGCAACGACGAGCTGCCGAACACCTGGGCCAGGCCGGGAATGAAGCGCATCTCCCCGCCAACGGCGGCCAGGTACAGCATGATGCTGACCATGGCCACGGCGAACATGGCGTAGTTCGCATCGCGCACGCGCAGCCACATGGCCAGGGCCAGCACCAGCAGGATGGCGGTACTGCCAAGCAAGGCCATGCGCCCGCCGACGAAGATCAGATCCTTGCGATGGACCTCATCGCGCGGCTCGATGGACACCCGCATGGGCACGGCGCCACGCGAGGTCACCCGCACCCAGAACGCCTCACCGGCCCGCACATCGCCCGGCAAGGGAAAGACCAGGGCGCGGGTGGAGTAGCGCGAGTCGTAGTCGCGGCCATAGAGCATTCGAGTCTGCGGCACGCCGCGACCGGGCAGCCAGAGCTCCACGCGGCTCAGGTAGGGCGTGGTCAGCACCAGTTGCGGTTCGGCCTGGGCGCCGATGGCACGACGGCTGGTGATGCGCCACCAGCTCGCTTCGGAGGAATCCGCACGCAGCACGTCGGCGCGGCTCTTGGCGGGCTGAAGTTCGGCCACGCGCGCGCCGGAGAGGATCGCTTCGGGGCTTGCATCGCCGGACAGCCGCTGCACGGTGACATCCGGCGACGATGGTTCCGCGCGCGCAGTCGATGCCACTGCGCCTGCGATCAGGCACAGCATCCAGAGCAAGATGCGTCCGTACATCCCCATCGGCCAGCGGGCCCTACCCCCCAAAGGCGGACGCCAAGCATAGCCCAGTCCGTCCCGGCCGCCCGGCCCTCCACTGCGGCCGCTCAGCGCCCGCCGGAAGCGCCGCGCCAGCTGTGCCAGAGCAGCGCCAGGGGCTTGGCGACCGGCCGCTCGCCGGCCAGTTCGCGCTTCAGGCGCAGGCGCGCCAGGCGCAGCCACAGGCGTCGCGGGCGGCTCAATCCGGGCGCGGGCGGCCAGGCCTTGAGCAGCAGCGCGCGCCAGGCGGGCAGCTCCATCCCCACGGGCGCCGCCGCCGCACCTGCGGCCTCGGCACGCGAGGCCAGCCATTGCGCGGCCAATGCCTGATGGCCGTGGGCGTCGGGCGCGGCGGCATCGAACAGCGCCGCCTCCACCTTGGCCACCACGCGCGCGAACGGCGCGAACTGCGCCATCGCATCGTCCAGCGAGCCCGGCTGGCGCCGGATCAGCTGCACCACCGGCAGCGCCTCGGCCAGCTCGGCCCAGGGCGCCTTCAGCGGCTCGAGCACGCGCCCCAGCGGATGGCGCGAACGCTGCTGGCTCCAGTCGCGCAGCTCCTGCGCCCACCAGCCCAGCTTGGCGTCGGCCGGCAGCGGGTCGCCGTCCACGTTCATGATGTCCTCGAACTCCTGCAGCAGCGCGAACCAGGCCACCACCGCCTGCCGCTGCGTCGCGGGGATGAAGGTCTCGGCCACCTGCCACTCCGGCCAGCGCGTGCGCCACTTGCCAATGAAGTTGTCCAGCCCGGCCGAATCGCTCACGGCGCCACGGGCCAGTTCGCCGGGGTGAGCAGCGCATGCACGTCCTCGACCATGCGGTCGGCGCGCCAGGCCACCGGGTCGTCCTCGGCCATGCGGTAGCCCCACAGCGCGGCGATGCTGGGCATGGGCGCCTGGCGCGCGGCGATGATGTCGCGCTCGTCATCGCCCACATAGACGCAATCTGCCACCGATACGCCCATGCGCTCGCAGCCGATCCGCAGCGGCATGGGGTGCGGCTTGCGCTCGGGCAGCGTGTCGCCGCCCAGCAGCACCGCGCAGCGGCCCTGCCAGCCCAGCCTGGGCAGGATCAGCTGGGCCAGGTACTCGGGCTTGTTGGTGACGATGCCCCACACCGTGCCGGCGGGCTCCAGCGCCTCCAGCAGCTCGGCCACCCCGTCGAACAGCTGGCTGTGGCGGCCCAGCTCGTCCTGGTAGATCGACAGGAACTCCGGCACCCAGCCCTCGCGCTCGGCCTGGTCGATCTCCGGAAAGGCCGCCTGCAGCATCGCGCGGCTGCCGCGCGAGACGCTGGGGCGGACCACCTCGGCCGGCACCGAGGGCAGCCCGCGCACGTGGCGCATGCGGTTGAGGGTGGCGACGAAATCCGGTGCGCTGTCCAGCAGCGTGCCGTCCAGGTCGAACAGCACCGCACGCGGGAACCGCGCCGGCAGCAAGGCCTCGCTGGCGACCACCTCAGTCATGCCCGGGCTTGAGCGCGCAGGCCAGGTAGTTGACCTCGGTGCGACGGGTCAGGCGCGCGCGATTGCGCCAAGGCTCGTAGGCCAGCCCGCTCACATCCTGCAGCTGCAGTCCGCACTGGCGCAGCCAGGTGCCCAGCTCGGAGGGGCGGATGAAATCCTGGTAGTGATGGGTGCCGCGCGGCAGCAGCCGTGCCACGTATTCGGCGCCCACCACCGCCAGCGCGAAGGCGGCGGGCGTGCGGTTGAGCGTGGACACGAACAGCTGCCCGCCGGGGCGCAGCAGGCGCGCGCAGGCGGCAATCACCGCGCCCGGATCCGGCACGTGCTCCAGCATCTCCATGCAGGTCACCACGTCGAAGCTGCCGGCAGCCTCCTCGGCCAGGGCCTCGACCGACTGCACGCGGTAGTCGATCTGCAAGCCCGACTCCAGCCGGTGCAGGTTGGCCATCTTGATCAGCTCGGGCGACAGGTCCAGCGCGGTCACCTCGGCACCCTCGCGCGCCAGCGCCTCGCTCAGCAGGCCGCCACCGCAGCCCACGTCCAGCGCGCGCGCGCCGGACAGGCGCACCCGCTGGCGCACGTAGTCCAGGCGCGGCGGGTTCAGCGCATGCAGGGCCTTCTGCGGGCCATCCGGGTCCCACCAGCGGTTGGCCAGGGCGCCGAACTTGTCCAGTTCGGCCTGGCGGAAGTTGGACGATTCGCTCGCGGATGCGTGCATGGGGGATTCCTCGAAAAGGGATGAACGCGCGGCGCGGCCGGGTCAGCGGCTGATGCCGGCGATGCGCTCGCGCCACTGCCTGGCGTTGGCGATCAACCGGTCGATGTCCATGTCCACTAGCACGCGCTCGGCCAGCTTGCGATGGCCGGCGATCCATACGTCGGTGACCTGGTGACGACCGGTGGCGTAGACGATCTGCGAAAGCACGTGATGCAGCGGTTGCGATTCCAGGCCGGACAGGTCGATGCAGGCCAGGTCCGCCTGCTTGCCGACCTCGATCGAGCCGATCTTTTCTTCCAGCCCCAGCGCGCGCGCCCCGCCCAGGGTGGCCGCGCGCAAGGCGCTGGGCGCATCCAGCGCGGTGGCGTCGTTGGCCACGGCCTTGGCCAGGATGGCGGCAGTGCGGGTTTCCCCGAACATGTCCAGGTCGTTGTTGCTGGCACAGCCATCGGTGCCGATGGCCAGGTTCACGCCGGCACGGACCAGGGCGCAGGCCGGGCAGAAGCCAGAGGCCAGCTTGAGGTTGGATTCCGGGCAATGCACCACGCTGACGCCGCGCTCGGCGCACAGGTGGATCTCGCTGTCGGTCAGCTGGGTCATGTGCACCGCGATCAGGCGGTCGTTGACCAAGCCCAGGCGGTCCAGCCGCGCCAGCGGGCGCTGGCCGTATTCCTTGAGCGAATCGGCCACCTCCTGCGCGGTCTCGTGCGTATGCAGGTGCACGGACATGTCCAGCTGGTCGGCCAGCATGCGTACGCGCTCGAAGTTGGCGTCGCTGACCGTGTACGGCGCATGCGGCGCGAAGGCGGTGGACACCAGGGCGTCGTCGCGCCATGCATCGTGCACCTGGCCGGCCTTGTCGAAGTACTCGTCGTCCGACTTGGCCCAGGCGGTCGGGAAGTTGATCACCGGCAGGCCGACCAGCGCGCGGAAGCCAAGCTGCTTGTAGACCGCGGCCTGCACGTCGGGGAAGAAGTAGTTCTCATTGGCGCAGGTGGTGCCGCCGCGCAGCATCTCGGCCACGGCGAAGGCGGTGCCGTCGCCGACGAACTCCGGCCCGATCACCGCCGCTTCCACCGGCCAGATGTGCTGCTGCAGCCACACCATCAGCGGCAGGTCGTCCGCCACCCCGCGCAGCAGCGTCATCGGGTTGTGGGTGTGGGCGTTGACCAGCCCCGGGATCAGCACGCTGTGCGGCCGCGAGACCACCTGCTTGGGCGCAAAGCGCGCACGCGCCTGCTCGCGCGGTGCGATGGCGACGATGCGCTCGCCGGTGATGGCCACGGCGTGGTCGCTGAGGACCACCGCATGCGGCTCGACCGGCACGATAAAGCCGGCTTCGATCAACAGGTCGCAGGGTTCCGGGGGGGTGCTGGATTCGCTCATGCTGGCTCGCTTGGGGTCAGAGTGCAGCCTGCGCGGGATGGTCACCGTCCACGATCGGCTTTCAGGTCGTCATCTCCGCGCTGACGGGGGCCCATTGGCTTTGACTGCGATTCTGGCGCGGCCGTCAATGCAAGCCAGGCGAGGTCGAAGGCAAACGCTGGATCTCCGCCGGCGCGGGATGACCCGATGGCGAAGGCGTGCGCCGCAGCGCACGCGCCATGGGTCACTTGACGCGGGAGACGTACTCGCCAGTGCGGGTGTCCACCTTGATGATTTCGTCGGTGCCCACGAACAGCGGCACGCGCACGACCGCACCGGTTTCCAGGGTGGCCGGCTTGCCACCGGTGCCGGCGGTGTCGCCCTTCACGCCCGGATCGGTCTCGGTGATCTTCAGCTCGACGAAGTTCGGCGGCGTGACCTGGATCGGATTGCCGTTGAACAGCGTCACCACGCAGGCTTCCTCGCCCTTGAGCCACTTCTTGGCATCGCCCACGCCGGTTTCGTCGGCCTGCACCTGCTCGAAGGTCTCCTGCTGCATGAAGTGCCAGTACTCGCCATCGTTGTACAGGTACTGCATGTCGGTATCGACCACGTCGGCCGCCTCGATGGCGTCGGTGCTCTTGAGCGTCAGTTCCTGCACGCGGCCCGAGCGGATCAGGCGGAAGCGCATGCGAGTGAAGGCCTGGCCCTTGCCCGGCTTGACGTAGTCGGTCTCGGTGATGATGGCGGGCTCGTTGTTGACCAGGATCTTCATCCCGTTCTTGACGTCGTTCATGCCATAGCTGGCCATGCGTACAAACTCCTCGGATCAGGCGGGCCCGCCGCGGCATGCGACGGGCCGGATAGAATGGAGCGCCCGCCGTTCCTGGCGGGCGCTAGTGTTCAGACCGCCCATGATACCCGCAGCCTCCCTGCCCTTGCAGCCCGAGCCCGCCCACAGCGCCCCGCGCTGGCAGCAGGCCTGGCGCGATGCCGTCCGCGACCCGATGGCCCTGCTGGCGCAGCTGCGCCTGCCCGAACTGGCCGCTCGGCTCTCGCCTCAGGCCGCCGCGCAGTTCCAGATGCGGGTGCCGCAGGGCTTCGTGGCGCGCATGCGCGTGGGCGATGCGGCCGACCCGCTGCTGCGCCAGGTGCTGCCGCTGGACGATGAGATGCGCCCTGCGCACGGGTTCAGCCTGGACGCGGTGGGCGATGCGGCGGCCCGCTCCGGTGCCGGGGTGCTGCAGAAATACAACGGCCGGGCCCTGCTGGTGGCCACCGGCAGCTGCGCCATCAACTGCCGCTACTGCTTCCGCCGGCACTTCCCCTACGCCGAGGAGACCGCCGCGCGCGATGGCTGGCGCGAGGCGGTGGACCTGATCGCGGCCGACACCTCGGTGGAGGAAGTGCTGCTTTCCGGGGGCGACCCGCTGTCGCTGGCCACCCACAAGCTGGCCGAGCTGACCGCCGCGCTGATCCGTGTGCCCCATCTCAAGCGCCTGCGCATCCACAGCCGCCTGCCCATCGTCCTGCCCGAGCGCGTGGACCAGGCGCTGCTGGACTGGCTGGCGCCCCTGCCCTGGCCGGTCACCCTGGTGGTGCACGCCAACCATGCCAACGAGTTCGACGCCCAGGTCGACCGGGCCCTGGCCCGGCTGCGCGGCGTCGGCGTGACCCTGCTCAACCAGGCCGTGCTGCTGCGCGGGGTCAACGACAGCGTCCAGGCCCTGACCGACCTGTCCGAGCGCGGCTTTGCCGCCGGCGTGCTGCCGTATTACCTGCACCAGCTGGACCGGGTGCAGGGGGTGGCGCATTTCGAGGTCGACGACGACACCGCCCGCGCCCTGCATCGTGCGCTTGCAGCACGCCTGTCCGGCTACCTGGTGCCGCGGCTGGTGCGCGAGATCCAGGGCGACACCGGCAAACGCCCACTCTGACCGCGATCGCCCCGGTCGTGGGCGCCAAGGCGGTCGCAGGCTCGCCTGGCGTGGGCGCGCCCTCATGGACGTGTCGCGGGGGCTCATGTATTAAGCCACTTCGTTCAGAGGAAGCCCGATGGCCGCCGCGAAAGATTCCACCCTGCGTCTGATGATCGTCGACGACAGCGGCGAGCAGGCCGAGGCCGTCGTCAGCACCCTGCGCAATGGCGGCATCGCCGTACGCCCGCTGCGGCCGTCGGGGATCGACGAGCTGCAGCAGCAGCTGTCCTCGCACCCGCTGGACCTGATCCTGGCCACTCGCAGCGCGCGCCTGGTGCCGATCAGCGAGGTCCTGACCAAGGTCGCCGCCAGCGGCAAGGACATCCCGGTGATCGTGCTGCACGACAGCCTGGACGAGGCGGCCATCGTCGAGGACGCCAACCGCGGCGCCCGCGGCTTCGTCCTGCGCGGGCGCGGCGCGCACCTGCTGGCGCGGCTGCAGAGCGAATGGGACGACCTGGAGACCCGCCGTTCGCTGCGCAGACTGGAAGCGCAGCTGCGCGAGACCGAGCGCCGTTGCGATGCGCTGATCGCCTCCTCCCGCGACCCCATCGCCTACATCCACGAAGGCATGCACATCCGCGCCAACGAGGCCTACCTGGAGATGTTCGGCTTCGAGTCCTTCGAGGACGTGGAAGGCATCTCCCTGCTGGACCTGGTGGCACCGCAGCACGTGGCCGACTTCAAGGCCCTGCTCAAGCAGCTCAGCAAGGGCGAGCCGCCGCCGCCGCTGTACCAGCTGCAGGCGCGGGCCATGGACGGGGACGTGTTCCCGGCGACGATGGAGTTCGCCACCGCCAGCTACGAGGGCGAGCAGTGCGTGCAGGTGGTGTTCCGCCGGCGCGATTTCGATGCCGACCTGGCGCGCGAGGTCGAGGACCTGCGCCAGCGCGACGTGGTCACCGGCCTGCTCAACCGCCCGACCTTCCTGCAGGAACTGGAGGACGCGGTGGCGCGCGTGGGCCGTGGCGAGGCGCCCTGCGGCCTGCTGCTGATCGAGCCGGACCATGTGGCCCGGCTGCTGCCGGACCTGGGCCTGCATGCGGCCGACACGCTGATGGCCGCCCTGGCCACGCGGCTGTCGCAGACCCTGGACCCGGACATGCGCGCGGCACGCTTTGGCGAGTACAGCTTCGCCGTGCTCAGCCCCGGCGACCATGCGCGCACCGGCGCGCTGGCGCAGTCGCTGCGCGAGGCCTTCGCCCGCCACGTGCTGGAAGTGGGCGAGCGCGCGCTTTCGCTGACCGTGAGCATCGGCGGCGTGCAGATCGGGGAGAAGATCGCCAGCGTCAGCCAGGTGCTGGCGCGTGCAGCGGAGAACGTGCAGGCCGTGGCCGGCCTGGGCGGCAACGCGGTGCAGCTGTTCGACCCCGGCTCGGCCGACCGCGCCGAGGAGGAACGCGTGCAGCGGCTGCTGGACATGATCCAGGCCGGGATCGCCGGCGAGGGCTTTGCGCTGCATTTCCAGCCGATCATTCCGCTGATGGGCGAGCCGGGCGATTTCTACGAGGCCCTGCTGCGCCTGGAGGCCGGCGGCGAGACCTATCTGCCCACCGCCTTCCTGGACCTGGCCGAGCAGCACGAGCTGCTGGGGCCGATCGATCGCTGGGTGATCCAGCGCGCCATCGCCCTGCTGGGCGAACGCGAACGCGCCGGCAGGCCCGTCCGGCTGCTGGTCAAGATCAGCCCGCCCTCGTTCTCCGACCCCAGCATGGTCGACCTGATCCGCGAGGCGCTGGCCTACCACGGCGTGCCGGGCGAGCGCCTGTGGCTGGAGAGCACCGAGGCCAAGGTCTTCACCCACCTGCGCGCGGCCCAGGCCTTCCTGCAGGCCGCCGCGGGCCTGGGCTGCAAGGTCGGCCTGGAGCAGTTCGGCACCGGATTGGACTCGTTCCAGCTGCTGTCGCACTTCAAGCCCGACTTCCTCAAGCTGGACCGCAGCTTCACCCAGGACCATGCCGTGGCGATGGAGCAGCAGAACCAGATCGGCGAGATGACCGCCCGCGCGCAGCAGGACGGCATTACCACCATCGCTGAGCACATCCAGGATGCGGCGACCATGACCCTGCTGTTCAACTCGGGCATCGACTACGTGCAGGGGCACTTCGTCGGCCCGGCGGCCCCGGCGATGAGCTTCGAGTTCGGCTGAGGCGGCAGTCCCGCGTTCGCGCGGGTCACGGTCTGCTCCGGAAGATGCGCGGTGGTGGATGGAAGAGCGTCATCCACCCTACGTAGGGTGGACAACGCGCAGCTTGTCCACCAAGGCGCCCGAGGCGGCAAGACCCTCTGGGAACGGCTTCAGTGGGCGCGGCTTCAGTGGGAGTTCCGCGTTCGCGCGGATCACGGTTTCATCGGCGAGTGCGCGGCGGTGGATGGAAGAGCGCCATCCACCCTACGTAGGGTGGACAACGCGCAACTTGTCCACCAAGGCGCCCGAGGCGGCAAGACCTGTGGGAACGGCTTCAGTGGGTGCGGCTTCTGTGGGAGCGGCTTTATGGGAGCCTCTTCGCGGCTGCGCGGGCTGTCGCATGCGAGAAGGGCCGCTCATTGAGCGGCCCATCTGTTTCAGCGCCGATCCAGCGCGGATCAGGCGGCGGTGCTCTGGCGCAGCGCGGCGATGCGCTCTTCCAGCGGCGGGTGGCTCAGGAACAGCTTGCGCAGGCCCTGGCTCACGCCACCGGTGATCCCGAAAGCGGCCACCTGCGTCGGCAGCGTGCTTTCGCTGTGGTTGCGGGCCAGGCGCTCCAGCGCGGCGATCATCTTCTGACGGCCAGCCAGGCTGGCGCCGCCATGGTCGGCGCGGAATTCACGACGGCGCGAGAACCACATCGCGATCATCGTGGCGAACAGGCCGAACACCATCTCCAGCACGAACACGATGATGTAGTAGGCAAAGCCGCGGCCGCCCTCGCGGTTGCCCGACAGGTAGCTGTCGATCACCCCGCCGACCACGCGGGCCAGGACGATGACGAAGGTGTTCAACACGCCCTGCAGCAGCGCCATGGTGATCATGTCGCCGTTGGCCACGTGGGCGACCTCGTGGCCCAGCACGGCCTCGGCCTCGTCCTGGGTCATCTGGTTGAGCAGCCCGGTGGACACGGCCACCAGCGCGTTGTTGCGGTTGGCGCCGGTGGCGAAGGCGTTGATTTCCGGCGCCTCGTACACGGCGACTTCCGGCATGCCGATGCCCGCGGCCTGGGCCTGGCGGCGTACGGTGTCCACCAGCCAGCGCTCGGCATCGTTGCGCGGGGTCTCGATGACCATGGCGCCGGTGGCGCGCTTGGCCATCCACTTGGACATCAACAGGGAAATGAGCGAGCCGCCGAAGCCAAAGATCGCGGCCATGACCAGCAAGCCGGCCATGCTGGCCGAGTTCACCCCCAACAGCGACATCACGATGCCGGCCAAGGCCAGCACGGCCAGGTTGGTGAGCAGGAACAAACCGATGCGGGTCAACACGGGAAACTCCGAAGCAGAGAGGGAATGACTGAAGCAAGCTTGTAGACGCGGACACGCGAATTCAAGCTGTAGGCTCGCTCCTCATTCAGCGATCTTCCCGAGCTGTCATGGTTGTAATGTCCGACTATCGCGGGCGCTTCGCGCCATCACCGACCGGCCCCCTGCATTTCGGCTCGCTGGTGACGGCCCTGGGCAGCTGGTTGCTGGCGCGCCAGGCGGGTGGGCAATGGTGGGTCAGGGTCGAGGACATCGACCCCCCGCGCGAGGTGGCCGGTGCCGCGCAGGACCAGCTGCGGACTCTACAGGCCTTCGGCCTGCACCCCGACGCCCCGCCGGTCTTCCAGAGCGCGCGGCACGCGCTGTACGAGGCGGCGCTGCAGGATCTGCTGGCGCGCGACCTGGCCTTCGAGTGTCATTGCAGCCGTAGCGACCTGGCCGAACATGCCGGCATCCACCATGGCTGCGTGCCGGGCCGCCGCCGGCCGGACCCGTCCGTGCGACTGCGCGTGGCCTCCGATGCGGTCGTCGAATTCGAGGACGGCCTGCAGGGGCCGCAGCATCAGGACGTGCACCTGGGCGTGGGCGATTTCGTGCTGCGCCGGACCGACGGCTTGTGGGCCTATCAGCTGGCCGTGGTGGTGGACGATGCGCAGCAGGGGATCAGCCACGTGGTACGCGGCGCGGATTTGCTCGATTCCACCCCGCGGCAGATCCTGCTGCAACGCGCACTCGGCCTGCCCACGCCCAACTACCTGCATCTGGCACTGGTGACCGACGTCCACGGCCACAAGCTCTCCAAGTCCCACGCGGCCTTGCCGGTGGACGCCGAGGAGCCCATGCCCGCGCTGCACCTGGCGTGGAAGGCCCTGGGGCAGGCGCCTTTGATGCCGCAGCACATGACCGAACGGCAATCATTTCTCGCCCAGGCAGCGGTGACCTTCGATCCGACCCGGTTGCCGGTGCAACTGCAGCACGATTTCGCTGCGACGCACAACGGCCCGCTGCGGACCGCTGTCTAGAATCGTCCGCGATTCCATCAACGACGGACATCTCCATGACTTCACGCGTCGCCCTTGTCACTGGTGGCACCGGCGGGATCGGCACTGCCATCTGTGCGCGCCTGGCCCAGCTCGGCCATCGTGTCGCCACCAACTACCGCAACGAGGAAAAGGCCCGCGCCTGGCAGTCGCAGATGCAGCAGAGCGGCGTGGACGTGCTGCTGGTGCCCGGCGACGTGGGCGATGCCGCACAGGCCGAGGCGCTGGTGCGCGAGGTCGAAGGCAAGCTGGGCCCGGTGGAGATCCTGGTCAACAACGCCGGCATCACCCGCGACACCACCTTCCATCGCATGCGCGCCGAGCAGTGGAACGAGGTCATCAACACCAACCTCAACTCGGTGTTCAACATGACCCGGCCGGTGATCGAAGGCATGCGCGAGCGCAAATGGGGGCGCATCGTGCAGATCAGCTCGATCAATGGCCAGAAGGGCCAGTACGGCCAGGCCAACTACGCCGCGGCCAAGGCCGGCATGCATGGCTTCACCATCTCGCTGGCGCAGGAAAACGCCAAATTCGGCATCACCGTCAATACGGTCTCGCCCGGCTATATCGGCACGGAGATGGTGATGGCCGTGCCCGAGGACGTGCGCAACAAGATCGTCGCGCAGATTCCCACAGGGCGCCTGGGCACGCCGGAGGAGATCGCCTACGCGGTAACGTTCTTCATGCCGGACGAAGCCGGCTGGATCACCGGTACCAACCTCTCGGCCAACGGCGGCCAGTACATGGGCTGGTGATCGCACCACCTTTTCCAGAGCGGAAATCAAGAGGTTTCGTCACACATTCATCACGCCCGCGCGGCAATGGGACCCCTTCCTTAGGTCTCATTGCCGGCGACATTGCACTGCGTCATCCTGCCGAAAACACCGGATCCAGCTATGGCCAAGTCAGGCGCTATCCGCATCATCAAGAAGTACCCGAACCGTCGTCTGTACGACACGGAAATTTCCAGCTACATCACCATCGAGGACGTGCGCCAGCTGATCGTCGACGGCGAGACCTTCGAAGTGCGCGATGCCAAGAGCGGCGAGGACCTGACCCGGTCGGTGCTGCTGCAGATCATCGCCGAGCAGGAATCGGCCGGCGAACCGGTGCTGTCCACGCAGATGCTCAGCCAGATCATCCGGTTCTACGGCGACTCGCTGCAGGGCTTCATGGGCAACTATCTGGAGCGCAGCATGCAGTTGTTCATGGAGCAGCAGCAGCAGTTCCGCAGCCAGATGGGCAACCTGCTGGGCCAGACGCCGTGGGCCATGATGAACCAGCTCACCGAGCGCAACCTGGAGCTGTGGCAGGAGTTCCAGCGCGGCCTGGGCGCCGGCAGCATGGGACGTCCGGCCTCGGCGCGCCCCGGCACCGAACCGCCGCCGCGCGACCCGAACTTCAACAAGCGTCGCTGAGCTGCGCACCGCAAGACCCGGGCCCGTGCGCCGCAAGGCGCACGGGCTTCGTTTTTTCCATCGATCCAGGATGAAGACATGCAAGCACGCATCGCGCTGGTGACCGGCGCTTCCGGCGGCCTGGGCACGGCGATCTGCCAGGCCCTGCGCGCGCAGGGCCATACCGTCATCGGCGTGGACCGCGCCCCGCCCCCGCCCGCCACCGCCGACCCGCAGCTGCACACGCGGATGCTGGACATCACCGACGACACCGCCTGCCAGGCCCTGGTGCAGGAGCTGGAAGGCAGCTTCGGCAGCGTGGACATCCTGGTCAACAATGCCGGCATCACCCGCGACGCCACGCTGCGCAAGATGCAGATCGAGGACTGGGACGCGGTGCTCGGGGTCAACCTGCGCGCGGCGTTCTCGCTGTGCCACGCCGCCGTGCCGGGCATGCTGGCGCGCGGCTACGGCCGCATCGTCAACATCAGCTCGGTCAGTGGCCAGACCGGCAACTTCGGCCAGACCAACTACGCCGCGGCCAAGGCCGGCCTGCATGCCCTGACCATGTCGCTGGCGCGCGAGACCGCGGCCAAGGGCATCACCGTCAACAGCGTCTCGCCCGGCTACGTGCGCACGCCCATGACCGCGGCCATGCCGGCCGAAGCCCTGGCGCGCACCAGCGCCGCCATCCCGGTCGGCCGCCTGGGCGAACCGCAGGACATCGCGCGCGCCGTGGCGTTCCTGGCCGACGAGGCCTCCAGCTACATCACCGGCGTCAACCTGCCGGTCAACGGCGGATTGTTCATGAGCTTCTGAGCGCGGCTTTAGCGCATCGCGGCGGCGGCCCCGCTGCCGCAGTACTTCTGCCGGAACTGCTCGGCCTGCGGCAACAGCGACTGCAGGTGGCTGATGCGGTTGTCCGGGTCCGGATGGGTGGAGGCGAACTCCGGCGGGCGCTGCCCGCCGCCCAGCTGGGACATGCGCTCCCACAGCGGGATGGCCGCCTTCGGGTCGTAGCAGGCCGCGGCGGCCAGCATCAACCCCACCTCGTCGGCCTGGGTCTCGTGACCGCGCCCATACGGCAGCACCCAACCGTATTGCACGCCGGCGCCGATGGCCGCCATCGTCTGCTGGTCGATGCCGGACATTCCCGCCGCCACCTGTCCCAGCTGCACCAGCTTCTGCTGCGCCATGCGCTGGGCGCCGTGGCGCATCAGCGCGTGGGCGATCTCATGGCCCATCACCACCGCCATCGCATCGGCGTTCTCCGCCACCGGCACCAGGCCGGTGTAGACGGCGATCTTGCCCCCGGGCAGGCAGAAGGCATTGGCCTCGTCCGACTGGATCACGCTGACTGCCCAGTCGTAGTGGCTCAGGTCCGGCACCGGCTGCTGGTGCAGCGCGGCCAGGTCGGCCGCCACCTGCGGCACGCGCGCCACCAGCCGCTGGGCGATGGTGCGTACCTGCTGGCTGACCGGCGCGTCTTCCGGCACCAGCGCGCCCTGCGCCCTGGCATCGCCCAGGACCTGCTGGTAGGCCTGCACGCCGAGCTCGGATTCTTCTGCCGGCGTGGCTCCGTAATGCGCGTCCTGGCCGGTGTAGGGGTCGGTCTGGCGGCCGCCGAACCAGCTGATCGCCGCGTAGATCGCAAAGCCGATCAGCACCAGCCAGCGCACGCTGCCGAACAACCCGCCGCCACGGCCGCGAGGCTGCGAGGGACCCATGGCCCGACCACCGAATGGCGACTGCCTCATCGTGACGCTCCGATCATGTGGCTACAGCGTGCGTGCGACCCGGAACCCGACCCGCGCACTGGTCATGTCCGAATCGTTGGAGGAGCGCCAGGCGGCGCGGGTCTGGATGGGCGAGGTCGCCCAGGAACCGCCACGCACCACCCGCGCCCTGCAGCCGGGGTTGTACCACGCGGCACCGTCGGCCGGCGCGCGGCGATAGTTGGAGTGCCAGCAGTCGGCCACCCACTCGCTGACGTTGCTACCCATGTCGCGCAGCCCCCAGGGGTTGGGGGGGAAACGCCCGGTCGGCGCCGGCCCCCAGTACCCGTCGCCGTAGCCGACGAAGGCGTTGTTCCAGGTGCGCCCGCTGGGCGAGACATCGTTGCCACCGGTCAGGTTGCCGGCGGCCTCGGGCGGCCTGCCGCTGTCGCCCCAGGGATAACGGCCGCGACGGCCTGCGCGTACCGCGTATTCGAACTCGGCCTCGCTGAGCAGCCGATAGCCACGCCCGGTCTGCGCGCCCAGCCATTTGGCGTACTCGTCGGCGTCGCGCACGCTGACGTGGATCACCGGCATGTCATCGCCCGCGGGGGCGCCGCTGTAGGTACTCTGCCAGTCCGCGCCGTTCCTGCGCACGAAGTTGCCGCTGCGCTCGTCGTAGACGATGGAGTGCCCGCGCCGCGTCGCCCGCGCCAGGTAGCCGGTGGCCTGGATGAAGCGGCGGAACTGGCCGACGGTGACCTGGGTGCGCGAGACCGCAAAGCCCCGCTCGAAGCGCACGTAGTGCGCAGGCTTTTCCGCCTCGGTCGCGCCCAGCTCGTCCTCGCCCGCGCCCATGCGGTAGGCGCCGTGCGGCACCACCACCATCGCCGGGCCGCGTCCGCCGCTTTCCAGTGCGTCGGTGAAGACCTGCCCGGGACGGAACAGGCCGTAATGGGTGACCAGGTCCACGCGCCGGCGGAAATCGGCCGCCACCGCATCGCCAGGGGCGGCGATGCGCAGTACCTCGGCGAGCTTGTCGCGTGCCTCGCGCAGGCCTTGCGGGGTCTGCAGGTCGCGGATGCCCGCATCGCGCAGGGCCGCGACCTGGGCGTCGCGGATGCGCGCCACACGGTCCCGGGCATCGTCCAGCGTCCCGACCGGTTCGCGCACGCCGGCGGCCAGCCGCAACCAGCGGTCGGCCGAGGGGTAATCGGTCTCGCGCGCGGCCTGCTCGGCACGGCGGATGAGCGCGCTTTCCACCGCGGCCAGGCCCTGCATCGCGCGCGGCTGATCCGGCTGCAGCTGCAGCGCCTGGCGAAAGCTGGACAGCGCCCCGGTGCCGCCCTCGCCCAGCTGGCCCTGCCGCAGCTGGTCCTCGCCCACCGCATTGAGCT
Source organism: Pseudoxanthomonas composti (assembly GCF_004122095.1). Lineage (GTDB taxonomy): Bacteria > Pseudomonadota > Gammaproteobacteria > Xanthomonadales > Xanthomonadaceae > Pseudoxanthomonas_A > Pseudoxanthomonas_A composti. The sequence goes on along the minus strand of NZ_SAWZ01000002.1, from coordinate 138,731 downwards.
GCCACAGCTGCTCGGCCAGATCCACCGAGGCCAGGTAGTCGCTTGCCGGCTGCGCCAGGTCCTGCACGCGCGGGGCCATGGTGCGGATCACTGCGGCGATGGCCACGGCGCGCCGCAAGGCCGCGGCCTGGTCGCCAGCCTCGGCCACCGCCTGGCGGCCCTGCGCCAGCACCGCGCGCACCGCACGCTCAAGGCTGCGCCCTGCGCGCGCATCGTCCGGCGCGATCGCCAGCATGGACAGGTACAGCGGAATGGCCGAATCGGCTTCTTCGAACAGACGCCCCTGCTTCATGGCCTGCTCGGCATCGCGCCGGGCCTGCGGCAGGTCCGCCTTGGCCAGCTGGGTCAACGGCGGACGCCAGTTGAGCGACAGGTCCGATTCGGCATCGGCGCTGACGGTGACCTGCGCCGCATTCTCACGCTGTGCGCCCGCGGCCGGGTCCTGCCGCGCGGCAACGCGCTGCTGCGCGGGCTCGCAACCCGAGACCAGCAGCAGCGCTGCAAGCATCAGGACCGGGGCGCGCAAGGGAAGCTCCAGCATGCAGACATCAGGACCGGGACGGTAGGCTATTGTCGCCCGACCGGGCAACCTTGGAACATCTTGCGGAGATTGCGTGCCTCTTTGGATCGACAGCCCCGGCGCCCTGCGCCACCACCTGCAGCAGCCCCCCGCCTGGGTCGGCCTGGATACCGAATTCATCCGCGAGCGCACGTACTGGCCGCAACTGGCGCTGGTCCAGCTGGCCATCGGCGATGAGATCCTGCTGATCGATCCGCTGGTGCCGGGCATGACCGAGGCACTACGGGAACTGCTGGTCGATCCGCAGGTGCTCAAGGTGATGCACAGCGCCAGCGAGGACCTGGTGGCCTTCAAGGCCGCCTGCGATGCGGTGCCGACGCCGATGTTCGACACCCAGGTGGCCGCCGCGCTGGCCGGCTTGGCCTCGGGCATGGGCTATCAGAAGCTGGTCGATGCCATCACCGGGATTCACGTGGACAAGGGCGAGACCCGCTCGGACTGGATGCGGCGGCCGCTTAGCGACAGCCAGCTGCACTACGCCGCCGAGGATGTCGCGCATCTGGGCACCCTGTATCACGATCTGGACGCGCGCCTGCAGGCGCTAGGCCGCCGCCGCTGGCTGGACGCCGATTGCCAGCGCCTGGCCACCGCCATCGACCAGGACCTGCCAGAGCGCTGGCCGCACCTGTCCATGCGCAGCGCCCAGTTCCTCGATGCGGCCGCGCAGCTGCGCCTTCTGCGCCTGCTGCGCTGGCGCGACCTGCAGGCCCGCCGCAGCGACAAGCCGCGCAGCTGGATCCTGGACAACGAACTGGCCGCCACCCTGGCTAAGCAGCCGCCGGCGGACCTGCCCGCCCTGCAGGCCTGGCTGGAAAAGCAGCCCAAGGCCCCGCGCAAGCTGGCCGAGGCGATCTGGCAGGCGCTCACCACCCCGTCGGAGGATGAAGCCGACCTGCCGCTGGCGCATGCGGCCACCGATGCCGACAAGAAACGGCTGAAGAAGCTGCAGGACGCGGTGACAGCGCAGTCGGCGGCCCTGGCCCTGCCCGACGGCGTCCTGGCCTCGCGTCGCTGGCTGGAGCAGCTGCTTGAAACGGGCCAGTGGCCCGAGGCCCTGGCCGGCTGGCGCCGCCAGCAGCTTGAGCCGGTCCTGGGGCCCCTGCTCGCCTGACTGGCATCGCCGCGAACATGCCGGTAGACTTCAACTCCCCTTGGGGCCATAGCTCAGCTGGGAGAGCGCGTCGTTCGCAATGACGAGGTCGGGAGTTCGATCCTCCCTGGCTCCACCAAGATTTGAAAGCCCCGCTTCGGCGGGGCTTTTTGTTTTAAGGGCGCGCAGCCTGCACTTGGGTATCGCCCCTTTCCGGGTGTACGACGCGCACGTCTCCTCCGGTTCTGACGCCAGGGCAATCCTACGGGCTGATCGGTTACTTGCGTTTCGTCGAAAGCGGGCGCATTGCCGAATGAAGATCGGCATGTCGTCTGGATCGCACCCAGGTATCGCCTGCGGATAACACAGACTGGATTGAGCGAATGGGGCCCGATCGATCCGCGTCGAGGATGCGCCCGCTAGAGGTCCGCGACACGATTCCGATCGCGCTGGCCTCAGTCGGCAAAGCAGCAGCTCATCACGAGCCACAACGGCGGAGCTTGCCTACCGCGCTCTCTAGTGAGTTTGGGACCGCCGCCAGAACGCAAGAAGCTCCTCCAGGCCTTCCGAGCGCCCCTCGGCCAATGGCAATGACGCCATCGCCCTGCGCCACTGCGGTGTGCTCAATCGGCCCATCGAGGTCGGATCGATCCTGCTGGCCACCATGTGCCACCTGGGGAAATAACGCTCGGGCGCGACACCCTGGTAGACGACCTGGGTGATGTCGTGGCGGCTTGAGGTCTTGATGCGCTCGTAGGTCCGCTCGATCCCCGATCGTGGTCCTTCGATGTATTGGAAGAAGTCCCGACCGTCGAACAGGAGAATGCCGGTGACCGACTCGAGCAGGTTACGCGCGCTTGACTCGGCGACCAGCACATCCAGCTGCGGCGTATTAAACGAGGCGAGCGCGGTGCTTCTGTAGGCCAGGGCCTGGACTTCTGGATTTTTCACGTCGGTAGAGTGCGGGGCGGCCGCGGCCAATGCAACCGTTCCCGCCCTCCAGTACGACCAGGCACGCACGCCACGGTTCAGCGCCGCGTCGTGCCTGCCCGCCCCCTGCAAACCGACCCGACGCGCGCATAACCGGACCGTCACCGGGCGGCCACTGACGGCATAACCGCGCTTCCACATCATGCCCTCATCGTGTCAAGGCACCGGCGTGGAAGGAGTTCGCCATGCACCGTCCCGACGTTTCCCGCGCGCTCGCCAGCTTCCCGCTGCTGGACGACGTGGTTGCCCTCACCACCATCTCGCTGGCCACGCGCGACCTGTCGCGCCGCGTGCAGCTGCTGACCGAGGGCATGTCCGGGCTGCTCGGTACACGGCATGAGATCCCGGATGGCTTCTTCGTGCCGGATCCCGGTCGCTATCGCCGGCACCTGCTGGTCGATGGCGGAAGCGCTGGCTATCAAGTGCTGCTCATGACGTGGGGACCGGGGCAAGGGACCGACATCCACGACCACGGCGGCAGCTGGGGGGTGGAGTCGGTGCTGCATGGCGCCCTGGACATCACCGAGTACGAACTTCAGGACGAGGACGGCAGCTGCGCCGAGCTGAGCGTCGCGCGCCGGCGCCGGCTGGAGGCCGGCCAGTCGCTGGGACTGCTGCCGCCTGGCGACCTGCATGCCTGTCGCAATGCCAGCAAGCGCGATGTCGCGCTCTCGCTGCATGTCTACGGCGAGGCCGTGGACCAGGTGCGCACCTTCCAATCCGCCTCCCACGCACGGTATCGCGTGGTCCAGCACAATCCCGTGGTGGCGTGAGGATGCACGCCTGCCGCGCACACGGCTCTTTCGCCATCGCATGACTTTCCTGCAGCTCCGTTACTTCGTGGCCATCGTCGATGCCGGCCTCAACATCACCCTGGCCGCGCCGCGCGTCCACGCCACCCAATCCACGCTGTCCAAGCAGCTGAAGCTGATGGAGGACGAGCTGGGCTTTTTGCTGTTCACCCGCCGTGGGCGCACGCTGACGGCGGTGACGCCTGCCGGGCTGAAGGTGCTGGAGCACGCACGCAGTGCGCTGCTGGCCCTGGCCAACATCCGCTCCCTGGCCGCCGACACGCGCAGCGACGCGCGCGGCGAGCTGCACATCGCCACCACGCATACGCAGGCCCGCTACGCCCTGCCCGATGCCCTGCGCCGCACCAGTGCGCGCTATCCGCAGGTCACGGTGCACCTGGCCCCGGGTGGCGACCGCGAATCGCTGGATCGCCTGCGCCGCAACGAAGCGGAGATGGCCATCGTCAGCACCGCCGGCGACACGCCCGATGCCGAGATCGCCCTGCCCCTGTATCGCTGGGACCGCGTGGCGCTGGTGCCGCGCGACCACCCTCTGGCGACACGGCAAGACCCGTTGCGCCTGGAGGACCTGGCGGCGCACCGGCTGGTCAGCTACGAGTCCAGCCGCGAGGCTGGCTCCTCGCTGCGCCGCACCTTCGGCGATGCCGGCCTGTTGCCGGAACTGGCGATGACCGCGCGCGACGGCGACCTGATCAAGACCTACGTGCGCGCCGGCATGGGCGTGGGCATCGTCGCCGAGATGGCGCTGGACCCGGCGGACAGCGATCTACACGCCGTCCCGATCACCCACCTTCTTCCGCCTTGCATCACCTGGCTGCTGATGCGGCGCGACCATTTGCTGCGCGAACATGCGCAGTTCTTCATCCTGCAGCTGCTGCGCGAGGTTTCGGCCAACGAGCTGCGGCGGCACCTGTCCGGTGAGCGGCCCATCCTCGCCGGCCCTGCCACGCCGCACTGGCGGCAGTGGAGTACGCCGCAGCCGTCTGCAGCCCTTCCTGGCGTCACGGCGCCGCCGACTGGGACACGCTCCCGCGCCAGCCTTCCAGAAATTGGCGCCGCTTGAGCGCATCAAGGTAAACCAGCAGGCCAGGCCCCAGCGGAATCGGCCTGAAGCTGGGGTCGCGCAGGACCGCGCCGCCGCTGCCGGCGCCGGGCATCACCGGAATCAGGTGGGCCTCGCGCTCCAGCACGTGCTGCCCACGTGGCGACAGCAGGTATTCGAGGAACGCGTGCGCCAGCGCCGGCTGCGCGGCCGTGCGCGGAATCAGCGCCGTGCGCAGCGCCACCAGGGTGTAATCCTCCGGATAGACCAACCCCAGCGGTTGACCTGCCTCGGCACGCGCCTTGGCATAGGACCCCAACCCGTTGTAGACCATCAGCAGGCGGCCGTTGGCCACATCGTCCAGCAGCGTGGCGGTGTGTTCCTCCAGCACCACCTGGTTGTCCCCCAGCGCCGCCAGCAGCGCACCGGAGATGCTGCCGCGCTGGGCGTCCTGGGTGGCGGCCAGATAGCCCACACTGCTGCGCAGGGCGTCATAGGTGCCGATGCGACCGCGTAGCAGGCCATCGGGCGCGCGGAGCAGATCCAGCAGCTGGCGCCGGGTGCGCGGCACGCGTGCGGCGGGCAGCAGCCGGGTGTTGTAAACGATGGCCAGCGGCTCGTAGCTGATGGCGAAGGCCTCGTGCCGCCACTGCGCCCAGTCCGGCAGCTGCTCGGTGCGTTCGGAACGATGGGCCAGCGCATAGCCGTCGTTGACCAGTTTGGCTTGCAGATCCATGCCGCTGCTGATCATCAGGTCGGGGCCATCGGCCCGGCGCGGATTCTGCAGGTAGCGCGTCTGCATCTCCTGGGCGGCGACATCGTGGTAGATCACCTCCACATGGGGGTGCAGCCTCTGGTAGTCGGCGATCACCGAGGCGAACACCTCCAGGTCGGTGGAGCCCTGAATGCGCAGTGGCGCCGATGTCGTCCCTGCCGGCGCGGGGAAACGCTGGGTCGCGCCGGGTGCTGCGTGGGCGACCACGGCGCAGCACAGCAGCCAGAGCGCAAGGCAGCAGCGGCGCATACGCGGCCAGGTCGTGGGCGTGCGCATCGTCAAGGCATCCTCGGCAGCACGACCGTCACCCGCAGGCCGCCACCTTCGCGGTTGTCCAGGGCGATGTGGCCCCGGTGAGCCTGGATCACCCGGCGCACGATGGCCAGGCCCAGGCCTGCCCCGCCCGGCCCGGCGTGGGCCCCGCGCGCGAAGCGCTCGAACAGGCGCCCGGCATCGCCCGGGGCGATCCCGGGGCCGCGGTCGCTCAGGGTGACCTGGCAATCTGCCTGGAACACGCGCATCTCCAGCTCCAGCGGGTTGTCGGCACCGCCGTGCCGCACCGCGTTATCGATGAGGTTCTTGAAGGCCTCGCGCAGCAGCAGGGCGTCGCCGCGGATGTGAACCGGCGTATCGGGCAAGGACAGCTGCAGTGGCGGCGACTGGCCGCCCGGGGGGAGCGCATCGGCGACGGCCTGGCGAAGCACCTGGCCAAGCTCGACCGGCTCGAAGCTTTGCAGACTGGCCCGATGCAACACGCTGGCATCGCTGAGCAGTTGGTTGAGCAGGCGGCTCATGTGGCTGGCGTTGCGCTCGATGGCCTCCAGGCTGCGCCGCATTTCTTCCGGCTGGTCTTCCTCCACGCCCAGCTGCGCCTGCGCGCGGATCGCCGCCAGCGGCGTGCGCATCTGGTGCGCGGCCTCGGCCATGAAGGCGCGCAGGCCGTCGTTGCTGTCCTGCAGCCTCGACATGAAGCGATTGAGCGCGCCCACCATCTGTTCCAGCTCCTTGGGCGCTGTGTCCTGCAGCGGGGCCAGGTCGGAGGGCTCGCGCTGGGACAGGTCGTCTTCCAGCTGCTTCAAGGGCCGAAGGGCGCGCCGCACGCCCAGCCAGACCAGCAGCAGGCTCAGCACCGACAGCAGAGCCGCCGCCGCGGTGGCACGCAGCACCAGGTCGTTGGCCAGGGCTTGCCGCGCGCGCCGCGTCTGCCCGACCTGCACCACAACCTGGTCCTGCGATGCGGGCGATGAGAAGCGCCGCGTCACCACGGCAAAACGCACCGGCTCGCCGCTGTAGACCGCATCGAACAGCAGCGGCCGACCTTCTGCCGGCAGGCGCGGCGGCGCGGGCAGATCGGCGTAGCCGGTGATGGCTGGGCCCTTGGCATCGGATACGCGGTAGAACACCCGATCCTCCGGCGCCATCGCCAGCAGGTCCAGCGCAGCGTAGGGAAGATCGACCTGCCACTGGCCATCGGCCAGGGCCACGCTGTCGACGATGGACAGCGTAGAAGACACCAGCAGGTGATCGTAGGAGCGATCCGCCGCACGGTGGCCGTAGTCGCGGGCCAGGTAGAACAGCACGCCGGTGGCCAGCAGCGACAGCAGGCCCAGGTACATCAGCAGCGTGCGGCGCAGCGATGGCCTGCGCGGGGCGGGTTCTTCAAGCATCCGCTGCACCATCGGCGGCGGCCTCGGCCCGGTAGCCGGCGCCGCGCACAGTCACGATGCGCAGCGGGCGCTCGCCCAGGCGCTTGCGCAGGCGGCCGACGTAGAGCTCGATGGCGTTGGGCCCCGAGGTATCGTCGAAGCCATACAGCCCGTTGCCGATCTCTTCCTTGCTGACCACCTGCCCCAGTTTGCCGAGCAGGATCTCCAGCAGGCGGAACTCGCGGTTGGGCAGCTCCAGCGCCTGGCCGTCCAAGGTGACTCGATGCGCGGCACTGTCGAAGGTCAGCGTGCCGATCTGCAAGGCCGCCGAAGCCTGCCCGCGACTGCGGCGCAGCAGCACGCGACAGCGCGCCTCGAACTCGCGGAAGTCGAAGGGCTTGGCCAGGTAATCGTCGGCGCCGACATCCAGCGCCGCCACCCGGTCCTCGATGCCATCGCGCGCGGTCAGCATCAGCACGGGGGTGTCATCGCCGCGCCCGCGCAGCCCGCTCAGGACGCGCATGCCGTCCTGGCCAGGTAGTCCGATGTCCAGCACCACCAGGTCGTAGGACGCGTAGCGCAGCACGCCGGCCGCGCGGGTGCCATCGGCCTGCCAGTCCACCGCGTGGCCGCTGCGGCGCATACGCCGGACGATGGCGTCGGCCAGGTCGGCGTTGTCTTCCACCAACAGGATGCGCATTGGTCTTTGGTCTAACTCGAAGGAAACGACAGGCCGATGACAGGTTCCGACTTCTAGGCTCGCAGCCACTGTCGCAACGCACGACCAGCCCTCGGGCCGATCACTATAGCGCGCGCCTGGCGCGCCACCTGGGAGGGTGAATGCAGTACCGCAAGTCCACCGCGCTGCCGCGGCCGCGCCCATCCGCCGCGCACCTCGATGGCCTCGCACCGCACGTCGCGCCGGCACGGGCGAAGGGGGACGCATGCTGACCCTGCTCGGCTTCGGCATGGTGCTTACCTTCATGGCGCTGATCATGACCAAGCGCCTGTCGCCGCTGGTGGCGCTGATCACCATCCCCATCGTCTTCGCGCTGCTGGGCGGTTTCGGCCGCGAGATCAACACGATGATGCTCGATGGCATCAAGGCCATCGCGCCCACCGGCGTGATGCTGATGTTCGCCATCCTGTACTTCGGCGTGATGATCGATGCCGGGCTGTTCGACCCGCTGGTGCGGCGCATCCTGTGCCTGGTCAAGGGCGACCCGCTGAAGATCGTGATGGGCACGGCGATCCTGGCGATGCTGATCTCGCTGGACGGCGACGGCTCCACCACCTACATGATCACCATCTCGGCCATGTTGCCGCTGTACCGGCGCCTGGGCATGAACGCCTTGAACATGACCTGCGTGACCATCGTCTCCAGCGGGGTGATGAACCTCACGCCCTGGGGTGGCCCGACCGCGCGTGCGGCCGCCGCCTTGCATGTGGATCCAGCCAAGGTGTTCATTCCGATGGTGCCGACCATGGCGCTGTCGCTGGCCGGCATCCTTGCGCTGGCCTGGTGGCTGGGCCTGAAGGAGCGGCGCCGGCTGGGTGTGGTCAAGCTGCCCGGCGACGGCACGTGGCGCGAGGAAACGCACGCGCAGGACACGCTGAGCGAGGCCGAGCGCGCCGAGGCGCAGGCCCTGAAGCGCCCGCGCCTGCTGTGGGTCAACCTGGCCATGACCCTGGCCCTGATGGCCGCGCTGGTGATCGGCGTGCTGCCCATGCCGGTGCTTTTCATGATCGGCTTCGCCATCTCGCTGGTCGTCAACTACCCCGATCTGGCCGACCAGCGCGCGCGCCTGGTCAACCATGCCGGCAACGTGCTGTCGGTGGTGTCGCTGATCTTCGCCGCGGGCATCTTCACCGGCATCCTGTCCAACACCGGCATGGTCGAGGCGATGTCGCGCAGCTTCCTGGCGGTGATCCCCGATGCCTGGGGCCCGCATCTGGCGGTGATCACCGGCGTGGCCAGTATGCCGTTCACCTTCTTCATGTCCAACGACGCCTTCTACTTTGGCGTGTTGCCGATCCTGTCCGAAGCCGCTGGCCAGTACGGCATCGCGCCGGTGGAAATGGCGCGCGCCTCGCTGGCCGGCCAGCCGGTGCACCTGCTCAGCCCGCTGGTGCCTTCGACCTATCTGCTGGTGGGCATGGCCAAGGTGGATTTCGCCGACCACCAGCGCTTCACGTTGAAGTGGGCGGTGATGATCTGCCTGATCCTGCTGCTCACCGGCCTGCTGTTCGGGCTGTTTCCACTGGCCGCTGGCTGAGCCGTGCCGCCGTGATGCGCGCGAAGGATCGCGCACGCCGCGGCCCCACTCGCGCCGAAGGCGGCCGCACGCACGGCTGAGAGGTTCGCCCGCTTTGCCCCCTGCTCTGCCACGACGCGGCGGATCGACCGCGCTCGGCATGGCGTTGCTCATCCCTTGGGAGATCACCATGATCCGCACCCCGCAACTGCTTCCGCTGGCCATCGCCGCCGCCCTCGCAGGCATCGCCCTGCCGGCATCGGCCCAGCAGGCCAGCGCCTCCGAACTGGAACAGCTCATCCGCGCGCAAGCCGCGCAGATCCAGGCGCTGGAAGCACGCCTGGCCACGCTGGAGGCGCAGTCGCCGCCGCGTGCTTCGCAGGCACCGTCCATCGCCGCCCAGGCTGCCGCGCCTGCAGCGGCGCCTGCACCCACGGTGGACACGGCGACGCAAACGTCCGCGCCATCAGCGCCGGTGGCACGCCGCAGCAATGACGATGGCCTCTCGCCGGTGCTGGCCGACTTCCACAGCGGCGCGCCGATCTTCACCAGCGACGATGGCGAATTCACCTTCAAGCCGCGCGGCCGCTTCCTGCTGGATGCCACCAGCACCAGCGGCTCGCGCTTCGGCCAGCGCAACCTGTCGGCCACCGGCATCCGCCGGCTGCGGTTGGGCGCGGAAGGCACCTATGGCCGCTTCGGCTACCAATTGGAAGCCGACTTCGCCAGCAACATCATGGAGGTCAAATCCGCCTTCGCCACCGTGGCTCATCACGTGGGTGGGCTGGAGGCAGAACTCACGGTCGGACAGCGCCTGAGCGACCGTGGCATGGACGGGGCCACCGGCAGCCCGGTGGTGCACTTCATGGAACGCAACGCCGTGGCGGGCCTGATCCAGCCGGTGCGCGGCTACTTCGGCGTGGGCGTCACCGAGCGCATCACCGGCAGCGACTGGCATGTCACTGGCAGCGTCACCGGCGATCTGATCAACGACACCCGCGGCCAGGACAACGACAGCCTGACGTGGGCCACGCGCGCGCACTGGACGCCGTACAACACCGCCACCACCAAGTGGCATCTCGGTGGCTGGATCTTCTACGAGGATCTGGCCGGCGATGCCAGCCCCTTGATTCGCAGCTATGCCGCGGCGGGCGATATCAACGAGTACGCGCGCGTGCGACCGGGCGCGCTGCCCGGCGCCGAATCCAGCCTGGGCTATGGCGCCGAGCTGGGCGTGGTGCAGGGGCGCGGCTGGACCTTCGCCGAATGGGGCCAGCGCGAGATCCGCGGTCACGATGCCGGCACGCGCTACGACCTCAGCCACGACGCCTATGCGGTCTCCGCCGGCTGGTTCCTGGCCGGCGGCATGCCCGTCTACAACGCCCGGCGCGGCACCTGGAACAAGCCATCGATCGAACAGGACGTCACGGCGGGCGGCATCGGCGCCTGGGAGATCAAGGCCCGCTATGAGCGAGCGGATTTCTCCCGGCTCCCCACCGGCGGCGAGGGCGAGACCACCACCGTCGGCGTGAACTGGTACCTCAACGCACTGGCGCGGATCATGCTGGAGGTCTCGCACTGGGAAAGCACCAACCGCAGTGGCGACTTCCTTGGCCCCGACAACGGCAACACCTTCAATACGCGACTGGAGTTCATCTTCTGAGGCTGCGCGTCGATGCGCCACCGCACGCGTCGCCCAACCGGGCACGCTGCGCGCGGAGTGCCGGGTGAAGACTTGAGGTAGTGAGGGCCGGGTTCGAAACTGCGCGGAGACAGGCTCTCCGGAACGTGCTGCAAAACGACGCTTCCGCCAGGCGATGTCATTGGAGGGAAACCTGGTTGGTCGTGAAAAGCCGACTTCGCCAACCAGCCTGCCCCTGAGCCGGGCATGGCTCCTCGGCTCGGTCAGCCATCCATGGCTGACTCGCCGCCGCGGGCCATCCATGGCCCGCTTTTCGCCATACCCGGCGCAGGGCCAGGCCCGACGCCTGTGGGTTCTGACTTCTTCGAAAGAAGCTTTGCACCGCGTGTACAGCAGCGGGCCCTCGGGTGGTCGCCGCGGCAAGCCGGGCACTTGGCCAATCGCTTCGATTCAGGTCAGCACCACATGACCGTAGCAAGCGCGGCTGCCGCCCAACCGCCTGCTGGTTTCCCGAAGCGGCGATGCGCGCACGCCTCACGTCTGCCCCCCCCTATCGATCGGAAGGACCAAAAGAAAGGCCCCGTTTCCGGGGCCTTTCGATCATACGGTGACGTCCGGAACCTGCCGTGCCAGCTTCCCGCCGTGGCGGGTCTGGAAGCCGGCCTTAAAACTTGTAGTTCACGCCCAGCAGCACCTGCCGACCATATTCCTCGTAACGCTGGGTCAGGCCGCTGTCCCTGAAGTACTGCTCGTAGGGCTCGTTGGTGAGGTTGTTGATCTGCAACAGGAAGGACAGGCCTTGCAGGCTGCCTTCCTGGAAGGCGTAGCCGGTCTGGAAGTCCACCACGGTCTCGCCCTTGATGTAGACCTGGGCACGGTCGGCACCGAAGCCCTGGATCTCGCCGAGGAAGTCCGAACGCTTGCGCGCGCCGACACGAGCCGAGAAGCCGGCCTTCTCGAAGTACAGGGTGACGTTGGTGACGCGACGCGACAGGCCGGCGATCGGCTCGTCCGGGCCATCCGGGCCCAGCCGCTTGATCGAGCTCTTGGTATCGGAGTAGTTGGCCTGCAGGCCGAAGCCCTCCAGGGCCGGCAGGAAGGTGTCGAACGGCACCGAGGCGGCCAGCTCGTAGCCTTCCAGGCTGCCGCCCTCGCCGTTGGCCGGACGCGTGTAGCGGCCGATGTTGGGCGGCGTGGGGCCGGCATAGCCTTCCGGCGGGACGAAGCCGGTGAAGTCGTACTCGGTGGTCTGGTCGTAGATGTAGGTGCGCAGGTCCTTGTAGAAGTACGCGGCGCTGACGTAACCGCCGCCATTGCCGAAGTACTTCTCGTAGGACACGTCGGCGGCATTGGCCGTCCACGGCTTCAGTGCGGGGTTGCCGCCAGTGCGGGTCCACTCGCCGATGCAGTCGCCGGCCGTGCACAGCGAGGAGTTGGCACTGGCGCGCATCTGGTCGATGCGCGGGCGTGCCATCTGCCGCCCCAGGCCCAGGCGCAGGGTCTGGTCGGCCACGAAGCCGAAGGCCAGGTTCAGGCTGGGCAGCACGTCGGTGTACCGCGCCCCGCCGGTGATGGGCGTGGCATTGGCGGCATCGCCCTGGGTCAGCGAGAAGCCGCTGGAATCCTGGTCGGTACGCACCACCTGCACGCCCACGTTGCCCTTGACCGAGACCCCGCCCATGTCGGTGTTGATGTTGAGCTGGGTGTAGTAGGTATCGACCTTCTCGTTGATGGTCCACTGCTTGTTGAGAATGTCGGCGTTGACGTTCTCGCGCAGCACGTAGTACTGGTTGAACACGCGGTCGATGTCATAGGCGAAGCTGCCGGGGATGCCGGTGAAGCCCAGCTTGACCGGACTGAGGATGTAGGACGGGTCGACCACCGTCTCGTCCTGGATCAGGTCGACGAAGGACTCCGGCACCGAGCGGCGCTTTTCGCGGTCGGAGAAGTTGGCGCCGAATTCCAGGCTGCTGAAGATGCCGCTCTCGAAGCTACGCTCGGCGCTGGCGCGGAAGGACTTCAGCGTGTCCTCCACTTCCGGCAGCTTGATGTAGCCGTCCTGGCCGTAGTTGTTCGGGTCGGTCAGCACGATCTGCGACGGGTCGGTGTAATCCATGCCGTAGCTGAAAGTCGGCTTGTGACGACCCAGCAGGAAATCCACCGAGTCGGTGACCCCGGCGCGCATACCCGAGTAGGTTTCCAGGATGCTTTCCTGGCGGTCCGCGCGCGAGTAGCTGACATCGCCGACCAGGGTCCAGTAGTCGCCGGCCTTGAACTCGTTGTTCCAGCCGATGGCGAAGAGCTTGTCATCGCCGGTATTGCGGTCGTTGCGCAGCACCGGGCGCACGCCATTGAAGGTGCCGGCGGTGACCACGCCGTCCTGGACCACCACCGAGGTCGGGTCCAGCGAAGTGCCGGCGCCCCAGGCCAGTCCGGTCTCCATGAAGCGCGTGGTCTCGTCCTTCTCGAACTTGGAGTAGTACGCATCCAGCACCGAGTGGAAACTGTCGTTGGGCTGGAACTCCAGCACGCCCATCAGGCCCTGGCGCACGTTGCTGGTGGAGGACGCCATCGACTTGGTGCCACCGAGCACGTAGGTGCCAGCGGCGTCGGTGGGATAGCCCCAGGCTTCCCAGCGGTTGGCCTGGCCGGGCGAATCCAGCCGCGCGTAGCCCACCGCAAGACCGACCGTGCGGTCGGCGAACTGGTCGATGTAGGCGCCGCTGACGCGGCTGCCACGGTCGTCGCTGCCGCTGTTGAGCTTGCCGAGCGAGTTGTCTTCCAGCCGGCCGTTGACCGAGAAGGTGCGCTCGGCGAACTGCAGGGGGCGCACCGTCTGCAGGTTGACCGTGCCCGACAGGCCCTGGCCGATCAGCGAAGCGTCGGGGGTCTTGTAGACGGTGACCGCGTTGATCAGCTCGGCCGGATACTGGTCGAACTCCACGGTGCGGTTGTCGCCGACGCTGACCTGCTCGCGGCCGTTGAGCAGCGTGGTGCCGTAGTCGCCGGACAGGCCGCGGATGCTGATGGTGGACGAGCGGCCGGCCACGCGCTGGGCGGTCAGGCCCGGCAGGCGCGAGATCGACTCGGCGATGGAGACGTCGGGCAGCTTGCCGATGTCCTCGGCCGAAATGCTTTCCACGATCGAAGTCGATTCGCGCTTGGTCTCGATCGCGTTCTCGATGCCGCGGCGGATGCCGGTGACGGTCACCGTGTCCAGGTTGGTGGCCTGGTTGGCGTTGCCCGCGGTGGCGTCGTTGGACGACGTCGCCTCGGACGCGGTGGTCTGTGCCTGCGCATGGGCGCTCAGCGTCATGACCGACGCCAATGCCACGCACAGCAGGTTGCGCTTGAGATGCAACATTTTCCCCTCCAGTCAATGTTGTCTTGGTTGCCGAGTTGTTCTGGGTGCCAGGTGGCAACCACGCGTTGCGAGAGGCGGATGTGTCTGCCCTGTAACGTGGCGGCAATGGTATGTCCGGGCATCGTCCGCGCCATCTGGATGCATACGTATTCATGCCTTGCACCTTCGGCTTAGGCGCATGCGCATTGGTAGCGTGCCCACGCCAATCATGGGAGGAGTGCGCGGTCATGTCGATGCGAAAGCGGTTTCAGGGTCCAAGGCGCGCAAAATGCTGCGCCGCACGAGGCGCGCTGCGCGCCGCACTGCTGTTTCCGCTGGCCGCCGGTGCGCAGACGCCGGGCGCGCTGCACGTGCCCTCGCCGGACTGGCGCGATGCGGTGATCTACTTCGTCATGATCGACCGCTTCGCCGATGGCGACCCGGGCAACAACGACCAGGGCAAGGGCGAATACGATCCACGCGACCACCGTCGCTACAGCGGTGGCGACCTGCGCGGCGTGCAGCAGCGCCTGGACTACATTCAGGGCCTGGGTGCCACCGCGGTGTGGATCACCCCGCCGGTGGCCAACCAGTGGTGGAACCCGGACACGCGCTACGGCGGCTACCACGGCTACTGGGCCACCGACTTCAGCGCTGTCGATGCGCACTACGGCACCCTGGCCGACTACCAGGCGTTGTCGCGGGCGCTGCACGGGCGCGGCATGTACCTGGTGCAGGACATCGTGGTGAACCACACCGCCAACTTCATCCGCTACGACCGGCGCTGGAAGGCCGGTGAGCCGGCGCGCGGCTTTTCGCTGATCACCGACTCGCAGGGGCAACACGCTCCAACCCAGGCGCCGTTCGACCGCAACGACGCCCGCGACCCGGTGCAGCGCAGCGAGGCGATCTATCACTGGACGCCGGACATCACCGACTACGAGGTCCGCGACCAATACGTGAACTGGCAGCTGGCCGGGCTGGATGATCTCAACACGGAGAACCCGGTGGTACGCAGGGCGATGCGCCAGACCTACGGCGACTGGATCCGTAAGGTGGGCGTGGACGCGTTCCGCGTGGACACCGCCCTGCACGTTCCGGAAGACTTCTTCGAGGATTTCATGCATGCGGGCGATGCCCAGGCGCCGGGCATCGCCACTGTGGCCAGGCAGACCGGCCGCGAACGGTTCATCGCCTTCGGCGAGGCGTTCAAGGTGGACAAGGCGTTCCAGGACACGCAAGCCCGGCGCATCGAGGTCTACGCCACGCCCGCCGCGGATGGCACCCGTCGCCTGGACAGCGTGCTCAACTTCTCGCTGTACGGCGCCACCCTGGATGTCTTCGCCAAGCGCCAGCCCACCGCGGAACTGGCCTGGCGCATCGACAACATGATGCAGGTGCATGCGCGGCCGCACCTGATGCCCAGCTTCGTGGACAACCATGACGTGGACCGCTTCCTGGCCAGCGGCAGCCAGGCCGCGTTGAAGCAGGCCTTGCTGGCGATCATGACCCTGCCCGGCATCCCGGTGATCTACTACGGCACCGAGCAGGGCTTCGACAAGCGCCGCCCGGCCATGTTCGCCACCGGGGTAGATGCCGGTGGGCGCGACCACTACGACACCCAGGCGCCGCTGTATCGCTACCTGCATGAGGCCATCGCGCTGCGCCGCAGCCACCCGGTGCTCAGTCGCGGCACGCCGCGTGTCCTGGCCTCAGATGCCAAGGCTGCCGGCGTGCTGGCCTATACGATGCAGCACGAAGGCCACCAGCTGCTGGTGGCGTTCAACACGGCCGACAAGGCCCAGGTCCTGACGCTGCCGGCCGGCAGTTTCAGCGCCAGCGCGCGGATGCACAGCGTGTTCGCCATCCACGGCGCAACGCCGGACCAGGCGGCAGATGCC
This sequence comes from Pseudoxanthomonas composti, assembly GCF_004122095.1. Taxonomy (GTDB): domain Bacteria; phylum Pseudomonadota; class Gammaproteobacteria; order Xanthomonadales; family Xanthomonadaceae; genus Pseudoxanthomonas_A; species Pseudoxanthomonas_A composti. The sequence continues at coordinate 122,655 of NZ_SAWZ01000002.1, read as the reverse complement.
CAAGGCGGGCTGCAGACCTTGCTGCCGCCTGGTGCGGGACAGGTCTGGGAGGTCGAGGGCCCCGCCGCGCGCTAAGGCGCTCATCCCCGCGAGGCGGGAGGCGCTTCGAAACAGACGAATGTCTGGTCATCCGGCCGAGAGCCTTCCGGATGGCCAGGCCCTGTCTACGTGATGGTTCCAATGCACGGATGACCAGACATTCGTCTGTTCTGAAGCGTCTCCCGCCTGCGCGGGGATGACGAGCAGAAGCACGAACCTCTAGCGCTGCCCGATGAATCGCTGCCGTCGTTTGATCGTCGGCGATCGGCGATCGGCGATCGGCGATCCATGCTTGACCGACTGCCTACCTCAGCGCAACACGCCGAAGAAGCTGCCGCGCGCCGGCAGCTGCAGCGCCTGCGCCTGCAACGTGCCTGCGCACAGGCCGTGGCCGTCGAGCGCCTCGGCCTGCAGCTGCTCCGGCAAGCTCCAGCTGATGTCCTGCGCGGACAGGTTGAAGACCACCAGCACGGCCCTGCCATCGACCGCTTCACGGACGAAGGCCAGCACGGGCTCGGGCGTGGGCAGGAAGCGCAGCTCGCCCGTCACCAGCGCCGGCTGCTGCTTGCGCCAGCCCAGGAAGCGCCGCACCTGGTTCAACACGGAGCCCGGATCGGTCTCCTGCGCCGCCACGCTGATCGCGCGATGCGCCTGCGGCACCGGCAGCCAGGGCGTGGCCGAGGTGAAGCCACCGGCAGGACCGTCGGTCCACGGCATCGGCGTGCGGCAACCATCGCGGCCCTTGAAGTTGGGCCAGAAGGTCTTGCCGTAGGGGTCCTGCAGGAGCTCGTAGGGCACCTCGGCCTCCGGCAAGCCCAGCTCCTCGCCCTGGTAGAGGCATACCGAGCCGCGCAGCGAGCACACCATCGCCACCAGCTGCGCGGCAAAGGCGGTATCGCCCTCCCCGCCCCAGCGCGTGACCGCGCGCATGACGTCGTGGTTGGAGATCGCCCAGCACGGCCAGCCGCCGGTCATGGCCGCTTCCAGCCGCGAGACCGTCTGGCGGATATAAGCCGCGCTGAAGTCCTCCACCAGCAGCTCGAAGCTGTAGCCCATGTGCAGGCGCGAAGGCCCGGTGTATTCGGCCGTGGTCGCCAGCGAATCTTCCGAGGAGATCTCTCCGAGCGCGGCCACATCCGGGTACCGGTCCATCAGCGCGCGCAGGCGCTCCAGGAACGGCAGGTTCTCCGGCCGCGTGTTGTTGTAGTAGTGGTACTGGTAGGCGTAGGGGTTGTCGGGGCTGAAGCCACGTCCCACGCGCTTGTCCTTGGGCTTGGGCGGGTTGTCGCGCAGCTGCGGATCGTGGAAGCAGAAGTTGATCGCATCCAGCCGCATGCCATCCACGCCGCGGTCCAGCCAGAACTGCACGTTGTCCAGCGTGGCCTGCTGCACCTGGGGGTTGTGGAAGTTCAGGTCGGGCTGCGCGGACAGGAAGTTGTGCAGGAAGTACTGCTCACGCCGCGGCTCCCAGCGCCAGGCCACGCCGCCGAACAGGGACATCCAGTTGTTGGGCGGGGTGCCGTCATCCTTCGGATCGGCCCAGACGTACCAGTCGGCCTTGGGGTTGTCGCGGCTGGTGCGGCTCTCCAGGAACCAGGGGTGCTGGTCAGAGCAGTGGCTTAGCACCTGGTCGATCATCACCTTGATCCCCAGTCGATGCGCCTTGGCCAGCAACGCGTCGAAGTCTTCCAACTGACCGAACAGCGGATCCACATCCCGGTAGTCGGCGATGTCGTAGCCGAAATCGGCCATCGGCGACTTGAAGAACGGCGAGATCCAGATCGCATCCACGCCCAGGCTGGCGATGTAGTCCAGCTTCTCGACAATGCCCGGCAGGTCGCCCACGCCATCGCCGTTGCTGTCCAGGAAGCTACGCGGGTAGACCTGGTAGATCACCGCGCCACGCCACCAGTTGTCCATGTCCCCTCCCCTCCAGCGAATGACACCGGCACGGCACGGCCGGAAAACGGGCGCCACTATTCCATGCGTCCGCCGAGGCGTTGCGTGTCTTTGGTGGGGGTCGGGCATGAATACGTATGCGCAAACATGGGCGTGCGACGACGGCAAATGCCGGCGATCACACATGCGGCTCATGGGTCGGGCGCAGCGCGGCGCTGTTTTCAAGGCATTTTCCGCAACCAACGGCCCACCTAGGCGATCGCCGCGCGCAGGGCGCGAGCGAGATCGTTTGTTTGCACTGCAGCATGGCAAGCCCAGGCGCAACGTTCACCATGCGCCACACGTTCGCAGCGTCCGCGACGAACGACTCGTCACGGAAACACACAGGCATGACACGAAAGCCCACCCTGTCGTTCTGGCAGATCTGGAACATGTGCTTCGGCTTCCTGGGCATCCAGTTCGGCTTCGCGCTGCAGAACGCCAACGTCAGCCGCATCTTCCAGACCCTCGGTGCGCCGGTGGACGACATCCCGATGCTGTGGGTGGCCGCGCCGCTGACCGGGCTGCTGGTCCAGCCCATCGTCGGCTACTTCTCCGACCGCACCTGGAATGGCCTGGGCCGCCGCCGTCCCTACTTCCTCGCCGGTGCGGTGCTGGCCACCCTGGCGCTGCTGGCCATGCCTAACTCGCCGAGCCTGTGGATCGCCGCCGGGCTGCTGTGGGTGCTGGACGCATCGATCAACATCTCCATGGAGCCCTTCCGCGCCTTCGTCGGCGACCAGCTGCCACCGGCGCAACGGCCCACCGGGTACGCCATGCAGAGTTTCTTCATCGGCATCGGCTCGGTGATCGCCAGCCTGCTGCCCTGGCTGCTGGCGCAGGCCGGCGTCGGTAACACCGCAGGGCCCGGCCAGGTCCCGGACACGGTGCGTTACGCGTTCTACTTCGGCGGGGCGGTGCTGCTGTTGTCGATCCTGTGGACGGTGCTGAGCACGCGCGAGTATCCGCCCGAGGCGCTGGACGCCTTCGACGATGCGCACGCTGGCCTGGCACCGTCGTCGGAAGGCCCCGCGCCGCAAACGCTCGGCCTGGGCATGGCCGCGCTGTTGATCGGCGCGGCCGGGACCGCGCTGGTGGCCTGGCGCGCCCTGGACCGCCAGCTGTACGTGCTGAGCCTGGGCATCGTCGTGTTCGGCGCGCTGTTGCTGCTGCGCCCGCTGGTGCGGGGGGGTGGCATGTACGCCAGCATCGTCGACGACCTGCTGCGCATGCCGCAGGCCATGCGACGGCTGGCCGTGGTGCAGTTCTTCTCGTGGTTCGCGCTGTTTTCCATGTGGATCTACACCACCGGCGCGGTCACCGCCGTGCATTACGGCACCAGCGATGCGTCCTCGGCTGCCTACAACGAAGGCGCCAACTGGGTCGGCGTGCTGTTCGCCGCCTACAATGGCTTTGCGGCGCTGGCCGCCGTGCTCATCCCTCCGATGGTGCGGCGCCTGGGCCTGCGTCGCAGCCACCTGATCAACACCTGCGCCGGCGGTGCCGGGCTGCTGTCCTTCCTGCTGATCCGCGACCCGCAGTGGCTGCTGCTGTCCATGGCCGGCGTGGGCATCGCCTGGGCCTCGATCCTGTCCCTGCCCTACGCCCTGCTATCCGACAGCCTGCCGGCGCACAAGATGGGCCTGTACATGGGCATCTTCAATTTCTTCATCGTCATTCCGCAGCTGGTGGCCGCCAGCATCCTCGGCTTCCTGCTCAAGACCTTCATGGGCAATGCGCCGCTCCATGCCCTGGCCGTGGGCGGGGTGAGCCTGGTGCTGGCCGGGCTGTTCACCCTGCGCGTACCGGAACCGCATCGGGAGACCCACGCTTGATCACCTTCTCGAACCATGACCTGCCGCGTGCAGTGCTGGGCATCGCCCTGTTCGGCGCGCTCGGCCTGGCCGCGCCGTCCAAAGCGCAGGCAACCGACGACGAGTACTACGGCACATTGGAGCCCTTCGCCAGCAACGCGATCTATTTCGTCGTCACCGATCGCTTCGTCAACGGCGACCCGTCCAACGACCAGCGCGACCAGGGGGGCGCGCACCCCACCTTCGACGTGCGCACACCAGGCACACCCGAGGGCGAAGACGACAACATCGGCTATCTCGGCGGCGACTTCAAAGGCGTGGTCGACAATGCCGGCTACATCCGCGGCATGGGCTTCACCTCGGTGTGGGTCACGCCCATCGTCGACAACCCGGACGAGGCTTTTACCGGCGGCAAGCCAGTGTCCTGGAACAGCACGCTGACCGATCGAGGCAAAACCGGGTATCACGGCTACTGGGGCGTGAACTTTTACAAGCTGGACGAGCACCTGCCAAGTCCAGGGCTGGACTTCTCCGGGTTCACCAAGGCGATGAAGGACCAGCAGCTGGACGTGGTGCTGGACATCGTCGGCAACCATGGCTCGCCGGCCTATTCCATGCCCAAGGCCCAGCCCAAGTTCGGGCAGATCTTCGATCGCGACGGCAAGCTGCTGGCCGACCACCAGAACCTGGCACCGGGCAAGCTCGACCCTGAGCACAATCCCTTGCACGCCTTCTACAACACCGGTGGCGGCCTGGCCGAGCTGTCCGACCTGGCCGAGGACAATCCGGCGGTGCTGGACTATCTGGTCGGCGCCTACACGCAGTGGCTGGACCAGGGTGCGGCGGCGTTTCGCGTGGACACCATCGCCTGGATGCCGCACCGGTTCTGGAAGGCCTTCGCCGACCGCATCCGCGCCAGGCACCCGGGCCTTTTCATGTTCGGCGAGGCCTTCGACTACGACGCGGCGACCATCGCCGGGCACACGCTGGCGCGCAATGGACGCTACAGCGTGCTGGACTTTCCTCAGCGCGGAAAGCTCGCCAAGGTCTTCGGCAAGGAAGGCGGCAGCTACGAGGAGATCGGCAAGGCGCTGTACCTGGAGGATGGCCCCTACGCCAATCCCTACGATCTGGTGACCTTCTACGACAACCACGACATGGCGCGCATCGACGCGACCGATGCCGGCTTCATCGATGCCCACCACTGGTTGTTCACCGCGCGTGGCATTCCGGCCGTCTACTACGGCTCGGAGACCGGCTTCATGCGCGGCCGCGCTGAGCACTCGGGCAACCGCAACTACTACGGCCAGGCCCGTGTCGATGCCGGCCGCAATAACCCCATCCTGCGCAAGCTCACCCGCATCGCCACCTTGCGGCGCGACACTCCTGCCCTGCAGCGCGGCCTGATGCTGCCGTTGCAGCTGGGCCAGAATCAGGCGGCGTTCTATCGCGTGTACGAGCACGACGGGCAGGCGCAGACCGCGCTGGTGCTGCTCAACAAGGCCGACACGGCCGCCAGGATCGAGCTGGACAAGCTGCTGCAACCGGGGCGCTGGAAGGATGCGTTCGACGGCAAATCTCTCAAGCTCGGCACGACGGCCCGTCTCGAGGTTCCGGCCCACGAGGTGCGCGTGCTGCTCTACGACCAGCCGCTGACCGACCCGGCCCTGCGGGCGCGACTGAGCGATCTGATGGAGCGCACCCGGCGCGAGGATTGACCCGACCGGTTACGCATGGCCCAAGAATGAACTTGTGGGAGCGGCTCCAGCCGCGACGGGGCCTTACCGGGAAAGCCTCTTCGCGGCTGGAGCCGCTCCCACAAGGACCCTCGCCGTCTTAGCAGGGGATCGGGATCCGCCCGAGGCGAGCGACTACCAGCAAATCATCGGGGCCGCCTCAGGCCTCGGGCGAGGCCGTCACCCGCCGCGACGACCCGCGCAGCGCCAACTTCACCGGAATGGTCAGGTTATCGACCGCCTCGCCCGCGATCAGCTGCAGCAGGCGCTCCACCAGCAAGGCACCGGCCTGCTTGGTGTCCTGCTGCACCGTGGACAGGCCAGGATTGACGAAGCTGGCCAGCGGGATATCGTCGAAGCCGACCACCAGGCAGTCCTCGGGCACGCGCACGCCGCGCTCGTGCAGCGCCTTCATCGCACCGATGGCGATCAAATCGCTGGCGCCGAAGATCGCATCGAAGGCCACGCCGCGCGCCAGCAGCGCGTCGGCAGCTTCCTGGCCGGATTGCTCGCTGGTCACCGCGTCGATCTGCAATTGCGCATCGGGCGCCAGTCCGGCTGCTTCCAGCGCCTGCGCATAGCCGCGGTAGCGCTCTTCGAACTCCGGATAATGGTTGGAGGCATGGCCCAGGAAGGCGATGCGCCTGCATCCCTGCGCCAGCAGGTGCGCAGTGATGTCGTGGCCGCCCTGGAAGTTGTCGCAGCCGATGGACACGCCGGGCTGTCCCGGCTGCGCCGCGCCCCAGCGCACGAAATGCGTGCCCTGCTGCACCAGCCGCTCCAGCCGCGAGCGCGCTTCCAGGTAGTCGCCGTAGCCCAGCAGGATCAGCCCATCGGCCTTCTTGCTGTCCTCGTAGTCGGCCTGCCAGTCGTTGGACAGCTGCTGGAAGGAGATCAGCAGGTCGAAGCCGCGCTGCGCGCAGGCGCGCGTGATCGAGCCCAGCATCGACAGGAAGAAGGGATTGATCGCCGACTCGTCCGGCGTGGGGTCCTCGAAGAACAGCAGCGCCAGCGTGCCGGTGTGCTGCGTGCGCAGGTTGGAGGCGTTCTTGTCGACCTTGTAGTTCAGCTGCTCGGCGATGGCCAGCACGCGCCGGCGGGTCTCCTCGCTGACCATCGGGCTGCCGCGCAGCGCGCGCGACACGGTCGGCTGCGAGACGCCGGCCAGGTGCGCGATATCCAGCGATGTGGCCTTCCCACGGATCGGCACGCTCACGTCAACGGGTCTTCTCGGAACGACGCGCCGATGATGCCATGCCGCCCACGCTGCATCGCAGCATGGGCGGCAGTGCTGGCCACGCTCAAGCGGCGAGAATGTGCGCGCGCAGCGCCTCGTAGCTGGCTGGCAGCGGTTCGGCCGCAGCCGGGCGCTCGAGCAGCGCCTGCAGCGCCGGTGGCACCGGCAGGCTGTCGCCCACCAAGGGCTCGACAATGCTTTCGAACTTGGCCGGATGCGCGGTGGCCGCCACCGCCCAGTCGCCGCGCACGCCGTCGTTGCGCAGGTCCTCCAGCACCTTCACCGCCACGGCGGTGTGCGGGCAGAACACCTCGCCGAAATGCCGGAACCGGCGCGCGATCACCAGCTTGATGTCCGCATCACCGACGCTGGCCGAGCTGAAGGCCTGGCGCAGCGCGGCGTCGTCGCCCTTGTACAGCCAGCGCAGGCGCTCGAAGTTGCTCGGCGCGCCCACGTCCATGGCGTTGGCCACGGTCGGCACGCTGCCCTGCGGCGTGTAGTCCTGGCCGTCGAAGTAATCGGGCAGCACCCGGTTGGCATTGGTGGCCAGCACGATGCGCCCCAGCGGCACGCCCAGCTCGCGGGCCAGGATCGCCGCCATCGCATTGCCCAGGTTGCCGGTGGGAATCACGAAGTTCAGTGGGTTGCCCGTGGCCGCGTGATGCGACAGCGCCGCGTGCGCGTAATAGCCCATCTGCGGCAGCAGGCGCCCCAGGCTGATGCTGTTGGCCGAACTCAACGGCGCCTGCGCCTGCAGCACGCCATCGCCCAGGGCCTGCTTCACCAGCGCCTGGCAGTCGTCGAAGGTGCCCTGGACGCGCAGCGCGGTGACGTTGTCGCCAAAACACCCCAGCTGGTGCGCCTGGCGCGGGGAGACCCGGCCATCCGGATACAGCACCACCACGCGCAGGCCCGGCTGCTGGTGGAACGCGGCGGCCACCGCCGCGCCGGTATCGCCGGAGGTCGCCACCACGATGGTCAACGGCGTGGACGCACCGCGACGCAGGCGGGTCATGCACTGGGCGAGAAAGCGCGCGCCGAAGTCCTTGAAGGCCGCGGTCGGCCCGTGGAACAGCTCCAGCACGTGATCGCCCGGCGTGGCCAGCGGCGCCAGCGGCGCGGGAAAGTCGAAGGCCTGCGCGCAAATGCCCGGCAGCTCCGATTCCAGTCCATCGCCTTCAAAGAACGGCTGCAGCAGCTCGGCGCTGGTCTGCGCCAGATCGGCACCGACCTTCAGCTGGCGCGCCTGCGGCAGCGCTTGCGGCACGTACAGGCCGCCATCGGGCGCCAGGCCGGCGGCGATGGCCTGGCTCAGGCTGACGGCCGGGGCACCGTCACGGGTGGAAATGAAATGCATGGGAGTCTCTTGGGGGAAGATCGGAAACGGGAAGTGCGCAGGCGTCACAGCAGGCGCGCGCCGGGCGCGGCCAGCGTGGACACCCAGGCCTGGCTGGTGAAGCCTTGCGCGGCGAAGGCGGCCTGTACCTTGGGCGCGGCGGCATCGGCAGCGGCGCGCTCCTCGAACCAGCCGAAGATGCTGGGGCCGGCACCGGAGATGCTCGCGCCCATGGCGCCACCATCCAGCATCGCTGCCTTGGCTTGGGCAAAGCCCACGATCAGCGGGGCGCGGCGCGGCTCGACCAGCACGTCCTTCAAGCCTGCGCGGACCAGGGCCGCATCGCCGGTCTGGCAGCCGGCCAGCACCAGCGCCAGGTTGGCGCTCTGGTGGACGAAGTCCTCCAGCGCGTAGGCCCCCTGCAGCGCCGCGCGGGCACGGCGGGTTTCCAGCACCGCATCCGGATGCACCAGCAGGCTGTGCCAGTGCGCCGGCACCGACACCGGCACCAGGTGTTCGGCCGTGGCCAGCACCAGCCCGCCCAGCAGCATCGGGCCAAGGTTATCGCCATGCTGTCCGCCGCTGGCCACCGCCTCGCCCACCAGCGCGAAGGGATACAGCGCCTGCGGGGGCAGTGGCGCGTCCAGCAGCGCGTTGGCCGCCACCAGGGCGGCCACGCAGGACGCGGCCGACCCGCCCATGCCCGAGCCCAGCGCGATGCCCTTGTCGATCTCCACCTCCAAGCCGAACGGCAGCGCCAGCGCCTGGCGCATGGCGATCAGCGCCGCGCCGGCGGTGTTGGAGGGCGCATCCAGCGGCAGCTCCACCGTGGTGCCGGTGATCGCGGCGATGCGCACCTCAGGCGTTTCGATGCGACGGACGGTGACGGTATCGCCCACGCCCTCGATGACGTGGCCGAGGATGTCGAAGCCGACCCCGACATTGCCGACCGAGGCCGGCGAGAACGCGGTCGCGACGCGGGGGGGGGAACTGCGGGCAGTCGAACTGCCGATGCTGGCACTGCTGGGCATTGCGATTCCTTGGTGCCCCTCACGCGCGGGATGCGCGATGCGGGGCGGTGTCGATGCGTGGCGGCCATCATCGGCCCGCCACGGCGCTGTGTTCATTGACCCAGGTCGGTTACAGCCGGGCGCCCTGCCCGGCCGCCACCCGCAGCAGGTCGGCGAACACGCCGGCGGCGGTCACCTCCGGACCGGCCCCCGGGCCCTGCACGATGAGCGGATTGCTGCAGTAGCGGCGGGTGGTGAACTGCACGATGTTATCGGTCAGGCGCAGATTGGCGAAGGCGTGGGTGTCCGGCAATTCCACCAGGCCCACGCTGGCCTTGCCGCCCTCGTCCAGGCGGGCGACATAGCGCAGCACGTGGCCGGCCTGGCGCGCCTGGGCCAGGCGCTGGGCGAACTCGGCGTCCACCTCGTCCAGGCGCGTCATGAAATCCTCCACGCTGGCCTGGCGCAAGGATTCGGGCACCAGGCTTTCCACCTGCACGTCCTCCAGCGAGAGCCCCAGCCCGGCCTCGCGGCCCAGGATCACCAGCTTGCGCGCCACATCGGTGCCGGACAGGTCATCGCGCGGGTCCGGCTCGGTGTAGCCCATGCCGCGGGCCTGGGCGACCAGCTGCGAGAACGGCACGCTGCCGTCGAACTTGTTGAACAACCACGCCAGAGTGCCGGAGAAGATGCCCTCGATGCTGGTCACCGTGTCGCCGGTGTCCACCAGGTCGCGCAGCGTGGTGATGACCGGCAGCCCCGCGCCGACCGTGGCCTCGTAGCGGAAGCGTGCCCCGCTGCCGGCCGCCGCCTCGGCGATGGCCTGGTAGCGCGCCAGCGGGCCGGCGCCGGCCTGCTTGTTCGGCGTCACCACGTGGATGCCGGCGGCCAGCCACTGCGCGTAGCGCTCGGCTACCTCGGGACTGGCGCTGCAGTCCACGATCACCGCATGCGGCAGGTGCGAGGACAGCAGATGATCGGTGAAGCGGTCCAGGTCCAGCGGTTCGCGCGCGGACTGGAAACGTTCGCGCCAGCTGCCGCTGATGTCGCGCCCTTCCAGCAGCATGCGGCTGCGCGAGGCGATCGCGCGCAGGCGCAGGTCCAGGTTGGCCTTGCCCAGCAGCTGCGGCTGCGCGGCCTGCAGCTGGTCCAGCAGCGCGGCGCCCACATTGCCCGGGCCGATCACGCCCACCGAAAAGGTCTGCGGCGAGAGCCAGAAGCCCGCGTGCGCGGCGCGCAGCGCCTTGGTCGCATCGGCGCCGGCAATGGCCACGGAGATGTTGCGCTCGGACGAACCCTGGGCAATGGCCAGAATGTTGACCTGCGCCCGGCCCAGCGATTCGAACAGGCGCGCGGCCACGCCCGGCGAGCCGGCCATGCCATCGCCCACCGCCGCCAGCACGCAGACATCGTCGGTGAGCTGCACGCGCTGGATCTGCCCCACCGACAGCTCGTGGGCGAAGGCGCTCATCAGCGTGGCGCGCGCGCGCACCGCATCGGCGGCCTTGACCACGCAGCAGATCGAGTGCTCCGAGGAGCCCTGCGAGATCATCACCACCGACACCCGCGCCTGGCGCAGGGCCGAGAACACGCGCTCGGCCGTGCCCGGTACGCCGATCAGGCCGGTGCCTTCCAGGTTGACCACCGCCAGGTCCGGCGACAGCGTCAGACCCTTGACCGGGCCGACCGCTTCGCTGTTGCTGGTGATGCGCGTGCCCGGGTGCTCGGGCTGGAAGGTGTTGCGGATGATGATCGGCAGCTTGCGCTCGATCGCGGGCGACATGGTCTGCGGGTGCACGACCTTGGCGCCGAAATACGCCAGCTCGCAGGCCTCGTCGTAACTCAGCGATTCCAGCTGCACCGCCTCGGGCACCACGCGCGGGTCGGCCGACAGCACGCCGTCCACGTCGGTCCAGATGTGCAATTCGCTGGCATCGAACAGCGCGGCGAAGATGGCGCCGGAGTAATCGCTGCCGTTGCGGCCCAGGGTGGTGATGTGGCCGGCGCGGTCGCGCGCGACGAAGCCGGTCACCACCACGCGTCGGCTCGGGTTGGCCGCGCGCCACTCGGCCAGCCGCGCCGCGCTCAATTCCCAGTCCACGTCCACGCCCAGGTCGGTGCGGTCCACCACCAGCACCTCGCGCGCGTCCAGCACCGCGCAGTCCTCGCCCAGGCTGGACAGGTAATCGCCCAGCAGTCGCGCCGAATAGACCTCGCCCAGGCCCTGAACGCGGTCCAGCACCTCGCGCGGCAGCTCGCCGATCACCGACAGCGCCGAGAGGATCTCGGCCAGATGATCGAAGCGGCCTTCCAGCCACTCGATGGTCTGGCCCACCGATTCGCCCAGCAGGGCCACGGCAGCGCCGCGGTGGCGCGCGCGCAGCTCGTGCCAGCGATCGCGCCAGTCCAGCTCGGTACCGGCCAGGGTGGCCAGGTCGATCAGCGCATCGGTCACGCCCTTCATCGCCGAGACCACGGTGATCTGCACGTCCTCGTCGCGCGCCAGCAGCAGCTTGGCCACGTGCCGATAGCGCTCGGCATCGGCCACGGAGGTGCCGCCGAACTTGTGCGCGACCGTCCTGCGTTTGGACGGTTCGGGGAGTGCCGCTTCAGCGACGGATTGGACGACGGCGACGGACGACATGGCACTGACCTCGGTGGAAGGCCCTGCGCCGGCGTGGGATGTGGGGGCTGCCCGCATCCTGATCCGGTGCGGGGCCGTGGTTGCTTGGACTTAAGCGAGCACGACCGACCGCACCGACATAGTGGTGATGGTGGTCGTGATCATGATGCCGATGCCCGGATTCGGGCACGCCATGCCACATCCGTCAGGACGCGGTGCGGAGTACGGCGAAGGGCGGTTGGCAACAGGCATGAACGCTAGGGTCATGATGCCCGCGCAGGCTGTCAAGTGTTGCGTTTGCAACGAAGAAACAAGCACTTGCAACCACATTGGCGCTGCGTCTTGAGGGACTGGATGCGCATCGGCTGCAAGGGCCCGCGCGGTACGTCCACCAACGCCTCGGTTGCGACCTCTGGTGACCCCGGCCCGATTCGAACGGGCGACCTTCCCCTTAGGAGGGGGACGCTCTATCCAGCTGAGCTACGGGGCCTGAATGCGCAAGGATACAGGCGCGGGCAAGGCGAGCAAAGCAGAAGCCGCCTCGCCAGGCCCGACCCTTGAGGAGATCTCAAGACGCGTGCTGCCTCGATTCGGTCATCGATGCAGCGTGGGTCGCGGAAGGTCCGGTCCACAAAAAGGCGGGCATCACTGGCCTGCCTTATGCGGCAGCAGTCTTCGGTTCCGAGCCCAGTCCTCCCGTCGTCCTCCCGCGGATCTGCCAACGCTTCATCGCGCACTGATGGCGTCTGCCTTCTCCATAGCCGTTCCATCGCGCTTGCGCTCACGATGGCAAGGCCGTTGGCACGCAGGGCTGCGGTGTACGCCGCGTCCAGGCGCGGCTGTGTTTTGCGGGCACATCAGGGTCGATGCCCAGTTCGGCTCGATGCCATCGCTCGCCGTCAAAGAGCCTGAGACGCGACCCAGAAATGATATGTTATAACTATAACGACAACATCCCAAAGCCATGCAATGCCTTCCATCTCACAAGACTCTCGCCTGCCAGTGACCGTCTTCTCCGGCTTCCTCGGCGCCGGCAAGACCACTCTCCTCAACGCCGTCCTCAACAATCGCCGCGGCCTGCGCGTGGCGGTGATCGTCAACGACATGAGCGAGATCAACATCGATGCGCAGCTGCTGCGCGAGGGCGGCTCGGCGCTCAGTCGAACCGATGAGACCCTGGTGGAGTTCAGCAACGGCTGCATCTGCTGCACCCTGCGCGAGGACCTGCTCCAGGAAGTCCGCCGACTGGCGCAGGAGCGGCGCTTCGATTACCTGCTGATCGAATCGACCGGCATCGGCGAGCCGATGCCGGTGGCGGCGACCTTCTCGGTCCGCGATGAAGCGGGCTTTTCGCTTTCGGACCTGGCGCGACTGGACACCATGGTCACCGTGGTCGATGGGGAGAACTTCCTCAAGGATTTCGGCTCGGCCGAGCGCCTGGCCGACCGCGGCATGCAGGCCGGCGAAGGCGATGACCGTGGCCTGGTCAACCTGCTCAGCGAGCAGGTGGAATTCGCCGATGTGGTGGTCATCAGCAAACGCGACCTGATGAGCGAGGAACAGGTGCACACCGTCAAGTCGCTGATCCGCACCCTCAACCAGGATGCCGAGCTGGTGGAGGCCAGCAGGGGCCAGGTGCCGTTGGAGCGCATCCTCAACACCGGACGCTTCGACTACACCAGGGCGCAGCTGGCGCCGGGGTGGATGAAGGAACTGCGCGGCGAGCACGTGCCGGAAACCGAAGCCTATGGGATCGCGAGCTTCGTCTACCGCCGGTCCAGCCCGTTCCATCCCGAACGCTTTGCCCGCCTGCTGGTCGAGGGCATCCCGGGCGTGATCCGGGCCAAGGGCTTCTTCTGGCTCGCCAGCCGCATGGACTGGGTAGGTGAGGTGTCCATCGTCGGCGGCTCCACCCAGACACAGGCGGCGGGCTTCTGGTTCGGCGCGCGTCACCGGGTGGATGCCGGTGTCGTCGGCATTCCGCCCGAGGCGGTGGTCATGATCCACGACGTCGATGACGGCGACCTGGTCTCGCAGTGGACCGCACCGCTGCCGCCGGTGGAGATGGTCGACGACCCGCGCGAGTTCGCGGCGATGCAGAAGCAATGGCACCCGCAATGGGGCGACCGCCGTCAGGAGCTTGCCTTGATCGGCATCGGCCTGGATGAGCCGGCCGCACGCGCCGCGCTCGACGCCTGCCTGCTGACCGACGCCGAACTGATACGCGGGCCTTCGGCGTGGGTGCGCCTGCCCGACCCCTTCCCGCAGTGGCGCCGATGAAGCCGCCGATGGCCTCGACATCCCCCCCACGCGCCCTGCCGGATCTCTCGCGCAGCGCAAGCCCAGGCATGGCTCAGGCGCTGGACTGGGTCGGGATGCGCAACATCCGCCTGCCGCTGCAGCTGGATGATCCGCTATGCCCCAGCGCCGTGCCCTCGGGCGTGGACATGCTGATCAACCTCCCCTGCGCGGGCATCAGGGGGATCCACATGTCCCGGCTCTACACGCTGTTGATGCGCGTGGCCAAGGCACCGCAGTCGCCTGCGGGCTTGATCGCCCTGCTGCAGCAAGCCATCGCAGGCCATGCCGAAAGCCGGAGTGACGCCGCCAGGTTCGTCTGGCACGGCGAGATCGTTTGTCCGACCGGCGCGCTGGTCACGCCCGACCTGGAAGGCTGGATGAGCCACGCGGTGAAGCTGGAGGCCGAGCTGTCGACCGCGGGCGCGGCCATCTGGCTCACGGTGGAGGCCACCTACGCCTCGACCTGCCCGTGCTCGGCCTCGCTCGCACGGCAGCTGATCCAGGAACAGTTCGAGCGCGAACATGCCGGCCAGGGGACCATCGACCTGCAGCGCGCGAGCGACTGGATCGGCCGCAACGCCAGCTTCGCCACCCCGCATAGCCAGCGCAGCCTGGCGCAGCTGCGGGTGCGGGTAGACCCGTCTGCTCGCTGGGACCTCGGCGGCCTGATCGGCGCTGCCGATGACGCCCTGGGCACCTTCTCGCAGGGGCCGGTCAAGCGCGCCGACGAGCAAGCCTTCGCCCAACGCAATGGACACAACCTGATGTTCGTCGAAGACGCCGCCAGGCGGCTTTTGAGCGCCCTCTCCGCCCGCTACGCCGATGGCGTCATCGAGGTCACCCATCTGGAAAGCCTGCATCCCCACGATGCGCATGCCGCCGTGCGGTGGGGTGCGGCATGAGTGCGGACACCCTGCCCGTGACCGTGCTCACCGGCTTTCTGGGTGCCGGAAAAACCACCTTGCTCAATCATCTGGGAAAGACCGGCGCGCTGACCGACACGCTCATCGTGATCAACGAGTTCGGCCAGGTCGGGCTGGACCACCTGCTGATGATCGAAGCCAAGGATGAGCTGGTGGTCGAGCTGAGCGACGGCTGCGTGTGCTGCACGCTTCATGGCGCGCTGACCGACGCCATCCTCGATGCCTTCCAGGCCCGCGCGGCGGCGGGCCAGGCGCCGTTCCGGCGCGTGGTCATCGAGACCTCGGGCGTGTCCGACCCGACCTCCATCGCCAAGGCCCTGACCATGGATCCGGCGCTGTCCGACCGCTTCCACCTCGAGGCGATCGTGACCCTCATCGATGCCGGGCAAGGCCGGGACAATCTGCAACGCTTCGAAGAAGCCGCCGCCCAGATCGCACTGGCCGATCTGATCCTGATCACCAAAACCGACGCGGTGGCTACCGACGCGCAGGCCGGACTGACCACCGCGCTGGCCTCGCGCAACCCCTTCGCCAAGATCCGCGCCATCGCGCATGGCCGAGTGGACGGCCGCGAGATCTTCGACCCGGACCTGCGCCTGAGCCGTCCACTGCTGTTACTGGACGAAGCGCCGCACGTGGGCGCGGGAACGCTCATGGGCGCAGGCGGCATGCTCGCCGGCCTGACCGCGCCGCAGGCCCGCGCGCACGGTGGCCGCTATCGCGTGACCAGCTTCGAGGCCAGCTCACCGCTGCCGCCAAGCGCCGTCAACGGCTGGTGCATGACCATGCTGCCCCTGCTCGGCCAGGACGTGTTGCGCTTCAAGGCCGTCCTGGATGTGCAAGGGGCCGAGCAGCCGTTCGTGCTGCACGGGGTGCAGGGGGTGAGCGGGCCCGGCATCTGGCTCGAGGCCTGGCCGCAGGCGCGCCGTGTCAGCCGCATGGTCTTCATTTCCGAGACACATGTGCAGCCGCTGGTGGACAAGGGCCTGGAGGCGTTCTTCGAGGGGGCCTTCGTTCGCGCCAGCGCTGCAGCGCGGCCGCCCACGTGATCGCCGGGGCCAACCCGCCACCATCGCCTCGCATGGAGCTCGCCGGCGGTTCCTGTCGGCCCTGGCTCCACCTCCCCTCCACACCCCAGGAGATCGCATGATGTTGCTTCGCCACCTGTGCTTGACCGGACTGCTTGCCACCGCCGCCCTGGCCCAGGCCAAGGGCGTGGACGCCGTGCTGCAGCAGCATGCTCCCTACGCCGTGCCGGCCCTGCCCTACGCAGCCGATGCGTTGGAGCCTGCGATCGACGCGGCCACCATGGGCATCCATCACGATCGCCATCACCAGGCCTATGTCGACAATCTGAACAAGGCCATCGCGCAGGATCCGGCGCTGCAGTCGCAGACGCTCCGGGCGCTCCTGGCCAAGGCGGACGCGCTGAGCCCGGCACTCCGGAACAACGCGGGCGGGCATTACAACCACAGCCTGTTCTGGTCCGTCCTGGCCGCTCCGGGACAGGGCGGGCAACCCAGCGTGGAACTGGCCGCGGCCATCGAGAAGCAGTTCGGGTCGATGGAGACGTTCAAGGAAGCCTTCACCAAGGCGGCAACCGGCGTGTTCGGTTCGGGCTGGGCCTGGCTCATCGTCGGTGCGGACGGGTCCTTGCAGATCGCCACCACGCCAAACCAGGACAACCCGCTCATGCCGACCGCGTCCACCCGCGGGCAGCCGATCCTGGCATTGGACGTCTGGGAGCATGCGTACTACCTGCGCTACCAGAACCGGCGCCCGGACTATCTGGCCGCCTGGTGGTCCGTGGTGAACTGGAAAGAGGTCAGCCGGCGCTTCGATCAGGCCAGTTGACGCCGGTCAGGGCGGCGCTGGACGCCCGTAGAGGCGCAACGCGCCTGTAGTGGGCGTCCGCCGCGGTGGGTAGATGGAAGAGCGGCAGCGCTCCGCCGGCCGGTGGCCGCCCTGCCCCCGGCCGGGGCATCCTGCCCTGACAGCAGGCGCGTGCTCCTGCCTCGCTTGCCGCGCCATCGCCCGCCGAACCGCCGCCGCGCGCGTCGGTTTGGAGGCTTCGGCTCCAAGCACCACGGGTCCCAGGCCGGCGGCCCTGAGCCTGCGCAACGCCCGTAGCACCCGACACGCCAAGCACTTGCAAAACAAGGGCTTGGCATGTCCGCCCTTCGATTCCGCCGGCCCCGGCAACAGGCGACGCGCCGCCAGCCTGGCGCGGCGCCAGATGCGCGCTTTCGCCATTCCGGCAGCGCGCGCAGCCGACGGGTCAGAGACCGACGGCCCCGGCGCCTCTGTTAGAATTTGCGCCCCTTTTTGGGCCGCGTCCCCCATTGCGGCTCGTCCCAAACACAGGAGTTTTCATGTCATCCGAGCTGCTGCAGGCCCTGGGCCTGGGTTCCACCAATGCCGGCACCTACCTGGGCCAGGGCCAGTGGTCCACCACCACCGATGCCGGCGTGCTGGAATCGGTCAACCCGACCACCAATGCCGTCATCGCCACGGTCCACGCCAGCAGCCAGTCCGACTACGACACGGTGATCGAGCGCGCCCAGGCCGCCTACAAGATCTGGCGCACCACCCCGGCCCCGCGCCGTGGCGAAGCCGTGCGCCTGTGCGGTGAGGCGCTGCGCGCCAACAAGGATCTGCTCGGCTCGCTGGTGGCCCTGGAAATGGGCAAGTCCAAGCCCGAGGGCGATGGCGAGGTGCAGGAGATGATCGACATCGCCGATTTCGCCGTGGGCCAGAGCCGCATGCTCTATGGCTATACCATGCACTCCGAGCGCCCGGGCCACCGGATGTACGAGCAGTACCACCCCATCGGCCTGGTCGGCATCATCAGCGCCTTCAATTTCCCGGTCGCGGTGTGGTCGTGGAATGCCTTCCTGGCCGCCATCTGCGGCGACATCTGCATCTGGAAGCCGTCCAACAAGACCCCGCTAACCGCGCTGGCCACGCAGAAGATCTGCAACGAGGCGCTGAAGGACGCCGGCTTCCCGGACCTGTTCTTCCTGATCAACGATGCCGGCATCGAACTGTCCCAGCAGCTGGTGGACGACACCCGCGTGCCGCTGATCAGCTTCACCGGCTCGACCCAGGTCGGCCGCATCGTCGGTGAGCGCGTGGCCCGCCGCATGGGCCGCAGCCTGCTGGAGCTGGGCGGCAACAACGCCATCATCCTGGACGAGACCGCCGACCTGAAGCTGGCCGTGCCGGGCATCGTGTTCGGCGCGGTGGGCACCGCCGGCCAGCGCTGCACCACCACCCGCCGCCTGATCGTGCATGCCTCGATCTACGACACCGTGCTGTCCACCCTGGTCAAGGCCTACAAGCAGGTCGAGGGCAAGATCGGCGACCCGCTGGATGCAGCCAACCTGATGGGCCCGCTTAACAGCAAGGCGGCCGTGGACGCCTTCCTCAAGTCGGTCGAACAGGCCAAGGCCGCCGGCGGCACCGTGGAAACCGGCGGCATGGCGCTGCCGCGCGAAGGTAACTTCGTGCTGCCCACCATCATCTCGGGCCTGAAGAACAGCGATGCCATCGTCCAGCACGAGACCTTCGCGCCGATCCTGTACGTGATGAAGTACGACACGCTGGAAGAAGCCATCGACATGCAGAACGGCGTGCCGCAGGGCCTGTCCTCCTCGATCTTCACCAACAACCTCAAGACCGCCGAGCGCTTCCTGTCGGCGGCCGGCAGCGACTGCGGCATCGCCAACGTCAACATCGGCACCTCCGGTGCGGAGATCGGCGGCGCCTTCGGCGGCGAGAAGGACACCGGCGGCGGACGCGAGTCCGGGTCCGATGCCTGGAAGGCCTACATGCGCCGCCAGACCAACACCATCAACTATTCCGACTCGCTGCCGCTGGCCCAGGGCATCAAGTTCGATCTGTAAACGCGGAGGGTTCGGGACCATGTCACTCAACTCGACCGAGCGCTTCACCAGCCGCGTGGCCGACTACGTGCGCTACCGGCCGGACTATCCGGTGGCGCTGGTGGAGTGGCTGCATCGAGAACTGGGCGTGGACCGGGACACGCCGGTGGCCGACATCGGCGCCGGCACCGGCATTTCCTGCAAGCTGTTCCTCGACGGCGGCCACCCGGTGACCGCGGTCGAACCCAATGCGTCCATGCGCGCAGCTTCGATTGACTGGCTAGGCGGCAACCCTGGCTTCTCGGCCGTGGCCGGCACCGCCGAGGCCACCACGCTGGCAGATGCCAGCGTCGGCCTGGTCGCCGCCGCGCAGGCCTTCCACTGGTTCGACCAGCAGGCGGTGCGGACCGAATGGGCGCGCATCCTCAAGCCCGGCGGGCTGGCGGTGGTGTTCTGGAATTCGCGCCGACTGAGCGGCACGCCTTTCCTGGAAGGCTACGAGCAGATGCTGCTCGACTACGGCCTGGACTACACCAGCGTGGCCGAGCGCTACAACGACGACGCCTCGATGGAAGCCTGGTTCGGCGGCGGCCTGCGCGGGACGGCCCGTTTCGACCACGGCCAGCAGCTGGATTTGGAGGCCCTGCGCGGGCGGCTGTTGTCGTCCTCCTACGCCCCGCAGGCCGGTCACCCGCAGCATGCGCCGATGCTGGAGGCGCTGCGCAAGCTGTTCGATGCCACCGCCCGCGATGGCACCGTCTCCTTCGACTACGACACCCGCGTGTTTGCCGGTACGCTTCCCGCCACCGCCTCCTGAAGACCTGCCATGAACGTCGCCATCCGTCCCAACAGCAGCATGGCCGTGGTCTCGCTGGTGTTCGGCATCCTGGGCTGGACCCTGCTGCCCTTCCTCGGCAGCGCCGTGGCGGTCATCACCGGGCACATGGCGCGCGCCGAGATCCGCCGCGCCGCCGGCCAGCTGGAGGGCGATGGCCTGGCGGTGACCGGTCTGGTGCTGGGCTGGTTGTCGCTGTCGCTGTGGATCCTGGGCATCGCCGGCTTCATCCTGTTCTTCGGCGGCATCGCCGCATTGGCCGCATGGCATTGAACATGTACTCACTGGCGCGGCCCTTCCTGTTCGCCCTGGACGCCGAGCGCGCCCACGGGCTGAGCCTGCAGGCGCTGGACCGCGCCCACCGCGCCGACCTGCTCGGGCACCTGGCCAAACCCATCGCGCCGATGCCGGTGCGCACCCTGGGCCTGCAATTTCCCAACCCGGTCGGCCTGGCCGCCGGCCTGGACAAGAACGGCGACCACCTGGAAGCGCTGATGGCGCTGGGCTTCGGCTTCGTGGAGATCGGCACCATCACCCCGCGCCCGCAGGAAGGAAACCCCAAGCCGCGCATGTTCCGGCTGCCGCGGCAGCAGGCGGTGATCAACCGCATGGGGTTCAACAATGCCGGCGTGGACGTGCTGGTCCAGAACGTGGCCCGCGCCCGCCGCCGCGGCGATGGCCTGCTGGGCATCAACATCGGCAAGAACAAGGACACGCCCAACGCCTCCGCCGCCGAGGACTACCTGCACTGCCTGGAGAAGGTCTACCCGTTGGCCGACTACGTGACGGTCAACATCTCCTCGCCCAACACCGCCGGCCTGCGCGAGCTGCAGGAAGAGCAGGCGCTGCGCCAGCTGATCGGCATCCTGCGCGAAGCGCAGGAGCGCCTGGCCGCCCGACATGGCAAGCGCGTGCCGATGCTGGTCAAGGTCGCGCCGGACCTGAGCGATAGCGATATCGATTCGGCCGCGCGGGTGCTGGGCGAGCTGCAGGTCGATGGCGTGATCGCCACCAACACCACCGTGGCCCGGCCCATGGTCGATACGCACAAACTCGCCCGCGAGACCGGCGGCCTGTCCGGCGCGCCGCTGCTGGGCCAGTCCACCCTGGTCCTGCGCCGGCTGCGCACGCGCCTGCCGGATCACATCCCGCTGATCGGCGTGGGCGGCATCACCTCCGGTGCCGATGCGGTGGCCAAGATGTCCGCCGGGGCCAGCCTGGTGCAGCTCTACAGCGGGCTGGTGTTCCGCGGCCCGGCATTGATCGGCGAATGCGTCGAGGCGATCCGGCGTCGGCGCGACCACCCCAGCGGCGGGCCCATCGCACCGCCATGACCGATGCCTGGCGCCTGACCCCCGACGCGTCCCTGCAGTCCCTCAACACCTTCGGCGTCGCGGCGCGCACGCCGTGCCTGCTGGAGCTGTACGACACCGCCGCCCTGCCCGCCGTGCTGGGCATGCCGCAGATGACCGGCGCCCCGTGGATGGTGCTGGGCAGCGGCAGCAACGTGCTGCTGGCCGACGATGCGCCCGGGGCAGTGCTGGTGTTCCGTACCGAGGCCATCAGCCGCGCGGCCGACCGTCAGGGCCATGCCATCGTGCTGGCGCAGGCTGGCGTGTCCTGGCACCGGCTGGTCATGTGGTCGCTGCAGCAGGGGCTGTGCGGGCTGGAGAATCTGGCGCTGATTCCCGGCACCGTGGGCGCCAGTCCGATCCAGAACATCGGCGCCTACGGCAGCGAGGTCGGCGAGTTCATCGCCCGCGTGCAGGTCTGGGACCTGCAGGCCGGGCGCCAGGATTGGCTGGACCGCGCGGCCTGCCACTTCGCCTACCGCGACAGCGTGTTCAAGCAGCAGCCCGGGCGCTGGCTGGTGACGGCCGTGGAGTTCGCCCTGCCGCTGCAGCGCGCGCCGCGGGTGGATTACGCCGGCGTGGCCGAGGAGCTGCAGGCCATGAGCATTGAAAGCCCTGGCTGTGCCGACGTGGCCGAGGCGGTCATCCGCATCCGGCGCCGCAAGCTGCCCGACCCGGCCGTGCTGGGCAACGCCGGCAGCTTCTTCAAGAACCCCATCGTGCCGGCCGGCCAGGCCGCCGCGCTGCTGGCCCAGTGGCCGGCCCTGCCGGTATTCGGCGGCGATGGCGATGCCACGCGCAAGCTCTCGGCGGCGTGGATGATCGAGGCCTGCGGCTTCAAGGGATACCGCGAGGGCGATGCCGGCGTGGCGCCCAGCCATGCCCTGGTGCTGGTCAACC
Organism: Pseudoxanthomonas composti; assembly: GCF_004122095.1. Classification (GTDB taxonomy): domain Bacteria; phylum Pseudomonadota; class Gammaproteobacteria; order Xanthomonadales; family Xanthomonadaceae; genus Pseudoxanthomonas_A; species Pseudoxanthomonas_A composti. The sequence goes on along the minus strand of NZ_SAWZ01000002.1, from coordinate 100,727 downwards.
ATGGCCATGCCAGCGGCGCGCAGCTGCTGGCGCTGGCCCGGCGCATTGCCGGGGCCGTGCAGGCGCGCTTCGGCGTGGCGATCGAGCCCGAGCCACGGCTGGTCGGAGCGCAGTGGTGAGCACCGCGCACCCGCTGCGCGCGGCCATGTTCATGCTCGCCAGCACCATGGCCTTCGGCCTGATGGCCGTGTGCATCCGCCTGTCCTCGGCCACGGTGGAGACCACCGAGGTCGCCTTCTTCCGCAACGCCTTCGGCATGCTGGCGCTGCTGCCGATGGTGCTGGGCAGGGGCAAGCCGCTGCCGCGCACCCGCCACGTCGGGCGCTACTTCCTGCGCACGGCGATCGGCCTGGCCTCGATGCTGTGCGGCTTCTGGGCCATCGGCCACCTGCCGCTGTCGCAAGCGGTGTCGCTGTCCTATTCCACGCCGCTGTTCGTGACCATCGCCGCGGTGCTGTGGCTGCACGAGCCGGTGCGCCTGCGCCGGTGGCTGGCGGTGGCCGCCGGCTTCATCGGCGTGCTGGTGATCCTGCGGCCAGGGTCCAGCTCGTTCTCTCCCGGCCTGCTGGTGGCCGTGGCCGCGGCGGTGATCAGCGCCGTGGTCGCCATCCAGATCAAGCAGCTGTCCAGGCTGGACCCGCCGGACACGGTGGTGTTCTACACCTATGCCTTCTGGGTGCCGATGTCGCTGGTGCCCGCGCTGTTCCAGTGGACCTGGCCGCAGGGCCTGGCCTGGGTGTGGCTGGCCTGCACGGGCGTGTTCGGCACGCTGGGCCAGCTGTTCTGGACCCGCGCCCTGAAGCTTGGGGAAGTCTCGGCGCTGCAGCCGATCAGCTTCATGCAGCTGCCGGTGGTGATCTTCTTCGGCTGGCTGCTGTTCGGCGAGCGCCTGGATCGGTGGACCGCGGTGGGTGCGGCCATCATCCTGGGCTCCACCGCCTACATCGCCCATCGCGAGGCGACCCTGGCAAGGCGCGCGGCCACCAATGCCCCGGTGGAAGGCGCCAAGCCGGGCGAGTGAGCCGGGCCGTACGCCCGCACGCCCACCGCGCCGTTCCACAAGACCCGGAAGCCATCGCCTACGCCGGTGCGCCGCGCCGCCGCCTGGCTGGATGGCGCGCGTGATGGCTGGCGCGCCCCGTTCCCGCCAGGTCGCGTTCTTGCGATGATCGGCGGGTCACAGGACCCTGGCGGCCGACGTCGCCGACGCCCTAAGGAGCGCGATGAAACTGCACCGCCTGCTGTGCATCACGACCGTGTTCCTGCTGCTGATGCCGCTGGCGGCCCATGCACTGCAGATTCCCGCCTACACACCCAACGTGGTCGACCCGGCCGGGTTGCTCAGCGCGCAGGACACCGAGCGGGTCAACCAGACCCTGCTGAAGATCCGCAACGAACAGCAGATCTGGGGCGCGGTGTACCTGGTGCCTTCGCTGCAGGGTGAGCGCATCGAGCAGGTGGCGGCCGGCGCCTTCGAGCAATGGCAGCTGGGCAAGCGCGGCGCCGACAATGGCCTGCTGCTGGTGCTGGCCATCGAGGACCGCCGCTCGCGCTTCGAGGTCGGCTATGGCCTGGAGGGCACCTTGCCCGACGTGATCGCCAAGCGCGCGCTGGACGATGTGCTGGCCCCGAAGATGCGCCAGGGCGATACCGCCGGTGCGGTCATCGATGCCTTTCAGTTCATGGCAGGCGTCGCGGCGAAGGATCCAGCCACCCTGGCGCTGCTGCAGCAGGCCGAAGCGGGGAAACGCGGCAAGGTGATTCGTGGCCTGGTGGCCTGGCTGGGGTTCGTGGCCCTGGTCTGGGTGTTCCAGCCGCTGGTGCGCCATCTGGCAGGACGTCGGCGCGCCAAGCTGATCGCGCAACACCCGGAGCTAGCCGGGGAGGACGAGCACGTGGCCGGCAGCAAGGCGCGGCCGCGGCGTTTCCTCGGCCTGTTCGTCAAGGGATTCATGACACTCAATCCTGGCTGCTTCGTGCTGATCCTCTCGGCGGTGTTCGCCCCGGCCTTCGCGATCATCATCGCCTTGGAGCTGCTGTTCCTGGTGCTCACCCTGCGCTATGCCGGCGTCCGCTACCGCAGCGCGGGCCAGTTCCGCGCCTTCCTCGAGCGCGTGGCCAACGAACGGGCAAGCCTGATCCGCAAGGGCCATGTCGCACAGAGCGACTCAGGCGCCTACACCTACACGTCCGCCTACTACGCCAGCCAAAGCTCCTCCTCCTCGAGCAGCTCCTCATCTGGCGGCGGCAGCTCCGGCGGCGGCGGCGCCAGCTCAAGTTGGTGAAACACAGCCCCGCACGAGGGCGACTTGTGGCGGCGCCCATGGCCGCGCACAGTGCAGGTCCACTGGAAGCGAGCGCGATGCACAGATGAAGACCATCGGCCTGATCGGCGGCATGAGCTGGGAGTCCACGCTGCCGTACTACCGCCTGATCAACCAGACCATCCGCGCCGAGCTGGGCGGCCTGCATTCGGCGCGGGTGTTGCTGCACAGCGTGGATTTCCACGAGATCGAACAGCTGCAGCACGCAGGCGACTGGGACGGCTGCGGCCTGGCCATGGCCCGAGCGGCGCGCTCGCTGCAGGCCGGTGGGGCGGACTTCATCGTCCTGTGTACCAACACCATGCACAAAGTCGCCGAGGCCATCACCCAGGCCACGCCGCTGCCGCTGCTGCATATCGCCGATGCCACCGCCGATGCCCTGGCCGAGGCCGGCATCGACCGCGTCGGCCTGCTGGGCACGCGCTTCACCATGGAACAGGATTTCTATCGCGCGCGGCTGCAGGCGCGCGGGTTCGAGGTCCTGACCCCCGAGCCTGAAGCCCGCGGCACCGTGCATCGGATCATCTACGACGAACTGTGCCAGGGCGTAGTGCGCGAGGATTCCCGCGCCGCGTATCGGTCCATCATGGCCGAGCTGGTCGCCGCAGGTGCGCAGGCGGTGATCCTGGGCTGCACCGAGATCTCGCTGCTGGTCGGCGAGGAAGACGCGAGCGTACCGTTGTTCGACACCACCGCCATCCATGCACGCGCCGCGGCCCTGGAAGCGCTGCGCTGAGGCCGGCACGCGGCTGCGCTCGTCGTCTGCGTTCACCGCCGCAGGCCAACGCGCATGTAACCATCAGGCGGGTCAGCAGGCACTGGATGCCAGGCGTCTTCAATGACGATCTCGCCCTGGAACGACCCCCAAACACGGAGACACCATGGCGATGATGCGCTGCACCGGCTTGAAGATCCTTGCGCTTGCAGGGCTTGCGCTCGTGCACCTGCAGGCGCACGCCCAACAACCGCCATGCCCTGCTCCTGCCGAAGCAGATGGTGGGCCAAGCAATGCGCACACGCGTTATCTGGAGCGTCATCTGCAGCCGGCGGTCATCGCCGCTGGGGACGCGCCCTTCCGACTTGCCGATCGCATGCAGGCCTATGGCGTCCCTGGCGTAAGCGTGGCGGTGATTCACCGGGGCAGGCTGGAGTGGGCACGGGGCTGGGGTTATCGGGACCGCGCGCGTTGCGCGCCGGTCACGCCGGACACGGCGTTCCAGGCCGCGTCCATCAGCAAGCTGGCCACGGCGACGCTGGCACTGCGCCTGGCCGAACAGGGAAAGATCGGGTTGGACCAGGACATCAACCAGGCGCTTGGCTCCTGGCAGCTGCCCACGGACCCCACGCTGGCACCCAAGGGCGTCACCCTGGCCCAGTTGCTCAGCCACACGGCCGGCCTGGGCGTCCATGGCTTCGACCGCGGATTTCGTCCCGGCCAACTCCTGCCCACCCTCGTCCAGATCCTGGACGGCCAGCCGCCCAGCCAGAACCCGCCGGTGAGGAGCGTGCTGCCGGCCGGTGGCCAGTTCGAGTACTCCGGTGGCGGCTACGTGCTCGCCCAGCTCGCGCTGTCCGATGTCAGCGGCCTTACGTTCGGCGAACTGGCCCAGCGCGAGCTGCTGGCGCCGCTGGGCATGGCGCACAGCGCCTTCGCCATGCCGCCTCCCGCATCGCTGCGCGCCAACCTGGCCTTTGCCCACGCCAACGGCGAGCCGATCGAAGGGGATTTCGCCATCTATCCCCAGCTCGCGCCCGCTGGTCTGTGGGCCAGCGCCAGCGACCTGGCGCGCCTGCTGATGGATCTGCAAGCCTCGGCGAAGGGAAAGCGAGGTCACCGGCTGTCGCCTGCGATGACCCATCGCATGTTGCGCCCGGTCAAGGACAACTGGGGCCTGGGGCCCTTCCTGTACACCGACGGCCCGTTGCGCTTCGGGCACGACGGCACCAACCAGGGGTTTCAATCCCTGGCCGTGGCCTACGCAGATAGGGGCGAAGGCGTGGTCGTACTGACCAACGGCGGCCAGGGCCGGCGCCTGATCGATGAGATCGTGCGCGCCGTGGCCACCGATTATGGCTGGCCGGAGATCGCGGCGCCCGCTGCCCAAGCCAAGACGCTCCCGCTTGCGGTGCTGTACAGGGCGGCCGGGCGTTTCCACGGCGGTGGACTGGACGTGGTGCTCGAAGCCAAGCCCGATGGCCTCTACGCCAATGCCGGCGCGCCTGTGGCCGAGCGCCTGGTGACGCTCTCGCCGACCCGCTTCCGCGCCGAGTCCATCGGCGTCACCGTCGAGTTCGCGCCCGACTTCTCCAGCGCGACGATGATCGAAGGCGCACCGCCAATGAAGCTCTATCGCGTTGGGGATGCCCCTTCCACCACTCCGGGCGTCGAGCGCTAACCACGAAAGCATCGCTCAAGTGGAAGGCGCGCGGGAGCGTGGTACTGGTGTGCCGCCAGATCCGCGCAGGAAGTTGGATCCCGCCCTTCAGCTGCACGCATGACAGCGCCGCCTCGTCCGCATAGCTCGCTGAATGCGCAAGACCTGCACGCGTCGGGCGCAACCGCGGCCAGGATCGCAACGCATTGGACATCTTGCTCCTGGCCGGGCCCGTATCATCGCCCTCCTTCCAAACGACCTGGGCGGCGCGCTTGAGCGAGCATCTGAAGTGGGGAATCCTGACCACCGGCTGGATCGCCGAGCAGTTCGCCTCGGATATCCAACTGGCGGGGCTGCATGTCGCCGCGGTGGGTTCGCGGAGCCGCGAACGCGCACGCGCACTGGCCGCCAGGCTGAGCGTGGCCAAGGCCTATGGCTCGTACGCCGAGCTGTTGGCCGACCCCGAGGTGGATGTGGTCTACATCGCCCCGCCCCACCCCTTCCACGCGCCGGAGGCGCGCGCGGCGCTGATGGCCGGCAAGCATGTGCTGCTGGAAAGGCCCTTCACCGTCAACGCCGCCGAGGCCCGCAGCGTGGTGCGGCTGGCCACCGTCAACAAGCGCATGGTGATGGAGGCGATGTGGACGCGCTTCCTCCCGCACATGGCGCGCATCCGCGAGCTGATCGCCGATGGCGCCATCGGCCGTATCACCTCGGTACATGCCACCCACATGCAGCAGCTGCCCAGGGAGCCGACGCACCGCATCAATGCCCTGTCCCTGGCGGGCGGCGCCCTGCTGGACCTGGGCGTCTACCCGGTGTCCTTCGCCTTCGATCTGTTGGGCCCGCCCACGGCACTGACGGCGATGGCGCGCATGAACGCCACCGGCGTCGATGCCGAAATCAGCCTGACCATGAAGCACAGCGGCGGCGCGCTGTCGGTCAGCACCGCGGCGCTGGACCAGGGCGGCAGCAACCGCGCGGTGGTCCATGGCACGCAAGGGCGCATCGAAATCGACGACGTCTGGTACTGCCCGACCTGCTTCAGCGTCTACGACGACCAGAACGCATGCATTGAGCGCTACCAGACGCCCGTGCAAGGCCGCGGCATGCAGTACCAGGCGCTGGCGCTGGAAGCGGCGATCCGCAGCGGGACGCCCAGCGCGCTGATGAGCAACGAACAGAGCATCCAGATCATGGAAACCCTGGACCTGGCGCGCCAGCAGATCGGCCTGCGCTATCCCAGCGATAGCGCATGAGGTCTGCAGCCGCGGCAGACCCTGCGGCGTTCGCCACCGCCAGCGCACGATGCTATCGAAAGTCACGCAGCGCATTTTGCGCGATGCATATTCAAAGGAAATAGTTTCTACATAATTTCCTTCTGACAACGCCGCAGAGCGGTGTTGCTGCCAATTTCGCTGCTGTACCATCGCGCCGGGAGGTGGCAACGCACACACGGAGGTTGGCGATGGGCACTTCTCACTCCAAGAAGGCGCTGGTCTACGGCCAGGTCAGGCGCGACCTGCAGTCCGGACGCTATCCACCAGGCCAGCGCATCGACCCGGCCACGCTGGCCAGAGAGCTCAAGGTCAGCCAGACGCCGGTCCGCGCAGCCCTGCACCACCTGGTGGGGGAAGGCGTGATCATCGACCACGCGCGCAGCGGACTGCAGGTTCCACTGTTGAATGAGGTCGCCCTGCACGAGCTCTACGACCTCATGGAGCGGCTGCTGTTGATGGCCTGCGACATCGGCTTCAACGCGACGGTGCGCCGGCCGAGCGCGTTCGAGCTTCTCGCGCATGATATCGATGTGCCCAAGAGCACCTGGCAGCTGTTCAACGCCATCGCCCTCTCCAGCGGCCATCGGCTCCTGCACCAGACCATCAAGCGCCACAATGACCGCCTGGCACCCATCAGACGCGCCAAGTCCGGGCTGCTGGACCACGCACTGGAAGAGCTGACCGAGCTCAGCGCCTTGTGGCAGCGACAGGAATCGGAGGCGCTACGCGATGCCATCCGCGCCTACCACGCACGACGCAAGCAGCTGGTGCCGCGCATCGTCGCCTTGCTGATCGACCGCAGAGACGGCGTTCCATAGGCGGGTAAGCCGTGGTCCGCATCGGCAGCTCGGAATCAGTCAAAGATCACGCATTAACTATTTGAATATAGAAAATTCCGTCTCCTACGCTGTGGCTGCCATGGATTCGCCATGGCATCCACCAAGGAGAACGAAATGGACAAGCGCAACGAAAGCAAGACCCCGGCGCCGCAGCAGGACGTGATCGTGCTCGGTGTGGCGAGCGTGGAGACACTCGGAGGCGGTGCGGTTCCGGGTGAAATGATCGGCCGGCAAAGCCCTGCCGAAATCTCCGAGGAGTGATCAACGAGGCGCACCGCGAGGTGCGCCTCTCCCGTGTGGGAGCGCGTATGGCATTCAGCATCACCCCAGACCTCAGCTTCTGCCTGATCGATGGAAACCCCATCTTTCTCGACATCGAAGCCGATCGTTACTTCACGCTGCCCTCCGATCGCACTGATGCCCTCTTGGCAGAGCAATCCTTGGGCGCGACGATCGAAGAGCTGCCCATTCAATCATCGACGTGTAGCATCCTGGAACTGCCAACGCTCGAGTCGTCCGGGGGACTACCCGCCTTCTTGGAAGTGGCTGCAATCACTCTGTCCGTCAGACTCCAGCTCAAACGGAAAAGGTTGCGACTCGTTCTGGACGAGCTGCCCTCTAGAGCAAGTCAAGGCAACTTTGGTGCAACCGATGCCGTCGACGAAGAAGGCAGTTTGCTGCGCGCCTGCACCATCTTTCGACGAGCACGCCCGCATGTTCCGATACCGACACGCTGCCTGCTCGATTCGATCTCGCTCATCCATTTCCTGGCACGCCGAGGCTTCCACAGCGACTTGGTCTTTGGCGTTACAACCGATCCATTCACCGCGCATAGCTGGGTGCAGCGAGGGAACATGGTGTTAAACGACACGCTGGGCAACACGCGTACCTACACGCCGATCAAGGTGATCTGATGGATCTCGGTTATCTGATCATTCTGAAGAGGTCGGGTTTGCTCACCAAGGCCTTGGACCTCGGCCTTAAGCCTGTCCAACGCGCTTCAGGTCTACGCCTAGGTGCGTCCCTCACGAAACTCGACCTCTTCGTGGGCAGCTCCACGGATCTACTGGAACTCCCAAACGGCACGCTACTCGTCGGGCGGCTATTCGATCATTCAGGAAATCGCATCCGCGACGCCTCCTCGTTCCCTGCACTGACCCAGCTTTCAGAGATCCGAGACCACTTGGTGAGTAACTTCTGGGGGCAGTACGTTGCCATCCAAGGCGGAGGTGACCCGCAAGAGCCCATCACCGTCCTTCGCGACCCCTCGGGCGGAGTCCCGTGTGTTTACCTCACGGACTCGGATCCTGCCTTCATTACATCTGACATCGCGCTACCTGAGCGTCTCGGGATTTACCAGAGACGCGTCGATTGGACCACCATACCCTACTACCTCAACTACCCCCACTCGAAGAAGAGGCAGACAGCGCTGGCCGGAGTGAATGAGCTCTTGCCGGGTTGTGTGATCAAGCTTGGCCCGCAGTCCGCCCATACATCAATCGCTTGGTCCCCATGGACCTTCGTCCAACCTGAGCGACGTTTCAAGGACGCGACGCAGGCAGCTCTCGGGATCCGCCAGACCGTGGAGATGGCCGTCAGGGCGGTGACCACTGGAGAAGCCTCGATCTTGCTTGAGCTATCCGGAGGACTTGACTCATCCATCATCGCCTCGTGTCTTCGCGGTACAGATGCCAAGATCAACTGCTCCACCCTGGTGACACCTGTTCCAGGCGCGGACGAGCGATTTTACGCAAGCTTAGTCGCATCGGACCTCGACGCGCCGCTCCATGTTGAGCAGTTGGACTTCGGCGCTGCCGCCTTCAACTTCCCACTTGTCTCCAATCCGACCAGTCCTGCGGTCACGATGCTGCAACAGGCTACCGACAGCCTGATGGAAAGATCCGCCCGCCGGCACGCATCAACATGCCACCTCTCTGGCGGCGGGGGCGACACGGTCTTTGGCTATCTCGGCAACGCCTCGCCTGCGGCGGACGCATTCAGAGCGAGTGGGATCTTCTCTGGCTTCACGGCGATCAGAGACTTGGCTGAGCTTCACCGTTGCACAACCTGGAAGGCGGGCCGGCTGGCACTCAAGAAACTACTGCTGACGCCGCGCCCTGCCCGAGTCGCTGACACCGCTTTTCTCACACCCTTCGCCGTCACAAGCAAGCCACCCTCGCATCCATGGTTCAACGCACCTGCCGGCGCGCTGACGGGCGTGCAGGAGCGCGTATTCGACCTGGCCGGCACCCAATCCTTCATTGATGGCCTACCGCGCAGCAGATTGCGCGCGTTCCATATGCCTCTGCTCTCACAGCCGGTCATTGAGGCTTGCCTGCGAGTACCAAGCTGGATGTGGATCGCCGGTGGCATCAATCGCGCAGTTGCACGCGACGCGTTCTCCGATGCGCTCCCCCCGCAGGTCGTGGCCAGAAGAAGCAAAGGCACTTTCGCACACTTCACCGGCGCGCTCTTTCGTAGGAATCGGCTAGCGATGCTCGAGTTCCTCATGGAAGGAGAGCTGCAGCAACACGGCCTACTTGATACCGTCGCCCTGGAGTCCTTCTTCCGCCGCGAGCACCATGCGCGCAATGAGACATTCGCCCGGGTTTTCGATCTGTGCATGATCGAGAACTGGATTCGACATCAACACTAGTGCTGGGACCGGTCGTGGTCTTGCTGTGAGCGCATGATCCGCCAGCGAGCGTATTGCGCACGCTTGAGAGGGTCTGGGTCCTCCTCGTCCAACAACCAGAAGCGGAACCAGTCCAAGTTTCGCTCGTAGACGGCGAGCTTATGCTGGGGCTGGAACTTCTGATGAGGCTCGTTGGCGAAGACGTAAAGCTCGGCCCGGCGGTCTCTTACCAGCGGAACTGCGTAGTCCAGCGCGTACAGGTATTCTTGTTCCGACATCTGCATTAGCAGCGGCGCAGAGATCTTATCCAGGTTCTGGTCGTGGGACAGCCGCTTCCACTGCCCGAAAGTCTGGGGCTTTAGGCCGATCTGCCAGTACTCCTGCAGGCTTCTTTCGAAAGGGTCGCCTTTGATCCCTCCCATAAGCGCATAGGTCGGCGTCAACGTGGGCGTGCTGATTGAACCGGCGGTGACAAGATCTGAGTAGACCATGCTCCACAATGTCACTTCACTTCCGAAACTCAATCCACCCATGCCGATCCGATTCCGATCAATCTCTCCTTGGCTGGCTAGCAGCTCAATGGCACTGCCAAGCGCGGAGAGCCCTTGTCCGTAGCGCTTGACTGCATCCAGCTCAAATGGGTGTACGCGATTGATGCACAGCACAGCGATGCCGTGCTGAGCAAGAGGTGCGAGTGGCCACTCATCGCCCAGCCCGCCGCGCAAGAATCCGGGACACGAGTAGTAGGTCACAAATAGCGGCGGCGGCCCGGCCTGGCCCCGGGCGGGAAAGAATTGCCCGGAGAACTGCTGGCCATTGGCATCGCTCCAGCGCAACGGCCTCACCTGTATCTGCGCGTCCAGATCCACAGCCAGTCCGGCATTGGGGTTGAACAGGATGCGGCGTTCTCCTGTCATCACATCGACGCGCTCCAGGCGCGGCGGCTGGTTCGCCGCGGCGGTCACACAGACCAAGGCGCTGGCGGATACTCCGCAATCGCTCGAGAGTTCGCGTCCCCCATTGATCAGGCCCTGCGTCGAAACAACCTCCCTCACACCCCCCGTCGAGACGTCCCATGCATGGATCGCCTGCGCATGTGTCCGCAGCGGATCGGTCACGGTGAATAGCACCTCATCGCTGTCCGGCCGCCATAGCGCGCCGGTGATCATTCGATCCATGCAATGGTCCACGGCGCAGGGGGTATCTTGCCGATCGTCTGCGCCCCTGAGCACGGAGAGGGCGACGCTGGGCTTGTCAGCTAGTCCTGCCCCATCGCCGGCGGGAATCAAGAGAGCTAGTCTATCGCTCTTGGGATCCACGACGACGCGTGAAGCCGCAAGCCCGCTCCATTTAAGAGCGGAAGCCTCGGGTGAGCGCGCCGGCAGCTCGTCGCCCTTTAGATCGCGACTGGTACGGCTAGACAGATCGAGTGCTTTCCACTGATCCGGCCTATCGGCCAGCAAGGGTGTGCGGCCGAACCAATCGGCACTTAGCCGCTGCGTTCCAAGCCTGCCATCCACCAGGCCGGAACGAAAAAGACCCTGGCCTATCGCGGCCCGAGCATCGATTAAAAAGCCCTGTGCGTATTCGACCTCCTCCGCGTCGATGACCTCCTCGCGCGTGGCGCCGACTGCGTACTTCAGCGCATCGCCATCCTTGGCCAGCTGAAACCGGCGAACATCAGCGCCATCGCGCGTCACGACCTCGGCGCGTGAGCCATCGGCTGCGGCTCGCCACACGTCGATCCGACCATCGACCGAAGCGCGGTAATAGATCCAGCGGCAATCCTGGGACCAGACCGCAGGCTCAGGAAGGGGCGTACCGGCTGTGTCCCGCAGCGGAAAACCGCCTTGTCCGACGGGACGGGGCAGCGTACCACCCTCGATACCTTGCACATACCAAGTCGAGTCGTACCGATTGCCGTCCACGGAAGGCCGATCAACCCGGAACGCGACCAGTGAACCATCCGGTGACACGACCGGCCCCTGCATATCGGCCACTTCAACCAGCCGGCGTGGAGTTATCGATTGCGCGTTCGCGCACCCTATTGCACTCAGCAACACACACAAGGCAAGCCTAACCGGTGCGGTCATCGCAATCTCTCCAGATTCAGAACGGTGGGGACGACGTCGCGAGCAACCCCGTCTGACATGTAGTGCAGCCACCTCGAAGCCCCGCTGCTCCCCGGCGCCGGTCAGGTTCGGCTACCAGTGTCGAGACACCGACACGCCTACGAAGCGCCCGATTGCCGAATAGTTCGTCGAGTCGTAGGGCGGCACGTACTCGGGCGAGATCGTGGCGTAGCGCGGCGGCTCCCAGTCCAGCAAATTCGTCGCCGCCAACTGCAGGTCCAAGCCAGAGAGCACCCCCGCCCGCTCGCCAGTCCGGTAGCTCAGCGTTGCATCGAGCGTGGTGAACGAGCTGCCCTTAATGCCGTCACTGGGGTTGGTCACCCCGTCTATGAAAGTGACAAAAGTCGACGCGGTGAGCCCGCCATGAACCCACACAGCACCAGCGCGAGCGTTGAGTTTGGCCGGGTTGTGCAGCATGCCTGCCAGATCGCGGGACTGCGGCGTACCGCGCGTTCGCTGCTGACTATTTAACCAACTTGCCGCACCCCTCACCGTGAGCTCGCTCGATCCCACATCGAACTTGTATGAGGCTGACAGGTCAGCGCCACGGATCCTTTGCTTCATCGCATTGACATAGCGGCTATCCAGTAATGCGACCACATTGGACGGGTCATACGTCACACCGGTGAAGTTGAAGAAGTAGCTGGCGTCGGAAATGGCGGCGGCCTGCTGGTCAGCAGAAGGCGAACGAGTGACAAATTCAGCGTAGATCGGGCTGCTGAGCGCCTCGTAGAAGTTGCCGATGGGCTCCACCACCCGCTCTGCGTAGTCGATCTCGAACCAGCTCAGCTCTGCCTCGAAGCCCGGCAGCGTATCGGGATGTACCACCAGGGAGGTGGACCAGGTCCGTGCCCTTTCCGGAGACAGGTCCGGATTGCCACCGGCAAAGATCATCATCAACGCATCCGGCGCTGCCGCTGGACTCCCATAGATCTGCGCCAGCCCCATTTGCACGATCTGCGGCCGGTATTGCTGAAACAGCGTCGGTGCCTTGAACGATCGCCCCCACGAGGCCTTGAACGTCAAGTCTTTGCTAGGGCTGTAGGTCAGGCCCAGCTTGGGCGTACTGACCCCGCCGAAGCTGTCGTAATTCTCCCGGCGCACCGCGCCTGTCAGCTCCAACCGCTGCTGACCTCTGCCAGTCTCCGTCCCGAGCAGTGGCACGCTAAGCTCGGCATAAGCAAAGCGACTGGCCTCCTCGCCTCGCATGACTTCGCTGCCGGCGTAGAGGTTGGTCCAGGAGAATTCATTCGTGCGATGCCCTGCGCCCAGCGCCAGCCTAGCCTCTCCCGCCGCCAGATCCATCACAGGCCCCTCCGCACCGAGCTCGGCACTGCGACTGGCATTGCAGAAGCACTCGTATAGATAAGGCGTTGCGGCGCCGCTCGCAGCCGAGACTTCATCGTGTCTGTTGAGGTACTCGTCCTTGCCCCAGGCTCCTCCAAGGGTCAGGCCCCATGATCCGAACTGGTATTCCAGACTGGGAGCAACGAAGGTGGTCGTGGTCTGTGGTGACAGCAGGTTATAGATCGCCCGCGTTCCGTAGTAATACTCGTAGCGCTGGTCACGGCGCGTCCTCACTGCATCGATTTGCAGATCGAATCGATCGCCCAGTGTCTGATATGTACTCAATAGGACGCTACGCAGCTCGCTGGCGGGAAACAGTGAGTACGGATCCGGTAGTTGAGCGGTGTAACCGCGCTGGCGGGCATGGATCGGATCGACCGAGGCGTCCTTGAATGTAGCGAGCACTCCGCCCGTGGGCCAGACGGTCCCCGCGCTGGCCGTGTACTCACGGGTCGCCAATCCACCGCTCGTCGCTGCGCCGTAGCGCCCACCGACCGTGACCCCATCCATGTCGCGCTTGAGGATGACGTTGCCCACACCTCCCACCGCATCGGAACCATAGATAGCGGATGCTCCGTCGGCCATGATCTCTATACGTTCGACCGCCTCGACGGGTATCGCGCTGATGTCCACCGCTTGCACAAAGCCGCCATAGGACATGCGCCGCCCGTTGAGAAGCGTCAGCGAGGCATCTGGACCCAGGCCACGTAGGTTCAGTCCAGATCCCCCCGTCACGTTCTGATTAGCCAAACCACCGCCGGCCACATTGCCCATCAGCACCCCTGGGTTCTGCCCTCCAGAGAAGTTCTGCGGGATGCTGCGGATGACCTGTCCCAGGTCGGTAAAGCCTTCTTCCCGGATGCGCTCGCTGCCGATCACGACAACCGGGGACGGCGAGGCACCGCCTTTGATGCGGGTGCCTGTGACGGTGACGACATCCAATTGAGCTGCCTGGCCTTCCGGACTGTCGCGCTGCGCGGTGCCGGTGTCAGCCTGCCCCTCCTGCGCTGCGACGCTGTGGGTCAGCAGCAGCGGAACGAGCGTTAGGATAAAGACCTTGCTTTTGAGGGCGCATGCCGTGGCCTCTACCCTAGCGGTTACGAGGCGAAACAACCGGCTGATCGCCTCGCCTTTCCGCCGTTCTAAGACATGCGCACTTTGCGGAAATGAAGAGTCGATTCTCCACCTCGCGTTCGGCCGCCCCCGGCCTTCCAGCGCCCGACTCTCAAATGCCTCCTCGGCACGAACGCTACATTTAATGAAGCAACTCTGCGCACTGACATGCCTCCACTCCATTGGCTTTCATCCCCAGTCTGTTGTGTGAGTCCCCCCCCCCACAACGGCCCGCTCAAAGATGCAGTCGCCCGTTGCTACACATGTTGTAGCATACAGAAGCACGTCAGGGAAGCCATCCTGTCTCTACTCCAGGAAGGGTCCTCCTCGACAGATGTCGCCATCCAGTCCCAGCAGCATGTTCACCAAGCGCCTGAAGCAGGCCCGCTTGGCTTTGGGCATCTCGCAACGGGAACTCGGCAGGAGAATCGGACTCTCGGAGGACGTCGTGTCCAGCAGGGTGACAAGGTACGAGCGCGGAACTTCGGAGCCCGATTTCGAAACAGCCGCCAAGCTGGCCAAGGAACTGGGCGTTCCGCTGGCCTATCTCCTCGCAGACAGCGACGTGCTGGCCGACATCATCCTGGCAGCGGCGCGGCTGTCGCCCGCGGATCAACGCAAACTCGCCAGCGAGCTGAAGGCCAAGTCCAAGCTCTGATCAGGGCGTGACCTTACGAGCTTGTGGATCGTTGAGAAACCGACTTGTGAGCGATGCGCTCAGCACGTCGCGTACATCTGCCATCCAGTACGTGATAGCCCCGAGTTCTAAGCCCTCATGGGTTCAACATGGGCCCCTTGTGCGACGTCTCCGTTCTGTTTAATTTCACTTAGTTAGCGGGGTTGCAGCTCGATTTTTCTGAGAGACTGATGCCGACGGCCCGCTCTTTCATGCTGCATCCGCACAAAATTTGCAACACGCTTCTTCGCAGATATCTTCACTCTCCGCACGACGAGACGAGCAAAGCGAATGGACTTCCGTCAGCACATTAGAAACATTGCCCAGCACAGGCAGCGTGCATTAGAGATCGGCCCTTCCTACAACCCGATTCTGCCCAAGAAGGATGGTTTTCGGGTTTTCGTTGTTGACCATGCGACCCAGCAGGAGCTGATCGAAAAGTATCGGGCTTTTGGCGTCACTGACACGAGCAACATTGAGTCTGTTGACTTCGTCACGATTGATCTCTCCACCCTTCGCGGAGAAGAGAAGTTCGACCTGATCGTCGCCAGTCATCTGATCGAGCACACGCCCGACCTGATCAAGTTCATCAATGATTGTTCGGCTCTGCTGACGGACGCTGGCACATTGGCGCTGCTCGTCCCTGACAAGCGTTATTGCTTCGATGCATTCAGGCCGCTTAGCACGCCTGGTGCTGTACTTGACTCCCATCTGCATCGCCAGACGCGCCATGTTGGGGGCCTGTTGGATCACTACTCGTACTTCGTCCGGAACAATGGACAGATGGCGTGGGGAGACCAGCAACCGTTCGCACTGGAGGCCATTCATTCGACGGAAATCTGCAGAAGCGCGCTAGATCAGTGTCTGGCTAGCGACACTTACACAGACGCGCACAAATGGGTCTTCACGCCTTCCAGTTTTCGCTTCCTGATCCAGGAGCTGGCCGATTATCAACTGATCGACATGAGGCTGGATCAGTATCACGACACATTGGGGTTCGAGTTCTTTGCGACCTTGAGCCATCAATCCAGCCGCGACTCTGAGAACAAGCTGGCGCTTCTCCAGGAGATCCAGCGCGAAGAAGTGTGGGCGACGCCACTGGCGCGCATCATTCGGGAGGCAGCCGCGGAACTCGGAATCGAGGCCTCGAGCATCGAGGTAGTTGCAGAGGAACTGGTACAGCGCGCTCGGCAGCAGGAGCTGTCGCGAAGCGCATTGACCGACTCTGCGGCGCCTTGATCGCAGTTCATCCTGCCTTGATGCCGCGCGACTGAACGCGCTTGACGCGACCACTCGATTGCGTCCCGGAGCTAACCAACGATGCATCTGCGGCTGGCAATGGCGCAGCGGCAGCCATCTCTTCTCACGAAACCGGAAGCGACGGAACCGAGCACGGCGGTCTATGCAATTGGCGTCAGCTCGTGCACGGTCTGCGCTCACGGGACGAACCATGCAGTGCGCACCAGCTGGCAGGGCACAAGTCCGCGTAGAGTCGACCTGGTTTCGTTGATTTATGACCCACTCACTCCCGGAACAGCCGAATCAGCTGTTGGAAGATGAGACGGTGGCCCGCAGCATTGGGATGGCCGTGGACGGACATGAACGTTTTCGTCGGCGCCTTCTGGGCTGCGAAGGCCGCGGCGGAGTCGGCCAGGGAGACCCGCTCCTCCTTCGCAACGGCACGGATCAGCGCTGCCTCTTGTGCAAGCGTCGAGTTATAACTCGGCAAATCCCCGCCTAGATCCGGGTTTGGCGTGAGGAGAATGACGCAGGCCCCTGCGGCCTTCGCCTTGCGGGTCATCGCGATCAAGCTCGCCCTGGACGATTCCCTCGCAATGAGTCGGTCGTTGAGCCCGTAGTCGATCAGGACGACCCTGGGCATGTGCCCGAGCCCCTCTCGATCGAACCGAGCCAAACCTTTCAATGAATTCTCGCCGCCCACAGCCGAGGTGATGACGTTGATGACGGCATGCGGATACAAGTCTGCGAGGCCATCGGCCAGGAGCCTGGGGTATGCCTCGCGTGTGTGCACCTCGGGTGCGTCGAAGTACCCGGCCGGAACGCTGTGACCGTAGGCCACGATGTTGATGGTCTTGTTATCCGGCCAGGAGGTGCGCAGGTCAGCCTTCACTTGATCGAGGCAGGCTGCGTGGGCGGGCCCTGTCAGCAGCAGTAGGAACGCTAAAAGTCGCTTTTGCATCGCACGACTATAGTGGAACGATCAGCTCGAAGAGCGCGTCGAGCCCAACCAACTTTTTCGCCGTGTCTGAGCTCGCTCGGCGGTGGCAATGGCGGGCACTCGAGGACGCAGCGCAAGGCGCCGATACGGCCACATGGAAACTGCCTCGTATGCCAGCGGCGCGCAATGCGTTTCATTGAATCAGCCACACCACCCAAAACGAAAAAGCCCGCTTCCGCGGGCTTGATCGTTGTTCGAAATGGAGGCCTGGGTCGGAATCGAACCGGCGTTGACGGATTTGCAGTCCGCTACATGACCACTCTGCCACCAGGCCGGTGACCCGCGGTTGGTCTTTCGACCCCCCGATAAAACGAAACCCCTGGAAGGGGTCTCATCTCCGTGCTTGAAGCGCTTGTCTTCCAGCACGTTTGAAACTGGAGCGGGATAAGAGACTCGAACTCTCGACTTCGACCTTGGCAAGGTCGCGCTCTACCAACTGAGCTAATCCCGCGGGAGAGGCGAAATTGTAGCGTCCTTTTTTGCACTGTCAACGGCTGCGCGCTCGTCCTCGCGCAGGCTGGGCCAGGCCGCGCGCAGGTACTGCAGCCCGGACCACAGGGTCAGGATGGCGGCGATGGCCAGCAGCCAGTCGCCCAGGTGGAACACCGGCGAGCCCATCCAGATGTCGCTGCGCTCGCGGCCCGGCGGGGTCACCGAATACAGCAGGCAGCCCAGCGCCACCATCTGCACGATGGTCTTGATCTTGCCGATCGAGGCCACGCCCACCTTGGCGCGCTGGCCGATCTCGGCCATCCACTCGCGCAGCGCGGACACCGCGATCTCGCGCCCGATGATCACCGAGGCCCAGAACGCCATCCACGCGGTGTGCTGGCCCTGCACGATCAGCACCAGCGACACGGCCACCATCAGCTTGTCCGCCACCGGGTCCAGGAAGGCGCCGAATAGCGAGAACAGCCGGTACTTGCGCGCGATCCAGCCATCGAGCGCGTCGGTCACTGCGGCCACCACGAAGATCACCACCGAGGCCAGGTTGGCCCACCAGTACGGCAGGTAGAACACCACGACCAGCACCGGGATCAGCACGATCCGCAGCAGGGTCAACCAGGTGGGAATTGTCAGCTTCATGGCGACAGCTTACCCGCTGCCCCGCCCATCCGGCGTCGGCGCAGTCACAAGTCCATGCAGGCTGGCGTAGATGCGCGCGGCCAAGGCCTCGCTGACGCCCTCGACCCGGGCGATCTCTTCGGCACCGGCCTTCTTCAACCCGCCCAGTCCACCGAAGTGCTTGAGCAGGCTGGCGCGGCGGCGCGGGCCGATGCCGGGGATGTCCTCCAGCTTGCTGGTCATGCGCGCCTTCTGGCGCTTGCCGCGGTGGCCGGTGATGGCGAAGCGATGCGCCTCATCGCGCACCTGCTGGATCAGCTGCAGGCCCGGCGAGGCTGCGCCCGGGCGCAGCTCGCGGCCATCGGGCAGTACCAGCGTCTCGTGGCCGGCGCGGCGCTCCACGCCCTTGGCCACGCCGACCAGCAGCACGCCATCCACGCCCAGGTCGGCCAGCACCGCGGTGGCCTGCGCCAGCTGGCCGGCGCCGCCGTCGATCAGCAGCACATCGGGCAGCACGCCGCCCTCCTCCACCGCACGGCGGAAACGCCGTTCCACCGCCTGGTGCATGGCCGCGTAATCGTCGCCCGGCTCGATGCCGGTGATGTTGTAGCGGCGGTACTGCGAGCGCACCGCGCCTTCCTCGTTGAACACCACGCACGAGGCCACGGTGGCCTCGCCCATGGTGTGGCTGATGTCGAAGCACTCGATGCGCTTGGCCGGCTCGGCCAGTCCCAGCATGTCGCGCAGGTCCTCGCTGCGCGCCTGCTGGGCGCTGCGGCTGGACAGTTCGCTGGCCAGGGTGATCTGCGCGTTGCGACGGGCCAGGTCCAGGTAGCCGGCGCGCTCGCCACGCACGCTCCATTTCAGCTGCACGCGGCGCCCGCCGGCCGAGGACAGCGCCTCCTCCAGCAGCTCGGCATCGGGGATCTCGCGGTCGAGCACGATCTCGCGCGGGGGCGATTGCTCGGCGTAGTACTGGGACACGAACGCGCCCAGGACTTCCTCGGCGCTGTCCTCGCCGTTGGTACGCGGGTAAAAGGCGCGCGTGCCGAGGTTGCGGCCATCGCGGAAGGCCAGCAGCAGCACGCAGGCCTGGCTGCCCTGCATCGCGCAAGCCAGCACGTCCAGGTTGGCGGCATGGCCATCGACGTACTGGCGCGCCTGCAGGCTGCGCAGGGACGTCAGCAGGTCGCGCAGCCGCGCGGCCTGCTCGAACTGCAGCTGCTCGGCGGCTTTTTCCATTTCGCCGGTCAGCTCATGGGTCAGCTCGTCGCTGCGCCCGTCCAGGAACAGCCCGGCGCGGTGCACGGCCTGGTCGTAGTCCGCGCGCGCCACCAGCTCCACGCAGGGCGCGCTGCAGCGGCCGATCTGGTACTGCAGGCACGGCCGCGAGCGGTTCTTAAACACGCTGTCCTCGCAGTTGCGCAGCTTGAACAGCTTCTGCATCAGGTTGAGCGTGTCGCGCACCGCACCGGCACTGGCGTACGGCCCGAAGTAGCGCCCCTGCACCGCGCGCGGACCGCGATGCAGGGCGATGCGCGGCCAGTCCTCGCGCGTGACCAGCACGTAGGGGTAGCTCTTGTCGTCGCGCAGGGACACGTTGTAACGCGGTGTCAGCGACTTGATCAGCTGGTTTTCCAGCAGCAGCGCCTCGGCCTCGGTGCGGGTGACGGTGACGTCCATCCGCGCGATCTGCGCCACCATCGCCTGGATGCGCGGCGACTTGGGGGTGTTGTTGAAATAGCTGCCGACGCGGTTGCGCAGCGCGCGCGCCTTGCCCACGTACAGCAGCGCATCGTCCGCGCCGTACATGCGATAGACCCCGGGCGCCGTGCTCAGCGCGGCGGCAAAGACCTTGCCATCGAATTCCTGCACCGGCTTGCCGCTCATTCGTCGACCGGCACCTGGCTCAGCTCGCCGCTGGCCGGATCGAAGCACACCACGGCATGCGCGTCGGTTTCGGCGATCCACACCTTGCCCGCAGCCAGGGCCAGCCCAGCCGGCGCCTTGAGCCGGCGCGCCATGGACACGGTGGACAGCATGCCGCCGCCCAGCCGCAAGGTGCGCAGGCAGCCGTTGCCGGTGTCGGCGATCCACAGCAGCGGCGCATCCGGGCTGAGGGCCACGGCCTGCGGCGATTGCAGCGAGGCCTGCTCGCGCGGGCCGTCGGCATCGCCGAAGCTCCAGGCATCGCTGCCCACCAGGGTCTGGACCACGCCGTTGCGCAGCTGCATCGAGCGGATGGCCGAGCCGGCCGCATCGGCCACGTACAGGGTCTGCTGCACCAGCGCCACCGCCGCCGGCTGGGCGAAGGCGGCCATCATGCCGCTGCCGTCCCGCACTTCCAGCGGGCCGGCACCGGCCTCGCACTTCAGCTCGTGACGGCCCAGGTCGTAGCTCCACAGCCGGTTGTCGCCGGCCATGGCCAGGTACAGGGCATTGTCCGTTGCCACCAGGCCCATCGGCTGAGACAGCGACACGCGATGCGGATCGCGCACCGGCCCTTCCACCGGCGCGCCTTCGCGGCCGTTCCCGGCCAGCGTATCCACCTGACCGCTGCGCAGATGGATCCGGCGCAGTGCATGGTTGCCGGTGTCGGCGACGAACAGGAACTCGCGCAGCAGCGCCAAGCCATGCGGACGCAGGAAGGCGGCGTGGTCGGCCTGCCCATCCATCAGGCCGCCGGCGCCGGAGCCGAACTGGCGCAGGACGCGGCCGCCGTGGGTGCATTCCAGCACGCGGTGATGGCCGGTGTCGGCCACATACAGGCGGTCGGCGGTGGCCGCGATCCCGGTGGGGAAGGCCAGCGGCAGGCGCGGTTCCGGATCCAGTTCCGGCAGCGGCCGGGTCTCGGCATCTGGGGGGAGGATGACCTGCTCGCACAGCGCGTTCACGCGCTTGTCCAGGTCCGCGGTCAGGCCGCTGATGCGCCCCCGCAGCAGGCCGTCGGCATCGATCAGCGCCACCGTCGGCCAGGCCTCGATCTGGTACTCCTGCCAGGCCTGCCAGGCCGCGTCGTGCGCCAGTGGCAAGCTCAGACCGTGGCGCCGGAAGCGGCTGCGCACGAAGGCCGGATCGCGCTCGCAATCGAAGCGCGGCACGTGGATGGCCCACACCACCAGGCGGCCGCCCGAACGCTGCTGCAGCAGGGCCAGTTCCTGCAGCCGCTGCGCGCACCAGGCCGAGCCGACATTGACGAAGGCCAGCGCCACCACCCGGCCGCGCTGACGGCGCAGGGTGGTCGGCGCAGCGTTGAGCCAGGCCAGGCCTGACGGCAATTCGGTTGCGGGAATGGGCTCCATCGTGTCCATCGATTCTGCGCTCAGGGTCCTTCCCTCAGTAGCTTTTCCACGACCGCCTGCGCGGCCGAATCGACCATCCGCCAAACTTCCTCGAAATGGTCGTGGTCGCCGGTGTATGGGTCCGGGATGGCCATGCCCGCCCCGGCGCCGGCCCACTCCATCAGCAGCACCGACTTGGCCGTCGAATCGGCCGGGGCGCGGCGGCGCACGTCCTTCAGGTTCTGCAGGTCGGCGCACAGCAGCACGTCGAAGGCAGTGTAGTCCGAGGCCTGCAAGGGCCGCGCGCGCAGGCCGGAAATGTCCACACCATGCCCACGCGCGCAAGCGATGGCGCGGCGGTCGGGCGGCTCGCCTTCGTGCCAGTCACCGGTGCCGCAGGAATCGATCTGCACCCGCCCGGCCAGCGGCGAGGCCTCGATGCGGGCACGCAGGGCGCCTTCGGCCATCGGCGAGCGGCAGATGTTGCCCAGGCAGACCACCAGCAGCTTCATGCCGCGACACCGGCGCGGACGTGCGATTCGGCGCGCTCCAGATCCTCGGGGGTGTCCACGCCGGGCGGAAAGGCCTCAGGCGTCAGGCCCACCTGGATCCGGTAACCCGCCTCCAGCACGCGCAGCTGTTCCAGGGATTCGATCTGTTCCAGCACGCCCGGCGGCATGGCCGAGAACCGCTGCAGGAAGCCGGCCCGATAGGCATAGATGCCGATATGGCGCAGCCAATGCCCGCCTGCGGGCAGCGCCTGGCGCGCCTGGGCGAAGGCATCGCGCGGCCAGGGCAGCGGCGCGCGGCTGAAATACAGGGCATCGCCATCCAGGCGGCGCACCAGCTTGACCAGATTGGGGTCGAACAGCTGCTCGGCATCGGCCAGGGGGGTGGCCAGGGTGGCCATGTCGGCGCCGCTGGCGACCAGGGCCGAGGCGACCGCGCGGATTCCGGCCGGCGGCGCGAAGGGCTCATCGCCCTGCAGGTTCACCACCACCGTCTCCTCGGACCAGCCTGCGATGCGTGCGCACTCGGCGATGCGGTCGCTGCCGGAAACATGGTCATCGGAGGTCATCGCCACCTGCACGCCGCTGTCCTGCAGGGCCGTGGCAATGCGGGCATCGTCGGTGGCCACCCAGACCTCGCGGGCGCCGGCGGCCAGTGCTTGCCGCGCCACCCGCAGCACCATGGGCACCCCGCCGATCGGGCGCAAAGGCTTGCCTGGCAGCCGGCTGGAGGCATAACGGGCGGGAATGGCGACGACGAAGTCGTCCGCGGATGACGCCAGGGGCGGGTTGGTCACGGTCACCGGGCCAATCTGGGGCCAAAGGGCCCCACATTCAACGTGAAGCGGGGCCGGCGCGTCCAGCCTGGCGTTGCCACTTCCGCTGCGGCAGTCACGCTTCGGCAAGGCCGGGTGTGGCTCAGCGGCGCAGCCCCTGCACCCGCTCGGTCAGGGCGATCCAGAAGGCTTCGGGCAACTCGGCGCTGACCGGAATCGAGAACTGCCAGTCCGCGGCGAATGGCGCGCATTTGACCGCGTCCTTCTCCGTCATCAACACCGGCAGTTCGCTGCCGAAGGCCAGGTCCTCGGCCTTGTAGGCGTGATGGTCCGCGAAGGCATGCGGTACCACGCCGATGCCAAGGCCGCGCAGCATGTCGAAGAAGCGCGGCGGGTAACCGATGCCGGCCACCGCATGCACGCGATGCCCGGCAAACAGCGCCAGATCGCGGGGCTTGCCGCCCACCAGCGGTACCGCCTGGCGCGTGAGCAACCGCATCGGCCATTCGCCGAAGGCGGCTTGTCCGCCGTTGACCACATGGAAATCGCAGCGCTGGGCCCGCGCCACCGGCTCGCGCAGCGGGCCGGCCGGCAGCAGCTGCCCATTGCCGTAGCGGCGCTGGCCGTCGATCACCTCGATCTCCAGATCGCGGTGCAAGCGATAGTGCTGCAGGCCGTCGTCGCAGATCACGACGTCGCAGCCGGCCTGCGCCAGCGCCCTGGCCGCGGCGAGGCGGTCGCGGTCCACGCGCACCTTGGCGCCGGTGCGGCGGGCGATCAGCACCGGCTCGTCGCCGCCCTCGGCCGGCGCGGTGCCGGGCTCGACCCAGCGCGGCGTGCGCTCGTCCTGACGCCCATAGCCCCGGCTGGCCACGCCCGGGGTGAAGCCGGCCGCGCGCAAGCGCTCGACCAGGGCGATGGTCAGCGGCGTCTTGCCGGTGCCGCCCACGGTGATGTTGCCCACCACGATCACCGGCACCGGTGCGCGACGGCGCCGCAGCAGCCCAAGCCGGTACAGACCGCCACGCAGCCGCACGGCCGCCGCGTAGACCCGGGAAAGCATGCGCACCGGGGCCGGCACCGCGCTGCCGTCGTACCAGTACGCCGGGGTCTTGGACGTCGGTGCGGCCATCAGGCTTCGCTGAACTGCATGCGGTGCAGGTGCGCGTACAGGCCACCGCGCTCGAGCAGCTCGGCCGGGGTGCCCTGTTCGACCAGGCGCCCCTGGTCCAGCACCAGCACCTGGTCGGCGTGTTCGATGGTGGACAGGCGGTGGGCGATGACCAGCGTGGTCCGGTCCGGCAGCAGCTTCTGCAGCGCCTCCTGCACCAGCCGCTCCGATTCGTTGTCCAGCGCGGCAGTGGCCTCGTCCAGGATCAGGATCGGCGCGTCCTTGAGCATGGCGCGGGCAATGGCCAGGCGCTGGCGCTGGCCGCCGGACAGGCGCCCACCCTTGGTGCCGATCTGGGTCCGCATGCCTTCGGGCAGCTCGGCCACGAACTCCATCGCGTTGGCGCCCTGCACCGCCTGGCGCAGCGCATCCTCGCCCATCTTCTGCATCTCGCCGTAGGCCACGTTGTCGGCCACGGTGCCGTCGAACAGCATGACCTGCTGCCCCACCAGCGCAATCTGCCGGCGCAGGTCGCCCAGGGCGTACTCCTGGGCGGGATGGCCATCGATCAGGATCTGGCCGGACTCGGCCTCGTAGAAGCGCGGGATCAGCTTGATCAGGCTGGACTTGCCGCTGCCCGAGCGCCCAACGATCGCCGTGACCGTGCCGGGCCTGGCGATGAAGCTGATCCCGCTCAGCGCCGGCTTGGTCTGCCCCGGATAGCGTGCGGACACGTCGCGGAACTCGATCAACCCCTTGGCCCGCTGCAGCGGCCGTGTGCCGGCATCGTGCTCGTCCTCGCTGTCCAGCACCGAGAACAGGCGCTCGGCCGAGGCCACGCCGCGCTGGACCATGTTCTGCACGTTGGTCAGCTGTTTCAAGGCGGGGATGATGGCCATCATCGCAGTCATCAGCGAGACGAAATCTCCGGCCGTTAGCCGGCCAGCCATGGACTCACGCCCGGCAATGAGCAGAAGCGCCGCCAGCCCGACCGAACCGACCAACTGCACGGTGGCCGATGAGATTCCGCGGGTCGACTCCACCTTCATCGCCAACTGCAGGTTCCTGTTGGCCAGTTCCTCGTAACGCGCCAGCTCGGCGGACTGGGCGCCATAGATCTTCACTTCCTGCTGGTTGGACAGCGTCTGGTCCGCGGCCTGGAGTAGATGTCCGCTGCTTTCCTGGATGCGATGGCTGATCTTGCGATAACGCTTTGCGACCTTGTTCATCACCCAGGCCAGGGGCGGCGCGAGCACCAGAATCGAAAGCGTGACAGACCAGCTGTACCAGAGCATCACGCCCAAGGCCCCGAGGGCTTGCAGCGATTGCTGCACCATGACCTTGACCGCATCCACCGCAGCCTGTGCGACCTGATCCGAATCCGATCCCAACCGCACCAGCATCGATGGCACCGGCTCGGCATCGAAACGCGAGCCTGGCAGGCGCAGATACTTGCCCAGCACCTTGACCCGCAGGTCGCGAGCGATGCTGCGCGCGGACTTGCCCATGCACATGTCCGTGGCATAACCCGCCACGCCACGCACCAGAAACAACCCGATGATCGCAGCCGGCAGCCACGCCGCGACACCCGCGTTCTTGTTGATGAAAGTCTCGTTGGTGATCGGCTTCATCATGCCGAGGAACAGACTGCTCGCCCCCGCCTCGATCAGCGCGGAGATCAACGCGAGCAGCAGCAGCCCCGAGTACGGGCGCGAGAAGCGGATCAGCCGACGATAGATCTGCCAGGGCGTGGCCGTGGCGGTCTTGCCGGCACTCACCGCGCAGGCTCCCGGCCTGGCGCTTCCGGCGCGGTGGCGATGGACACGCGGCGGAAGCCCAGCTGGCCCAGCGCATCCAGCGCGGTGACCACGGCCTGGTGCGGCGTGCGCGCGTCGGCGCGCAGCAGCACGGCGCGCTGGCGGTCCTCACCGGCCGCCTGCCCTAAGGCCTGCTTCAAGGCATCGGTGTCGGTGCGCAGTACTTCGCGTTGATCGACGAAGTAACGGCCCTCGGCATTGACCAGCACGCTCAGCGGCTGGTTCGGCAGCTGCTCGGCCTTGGATTGCGCGCTGGGCAACTGCAGCTGCAGCGTGGAGCGGGCATCGAAGGTGGTGGTGATCACGAAGAAGATGATCAGCACCAGGATCACATCGATCAGCGGGACCAGGTTGATCTCCGGCTCGTCGTGGGCGCGGTCGTCTCGGATACGCATCGGTGCGGCCTCAGGCCCGCGCCGCGTCGGGCGCGGCATGGCCGGCAAGCCCGGCGGCCTTGGCCCGCGTGGTGATCGCCACGCGGTCCAGGGTATCGACCAGCGCGGTGGCCTGCTGCTCCATCTCGATCACATAGCCGGCGATACGGCCGCGGAAGTAGCGGTGGAAGATCAGGGCCGGGATCGCCACCAGCATGCCGGTGGCTGTGCACACCAGCGCCTTGCCGATGCCGCCTGCCAGCTGGTTCACATCGCCCAAGCCGCCATCGAGGATGCCCAGGAACATCTGGATCATGCCGACCACGGTGCCCAGCAGGCCCAGCAAGGGGCCAGCGGCGGCGATCGTGCCCAGGGTGTTCAGGAACTTCTCCATCCGATGCACCAGGTGCCGGCCGGTATCCTCGATGCGCTCGCGGATCACCTCGCGCGGGCGATGCCGCACGTCCAGCGCAGCGGCCAGCAGGGCGCCCAGCGGCGAGGTGCGGCGCAGCGATTCGATGTGCGCCGGATCCAGCTGGCCCGACGCGGCCCAGCGACGCACTTCCTCGCCCAGCCCTGGCGGCAGCAGTTCCTTGCGACGCAGGCTCCAGAACCGCTCCAGCACGATCGCCAGGGCCAGCACCCCCAGCAACAGCAGCGGAATCATGGGCCAACCGCCCGCCTTCACCAGTTCCAGCACATTCAATCCTTCGGCGTCGATGGCCGATCGATGGCAGGCCGATAGGATAGCCTAGCCGCCCGACGCAGCCAGACCGCATCCCAGGGACGCCGCTGGAACTGCCGGCGCTCGCGCACGGACAGCCCATCGGCATCCAGCCACACCGTCAGCGCTCCGCTCTCCGCTGTATTCAGCACCTCGGCACCATGGCGTTGCCAGCGGCGTACCGCCCCGGTGTGCGGATGTCCGAAGCGGTTGCCGAACCCGGCCGACACCAGCGCCAGCCTGGCCCCGGTGGCGCGAACGAAGCCAGGCTCGGACGATCCGCTGCTGCCATGGTGGGCAGCCAGGACGACATCGGCTTTCAACAGCGCGCGCTGCTGGCGCAGCAGCTTGCGTTCGATCACCTCGCCGATATCGCCAGTCAGCAGCAGCGCGCCGTGGCGGCCTTCGATGCGCAGCACGCAGCTGGCCTCGTTGCGCAGATAGGGAAAATGCGCGCCTGGGTGCAGCACCTGGAACCGCACGCCATCCCAGGTCCATGCCTGTCCTGTGCGGCAGGCCTGGTCGAACGGCACCGGGCTGCCCGCAGGCGCCTGGACCCGATGCGTCGGCATGCCGCGCCGCACCGCCTCCAGCCCGCCGGCATGGTCGGCATCGCCGTGGCTGAGCATCAACTTGTCCAGGTGACGCACGCCTAGCGCGTGCAAGGCGGGCAACACGACCCGCTCGCCGGCATCGAAGCCCTCGGGCACCGCAGGCCCCGCGTCGTAGAGCAAGGTGTGCCGATGCGTGCGCACCAGCACCGACAGCCCCTGCCCCACGTCCAGCACCGTCACGTCCACCGCGCCCTGCGGAGGTCTCTGCGTGGAGGGCCACAGCAGCGGCAACCACAACAGCAAGGCCCAGGGCTTGCCCGGCACCGCACGCGGCAACAGCAACCACAGGCCCCCAACCAGGGCCAGCGCGAACGCCAGGGCGGAAGCCTCGGGCAACCACAGCAGCGACAGGCGCCCGCTGGCCAGCCAGGTGAACAGGGGCCAGCTCAGGTCGAAGCACCACGCCGCCAAGCGCCAGGGCCCGCCGCCCCAGCCGGCATGCAAGGCTTCCAGGCCGGTTCCGATCAACGACAGCGGCACCACGACCAGGCTCCACCAGGGGATGGCCACCAGATTGGCCAGCGGCCCGGCCAAGGAGGCCTGGCCAAACAGCATCGCCGTCAACGGCAGCAGGCCCACGGTGGCCACCCCTTGCGCGGACAGGAACTCGCGCAAACGCGCACCCTCGCTGCGCGGCATGCACCACACCAGCCAGGCCACGCCGGCAAAGCTCAGCCAGAAGCCGGCCACCAGCACCGACAGTGGATCGACCAGCAGGACCGCGATAGCCGCCAGCGCCAGCGCGCGCGATGCCCCCAGCGGGCGTCGCCAGCCTCTGGCCAGCGCCACCACGCCGATCATCAGCACGGTGCGCACGGTGGGCAGGGCGAAGCCGGCGATGGCGGCGTACCCCGACGCGCCGGCCACGGCCGCCAGCGCGCAGGCCGTCGGTCGCGGCAGGCGCAGGCCCAGCGCCGGACAGCATCGCCACAGCGCCGACGCCAGCAAGGCGCACAAGCCCGAGACCAGGCCGACATGGAATCCGGAGATGGCGATCAGGTGGGTCAGCCCTGCCGCGCGCAGCAGTTCCCAGTCCCGATCTTGCAGGCCGCGGGTGTCGCCGATGGCCAGGGCGGTGACGAAGCGCGCCGAGGACGTGCCGACCGCGGCCTGGATGCGCCGCGCGGTGGCGTCGCGCCAGGCGCCCAGGCCCGCTGCGGGCGCCAGCAGCACAGCTTGCTCCGGGGCCCGCACATAGCCGGTCGCGGCGATGCGTTGGGCCAGCAGCTGGCGTTCGGCGTCCAGCCCGCCGGGATTTCGCAGACCGCGCGGTGCGCGCAGCTTGGCCTGGAAGCGCCAGCGCTGACCGGCACGCAGCGCGGTTCTCGGGCCTGGCGCCTGCGCGTCGAAATCGTCGTACCAGGACAGCACCAGCTGGCGGCCGCTGGGCAGGGACAGTGCGGCATCGGCATCCAGCTCGAACAGGAAGCGCGCGCGGCGCGCCTGTTGGTCCGGCAGCGATGCCACCACGCCCTGCACGATCATCTCGCGGCCCTCGTCCGCCGGCGCGAGCTGCTGCCCCAGCACGAGTGCGGCATGCAGCCCACAGCAGGCCACGCCGGTCAGTGCAGCGCCGATCAAGCGTGCAGTGCCGCCGTTCCACCACGCGAACAGTCCCAGCGGCAACAGCCCGCACAGCAGCCAGATCGGCGGCAATACGGGAAGCTGCAGCACGCCAACGCACCCGGCGACCAAAGCCGCGGCCACCGGTACGGCGAATGCGCCGACCTGCCAATCCCGCACCCATGCGCGCAGACCCGGTTGCACGGGTCCCAAGTGCCATCCGCGTCCCTGCGGTAGAAGTCTGGTCATGCCCCCATGCTCGCGCGCCGGGGCGCCTGGAGCCGTCGGCCTTAACGCCCAACCGATGTAGGAAAGTTCCGTTCCCGCAGGGCCCGTCGCATACTGCCGCGCCCACCACGTGATCGACTGCCATGCCCCTGCCCGACAGCCTACGGCTGCGCCCCGCGGTGGAAGCCGATATCCCCGCCCTGTTCGCCCTGCGCAAGCAGACCATGGAGGCGCACATGCGTGCCTCCGGCGCGCAGACCTCGGACGACTACCACATGGCCAAACTTCGCAAGGGCTACGAGCTGGCGCAGGTCCTGGAGGAGGAAGGACGCATCGTCGGGCTGTTCAAGGTGGATCGCGGACACGACCCGTGGAAAGTCATCCAGATTCACCTGGCGCCGGCGCTACAGGGCCGGGGCATTGGCAAGGCGCTGATCTCGGACTTCATCCAGGAAGCACGCCAGGCCGGATGCGATGTCACCCTCAACGTGCTCACCCAGAACCCGGCCCGGGCGCTCTACGAGCGCCTGGGCTTCGTGGTCACCGGTGAAGAGGGCAGCGAATACGTGATGCTGCTGCGGCAGCGCTGAGCGCGAGGATCAGCCTGCCAGTTCGGCGCGCTCCAGCGGATACAGGCGGCCGCTGCGCAGTTCCAGGGTGCGGTCCAGCTTGGCCGCCAGGCGTCGGTCGTGGGTCACCAGCACCAGGCTGGTACCCTGCGCGCGATTGAGCTCCAGCATCAGGTCGAACACCACCGCGGCGGTCTTTTCGTCCAGGTTGCCCGTGGGCTCATCGCCCAGCAGGCAGGCCGGTTTGTTGACCAGGGCGCGTGCCACCGCCGCACGTTGGCGCTCGCCGCCGGAGAGCTCGCCCGGCTTGTGCTCCAGGCGATGACCCAGGCCTACCGACTCCAGCAGTGCCTTGGCCTTGTGACTGGCGGCCTGTGCATCGGCCCCGCCCAGCATCACCGGCATCATCACGTTCTCCAGTGCGGTGAACTCCGGCAGCAGGTGATGGAACTGGTACACGAAGCCCAGCGACTGGTTGCGCAGGCGCCCACGCGCGGCATCGGACAGCGAGGACATGCGCTGGCCGCTGACGTAGACCTCCCCCGAGGTGGGCGTATCCAGCCCGCCGAGCAGATGCAGCAAGGTGCTCTTGCCGGCACCGGAGGCGCCAACGATGGCCACGGTCTGTCCCGGCATTACTGCCAGGTCCAGGCCGTCGAACACCGGCGTGCGCATCCGGCCTTCGGCATAAGTCTTGCCCAGGGCATCGGCGCGCAGCACCGCCACATCCTTCTGCATCGGCTTATTCATAGCGCAGCGCCTCCGCCGGCTGCGTGCGCGCCGCGCGCCAAGCCGGATACAGCGTGGCCAGGAAGGCCATGGTCAGGGCCACGCAGGCGATCACGACCACATCGCTCGCCTCCAGCTGATACGGCAGGCCGGTGATGTAGTACACATCCGGCGGCAGCAGCGTCACGTTGAACACCCGCTCGATCAGCCCGAGGATGCGCTCCAGGTTCATCGTCAGCACGATGCCGCCGATCACGCCGGCCACCGTGCCGATGATGCCGATCAGCGAACCCTGCACCATGAAGACCTGCATCACCCCACGCGGGGTCAGGCCCAGCGTGCGCAGGATGGCGATGTCGGCCTGCTTGTCGGTCACCAGCATCACCTGCGAGGACACCAGGTTGAAGGCGCCCATGGCGATGATCAGCGACAGCAGGATCCCCATCACCGTCTTTTCCATCTTCAAGGATTGGTAGAGGTTTGCGTTCTCGCGCGTCCAGTCGCTGATGCGGTACTGCCGCTGCAGTCCGATCACCAGGTCGCGCGCCACGTCCCAGGCCTGGTTCATGTCGTGCATCTTCAGACGCACGCCGGTGACGTCATCGCCCATGCGCAGCAGGCGCTGCATGTCCTGCATGTCGGCAAGGGCCAGGCCGCGATCGACCTCGTTGATGCCCGCGGAAAAGATACCGCTGACCACGAAGCGCTTGGCCCGCGGCAGCCCGCCCATCGGCGTCCCCTGCATGTTGGCCGTGGTGACATTGACCGTATCGCCCACCCGCACGCCCAGCCACAGCGCCAGCTCCTCGCCCAGCAGGATGTTGAACCTGCCCGGCTGCAGCGAATCGAAGCTGCCCTGCTTCATCTTGTCGCGGATCACCGAGACCTGCGGCTCCAGGGAAGGCAGCACGCCCTGCACCATTGCACCCTGCGGGTCGCGATTGCCGCTGATCAGACCCTGCACTTCCACGTAGGGGGCGGCGCCGGCCACCCGCGCATCCTTCTTGGCGGCGTCCACGACGATCTGCCAGTCCGAGAGCGTCTCGCCAGCCCCGGTCACGGTGGCGTGGGCGGTCATCTGCAGCAGGCGGTCGCGGATCTCACGCTGGAAGCCGCCCATCACCGCCAGGGTGGTGATCAACACGGTCACGCCCAGGGCGATGCCCAGAATGGAGGCCAGCGAGATGAAGGAGATGAAGCCGTTGCGCCGCTTGGCCCGGAGGTAACGCAGGCCAATGGCGACAGGAATGGGTCTGAACATAGGCCGCTATGGTGCCATCACGCCCGTGCGTGGCGATATCATCCCTTCGCCTGCGGCTAGTCGCAGTTCACGTCGTTGGGCCGGGGGCAGCGTATCGGGCCACCAGGCCAGCGCTTCGTCCCGGCGCGCGCCAGGCCGGCGCCAGCGCAGGAAGGCCAGCGGCCCACGCCAGTGCAGCCGCGCCCGCTCGACGACCACCCCATCGACCTGCAGCCCGAACGAGGGACCGAACACCAGGCTGCGCACCGGCCGGCGCCATTCCCTGCGCAGTTGCCACGACCCGCACCCGCACACCAGCCCCGCGGCCGGCCAGGCCAGGGCCGCAGGCAGCGCACAGTGCAGGACGGAGAAGGCCGCCAGGGCTACGATCAGCGCCAGCAGGCCAAGCTGCAGGCGCGAGGGCCGCCACTCAAGCCGGCAGCTTGAGGATGCGCTGGATCGTCGCGTCGAGCTCGGCATCGGGACAGGCCTCATAGCCCATGAACCAGCGCCAGAGCTTATCGTCTTCACATTCGAGCAAGCGTAGGAAAACCGCACGTTGCGCCTCGGAATCCTGCGCCCAGGCGCGGTCCAGATAGCGCTCGAACAGCTGGTCCAGCTCACGCATGCCGCGCCGGCAGCGCCAGCGCAAGCGCTTCATCTGTGGATCGAGCTCACTCACTACACTCATCTCCTGCACGCTGCCGGCCATGCCGCCGCGCCAGCGCATGCGGCGACACGGCCGTTCCTGCAATGCCCGCCAGCGCCACCACGATGACGCGACATGGCCGCTTACGAAAGCGGCGCCGCCCTTTCGGGAGCGCCGCCTGAAACCGCGACCGGACTGCCCCGGTCGTGCGGAGCACCAGCCAATCAGGCCCGGCGCGCCATCATCAACTTCTTGATCTCCGCGATCGCCAGCGCCGGGTTCAGACCCTTCGGGCAGGTGCGCGCGCAGTTCATGATGGTGTGGCAGCGGTACAGCTTGAACGGGTCTTCCAGGTCATCCAGGCGCGCACCGGTGTCCTCATCGCGCGAATCGATGATCCAGCGGTAGGCCTGCAGCAGGATCGCCGGGCCCAGGTAGCGCTCGCCGTTCCACCAGTAGCTCGGGCAGCTGGTCGAGCAGCAGGCGCACAGGATGCACTCGTAGAGGCCGTCGATCTTCTTGCGGTCCTCCGGCGACTGCAGGCGCTCGGTCGCGGCCGGTGCCGGAGTCTGGGTGCGGATCCACGGCTTGATCGAGGCGTACTGCGCATAGAAATGCGTCAGGTCCGGCACCAGATCCTTGATCACGTCCATGTGCGGCAGCGGATACACCGGCACTTCCTTGCCACGGCAGTCGTCGATGGCCTTGGTGCAGGCCAGCGTGTTGGTGCCGTCGATGTTCATCGCGCACGAGCCGCAGATGCCTTCGCGGCAGGAACGGCGGAAGGTCAGCGTCGAGTCGATCTCGTTCTTGATCTTGATCAGCGCGTCCAGGACCATCGGCCCGCACTTGTCCAGGTCGATGTCGTAGGTATCGGTGCGCGGGTTGGCCTCGTCGTCCGGGCTCCAGCGGTAGACCTTGAACGTCTTGACGTTCTTGGCGCCCGGGGCCGGGAAGTGCTTGCCCTTGCCGATCTTGGAATTCTTGGGGAGGGTGAACTCTGCCATGGCTTTTAAATCCGGGATTGGGGATTAGGGATTGGCGATTTGGGCGGGCGCGGGACACGAAGCATTTTTTTCGAATCCGGCGCCGCCACTCCAATCCCGGCTGTGGTCAGTAGACGCGCGGCTTGGGCGGGACCACGTCCACGTCCTTGCTCAGCGTGTACATGTGGACCGGACGGTAGTCGAAGCTGCACTTGCCCTGCTCGTCCACGGTGACCAGCGTGTGCTTCTGCCAGTTGACGTCATCGCGGTCCGGGAAATCCTCGTGCGCGTGCGCGCCACGGCTTTCCTTGCGCTGTTCGGCCGAGTTGATCGTCGCCACCGCGTTGAGCAGCAGGTTGTTCAGCTCGTAGGTCTCGATCAGGTCCGAGTTCCACACCAGCGAACGGTCGGCGACCTTCACGTCCTGGAAGCTGTCGAACACCTTGGCCATCTTCTCGCAGCCCTCGGAGAGGGTCTTGCTGGTGCGGAAGACGGCGGCGTCGGCCTGCATCGTGCGCTGCATGTTGTCGCGGATGACCGAGGTCGGGGTATCGCCGTTGCTATTGCGCAGCTTGTCCAGCAGGCCCAGCGCCTTGTCGCAGGCATCGGAAGGCAGCGTCTTGTGCGGCGCGTTCTTCTTGATGGTCTCGGCGCAGCGGTTGGCCACCGCACGGCCGAACACCACCAGGTCCAGCAGCGAGTTCGAACCCAGGCGGTTGGCGCCATGCACCGACACGCACGCGGCCTCGCCGATGGCGTACAGCCCCGGCACCACCGCATCGTTGTCATCGCCGACCTTGCGCACCACTTCGCCGTGGTAGTTGGTCGGGATGCCGCCCATGTTGTAGTGCACGGTCGGGATCACCGGGATCGGCTGCTTGGCCACGTCCACGCCGGCGAAGATGCGCGCGCTCTCGGCGATGCCCGGCAGCTTCTCGTGGATGACTTCCGGGCCCAGGTGGGTCAGGTCGAGCAGGATGTGATCCTTGTGCTCGCCCACGCCGCGGCCCTCGCGGATTTCGATGGTCATGGAACGGGCCACCACATCGCGCGAGGCCAGGTCCTTGTAGTGCGGTGCGTAGCGCTCCATGAAGCGCTCGCCGCTGTCGTTGCGCAGGATGCCGCCTTCGCCGCGCACGCCCTCGGTGATCAGGCAGCCCGCACCGTAGATGCCGGTCGGGTGGAACTGCACGAACTCCATATCCTGCATCGGCAGGCCGGCACGCATGGCCAGGCCGCCGCCGTCGCCGGTGCAGGTGTGGGCCGAAGTCGCGCTGAAGTAGGCGCGGCCGTAACCGCCGGTGGCCAGCACCACGCCATGGGCGCGGAACAGGTGCAGCGAGCCCTCGGCCATGTCCAGCGCCAGCACGCCGCGGCACACCCCTTCCTCGTCGAAGATCAGGTCCAGCGCGAAGTACTCGATCATGAAGCGCGCGTTGTGAGCCAGCGATTGCTGGTACAGCGTGTGCAGCATGGCGTGGCCGGTGCGGTCGGCCGCCGCGCAGGTGCGCTGGGCAGCCGGGCCCTCGCCGAACTTGGTGGTCATGCCACCGAAGGGGCGCTGGTAAATCTTGCCTTCCTCGGTCCGCGAGAACGGCACGCCGTAGTGCTCCAGCTCGATGATGGCCGGAATCGCCTCACGCACCATGTACTCGATGGCGTCCTGGTCGCCCAGCCAGTCAGAGCCCTTGATGGTGTCGTAGAAGTGGTAGCGCCAGTCGTCCTCGCCCATGTTGCCCAGCGCGGCGGAGATGCCGCCCTGCGCGGCCACGGTGTGCGAGCGCGTCGGGAAGACCTTGGTCAGGCAGACCGTCTGCAGGCCCTTCTGCGCCAGGCCGAAGGTGGCGCGCAGGCCAGCGCCACCGGCGCCGACCACGACCATGTCGTACTTGTGTTCGGTGATCTTGTAAGCGGACATCAGATTCTGGATTCCTGTTCGTGGCGCCCGAGCAAGCTCAGGCACCGCCCAGCGCGATACGGACGACCGCGAAGATGCTGGCGATCGCGCCGACGACGGCGATGAACTTCACCGTGGTCTGCAGCGCCAGGGCCAGCAGCGTGTTGTGGACGTAGTCTTCCAGCACGACCTGCAGGCCGATCTGGGCGTGCCAGAACATGGCCACCAGCATGCCGACCAGCAGGATGGCGTTCCACGGCTTGGCCACGGCCACGCGCGCGGTTTCGAAGTCGGCGCCGATCAGGCTGACCACGAACACCAGGAACCAGATCGCCAACACGACCAGCGCGGTCGCGGTCAGGCGCTGCATGACGAAGTGCTCGGTCCCGAGCTTGGCCGAACCCAGGCCGCGAACGTTCTTCAAAGGGGTACGGAAGCGGCTCATGCGACACCTCCGGTGCTCAGCACATAGCCCCAGATCAGCGCGGTGATCACCAGGCTGCCCACCACCGACATCCAGCTGCTGCGCACGAAGGCGGGGATGCTGAAGCCGTGGCCGAAGTCCTGCACGATGTGGCGGATGCCGTTGCACAGGTGGTAGGCGAAAGCCCAGGTCCATGCGAACAGGAACAGCTTGCCGTACCAGGCGCCGAGGATGTCGGTGAAGCAGGTCCAATGCTCGGCACCGGCCATCAGGGTGATCAGTCCGGCGGCGATGACCAGCGCGCCGAAGGTCAGGAGCACGCCGGTGGCGCGATGCAGGATGGACGTCGCCATCTGGATCTGCCAGCGGTAGACCTGCAGATGGGGGGATAACGGACGGGGTCTTGTCGCCATTCGCGGGCTCGTTGTCTCGGCTAAGCGGCCTTGCGGTCGCGTTGGCTGATAGGCGCTGCGTCAGAAATCCACGCAACGCCCGTTCTTTTCCCAGTCCCCGTAGCGCGTGGGTTCCGGGCCGTCGCGACCACCGATCTCCTTGGGCACCTCAGCCGGTTCGGGCTGCTGTGTTTCGGGATCGGCAGGTGTCGGTGTAGGGGATTGACCTATCATGACGAGATTCTCGCAACGCACCAATTTTAGACTTGCACCGTTCAGCTGACAACATGCCCCATCGCAGTGCATCCAACGCATCGCCGTTCGCCCTGCCCGACCACGCGGTGATCGAGCTGATCGGCCCTGACGCCGAAGCTTTCTGCCACGCGCAGTTCGCCAGCGACGTGAAGAGTCTGGCCCCTGGCCAGTGGCAGTGGAGCGCCTGGCTGACCCCCAAGGGGCGCGTGATTGCCCTGTTCGCCTTGTGCAGGATCAGCGCCGATCGCCTCGTGTTGGTGCTTCCCGACGCACCGGTGGGCGAAGTTGTGACGGGGCTGCAACGTTTCGTATTCAGGAAGAAAGTGCAGGTCCGGCTGTCGTCGCTGCAGGTCAGTGGCGTGTTCGCCCAGGCCGCTGCAGCGGCCGGAGATCGACTGGCCGGCGACGATGAAACCGGCTTCGAGCTGGACCGCAGCGATGCCGGGCAACCGCGTCACTGGCGCCTGCAAACGCTTCCAGCGGCGGCCGATGACAATGCGGCAAGCTGCTGGCGGGCCTGCGATTTGCGCTGCGGCCTTCCCCGCCTGGATCCCGCCCAGCGCGAGCAGTGGACGCCGCAGCAGCTGTCGCTGGAGCGATTTGCCGCCTACAGCGTCAAGAAGGGCTGCTACCCCGGCCAGGAAATCGTGGCGCGCACACATTTCCTCGGCAAGGCCAAGCGCCAGCTGGTGCTGATGGAGGCCACAGCGGGCGTCTCGCCTGGACAGCGCGTCGGCGATGGCGAGCGCGAGGTCGGCGACGTGGTGTCTGTCGCCAGCGAAGGCCCCACCCGGTTGTTGCTTGCGGTCATGCCGCTGGAGCGCAACGCATCGACATGGAAGATCGCCGATGCCAACGCCCAGGAGCTCGCCCTCCGGGATCCCCTGGCGCGATAGCGCGCCTTGCCCCTTCCTGCATCGGCGCGAGCCCGAAGGGTCAACCCTTGCTGTGTGCCTGCCACTGCGCGCGGGTCTGGCCCCAGATCTCCACTGGACGCTCGTGCGCCGGCTCGGGTAGTTGACCCATGCGCAGGAAGCCCGAGCCCAGTTTGGCGGCCACGGCCTTGGAGTTGTGGTTGTCCGGGGCAATGGTGTGGATGACCTCGCTCCAACCCAGCTGGGAAAACGCCCAGGCAATGGCCGCACGCGCCGCCTCCGGCGCATAGCCCTTGCCCCAATGCGTGCGATCGATGCTCCAGCCGACCTCCGGGCCCGGCCAGCCATAGGGCTGCCAGGGACCCACGCGGCCGACCCATTCGCCGGTGGCCTTCTCGATGACCATGAACATGGCAAAGCCCTGCAGCTGCCAGGCGCCGGTCATGGCCGCCAGGCTGCGCCAGGCCACCGGCGGGCTTTGCACGCCGCCCAGGTGCGCCATGGCCACCGCATCGCCGGTGAAGCTGGCCCAGGCCGCAAAATCCTCCGCCCGCGGCGGGCGCATCAGCAGGCGAGGCGTTTCCAGCTGCAGATCGAAGACACTCACGGCGGCGCTCCTGTTCGTCCAGCCTCGCAGTGTCGACGATCCGGGAATGAAAAGGCGCGGCGCCGGCCACCGGATATCACGACGCTTATCGGTCAGCGCGGGCAACGAAAAAAGGCCGGTACTTGCGCACCGGTCTTTCCGTCAGGCAATCGCGGAGACCACGATCAGCTGCGCATGGTGCCGTCCTGCGCCTGGACGACGACCTTGCCGTCCACCACCGGCAGGCGGTCGGACTGCGGCTTGTCGTCCATGCGAATCACCTTTTCCTGGCCGTCCAGGCGGTAGGTGACGTCATAACCCACCACCTCGTCGGTATTGCCCATGGCGATCCGGTTGCCCGGCTTGTCGGACATGCGCATGGTGCCGGTGGTGCCATCTTCGTTGCGATAGGTGACGTTGTAACCGGTCACTCGCGAGCTCTCCGAAGCAGTGTTCTCGGTATGGCACTGGCGCTCGGTGCGGTTCACCACGCGGCCACCGACGTGGTTGCGGTCCACGCGATTGCCCACGTAGCCACCTGCGGCGGCACCGGCCACCGTGGCGGCCTTGCGACCATTGCCGCTGCCGAACTGGTTGCCGACCAGGCCGCCGATCAGGGCGCCGGCCACCGTGCCGCCGACGTTGCCGTCGCGCTCGGGCAGGCGCTCCTGCACGACCACGTCGTTGCAGACCTCGCGCGGGGTCGAGGTGGTAGTGACTTCACGCACGGGCTCGGTGCCGATGACCGTGGCATATAACTTGGACTTCTCGGTGACCGGGTCGACCTTGACAATGTCGGCATAGGCGAACTGCGGCAGCGCGTCGCTGCGGCCATCCTGCAGGGCCGCCGAATCGGTCGGAATGCCACCCTCGATGCCAGCGCCGGGCGCGGAGCGGTGGCTCATGAAGGCTGCGGTCGCGGCGCCGCCGACCAGCAAGGCACCCGCGGCAATCAAGGCTGTCGTGGTTGTGGACTTCATCGTGATCCTCCGTGCGGACCGCCCGCGTTGATCGATGCCGAATTCCAGCATGACAAGCCTGAACAAAGACGGGCATGGACGTCCTGTTCCCTACACGGAAGCTAAACACGGGACGCCCTCCGCTCCGTGATAGCGTTGCGGTCATCTTCGAGCGGGACTGCGTCTTGTCCAAACTCCTGTTGCTGCCCTTGATGCGCTGGGCTGGAAAGCTGCGCTATCCGACGCTGTTCAAGGTGACGGCGGTGGCCTTCGCCGTCAGCGTGTTGTGGCCGTTGGATCCGATCCCCCTGCTCGATGAGATCGTGCTGGGACTGGGCACCTTGCTTTTGGCCAACTGGAAGCGGCGCGGGGGCCCGGCCCCGATCAAGACGGACGTCGCCCAGCGCCGTTGACCATGGAGTTGATCGAAAGCCACTGCCACCTGGATGCCGGCGAATTTGATTCCGATCGTCACGACGTCCTCGACCGCGCCCGTCGTGCCGGAGTCCGGCACCAGATCGTGCCCGCCGTGACCTGCGCCAGCTGGCCCAAGCTCAAGCAGGTCTGTGCCACCGATGCCGGGCTGCACCCAGCCTATGGCCTGCACCCGGTTTTCCTGCTGGCGCATCGGCCCGCGCATCTGGACGAACTGGCGCAGTGGCTGGAGCGCGAGCGCCCGGTGGCGGTCGGCGAATGCGGACTGGATTACTTCGTGGAAGGGCTGGACGCCCAGGACCAGCAGCATTATTTCGAGGGCCAGCTGCGGCTTGCCAAGGACTTCGACCTGCCCCTGGTAATCCACGCACGGCGCGCGGTGGACCAGGTGATCGCCGCGCTTCGCAAGGTCGGCGGTCTGCGCGGCGTCGTGCACAGTTTCTCAGGCAGCCCCGAGCAGGCCGCGCAACTGTGGAAACAGGGCTTTTACCTTGGCCTTGGCGGCCCGGTCACCTACGAACGTGCCCAGCGCCTGAGGCGCCTGGTCGCCAGCATGCCGCTGGAGCAGCTACTTTTGGAAACCGATGCGCCGGACCAGCCGGATGCGGCGATCCGCGGCCAGCGCAACGAACCGGCGCGGCTGGGTTACGTGTGCGAGGTCATTGCCGGGCTACGCGGGCAGTCGCCGCAGACGGTGGCAGAGCAGACCTCGCGCAATGCCCGGGACCTGTTCCGGCTGCCGAACTGAAGCGGCTCAACTCGCCTCGACTTCCAGTGGCGCCGACACGGCGGACGACGCAGCCCGGCGCTTGTTGCGCAGGATCTCCAGCGCCTTGCCGACGGCGGCGAAAGCGAAGGCGCCGGTGATGTGGGTGGCAGCGCCCAGCCCCGCCCCGCAATCCAGCTTGAGCGCGGCATCGGCGCCGAGCTGCGGGCGGATGCCGCAGACCGTGCCGTCGGCCTGGGGATACTGCACGTTCTCCAGCGAATAGATCGCCGAGACGCCGAAGTAGCGCTGCGGGTTCTTGGGAAAGTTGAACTCGGCGCGCAGCTTCTTGCGGATCAATGCCAGCATCGCATCATGCTCTGTGCGCGACAGGTCGCGCACGCGAACCTGGGTCGGGTCGGTGCGTCCGCCCGCCGCGCCCACGGTGATCACCGGCAGCTTGCGACGGCGGCACCAGACGATGGCCTCGACCTTGACCCGGAAACTGTCGCAGGCGTCGATGACCAGATCGAACTGCCGGTCCAGCAGTGCCTCCAGGTTGGAAGCGGACAGGAAGGCTTCGACCGCATCGACCTCAATGGCCGGGTTGATCGCCAGGCAGCGCTCGGCCATGGCCTTGGCCTTGTTGCGGCCGTATTGCCCAGCCAGGGCCGGCAACTGCCGGTTGGTGTTGGAGACGCAGATGTCGTCGGCGTCGATCAGCGTCAGGTGGCCGATGCCGGTGCGCGCCAGGGCCTCCACCACCCAGGAGCCCACCCCGCCCATGCCGACCACGGCGACCCGGGCGCGCGAGAAGCCATCGACCGTGCCCTGTCCGTACAGGCGGTCGATACCAGCGAAGCGTTCAAGATCGGCGGACATCTCAGGCAGTGCGCGGCAGGCGATGGCGAAGAATGCATAGTGTAGACGCCCCACCCTGCACCATCACCCACCCCGCCCGGAGCCAGGTCCATGCAGAGCAACGCCAGCCGCTATCTCTTTCTCTTCATCTTTGGCCTGGTGGTCGGCATCGTGCTGACCGTGGTGTCCATGCGCGCCTTGCAGGCGCGACGCGACCCGTTCCCCGACAGCGTGATGCAGGTGATGGCCAAGCAGACCGACCTGCTGAAGCAGCGCGTGACCCAGAACCGCTGCACCACCAGCGATGCGTTGCCGCGCCTGCAGTCCCTGCGTGCGATGGGCAACGACCTGGAAACCGCATTCCCCGACCTGGCCGAGGACAGCCGCTTCAGCGCGCACGCCAGCAAGCTGCGCGGCACGCTGGACACGGCCATCGCCGCCGCCCCGGGCACGTGCGGCGATATCGAGGCGGCCAACCGCAAGATCGGCGAGGCCTGCCAGGCATGCCACCAGGACTTTGCTGGCTGAATTGCCGGCAACACCGCGTCCTCGCATCCGGTGTCAGCCGCGGCCGGTTGACGCGTAGTTCATTGCACACGCAACACGATCCGGGACACGCAGCCCCGTCGGGCTGCATCCCATCGTAGCGGGCCACCAGCCCACGGAGATTGCAATGAACAAGCGCATCGCATTGGCCGCCCTGATCACCGTCGTCGGTGTCACCGGCTGCGCTACCGCACCCAGCGGCGGCTATGGATACTCCAACCCGGCCCCGGGTTACTCCTCACGGGGATGCGCCGACTGCGGCCTGGTCACGCGTATCGACACGGTGCCCTCCGGCCGCACCGCGCCGTCGGCCACCGGCGCCATCCTCGGCGGCATCGTCGGCGCGGTGGCGGGCCACGAGATCTCCGACAAGACCGGCGGCAGCAAGGGCAACCAGAACGTCTCGGCCGCGGCGGGAGCCGTGGGCGGCGCGGTGGCGGGCAACGCCATCCAGAAGCGCGTGACCGGCGACACCTACGATATCCATGTGCAGATGGACAATGGCCGCACCGTGGTGATCAACCAGCGTGACCTCGCCGGCATTCGCGAAAATACCTATGTGCGCGTGGTGAACGGCCGGGTGATTCTGCGCTGATGGCGTAAGGCGCATTATCTCGGCGTTCGTTTGCGACAAAAAAAGCCCGGCCAAGGCCGGGCTTTTCTACCGTTTGCAGTCAGGGGTCCGCGCCCGGTATGGATGGCTCAGACTGGCTGGACAGCGTCCGCCTGCAGGCCCTTCTGGCCCTGCACGACGGTGAAGCTCACCTTCTGGCCTTCCTTGAGGCTCTTGAAGCCCTGGGTCTGGATGGCGCGGAAGTGGACGAACACGTCCTCGCCATTCTCGCGGCTGATGAAACCAAAGCCTTTGGCGTCATTGAACCACTTGACGGTACCTTGCTCGCGATCGGACATCTGTACATCTCCTTGGAACGGGTGGTTGAACGCCTGGGGGACGGCGGCTGGTTGCAAGGAGCAAGCGAGGTACTGCGATGTAGCGGATCATCGATCTACCGCATCAGGCCACGATTCTCGGTGACCTTGGCAACGACAGCAGACCGAACACTAGCGCGCTGTCAGACAAATTGCAACGATTAACCGGGCGCGCACAAGCCACTGAATTTAAAGGAATTATTAATGGATTTGGAGGTGGTCGGTTACATATTCGCGGCCGTATTGATGGTGGTCGGAATCGCGGGAATCATCCTGCCGGTCCTGCCTGGCCTGCCGGTCACGTTTTTGGGCATGCTGCTGGCCGCCTGGCTGGACGGTTTCGCGCGTGTGGGCTGGGTCAGCCTGGTGGTGCTTGGGGTCATGACCGCGCTGTCGGTGGTGGTGGACATCCTGTCTTCCGTCATGGGCGCCCGACGCGTCGGCGCCAGCCGCAAGGCCCTGGTCGGCGCGGCCCTGGGCACGGTGGCAGGCCTGTTCTTCGGGCCGATCGGCATCGTCGCCGGGCCCTTCCTTGGCGCGCTGCTGGGTGAGCTTTGGCACGGAAAAAAGCTGAACCTGGCTGCGCGGGTCGGCCTGGCCACCTGGATCGGCATGGTGGTGGGCATGGTGCTCAAGCTGGGCCTGGGTTTTGCGATGCTGGGGTGGTTCCTGCTGGCCTGGTTCCTGTAGCGGCGCCTTCACCGCCCTTCACGCCCGCCTGTTCACACTTGTTCTCTTGACGGGGAAGCTCGAACGAAGGACGTAACGCATGGTCTGGATCGTGGTGGGCGCAGTCGCGGCGACCCTGCTGATCGTGCTGGTGGCGATGAACTTCACCACGCCGGAGAAGAAGCTCCAGCACATCCCCACCCACCGCCACGGGGTGGAGGACCCACAGTTCAAGCGCGAGATGTCGGTGCTGCTGGGTCCTGCGGTCCTGCCGGGCAATCGCGTGGAGCCGTTGCACAACGGCGAGCAGATTTTCCCGGCGATGCTGGCCGCCATCCGCGGCGCGCAGCACACCATCGCCTTCGAGACCTACATCTACTGGTCCGGCGACATCGGCCGCGAGTTCAGCGATGCGCTGTGCGAGCGGGCCAAGGCCGGGGTGATCGTCAACGTCACCATCGACTGGGGCGGCAGCCTGAAGATGGACACGACCCTCATGCGGGCCATGGAAAGCTCCGGCGTGCAGGTGCACCGCT
Source organism: Pseudoxanthomonas composti (assembly GCF_004122095.1). Lineage (GTDB taxonomy): Bacteria > Pseudomonadota > Gammaproteobacteria > Xanthomonadales > Xanthomonadaceae > Pseudoxanthomonas_A > Pseudoxanthomonas_A composti. Next base: position 57,461 of record NZ_SAWZ01000002.1, on the reverse strand, counting down.
ATCGCCCGCTCCGGTGGTACAACATCGGCCGCGTCAACAACCGGACCCACCGCAAGCTACTGGTGGTGGACGGACGCATCGGCTTCACCGGTGGCGTGGGCGTGGCCGACCAGTGGATGGGCCATGCCCAGGACCCGGACCATTGGCGCGACAGCCACTACCGCATCGAGGGCCCGGTGGTGGCGCAGGTGCAGGCCGCCTTCAACGACAACTGGATCAAGACCACCGGCCGCGTGCTCAACGGCCACACTTACTTTCCGCGGCTGGAACCGGCCGGAGAGACCGACGCGCACCTGTTCCTGGCTTCACCGGCCGGCGGCAGCGAGAGCATGCACCTGATGTACCTGCTGGCCATCGCCGCGGCGTGCAGGCAGATCGACCTGGCCGCGGCCTACTTCGTGCCGGACGCGCTGATCACCGAGGCGCTGCTGCAGGCGCGCGACCGCGGCGTGCAGATCCGGGTGCTGCTGCCCGGCAAGCACATCGATTCGCTGTCGGTGCGGCTGGCCTCGCGCGCCAGCTGGGGGCCGCTGCTGGAGGCGGGCATCCAGATCCACGAATACCAGCCCACAATGCTGCACACCAAGCTGCTGATCATCGATGGTTACCTGGTCTCGGTGGGCTCGACCAACTTCGACATCCGCTCGTTCCGCCTCAACGACGAGGCCAGCCTGAACATGTACGACCGCGCCATGGCCCGGCAGATGACCGAGGTGTTCGAGGCGGACATGGCCCAGGCCCAGCCGTACACGTACGAGCGCTGGCGGCAGCGGCCGATGCGAGAGAAACTGGCCGAGACCTTCATCCTTCCCTTCAAGTCCCAGGTATGAACGCACACGCCCTCTTTCCGACCTTCAGCCTGTTGGCCACCGCGCTGGGCTTGGCCTGCGCGGCGCAGGCCCAGGACGCCATGCCCAAGCCGGCCACGCCCGAGGCCTGCCTGGCGATCCAGGCCGACGCCGCGCGCCTGACCTGCTACGACACCGCCTTCAATCGCGCGCCCAGCAGCACCGAGGCGGCCGACACCGCCGCGGCGCAGGCCGCCGAGCGCAAGCGCGCGCTCGATCAGAGCGCCGCGGAGGCAGCCTCGGCCGCCACGACCAGGCGCCAGGGCGCGCTGTACGCGCACGAGCTGGACGTGGAGGCCAACGCCGGCAAGGGCTCGCTGCTGGACAGCCGCTGGGAGCTGGCCAAGGACTCCAAGCTGGGCGTGTTCCAGATGCGCGCCTACAAGCCGACCTACCTGCTGCCGATGTTCTGGACCAGCGACATCAACAACACCCCGTCCTCGCCCAATCCGGACAATACCGTCACCACGCCGCAGGACCTGCAGCGCGAGGAGGCCAAGTTTCAGATCAGCTTCAAGACCAAGTTCGTGGAGAACCTCTTCGGCGACAACGGCGATATCTGGGGCGGGTATACCCAGAGCTCGCGCTGGCAGGTCTACAACGGCGAGGCCTCCCGGCCGTTCCGCGAGACAAACTACGAGCCGGAAGTGATGCTGGTGTTCCGCAACAACTATTCGCTCGGCGGCTGGCATGGCCGCATGACCGGCATCAGCCTCAATCACCAGTCCAACGGCCGCGGCGACCCGCTTTCGCGCAGCTGGAACCGGGTGATCCTGTCGGCCGGGCTGGACCGTGAGAACTGGGCCTTCGTGGTGCGCCCGTGGTGGCGCATCCCCGATGGCAACGACGACGACAATCCGGATATCGAGAACTACATGGGCCGCGGCGATGCCCTGCTGGTCTACAGCAAGGGTGGGCATGAGCTGTCGCTGCTGGGCCGGCATTCGCTGCGCGGCGGCGATGAGTCCCACGGTGCGGTGCAGCTGGCCTGGGGCTTTCCCATCGACCGCAACCTGCGCGGGCACCTGGAGGTCTTCCACGGCTATGGCGAGAGCATGATCGACTACAACCACAAGGCCACCTACATCGGCCTGGGCGTGTCGCTGCTGGAGTGGTTCTGATGGCGCAGGGGGCTGCGCACCCGTTCCCGGTGACGATCTGGCACAACCCGCGCTGCGGCAACTCGCGCGGGGCGCTGCAGCGCATCCGCGATGCCGGGATCGAGCCAACTGTGGTGGACTATCTGGCCGACCCGCCGGACGAGGCCACGCTGCGGAAGGTGCTGGCCGATGCGGGTCTGGACGCGCGCGAGCTGGTGCGCAGCAAGGAGGCGGTGTTCGCCGAGCTTGGGCTGCAGGATGCGGACCAGGCGCAGCTGATCCAGGCCATGCTGGCGCATCCGATCCTGATCAACCGCCCCCTGGTGTTCACGCCGCGCGGCGTGCGCCTGTGCCGGCCGCCTGAACGAGTGGACGCGCTGCTGCCCTGACCCCGCAGGCAGCGCAAGACATGCGCCTGGTGGCGTACCATCGCCGGCGCCCGCCCCACTACAAGGATCGTGTCATGGCCGCCTCCCTGCCTTCGGCGCGCGTTCGACGCTCGTTCTTCGCCTATGCGGCTGCGCTGCTGGGCGTGCTGAGCCTGCTGGCCGTCGCCTGCTTCCACTTCCCGGAACTGCTGACCAGCAAGGAGTTCCGCGCCGTCTACAGCGAACAGTTCGCGCGGCACCTGCTGCTGGCCGGGCTGAGCGCGGCCTTCATCCTCGGGACGCTGGCCATCCTGCGCGACCGCAACAAGCGCATCGCCCTGGTCGGGGTGGGCAGCGCCACCCTGGCCGTGCTGCTGGGCGGCACCAACGTGCAGTTCGATGCCATCGGCCAGACGCCCTACTCGCTCGGGCTGGACTGGTTCGTGATCTCGCTGTTCTTCTCGGCGCTGGTGTTCGTGCCGCTGGAACGCTACCTGGGCCAGCACCGGCTCTCGCCGCTGCGCCCCGGCTGGCGCACCGACGTGGGCTACTTCTTCATGAGCCACGTGCTGGTGCAGTTCATCCTGATCCTGGTGACGGCCTCGACCTCCACCATCGCCGGACTGGCAGCCTTTCCTGGCCTGAAGGCCTCGATTCAGTCGCTGCCGGTGTGGGCGCAGTTCCTGCTGGCGGTGTTCGTGGCCGACCTGGCCCAGGCCTTGCTGCACCGTGCGTATCACAACGTGCCCTGGCTCTGGCGCTTCCACGCGGTGCATCACTCCAGCCGGCAGATGGACTGGTTGGCTGGCTCGCGCATCCACGTGGTGGAGATCGTCCTGACGCGCAGCGTGGTGCTGCTGCCGCTGCTGGTGCTGGGGTTTTCGCCATCGGCGGTCAATGCCTACGTGATCCTGGTCGGCCTGCAGGCGGTGCTGGCCCATGCCAACCTGGGCGTACGCTTCGGCTGGCTGGAATACGTGCTGGTGCTGCCGCGCTACCACCACTGGCATCACGCCCGGCACAAGGACTACCTGGACGTGAACTACGCCATCCACCTGCCGCTGGTGGACATGCTGATGGGCACCTTCAAGCTGCCGCCCAAGCGCACCGACTGGCCGGAGGAGTACGGGGTGATGAATCTGGAGACGGTGCCGCGCGGGCTGCTGAAGCAGCACCTGATGCCGTTCCAGCGCGGTCGAAAATACGATGAGTACGTGGATTGAATGGCGCGGGCCGGGAGCTTCTTTCAATAGGCCCCGGGACATCAGCCGCGAAGGGGCGTTCCTAGTAACGCCCCTTCGCGGCTAAAGCCGCTCCCACAGAAGCGGCTCCCACAGAAGCCGCTGCCACAGGGCGGCCCGGGTTACGCGTCGGTGGCTCAGGTCCAGTCGGTCAGGCCTTCGCGGCGATAGACCTCGGCGAAGCTGGGCAGCGCCTTCATCAGCTTGGCGTGCCGATGCAGGGCCGGCCAGGTGTCGGTCGGGCGCGGCATGTTGCGCGACCAACGCATCAGCATGGTCAGCACGAAATCGGCCGCGCTGCGCTGCTCGCCCAACAGGTAGGGGCCATGGGTCGAGAGATGGGCATCCACTTCCTGCCAGGCCTTCTCCAGGAAGGCGCGCGCGCTGGTCCGCACCGCCTCGGCCTGGTCCGCACCGGCCGGCTCATGCGGGTAGAACCAGTCGCGGTAGGCCGGCATCAGCGTGTAGGCGCAGAAGAACATCCAGCGGTAGTAGGCCGCCCGTTCCGGCGTGCCCGGCGCCGGGGCCAGGTCGGCCTGAGGATGCAGATCGGCCAGGTGCAGGGCGATGGCGGCCGATTCGGTCAGCACCTGGCCGTCCAGGAGCAGCGTGGGCACGCGCCCTTGCGGGTTGAGCGCCAGGTACGCCGGGGTTTTGTGCTCCTGCCTTTCGAAATCCAGCTGGACCAACTCGTGCTCGATCTGCAACTCGATCAGCAGCCAGTGCACGACCAGCGCGGCGGTGCTGGGGGAACCGTACAAGGTGACGGACATGGGGGCTCCGGAAGGTCTAGGGGGTACAGGCGGCCAGGCAGCTTCGCAGGCGCGCCTCGCAGGTGTCCACATTGCCCCGCGTCTGGCAGCTGAGGGTCTCGGACAGGCAGTTGTTGCGTGCGGCCGGATCGCCCAGGGTCTGGCATGACTTCCCGCGCGGCGCCAGGCGACTCCTGCACGCCGAGTCGCTGATGGACGGCGCCACCACGCACTCACGCCTGCCACGCTGACACTGGGCGAAACAACGATCCGACGGAGGTGGCGAACTGGTGGTGCGCGCTAACTTGCGGGCCAGCGCCTGCGAGGCCTCATCCTGCACGGGAGGGCTTTCGCCCGCGGCGGGCTGAGGCGCCGAGCTCTGCGGTCCTGCCCAGATGGGCGAGGACAGCCCCAGCGCCAACAACAGCATCCAACGGCCCAGGGCGTGCATGACGTGCTCCCTTTCGTCTGTGCCGATCATCGCCCATCGCGCCGTGGCGCGCACGGGTGCGGCGCTGTTGGTGCCGTGCCGGGTGCCCACCGAAACGACCAGGGCCGGAGCATGGCCCCGGCCCTGGTCGAGCGATTGCGCCAGCCTTGGCCCGCTGCGCTTACGCCGGTTCGACCACCACCGGAATCTTGCCGATCCTGGCCTGCCACTGGCGCGGGCCGGTCTTGTGCACCGACTCGCCGGTCGAATCCACCGCCACGGTCACCGGCATGTCCTTGACCTCGAACTCGTAGATGGCCTCCATGCCCAGGTCCTCGAACGCCAACACCCTGGCCGCCTTGATCGCCTTGGAGACCAGGTAGGCCGAGCCGCCGACCGCCATCAGGTACACCGACTTGTGCTTCTGGATCGCTTCGATGGCGGCCGGGCCGCGCTCTGCCTTGCCGACCATGCCCAGCAGGCCGGTCTGCTCCAGGATCTGGTTGGTGAACTTGTCCATGCGCGTGGCCGTGGTCGGGCCGGCCGGGCCGACGACCTCATCGCGCACCGGATCGACCGGGCCCACGTAGTAGATGAAGCGGCCCTTGAGATCCACCGGCAGTGCCTCGCCGCGGTTGAGCATCTCCACCATGCGCTTGTGCGCGGCATCGCGGCCGGTCAGCAGCTTGCCGTTGAGCAGCAGCACTTCGCCGGGCTTGAAGCTCACCACCTCTTCCGGGGTGATGGTGTCCAGGTCCACGCGGCGCGCGCCCTGCGGGTTGTAGGTCAGCGTGGGCCAGTCCTCCAGCGAGGGCGGGTCCAGCATCACCGGGCCGCTGCCGTCCAGGGTGAAGTGCGCGTGGCGGGTCGCCGCGCAGTTGGGGATCAGCGCCACCGGCAGGTTGGCGGCGTGGGTGGGGTAATCCTTGACCTTGATGTCCAGTACCGTGGTCAGGCCGCCCAGGCCCTGGGCGCCAATGCCCAGCGCGTTGACCTTCTCGTACAGCTCCAGGCGCAGTTCCTCGGCGCGGTTGGAGGGCCCGCGGGCCTGCAGGTCGACGATATCGATGGGCTCCATCAGTGCTTCCTTGGCCAGCAGCATCGCCTTCTCGGCGGTGCCGCCGATGCCGATGCCGAGCATGCCCGGCGGGCACCAGCCGGCGCCCATGGTCGGCACGGTCTTGAGCACCCAGTCGACGATGGAGTCGGAGGGATTGAGCATGGCGAACTTGCTCTTGGCCTCCGAGCCACCGCCCTTGGCCGCCACGATCACCTCCACCGTGTTGCCCGGCACGACCTTGACATTGACCACGCCCGGCGTGTTGTCCTTGGTGTTGGTGCGCCTGCCGGCCGGATCGGCCAGCACCGAGGCACGCAGTTTGTTGTCCGGGTGGTTATAGGCACGGCGCACGCCTTCGTGGACCATGTCCTCCACGCCCATCGTGGCGTCGTCCCAGCGCACGTTCATGCCGATTTCCAGGAACACGGTAACGATGCCGGTGTCCTGGCAGATCGGGCGGTGGCCTTCGGCGCACATGCGCGAGTTGATCAGGATCTGAGCGATGGCGTCCTTGGCCGCCGGCGACTCCTCGCGCTCGTAGGCCGCGGCGAGGTTCTTGATGTAGTCCACGGGATGGTAGTAGCTGATGTACTGCAGGGCATCGGCGACGGACTGGATCAGGTCTTCCTGCCGGATCGACACGGGCGCGGTGGACGCGGGAACGGCGGCGTGGGTGTGGAGGTTCATGGCTGGCTCGACGCTAGCGAAGGGGAGATGGGATCGCGTCATTTTAGGCCAAACTGGCTGGCCGCCCGCTGTCACGGCACGGCGCCCTCCCGCGTCCTGGGAATCATGAACACACCATCGCGCTTCGAAATCCACCGTGCCCGCCTGTTTTCGCTGGCCTATCGCCTGTTGGGCAGCCGCGCCGAGGCCGAGGACGTGGTGCAGGACGCCTGGCTGCGCTGGCACGGCGCCGAGCCGGCCGGCATCCGCGACGACGAAGCCTGGCTGGTGACGGCCACCACCCGCCTGGCGCTGGACCGACTGCGCACGGCACGCAACGCGCGCACCGACTACATCGGGCCCTGGCTGCCCGAGCCCCTGCAGGTTGACCTGGCGCCGGATCCTGCCGAGCGCCACGAAGCCGCCCAGACCGTGTCCTGGGCCTTCCTGGCGCTGATGGAGCAGCTGGGGCCGGACGAACGCGCGGCCTTCCTGCTGAAGGAGGCCTTCGATTACGACTACGACCAGATCGCCAACCTGCTGGGCCACAGCCAGGCCAACTGCCGGCAGCTGGTACATCGCGCGCGGACGCGGCTGCAGGCCGGGCGGCCGCGCTTCCAGGTGCCGGCCGATCGCCACCGACAGCTGTTGCAGCGCTTCATGGAGGCCTCGCAGTCCGGCGACAAGGCGGCCATCATCGCCCTGCTCAGCGCCAATGCGCGGCTGGTCTCCGACGGTGGCGGCAAGGTCACCGCAGTGCTGCGTCCGCTGTTGGGCGCCGAGCGCATCGCGCAGCTGTACTGGGCCATCGCGCGGCGCGGCGGGGCGGTGCCTGCGGTGCTGGGCACGGTGGATGGACAACCGGCGATCCTACGCTTTGCCGCAGGCCGGCTGCATTCGCTGACGGTCATCGTGAGCGATGGCGAGACGGTCAGCGAGATCCTGACGCTGATGAATCCGGACAAGCTGGCGACGGTTGTCACAGGCATCGGAACTGGCCCGTCCTTGCAGTGAAGGTGGCCACCTGCGGCCGCCACATTGCCGAGGATTCACCGATGACCATGCAATTCGCCCGCGTCGATTACACCCAGCACCTGCCGGAAGCCTTCAAGGGCCTGTATGCCGCCAGCCAGCGCGTGCACACAGGGGTGTTGGAACACACCTTGGTGGAACTGGTCTTCCTGCGTGTGTCCCAGCTCAACGGCTGCGCCTACTGCCTGGACATGCATGCCAGCGCGCTGCGCAAGGCCGGCGTGGAACCGCGCAAGCTCGATACCGTCGCCGCCTGGCGCGACAGCCGCTTCTTCGACCCGCGCGAGCGCGCTGCGCTGGCCTGGGCCGAGGCGTTGACCACCCTGCCCTCGGGCGAGCCGGACGAAGCGCTTTACCAGGCGCTGCACGGGCACTTCGACGATGCCGGTATCGCCACCCTGACCATGGCCGTGGCCCTGATCAACGCCTGGAACCGCCTGGGCGTCGGCCTGCTGCCGCAGATGCCCTGAGGACGGCGGCACCGGTGGCGTGGACTTCATCGTCCACGCCACTGGCGGCGGGCACAATGGCGCCATGCCGCCGCACATCGAAGCCCCCGCCCCGCACCCGAGTCTGCGCCAGCGCTTCCACGCCCTGCGCAACGTACCGCCCTTCCTGAAGATGGTGTGGCAGACCAGTCGCTGGCTCACCGTGGGCAGCCTGGGCCTGCGCCTGATACGCGCCTTGCTGCCTGTGGCCTCGTTGTACGTGGGCAAGCTGATCATCGACGAGGCCGTGCGCCTGGTCGCCGATGGCCTGCCCGACGCGGGCGTGCTGGGCCTGCTGCGCAGCGGGCTGCTGGACCACCTGCTGTTGCTGCTGGGGATCGAGCTGGCCCTGGCCATCGTCTCGGACCTGCTTGCCCGCTTGGTCAGCTACGCCGACACGCTGCTGTCGGAATTGTTCACCAACTCCACCAGCATCCGCCTGATGGAGCATGCCGCGCAGCTGGACCTGGAGGATTTCGAGGACCCGGACCTGCAGGACCGGCTGGACCGCGCGCGTCGCCAGACCATGGGGCGCATGAACCTGCTCAGCCAGCTGTTCGGCCAGGTGCAGGATGCGATCACCGTGCTCACCTTCGGCATCGGCCTGCTGGCCTATGCGCCCTGGCTGATGGTGCTGCTGCTGGTGGCGCTGGTGCCGGCCTTCATCGGCGAATCGCATTTCAACGCGCAACGCTACGCGCTGGACTCGCGCTGGACGGCCGAACGGCGCCAGCTGGAATACATCCGCATGGCCGGCGCCAGCGTGGAAACGGCCAAGGAAGTGAAGATCTTCGGCCTCAACGCCTTCCTGATCGAACGCTACCGGGACCTGGCCGGCAGCTTCTTCCTCGCCAGCCGCAAGCTGGCGCGCCACCGGATGGTCTGGGGCACCACGCTGGCCGCGCTGGGCACGCTGGGCTACTACGCCGCCTATGCCTACATCTGCTGGCGCACCGTGCGCGGGGATTTCAGCATCGGCGATCTCACCTTCCTGGCCGGCAGCTTCCTGCGCCTGCGGCAGCTGCTGGAAGGCTTGCTGGTGGGGTTTTCACAGGTGGCCGGCCAGGCGCTGTACCTGGACGATCTCTTCTCCTTCTTCGCCATCGTCCCGGAGATCGTCTCGCCGGCCAACCCGCGCCCGTTTCCGCAACCGATCCGCCAGGGCTTCGTGTTCGAGAACGTCGGGTTCCGTTACCCCGATGCACAGGCCTGGGCCGTGCGCCACCTGTCCTTCTCGCTGCAGGCCGGCGAAGTGGTGGCGCTGGTGGGCGAGAACGGCGCGGGCAAGACCACGCTGGTCAAGCTGCTGGCGCGCCTGTACGACCCGGACGAAGGCCGCATCCTGCTCGATGGCCAGGACCTGCGCGAGTACGACATCGATGCGCTGCGCGCGAACATCGGGGTGATCTTCCAGGATTTCGTGCGCTACAGCCTGAGCGCGGGCGAGAACATCGGCGTGGGCCAGGTCGATGCGATGGACGATGCCGGGCGCATCCGCCGCGCCGCCCAGCGCGGCATGGCCGACGAGGTGATCCAGGGCCTGGCGCGCGGCTACGACCAGCCGGTGGGCCGGCGCTTCAAGTACGGCGTGGACCTGTCCGGCGGACAGTGGCAGAAGATCGCCATCTCGCGCGCCTACATGCGCGATGCGCAGGTGATGATCCTGGACGAGCCCACCGCCGCGCTGGATGCGCGCAGCGAGTTCGAGGTGTTCCAGCGCTTCAAGGAGCTTTCGGACAACCGCACCGCCGTGCTGATCTCCCACCGCTTCTCCAGCGTGCGCATGGCCGACCGCATCCTGGTGCTGCACCACGGTCAACTGGAAGCCAGTGGCACGCATGCCGAGCTTTTGGCGCAGGGCGGCCGCTATGCCGAGCTGTTCGAACTGCAGGCGGCGGGCTACCGATGAACAAGAAAAAGGACCTGCCGATGCGCTCATGCGCGATGCACCTGAGCCGCCTGATCGCCGTGGCCGCCCTGCTGGGCGTGGGGGTGGACCTGCGGGCGCAGTCCAGCGACTTCGACAGCGTCAAGATCCAGGCCGATGCCAACGAGCGCACCCTGTCGGAGGCGGAAAGGACCCGCCTGCAGAGCGCGCAGCGCGCATTGCTGGACCGGGCGGTGCCGGATTGCGCTACCCCGACGCCGCAGCTGGAACCGTTCGTGATCGTTGCCCAGCTGGACGCAGCCGGCACGATCAAGCGCACCTGGCGCCGCGGCAGCACCCCGCTGGCGGTCTGCGTGGAACGGCAGCTGCGAGGAAAGACCTTGCCGGCGCCGCAGGACGCCCCCTTCCTGATCTCCTTCGAGCTGAGCTTTGCGCCATGAGGCCGACCCAGGCCTGATGCGCAGGCGGCCGCTCCGCAGCAGGCCTGTGCAGTGCCTGGCGATCGTCATCGTCATCGTGCTGGGGCTGGCGTCCAGGAAGTATCCGCAGGCCTTGCCGGCGGTGCTGGGCAAATGGCCGGGCGATGCGCTGTGGGCGTGGATGATGTTCCTGATGGTCGGCTTCCTCAGGCCTGCGTGGTCCACCGCCGCCGTCGCCGCGTTGGCCGCGGCGATCTGCTTCGCAGTGGAGTTCAGCCAACTGATCCGCACCCCGTGGTTGGTCGCCCTGCGCGACACCACGCTCGGGCATCTGGTGCTGGGCTCTGGGTTTCATGCATCGGATCTGTTGGCCTATCTGGTGGGCATTGCGCTCGGTGTCGCCTTCGAGTCGATGTGGCGTGCGCGCCTGGGCAGGCGTCGCTGAGCCTCGGTGATGCGGGGCAAGGATGGCGATTGGATGTGGCGCGTCATGACCACGCAGGGCGTGCCCTGAGCCCGAGGCGAGGTCGTGGTCAACGCGAGAGGACCGCCCATCCGGCGGGCCTGTCGCGTCTGCGCACTCGCGAGCACTGCGTCATTTGCGCGCGCCGCCGCCGCGGTTGAGGTCCTTGTCGGCCACGCTGGCATCGGTCAGGGATTCCAGATAGAGCAACCCCAGGAAATCCAGCAGCCGCTGGTTGGTGAAATCATTGTGGTCCTTGACCACCGGGGCCTGCGTGGCGATGTTCCAGACCTCGGTATTGGCCGGACTATCGCGCCCCTGGCGCGTGGCGTCGTAGGGGCGCAGCAGCAGCCTGACCTGATGGGCCGAGCCGGCCTGCGTGCGCACCGGAAGGCAGCGCGGCAGCTCGCGCTGCGACGCGGTGGGCTCCCGCTGCAGGATGGCCTGCTGCACCGCGGGAGCGGCCCCATCGGGTGCCTCCTGGGCAATGGGCTCGCATTGCTGGGCTCCAGAGACCGGCGCGTCCGGCGTGTCCTCCAGGGAGGTCAAGGTGTGGGTCAGGTAGTTGGGGTCGTGCCCCAGGGTCTGACGCGCGGCTGCCCTGGATGCACCGTCTCCCTCGGGGTAGGCCTTGGTCATGCTGTTGAGGTAGCGCCCGATCGGAAAGCCGATCCGGGTCGCCTTGTCGTCATAGGAGGTGATCGCCACGAAGCGCGGCGCGCGCGCGGTGGCCGAGCGCTCGCGTTGGGCCATGTCGTACAGGGCGGCGAATCGCGCGGCCTCCACCGCCGGGTTGATCACGATGGCCAACTCATCCGGCGCCGGGGCAGAGGCGACCGCCGTCGTGCGCGCAGGCGCCAGGTTGCGTTCATGCGCCTCGGCCAGCTCCCGGATCAGGGCCGGCGCGGTGGCCAGGGTGACCACCAGGCCACCGAAACTGTGCCCGACGTAGGTGGTCTTCAGCCGCGACCTGCAATCCAGGCGGCGGATCAACCCCTCCTGGCCGCGTCGTGGCGTGGTGTCCTGGATCGCGCGCAAGGTGCCGAACACCTCGTGGATCTGGCCGGTCGCGACCTGCTCGGCGGCAAACTTCCTCGACCAGAAAGTGAGGTTCTCCAGCGCGTCGCCGGCGCGGCCGGCCTTGCCGCGCCAGGCGACGTACAACCCCTTCACCGCGCGTCCGCAGCTCCTGGCTTCCACCCCGGCCAGTTGCTGGAGGATCTGCCTGAACTGGACCAGGTGCGGGTCGTCGTAGTCCGCCGAGTGCTTCCAGCCATGGACGAAGACCACCACGCTCGCGCCGGTGGCGTGCTGCGCCGAAACCGCTTCGCGCAGGCCGTCGAAAAAGGCTTGCTCCTGTTTCCAGGCCTCGCCCGCGGACGGATTGCCGGGCGAATAGAGCCGCCCCTGGTCGTCGAACTCGACGACGTTCAAGCTGTAGTCCGCGGCCTTTTCGACGGCCAGGGACTTGCAGCGCGCGGGGATCGGGCCAGGTTCGGCTTCTTCGCCCCGTTCCTGGCACGCCGGATCGAGCTGCTCCGCAGGCACCGACACCCGTAATGGCCTCACCGGAACGCAACCGGGCTGCAGCGCCACGCCAACGACGGCGATCGACACGACGACCGCTCCTGCCAGCCTGGCTTTCCACCTCACCCCACGACCGACCTGCTGTTCGCGTTCCATGGCGCCGCCCCTTCGATGTCATGCCGCTCACAACGCGGACAGGACCGCGCATCGGTCCAGTCCGCCGGCCCGGTCTGGCAGGCCGCAGGTGAGTCCACACCTGTGCTTACGCCGCGAGCGCTGCGGGGCCGCCATGCGGACCCGCCGGCGTGGGCGCTGTGGCTCAGATCGCGCGCGAGTGGTGGGGCGCGCCGGCCGGCACCTGCAGGTAACGGTCGAAGCGCATGGCCACCACGCGCAGCAGGCCACGGCCGCGCGGCGTCACTTCCAGGCCATCGGGCTGCACCCGCACCAGGCCATCGCAGGCCAGCGGTGCCAGCGCGCGCAGGCAGGGCGCGAAGTAGTCGCGGAACTCGATGCCATGCGCGCGCCCCACGGCATCGAACTCGACCTTGCCGTGGCACATCAGGCGCTGGATCACGTCGGCGCGGATGACATCGTCCTGGTCCATGCGCCGCCCACGCCAGACCGGCAGTGCGCCGCCTGCCAGGCTCGCAGCCCACGCCTCCTGGTCGCGGTGGTTCTGGCTGAAGCAATCGCCGACGTGGCTGATGGCGCTGACGCCCAGCCCAAACAGATCGGTCTGCGCATGGGTGGTGTAGCCCATGAAGTTGCGGTGCAGGCCGCCGCGGCGCTGGGCGATGGCCAGGGCATCGTGCGGCAGGGCGAAATGGTCCATGCCGATGTAGACATAGCCGGCCGCTTCCAGTGTCCGCACCGCCAGCCCGAGCAGGGCCAGCCGGCCTTCGGCATCGGGCAGCTGGGCCGGATCGATCTGCCGCTGCGCGCGGAACAGCTGCGGCATGTGCGCGTAGCCATAGACGGCCAGCCGGTCCGGGCGCATGGCGATGACCTGTTCCAGCGTGCGGCCGAAGCCTTCCAGCGTCTGCAGCGGCAGGCCGTAGATCAGGTCGATGTTGACCGAGCGCAGGCCGTGCGCGCGACAGGCCCCGACCAGGGCCGCGGTTTCCTCCACGCTCTGCAGGCGGTTGATCGCCGCCTGCACCGCCGGGTCGAAATCCTGCACGCCCAGGCTGGCCCGGTTGAAGCCCATCGCGGCCAGCGCGGCGATATCGCCGGGGGTGGAATGGCGTGGATCGAGCTCGATGGAGAAATCGCGGCTGGCCGCATCGCCGAAGCGGAACTGCTGCCCCAGCGTGTCCAGCAGCTGGCCCAGCTGCGCGGCGCTCAGGAAGTTCGGTGTGCCACCGCCCAGGTGCAGCTGCACTACCGGCCGGCGCGGATCGACCAGTGCGGCCACCAGCGCGATTTCCTGCCGCAGCTGCGCCAAGTAGCTCGCCCCGGCAGCCGGATCGCGGGTGATGCGGCGGTTGCAGCCGCAGTAGAAGCACGGGCTGTGGCAGAACGGCACATGCACATACAGCGACAGCGGCCGCGAGGAAGCGCCGACGTTGCCCGCACGTGCCGCATCGGCCAGATCCGCCGCGCCGAAGCTGTCGGTGAACTGTGGAGCGGACGGATACGAGGTATAGCGCGGGCCGGGCCGGTCGTAGCGGCGCAGCAGGTCGGCATCGAAGGTCCAGCAGGCGGGCTCGGCGTGGCGTGTGTCCATGCACGCCATCGTCGCCTGTGCCAGGCGGCCTGCGCCTTGACTTGGATCAAGCCGGGGGCCGCGGCGCTGCCGCCGTCAGGCCGCTACCACGACAGAGCGCCGCGCCCCACCGCACCTGCCGGGCTTCACTCCAGCGTGAAGCGATCCGCATCCAGCATGGCCGGGAAACGCTCGCGATGGCCCTTGAGCACCTCGGCCGAGGCCACGGCATGCAGCGCGCCTTCCTCCGGCCCGCCAGTGACCAGCGGCTGGCCCAGCGGATCGATCAGCGCGCTGTGGCCGTCGTAGGTGAGCTGGTTGCCATCGGTGCCGACCCGGTTGACCGCGGCCACGTAGCACAGGTTCTCGATGGCGCGTGCGCGCAGCAGCGTGTCCCAGGCATAGGTGCGCGCCGAGGGCCAGTTGGCCACGAACAGCTGCAGGTCGAAATCCATCTGGCCCGGGCGCTCGACATCGAAGCGGTTGCGGCAGAACACCGGGAAACGCAGGTCGTAGCAGACCTGCGGATTGATGCGCCAGCCCTTCCATTCCACGCACAGGCGCTCACGCCCGGGTGCGTAGCGCTTGTGTTCGTTGGCGTAGCGGAACAGGTGGCGCTTGTCGTAGTAGGCCAGCGCGCCATCCGGCGTGGCCCACAACAGGCGGTTTAACACGCCCGTCTCGGTGCGCAGCTGCACGCTGCCGGTCACGGCCGCGTCCAGCGCCCGGGCCTGCTCGAGGATCCAGGCCACGGTCGGCCCGTCCATGCCTTCGGCCTTGTCGATGGCCTCGTTGGAGAACCCGCTGGTGAAGGTCTCCGGCAGGATCACCACGTCGGTCTTGCCGGCCAACGGCGCGATGAGGCTGGCGTAGTAGTCGCGATTGCCGGCCGGGTCGTGCCAGCGGGTGGCGCCCTGGACGAGGGAAATGCGCAGGTCCTGCATGGGGTTCTTTCCACCTATCGTCATGGCATGTGCCTCACAGCTTGGCCAGCCGCTCGATCGCCGCATCCAGTGTCGCGGTGTTCTTGGCGAAACACAGCCGCGCCAGGCGCTGACCGGCGGGCGGGGTCTCGTAGAACGGCGACAGCGGGATGGCGGTGACGCCGTGTTCGATGGTCAGCCACTTCACGAACTCCAGGTCCGGCAGGTCGCTGACGGTCGAATAGTCCACCAGCTGGAAATAGCCGCCGGGCACGTCGAGCGGCTTCAGGCGCGTGCCCAGCAATTGCTGGCGAAAGCGGTCGCGCTTGGCCTGGTAGAACGCGCCCAGCTGCTCGTCGTGTTCGGGCTCCTGGCTGAGCATCGCGGCGAAGGCGTGCTGGGCCGGGGCGAAGGTGCAGAAGACGTTGTACTGGTGCACCTTGCGGAACTCTGCGCTCAGCGCCGGCGGCGCAATGGCGTAGCCGATCTTCCAGCCGGTGCAGTGGTAGGTCTTGCCGAAGCTGGACACCACGAAGGCGCGCGCACGCAGCTCGGGCCAGCGCAGCACCGACTCGTGGCGGCGGCCGTCGAAGACGATGTGCTCGTAGACCTCGTCGGACAGCAGGAAGATGTCGGTCTCGCGCAACAGCTCGGCCAGGGCGCGCATGTCCTCGGCGCTGAACATCGCGCCGGAGGGGTTGTGCGGGCTGTTGATCATGATGAGGCGGGTCCTGGGCGTGATGGCCGCGCGCACGCGCTCCCAGTCCACCGCGAAGGTCTGCGGATCCAGCGGAATGTGAACCGCCCGGGCCCCGGCCAGGTCGATGGCCGGCTCGTAGCAGTCGTAGGCCGGGTCCAGCACGATCACCTCATCGCCCGGGCGCACCACCGCATGCACAGCGTTGAAGATCGCCTCGGTGGCGCCACTGGTCACGGTGATCTCGGACTCGGCATCGACCTGGGCGCCGTAGCAGCGCAGCGCCTTGGCGGCGATGGCCTGGCGCAACGCGGGGATCCCGGTCATCGGCGCGTACTGGTTGTGGCCGGCGCGCATGGCCGCCTCCAGCGACTGGACCAGCCGGTCCGGCACCGGAAAATCCGGAAAGCCCTGGCCCAGGTTGACCGCGCCGTGTTCGGCGGCGAGCTGGGACATGACGGTGAAGATCGTGGTGCCCACCTTGGGCAGCTTGGTCTGGAGCGTGGGCATCGAGGCCGAAGGTCTTGCGGGGAAGCGGCCGATTCTACCCATCCGCGGTCACATGCCGGTTTCGGGCCGGCCAGCGCCGGCGGCCGCGCGCCCTACAATGCCGGCGATGACCGCCACCCCCGCCCCTTCCGCCTTGCTCCTTGTCGATGGCCTGCGTTTCGCGCGCGATACCCAGCCGGTGTTCGGTCCGCTGGCGTTTGCCGTGGACACCGGCGAGGCCTTGCTGGTGCAGGGCGACAACGGCGCCGGCAAGACCACGCTGCTGCGCGTGCTGGCCGGCCTGCTGCCGGCCGAGGCCGGCACGGTGATGATCGAGGGCCGCCCGGCCGGCCGCGCCCTGCGCGCGCAGGCCATGGCCTACCTGGGTCACCTGCCGGGCCTGAAGGCCGACCTGAGCGCGCTGGAAAACCTGGAGTTCCTGTGCGGACTGCACGGCCGCCGCGCCGGGCAGCGCCCGGCCGATGCCATGGCCGTCACCGGCCTGGCCGGCTACGAGGATGCCCCGCTGCGCCAGCTCTCGGCCGGCCAGAAAAAACGCCTGTCGCTGGCCCGGCTGTGGCTCTCGCCGGCGCCGCTATGGCTGCTGGACGAGCCCTACGCCAATCTCGACCTGGATGGCATCACCCTGGTCAACCGCATGATCTCGGCGCACCTGCGCCAGGGCGGCGCCGCCCTGGTGACCACGCACGGCGCTTATGCCGCTCCGCCGGTGCGTACGCGCCTGCTGACCTTGACCGCGCCGCTGGCCGAGGCCCTGGCGTGAGCCCACCGACCCTGGCCTCTTCCGCCGCCGCCCTTCTCACCCGCGACCTGCGGCTGCTCTGGCGCCGCCGCGGCGACGCCTTCCAACCGGCCTTGTTCGCGGTGCTGGTGGTGGTGCTGTTCGCGCTGGGCCTGGGCGGGGAGAAGGATGCGCTGGCGCGCGCGGCCTCGGCGGTGGTGTGGGTCGCGGTGCTGCTGGCCGGCCTGTTGTCGCTGGACAGCCTGTTCCGCGGCGATGCCGAGGACGGCTCGCTGGAACAGTGGATGCTGGCCCCGGTGCCGCTGGCCTGGCTGGTGGCCGTGCGCGTGCTGACGCACTGGCTCAGCGCGGCGGTGCCGCTGATCCTGGCCACCCCGCTGCTGGCCGAGTTGCTGCACCTGCCGCGGGCGCAACTGCCGACCCTGCTGGTGTCCCTGGCGCTGGGCACGCCGCTGCTGAGCCTGCTGGGCGCGGTGGTGGCGGCGCTCACGGTGGGGATGCGGCGCTCGGGCATCCTGCTGGCGGTGCTGGCCCTGCCGCTGTACGTGCCGGTGCTGGTGTTCGGCGCCGGCAGCGTCACCGCCGCCGCGCAGGGGCTGGACCCGGTGGGCGCCTGGCTGCTGCTGGGCGCCGGGCTGGTGCTGGCCCTGGTGCTGGCGCCACTCGCCGCCGCCGCCGCGCTTCGCATCGCCCTGAGCTGACCCGGCCTGAACCCCAGCCGCCGCCGGCGTGAAGGATTTCGGCAGGATTTCCCCCCAAGGGCCGCCTCACTTCATAGAATCAGTCTTTCGCCCGCAATGTCCGGCGACATTCGCAAGCATCACTGGAGATCGTGCATGACCCGCAAGCCCCTGGTTGCCCCCTTCCTTCTGGCCCTGTTGGCGGCCGCGCCGTTGGCCGCGCAGGCGGCCGACAACTGCTCGGCCGAGCTGTCCGGCAATGACGCGATGAAGTTCGACAAGGCCAACATCGACGTCCCCAAGAGCTGCAAGACCTTCACCATCAACCTCAAGCACAGCGGCAAGCTGGCCAAGAACGTGATGGGTCATAACGTGGTGGTGACCAAGACCGCCGACATCGCCGCCGTGGCCGCCGACGGCATCAAGGCCGGCGCCGCCGGCGATTACGTCAAGGCCGACGATGCGCGCGTGGTGGCCCACAGCAGCCTGATCGGCGGCGGTGAGAGCACCTCGGTCAGCATCCCGGTGGCCAAGCTGGCCGGCGGCCCGTATTCCTACGTCTGCACCTTCCCCGGCCACTCGGCGCTGATGAAGGGCACCCTGACCCTGAAGTAAGGGTCCTGGCCCCGGCGTGCCGACGGCCGCCCCGCTCCGCCGCGCCGCGTTATTGGCGCGGCGGTTCGACATCTGAAAAAATGCCGGTGACGCCAGCGCGCGCCATCACGGCGTGGCAGGTCGTGCCGCTGAACGTCCGCGACCGGACGCGGCTCCTCACCTGAAGCGAGCAAGTGATGTCCGAGAAGAACGCGCTGGTGCTGTGGTTCCACCGGCTGGGATCGCCCCCCATCTTCGACCGCTTCGCGCGGCGCTGGGCGCCGTGGTGCTATCTGGCCGGCCTGCTGCTGATGGGCTGGGGGCTGTACCAGGGGCTGTTCGTGGTGCCCACCGACTACAAGCAGGGCGATAGTTTCCGCATCCTCTACATCCACGTGCCCAGCGCCTGGATGAGCCTGTTCGTGTTCGGCCTGATGGCGTTGTACGCGGCCATCGGCATGATCTGGCGGATCAAGCTGTGCGAGATCCTGGCCATGGCCTGCGCGCCGATTGGCGCGGCCTTCACCCTGATCACCCTGGCCACCGGTTCGATCTGGGGCAAGCCGATGTGGGGCGCGTGGTGGGACTGGGACCCGCGCCTGACCACCGAGCTGATCCTGTTGTTCCTCTACATCGGCGTGATCGGGCTGTACCAGGCCATCGAGGACCGCCGTGCCGCCGCCCGGGCCGCCGGGCTGCTGGCCATTGTCGGCATCGCGCTGTTGCCGGTGATCCGCTACTCGGTGGTGTGGTGGAACTCGCTGCACCAGGGCCAGACCATCCGCCTATTGGGCGAATCGAGCATGGATGCCAGCATGATCGCGCCCCTGTGGGTCATGGTGCTGGCGACCAAGTGCTGGTTTGCCGGTTCGCTGCTGACCCGCGCCCGCGTGGACAACCTGCGACGGGAGGCCGGCAAGGCCTGGGTCGGAACACTGGCCGGAGAAGTAAAGTGAGTTACCTGCCCTACGTGATCGGCGCCTACGCGGTGTTCGTGCTGGTGCTGGCCTGGGATTTCATCGCCCCACGCCTGCAGCTGCGACGGCAGCTTCGCGCCGCGCGTGCCCTGGCGCGGCGCCAGCAGGCCGCGCGCAGCCCGCGCGATGCCAACGCCGAGCTGGCGCGATGAACCCCACCCGTCGTCGCCGCCTGCTGTGGGTGCTCGCGCTGGCCGCAGCAGCCGGCATCGCCACCACCCTGGTGGCCATGGCCCTGCAACGCAACGTGGCTTATCTCTACACCCCGGCCGAGGTGCTGCAAGGGCAGCCCGGCAAGCAGGCGCGCTTCCGCCTGGGCGGCATGGTCGAGCGCGGCTCGTTCCAGCGCGCGCCTGGCTCGATGCAGGCGCATTTCCGCGTCACCGATGGCGATGCGCAGTTGCCGGTGGTCTATGAAGGCATCCTGCCGGACCTGTTCCGCGAGGACACCGCGGTGATCGCCACCGGCGCCATGCGCGGCGGCACCTTCGTGGCCACCGAAGTGCTGGCCAAGCACGATGAGAACTACATGCCCAAGGAAGTCGCCGAGAAGATGGGCAAGGCGCATGAGAAGCATCAGGTGGAGGAGACGCGGTGAGCCTTGGAAAGCCGGGACCGGGGACCGGGGACCGGGGACCCAACAACCGGGACCGGGGACCGGGGACCCGGGACCCGGGAAAACCAAAATCCTGTGCGCCCTCGCCTGCTGCGACCGATGACATCTGCTTTCTGTCAGGAGCGGACCGCCCCGAGATGGCCGCTTCCCCCGATTCGATGCAACTGGCGGCCCCGCTGGAGCATGAAGTGCCCGGGAACCTGCTTTCCCGGGTCCCCGGTCCCCGGTCCCCGGTCCCGGCCCTACAGTCCCCGGTCCCGGCCTTGCAGTCCCCGGTCCCCGGTCCCCGGTCCCGGCAGTTCCCCCATGCTTCCTGAGCTGGGCCAGATCGCCCTGTTGCTGGGCCTGATGGTGGCGCTGGTGCAGGCGGTGCTGCCGCTGGCGGGCGCCCAGCGCGGGCGCGCCAGCTGGATGGCGGTGGCGCGCCCGGCCGCGTTCGCGCAGCTGGCCTGCGTGCTGGCCGGCTTCGTGCTGCTGACCATCGCCTTCGTCACCCAGGATTTCTCGGTGCGCTACGTGGCGATGAACTCCAACTCGCTGCTGCCGATGATCTACCGCTACACGGCGGTGTGGGGCTCGCACGAGGGCTCGCTGCTGCTGTGGGCGCTGGTGCTGGCGCTGTGGACCGGGGCGGTGGCCGAGTGCTCGCGGGCGCTGCCCGAGCGGGTGGTGGCGCGCGTGCTTGGGGTGATGGGCGTGATCAGCATCGGCTTCCTGTCCTTCCTGATCTTCACCTCCAACCCGTTCGAGCGCGTGCTGCCGGCGGCCCTGGAAGGCCGCGACCTCAACCCGCTGCTGCAGGACCCGGGGATGATCATCCACCCGCCGATGCTGTACCTGGGCTATGTGGGCTTCTCGGTGCCGTTCG
Source organism: Pseudoxanthomonas composti (assembly GCF_004122095.1). Classification (GTDB taxonomy): domain Bacteria; phylum Pseudomonadota; class Gammaproteobacteria; order Xanthomonadales; family Xanthomonadaceae; genus Pseudoxanthomonas_A; species Pseudoxanthomonas_A composti. The sequence continues at coordinate 36,864 of NZ_SAWZ01000002.1, read as the reverse complement.
CCTTCGCCATCGCCGCCCTGCTCGATGGCGAGGTCGATGCGCGCTGGCTGCGCTGGACGCGGCCGTGGACCAACGTGGCCTGGGGCTTCCTGACCTGCGGCATCGCCCTGGGCAGCTGGTGGGCCTACTACGAACTGGGCTGGGGCGGCTGGTGGTTCTGGGACCCGGTGGAGAACGCCAGCTTCATGCCGTGGCTGGCCGGCGCGGCGCTGCTGCACTCGCAGGCGGTGACGGAAAAACGCGGCTCTTTCCGCGGCTGGACCCTGCTGCTGGCCATCGCCGCCTTCTCGCTGTCGCTGCTGGGTACCTTCCTGGTGCGCTCGGGCGTGCTGACCAGCGTGCACGCCTTCGCCGCCGACCCCACGCGCGGCCTGTTCGTGCTGGTGTTCCTGGGCCTGGTGATCGGCGGCTCACTGCTGCTGTACGCGCTGCGCGCGCCGGCCATGGCCGATGGCGCGCCATTTGCCGCCAGCTCGCGCGAGACCCTGCTGCTGGCCAACAACCTGCTGCTGGCCAGCGCCTGCGCCATGGTGCTGCTGGGCACGCTGTATCCGCTGCTGGCCGATGCGCTGGAGCTGGGCAAGATTTCGGTGGGGCCGCCCTACTTCGGCCTGCTGTTCGTGGTGCTGATGACGCCGCTGGTGCTGCTGGTGCCATTCGGCCCACTGACCCGCTGGCAGCGCGAGCAGGCCTCGCGGCCGCTGGCCATGCTGCTGCCCTGGGCGCTGGTGGCCCTGGCCGGCGCGGGCCTGGCCTTCTTCCTGGCCCCGGCCGGCAAGCTCAAGACCGCCGCCGGCATCGGCGGCGCGCTGTGGGTGGGCCTGGGCACGCTGCGCTTCGTGTGGACGCGGCTGCGCGCCCAGGGCCGCTTCACCCCGGAGATGCTGGGCATGGTGCTGGCGCACCTGGGCCTGGCGGTGTTCCTGGTCGGCGCGTTGCTGGTGCAGGCGCTGTCCACCCAGCGCGAGCTGGCGCTCAAGCCTGGCCAGGCCGCGGAGATCGGGGGCTATCGCTTCAAGTTCGAAGGCGTGCGCGAGACGCGCGGCCCCAACTTCATCGCCGGCCGCGGCCACATCCTGGTCGAGCGCGGCGACGAAGCTTTCGCCGACCTGCACCCTGAGAAGCGCGCCTACGCCAGCGGCGGCCAGGTGATGACCGAGGCGGCCATCCATCCCGGCCTGCGCGGCGATCTGTATGTCGCCCTGGGCGAGCCGCTGGGCGGTGGCAGCTGGGCGGTGCGCGTGCAGATCAAGCCCTTCGTGCGCTGGATCTGGCTGGGCGCGCTGTTGATGGCGCTGGGCGGCTTCGTCGCCGCAGCCGACAAGCGCTTCCGTCGCCATCGCGAGGCCAGGGCATGAGCGGCCCGCAACCCGCACGCGGCGTGTCGCGCGGCGTCCTGATCGGCGGTGCCATCGCCTTTGTCGCCTTGTTCGCCCTGTTGCTGGTGGGCGTGCTGCGTTCGGATCGCGCCGACCGCCAGGCCCTGCCGTCGGCGCTGATCGGCAAGCCGGCCCCGGCGATGGACCTGCCGCTGCTGCATGCGCCGCAGCAGCGCCTGACCCTGGCCGAGCTGCGCGGCAAGCCCTTCGTCCTGAATGTCTGGGGCAGCTGGTGTCCGGAGTGCCGGGTCGAGCATCCGGCCATCACCCGCCTGGCCCATAGCAAGCGCATCCGCGTGATCGGCTACGGCCTGAAGGACGAGCCGCAGGACGCGCTGCGCTGGCTGGCGCAGTACGGCAATCCCTACAGCGACGTGGTGACCGACGTGGAAGGCCGGCAGGCCCTTGACTGGGGCATCTACGGCGCACCGGAGACCTTCCTGGTCGATGCGGCCGGCATCGTACGCTGGAAGCACGTCGGCCCCTTGAGCGATGCGCTGATCCAGCAGGAACTGCTGCCGGCCATCGACCGCCTGGAGCGCCCATGACGCGTATCGCCCGCACCCTGCTGCTGATGCTGGGCCTGCTGCTGTCGGCCCCGGTGCTGGCGCAGGTCAGCGACCCCCGCCCGCTGCAGTTCCGCAACGCGGCCGAGGAAGCGCGCTTCCAGGCGCTGGCCCACGAGCTGCGCTGCGTGATGTGCCAGAACCAGTCGCTGGCCGATTCCAACGCCCAGGTCGCCCACGACCTGCGCCGCGAGGTGCTGGTGCTGATGCAGCAGGGTCGTAGCGACGCGCAGATCAAGCAGTTCCTGGTCGAGCGCTATGGCGAGTTCGTGCTGTATCGCCCGCAGGTGGAACCTGGCACCTGGCTGCTGTGGTTCGGACCGCTGGCGTTGCTGCTGCTGGGTGGGCTGGTGCTGTGGCGCGTGGTGCGCCGGCGCGGCGGCCGCGAGGTTCCGCCTGCCGATCCGTCGCAGGAGTGGTGATGGGGACCTTCATCGCCATTGCCGTGGTCGTTGGCCTGCTGGTGCTGGTCGGCGTGCTGTGGCCGCTGTGGCGCGGCGAACGCAAGCTGATGCTGGGCTGCCTGCTGCTGTTGGCGATCGGCGTCGGGCTGCTGTATCGCCTGGTCGGCACGCCGCAGGCGCTGGCGCCGCAGTCCGTTGTGGCCGAGGCGCCGCAGGACCTGGACCAGGCCATCGCGCAATTGCGCGCAGCCCTGCAGCGCAAGCCGAACGAGCCGGAAGGCTGGCGCCTGCTGGGCCGCGCGCTGGCTGCGCGCGAGGACCTGGACCAATCACGCCAGGCGTTCGCCAAGGCCGCTGAGCTCGCCCCCACCGACGCCAACATCCTCACCGAAGCAGCCCAGGCGCGGATGCTGGCCAGCCCCGATCGCCGCCTGGATGCGCAGGCCGTGGCGCTGCTGCAGCGCGCGCTGCAGGCCCAGCCCAACCACGAACGCGCGCGCTGGTTCCTGGGCGTGGCCCAGCGCCAGGCGGGCCAGCCGGCCGCCGCCGCCGACACCTGGGCGCCGCTGCTGGAGCAGGTGCAGGGCAACACCCGCGCCAGCCTGCTGGAACAGGTCAACCTGGCGCGCCAGGAGGCCCAGCTGCCGCCATTGCAGGATAGCGCCGCGCCCGCGGCCGACAGCGCGCACGCGGTGACCGTGCAGCTCGCACTGGCTCCGGGCATCGCCGAGTCGCTGCCTGCCGATGCCAGTGTGTTCGTGATCGCCCGCGTGCCCGGTGGCCCACCGATGCCGGTGGCGGTGGAGAAACACCCGCTGAGCGCGCTGCCCCTGACGGTGACGCTGGACGATGCGGACAGCCCCATGCCGACCCAGCGCCTGTCCGCCCTGGGCGAGGTGGAGGTGCTGGCGCGCGTGTCGGTCAGCGGCAATGCCATGGCCCAGCCCGGTGACCTGAGCACCGCCCCGCTGCGCGTGACCCTGCCCGCCCAGGCGCCAGTGAAGTTGGTGATCGGCCAGGCGCCGTGAGTCTTGCGCGCGCAGGCCGCGTTCGATGCTGAGCGGGCTCATCACATCGGGTCGCTGACACGCGTGGCGGGCGTCATGGTGGACAAGCTTCGCGTTGTCCACCCTACCTCGTGCGGGTCATCAGCCCCTCGTGGGGTGGATGACGCTCCTCCATCGACCAACGCTGCATCGGGTGGATGCCGCTGTTCCATCCACCACCGCCGCAAACCGCACAACGCGCCCCTACAATCCTGGCCCATGACCGAATTCATCCCGCCTGGCAGCCGCTTCCACGCCCTGCCCTCGCCCTTCCCGATGAAGCGCGGCGGCCAGCTGCATGGCGCGCGCATGGCCTTTGAAACCTGGGGCACGCTGGACGCCGACGGCGGCAACGCCATCCTCATCGTCACCGGCCTGTCGCCCAACGCGCACGCGGCCAGCAACGCGCAGGACCCCAGCCCCGGCTGGTGGGAGGCCATGCTGGGCCCGGGCAAGCCGATCGATACCGAGCGCTGGTTCGTGGTGTGCGTGAACTCACTGGGTAGCTGCAAGGGCTCCACCGGCCCGGCCTCGCCCGATCCGGCCACCGGCGAGCCGTATCGCCTGTCCTTTCCCGAGCTGTCGGTGGAAGACGGCGCCGATGCGGCGGTCAGCGTGGTGCGGGCGCTGGGCATCACCCAGCTGGCCTGCCTGATCGGCAACTCGATGGGGGGCATGACCGCCCTGGCGGTGCTGCTGCGGCACCCTGGTATCGCGCGCAGCCACATCAACATCAGCGGCAGCGCGCAGGCCCTGCCGTTCTCCATCGCCATCCGCTCGCTGCAGCGTGAGGCCATCCGCCTGGACCCGCTATGGAACGGCGGCCACTACACCGAGGAACGCTATCCGGAAAGCGGCATGCGCATGGCCCGCAAGATGGGCGTGATCACCTATCGCTCGGCGCTGGAATGGGACGGCCGCTTCGGCCGCGTGCGGCTGGATTCGGATGCCACCGACGAGGACCCCTTCGGCCTGGAGTTTCAGGTGGAAAGCTACCTGGAAGGCCACGCCCGCCGCTTCGTGCGCTTCTTCGATCCCAACTGCTATCTGTATCTGAGCCGCTCGATGGACTGGTTCGACCTGGCCGAGTACGGCCAGGGCGATGTCATGGCCGGCCTGGCCGGGCTGCGCGTGGCGAGCGCCCTGTCCATCGGTGCGGCCACCGACATCCTGTTCCCGCTGCAGCAGCAGGAACAGATCGCCGACGGCTTGCGCGCCGGCGGCGCGGAGGCCGAATTCCTCGCCCTGCCCTCCCCGCAAGGCCACGATGCCTTCCTCGTGGATATCGCCCGCTTCGGGCCCGCGGTGGCGGGGTTTCTCGCAGTCACCTGATCAAGCGCAAGCACAAGGAAGCGGATGAACGATCACGAGCGCAAGCTTCTTGAGCACATCGAGCAGTATGGTTTCAGCACAACCTCCGTATTCGATCCGGAGGGAATCGACCCGACGTTCAGCTACACCATCGGGATCACCCGCACCACGGGTGCCCCTGAGCTTATGGTGGTCGGCCTCTCTCCCCAACTGGGACACGCACTTGTAAGCGACTATTACGACCGCGTCGTGCAAGGCGAGAAGTTTGTCCCCAACACGCCCTACGCGGGTTTCCTGGAAGGCTTCCCCATCCAGTTCGCGTATGTCGCGCTTGACCATCGAAAGAGGCGAATGCTGTCGGCGATGTGGCTCTACGAAGGCGCCAATTTCGAGGCACTCCAGCTGATCTGGCCGAGTGTCTCGGGGATCTGGCCCTGGGAGGCCGAGGCAAGCGAGCAGTTCCGTCATCAGCAACCGGTACTCACGATGTAGCGTGGCGCTGCCATAACCGCGTGCTAACCGGCGCTGGTTAGCATGTGGCCCATCTTTCTTGATGTGGTTGGATGCAGTGAGCCTTGATTTCCCCGGGCGCGACCGGCTGATTCGTGCCTTGGATGCCGCCACCGGCCTGGGCGACGAACATGCCATCACCGAGGCCCTGCGCCAGGCGATGTGCGAGCTGATCCGCACCCCCGACGTGCGCCTGCCCAGGGAGGTGCTGGAGCCGATCGGCGCGCATTACGCGCGGCGCGAGCTGTACGTCAGCCCGGAGCACGGCTATAGCGTGGTCGCCATGACCTGGGGCCCGGGCCAGGGCACGCAGATCCACGATCACTCCGGCCTGTGGTGCGTGGAGGGCATCTGGCATGGCCGGCTGGAGATCAGCCAGTACCTGTTGAGCGAGCGCGCCCAGGGCCGCTTCCGCTTCCAGCCCATCACCACGGTGGATGCGGGCTTTGGATCGGCCGGCAGCCTGATCCCGCCGCACGAGTTCCACACCATCCGCAATCCCAGCCAGACCGACGTGGCCGTGTCCTTGCATATCTACGAGAAGCAGATGGTCCGCTGCGGCGTGTACGTACCTGAGGCCGAAGGCGGCGAATGGTGCTTGCGGGAAGAGCGGCTGCTTGGGACCGACCCGGTCCGGCATTGACGGGACGGGCCTTCAGACAATCCTTCAGCCTTCCAGATGGCGAAACAGGCTAGCCAGCGGGTGTTGAGCGTGTTCGATAGTCACTCTCAGCCGGAACCCAGAAAACGAAGCCCGCTTCCGCTACTTCCAAGGTCGCTGATAGCCCCTGTCGGGCAAGTTCTCGACGTAGTCCTTCGATGCCATCCGATGTCTCAATGACGTAGGTCTTCGACAACACATCACCGTAATGCTTTCTGGTGTTCTGCTTTGCGACCGCAACGATCTCTTGCGTGTTGGAGCCGATCGACCAGGGGTGAACGTCCTGGTCGATCGCGTAGGTTTTGATGCGCCAGCCCTTGCCTTCGACTGACACGAACTGGACTGTGTCGAAGACGCCCGCAGTGGCCTCTCGTTCGATGTTCTGAACGTAACTGCTTTGGATGTTGAGCAAGAAAAGAACCAGGGTGATCTTCATGCGGGCGGCGAAAGATTTCTTTACTTCACCGGACAAGGCAGCACATGCTGCGCATCGGTGCCAAAGGCGACCTCGCTGAGCGACACTTCCGTGCCGGCCGGCATGCGCAGGCCGAACGGTGCGCTGATGTTGCCCATTTGCGCGCCCAGCGAGGCCAGGCACTTCAGCGGCACGCCGACCCGGCCCCAGGTGCCGCGCGGCGCCGAGGCCAGTGCGGCATCCAGCGGGAAGCGCGCGCTGCAGCCTTCGCCGCATTCCACGAACAGCTCCGCGCCCTTGCCCTTGGGCGCGGTATCCACGCGCATGGTCATCAGCAGCAGCACATCGCCATTGGTCTCGCGCACCAGGTCCTGCGGGCGAGGGGCGATGAAGGCCACATCGGCGTCGCGCTTCCAGCTGAAACGCCAGGAATCCTCCTGCGCCTTGTTGTCCACCGGCACGATGGCCACATCGGTGGCGTACTTCTGGCCCGAGGGCTGGGACACCATGCGTGGCTGGCCGCCCTTGGGCTGCACGCGCACGGTCCAGCCCGTGGCCGGCGCACCACGGCTGAAGAAGGTCTGCGAGCCCAGCGTGGACAGGTCCATGCCGGCGTCTTCGGACAGTGCGGCCACGGTCTGCGGCTTGGCATAGGTCAGGCCATAGCCGTAGGCGAACTGCGGGTCGTAGCCGGCCTGGCCGACATTGAGCGGGCTCTGCATCACTGTGCGCGGCCAGGAGTAGGACAAGGTGCCGCGGAAGTCGTGCTGCACCTTGCCGGCGGCATCGCGCAACAGCACGTCGGCCACGCCACCGCCTTCCGAACCGGGCAGCCAGGCCGCCACGAAGGCATCGGCGGCGTTGATCTCGCGGTTCATCCACAGCGGACGGCCTGACAGGAACACCGCCACCACCGGGATGCCCTCGGCCTTGAGCTTCTTCAGCAGCTTGAGGTCGCGGTCATCGCCCGGGCGATAAGCCAGCACCTTCAGGTCGCCCTGGAACTCGGCATAAGGCGTCTCGCCGAAGATCACCACCGCCGCATCGGGCTTGGACGTGTACTTGCCCTCGGCCGACAGCTCGGCGCTGCCGCCAGCCTTGCCGACCTGTTCGCGCAGGGCCGCGCCGATGGTCTGTGCGTTGGGGAAGTCCTCGGGCTTCAGGCCCGTGCCCTGCCAGCTCAGCGTCCAGCCGCCGGACTGCAGCATCATGTCGTCGGCCGCATCGCCGGCGATCAGCAGCTTCTTGCGCGGGTCCAGCGGCAGCACGCCGCCGTTGTTCTTCATCAGCACCAGCGACTCGCGCACGGCACGGCGGGCGATGGCGCGGTGCGCGGGGCTGCCCAGCAGCTCGAACTTGCCGGCCACGCCACGCGTGGAAGGCTTGCCGGCCTCGAACATGCCGGCGCGCAACTTCACCCGCAGGATGCGGCGCACCGCCTCGTCCAGGCGCCCGGCCGGCAGCGTGTGGTTGTTCTCCGCCGCCAGGATGTGCTCGTAGCAGCCCTTCCAGGTGTCGGGCGCCATGATCATGTCCACGCCGGCAACGAAGGAAGGCACGCAGTTCTCGCGGCTGCCGCCGGGCACGCTGGCGTGGCCGTTCCAGTCGCTGACCACAAAACCGTCGAAGCCCATGCGCTTTTTCAGCACCGCTTCGAGCAAGGTGGCGTTGCTGCTCATCTTGGCGCCGTTCCAGCTGGAGAAGGACACCATCACCGCCTGCACGCCGGCCTTCAATGCCGGCGGATAGCCGGCGTCGTGGACATCGCGCAGCGTGGCTTCATCGATCCGCGCATCGCCCTGGTCGCGCCCTTCGTGGGTGCCGCCATCGGCCAGGAAGTGCTTGGCCGTGGCCACAACGTGCGCGCCTTTCAGGAAATCGGTGCTGCCCGGCCTGCCCTGCAGGCCCTGGATCAGCGGGCCGGCGTAGCTGCGCACGACCTCCGGATTCTCCGAGTAACCCTCGTAGGTGCGGCCCCAGCGATCGTCCTGCGGCACGGCCAGGGTGGGCGCGAAGGTCCAGTCGATGCCGGTGGCGCGCATTTCCGCGGCGGTGGCCTGCGCGATCTGCCCCATCAGCGCCGGGTCGTGGGTCGCGCCCAGGCCGATGTTGTGCGGGAACAGGGTGGCCCCGACGACGTTGTTGTGGCCATGCACCGCATCCACCCCGAAGATCACCGGGATCGCGTTGTACTTGCCGCCGCTGGTGTCCATCGAGGCGGCGTAGAAGTCATCGGCCAGGTCCAGCCAGGCCTTGGCCGGGGCGTTGTACTGGCCACCCGGGTCGGAGCTGCCGCCAGCCAGGATCGAGCCCAGGCGATAGGTCTTGAGGTCGGCCGGGGTGATGCTGGCGATATCGCCCTGCACCACCTGGGCGGCCTTTTCCTCCACGCTCATCTTGGCCAGCAGCGCATCGATGCGCGCTTCCAGCTTGGGGTCCGCCTTCAGCGGCGAGCGCATCGCCGGCCACTGTTCCGGATGCGCGGTGCCGGGCGCTTCCTGCGCGACCACGCAGGCCATGCCCAGGGGCAGGGAGATCGCCAGCGCCGCCACCAGCGGACGCAGACGCACGGAACGGGAAGACACGCTGGGTTTCATGGCAACTCCTGTCTGGAAGGCGCACCGTGCGCGCCAACGGTGCGCACGGTAATAGAAAATGGTGGCACCCTGGCATCGCACTGCGGCATGACCGGGGCGGGGGCTCTGGCAACATGCGCACACGCCTGCGGGCGCGGCACAGACACATTCAGGGGATCAACACGATGCGGGTCAGGATCGAGGACGTGGCCGCGGCCGCCGGGGTGTCGATGAAGACGGTCTCCCGCGTCCTCAATGAGGAGCCGCGCGTCAGCGAGAGCACGCGCCAGCGCGTGCGCGAGGCCGTGGAGCGCCTGCAGTACCGCCCCAGCCTGTCCGCGCGCAGCCTGGCCGGGCAGCGCTCCTACATGGTGGCGCTGGCCTACGACAACCCTTCGCGCAACTACCTGATGGAGATCCAGCGCGGCGTGCTCGATGCCTGCCGCGCCCAACACTACACGCTGGTGCTGGCGCCGGTGACCTATGGCGATGGCCGCACCATCGCCGAGCTGGACGAGCTGGCCCGGCACACCGCTGTTGACGGGTTCATCCTCACCCCGCCGCTGACCGACGACATGCAGTTGCTGGCCCACTTCGACGAGCAGGCCATGCCCTTCGCCAGCATCGCCCCGCGCATCCCGCGCGGCCGCATCGGCGTGACTCTGGACGAGCACAACGCCACCTGCGAGCTGATGGCGCACCTGGTGGCGCTGGGCCATCGCCGCATCGCCCACATCAAGGGACCGCCCTCGCATGGCGCGGCCGAATGGCGCCACGCCGGCTACCGCGAAGGCCTGCGCAATGCCGGCATCGCCTACGACCCGGTGCTGACGGTCAATGGCGAATTCACCTTCGAATCCGGCGTAACCGGCGCCAACCGGCTGCTGGACCTGGAGGAGCCGCCGACGGCGATCTTCGCCGGCAACGACGACACCGCGGCCGGCGTGCTGCGCGTGGCCGGCGAGCGCGGGCTCAAGGTGCCGCTGGACCTGTCGATCTGCGGCTTCGACGACACCCCGCTCTCGCGCCACACCTTCCCCGCACTGACCACCGTGCGCCAGCCGGGCCAGGACATGGGCCGCGTGGCCACGATGGAACTGCTGCGCGCCATCCGCGCGCCCGATGCCGGGGACATGGTGCAGATGGACTACACCCTGCAGCTGCGCGAGTCGACCGGCCCGGTCAGGGAACGCTGAGGCCAGCCGCCATCGCCTGGCCGCGCGCCTTGTTCTCGGGCACGTTGTACTGATCATCGCGCACGGATCTGAAGCTGGGAATCGCCAGCATTGCACTGGCGTGGGCGCAGGCAGACACGCGCCAGCGGCTTGCCGCAGCACCTTCGTGTTGGCCTGCATCCCCCCTCCCGTGAAGTCATCGCACGCCGCGCGCCGGCGCCTGCCGTGACAGCGCTGTCACCATACCGGCCACGCCCGCAAATGCATTCTGCGGCGCACCACGCCCACCCGCGCTGCGCAAAGTCTGGCTGTGCATCCCACAGGCCGAGTCGCTATACTGCGCGGCCGCGCCGAAGTGGCGGAATGGTAGACGCAGCGGACTCAAAATCCGCCGCCCTTAAAAGCGTGTGGGTTCGAGTCCCACCTTCGGCACCAAATCGAAAATGCCCGGTCTTGGCCGGGCATTTGCTTTTTGCGCCGCCATCTAGAGCGTAATCGGCAGATACCGCAACGCAGCATGCGTCTGTCCGACAATTTGATAGCGTGGCCGGTCAGTTCGGCATTCCGACAAGGTCGCCCGCGTGAAGAGTCCACAACCCGTTCGATTCACCACCCGGGTGCTGTCCGGGGACATGCATCCCCTGCCCCAGGTGGACCTGTGCCGGCGCGGCGAGCTGCGCGTGGAGAAGTTCCTGGATGCGGCCACCGAGGTGTTCCGGGAGAAGGGCTACCAGCACGCCAAGCTCAGCGAGATCGTGGCGCGGGCCGGCGGCTCGCTGGCCACGCTGTACCGCGTGTTCGGCGACAAGGAAGGACTGGCCTACGCCATCGTCGATCGCCGCCTGCAGGCCATGTCCGCGATCATGGACGGGCTGGACCTGGAGGGCCTGCCGCCGGAGGAAGGCCTGCGCGCAGCCGCCGAGCGCTACACCCGCAGCAACACCACCGACGATGCCCACCTGGTGCATCGCCTGGTGATCGGCGAGGGGCACTCCTTCCCCGCCCTGCGCGACTGGTTCTTCGCCAACGCACTGGAGTCCATCAGCACTCATCTGGCGAGCTACCTGGAGGCCCAGCAGGAAGCCGGTCACATCGTGCTGCGCAACTCGCCGATGCAGGCCGCGCTGCAGTTCTTCGACATGCTGTTCGGCGGGCTGATCCTGCGCACAGCCTGCGGCAACCTGCTTAACCCGAACCCCGAGGAAATCCGCGCGTATGCCATGAGCGGCGTGGAGACCTTCCTAAGCGGCGTACTGCCCCGCTGAGGCCGGCGTGCGGGCTGGGGCAGGCGGTGCAATCCCCGTCCCCGCGGAGCTTGGTCGCGATCAGAACGGCCACCAGCCGGCCCCGGTCGCCGCGTAGCGGTCGGCGGCGCGCTCGAACGGGTTGCGCACGCTGATGCCGCCGCTGAGCAGATAGACCGGCAGGAAGAAGGGGCCGAGCACCATGTACTGATAGACGTGCGCGCGCTCGTGGTCGCCCAGGCAGATCGCCTTTTCAGTGCGCAGTCCGGCGCGCTGGGCATAGGTGCTGCACATGGTGTCCAGCGACGACCCGGTGTTGAGAATGATGTTGCCGAAGGTGATGGCCCCACCCGGACCCCAGGGGTAGCGGTCGAAAACCAAGGCCAGCTCGCGCTGGCGCCATTGCGGCCGGGCGCCGCCGGCCAGGCCCAGAACGCCCAGAAGCAGGCCGATGAGGCTGTTCGGCAGTGTCCACGCGGCGCCTGCGATCAACAACGCACGCCTGCGCATTTGCCCTACCGCATCAAGCACCTGCGTGGCGGCGCATCAGTCCGCCTCCACCGGCATCAGTAGCCACAGCAGCAGGTAGACGATGGCGCCGGGAAAAGCGGCCGAGGCGAGCGAGACGATCACGTAGATCGCCCGCACCAGGGTCGGGTTCCAGCCGAAGCGATGGGCGATGCCGCCCATGACGCCGGCGATCATGCGATCGTCGAGCGAGCGTGCCAGTGGGCGATGAGCAGACATGTCGGCGTTCTCCATAGGCATGGGAGCCCCAGTCTCGGCCAGGGCGTGGCTGCGGCCTGTGAATCGCAGCGCGCGCCGCGCGCTCAGCGCGAACGCGCCATCAGCCACTGGTGCACGGTGGACGGCACCTCGCGCTGGGCGCGGCTGGAGACGTAGATGCCGATATGGCCGCCCTTGAAGCTCAGCTCGGTGTAGTCCTGCGTGCCGACCACCTTGGCCAGGGCGCGCGAAGCGTCCGGCGGCACCAGATGGTCCTGCTCGGCGTAGATGTTGAGCACCGGCATGTCCACGAAGCCCAGGTCCACGCGGTCGCCATCGATCACCACCTCGCCCTTGACCAGCCCATTGGCCTGGTAGAACTGCTTGATGAACTGGCGGAAGGCCTCGCCGGCCAGATCGGGCGAGTCGAAGATCCATTTCTCCATCCGCAGGAAATCCTCGATGGCGCCGCGATCGTCCAGGATGTCCACCAGACCCACGTACTTCTGCAGGTTCAGCCGGAACGGCTTGAGCATCAGGTAGCTGGCATTGAGCATGTCCGCCGGCACGTTGCCCATGGTGTCCACGAACAGGTCCACGTCGATCTCGCGCGCCCAGTTGGACAGCATGTTGTCCGGGGTGTGGAAATCCACCGGCGTCACCATCGTCACCAGATTGCGCACCTTGCGCGGATACAGCGCGGCGTAGCACAGCGAGAACGAACCGCCCTGGCAGATGCCGAGCACGTTGATCGCATCGTGGCCGCTGCGCTGGCGCAGCGCGTCCACCGCGCCGTCGATGTAGCGATGCAGGTAGTCGCCCAGTTCCAGGAAGCGGTCCGAACGGTCCGGATAGCCCCAGTCGATGATGTAGACGTCCTGCCCCTGCTCAAGCAGCTTGCGCACCAGCGAACGGTCGGACTGCAGGTCCACCATGTACGGGCGGTTGACCAGCGCATAGCTGATCAGCAGCGGCACGCTGGTGACCGGCGCGTGCTCGCCGACGAAGCGATACAGCACGACCTTGCCGTCGCGCCAGATCTCCTCGCGGCGGGTAACGCCGTACTGCACGTCTTCCACATCGGGCAGCAGCTGGAAGCCGGCGGCCAGCTTCTGCTGCATCGCCATCGCTTCCTCGGCCAGGGCTTCCAGGCTGATCTCCAGTGGACTGGTCATCAGGAGGTCCTCCCCGCGCGCTTGCCAGAGGCATGTTGGCTGACCCAGTCACGCATCGAGACCGGCGCCTCCACGGCCGGCATGACCGACTTGCGCGCCGCCTTGCTGGTCTTGCCGGCCGCCTTGAGCGGCTTGGCGGCCTTGGCGGTCTTGGCTGGTGCCGACTTCGCTGGCACAACCTTGGGCGATGTTGCGCGGCGCGCGGCGGCCGGCGCGGTCGTCTTGGCGGCCGGTGCCACGGCGCGCTCGGCCGCGGCGCGCTTGGCGGGTGCAGGCGCCTTGGCTGCGGCCTTGCGCGGCGCTCCGGCCGCGGCGGCCTGCTTGGCCACGCGCCTGCGCGCGCCGGGCGCGCGCGTCTTCGGCGCCGGCTTGGATTGCGTGGGGGCCTCACCTGTTGTCGATGCGGCCGGCGTGGCGCGCACCACGGTCTGCGGCCCAACCTGGCGGTTGAGGCGACGCATCGCGCGCTCGAGCTCCACGATCTTGCGGTAGGCCGAATCGACCTCGGTGCGTGTCGGCATGCCGAACAGCGCACTCACCTGCTCCACTTCCTTCTGCACGCCGGCGCGCACGCGCATCTGCGCGTTGGCCAGCTGGCCGTAGATATGGCGAAACTCGGGCGACAGCGCGATCTGCGCATAGGCCTCCTCGGCCGCATCGATCCACACATCGAACAGCGCACGTGCCGAGGCGATCTGGCGGCCGGGCTCGGCGTGCGCTTCCAGCTTGGTCTCGAACAGCGCCAGGGCGTGCTGGCCAGCCTTGGTCATCAGGGCGTGGTAGTCGTTGGCCCAGCGCTGGTACTCCTGCAGCGCCTGGCGCAGTTGCTGCCAACGCCCCTGGTGCTCGCGGGTCAGGCCGAAGGCCGGCATGTTGAACCAGCGACTGGCTTGCTCCTGCAGATCGTTGAGTCCAGGCAACACCTGCTGCAGCCAGTTCTCCAAGCCACTGAGCCCCTGCGCGCCCCACTGGGTGAACACGCTGGCGAAGGGATCGGCTGCATTGGCCCCCAGCGCCTCGCGCCAGGCCTGGCCGATGTCGGCCGCACTGGCCTCCCGGCCGGCGAAGCGGCTGGCCAGGTTCTGCATCAGCGAAAACCAGTCGTCGGCCTGGCGCTGGGCGCTGGCGCCCGCGGCGAAACCGGAGGTCGCGGCGCTCGCGGCCTGCATGCCCGGCCACATCTGCGGCGGCTGCGACAGCCCGCCGCCAAGACCGGCCTGGCGCAACGCCGCGCCCCACTGCTCCAGGGAGTCCCGCGCCATGCGCTCCAGGCTGGAGGTCTCGAATGGGCTGTTCTGGAACATCAGGCACTCCCGTGGACGCGTGGCCCGATCATAGCAACGGCCCGGTTGCGTTTGAGAGCAGGTCCGGGCGTGCGCGCCCGCGTGCGGACCGCGCGTATCCGAAGCGCGCGACGCTCTATGGCTTGGGGATGCGAATGGTCTTGCTGATCATCAACGAGCCGGACAGCGCGAACAGCAGCACCAGCGGGTGCAGCTGCCAAGGCCCAAGCTGCCAGACGCCGCCCCAGATCGCAGGCCCCACGCGTCCTTGCACGGCGGCAAGGCCCAGCACCACCACCAGCACCAGGCTGGTGGGAATGGGCGTGCCCTCGAAGAAACTCACCTTGCCCTCATCGCCGGACAGCGATTCGGCGGTCACGTTGTAGCGCGCCAGGCGGCTGACCCCGCAGCAGACGAAGTAGCTCAGCACCAGCCAGTCCCAACCGCCGCGCAGGCCGCAAGCGTAGGCCAGCGCCGCCGGCGCCACGCCGAAGGAGATCACATCCGCCAGCGAGTCCAGCTCGCGCCCCAGGGTGGAGGCCGAGTTGCGCCAGCGCGCCACGCGTCCATCCAGCGCATCGAAGATGAAGGCCAGCGGGATCAGCCCCATGCCGGCCAGCAGCACGCTGATCCGTCCGTCCTGCATGAAGTTGAGCGCGGCGAACACCGCGCCGGTGCCGCAGAAGGCGTTGCCCAGCGTGAACCAGTCGGCCAGCTGGAAGTCGCGCAACATCGAGAAGTGGCGTGCCATGCGGACAGGTCTCAACGGGACAGGCCGGCAGGATAGCCGGGCCCTCGTGCAGGCCAGGTATCGGCGCGGAGCCGCCCTGGACGCGTCAGTCGGGCATCGGCAACTGGGCGGCCTCCACCGCGCCCTGCCCGCGCCCACGCGCCGGGATCCGCGCGTCGGCCGGCATCGGTGCGGTTCGGTCCAAGACCTGGCTCACGCGGTCCAGCGCGGCGTAGACGTAGGGCAGCATCGGCGCGTAGCGAGCACCGTAGTCGGGAAAGGCCAGGAAAGCGTCGAAATGCTCGCCGTGTTCCACCTGCCAGCTGGCGATGCGCCGGCGGCCGGCGGCGCGCGCAGCCGCAACGTACGGCGCACTGGTGAACGCGGGCGGGATCAAGCCGTCATCGATGCCATGCACCACCAGCACCGGCAGCTCTGCACGCGGCAGGCCCGCAGCCGTGGCCGCGATGCCGGCCTGGACCCGCTTGGCGTCCTCACCCTCGCCGGTGAACAAGGCGCGCAGGCAGCGCAGGCCTTCCAGTGTCGGGTCGGCCCCTTGCGCACACGGATCGCGCAGGCCGATGCCGTTGCCGGGCGGAATGCCCGCGCCTTCGGCCCACCAGCCCGGGCGCAGGCCCGCCAGTTGTGTCGCATCCAGCGCCGCGTAGGACATGCCGCAGGGGTGCTCGCCCACGCCGTAGCGGCCATAGGCCGAGGCGTAGGTGGCGGCCACGGCGCGCCACAGGTCGAAGCCGACGCTGGGCGCGCCGGCCTGCAAGGCCGCATCGGTCCATCCGCTCGCGCGCAGGCGTTCGTGGGCATCGCGGGCCTGGGCCATCGCGTCGGCTCCATCGACCAACCCCAGGGCCGCCAGGCGCTCGCAGCGCGCGCGCCAGGCCGGTTCGACCTGGGCACGCAGCGGCGGCTGTGGCAGCGCCTGCGCCGGCAAGTCCAGCAGCGCACAGGGCATCAGCAAGGCCGCCTCGGTGGCGAAGTCGTACAAGGGCCGACTGCCAGGCGCCTGCGCTGCGTAGACATTGGGCTCGCCGGCGACCACCGCATCCAGCCAGTCGCCTTCCAGCTCGGCCGCGCGCAGGACCGCACCGCCGCCATTGGAAATGCCCACGGCGATGATGCGGGTGTTGTCGAAGGTGAAAGGCGCCTGCGCCGGGAAGGCCGCGTCCAGGGCCTGCAACGCGAAGGCCGCGGCCTGCTGCACGTGCCGCCCCCAGTCCGCCTCGGGGTTGTCGCGCGAATGCGCATGCTTGAAGGCCACCCCGGAGGCGCCGGGCGGCACCTGCGGTGCGAAGGCCAGCCCGGGCGTTCCCAGGGGCGCCAGCATGCCGTCCAGGCCCACGCCGAGCCCGGCGTCCAGATCCACGTAGTCGCTGCCGCCGCCCTTGTCGGTGTAGGCCACCGCGCAGCCCTTGGGCAGCGCCCAGGGGGCGGCCACCGCGATGCCGCCATAGATGCCCCGCGACCCCGACGAAGGCGCCACCACCACGCAGCGGCGCCGTGCATCGAAATGATCCGGCACCTGCGCCAGCACCCGATGCGGTTGCCTGGCCCCGGGGACCGTCGCCAGTGCGGTGTACTCGCGCCCGGGCACCGGGGCCAGGGTGCCGTACAGGCGCCCGTAGCCACCGGTGGGCGACAGGTCGGCGATCCCGCGCCAGTTGCTCCACAGCGCCCTGCGGCGCAGCTCGGCCGGCGTCGGATGCGCGGGGTCGGAGAAGGCGGGAGCGCTCGTCGATTGCAGGCCGCTCAGGCCCAGCCCCGCACTGAGCAGGTCGTCCTGCCCGCGGTGCTCGGTGACCCGCATCGGCGTGGACAGCTGCATCTGGGTCAAGGCTCCCTGGGGCGGGTCGGGACGGACGGCGCAGGCTGCCAGGCACAGGCTGATCAGCAGCGATGGCAACATGCGGGACATGGCAGCACCGGTCACGGACAGTGCCGGCACGCTAACGGTGGCCCGCGGCGGGCGTCATCGTACTTTGGTACCACGCGGCCGCGGCGGCGGCCTTGCTAAGCTCGCGCCACTTCCCCACGAAGGCCGTCAGTTCATGCGCAGCATCCTTGTCACCGGTGCCGCCAGCGGCATCGGCGCCGGCATCGCCCAGGCGCTGGCCAGCGCCGGGCACCATCTGATCATCAGCGACCTGGACCTGGACGCGGCCACCCGCGTGGCCCAGGCCATCGTGCAGGGCGGCGGCTCGGCCGAAGCCGTGGCGCTGGACGTGACCTCCGAGGACAGCGTGGAAGCCGCACTGAACGCCATCAGCCGTCCGGTGGACGTGCTGGTCAACAACGCCGGCCTGCAGCATGTCTCGCCGCTGGAGGAGTTCCCCATCGCCAAGTGGGATTTCCTGGTGCAGGTGATGCTGGTGGGCGTGGCGCGCCTGACCCGCGCGGTGCTGCCGGGCATGCGCGAGCGCGGCTTCGGGCGCGTGATCAACATCGGCAGCATCCACGCCCTGGTGGCCAGCCCGTACAAGAGCGCCTACGTGGCGGCCAAGCACGGCCTGGTCGGATTTTCCAAGGTGATCGCACTGGAGACGGCGGGCACCGACATCACCATCAACACCGTCTGCCCCAGCTACGTGAAGACCCCGCTGGTGGACAAGCAGATCGCCGACCAGGCCCGCACGCGCGGGATCAGCGAGCAACAGGTGGTGAGCGAGGTGATGCTCAAGCCCATGCCCAAGGGCGTGTTCATCGAGATGGACGAACTGGCCGGCACCACGGCCTTCCTGATGTCCGCCGCCGCCCGCAACATGACCGGACAGACCCTGGTGCTGGACGGCGGCTGGACCGTCCAGTAACCCGCACGCGCCCAACGCGCCATGCCGATCCTGCTGATCGCAGACGACCACCCGCTATTCCGCGCGGCCCTGCGCTCGGCGGCTACCGATGCGGTGGCGCAGCTGCAGGTGTTGGAAGCCGCCTCGCTGGATGAGGTGCTGGCCGCGCTGGAATCGCGCCCGGACGTGGACCTGGTGCTGCTGGACCTGCACATGCCCGGCAACCATGGTCTGGCCGGACTGGCCGCCATCCGCGCCGAGTTTCCCGCCGTGGCCGTGGTGGTGGTCTCGGCCAACGACGATCCGCGCGTGGTGCGGCGGGCGCTGGACCATGGCGCGGCCGGCTATCTGCCCAAGAGCGCCGGCCTGGACGAGCTGCGCGAGGCGATCCGTTGCGTGCTGGCCTGCGAGCAGTGGCTGCCGGCCTCGCTGCGGGCCTCGGTGGCACGGGCGCAGTCCTCGCGCAGCGATACCGAACTGGCCGCACGCCTGGCCAGCCTGTCGCCGCAGCAGTTCCGCGTTTTGAGCATGGTCGCCCAGGGCCTGCTCAACAAGCAGATCGCCGACCGCCTGGACGTGCAGGAGCGCACGGTGAAGGCGCACATGTCGGCGATCTTCGAGCGCCTGGGCGTGCGCAACCGCACCCAGGCCGGCGTGGTGCTGCGCGAGCTGGAACTGGCGGACCCTTGCCGCCAGATCGAGCCCGGCCCCTAGCGCTGCGCGGCGCGCTTTAGCACGTTCGGCCGGCGTTTTCACGCCAATTATTTGCGGTCATTTTTTCGCCATATCGCTTGACACGCCCACGGCGCAAAGCGCTCCGGCGGTTATCCACATGTTTGTGCGCGAATCATCCACACCCGGTGTGGAAAACCGCAGAACGCCACCGTCATCGCCTGGTCAAATTTTCGCCACATCGATCGGCAGCGTTGCCACGCAAGGGCTGGCGCGGGTTATCCACACCGTTGTCAGGCAATTGCCCACAACCGGTGTGGACAAGCCCTGTCTCACAGGCGCGACCAGCTCCAGGACTGCATGCGCCCATCCTGGTACGGCATGACCCCGTGGAAGCTGCGCGGATCGGCATCGAACACCAGCGGCAGGAAATGGCGATCGCCTTCCCACAGCGGCAGCTCCAGCAGCCTGTCCACCGCCACCCATTCCAGCGTGCCTTCCGGATTGCGCTCCAGCGGGGTGCCGCTGAACCGATCGATCACGAACACGAAGCCCAGCCAGTCCTCGCCATGCTTGCCGAAGCCCGGCCAGCTGATGGTGCCGCGCATGCGCATCGACTCGCAGCTGATGCCGGCCTCTTCCATGATCTCGCGGCGCATGCCGGACACCACGTCCTCGTCGCGCTCGACCTTGCCGCCCAGCCCGTTGTACTTGCCCAGGTGGTGATCCCCCGGACGAGCGTTGCGGTGGATCATCAGCACCTGGCTGTGGTCGGGCGAGAGGACGTAACCGAGGGTGGCGACGATCGGGGTGTAGGGCATGCGGCGGCGACCAGGCAGGCAAACGCCCATTCTAGCCAGCAGGCTGGGCCGCCTGGGCATGGGCCGGGCCTTGCGCGGCCAGCAGGCGGTCCAGCACCGACTTCAGCGCCAGGGGACGCACCGGCTTGCTCAGCAGCGGCAGGTCCGCCTCCTGCGCCGCGTGCCTGACCGCACCGCCCGCATCGGCCGACAGGATCAGACAGGCGGCCGCGCCGTAGCGGGCCCGCAGACGCGCGGCCAGCGCCACGCCGGTATCGCCGCCATCCAGGTGGTAATCCAGCAGCCACAACTGCGCCGGCGCCTGGGCCAGCGCCACCTCCGCCGCGCTGCCGTCGGCGGCCGCGGCAACATCGCAGCCCCAGCCGGCCAGCAGTGTGGTCAGGGCCGACAACGCGACCGCATCGTTGTCCACCGCCAGCACGCGGCATCCGGCCAGGCTGCGGCCCGCCGCAGCGCTCGCACTGCGCACGCTGGCCCGCTCACCCGGCGCCACGGCCGGCACCTCCACGCTGAAGACCGCACCGCGTCCCCACACGCCACCGACGGCAAGGCGCGCGGAGAGCAGGCGCGCGATGCGATCGGCGATGGACAGGCCCAGGCCCAGCCCCTGCCCGGGGGCGTCCTCGCCGCGCCGGAACTCCTCGAAGATCGCCGTCCGCGCCTGTGGCGGTACGCCTGGACCACTGTCGTGCACCTCCAGGCGCAGGCAATCACTGCCACGGCGCACCCCCAGCACGATGCGCCCCCGCGGCGTGTAGCGCACCGCGTTGGCCAGGAAGTTCTGCAGCACGCGCCGCAGCAGCTGCGGGTCGCTGTGGGTCCAGGCCCGGGTCGGCCGGTAACGCAAGGCCAGGCCGCGCTCGCGCGCCAGCGCGGCAAACTGCGCCGCCAGCGGAGCCAGCAGCTCGTCCAGCGGGAAGTCGCGCGGCGCCGGCACCAGCCCACCCGCCTCCAGCCGCGACATGTCCAGCAGCCCGGTCAGCAGATCGGTGGTGGCATCCAGCGCGCCCGCCAGCTGCCGCAGCGGCTCGCGCAGCTGCGGCTGGTCCTGCCCGCGCTGCACCAGCGCATCGGCGAACAGCTGCGCTGCGTGCACTGGCTGCAGCAGGTCGTGGCCGATCGCCGCCAGGAAGCGGCTCTTGGCATCGTTGGCGTGCTCGGCCTCCAGCTTGGCGCCCTGCAGCAGCGCGGTGCGCTCGGCCACGCGCTGCTCGAGCGTTTCGTTGGCACGCTTGAGCCCTTGTTCGGCATGCCGGAACGCGGTGACGTCGGTGAAGGTGGCGACGAAGCCGCCGCCCGGCATCGGATTGCCGCGGATCTCCACGATGCTGCCATCGGGCAGGACGCGCTCGGACAGATGCGCGGTGCCGGCGCGCATGAAGGCCAGCCGGCGATCCACCGCACGCGGCAGCTGGCGCGTATCGCCATCCGACGGCGAGAGCCGGGCCAGCGCCCAGCGAGTCAGGTCCGCCACCGGCCGCCCCACCTGCAGCAGCTCCTCGGGGAAACCGAACAGCTCGGCATAGCGCCGGTTCCAGGCCACCAGCCGCTGGTGGCGATCGATCACGCTGATGCCCTGGCTCATGTTCTGCAGCGCCGCCTGCAGTACCTGCTGGTTGAAGCGCAGGTCCTGGGAGGCCTCGCCGACGATGGCGGCCACCGTTTCCAGCTCGCTGCTCTGGCGCCGTGCCGCGTCCAGCAGCAGGCGCGCCGAGGCCGCGCCGAGCACGGCCGAGAGCTCGCGTTCGACCTGGGCCTCCAGCGCCGCCGGCGCCGGGCCGCTGCGCGGCGCATCGGCCAGCAGCGCAGCCACCGCGGTCTCGGGCAGGAAGCGGCGGCCGGCATCGCGCAGCGACTCGATGTCCAGGGCGCGGCTGGCCCGGCGCGGCGCATCCCGGCGCCAGGCCATGGCCAGGAAGGTGGACACCGTGCCCACGAACAGGCTGGCGCCCACCGCGCGTCCCAGCGGGCTCCAGCCAGTGAGGCCGAACAGTCCGGCCGGGGCCAGCCAGCCCTGCCCGAACGGCCCCTGCTGCACCCAGGCCGTGTCCAGGCCCGCGGCCAGCGCCACCGTCGGCACCAGCAGCACCCAGGCCCAGGTGGAAAAGGCCGCCAGCACGCCGACGATCGCCGCACGCGGCGGCGTCTGCGGCCGCCACACCGCAAAGCCGAGCACCGGCGCCAGCGTGGCCAGCGCCGAGAACGACAAGGCCCCCACGTCGGCCAGGGCCTCGTTGCCCGCCAGCAGGCGGCTGTAGGCCCAGGCCAGCAGCATGATCGCGGCGATGCCGATGCGGCGCAGGCGCAGCAGCGCGCGGCGGCGGTCGCCGGACCTGCCCGGCGCCCAGGCCCCGCGCAGCAATCCCGGCGCGAACCAGTGGTTGCCGATCATCAGGCTCAGGGTCAGCGTGCTGACCACCACCATGCCGGTCGCCGCGCTCAACCCACCCAGGAAGGCGAACAGCGCCAAGCCTTCGCGCCCCTGCGAGAAGGGCAAGGCCAGCACGTACATGTCCGAGGGCACGTCCGCGCCCAGCAGCGCCCGGCCGGCGTGGGCCAGCGGCAGGGTCGGCAAGGCGATCAGCAGCAGGTAGAGCGGAAACAGCCAGCGCGCGCTGCGGGCATCGCGCTCGTCGCGGCACTCCACCACGCCCACATGGAACTGGTGCGGCAGCACGAACATCGCCAGCCCACCCAGCAGCACCAGCGGCATGAAGCCGCCCGCGCCGGCGGCCGGGGCCGCGGGCGCGGGCAGCTGCGCCAGCGGCGACAGCCCGAACCAGACGAACACCCCCAGCGCCAGCATCGCCGCCAGCTTGAACAGCGACTCGAACGCCATCGCCAGCACCAGCCCGCGGTTGTGCTCGGTCGCGCTGGCGCGCCGGGTGCCGAACAGCATCGCGAACAAGGCCATGGCCAGGGCCACATACAGCGCGCCGTCGCGCCAGATCGGCCCCTGGCTGTCGGCGCTACGCGTGAGCATGGCAAAGCTCATCGCCACGGCCTTGAGCTGCAGGGCGATGTAAGGGATCAGGCCCAGCGCGGCCACCCCGGTCACCGTGGCCGCCAGCCAGGCATCGCGGCCCAGGCGCGTGGCGATCAGGTCGGCCAGCGAGGTCGCATTGCTCTCCCGCGCCAGCCGCACCAGCCGCACCATGAAACCCATGGCCAGCGCGTAGAACAGGATGGCGCCGACGAAGGTCGGCGGCAGCGGCCAGCCATAGCGCGCGGCCTGAGTGACCGTGCCGTAGAAGGTCCAGGACGTGCAGTGCACGGCCAGGGACAGCGCGTAGACATGCCGCCAGCGCCCGGCCAGCAGCGTCGGGTGCCGCTCGCCGTACAGCGCGGTGCCGAACATCAGCGCCAGCCACACCAGGCCCGCCAGCGCCACCAGCCACAGGCTCAGCACGCCGCGCTCCGCTGTGGCATCGCACCTCCCCCGATTCCCGCGCCCAGCATAGCGCGGGCCACCCGAGCCGCCATCAGGTCAGAAGTCGTAGCGCGCGCTCAGCGAGAACTCGCGCGGCGGCCCGTAGAACCCGGTCACCACGCCATAGGCGGCGATGTTGTAGCCGGTGGTCCGGTATTCCTCGTCGGTCAGGTTGGTGCCCTGCAGGGCCAGCGTCCAGGCCTGGTCGAGCTTCCAGGTCACACCGGCGTTGAGCAGGCCGTAGCCGCCCTGGCGGATCAGCGGGCTCAGGTCGGTGGTGGGCCATACCTCGCTCTGATAGGAGTAGCCCACGCGCGCGGAAAGGTTGCCGCCATTGGCCAGGTCGGTGCGCCACTCCACGTTCAAGGCGCCGGAGAACTCCGGTGCGTTGGTGAAGCGCTGGCTGTCGGCGATGTTCACCCCGGCGCTGATGAACTCATCGTACCTGGCATCCAGCCAGGCCAGGTTGCCGGTGATCAGCCAGTGCTCGGTCGGCAGCAGCTGGTACTCCACCTCCACGCCCTGCACCGTGCCCTTGCCCGCGTTGGTGAAGTCGCCGAAGAAACTCTGGCCGCCACCGGGCAAGGTGTAGGAGGTGAACACCGACAGCTGGATGTCCTTGTACTGGTTGTAGAAGTAGGCCAGGTTGAGGAAGGCGCGCTGGTCCATGAAGGCCATCTTGGTGCCGACCTCGTAGCTGTCCACGACCTCGTCGTCAAAGGGCTCGCCCGAGCGCGGCACCGCGGTGGTGTTGGCGCGGATATTGAAGCCGCCGGACTTGAAGCCGCGGCTGTAGGACAGATAGCCCATGATGTCCGGGGTGAACTGGTAGTCCAGCGAGGCCTTGGGCGAGACGTTCTTGAAGTTGACCGTCTTGTCGAAGTTGGCCGCCGTGCCCCATGAGGTGGTGTAGCTGCCATCGGTGTAGAACCGGTTCAAGGCCACCGCATGCTTGTCCTCATCGGTGTAGCGCGCACCGAGGTCCAGCTTGAAGCGCTCGCCCAGGTCGAAGGTCCAGTCGGCGTAGACGGCGATGCTGCTGGTGTTGACATAGCCCTGGGTATCGCCGAACAGCGGATTGGTGGCCGCGGTGGGCAGCAGCGGATTCCAGAAGTGGTTCAACACCTGCCCGCCGGCATCGCCGTCGAACCAGTACACGCCGGTCACGCCCCGCACGCGCCCGCCCGCGTCGTAGTTGAGCTGCAGCTCGTTGCTGACCTGGCTGTCGTCGTAGAAGGCGCGCACGTCCACCAGTGGCAGCGGCACCTCGTCGAAGTCGATGTTGGTCTCGGTGTCGGACTCGCGCTTGGCCAGCACGTACTTCAGCGCCCAGTCCTGGCTGGGGCGCCAGTTCACCGTGACCGAGCCGCCCTTCATCGTGGTGTCGTTGACGTTGGGCATGCCGCTGCGGATGTCGTAACGATCCTCCAGCGGCGGGTAGCCCGGCGCGAGCGGGTTGGCCGCCAGCATCTTGGCCGAACGCACGCCGGACTGGTCGTCCATCCAGTCCAGGGCGAACTGCACGTCGAAGTCCTCGCCCGAGTAGGCGCCCAGCTGCAGCCGCGCGGCATTGATCTCCTTGTCCGAGACCTGCTGCCGGCTGAAAAGATTGTCGCCGTAGCCGTCGCGGTTGAGGCTGGCCACCGCCACCCGTCCGCGCAGGCCGCTGCCTTCGCCGCCGATCGCGCCGCCGATGGCGGCCTTGGCATCGAGCCGGTTGTAGCTGCCCACGGTCACCGAGGCCGAGCCTTCGGTCTGCTCGCGCAAGCCGCGCGAGACGTACTTGATGGCGCCCCCGATCGTGTTCTTGCCGTACAGGGTGCCCTGCGGCCCGCGCAGCACCTCGATGCGCTCGACGTCGAACACATCCAGCAGCGCGCCCTGCGGCCGGGCGATGTAGACATCGTCCAGGTACAGGCCCACGCCCGGGTCCACGCCCCACAGCGGGTCGGCCTGGCCGACGCCGCGGATGTAGGCGGTCAGCGTGCTGCTGGAACCGCGCGCCGCGTACACGGTCAGGTTGGGCACCTGGGCATCCAGGTCGCCAATGTCTTCCACGCCCAGCTTGTCCAGCGACTCGGCGGTGAAGGCCGTCACCGCCACCGGCACCTCCTGCAGGGTCTCCTCGCGCTTGCGGGCGGTCACCGTCACCGCGTCCAGCTGCGTGGCGCGCGCCTCGGGCGCCGCCGCCTCCTGGGACCAGGCCTGGCCCGCCGACGCCAGCAACGCACAGCCGATCGTCACGCACAGATGCTTGCGCTTCATCTCGTACCCTCCCCGGGCAAGAACATGGCGACGGGCCCTCCCCGCCGATGCCGCATCCTCTGCGCTTCGTCGCGGCCGCGGCATCGTCCCTTGGTACAGTGGGCCGCACGTGCCGGCCCTGCCGATACTGCCGGCGACCGCCACCGACCGGCGGCTGGAGCGTGCAATGTCCTTCCTGATCGTGCTGGCGGCGCTGGCCTTCCTGATGCTGGTGGCCTACCGCGGCTACAGCGTCATCCTCTTCGCCCCGGTCGCGGCACTGGCGGCAGTGCTGCTGACCGATCCATCGCTGGTCGCGCCGATGTTCACCGGCTTGTTCATGGACAAGATGGTCGGCTTCCTCAAGCTCTACTTCCCGGTGTTCCTGCTGGGCGCGGTGTTCGGCAAGCTGATCGAGCTGTCCGGCTTCTCCAAGTCCATCGTGTCAGCCACCATCAAGGTGGTCGGTGCCCAGCGCGCCATGCTCTCCATCGTGCTGGTCTGCGCGCTGCTGACCTACGGCGGCGTGTCGCTGTTCGTGGTGGTCTTCGCGGTGTATCCGTTCGCGGCCGAACTGTTCCGCCAGGGCAACATCCCCAAGCGCCTGATCCCGGGCACCATCGCGCTGGGGGCCTTCACCTTCACCATGGATGCCCTGCCCGGCACGCCGCAGATCCAGAACATCATTCCCACCGCCTTCTTCGGTACCACCGGCTGGGCCGCGCCGGTGCTGGGCACCCTGGGCGGGGTGTTCATCCTGGCCATCGGCATGACATACCTGGAATGGCGCCGCCGCGTGGCCGCGCGCAACGGCGAGGGCTATGCCGATGGCGGCGAGCTGCGCAACGAACCGGAGCCCTTTCGCGGACAACGCCTGGCGCACCCGCTGGTGGCCCTGCTGCCGCTGCTGCTGGTGGGCGTCTCCAACTTCGTGTTCACTCGCTGGATCGGCGCGCTGTACGGCAGCTCGCACAGCTTCGTGCCGGCAGTGATCGGCAACCCCGCGCCGGTGGTGCAGGAAGTGTCCAAGGTCGCGGCGATCTGGGCCGTGCAGGGCGCGCTGCTGGTGGGCATCGCCTGCGTGCTGGCCTTTGCCTGGAAGCCGGTGGTGGCCAGCTTCGCCGAGGGCACCAAGTCGGCCATCGCCGGGGCGCTGCTGGCCTCGATGAACACCGCCTCCGAGTACGGCTTCGGCGCGGTGATCGCGGCGCTGCCCGGCTTTCTGGTGGTCGCCAACGCGCTCGGCGCCATTCCCAATCCGCTGGTCAACGAGGCGGTCTCGGTCACCGCACTGGCCGGCATCACCGGTTCGGCCTCCGGCGGCATGAGCATCGCCCTGGCCGCCATGGCCGAGAGCTTCATCGCCAACGCCCAGGCGGCCGGCATCCCCATGGAGGTCCTGCACCGGGTAGCCTCGATGGCCTCCGGCGGCATGGACACCCTGCCGCACAACGGCGCGGTCATCACCCTGCTGGCGGTCACCGGCATGACCCACCGCCAGTCCTACAAGGACATCTTCGCCATCACCCTGATCAAGACGATGGCGGTGTTCGTGGTGATCCTCGCGTACTACCTGACCGGCTGGGTGTAGCCGCCGCCGGCCGCCTCGACCCCGCGCCGAGGACGGACCGTATCGTGGTCCAGCATCCAATCCGCTGCCAGGTCCAGGGTCCATCCTGGTCCCTGGTAACGGCCATCGACCCGATGGACCGGCCCGGCGACCGTTGCTGTTTTCCAGTCGCCCGCGAGCAGCACCCCGCGCTCGATGGTCAGCATTCCCCAGTCGTCGCGGATGACCGCGCGCGGATAGACCGTGCCATCCGGTGGCAACGCGAACACGGTGCGCGGGTCGAACTCGATGCTCATGCGCACCAAGGGCAGCCGCAAGCGTGGGGCGTCCACCAGTTGTGCGCGCCACAGGGCCGCCTGCTGATCGTGCGACTGAGCGATGGCGGTCTCCTCACTGCGGATCTCCCGCTCGCCATAGCGCTCGCCGGCCAACGCGGCATCGGGCAACGGCCCTTCGATGGCACTCCGCAACAACGTCCCTAGGTCGCCGTCGGGCCGCAGGCCCAGTCGCCATCCCGGTGCCAACGCGTCCAGCAGCAGGCCGTAGGCCGGGCCGGATGCGTAGGCGAAGCTGCGCACGTAGCCACGTCTGCGATCGTAGTCTTCCAAGGTGGCGATGGCCGACACCGCCGGATCGCCCGCATCGCCCAGCCGCTTGCCCGTGTATTCGGCCAAGCCCTCGTTGAGCTCCAGCGCGTTCTCGCGCGCGGCGGCGCCCTCCACGCGTTGACGACGCCAGGTGCGAAACGCCAGGGCATCTGCAACCGCCGCCCGACGCTGGGCACCGGTGCTGCGCAGCGCTTGCGCGAGCGCCCGCCACTCCAGCCGCAGTCCGACACGCCCATCGAACTGGTCCAGGTGTTCGGGTAGGGGCGCCACCGGCGGTGGCAATCGCTCGGGCTGGATGCGGTGGAAGGCCTCGTGCATCAGTAGCTCGGCGCGGGCCTGCCGCTCCTGCGGGAGCGGCAGCTGCAGCATCGTCCATCGCAGCCCGGCCCAGTCGGTGGCGGTATTGGCGATGCCGATCTGCTCGGGCAAGCGCCCCACGAACACACCGTGCTGACGCTGCAGACCCTGCCCGGGCACATCGCGGTCAGCGAACAAGGTGCGCGTGTCGCGCTCGACCAGCATGACCGGGCCGCACAGATCGTGGTCCCACAGCCTTCCGTGGTCGCGCTCGCACAGCATCCGGTACTCGTCGATGGTCGCGGCGGCGGACACCACCAGCTCGGAGGAAGCTTCCGGGGCGACTGACTGCCCCTGTGCGGGGAAGACGGCGGCACCACCGCCGAGGAACAGCCAGCAGAGGAAACGCGACATCGCATGCTTGCTCATGGGTCAATCCGGGAAGCGTCTGGACAGCCATTGCAGCGCGGTGTGGTATCGCATCGATGCCCCACCTGTATCGCCGCGGCCGATCGCGACACAATCGCGATACGTCTGTGATCTATGAAACGCGCATGGCAGGCAAGGACAACCGGATCGTCGTGGTCGAGGACGACGAAAGCGTGCGCGAGGCCATCGTCGCTTACCTGCGCCGACATGGTTTCCACGTGCTGGGCACCGATGACGCCGCCGGCCTGGATGCCTTGCTGCGCAGCCAGCCCGCTGATCTGGTCATCCTGGACATCATGCTGCCTGGCGAGGACGGCCTGTCGATCTGCCGGCGCCTCAGCCAGGACGGTCCGCCCGTGCTGCTGCTCAGCGCCCTAGTCGAGGTGACCGATCGCGTGGTCGGCCTGGAGCTAGGCGCGTTCGACTATCTCGGCAAGCCGTTCGACCCCCGCGAACTGCTTGCGCGGGTGCGCGCCATCCTGCGCCGACAGGCACCGCGCCCACCCGCATCGACGCGCCCCTATCTGTTTTCCGGCTGGGTGTTCGAGGCCGACTCCCACCGCCTGACCGCACCTAACGGCGCCGAGCTGGCACTGACCGCAGGCGAAGCCCGGATGCTGCTGGCATTCGTGCGCCATCCCCACCGGGTGCTTAGTCGCGACCGTCTGCTGGACCTGACGCACGAGGCCGTGGAGGGTCCTTTCGACCGCGCGATCGATCTGGCCGTCAGCCGGCTGCGGCGGCGCCTGGCCGCAGCCGGCGGCGCCGCCCTGATCGAGACCGTACGCAGCCTGGGCTACCGCTTCCAAGCGCCGGTGACGCGGACGTGAGGCCGCTGCCGCTCCTGGCGCAGGTGGCGACGTTAGCGCTGGCCACCCTGGTGCTTGCTTTCGCCCTGTGCTTCGGCATCGTGCTGGCCACGCCCATGCCTGCGCCTATCCGCATGAGCGTGCGCGAGGCCGTGGCGGCATTCGACGGCCAGCACAGTGCCCGCTTCAGGGTCGCACCGGGCGATCCGCCGTCCTGTCCTCGCGTCGCACAGGTGGAGGCGGCGCTGGCGCAGGCGGCACACGTCCGTCCGCCGCGGGTGCGCGCCTGCTGGCTGGACACGCCCGGTGCCGGCAAGGCCAGCGGCAACGGACAGAGCGTGATTCTGATCGGCGAGCGCGCCCTGCTGGTGGACAGCGACGAACGCGGCTTCCAGATGCGCTATGGCGCCGATGCGCGGCCCGGCCCGGACACGTCCCTGCCTGCTTTCAGCGCGGCGCTCCGGGGCCAGGACGGGCGCTGGCGGACCCTGACACCTGTGGACCAACGGTTGGCGGGCTGGCGGCTGCGGATGATCGCGGCATTCGCCGTGGCGATGGCGTTGCTGGCGCTGCCGGTGTGGTTCGCCGCCAGGCAGCTTTCCAAGCCGATCCAGCGTTTGGCGCGCGCGGCGGCGGCGAGCGAGCTGGACAGCGGCGCCGGCTTTCCGCTCGATGGCCCGCCCGAACTGCGTGCAGTCGGCGAGGCCATGAATGCCATGCACGCCCGCCTGGCCAGTCATGCCCGCGAACGCGTGCAGGCGTTCGCGGCCATCGCGCACGACCTGCGCACACCACTGACCGCGCTGCGCATCCGCGCCGAGCTGGTCCCAGGAAACGAGCGCCTGCGCATGATCGGCGACCTCGACCGCATGGCCGCGATGATCGACCAGATGCTCGCCTATGCGCGCGCGCAGGCCCAGCCAGCACGGCTGCAAGCGGTCAACCTCGAGGCGCTGGTGGAGGCCATCGCTGCGGACCGGCAGTCGCTGGGCCAGGAGGTGGCCTTCGTGCCGGGAGGTGCAGATGCGCATGTGCAGGCCGACGCCGACGCGCTGCACAGGGCGGTCGATAATCTGCTCGACAACGCGCTGCGCTTCGCCGGCAACGCCCGCCTTGCCATCGAGCTGCGCGCGGACTGGGCCAACCTCCACATCGACGACGACGGCCCTGGCATCCCCGAAGCGCAGCTGCCCGGCATCACCACGCCGTTCAGGCGACTGGAGGACTCGCGCAGTCGTGCGACAGGCGGCGTCGGCCTTGGCCTGGCGATTGCCGAGCGCATCGCTGAAGCGCATGGCGGGATGCTGGTGTTGGCCAACCGTCGCCCGCGTGGCTTGCGGGTCACGCTCCGTCTGCCCCGGCATTGAAGCCTGGAGCCCCAGCATCAGGTTTGATCATCACCGGGCTCGGCCATCGGCAGCTGCGGCGGCCTGCGGCGGCCGATCCGAGACGAGGGCGGTTTACGCAGCAAGGCCGCATCTGTGCTCGGGCTTGGCGAAAAAATGGCTCTGCTTGCACCGGCCAGCGCCCTGGCCGGAGGCGTATGTTCCACACTCCACACAAAAAGAAAGCGGGCCAATGGCCCGCTTTCCTCATGCAGCATCGAACGTGTCGGCTTACTCGGCCGGCACGCCCTCGCCTTCTTCCACGGCCTTCATGGACAGGCGGATACGGCCCTGCTTGTCCACTTCCAGCACCTTGACCTTGACCACGTCGCCTTCCTTCAGCTTGTCGCCGACCTTCTCCACGCGCTCGTTGGAGATCTGCGAGACGTGTACCAGGCCGTCCTTGCCCGGCAGGATGGTGACGAACGCACCGAAGTCCATGATCTTGGCGACCTTGCCTTCGTAGATGCGGCCCGGCTCCACGTCCGAGGTGATCTGCTCGATGCGGGCCTTGGCGGCCTGCGCGGCGGCGTTGTTGACCGAGGCGATGACGATGGTGCCGTCGTCCTGGATGTCGATCTGGGTGCCGGTTTCCTTGGTGATGCCTTGGATGGTGGCGCCGCCCTTGCCGATCACTTCGCGGATCTTGTCCGGGTGGATCTTGATGGTCAGCAGACGCGGCGCGTACTCGGACAGCTCCGAACGCGGCGCGGTCAGGCCCTTGGACATCTCGCCGAGGATGTGCAGACGGCCGGCCTTGGCCTGCTCCAGCGCCTGCTTCATGATCTCTTCGGTGATGCCTTCGATCTTGATGTCCATCTGCAGGGCGGAGATGCCCTCGGAAGTACCGGCCACCTTGAAGTCCATGTCGCCCAGGTGGTCTTCATCGCCCAGGATGTCCGACAGCACCACGAAGCGGTCGTCTTCCTTCACCAGGCCCATCGCGATACCGGCCACCGGCGACTTCACCGGCACGCCGGCATCCATCAGCGCCAGCGAGGAGCCGCAGACCGAGGCCATCGACGAGGAGCCGTTGGACTCGGTGATTTCCGAGACCACGCGGATCGTGTACGGGAAGGCTTCCAGGGTCGGCATCACCGCCAGCACGCCGCGCTTGGCCAGGCGGCCGTGGCCGATCTCGCGACGCTTGGGCGCGCCGAAGCGGCCGCACTCACCCACCGAGTACGGCGGGAAGTTGTAATGGAACAGGAAGTTGTCCTTGTACTCGCCGGCCACCGCGTCGATGACCTGGCCATCGCGCGCGGTGCCCAGGGTGATCGCCACGATCGCCTGGGTCTCGCCACGGGTGAACAGGGCCGAGCCATGCACGCGCGGCAGCACGCTGGTCTGCACGGTGATCGGGCGGACGGTGTCCAGCGCACGGCCGTCGATGCGGACCTTGGTGTCCAGCACCGAGTTACGCATGGTGCTGTATTCCAGCTCGCCGAACTCCTTGGACAGCTCGGCCGAGGACCAGCCTTCGGACTCCACGCGGCCGGCCAGCGATTCGATCACGTCCTTCTTGATGGCCGAGATGGCATCGCGACGCTGCAGCTTGTCGCGCACCTGGAAGGCCTCGGACAGCCTGCCACCGACGGCTTCCTTCAGCGCCGAGATCAGCGCCTCGTTCTTGGCCGGGGCGACCCAGCTGGACGGCTTGGTGCCGGCTTCCACGGTCAGCTCGTTGATCGCGTTGATCACCTTCTGCATCTCGCGGTGACCGAAGGTCACGGCGCCCAGCATCACTTCCTCGGACAGCAGCGCCGCTTCGGACTCGACCATCAGCACGGCGTTGGCGGTACCGGCCACCACCAGCTCCAGCTGCGATTCCTTCAGCTCGGACACGGTCGGGTTGAGGATGTACTCACCGTTCTTGTAGCCGACCTTGGCCGCGCCGATCGGACCCTTGAAGGGGGTGCCGGCCAGCGACAGGGCGGCCGAGGCGCCGATCAGGGCGGCGATGTCGCCGTCGATCTCCGGGTTCAGCGACATCACCGTGGCGATGATCTGGACCTCGTTCTTGTAGTCCTCGGGGAACAGCGGGCGGATCGGGCGATCGATCAGGCGCGAGATCAGCGTTTCCTTCTCCGTCGGCCGGCCTTCGCGCTTGAAGAAGCCACCCGGGATACGGCCGCCGGCGTAGAACTTCTCCTGGTAATCCACCGTCAGCGGGAAGAAGTCCTGCCCTTCGCGCGCGCTCTTGGCGGCAACGGCACTGACCAGCAGCACGGTGTCGTCCATCTTGACGATGACGGCGCCGCTGGCCTGGCGGGCGATTTCGCCGGTCTCGAGGGTGACGGTGTGTTTGCCGTACTGGAAGGTCTTGGTGATTTTTGCCACGTGGGTTTCCTAAGGGTCTCGAATCTGGTTTGACACGGCTGCGGCCCCTGCCGCCTCCGGCTGGCTGCCGTATTGCAGCCGATGTTGCAGTGCGTTTTTCCTGAACAGCAGAAAAACGAACCGCGGCGCATCACTGCGCCGCGGTTGGTGTTCTTTTCTCAGCGACGCAGACCCAGCTTCTCGATCAGGGCCTTGTAGCGCGGCGCATCCTTGCGGTGCAGGTAGTCCAGCAGGCTGCGGCGGCGGTTGACCAGCTGCAGCAGGCCGCGGCGGCTGTGGTGATCCTTCTTGTGGGTCTTGAAGTGCTCGGTCAGCATGGTGATGCGCGCGGTCAGCAGGGCGACCTGGACTTCCGGCGAGCCGGTGTCGTTGGCGCCGCGCTTGTTGTCTTCAATGACTTTCTGGGTGTCGATGGACATGGTGTTCTCGATTAGATGCGGGGCCCGCAGAAGCGACGGTCATGTCCACCGTGCGCACCACTGGCTCGCCGACTGCTCAATGAAAAGGCCCGTGACTGTGGACGGGCCGACGTATGCCTGTAAAAAGGCCGCAACAGTGTAGGCCTTCGCCCCGCCCGGAACAAGCCTGAACTGGTCGTTCACGCCGGATTGGCGGCCCAGTTGAACAGGCGTTGCGGCGCCAGCTGGCCTTGCGCGCTCAGCTGCGCCAGGCCGATCGGCTGGCCGCTGGCGCTGAATACGGCCACCTCGCCGGGCTCACCGGGAACGCCGGACAGGCGCTGGCCCAGGCGCAGGCGTGCGGCGGCCTCCTCGGTCAAATCGATCCGCGGCCAGGCCGCCAGCCCGGCCTCCAGCGGCAGCACGCAGGCCTCCAGGCTGGCCGGGTCGCGTTCGGCCAGGGCGTGCAGCTCCTCCATGGTCCACATCCGCGGCTCCACGAAGGGCTCCACCCATAGGCGTCGCAACGCCGCGACATGGGCGCCACAGCCCAGCAGCTCGCCCAGGTCGCGCACCAGGCTGCGCACATAGGTGCCCGAGCCGCACTCCACGCGCAGGCGCAGCAGCGGCTGGCCTCCGTCCAGCAGATCGGCGGCCGACTGCAGCTCGAAGCGGAAAACCTGCACCGGCCGGGCCTCCACTTCCACCAGCTCGCCCCGCCGCGCCTTGGCGTACAGCGGCTCGCCGCCACGCTTGAGCGCCGAGTAGATCGGCGGGCGCTGCGTCAGCTCGCCAGTCAGTTGCCGCAACGCCGCATCGATTTGCGCAATCGTGTAGCCCTGGATCGGACGCTCGCGCAGTACCTGGCCCTCGGCATCGTCCGTATCGGTGACCTGCCCCAGGCGCGCCACCGCGTCGTAGGCCTTGCTGGCACCCAGCAGGCCGCCGGCGATCTTGGTCGCCTCGCCGAAGCACAGCGGCAGCAGGCCGGTGGCCAGCGGATCCAGGCTGCCGGTGTGGCCGCCCTTTTCCGCGCGCAGCAGCCGCCGCGCGTCCTGCAGCGCCTGGTTGGAGCTCACGCCGGTGGGCTTGTCGAGCAACAGGATGCCGTCGAGACGGCGGAATCGAATCTTGGGCCGCATCGTGCGAGTGTGCTCCAAGGTCGCCACGAAGGCGAAAAAACAAAGGGCCCGCCCATGGCGGACCCCGCGATGTCCAACAGGGGCGCGTGCGCCGCCCGTCCGCCTCAGCGTGAGGTCGCGTCCGGCGCCGGGTCGGCCTCGTCCTGGTCCTGCTCCGGCAGCGGCGGGTGTTCCTTCAGCAGATGCTCGATGCGCTCGCCCTTGTCGACCGAATCGTCGTACTGGAAGTGCAACTCCGGCACATGGCGCAGCTTCATCGCCCGCGCCAGGGCCATGCGGATGTCCTTGGACAGCTCGCGCAGCCCCTTGACCGCCTCGGCCGAACGCTCCGGCATCAGCGCGGTGACGAACACCTTGGCATGGGCCAGGTCGCGCGTGACCTCCACGTCGGACACGCTGACCGAAGGCAGCCGGTGCTCGCGCACCGCCTCGTGCACCAGGGTGCCCAGTTCGCGACGCAGCTGGGCGCCCACGCGGTCGGTGCGATGGAAAGACTTTTTCATAAGACCTGAAGACTGGCGGAGAGGAACGAGTGGAGAGAAACGAGGAACGAGTGAAAGCGGAGCGAGATCGACGGCTGACAAGCACTCGTTTCTCGTTTCTCCTCACTCGTTCCTGACCTCATCACAGCGTGCGCTGCACTTCGATGCGCTCGAAGCACTCGATCTGGTCGCCGGCCTTGACGTCGTTGTAGGCCTTCACGCCGATACCGCACTCGGTGCCGTTGCGCACTTCGTCCACGTTCTCCTTGAAGCGGCGCAGCGATTCCAGTTCGCCCTCGAAGACCACGGTGTTGTCGCGCAGCACGCGGATCGGCTTGGAGCGCTTGACCACGCCCTCGATGACCATGCAGCCGGCCACCGCGCCGAACTTGGAGCTGCGGAACACATCGCGCACCTGTGCGATACCGATGATCTCCTCGCGGATCTCCACGCCCAGCAGACCGGACGCCACCTGCTTCACCTGATCGATCACGTCATAGATGATCGAGAAGTAACGCATGTCCACGCCGTTGGCTTCGACCAGGCGGCGTGCCGACGCGTCGGCACGCACGTTGAAGCCGATGATCGTGGCCTTGGAGGCCGTGGCCGAGTTGGCATCGGACTCGGTGATGCCACCGACGCCGGCGCTGATGATGTTGATGCGGATGTCCTCGTTGGACAGCGCCACCAGCGAATGGCGCAGCGCTTCCACCGAGCCCTGCACGTCGGCCTTGATGATCAGGTTCAGGCTGAGCTGGCCATCGCCCTTGCCCAGCTGGGCCATGATGTCTTCCATGCGGCTGCCGGCCGAGGCCACCAGGCGCGACTCGCGGCGCTTGGCATCGCGCTGCTGGGCCACGTCCTTGGCCAGGCGCTCGTCGTCCACCACCACGAAATCATCGCCTGCATCGGGCACGCCGGACAGACCCAGCACCTGCACCGGGATCGACGGGCCAGCCGAGGCCGGCTGGCCGCCGGTCTCGTCGAACAGCGCGCGCACGCGGCCGTACTGCACGCCGCACACCAGGTAATCGCCCTTCTTCAGCTGACCCTGCTGCACCAGCACGGTGGCGACCGGGCCGCGGCCCTTGTCCAGCGAGGACTCGATGACCGTGCCGGTGGCACGCCCATCGGGCACCGCGGTCAGTTCCAGCACCTCGGCCTGCAGCGAGATGGCGTCCAGCAGGTTGTCGATGCCCTGGCCGGTCTTGGCCGACAGCTCGATGAACTGGGTGTCGCCACCGAACTCCTCGGCCACCACTTCGTGGGTCAGCAGTTCGTTCTTCACCCGCAGCGGATCGGCGGCGGACTTGTCGATCTTGTTGACCGCCACGATCAGCGGCACGCCGGCCGCCTTGGCCTGCTGCACCGACTCGATGGTCTGCGGCATGACGCCGTCATCGGCCGCCACCACCAGCACGACGATGTCGGTCAGCTTGGCGCCGCGGGCGCGCATGGCGGTGAACGCGGCATGGCCGGGGGTGTCCAGGAAGCTGATGACGCCCCTGTCGGTTTCCACGTGGTAGGCGCCGATGTGCTGGGTGATGCCGCCGGCTTCGCCGGTGGCCACCTTGGTGCGGCGGATGTAGTCCAGCAGCGAGGTCTTGCCGTGGTCGACGTGACCCATGATGGTCACCACCGGCGGACGCGGCGAGCGGTCGCCCTGCACGTCTTCCACATGCGCCAGCAGCGCGTCCTCGGCGTTGGCCTCGTTGGCACGGGAGACCTTGTGGCCCAGTTCCTCGGCCACCAGCTCGGCGGTGTCGTAGTCGATGGTCTGGGTGATGGTGGCCATCACGCCCATCTTGAACAACGCCTTGACCACCTCGCCGCCCTTGAGCGCGAGCTTCTGCGCCAGGTCGCCGACGGTGATCGCCTCACCGATGGTGATATCGCGCACCACCGGCGCGGTCGGGCGCGCGAACTGGTGGCTGCCCGAGGCGCTGCGGCTCTGCTCGCTGCGACGGTTGGGCTGGCCGGCGCGCGGCTTGCCGCGCGAGGCGCCGCGACGGGCACGGTCGGCCGCCGACAGGTGCAACTGGCCGGCGAAACGCTGGGTGCTGTCGTCATCCTCGACGCCGGCCACCATCGCATGCGAACCGCGGGTCTTGTGGCGCGGCGTGGCCGGGGCGGCACGCTCCGGCTCGCGGCGCGGCGCCGGGGCCGGTGCCGGCGGACGCACGGTGCGGGCCGGACGCGCGGCGTCGGTCCCGGCGGGGGCATCGGCGCCGGCTT
>NZ_SAWZ01000019.1 GCF_004122095.1 Pseudoxanthomonas composti | reverse complement strand
GTCTTCTGCACCGGACGGATACCGACGATCTCGATTTCCTCGCCGACCTTGATCACGCCGCGCTCGATACGACCGGTCACCACGGTGCCGCGGCCGGAGATCGAGAACACGTCTTCCACCGGCATCAGGAACGACTTGTCGATGTCGCGCTCCGGCTCCGGGATCCAGGTGTCCAGCGCCTCGACCAGCTTCAGGATCGCCGGCACGCCGATCTCGCTCTGGTCGCCTTCCAGCGCCAGGCGGGCCGAACCGGAGATGATCGGGGTGTCATCGCCCGGGAAGTCGTACTTGCTCAGCAGCTCACGCACTTCCATCTCGACCAGCTCGAGCAGCTCGGCGTCGTCGACCATGTCGGCCTTGTTCAGGAACACCACGATGTACGGCACGCCGACCTGGCGAGAGAGCAGGATGTGCTCGCGGGTCTGCGGCATCGGGCCGTCGGCGGCCGAGCACACCAGGATCGCGCCGTCCATCTGCGCCGCACCGGTGATCATGTTCTTGACGTAGTCGGCGTGACCCGGGCAATCCACGTGCGCGTAGTGACGAATCGTCGATTCGTATTCCACGTGCGCGGTGGAGATCGTGATGCCGCGCGCCTTCTCTTCCGGAGCGGCGTCGATCGCGTCATAAGCCTTGAACTCGCCACCGAAACGCTCGGCGCCGACCTTGGTCAGTGCGGCGGTCAGCGTGGTCTTGCCATGGTCAACGTGACCGATGGTGCCCACATTCACGTGCGGCTTGGTGCGCTCGAACTTACCCTTTGCCATTGTCGTTATCCCTCAAATGTGTGTATGGATGCGATGCGGTACGCGATCAGTTCTTCTTGGTGACCGCTTCGGCGATGTTGGCCGGCGCTTCGGCGTAGTGGTCGAACTCCATCGAGAACGTCGCGCGACCCTGCGACATCGAGCGCAGCGTGGTGGCGTAGCCGAACATTTCGCCCAGCGGCACCATCGCGTTGATCTGCTTGCCGGACGGGTTGTCGTCCTGGCCCTGCAGAATGCCGCGACGACGACTCACGTCGCCCATCACGTCGCCCAGGTAGTCCTCCGGGGTGACGATCTCGACCTTCATCATCGGCTCCAGCAGGACCGGCGATGCCTTGGAGAAGGCTTCCTTGAACGCCATCGAGCCGGCGACCTTGAACGCCATTTCGTTGGAGTCCACGTCGTGGAACGAACCGTCGACGGCCTTGATGGCCACGTCGACCACCGGGAAGCCGGCCAGCGGGCCGCTCTTCATCGCGTCCTCGATGCCCTTACCGGCGGCGGCGACGTATTCCTTTGGCACCACGCCACCGACGATCGCGCTCTCGTAGCTGAAGCCCGCGCCACGCTCGGCCGGCTCCATCTCGATGACGATGTGGCCGTACTGGCCGCGACCACCGGACTGACGCACGAACTTGCCTTCCTGCTTGACGCCCTTGCGGATCGTCTCGCGGTAGGCCACCTGCGGCTTGCCGACGTTGGCCTCGACGTTGAATTCGCGCTTCATGCGGTCGACGATGATTTCCAGGTGCAGCTCGCCCATGCCGGCGATGATGGTCTGGCCGGACTCTTCGTCGGTCTTGACGCGGAACGACGGATCTTCCTGCGCCAGGCGACCCAGGGCCAGGCCCATCTTCTCCTGGTCGGACTTGGTCTTGGGCTCCACCGCCATGGAGATCACCGGCTCCGGGAACACCATGCGCTCCAGGGTGATGATGTGATCCTGCGAGCACAGCGTGTCGCCGGTGGTGACGTCCTTCAGGCCCACCGCCGCAGCGATGTCGCCCGCGCGCACTTCCTTGATCTCCTCGCGGTTGTTGGAGTGCATCTGCAGGATGCGGCCCACGCGCTCCTTCTTCGACTTGACCGGGTTGTAGACCGCATCGCCCGAACTCAGCACGCCAGAGTACACGCGGAAGAAGGTCAGCGAACCCACGAACGGGTCGGTCATGATCTTGAACGCCAGCGCCGAGAACGGCTCGTTGTCGCCCGCCTTGCGGCTGTCTTCCTTCTCGTTCTCGTCGATGCCCTGCACCGGCGGACGATCCACCGGCGACGGCAGCAGCTGGATCACGCCGTCGAGCATGGCCTGCACGCCCTTGTTCTTGAACGCGGTACCGCAGTAGACCGGCACGATTTCCACGCGCAGGGTACGGGCACGCAGACCTTCGATGATCTCCGCCTCGGACAGCTCGCCCTCGGTCAGGTACTTGTCCATCAGCTCTTCGCTGGCCTCGGCCGCAGCCTCGACCATGAACGAGCGCGCCTCTTCCGACCGGCTCTGCAGCTCGGCGGGAATGTCGCGGTACTCGAACTTGGTGCCCTGCGAGGCGCTGTCCCAATGGACGGCCTTCATCTTCAGCAGGTCGACCACGCCCTCGAAGCCGTCCTCGGCACCGATCGGCACCTGCATCGGCACGGCGTAGGCGCCCAGGCGCGACTTCAGCTGCTCCACGACCTTGTCGAAGTTGGCACCGGTGCGGTCCATCTTGTTGACGAAGGCCATGCGCGGCACCGAGTACTTGTTGGCCTGGCGCCAGACGGTCTCGGACTGCGGCTGCACGCCACCGACGGCGCACAGCACGAACACCGCACCGTCGAGCACGCGCAGCGAGCGCTCGACTTCGATGGTGAAGTCGACGTGGCCGGGGGTGTCGATGATGTTGAAGCGGTGCTGCGGCAGGGACTTGTCCATGCCGGTCCAGAACGCGGTGGTCGCAGCAGAGGTGATCGTGATGCCACGCTCCTGCTCCTGCTCCATCCAGTCCATCGTGGCGGCGCCATCGTGCACTTCACCGATCTTGTGGCTGACGCCGGTGTAGAACAGGATGCGCTCCGACGTGGTGGTCTTGCCCGCGTCGATGTGGGCCATGATGCCGAAGTTGCGGTAACGCTCGATGGGAGTGGTGCGAGCCACGACAGATCTCTCTCTATGTTGAAAGAACGCCGCATACGAAGATGCGGACAGGGGCGCTGATCACCAGATTCCTAAAGACCGAACGCCGCCTTGTGGGCGGCCTTCGGGGACTTGCGCGGCGATCACCGCGATGTAGCGCCTAGATGGCGCCTGGGGCCATGAACTCAAGCCCCGGCATTGCAATTACCAGCGGTAGTGCGCAAAGGCCTTGTTGGCTTCTGCCATACGATGGGTTTCTTCACGCTTCTTGATGGCGCCGCCACGGTTTTCCGAGGCGTCGACCAGCTCAGCGGCCAGCTTGCGCGGCATGGTGTTCTCGCCACGCTTGCGGGCCGACTCGATCAGCCAGCGCATGGCCAGGGCCATCTTGCGCGAGGAACGCACTTCGACCGGCACCTGGTAGGTGGCACCACCGACGCGGCGCGACTTGACCTCGACGGCCGGCGCGACGTTGTCCAGCGCCTTCTCGACCAGCTCGAGGGCATTGGGATTCTTCTCGCCGATGACGTCCATGGCGCCGTAGACGATCTTCTCGGCGACGGACTTCTTGCCGCTCAACATCACCATGTTGATGAAGCGGGCAATGGTCTGGCTGCCGTGCTTGGGATCGGGCAGGACGCTACGCTGGGGGGCGGAACCTTTACGCGACATTGTCTATTCCTCAGGCCTTCGGACGCTTGGCGCCGTACTTGGAGCGCGCCTGGCGGCGCTTGGCGACGCCGGCGGCGTCAAGCGAACCGCGCACGGTGTGGTAACGCACACCCGGCAGGTCCTTTACACGGCCACCGCGGATCAGGACCACGGAGTGCTCCTGCAGGTTGTGACCTTCGCCACCGATGTAGCTGATGACTTCTTCCTGATTGGTCAGACGCACCTTGGCCACCTTGCGCAGCGCCGAGTTCGGCTTCTTCGGGGTGGTGGTGTAGACGCGGGTGCAGACGCCACGGCGCTGCGGGCACTTGTCCAGCGCCGGAGAAGCGCTCTTGTAGGTCGCGGCCTGACGCGGCTTGCGAACCAGCTGGTTGATCGTTGCCATCTTGGTATATGGATTCTTGTGCTGGAAAGGCCCGACGCCTTTCGCGTGAAAACGACGGCAGGCCGCAATCCGGCCTGCCGAGACAGGAGAGTATAGCTGGCATGAAAAAGCGCCGTCAACCGACGTGCGCCCTGCCCTGCCATTGGCCCTTCCGAAGGCCGGGAACACGGGGGGCGTCCTGCCCCCCATTTCACCTGGCGCCACCCGGCCTTAAAGGACCGGGCGGAGTCCTGTGGCTATCAGGCCTGGTCGGAGTCCGACGGAGCCTCGGTGGCGGCCGGGGCTTCGGCCACGGCGGCCTCGGCACTGCCACCACCGGCCAGGGCCGCCATTTCCGACTCGGTCAGACCCGAGGCGTTGCGACGGCGCTGGTTGTGGTACGCCAGACCGGTACCGGCCGGGATCAGGCGGCCGACGATCACGTTCTCCTTCAGGCCACGCAGGCTGTCCTTGGTCCCGCGCACGGCGGCCTCGGTCAGCACGCGGGTGGTTTCCTGGAAGGAAGCCGCCGAGATGAACGACTCGGTCGCCAGCGAGGCCTTGGTGATGCCCAACAGGACCGGATCGGCCTGGGCCGGCAGCTCGTTGCGAGCGACCAGCTTGGCGTTCTCCTCGATCATCCGCTGCTTCTCGACCTGCTCACCGGCCAGGAACTTGCTGTTGCCCGCATCGGTGATTTCCACCTTGCGCAGCATCTGGCGGGTGATCACCTCGATGTGCTTGTCGTTGATCTTCACGCCCTGCAGGCGGTAGACGTCCTGGATTTCCTTGACCAGATAGGCCGCCAGCGGCTCGATGCCCAGCAGGCGCAGGATGTCCTGCGGCGAGGGCTCGCCGTCCACGATGGTTTCGCCCTTGGCCACGTGCTCGCCTTCGAACACGATGATCTGGCGGAACTTCGGAATCAGCTCCTCGTGCTCGGACCCATCGGTGTCCTTGATGATCAGGCGCTGCTTGCCCTTGGTGTCCTTGCCGAAGCTGATGATGCCCGAGCGCTCGGCCAGGATCGCCGGATCCTTCGGCTTGCGCGCCTCGAACAGATCGGCCACGCGCGGCAGACCACCGGTGATGTCGCGGGTCTTGGAG
The DNA here is from genome assembly GCF_004122095.1 of Pseudoxanthomonas composti. Taxonomy (GTDB): domain Bacteria; phylum Pseudomonadota; class Gammaproteobacteria; order Xanthomonadales; family Xanthomonadaceae; genus Pseudoxanthomonas_A; species Pseudoxanthomonas_A composti. Next base: position 12,278 of record NZ_SAWZ01000019.1, on the reverse strand, counting down.
GCTTCCTGCGGCACCTTAGTGACCACGTCGCCCACGCCGACCGGCGCGCCGTCCTGCAGGTTCACCACCGAGCGCGGCGGCAGCAGGTACTGCGCCGGCATGTCGGTGCCCGGGATGTTCAGGTCATTGCCCTTGGCATCGACGATGCGCACCAGCGGACGCAGGTCCTTGCCCTGCGAGCCACGACGCTTGGGATCGGTGATCTCGCGCGAGGCCAGGCCGGTCAGCTCGTCGGTCTTCTCGATGACGGTGATGCCGTCAACGAAGTCCACGAACTTCACGAAACCAGCCACTTCCGAGACGATCGGGTGGTTATGCGGGTCCCAGTTGGCCACGGTCTGGCCAGCCTTGACCGCATCGCCATCCTTGACGGTGATGTTGGCGCCGTAGGTCAGCTTGTAGCGCTCGCGCTCGCGGCCATGGGCGTCCAGCACCGACAGTTCGCCCGAACGCGACACGGCGACCAGCGAGCCGTTGGCGTGTTCGACCGACTTGAGGTTGTTGAACTTCACCGAGCCGGTGGTCTTGACCGTGATGTTGTCCACGGCGGCGGCACGCGATGCGGCACCACCGATGTGGAAGGTACGCATGGTCAGCTGCGTGCCGGGCTCGCCGATGGACTGGGCGGCGATGACGCCGACCGCTTCACCGATGTTGACGATGTGGCCACGGGCCAGGTCGCGGCCGTAGCAATGCGCGCACACGCCGAAGTCCGAGGCGCAGGTGATGGTCGAACGGACCTTCAGCGACTGCACGCTGGCGTCTTCCAGCTTCTGCACCCACTGCTCGTCCAGCAGCGTGTTGCGGGTGACGATCGGATCCTCGTCGTTGCCCGGCAGGAACACGTCCTCGGCCACCACGCGACCCAGCACGCGGTCGCGCAGCGGCTCGACCACGTCGCCGCCTTCCACGATCGGGGTCATGGTCAGGCCTTCGGTGGTGCCGCAGTCGACCTCGGTGATCACCACGTCCTGGGCCACGTCGACCAGGCGACGGGTCAGGTAACCGGAGTTGGCGGTCTTCAGCGCGGTATCGGCCAGACCCTTACGGGCACCGTGGGTGGAGTTGAAGTACTCCTGCACGTTCAGGCCTTCGCGGAAGTTCGCCTTGATGGGCGTTTCGATGATCGAACCATCCGGACGCGCCATCAGGCCGCGCATACCGGCCAGCTGACGGATCTGGGCCTGGCTACCACGGGCGCCGGAGTCGGCCATGATGTACAGCGAGTTCATCGACTTCTGGTCGATGGTCTCGCCCTTGGCGTTCTGGACCTTCTCGGTACCGATGGTGTCCATCATCGCCTTGGCGATGCGCTCGTTGGTGCGCGACCAGATGTCCACCACCTTGTTGTAGCGCTCGCCGGCGGTGACCAGACCGGACTGGTACTGCTCCTGGATCTCCAGCACCTCGGCCTCGGCCTCGGTGAGGATGCCCTTCTTCTCGTCCGGGATCAGCATGTCGTCGATACCGATCGACACGCCGGCACGGGTGGCGTAGTGGAAGCCGGTGTACATCAGCTTGTCGGCGAACACGACCGTGTCCTTCAGGCCGAGACGACGGTAGCTGGAGTTGATCAGGCGCGAGATGTTCTTCTTGGTCAGCTCGACGTTGGCCAGCGCGAACGGCAGGCCATCGGGCAGGATTTCGGCCAGCAGCGCACGACCGACCGTGGTGTCCACGATCGAGGTCTTCTTCTCGCGGCCACCGTCCTCGTCGATCACCGTCTCGCTGATGCGGACCTTGACCTTGGCGTGCAGCTCGACCACGCGGTTGTCGTAGGCGCGCTTCACCTCGGCGACGTTGGCGAACACCATGCCCTCGCCCGCCTTGTTCTCCAGGGCGCGGGTCAGGTAGTACAGGCCAAGCACCACGTCCTGCGAGGGCACGATGATCGGCTCGCCGTTGGCCGGGGAGAGGATGTTGTTGGAGGACATCATCAGCGCGCGCGCTTCCAGCTGGGCTTCCAGCGAGAGCGGCACGTGGACGGCCATCTGGTCACCGTCGAAGTCGGCGTTGAACGCGGTGCAGACCAGCGGGTGCAGCTGGATGGCCTTGCCCTCGATCAGCACCGGCTCGAACGCCTGGATGCCCAGGCGGTGCAGGGTCGGCGCGCGGTTCAGCAGCACCGGGTGCTCGCGGATGACTTCTTCCAGGATGTCCCAGACTTCGCCTTCCTCGCGCTCGACCAGCTTCTTGGCGGCCTTGATGGTGGTGGCCAGGCCGCGACGCTGCAGCTTGGCGAACACGAACGGCTTGAACAGCTCCAGCGCCATCTTCTTCGGCAGGCCGCACTGGTGCAGCTTCAGGTACGGGCCGACCACGATGACCGAACGGCCGGAGTAGTCCACGCGCTTGCCGAGCAGGTTCTGGCGGAACCGGCCCTGCTTGCCCTTGATCATGTCGGCCAGCGACTTCAGAGGACGCTTGTTGGTGCCGGTGATGGCACGGCCGCGACGGCCGTTGTCCAGCAGCGCATCCACCGACTCCTGCAGCATGCGCTTTTCGTTGCGCACGATGATGTCCGGCGCATTGAGCTCCAGCAGGCGACGCAGGCGGTTATTGCGGTTGATGACGCGGCGGTACAGATCGTTCAGGTCCGAGGTCGCGAAGCGGCCGCCATCCAGCGGCACCAGCGGACGCAGGTCCGGCGGCAGCACCGGCAGCACGGTCATGACCATCCACTCAGGCCGGTTGCCCGACTCGAGGAAGGCTTCGATCAGCTTGATGCGCTTGGTCAGGCGCTTGAGCTTGGTCTCCGAACCGGTGCTGGCGATTTCCTCGCGCAGGGTCACCATTTCCGACTGCAGGTCGATCGTGCGCAGCAGGTCGTAGACGGCCTCGGCGCCCATCGCGGCGTCGAAGTCATCGCCGTGCTCCTGGCGGGCGGTCATGTACTGCTCTTCGGTCAGCAGCTGGCGGCGCTCCAGCGGGGTCAGGCCCGGCTCGGTCACCACGAAGGCTTCGAAGTACAGCACGCGCTCGATATCGCGCAGGGTCATGTCCAGCATCAGGCCGATGCGCGAAGGCAGCGACTTGAGGAACCAGATGTGCGCCACCGGCGAGGCCAGGTCGATATGGCCCATGCGCTCGCGGCGCACCTTGGCCAGGGTCACTTCCGTGCCGCACTTCTCGCAGACCACGCCGCGGTGCTTCATGCGCTTGTACTTGCCGCACAGGCACTCGTAGTCCTTGATCGGCCCGAAGATGGCGGCGCAGAACAGGCCGTCGCGCTCGGGCTTGAAGGTACGGTAGTTGATGGTTTCCGGCTTCTTCACTTCGCCGAAGGACCACGAGCGGATCAGGTCCGGCGAGGCCAGCGCGATCTTGATCGCGTCGAAGTCCAGCGTCTGGCGCTGCTGGTTGAAGAGGTTGAGCAGGTCTTTCATGAGTTTCTCCGGGATTCGGAATTCGAGATTGGGGATTCGTCAGAGCGAGGATCCGGGACCGGAGGAGCGGCATTGGCCACTCCCCGGTCCCCGACCCGCAATCCCGAACCTCAGTTGTCTTCCAGTTCCATGTTGATGGCCAGCGAGCGGATTTCCTTCACCAGGACGTTGAAGGATTCCGGCATGCCCGCGACCGTCTCGTGCTCACCGTCGACGATGTTCTTGTACATCTGGTTGCGGCCCTGCACGTCGTCGGACTTGACCGTCAGCATTTCCTGCAGGGTGTGCGCCGCGCCGTAGGCTTCCAGCGCCCAGACTTCCATCTCACCGAAGCGCTGGCCACCGAACTGCGCCTTGCCGCCCAGCGGCTGCTGGGTGACGAGCGAGTACGGACCGGTCGAACGGGCGTGCATCTTGTCGTCGACCAGGTGGTTCAGCTTCAGGTAGTGCATGTAGCCCACGGTGGTCTTGCGGTCGAACGCCTCGCCGGTGCGGCCGTCGTACAGCTGCATCTGCGTCTTGCTGGCGTTGAAGCCCAGCAGCTCGGTCTCCGGCGCGCCATCGGGGTAGGCCAGGTTGAGCATCGCCCGCAGTTCGTCCTCGTGCGCACCGTCGAACACCGGGGTGGCCATCGGCACGCCGTCGGTCAGGTTCTTGGCCAGCTCGATCAACTCCGCATCGGTGAACTGATCCAGTTCCACGCGATCGCCGGCCAGGGCCGAGTCGTGGTTGTAGATCTTGCCGAGGAACTCGCGCAGCTCGCTGACCGCGCGCTGCTGGTCGAGCATGTTCTGGATGCGCTTGCCCAGGCCCTTGGCGGCCCAGCCCAGATGCACTTCCAGAATCTGGCCGATGTTCATACGCGAGGGCACGCCCAGCGGGTTCAGCGCGATGTCCACGGTCTGGCCATCGGCCATGTACGGCATGTCCTCGACCGGCACCACGTTGGAGACCACACCCTTGTTGCCGTGGCGGCCAGCCATCTTGTCGCCCGGCTGGATGCGGCGCTTCACGGCCAGGAACACCTTGACCATCTTCAGCACGCCCGGGGCGAGATCGTCGCCGGCGGTGATCTTGCCGCGCTTGTCGGCGAAGCGACGCTCGAACTCCTTCTCGTGCGCCTGGATCTGCTTCTGGGCGCGCTCGATGGCGTCGGCAGCATCGTCATCCTTCATGCGGATGGCGAACCAGTCGGACTTCTTCAGGCCGTCCAGGTACTCGTCGGAGATGCCATCGCCCTTCTTCAGGCCGGGACCACCGTTGGCGACCTTGCCGACCAGCTGCGAACGCAGGCGGGCGAAGATCGCGCTCTCCAGGATGCGGAACTGGTCGTCGAAGTCCTTCTTGACGCGCTTGATCTCCGAATCCTCGATCTGGCGGGCGCGCTTGTCCTTCTCGATGCCATCGCGGGTGAAGACCTGCACGTCGATGACGGTGCCGTCCATGCCCGGCGGCACGCGCAGCGAGCTGTCCTTCACGTCCGAGGCCTTCTCGCCGAAGATCGCCCGCAGCAGCTTCTCTTCCGGGGTCAGCTGGCTCTCGCCCTTCGGCGTGACCTTGCCGACCATGATGTCGCCGGCGCGCACTTCCGCACCGATGTACACCACGCCCGACTCGTCGAGGCGGTTCAGCGCGCTCTCCGAGACGTTGGGGATGTCGGCCGAGATCTCTTCCGGCCCCAGCTTGGTGTCGCGCGCCACGCAGGTCAGCTCTTCGATGTGGATCGTGGTGTAGCGATCCTCTTCCACCACGCGCTCGGAGAGCAGGATGGAGTCTTCGAAGTTGTAGCCGTTCCAGGGCATGAACGCGATCAGCATGTTCTGGCCCAGGGCCAGCTCGCCGATGTCGGTGGACGGACCGTCGGCCAGCACGTCGCCACGCGACACCACGTCGCCCACGTTCACGCGCGGACGCTGGTTGATGCAGGTGTTCTGGTTGGAACGGGTGTACTTGATGAGGTTGTAGATATCCACGCCGGCATCGTGCTCGCCGGAGATTTCGTCCTCGACCACCTTGACCACGATGCGGCCGGCGTCGATCTGCTCGATCACGCCACCACGGCGGGCGTTCACGGTCACGCCCGAGTCGCGCGCCACGGCGCGCTCGATGCCGGTACCGACCAGCGGCTTCTGCGCACGCAGCGTCGGCACGGCCTGGCGCTGCATGTTGGCGCCCATCAGTGCGCGGTTGGCGTCATCGTGCTCCAGGAACGGCACCAGCGCCGCGGCGATGGACACGGTCTGCATCGGCGAGACGTCCATGAAGTGCACGTCCAGCGGCGGCTTGAGCAGCGACTCGCCCTGGAAGCGGCACGGCACGAACTGCTCGGTCAGCGCGCCCTTGGCATCGGTCAGGGCGTTGGCCTGGGCGATGACGTACTCGTTCTCCTCGATCGCCGACAGGTACTCGATCTCGTCGGTGATCACGCCGTCCACGACCTTGCGGTACGGCGTCTCGAGGAAGCCATACGAGTTGGTGCGGGCGTACACAGCCAGCGAGTTGATCAGGCCGATGTTCGGGCCTTCCGGGGTCTCGATGGTGCAGACGCGGCCGTAGTGGGTCGGGTGCACGTCGCGCACTTCGAAGCCGGCGCGCTCGCGGGTCAGGCCGCCCGGGCCCAGCGCCGAAACGCGACGCTTGTGCGTAACTTCCGACAGCGGGTTGTTCTGGTCCATGAACTGGGACAGCTGCGAGGAGCCGAAGAACTCCTTGATCGCGGCGGCCACCGGCTTGGCGTTGATCAGCTCCTGCGGGGTCAGGCCTTCGGACTCGGCCATCGACAGGCGCTCCTTCACCGCGCGCTCGACGCGGACCAGGCCCACGCGGAACACGTTCTCGGCCATTTCGCCGACCGAGCGCACGCGACGGTTACCCAGGTGATCGATGTCATCGACCACGCCGCGACCGTTGCGGATCTCGGTCAGGACCGAAATCACGTCCAGGATGTCCGAGGTTTCGCCGTTGGTGGCGACCAGGCGCTTGGACTCTTCCTCGTTGCGGACGCTGAAGTACTTGTGGTCGTACAGCACGGACTCGCCGGTGGTTTCCTTGCGGCCCACGCGACGGTTGAACTTCATGCGGCCGACCGAGGACAGGTCGTAGCGCTCGAAGGTGAAGAACAGGTTGTGGAACAGGTTCTGCGCGGCGTCCTTCGTCGGCGGCTCGCCCGGACGCATCATGCGGTAGATCTCGACCAGCGCCTCCAGCTGGGTGCGGGTCGGGTCGATGCGCAGGGTGTTGGACAGATATGCGCCACGGTCCAGGTCGTTGACCCACAGCGTGCCCACCGCTTCCACGCCGGCGGCGCGGAACTTGGTCAGCTGCTCGTCGGTGATCTCGTCATTGGCGTTGGCCAGCAGCTCGCCGGTGGACGCGTCGATGACGTCGTGCGACAGGATGCGGCCGACCAGATAGTCGTCCGGCACGGCCAGGGCGGCAACGCCGGCGGCTTCCAGCTGCTTGACGTGGCGCGCGGTGATGCGCTTGCCGGCTTCCACGATGACCTTGTCGCCGTCGGCCAGGTCGAAGCCCAGCGTTTCGCCACGCAGGCGCTCGGCCACCAGCTCCAGCTGCACGCCTTCGCTGAGGATGTGGAAGGTGTTGATCTCGAAGAAGTGGTTGAGCATCTCCTCGTTGGAGTAGCCCAGCGCGCGCAGCAGGATCGTGACCGGCAGCTTGCGGCGACGGTCGATACGGGTGAACAGCGCGTCCTTCGGGTCGAACTCGAAGTCCAGCCAGGAGCCGCGGTAAGGAATGATGCGGGCGCTGTACAGCAGCTTGCCCGAGCTGTGGGTCTTGCCACGGTCGTGGTCGAAGAACACACCCGGCGAGCGGTGCAGCTGGGAGACGATGACGCGCTCGGTGCCGTTGACGATGAAGGTGCCGTTCTCGGTCATGAGCGGAATCTCGCCCAGATAGACCTCCTGCTCCTTTACGTACTTGATGGCCTTGGTCGAGGACTCGCGGTCATAGATGACCAGGCGCACGGTCACGCGCAGCGGCGCGCCGTAGCTCATGCCACGCTGACGGCATTCACGCTCGTCGAACACCGGCTCGCCCAGCTTGTAGCCCACGTACTCCAGCGCCGCGTTGCCGCTGTAGCTGGAAATCGGGAACACGGACTTGAGCGCGGCGTGCAGGCCACGGTCCTCGCGCTTGGCCGGCTCGATGTTTTCCTGCAGGAACTCGCGGTAGGAGTCGACCTGGATGGCGAGCAGGAACGGGACCTCGAGGATCGACCGCTGCTTGCCGAAGTCCTTACGGATGCGCTTCTTCTCGGTGAACGAGTATGTCGTCATGTGACTGTGCCTCTGGCATCGGGGGGCAGCGCGTCCGCTACCCCGGGGAACATTCATTGCGAATGGGGAGAACTGTCAGTTGGAAGTCGCTGGTATTGCCGGCACCAGCACGCCATCTCCCGCTACTTCCAACTACCAACTCGTGGGTTTCTTGACCACGTCAAGCTGAGCTAGGACTGCAACTTGCTGATCTACAACATCACTGCATACGACCGCCGGGCTCGGTGACCGCCCGCCACGCGGTTTACAACACCTCATTGGAACAACGACCGAAGGCCAGGGGCTTGCGCCCCCGGCCTTTGGATGTCGCCGATGGAACCTGGCGACGAATTGCGATTACTTCAGCTCGACCGAAGCGCCGATGGCCTCGAAATCCTTCTTGGCCTTCTCGGCATCTTCCTTCGACAGGCCTTCCTTCAGGACGCCGCCGGCCTCGGTGAGGTCCTTGGCTTCCTTCAGGCCCAGGCCGGTCACGGCGCGCACGGCCTTGATGACGTCGACCTTCTTGTCGCCAGCGCTCTTCAGCACCAGGGTGAACTCGGTCTGCTCTTCGACGGCGGCGGCCGGGCCAGCGGCGGCAGCCACGGCGACGGGGGCGGCGGCGGAGACGCCGAACTTGTCTTCGATGGCCTTGACCAGCTCCATCACTTCCATCAGGGACTTCTCGGCGATGGCGTCGACGATCTGCTCGTTGGTAAGGGACATTGTGATTACCTTTAAAAAGTTATCTGGAATGGGGTTCGTTGAACCGACAGGTCGAACTTAGGCCGTTTCGGCCGCTGCTTCTTCGGCAGGCGCCTGATCGCCACCGCCCTGCTGGTCGGCCACGGCCTTGACGGCACGGGCAAACATCGCGGCGGGTTCGGCCAGGGCGCGTGCGACCATGGCCAGGGCCTGGTCGAGCGTGGGCAGCGAAGCCAGGACTTCGACGTGGCTGGCCGGGTACAGCTGGCCGCCGACGGCGACGACCTTCGGCTTGAGCTTGTCGTTGGTCTTGGCGAATTCCTTGATCAGGCGACCGGCGGCGCCGGGCTCCTCGGTCGAGAACGCATACAGCAGGGGGCCGATCAGCGAGTCCTTGGTGCACTCGTATTCGGTACCTTCCACGGCACGTGCGGCCAGGGTGTTCTTGACAACGCGCAAGTACACACCGGTATCACGAGCCTGCTTGCGCATCGCGGTCATCTGACTGACCGTGGTGCCTGCGTACTCAACAGCAACCAAGGAGTGGGCCTTCGCGGCGACTTCTGCCAGCTCGGCGACGACTTCCTGCTTCTGGGACAGATTGAGAGCCATTAATCACTCCTCATTGTGAACTCCGCTCACGGCTCCTGCCGCTTGCGGTCCTGAGCAGCTCCCGTCCTTGGGGGCCGGGGATGCACGACACATCCCGGTGGTGGCCTTTCTGCCTGGCTGGACGGAGGTCTGACCAGAAAACTTCCAAAAGGCGGCACCATCTACGCGGGCGCGATTCCACTCGGAACCGGATTAAGCGATCTCGCTTCCATCGACGGCGACTCCCTGCCGTACCGAGCTTCCCGTGCCCGTCATCGATGTGCGCCGACCGCGCCTGCGGTCTTTGACGGCTGTCCGCGGCTTGCGCTGCGGACCGCCCTCAAATGCAGGAACGAGTGGGGAGGAACGAGGAACGAGTGGCGGACGGTGTCTCGCTTTTACTCGTTTCTCGTTTCTCGATACTCGTTCCTGTGTTTCTTACTTCAGGTTCAGCGACGACTGGTCCACGGTCACGCCGGGGCCCATGGTCGAGCTGAGGGAGATCTTCTGCAGGTACTGGCCCTTGGCGGTCGAGGGCTTGGCCTTGACCAGGTCGGCCAGCAGGGCCTGCAGGTTGGTCACCAGGGCTTCGTCCTCGAAGGAGGCCTTGCCGATGGTGCAGTGGATGATGCCGGCCTTGTCGGTGCGGTAGCGCACCTGGCCCGACTTGGCGTTCTTCACGGCTTCGGCCGGGTTCGGCGAGACGGTGCCGACCTTCGGGTTCGGCATCAGGCCGCGCGGGCCCAGGACCTGACCCAGCTTACCGACTACGCGCATGGCGTCCGGGGTGGCGATGACCACGTCGTAGTTCAGGTCGCCGGCCTGCATCTTCTCGGCCAGGTCGTCCATGCCGACAGCTTCGGCGCCAGCGGCCAGGGCTTCGTCGGCCTTGGCGCCGGCCGGGGCGAACACCGCCACGCGCACCGACTTGCCGGTACCGGCCGGCAGCACGGTCGAACCGCGCACCTGCTGGTCGGACTTCTTGGCGTCCACGCCCAGACGCACGGCCACGTCGATCGACTCGACGAACTTGGCCTTGGTGGCGCTCTTGAGAATCTTCAGGGCCTCGTCAACGGCGTAGGCCTTGCCCGGGGTCACGGCGGCCAGGATGGCCTTCTGTCGCTTGTTCATTGCCATGTGATTAGCCCTCCACCACCAGACCCATGGAACGGGCCGAGCCCGCAATCGTGCGCACCGCCGCTTCCAGCTCGGCCGCCGTCAGGTCGGCCTGCTTGGCATTGGCGATGTCTTCCAGCTGCTTGCGGGTGACCTTGCCCACCTTCTCGGTGTTCGGGCGCTTGGAACCGGAGCTGATGCCCGCGGCCTTCTTCAGCAGCACCGACGCCGGGGTCGACTTGGTCACGAAGGTGAAAGTACGGTCCGAGTAGGCCGTGATGATGACCGGGGTCGGCAGACCCGGCTCGAGCTTGGAGGTTGCAGCGTTGAACGCCTTGCAGAACTCCATGATGTTCAGGCCGCGCTGACCCAGCGCAGGACCGACCGGCGGCGAGGGGTTGGCCTGACCGGCCTTCACCTGCAGCTTGATGTAACCGACAACTTTCTTTGCCATTTCAATGTTCTCCGGGTACTAGCGCCTGGATTCAGGCTCCCCATCGGACCGGGAATCACGCGTCCCGGCATCGCGTCTTCTTGAACGCAGCGATGGCCACCCGAAGGCGGCCATGGCTCCCTTGGCGGAAATCCACGAGGGAGCCGCGCACTATATCAGGATTTCGTCAGGCGCGCTTGGGCGCCTGGACGGACCGTCAGGCCTTCTCGACCTGTCCGAATTCCAGCTCGACCGGGGTCGAGCGGCCGAAGATGAGCACGGCCACGCGCAGGCGGCTCTTCTCGTAATTGACCTCTTCCACCACGCCGTTGAAGTCGTTGAACGGGCCATCGGTGACGCGGACCATTTCGCCGGCCTCGAACAGCACCTTCGGACGCGGCTTTTCCACGCCTTCCTGCACGCGGTCCAGGATCGCAGCGGCTTCCTCGTCGCGGATCGGCAGCGGACGGTCGGCCGTACCGCCGATGAAGCCCAGCACGCGCGCGGTTTCCTTCACCAGATGCCAGGACTCGTTGTCCATGCGCGGGATGCCCGCCTCGTCGTGCGTCTCGATCTGCACCAGGACGTAGCCGGGGAAGAACTTGCGCTCGGAACGGCGCTTCTGGCCGGAGCGCATTTCCACCACTTCCTCGGTGGGAACCAGGACGTCGCCGAACTTCTCTTCCATGCCATTGCGGGCGATGCGATCGCGCAGGGCCTGGGCGACGGATTTCTCAAAGCCTGAGTAGGCGTGCACGACATACCAACGCTTCACTGCGGCTTTCTCCTCAACGACCCAGGGTGAACAGTTTTTCGACGAGCGCCTGAATGGCGAAGTCGAAGCCCGCCAGGATCAGGCTCAGGACCGAGACCACGATGGCAACAACCCAGGTCATGCGGATGGCTTCCTGGCGGGTCGGCCAGACCACCTTGCGCAGCTCGAAACGGGATTCGGACAGGAATTCGACCGTGTCCCGGCCCTTGGCCGTCGTGATGAACAGGCCAGCGCCCGCCACCAGCCCAACCACCACCGCCAGCGCGCGCAGCGGGGTCGCCCACTGGCCAGCGAACATCCACCAGACCACCAGCCCTGCCACCACCAGCGCCAGCGCAACGACGTACTTGGCCACGTCGCCTGCGGAGGCTGCCGTCTTGGATTGTTCGACCTTGCTGTTCATCCGGCTCTTATGCCTCGCCCACCTTGTCGACCCGACCGGCGAGGGGCAAAGGCCGGAGGGTGGCACGCCAGGAGGGACTCGAACCCCCAACCTGCGGTTTTGGAGACCGCTGCTCTGCCAATTGAGCTACTGGCGTACGGAAAAACACTGCTGCAGGACCCGATGCGACGTCCTGCGATTTACATCATCCCCAGACAACGAAGGCGGACCGAGGTTCCGGTCCGCCGTTCGCGGGATCAGGCGATCGGGTGACCGCCCAATCGCAAGGACCTTACTTGATGATCTTGGCGACGACGCCGGCGCCGACGGTGCGGCCGCCTTCGCGGATCGCGAAGCGCAGACCTTCGTCCATCGCCACCGGGTTGATCAGCGTGACCACCATCTTCACGTTGTCGCCCGGCATCACCATCTCGGTGCCTTCCGGCAGCTCGATCGCACCGGTGATGTCGGTGGTGCGGAAGTAGAACTGCGGACGGTAGCCCTTGAAGAACGGCGTATGACGGCCACCCTCGTCCTTGGACAGCACATAGACTTCGGCTTCGAAATCGGTGTGCGGCTTGATCGAACCCGGCTTGGCCAGCACCTGGCCACG
>NZ_SAWZ01000018.1 GCF_004122095.1 Pseudoxanthomonas composti | reverse complement strand
GGGCGCAGGCGGGGCCAAGCCGGAGTCGCCGACGTTCCCATGGTGCGAATTTCACCGCGATGGTGGATGAAGGAGCGTCATCCACCCTACGCGCTTCCACTGGGGCCGCTCGGTGGGGGCCTGGGTCAAGCCGAGGTTCGTCCGCCGCGCAGGCTCAGGACGCGTGCAGCAGCCGCCCGCCGCCGGAGAACTTGACCCGATACATCAGCTGGTCGGCGCGTTTGTACAGCGCGTCGCTGTCCTCGCCGGGCCGCCACTGCGCAACGCCCGCGCTCAGCCGCACGGGGGTGTCGCCGCTGCGCAACTCGTGCAGCAGCGCCTCCAGCAGCGCCACGGCCGCTTCGAGCGGCAGGTGCAGGCCCACGACGAACTCGTCCCCGCCCCAGCGGCCGATCCAATCCTGCCCACCCAGGCGCCCGCGCATGCGCTCGACCATCGCCAGCAGCACCGCATCGCCGGCCGCATGACCGAACTGGTCGTTGATCGGCTTGAGATCGTCCAGGTCCAGCACCGCCACGCAGAACGGGACCGACTGGGACAGGGCCAGCGCGGCCGAGGCGCTCATGGCCTGCTGCGCGCCGCGTCGGTTGAGCGCGCCGGTCAGCGCATCGCGCGTGGCCTCGTGCGTGAGCTTGCGCATGCCGGCGCGCATCGAGCGCAGGCCGTGGCGCAGGCGACGCAGCAGCTGGTCGATCTCGTCATGCCCGCCTGGTGGCAGGGGCAGCGGGCGCTCGCAATAGCGCTCCAGCTCGTCGGCGGCCTCGCGCAGGGGCGCGAGCAGGCGATGGATCATCCACAGCGTCAGGCCAGTGCCGGCCAGGGTCGCCAGCAGCACCACCAGCAGGGGCATCAACAGCGCGTCCAGGGCCCCGTGGCTCGCGCTGAGCAGCCAGCCGGTGAACACCAGCAAGGGGATATGCACCCCGACAAACGCCACCGACATGATGCGCAGCCCCAGCGAGGCGCGCCATTTCGCAACGACATCCTTCAAACCGTACTGCCCCACCCTGCCCTTGGTCGGGGCGCAAGTCTAATGAACGGGGGCGGGCTGGGCCGGACGCAGTCGACAAAAATCGCAGCAATGTTCAGCTAAAACTTTCAGGCCTTGAAGCCGTCGTGGATCGCGACGATGCCGGCCGAGAGATTGGTGAACTTGCAGCGCGAGAAGCCGGCCGCTTCCATCATCCCTTTCAGCTCGTGCTGCGGCGGATGCTTGCGGATGCTCTCGGCCAGGTACTGGTAGCTGTCCGGATCGTTGGCGAACAGCTTGCCCAACCTGGGCAGCACCTTGAAGGAGTGGAAATCGTAGACCGGCTTGAACCAGTCGATCGTCACTTCAGAGAACTCCAGCACGCGCACCTGCCCGCCGACCTTGAGCACGCGGTACATCTCGCGCAGCGCCGCATCCTTGTCGGTCACGTTGCGCAGGCCGAAGGCGATGGTCACCAGGTCGAAGCTGGCATCCGGGAACGGCAGCGCCTCGGCGTTGCACTGCACATACTCCAGCCCGGCCACCAGGCCGCGGTCGGTCATGCGGTCGCGGCCCACCGTCAGCATGCCGGCGTTGATGTCGCCCAGGACGATGCTGCCGGTCTTGCCGACGCGCTCCTTGAGCAGCGCGGCGATGTCACCGGTCCCGCCGGCCAGGTCCAGCACGCGGTCGCCCCGCTTGACCTGCGCGGTGCCTGTGAAATAGCGCTTCCAGAGCCGGTGGACCCCCAGGCTCATCAGGTCGTTCATCAGGTCGTACTTGCCGGCGACCGAGGTGAAGACCTCTTCGACCAGCTTCTGCTTGTCCTTGGCGGCGACGTCGCGGAAGCCGAAATGGGTGGTACCGCTGCGGTAGGGGGATTCGCTCATGCCGGGGATTATCGCACCTGCGGGCCGCGACCTCGACCCGCCGGCGCACAGCGGGCAGACTGCACGCCCCGATCACCCGCCGACGCGGCCGGAGCCCCCCATGATCCAGACCCCCGATTACCGCGCGCTGCTGGACACCGCCATCGCCGAGGCCCGCCAGGGCCTGGCCGAAGGCGGGGTCCCGATCGGCGCGGCCCTCTACCACAACGACGGCCGCCTGCTCGGCTGCGGCCACAACCGCCGCGTGCAGGAAGGCGACCCGTCCGTGCACGGCGAAACCGACGCCTTCCGCAAGGCCGGCCGCCAGCGCAGCTATCGCGACACCATCATGGTCACCACCCTGGCCCCGTGCTGGTACTGCAGCGGCCTGGTGCGCCAGTTCAACATCGGCACGGTGGTCGTCGGCGAGTCGGTGACCTTCCAGGGCGGCATCGAGTGGCTGCGCGAGTCCGGGGTGAAGGTCATCGACCTGCACGACCAGGAATGCATCGACCTGCTGGGGCGGTTCATCAGCGAACGTCCAGACGTGTGGAACGAGGACATCGGCGAGGAGTGAGCCGCGGCGGGCTCGCGCACGCAGGCAGTCGCGGTCTCGCGCGTGTCGGGCCGCGACTCAGGCGCACCCGTGCGTGCGGGCCATTCGCCGACGCGAGCGGCCCGTACCAGGGCCGTCTACAGCGGATCGATATTGAATGCGCCGAAGGCCACGCCCAGGTCCCAGCCCTTGCCGGTCCCGGCCAGCGACAGGGACACCTCGCCCTTGGTCATGACCTGGGCCTTGGTCGACTCGACCGCGCCAGCGTGGGCCTCGGCCGAGGCATAGCTGCCCAGCGTCTGGCGGATGTTGCGAACGCTGGAGAACTCGCCAAACCCGTTGTCGATGGTGGACTTGCCCACGGTCAGGCCGCCGCCACGCGCACTGACCTTCACGCGCATGGTCTCGCCGTTGTCGCAGCTCACCGTGCCGGTGCCATCGGCGGTCTTGTAGAACGCCGACCAGCCGGACATGTTGAACTTGAGTTTGCAGGTGGTGGCCGCCTGCGACGGCGCCGCGACGGCCGCCAGGCCGAGCGCGGAGATCAGGGCGATCGTGCGGATCATGAAAGCCTCATCATCTTGATTTGAGCTGGCCGGGAGAATGCGCCAGCAGCCGGTGAAAATTCCCTCAAGCGCCCGCCTGGGTGCAGCCATCCGTTCAGCTGCGGTGCGACCCGCCATTCAGCACGCCTGGTGCGCAGAGGTCGCCAGGTGCGCCCGGCGACCGCTTTTGTGGGAGCCGATTCATCGGCGAGGGGCCTGCCCTTGAAAGCTTCGCCGATGAATCGGCTCCCACAGCGGATGCTGCCGGCACTGCGCGCGGCCCGCTGGCCGATGGCCGCTTCCCTCGCTGACAGCCCCCTCGCTGCGCGTGGGCCTTACAGGATGTAACGGCTCAGGTCCGGATCCTGCACCAGCTCATCCAGGTACCTGTCCACATAGGCGCGATCGACGGCGACGCTATCGCCATCGCGGTCCGGCGCCTCGTAGCTCAGCACGTCCAGCAGGCGCTCCAGCACGGTGTGCAGGCGGCGCGCGCCGATGTTCTCCTGGCGCTCGTTGACCTGCGCGGCGATCTCGGCGATGCGGTCCACCGCATCCTCGCCGAAGCTCAGCGACACCCCCTCGGTCTTCATCAGCTCGACGTACTGCTTGGTCAGCGCGGCCTTGGGCTCGGTGAGGATGCGCACGAAGTCGGCCTTGCTCAGCGCGCCCAGCTCGACCCGGATCGGGAAGCGGCCCTGCAGCTCTGGGATCAGGTCCGAGGGCTTGGCCAGGTGGAAAGCACCGGAGGCGATAAACAGGATGTGGTCGGTCTTGACCGTGCCGTACTTGGTGGAGACGTTGGAGCCTTCTACCAGCGGCAGCAGGTCGCGCTGCACGCCTTCGCGGCTGACATCGCCACCTCCCACGTTGTCTCCGCGCTTGGCGACCTTGTCGATCTCGTCGATGAAGACGATGCCATGCTGCTCGCAGGCCTCGATGGCCGCGGCGCGCACGTCGTCCTCGTTGACCAGCTTGGCTGCCTCTTCTTCCACCAGCTGCGGGCGCGCGGCCTTGATGGTCAGTGTGCGCTTGTGCGACTTGCCCTGGCCCAGGCTGGAGAACATCTGCTTGAGCTGCTGGCCCATTTCCTCCATGCCCGGCGGGGTCATGATGTCCATGCCGCCAACGTTGGCCGCCAGTTCCAGCTCAATCTCGCGCTCGTCCAGCTCGCCCTTGCGCAGCATCCGGCGGAACTTGGCGCGGGTCTCGCTGTCCTGCGCGGAGGGCTCGTTGGCCACCGCGGCAGGGTCGAAGCCGATGCCGGCGCTGCGACGCGGCAGCAGCGCATCGAGGATGCGGTCCTCGGCGCGCTCCTCGGCCTGGGTACGCACGCGCACCTTGGCCTGCTCGCGGTACAGCTTGACCGCGGTGTCGGCCAGGTCGCGGATGATCTGCTCCACGTCCTTGCCGACATAACCGACCTCGGTAAAGCGCGTGGCCTCGACCTTGACGAAAGGCGCGTTGGCCAGCGTGGCCAGGCGCCGGGCGATCTCGGTCTTGCCCACGCCGGTGGGGCCGATCATCAGGATGTTCTTGGGCATGACCTCGTTGCGCAGCTCCGGCGCCAGCTGCGCGCGGCGCCAGCGGTTGCGCAAGGCGATGGCCACGGCGCGCTTGGCCGCATGCTGGCCGACGATATGTCGGTCGAGTTCCTGCACGATTTCGCGCGGGGTCATGGTGGCGGAGGAGGTGGTGTCGATCTGGGAGGTCATGGTTTTTCCGGGGGCGAGAAACGAGTGCAGAGGAACGAGAAACGAGTGAAGGAGCGCGAGAAGAGATGGCTTTAGCAACTCGTTCCTCGTTTCTCCTCACTCGTTCCTACCTACAGCTCCTCCACCACCACATTGCGATTGGTATAGATGCAGATATCGCCAGCGATGTTGAGCGACTCCACGGCGATGGCCTTGGCATCGAGCTCGGTGTGGTTTAGCAGGGCGCGCGCGGCGGACAGGGCGTAGGAGCCGCCCGAGCCGATGGCGATGATGCCGTCCTCTGGTTCGATCACATCGCCCGTGCCGCTGATGATCAGCGAGGTGTCCTTGTCGGCCACCGCCAGCAGGGCTTCGAGCTTGCCGTAGCGGCGCTCGGTGCGCCAATCCTTGGCCAGCTCGACCGCCGCGCGCTGCAGCTGGCCATGCTTTTCCAGCTTGGCCTCGAACAGTTCGAACAGGGTGAAGGCATCGGCGGCGGCGCCAGCGAACCCGGCCAGGACTTGGCCCTCGCGCCCCAGGCGGCGCACCTTGCGGGCGTTTCCCTTCATCACCGTGTGGCCCAGCGTGACCTGGCCATCGCCGGCGATGGCGACATGGCCGTTGCGGCGCACCGACAGGATGGTGGTGGCGTGAAAAACATTGGGATTCTGGCTGGGGTCCATGCAGGTCTCCGTGGTCTGCATGGGTCAATGGGGATGGCCGGGCCCTCACGCAAGCCCGCCACGCCACCTTGCGATCGCGTCAGCCGCGACCGCGGCCGCGCTCAACCGTGCGCGTCGAGGCCCGCATGCGCAGCGCGGCGCGGGCGTTGGCACAGGCTCAGCAGCGGTGAGGCCATGAAGGTGGTCGCCAGGGTCATGCCGAACAGCAGCGTGAACAGTTCCGCACCGATCAGTCCGGCGTCCATGCCGATCTTGATCACCACCAGCTCCATCAGGCCGCGGGCATTCATCAGTGCGCCCACCGCCAGGCTGTCGCGCCAGTCGTGCCCATTGAGCCTGGCCCCTGCGGTGCAGCCGATGACCTTGCCCAGGATCGCCACCACCAGGATCAGGCCGAATGCTCCGATCCCCGCCCCGGCGAAGGCATTGACCGACGTCGCCTGCCCCGCCAGCGCGAACAGCACCGGCATCAGCAGGGCGACCGCCAGTGGCTCGACCTTGTCGGCCAGGTGCTTCAGCAGGCGATCCTCGCGCGGCAGGCAGGTGCCGAACAGGAAGGCGCCGAAGATGGCGTGCAGACCGATCCACTCCGCCGCCGCGGCGCAGGCCAGCAGACCCAGCAGCACCTGGATGAAAGCCTGTGGCGGGAACTGCCCATCGGCCAGGCGCGCGCGCAGCAGGCGTGCGTAGAGGGGACGCAACAGGCCGAAGACCAGCCCGACCAGTACCAGCGCGCCGACGGCGGTCATGGCCACGCTGGCATGCGCGCCACCGGCCAGGGTCAGCACCACCGCCAGGATTACCCACACGGCCGCATCGTCGATCACCGCCGAACTCAGTGCCAGGCGGCCGGCGGTGGTGCCGGTCATGCCGCGGTCCTTCAGGATGCGCGCCAGCACCGGAAAGGCGGTCACCGACATCGTGGCGGCGATGAACAAGGCAAATGGCCACAAGCCCACCCCGGCGGGTGCGAAACGCGCGTGCAGCCAAGGCGCGATGCCCAGCCCCAGCGCCATCGGCAGCACGATGCCCAGCAGGCCGACTGAAAACGCGGCGCGCACCTGCCTGCGGGTGCCTTCGGGCGCGCGCAGTTCGGCGCCGACGATGAACATGAAGAGCACCACGCCCATCGTGGACAGGCCCGACAAGGCGCCAAGACTCTGGGGGGCGAACAAGGCCGCGTGGGCCTGCGGCCACCAGGCGCCGAAGGCGATCGGCCCCAGCAGCAGCCCGGCGGCCATTTCGCCGATCACCGGGGGCTGACCCAGCCGGCGCAGCAGCAGCCCACACAGCCGCGCCGCGCCCAGGATCACCAGCAGCTGCATCAGCAACAGCGCAGTGGCGTTCATCGCAGCCCCCCAATGGCCATGGCTCGGCCTCAGGCCGCGGCGGGCCGGGCCGGCGGTTGTGCCGGGCTGTAGCGGCGCAGGTAATCCATGTGCGGCGGCAGCTGCGCGGCGGTCTCGCGCACGCGCTTGGCGATGCTGCCGAGGAACGCGGACAGCTCCGCATCGCCCATCAGGTCCGGTGCAGGGTGGCGGTGCCTCGGCACGATGCCCTGCCCCATCATCACCTGGATCCAGGAGTTCTCCGCGAACAGCTCCTGCGGCGCATGGAACACCGTGCCGGTCTGGCGGAACAGGTCGATGCGATGCTGCAGGGTGGCCGGCAAGGTCATGTTGGCCACGTACTCCCAATACGGCGAATCCCGGCGCTCGGTAGCGGCGTAGTGCAGCACGACGAAGTCGCGCACGTGCTGCAGCTCGTCGGCCAGCTGGGTGTTGTACTGATCGATGCCGACCCGGGTGATGACGGCCGGAAAGCTCTGCATCAGCCGGGTGATGCCGCGCTGGATCAGGTGGATGGTGGTCGATTCCAGCGGCTCGATGAAGCTGCCGGCCAGGCCAAGCGCCACGCAGTTCCGGTTCCAGCATTCCATGCGGCGGCCGGGGCGGAAACTGATCGGGAACGGCGCCTTGATGATCTCCCCTTCGGCCGTGGCCAGGAACCGCGCCTTGGCTTCCTCGTCGCTGACGTACTTGCTGGAATACACCACGCCATTGCCGACGCGGTGCTGCAGGGGGATGCGCCACTGCCACCCCCAGGGCTCGGCGATGGCCCGCGTGTACGGCACCGCATCGCGCACGGCGGTGGTCTGGGTGGCGAATGCACGGTCGTTGAGCAGCCAGTGCGACCAGTCCTCGAAGCCCACGCCCAGGGTCTGACCGATCAGCAGCGCGCGAAAGCCGGTGCAATCGATGAACAGGTCGCCTTCGATCAGCTCGCCACGCTCCAGTTGCAGGCCGGTGATGAAACCGGTGGCGGCATCGGTGTGCACCTGCGCGATCTTGCCTTCGATCCGGCGACAGCCATGGCGCTCGCTGAGCTGCCGCAGGTAGCGCGCGTAGTAGCTCGCATCCAGGTGGTAGGCGTAGTTCATCCGGTAGCCCTGCAGGTGGGCGAACCGGTCGTGCAGGGCCGCCTGCAACTCGATGCAGTAATCGTCGTAGGACCCGGCCAGCCCGCGCTCGCGCCCCTTCAGCCAGAAATGCTGGAAGCCCGCGGTCCAGTGGTCCTGGCCGGTGGTGCCGAAGGAATGGATGTAGCGATGCTGCTCGGTGCGCCAGTTCTCGAAGGAGATGCCGAGCTTGATGGTGCCCTGGGTGGCGCTGAGGAACTCGCGCTCGTCGATCTCCAGCAGGCGGTGGAAGGTGGCCAGCGAGGGGATGGTGGCCTCGCCCACGCCCACGGTGCCGATCTCCTCCGATTCCACCAGGGTGATCTGCAGCGCCTTGCCCAGCACCTTGGACAAGGCGGCGGCGGCCATCCAGCCGGCGGTTCCCCCACCGGCGATCACCACGCGGCGCACCGGCGTGGAAGGCAACGAAGTCACGGCGTCCAGCATGGCGTCCTCAGCGATTCAAGCGTTGCAGCAGCCGCGCGCGCAACTCGCGCGCACGTGTCTCGTCCATCGGCCCCAACAGCCCGCGCGCCGCCTCGGGCAGATGCGCGGCGGTGCTGTCGTCGGCCTCGAACACGTAGTGGCGGAACACGTCCTGCCAGGTCTGGCGCTGGGCCGGCGGCAGGTCGCGGATGCTGAGCAGCGCCAGCATCAAGGCGTTCATCGGCGAGTCCATGTACGCCGGCGACTGCCGCCACCAGTAATTGACCAGGATGTTGAACTCCGCCAGCGCCTCCATGTGGTGCCACCACATGCTGGGGATCAGGATGGCATCGCCTGGCTCCAGTTCGACCACCCGCGCGTGGCGCAAGGCTTCGGCAAAGCGTGGGAAGCGCTGCAGGTCCGGGTCGGCGAAATCCACCATGCTCACCGCCTGGCCGGCCGGCGTGCGGTCCAGCGGACCGATGTAGAGATTCTCCAGCTGGCTCGGCGGAAACAGCGTCACCCGGCGCCGGCCGGCGACCACGCAGGCGATGTTGTCCGGCACGTCCTGGTGGGCGGCGATGCGCGTGCGGTTGCCGATCCAGATACTCGCCAGGGGATCGTGCGCGCCCAGGTCCAGATCGTTGTCCGCGCGGAAGCCCGGCAGCCAGGTGTCGATGCTGGTGGAGCCGACATAGATGGCTGGTGGCGCGTCCTCGTCCAGGTAGCGCAGCAGGGTATCGAGCACCACCGGCAGCGGCACGCGCTCCTGGCGGAAGTTGAAGGCCTGCACATCGGCGGTGTAGAAGAAGCGCCCGCCGGACTCGGGTGCGGCTACGGTGGCCACCACCGGCTCGGCGCGCGCGAAGCGCTTGAGGTAATCCACCGCGTCGGCGGGCGAGCGCGCCCCGGCCTGGGCCATCGGCCAATGCGCGACCAGGCCGCGCAGCACGCGCGGCTCGCTGCTGGACAGCAACGCCGGATCGAGCGCGCCGGCCTCCAGGCCGCGCAGCTCGACGATGGGCTCAGGACTGACGTGCATGCGCAGCTTCCAGGCGGCCGATCAGATCGCGCAGGTGCGAGAGCGAGGCCACGGCCATGTAGATGGCTTCCAGCGCCCCGGACCGCGCCAGTGCATGCAGGGTCTGCGCTTCCAGCGCGCGCAGCTTTTCCTCGGCGATGGCGTAGCAGCCCTCCATGCGCGCCGGCGCCTGGCCGGGCAGCTGGATGTTCAGCACGAACGATTCCAGCAGCTCGTGCTCCAGCAGCGTGGCGATGAAGCTGTCGTTGGTCTGCAGCCCATCGTGCAGCGTGCGCATCAGCGAGGCGGTGTGCTGCAGGAACGGCGTATGCCCGCCATGCTCCAGGAACAACGGCTGGCCTTCCGCGGACACGCGCGGGTGTTCGATATCCACATGCAGCATCGGCTCGCCGGCCGCGTCCAGGCCGATGATGAAGGGCTGCCGGGCCACGGCCAGCGGAACGTAGTGCGCATCCCAGCCATCGGCCTTGAGGAACAGGTTCTGCCCGGGCTGCAGCCCAAGCAGCGCCGTGGGATGGAAGCGCCCCTGCGGATCCTTCTGGAACACGATCGGGTAGTACGCCTGCAGCTGGCGGAACTCGGCGGGAAAGGTCACCACCGCCATCACCTCATCGCCCAGCCCCGGGCGATGGCCGGCCAACACGCGCAGGTCGCGGTGGTCGACGTTGTTGAGCAGGACAGGACGGGACATGGACACTCCAGGTTTCAGATGCGCGGCAGGCCGTGGGCCTTGATGTGTTCGACCAACGCGCGGTGGGAGGGCAGCGCCGGCAGCATACGCTGGGCCATGGCGGCGGCCTCGCCGAACCAGCTTTCCGCGGCGGTCGGGTCGTCGGCGCGACGGGCCGGACGTGGCTGTGGTCGCACGCCCATGCCGTACAGGATGTACTGCCAACTGGCCGAGGGAAAGATCTCCTCGCTGCGCGGAAAATCGCTGCGCGAGGGCGGCTGGTGTCGCCACAGCTGCAGCATCGCCTGCAGCGAGGCGGGCACCGTGGCCGGGTCGCGATGGCGCCGCCAGTAGTCGCCTTGGCGCCGGCTGAGCACGTAGTGCAGCTTGAGGAACTCGATCACCCGCTGCCAGCGATAGGCGAAGGTGTCGTTGAAGCGCTCGGCCAGCAGGGTCATGTCCTGGCGCGTGGCCGGCATTTCCTCGGCCAGGCGCGTGGCCGCCAGTTCCACCAGCACCAGCGAGGAGGCCTCCAGCGGCTCGACGAAGCCGGCGGCCAGCCCGATCGCCACGCAGTTGCGATGCCAGGCGGTGCGCCGGTAGCCGGGATTGAGCTCGATCCGCCGCGCCGCGGGCAGGCTGTCCTCGGCTGGACCGCCGGTGGCGGCGATATAGCGGCGCAGCGCCGCTTCGGCGGCATCGTCGGAGGTGTGCGCGCTGGCGTAGACATGGCCCACGCCGCGGCGCGCGGACAGGCCGATGTCCCAGATCCATCCGGCCTCTTGCGCGGTGGAACGGGTGTAACTGGCGATCGGCGCATCGGCGCGGGTGTAGGGCACCTGCAGGGCCAGGGCGCGATCATTGAACAGGACCTCGCCCACCGCCGTGATGGGGATGCCGTAGTGGCCGCCCAGCAGCAGCGAACGCATGCCGGTGCAGTCCACGAACAGGTCGCCCTGCAGGACTGCGGCGTCGCGGATCCGGATCGCGGCGATGTCGCCATCCTCGTGGCTGTCCACGCCTTCCATGTGACCCACCACGTGCTGCACGCCCAGGCGCTGCACGCAATGCGTCCGCAGGAACACGCCCAGCGAGGTCGCATCCAGGTGATAGGCATAGTTGGCCACGGCTGCGAACTCCGGCGTGCCGAACTGCTTCGGCCCCAGGCCGGCATCGCACAGGTGCGGCTGGAAACTGGCCAGGTGGGCAAAGGGCACGCGCCCGTCGCGCGCCAGCCAGCCCGAGACCAGATGGGTCTCGCCGTAGCCCTGCGGCAACACGAAGGGATGGTAGTAGGCGTCGTTGGCGCTGCCATCGCACCAGCCGACGAAGCGTGAGCCCTGCTTGAAGGTGGCATCGCAGGCGCGCACGAAGTCCGACTCGCTCACGCCGATGCGGTGCAGCGTGTCGCGCATGGTGGGCCAGGTGCCCTCGCCCACCCCGATGGCCGGCACGTCCGGCGATTCCAGCAGCGTCACCCGCAGCGTCGGGCCGTGGCGATCGCGATGCTCGGCGGCGATCAGCCCCGCCGTCAGCCAGCCCGCCGAGCCGCCGCCGACGATCACCACATGGGAAATGTTGCGCTCCATCCCGACCCTCACACCGAAGGCACCATCCAAACGCAGCGGGCCACTGAGGTTCCAGTGGCCCGCCTTGCCGCTGCCCCTGACGAGGCGTCGCGGTGACTCTTACAGCTTAGAACTTGTAGCGCGCGCCGAACATGTAGCGCGGACCGAACTGATCCAGCGTGTACAGCTGACGCTCGTTGCGGCCATGCACGCGCATGGTCTCGTTGGTCAGGTTGATGGCCTCGATCGACACGCTGAAGTTCTCCGTGACCATGTAGCTGATGTTCATGTCCAGCTGGCCATAGGCTTCCACGTACTGCGGATTGCTGCCCTTGCCATCGCCCAGCGAGCTGAGGAACTTGTCGCGCCAGTTGTAGGCGGCACGGATCTGCCACGGCCCCTTGTCATAGAAGGCGACGAAGTTGGCCGAATCGGACAGGCCGGTCAGCGCGAACTGGGTCCCGAGCAGGCCGTTGTTGTAGGTCAGCCCGGAGTCGACCATCGTGTAGTTGGCCTGCAAGCCGAAACCGCTCTCGCCGAACAGGTGCTGGGCGGCCAGCTCCCAGCCATCGAGCTTGTCCGAACGGTTGTTGACCGGACGGGAGATGTTGAACTCCAACACCGGATCGCCCGGCTGGCCCACGATGCTGCCGGTCGCCGCATTCACGCCCGGCTGCCCGTTGTAGTTGGCGAAGATGTAGTTGCGGATGCAGACGCGGTTGGTGCTGGCGCAGCCGGCACCGATGGCCGCGTTCCAGTACGCGCCGCCGGTAGGCGTGGTCAGGTCCGGGATCGGCGTGTCGCGCTGGACCTGGCTGGCGATGAAGTTGTCGATCTTCTTGTAGAAGTAGCCGAGCGAGACATAGCTGCCTTCGTCGTAGTACCACTCGTAGGACAGATCGAAGTTGCGCGACACCAGCGGCTTCAGGCCGGGGTTGCCCGAGCTGCCGCTACCGCCATCGAAGCGGGCCGGGCTGCCCAGTGCCTGGGCGGCGTTGAGATCGCCCCAGTTGGGACGGCCCAGCGTGCGGCTCGCGCTGAAGCGCAGCTTCATGTCGTCGTTCAGGTCCAGCGCCAAATCCAGGCTTGGCAACCAGTACTTGTACTCGCCACCGCGGCTGGTGAACTCCGAGCCCTGGTAGACCAGGTTGTACTCGTTCTCCGAGGCCCAGTTGACGGCCACCGGCGCCGGCTGCAGCGCCGTGGCGGTGACTTCGGTGTCCTCGTACCGCACGCCCACGCCCACGCTCAGCGGCAGGCGCCAGTCGAAGGTATTGCTCCACTGCACGAAGGCACTGCGCGACTTCTCGCGAACCCGGCTGTCGCCCACGGTGCGCGAGGCGCTGCTGCCCGGCACGGCCGCGCCCGAGTAGTCGAACGAGGGCAGGTAGTCTTCAGGCACGCCCAGACCGGCGGCGGTCCGCGCGGCGGCCGCGAGCTCACGGATGGTTTCGAAATCGGTCAGGAAGAACGCATCGGTGAAGTTCGGGTTGCTGGCGCCGCTGAACTCGCTGAAGAAATCGCCCATGTGGGCCAGCGGGAACGCCGAGTCCGGATAAGCGGCCGGACCGGCCGGCACGTTGCCGCCCCAGGTATCGAGCTGCACATTGGTGAAGGCCGAGCGATTCTTGTAGTCGGTGTTGGCCACGCCAAAGCGCAAGCTCGAGAAGTTCTCGAAGGTGAACTCACCGCTGGCCTGAATCTGCTCGATCGTGGCCTTCTGGTAGTTGTTGCTGAACACCGAGCCGGTGGCCTGCATCATCGAAGGATCGATCGCGGTCATCCCCGGCGGCAGCTCCAGGGTCAGGATCGGGAAGCGGCCGGTGAAGTCGGCGCCCGCGCCTGCGCGCATGAAGCCCGCGGTGGACATGCTGTTGCCGGTGCCGTACGGGCTGTCAGGACGCGACTCGGAGCTGGAGTCGTGGTAGTCCAGGTTCATCTTGAACGCGTCGTTGACCTGCCAATCCACGTTGAAGCCGATCGACTCGTTGCGACGGCGCACCGCGGTCTGCGAGGCGGCCATGGAAAAGTCCGAGCAGCCGGCGTCCTGCGGACGCGGCGTGCACGAGTAGCTCTCGTGCATGTACAGCGGCGAGGCACCCGAGCCGGTGGTCCAGGCGCTGCGATCCGGGGTCAGGTTGAACCACACCGACATGTCGTTGCGGCGGTTCTGGATCTTGTTCTCGGAGAAGGTGTAATCCAGCGTCGTGGTCAACGAATCGTTCGGTGCGAACTGCAGCACCACCTGGCCGTTGGTGCGCTGGCGATGCACCGAGTTGATCGCATAACCCAGGCTCTGCGGCAGCAGATAGACATCGTTCGGACCGGGGCGGTTGACGATGTTCTCCGAGCCCGGCGCGCCCGGCAGCGGCAGCGCCGAGTTGGCACCCTCGCCGTTGGGCTGCGGGGTATCGATGTAGCGCTGCCAGCCGTTGCCGGGGGAGACTTCCGCGCGGGCCGAGCCGGACTCGCGGTCCTGGCGGCTGGCGCTGACCAGGATGCCGAAACGGTCGTCCAGGAAGGTGTTGCTGAAGATCCCCGAGAACTCCGGGGTGATCGTGCTGCCCTGGTAGCTCTTGGGCAGGTCGTCGTCGGAGGTGTCGATGACGCCCTTCACGCCGACGCTGGCCTGCGGGCCGGGGCGGTCCAGCGGACGGGCGGTCTTGACGTTGATCGTGGCGCCGATGCCACCGACCGGGATGTCAGCACGGCTGGTCTTGTAGACGTCCACCGCCGACACCGACTCGGAAGCCAGGTCGGAGAATTCGAAAGCGCGGCCACCGGTGGTGGTCGGCATCTGGCGGCCGTTGAGCAGCACCAGGTTGAAGTCCGGGCCCACGCCACGCACGGTGACCTTGGAGCCCTCGTTGTTGCTGCGGTCGATGGACACACCGGAGATGCGCTGCAGCGACTCGGCCAGGTTGGTGTCGGGGAACTTGCCGATGTCCTCGGCCACGATGCCATCGACGACGCCTTGCGCATCGCGCTTGAGGTTCATCGAGGACATCATGCTGCCGCGGATACCGGTCACGGTGACCGTGTCCAGCGTCTGAGCGTCCTGCTCGGCGCCCGCCTGGGCGGTGGTGTTGGCCGCAACCTGGGCGTAGGCGCTCGGCGCCAATGCCATTAGGAGTGCGGAAGTCAGAAGATGCTTTTTCGGGACAGCGTGCCGAAGTTTCATGGGTTCCCTCTCCCCGGAGTGTCGATCTGGTGTTTCGTCGTGTGTCGATGCGTGCCTGACGCGTCGAAGCGGCGGCATTCCACGTAAAAGTGACAGCGCTGTCAATTCGCGTCACAACAAAATCCAAACACAAATAAAGCGTTGTTTTTATTAGTGTTTAACGAAAGAAATCGATTTCATTCATGCTGCGGGGCAGCATCACCCGTCCATCGGGACTGGCGTCGATCCGATGCGTGATGCAGTGGACTGGAAACGGTTAACGCCTCGCTAGACGTGCCGATTGCGCGGTCAGCAAGCACGCGTTTCTAAAGCCGAAAGCGTAATTTCAGCACCGTGCGGCGGCGTTACCTGCGCGACTAAAGTCGCAGCCCATTCGCGAAAAGAATCACCTGAATTCGCCCCTGGAAAGACGCGGTCGCTCAGGATTTGCGCTTGGCGCGCGGATGCGCCGCGTCGTAAACCTTGGACAGATGCTGGAAGTCCAGGTGGGTGTAGATCTGGGTCGTGGCGATGTCGGCATGGCCCAGCAACTCCTGCACGCCCCGCAGATCGCCCGAGGATTCCAGGATGTGACTGGCGAAGCTGTGCCGAAGCATGTGCGGGTGGACGTGCTTGAACAGCCCCTGCCGCTGGGCCAGCTGCTTCATGCGCAGCTGCACGGCCCGTTGCGAAAGCGGACCGCCGCCGCGCCCGGGGAACACGAAGGCTTCCTGCGTCGGCGCGCCGTCCTGCTTCCAGGCCAGCAGCGCCTGGCAGGCATGACGCCCCACCGGCACGATGCGCTCCTTGTTGCCCTTGCCCAGCACATTGACCAGCCCGGCGCCCAGGTCCAGGTCGCGCCAGCGCAGCAGGCACAGCTCGCTCAGCCGCAGTCCGGAGGAATAGAACAGCTCCAGCATCGCGCGGTCGCGCAGCCCCAGCGGCGCGTCCGGGTCGACCTCGACCAGGCGCACGGCCTCGTCCGCGTCCAGCACCTGCGGCAGCTTGCGCGGCGCCTTTGGCGCGCGCACCCCGGCGGCCGGGCTGGCGGCGATGCGCCCGTTGCGCAGCAGCCAGTCGTAGAAGCTGCGGCAGGCCGAAAGCCGGCGCTGCACGCTCTTGGGCGAAAGCCCGCGCCGATGCTCGGCGGCGGTGAAGGCGCGCAACTGTTCGGCTTGCAGGGCCAGCAGCGCATCGTCGCCCCCGGCCCACTGCAGCAGCCCGTCCAGGTCACGCCGATAGGCATCGAGCGTGTGCGCGGACACGCGGCGCTCGATTTGCAGATGCGCGAGGAAGTCGTCCAGGAGCCGGGACCGGGGACCGGGGACCGGGGACCCGGGAAAAGCCACGGCGCCCCCTTTCTGGGCCACTTGCTTGGGCTTCGACTTTGATGCTGCTGTTGCCTTCCCCGGGTCCCCGGTCCCTGGTCCCCGGTCCCGGCCTTGCTCCCCCCGGTCCCGGCGCTTCATCACTCGAACCGCTGCAACGCGGTCGCCAGCGACTCGCCCATCATGCGCAGGAACAGCGTACCCATGCCCGGGTAGAAGCGATTGCCGTCGCGGCTGCCCACCGCCACCAGGCCCACGCCCGGCAAAGGAAGCAGCGCCGAGGAGGCCACCTCATCCGCCCGCGGGCCGTACAGCACGGCGTTCTTCTCCGGCTGCAGGCGGCCGCAGATCGGCTCGCCCTCGCGCAGGCAGTCGCGGAAGGGAACCAGATGGTGACTGTCCTGCGGCAGCACCTGCAGCCACTCGGCATCGCCTACGTCCTGGACCGGGGCGAACACCACCAGCCGCACCAGGTCGCCGGCGAAGTCCTCCTGCAGGGACGCAGCCATCGCACCCAGTGTGTCGGCCGCACTGGTCTGGCGCATCAGCGCCAGGGTCAGCTGGTGCACGCGTACGGCCAGGCGCTCGTTGTCCTGCGCGTTGCCGAACAGGTCGCCCAGGCGCCGGGACAGCTCGCGGTTCTTCTCCCGCAGCACTTCCAGCTGGTAGGTCGCCAGCGAGGCGGTCGGCCCTTCCTCGCGCGGAACCACCAGGCTCAGGGCCAGGTCGGGAAACTGCTTGAGAAAATTCGGATGGCGACGAAGCCAGGCCGCCACCTCGTGTGCGCCCAGCTTCTCGGTGCTCTCACTCATTGCGTCCATTCCCCTTCGAAAACGAATGTGGCCGGCCCGGCCATGAACACGTCGGCCTTGTCCTGGGGCCAGCGGATCTGCAGCTCGCCGCCGGGCAACGACACGGTGACTTCTCGATCCACGCGCTCCAGCCTGATCAGCGCCACCACCGCGGCACAGGCGCCACTGCCGCACGCCAGGGTCTCGCCGACCCCGCGCTCGAACACGCGCAGGCGTATGCGATCGCGCGCGACCACCTGGGCAAAGCCGACATTCACCGAATCCGGGAACAGCGCATGGGCCTGCAACTGCCTGCCCCAGCGTTCCACCGGCGCGGCGTCGACGTCGTTGACCTCGATCACGGCGTGCGGATTGGGCATCGCCAGCGCGGAAAAGAACACTTCGATGCCATCCAGGCCAGCCGCGTAGATCGGCTGCACCTGGTCGACGCCGGCCAGGGGAATCCGCGCCGGCGCGAACTGCGGCTGCCCCATCGCCACGGCGTAGCGGCCATCGTCCAGGCGATGCACGACATGGGAGGCATGCGGGCTTTCGATGACGAAGGCATCGCCCTTGGCCGCCCCGTCCCGCACCAGCCAGGCCGCCACGCAGCGCGCGCCATTGCCGCACTGCCCAGCCAGCGAGCCATCGGCGTTCCAGATGCCGTAGGACGCCACCGCCTCGGGTGAGCGCGGCGCCTCGATGGTCAGCAACTGGTCGCAGCCCACGCCGAAGTGGCGGTCGGCCAGCCGCGCGGCCAGCGCCGGATCGGGCGGCGGCGTGCCGTCGCGCAGGTCCAGCACGACGAAATCATTGCCCGCGCCCTGCATCTTGGTGAAACGCACCGCTGCGGCCTCAGTCATTCCCATCCGGGGTTTGCGAATGCACCGCCTCGGCGGCCTGCGCGTCGGCAGCCTGCTCTTCAGGCGTCGGCGGAATGGCCCCTTCCGCCGGTGGCGTGGGGTCTTCGCTGGTGGGCGCATTGGAGGCCGGCAGCTCTTCCACGGGCGCCGGCTTCTCCGGCAACACCAGCGGGCCCTTGTTGCCGCAGGCCGACAGCGCCAGCAGCAGCGCGCAGGACAGGGCGGATTTGGCGATCGGATTCATGCGTGAAGTATAGCCAGCGAGGGGTGAACCAGCAGACCGCTGCGGCCAAGGTCGCAAGCCCACATCGACCCAAAGACCCCGGGACGCCCCGCCGCGAGCCGCGCACTCCTCACGCCTCCCCATTCACCCCTTCTCCCCCCCAGGCGGCTCTGGCCGCGTCCACAGCCACAGCGCCACGCAGGCCATGCAGGCAATCGGCAGGGCGATCATCCAGGCCGCGTGTCCGCCGCTGCCCAGCATCACCAGCAGCAGGACCGTCGCGCAGCCCAGCATGGTCCAGCTGGCGGCCCACTTGGCCTTGCGCGGCACTGCGCGGTGCTGCTGCCAGTTACGGATGAGCGGCCCGAAGTGGCGGTGGGCCAGCAGCCGCTGATGCAGGCGCTCGGACCCGCGCGAGGCGGCGTAGGCCGCAATCAGGATGAAGACCGTGGTCGGCAGGCCTGGCAGGAAGGCGCCGAGGATGCCCAGCCCCAGGCTGGCATAGGCCAGCAGCCACCAGGCCCAGCGAAATCGGGCGGGCCGGCGTTCGGGTGTGGGCGAAGGCGCGTTCACGCCGCAGTTGTAGCCGATCGGCCAGGCCGGTGTCAGTGATCCTGCGCAATGACGCCGCGCTGGCGGACATGAAAACGGCGGCATCCCAAGGGATGCCGCCGCCTGTCTTTCGCGCCGGTGGCCTACTTGCCTTGGCCGCCGCTCACGCCCAGCTGATCCAGCATGAAGGCGTAGTACTCGGCCATCTCGCCGTAGCGGCGGAAGCGCCCGGACTTGCCGCCGTGGCCGGCTTCCATGTTGGTGCGGAACACGACCGGCTGCTTGCCTGTGTCCAGGTCGCGCAGGCGGGCCACGTACTTGGCCGGTTCCCAGTACTGCACCTGCGAATCCCACAGGCCGGTGCCGATGAACATGGCCGGATACGCCCGGGCCTTGAGGTTGTCGTACGGGGAGTAGGTAGCGATGTAGTCGTAGAAGGCCTTGTCTTCCGGGTTGCCCCACTCGTCGTACTCGTTGGTGGTCAGCGGGATCGTCGGATCCAGCATGGTCGTCACTACGTCCACGAACGGCACCTGCGAGATGATCACGCGGTAATCGTCCGGGGCCATGTTGGTGATGGCGCCCATCAGCAGGCCGCCGGCGCTGCCGCCCATCGCCGCCACGCGGTCCTTGGCCGCATAGCCCTGCTTGACCAGCGCCTCGGTGACATCGATGAAGTCGGTGAAGGTGTTCTTCTTGTTCAGCAGCTTGCCGTCCTCGTACCAGGCACGGCCCATTTCCTGGCCGCCGCGGATGTGGGCGATGGCATAGACCATCCCGCGATCCAGCAGGCTGACCACCGGCCCGGAGAAGCCCGGATCCATCGACATGCCATAGCTGCCGTAGCCGTACTGCAGCAGCGCGGCGGTGCCGTCCTTCTTGAAGCCCTTCTTGTAGACCAGCGACACCGGCACCTTGGTGCCATCGCGCACGGTCACCCATAGCCGCTCGGTGGTGTACTTGGCCGGGTCGTAGCCCAGCACGGGCTGCTGCTTGAGCAGCCTGCGCTCACCGGTGACGGTGTTGAGCTCGTAGGTGGTGGCCGGCGTGGTCATGGAGGTATAGCTGTAGCGCAGCCACGGGGTATCCGCCTCGGCGTTGACGTCCAGGCCCATCGAATAGGCCGGCTCGTCGGCCTTGACGTAGGTCCCCTGCGCATCCTGCGCGACGCCGCGCGCATCCATCTGCGGGCCCTTCAGTGCACCGCCGTCCTTGCCCAGCAGGCGGATGCGCTCCAGTCCTTCGGAGCGCTCGGCGATGGCGGTGAAGCCATCGAACAGCTCGAAGCCATCGATGAACACCGCCGCGTTGTGCGGCACCCAGTCCTTCCAGTCCTTGCGCGAGGTGCTGCCGTCCGGCGCGGTCACCAGCTTGAAGTTGGTGGCCTTGTCGGCATTGGTGCGGATCACCCAGCGGCCGTCGAAGTGATCGGCGTCGTACTCGACATCGCGCGCTCGCGGCGCCAGGGGGACGAACGCCTTGGGATCGGCGGCCAGCGCATAGCGCTCTTCGCTGGAGACGGTGGAGTGCAGGCCGATGGTCAGGTACTTGTCGTCGCGGGTGCGCCCCACGCCCATGTAGAAGCTGTCGTCCTCTTCCTCGTACACCAGCACGTCCTGCGCGGCCGGCGTGCCCAGCACGTGCTTCTTCACACGCACGGTGAGTAGGGTCTCCGGGTCGTTCTCGACGTAGAACAGGGTCTTGTTGTCGTCGGCCCAGACCATGTTGGGCGACACGCCGGTGATCTGGTCGGCGTACAGCTCACCGGTGGCCAGGTTCTTGAAGCGGATCGTGTACTGACGCCGGCCCACGGCATCCTCGGCATAGGCCAGGATCGTGTTGTCCTGGGTCACCTCCATGTCGCCCACGCTGTAGTAGCCCTTGCCTTCGGCCAGCGCGTTGACGTCCAGCAGGATCTGCTCGGGCGCCTCCATGCTGCCCTCGCGGCGCGCGTGGATGGGGTAATCCTTGCCGGACTCGAAGCGCGTGTAGTACCAGAAGCCGCGCTCGCGATACGGCACCGAGGCATCGTCCTGCTTGATGCGCCCGACGATCTCCTTGTACAGCGTGTCCTGCAGGGGCTTGAGTGGCGCCAGCACCGCATCGGCGTAGGCGTTCTCGGCGTTGAGGTAGGCCAGCATCTGCGGATGCTTGCGCGTGTCATCGCGCAGCCAGTAGTACTCGTCCTGGCGCTCGGCGCCGAACGGCGCCTTGACCACATGCGGCTTCTTGGCCGCGTCCGGCGGCGTGGCGGTGGCGACGGCGGCCAGGGTCGGGGAAATCGGTGCGCTCATAAGCAGGGTGGCAGCCAGCAAGGTGGAAATGGCTTTCATGAATGGGTCCGTCGGGTACGGGATGCAAGGCCGGGGCCCCACGACGGCCGCGCTCGGGACCGCCGTGGGGCAATGACATGACGCTGGGGTGCGGCAGAAGCTACTTGGCCAGCTGCTGCCACAGGAAGGTATAGGCCAGGGCGTTCATGTGCGCCGACTGCTTGTTGTTGGCCGCGCCGCCGTGCCCACCCTCGATGTTCTCGTAGTAGCGCACGTCCTTGCCCGCCTCGAGCATCTTGGCCGCCATCTTGCGCGCATGGCCCGGGTGCACCCGGTCATCGCGGGTGGAGGTCATGAACAGCACCGGCGGGTACTCCTTCTTCGCATCGAACAGGTGATACGGCGAGAAGGTCTTGATGAACTCCCAGTCGGCCGTGTCCGGGTTGCCGTACTCGGCCATCCACGAGGCGCCCGCCAGCAGGTGGCTGTAGCGCTTCATGTCCAGCAACGGCACCTGCACCACGATGGCGCCGAACAGCTCCGGGTACTGGGTCAGCATGTTGCCGGTCAGCAGGCCGCCGTTGCTGCCGCCCTGCGCACCCAGGTGCCTGGCCGAGGTGATCTTGCGCGCGGCCAGGTCCTTGGCCACTGCGGCGAAATCCTCATAGGCCTTGTGGCGGTTGGCCTTGAGCGCAGCCTGGTGCCAGCGCGGGCCGTATTCACCACCGCCGCGGATGTTGGCGACCGCGTACACTCCGCCCTTCTCCAGCCAGCCCTTGCCGATGCCGCCGGAATAGCCGGGCGTCATCGAGATCTCGAAGCCGCCGTAGCCGTACAGCAGCGTCGGCGCGGTGCCGTCGAACTTCAAATCCTTGGGCCGCACCAGGAAGTACGGCACCTTGGTGCCATCCTTGGAGGTGGCGAAGTGCTGCTCGATCACGTCCCTGGAGCCGTCGAAGAAGGCCGGCATGGTCTTGAGCGTTTCCACCGACTTGGCATCGCCCGCCTGCGCCATCAGCAGCCGGGTCGGGGTCAGGTAATCGGTGGTGCTGATCCACACCGCGTCGGACTCATCGCTGTCCACCGCCGAGACCGAGACCGTGCCGATGCTGGGCACCGCGTCGAAATCGCTGCGCTTCCAGTCGGCCTTGGGGTCCAGCACGAACAGGCGGTTCTTGACGTCGTGCAGGACGTTGAGCACCAGGTGATCGCGGGTCCAGGAGAAGCTGGCCAGCGAGGAGTGCGCGTCGGGCGCGAACAGCACGGTGAAATCGCGCTTGCCGGCCATGTAGGCATCGAAATCGGCCACCAGCAGCGAGCCGGCCGCATAGGTCTTGCCGCCCACGGTCCAGGCATCGCGCAGCTCCAGCGTCAGCCACTGCCGGTGCACGCTCTTGTTGGCCGAGTTCGGCGCATCGATCTTGGTCAGCTTGCCCGCAGCGTCCCGCAGGTACAGCTCATCGTTGTAGAAGGCCAGGGTGCGGCTGACGAAATCGCGCTCGAAGCCCGGCGTATCGTCATGCATGGCCGCGATGTACATGTCCTCGGGCTTGCCTTCGTAGACCGTGGCGGCCGAAGACAGCGGCGTGCCGCGCTTCCACTCCTTGGCGATGCGCGGATAGCCGGAGGTGGTCATGCTGCCGTCGCCGAAGTCGGTGTAGACATAGACCGTGTCCGCATCCTTCCAGCCCAGCCCGCCCTTGGACTCGGGGCGGTAGAACCCGTCCTTCAGGAAAGTCTTGGTGGTCAGGTCGAACTCGCGGGTCTCATCGGCATCGGCGCCGCCGCGCGAGAGCGCGATCAGGCAGCGGTCGTAGTCGGGCCTGCGGCATTCGGCGCCGTGCCAGACCCAGTTCTTGCCCTCGGCCTTGTTGAGCGCGTCCAGGTCCAGCACCGTCTCCCACTGCGGCTGGGCCTTGCGGTATTCCTCCAGCGTGGTGCGGCGCCACAGGCCGCGCTCGTGCTGCTTGTCCTTCCAGAAGTTGTAGTAGTACGGCCCGATCTTCTGCACGCCGGGGATCTTGGCGTCCGAATCGAGGATGGCCAGGATGTCACTCTCCAGCTGCTTGAACTGCGGCGTGCCGGCGATCTCCGCCTCGGACTTCGCGTTCTGTTGCTTGACCCACGCCAGTGGCTTTTCGCCCTCGACCTCTTCCATCCAGGCATAGGGGTCTTGGGTCATGGCGGGCTCCTGGGCATGGGCGCCGCCGGCGGCGGCGAGGCAGGCCAACAGGCAGGCCTGGGTGAGTCGGGACATCGTGCGGCTCCAACGGTCAACGTGAGACCGCCGACGCTAGCACGGGGCCTTCCCGCGCTCCCCTGCCGAAGGTCAGGCCGCGCGGGCCAGGCCGGCGGCGACCGGCCTGCGACGCGCCTGCGGCCCGACGCGCCGCCGGGCCTGCAGCCGGGAGCGGCGGCGGGGCCGGGCCGGCAACGGGAAGCGGTGCAGCGCCCACCAGGCCACCAGCGGCATGCCCAGCAGCCACAGCGGCATCCAGCCCAGCCAGTCGCTATGGCCACGCGCGGCGGGGATCAGCAGCACGGCCAGGGCGCCGAGCACCACGGCCCGGCGCAGCACGCGGTCCAGCTGCGGGTCGACGGCATGGGGGCGGGAATCGAGCAGGGAGGCGGAAGAACGCGGCATGGTCGGGCTCCGTGGATGGCAGGCGCACAGGCTCGCGCCCGGCCATCTCACCGGCTGCGACCCGCCACCGGCGAGTCGAATGCCATGGCAGGCCAGCACACCAGGGTGCCGAGGCCCAAGGAATGATTCGGCGTGCTGACGGTCGCAGACGGAAACGGCCAATCCGATGGGAGTGTGGGAGCGCGCAAGCGCCTCAGCGCAGCGCCGGCTTGCGCAGCAGCGAGACGGCGAACACCGCCACCAGCGCCGCGCCGCCGATCAGCACGCCCCACAGCACCCAGGTTTTCCAGTCCACCGGGGCCGAGGCCGGGATCAGCGCATCGCTGCCGGCCAGGGTGTGGGTCTGGCCCAGCTGCGCGCGGGGCGGCTCCCAATCGGCGCCGCGGCTCTGGCGCACCTGGCTGAGCAGGTCGCCGACCGGGGCCGGGGCCCGCTGCGCGCGCGCACTGCCGGCCACCAGCACGAACGGCCCGGCGCCTTGCGCAAGGAACACGACATCCTCCGGCACATAGCCCAGCCGCAGCGGCGGCGGCGTCGTCGACGCCCCGTTGGTGGGCAGCAGCCGCCACTGGCGGTCGCGCTTGACCCCCGTCAGCGCCTGCGGCCCGGAGCGCTCCACCGAGCCCTCCAGGGTCAGCTCGAACGCCACCCAGGACGGCGTGGCGTCATGCCAGCGGTCGGTGGCGCGCTCGCGCGACTGCAGCCGCCAGCGCTGGACGCTGTTGTCTGGCATCTGCAGGTCCACCCGCTGGAACGGAAACCGCCCGCGCGCGTCGTACTCGAAGGCGACCTGACCCTTGTCATCGGTCACCGCGCGGCCTTGCAGGGTCTGCCATTGCCACTGCCGCGCGATGATGGCCGGCGCCAGCTCCACCTGCACCCCCGTCACCGGCAGGCTGGCCTGGGCCTGCACCGGCACCAGGCGCAGGTAGCGCGCGCCGGAGGACAGGGCGATGCGCGATTGCCGCAGGTGTTCCCCGCCCTGGCGCAGGTCCAGCAGCGGCGCGTCCTCGGCCAGCGTGGTCCAGCTGCGCAGGTCCTCGCTGCCCTCCACGCGGTAGCGCTGCTGCAGCGGCTGGGACAGCGGCGCCCACTCCAGCTGCAGGGCGCGCACCGCGCCCTGCACGTTGGAGGCATCGACCAGCCAGCCGCCCTGGGTCTGGCGGTCCGGCCCCTGCCCGACCTGGGCGGTGATGGCGCGCACGCTGCCATCGACGTTGCGCTGGCTGATCAGGGAGAGGTCCTGGTCCCCGGCCGCGGCGCGCTGCGGCAGCGCGAACCACGGCACCGGCAGCAGCGTCGGCCGTGCCAGTTCCTCGCGCGGCGGCCCGCGCAGCACTGCCGGGACCGGCTCGCCGCGCCCGTTCAGCACGTCCAGGTCGGCCAGTTCGGGCGACTGCGCCTGCCAGTACACCGACTCGTCCAGGACCACCCGGTAGGCCCCGGCATCCTTCACCGGCAGGGACAGGTTCCACTGCCGGGCGTAATCCTCCGCGGGCACGGCCAGGGCGCTGGTGGCGACCAGCAGCAGGCCCAGGCCCACGGTACGCAAAGCCTTCATGGTGGAGTGTCCTTCGTTGGCGCGCGGGGGGGCGCGGGAGCCAGGTAGCCCACCACCGTGCACAGCAAGCCGTAGGCGATGAACGAACCGATCCCCCAAAGATTGCCCAGATGTTGCCTGTCCACCATGACCAATTTGGCCAACACCACCGCCATCAGCACCGCCCCGGCCAGCCACAGCGTGCGCTGGGCCCGGCGCGAGCCGGACACCCATCCCACCACGCCCAGGATGCTCCAGACCACGGTCAGGCTGGTCTGCGCCAGGCTGGTGGACAGCAGCGACGGCGTCCACGGCACCCCGCCCCAGTGATGCACGCCGCGCAAGGTCGTGGCGGTGACCAGGGCGAAGCCCGCCACCGCCATCAGCACCGTGCGCGAGCGCAGCAGCCAGCCGGGTGCGGCCTCGGCCCAGCCCAGCCGTGCCACCAGCAGCAGCACCGCCAGCTGCAGCAGCTCCATCGGATTGAGCAGCGGACACCACGGCAGCGGCGCGCTTCCACCCGAGGACAGCAGCGCCACGCCCCACCACAGCGCCACCACCACCAGCACGGTGCCCAGCAGGGCCGCACGCGCGCGCTCGAACGCGGCGCCGATCGGCACGCTCAACCACGGCCCACGCAGCACCGCCACCGCAAGCAACACGATCCAGGGCGCACCGATCCAGGCCATCGCCCACCCATCGGCCAGGGCGAATCGCCTGGCGATGAAATGCCCGAGCAGCGAGATCACCAGCGGCCAGACCAGCCACCAGGCGGCCTGCGCAATGGCACCCACGCCATCGCCACCGCGGCGCAGGCACAGCAGGCTGCGCAGGCCGAACACCGCGTAGGCCAGCCAGGCCCAGCCGCCGGTGCCGGCAAAGGGCTGCACATGCACATCGGCCTGGACCAGCGCTAGCGGCGCGGCCAGGGCCAGGCCGCCGGCGGTAGTGAGCACCAGCAGCCGGGCCGGGAAGCGGGCGTGCACTTCGGCAGCGACCCAGGCGGTCAACGCCGCCAGCGCCAGCAACGCGTCGGCACGCGAGGCCCACGGCACGAACGCTTGCACCTCCGAGCCCAGGTTGGCGCACCACCAGGCCAGCGCCCACAGATACCAGCCGCTGGCGATCACGTCCTGGCCCGCGCGGCGGTAGCTGGCGGCACTGGCCCAGCCGCCCAGCGCGATCAGCAGCATGGCCATGCAGGTGGGATGGAGCAGCGCCCGTTCGGCCACCTGCGGCGTGGCCACGGCCAGGGCCAGGGCGGCGCCGAGCTGCAGCAACAGGCCGCCAAGCTGAGGCAACGTGCGCTGCTGGCGCAGCCCAAGCCAGATCAACGCAGCGCCCTCCAGGGCGAAGATGCCGCCGGTGGCCCGCGCCGACAGCGCCAGCGGCACGGCCAGGGTCGCAAAGCCCACTGCCAGCACGGCGTAGGCCTGCATCAGCACTGGGTGCCGCAGCCTGCGCTGGGCAAGCAGGGCCAGCAGCACATAGACCGCCGCCACGCCCAGCGCGCACAGGGCCAGGGCCATCGGACGGCCTGGCATCAGGCCGGCCTGCAGCGAAAACGCCACCAGCGGCGTGCCGAACACCAGCGCGCCATCGAGCAGACGGCCGCGTTCCGGCGTGGCACGGCGCACGTACAGCAACGGGATCAGCAGATAGAAGACGAAGAACAGCAGCAGAAAAGGCTGGGTGCTGGCGTAGTGCTCCGGCGCGTAGCGCAGCACGCCCCAGAGCGTGCCGATGCCGAAGGTGAAGGCGAACCCCAACAGGTTCAACTCACGCCATGGGCGCCACCAGGCCATCGCCAGGATCGCGCCGTTCAACACCGCGTAGTAGGTGAACAGCGCGACATGGTGGCCTTGTCCGGTGGACAGCCAGAGCGGCGCCAGGAAGCCGGCCAGCAACGCCAGGATTGCCAGCGCGCGCGCATTCTGCAGAACCGCCAGCATGCCGGCGCCGGCCACCAGCACCACGCTCAGGGCGAAGGCCAGGCCCGCCGGCAGCAGGCCGAACTGCTTGAAGGCGCCGAAGACGATCAGCAGCAGGATGCCGATCATGCCGCCCTGCAGGCTCAGGGCGAAGGCACGATGGCTGTGGCGCTTGCGCCACCCCAGCACCAGGCCGGCCAGGGCCGCGGCGGACATGCCGGCCAGGCGCAGCTCGATCGGCACGCGCAGCCACCCCTGGTCGCTGGCGTACTTCACCAATGCCGCCACGCCCGCGAACAGCACCAGCATGCCGATCTTCACCGGCACATTGCCTTCGGTGAACCAGCGTCGCAGCGAACGCAAGGCGCGCTCGAACACCGATGGCGCTTCCGGAGCCGCTGGCCAGGGCCGCGCGGGCGCTGCCTGGGGCTGCGGCCGGGCCGCGGCGGGGATCGGCGGCGGCGTGGCCGCTGGCGGCGCGGCGGCCG
>NZ_SAWZ01000017.1 GCF_004122095.1 Pseudoxanthomonas composti | reverse complement strand
GGGCACCAGCCTCACCCGCAGCGGAGGGCTCGGTGGACAAGCTTCGCGTTGTCCACCCTACGTAGGGTGGATGACGCTCTTTCATCCACCGTCGCAGCAAATGGGCAATGGGGGCGCGGGGCGCGCCAGCCTCGACCTCCGCCAACAGCTCGGTGGACAAGCTTCGCGTTGTCCACCCTACGTGGGTCCGGGCTCGGCAACGATGGATGGGCGCTGCGGCAGGCCATGCGTGCCGTAGGAAATTTCCCACCTGCGCGCGCGCCATCGGCCGACTGTGTTGGCAGGCAGCGGCCCGCAGCATGCGTCATCCGTTCCGACGGTCGCAGGAGAGCCCCCATGTTGCTGTTCGTCATCGTCGCGCAGACCAACGGCTGGCAGCTCTACCAGGGCAGCGAGCAGCGCGACTGGTTCGCGCGCTGGGACGATGCCCTGGAGTCGGCCGACATCATGGCGGCCACCGCCCACGAACAGCGCGGCGTGCCCACCGCGGTGATGGTGGACGTGAATGGGCGTGGCGCCCTGGTCGTCAGCCGGCACGGTTGAGTTGGTTCGCTTCCGGACCACGCCCCCCGTGGACGACGGGCGTCCGAGTGGCGCTTCCGGAAGCTTCGTGTGAGCGGCTTTAGCCGCGAAGAGGCTTTACCGTGAAAGCTTCTTCGCGGCTGAAGCCGCTCCCACGGGGGCATATGCATTCAGCTCGATCGTGGCGAACACGAAGTGTTCGAGGCGACTGGAGCCGAAGCAGAAAATACCTATCGCGCGAAGGAGGCAGGGCCGAGCGGATCAGCGGGAGTTTCAGTGCCCGCTTCCAGCCTCGGGCAAGGTATAGGCGAGGTCGTAGTGGTGCACGCCCTGCTCGATGCGCAGGCTCAGGCTGCCGGCGATGCCCTTGAGCGCACCGCTGCCGGAATCGGGGGAGATGTGGATCTCCAGTTGCTGTTCGCCGCCCTGCATCACGCCGCGGTGCACCAGCACGAAACTGCCCTGGCGCCCGTCCAGGGTGCCGGTGACGCGTTCGATGGCCACATACGAGGCCGAGGTGGGCACGGCCGAGCGCGCCGCCAGCATTTCGCCGCTGCCCTTGCCCTGCAGTGCGCCGCTGAAGGTCTTCTCCAGCGACATGCGGCCCAGCGCATTGCCATCCTCGGCTGCGCCGCCCACTTCGCCGACCGGCTTCAGGCTCACCTCAAACGTTCCGATGGCATGGTGCATGGCGGCCTCCCCGGCCCAGAGCAGGACAGGCGCCGACAGCAGGCTGGCGGCGATCGTGGCGACGAGGGCACGCTGCATCGAGAACCAGTGCACCATGGCACCTCACCATCTGACAGAAACGTCAGCATACAGCTGAACGTTGGGACAGCGCAGGCCCCGGAATGGGACGCGGGCCATTGCGTCCCGGCAGGACAGGCGCAAGATCAACGGCAAGGACCCGCTGGGTCCGCGATGCCAAGCCCCTGGAGGCTGTCATGAAACGCTTTGGAGTGTTCGCCCTGTCGCTGGCCGCGCTGATGCTGGCCGGCACCGCCGTGGCTGGCCCGCGCCGGGTCACCGATGCCGACGCGCCGCGCAGCCTGCCGGCCGAAGGGCCAGTGAGCATCAGTTGGTCCGACCCTGCCGAGTTCACCGAGATCAAGCGCAGCCTGAACCGCTGGGAGGCCGAGCGCGGCAACTGGGTGTACGACCTGGCCAACTATATGCGCCAGCGCAGCCAGGACCGCCTGCTGCCGGGTGAGACCCTGGATATCCACATCACCGATATCGCCCGGGCCGGCAACTACGAGCCTTGGCGCGGCCTGTGGCTCAACGACGTGCGCATGGTGCGCGACATCTACCCGCCGCGCCTGAGCTTCACCTGGCGCAAGCTCGATGCCGATGGCCGGGTCATCGACGAAGGCGAGCAGAAGCTGGTGGACATGGCTTTCCAGATGGGCACCCAGCCCTTGAACAGTGATCCCCTGCGCTACGAAAAGCGCATGGTCGACCGCTGGGTGCAGCGCGATCTGACCGATCGCGACCGCGACGTCAGCGCGCGCTGAGCCGCTCTGCCCGCGCCATCAGGTCGCCTCGCAGCGCCGGCCTTCGTGCCGGCGCTGTCGCGTGGGTCGCCCTTGATCGGGACGCGGCACGCACCCATTGTGGAGGCCTGCCACTGGAGATGCGCCTGCCATGACCGCCTACGACCTGACGCCGCCGACCGAGGCCCAGCGCCGCGCCCTGATCGCCGGGTTGACGCCGGGAGAGCAGCACGTGCTGCTGGCTCACGGCACCGAGGCGCCGTTCTGCGGCGTGTTCCTGGACAACAAGCTGGAGGGGGTCTACACCTGCCGGCTGTGCGGCCTGCCGCTGTTCGCCTCCAGCACCAAGTTCGAATCCGGCACGGGCTGGCCGAGTTTCTTCAAGCCGGTGGACGAGGCGCACATCGGGCGCATCCGCGACACCAGCTACGGCATGGTCCGGGTGGAGATCGTCTGCGCGCGCTGCGAGAGCCACCTGGGCCATGTGTTCCCCGACGGCCCCCCGCCCACCCACGAGCGCCATTGCCTGAATTCGGTCTCGCTGGGCTTCACCGAAGTGGGTCAGCCCCTGCCCGATCCGCTGCAGCGCGGCGGCGCGGAGGCCGAACCGGTGGCGGTGGGCTGAAGCCGGCGCGCGTCGGTGCCGCAGACCGGCCCATGACCGTCTACGTGGATGACGCCGTCTGGCCCTGGCGCGGCGAGCGCTGGGCGCACCTGATGGCCGACACCCTGGACGAGCTGCATGCCTTCGCCGCGCGCCTGGGCATGCCGCGGCGCGCCTTCCAGAACAAGACCAGCGGCGCGCACTACGACATCACCGCGCAGATGCGGCTGCAGGCCATCGCCCTGGG
Source organism: Pseudoxanthomonas composti (assembly GCF_004122095.1). GTDB lineage: Bacteria > Pseudomonadota > Gammaproteobacteria > Xanthomonadales > Xanthomonadaceae > Pseudoxanthomonas_A > Pseudoxanthomonas_A composti. The sequence goes on along the minus strand of NZ_SAWZ01000017.1, from coordinate 25,991 downwards.
CGCGCAGGCGATCTCGCGGCATCGCGAGCGCGCGCTGGTCCGGCGCGTGATCGCGCGTGCCAAGGCACAGGGGCGCGGGCTGGCGCCCTGAGCGTCCGCGCTCGGCCGACTGGGGCGGTGTCGGGCACCGCGCCGGCCCACCTCCACGGCGCGCAGATCGATCAGAACGGATCGCTGCCCGGACGCAGGTCGAAGCCCAGCAGCTGCGACAGCGCGCGCATGCCGTCGTCGTCGCGGCGCAGGGCCACGAAGCCGGCGCTGGCCTCCATCCCCGCGTCCCAGGTCCACAGGGTGTAGCCGTCTTCGCGCAGGCGGTCGTAGGCCAGGCCCAGCAGTTCGCCGGCGTCCAGCGCGGACATGAACTCGTCATCGTCGCGGTCGCCGCCCCAATCGATCTCGATGGACCAGCGCGCGGCCTGCTGGTCCAGGGCATCCATCAGGGTCTCGGTATCCCCGGTCTCAACGTGGAAGCCCGAGGTCCAGTCCAGGATGTCCTTGAGCTGCAGCAGCAGCTCCGGGCCGTCCACTTCCTCCCCGCCGTTGAGCTCGCGCCAGCCGCCGAACTGGCGCAGCGCGGTGTCCTCATCGCCGGGGTTGATCAGCATCAGCAGGTTCCAGACCCGGGCCTCGAAGGCGTCGTCCTCATCGGGGACGTAGCCGTCGAAGTCGTCTTCGTAGTCGGCCGAATTGTCGGGAAACATGCCATCCACCTGCGTTGTCGTACCTGGACGCGCATGATCGCGCGGACACGGACCGGCGGCAAAGCGCACGCGCGGCGCGCCTTCAGGATGCGAGGGGCCCGGACAGCCTTTATCCTTGCGCCCTTTCGTCCAATCTGCTGGTGCTTGCCATGTCCGATACCCCGCCCGACCGCCTCGCCGTTTCGCCGGCCAGCCGTTTCCATGACGCCTCCGCCCTGGACCGTGGCGTGGGCATCCGCTTCAACGGCACCGAGCGTGACAACGTCGAGGAGTATTCGGTCAGCGAAGGCTGGATCCGCGTGCAGGTGGGCAAGTCGCTGGATCGGCGCGGCAACCCGATGACGATGAAGTTCAAGGGCACGGTGGAACCGTACTTCAAGTCCTGAGCGCCCACGCCCGCCCTGCAGGCCGGCCGGCGTGCAGGGCGGGCGCGGTCCGTGGCGTGCGCATCGGCCATGTCCCAGCGCGCATGACGTGGGGGCGCGCTACCGCTGGCGCGATTCCAGCAGGTCCAAGTTGCGGATCAGCCGGCGCGCGGTTTCCTCCGAGATGCGGCGCTCGCGGCTGAGCCGGAACAGCGCCGCGCGCTCGGCCTGCAGGCCCGACAGGCGCAGCTGCCGCTCCACGCCCAGCAACGCATTGGCCTGCACCGGGTCGCTGGCCAGCCGCTCGACCGCGTCGATATGGCGCTGGTAGAGCTGGCTCACGCGCGCGGCTGCCTCCGAGTACAGGTCGGACTTGTCCTCGTCCTGCTTCACCAGTTCCTGGCGCTTGGTTTCCACCGCCGCCAGCGCCGCGCGCGAGGCCTCGGACTTGGCCAGGTCTTCCTCCTGGCTGTGCGAGGAATCCTCTGGCAGCTGCAGGTTCTTCAGCAGGCGCGGCAGGGAGACGCTGGCCACCACCAGCGACACCAGGATCACCGAGGTCGCCAGGAAGATCGCCAGGTCGCGCGCGGGGAATGGACTGCCATCCTCCATGAACAAGGGCAGGGTCAGCACGCCGGCCAGGGTGATGGCGCCGCGCACGCCGGCCAGCGAGGTGGCCACCACCACCCGCCATGGCGGACTGGGCGGGCGTTCGCCGCGTCGGCGCGCCTTGAGCAGGCTCCAGCGCAGCGACAGCCACACCCACAGGAAGCGCAACACCGCAAGGCCGGTGCTGATGGCCAGCACGTACACCAGCAGCCACCAAGGATTGAGGTGGCCGGCTTCCTGCACCGAGTTCACCGCGCCCTGCAGGATGCGCGGCAACTGCTCGCCCAGCAGCACGAACATGATGCCGTTGAGGCTGAACTGCACGGTGTTCCACACCGCCGAGCGCTCGATGCGGGTGGCCGCCGGCGCCTTGCCGGACATTTCCACGTAGCTCATGGCGATGCCGGCCGCGACCGCGGCGAGGATGCCGGAGGCATGCACCAGCTCGGCGATCTCGTAGGCGGCAAAGGGAATCAGCAGGCTGATGAGGATGGACGAGCCACCCTCCTCGCCGAAATGCCGGGTCAGCCAGCGCTGGGCCATGCTCACGCCCATGGTGGTGGCCACGCCGATCCCCAGCCCGGCCAGGGCCAGCCACAGGAAGGTCAGCGAGGCGCTGGCCACCGAGAAGGAGCCGGTCAGGGCCGCGGCCACGGCGAAGCGGAAGCACACCAGGCCGGTGGCATCGTTGAGCAGGGATTCGCCTTCCAGGATGTGCATCAGCCGCTTGGGGATCGGCGCGCGCGAGGCGATGGAGGACACCGCCACCGGATCGGTCGGAGAGATGATCGCCGCCAGGGCGAAGGCCACCGCCAGCGGCATGCTGGGGATCATCCAGTGGATCAGGAAGCCGGCGCCGATCACGGTGAAGATCACCAGGCCCAGGGCCATCTCCAGGATCACGAACTTGTCGCGGAACAGGCCTTCCTTGGGGATGCGCCAGCCGTCCAGGAACAGCAGCGGCGGCAGGAACAGCAGGAAGAAGATCTCCGGCTCCAGCTCCACCGCGCCGAACTGGAAGGCTGCCAGCACCGCACCCAGTCCGATCTGGACCAGCGGCAGGGGCACCGAGAACGGCAGGACGCGGACGAGATAGCCGCTGGCCACGACGGCCAGCAGCATGGCCAGGACGATCTGGATGGATTCCATGCAACTCCTACAGGTCCGGGCTCCGCGGGACCCGGTATGTCGAACAACGCGGATTCAGGTCCTACACCATACCGCACGCGCATGGCGTGCGCGCCCGGCGAGCGGTCGGGGGACGGCGTTTCCCCGGGGTGGTGAGTGTGCCGGCGGTGGTGGATGAAAGCGTCACCCAGCCACGTAGGGTGGACAACGCGAAGCTTGTCCACCAAGACGCCGAGGCCGGATCAAGGCGCACCCCATGCCCGCGCCATTCGTTTCGCGGCGGTGGTGAATGGAAGGGGGTCATCCCGCCGTAGGGTGGACAACGCGAAGCTTGTCCACCAAGGCGCCGAGGCCGGACCAAGGCGCGCCGCATGCTCGCACCGTTCGTTTCGCGGCGATCGTGGATGGAAAAAGCGTCATCCACCCTACGGGGTCTCTTTGGAGGCTGCGGCGGCTCAGCTCTTGATCTTCCAGCCGGTGCGGAACATCGCCCAGATCGCCACCAGGCAGGCCAGCATGAAGCCCAGCACCGCCGCCACGCTGACGCCCATGTGCACGTCCGAGACGCCGTAGAAGCTCCAGCGGAAGCCGCTGATCAGGTAGACCACCGGATTGAACAGGGTCACGGTCTGCCAGGCGGGGGGCAGCATGTTGATGGAGTAGAACGCCCCGCCCAGGAAAGTCAGCGGGGTGACCACCATCAGCGGGATCACCTGCAATTTTTGGAAGTCGTCGGCCCACAGCCCGATGATGAAACCGAACAGCGAGAAGGTCAGCGCGGTCAGCAGCAGGAAGGCCACCATCCACACCGGGTGCTGGATGTCGTAGTCCACGAACACCCGCGCCGTGGCCAGGATCAGCAGGCCCAGCATCAGCGACTTGGTCGCCGCCGCGCCCACATAGCCCAGCACCACCTCCACGAAGGACACCGGCGCGGACAGCAGCTCGTAGATGGTGCCGGACCATTTGGGCATGTAGATGCCGAAGGAGGCGTTGGAGATGCTCTCGTTGAGCAGCGAGAGCATGATCAGGCCGGGGATGATGAAGGCGCCGTAGGACACGCCTTCCACCTGGCCCATGCGGCTGCCGATGGCCGCGCCGAACACCACGAAGTACAAGGACGTGGACAGCACCGGCGAGGCGATGGACTGGGTGATGGTGCGGAAGGTGCGCGCCATCTCGAAGCGATAGATGGCCGCCACGGCATGCCAGTTCAGTCCCAGGCTCATGCGCGCGCCTCCCGTACCAGATTGACGAAGATGTCCTCCAGCGAGGACTGCGAGGAATGCAGGTCCTTGAAATCGATGCCCTGCTCGGCCAGGCGCCTGAGCAACGCGGCAATGCCGGTCTCCTCGGCCTGCACGTCGAAGGTATAGACCAGCTGGGTGCCCTCGGCCTGCAGCTCCAGCGGCAGGTCGGCCAGCGGCGCGGGAATGGCCTGCAGCGGCTGCTGCAGGGTCAGCGCCAGCTGCTTCTTGCCCAGCTTGCGCATCAGCGTGGCCTTGTCCTCCACCAGCACCAGGCGCCCGCCGTTGATCACGCCAATGCGGTCGGCCATCTCCTCGGCCTCCTCGATGTAGTGCGTGGTCAGGATGATGGTCACCCCGCGCTCGCGCAGGCGATGCACCAGCTGCCACATGTCGTGGCGCAGCTCCACGTCCACCCCGGCGGTGGGCTCGTCCAGGAACAACACCTCCGGCTCGTGCGCCAGCGCCTTGGCGATCAGCACGCGCCGCTTCATGCCGCCGGACAGCGCCATGATCTTGCTGTCGCGCTTCTCCCACAGCGACAGGTCGCGCAGGATCTGCTCGATCAGCTGCGGGTTGGCCGGCTTGCCGAACAGCCCGCGCGAGAAGCGCACCGCGGCCCACACGGTCTCGAACTGCTCGGTCACCAGCTCCTGCGGCACCAGGCCGACCTTGCTGCGCGCGGCGCGGTAGTCGCGCACGATGTCGTGGCCGGCGATGGTCACGCTGCCCTCGGACGGGGTGACGATGCCGCACAGGATGCTGATCAAGGTGGTCTTGCCGGCGCCATTGGGGCCCAGCAGGGCGAAGATCTCGCCCTTGCGGATCTGCAGGTCCACGCCCTTGAGCGCCTGGAAGCCGCCCTTGTAGGCCTTGGTCAGCCCGCGTACGTCGATGGTAGGTATCACACGACCTCCGGTTGCAGCAGGTGTCGGGCGCGCGCCTGTGCCCTGTCCCGCGAAAGGGCGACAAGGATACGGAAAGCCCACTGCTGCCGGGCGTCACTGCCGCCGGAAACTGCGTTCCGTCCGCGCCTGTCACCATTGACACCGGGTTCACCGCCATCGCCCCAGGCTGCGGTCACAGGGAATCGATCTTGGAGCGCGCGCATGGACTCAGGCATCACCGCGGCCACCAGCCCACACGCCATCGTGGTGGATGTCGAACGCGAGCTGGGCTTCTGGCGCAACGTCTATGCCGCGCAGGAGCACGCGTACAGCTTCCAGGCCTCGCAGCCGACGCTGAAGTTCGCCTACGACGCCTACCTGCTCAACCCGCACACGCCACTGGAAGGGCTGTGGACGGACCTGGAGCAACGCTACGCGCAGCTGCCAGACCACGAGCGCCTGCGCTGGCCGCAGGCCGAGCAGGTCATCCGCGACGTGTGGAACCGCATCATGCTGCGCTGAGGCGCGCAGGTTTCATTCCGCGGCTGGCGAGCAGGCCGGTCCTTTCAACTCCACCGTGTTGCCGTCCGGATCGCTGAAGTACAGCGAGGGGCCTTCGCCTTCGGCACCGAAGTTCATCGAGGCTTCGCTGGCCCAGACGCCATGGGCGGCCAGGTGCGCGGCAATCGCCTCGGCGTGGAAGGGCGCCACCTGCAGGCACAGGTGGTCGACATTGCGTCCCTGCGGGCCCGGCCCCTGGCCACCGCGTGTTCCCAGCGGCCCGTCGAGCGCGACCAGGTCGATCATCGAGGCGCCCGCCTGCAGGTGCACCAGCCCTAGGTCATCGCGGCGACGCGCGACCTGGCAGCCCAGCACGCCGCAGTAGAAGGCCTCGGCCACCGCGCTGTCGCGTACGCGCAGCACCACGTGGTCCAGGCGCTGCAATGCGAAGGGCAGCGGCGGTGTCTGGCTCATGCATCGGCCTCGTCGGCGCAGGCGGCCGCGCGCGCCAGCATGTGCGCCTGCTCGTGGGCATTGCGGGTCAGCCGCGCGGCCTGCTCGAAACACTGGCGCGCCTCGGCGCGGCGGCCCAGCTGCTCTAGCAGGTCGCCGCGCACGGCCGGCAGCTGCGGATAGCCCTGCAGCTGTGGATGGGCCTGCAGCGGTGCCAGTAGCTCCAGGCCGGACTGCGGACCGCTGGCGCGGCCCACGGCCACGGCGCGATTGAGTTCCACCACCGGCGAGGGCATCACCGTGGCCAGCACGCCGTAGAGCGCGGCGATCTGCGGCCAGTCGGTGTCCACCGCGCGCAGGGCGCGGGCATGGCAGGCGGCGATGGCCGCCTGCAGCGCATGCGGGCCGAAGGTGCCGCCCAGCCGCTGGGCGCGCTCCAGCGCCTGCAGGCCGCGCGCGATCTGCAGGCGGTCCCAGCGCGCGCGATCCTGCTCCAGCAGCAGGACCGCCTCGCCTCGCGCATCGAGGCGGGCCTTGGCACGCGAAGCCTGCAGCTCCATCAGCGCCAGCAGGCCCCAGACCTCCGGCGCCTGCGGCATCAGCCCGGCCAGCACGCGGCCCAGGCGCAGCGCCTCCTCGCACAGCGCCGGGCGCATCCAGTCCTGCCCGGCGGTGGCCGCGTAGCCTTCGTTGAACACCAGGTAGATCACCTCCAGTACCGCCTCCAGGCGTTCGCCCAGCGCATCCCAGCGCGGCACCTCGAAGGCCACCTGCTGCTGGGCCAGGGTGCGCTTGGCGCGGACGATGCGCTGGGCCACGGTGGGCTCGGGCTGCAGGAAGGCGCGGGCGATCTCCTCGATGGACAGCCCACCCAACAGGCGCAGGGTCAGCGCCACCCGCGATTCCAGCGGCAGCACCGGATGACAGGCGATGAAGATCAGCCGCAGCAGGTCATCGCCGATGTCGTCCTCCAGCCGGTCGCTGTCGTCAGGCGCGTCCATGGCCTGCTCGTCCAGTTCGTGGGCGATCTGTTCGTGCTTGCGCCGGTGCAGCTGCTGCTGGCGCAGGCGATCGATCGCCTTGCGCTTGGCGGCGGCCATCAGCCAGGCGGCGGGATTGTCCGGCAGGCCATCGCGCGGCCAGTGCTCCAGTGCCGAGACCAGGGTATCCTGCGCCATGTCCTCGGCCAGGCCGACGTCGCGCAGCATGCGCGTCAGCGCCGCGATGATCCGTGGCGATTCCATGCGCCAGAGCGCATCGATGGTCGGTCCAAGCGCGTTGGCCATGGCGCCGGATCAGACCACTGCCGTCGCGCGCATGCAAGCAGGCCATGGCATCGCCTAGCGCGGCCCGAGCCATTGCCGCAGGGTCGCCGCCAGCGCCGGCCGCCCGGCCTGCAGCTGCAGGTCATCGGCAAAGCACACGCTCGCCCGCTGCGGGCCCAGCCAAGTCAGCAAGCCGGTGGGGTCATCGACGTGAACGGCGACACCGGCGCGCTGCTTGGCGCCCAGGTGCAGGATGACCTGCACCTGGGCCGGATCGCGCAGTTGCAGCGTGGCGAAGTGTTCACGCAGGTAGAAGCTAGGCGCGTTCCACTTGATGTCCTCGCCGATGGCCGGATCGATGCCCAGCACCAGCGCGCGCACGCCCTCCATCACTGGCTTGAGCGGATGGGTCGATGCCTGCATGAAAGCATCCACCTGCTCGCCACCGGCCCGGGTCGACCTGGATACGGCCATGGTCACCCCCGCCCGCGGAGCCGCAAGGCCCCCACGATCACCAGCGCGCTCGGCGCCCAGCGCACGCGCACGGCCAGGCGCAAGGGAGCGCGATGGGACGCCAGGGCGCAGGGCCTCATGCCGCACCTTCGGCGATGCCCAGGCGGCGCTGCAGCTCTTCCGGCGGCGGATCGGCGTGCATGAAGGAGCCATAGCTCAGCGGCGCACCCACCCGGTAGTGCTGGAACACCACGCCGGTCTGAAAGCGCAGTGTATCCAGCAAGGCCATGCCGGCCGGCACCGTGCCCTCGCCAAACAGGCGCTTGCCCTGCCCCAGCACGACGGGAAACCACCACAGCCGCAGTTCGTCGATCAGACCCTCGCGCAGCAGGGTCTGCGCCAGCCCAAGGCTGCCGTGCACCTGCAGCTGATCGCCAGGCCGGGCCTTCAGGGCACGGATGCTTGCCGCCGCCTCGCCCTCCAGTCGCTCGCTGCCGGCCCATGGCAGCGACAGCGGCGCGTGGCTGGCCACGTACTTGGGCACGCGATTGAAGCGCGTGGCGATTGGGTCGTCGGCTTCGGCATGCGGCCAGTGCGCGGCGAAGATCTCGTAGGTGCCTCGCCCCAGCAGCAACGCGTCGAGCGTCTCGACCCAGGCGCTCTGGACATCGACCATGGCCTGGTCCCAGTAGGGCACCGACCAGCCGCCGTGGGCGAAGCCGCCGCTGCGGTCTTCTTCCGGGCCGCCGGGGCCCTGCGCCACGCCGTCCAGGCTCAGGAACATGCCAAGGACGAGTTTCATCGTGTGCGCCTCACGGCTTTAGGCGCGCTGGGCGCTCTGCCGCCTTCGCCAGCCTTGCGCATCATCGTGCGGCCGTCGGCGAGGTCGACGGTTGGCGTTGGCAGCATGTGCTGGTCAGCATTCGACAAGGCATTGCTCCTGCATTGAAGACATCGATGGCGGCCGGACTGCGCATCAGGCCGTCGGCTGGCCGAGCATCACCATGACTTCCCAGTGATGCCCATCCAGGTCGGTGAAGCTGCGGCCGTACATGAAGCCCAGGTCCTGCGTCGGCGAGGGCTGGGTGCCGCCGGCCTGCAGCGCGCGCTCGGTCAGCGCATCCACCGCCTGGCGGCTGTCGGCCGACAGGCACAGGATGGCCTCGGTGTGCCGGCTGGTATCGCAAATGTCCTTGGTGGTGAAGGTCCGGAAGAACGGATGCACCAGCAGCATCACGTGGATGGTGTCGCTGATGACCACGCAGGCGGCGTCATCGTTGGTGAATTGCGGGTTGATGCGGTAGCCCAGCGCCGTGTAGAAGGCCTTGGCGGCCGGCAGGTCGCGCACCGGCAGGTTGATGAAGACCTGGGTGCTCATGCGCTGGCGTCCGGGCCGCATGCCTGCACGACGTTGATCATCCACGGCGTGCCGAAGCGATCGGTCAGCATGGCGAAGGCTTCTGACCAGAAGGTCTTGCCCAACGGCATCTGGACCTGCGCGCCCTCGGCCAGCGCCGCGTAGAGGCGCTCGGCCTGCTCCACGGTGTCCACCTGCAGACTGACGGTCATGCCGTGCGGGGGGGTGTAGTCCTGCGGCGGACAGGCGTCGGAGGCCATCAGGGTCACGTCGCCGGCCACGACCATGGCATGCATCACGCTGTCATCGGGCATCCCCGGCATCCGGGCATCGGGCGGCGCCTGGTCCACGGTGGACAACGCGACGAGCTGACCGCCGAGCATGTCGGCGTAGAACTGCATGGCCTGGCGGCAATCGCCGTTGAAGAACAGGTACGGTGCGACTTGCATGGTGTGGATCTCCTGTGGGATGTAGGGCATGGAGGCGGCTCAGGCGCGGCCGGCGGTGCGTTCGCGCAGCTGATCTTCCTGCGCCCGCAGTTCTGGGGTCAGGGCCTGTCCGAAGTCCTCGGCCTGAAGGACCGGACGCAGCTCGACCTCGACCCCGCCATCGAAGGGCGCGCGCTTGAGCCATTCGACGGCTTCTTCCATCGAGCGCACCTGCCACAGCCAGAAGCCGGCCAGCAGCTCGCCGGTCTGGGGAAAAGGCCCCTGGGTCACCGCGCGCGTCGTGCCGTCGAAGCGCACGCGGCGCCCCTCGGAAGAAGGATGCAGGCCTTCGCCGGCCAGCATGATCCCGGCGCCGACCAAGGCCTCGTTGTAGCGGCCCATCGCCTCCAGCAGGGCGGTGTCCGGCATGGCACCAGCCTCGGAGTCCTCGCTTGCCTTGACCAGCACCATTACTTTCATGAGCTTGCTCCTCGTTGGCATGGGCGGCTGTTGGCCGCGCTTTGTAAGGACGACGCGCGAGGGCGGCGAAGATCGACATGGCTAGGGAAAAAACTTTCGTCAGCCCATGGTGGTCCCATGACAGGAGCTTGGCGCCTGACGCTCGGCCCGCATTGACGCAGCGCAGCAGCCCGGCACCCGAGCGTTTTGGGGCATGATGCGCCCCTGCCCGCCGGTTGGAGCCGCCATGCAGTTCATGTTGCTGATCCATATCGATCCCGCGCTGCTGCGCGCGCTGCCGCAGGAGGAGTACGACCGTCTGATGCGCGGCTGCTTCGAGCACGCCGACCAGATGAAGCGCGACGGTGTGCTGCTGGCCTCGCAGCAACTGGAGGATCCGGACGCGGCGCGCTCGGTCCGTGTGCGTGCCGGCAAGCGCACCGTGGTCGATGGGCCCTTCGCCGAGACCAAGGAGCTGCTGGCAGGCTTCAACCTGATCCAGGCCCGCGACCTGGACGAGGCCGTGCGCATCGCCGATGAGTTTCCGTGGGCGACGGTGGGCTGCATCGAGGTCCGGCCGGTGCGCGACATGAATGCGGTCCGCGCGCGCGTCGGCGCCGCCGCTGGCGCGCTGGAGCTGGTGCCGGAGTAGGCCGATCCGGTCGGGCCGGCCTCACAACACAATGTAGAAGCATTGCCAGAGCACTGTGGGGCACTGTGGGAGCGGCCTCAGCCGCGAAGAGGCCTTCCCGGTAAAGACCCCTTCGCGGCTGAAGCCGCTCTCACAAAGCGCCAGAGGCCCGCGTAGGGTGGACAATGCGAAGCTTGTCCACCAAGGCAGGCGCGGCAAGACCACGCAATCGCCGTGCGCGCAAGTCTTCCGTTGGACCGGGTAAGACGCCTCCAAACATCCGCTCTGTTTGGTTCGCGGCAATGGTGGATGGAAGAGCGTCATCCACCCTACGCCTGCCTCTTCATATGGGAGCCGTTTCATCGGCGAAGGGCTCTTCCGGTAAAGCCCCTTCGCGGCTGAAGCCGCTCTCACAAAGCGCCAGAGGCCCGCGTAGGGTGGACAATGCGAAGCTTGTCCATCAAGGCAGGCGCGGCAAGACCACGCGAGCGCCGTGCGCGCGAATCTTCCGTTGGACTGGGTCACACGCCTCCAAACATCCGCTCTGTTTGGTTTGCGGCGATGGTGGATGGAAGAGCGTCATCCACCCTACGGCCTGCTTCTTCATGTGGGAGCCGATTCATCGGCGAAGGGCCTTCCCGGTAAAGCCCCTTCGCGGCTGAAGCCGCTTCCACAAAGCGCCCGAGGCCCGCGTCGGGTGGACAATGCGAAGCTTGTCCACCAAGGCAGGCGCGGCAAGACCACGCAGGCGCCGTGCGCGCGCATCTTCCGTTGGACTGGGTAACACGCCTCCAAACATCCGCTCTGTTTGGTTCGCGGCGATGGTGGATGGAAGAGCGTCATCCACCCTACGCCTGCCTCTTGATGTGGGAGCCGATTCATCGGCGAAGGGCTCTTCCGGTAAAGCCCCTTCGCGGCTGAAGCCGCTGCCACAAAGCGCCCGAGGCCCGCGTCGGGTGGACAATGCGAAGCTTGTCCACCAAGGCAGGCGCGGCAAGACCAAGCGGGCGCCGTGCGCGCGAATCTTCCGTTGGACCGGGTCACACGCCTCCAAACATCGGCTTGGTTCGCGGCGATGGTGGATGGAAGAGCGTCATCCACCCTACGGCCTGCCTCTTCATGTGGGAGCCGATTCATCGGCGAAGGGCTGCTCGGGAAAGTCCCTTCGCGGCTGAAGCCGCTGCCACAGGGCTTCCTCAGCCCCGCAGCCAGCAAAGCCTCCGGTGTTGGTCCAGACGCCTCAGCTTCGCCCTGCCAGCTGCGCAAGATCCGTGCGCAGCACCTGCAGCGCGTCCTCGCGCGCCTGCGGGTCGGGCTGGCGCAGCACCCAGGCAGGGTGCACGGTGGCCATCGCCTGCGCGCCGTCGGTGAGGTCCTGCCAGCGGCCGCGCTGCTCCATCAGCTTGAAGCCCGCGCCGAACACCGCCTGGGCGGCGGTGGCGCCAAGGCAGACGATGTGCTGCGGCTGCAGGCGCGCCAGTTCCTCCTGCAGCCACGGCCGGCACGCCTGCACCTGCGCGCTGGAGGGATTGCGATGCAGGCGGCGCTTGCCGCGCTGCTCGAAGCGGAAATGCTTGACCGCGTTGGTCAGGTAGAAGCTGCCGCGGTCCAGCCCGAGCTCGCGCAGCACGCGGTCCAGCAACCTGCCCGCCGGACCGACGAAGGGCCGGCCGCTCAGGTCCTCCTCGTCGCCTGGCTGCTCACCGACCAGCACCACCCGCGCGTCGGGCGGACCTTCGCCGAACACCGTGCGCGTGGCCGGCTGCCACAGCTCGCAGCGGCGGCAGGCCGAGGCGGCCTGACGCACGGCCTCCAGCGAATCTTCGGCGGTGAGCACCGGCGCCAATGGCGCATCGGGAATCTTGCGGCGCGGCGCCTGCGGCATGCGTTCGGCCATCTCGCGCACGCGGACGCCGGCGTTCTGAATCAGCTCGGGCAGCAGCTGCGTCTCCGGCAGGTGCTTCCAGTACTTCTGCGGCATCTCCGAACGCATCATCGTCGGGTTGAGCCGCGCCGGATTGAAGATGTTGGCGTAATAAGTGCGCCACAGCGATTCGCGCGCGTCGTCGGCCGGCGCATCGGCGCGGGTGCCGCCCGGTCCGAACGCCAGCGCCGCCCCATCCCAGGCCACGCTGCGATAAGGCGTCAGGATCGCCCAGCGCATGCCGGCGAAGCGACGCGCGAAGAACGGCGCGACCCGATCGACGATATGGTGTTCCGGCTCGAACCAGGCCACGAAGGCATCGGGCTCCCCGGGCACCTCGCGAAAGCGCACGAAGGCCTTCATCTTGTGCGTGTCGCGCCCCACCGCCTTGGCCAGGATCTGCGCGCGGCGCACGTCCGGATCGGTCGCGTGCGCCATGAGATGCCGCCCCTCGCTGTCCATCCGCCACAGCAGGCGGTACAGCAAGGCCAGCCGCTGCGGATCGCGATGACACAGCACGGCCGCGGCCACCGACAGAAAGTCCGAGGACACCCGCAGGCCATCGCGCTGCGCCGGCAGCGCGGCCACGTCCTGCCCGGCGATCAAGCCGCCCTGCGCATCGCCGTTCCACTCGATCAGCTCCGGCGAGACCTGCGCGCACCATGCCGCCCGTGCGGCAATGCGCCAGGCATCCAGATCCCACGGGGGTTCGACGTGCGCGGTGAACATTCAGCGGGCCCGCAGGTGCGCCGGCGCGCGCGGCAGGCTGCGCTTGCCGCGTCGCGGTCGATGCTTCGGGCGCATTGGGAACACAGCCGGCACGCATGCCTTGGGAGCGGCGGTGGAGCTTTTTGGGAAAGCCTCTTCGCGGCTGATGGCCCGAGGCCACCGGGAGCCGCTCCCACAGGCGCCACCTTCAGGAGCACCAGCGGCCGCGGTCGGTACGCGCTGCGGCGCTTGCGCCGGGCCGCATGGCCACACGCTCAAAACAGACCCATTTGCCGCGGCTTGGGCGCCAACATGCCGCGCAGCTTGCCCATGTCGTCCAGCGCCGCACGCGGGTGATGGTCCAGCAGCTGCACGAAGGGCAGCAGTTTCTTCATCGGCAGGCGCAGGCGCGTCAGGTCCTCCACCCGCAGCTTGCGGAAACGACGCGAGGCGATGATGCGCTCGACATTGCGCGTGCCCAACCCCGGCACCCGCAGCAGCATTTCCCGCGGCGCGGTGTTCACGTCCACGGGAAAGCGCTCGGGGTGGCGCAGCGCCCAGGCCAGCTTGGGATCAATGTCCAGGTCCAGCATGCCGTTGGCCGCGCCGGTCGGCGCGATCTCCTCAACCGAGAAATCGTAAAAGCGCAGCAGCCAGTCGGCCTGGTAGAGGCGATGCTCGCGCTGCAGCGGTGGCGCCTGCAGTGGCAGCTTGCTGGAGGCATCGGGAATGGGACTGAAGGCGGAGTAGTACACGCGCCGCAGCCGGTAGTTGCCATAGAGGTTGGTGCTGGTCTGCAGGATGGCGCGGTCGTCGGCGCCGTCGGCGCCCACGATCATCTGCGTGCTCTGCCCGGCCGGCGCGAAGCGTGGCGGCTTGGCGCGCAGCTTTTTCTCCTCGCGGCGCTGCTCCTTGTTCTCCTCGATGCGCCAGCGCAGCTCGCCCATCGCCGAGCGGATCCCGCCAGGCTTCTTCTCCGGCGCCAGCTGCGCCAGCCCGGTCTCGGTGGGGAGTTCGACATTGATGCTCAGGCGGTCGGCGTAGCGCCCGGCCGCGGCCAGCAGCTCCGGGGCGGCATCGGGAATGGTCTTGAGATGGATGTATCCGGCGAACAGATGGTCCTCGCGCAGGCTGCGCGCCACCTCCACCAGCTGCTCCATGGTGTAGTCGCCGTTGCGGATGATGCCGCTGGAGAGGAACAGCCCCTCGATGTAGTTGCGCTTGTAGAAGTCCAGCGTCAGCTGCACCACCTCGGCCGGGGTGAAGCGCGCGCGGCGCACGTTGCTGGTGACCCGGTTGACGCAGTAGGCGCAATCGAACACACAGAAGTTGGTCAGCAGGATCTTCAGCAGCGACACGCAGCGGCCATCCGGCGTGTAGGAATGGCAGATGCCCATGCCCTCGGTGCTGCCGATGCCGCCGGTGCCGAGCGAATGCCGCTTGTCCGCGCCGGAGGAGGCGCAGGAGGCATCGTATTTGGCCGCATCGGCCAGAATGGCGAGCTTCTCGGTGACGTTCACCGCAACAGCCTGCCAGCTGGGTGTCTCAATCCATGAGACAGGGTCGTGTTCAGCGGCTGGGCGGGTGCTGCTCCGGCCAGTCGTACATGGCCTGCACCGGGCGCCCCACGCGTCGGCAGGCCAGCGCATAGGTGCCATCGACCAGGGCCAGGCGGAACATCGGCGCCAGCCAGGCCAGCACCCTGGCGCACTGGCGGTCGCCCCAGCGCTGCAGCCGGGTGCGGCCCAGCAGGGCGGTGGCCCAGTCCGGCAGCAGCGCCAGGCCCGCACCGAGGAACAGGTCCCGCGACAGTCCCGGCAACGGCACCGGCAGGCGGATGCGCGCGAGCACCTGCAGCACTTCCCGCGAGCGCGCATCGCAGCGCAGTTGCGGCAGCACACGTGCGAAATAGGCTTCCACCTCGGCCACGCTGCCGGGCACCTCATGCGCGCCCAGGGCGATGGCGACCCGGCGTGCTTCGGCGTAGTACGCATCAGCCAACGCCGGTGGGACAGGACGGCAGTAGCGCGCGTAGCCGCGCAGGAAGCCGTGCGCCTCGGTCACGTGCACCCAGGTCAGCAGGTCCGGATCGTCGGCGGCATAAGGCTGTCCGTCCTCGGTGTGGCCGCGCACCTGGCCGTGGATGCGCCGTACGTGGGCGATCAAAGCCTGGGCCTGCGCATGGCCGGCATAGGTGGTGCCGGCCACGAAGGCGGTGGTACGCCGCAGGCGGCCCACCAGATCCTCGCGGAAGTTGGAATGGTCGTAGACCCCGGCCAGCGCGCGTGGATGCAGGGTCTGCAGCGCCAGCGCCGACAGCCCGCCGGACAACATGCCGGGAAAATCGGCGTGGATGCGCCAGGTCACGCTGTCCGGGCCGAACAGGCCGACATCGCCCACCGGCGTGTCGTAGTCGATCTGGCTCTTGCCACGCGGAAACGCGCGCAGGACCCAGCCGCGGATCAGGCGCGCCAGCCACGGTGTGAGGGCCACATCGGTCTTGGCGGGGCCGGGGGCGGTCACGTCAGGGCCAGAAGCGGAGGGTACCCAGGGTTCATGCGACAAGGATAAACGCCGCCGCAAGCCCGCCACGCGCGCGCGACCCATCCCGCCCAGGTCCACAGCAAGCTGCCACCCGTCACCGCCATTCCAGTCGCACGCACACGGCGGCAAGGCCCTCTCTCGTTCCTCGTTCCTCGTTTCTCGTTTCTCGTTTCTCGTTTCTCGTTCCTCATCGCCCCCCTCATCCCGCCCCGCCCCTCAAGTTCCACCCCCCTCCCGCCGCTAACCCTGCATGCTCAAGCCGCCGCCATCCCTGCTGCTGGACGAGACGCTGCGGCTGGACGCCCTGCGTCGGCTCTGCCTGCTGGACACGCCGGCCGACCAGATGTTCGACCTGATCACGCAGCTGGCGGCTCGCTACCTACAGGTGCCGATCGCGTTGGTTTCGCTGATCGACGAACACCGCCAGTGGTTCAAGTCCCGGGTCGGCCTGGACGTGCCGCAGACGCCGCGTAGCCAGGCCTTCTGTGCCTACGCGATCCACAGCCCGGACCTGATGGTGGTCCCCGACGCGACCCTGGACCCCCGCTTCTGCGACAACCCCCTGGTCACCGGTCCGCCGTTCATCCGCTTCTATGCCGGGGCGCCGCTGCTGACCGACGATGGCGCCAGCCTGGGCACGCTGTGCGTCATCGACACCGAGCCCCATCGCGACTTCGGCCAGCTCGAACGCCGCACCCTGCAGGACTTGCGCGACCTGCTGATGGCGCGCATCGACACGCTGCGCAATCCCGGCTTCGTCGATCCACTGACCGGCCTGCCCAATCGCAGCCGCTTCAACGACGACCTGACCATGTGGCTGTCGCTGCAGGCTGCCGACCAGCACGACTTCGCCGTGGCGGTGGACGTGTGCGGGGGCGATTACTTCCGCGACATGGTCAAGGCCTTGGGCTGGGAGTACGCGGAAGGCTATCTGGTGGCCGCGCGCGATCGCCTGCGCGGCGCCCTGGGCAATCTGCCGCTGTACCGGATCGATACCACCACCTTCGTTTTCATCGTCGAAGGCGGCCAGACCCAGCATGTGGAGCAGTGGTGTGAGCAGGTGTGCGCCGGCTTCGCTGCAGCGATCGACCACCAGGGCATCCCGCACCTGCCCAGCCCCTCGCTGGGCGCGGTGCGCATGGACGGCGCGCTCAGCGCCAATCACACCGTGCGCTCGCTGACCACGGCGGTGGACATGGCACGCCAGCGGGGCCAACGCTGGTGCCTTTACGAACGCGGCCATGACGCCAGCCAACGCAGTGCCTTCTGGATTCTGGCCGCGTTGCCCGAGGCGCTGGAGACGCAGGGGCAGTTGAGCCTGCACTATCAACCACGCGTGAGCATGCGCGGCGGCGATTGTGTCGGCGTGGAGGCGCTGTTGCGCTGGCGGCATCCTCTCCTTGGCCAGGTCGCACCGAACGCTTTCATCCCGCTTGCGGAAAAGACCGCGCTGATGAGGCGGATCACCGATTGGGTCATGCAAGCCGGCATCGCCCAGGCGGCCTTGTGGCAGCGGCGCGGCTACCGCTTCAGCGTTTCGCTGAACGTGTCGGCAGTGGACCTTGAACAGGCCGATTTCATCGACCGCCTGCAGGCGCTCCTGCTCACGCACGCACTGGCGCCAGGCGCCCTGGAGCTGGAATTCACCGAAAGCGCGATGATTCGCGACCCGCAACACGTAGCCGATCAGCTCCAGAAGATC
This sequence comes from Pseudoxanthomonas composti, assembly GCF_004122095.1. Classification (GTDB taxonomy): domain Bacteria; phylum Pseudomonadota; class Gammaproteobacteria; order Xanthomonadales; family Xanthomonadaceae; genus Pseudoxanthomonas_A; species Pseudoxanthomonas_A composti. The sequence continues at coordinate 8,629 of NZ_SAWZ01000017.1, read as the reverse complement.
CGCGCGCTCGGGGTGAACATCGCCATCGACGATTTCGGCTCGGGCTATAGCAACATCGCCTATCTCAAGAGCGTTCCGGCCAACGCATTGAAGATCGATCAGTCCTTCATTCGCGCCCTGCCTGGCGACGGCAGCGACCGCCAGCTGGTGACGTCGATGATCCGGCTTGGCCACGACTTCGGTCAGCAGGTGGTGGCCGAGGGCGTCGAGAGCGAAGCGGTATACCGCATGCTGCGCGAATGGGGCTGCGATGAGGGCCAGGGCTACTGGATCGCGCGGCCGATGCAGGCCGACGCGCTCGAGGCCTGGCTGGCCATGCCATGGCAGGGTGGCGAGGCCTGAGAGCGCTGCCTCGCAGCCCTGGGTTCGCCTTTGCTGCCCTATTGCGTTCGTGTTGGCCCAGGACGGCCTCTTCGCGGCCAATGGCCCTGGGTCGCACAGAGCGCTTCCACAGGTCCTGCTGGGTGAGCCGATAGACTTAACGCCAGCGTCATCCGCGCGGCACGCCCGATTTACCCCTCAGCGCACAGTCTCCTGTTTGAAGGGTCGTCGCACCGACGGCTTGTCTCGAACCGAGGTTCGCGACGCAGACAGGAGTATCGGCATGGCAAGCAATACACCGCGCGATGACGCGCAACGCGACCTCAACCGCGATCCCATCAGCGGCGCGCCCGGATCGCACCCGATCGGGGTTGGCGTGGGCGGTGCAGGCGGCGCGGCCGCCGGCGCTGCGGCTGGCGCACTGCTGGGCCCGATCGGCATGCTGGTCGGCGGCGCGATCGGCGCGGTGGCCGGTGCTGCGGCTGGCAAGGGCGTGGCCGAGCGCGTGGATCCCACTGGCGAGGAGGCCTACTGGCGCCAGGCGTGGGCAGATCGCGAATACACCAAGCAGGGTTACGACTACGACGGCGACTATTCGCCGGCCTACACCTACGGTGCTAGCGCGCGCGACGCGCACCGCGAGCGCGTCTGGGACGACAGCCTGGAAGCGGACCTGCGCCAGGGGTGGATCGATGCCCGCGGCAACTCGCGCCTTGAATGGGACGATGCCCGGGCACCGGTGCGCGATGCCTGGGACCGCAGCGACCGCACCCATCGCGCCTACGACGCCTCGGACCGGTATTACGAGGGCGAGTTTTCCTCGGCCGACTATCGCCAGCCCGGCATGGCCTTCGAGCAGGACTATCGTCCGGCCTACCGCTACGGCACCTACGCACGCGCGCAGTATCCGGGCCGCACCTGGGACGATGCCCTGGAGCGCGACATGGAAACCGACTGGACCCGCATCCGCGGCGACTCGCGGCTGGAGTGGTCCGACGCCAAGTCGGCCGTCCGCCATGCCTGGAACGACATGGAGCGGGCGGTGCCCGGCAACGGCGGACGCAGTTCCCGCTAAATCCCGGATGACTCTTTGGTCTAAGGCCCGGCCCGCGGCAAATGCGGGCCGGGCCTATTCATCTGTAAGACGAAAAACAGCGCGCGGAAAATCACTGCGCCGCACCATTCAGTAAGCGGCGGATTTTCCTGTCTTTATATTTCCTCCAATCTTTTTGCTTACCGCGCTGCGACAACTCAAAGCGCGCCGAATCACGCGCCGAATCCCTGCATCGCCTGCTGCAACCGCACATCGGCCACTGTGCCTGAGCACACGCAAGCCAGGCTTTTTGCGTGCTAGAACATGAGCACGCGCCTTCAGGGCGCGCGTCCAACCTCCACAGACACCGCATTAGTTTCTGCAAAGGAACCATCATGATCGCGCTATTCAAGGGTCTGAATTTGCTGCTGGAAGATAATGGCTTCGACCGCGACCCCTTCGACGTGCAGGTCGAGCACTGGCGGAACAAGAGTGAACAGGACATCCAGGAAGAGCTGGGTCTGCTGCGCGTGGCCAAGAGCCAGTGGATCGTCGCCTCGGTCGTCGGCTGGCAGGTGATCTCGCTCACGGTGCTGGCGGTGATCGCCAACAACCTCTGGCAACACGACTTCACCATCAGCTTGGGCAAGCTGGCCATCATCGCCGGCTCGTGGGTGTCCATCCTGTTCGTGCTGTGGTTCATCGCCAACATGTTCGACAAGCAGGCCGGCTTCGAGCGCTGGATGCGCGCCTTCAACATGCGCGCGCCGCTCTCGCCGGATGCGGACACGGTCGAGTCGGTGTTCGATGCCCTGCACATGGCCGAGGACTATCCGGAAGTGCTGGCCTACAAGCAGGCGGTGATGTCGCGTCGCCAGCTGCGTCATGAGGACATCCGCATCATGCGCGAGATGGGCCGCATGCGGTACCACGCCAAGTTGGTCGGCTCGCTCAACGACCTGGGCGGACAGCGCTCTCGCACTACGCGCGTGCCGGCTTCCGAGCAACGCGATCCGCGCAAGGCGCGCGATGGCGGCTTCGATTTCGGTGGCGGCGCACCGGCGCACTGATTCGCCGGCGCACCGCGTCACACGCGGGACCGCCGCTGGTACGAGACCACAGGAAGAACGCCGATGCCCGCCCTCTCAGGCGGGCATCGGATCGACTGCCAAGGGATTGCTGAAGTTGTCGACGATCGACGTGTCACCCAGCGACCAGGGCCGGCTGCCCTCAGGCGGCGAACTCCAGCCGGGTCGTGGCGCGATGGATGCGATCCATCACCCGGGAAAACAGCGACTGCGCCTGCGGCCGGTCCAGGCGCCAGGCACGCGCTTCCTTGGACTCGGCATACAGTTCACCGCCCTGGTCACGCGAAGTGTCGGGGTGGCGCAGGTAGACCAGGTAGGCCTGCTCCAGCAGCGGCCAATAGCTCTCGAAACCGCGACTCTCGTGCGCCCGCGGCAGACCGGCGTAATGGTTTTTCCAGTACGCACGCTCGCGGTCGATGCTGACGATGATGCAGTGGGCGCTGTCACGCCCGGCATTGGCCATGGACATGGGGGAGCTTCCGTGGGGGTGGAAACGGGTTCGACTTTGGTCCAAGACACGTCGGTGGGGCGTGAAGCCGGTCAGCAGGTGACGCACAGGGTCCAATTGCGCGGCCTTGCCGGAATCCCGGCGCGTCACCCAGGCCCTGCGTCTGCCTGGTCTGGTGAGGAACTGCGAACGCCGACCTGCTTTGCCAGGATTTTGACACCCGCCCGGCTTGGCACGGAGATTGCGCCATTGCTCAGCACGATCCCCCGGACATTCCCCTCATGCTGAGCAAGCGCTCCCGCCTCCTTCTTTTGATCCTGCTGCCGCTCATCGCCGGCACCGCCGTGGCGCATGAGTCCGCCCCCACGCAGGATGCGGTCGTCCAGACCCGCTGAGCAGTCCCCGCCAGCGCCACAGCGCTGGCCAGCCGCGACCGCCCCGCCGCCAGCGCTCACATGCCGCAGCGCGTGGCCAGCGTCGACGCTTCGGTGTCCACGCAGTCCTTGACCTGCGCGGCCAGACCCTTGACCTGGCGACGTTCGCCGACCGCAAGGCTGAATTGATCCAGCGCCGTGCGTGCGCATTGCGGCGGATGCGCCGGATCGGCCGCGGCACAGGCCTCTTCGAACACCTGGTAATGGCAGCGCCCGCTGCTGCTGCGCACGCATTGGAACGTGGCCTGGCCGGCTTCCACCGTCGTGCGGCTGAACAAGATGTCCTGGCCGTCGAGCTGGCGGCGGGTCACGGTGGTGGACGTGCTGCCGCCATCGCAGCCGAACAGGGCCAGCAGGCAGTACAGCATCGAGGTCAACAGGCGCATGGCGCTCTCCTTGTAGTCCGGTGACGCGGGTCCGGTGTTTCCTGGGGAACCAGGCAATGCCCGGCAGTGGGCCGGCCCGCGACTGCGGGCAGGCAGGATGCGAAACACCCGTCGCGCAGGCGGAGACCGTCCACGCGCGGGCTGTTGCGGGTGCGCTTTACATGCCCTTGAACAGGCCCATGAAGGGCTGGCTGACGGTCAACAGCTCCGGGCGGTTGCGCAGCCGCAGCTGGCCCTTGCCGCTGTCGTCGCGGATCACCGAAGCCACCGCGCGCAGATTGACGATGGTGGAGCGGTGGACCTGCTTGAACACCGCCGGGTCCAGCGCGCCCAGCAGCTCGCGCAGCGGCGTGCGCAGCAGCGCCTCGCCCTCGGCGGTCATCACCACGGTGTACTTGTGGTCGGCCCGGAAGTAGGCCACGTCCTCGACCATGATCAGGCGCGTCTCGCGGCCGGCGCTGGCGGTGACCCAGGCCAGCGGCGCGGCCTGCGGGCGCGCCCTGGGCGCCAGCCGCTGCAACAGCGCGTCCAGCACCGCCACGTCCGGCGCGGCCGGCTGGCTGCGCGTGCGCAGGCGCTGCACCGTCGCCTGCAGGCGCTCGCCGGTCACCGGCTTGAGCAGGTAGTCCACCGCGCCGTGTTCGAAGGCTTCGATGGCGTACTGATCGTAGGCAGTGACGAACACCACCTGGGTCCGCGGGCTGGCGTCGGCCACCGCGCGGGCCACCTCGATGCCGGTCAGGCCGGGCATGCGGATGTCCAGGAAGGCCACCTCCGGCTGGCGCTCGGCGATGGCTTCCAGCGCGCTGGCGCCATCGCTGCATTCTGCGGCGATCTCCAGCTCCGGCCAGGCCTGGCGCAGCTGGGCCACCAGCGCGGCACGCAGCAGGTCCTCGTCTTCGGCGACCACGCACTCAGCCATGCTGGGCGACTCCGGCCAACCCCTGCAGGGCGGGCGGCGACACGGTGGCGGCCTGGCCCTGCGATGCGGCGCTGTGCAGACCGTGGGCGCTGGGCATCGACGGCGGTGCCGGTGGCGCATGGCTCGGCTGCGGACGCGGCAGCAGCAGGGTGGCGGCCACGCCGTTGGGGAAGTTGGCCGTGAGCGAGAAGCTGGCCGCGCCGCCGTAGGTCAGGCGCAGGCGTTCGCGCAGGTTCTTCAGGCCGATGCCGGTGCCGCTGCTGTTGGCCACGCCCAGCCCCAGGCCGTCGTCGGCCACGGTCACGGCGATGCCGTCCTCGACCGAGCGCGCCATGATCCACAGCGTGCCGCCGCCGGGCTTGGGCTCCAGGCCATGCTTGATGGCGTTCTCCACCAGGGTCTGCAGCATCATCGAGGGCAGGGTCACGCCCTTGAGCGCGTCGGGCACTTCCACGCGTGCATCCAGCCGCGCGCCCATGCGGATCTTGAGGATCTCCAGGTAGGCCTGGGTCCGCTCCAGCTCCTCGCCCAGCGGCGAGAGCGCGTTCTCCTCGCGCGGCAGCGAGCGGCGCAGGTACTGGATCAGGTGTCCCAGCATCTGTTCGGCGCGCGGCGGGTCGGTGGCCGCCAGCACCTGCGCGTTGGCCAGGGTGTTGTAGAGAAAGTGCGGCTCCACCTGCGCCTGCAGCAGGTTCAGGCGCGCCTGGGTGAGTTCCTTCTCGTTGGCGTTGTGGGCCGAGGTGGCCTGCTCGGCGCGGCGGCGCTCGGCCACGCGCCGGGCGATGGCGCGGCTGAGCGACTCGATGTGTTCGAAGTTCACGCCCTTGTCCACGTTGAACAGGTCGCGCCAGGCGCCGGCATCGGGCTCGCAGCGCAGGCTGACCCGGCAGGTGGCCTCGCCCGGCATGATGGTCACCAGCACCTCGTCGCGCTTGATCGCGCAGGCGCTGAGCAGGCGCCCGGGCAGGTTGTACCAGGCGTAGGTGCGCGCCGGGTCGACCTCCGGGCGGGGCACCAACCCATGCAGGCGCAGGCTGTCGTGGGTGGCCACCACCGCATGGATGCGCGGCAGCTCGCGCACCGCGCCTTCGATCAGCTCGAAGGCCTCATCGGCCAGCATCGGCAGGTCGATCACGCGGCGCTGGCGATTGGACAGGCTGGCGGCATCGGTGGTGCCTGCCACCACGCGCACGCGGTGCAGATGGTCCACCACGCGGATGGAGGTGGTCACCAGCAGGCCGGCGGCGATCAGCCAGAACAGCGTGCCCGGCGGGCTCTGCATGCCATGGAACATCCCCGACCACAGGAACGCGGCCACGCCGATGGCCAGGCACCAGGCGCCGATGATGCGGATGAAGAAGAAGAAGCTGGAAAACATGGTGGCACCCCCCGGAAGAACATTGCGGCGGAGCATACCCAGCGCGCCGCACCGCGCCAGCCCGGAGGCGACCAAACCCCGGATCGGGCGATGGAACCGCCCTGGGGCGGGCTCAAATCTGGCGTAGCCGCGATCGAGGCGTGCGCATTCGGTCTTGTGGGAGCGGCGCTGAGCCGCCAAGAGGCTTTCCCGGTACAGCGCCTTCGCGGCTAATGGCCCTAGGCCACCTGGAGTCGCTTCCACAGGTCGGATTTACGGCACGCACCCTGGTTTTGCCGCGCGCCACGCCGGTGGCCTACCCTTGGCGTCTCATCCTCCGCGCAGGTCCCGCTCCATGTTCCGTACCCGCCCCGCCCTGTTGCCCCTGGCCGTCTCCGCCGCGCTGCTGGGCAGCTTGCTGGCCTGTTCCAGGCAGGCCGACACCCCCGCCCCGGCCACAGCCCCCACCGAGCAGGCGCCGCAGGGCCCCAAGGCCGCCCTGGGCAGCTTCGGCTTCGACACCGCGGGCATGGACAAGGCCGTGGCCCCGGGCGACGACTTCTTCCAGTACGCCAACGGCGGCTGGGTGAAGAACACCGAGATTCCGCCGGACCGCTCCAGCTTCAACAGCTTCACCACCATCCTGCAGGACACCGAGCAGCACGTGCGCCAGATCATCGAAGGCGCCGCTGGCGATGCCAAGGCCAGTGGCGACCTGCGCAAGGCCGGCGACTACTACGCCGCCTTCATGGACGAGGCCGGCATCCAGGCCCGTGGCCTGGCGCCGGTGGAAGGCGAGTTGAAGGCGCTCTCGGAGATTGCCGACAAGCGCGCCCTGGCCGCCACCCTGGGCGGCCAGCTGCGCGCGGACGTGGACCTGCTCAATGCCACCGACCTGACCACCGACCGCCTGTTCGGCGTGTGGATCAGCCAGGACCTGCACCAGCCCGACCGGGTGACCCCTTACCTGGTGCAAGGCGGCCTGGGCATGCCCGAGCGCAGCTTCTACCTGGAAGGTGGCCGCATGGCCGAGCTGCGGCGCCAGTACCAGGCCCACGTGGCCAAGGTGCTGGAGCTGGGCGGCATTGCCGATGCGCAGGCCAAGGCCGCGCGGGTGCTGGCGCTGGAGATCGAGATCGCCAAGGTGCATGCGACCAACGAGCAGACGCAGGACGTGCGCGCCGGCGCTAACGCCTGGCGCCGCGCCGACCTGGACCAGCGCGCGCCGGGCCTGGACTGGCAGGCGTTCCTGGAAGCGGCCGGCCTGCAGGACCAGCAGGATTTCATCGCCTGGCAGCCCGGCGCGATCAGCGGCATCTCCGCGCTGGTGGACAGCCAGCCGCTGGACACCTGGAAGGACTACCTGGTCTTCCACGCCCTGGACCGTGCCTCCCCCTTCCTGCCCAAGGCCCTGGCCGACGAATCGTTCGAGTTCTACAGCAAGACCCTCAACGGCGTGCCGCAGCAGCGCGAGCGCTGGAAGCGCGCGGTGTCCCTGACCAACGAGGCGCTGGGCGAGGCGGTGGGCAAGCAGTACGTGGCGCAGTACTTCAAGCCGGAAACCAAGGCCCGCGCCGAGGCGATGGTCAAGAACATCGTGGCCGCCTTCGCCGCGCGCATCGACGGGCTGGACTGGATGAGCCCGGAGACCAAGCAGGAGGCCAAGGCCAAGATCGCCGGGCTGAAGGTGGAGGTGGGCTATCCCTCGGCCTGGACCGACTACGCTGCCCTGGAGGTCAAGCGCGACGATCCGCTGGGCAACGCCGAGCGCGCCGGGCGCCTGGCCTACGAGCAGCAGCGCGCCAAGCTGGGCAAGCCGGTCGGGCACAGCGAGTGGTACATGCTGCCGCAGACGGTCAACGCGCTGAACGTGCCGCTGGAGAATCGCCTGATCTTCCCGGCGGCGATCCTGCAGCCGCCGTTCTTCGACCCCAACGCCGACGAGGCGGTGAACTACGGCGCCATTGGCGCGGTGATCGGCCACGAGATCAGCCACAGCTTCGACAACATGGGCGCGCAGTTCGACGCCCGTGGCGCGCTACGCAACTGGTGGACGCCGCAGGATCTGGAGCGCTTCGACGCCGCCGGTGCGGCGCTGGCCGCGCAGTTCAGCCAGTACAAGGCCTTCGACGACCTGGCGGTCAACGGCAAGCTGACCCTGGGCGAGAACATCGCCGACGTGGCCGGCCTGGCCACCGCCCATGACGCCTATCGCCTGTCCCAGCAGGGCAAGCCCGCGCAGGCGCTGGAGGGTTTCAGCCCGGAGCAGCGCTTCTTCCTGGGCTTTGCCCAGGCCTGGCGCGGCAAGTACCGCGAGGCGGCGCTGCGCAACGCGATCCTGACCGACGTGCACGCGCCGGGTCAGTTCCGCGCCCAGACAGTGCGCAACCTCGACGCCTGGTACGACGCCTTCGGCGTGCAGCCGGACCAGAAGCTGTATCTGGCCCCGGCGCAGCGGGTCAAGGTGTGGTGAGCCGGGCGCCGCCTAGCACCACCGGGGTCGTGGCCCCGGCGGTAGTGGTGGATGGCGGTGCGCGGAATTAGCCGCCTGGTCCCGTGGGATTCCTATGGGAGCGGCTCCAGGTGGCCTAGGGCCATCAGCCGCGAAGAGGCTTTCCCGGTAAAGCCCCTTCGCGGCTG
>NZ_SAWZ01000016.1 GCF_004122095.1 Pseudoxanthomonas composti | reverse complement strand
CCCCCGCCCCCCCCCCGCTCCCACAGGACATGTGCGCTCGGCTCGATCTCGGCGAGGCCGGCGGCGAACGCCAACGCGTTGCGGCGCGCTGGCGCAGCTAGGAGAAACCTCTTCCCCTGCGCCTCAGCGCGGCGGCTGACGCACCGTGGCGCCGGCCTGGCAGCGCGAGGCGAAGCTGGCGGTGGTGCCGCCCGCGCCCGTGCCGCCGCCGTTGCCATCGCCCGGCACCCACTGGTTCACCAGCGGATACTGCGCCGTGCCCAGTGCCGAGGCGGAAATCGCGGTGCGGCGCACATGGAAGCCCGCACCCAGCGGCGTGCGATAGACCTGGATCCGCGCCAGCCCACCGCGGCCGGTCGGCAGGTTGACCGCATAGCCGGCGAAGTTGTCCGTGCTCAGCACGTCCTGCGCGCCGGGCTTGATCGCCGTGGCGCTGTTGAACTCATGGAAGCCGATCGGCATCAGGATCCGCAGCTGGGTGCCGTCGTTGTAGCTGGCGACCATGGTGTAGTCGCAACCGTTGTAGACGCAGTAGTAGTCGTCCCAGCCACCGGGGTTGGTGGTCTGCATCAGGTCCAGGTCGGCCTGTACGGTGGGATCGAAATGCCGCGGCAGGTTGCCGGTCCAGGTGGGAGTCACGTAGGTGCGGCTGGCGGTGGGCGCCAGGTCGAAGTGCGAGACCGACCCCACCACGGTCTGCACCGGCTGGTTCAGCTGCAGCACGTCGGTGCCGTACTGCGAGCGCTGGCGCGCCTCGGGCGCCACGAAGGCGGCGGTCTGGCGGTTCCAGCGCTTGTAACCGCCGGCATAGCCGGCATCGGGGATCAGCTTGTCCAGGAACCACTCCTGCATGGTCGCGGCCTGGTAATCGGAGAAGTTGGTCCAGCGGTACCTGGCGATGTCGCGATCGTCGTCGCCGCCGGACATGGGCGTGCGCGCATAGCAGCTGCCATCGACCACGCGCCCGTCGCAGGGCTTGCCCGGCAGCTGCAGGGTGCTCAGCAGCTCGTTGCGCACGCTGTCAAAGCCCCAGGTCGAGCCGCTCTTGGTCCCCAGCGGGTACGGGTAGTCGCCGTTGTCGTAGTCGCCATCGGCATGGCCGAGGTTGTAGCCGTGGCCCATCTCGTGATTGAAGATCGCCGAATACACCACTTCTGGCCGGTAGTCCCCGCCGGACACCGAGGCCCCGCCGCCGACATAGCCCAGCCCGCCACCGGTGGAGGCGGCCACCTGCGCGCCACTGGCGATGCGGGTCTGGATGTAGCCATAGAAGCCGGCCCCCAGCGCGTCGTCGCGGTTGGCCGCCGCGCCGTGCAGGTCGCCGACCAGGCCCAGCATGCGCGCGTTGGTGTCGGCCTGCACCGACTGGTAGTCGGCCCAGCTGCCGAAGGACATGGCCGGGTAGCAGTAGCGCGCATCGTTGCGCGCCGGCATGGTGACGGTGTCCATCGTCACCGGCGCGGCCACGGCTTGCGCGAAGGCGGCAATCGGCAGCTTCTCACGGTACTCCACGTCCAGCGGGTAGCCGGCGGTGCTGAAGCTGGAAAGGCGGTAGTCGGGCACCACCGAGCGCGCATGGGTGGCGCCGAACAGGTAGATCGGCGCGGTGTAGAGCTTCAGCGCACTGGCCGGGGTCACGCTCAGCGCCACGCTGACCGGCGTGGAGGTGAAGCCATCGCTGCTCAGTTCCAGCGTGCTGCCCAGTTGAATCCATTCGCGCGGCATCAGCGTGCTGTACTTGAGCGTGGAGTACGGCGCGCGCCCGCCATCGGTGGGCGGCAGCTGCGTCGGGGTGGACAGCGTCACTGGGCCGAGGGTGCGGCCATCGCTCAGGCGCGCGCGGACCTGGATGCCGGCGCTGGTGGTCATCGGCGTGACCATCAGCAGCGCGGCGCGGTCGGCGACCAGGCGCAGCTGCTTGCTGCGATTGTTGCTGGCGTCGTTACGCGACTGCAGGTTCAGGCCGGTGGCGGGCATGACGTGGGTCTGGGCCACTTCCAGCGTGCTGATCTGCAGCGGATTGCCGGGCACGGTGATCGGCGGAGTGGTGGTGGGCGGCGGCACCGTCGGCGCGATCGGCGCAGCGCCGCTGCCTCCACCGCCACCTCCGCCACAGCCGGCCAGGATCAGCAGGCCGCCGGACATCATGGCCACCCGCGCGGACATCCACGCCTGCTCGAACGACTTGCTCATCCCGCGCTCCTTGTGCCGCATGCTCCATGGCCGGCCAGCGCCTGCAGCAGGCGACGGTCCGGGAGAGGCGGGCGAGCATAGCAACGCGCGCCCTGCTAGGACTTCAGATGGCGTGAGCGCGCGCGCCGATCATGCCGGACTGTGGTGGCGGTCAAGCTTCCTGGGACTGCTCCGGCAGCATGCGCAGGTGCGCCTTGCCGACGCGGCGGCGCTCCAGGTTGAGCACTTCGGCCTGCACGCCCGGCAGGGTGATCACATCACCGGCCTGCGGCAGGCGGTCCAGCGTGTGCAGGAACAGGCCCGACAGGGTCTGGTAGTTGGTCGAACGCGGCAGGCCCAGCCCGGTATCGCGTTCGATCTCCTCCAGGCTCATCGCGCCATCGACTTCCCAGCCGGTGTCGTCGATCCGCCGCGCACCGAAATCCTCGTCCTGGGTATCGGCCAGGTCGCCGGCGATCGCCGCCAGCAGGTCGTTGGCCGTGACCAGGCCTTCGATGCCGCCGTACTCGTCCACGATCACCGCCAGCGGGATGGGATGCTCGCGGATGCGCTCCAGCGCGTGCAGGGCGGTGGTGTGCTCGGGCAGGATCAGCGGTTCGCGCGCCGCGCCCACCAGGTCCAGCGGCTGTCCGGACAGCACCGCGGCCAGCAGGTCGCGGCTCTGCACCACGCCCTGCAGGTTATCCAGCTGCCCGTCGCAGACCAGCATGCGCGTATGCGGCGAGGCGATCAGGCGCTCGCGCACCGAGGCTTCGTCGCGGTGGGAATCCAGCCAGTCCAGGTCGCCGCGCACGGTCATCAGCGAGGTCACCGGGCGGTCGGCCAGGGTCAGCACGCTGCGGATCATGTGCTGCTCGGCGGGCTCGAGCTGCTCGCTCTCGGCCGCATCGGCCGCGCCCTCGCCGGCGTGCTGCTCCTGCGTGGAGGCGGTGCCGAGCAGGCGCAGCACCGCATCGGCGGTGCGCTGGCGGAACGGCAGCTTGCGCGCATGCCGCTCGCGGTTGAAGCGCGACCACTGGTTGAAGGCCTCGATCAGCACCGAAAAGGCGATGGCCGCGTACAGGTAGCCCTTGGGAATCTTGAAGCTCAGGCCCTCGGCCAACAGGCTGAAGCCGATCATCAGCAGGAAGCCCAGGCACAGGATCACCACCGTGGGATGGCGGTTGACGAAGTTGGTCAGCGGCCTGCTGGCCAGCATCATCACCGCCATGGCGATGATCACCGCGGCGAACATCACCCCCAGGTGGTCGACCATGCCCACCGCGGTGATCACCGAGTCCAGCGAGAACACCGCATCGAGCACGACGATCTGGGTGACGGTCATGGCGAAGCTGGCGCGTGGCTTGCTGCCGTCGTCGTGCTCTTCCACCCCTTCCAGGCGCTCGTGCAGCTCCATCGTCGCCTTGAACAGCAGGAAGGCGCCGCCGGCCAGCAGGATCAGGTCGCGTCCGGAGAAGGACTGTCCCAGCAGCGTCACCAGCGGGGCGGTGAGCTTCATGATCCAGGACAGCGTGGCCAGCAGGACCAGGCGCATGATCAGCGCCAGGCTCAGGCCCAGCAGGCGGGCCTTGTCGCGCTGTCCCGGCGGCAGCTTGTCGGCCAGGATGGCGATGAAGACCAGGTTGTCGATCCCTAGGATGATCTCCAGGATCACCAGGGTGGCCAAACCCATCCAGATCGACGGGTCGGAAAGCCATTCCATGCGGGGGACTCAGGGGGCGGCCGGACATGATCGCACAGGGCCTGCTGACCGGGCCTTCATCGGCCCGGCCAGGACAGCCGCGCATTACGCAGGCCGATCAACTCACGTCGATCAGCGCACGCCGATCAGTGCACGCCGATCAAAACCGGAAAGTCACCCAGCCACCGAAGAACGTTGCATCGCCGTAGCCGGCCCGCTGCATCGCATCGCCGGCCAGGAAGCGCTCGGCGCGCGCGGTCAGGGATACGTAGCGATGCGGTCGCCAGGTGGCGTTGAGCCGCAGCAGGTCGCCGATGTGGCGTCCGTCCACATTCTGGGTGCCGGCATAGGCCGCGCCCGGACCGGTGTAGACCGCATCGTCCTGGCGCTGGCGCCACATGCGCTGGTACTCCAGCGCCACGCTGGTGGTGGCGGTGGGCGAGAACTGGAAGGTCGGGGCCAGGTCGATGTAGTTGGCGCCGCCGAACCAGGTGGCCCAGCTGAAATAAGGCAGCGCGCCATACAGCAGGCTACCGTTGCGCAAGGTGCCGGTGCCATAGCCGCCCCCGCCGCTGGTGATGTCGGCATGGAACCCCACGGCGGGCCTCAGCCCATCCTTGGACAGCGCCCACCGGAACGTGGAATACGCCCCATAGGCGCGGATATCGCGGCTGCCGAAGTCGCCCCATTCGTACATCGCCGCGGTATCGAAAGTGAGCGCGCCGCGCGTGCCGTACAGGTGCGCGCCGGCGTAGTGGCGGTCGGCCCTGGCCACCTGCGCACCCCAGCGCTTGGCCTGGTCGCGGGCGTTGATCCAGAACGGATCGAAATAGATGTCCCCTTGCACCGGCAGGCGCAAACCCACGGTCACGCCGCGCACGCGCCTGCTGTCGTCGGTGCCATCGTCGAAGGCGCCGGTGCTTTCGGCCACATAGCGCAAGTCGTACACGCTGATGCGCTTGTCCGCGCCCATCGCCCAGGCGCGCACGCCGTCCAGGGTGAAGTGCATGTTGGCGTTCTCGCGCGTGGTCATTAGCCACTGCGGGCCGTCCTGGAAATCCTGCCGGCCCACGCGCACGCCGACATCGGCACCGTTCCACTTGCCGGCCACATCGAAGAACGCCTGCTGCACGCGGGCCTTGTCCTCCTGCGCCGGCGCGCGGGTGGTGACGCCATGGCCATTGATGCTGGCATGCGCCAGTTCGGTGAAGGCGCGGAAGTGCTCGCCCACGTGCAGGTCGGCACCGACGAACAGGCGGTACATCTCTGGCGCCTGCGAAGGCGCGCCCTCGCGCAGGCCGATGGCGCTGTAGTAGTCCCCACGCAGGCGCTGCTCCATGCTGAAACTCAGGTACGTCTGGCCGCCCTCGTCCAGCGGCACGTACTTCAGCGCGTCCAGCGCGTGCTTGCGCTTGCCTGGATCGCGCAGAAAGGACCAGTCCTCGGCCCAGCGCGACATCCAAGTGTCCGGCCCGGTCTTGCCGCCCAGGCCCTGCCCGGCCAGCGGATAGCCTTCGTCCTGGCGCGGCTTGGTCTGTGCCCGGGCGCCGGGCGCCATCACCAGCGCCAGGGTCATCGCCGAGGCGATGGTCTTGATGTACATGGCCTGCCCCCTCCCAAGGACGTTCATGCCGCGCGCTGGCCTGCCTGGCGCCAGTCGCGTGCCGTGGTGAGCAGCGCGTCCAGGTCCAGGGCGTCTTCCCCGGGGATGCGGATGCGCTTGTACTTCATTTCCGGCGCATCGACCGGGATGGTGGCGTCCAGGCCCATCTTGGCGCCCACGCCATCCTCGGTGGACGGATCGAGCTTGGAGCCCTGGCTGTGCGCGATGACCACCAGGTCGCGATCGGCCTGGAAGCGCGTGGACACGGCCCACTCCACTTCCTGCGGGTCGTGGATGTCCACATCGGTGTCCACCACCACCACATGCTTGATGTCGTAGTGCGCGGCGAAGGCACCGAGGATGACGTTCTTGCCCTCCCCGTTCTGGCGCTTGTCCAGCTTGACGTACAGGTGGTAACGGCCCACCCCGCCCAGCGCCAGGTGCACGTCCTTCACCCCTGGAAAACTGCCCTGCAGGGTGTTGAGGATGGTGGCCTCGCGCGGGATCGCGCCCAGCAGCAGGTGTTCCAGGCCGCCACCGACGATGGTGTGGAACAGCGCGCCGTGGCGATGGGTGATGGCATCGACCTCGATCACGTGGCGGCGCGCGCGCTCGCCGTAGTACTGCGGGAACTCGCCGAACGGGCCTTCCTCCTCGCGCTCGTCCGCCAGCAGGCGGCCTTCGATGACGATCTCCGCATCGGCCGGCACGCGCACCTCGTTGGTGGTGCACTTGACCACCTGCAACGGCTTGCCATGCAGGGCACCGGCGATTTCCAGCTCGTCGTAGTCCACCGGCACGATGGCTTGCGAGGACAGCAGCGTGGCCGGGTCCACGCCGATGGCGATGGCCATCTGCAGGGGCTTGCCCTGCTTTTCGGCCATGCGGTAGTAGTGATCGGTATGGCGCGGCAGCAGCAGCACGCCGATGCGGTTCTTCCCGCTGATCTGGCAGCGGTGGATGGCCACGTTCTGGATGCCGCTTTCCGGGCTGCGCGAGATCAGCAGGCCGGCGGTGATGTAGGCGCCGGAATCGTGCTCGTTGTGGGTGGGGATGGGCAGCTGCCTGAGCAGGTCGACCTCGGTGTGCACGACCTCCTGCGCCGGGGCCTGCGCCTGTGGGACTTCCTCGCAGGCAATGGGGTGACGCGCCGCATGCTGGAAGTGCGCCAGCAGCCCATCCTGCTCCACGCCCAGCGCCTCGGCCATCCAGCCACGGTCCGAAACAATGCCCGAGACCACCGGGATCGCATGGGCGCCATCGGGATCGGGGAAGAAGGTGGCCTGCTTGCCGTCGAGCTTCTTGGCCACCGCGGCGATCTCGTGCCTGAGCTTGAGGCCATCGCGGGCGATGGCCAGATCGCCGCGCGCGGACAGGCGGTCCAGCCATTGGCGCAGCGACAGCGCGCCTGTACCGATGGCGGGGGAAGGAGAGGAATCAGCCATGCAATGCTCCGTTGGGGTCAGCGCGCCGTGTGCCGGCGCAAGGTGGCCCTTGGGCCGCCGCTGCCAGCGGCCCTGGGACGAAACCGGATGCGGGCGATGCCAGGCGGCAGCGCCCACGCCTACAGCGAGCGGCCGCGGGTTTCGGGGATGACCAGCGCGCCGATCAGGTACATCAGGCCCAGCACGCCACCGAACACCGCCAGCACCATCGGGATCTGCGCCGGCGTGGCGGCGGCCAGCGAAACGAAGGTCGGCATGGTGCCGCCCAGGGCGAAGCCGATGTTCCAGCTCAGGCCGGTGCCGCTGGCGCGGATGTCGGTGCCGAAGCGCTCGTTGAGGAAGATCATGATCGGCGCGATGGCCGCCCCGCCGATCAGCGAGATAGCGATGGCGTACCACAGCACCGCATCGACCTCGCCGGCCGCGCCGCTCACCGCGTTGAACAGCAGCGGCAGGCCGATCAGCGCGGCCAGGCCGGCGGCGATGAAACTGGGCTTGCGGCCGAGCTTGTCGCTGAGCCAGCCGAACAGCAGCGAGCTGACGATGACCGCCACCGAGCCCCACATCAGGATGCGCGAGGTCTCCCCGTGCGGCACCTTGGCCACCAGGTTGAGCAGCGTGGGCAGGTAGCCGGAGGTGAGGTAGTAGGTGGCGCCACCGCCGAAGGTGATCAGCAGGTTGACCAGCATCACCTTGCGATACTCCGGCCCGAACAGCCGACGCACTGGCGAGACCTTCTGCACCACCGCCGGCTTGCTCGCCTTGGCCTGCTGCAGTTGCTTCCAGACCGGCGATTCCTCCAGGAACTTGAACATGATCAGGCCGAACACGGTGCTGATCAGGCCGGTGAAGAACATGAAGCGCCAGCCCCACTGGTCGAACTGGTCATCGGGAAAGATCCCGGACAGCACGAAGTAGGCGAAGGACGCCATCAGCGCACCAATGCCGGCACCGGCACCGCCGACCAGGCCGGAGACCAGGCCGCGGTATTGCGGCGGGATCGACTCGGTGCCGATGGTGTGGGTGGAGGCGACGATGCCGCCGACGAACAGCCCCTGCACCACGCGCAGGACCAGGAACAGGATGGGCGCCAGGATGCCCACCTGCTCGATCGTCGGCAGCAGGCCGAAGCCGGCGGTGGCAAGGCCCACGCCCACCATGGCCACCATCAGCGCCAACTTGCGACCCTTGCGGTCGGCATAGGTGCCGAACACCGCAGAGCCCAGCGGGCGCACCAGCAGCGCCACCGCAAAGGAGGCATAGACCGCGGCCAGGGACAGGGTCGGGGTGTGCGAGGGGAAGAACAGCCGGCCCACGATCGGGGCCACGTACAGCAGCAGGAACAGGTCGAACAGGTCCAGCGCCCAGCCGAAGGTGGAAGCGAACGCGGCCAGCAGCACCTTGCGCGGCGGAATCGGCGCAGGGTTGCCCACCGACCCGCTGGCCGGCGTGGTGTCATCGCTCATGATTCCCCTCCTCGGAAACGAATGAACGTCGGGTTGTCGCACCGACATCCGGCGTCGTCTTCCGAGGATTCGGAGCCACCTGGGAGCATCGGCGTCAGGGTCGTGGAGGCACGCGGCGGATCGAACATCCGCATGGCGCACCTGCAACGCTGCCAAGCGAGCCTCACGCAGGTCACCGATAAATCCAAATAATGAATTTAGATATGATCGATCAACTTTTCTGACACTGGCCAAGGCACGGGAGCACGATGGACCTCCGCCAGATCAACTATTTCCTCGCGCTGTACGAGGAAGGCAGCGTGACCCGCGCCGCGGCGCGCATGAACGTGGTGCAGCCGGCCTTGTCCATGCAGATCGCCAAGCTGGAACGCGAGCTGGAGCAGAAGCTGTTCGAGCGCACGCCCAAGCGCATGGTGCCGACCTCGGCCGGGCGCACCCTGCACAGGCTGGTGACGCCGATCCAGCGCGACCTGGCCGCGGCGATGACGCACATGGCCAACCTGTCCGGGACCATCTCCGGCCAGGTGTCCATCGGTGTGCTGTCCTCGGTGACCCGCAGCGTGGTGCCGGGCGTGCTGATGGCGTTCTGCCGCGACTACCCGGACGTGGAGATCTCCATCGCCGATGGCTATTCGCAGACCTTCATCGAATGGGTCAACGCCGGTCGCCTGGACCTGGCGGTGATCAACCGGCCGGCACGCCGCCTGGGCCTGGAGACCATCCCGCTACTGGAGGAGGAAATGGTGCTGGTAGGCCCGCGCGACAACCCGCCGCCAGCGATCCGCTCGCTGGCCGACGTGACCCGGCTCAAGCTGGTGCTGCCGTCCAAGCGCCATGGCCTGCGCGCCGAGCTGGACCGGCACATGGCCGGCCTGGACGCCGAGCTGGAACCGCAACTGGAAATGGACTCCACCGATTCCATCGCCGACCTGGTCGCGCGCGGGGACTGGTTCACCGTGCTGCCCAGCATCGCGGTGCATCGCCAGCTGCTGGACGGCACCCTGAAGGCCTATTCCATCGGGCGCTCGCGCATCGCCAGGCACCTGGTGGTGGTCCACCAGGCCCGCCATCCGCTGGGGCCGGCAGCCACCCTGCTGGTCGAGCGCCTGCGCCAGGCCCTGCACCAGGCGCGCGCGGCACTGGATCCAATCATCATCCGACCTGATAAGAAACATAAGGACTGATTATTGGATTTGATCGAAAGCCCGCGCTAGCGTCGGCGCTGGGAGTGGCGCGCCGACCGCGGGCGCGTCGCCGCCGCCTTTCACCGGGTGCGGCGGTCGGGAGGGCGGCACGGCACCGGAGCGCGCTCCGGCCTGTCGCGCCGGTGCGGTCGGCCCTGGCGCCGACGGCGTGACCGATCGTCGTGCCCCATGCGCACAGGATCGACACACGTGACCACGCTCTCCACCACGCACTGGATCGACGGCGCCGCCACCGGCACGGCCAGCCTGCCCAGCGAGGATCCGGCCAACGGCCAGGTGCTGGGCCACCTCGCCGATGGCGGCGCAACCGAGGCGCAGGCGGCCATCGCCGCGGCCCGGCGCGCCTTCGACCGCAGCGCATGGGCCGCCTCGCCACGCCTGCGCCAGCGCGTGCTGCTGGACTGGGCGGCAGCCTTGCAGGCCCAGGCCGGCGCGCTGGCCGAGCTGCTGACGCGCGAGAACGGCAAGGTCATCGCGCAAGCGCGCGGAGAGATCGCTGGCGCGATCTCCGAAGTGGAGTACTACGCCGGCCTGGCCCGCCACATTCCCGGCCACGTGCTCGAGCCCGAGCCGGGCGTGCTGTCCACCGTGCTGCGCGAGCCGGCCGGCGTGGCCGGCATCATCGTGCCGTGGAACGCCCCGGCCGTGCTGCTGGTGCGCGCGCTGGGTCCGGCGTTGGCCGCCGGCTGCACGGTGGTGGTCAAGCCTGCCGCGCAGACCACCTTGTTCAACGCCGCCCTGCTGGCCCCGCTGTTGCAGCACCCGCAGTTGCCGCCCGGGGTGGTCAACGTCTTCAGTGAAGCCGGCAGCGCCGGTGCCGCGCTGCTGGCGAGCTCGCACGAGGTCGATGCGATCTGCTTCACCGGCTCGACCGCAGTGGGCAAGACCATCATGCGCAGCGCCGCCGACAGCATGAAGAAGCTGTCCCTGGAGCTGGGCGGCAACTCGGCCTGCCTGGTGTTCGCCGATGCCGACATCGGCGCGGTGGCGCCGCGCCTGGCCCAGGCGGCGACCATCATCTCCGGCCAGCAGTGCACGGCCGCGCGCCGGGTGCTGGTGCATGCGAGCAGGTTGGGCCAGATGAAGCGGGCCCTGGCCGGGGCGCTGGACGCGCTGCGCCTGGGTCCGGGCATCGACCCGGCCTCGCAGGTCGGCCCGCTGATCGACCGGCGTTCGCGCGATGCGGTGGCCGCGCAGGTGGCGCAGGCCTGCGCGCAGGCCGACGAGGTGCTGCTGCGTGGCGGCGTGCCCGATGGCGAACTGGCGCAAGGTGCGTTCCTCAAGCCGGCGCTGGTCTATCACCGCGACAGCGGCGCGGACTTCGTGCAGGAGGAGATCTTCGGCCCCTTCCTGGTGCTGGAATCCTTCGAGGACGAAGCCGAGGCCATCGCCCGCGCCAACCACACCGTGTTCGGCCTGTCGGCCAGCGTCTGGACCCATGACGGCGCGCGCGCCCTGCGCGTGGCCCGCGCCCTGCGCAATGGCACGGTGTGGATCAACGCGCACAACAAGCTGTTGCCCGAGGTGGAGACCGGCGGGTATCGGCAGAGCGGCCTGGGCCGCCTGCACGGCTACGACGCGCTGGCCGACTTCACCGAACTCAAGCACATCTACCAGGCGCCGGGCGTGGCCGGCGCTGCCCCGTGATGGCCGACGCCGGAGACCCGCCGATGCGTGCAGACCCGCAGCACAACCCGCCACTGATCGTCGGCATCTCCGGCGCCAGTGGCGTGATTTACGGCGTGCGCCTGCTGGAGATGCTGCGCGCGCTGCAGATCCCCTCGCACCTGGTGATGTCCAAGTCGGCCGAGATCACCATCGCCCATGAGACCGACCTGAAGATCGCCGAGGTCAAGGCGCTGGCGACCACGGTGCATGCGCATCACGATATCGCCGCGGCGATCTCCTCTGGTTCCTTCCGCACGCGCGGCATGATCATCGCGCCGTGCTCGATGCGCTCGATGTCCGAGATCGCCACCGGGGTGACCTCTAGCCTGCTCACGCGCGCGGCCGATGTGGTGCTGAAGGAGCGCCGCCGCCTGGTGCTGATGGTGCGCGAGACGCCGCTGCACACCGGCCATCTGCGCAGCATGACGCAGCTGTCGGAGATGGGCGCGATCATCGCCCCGCCGGTGCCGGCGTTCTATGCGCGGCCGGATTCGATCGATGCGATGGTGGATCACACGGTGGGGCGGGTGTTGGATCTGTTCGAGATCGAGACGGGGAAGGTGAGGCGTTGGCGGCAGGGAAGTGATGTGGCGGTGGGCGAGGAGCAATAGCGAGCACGTGGTCGTTGCCGCGCCGTTGTGATCGGCGCTGCTTGCGGATGGTGGCGAAAGGCTTCGTCTTATCCTCTTTGAACGGTTCTTGGTTTTGCCGAGGTTCGATCATCGCGAAAGCTGTCGCACGGCTTCGGCCGTGCGACCTACGCTTGTCGGGTTGGTTCGGGGACTTGGCTAAGAGCAAGGGCTTTCGTGCGGCTTCGCCGCCCGACTTACTTTCTTTGCTCGTGCAAAGAAAGGTAAGCGAAGAAACACGCCCCGGGCGGCACGCCCGCTTCGCGGGTCCGCTGCGGGCCGAGGGATTTTCCGAAGGGACATCCATGTCCCTTCGGAAAACGCCGTGCATCCATGCACGGCGCCCTGCGGGTCTTGTCCTCGCCCCTCCGCCGTGCCTCACGGGGGTTTGAAGTTCTAGAGCCAGAGCAACAGCAACAGCAACGGCAACAGCAACAGCAACAGCAACAGCAACGATCACCGTGACGGTGACTGCTAAAACCAAGGTCAGCGCCAGGCCAGAGTCAAAGCTATGGCGTGGCCAGTGCAAACGTCGAAGTTGAAAACAGCTGGACGGGAAGGCTAACTGCGCGATTCTGTGACTAAAAACGGTCCTAGTCAGCGCGAGGCAACAGGCTAACCCCAAGCAAAGATCTTCGTGTTCTCCCACCAAAGTAAAGCAAGCCCGTCCCTTACCTTGCTTTTGCTTTTGCTTCTGCCTCTGCCTCTGCCTCTGCCTCTGCCTCTGCTTCTGCTTCTGCTTCTGCTTCTGCTTCTGCTCTTGATGTTGCTTTTGCTGTGGCTTTAGACCTACTCCCCCTTGAGGTCGGGCGGAGGCCGACGGTCAAACCCGAAGGGCGACGCGCAGGACGCGCGTCGTTTTTGGAAGGGACATGGATGTCCCTTCCAAAAATTCCGGCGGCCGCCGCGGACTTTTCGCGCAGCGAAAAGCCGACCGCCAGGGGCGTGTTTCTTTGCTTACCTTTCTTTGCACGAGCAAAGAAAGTAAGTCGGGCGGCGAAGCCGCACGAAAGCCCTTGATCTTTCCTTTCACCAACCCTGCATCGCACGCAACGGTCAGAAGAAGGCGAAGAAAACGAACCAGCCAACGCACAAAGTCTATGGCTAGCTAGACGCGACAAGCCTCAGGCGCGCAGCATCCCCTCCGCGATCTTCTCCGCCACCATGATCGTCGGAATATTGGTATTGGCCGACGGCAACCGCGGCATCACCGACGCATCGGCCACATACAGGTTCTCCATCCCGATCACCCGACCGGACGGATCCACCACCGCCCCCGGATCCCCCACCCCTCCCATCCGACACGTCCCACTGGCGTGCCACACCCCGAATACGTTCGCCCGCACGAACGCCTCCAGCTGCGCCTCATCGGCCAGCACCGCCGCCAGCGAGCGCCCACCGTTCATGAAGCGCTGCAGCACCGGCCCGCGCACCGCCGCCGGCACATCCAGCAACGCGCCCAGCGCCTGCGTCAGCAGCGCGTTCCGGCGCGTGACCGCACTGAGCCGCTTGATCGCGGGCGTAAAGCCCGCCGGGAACAGGTCATCGGGATTGGGATTGAGCGCCTCGCACACGGCCAGACGCACCAGCTGCCGCACCCCATGCAGCATCCGCTGCAGGTCGGCGGGCGTGGACAGCAGGTTGAGATCCACCTTCGGGTAGTCCTGCGGCGCGGCCGACACCAGCTGGACGCTGCCGTGCGACTGCGGCTGGTTGCACCACAGGAAGAACAGGCCCAGGCGCTGCCCCAGCGCATGCCAGCCGGCGCGGGCCGAGGCGGTCAGATACATGTCCGAGACGCTGCCGCCGTCGACTCCCGAGCTGTAGCGCATGGCCACGAAGCTGGCGCGCCGATAGCTGGCCGGCAGCCGCAACGCACGCGGCAGGTACTGGCACAGGGTGAGCGCGGGATGGTCGCGCAGGTTGCGCCCGACCCCGGGCAGGTCCACCGCCACCTCGATGCCCAGCGCCGACAGCGCCCGTCCATCGCCGATGCCGGCGCGCATCAGCAGGGCCGGCGATTGCAGCGCACCGGCGGTCACCGCGACTCGTCCGGCGTGCACATGCTCGCGCTCGCCGCCGCGCTCGATCGCAACGCCGGTGATGCGGCGCCCGTCGCGTTGCAGCCCCACCACCTGGGTATCGGCCAGGATGCGCAGGTTCGGGCGGGCGCGCGTGGCCGCGTCCAGGTAGCCGGTGGCGGTGGACACGCGCCGGTCACCCTCGTTGGAAAACGCCGGCGGAAACAGCCCGTCCTCGAAATCGCCGTTCTGGTCCAGCCGCATCGTCAGCCCACTGCCGGACAGGGCCTGCGCCACGGCCCGGGCGTAGGGCGGGAACTGCGCCGGCGTGATGCGCCGGATCGGAATCGGCCCGTCCTGGCCATGCAGCGGGCCGGCGCAATCCAGGTCGCGTTCCAGCCTGCGGAAGTACGGCAGCACGCTGTCCCAGTCCCAGCCGCGCGCGCCCAGCGCGGCCCAGGCGTCGTAGTCGCGCGGCAGGCCGCGGTTGGCCGCCTGCACATTGATCGACGAACCACCGCCCATCACCCGGCCCTGCTCGTACGCGCGCGCGAGCCTGCGCCCATCGGCCCCGCGCGTGGTCGCAGCGCGCAGGCCCGACCAGATGTAGCGCTCGCCTTCGAACAGCGCCATCGGATAGCTGTCCAGCAACGCGGCCGGCACCTGCCCGGGCGGGGTGTCCATGCCGGCCTCGATCAACAGCACGCGTCGTTTCGGATCGGCCGAGAGCCGGTGCGCCAGCACGCAGCCGGCCGAGCCGCCGCCGATCACCACCTCATCGAACATCTGCATCGCCCGCGCCCACCCATGTCCGCACCACCCCGCCCGCGCGCGAGCGCGTCAACGCATGACCCGGGCCTGGCGCCCGCGTCATGTCCCTGCCTTGCTTGCCGACGATCAGCTGCCCTGGAAATTGGGCTTGCGCTTGGCGTGGAAGGCCTCCACGCCCTCGCGGAAGTCGTCCGAGCTGCGCAGGCGGCTGTAGCAGTGGCCTTCCAGCTCGATCGCCGTGGACAGCGAGGCGTCCTCGGTGTCGTTGAGCAGCTTCTTGGCCGTGCGCTGGGCCAGCGGCGAGAAGCCGACCAGCTCCCTGACCAGCGCCGCGGTAGCTGCTTCCAGCTCGCTATCGGCGACCAGCTCGGTGGCGATGCCCCAGTCGTAGGCCTGCTGCGCCTTGATGCGCTTGGAGCGCATGACGATGTCCTTGGTGCGGGTGATGCCGACGATCTTCTGCAGGCGCGCCGAGCCGCCCGAGCCCGGGATCTGTCCCAGCTTCTGCTCCGGCAGCGCGTATTCCACCGTCTCGGACACCAGGCGGAAATCGCAGGCCAGCGAAATCTCGAAGCCCACCCCGAAGGTGTAGCCGCGGTTGGCCGCGATCACCGGCTTGCGCGCGCGCGCCGGCGCGGCGATGTTCCAGGCCAGGTGCGAGACGTGCTCGGGCGAGGCTTCCAGGAAGCCCATGATGTAGCCGCCGGAGGAGAAGTGCTCGCCTTCGGCGCGCAGCACGATCACCCGCACGCGCGCGTCGGCATCGAGCTGCTCGAACGCCAGGCGCAGCGCATCGCGCTGCTCCATGCTGATGGTGTTGAAGGGGCCGCGGTCGAGGACGATGTCCCCGCGCTGGGCGTCGGCGTCGATCTCGATGCGGAAGCCGTCGAGGGTTTCGGTGGTGTGGCTCATGGAATCAACCTTTCTTCGAAGTGCGGGGGGACGCGTCAGGCCGACGCGGGGGCGTACTCGCCGGCGGTCAGCTTGCGACGCAGCAGCTTGCCCACGGGCGACTTGGGGATCTCATCGACGAACACGAACCGGCGTGGCCGCTTGAAGTTGGCCAGCTTGGAGTCGCGGCACCAGGCGTCGAGCTCTTCCTCGGTGACCGCGCCGGAGCGCTTGATGAAGGCGGTGACCACGCTGCCCCAGCGCTCGTCGGGCAGGCCGACCACGGCCACCTCGTCGACCTTGGGATGCAGCGAGAGATGGCTTTCGATCTCCACCGGCGAGACGTTCTCGCCGCCGGAAATGATCATGTCGTCCACCCGGCCGGTGACGAACAGATCGCCGTCATCGTCCACGTAGCCGGTGTCACCGGTGAAGTACCAGCCATCGCGCAGCGACTTGGCATCGGCATCCGGCCGCCGCCAGTAGCCCTCGAAGGCCTCGTCCCCGGCGAGCAGCGCGATGATCTGGCCTTCCTCGTTGGCCTGGGCGCGCTGCTCGGCCGAACTCGCCTCCAGCGTGACCACCCGGATCATCTGGTTGATGCCCGAGCGGCCGGCGCTGCCCGGCTTGGACGGCGCATCGTCCTCGATGGTGAAGGTGTAGACCTCCGAGGACCCGTAATGATTGACGAACAGGTCCGGCCTGAAGGCCTCGGCCAGCTTCTTGAGCAGGCCATCGGTCATCGAGGCGCCGGCATAGCCCAGCTTGCGCACCGAGGACACATCGGTGGCGGCGAAGTCCGGGTGATGCACGACGTCGTGGTACAGGGTCGGCACCAGGTACAGGTTGTCGATCCGCTCGGCGGCGATCAGCTTCAGCGCGGCGGCCGCGTCGAACTTGGGCAGGCACACGAACACGCCGTTGATGCTGGCGCTGGCCAGCAGCGAGCGCACGCCCATGGTGTGGTACAGCGGCATCACCCCCAGGGTGCGCTCGCCGTTGCCGTAGCGGTTCTGCGCGATATGCGCGATGGCCGCCGCCCGTTCGGCGCGGTGCCGGCGCGGCACGCCCTTGGGCTTGGAGGTGGTGCCGGAGGTGTAGAGCATCAGCGACCAGTCCTCGGCACTGGCGCGCGGCCTGGCCGGCGGCGCGTCCAGTTCCAGCCAGTCGGCAAAACGCTGCGCGCCGGGTCGGTCGGTGTCCAGGGTGACGTGCAGCACCGATTCGTCCAGCCCGGCGGCAGCGATCGACTTGGCTGGCGCGTCCTCGTACACGATCACGCGCGCTTCGGCGTCGTGCACGCAGAAGCCCACGTCCTCGGCCGTGGCCCGCCAGTTGAGCGGGGTCAGGATCACTCCGGCGAACTGGCAGGCCCAGTGCAGGGTGGCCGCCTCCCAGCGGTTGCGCAGCACGCTGACCACGTGGTCGCCGTGCCGCACGCCGGCCGCGTCCAGCGCGGCCACCACCGCGGAGATGGCGTGGTACCACGCCTCATAGCTCAGCCGGGTGTCGCCGTCGACGATGGCCAGGGCCTTGGGGTTGCGTTCGACGCTGGCCAGGAAACTGGTGCCGAGATCAAGCATGTGCGCGTTCCTCCTTCAGCCGCTGCTGCGCGTGCAAGGCGGCCTTGATGATGGTGACGTAGCCGGTGCACCGACACAGATGGCCGGAGAGCATGTCCTTGAGCGCCTGCTCGCTGGCATCGGGCTGCGCGCGCAGGAAGCCCTCCAGCGACATCAGGATTCCCGGCGTGCAGAACCCGCATTGCAGGCCGTGGTGCTGGCGAAAGGACTCCTGCAGCACGCCCAGGGTGTGGCCGCCATCGGGCGAGAGGCCCTCCACGGTCTCCACCTGCGCACCGTCGCTCTGCACGGCCAGGGCCAGGCACGCGCGCGCCGGCACGCCGTCGATCAGCACCGTGCAGGCACCGCAGACGCCGTGCTCGCAGCCCACGTGGGTGCCGGTGGCGCCCAGTTCGTGACGCAGGAAGTCCGACAGCAGCGTGCGCGGCTCGGCCAACCCTTCGACCTTGCGTCCGTTGAGGGTCAGGGCCACGGGGTGGCGCAGGTGGGCGCTCAGTTTCGGCATCGCAAAGCCTCCTCGATGGTCTCCCGGCCCAGGCGACGGACCAGCTCGCGGCGATAGCGCGCGCTGGCGTGCAGGTCATCGCGCGCGTCCAGGTCCCAGGCGTATTGGTTGAGGGCGTCGTCGAAATCCGACGCGCCCGGCAGCGGCAGCTCGCGCACCGTGGGGATGTCGGCCACCCCGCCCACGCCCAGGCGGATACCCTCGCCAGTGGCAACCGCGGCACAGGCGACGATGGCGAAATCGCCATGGCGGCGGGCCACCTCGCCAAAGGCGTAGCCGGCGCCGGGCTGCGCGGCGGGAAAGGTCACCGACTCGATCAGCTCGGTGTCGCCGCGCGCGGTGGCCATCATGCCGACGAAGAACTCCGCGGCAGGAATGGAGCGTGCCTTCTTGCGATGGCGCAGCTGCAGGGAGCCGCCCAGAGTGAGCAGGCACAGCGGCTGCTCGGCGCTGGGGTCGGCATGGGCGATCGAGCCGACCACGGTGCCGCGGTTGCGTGTCTGCGTGTGGCCGACCCACGGCAGCGCCTTGGCCAGCAAGGGCAGGCGCGGATCGCGGCCAGCCCAGTCCAGCAGCGTGGCCTGGCGCACGCCGGCGCCGACGCGGATGCCGGCATCGCTGGCCTCGATGCCGGACAGCGATGCCACCTGCATCACGTCCACCAGCACGCCCGGCTTGGCCAGGCGCATGTTCAGCATCGGCACCAGCGACTGGCCGCCGGCGATGATGCGCGCCTGGTCGCCGTGCTCGTGCAGCTGTGCCAGCACCTCCTCGCGCGAGTCGGCGCGCACATAGTCGAACGGCGCCGGCTTCACAGGCCCACCCCCAGCTTGCGCAGCACGCGCTTGCACCAGCCGACCAAGCCACCGCTGCCGCCGCCGGCCTTGGCCGCCAGGCCGTCGAACAGCTGGCCGATCACCACCTTGGCCGCGCCATCCAGCAGGCGCCCGCCAATGGAGGCGACCTTGCCACCGATGACCACCTCGTACCGGTAATGGATCTCGGTCTGGCCCGGCGCCGGTTCGGCCAAGGTCACCGCGCCACTGCCGTTGCCGAAGCCCAGCGCGCCGGTGGTGGTGCCCTTGAGCGTGAGCGACTCCGGCGCCTGCAGGTCGTGCAGGCCGACCTTGGCCTTGTAGCGGCCCTTGACCGGGCCGATCCCCAAGGTGACATCGGCGGTGAACTCAGTCGGCGAGGGCTTTTCGATGCCATGCGCGCCGGGGATCACCGAGGCCAGCGTGTCTGCGTCCAGCAACATGTCCCAGACCTGCTGGCGCGGCGCGGCGACCTTGGCCACGCCTTCGCCGATGAGCTTGCGCTCGCCCGGCTTGGCCGGTGGCGCGGACTTGCGGGCCAGCGGCCGCGAGGGCGGGGCCTCCTGGCCATGCAGGTGCGGGGCCAGGCGCGAGGGCAGCAGCGGCAGTTCCACATCGGCGATGGACAGCGCATCGGCCACGGCGTTGGCCAGGCAGACCGGGGTGGACATGCAGTTGCCCTCGCCCACGCCCTTGGCACCGAGCGGGGTGAACGGCGAAGGCGTCTCGTGGTGCAGGATCAGCGGCGGCACCACCTCGCACACGGTGGGCACCAGATAGTCGGCCAGGGTGCCGGACAGGAAGCTGCCGTCCTCGCCATAGCTGTGCTCTTCGTACAGCGCCGCGCCCAGCGCATGCGCGTAGCCGCCGTTGACCTGCCCGGCCACCATGCCCGGGTGCAGGATGCGGCCGCAGTCGTGCATGGTCACGTATTTGTCGATGCGCACCTGCGCGGTGTCGCGGTCGATCTCCACGCCGCAGAAATCGAAGATGAAGCCGTGGCACAGCGAGCTGTTGACCCCGTCCTGCCCGTCCGGCGCGGTCAGCTGCGGCGGCGTCCAGAACGCGGTCTCGCGGATGGCATGGTCCACCCCGTCCGGCAGCGTCCCCGGCGCCCAGTGGCTGGCCGAGGCCACGCGCGCGAACGGCAGCGGCTTGGCCGCACCGCCCTGCTGGCGCAGCGTGCCCTCGACGAATTCGATCTCGTCCCACTGGCAGCCCAGCTGCGCCGCGGCGATCCTGGCCAGCTTCTCGCGCAGGCGCGTGGCGGCGATATGCGCCGCGCCGGCCACCGCCGCGGCAAAGCGGCTGGAATAGTTGCCCGAAGCGATCGACCAGGCATCGCGCGCGGTGTCCATCTCGGTGACCACGCGGATCTGCGCCGGGGTCAGGCCGAAGGCGTCGGCCACCACCTGCGCGATCACCGTGCGATGGCCCTGGCCCTGGGGCACCGAAGCCACGTGCACGCTGACCGAGCCGACCGCATCGATCTGGATGGTGGCCGTGGCCTGCGCACCGTTCTTGGGGCCGGCCTTGATGCGCTGCTCGGGGGTGAGCACGGCGGTGATGTAGCCCATGTTGGACACGCTGGGCTCGACCGCGGCGGTGAAGCCGATGCCGTAGTGCCGGCCTTGCGCGCGCGCGGCGTCGCGGCGGGCGATCAGCTCGGCCAGGCCGCCCTCTTCCACCGCCCGCTCCACCGCGGTCAGGTAATCGCCCGAGTCCAGCAGCGCGCCGGTGGCGGTGCGGTACGGAAACGCCTCGGCCGGCACCAGGTTGCGGCGGATGACCTCCAGCGGGTCCAGGCGCAGCTCGATGGCGATGCGCTGCATCAGCCGTTCCAGCGCGAAGTACACCTGCGGGCCGCCGAAGCCGCGGTTGAGCCCGGTCGGCATCTTGTTGGTCAGCACCACCCGGTTGTGGATGGACACGTGCGCAATGTCATACGCCCCGGTCATGTTGCCGTGCATGCGGTACAGCGTGGCCGGCTCGGGCGCGCGCAGGTGCGCGCCGCAATCTTCCAGCTGATGCCAGGCCAAGGCGCGCACGCGGCCGTCGGCGTCCACCGCCGCCTCCAGCGTGGTGTCGCGATTGGTGGCGCAGACCGAGGCGGACAGATGCTCCAGCCGATCCTCCACCCACTTCACCGGGCACCTGGCCACACGCGCGGCCACCGCGATCAGCACGATGTAGGGAAAGATGCCCTGCTTGATGCCATAGCTGCCGCCGGACTCGGGCGGGGTGCGCAGGCGCAGGCGATTGCCCGGCACCTTCAACGCCCGCGAGATCACCGCATGGATGCTGAAGGGGCCCTGGAAATTGGCCAGCACGTCGTAGCCGTCGATGCCGGGGTCGTATTCGGCCAGCACCCCGTAGCATTCGATCGGCGTGCAGCTGTTGCGCGGGTAGCGCACGTCCACCGACACGCGATGGGCGGCCTGGGCGAAGGCGGCGTCCGGATCGCCGTAGCGGAAGGCGCGCTCGCTGGCGATGTTGCCGCCCAGGCCTTCGTGCAACACCGGCGCATCGGGCGCGATGGCCCGCTGCGGGTCGACCACCGCCTCCAGCGCCTCGTACTCGACCTCGATCAGCTCCATCGCGTCTTCGGCCAGGTAGCGGTCGCGCGCGACCACCACGGCCACCGGCTCGCCCACATAGCGCACCCGGTCGGTGGCGATGGGCCAGCATTCGATCGGCGCCTTCACGCCCACCACCAGGCTGGTGGTCAGGCGCTGGATGTCCGCGCCGGTCAGCACCGCCTCCACACCCGGCAGCGCGCGTGCCTTGTCCGCATCGATGCGCAGCACCCGCGCATGGCCGTGCGGCGAGCGCAGGATCGCCGCATGCTGCGTGCGCGGCGGCACGCCGATGTCGTCGAAATAGCGGCCGCGCCCGCTCAGCAGCGCGGCGTCTTCCACGCGCGGCAGCGAGCGCCCGGTCCACTGGCCGGGTGCGAGCGTCTGATCGTGTTCGAGCGTGTCCTGGGTCATCGTGCCTTGGAGTTCAACTTCTCTGTGATCGGCACGTCCGACGGTGCGCTGCCACGGAACACGTGGCTCAGCGTCATCACCACCAGCGGGATGGTCAGGGCGATGTAGGCGTTGTCGATGCCGAAGGGATTGCCGGCCAGGAACCAGCCGATGGTGCCTACCAGCGACAGTCCGATGCTGACGATGGCGCCGGCGCGGGTGCCGAAGCGCGGCGAATAGAACGCCATGAACACCAGCACCGCCAGCGCCGCGCGCAAGGCCTTGGCCAGGAAGGTCACCTTGACCACGTCGGCGGCCAGCAGCGACAGCACCAGCGGCAGCGCGCCCACCAGCACCGTGGCGGCGCGTACGAAGAACAGCGCGCGCCTGTCGTCGGCATCGCGCCCGGTGATGGGCAGGTAGAAATCCTTGAGCAGCAGCGTGGCCGTGCCGATGTTGAGCGCGGAGATGGTGCCGAAGGCGGCCGCGGCCAGCCCGGCGACCACCACCGTGGCCATGACCCGGTTCATGTCGGCGATCAGCGAGGGGAAGGCCTTGATCGACTCGATGCCCGGATACAGCACCAGCGCGCACATGCCCACCAGCGCGGCGGCGAAGCCGAACGGGATCAGGTACAGCGAGGCGTACACCGAGGCGCTGCGCGCCTTGTGCCCATCGCTGACCGTGGCGATGGCCTGGATCACGTACTGGGTGGCGAAGGTGGCGCCGGCGCCGGCCACCAGCCAGGCGATGATCTGCGGCCAGCCGACTTTGGTCAGCGACCAGAACTCCGGCGGCGTCTGCGCCCGCAGCGCGTCCCAGCTGCCGACCTTGTCCACGCCGAACCATAGCGCCAGGAAGATGCCGCCAAAGATGACCACGCCGTGCACGACATTGGTGTAGATCACCGAGCGCATGCCACCCACGCCCACGTAGATGGCGGCCAGCACGCCCAGCACGATGGTGGCCAGGTGGCGGTCCACGCCCAGCAGCGGCGCCAGCACCGCCCCGCCACTGGCGTAGGTGGACACAGCCACGATCTGCAGCGCGAAGATCATGATGATCGAGGTGGCGATCTTCACCTTCGGCCCGTAGGTCCTTGCGAGCACGGCAGAGATGGTGTTCTCGCCCAGCTCCTTGTACTTGCGCGCCAGCATGAAGGAGAACACCAGAAAGCCGATGCCCAGCACCGCCACGTTCCAGCCGGCGGACACGCCGTACTGGTAGGCGTACTGCGCGGTCCCGACGCTGGCCGTGGTGCCGATGAACTCGCTCATCAGCAACAGGCCGATCAGTGCGGCCGGGATGGCCTGCGAACCATGGCTGGTGCCGGAGGTGTAAGACCCGGCGTTGCGCGAATGGCGCAGCGACCAGAGGCTGATCAGGCTGAGCGCGGCCAGGTAGACCACGACCCCGATCAACACGAAGACCCGGGCCTCACCCATGGCGGCGGTCTCCCCTGCGGTACGGCTGCGGCGCGTTGGCCGGCATGCGATGAAGCTGTTGCATCGTTCGTCCCCCTCCCAGGGTGCTTGCGACGTAGAGCGAAAGTGGTGGGCCGGGCGTGCACATCGCCCGGGCAGAACATCAGCCGGGGTCCGCGCCTCCGCGTGCGGCCTGGTGCACATCGACCGCGCCGGACTGCGCCAGCGCAAGGCGGAATTCTTCTTCGAACAGCGCGGCCACATGCCGCGCGCCCGCCGCGCCCGCGGCGCCATGGCCCCACAGGAAGGCGCGCCCGGCCAGCGCCGCGTGCGCACCGCGATGCAGCGCGCGCAGCACGTCCACGCCGTGGCGCAGGCCGCCATCGACCAGCACCGTGGCCTGCCGCCCGACGCGCGCGACGATCTGCGGCAGCGCCTCAAGCGTGGCCGGCGCGGCGTCGAACTGGCGCCCGCCGTGGTTGGACACCAGCACGCCATCCATGCCCAGGCGCACCGCGCGTTCGGCGTCGTCGGCGTGCAGTACGCCCTTGACCACCATCGCCCGCGGCCAGGCCTGACGCAGGCGCGCCAGCGCCTCCCAGGTCATCGGCCCGGCCATCTGCTGGTAGACATAGGTCGCCAGCGCCTGCGTGCTCGGCCTGGAGCCCAGGTACGGTTCGAAATTACCGAAGCGTGGCTGGCCATGGCGCAGCAGGTCCAATGCCCAACGCGGCGCACCGAGCACATCCAGCAGCGTGCGCAGGCGCGGCTTGAACGGCACCACCAGCCCGTTGCGCACATCGCCCGAGCGCTTGGCGCGCACCGGCACGTCCAGCGTGACCACCAGCACCTGCGCCCCGGCCTCGGCCGCGCGTCGGATCAGGTCCAGCGACACCCGATGCTCCTGCGCAGGCACGCCATAGAGCTGGTACCAGAACACGTCCGGCGCCATCTTGCCGATGCGCTCGATGGTGGAGTTGCCCACCGAGGAGTAGACGTAGGGAACGTTCGCCGCCTGCGCGGCCGCGGCCAGCGACTCGTCGGCACCGCTGCGCAACAGCCCGGCCAGTCCCATCGGCGCCACGCCCAAGGGCATGGCGTAGCGCCGACCGAACAGGGTCACCCCGGGATCGACCCGGCGCACGTCCACGCCATAGCGCGGGGTGATCCGGCAGGCGTCGAGCGCGGCGCGATTGCGCCGCAGGCACACGTCATCGCCCAGCCCGTTGCCGACGAAATCGCCGGCAAAGCGCGGCGCGCGTCGACGCGCGGCGCGCTCCAGGTCGTCCACCGTCGGGTAGCGCCGGCGCAGCGCAGCGGCCGCGCCGGTCAGGCCCCCACTGCCCCAGCCCCGGCTGACCGGCGCGGCGGGCCGTGGCGTGGCCAGGGCCTGCTCAGTACTCACAGATCACGTTGACCAGTGCCTGGCGACCGCCGCGCACGGCAGCCACGGCCTGCGCCAGGGCATCGGGCAGGTCATCGGCGTGTTCCACCCGCAGGCCCAGGCCGCCACTGGCCTGCACCGCATGCTCGAAGCGCGGCGAAGGCGAGAGCTCGGCCAGCATGCGGTGCGCGTCCTGGGCCGCATGACCCTGCCCGTACATCGCCTTGGTCGAGTTGCGCACCGCGCCGTACAGCGCGTTGTTGAAGATCACCGTCAGCACCGGCAGGTCGTGCGCCTGTCCGACCCAGTGGCAGGCGGTGGGGTTGGCGAAGATGTAGGCGCCATCGCCCAGCGTGGCCACCACCAGCCTGTCCGGCGCGGCCAGCTTGGCGCCCAGCGCCGCGCCCAGTCCCCAGCCCAGGCCGCCGGCCGGACTCAGGCCGAAGTAGGTGTTGGGCTGGGTCTGCGGGCACTGCGGTTGGCGCAGCGGATACTCGTTGACGATGATCGCGTCCTCGCCCACGGCCTGGTGCAGGCAGGCGCTGATCCACTCGGGCGTGATGGCGCCCTCGGGCTGGGCCGCCGCCTGCTGCCACTGCGCGCGCAGGCGCTGCTGGCGGGCGGCATTGGCGGTGGTGCGGGCCTGGCGCAGGTCGGCATCGACCCCGCCGCGCAGATCGATGGCCTCGGCCAGCGCCTGCAGCAGCACGTCGGCGGTCCCGGTCACGGCCAGGTCGGTGCGGAAGCTGCGCATGGGATAGCGCGCATACACCGGGTCCTCGCCCAGGTGCGCCACCCGGCAATCGGGCGGCGGCGCCTGCACGGCCGGGACCCACGGCACGTCGCAGTCCAGGGCGATGACCAGGTCGGCCTCGGCCAGCAGCGGCGCGGGGTCATAGCCGGCGAACAGGGGATGTTCGGCGGAGATGTTCTGGAAGCGCGGGTGAAACACCGCCACCGGGATGCCGAAGCGCTCGGCGAAGGAGGACAGCGCCTCGAAGCCGGCCAGGGTGCGCCCGGCGCTGGCGGTGACGATCACCGGATGCCGCGCCTGGCGGATCCAGCCGGCCAGGGCATCGATATCCTCCGGGTCCGGACGCGGCGGCGCCGGTGCCTTCAACGGCGTCGGCGCGGCGAGCGAGGCGCCGACCGATTCAGCCAGCACATCGCGCGGCAGGGTGACGTAGGTCGGCCCGCGCGGGGAGGTCATCGCCACCTGCATGGCCCGGCGCACGATGTCGCCGGCCTGCTCGGGCAGGTGCAGCTCGTAGTCCCACTTGACCGCCTCGCGGATCATGCCGGCCTGGTCGAACATTTCCTGCGCCCAATGGATGTAGCGCGTGCGGGTGCCGTGGCGGCCCTGTTCGGAATACGGCGAGCGCCCGGCGAACAGCAGCACCGGCGTCTGGTCGCGGCTGGCGTCGAGCGCGGCGTTGATGGTGTTGGCCGTGCCCACGTTGACGTGCACCATCACCGCCTGCGGCTGGCCATCGATCATGTAGCTGCCATGGGCCATGGCCACGGCCAGGTTCTCGTGCGGGATCACCATCGGCACAGGGCTGGGCGCGCCCTCCCGCGCCGCACGGGCGAAGGCCTCGGCGATCGGCGGAAAGTCGGTTCCGCCATTGGCGAAGAAGTAGCGCACGCCTGCCTGAGCCAGGCTGCGCACGAACACATCGGCCGCGCTGTCGTCCTGGGACGAAGCTGCGGGCAGAGCGGTTGCGGCGGTCATTCACCCCTCCAGGTGGGACGCCAGGCCTTGCCGGGCGCCACGTGTCGACTTGCCGATCACCACCGGACCTGAGGTCCCTCGCGGTGATCGCGTCTGGACTCTAACGACCGCCGCACGATCAGAACAAGTAATGATTAATTATCCTCTCGATCATCCGGAGTGATTCTTTTGCCTTCGGCGTCCGCACCCGACATGCGAGTCCGCAACCCACGCCACTCCCTACAGGCGGCGGGCGAGCGGGGCCATCCCCGTAGGGTGGACAACGCGAAGCTTGTCCACCGAGCCCCGAGCGCCCCGTCGATGCCGCGACGTGATGGTGGATGGAAAAGCGCCATCCACCCTACGTAGGGTGGACACCGCGAAGCTTGTCCACCAAGCCCCGAGCGCCCAGTCGATGCCGCGACGCGATGGTGGATGGAAAAGCGCCATCCACCCTACGTAGGGTGGACAACGCAAAGCTTGTCCACCAAGGCCTGGCGCCCAGTAGACGCCCCGGCGAAAGACGACGGTGGATGGAAAATCGCCAGCCACCCCGCGTAGGGTGGACAACGCGAAGCTTGTCCACCGTGTTTCAGCCACCGGCTCCGTGTGACCGTAAAGCGCGCCGACCTCGAACCACGCCCCACCCGCGCCCGACGCTGCAACCATCGCAGGCCCGCACGAATGCATCCTCGTCACGGCCAAGGCGCTATCCATTGCGGCGTCGCATTCCATCTCCACCACGGCCCGGCCACCATGGACGTGTTCAGCACGCTTGCTTCCCGACATCCGATGACGGCGGTGCTGGCGGTGATCGCCTGTCTGATCGTGGGCGTGTGCATCGCTATCCAGCGCCGCGCACTTCGCACGCGCGACCTGATCGCCTCGCCTGGCCAGGACAGTCCCGACCACGCAGCGGCGCGCCAGGCGCTGGAGGCCTGGATGGACACGCTGCGCGCCCTGGAAACGCCCCTGCGCGAGGGCGATCGCGATGCGTTGCGGACCCTGCTGCGTCAGCAGCCGCTGCAGGCGCCGGCGGCCCTGGTGGCGGCGGTGGACAACCCCGCCTTTCCGGTGCGCGATGCCGAGTCGGTCCTGCGCCTGCTGCATCTGGCCGAGGACCTCGGCACGCTGCTCGATGCCGATCGCGATCTGCTCGACCAGCGCCGGGCACTGGAAGCCTTCCTGCGCACCGCAACCCTGCTGCACCAGGCGCTGACCTGTTCAGCCGCCTGCGGCGACGCCTTGCAGGCGCCGCCGCAGGTAGCGGTCGGGGTCTGAAAAATCTGCGCGGGCCAGTGATCTGACTTGCGCAAGACGCGCATCAAGCGTGCAAGCATCCTGTGGGAGCGGCTTCAGCCGCGAAGGGGCTTTGTCGGGAATGCCCCTTCGCGGCTGAAGCCGCTCCCACAGAATGCATCGGGCATGCGCCTCTTTCGCTCCATTGTCGCGCGAGGCCATTCGAATGCTTCGAGGCAGCGGGTCCGCGAATGACGCATGCGCTCGACGAACTCCGCAAAAAACAAGCGGGTTCAGTTTCGCGCCGCTTCCTGGGCCGCGGTGGATGCGCTGATCTGACGCAGCCGCTCCAACACTTCCAGCTGCGTGCGTTGCGCCTCTTCCAGCGCGCGCATGGAGACCTCGTAAGGTGCGTCGAAGCGGTTAGGCGCTTTGCGATGCGCGCCGATCCAGCGCATGGCCAGCCCACCCAGCAGGCCGCCTACCACCGCGCCGAACACGCCACCCAGTGCTGAACCAGCGTAGAACAACGCCAGCTGCCCGCCGCACACCGCCAGCACCGCGCCAGCGCCATAGTGCTTGGCCCAGCCGACGCCTCGCGACCGGCCCGCTTGCGCGCGCACGGCCTTGATCACCTCCGGATGCGCATCGCGCTGCACGCTCTCCGTGCCGTCACCCATCACCAGCATCCGTCTTCAACCTTGCAAGATCACGCCGACAGGATGGCCAGCGGACAGCCAAGATGCTGTGAACTTGGCGTCGATCATGTCGCTGAACACGGCGATTGGCAGCACGCGGTTGGCGATCAGTCAGCTGCGTGGAGCGCACGCTCGACAATGTGCAATTGCGATCAGCTCGTCGCCCTGGCTTGGGCCGTCGTATCGCCCGCCCTGGACTCGCGCTTGCGCTCGGCCACCTTGGCACGCGCCGCATGCTCGCGCGCGCCGACCACCATCTCGGTCAGCCACTTGATCAGCACGGTGGTGTAGGCCTTCTGCGTGGCCTTCTCCGAGAACCCGTGGTCCGCATCGGCGATCACCCGCGAGGTGCGCGAGCGGGCGCGATTGAACGCAGCCATGTAGTTCTCGATCACCTGGTGCGGAATGATGCGGTCGTGTTCAGCTTCCACGATCAACGCATCGCCGCGAAACTGCGCGCACGCGGCTAGCGCGCGATTCTCCTGCCAGCTGACCTGGCGATGGCGAAACGGCACCAGGTCCGGATCCTCATGCAGGGCGCGCTTGGGCAGGTTCCAGTTCTCGTCCTTGTAGATGGCAGGGGTGCGCAATGCCAGCCAGCGCACCGGGCGCAGCGAGGACAGGATCGCCGCCAGGTAGGCGCCGTAGCTGATGCCCACCACGGTGATGGCATTGGCATCGACATTGGGCTGCTGCACGAACCAGTCGTAACAGCGCAGCAGGTCTTCCAGGTTGTGCTCGCGGGTGACCGTCTGCAGGGTCAGCGCATTGCCGTCGTGGCCGCGCAAATCGAACGTCAGGCAGACGCAACCCAGGCCGGCGGCCTCGCGCGCGCGCGTCAGATCGTGGTCCTGGCTGCCGCCCCAGCCATGCACGAACAGGACACCGGGCAGCTCGCGCGCGGGCGCGAGCAGGGTCCCGGCCAGTTCTTCCTCATCGATCCCGATCTTGACGGATTCAAGGCTGACTTCCATGCGGCATCACCATAGCGTATTTGGTCAGGAACCCCGCGCCGGCCACTTCCCCCTGGAAGTACACCACCGCGCGCTCCGGCACCGGTTCGGAATCGTAGGTTTCATAGGTCCAGGCATCGACGCTGGCAGGCGGCGCTTGGACGGCCAGGGCTTCCATTGCCAGCATCTCGGCCATCGAGGCGCCGCCAAAGCGCCAGGACTGCTCTAGCACCCCGCAACGCAGGCGGCCTTCGCCATCGCGACCACGCACCAGGTCATAGTTGCGCCGGGAGGCGAACATGGCCGGGTACGCTTGTTCGATGGCGGCTTCGTAACGTTGCACGCAACGCACCGCCTCCTCGCCGCCGTTGGGCAGCTGTGCGCTCTTCAGCGCCTCCAGCCCGCCGCGCACCACCCGTAGCTGCGAGCCGCCGTAGACGGTGCTGCCCCGAGGCGTGCGGATGTTGCGCTGGGTCCCGAAATAGGCGATCTCATGCCCAGGCACGCGCACGCAGCCGACGCTGAAGGTGTCGGCCGGGAAGAGGTCGATCTCGACCACCACGCCAGCGGCGATGTCCTCGGCCCGCAGCGCCTGCATCCAAGCCTGCAGCGAGGCCGCGTCGGTCACCACCTTCTGGTCGTTGCCGCCACGCGCGTGCGCCAGCTTGCAGCGCACCGGACCGGTCGCCAGCAGTGCCTCCACCGCGGCCTGCAGGTCGTTGGCGGTAAAGACCGAATAGCCAGGCAGGACCGCCTCGCCCAGCGCCTCGCCCAGGGCGGGGTTCCAGCCCTGCGGCGCGCCGCCCTCGCCGCCCGGCCACAGGCCATGGGAAATCAACTTTGTCGCCACGAATGGCATCGGCACCACCCCACCGAACAGCTGGCGCTCCTCGCTTATGCCAGCGGCCTCGGCCTGTTCCTGGGTCAAGGTTTCGATTGGAATGAAGTAGCCGCGCTGCGCCTGCGCATCCACGCGCCCGCCGAGCAGGACCGCCATGCGCGTGGCGAAATGCATCAGGCTGGCGTGCTCGTGCGGCGCCCGCTCGGTCTGTTCCAGTCCAAGCGGAATCACCGCGTGCGCGGATGAGGACTCGACCGACATGATCCACCTTGGCTGTACGTGGGAGACGGAACGACCTTGGCCAGCACGCGCTCCATGAAAGCTGCATCGGCGAGGGTGTCGTTTGAATTGAGCGTGCTATCGCCACTGCTGGCACAGAGCCACGCGACGTGAGCCCCACCGGGTATCTCGTTGGCATTTCCCCTGGACCTTTGGCATCCGTGCCCATCAGCACGCATCGCCCCGCGTCCAAGGCCGCTCAACGCGGTCGCATCAACGCGTCAGGGCGCATCGCGCGATGGACCACTGGGTCATGCCCCGCTGCGAGAGCAGCTTGTCGGTGCCGATCTCCAGCGCAATGGGGCAGCGCACATGCGCTTCCAGACCCAGATACATCGAGGAAAAGCCGGCCCACCACGAGTCCTCGCTCTCGCAGATACGCTCTGAACTGGCAAGGAATTCGCTGACGCTTTCAAGCGCGGCCGTCAGATCCAGCGACGCCGCGCGAAGCGCGGAAGACACCTGATCGATGACAAGGGGGGCGGTGATGGGCATACCCCATTGATCGCACTGCCGCTGTAAAACTTGCGCGAAGCAGCAATTCGCGGCCTGCTCACATGAACCGAACATGTCCGCACACAGGCTGACCATGATCCCGATCCCCCGAGGGCGCGCGATGAATCGAATATCTCCAGACCGACACGCGCTAGAGGCGCGCATGCGCGCGTTGCAGGACTGCTTGGCTTCCGCCACCGGCGCGGGCCTGACCCAGCGCTTCTTCGATCGGTGCGCGATGCAGGCGCTGGACCTGCTGGAAGACGCTGGCCCGCATGCGGCGGAACTGCAGCAGCAGATCGAGGCGATGTTCGCGCAACGCGGCATCGAGGCCTCCCGCCTGCTCGCCCACGCCGCCGAGCCCGCCACCCGCGAGTGACGCGCATCGTCCCTCTCGCCAGCACCCAGTCCCGCGACTGAGCCCGCACTCACCTGTCGGGGGCGCCAGCCCTTTCGATCCGAGGGGACACCTGTCGTAGAAGGGATGGAGCTCCGCCGCGCTTGCGGTTGCGGTTGCGGTTCCGGTTGTACCTTCTACGGCCGTCGCTGTCGTTGTCGCTCGCCTCGCTATCGCTGCTGCTGCTGTTGCCGTTGCCGTTGCCGTTGCCGTTGCCGTTGCTCGTGATCTTGCTTTTTGTACTTGATCTTCGAGCCGTAAAGCACGCCGAGCACCGGAGCAGAATTGGGGCGAAGAGGCGCGCCTGTTTGAGCGAAGCGAGTTGAGCGCCGTCCCCAATTCTGCGAGGAGCGCAGGGGACCGGGCCGCAGGCCCGGCGTGTGTCCGGCGAAGACGGTTTTGCTTACTTTTGCCAAGACAAAAGTAAGTCGCGCCTAAGGCGCGAAAGCCTTTGACCTTGCTCTTGCTTTCCGCTCTTGCTCCAAACGCTTTGGAAGGCGAAAGCGAAGCAACGGCAAAGTCAGGAGCAAGAGCTTTCGCGCTTGCAGCGCGAGTGACTTTTGTCGCGGCAAAAGTCACCAAAACCGCTTCCGCCGGACACTCGCCGCCGCTACGCGGCGGTCCCCTGCGCT
>NZ_SAWZ01000015.1 GCF_004122095.1 Pseudoxanthomonas composti | reverse complement strand
CCAAGATCGCGTGATGCCATCCACAGACACGCGACAGGCACAGCACCGCGCGCCGGAGAAGCGCCCAACAAAAAGCCCCGCAGCGATGCGGGGCTGTTTGTTGAATCGCACGCCGCGATGCGCGGACGTGTCGGGATTTACCAGGTGAAGCGCGGACCGACGAACCACTGCGCGTCGTTGTCGGCGAACTTCACGTCGGCGTTGATGCCCCAGTTGGAAGTGAACTTGTACTGCGCGCCCAGGCGGCCGTAGAAGTCGCCGTCGTAATCCGAGCCGTCTTCCCAACCGGCGAAGGCATAGCCTTCCAGCTGCGGCAGGATCGAACCGCGGATGCCGACCTCGGCGCTGTACCCGTCGAAGTCGGCGCCGCGATAGCGGATGCCGGCCACGCGATAGTCGTCTTCGCTCAGGCGCTCGAAGGCCGCACGGCCGACCAGATCGATGTTGCGGCTGATCTCGCGGTTGTAGCCAAAGCCAATGCGCCACTGGTCGTAGCTGTAGTCGGACTGGTCGTAGTCCTGCGCGGTGTAGCCGCCGAAGATGTGGAAGTTCGGCGCGATGGCGACCGAGCCGTTCAAGCCCCAGCCATCCGCATCCGGGCCGTTGTCCAGGCGGGTGGTGGCGTAGCCGCCTTCGACGTAGTTGTAGGAAATGCCATCGGCGGCGGAAGCGGCGAACGGCATGCCTGCCAGGAGCGACAGGACCAACAGGGTCTTCTTCATGATCAACCTTCTCGAATGCGAATACGTGATGCGACGGACGCGTTTGGATTGCGTAAGCACAAGGTCAATTATCTGTTGCGCCGGCAAACCGCGACTGAACTCGAAACTGACGCACGGATAAAGCGGCGTGTGCCCCGCCAGCCTTTTTGCGGATGGGTCAGCGCTAGGTCAGCGTCCGCAGCAGGCGATAGGCCACGGTGCGTCGCTTGGGCGACATGGCGCGTAGTAGCGCAAGCACGCTGGCTTCCAGTTCGTCCCGCGCCAGTTCCGCGGTGGTGAGGGCTTGTTGCAACCGGTCGTCGCCGTGCGCGGCCTCACCCCGGCCGGTGGCCAGCCACTCGAAATGCACCCGCGTGGCCACCGCCACCTGGGCCAGGTGATGCACGCTGGGGCAGGTGCCACCCTCGCGTTCCCATTGCGCCACCGCGCTGCGCTGGACGCCGACCATTCGCGCCAGTTGTTGCTGCGAGAACCCCGAAACGCGCCGTGCGCGCCGGATCCGGTTGGCCATGCAGGTCATGCGTTCACCCCCTGAAAGGTCCCTGCGGACGTTGATCCCTGTCCCAGTTAATGGGGCACAACGACGTTGTACAGAATCGCTGTCACTTCCGAAAAAACATCGTGTCCCTGAGGTCCGGGCCGCCACGATGAAGGGAATCTAACCGGTCCTGCTGCGAGCAAATGCGTTGAGCATCTAAATTCGGCCCGCTCATCATGGCCCCGCCAAGCCACAGGGGGCCCAACATGGAATGTAGGCTGCGCGCGTCGGGCGCGTCGCAAAAAACGTCATCGAGTGTCTCGTCGGTTCGAGCCGAGTGCCCGGGCAGTCCGTGATGCGTGCCTGGGTCCTGCGTTGCTGTCTGCTGTTGCTCGCATGCGGCGCCGGGATGGTCCATTTCCAGGCGTCGGCGCAGCAGGGATGCACCGCCGGCGCCTGCGTCTCGGCGGGCCCGCGCCTGGTCTCGGTCAACAGCACGCAGGGACCGCTGTTGAACCTGCTGTTCCGCACCCTGCTGCCGGGCACCAGCGTCAATGCCAGCGTGCTGGACTGGAACGCGTTGGCCCAGACCAACGTCAATCTCAATGCCCTGGTCACCCGGCTGGGCCTGAACCTCGGCCTGAGCGACACCAGCCAAGTCCTTGGCACGCAGATCACCCTGGCGCAGCTGCAGGCGGCGCTGGTGCAGGTGGCGCAGGCCGACGGCAGCACGGCCACGGTCAGCGCGTTGGGGTCGCTGAGCGGCGCCACGGGTGCGGCCAGCGGCACGTTCCAGCTTGGCCAGCTGCTGCAGGTTTCCTTGCCCAAGGGCGCGCTGAGCGATGTCAGGCTCAACGTGCTGGACCTGCTCACCGGCTCGGTGCAGCTGTACAACTACCGCAACGTGCTCACCACGCCGACGCCGGTGACGGTGGACACCGCGGCCCTAGGACTGACCGGGCTGGCGAGCCTGCAGCTGTGGCTGCAGGTGGTGGAACCGCCGGCCTACGTCTGTGGCAGCGCCGGGGCGCAGTTCCATAGCGGCGCCATCCGCGCCAAGCTCAACGCGCAGGCGGTCAACAACTTCGACCTGGCAGCGGTGCTGGCCGCGCTCGACGCGCTCGGTGTCGCCAACGCGAGCGTGAGCGCCGATGCGCTCAAGGTGCAGGCCTACGCCGACATCGCCCGCGCCGAAGGCAGCCTGGGCACGGTCGATGGCCTGAACAACGCGGTGAGCTTCACCGCGCGTCCGGGTCTGGTGAACCTATACGTCGGCAGCATCGCCGATGCGGTGTTCTTCAACCGCAGCCAGGTCATCACCAGCGCGGTGGTGGGCGTGCAGGAGCTGACCCGGCTCTACGTGGGCTTTCGGGTCTCGCTGCTGGGCATCGGGGTGGTGGACGTGCAGGTGCCGCTGTCGGTCAATGCCAAGGCGGCGGCGACCGGCTCCCCCGCGCTGCAGAGCTTCACCGTCAGCGGCCCGTTTCCGCAGACGCGCACTGCCTCCTCAGGGACGGTGAGCGCCACCAACCTGATCTCCGAGCTGGTCAACAACCTGGTGCTGAGCATCGGCACCGGCACCATCGTGGCCAAGGTCGCCGGCATCCAGATCGCCACGCCGCAGGCCGTCATCAACCTGGTCAACTCGCTGGTGGTGACCGTGCAGGGGTTGCTGGCCGCGCAGGTCAATACCGTGGTGGCGCCGGTGCTGCGGGTGCTGCTGGGCGATGTGGTGGACAACCTG
This sequence comes from Pseudoxanthomonas composti, assembly GCF_004122095.1. GTDB lineage: Bacteria > Pseudomonadota > Gammaproteobacteria > Xanthomonadales > Xanthomonadaceae > Pseudoxanthomonas_A > Pseudoxanthomonas_A composti. The sequence goes on along the minus strand of NZ_SAWZ01000015.1, from coordinate 40,973 downwards.
CTGGGCCTGCTGGGCATCCGCATCGGCAATGCGGTGTTCACCGTGGAAGGCATCGCACGCAGCTGCTTGGCGGTGTTGAAGCTGCAGAAGGTGCTTTCGCCGACCGGCAACGGCGGTCGCTTCGATCTGAGCATCCGCCAGGGCAGCACGGTGGTGGCCAGCGCCAGCGGCGTGGGTCACGACGGCGTCACCGGCGAGGTGGTGACCACGGCCGAAACCGACTACCTGCTGGCGGAGACCGCGGCCAGCGGCACCGTGCTCAGCAGTTATGCCAGCACCTGGGCCTGCAGCGACCAGAACGGCAATGCGCTGGCCTCCGGCACCGGCACGTCCTTCACCTTCACCACCCCGGCGATCCGCAACACGCAGCTGCTGGTGACCTGCCGCATCACCAATCGCGTGCTGTCGGCAGACCTGAGCATCAGCAAGAGCGACAGCGCCACCAGCTACACGCCCGGCGGCACGGCCACGTATGTGATCACCGTGCGCAACGCCGGCCCCGACGCGGTGACCGGCGCGGTGGTCAACGACACCTTGCCCACTGGAGCGACGCTGTCCGCGCCGTGGACGTGCACCGCCAGCGGCGGCGGCGCGTGCGGGGCGGCGGCCGGCGGGGCGGCCGGACAGGCCAGCCTCAGCGCCACCGTGGACCTGCCACTCAATGGCCAGGTGGTGATCAGCGTGCCGGTGAAGTTCAGCGCCGGAACCGGCAGTTACTGAGGCCGGCGCGCGCATGGAACGCCCCGGCCTTTTCATGGCACGCACAGGCAGGGCGCAGCGGCTGCGGCGCATCAGCGGCGCGCTTGGCGCCATTGTCCTGTGCGGCGCCGCGTTGCCATCGCTGGCGCAGACCTATCCCGGCACGCTATCCAACACCGCCACGGTCACCTCGCCGGCCGGGGTCAGCGATCCGGATGCGGGCAACAACAGCAGCACCGACCAGAACGCGCTACAGGCGCAGGCGGACCTGGCCATCGCCAAGACCATCCTGACGCCGCTGCCGGCGCGCGCCGGCAGCGAGGTGCACTATCGCATCGTCGTCAGCAACGCCGGCCCGTCGGTGGCCACAGGCGTGAGCGTGAGCGACACGGTGCCGGCGCAGCTGCAGGGGGTGAGCTGGACCTGCGCGGCCACCGGGGCCGCCTCCTCCTGCGGCACGGCCGCCGGCACCGGCAACCTGAGCGCGCTGATCACCATCGCCCCGACCGAACTGGTCACCCTGGACGTGCGCGGCACCGCGCCGGCGCTCACCCCAGCAACCATCGCGGCCAACACCGCCAGCCTGGCGCTGCCTTCGGGCGTGAGCGATCCGGCACCAGGCAACAACAGCGCCACCACCGCCGCGATCCAGGTCCAGCCGCCAGCGTTGGTGGCCAACGCTGATGCGTTCGGCCCGGTCAACGGCCATGCCGGCGCGGCCAACCTCGGCTCGGTGCTGACCAACGACAGCTTCGACGGCAACGCCGCCACTGCGGCCCTGGTGGTGGTCACCGCAGTGACCGCGCAGGATGGGGTCAGCATCGCCGAAGACGGCACGGTGACGCTGGCGCCGAACCGGCCTGCCGGCACGGTCACCGTGCCCTACACGGTGTGTCAGCGCGGCAATCCGGGCAACTGCCAGAGCAGCAGCGCCAGCGTGCAGGTCGTGGCCGCACCCATCGTGGCCAATCCAGATTCGGTCGGGCCGGTGCTGTCGTCCGGCAGCCAGCAGTCCGGCCTTGGCAATGTGTTGCTCAACGACACCTTCGATGGCGCCGTGGCCAGCGCAGGCACGGTGCTGCTGACGTCCGCCGCCAACGGCCCGGTCAGCATCGACGCCGGCGGCGACATCGTCGTGGCCGCCAATGCCGCGGCCGGCAGCTACCAGGTCAGCTACATCCTGTGCGACCGCCTCAACCCAGGCAGCTGCAGCACCGCGGTGGCCATGGTGACGGTGGTGGCGCCTGCCCCGGTGGTGGACGCGGTGGATGACGTGGTGCTGCCCGCGCCGGGGGCCAGCGGGGTGATCGGCAACGCGCTGGCCAACGACACGCTTGGCGGCCAGCCGGCCAGCGCGGCCACGGTCACCCTGACCTCGACGCCGCAGGCGCCGCTGTCCTTGTCGGCCAGTGGCGAAATCCTCCTGGCCGCCAACGCGGCGCCGGGCAGCTATCAGCTGAGCTACCGGATCTGCCAGACCGGCGATGTCGGCAATTGCGACACCGCCACAGTGAGCGTGCAGGTGGCCGCGCCGTCGGTGGTGGCGGTGGGCGATTCAACCAGCCCGGTGGTCGCAGGCGTGGGCGCTACCGGCATCGGCAACGTGCTGGGCAACGACAGCTACAACGGCGACCCTGCGAGCACGGCCAACGTCAGCTTGGCGCCGGTGGTGGAGCAGGGCGTCACCATCAACAGCGATGGCAGCGTCGACGTGGCCGCCAGTGCCGGCGTAGGCGTGCATACCCTGAGCTACACCATCTGCAGCCTGGCCAGCCCGGGCATATGCGCGAGCGCACAGCTGAGCGTGCGGGTGAACGCGGCCCCACCCGTGGTCGACGCGGTGGACGACGTGGTGACGCCCGCGCTGGGCGCCAGCGGGGCGGTCGGCAACGTGCTGGACAACGACACCATCGGTGGCCAGGCGGCCCGCCCTGCCACGGTCACCGTGACCGCCACGCCCTCGGCCGCGCTCGCAGTGGCGGCCGACGGCACCATCACCCTGGCATCGGGCACCGCGCCGGGCACGTATCAACTGGGCTACCAGCTCTGCCAGGCCGGTGGCCCCAGCAACTGCGATACCGCCACGGTCACCGTGCACGTGCCGGCGCCGCCGGTGCTGGTGGCCAACCCCGATACCGCCGGGCCGGTGCAGGCTGGCATGGCCCGGACCGGCATCGGCCAGGTGTTGGTCAACGACACCTACAACGGCGCACCGGCGACCACGGCCAACGTCACGCTGACGCCGGTGGTGGAGCAGGGCATCACCATCCACAGCGATGGCAGCGTGGATGTCGCGGCCAGCGTGACCGCAGGCGATTACACCCTGGCCTACCGCATCTGCAGCGTGCTGGCCCCGGCGACGTGCAGCGATGCGACGCTGACGGTCCAGGTCAGTGCCGCCCCGCCCATCGTCGATGCGGTGGACGATGTCTACACGGTCCTTGCCGGCAGCAGCGGCGCGCTAGGCAATGTGCTGGGCAACGACACCATCGGCGGCGCCACGCCGACGACGGCCACGGTCGTGCTGACCTCGGCTGCGCAAGGCCCGTTGAGCCTGGATGCCGCTGGCCAGGTGCTGCTGGCCAGCGGCGCGGCGGCGGGCAGCTACCGCCTGGACTACCAGATCTGCCAGCTCGGCAATGCCGGCAACTGCGACACGGCCACGGTGACCGTGCAGGTCACCACGCCGCTGGTCCAGGCCAATGCCGACACCCTCGGCCCTCTCATCGCCGGCGTTGCGCACACCAATGTCGGCAACGTGCTGGCCAACGATCTCTACAACGATGCGGCCGCCACCACGGCCACGATCAACCTGGCGCCGGTGTCCTCGCAGGGCATCAGCGTCCGCGCCGATGGCAGCGTCGATGTGGCCGCGCAGGTCGGCGCGGGCAGCTACGTGCTCACCTACAGGATCTGCAGCGTGGTGGATCCGGCCACCTGCAGCGATGCCCAGCTCAGCGTCCAGGTCCGGGCCGGCCCGCAGCCGATCGATGCGGTCGACGATGCGATCACGGTGCGGGCGGGCAGCAGCGGCAGCATCGGCAACGTGCTGGGCAATGATGCGCTGGGCGGTAGCCCGGCAACCCTGGGCGCCATCGTGCTCACGGCCGCGCCCCAGGCGCCGTTGAGCCTGGATGCCAACGGCAACGTGCAGCTGGCCGCGGGCGCGGCGGCGGCCAGCTACGACCTGACCTACCAGATCTGCGAATCCGACCACCCCGACAACTGCGATGTGGCGGTGGTGACGGTGCTGGTGCGCACGCCGTCCATCGTCGCCAACGACGATACGGCAGGGCCGGTGGTGGCAGGGCTTGCGCATGCCGGCATCGGCAACGTGCTGGCCAACGATACCTACGACGGCGTGCTGGCCAGCAGCGCCGATGTCGCGCTCAGCCAGCTCTCCGGCAGCGATGCCGGCATCAGCATCGGCAGCGATGGCCGCATCGATGTCGCCGCGACCGCCACGGTGGGCCAGCACATCGCCGGTTACCGCATCTGCGCGGTCGACGACGCCGACAACTGCACCACGGCCCAGCTCAGCGTGCAGGTCAGCGCCCCGCCGCCCACCGTGGACGCGGTGGACGACGTGTTCGCGCCGGCCACGCATGCCGCGGGGGTGGTCGGCAATGCGCTCGTCAACGACACCCTGGGTGGGCAGCTGGTGCAGCCGGGCGATGTGCGGGTGACGCCCAACAGCGATGGGCCGCTGGCCATCGATGCCGCCGGTGAGGTCACCCTGGCCGCAGGCACACCAGCGCGCAGCTACCAGCTGAGCTACCAGCTGTGCGCAGCCGCCAACGCCAGCAACTGCGACAGCGCCACGGTGACCGTGCACGTGCCAGCCGGCGTGCTGGTGGCCGCCGACGACGCGGCCCAGGTCGTGGCCAGCGCCAGCGCGCAGGACGGGGTGCTCAATGTGCTGGACAACGACAGCCTGGACGGCAGCCTGCCGGCCACCGGGGTGCGCCTGGAGCCGGCGGGCAACGGCCCGGTCGCCATCGCCGCCGATGGCAGCGTCGGCATCGCCGCCAACCCGCTGCCCGGCACCTACGCGGTGCCCTATCGCCTGTGCGAGGTGCTCAATCCGGCCAACTGCGCCGAGGCCACCCTGCAGGTGGTCATCGCCGCCGCGCCGGTGGTGGTGACCGCCACGGACGATGCCTTCGGCCCGGTGACCGGCAACATCGGCGGTGCCAATGTCGGCAACGTGCTGGGCAACGACCTGATCGGTGGCGCGGCCGCCAGCGTGGCCAATGCGCTGCTCGCGCCGGTGAGCACCGGGCCGTTGCGGGTCAATGCCGATGGCAGCGTGGATGTGGCGGCGGGGACCGGCACGGGCGATTACACCGCCACCTACACGCTGTGCGAGCGCGACGCGCCGGGCAACTGCGCCACGGCGCTGCTCACCGTGCAGGTCCGTCCGGCGGTGATCGCGGCCAATGACGACATCACCGCCCCGGTCGATGGCCTGGAAGGCGGCCTCAACGTCGGCAACGTGCTGGGCAACGACACCCTGGGCGGCGACCCGGCCACGCCGGCGGCGGTCACGCTGGTGCCCATCAGCCAGGGTGGAGTGACGATCAACGCCGATGGCAGCGTGGATATCGCGCCCAATACGCCGCAGGGCACGGTGCAGATCACTTACCGGATCTGCGAGACCATCAACGCCAGCAACTGCGATACGGCCATCGCACGCATCGTGGTGGCCGGTGCGGCGCTGGTGGCGGCCCCCGACAGCGCCGGCCCGGTTCCCGGCAATGTCGGCGCCGTCAACGTGGCCAACGTGCTGGCCAACGACAGCATCAACGGCGTGGGCGCCACCCCGGGCAATGTCACGCTCAGCCAGCTCAGCGGCGGACCGGCCCTGACGGTGCAGGCCGACGGTGGTGTCGATGTGGCCGCGGGTCTGGCCGCGGCCAGCTACGTGGCGCGCTATCGCATCTGCCAGCCGCTCAATCCGGCCAACTGCCAGGAAGCGCAGGTCACCGTCGAGGTGGTGGCCCCGCCGATCCTGGCCAACGACGATGCCTTCGGGCCCGTGGATGCGACCAGCGCCAGCGTGCAGGCCGGCGATGTGCTGGACAACGACCTGGTCGGGGGTCAGCCGGCCACGCCGGCGGAGGTGACGCTGACCCGCACCGGGGGCGATGCCGCCATCGGCCTGGACCCGGCCACCGGCATGGTCACCGTGGTCGCCGGGACCGCCGTGGGCAGCCATGCGGCGACCTATCGGATCTGCGAGCGGCGCAATCCCGGCAACTGCGCAAGTGGGACGGTGACGGTGCTAGTGGCCGCTGCGCCGGCCACGATCCTGGCGGTGGACGACCGCTTCGACGCGGTGGCCGCCACCACCGGCGCCAATAACATCGGCAACGTGCTGGCCAACGACACGCTGCATGGGCTGGCGGCCACCACGGCCGAGGTGGTGGTGGTCGCGGCCAGCAACGCGCATCTGTCCATCGACGTGGCCGGCCAGGTCGACGTGGCACCGGGAACGCCGGTCGGTGCGTACACGCTGGCCTACCGCATCTGCCAGACCACCCGCATCGACAATTGCGACACCGCCACGGTCACCGTGGGCGTGGTGGCCGCCGTGCTGGTGGCCAACGACGACACCGCCGGCCCGTTTTCCAGTGCCGTGGGCGCCGACCATGGCGGCAACCTGCTGTTCAACGACACCCTCAACGGCATGCCGGCCACCACCGCCACTGTCGCGGTGGTGCCCTCCACGCAAGGACCGCTGACGATCAACAGCGACGGCACCGTGTCGGTGCCCTCCGGGACGCCGGCGGGGAGCTATCCGGCGCGCTATCGGGTCTGCGAGCTGGCATACCCGGGCAACTGCGCCGAAGCCGACGTGTCGGTGGTGGTCTCCGCCGCGCCGGTGGTGGTCAACGCCATGCGCGATACCTTCGGCCCGGTCGCCAGTGGCGTGGGCGGCACCAACATCGGCAACGTGCTGGCCAACGACGAGGTCAACGGCGCGCCGGCCACGCTGGCGGTTGTCTCGGTGGCCCCCCAGTACCAGGCGCCGGTGCGCCTGAACGCCGATGGATCGGTGGATGTGGACACCACCGCGCTGGCGGGCACCTACACGCTGAGCTACGCGCTGTGCGAGCTGGCCGACCCTGGCAATTGCGACACCACGCAGCTGACCGTCAACGTCGTTGGCGCCACGGTGCTGGCCAACCCCGATTCATTCGGCCCGGTCGACGGGGCGCTGGGCAGCGCCAATCTCGGCAACGTGCTGGCCAACGACACGGTCAATGGGCAGCCGGCCACCACCACCAGCATCCGTCTGGACGACACGGTGTCCGGCCCGCTGCGCGTGGACAGCGACGGCCACGTGGAACTGGCGGCGGGGACCGCGCCGGGCACCTATGTGCTGGTCTACCAGATCTGCGGCGCCATCAACGTCGCCAACTGCGCGCGCGCGGGGGTCACGGTGACGGTGGTGCGCGGCAGCGCCACGGTGGACGCGGTGGACGATGTGCTGGGCCCGGTGGTCGGCGCGGCCGGCGGCACCAATGTCGGCAACGTGCTGACCAACGACCTGGCCAACGGCGCGCCGGCCACCATCACCACCGCGACGGTCACCCCGGCCAGCAACGGTCCGCTCACGGTCAATGCCAATGGCAGCGTGGACGTGGCCGGCAGCACCCGCGTGGGCAGCTACAGCCTGAACTACCAGCTGTGCGCGCTGGGCAGCACCAGCGACTGCGACACCGCCACGCTGACGGTGAACGTGGTGGCCGCCGCCATCATCGCCAACAACGATGCGCTGGGTGCGGCGCTTCCCGGCAGCTATGCCACCGGCAACGTGCTGGCCAACGATGCGCTCAATGGCGCTGGCGCCAGCCTGGATCTGGTCAGCCTGACCTCGGTCGGCAGCGGGCCGCTGACGGTGGAGAACGACGGCCGGGTGCTGGTGGCCGCCAACGCCGCGCCCGGCACCTACAGCGTCCGCTATCGCATCTGCGAGCGGCTCAACGCCGGCAGCTGCGCCGAGGCCGATGCGCAGGTGCTGGTGGCCGCCGCGCCGCAGGCGGTGGTGGCGGCCGACGATGGCTTCGGCCCGGTGGTGCGCGGCAGCGCCGGGGTGGGCAACGTGCTGGGCAACGACACCGTCGCCGGACTGCCGGCCACCCCCGCCAACGTGGTGCTCACCCCGGTGTCCAACGCCGCCCTGGCGGTGGCCGCCGATGGCACGGTCAACGTGCTGGCGGCCGCGCCGACGGGCACCCAGACCCTGACCTACACCGTCTGCGAGCTGGCCAATCCCGACAATTGCGCCAGCGCGCTGCTGAGCGTGCAGGTGCGCGATCTGGCGCTGGTGGCCGGCGACGATGCGCTGGGGCCGGTCAATGGTGTCGGCGGTGCGGTCGACATCGGCAATGTGCTGGCCAACGACACGGTGGACGGCGCGTCCGCCAGCACCGCGCTGGTCGGCATCGCCTCCACCGCGTCCGGCCCGGTCACGGTCGCGGCCAACGGCAGCGTCTCGGTTGCGCCCAACACCGCGGCGGGCGAGTACACGGCCAGCTACCGGATCTGCGAGCTGGCCAATCCCGACAACTGCGCCAGTGCTGTGGTGCGCGTGCAGGTCGCGGCAGGAGCCACCAGCGTTGCCGCCAACGCCGACAGCTTCGGCCCGGTCGGCGGCGCCGCCGGCAGCGCCAATGTGGGCAACGTGCTGGCCAACGACCAGATCGAGGGCGGCGCGGCCACCCCGGCCAACGTCAGCCTGACCGCCACCGACACGGCCGCGCTCTCGATCGATGCCCAGGGCGTGCTGCACGTGGCCGCCGGAACCGCGGCAGGCACCTACACGATCCCGTACACGATCTGCGACCGCAACGACGGCGCGCGCTGCGCCAGCGCCACGGCCAGCGTGCTGGTGGCGGCGGCGACGATCGCGGCCAGCGCCGATGCCTTCGGCCCCATCGACGGCAGCGCCGGCGGCAGCAGCCTGGGCAACGTGCTGGCCAACGACACGCTGGATGGCAGCGCCATGGTGCCAAGCGCGGTGCTGGTGACCTCCACCGCGGCCGCGCCATTGGCCATCGATGCCAGCGGCAACCTGGCGCTGGCGCCGGGCGCGGCGGCAGGCACCTACAGCGCGCAATACACCGTGTGCGAGCGGCTCAACCCGGGCAACTGCGCCAGCGCGCAGGTCACCGTGGAGGTGGTGGCCAGTGCGGCGATCGTGGCCAACCCCGACAGCCTGGGCCCGCTGCCGGCCGGCCCTGGCCTGGGCAATGTGCTGGACAACGACACGGTCGGCGGTGGCCCGGCCACGGGCCTGGTGACGCTGGCGCCGGTGAGCAGCGGGCCGCTGAGCATCGCCGGCGATGGCACGCTCTCGGTGGCCGCCGGCACGCCCGCCGGAACCTACGGCATCGTCTACCGGATCTGCCTGGCCGCCGACCCCACGCAATGCGCGCAGGCGAACGTGCAGGTGATCGTGGCCGCCGGTGCGCTGCTGGCGCAGGACGACACGATTGGCCCGGTCGGCAGCGGCGGCGGGGCCCTGGGTAACGTGCTCGGCAACGACACCCTGGGCGGCACGCCGGTGGACACCACGCGCGTGAGCCTGGCGCCGGTGGCCGCCGGGCCGTTGTCCATCGATGCCAACGGCGACATCACCCTGGCCAGCGGCACCGCCACCGGCACCTACACCCTGACCTACACCCTCTGCGAGCGCAGCAATCCGGCCAACTGCGCCAGCGCCGTGTTGCGCGTGAGCGTGCAGGGCGGGGTGCTGGTGGCCACCGACGATACCGCCGGCCCGCTCGATGGCACGGCCGGCGCGGCCAATGCGATCAACGTGCTGGCCAACGATCTCTACGACGGCGCGCCCGCCACCGCGAGCAATGTCAGCCTGGCACCGGTCACCCAGGGCCCGCTATCGGTCAGTGCCGATGGCCAGCTGAGCCTGGCGCCGGGCACGCCGGCGGGGACCTATGGGCTGCGCTATCGCATCTGCGATCTCGCCGCGCCTGCCGTGTGCGCCGAGGCCACGGTCACCGTCTCGGTGAGCGCCACGGCGATCACCGCCAACGACGATGCCGCGCAGACCGCGCAGGCCACCGCCGTGGTGATCGCGGTGCTGGCCAACGACGTGCAGGGCGCGGCCCAGGTCAATGCCGGCAACGTCACCCTGACCCAGGTCACTGCGCCGGGCAATGGCGCCGCGCTCAGCAATGGCGAGGGTGCGGTGGTCTATACCCCGGGGGCGGCCTTCACCGGCACCGACAATTTCCAGTACACGGTCTGCGAAAGCACCAATCCGGGCAACTGCGCCACCGCCACGGTGACGGTCACGGTGCAGCCCAACCAGATCGGCATCGCGCCGGACAGCGTGCAGATCACCAGTCCCGAGCCGGTGCAGATCGACGTGCTGGCCAACGACACCACCACCGGTGCGCCGCTGGACCGCGCCAGCCTGAGCATCGTGGCCGCGCCCGAGCACGGCAGCGTGCAGTGCAATGCCCAGGGCATCTGCCTGTTCACCCCCGTAGCCGGATACAACGGCCAGGACCGCTTCACCTATCGCGTCTGCGACACCAGCAGGCCGGCGCCGCTGTGCGGGACGGCCACGGTGACGCTGACCATCAGCGGCAATGCGCTGTTGGCGCGCCTGTCCAAGTGGGTGACCAGCCCGGTGATCAAGGTCGGCGGCCTGGCCCGCTTCACCGTGCGCGCGGAGAACGCCAGCGGCCTGCCGATCACCAACGCCATGCTGGTCAACGGCATTCCGCCCGGTTTCACCTATGTGCCGCAGCAGATCGTGGTCAGCTACGACCAGGGCCCGCAGCCGGCGACCGCGGCGCGCAGTGGCGGCAGCATCACCCCCGCCTCGGTCGATGCGCCGGTGCGGATCAACGCGCAGGGCCAGGAGTGGCTGGTGTCCACCGACCCGCTGACCATCGGCGGGATCGATATCGCGCCCGGCGGCTCGGCCACGTTCTCGTTCTACCTGCGGGCCGGCGCCACGGTGACCGGCGGGGTCTATGAGAGCGATGCGATCCTGCGCACCACCGAGGGCGTGGCGCTGACCAACGAGGCCTCGGCCGAGGTCATGCTGGAGGTCGATCCGGCCGAAGCGGAGAGCCTGATCGTCGGATCGGTGTTCGCCGACGACAACGGCAACGGCATCCAGGACCCGGGCGAGCGTGGCCTGCCGGGCGTGCGCGTGGGCTCGGTCGAAGGCCTGGTCACCCAGACCGACGGCTACGGCCGCTACCACCTGGTGGGCATCGCGCCGGGCACCTCGGCGCGCGGCAACAACTTCATCCTCAAGGTCGATGCCGCGACCCTGCCGCCCGGCGCGGCGTTCACCACGCCCAACCCGCGCGTGCGTCGCATCACCGCCGGGCCACCCACCCGCTTCGACTTCGGCGTGCGGCTGCCGCCGGGCGCCTTGGCCACGTCCGCGCAGGCCGGCACGGCCGGCCGCCTGCAGGTGGGCCAGGCGCTGTTCGAAGCCGGGCGCGCGCCGCTGCGGCCGCAGCATGCAGCCGCGCTCGATGGCATGGCCAAGGGGCTGGAGGTGGCACCTGGCACGGTCATCGTGCTGGCCGGCAGCGGGGGCGATGCGCTGTGGCTACAGCGCGCGCTGGCGCTGCGGCAGGCACTTGTCGAGCGCCTGCCGCCGGCCAGCGTGCAGACCCTACAGTTCCAGCAAGCGTCCTCGCCGACCGCTGCGCTGCGCGGAGGCGTGTTGCACGTGGCGGCCAGCGCGTTCGCCCCTGACGGCATCGCCCTGGCGCCGGAGGGGACCGCACTGGTGGACGCGATCGGCGAGGCGATCGCGCGTGGGGACATCGACCGGGTGGTGTTGCCGGCCGACGCCGACACGCCCGCGGCGGTGCAGGCACAGCGGCATCGCCTGCTGACCGACACGGTCAACGCCCGTCTGCCCGGGCCCATGCGCAGCCGCTGGCGCCTGGTGCAGGACGGCTCTGACGCCGCGGTCGATCCGACCGGCCAGGCAGGAGGACCCACGCCATGAGCGCGACCCGGCGTCGGCGAGGCGGCTTGCGCGCGATCGCATGGCCGGTGTTGGCCAGCTTTGCGCTGGTGCAGGGCATCCGCGCGCAGGATGCGGTGCCTGCGGCCAGCTGCGATGCGCAGTCCTGCAGCCAAGACGGACAGCTGTTGTACCGCTTTGACATGCCGCTGCAGAGCGCGCCGCCGCAGACCGCGCCGCCGCAGACCGCGCCATCGGCCACGCCGCTGGCCGCGCCTGCCGTGCCGCCGGCCGGGGTGATGAACGGCGATACCGGTCTGGAGTTGCCGCAGGGCGGGGTGATCTGGCTGACCGAGGACCCCACGCTCACGCGCCCGGCGCTGACCGTGCAGGCCGGCGCGCTGGCGCCGTTCGAGGCCGGCGCGATCCAGCGGCCGGTGCGCTTCCACAGCTTCAGCAACTACAGCGCCTTCATCGAGCGCCTGGTGGTCACCGTCTATCGCGCCAGCGACACCGACCTGGTCGCGCCGCTGGCCACCATCGAGATGCCGACCACGCCGATTGCCGACGCGCAGTGGGACGGCGCGCTGCCGGCCTCGCTCAACCTGCGCGTGGGCGACGAGCTGCTGTACGTGGCCCGCGCCTATGGCGCGCAGGGCAGCTTCGATGAGACCACTGCCCAACGCATCCGCCTGGTGACGCCGGCCGAGTTCAACCGCGGTTCGGAACTGGCCAGCGTCCAGCAGCTGCGCGAGAACGGGCAGGTAGTCAGCGGCAACGATGCGCAGGTGCTGGAACTGAGCGATGCCACCTACGGCCGCAACAACCTGCGCCTGCAGAACATCGTCATCCGCGGTGCGCGCGTGCGCGTGCAGGGCAGCGGGGTGCCGCGCGACACCCGCGTCAGCATCAACGGCCAGGTCTTCCCGGTGGACCAGAACGGCATGTTCAGTGCCGAGTTCCTCGAGCCGCTGGGCGAACATCTCTACGACGTGCGCGCCGTCTCCACCCAGGCGCCTGCGACCGGCAAGCAGCTGCGGGCCCAGGTCACCGGCAGCTACGCCTATGCGGTGGCCCTGGCCGATGCCACCTTCGGCCGCGGCAAGGTCAGCGCCAGCAACGGCATCTCCATCCGCGACAACAACTACCAGGAGGGCTTCGTCAACGAGGGCCGGCTGGCGTTCTATCTCAAGGGCAGGACCCGCGGCAAATACGTGTTCACCGCCCAGGCCGACACCCGCAACAACCAGCTGGACCATCTGTTCGACGGCTTCTTCGAGGCCGACCCGCAGGACATCTTCTGGCGCCTGGACCCGGACCTGTACTACCCGACCTACGGCGACGACTCGCTGACTTACCGCGACGTGGACACCCAGGGCAAGCTGTACCTGCGCGCGGACTGGGACCAGAGCCAGGCGCTGTGGGGCAACTACCTCACCGGCATCACCGGCACCGAGTATGGCCAGTACAGCCGCGCGCTGTACGGGGCGGCACTGAGCTGGCGCTCGCCGGCGACCACGCCCCTGGGCGAGGCGCGCCGGGAGCTGCGGGTGTTCGGCTCGCAGGCACGGACCTCGGCCGGCCACAGCGAGTTCCTCGGCACCGGCGGCAGCCTGTACTACCTGCGCCACACCGACATCCTGCGCGGATCGGAGCAGGTGGTGCTGGAGATCCGCGACCCCACCACCGGCCTGACCGAAAGCCGCGTCAACCTGCAGCGCAACGTCGACTACGAGATCGACGAGCTGCAGGGGCGGCTGATCCTGACCCGCCCGCTGGCGCAGATCACCCGCGAGAACGTGCGCACGCTGACCCGCGAGACGCCGCTGGATGGCTATGGCCAGCTGCTGTTGGTGGATTACGAATACGTGCCCAGCGGCTTCCAGGGCGAGGACCTGGCGCTGGGCTTCCGCGGCAAGCAGTGGGTCAACGACCACCTTGCCGTGGGCGCTACCTATGTCGATGACGACAGCGGCGGCAGCGACTATTCGCTCAAGGGCGCGGACCTGACCCTTCAGGCCGGCCGTGGCACCTACCTCAAGGCCGAGATCACCCAGAGCGAGGCCACGGCCACGCCGGTGTTCTATTCGGACAACGGCGGCCTGAGCTTCATCCAGCGCAATCCCACCAGCGCCGCGCGCCGTGGCGAGGCCTGGGCCCTGGACGCGCGCGCCAACCTGCGCGAGCTGGGCCTGACCCCGCTGGACTGGAGCGTGGGCGCGTGGTGGCGCGAGGTCGATGCGGGCTTTTCCATCTCCCGCTTCGATAACGGCGCGCCGGTGCAGGAGTACGGCGCGGAGTTCCTGGGCTACTTCACCACCGATTTCAGTCTCTACGGCCGCTACTCGCGCGCCGAACAGGGGCCGCAGTCGCTGGCGCAGACCCAGCTGACCATGGACTGGCGCCTGGACGAGCGCCAGCGCCTGGGCGCGGAGCTGCGCAACGTGGACCAGCAGGGCAGCACGGTGGATGCCGATGCGCTGCTGGTGGCGGCCAGCTACCGCTACCAGATCACCGTGCCGCTGGAGCTCTACGGCGTGGCCCAATACACCGCCGATGACGACCGCGGGCGCTATGCCCGCAACAACAGGCTCACCGTGGGCGCCAACTACCAGACCACCGACCGCCTCACCCTGGGCGCGGAAGCCAGCGATGGCAGCCGCGGCTTCGGCACCGCCCTGCAGGCCGAGTACCGCGTGCGTCCGGAGCAGACCGTGTATGGCAGCTACCGGTTCACCTCCGAGGACCTGGGCGACAACCTCTGGTACGACCCCAGCCAGCAGAACGGCTGGACCCTGGGCCAGCGTTGGCGGGTGACCGACCGCACCAACGTGTTCAACGAAAGCCAGTACCTGAAGGACGTGGGCAGCGATGCCTCCGGCCTGACCCACACCGTGGGCATGGATGTCTCCCCGGCGGTGGGCTGGACGCTGGGCGCCACGGTGATGGATGGCCAGCTCGACGCGCTCAGCGGCCGCGTGGACCGCCGCGCCTACAGCCTCAGCGGCGGCCGTACCGACGAGCGCATGCAGTGGACCAGCAAGCTGGAATACCGCCGCGACAGCGGCGCGGAGAGGCGCACGCAGTGGGTGACCACCAACCGCATGGCCTACCGCCTCAGCGAGGACTGGCGCCTGGCGCTGCGCGCCAACTACGCCGACACCGAGGACGATCTCAACCCCCTGGCCGGCGCCAAGCTGGCCGAGATCAACACCGGCTTTGCCTGGCGCCCACACGACAGCACGCGCTGGGCCGCCTTCGGCCGCTACACCTACCTGTACGACGTGGCCACGCAAGGGCAGGAAGGGGCCAGCATCTACGACCAGCGCTCGCACGTGCTGGCACTGGAAGGCATCTACCAGCTCAACGACCACTGGGAGCTCGGCGGCAAGCTGTCCGCGCGCCGCGGCGAGTATCGCGATGGCCGCGGCGTGGGCCAGTGGCTGGACAGCCGCACCGAGTTCGCCGCCCTGCAGCTGCGCTATGCGCTGCTGGCGCGCTGGGACGCGCTGGCCGAGTACCGCATGACCACCGTGTCCGACAGCCCGGACCGCACCGGCTGGCTGATCGGGGTGGACCGCCAGATCGGCGAGAACTTCCGCATCGGCATCGGCTGGAACTTCACCCACTTCGGCGAGGACCTGACCCGGATCCACTACGACCGCCACGGCTTCTTCGTGAACCTGGCCGGCTACTACTGACCGGCCCTGGGCCTGCCCAGACGCCTTGCCGTTTGAAGCACCCGGGCTGCGCGTGGCGGGCTCAGCGCGCCGGTGAGGGCCGGCAGGCGCTGGCCGGTGCCGGCATCCGGCCCCGGCGTCAGCCCGCGCCTGCGCCTTGGCCCGCCTGGCCCTTGCGCGGGAACAGATAGATCAGCGTGCCCACCGCCATCGCCGCGGCCACCGCCAGCAGGTTGGACAGGCTGGCGCTGCACAGCAGGCCCAGGGTCAGCAGCAGCGCCAGCACCGGGATCAGCGGACCGCCGGGCAGGCGCAGCGCGTTGGGGTTGTCGCGGTGGCGGCGCGCCAGCACGATCACCGCCGCCGCCGTGCCGATGTAGGCCAACAGGCGCGTGACCATCGACAGCAGCGCCAATTTTTCGAACGAGCCGGACAGCGCCAGCGCCACCGACAGCACGCCCTGCAGGATGATCGCCGCGGCCGGGGTGCGGAAGCGCGGATGCACCCGCGCCAGGAGTTTCGGGCCGAAGCCGTCCTGGGCCAGGGCGAACAGGAACCGCGGCCCCAGCATCACCGTGTTGCTGGTGGTGCCCAGGATCGAGATCACCGCGCCGATGGTCAGCACCAGCGCCAGACCTTCGCCGCCGAAGCGGCTGGCGGCATCGGCCAGCGGCGTGGCCGAGTCGGCCAGCCCCGGCAGCGTGCCCATGGCCACCACCTGCACCGCCGCGTAGATCAGGGTCACCAGGGTGATCATGGTGATCAGCGCGAAGGGCACGTCACGCCGCGGGTTGCGGAACTCGCCGGCCGCTGCCGGGATGTTCTCGAAGCCCGCGTAGGCGAACAGCAGCAGCAACGCCGCCTGGCCCAGGTTGGGCATGTCGGAAAGGTCCGGCGCGGTGCCGGAGAAGGCCAGCGACCAGTCCATGAAGAACAGGCCCATCACCACGAACAGCAGCAGCGGCAGCAGCTTGCCGATCACCAGGGCCACGCCGGTGCGCGCGGCCGAGCGGATGCCGATGACGTTGATCGCCGTCAGCGCCCCAAGCGAGGCGATCACCACCAGCAGACGCCCGGCATCGGTGGCCGCATACGGCCAGAAGCGCGAGACCGCATCGGCCAGGCCATTGCCCAGCGCGGCGGCCGAACTGATGCGGGTCAGCCAGATCATCCAGCCCACCTGGAACCCGGCGTAGCGGCCGAAGGCCTCGCGTGCGTACAGATAGCTGCCGCCAGGCGTGTCGAAATAGCTGGCCGCCTGCGCGTAGCACAGCACCAGCAGGGCCACGGCGATGCCGGCCAGCAGCACCGCCCACAGGCTCAGCGGGCCCATCAGCGCCACCGTGGCCGCCGGCAGCAGGTAGATGCCGCTGCCGATGACGTCGTTGATCGACAGGCCGACGATCTGCCAGCGGCTGACCGCGCGGACCAGCGCAGGTTGCGAGGTTTCCCGCGGGGCGGCGCTCATCCGTGCGCTCCCGGCAGCTCGGGTAGGTGCCATGGGCCCTGCAGGCGCATGTATTCATCGCGCGGCAGCAGCACGAACACCGGCTTGCGCGCCGGCTTCAACCAGTCCAGCAGCTGGTCCATGTTGGCCGCCTCCATCGAGGTGCAGCCGGCGGTGGCCTCGCCCGGGGCGCGGCGCAGGTGGGCGAAGATGCAGCTGCCGCGTCCGGGCACCGCACTGGCGTTGTGGGCGATGACGAAACCTTCGCGGTAGCGGATGTCGCCGGCGCTGCGCAGGTCCAGCCGCATCGGTTCGGTGGAACCCTGCACCGCCGCGTCCCCGACCTTGGCGCTGTCCACGATCTGGTTGTACAGCGGCGAGGCCGGCACATCCATGCAGTAGCTGGTGGCCTGCATCGGCAGGTAGGGCAGGGCGGTCTTGCGCGAGGCGGCGTAGCCGAAGGCCGGGCCGATGGCGAAGATGCCGGCCGGGCTCTTGCCGTCGCCTTCGGCCTTCAGCGGGCCGTCCTTCTGCGGTGGGTGCAGGCCCATGCCCCAGGCGCTGCCGGTGCGGCCCAGCGACACCGGGAAGGCCTCGCGCACCGCCACCCACTGGCCTTTCTTCTTCTCGAAGGTCTGCAGCTGGCCGGCCGGCGCGTTCCAGTCCAACGACACCACCAGCACCAGCTGCCTGGCTTGTTCGATGGCGGCAGGGGCCTGGGCGCGCGCCGGGCCGATGCAGGCCCACAGGCCGAGCAGCAGGACCAGCAGGGCGTGGCGATGTCTGGATGCGGGCATGGCGGGCAGTTCCGGTGGGGGCGGCGGGATCAACTGTCGAGCAGGCGCTGCACGCGTTCCAGGTTGGCCGCCAGCAGGCGGTCGCGGCCGGAGGCGGTGCGCGACAGCAGCACGAAGACGAAGTCCAACAGGGTCTGCAGGGAGGAACGGTACAGCAGCTGGGCGATGGCCGGGGACGGGTCGTGCGCGGACACCACCAGCGGCAGGTCGGCGTGCGCGCGCAGCGGGTTGGCGGTGTGCCGGGTGATGGACACCACCTGGCCGCCGGCATCCTGGAACTGCCGGGAGATCTGCGACAGCTGCGGCAGCTTGCCGAACTCGGAGAACATCAGCAGCACATCGCCCTGGCGCACCGCCGACAGGCTGGTGGTCATCAGCACCGGGTCGGCGTGGTGCACCGTCAGCTGGCCCAGCAGCGACAGGCGCATGGCGAACTCGCGCGCGAACAGGCCGTCATCGCCCAGGCCGTAGACGAAGACCTTGTCGCAGGCGTCCAGCGCGGCCACCACCGCCTCGATGGTGGCGCGCGGGTTGAGCGCGCGGGTGTCCTCCTCGGCCGCCGCCTTGCTGCGGGCCAGGGCCTGCTCCAGCTGGCGGTAGGCATCGGCGGCTTGCGGCGCCTGCGCCTGCGCGGCCTGCGGCTGGGCGCCGTCGCGGGCCATGGCCTGGCCCACCGACCATTTCAGGTCCGGATAGCCCTTGAAGCCGAGCTTCTGGCTGAACTTGACCACGCTGGACTGGCTGATGCCCAGCGCATCGGCCAGCTGCTGGGAGGAGTAGTCGCGCAGCAGGTGCGCGTTGTCCAGGATGTAGTCGGCGATGCGGCGCTCGATGGCCGACATCTGGTCGCGCGCCGAGCGCAGCTTCACCAGCGGCGCGATGACGGCGCTCATGTCTCCAGCAGCTCCAGCCCGCGCACTTCGCGGATGCCCAGCCCGGCGCCCTGCCCGATGGTGATCTCCGATTCGTTGAAGGACACCCCGCCATCGACCGGGTTGAAGCGGCCCAGCGACGGGCCGTCCAGGTCCACCTTGGTGATGGTCTCGGCCTTGGCCACGGCCACGTGCACCGCGGCGGCCACGCTGATGCTGGACTCGATCATGCAGCCGATCATGCAGTCCACCCCGTACAGCGCGGCGATGTCGGCGATGCGGATGGCGTTGGAGATGCCGCCGGTCTTCATCAGCTTGATGTTGATGATGTCCGCCGCGCGCTGCTTGATCAGGTCGATCACCTGGGTGGGGCCGAACACGCTCTCATCGGCCATCACCGGCGTGTGCACGCGCTCGGTGACGTACTTCAGGCCCTCGATGTCCGCCGCCTTCACCGGCTGCTCCAGCAGCTCCAGCGCCACCCCGGCGTCCTCCAGCTTGTGCATGGCGTGCACGGCCTGCTTGGCGCTCCAGCCCTGGTTGGCGTCCAGCCGCAGCAGGGCGCGGCCCTCGACCGCGGCGTGGATCGCCTTGACCCGCTCGATGTCCAGGCCGATGTCCTTGCCGACCTTGATCTTGAGCGTCTCGAACCCGCGCTCGATCGCGCTGAGCGAGTCGGCCACCATCTTGTCGATGTAATCCACGCTGATGGTGATGTCGGTGGTGATCACCGGGTCGCCGCCGCCCAGCAGCTGGTACAGCGGCGCGCCGTACAGCTGGCCCCACAGGTCGTATAGCGCGATCTCCACCGCCGCCTTGGCGCTGGTGTTGCGCTCCATGGCCGTCTGCACCAGGTGCGTGAGCCGGTTGAGGTTGGCGATGTCCTGGCCGATCAGGCGCGGGCGGATGTAGCCGCCAATGGCCTCGATGATCGAGCCATGGGTGTCGCCGGTGATCACCGCCGTGGCCGGCGCTTCGCCGTAGCCGATGTGGCCGCTGTCGGTGTGGATCATCACCACCACGTCCTCCACCGTTTCGATGGTGCGCAGCGCGGTCTTGAACGGGGTCTTCAGCGGCACGCGCAGCATGCCGAAACGGATGTCGGTGATCTTCATTCTGCTGCCGTGGCGCCCTTGGGTCTGATGCGCTGGATGTTGGTGATCTGCTGGAGATAGCTGCCCGTGTCGCTGGCCATCATCGGCTCCAGCGGGGTGACCGATACGCCGTTGAGGTGCGCGGCCACGCGCTTGCCGTCGGCGCCCAGCCAGCCGCCGCCGGCGGTGTCGTGGATCATGTAGGCCATGCCGTCGAGGTGGCCGATGTTCACCATGACGTGGCCGGGGATGTAGACCAGGTCGCCGACCTGCAGGGCGTCCACCGCGGCCTGGCGCCTGGCCATGTCCTTGGGCGCGCGGCCCTTGCGTGGTGCGTCGAAGGCGATGCGGTCCAGCGCCGGGCTGACCGCCTGCGCGCTGGTGTTGCGCGGCACCAGGATGCCGAAGCTGCGGTAGATCTCCGAGACGAAGCCGCTGCAGTCGCGCGCATCGTAGTCGTGCCCCCAGCCATAGCGCTCGCCCAGGAACTTGAAGGCCTGCGCGATCAGGTTGCGCGCGGTCAGCGGCAGGTAGCGGTCGGCCACGTCCGCCGTGCGCGGCAGCAGCGCCGGCACCAGCTGCAGCTGCCCTTGCGCATCGCGGATCGGCAGCTGGATCACATGGCCGGTGTAGGGGTGCTGGCCGTTGACCAGCGCATCGACCGGCCACTGCCGCAACAGCGGCACGCGCACGCCCATGTCCAGCTGCAGCTGCGAGACCTGCGGCTGCTCGGGGGTGTAGGTGGTGCGCACGGTCGCGCCGGTGACGATGAGAAAGTCCGGTGAGCGCGCATAGCCCAGCACCTGCCCGCGCGTGCCGATGGCGACCTTGTCGGCCTGGATCCAGGCGTCGTAGCGCTCGCTGGCCACGAACAGCCACTGGCCGTCGGCGCTGGCGTGCAGCACGGCCACCGCATCGCCCGGGAACAGCGCCGATTCCTGGAAGCGGTCGAGATCCAGATCGCCGGTGCGCGAGAACGCGCGCAAGGACGTGGGGAAGGTGCGCAGGGCCGCGCGTGCGGTGACCAGCCCGAAGCGCGGGCTGGACTGCGGCGCGATCGCCTCCAGCGCCATCGCCCGCTGCAGGTCATCCAGCGCCGCAGGCGAGATCGGCTGACCCTGCACGTCGTACAGCGTGCGCGTGGGCGGGGAGGACAGGGCCTGGATCGCCTTGAGCATCTCCTGGCGCGACCACTGCGCCGGCAAGGCCTGCATGTCGCGGATATGCGGGTCCTGCGCGCGCATGCGGGCGTTCTGCGCGGCGATGCCGGCGGCATCCAGCAGCAGCGCATCGGGTTGGGCCTGCCGCGCGATCCAGAACTGCGGGTCCAGCTGCGCCGGGGTGACGCCGACCACGCCGGTCGAGGCCGGCACGGCGGCCGCGTGCGTCGGCGCGTCCGCGCGCACGGGCGCGGCAGCGAAGGTGCAGGCCAGCAGCAGGCTGGCCAGCGACGCGCGCAGGGGCTGGATCGATCGAGGCATGGGCTTGGGTCCGCTGCGGAAGCGTTGAGGAATACTTATTTCTTTGGACTTCAAAATCAAGAATAAATTATTGACCACGGCGAATCCTGCGTGTTACACCGCCACGACGGGCACGGGGAAGCATGGTGCCTGCCTGCAAGACCGCGCCAGCCCGCTCGCCGATCGCGCGTGAGGGTCCGGCCTTCGTTGGGGTCGGCATGGCCCTGGCCTGCGGCAGCTGCCGCAGCGTGTGCGGCACCCCATTCGTTTCCTAGGAGAGAGCCCTTGTCCGTCCATTGCATTCTTCCCAGGCGCCGTCGCTTGACCACGGCCTTGCTGGCTGGCCTGTGCCTGCCTGCTGCCGCGTTCGCGCAGTCCGACCAGGGCGGCGCCACGCGCGATCTGGACAAGGTCACCGTCACCGGCTCGCGCATCGCCCGCGCGCAGGTGGAGGGCCCGGCGCCGGTGCAGGTCATCACCGCCGAGGATATCCAGAAGCAGGGCTTCTCCACGGTGTGGGAGTCGCTGGGCACGCTGACCCAGTTCACCGGCAGCGCCTTCAACGAGGCCGACCAGACCGGCAGCTCGCCCAACGGGCAGTTCATGAACCTGCGCGGCCTCGGGCCGGGTTACCAGCTGATCCTGCTCAACGGCAAACGGCTGGCCGATTACCCGCAGTCCTACGGCACCAACGGCAGCGCGGTCAGCCTGGGCAGCATCCCGGCCGCGGCCATCGAGCGCATCGAGGTCATGAGCGGCGGCGCCTCGGCCATCTACGGCTCGGACGCCGTGGCTGGCGTGGTCAACATCATCACCAAGACCAACTTCGATGGCGACAGCGTGCGCGTGCGCGGCGGCACCGCCACCGAAGGCGGCGGCGACACCGGCCAGCTGCAGTGGACCGGCGGCAAGACCGGCGAGCGCTGGAGCCTGACCTACGCCTTCGAGCGGCTGGACCGCGAGGAAATCACCGCCTCCCAGCGCGGGCTCTCGTACTACGCCCATCCGCAGTACCGCAACAATCCGGCCAAGCCCACCGCCTCGATCTCCGGCGTGTACTTCCTCGATGGCGGCACCTACAACTGGCTGGGCGACGACGGTGCGCTGTCCACCTCCACCGCGGCGCTGGAACAGGCCTGCGCGCGCACCAACCCGGATTTCGTGCCGTTCTACAGCAGCACCAGCGCGGCCGCGCCCAACCGCTGCGGCGCGCCCGGCTACTACGACGCGCGCTCGATCCAGAACAGCTACGGCAAGACCTCCGCCTACCTGGCCGGCACCTTCGATTTCACCCCCAACCTGCAGGGCTATGCGCAGGTGCTGGCCACGCAGTCCAAGGATTCCAGCTCCAGCCAGACCCATTACTACATCGGCGAGACGCCCTTCACCGTGTTCGACCCTGAGCTGGGGCTGGTCACCGCCCAGCGCATCTTCCTGCCGCAGGAAGTCGGCGGGGTGAAGAAGATCCGCTACGACGAGAAATCCTGGAGCCTGAACACCGGCGTGCGCGGCACCGTGCTGGACGGCCGCTTCGACTGGGACGCCAGCGTGTCGCTGTCGCGTTTTGACATCACCACCGAGCGTCCGCGCTTTCTCACCAATGCCGTGCGCGACTACTACCTGGGCCCGCTGCAGGGCTACACCGCCGCCGGGGTGGAGATCCGCCAGTTCAACGTGGACCGGCTGTTCGCCCCCGGCAGCGCCGAGCTCTACGACCAGCTGACCACCAATGTGGTCAGCAAGGGCGAGTCCAGCACCGACCAGGCGCAGTTCGTGATGAGCGGCGAGCTGTTCCAGCTACCGGCCGGCGCCGTGCAGGTGGCCGGCGTGCTGGAAGCGGCGCGCCAGGAATACGTGCTCAGCCCCGACATCCGCACCACGCTGGACTACACCGGCAGCGAGCGCATCTACAACCTGCAGCAGACCCCGGGCGGCGGCCAACGCGACCGCTACGCGGCCGGCCTGGAGTTCCGCGTGCCGATCGTCTCGCGCCTGGATGCCACGCTGGCCGGCCGCTACGACAAGTACGACGACATCACCGCGGTGGACGATGCCATCACCTGGCAGGCCGGCCTGGAATGGCGTCCGCTCGACAGCCTGCTGCTGCGCGCCAGCCACGCCACCAGCTTCCGCGCGCCGGACCTGCTGTGGGTCTACGCCGGACGCACCGCCAACAACCCCTTCATCGTCGATGAGTACCAGTGCCGGCGCGACGGCCTGGACTACGCCTCAGACGCCTGCCAGACCGGCTACGAGTACCAGTCCTTCTCCACCAACTCTTCCAACCCGCTGCTGGAGGAGGAGAAGGGCAAGTCCACCACGATCGGTTTGGTCTGGGACGTGCTGCCATCGCTGTCGATGAGCGTGGACTGGTACCGCATCGAGCTGGAGAACCGCGTCCAGGCCCTGAGCAACGAGTACTACCTGGAGCAGAACGCCAACTGCCTGCTGGGCGTGGACCGCCAGGGGCAGGCCGTGAACACCGCGTCCGAGGCCTGCGGGCTGTACACCTCCACGGTGGATCGCACGGTCACCGAGCTCAATCCCAACGGCAACGTGCGCTCGTTCGAGACCTATCCCATCAACGCCGCGCTGCTGCGCACCGAAGGGGTGGACGCCAACCTGCGCTACAGCTTCGATGCCGGCAGCTGGGGCGCCTTCTCGCTGCAGGCAGGCTGGACCCACGTGCTGAAGATGGAATCGGCCCAGTTCAGCGATGAGCCGGCCGTGGACGTGATGAACGACGTGGAATACAACGCCTTCCGCACGCGCAGCAACTGGCGGGTGAATTGGAACCTGCGCCAGTGGAACGCCAGCGTCTACGGCTACCGCTTCGGCACGCGCCCCAACTACGCCGAGACCGGCCGCACCGCGCCCTACGTGGTCTGGAACCTGGACCTGTCCAAGCGCATCACCGACAAGGCGACCATCGGCCTGAGCGTGCTCAACGCCTTCAACAAGATGCCGCCGCGCGATGACACCTACACCGCCTGGCCGTATTTTCCGCGGGTCTACAGCGCGATCGGCCGCCAGGTCTTCGCCAACTTCACTTACGATTTCTGAGGCAGGTCGCGCTGGATCTCCAAGGGATGCTGCTGTGAGCGCCACTTCAACATCGCTGCTCCACAACAGCGCCTGCTCCAAGCCTCAAACCCTCGCCTGGAGGTTGCGATGAGCCTCACTCGATCGATGCGTGATCTTTCCGGCTTCGACAAGGCCCGGACGTGGGTGATGGCGGGCCTGGCGCTGCTGGCCTGCGCCGGCGCAGCCGCACAGACGCCAGCGCCGAACGCGCGGCAAGGCCGCTTCGACGCCTTGTTCGACCAGGCCATGCAGCGTTACCAGCTGCCTGGGTTGGCCGTGGGCGTGGTGCAGGACGGGCAGGTGGTCTACACGCGCACCGCTGGCGAGCTGGAGGCGGGCAAGGGCCGGGCGATCGATGCCGACACGTTGTTCAAGATCGCCTCCAACAGCAAGGCCATGACCACCGGCCTGCTGGCGCGGCTGGTGGACCAGGGCAAGCTGTCCTGGGACGACCCGGTGCGCAAGTACCTGCCTGACTTTCGCATGCACGACCCGTGGGTGACCGAGCAGATCCAGGTGCGCGACCTGCTGATCCACAACAGCGGCCTGGGCCTGGGCGCGGGCGATCTGATGCTGTGGCCCGAGCCCAACCATTTCACCCGTGCCGACATCATCGCCGGGCTGGCGCATCTCAAGCCCACCCACAGCTTCCGCGCGCACTACGCCTACGACAACCTGCTGTACGTGGTGGCCGGCGAGGTCGCGGCCAAGGCCGGCGGCAAGCCCTACGAGCAGCTGATCCGCGAGGAAGTGTTCGGCCCGCTGGGCATGCACCGCTGCCAGGTCGGCGCCTGGTCGCGCGATGGCGTGGGCAACGTCGCCCAGCCGCACATGCAGCAGGCCGGCAGGAACGTCGTGGTGCGCGAGGATGGCGCGCAGATTCCCGATTCGCCGTCGATGGCCGCCGGTGGGATTCGCTGCAGCCTGCGCGACATGCTGACCTGGATCGGCATCTGGCTGGATACCGATACCGCGCGGATCTGGATCAGCCCGGCGCAGCGCAACGCGGTGTGGGCCCTGCAGACGCCGATGCCGATCTCCCAGCGCATGCGCGACTGGGATGGCACGCACCTGTACGGCTATGGCTACGGCTGGCGCATCTCCGATGTCGATGGCCAGTGGAAGGTCGCGCACACCGGCACACTGATGGGCATGTACTCCTCGCTGGTGCTGCTGCCGGACCAGCGCACCGGTTTCATCATCCTCATCAACGGCGAGGGCGAGGGCGCGCGCACCACGCTGGGCCAGGCGCTGACCAAGTTCTATACCGCGCCGGGCCGGGCCGAGCTGGACGTGGACCACTACGCCGCACTGCTGGCCGCGGCGGCCGCGCCTGCGACGCCGCGCAAGCAAACCGCGCCCGCGCCAAGGCGCATCGCGGCCACGCCCAAGGCGATGGCGCCGTGGCTGGGCGTGTATCGCGATGCCTGGTTCGGCGAGGTCCGCATCTGCCCCAAGGGCAAGGGCGTGCACTTCCGTGCCAGCAAGTCCCCGCGCCTGCAGGGCCCGGTGATGCAGGTCGGCGAGCGACTGCTGGTGGACTGGACCGATCCCAGCGTCGACGCCGAGCCCTGGCTGTCCTTTTCCGGCGGCGCGCAAGGCCAGGTCGGGCTGAAGCTGGCGCACGTCGATCCCGGCGCAGACTTCAGCTACGACTACGCCGACCTCGACTTCGTGCGTACAGGCCATTGCCCGGCGCGCTGAGTCATCGACTTGACCCGTGTTTCGTTGACAGGATCCCCCATGTCTCACACCCTCCTCCGCCCTTCGCCTGCTCCCGCGCTGCCACGGCTGCTGCGCGGCGGCGCCGCCGCCCTGCTGGTGCTGGCCCTGGCCTCCTGCGCCAGCGGTCCTGCGCGCAATCCGCTGGCGACCTGGCGCGCGTCGCCCAACCAGGATCTGCGGCGGCCGATCCTGATCGTCATCCACTTCACCGACCAGGACTCGGTGGAGGAGAGCCTGCAGACGCTGAGCACGCGCAACGCCGGGGGGCCAGTCAGCGCGCACTACCTGATCGGCGCCGATGGCAAGCGCTTCCAGCTGGTCAGCGACGAGCGCCGCGCCTGGCATGGTGGCGCCGGCAGCTGGGGCACCATCACCGACGTCAACTCGGTGTCCATCGGCATCGAGCTGGACAACGATGGCCATTCCCCGTTCGCCCAGGCGCAGATCGACAGCCTGCTGGTCCTGCTGGAAGACCTGTGCACGCGCCTGCGTATCCCGCGCACCCAGATCGTGGGCCATGAGGACATCGCGCCGACCCGCAAGACCGACCCCGGGCCGCTGTTTCCCTGGAAGCGCCTGGCCGATGCCGGGTTTGGGCGCTGGCCGGCCGCCGACGCGCCGCCCGCGCCGGAAGGCTTCGACCCCTACACCGCGTTGCGCCTGATCGGCTATCCCATCGCCGACCGCGCCGCCGCCGTGCGCGCCTTCCGTCACCACTTCCGCGGGCTGGAGGGGGAGACCCTGGACGGCGAGGACCTGCGTATCCTCAACAGCCTGAGCCAGCCGCCCGCACCCTGAGGTGGGCGCGGTGCCACCCTTGTGAGGTCACGAATGTCGCTGCCACGCCTGCGATCGCCTTGTGCCCGCGCGATGGGCCTGGTCCTGCTGTGGGCGCTGTCCGGCGCCGCTGGCGCCCAGGCCGTGGAGGTGTCGCCGGCGACCCGCGCCGCGCAGGTGGACCTCATCGACGTGGCCAGGTTGGCGCCGGACGTGGTGGCTGACATGCGCTACGCCGGCGCGCACAACTTCACCGGCGCGCCGGTGCCAGGCTATGCCGCGCCGGTGTGCCTGCTGCTTTCGCCGGCCGCCCGCGCGTTGGCACAGGTGCAGGAGGATCTGCGCGCGCAGGGCTTGCGGCTGAAGCTGCTGGACTGCTATCGCCCGGTGCGCGCGGTCGAGCGCTTCGTCCAGTGGGCGCGGGACCTGGCCGACCAGCGCACCAAGCCGGAGTTCTACCCGAACCTGGACAAGGCCGCGCTGCTGGGGGACTACATCGCCGAGACTTCCGGCCACAGCCGCGGCGCCACGGTGGATCTCACCCTCCTGCGCTGCGAGGGCGGG
Organism: Pseudoxanthomonas composti; assembly: GCF_004122095.1. GTDB lineage: Bacteria > Pseudomonadota > Gammaproteobacteria > Xanthomonadales > Xanthomonadaceae > Pseudoxanthomonas_A > Pseudoxanthomonas_A composti. Next base: position 13,802 of record NZ_SAWZ01000015.1, on the reverse strand, counting down.
CGCTGCGAGGAACTGGACATGGGCACGCCGTTCGACTTCTTCGACACCCGCGCCAACACCGACTCGCCTCTGGCCGGCCCGACCCAGCGCCAGCACCGGCAGCAGCTTGTGGCGGCGATGGCGCGGCATGGCTTTGCCAACTACCCGATGGAGTGGTGGCACTTCACCTACCGCCCGGAGCCGACGCCCAACACGGCTTACGACGTGCCGGTGGAGTGAGGCTTCACGGCAGCGGCGGCGCCCTGCCGCTAGGTTTCCCAGCGCCGGAAAAGGCCCGAGCGCGCGGGTTCGTGGACGGGCATTGCGCTGCAGCATTCGCCCATCGTGTTATTCACGCCACCGACCGGCGCGCCCATACTCCCACGTCGTTTTGAAACATCGAGCCACGCCATGACCTCAGCCAGCAGCGCCGCCTCCGGCATCGATCCCAGTCGCAACAGCCTCAAGCGTTCGATCTCCAACACGCTCAAGGGCTCGGCCGGCAACCTGGTGGAGTGGTACGACGTCTACGTCTACTCGGTCTTCGCCAGCTACTTCGAGTCAAAGTTCTTCTCGCCCGAGGACAAGAACGCCACCTTGATGGTGTGGGCCATCTTCGCCACCACCTTCCTGATGCGCCCCATCGGCGCCTGGTTCTTCGGCCGCTATGCCGACCGCCATGGCCGCCGCGCGGCGCTGACCCTGTCGGTCACGCTGATGGCGGTGTGTTCCTTCGGCATCGCCATCGTGCCCACGGCCGCCACCATCGGCGTCGGCGCGGCGGTGGTGCTGGTGCTGGCGCGCCTGCTGCAGGGCTTCGCCACCGGTGGCGAGTACGGCGCCAGTGCGACCTACATGTCCGAGGCGGCCGTGCCCGGCCACCGCGGCCTGCTGTCCTCCTTCCATTACGTCACCCTGGTGGGCGGCCACGTGCTGGCGCAGCTCACGCTGTTCCTGCTGCTGACCTTCTTCAGCAAGGAGCACGTCAGCGAGTGGGGCTGGCGCCTGGGCTTTGCCATCGGCGGCGTGTCGGCCATCGTGGTGTTCTGGCTGCGCCGGACCATGGACGAGTCGCTCTCGCACGAAGCCATCGAGGACGCCAAGGCCGGCGGCGCGCGCAAGTCGGGCTCGTTGAAGGAGCTGTTCGTCAACCAGTGGAAGCCGCTGCTGCTGTGCTTCCTGATCACCGCCGGCGGCACCCTGGCCTTCTACACCTACTCGGTGACCGGCCCGAAGATGATCCAGACCGCCTTCGCGGGCGATGACGTGATGAAGGGCACCACGCTGAACCTGCTGGCGCTGACGGTGCTGATGCTGCTGCAGCCGGTCGGTGGCTGGCTGTCGGACATCATCGGCCGCAAGTCGCTGCTGGTGTTCTTCGGCGTCGGCAGCGTGGCCTACACCTGGTACCTGATCACCGCGCTGCCGCAGCAGACCACCTTCGGGTCGGCGTTCGCGATCCTGGTGATCGGCTTCGTGATCCTCACCGGCTATACCTCGATCAACGCGGTGGTCAAGGCCGAGCTGTTCCCCAGCTACATCCGTGCCCTGGGCGTGGGCCTGGGCTACGCGCTGGCCAACTCGGCCTTTGGCGGCACCGCGCCGCTGCTGTACCAGTGGGCCAAGAGCGCCAAGCAGATGGACACCTTCATCATCTACGCCACGGCGGTGATGTTCGTCTCGCTGCTGGTGTACGTGTTCTTCCTGAAGAACAAGGGCGAGAACTGGCTGGATCACGAGCGCGCGATGCATGCGCGCGTGGGCAAGCGCTGATCGCAGGCGAGCCGTTCTACGCGCAGCAAAAAGCCGCCCTTCGGGGCGGCTTCTTTGTTCTCGCACTCATGCCGGGTGCTGATGGTTTGATGGCATAGCGGTCCTGCGTGGCCGACTTCGGCAGGCAGCCTGGCCCTGAGCCGGGCATGGCTCCTCGGCTCGGTCAGCCATCCATGGCTGACTCGCCGCCGCGGGCCATCCCTGGCCCGCTTTCCGCCATCCCCGACTCAGGACCAGGCTCGGCGCCGGATAGGTTCTGGTTCTCCAAACTGGAATCTTCCAGCCTTGGGCAGGTTGGAGTGGTTAGCGGGCATCGACATGCCGGCCTGGCGAGCAAACTCGATGAGCCTGCAATCACCCGCAGGGCAGTGCGCATGGGACAGGACGCCGAGCGCCTCAAGGCAGAGCCGGATGCCCCGATCGAGGAAAGAGTGGCTACCGGCCGGCGACCCGCTGACCATCCGAAGTCTTCATTCGCACAACCTGCAACCGTTGAAGGGGCGCAAGCACCTTCGATACGTGCAAAGAAGCGACATGACCACAAGGCTGCCTAGGCACCACCGGCAAAGCCACGCTGGCGCCAGACCTCGAACACGGTGATGGCCACCGCATTGGACAGGTTGAGGCTGCGGTTGTCCGGCCGCATCGGCAGGCGCAGGCGTTGCGTGTCGGGCAAAGCGTCCAGCACCTGCGCCGGCAGGCCACGGGTTTCCGGGCCGAACAGCAGCGCATCGCCCGGCGCGTACACCGGCGTGTCGTAGCGCACGCCGCCGCGCGTGCTCAGGGCGAACAGGCGGGCAGGCGAGATCGCCTCCAGCGCCGCCTGCAGGCTGGGGTGCACCCGCAGCGCGGTGTACTCGTGATAATCCAGCCCGGCGCGACGCAACTGGCGATCTTCCAGGGTGAAACCCAGCGGTTGGATCAGGTGCAGGCGCGCGCCGGTGTTGGCGCAGAGCCGGATCACATTGCCCGTGTTGGGCGGGATCTCAGGCTGATAGAGCAGGACATCGAGGTCGAGCAGGTCGTTCATCGCCGGAAGTTTACCGGCAGTGCCCAGGCTGGCCGCATGCAGGGCCGGTGGCTTGGCGCATGGGACGGCGGAGCGGTGTTGCGGTCTTGCGTGCCGCGGGTGAGGCCTTGGAACGGAAAGCGTATCGGTGCAGCTTAAGGAGCGGGCGGACCCGCTCAGTTGGCGGCGACGACGGCGCCAGCGGCCTGGTTGGCCAGGTAATAAGCCAGGTCGGCAGCGGCCGGGCGCACGGTCACCGCGGCCAGGTCGACGATGCGCTGCTCGGCCAGACGGGCCTGGTAGTAGGCCAGATCGATCGGATCCGGGCGGACCTGCACCGCGGCGAACTCGGTCACGTTGGCCCGGGCATGGGCCTGGAAGTACGCCAGGTCCTCGGCGGCCGGGGCGACCTTGACGGCCGGCAGGTCGACGATGCGGGCGCTGTGGGCGGTCAGGGCCGGGGCGGCCTGCACGGTGTCGCCATGGGACAGGATCAGCGAGCCGGTGCAGGTGGCGAACAGGGCGGCGGCGGCGGTGGCGAGGAGGGTCTTGGTGTTCATGGGGAGGTGCTCCGGTGTCGTTGTTGTGTGGTGTGGTAGTAAGGTAGTACACCTAATCAGGGCTGGCAAGAAACTTCTGCTTCTGGTGAGATGAGATTCAGCATTTGTTCATTTAGAGACGAGTGTGGGTTTGTCGTGAAAGGCAACGCAGATCGCGTGCCAAACGCAAGCCACTGAAAATGAAGGAAAATCGAGCGAAAGGTCGGCGACCGGTCGTCCGCTTTCCCTGTCCGAGTCCGGTTGCGGACACTCGCTGAGGTTCAGATCGACCTGATGGCGACGGGACGGCGCCCGAGTGAGCGATGTGACCGGAGCCGGCCGGGGGCCCGTGGCTTGTGGCCCATGCCGGCCAAAGAGGACCGCGGTTACGCTGTGCGGCCTCGATGCGTATCCACGGAGCCTTGCCCCATGTCCCAGACGCGCCGGCCGCGTGCCGCCCTGCTCGCGCTTGCCCTGACCGCCGCCCTGGGGGGCGGGATGTCCACTGCTGCGCCGGTGTTGGCCGATGCCCCGCCCAGCCCGGTGGAAATCCCCTATTCCAGCTTCACCCTGCCCAACGGCCTGCGCGTGGTGGTGCACACCGACCGCAAGGCACCGATCGTGGCGGTCAACGTCTGGTACCACGTGGGCAGCAAGAACGAGCAGCCCGGCCGCACTGGCTTTGCGCACCTGTTCGAGCACCTGATGTTCCAGGGCAGCGAGAACCACAAGGGCGAGTTCTTCGAGCCCTTCGAGCTGGTCGGCGCCACCGAGCAGAACGGCACCACCAACCAGGACCGCACCAACTATTTCGAGAACGTGCCCACCACCGCGCTGGACATGGCGCTGTGGATGGAATCGGACCGCATGGGCCACCTGCTGGGCGCGATCGACCAGAAGCAGCTGGACGAACAGCGCGGCGTAGTCCAGAACGAAAAGCGCCAGGGCGAAAACCAGCCCTACGGCCGCCGCATCACCGGGCGCATGTTCGAGGCGCTGTATCCGGCCGGGCACCCCTACAGCTGGCAGACCATTGGCTCGATGGCCGACCTGGACGCGGCCACGCTGGAAGACGTCAAGACCTGGTTCCGCAGCTGGTACGGCCCCAACAACGCCGTGCTGGTGCTGGCCGGGGACATCGACGAGAAGACCGCGCGTGAGAAGGCGCTGAAGTACTTCGGCGATATCCCGGCCACGGCCACCCTGCCGGACATGGCGCCGAACATTCCCAAGCGCAGCGCCGACACCCGCGAGACCGTGCCCGATCGCGTGCCGCAGGTGCGCATCTACCGGGCCTGGCCGGTGGCGCAGATGGGCAGCACCGATGCGACCCTGCTGGACCTGTTCGCCCAGGTGCTGGGCGGCAGCGCGTCCTCGCGCTTCGATGAGCGGCTGGTGCATGGCGAACAGGTCGCCGACCAGGCTGGCGCGAACAACTGGAGCAGCGAGATCGCCGGCACCTTCTTCCTGACCGCCACGGTCAAGCAGGACGTCGATCCGGCCAAGGTCGAGCAGCTGATGGACGCCGAACTCAAGCGCCTGATCGACCAGGGCCCGAGCGCGAAGGAGCTGGAGCGGGCCAAGGTCAGCGCCCGCGCCGGCTTCGTGCGCGGCATCGAGCGGGTCGGCGGCATGGGCGGCAAGTCCGACGTGCTGGCCTCGTGCACCATCTACGAGGGCAGCCCGGACTGCTACAAGCGCGAGCTGGCCACCATCGAGGCGGCCACGCCCGCGCAGGTGCAGGCCGCGGCCAAGCGCTGGCTGGGCGTGGGCTCGCACACCGTGGTGGTGCAGCCGTCGGACACGCCGGCCTCGGCCATCCCCGAGCGGCAGATCGCCGCGCCCGCGACCAAGCCGGCCGCCATCCCCAAGCCCGATCCGCGCTTCAAGACCGTCAAGAGCAGCGTGGACCGCAGCCAGGGCGTGCCGCGCACGCAGGAGTTCCCTGCGCTGAAATTCCCCTCCCTGGAGCGCGCCACGCTGTCCAACGGCATGGATGTGGTGCTGGTGGAGCGCCACCAGACCCCGGTGGTGCAGCTGAGCGTGGAGTTCCCCGGCGGCTATTCGGCCGACGTCGGCAAGAAGCTCGGCACCGCCAGCTTCACCATGTCCATGCTCGACCAGGGCGCGGGCAAGTACGACACCCTGGCGCTGGCGGCGCGGCAGGAAGACCTGGGCGCCGAGCTGTCCGCCGGTGCCGGCCTGGACAGCGCCACGGTCGGCCTGTCGGCGCTGGCCGACAAGCTGCCCGAATCGCTGGACCTGCTGGCCGACGTGCTGCGTCGTCCCAAGTTCGACCAGGCCGAGATCGACCGCGTCCGCGCCACCTGGCTGGCCGGCATCAAGCAGGAGAAGGCGCGCCCGCAGACGGCCGCGCTGCGCATCATGCCGCCGCTGCTGTACGGCCAGGGCCATGCCTACGCCATCCCCTTCACCGGCAGCGGCACGGAGAGCTCCATCGCCTCGCTCAAGCGCGAAGACCTGGTGGCCTTCCACGACCAGTGGCTGCAGCCGGACAAGGCCCGCATCGTAGTGGTGGGCGATACCACGCTCAAGCAGATCCTGCCGCTGCTGGAGGCGCGCCTGGGCGACTGGAAAACCCCGGCCAACGCGCCCAGGCTGCCGGCGGTGAGCACGGTGCAGCGACCGGGCAAGCCGCGGGTGTTCCTGATCGACCAGCCCGGCGCGATCCAGTCCAACCTCTATGTCGGCCAGCTGATCCCGCCCACCGGCGATGCCGGCACGGTGGACTTCGACTTCGCCAACGGCGTGCTGGGCGGCGAGTTCTCCTCGCGCCTGAACATGAACCTGCGCGAGGACAAGCACTGGGCCTATGGCGCCTACAGCCGCGCCAGCAACACGCTGGGCCAGCGGCCCTGGTTCGCCAGCGCCGCGGTGCAGAGCGACAAGACCGCCGAGTCCCTGGCCGAGCTGCGCAAGGACATCGCCGCCTTCGCCGACGGCAGTGCGCCGGTGACGGCCACGGAGGTCGGCAAGATCCGCGCGACCAATACCCTGAGCCTGCCCGGCGCCTACGAGACCGGCGAGGCGGTGCTGAGCCAGGTGCTCAGCAACCTGCGTTTCGGCCGTCCGGACGACTACGTGCTGCAGTACAAGGCGCGCAACGACGCGATGACCGCCCAGGACGTGGCCAAGGCCGCCAGCACCATCGACCCGGGCGCACTGACCTATGTCGTGGTGGGCGACCTGTCCAAGATCGCCGCGCCGATCCGCGCGCTGGGCCTGGGCGAGGTCACCGTGCTGGACGCCGACGGCAAGCCGGTGAAGTAAGCGGCATGGCTTCAACCTAAGGAAGGCGCCGGCGACCGGCGCCTTCCCGATCTGCCCTGTAGCCAGGTGCCCTTCGGTCCCCAGGCATCGTGCAGGGCGCGACCGCGATGTACCGGCCAGGACGACGCTTGCGTCGGTCCCCTTGCCTTTGCGGTTGCTTTCATTCAGTTTCGGCCCGCGATCCCGTCACACAATGCCGGCATCGCGTCCCTCCAGCCTGGAAACCCCATGTCCCTGCGCCTGCTCGCTCCCGCTCTCGTCGTGTTGTCGCTCTCGGCCTGCACCTGGGTGCCGATGGAAGAGGGGGCCAAGGGGGTCCGGGTGCTGCCGCTGGGCGCGGCCAGCCCGTCGAGCTGCCGCAAGCAAGGCGACGTGGTGGTCACGGTCAAGGACAAGGTGGCCTTCTATCGCCGCAACGACCTGAAGGTCCGCGACGAACTGGAGACCCTGGCCCGCAACGAGGCGCCCAAGATCCAGGCCGACACCATCCAGGCCCTGGGCGACCCGGCCGATGGCGAACAGCGCTTCGCCGCCTGGCGATGCGGCGGCTGAATACGGCTCGCGTCCGGCAACGGACCGCCCAAGATCGCGCTTTTGCCCTGCAAAAGCCGCGATAGATGCGCCAAGGGCCGCAAACGGCTACCCTTGTCGCCCCTTATCGCCTGAGTCTTGGGCTCTCCTCGCATGCTTTTCGAGAATGTCTCCATCGCGGGACTGGCGCATATCGATGCGCCACACACGCTGACCTCCAAAGCGATCCATGAACGCCTGCAGCCGACGCTGCAGCGCCTGGGCATTCGTGCGGACATGCTCAGCGATGTGGTGGGCGTGCATGCGCGGCGCCTGTGGGACGAGGACGTGCAGGCCTCCGACGCGGCCACCCTGGCCGCGCGCGCTGCGCTCATCGATGCCGGCATCGACGTGGAAAAGGTCGGCCTGCTGATCAATACCTCGGTCAGCCGCGACTACCTGGAGCCGTCCACGGCCTCCATCGTCTCGGGCAACCTGGGCGTGGCCGATCACTGCATGGCCTTCGACATCACCAATGCCTGCCTGGCCTTCATCAACGGCATGGACATCGCCGCGCGCATGATCGAGCGCGGGGAAGTGGACTACGCGCTGGTGGTCGATGGCGAGACCGCGAACGTGCTGTACGAAAAGACCATGGAGCGCCTGAGCGCGGCGGACCTGACCGAACAGCAGTTCCGCGACGAGCTGGCCGCCCTGACCCTGGGCAGCGGCTCGGTGGCCATGGTCATGTCGCGCCGCGACCTGGCCCCGGAAGCCCCGCAGTACAAGGGCGGGGTGACCCGCTCGGCGACCGAGTGGAACAAGCTGTGCCGCGGCAACCTGGACCGCATGGTCACCGACACCCGCATGCTGCTGATCGAAGGCCTCAAGCTGGCGCAGAAGACCTTCGCTGCCGCGCGCCAGGTCATGGGCTGGGCGGTGGAAGAGCTGGACCAGTTCGTGATCCACCAGGTCAGCCAGCCGCACACGGCCGCCTTCGTGAAGTCCTTCGGCATCGACCCGAAGAAGGTCATGACCATCTTCGGCGAGCACGGCAACATCGGCCCGGCCTCGGTGCCGATCGTGCTGAGCAAGCTGCGCGAGCTGGGCCGGCTGAAGAAGGGCGACCGCATCGCGCTGCTGGGCATCGGCTCGGGGCTGAACTGCTCGATGGCCGAAGTGGTGTGGTGAACCGTTCGACCGGGCCTAGCAGGTGGTGTCCCTGCCCGGCGCTTTTAGCCTTCTTAAGCAAACGATCAGTGCGTGGATTTCCTGCACGGGCACTGCCGCCTGCAAGTTAAGCTCATGCTGCGGTCAATGACGCGTGCCAGCGCTCAGATGCGGCCGGCTGTCACGTAGGGCCGCGTCGACGCCTGACCTTGCCAAGCAAAGCAGCCGACGCGCTTGCGTTCCCATCGCATGCCTGTCCAAGCACGCGATTGGCAGCGGCTCGGTCCAACGCGCGGTTCTGGGCAAGGTGCATGGGTGGCGGGCCGGACCGGATACCGGCCTGCCTTGGCAGCAGACGGGGGGTTAATTCGACCCGCAGCATTTCTTGTATTTCTTACCGCTACCGCAGGTGCACGGGTCGTTGCGTCCGGGCGTGTCGTCGCGGCGGACCGGGGTGCGCGGGGTTAGGGCCTCCACGCGGTGATGGTTGAGGTCGGCCAGCATGGACGGGACCGCGGAGATGATCTCCAGGCGCTCGCGGTAGCTGACGGGCGTGCCCGGCGCGGTCGGATCTTCAGGATCGATCGACTCGCCGCTGGCCAGGCGGTCGAGGTGGTCGAAGATTTCCTCGATCCAGTCGTTGTCATCCAGCCACTGGTCCCACTCGGCCTCGCGCAGTTCCGCGGCGGTGAAAAAGCCCAGCGCCCAGTCGCCGCCGACGTCGAGTTCGTCCTCGCGCAGCGCCTGCTCGCCGGTCAGTTCCGGATCTTCGGGCAGCCACATCAGCGGGGCGAGATGCTCGGGCAGGCTGTCGCCATCGAGGCGCACGCGGGCGGCGCACATGTTCCAGTGGCCCAGTAGCAGCTGCTGCACCTGCGCGGCTTCCTCCGGGCTGTCCCAGCGCGGCGGCTTGCCACCCCAGATCAGCGGTTCCCATTCGCTCTGCGGGATTTGCGATGGCGACACTGCAATCGCCGAGAGGAATCCGTCCAGTGCTTCCAGGTTGAAGCCTTTGAACGGGACGGCGCGCCGATCCAGCAGGTCGGACAGGCGTTGGATCTGCTGATCGTCGAGGCTGGAGGGAGGCGTGGTAGAGGCGGCCATGGCAGTGGGGAGCGGAAGAAGGGGCCCCATGGTAGTGGCTGCAATGCGATTGCGATCCGTGGGGCATACAGGGGTGTGGCAGGGAGAGCGCCGCGGCGCCCATCCAGAGCGTTGCCCTACAATGCGCGACCGCTTTCATCGCCCGACTTCGCCTGATGCAGCTGCCTGGTTATCCCTTCACCCCCAAGCGCTTGGACGTGCGCCCGGGTGTGTCCATGTCGTATCTGGACGAAGGCCCGCGCGATGGCGAGGTGGTGGTGATGGTCCACGGCAATCCGTCGTGGAGTTACTACTGGCGCAACCTGGTCACCGAGCTTGCGGCGCCGCGCTCGGGCAAGGCGTATCGCTGCATCGTCCCGGACCACATCGGCATGGGCCTGTCCGACAAGCCCGACGATGGCGGCGGCCTGCGCCACCCGCACGGGCGTGCGGACGCCAACGGGCGCCCGCCCGCCTACGACTACACCCTGGCCTGGCGCGTGGAGGACCTGCAGGCGCTGCTGCGCCACGCCGGCATCGACGACGCCACGCCGGTGACCCTGGCGGTACACGACTGGGGCGGCATGATCGGCTTCGGCTGGGCGCTGACCCATGCCGCACAGGTCAAGCGGCTGGTCATCACCAACACCGCCGCGTTCCCGCTGCCGGCGGCCAAGGCCATGCCCTGGCAGATCGCGCTGGGCCGCGATTCGCTGTTCGGGTCTTTCATCATCCGCGCGTTCAACGCCTTCTCCAGCGGCGCCTCCTACGTGGGCATCGAAAACAAGCTGCCGGCCGAGGTGCGCCGCGCCTACGTGGCGCCCTACGACAGCTGGGCCCACCGCATCTCCACCGTGCGTTTCATGCAGGACATCCCGCTGTCCCCGGCCGACCGCGCCTGGCCGATGCTGGAGGCGGCGGGCAAGGCCCTGCCCACCTTCGCCGACCGCCCGACCTTCATCGGCTGGGGGCTGAAGGATTTCGTGTTCGACAAGCACTTCCTGGAAGGCTTCCGCCGCGCGCTGCCCCATGCGCAGGTCAGCGCCTTCGAAGACGCCGGCCATTACGTGCTGGAAGACAAGGCGCAGGTGCTGGTGCCGCAGATCCGCGCCTTCCTGGACGCGCATCCGCTCTGAGGGCCGCGCCGGTGCGCCCTCAGAGCACCGGCGGTGGGTTGCGCTCGGCCTGGCCGACGTCGCGCCAGTCCTGCTCCAGCAGCACCGGCAACCCGTGGGCCGTGCGCGCCTTGTCGCATTGCACGCTGCGCTGGCCGAACTCGAGCGAGGCCACGACCAAAGCGCAGGTCGTGGGCCGACGCTGGTGGATGGTGCAGCGGCTGTAGCGGCCGATGTCCGCGTCCAGGGCCACGCACCGCGGCTGGGCCTGGTTGGTGCCGCGCATGGCGCGCTCGTGGGTGCGCAGCGATTCGGTGAGTTCGACGGGCACGGCGCCCCCCAGTGCCGGATCGGCCTCGCTCCAGTGGAAACTCACGCGGTAGTGGGCGCAGCAGGCGCCGCAGCTGAGGCAGGGATGCATGGGGACCGGGCCGTGCGCGGTGGAAGTGGGAGATCGCGGCGCGGATCATGCCCGAACCCGGCCGCCGCGCAAGCCTGGCCGCACCGGGCCGGTTCCCGCACGCTGCATCCAGCGGCGACAATGCGCGGATGAGCGTCCACAGCAACATCGCCGCGCGCCTGCCGGAACTGGCCCGCGAGCGCCCCACCCAGATCGCCCTGCGCTGCCCCGGACGGAGCGGTCGCTACGACATCGAACTGACCTACGCGCAGCTGGATGCGCGCAGCGATGCCATCGCCGCGGGGCTGGGCCGCTACGGCATCGGCCGTGGCACGCGCACGGTGGTGATGGTGCGGCCCTCGCCAGCGTTCTTCCTGCTGATGTTCGCGCTGTTCAAGGCCGGCGCGGTGCCGGTGCTGGTGGACCCGGGCATCGACCGGCGCGCGCTGAAGCAGTGCCTGGACGAGGCGCAGCCGCAGGCCTTCATCGGCATCCCGCTGGCGCAGGCCGCGCGTCTGCTGCTGGGCTGGGCGCGCAGTGCCAGGAAGATCGTCACCGTCGGGCCGCGGCTGGCCTGGGGCGGCACCACGCTGGCACGGATCGAGCGCGCCGGGGCCGGCGCCGGGCCGCAGCTGGCGGACACCGACGGCGATGAAGTGGCCGGCATCCTGTTCACCAGCGGCTCGACCGGCGTGCCCAAGGGCGTGGTGTATCGCCATCGCCATTTCGCCGGCCAGATCGAGCTGTTGCGCAAGGCCTTCGGCATGCTGCCCGGGGGCGTGGACCTGCCGACCTTCCCGCCCTTCGCGCTGTTCGACCCGGCCCTGGGCCTGACCAGCGTGATCCCGGACATGGACCCGACCCGGCCGGCGAGCGCCGATCCGGCCAAGCTGCACGCGGCCATCGACCGTTTCGGTGTGACCCAGCTGTTCGGCTCACCGGCGCTGATGCGCGTGCTGGCCGAGTACGGCCGGCCGCTGCCCACGGTCAAGCGCGTGACCTCGGCCGGCGCGCCGGTGCCGCCGGAGATCGTGGAGAAGATCCGCGCGCTGCTGCCGGACGATGCGCAGTTCTGGACGCCGTACGGGGCCACCGAATGCCTGCCGGTGGCGGTGATCGAGGGCCGCGAACTGGAGGCGACCCGCCAAGCCACCGAGGCCGGCGCGGGGACCTGCGTGGGCCGCGCGGTCGAGCCCAACCTGGTGCGGGTGATCGCCATCGACGATGCGCCGATTCCCGAATGGAGCGGCGCGCGCGAGGTGGGCGTCGGCGTGGTCGGCGAGATCACCGTGGCAGGACCCACCGCCACCGATGCCTACTTCAATCGCGACGCGGCCACTGCCATCGCCAAGATCCGCGAGCCGCTGGCCGAGGGCGGCAGCCGGGTGGTGCATCGCATGGGCGATGTGGGCTACTTCGACGCCGAAGGCCGGCTGTGGTTCTGCGGGCGCAAGAGCCAGCGTGTGGAAACGGCCGATGGCCCGCTGTACACCGAACAGGCCGAGCCGGTGTTCAACGTGCACCCGGAGGTGCGACGCACCGCGCTGGTCGGCGTCGGCGCGCCCGGCGCGCAGGCGCCGGTGCTGTGCTTCGAGCTGCGGCCGGAGGTCTCGCCGCAGCGGGCCGATGCGGTGGTCGCCGACCTGCGCGCCATCGCCCAAGGTCATTCCCACCTGCGGGGCATCCACACCTTCCTGCAGCACCCGGGATTTCCGGTGGATATCCGCCACAACGCCAAGATCGGCCGCGAAACGCTGAGCCGGTGGGCCGCAGCACAACAAGGACGCAAGGCATGAAAATTCTGGTGACCGGCGGTGGCGGCTTCCTGGGGCAGGCGCTGTGCCGCGGACTGCTTGCGCGTGGCCATGAGGTGATCAGTTTCCAGCGCAGCCATTCGCCCGCGCTGGCGCGCCTGGGCGTGGGGCAGATCCAGGGCGACCTGGCCGATGCGCATGCGGTGACCCATGCCGTGGCCGGAGTCGATGCGGTGTTCCACAACGCCGCCAAGGCCGGCGCCTGGGGCAGCTACGCCAGCTACCACAGCGCCAATGTCACCGGCACCGACAACGTCATCGCCGCCTGCCGCGCCAACGGGATTCACAAGCTGGTCTACACCTCCACGCCCAGCGTGACCCACCGCGCCACGCATCCGGTGGAAGGCCTGGGCGCGCATGAGGTGCCCTACGGCGAGGACTTCCAGGCGCCGTATGCGGCGACCAAGGCGATCGCCGAGCAGCATGTGCTGGCCGCCAACGATGCGCAGCTGGCCACCGTGGCGCTGCGGCCGCGGCTGATCTGGGGGCCGGGCGACCAGCAGATCCTGCCGCGCCTGGTCGAGCGCGCGCGCAGCGGCCGCCTGCGCCTGGTTGGCGATGGCATGAACAAGGTGGACACCACCTACATCGACAACGCCGCGCAGGCACACTTCGATGCCTTCGATCACCTGCAAGTCGGCGCTGCTTGCGCAGGCAAGGCCTACTTCATCTCCAATGGCGAGCCCTGGCCGATGCGCGAGCTGCTCAACGCGCTGCTGGCCGCCACCGGCACGCCGCCGGTGGACAAGGCGCTGTCGTTCAAGGCGGCCTATCGCATCGGCGCGGCCTGCGAGACGCTGTGGAAGCTGCTGCCGCTCAAGGGCGAGCCGCCGCTCACGCGCTTCCTGGCAGAGCAGCTGTGCACGCCGCACTGGTACAGCATGGAGCCGGCGCGTCGCGACTTCGGCTACGTGCCGCGGGTGTCGATGGAAGAAGGCATGGCGCGGCTGCGCGCGGATTGGCTGGCGCATCATCCGCGCTGACGACATTGGTGCATCGTCATCCTGTGACAGAAGGTTCGCGGCGGCTACAACCTGTCTGAGCAGCGGCGTTGTAGCTCGGCCACGCGCGGCGCCGGCCATCCTGTGGGAGCGGCTTCAGCCGCGAAGAAGCCGTCCC
>NZ_SAWZ01000014.1 GCF_004122095.1 Pseudoxanthomonas composti | reverse complement strand
GCCGCTCCCACAGAGATCGCTCTCTCGGGCACCGGGCCCTTCGGGTCGCTTCCATCGCAGCCGCTCCCGCAAGGAGTACTGCTTTCAAATGCGTTGCGAAGTGGCTTGCAGGGCAGGACCTCAGCTGGCCTTGTCGCTCATCAGCTGGACCACGCTGGAAAAGTCCAGGCCGCCGCGGCCGGCTTGCTTGTTCATCGCGTAGAGGTTGCGTGCCAGCTCGCCCAGCGGGATCGTCGCGCCTACGCGCATGGCCGCTTCCACCGCCAGGCCAAGATCCTTGAGCATCAGGTCGTTGCCGAAGCCGCCGCTGTAGCCGCGCGAGGCCGGCGCGTTGTCCAGCACGCCCGGCCACGGGTTGCAGACCTCGGTGGCCCAGCTGCGCCCGGTGCTGACGGCCATCATCTGCGACAGTACCTTGGGGTCCAGCCCGTGGGCCACGCCCAGGGCAATGGCCTCGCCGGTCACCGCCATGATCACGCCCAGGGCCATGTTGTTGCACAGCTTGGCCACCTGTCCGGCACCGTTGGCGCCGACGTGGAAGATGTTCTTGCCCATCGCCTGCAGCACCTCGCGTGCGTGCTCCAGGGTGGCGGCCTCGCCGCCGACGATGAAGGTCAGGGTTCCGGCCTGCGCGCCGGCCGTGCCGCCGGATACCGGCGCATCCAGCATCGACAGCCCACGCGCGCTGGCGGCCTCGGCGACCTTGCGCGCGGTGGCCGGTGCGATGGTGCTGCAGTCGATGACCAGGGCGCCTGCGGGAATCTTCTCCAGGATCCCGTCCTGGCCCAGGTACAGGCCTTCGACATGCTGGCTGGCCGGCAGCATCGAGATCACCACCTCGGCGCCCTCCAGCGTTTCCAGTGCCGAGTCCGCCGCGGTGGCGCCCGCAGCCTTGGCCGCGTCAAGCGCGGCTGGGACCAGATCGAACACCGACAGCGTGTGACCGGCCTTGACCAGGTTGGCGGCCATCGGCCCGCCCATATTGCCCAGACCGATGAAGGCGATGCGGCTCATGTGGTGTTCTCCGTGCGGTAGGTCGGGGTGCTTTGGAAAAAAGAGTGCTTGCAGTGGTTCAAGCTGTCGGTGGAAAGCGCGCGCATCGATGCGACAGTCGACTCCCGCCGCTGCCCGACAGGTGCGTGTGCATCACGCCAGGTCGTGCAGCGGATGCCGTCCCTGCGGCCAGCGCGGCTCGCTGAAGAAGCCCTCGGCCCAGGCGGGCGTGGCTTGCGCCAGCGTGGCCGGCTCCCAGCGCGGGCGGCGGTCCTTGTCGATCAACAGCGCACGGATGCCCTCGGCGAAATCGCCGTGGGCCGCCGCATGCAGCGCGGCGATGCATTCCAGGCGGAAGGTCTCGGCCAGCGACAGCGTGGCCGCGCGTCGCTGCAGTTCCCAGGCCAGCCTTGCCGAGCCGGGCGCGCCCGCGGCCAAGGTGGCCTGGGCGGTCTGCAGCCAGGGGTCATCGTCGCTGGGCGCGGCGGCGATTGCTGCCACCACCGCTTCCAGCAAGCCGGCATCGACCAGCTCATCGACCAGCGCCGCGTGCGATTGCAGCGGGCCTGGGGCGGGCTTGCTCGCCATGCGCTTGAGCAACGCGGTCAGCGCATCGCGATCGGCGGCCGCATCGCCGCTCCATGGCTCGGCCGCCAGCGCCTGCAACAAGGCTTCATGCCGGCTGCTGTCCAGGTATACGTCGGCCAGCCCGGCGTAGATCGCATCGCCGGCGTTCAAGGGCGCGCCGGTCAGGGCCAGGAACAGGCCCGCCCCACGCGGTACCCGCGCCAGCAGCCAGCTGCCGCCGACATCGGGGAACAGCCCGACGGTGATCTCCGGCATCGCCAGCTTCGAGCGCTCGGTGACCACGCGATGGCTGGCGCCGGACATCAGTCCGATGCCTCCGCCCATGACGATGCCATGGCCCCAGCACAGCAGCGGCTTGGGGTAGGTGTGGATGAAGAAGTCGAGGCGGTATTCCTCCTCGAAGAACGCCGCAGCGTAGGGGTTGGCGGTGATGTCCGCAGCGCCGCTGTCGCGGTAGTCGCGCATGCTGCGGTACAGGCCATGCAGGTCGCCGCCGGCACAGAAGGCCTTCTCGCCCGCGCCCTGCAGCACCACGCAGGCGATGGCCGCATCGTCGGCCCAGGTGCGCAGCTGCGCATCGAGCATGCGGGTCATCTCCAGCGATAGCCCGTTGAGCGTCCTGGGTGCATTGAGCGTGGCGATGCCAATGCGCTTGCCGTTCGCGCTGGCGCGCTCTTCGAACAGCACCGGCGCCTGGCTGGACAGTTCGACCGCACTCATGCGTTGGTCCACTGCGGCGCGCGCTTGGCCAGGAAGGCGTTGACGCCTTCGGCTTGGTCGGCGGTATCGAACAGGTCGACGAAGGCCTCGCGCTCGGCCACCAGCGCGGCGGCATAGCTGCCGCTGCGCGTGGCCTGCACCAGGGCCTTGCACGCAGCCACGCTGCTGGGGCTCTGCTTGCCGGCCTTGTGCGCCCACTCGATCGCCCGTGCCTTGGCCTGGCCCTTGGGCGCAACCTCTTCCACCAGGCCGATGCGCATGGCGGTGTCCGCGTCCACGCGCTCGCCCAGCAGGATCATGCGCTTGGCCCAGCCTTCGCCCACCAGGCGCGGCAGCGCCTGGGTGCCGCCGGCGCACGGCAGCAGGCCAACGGTGGCTTCGGGCAGGGCCATCTGCGCGTGCTCTTCGGCGATACGCAGGTCGCAGGCCAGCGCGCACTCCAGGCCGCCACCCATGGCGTAGCCGTTGATCGCGGCGATGGACACGCCACGAAACGCGGCCAGGGCCTCGAAGGCCTCCCCGAAGCGGCGCGCGGCCTCGCGCGCGGCGGCCTTGTCGCCGGAGGCGAATTGCTTCAGGTCCGCACCGGCGGAGAAGAACTTCTCGCCTTCGCCGGTCACCACCAGCGCATAGACCTCGCGGTCGGCGTTGAGTGCGGCGATGAGATCGCGCAGCGCGGCCAGGCTGTGCACCGTCCAGGTGTTGGCCGGCGGGTTGGACAGGGTGAGGACGGCGACGTGGCCATCGGCCTGAATCTCCAAGCCTGTGTGTTCGGACGTACGCCAGCTCATGCCAGACGCTCCTCACGGGTCAGCAGGTGGCGCGAGATGATCACGCGCATGATCTCGTTGGTGCCTTCCAGGATCTGGTGCACGCGGCTGTCGCGCAGCAGGCGCTCGACCGGATATTCGCGGATGTAGCCGTAGCCACCGTGCAGCTGCAGCGCGTCGTTGCAGATGGAGAAACCGGCATCGGTGGCGAAGCGCTTGGCCATCGCGCACCACACCGTGGCCTCGCTGCTGCCGGCATCGAGCTTGCGTGCGGCGGTATGCACCATCTGCCGCGCGGCCACCAGCTCGGTGGCCATGTCGGCCAGCTTGAACTGCAGCGCCTGGAACTCGGCCAGCTTCTTGCCGAACTGGCTGCGCTCGGTAAGATAGCGGCGCGCCGCATCCAGCGCGCCCTGGGCCGCGCCCAGCGAGCATGCGGCGATATTGATGCGGCCGCCGTCCAGGGCCTTCATCGCCATGCGGAAGCCATCGCCCTCGGACCCGAGCAGATTGGCCGCGGGAATCCGCACACCCTCGAAGGTGATGCCGCGCGTGGGCTGGCTGTTCCAGCCCATCTTCTCTTCCTTGCGGCCATAAGTGATGCCTCGTGCATCGGCCGGCACCACGAAGGCGCTGATGCCGCGCGCGCCCGGCTCGCCGGTGCGCGCCATCACCACCAGCACGTCGGTCACGCCGGCGCCGGAAATGAAGGCCTTGGCGCCGTCGATCACGTACTCGGCGCCATCGCGCACCGCGCGGGTTTTGAGCGAGGCCGCGTCCGAGCCGGCGCCGGGTTCGGTCAGGCAGTAGGAGGCCAGCTTCTGGCCACTGACCAGCGCCGGGCACCAGGCATCGCGCACGGCGGGCGCGGCGTGGGAGGCGATCAGCCAGGTGGCCATGTTGTGGATGGTCATGAAGGCCGTGGTGGAGGGGTCGACCGTGGCCATCTCCTCGAACACCACCGCCGCATCCAGCCGCGACAGTCCCAGCCCGCCGACGCTCTCGGGCGAATACAGCCCGCAGAAGCCCAGCTCGCCGGCCTTGGAGATGGTCTCGCGCGGGAAGATGCCCTCAGCATCCCAGCGCGCGGCGTGCGGGGCCAGCTCCTTGTCGGCGAAGTCGCGCGCGACCTCGCGGAAGGCCTGCTGTTCCTCGGAGAGTTCGGCCGGGTCGGCCGGGAGTTTCATCACTGCATTCATGGCGTGGCGCTCTGGCGAAAGTTGGCTGGCGGGGTCGAGCCGCTTACTTGAGGCTGATAGTGGTGTTGACGCCGTGGCCCAGGGTGTCGTCGTCGAACCAGCGCGCAGTGACTGTCTTTGTCTGGGTGTAGAACATCACCACCTGCTTGCCGTAGGGGCCCAGGTCGCCCAGCTTGGAGGCGCGCGAACCGGTGAAGGAGAACAGCGGCACCGGCACCGGGATCGGCACGTTGATGCCCACCTGGCCCACGTCGATCTCTTCCTGGAACTTGCGCGCGGCCGCGCCGGACTGGGTGAACACCGCCGTGCCGTTGCCGTTGGGATTGGCGTTGACGAAGTCGATGGCCGCCTCCAGCGTGTCGACCTCCACGATCACCAGCACCGGCCCGAAGATTTCCTCGTCGTAGATGCGCATGCCCGGCCTGACGCCGGAGAAGATGGTCGGACCGATGAAGTTGCCCTGCGCGTGGCCTTCCACCTGCGGCTTGCGGCCATCCAGTTCCAGCGTGGCGCCCTGGGCGATGCCCGACTCGATCAGGCCTTCCACGCGGGTGCAGGCGGCCGTGGAGATCAGCGGCCCGACATCCACGCCCGCCGCGTTGCCCGGGCCGACCTTGAGCGTCTTGGCCTTGGCCACCAGGTCCGGGATCCACGCGCGCGCCGCGCCCACCACGACCAGGGTGGAAGCGGCCATGCAGCGCTGGCCGGCCGCGCCGAAGGCCGCCCCAACCATGGCGTTGAGGGTCTGCTCCTTGTTGGCATCGGGCAGCACCACCGCGTGGTTCTTGGCGCCCATCATGCATTGCACGCGCTTGCCGGCCAGGCTGGCGCGGTTGTAGACGTGGGTGCCGACCTTGGTGGAGCCGACGAAGGACACCGCCTTGATGTCCGGGTGGTCGCAGATCGCGTTGACCACGTCCTCGCCGCCGTGGACCACGTTGAGCACGCCCTTGGGGATGCCAGCTTCCAGCGCCAGTTCCACCAGGCGCATGGTCACCATGGGGTCCTGCTCGGAGGGCTTGAGGATGAAGGTGTTGCCAGTGGCGATCGCCATCGGGAACATCCACAGCGGGATCATCGCCGGGAAGTTGAACGGGGTGATGCCGGCGCACACGCCCAGTGGCTGCAGCACGCTGTAGGTGTCCACGCCGGTGGCCACGTTGTTGGCCAGCTCGCCCAACTGCAGGTTGCCGATGGCCGCGGCGTGCTCCACCACTTCCAGGCCGCGGAACACATCGCCCTCCGCGTCGGGCAGGGTCTTGCCCTGCTCGGCGGTGAGGATGGCCGCCAGCTCGCCCATGTGGTCGCGGATCAGCTGCTGGTACTTGAGGAAGATGCGCGCGCGGGTGCCGATGGGGGTCTTGCGCCAGGTCTTGAACGCCTCCTTGGCGGCAGCCACGGCCTGGTCCACTTCCGCGACGGTGGCGAAGGGCACCTGGCCCAGGACCTCCTGGGTGGCCGGGTTGACGATGTCCTTCCAGGTGGTCGTGGACGACTGGACGAAGGCGCCGTCGATCAGCAGGGACATGCGGGGGAGCTCGGCGTTCATGGCGGCCTTCAGGACAGTTGCGGATGACAGGATTCGCATCTTTCGCAAGCCCGGGCCTCGTTTCAGCCGGAAATCTGCTTAATCCGGCCAACGCCTGCATGGATTTCTGCGAAGATTGCGAAGATGAGCCCCCACCGTCGCCTCGAACTCGGCCTGCGGCTGCAGCGCCTGCGCCAGCGTCAGGGTCTGTCCCAGGCCCAGCTGGCCCAGGCCCTGGGGCTCTCGCCCAGCTACCTCAACCAGATCGAGCGCAACAAGCGGCCGCTGACCCCGGCCGTGCAGGCACGGCTGCGCCAGGTGCTGGGCGAGACCGCCGGCCTGTTCGATGCCGACGATCCGGCCGCGCTGATCGACCCGCTGCACGAGACCCTGGCCGCGCTGGACCGGCCAGGGGTGACCACGGCCGAGCTGCGGGCCCTGGCCGGCAACCTGCCGCAGGTGGCCCACGCGCTGCTGGACCTGCACCGCGAGCACCGCGCCCTGCGCGAGCGCGCCGCGGCGCTGGAGCTGCAGGTCGGCGACCCCGGCACTGGCGCACCGGCGCTGCTGCCTCCGGGCGACCAGGTGCGCGACTACTTCAATCGCCTGCGCAACCACATCCCGGAGCTGGACACGCTGGCCGAGCGCCTGTTCGAGGAACTGGGCCTGACGCCCGGCCACACCGGCCCGCGCCTGCGCCAACGCCTGGCCGACCGCCACGGTGTGCTGGTCCAGGTCCACGACGGCGGCCAGGCCAAGCGCCGCCTGGACACCGCCGCGCGCGTGCTGCACCTGCCGGACTACCTGCGCCCGGGCCAGCAGGCCTTCCAGATGGCCGCGGAGCTGGTCCTGCTGGAGCACCCGGAGCTGATCGCCGCGCTGACCGCGCGCGCCGGCTTCGACGATGCGCAGCGCGTGGCGCTGGCGCGCATCGGCCTGTCCAACTACTTCGCCGGCGCGCTGGTGATGCCCTATGGCCGCTTCCTGCACGATGCCGAGCACAGCCGCTACGACATCGAATGGCTGGCGCACCGGTTCGGCGTGGGCTTCGAGGCAGTCTGCCACCGGCTGTCCACGCTGCAGCGCGAGGGCGCCCCTGGCCTGCCGATCTTCTTCATGCGCGTGGACCGCGCCGGCAACGTCTCCAAGCGCCACTCTTCCACCGATTTCCATTTCTCCCAGGTCGGCGGCTCGTGCCCGCTGTGGATCGTCTACGAGGCCTTCAACCAGCCCGGGCGCGTGCTCACCCAGGTCACCCGGCTGCCCGACGGGCGCCGGCACTTCTGGCTGGCCCGCCAGGTCAGCACCGGACCGGTCGGCTACGGCCAGCCGCGCAAGACCTTCGCCCTGACCGTGGGTTGCGACCTGCGCCACGCCGAGCGCCTGGTCTATGCGCGCGGCATCGACATCCGCCCCGAATCGGCCGTGCCCATCGGCCCGGGCTGCCGCACCTGCGAATGGCGCGATTGCCTGCAGCGGGCCTTCCCGCCGCTGCCGCAGCTGGCCAGCGTGGTGCGCTGAGGGTACTGCGGGCCGATCGCGCACGCGCAAGACGCGGCGTCGCGATCGTTGCGCTCTCTTCGAGCGGGTAAGGCATTGTGTGCCCAGGCGTGGCGATGTGACCTCTGGCAGATGCCGCCGACGCGTGACGGCGGATGATGGCGCTTCCAGACAAGGACGCCTGTATGCCCTCACGATCCTGCGCGGTGGTCCTGCTGACCCTGTTGTCGGTGCTCGGCCCATGGCCTGTGGCCAGGGCACAGGTGCCCGCATCCGTGCCGCCGCCAGCGGAGGCGTCCATCGACCAGGCCATCCAGGCGCAGATGCGCGAGGGCGGCCTGGTCGGCGTGGCGGCCGCGGTGATCGTTGATGGCAAGGTGGCCTGGCGTGGCGCCTATGGCTTTGCCGACCGCGAGACGCAACGGCCGTTCACCACCGCCACGGTGATGAACATCGCCTCCATCAGCAAGACGGTGGTGGGCGCGGCGATGATGCGCGCGCGCGAGGAGGGGCGGCTCGATCTCGACGCCGATATCCAGACCTACCTGCCGTTCCGGGTGCGCAATCCGCGTCATCCGGCCGTGCCGATCACGCTGCGGCAGCTTGCCACCCATACCTCCAGCATCACCGATCGCTGGGAGGTCTATGCCGCCAACTATCATTTCGGCCGCAACGCGCCACAGCCCTTGGGCGACTTCCTCAAGGGCTACTTCACCCCGGGCGGCGCCGACTACGGCCCGGAGAATTTCCTGGATGCGGCGCCGGGCAGCACGCGCGAGTACTCAAACATCGGGGCAGGACTGGCCGGGTACGCCATCGAGTCGGTCACCGGGCAGCCGCTGGAGCGCTATGCGCGGGAGCGCATCTTCGGCCCGCTCGGCATGGACAGCACGCACTGGCACCTGCAGCCCAGCGACCAGCGCCAGGGCGCCACGCTATACCTGTCGCAGGACGGCATCGCCGTGGCGCTGCAGCCCTACACCGTCACTACCTGGCCCGACGGTGGCATCCGCACCTCGGTGGACGACCTGTCCCGGTTCTTCATCGCGCTGCTGCAGGGCGGGCGCGTGGACGAAGTGCGGATCCTGAAGCAGGCCTCGGTCGATGAGATGCTGCGCCTGCAGTTCACCGCCGAGCACAAGCCGGCCAACGTCGACCTGGCGGAAAAAAATTCAGGGCTGTTCTGGCAGACCAAGTTCAACACCCGCTACGTCGGCCACGGCGGCAGCGACCCGGGTCTGAAAACCGAGATGCTGGCTTCGCCGGACCTGCGCACGGGGGTCGTGCTGTTTACCAACACCGCCGGGGCGGACACCGACAAGGCCTATGTGGGCATCCTCAAGCTGCTTTTCGCCCGCGCTGACGCATTGGCCGCAGCCAGGCCCAAGCGATAACGCTACGGGCCGGAACGCCGCACCGGCACGGACGCCGCGGCGCGCATGAGCGCGGGCATGCGAATGATGAGAATCAGGCCGGCCGGGCAAGCGGGGTGAAGCCGTGGTGAGCCCAGACATCGATCGCGAACACGATGTGCAGAGGTCATCCCGCCGTCATCACCGCGCCGTGATCCGGACCGGACCAAGCTGCCTGCGTGCCGATCGGGCACGGCCCCGGGAACGTCCCCATGTTGCATTACGCGGTCGTCTTCTTTGTCATCGCCATCATCGCGGGCCTGCTGGGTTTCAGCGGTATCGCCGGTGCGGCGTCCAACATCGCCTGGATCCTGTTCGTGGTGTTCCTGATCCTGGCGGTGGTCTCGCTGTTCCGACGCGGCAAGGTCTAGCCGCGGGGAATCGGCGCCGCACGGCAGCACACGCTGCCTGCGGCGTCTTCAGGGTCCAGGCGACGCGGCGCGTTCGTCGTTGCCGGATGTGTCCAGCAGGGTCTCGAGCACCAGGCCGAAGCGCGAGCAGTCCCGGGGATCGAGCAGTTCGATGACGTGGACGTGCTGGCTTTGCGTCAGCACACGCAGACGCAGCTCCGGATGCCTCCATTCGTAGGCGATCCGCCCCCAATCCCAATCGTCCGCGGCGGTCCACGGTCCCAGCGCGGCCACCACCCGGTCGACATGCGCACCGTCGAAGTCGCCCGCGCGTGCGATGAAGGCGTTCATCGCACCAAGCAGATGCGTTTCCCGTTGCCGATGGCGCAGTCGGACGCGGTGCTGCAAGGCCTTGGCGACGATCGCCAGCAGCAGAACGAATAGGAAGAGTTTCATCGCCTAGGCCGCGATCGCGATCGAGTGGCGGGCCTGCCGCGGGATCAGGGCTGCAGCAGGCATTGGAAGTAGCCCACGTGTTTGCCGTTGGCCAGTGTGGCCTGGCCGATCTGCGTAAAGCCCTGGCGCTCGTGGAAGGCCACCGAGGCCGGGTTGGGCGGCTCCAGGTTGATCTCGCACACAAGGCGCTCATGGCGCTGCGCCCGTGCCCACTGCTTCAATGCCGCGTAGAGCGCGCCGGCCAGGCCCCGGCCCTGCGCGTGGTCGGCCACCACCACGCGGTCGATGTAGACGAAGCGGTCCAGTCGCGCCGCCAGCCAGGCGAAGTTGGCGTTGTCGTAGCGGGCGTCCTGGTCCAGGGCGACCAGCAGCGCATCGGCCTGCCCACAGGTCTGCGCGAAGCAGGCCATGGCGATGAGCCCGGCGAACGCGTCGGGCTCCTGCCAGGACAAGGCCTGGGCATGCGCATTGTTGAGCGCAAGCAGGGCGGGCAGGTCATCGGCCAGGACATCGCGGAAGCTCGCAGGCGTGCTCATCGGTTCATCCATGCGCGGTACCGCGGGCAGGGGCGATGGCGTGCCTCACGGGTGTTCCAGGGCGGGTGGGACGACAGCATGCCGCATCGGCGCGCGATCTCAAGCGCCCGTATCGCCGCCCTCGAGCGCGGTGTCATGACCTCCGGCCAGGTCCGGCCGGCTGCGGCGACCGGCTAGAATGGCGCTCTATGTCGCCCACGCCCCTCACCCTGCTCAAGCCCCTGGCCGGCCGCGCGCTGGAAGCCGCGCTCAACCGCGCCGTCGCGCTCGATCCGGACACCTACGATGCGCTGGCCGCGCTGGAAGGGCACCGTATCGCCCTGACGCTGGCATCGCCGCCGCTGGCGCTGGAAATCGCCGTGGCCGAGCAGCACCTGCACGTGGGCCCGGTGCGCGAGCACGCCGAGGCCGACCTGTCGGTGCGCGGCACGCTGGGCGGGCTGCTGGCGCAGCTGCCCTTCGCCCGGCCCGAGCGCGCCACCACGGTGGGCAAGCTGCGCATCTCCGGCGATGCCGAGCTGGCGCATCGTTTGCAGACCCTGGCCTCGCGCTTCGACCCGGACTGGGTCAAGCCCTTCACCGACGTGCTGGGCGATGTGGTCGGCGTGCAGGTCGCGCAGGCAGTGCAGGGCGCGCTGCGGCAGGCGCAGCTGCGTGGCGCCGATCTGGCCCGCACCACCGCCGAGTACCTGACCGAGGAATCGCGCGATGTGGTGCCGCGCGCGGAGCTGGCCGCCTTCCACGACGATGTCGATGCGCTGCGCGATGACGTCGAGCGCCTGGCCGCGCGCATCGGGCGCCTGGGCCCGCGCGCATGATGCTGCCCGGCATGAAGAGCGTGCGCGCCGCGCTGCGGGCCAGCAAGATCGGCCGGGTGCTGATCCGCTACCGCCTGGACGCATTGCTGGATGGCACGCCCGCCGAGCCCTGGCTGCGCCTGGCCCGACCCTTCGTGCCGCGCGCCCGCGACGACGTGGCGGCGATGAGCCGCGGCGCGCGCCTGCGCATGGTGCTGCAGGAGCTGGGCCCGATCTTCGTCAAGTTCGGGCAGATCCTGTCCACCCGCCGCGACCTGGTGCCGCCGGACGTGGCCGAGGAGCTGACCCTGCTGCAGGATCGCGTGCAGCCCTTCGACGGCCAGACTGCGCGGCGCATCGTCGAGCAGGCGCTGGGCCGGCCGATCGAGGTCGCCTTCGCCAGCTTCGACACCGCGCCGCTGGCTTCGGCCTCCATCGCCCAGGTGCATGCGGCCACGCTGCACGACGGCCGCCAGGTGGTGGTCAAGGTGCTGCGCCCGACCATTGAGCGCGACATCGCCGGCGACATCGCCCTGCTCAAGTCCGCCGCCGCGGTGGTGGACTATGCGCATCCTTCAGCCGACAAGATCCGTCCCAAGGAAGTGGTGGCCGAGATCGAGACCACCCTGGCCGCCGAGCTGGACCTGCAGCGCGAGGGCGCCAACGCCAGCGTGATGCGCAGGTTCTGGAAGGATTCGGACGACCTGTACGTGCCGGAGATCATCTGGACCCACACCGGCGAGCGCGCGCTGACCATGGAGCGGGTGAGCGGCATCCCCTCCGACGACGTGGCGGCGCTGGACGCGGCCGGCGTGGACCGCAAGGCGCTGGCGGCCAAGGGCGTGCGGGTGTTCTACACCCAGGTGTTCCGCGACAACTTCTTCCACGCCGATGCCCACGCCGGCAACATCTGGGTCGATCCGGACCCGGCGCGCCGGCTCAATCCGCGTTTCATCGCGCTGGATTTCGGCATCACCGGGCAGCTGTCCTCGCGCGACCAGTACTACCTGGCCGAGAACTTCATGGCGATCTTCAACAAGGACTATCGCCGTATCGCCGAACTGCACCTGGAGGCGGGCTGGATGCCGGCTACGGTGCGGATCGACGAGCTGGAAGCGGCCGTGCGCGCGGTGTGCGAGCCGTACTTCACCCGGCCGCTGTCGGAGATCTCGTTGGCCGAGGTGCTGGTCAAGCTGTTCCGCACCGCGCAGAAGTACCAGCTGACGCTGCAGCCGCAGCTGATCCTGCTGCAGAAGACCCTGCTCAACATCGAGGGCGTCGGCCGTCAGCTGGACCCGCAGCTGGACATCTGGGCAGTGGCCAAGCCGGTGCTGCAGCGCATCCTGATCAAGCGCTACAGCCCGCGCCATGCGCTCAATGAACTGCGCAAGCGGCTGCCGGAGATCATGACCCAGGCCCCGGACATGCCGCGGCTGATCCACAGCTGGCTGCGCCAGCAGGTGGAGGGCCAGCACGAGCTGTCCATGCGCTCCAAAGACCTGGCCCAGCTCAACCTCACCCTGGCGCGGATGCAGCGCCGGGTGGTGACGGCCATCGCCGGTGCCGGCCTGCTGGTGGTGGCCTCGGTGCTGCATGCCTTTGGCGTGGGCGGCCCGGTGCTGCTGGGCGTGCCGCTGCTGACCTGGGTCACCGGGAGCATCGGCGTGGTGTCGCTGCTGTCGGCCTGGTTGCGCAAGTAGGCGCAGATGACCCGCTGCGTCCATCGCGGGCCGTGCGTGCGAGGACCATCGAGGGAGACAGGGCGTGGATGACTTGCAGGCGTTGAAGGACGAGCTGGCGCGCTTTGGCGCCGACAACGATGCGGTGCAGACCGCCCGCGGCAAGCGCATGCTCAACATCACCCCCGACACCGGTCAGCTTCTGGCCGTGCTGGTGCATGCCATGCAGGCCCGACAGGTGCTGGAAGTGGGCACCTCCAACGGCTATTCCACCCTGTGGCTGGCCGAGGCGGCCGCGGCCATCGGAGGCCACGTCACCACCCTGGAATACGCGCAGGACAAGGCCGACCTGGCCGCGGCCAACTTCGCCCGGGCCGGACTGCAAGCCAGCATCACCCAGGTGCTGGGCGATGCCGGACGCTGGCTGGAGGACGCCGCCGATGCCAGCGTGGACCTGCTGTTCCTGGACTCGGACCGCGGTGCCTATCTGGACTGGTGGCCGCACCTGCGGCGCGTGCTCAAGCCCGGCGGCGGGCTGATGGTGGTGGACAACGCCACCTCACACGCCCAGGAGATGGCCGGCTTCATGCAAGCCGTGCGTGCGGATGCGGCGTTCCGCTGCAGCGAGGTCCCCGTCGGCAATGGCCAGTTCATGGTCGTGCGCGCAGCGGCCTGAACCGTCC
The DNA here is from genome assembly GCF_004122095.1 of Pseudoxanthomonas composti. Taxonomy (GTDB): domain Bacteria; phylum Pseudomonadota; class Gammaproteobacteria; order Xanthomonadales; family Xanthomonadaceae; genus Pseudoxanthomonas_A; species Pseudoxanthomonas_A composti. Next base: position 52,311 of record NZ_SAWZ01000014.1, on the reverse strand, counting down.
GCTTGCACTGGTCGGGCGCTTAAAACGGTTTTAATCGCGCCCGGCGAACCTGCTGCCATGCCCCTGCTGCTGCGGAGTTCGCCATGTCGCATCGTTCCTGCGTAAAGCCCGGTCCGGCCCCGACCATGACCATGCACGCCGGAGGCCTGGCATGAAGGCGGCCGTCGCACGCCTGCCGCGGCGCCGCGCCACCCTGGCCCTGCCGCTGGTACGCCGGGTGGTGCGAGAGGACCTGCCGCAGCTGATGCAGCTGTGTGCGGAACTGGCCCAGGCGCAGGCGCTGCCGGCGCAGGACGGTCCGCGGCTGGAGCTGCTGGAGGCCCTGTTCGACACCCCGGTGCGGACCTGGGTGTGGGTGGCCGAGCAGCATGGCCAACTAGTGGGCTTCATCGCCGCCAGTGCCGGCCTGGCCTTCCCGCAGCAGCGCTACCACCTGTCCATCGATGCGCTGCACGTCAGCGCGCCCTGGCGCGATGACGGCATCGCCGATGCGCTGCTGACCTTCGCCCGGGCGCGCGCGGCGGAGCTGGACTGCCTGGAACTGCGCGGTCCGCAGCCGGTGCTGGCGCAGCTGCCCGCGCCCGGTCCGCACCCGCCGCTGGTTCGCGTCGGGCAAACGCACGCGCGGCAAAACTGACCCGCGCCGATGTCACCTTCCCCGCGCCGCTGGCGCCGCCGTCTTGCCGTGGCCGCGCTGCTGTCGGCCCTCGCTGGAGTCCTGCTCGTGAATGCCGCCGCCCGTCCCCCTCGCGCCTATCCCGACTCGCCGCAGTTCCATGACGGCGCCTTCCATAACGCGGTGACGCCGAAGGGGCCGCAGGGTGCGGGCGATGTGCTCAAGCTGTGGTGGAAGTTCTTCTTCGGCAAGCGCCCGACCACGCGTCCGGACACGCAGCTGCCGGTGCAGCCGCTGACGCGCGCGGACCTGGAGGCCGCGCCGGACCATCATCTGTGGCGGCTGGGCCATTCCACCGTGCTGATGAAGCTGGACGGCGGCTTCTGGATCACCGACCCGGTGTTCTCCGAGCGCGCCTCGCCGGTGCAGTTTGCCGGGCCCAAGCGCTTCCACGCCCCGGCCATCGCGCTGGACGAGCTGCCGCCGCTGCGCGGGGTCATCCTGTCCCACGACCACTACGACCATCTGGACCGGGCCAGCATCCAGGCCCTGGCCACGCGCGCGCAGGTGTTCCTGACGCCGCTGGGCGTGGGCGACACCCTGGTGCGCTGGGGCGTGGCGCCGGAGCGCGTGATCCAGCTGGACTGGTGGCAGTCCACCCAGGTCGATGGCCTGCATTTCACCGCCACCCCGGCCCAGCATTTCTCCGGGCGCACGCCATTCCGCAAAAACCCGACGCTGTGGGCCTCCTGGGTGGTGCAGACGCCGGCGCTGAAGCTGTTCTTCAGCGGCGACACCGGCTACTTCGAGGGCTTCAAGGCCATCGGGCAGCGGCTGGGGCCCTTCGATGTGACCCTGATGGAGAACGGCGCCTACGACCCGCTGTGGTCGGGCGTGCACATGCTGCCCGAGCAGAGCGTGCAGGCCCACCAGGACCTGCGTGGCGGCTGGATGCTGCCCATCCACAACAGCACCTTCGACCTGGCCTTCCACGACTGGCAGGCACCGATGGAAACCGTGCTGTCCCTGGCCGAGCAGCGCGGGGTGTCGCTGTCCACCCCGCGCATGGGCGAGCCGGTCAACCTGCTGGCCATGCGCCCCTTCGAGCGCTGGTGGAAGCCGCTGGTGCGCACGCACGAGCGTGACGCGGCCGCGGTCGGCAACACGCTCAAGCCATCGGCCGGGGAAAGCGCACGCTGATCCCCAGCCCGCGTCCGTCCAGCCCGGTGTGCGCCTCGATGCGCGCGCCGTGGCTGCGGGCGATGCGCGCCACCAGCGACAGGCCGATGCCGCTGCCGCGCTCGCCGTTGCCATTGCTGCCGCGGAAGAAGCGCTCGAAAATGCGTTCGCGCTCGTCCTCCGGCACGCCGGGCCCGTCGTCGCACACGCGCAGCAGCGTGGACTGGCCGGATTCGTCCGGGCCGCAGCACACGCGGATGCGGCCCCCCTGCCCGGCGTAGCGCACGGCGTTGTCCAGCAGGTTGCGCACCAGCACGCCCAGGTCGTCCAGATCGCCGCGGACCTGGGCCGAGTCGCTCTGGATCGCCACGCTCTGCTGCCGCCGCCCGGCCTGGCCCTCGAATTCGCGCACCACCATCATCACCACGTCGGCCAGTTCCACCGTCGCGTCCTCGCCGCGACGCAGGGAGGCATCCACGCGCGCCGAATCGAGCAGCTGCTGGGCCAGCCTGGTGGTGCGCTCGATGCCGTGGGACAGGTGCTCCAGCGCCTGGCGCGCATCGGCCTGCGTGCCCGCGCGCAGGGCCACGTGGGTCTGGGTCAGCAGCGCGGCCAGCGGCGTGCGCAGTTCGTGCGCGGCATCGGCCAGGAACTGGCGCTCGCCCTGCATCGAGGCCGACAGTCGCTCCAGCAGCTCGTTGATCGAATACACCAGCGGTGCGACCTCGCGCGACAGGCCGGCCACCGGCAAGGGCGTCAGGTCGGTCGGCTCGCGCGCGGCGATCTGCGCGCGCAGGCGCTGCATCGGCCGGAAGCTCCAGTGCACCACCGCGGAGATGGCGATGGCCAGCAACAGCACGATGCCCAGGCCCGAGAGCAGGCTGGTCTTGAGCCAGTGCAGGAACTCGGTGCGCAGTCCAGAGCGCGGCAGGGCCACCTGCACCTGCACGCGGTGGGTCGCATCGCTGACCGCGTAGACGCGCCATTGCTCCTGCTCGGTGGTCAGCAGGCTGTAGCCGGGCCGCATCGACGGCTGGAACGGCGTTCGTGGCGCGCCGGCCGAGTTCACCAGCCCCAGGCCGGTGTCCAGCGCCCACACCTGGAACTGCATCTTGTAGAACTCAGGCCCGTGCTGCGGCGGCAGCGCCTCGTGCTCCAGCTGCAGGCGCGGCTTGCGCCCGGCGTTGCCCACGTCGGCCGGCAGCGACAGCAGGATCTGCTCGCCGACCTCGCGCAGGGACTGGTCCCACTGCGCGTTCTGCTGGTTGCTGACCTGGCTGTACTGGCAGGCCACGGTGATCAGCCAGCCCACCACCAGGCAGCCCATCAGCGCGCCCAGCAGTTTCTTCTTCAGCGAGGGGTGGTAGCCCTCGCAGCGCTCATGCCAGCGGCCAGGGCCGTGCCAGCGCTGGTGCCGATGCCGGTGCCAGCGGTTCATGCCTCGTCTCCGACGCGGTAGCCGTAGCCGTGCTCGGTGACGATGATCTCCTCGCCCAGCTTGCGTCGCAGCTGGTGGATGTACACGGCGATGGTGTTGCTCTCGATGGTGCCGTCGCCGCCGTAGACCAGCGCTTCCAGCGCATCGCGCGCCACCACCCGGCCGCGGCGCTCCATCAACGCCAGCAGCGTGCGGTATTCGTGCACGCCCAGCTTCACCGGCACGCCGGCGCGGCTGACGCTGCGCGCGGCCGGGTCGATGACGATGTCGCGCCACAGCAGCTGCGGCGCCACCCGGCCCTGGCTGCGCCGCACCACCGCCCGCAGGCGCGCGCACAGCTCATCGGTCTGGAAGGGCTTGACCACGTAGTCGTCCGCGCCGGCATCCAGCCCGCGGATGCGGTCGCTGAGCTGGTCGCGCGCGGTCACGATCAGCACCGGGGTGGTGTCGTAGCGCTGGCGCATGGCCGAGAGCACGTCCAGCCCCGAGCCCTGCGGCAGGCCCAGGTCCAGCAGCACCGCCTCGAAGCCATGGTCCACCAGCGCGGTCCGCGCGCTGGCGGCATCGGCCGCGCGGGTCACCTCCCAGCCGTCCTGGACCAATGCGGCGGCCACGGCATCGCCGAGCATGCGGTCGTCTTCGACAAGGAGAAGCTGGGACACGGAAGATCCTGAAGGAAAGCGGCAGGGTGCGAGGGTGCGGCCAAGTCTTTAAAACCGTCTTAAACAAGGCCTGGGCCGCCTGCGCTGCGATAATGCCGCGCTTTGCGCCCGCCGATGCCCGTCATGCCTTCCGATTCCACCCCGCCCGACGCGCTGCCGCCGCTGCAGGTGCTGTACGCCGACCCGCGCTTTGCGGTGATCGACAAGCCCGCCGGACTGATGATGCACGACAGCGCGCTGGCCCGTAGCGAGGACGAGTTCCTGGCCGATCGCCTGCGCGCGCAGTTCGGGCAGGCGATCTTCCTGATCCATCGGCTGGACCGCGCCACCAGCGGCTGCGTGCTGGTCGGCTTCGACCGCGAGGTGGCCGGCTTGCTCGGCAAGGCGCTGATGGCCGGCCAGATCCGCAAGGACTACCTGGCCATCTGCCGCGGCTGGCCGGAGGAGGGCGCCTTCACCGTCGACCACGACCTGGACGGCGGCCCGGGCAAGCCGGTCAAGAAATCGGCGATCACCCACTTCCGGCGCCTGGCCACCGGCGAACTGCCGATTCCTAGCGGCGGCTTTGAGACTTCGCGCTATGCGCTGATGCGCTGCCAGCCGCAGACCGGGCGCTACCGGCAGATCCGCAGGCACCTCAAGCATCTGTCGCATCACCTGATCGGCGATACCAGCCACGGCGATGGCCGCCACAACCGTGCCTTTCGCATGCAGGGCATCCACCGCATGCTGCTGCACGCCTCGCAGCTGGCATTCGCCCATCCAACCACCGGCGAGCGGATGACGGCGATGGCGCCGCTGGACCACGAACTGCGCAAGGCCTTCGACCTGTTCGGTTGGGACCACGACACGCGTTGAGCGGCGGTGCTGCGGCGCGTCAGATCCGCTTTGCCGCGTGGTGCGCTGCAGCGTGCCTGCATGCTGCAGCGCACGCATCGCCATGCTGGGTCCTGAGCAGACTTCCCATTGCACGAATGTCAGCCAATTCCGTGCAATAGACCCCAAGCATTTAGACCAAAGGCGAGCAGTGCGCGCCGTACGGCGCCGTATGATGCACGGACGAAAAACCATGCTGTGGGAGAGGGGGAGCAAGATGATGAACAAGCGCGTGCTGGCAATGGCAGTGGGTGCGGTGTGTGCGGGTGCGAGCGGGCTGGCCTCGGCCGGTGCGCTGGATCGTTCGGGGCAGTCGGTCGCCGCCTTCCTGCGGCCGGGCAACTACGCCGAATACGGCGGTTCGTTCCTGAGCCCGACGGTCGAGGGCGTGGACCGCAACGGCGATGCCACTGGCGATATGGGCAGCAGCTACAGCTTCATTGGCGCGGCGATCAAGCTGCAGCCGACCGAGAAGTTTTCCTTCGGCCTGATCTACGACGAGCCCTTCGGCGCGGCGGCCGAGTACAAGCGCGAAGGCGCCTTCGTCGCCTCGCCGACCGACCCGGTCCTGACCGGCCTGCCGGTGGTGTCCGGCCCCAGCATCGTCTCCGGTGGCCAGCTGGCCGCCTTCGGCCTGAACTCGGGCATCGAAGGCGACACCGAGGTGCAGGTGCGCACCCGCAACCTGTCGGCGCTGGTGGGCTTCCAGCCGACCGAGAACTGGAACATCTACGGCGGCGCGGCCTACCAGCAGATCAAGGGCGATGTGAACCTGCGCGGCGAGACCTACTCGGTCTTCAACGGCTACGACCTGTCCGTGCCCACCACCGGCGAGTGGGGCTGGCTGGCGGGCGTGGCTTACCAGATCCCGGAGATCGCGCTGAAGGTCTCGCTGACCTATCGCTCGGAGATCGACTACGAGATCGACGCCAACGAGTCCATGCCGATGGTCGCCGCGCTGGGCGCCAACAGCGCACAGCTGGGTGGCCTGATCCAGCAGCTGGTGCGGGCCGGCCGCATTCCGCCGGCCACCGGGCAGGCCATCGGCGGCGCGCTGGCCAATCTGCGCGGCGGCTTCACCCCGGGCACCACCGACCTGACCACGCCGCAGTCGGTCAACCTGGACTTCCAGACCGGCATCATGGCCGACACCATCGCCTTCGGTAACGTGCGTTGGGTGCAGTGGTCCAAGTTCTCCGTGCAGCCCTCGGCCTTCGGCCAGCTGTCGCGGGCGGTCGGCCCGCTGGTGGGCCAGCCCAACGGCTTCAACCTGGTGGACTACTCCGAAGACCAGTGGTCGGCCAACCTGGGCCTGGGCCGCAAGCTCGCCCAGACGCTAAGCGGTTCGCTGTCGGTGGGCTGGGACAGCGGCGCCGGCAACCCGGTGACCACGCTGGGCCCGACCGAGGGCTACTGGAACGTCGGCGTGGGCCTGCGCTACAGCCCGACGCCGAACATCGAGATCTCCGGCGGCATGAAGTACTTCTGGCTGGGCGATGCCACCGCCGAGACTGGTGCGCGCAGCTATGCCGGTGAGTTCACCGACAACCATGCGCTGGCCGGTTCGATCAAGTTTGGCTTCCTGTTCTGAGCCACACCTTCGGATGACGGGATCGAAGAAGGCGCCGCAAGGCGCCTTCTTTTTTTGCGCCTCTCCCGACGCAGCGACTCAGGAGCGAAGGTAAGGCGTGGCCTATCGCTGCTTGGCAGGGCAGCGGTCCGTCGGGTGGCAAGCGCACCTTGCCCTGTGGGAGCGGCTTTAGCCGCGAAGAGGCTTTCCCGGAAACACCTCTTCGCGGCTATACCCGCTCCCACAGAAGGCGCGCTAGCCGACGCGCAGCGCGGCCAGGACGAACAGGGCCAGCGTGCAGCCCAGCCCGACGAACCACACCAGACTACGCAAGCCAGCCCTGCCGGCGATGTAGCACAGGCCATGGGCGATGCGCGCCAGGGTGATCGCCAGCATCAGCGCCGTGGCCGTGTGCGCCGGCACGCCGGCCAGCTGTGCCATCAGCAGGCCCGCGGCGATCAGCGGGAAGGCCTCAAAGCCATTGAGATGCGCCGCATGCGCGCGCTGGGCCAGCGGGTTCTGCTGCCTGGCCATCCACTGCCGCGGATCGCGGTTGTCATAGCGCGTGCCGGCCACGGCCTTGGCGGTGGCGACCCACACATACGGCAGCACGCCCAGCACGAGCAGGCACCAGTAAGCGAGGGCATAGGTCATGGCGGATCCTCGTGGAAAGCGGGCAGCTTAACCATGCGCGTGTCCCGCCAGGCGCTGACGACGCTCACTGGACGGCTCATGATCGGCCGCTGCGGCGACGATTCCCGAATGCGGAGACGACACACGCTCTCGACCATCCCTGAAGTCGCTCCCACAAAGCTGTATGCAGCGGGCGAGTGGGAGCGAAGACCAGGTGGCAGTGCGTCGCGGCACGGTGGTCGCCGCAGCGCTTGACCGACCGCCGCGCTCAGGGCTCCTGCGGCTGCATCATGGCATCCCGGGCGGCCTTGAACGGACTGCCGGCGTAGAAGTTGGGCCAGGCGTCGCTGCCGGCCAGCTGGCGGCCCACGCCGTACAGCGCTTCCAGGTCCTGCAGGGTGCCGTCGAGCTTCCAGGCCGCCGGGTCGTACTGATCGGCCGGCGAGTGGTAGCGGTGCTTGCCGTAGTCGGCCGCATAGGCTTCACCGGCGGCCTTGCCGCCTTCGAGCAGGTCATCGCCGCCGTCGGTGTACAGCGCCGGCACGCCGGCCTTGGCGAAATTGAAGTGATCCGAGCGGAAGTAGAAGCCGCTCTGCGGCGAGGATTCCGGGTGCAGGGTGCGGCCCTGGGCGGTGGCGATGGGCTTGAGGATGTCTTCCAGCTCCGAGGCGCCCATGCCCGTCACCGTCATGTCCCGGGTCTTGCCGGCCACGGACATGGCATCGATGTTGATCACCCCGGCGATCTTGTTCAGCGGGAAGGTCGGGTGGGCGACGTAGTACTTGGAGCCAAGCAAGCCCGACTCCTCCAGCGTCACCGCCAGGAACACCACCGACCGCTTGGGCTTGGGGTCCTGGTGGGCAAAGGCATCGGCGATCTCCAGGATGCCGGCGGTGCCGGTGGCGTTGTCCACCGCGCCGTTGTAGATGTTGTCGCCCGGCTCGCCCTCGTGCTTGCCCAGGTGGTCCCAGTGGGCCATGTACAGCACCGCCTCGTCGGGCCGCTCGCTGCCGGGCAGCACGCCGATGACATTGCGCGAGGTCTTCTCGGTGGTCGTGCTCTTCAGGTCGAAGCTGACCGTGGCCTTCAGCGGCACCGGCTTGAACCCGCGCCTGGAGGCGTCCTTGTAGGCCTGGTCCAGGTCCAGCCCGGCGCCGGCGAACAGGGTGCGGGCCTGCGCCTGGGTGATCCAGCCCTGCGCCGGCACGCGCGCATCCGGGTCGTCCTTGGCCGGCAGGTCGTACTGCGGGCCGGACCAGGAGTTCTTCACCACGTCCCAGCCATAGCTGGCGCCGGCATCGTCATGGACGATGATCGCCGCGGCCGCGCCCTTGCGTGCGGCTTCCTCGAACTTGTAGGTCCAGCGGCCGTAGTAGGTCATCTTGCTGCCGTCGAACAGCGTCGCGTCCTGGGTGTGGAAGCCCGGGTCGTTGACGAACATCACCACCGTCTTGCCCTTCCAGTCCTGGCCGGCGTAGTCGTTCCACTGCTGCTCCGGCGCATCCACGCCGTAGCCGACGAACACCAGCTCGCTGTTGTCCACCTTGACCTCGGGCTGGCCGGTGCGCGTGCCCAGCACCATGTCCTGGCCGAACTTGAGCGTGCGCGTCTGCTCGCCCTGCCTGATGGCCAGGGTGGTGTGCTCGTCGGCCGTGGTCTCCACCATGGGCACGTCCTGGGTCCAGCTGCCGTTGTTGCCCGGCTGCAGGCCGATGCGCTGCATCTGCTGGGTCAGGTAGGCCACGGTCTTGTCCTCGCCCACCGAACCGGGGGCGCGGCCCTCGAACTCGTCCGAGGCCAGGGTCTTGACCAGCTCGCCGAAGTCCTCGGCATTGAGCTCGGGCGAGAAGGTGTGGGCCGAGGCAGGGGCCTGGCCCGGCGTGGCGCTGGCGGCCGCCGGATCGGCGGACTCGCGCTTGCACGCCGACAGGGCGGCCATGACGGCCAGGCCGAGCAGCAGGTGTCGTGACATCAGGACATTCCGGTGAAAGAAACCCCGGAGTTTACCCAGGACGACCTTCGGCCCGATGTGCCGAAGGTCGTCTCCCCAGACGTTGGATCAGTCTTTCGGCGCGCTCGGCGTGTCGAACGAAATCGCCGTTGCGCCCGTGATCGCACCGGTCTTGGCGGTGCTGTGCACGTACAGCTTGACCGGCAGTTCGAACTCCAGCGGGCCATCGACCACGGCGTTGGGCCCGATCACCACGCGCGGCAGCTGCGAGCGCTTGCTGGTGTAGGTGTTCTTGGGCTTCTTCAGCCGGACCTTGCCTTTGACATGCGAGCCGACGCCGACGGTGACATTGCTGCTGACGAAGGTGATGTCGCCGTCCACCTCGGTCTGCACCAGGCCGATCTCGCCGCTGACTGCGGTCACATCGCCATCGATCTTGCCGCCGCGGTCGACGAAGATGTTGCCGCTGACGGAGGTGACATCGCCGCCGATGACCGCATCGCGGCCCACGGTGAGGTTGCCGCTGACGGTGGTCAGGTCCTTGGTCCTGACCTTGTCGGCGAGTTTGAGATCGCCGCTGACCGTGGTGGCTTCCTCGATGCCGACGTCCGCGCCGATGGTGACATCGCCGCTGACCGAGTTGACGCTGCCGGCCTGCACGCCGGCATCGACATCGATATCGCCGCTGACCGTGGCCAGCTCGCCGTACTTCTGCCCGGCGGCGGCATGGATATCGCCGGAGATCTTGCTCAGGTCCTGCTGGGCCAGGGCCGGGGTGGCGGCCAGCAGGGCCAGCCACAGGATGGATCGCGGTACGCGCATGGTCTGTCTCTCCACGATGAATGATGGCGGGCGCTGTGCCAGCGACCCTCACCGTCATCGCACCATGCCTGGCTACAATCGGCACCTGCCTGAAGTCACTAGGAAATCCGTCGTGCCCCCAGCCATTGCCCGCCCGGCCTTCGCCTGTGTCCCTTGCGGGCCCGGGGTGGACGGTGGGCGCGCATGGGCGCCAGGCAACGGGGGCATGATCGCCGGATGCGCGTGCTGAGGCCTGGCCGCATGCGCCCGGCGCTGCATCTGCTGCTGCTCACCGCGCTGGCGCTGCCGGCCGCGACAGGGCTGGCGCAGACCACCGGCGAGACCCAGAAGCGCCTGGAGCGCGTGCGCGGCGAGCTCAAGAGCATCAGCGCCGAGCGGCGCAAGCTGGAGGACCAGCGCGGCGATGCCTCGCGCGACCTGCGCCAGGCCGATGCCAAGGTCGCCACCACCAGCCGCGCGCTGAGCGAGACCGAGGCCGCCATCGCCCGCGAGGCCAGCGCCCTGGCCGAGCTGCAGGCGCGCCGCGATGCCATGCGCACGCACCTGGAAGCCCAGCGCAGGCAGCTGGTGGCGCTGGTGCGCGCGGCCTACCAGCAGGGCGAGGACGCGCCGCTGAAGGTGTTGCTGTCGCAGGAACATCTGGGCGATGCCGGTCGGGCCATGGCCTATCACGGCTACCTGCAGCGCGATCACGCCAGGCGCATCGCCGCCCTCACCACGCAGATGCAGGCGCTGACCCAGGTCGAGCAGGAGATCACCGACCGTCGCCAGGCCCTGGCCGCCACCCGCGCCCAGCAGAAGCAGCAGGTCGACGCGCTGCAGCAGGACCGCAAGAGCCGGGCCACGGTGGTGGCCCAGCTGGAGGAGCGCTACAAGGACCGCAGCGAGCGCGAGCAGGCGCTGGGCCGCGATGCCAAGTCGCTGGAAACCCTGCTGGCCAACCTGCGCGCCGCCGCGCGCAAGGCCGAGGCCGAACGCCGTGCCGCCGAGGCCAGGCGCGTGGCCGAAGAGCGCGCCGCCGCCAAGGCCGCGGCCACCGCCAAGGCCGAAGGCAAGCCCGCGCCGCCGCGCCCGGAGCGCAAGGTGCCGCCCACCGTGGCCAGTGCGCCGGCGTTGAAGGTGGGTGGCCTGAGCTGGCCGGTCAGCGGCAACCTGCTGGCCAGGTTCGGCGGGCGCATGCCCGATGGCCGCAGCAGCTCGGGCGTGCTGATCGGCGCCAGCGCCGGAGCCACGGTCACCGCCGTGGCCGAGGGCACGGTGGTGTTCTCCGACTGGATGACCGGCTACGGCAACATCCTGATCATCGACCACGGCAACGGCTACATGAGCCTGTACGCGCACAACGAGGCGCTGCTGCGCGAGGTCGGCGCCACGGTCAAGCGTGGCGAGTCGGTGGCCAAGGTCGGCAGCTCCGGCGGCCAGGGCATGCCGGCGCTGTACTTCGAACTGCGTCGCAACGGCCAGCCGGTGGATCCTTCTTCCTGGCTGCAGCGGCAGTGATCGCGCGCCCCAGGGAATGGCCGATGCGCGGGGGCAACGGGTTTTTCCGCCGCGCTCGCGCATAATCCAGCCTCCCGCGTCGTTTCCCGGAGTGCGTCGAATGCGTCTGTCCTTCTCCCTGCTTCTGCTGCTGGCCGCCACCCCGGCGCTGGCACAGGAACGCGCCGCCGAACCTGCTAGCGGCGACGAGGACACGGTGGCCGCCAGCGACGACCCCAACGCCGCCGAGAACGCGCCCTCCAAGGTGCCGTTGGACGAGATCCGCCGCTACGTGGCCGTGTTCAACGCGGTCAAGGAAGCCTACGTCGAGCCGGTGGACGACAAGAAGCTGATGCAGTCGGCCATCCGCGGCCTGCTGCTGGACCTGGACCCGCACAGTACCTACTTCGACAAGGAGGACGCCGAGGCCTTCGACGAACAGGCCTCCGGCGCCTACGACGGCATCGGCGTGGAACTGCTGGCGCAGCCGGACAACACCTTGCGCGTGGTCGCGCCCATCGACGACACCCCGGCCGCGCGCGCGGGCATCAAGTCCGGCGATGTGATCGTCGCGGTGGACGGCAAGCCGCTGCCCAGCGACGACAGCATGTCGCCGCTGCGTGGCCCGACCGGCAGCCAGGTCAAGTTGACCCTGGTGCGCGAGGGTCGCGAGGGGCCCTTCGATGTCACCGTCACCCGCCAGACCATCCGCGTGGCCAGCGTGCGCTCGCGCCTGCTGGAGCCGGGCTACGGCTACATCCGCATCAGCGCTTTCCAGGCCGATACCGGCGCGACCTTCCAGCAGCAGCTGGACGCGCTGCAGGCCAAGGGCGCGCTCAAGGGGCTGGTGCTGGACCTGCGCAGCAATCCCGGTGGCCTGCTCAATGCCGCCGTGCAGGTCGCCGACGAGCTGCTGGACAAGGGCGTGATCGTCACCACCCGCGGCCGTATTGCGGTGAGCGATTCGGAATTCGACGCCACCCCGGGCGATCGCATGCATGGCAAGCCGGTGGTGGTGCTGGTGGATGCCGGCTCGGCCAGCGCCGCCGAAGTGCTGGCCGGTGCGCTGCGCGACAACGACCGCGCCCGCGTGGTCGGCAGCCGCACCTTCGGCAAGGGCTCGGTGCAGACCGTGCTGCCGCTGGACAACGGCGACTCGGTCAAGCTGACCACCGCGCGTTACTACACGCCCAGCGGCAAGTCGATCCAGGCCAGCGGCATCGTGCCGGACGTGGTGTTTCAGGCCCCGGCCCCGCAGGACAAGCCCGCCAGCATCGCCGACTACAGCGAGGCGACCCTGCCCGGCCACCTGCACGGGGACAACGAGGGCGCCGAGGGCTATACCGCCGGTGACCTGCTCGAGGGCGATGGCTACATCACCTCGGCCCTGAACGAGCTCAAGCAGCCGGGCAGCTATACCAAGGCGCAGGCAGCCAAGGGCGCCAAGGCGGCGAAAGCGCCTACTGGCGCCAAGCCCAAGGCCGCCGCGGACAAGGCAGCGGCCAAGCCTGTGCCGGCGCCCGCCAGGCCGCAGGCCCCGGCCAGCGTGCCGGCGAGCGAGCCTGCCAAGCCAGAAGCGCCGACCCCGCCGCCGGCTGCCGAGTCGGCCAAGCCGAAGCAGCCCTAAAAGCAGAAGCGACTGTGAGAGCGGCCCTAGGCCACCTAGAGCCGCTTCGATAGAGAAACTGTCACCTGCCGGCTGTCCTCGTCGGCCGGGTCCCTGACTTCGATGATCCGCTGCGGCGCATGGCAGCCAACTCACCTGGCATCGCAACGCGACCCTGGCCGGGCTGCTCAGCGCGGCTTGGCAGGCACGGGGAAGGGCGTGACCACCTTCTCGCCACTGATGGCATCGCGAATCGCCGACTGGCCTTTCTTCTCGACTTCCTCGATCCGCACCACGCTCTGCATCGGCAGATGCAGCATGCGGGTGTTGCCGAACTCCTCGCGCAGGCGTTCCTCGGTCGGGTCCACCACCAACCCTTCGTGCAGGTCGAAGACCAGCTCGCCGACCTCGGTGAAGCCCCACATCGTGTTCGATGTGCCGACATGGCGGGCGTAGAGCTCGTAGACCTTGCCGTGGTTGAGGAAGGTCACCTTGTAGAGAATCTTGCTGGACATCGCGGCGATCGATTCGGTGAGGCGAGGAAGCCTCTCATGTCTGGGCGCGGTCCTTCGAACGCAAGTGCCCGCGGCCACCCACTCACTCCTCACTCCTCTCCACTCACTCCTCGATCAGTAGCCCTTGCGCTTGCGCAGCCGCCGCGCGATCGCCGCGCGCACCCACAGCGCGAACACCACGCCGAACAGGAACCCGGCGATGTGCGCCGGCCAGGCCACCGCCCCCAACGCCGGCCCGAAGTAGGCGAAGCCGAACTGCAGCAGCGCCCACATGCCGATCAACAGCGAGGCCGGCGCCTTCACGAACTGCAGGAACAGGCCCAGCGGCAGCACGATGCCCAGGCGCGCATTCGGGAACAGCGCCAGGTAGGCCCCGATCACCGCCGACACCGCGCCGCTGGCGCCGATGATCACCCGGTCCGGGGACTGGATGGCCAGCACCGCGGCCAGGTTGGCCACAGCACCGCCGACGAAGAACAACAGCAGGAAGCGCCATGGCCCCATGCTGCGTTCGGCCGGCAGGCCGAAGATCAGCAGGAACACCAGGTTGCCCAGCAGGTGCGCCCAATCCGCATGCAGCAGCAGCGCGGTGAACAGCCGCAGCACGGTCCCGTCGTGCAGGCTGGCCGCCCAGGCCTGCGGCGAATCCAGGCCCCCGGACAGCGCGCCCCAGGCGATCACCAGATCGCGATAGGCGTTGTTCGGCCGGGTCACCGCCCACAGGTAGGCGGCCAGCAGCGAGGCCAGCAGCAGCGGCGTGGCCCAGCGCCAATGCGCTTTGCGACGGGAGGGAATGGCGACGAACATCGGCATGGACTGTAATGGCGGGACCGCGCGAACGACATGGCGCGCCGGGAAAGAGGCAGACAGGCCCGACAAAGTCGGGGCGAATGTTACCGATTTGTTAGAAATGCCCGATATACTTGCATACGGCGTCGTATGTCGGGAGGGGTTCCGGCAGGTGGTCAGGATGACTCCACCGACGCGTTGATGCACACCACAACAATCCGGAGCGCGACACGTCATGCAGAATCTTTCTACTTTCGCCCGTCTTTCCGCCCTGAGCTTGGGCATTGTCGGCGCCCTGGCCGCAGGCCACGCCCACGCCGCCGCCTTCCAGCTCAAGGAAAACAGCGCCAAGGGCCTGGGCCGCGCCTTCGCTGGCTCCGGCAGCGCGCCGGACGATGCCTCGATCATCGCCGTGAACCCGGCAGGCATGCGCCAGCTCGACGGCCGCGTGTTCCAGGCCGACGTCAGCGCCATCCAGTTCTCCGCCAAGTTCCAGGGCAGTGGCACCTACGCCAGCGGCGGGCCGATGTCCGGCGGCAACGGCGGCGACGCCGGCATGATCGCGCCGGTGCCGGCGATGTATTTCCATCTGCCCTTCGGCGCAGACGACAACATGCACTTCGGTACCTCGCTGACCGTGCCGTTCGGCTTCAAGACCGAATACGACCGCGACTGGGTCGGCCGCTACAACGGCGTCAAGACCGAGCTGCAGGCGGTGGACCTGAACTTCGCCTTCTCCTACGACGTCAACCCGTACGTGTCCTTCGGCGCGTCGGTGTTCGCCGAGCGCCTGGACATCGACCTGACCAACGCCATCGACTTCGGCACCCTGCTGGCCGCGCGTCGCGTGCCGGGCTTCGCCCCGGGCAGCGCCGATGGCTTCTCGCGCATCAAGGGCGACAACACCGAGGTCGGCTTCACTCTCGGCGGCTTGTTCAGTGTCGATGAGAATACCCACATCGGCTTCAGCTACCGCTCGCAGGTCGAGCACAAGATCACCGGCGGCGACGCCAGGTTCACCGTGCCGGGCAATGCCGCCACCGTGCTGGGCGTGGCCGCGCCGGGCACCTTCGTCGATACCGAGGGCCGGGCCACGGTCAAGCTGCCGGCCAGCGCTACGGCCAGCTTCACCCACAACATCAACGACCAGTGGTCGGTGATGGCCGACGTCACCCGCACGGCCTGGAGCAAGTTCGACAAGGTCACCGTCGACTTCGCTTCCAATCAACCCGACAGCGTGCTCGACTTCTCCTACCGCGACACCACCTTCGTTTCGCTGGGCACCGACTACCGCATGAGCGACACGCTGACCCTGCGTGGCGGCCTGGCCTACGACCAGACCCCGACCACCGACGAGCATCGCGATGTGCGCGTGCCGGACGCGACCCGCAAGTGGGTCTCGCTGGGCCTGAGCTGGAGGCCGTCCGAGCAGGCCGAGTACAACCTCGGCTACACGCACCTGTTCACCAGCGACCCGGCCGTGGCCACCACCAGCGCCACCGGTAACCGCCTGGTCGGCGACTACGAGGTCAGCGGCAACGTGCTGGCCGCCTCGGTGCACTACAAGTTCTGATCCGGCATCGCGTTGGCGATGTTCAAAAGCCCTGCTTCGGCAGGGCTTTTTTCTTGGTTCTCCGCTGGCGCCTGGCTGGCAGGTCCGCACCCCAGGGCAATCCGCAAGCAGCGATCGGCGAGCGTTGTTGGGCGCACGCAGGTCGAGCCGTGATGACCCGAAGGACGGTCCTGGTGCGCTGGCTTCGCCAAGCAGCCTGGCCCTGAGTCGGGCATGGCTCCTCGGCTCGGTCAGCCATCCCTGGCTGACTCGCCGCCGCGGGCCATCCTGGCCCGCTTTCCGCCATGCCCGACTCAGGTCCAGGCTCGGCAGCGGATGGGTTTCCATTCTCCAAACGAAAGGCTTCCGGCCTGGGACGTGCTGCAGAGCCGTAGGGTGGATGACGCTTCTCCATCCACCATCGCCGCCGGTGCCAAGGAGCCCGACCCGTGCAGCAGCGGCTCTACCGCCGTGGCGGCGGCAAGCGAGGCCTGCCAGCCTTCGCTGCACCTCACCCAGTTGCATGACGCCGCTGCCGGAAAACGCCACAAGACAGGCTCAACCTTTGGTCGACCCCGTTGCAATGTGTTGCCGAAGCCCTTGATTTCAGGCGCGTTTTAGCTGCGGCGCAGCATTTTTTCAGCTTGCCGCCCATGTGAAAGCGGGACTACCATCGAAACGGTCTTCGCGGGCTGGGTGCCTGGCAGCGTCGGCATGATTGAAGTGGCTCCACTCCCTTCGGGCGGGGCGGGCGCGCGACTGACGCTGCGACCTCCCCGGGCATTGTCCGCACGGCAGTTCGTGCTGCTGTTCGGCGTGCTGTGCGGTGCCATGTGGCTGGTGGCGGGACTGGGGTGGTGGACCGGCAACGTGTTCGCCCCCGTGTTCGCGCTGCTGCACAGCACGCTGCTGGGGCTGTCCCTGCGCTGGCTGTGGCGGGAGGGTGAGCGCGACGAGGTCATCGCCGTGGCACCCGATGCGGTTGAGGTCAGGCGGTCCCGGTTGCCTGCGGCGGTGTTCCGCGCGCATCCCTACTGGGTCCGGCTGAATGTGGGTGGACAAGGTGAATGGATTTCGCTGTCCTCCAGCGGCAGGCGGGTCGAAGTCGGCGCTTTTCTCGGGCCGGCCGAACGCCAGGTGCTGGCGGGACAGTTGCAGGATCTCCTGGCGGCCGTGGCAGGCCGCGACCGATGACGCGTTGAGGGTCTAGGCAAATGCGGCGAGCGATGGGGTGGGGCAGGCGTTGGATGATGGCCATGGCGGCGATGAGCGCGCCGATGCTGGCCGTGGCACAGGCGGCCGATCCCAAGGAGTGGCAGCTCAACATGGGCCGCGGGGTGACCCATACCGCGCGCATGGCCTACGAGGCGCACATGGTGGCGCTGTGGGTCTGCGTGATCATCGGCCTGATCGTGTTCGGCGCGATGGGCTATGCGATGTTCAAGTTCCGCAAGTCCAAGGGCGCGGTCGCCGCGACCTTCTCGCACAACACCACCGCCGAGATCATCTGGACGGTGATCCCGGTGATCATCCTGGTGGTCATGGCCTGGCCGGCCACGGCCAAGCTGATCGCCATGTACGACACCCGCGAGTCGGAGATGACGGTCAAGGTCACCGGCTACCAATGGATGTGGAAGTACGAATACCTGGGCGAGGACGTCTCGCTGACCAGCCGCCTGGACCGCGAATCGGACCGCATCCGCCAGAGCGGCCAGCGCCCGGACGCGGCGGCCAACCCGCATTACCTGCTGGACGTGGACAACGCACTGGTCCTGCCGGTGGACACCAAGATCCGCTTCGTGATCACCGCCGATGACGTCATCCACTCCTGGTGGGTGCCGGCGCTGGGCTGGAAGCAGGATGCGATCCCCGGCCTGATCAACGAGGCCTGGACCAACATCGAGCAGCCCGGCATCTACCGCGGCCAGTGCGCCGAGCTGTGCGGCAAGGACCATGGCTTCATGCCGATCGTGGTGCGCGCCGTGCCCAAGGCCGAATACCAGCAGTGGCTGGCCTCGCGCAAACCCGCGCCGGCCGAGGCCGCGCCTGCACCCGCGCCTGCCGAAGCCGCGCCGGCCGCGCCCGAGGGCCAGCCGGCCGAAACTCCCGCCGCCGAAGCCGCGCCCGCGCCCGCGCAGGCCTGACCGCTTCCACGCTCGCTGCTCTTTCGAGGATCCGTCCATGGCCCATACCGCCACCGATCACCACGATGACCACCACGGTCATCACCAGCAGAGCTTCATGGAGCGTTGGTTCTTCTCGACCAACCACAAGGACATCGGGACGCTGTACCTGATCTTCAGCTTCATCATGTTCATCATCGGTGCGGCGATGAGCGTGGTGATCCGCGCCGAGCTGATGGCGCCGGGCCTGCAGTTCGTCAAGCCCGAGTTCTTCAACCAGATGACCACCGTGCACGCGCTGGTGATGATCTTCGGCGGCGTGATGCCGGCTTTCGTCGGCCTGGGCAACTGGATGATCCCGCTGCAGATCGGCGCGCCGGACATGGCGCTGCCGCGCATGAACAACTGGTCGTTCTGGCTGCTGCCGGTGGCCTTCACCATGCTGCTGCTGACGCTGTTCCTGCCGGGCGGCGCGCCGGCCGGTGGCTGGACGCTGTATCCGCCTCTGTCGCTGCAGGGCGGCGCCAACGTGGCCTTCACCGTGTTCGCCATCCACGTGGCCGGCATCAGCTCGATCATGGGCGCGATCAACATCATCGCCACCATCCTCAACATGCGCGCGCCGGGCATCGACCTGCTGAAGATGCCGATCTTCGTGTGGACCTGGCTGATCACCGCCTTCCTGCTGATCGCGGTGATGCCGGTGCTGGCCGGCGCAGTGACCATGCTGCTGACCGACAAGTTCTTCGGCACCAGCTTCTTCAATGCCGCCGGCGGCGGCGACCCGGTGATGTTCCAGCACATCTTCTGGTTCTTCGGGCACCCCGAGGTCTACATCATGATCCTGCCGGCCTTCGGCGTGGTCAGCGAGATCCTGCCGACCTTCAGCCGCAAGCCGCTGTTCGGCTACCAGGCCATGGTCTACGCCACCGCCTCGATCGCCTTCCTGTCCTTCATCGTGTGGGCGCACCACATGTTCGCGGTGGGCATGCCGCTGGGCGGCGAGATCTACTTCATGTTCGCCACCATGCTGATCGCCATCCCCACCGGGGTGAAGGTGTTCAACTGGGTCAGCACCATGTGGAAGGGCTCGCTGTCCTTCGAAACCCCGATGCTGTGGGCGGTGGCCTTCGTCATCCTGTTCACCATCGGCGGCTTCTCCGGCCTGATGCTGGCCATCGTGCCGGCCGACTTCCAGTACCACGACACCTATTTCGTGGTGGCGCACTTCCACTACGTGCTGGTCACCGGCGCGCTGTTCTCCATCATCGCCGCCACCTACTACTGGTGGCCGAAGTGGACCGGGCGCATGTACAGCGAGTTCTGGGGCAAGGTGCATTTCTGGTGGACGATGGTGTTCGTCAACCTGCTGTTCTTCCCGCAGCATTTCCTCGGCCTGGCCGGCATGCCGCGCCGCATCCCCGACTACAACGTGGTGTTCGCCGACTGGAACCTGGTCAGCTCGATCGGCGCCTTCGGCATGTTCGTCACGCCCTTCATGATGGCGGCGATCCTGGGCGCGTCCCTGCGCAGCGGCAAGCGCGCCGACGCGCGCGCCTGGGAAGCGGCCAAGGGCCTGGAGTGGACCGTGCCTTCGCCGGCACCGGCCCATACCTTCACCACGCCGCCGGTGATCAAGCCAGGCGACCTGGCGCACGACGACGTCACGCACTGAAGGCCGACATGAGCATCGCACCGGACGAGCAGGGCCTGATCGAACGCCGCCGCCGCGCCTCGCGCACGGCGCTGGTGGCGGGCCTGATCGCGCTGGGCATCTATGTGGCCTTCATCCTGTCGGGGGTGTTGTCCAGGTGAACGCCTCGGCGCCCTCGCGGACCTTCGGCCTGCCAAAGCTGATCGGCGTGGCGGTGGCGGTGTTCGTGCTGACCTTCTCGCTGGTGCCGCTGTATCGCATCGCCTGCGAGAAGGTGTTCGGCGTTCGCCTCGAGCAAGGCCCGGCCGATACCCGCGCCGCTGCCGCAGGCGCGGGCGCGCCGCAGGAACGCGTGGTCACGGTGGAATTCGATGGGGGCGTCAACTCGCGCCTGCCGTGGGCCTTCCACCCCGAGCAGCTGACCATGAAGGTGGTGCCCGGGCGCATGTACGAGGCGAACTACTTCGCGCGCAACGACGGTGCCCGCGCCATCGTCGGCAGCGCCGTGCCGTCCGTGGCGCCGGCGCGCGCCTCGCAGTACTTCACCAAGACCGAGTGCTTCTGCTTCACCGCCCAGACCCTGGATGCGGGCGAGACGCGGGACATGCCGGTGCGCTTCATCATCGATCCCAACCTGCCCAAGGACGTGTCCACCGTGACGCTGTCCTACACCTTCTTCAAGAACGATGCCCTGACCGCGGAGCTGGGCGCTCCGCCGCAGGGCTCGCCACCGCGCGCTGCGCCTTAACCCGTTTTACCGGAGAGCCCCATGGCACAGACCCAGATGCCGGACAGCAACGTCTACTACGTGCCCGCGCAGAGCAAATGGCCGTTCGTGGGCTCCATTGCGATGTTCGTGACCGTCATCGGCGTGGCCAGCTGGCTCAACGACGCCGGTTGGGGGCGCTGGATGTTCTTCGCCGGTTTGCTGATGCTGGCGGCCACGCTGTTCATGTGGTTCGGCGATGTCATCCGCGAGTCCATCGCCGGGCACTACAACCGGCAGGTGGACGTGTCCTTCCGCATGGGGATGGTGTGGTTCATCTTCTCCGAGGTGATGTTCTTCGCCGCCTTCTTCGGCGCGCTGTTCTACACCCGCACCTATGCACTGCCGTGGCTGGGCGGCGAGGGCGATGGGGTCATGACCAATGCCATCCTGTGGGATGGCTATAGCGCCGGCTGGCCGACCAACGGCCCGGCGCAGATCGGGGGCGCCTTCCAGACCATCCCGGCCTGGGGCCTGCCGCTGATCAACACCCTGATCCTGCTGACCTCGGGCATGACCCTGACCGTGGCCCACCACGCCCTCAAGGCCGGCCACCGCCGTCAGATCCTGGTGTGGCTGGGCCTGACCGTGGCGCTGGGCGTGGTGTTCCTGTGCCTGCAGGCCGAGGAATACATCCATGCCTACCATGCCCTCAACCTGACCCTGGGCTCGGGCATCTACGGCTCGACCTTCTTCATGCTCACCGGCTTTCACGGCGCCCACGTCCTGCTCGGCACGATCATGCTGGCGGTCATGTGGCTGCGCGTGCTGCGCGGGCATTTCACCGCCGACAACCACTTCGCCTTCGAAGCGGCCGCGTGGTATTGGCATTTCGTCGACGTGGTGTGGCTGGCGTTGTTCCTGTTCGTTTACGTGCTTTGAGCAGAAACGAGAAACGAGAAACGAGGAACGAGGAACGAGTGAAAGCAGGGGCTGCGCCGAAGATCGAGCTTTGACTCGTTTCTCGTTCCTCCGCACTCGTTCCTCGCACTTTGCCCACTCGTTACTCGTTCCTCCGCACTCGTTTCTCGCCCTCAACCGCCTACCCCATGCGGCCGGATCACGCCGCTCCAGATGCCCAGGACGACCAGCACGATCAGTCCGACCGACAGGCCGATGCGCCAGGTCAGGGCGTTGACCGTGCGTTTGCTCTGGCCGCGATCGACCAGCAGGTAGTACAGGCCGGCGCCGAGATTCCACAGAATCAGCAGCAGAAAGCCGACCACCAGCAGGATCTTGAGTGACTCGTTCATCGCACGCCTCCCACGCCGATGTCCATGAGCGTCCGATTATGGCCGCTGCGGCGACGCCGCGTGTGAGGCGCATGCCGCTGTGGCTGGGGTGGACGCTGGCGCTGCTGGTGGCGGCCGGCTTCAGCGCGCTCGGCCACTGGCAGCTGCAGCGCGCGCGGGACAAGCAGGCGCTGCTGGCCAAGACCGAGCAGGTGCTGGCCAGGCGCCAGGCCGGGCCGCTGTCGCTGGCCGGCGCGCCCGACGGCCTGGACTGGGCCGCCGGGCACGGGCGCTTCACCGACGCCCCGCCGGTCCTGCTGGACAACCAGCTGCGCGAAGGGCGCGCAGGGGTGCGGATCTACCGCGTGTTCCAGCCGCTGCAGGGCCCGCCGCTGCTGGTGGAACTGGGCTGGCAGCCGCTGCCGGCCGATCGCCGCCTGCCGCATCCGCCCAAGCCTGTGCAGACCGAGGTCTCCGGCCTGCTGATGCCGCCGCCCGCGGCCGGGCTGGCCGGCCACGGCGCGCCGGCCGCGCAGGACGGCGTGCTGCTGGCGCTGGGCCTGCAGCCGCAGGCGCTGGCCGGCCCGCTGCATGCGCCGGGCCTGGCGCCGCGGGTGCTGCGCCTGGATCCGGCCCTGCCCTGGGGCTATCCGCGGGACCTCGAGGTGCTGCCCAACACCCTGCCGCCGGAGCGCCACCTGGGCTATGCCGTGCAGTGGTTCGGCCTGGCCATCGCGGTGCTGGCCACCGCCGCGCTGCTCACGTTCCGACGCCGACGGGCCGCGCGTGCGAAAATAGGCGGATGACCCCGCCGTCCACCGACGCGGCCCGTGTCCGCGGCCGCTGGATCCTGATCGCCCTGTTCGTCCTGTTCTTCGGCAGCGCCGCCGGGGCCGGACTGCTGCGCTTCTCCGGCTGGCAGCCGGCCGGCATGCGCAATCACGGCCAGCTGCTGAACCCGCCGGTGGACCTGCGCCAGCATCCGCCGCAGCTGATCGGTGGTGGCCGCTATGCCTGGCAGCAGCCGCAGAAGACCTGGCGCATCGTCCTGGCACCGCCGCCGGAGTGCCAGGCCGCCTGCGTGGCGTTGGGCCAGCGGCTGGACACGGTGTGGCAGCTGTTCGGCCACAACGCCGACCAGGTGCACATCCTGTGGCTGGGCACCCCGCCGGCCGGCGCGCCGCGCCCGGCCGCGCTGCGCGTGCTGGCGCCGGATGCGGCGCTGCGCGCGGCGCTGCCGCAGGTGGACGACCCGGCCGGCGTGCCGGTCTACGTCATCGATCCCAATGGCTTCGTCATCATGCGCTTCGCCCCGGGGTTCGACCCCGCCGACCTGCGCAGCGACGTGGCCAAGCTGTTGAAACTTCTTTGATTTAGCGGTCGCCCCCTCATGCCTGCCTCGTTCCGCCTGCCGTTCCGGCACTTCCACCGCATCGCCTGGTTCGCCGCGCTGATGACCGCCAGCACGATCATCTTCGGTGGCTTCGTGCGCCTGTCCGACGCCGGCCTGAGCTGCCCGGACTGGCCGACCTGCTACGGCCGGGCGACCTGGCCGAGCGCGCCGGCCGAGGTCGCCGACCATGCCGCCAGCAAGATCCGTCCGCTGGAGACGCACAAGGTCTGGCGTGAGCAGGTGCACCGCTTCCTGGCCGGCCTGCTGAGCATCGAGGTGTTCGCCCTGGCGCTGATGTCCGCGCGCCGCCGCAAGGGCGGCATGGCGCAGATCATCGGCGCGGCGGTGCTGGTGGCCGCGGCGATCCCGCTGTACATGGGCGGGCAGCATGTGGCGGCCAGCGTGCTGGCGGCGCTGGGCGAGGCCGTGCTGCTGATCGCCGCGCTGCGCTGGTCCAACCAGGATCTCTCGCGGGTCTCGGTGCTGGCCCTGGCCACCATCATCTTCCAGGCGCTGCTGGGCATGTGGACGGTGACCTGGCTGCTCAAGCCCATCGTGGTCATGGGCCATCTGCTGGGCGCCATCACGTTGTTCATCATGCTGGTGTGGATGGCCTGGCGCGCCACCCAGCTGCCGATCCGCCTGGCCGATGCGGCGCGCCTGAAATGGCTGCTGCGCATCGGGCTGGGCCTGCTGCTGGTGCAGATCGCCCTGGGCGGCTGGGTCAGCGCCAACTACGCCGCGCTGGCCTGTGGGGGCGGCAGCTGGTCGGCCGACAACTTCCCGCGCTGCGTCAGCCAGTGGTGGCCACCGCATGATTTCGCCGAGGGCTTCACCCTGTGGCGCGGCATCGGGGTGGACTACGAAGGCGGCGTGCTCGACGGCGCCTCGCGCATCGCCATCCAGCTGGCGCACCGGATGATGGCGGTGCTGGTGGCGGTGTACCTGCTGTGGCTGTCGCTGCGGCTGCTGCGCTCGCCGGGCATGCGCGGCTGGTCCATCGCCCTGGTGGCGGCGCTGGCGGCGCAGATCAGCTTCGGCATCCTCAACGTCAAGCTGGCCCTGCCGCTGGCCGTGGCGGTGCTGCACAACGCCGGCGCGGTGGTGCTGACCTTCCTGCTGGTGTCGCTGCTGGCGCGCCTGCGGGCGCCGGGCGAGTGAGGGCGCGGGGATGAGCGCGACCGCACGCGACTACTGGGACCTCACCAAGCCCAAGGTGGTGGGGCTGATCGTGTTCACCGCGCTGGTGGGCATGTCCCTGGCCATCGAGACCGTGCCCACGGCCGAACAGCTGCGCGCCGGGGTGCTGGGCTTCATCGGCATCTGGCTGGCGGCCTCGGCCGCGGCGGCGATCAACCAGCTGCTGGATGCGCGCATCGACGCGCAGATGGCGCGCACCTCCTGGCGGCCGCTGGTGGTGGGCAAGGTCAGGCCCTGGCAGGTGCTGGTGTTCGCCGGCGTGCTGACCGCGCTGTCCATGGCGCTGCTGGTGCTGTGGGTCAACGTGATCACCGCGGTGCTGACCTTCGGTTCGCTGATCGGCTATGCGGTCATCTACACCGTCTATCTCAAGCGCGCCACGCCGCAGAACATCGTCATCGGCGGCGTCGCCGGGGCCACGCCGCCGCTGCTGGGCTGGGCCTCGATCACCGGCATGCGCGGCGAGTGGGACTGGGCCTATGCGCTGCTGCCGGTGCTGATCATCTTCGTGTGGACGCCGCCGCACTTCTGGGCGCTGGCGATCTTCCGCCGCGCCGACTACGCCAAGGCCGCCATCCCGATGCTGCCGGTGACCCATGGCGTGGCGTACACGCGCAAGCAGATCCTGCTCTACAGCGTGCTGTTGCTGATCAGCACCCTGTTGCCGGTGGTGGTGGGCATGAGCGGGCTGTTCTACCTGGGCGGGGCGGTGGTGCTGGGGGGCGTGTTCCTGTGGTACGCCTGGCGCCAGCTGGATCCGCCCGATGCCATGTTCGACATGCGCTTCTTCCGCTACTCCATCGTCTACCTGATGGCGCTGTTCGCCTTCCTGCTGGTGGACCACTGGCTCAAGCCTTGGCTGCCGGGCAGCGGCATGGTGGGTTGAAGAACCGCTGGGAGCAACAGGGGTAAGCGCGTCAGGGGCTCCCACAAGTTCATCGGCGTTGACCGCAGGGTGCGCTTGGACTGGAGCTCGGGCAGCAGCGCCTCCGCTCACTCCTCACTCCTCTCCAGTCACTCCTCGCCCCACCTCACCCGGCGCGCAGCTTCAGCAGCTCACGCAGCTCGTACTTGTCCGTCTCATCCAGCCCCTGCGCGCGCTGCTTGGCCAGCAGCTCGTCGATGCGCTGAGCCAGGGTCTGCTTTTCCAGCTGCAGCGAAGCGTCGTGCAATTCCTGGCGCCAGGTCTCCAGATCGCCTGGAATATCCTGCAGCGCCAGCTTCTGCAGGGCCGCGACTTCCTCGCGCTCGGCGAAGTGCTCCAGCAGCGCACCGGTGGTGATGTCCGGGCGGCCCTGCACGATGTCCAGCAGCTCGCACAGCAGCTCGATGCCGGGCTGGCGCAGGTCGGCGAAGGGATGCGGCGGCGGCAGGTCCAGCGCCAGCGCCGGGGCATGCAGGACGCGCAGGATCGCGCTGCGCACCAGGCTCATGCGCTGTGCCCCCGCGCTGGGTGCGCGGCGCATCGGGCGCGCCACCGGCGCGGGCGTGGGCGCGGCGCTCGGAGAGGCCTGGCCGATGCCGGTGATCTCCCCCAGGCGCGCACGCATCAGATCGCCGAAAGCGCCTTCGGGAATCTGCGCCAGCAGCGGACGCGCGCGCTCGGCCAGCCGCGCCTTGCCATCCAGCGTGCCCAGGTTGATGTCCTTGGACAGCTCGTCGAAGAAGAATTGCGACAGTGGCGTGGCCTGGCCCAGGCGCGCGGAAAATCCGTCGGCGCCCTCCTTGCGCACGATGGTGTCCGGGTCCTCGCCTTGCGGCAGGAACAGGAAGAACGCCTGGCGCCCGTCCTTCATCCGCGGCAGCACCGATTCCAGCGCACGCCAGCCGGCGCGTTGGCCGGCCGCATCGCCGTCGAAGCAGAAATATACATCGGCTGCGTTGCGGAACAGCAGCTCGGCGTGGTCCGGCGTGGTGGCCGTGCCCAGCGTGGCCACCGCGTAGGTCACGCCGAACTGGAACAGGCTGACCACGTCCATGTAGCCCTCCACCACCACCAGTTTGTCGATCTTCTGGTTGGACTGGCGCACCTGCCACAGGCCGTACAGCTCGCGGCCCTTGTGGAACAGCGTGGTCTCGGGACTGTTGAGGTACTTGGGGCCATCGTCCTTGCCCAGCACGCGACCGCCGAAGGCGATCGTGCGCCCGCGCCGGTCGGCGATGGGGAACATGATGCGGTCGCGGAACTTGTCGTAGACGTGGCCGCGCTCGTTGCGCGAGAACATGCCGCCGCGCTCGAGCAGCTTCATGCGGCGCTCGTCCTTGCCCAGGGCATCCTTCAACGCGGAAAAGCCATCGGGCGCGTAGCCGATGCCGAACAGCGTGCGCGTGGCCGCATCCACGCCGCGCCCATCCAGATAGCCCTTGGCCTTGTCGCTGCCCTCCAGTTCGCGCTGGAAGAACTTGGCGCTGGCTTCCAGTGCGGTGTAGAGCTCGCGGCTGTCGTCGCTCTGGTTGCGCTGGCGGGTTTCGCGCGGCACTTCCATGCCGTTGCGCTTGGCCAGTTCCTCGACCGCGTCCAGGAACTCCAGGCGGTCGTAGTTCATCAAAAAGCTCAGCGCCGTGCCGTGGGCGCCGCAGCCGAAGCAGTGATAGAACTGCTTGGTGGGCGAGACGGTGAACGAAGCCGAGCGCTCGTCATGGAACGGACAGCGCGCCGAGTACTCCTTGCCCTGCTTCTTCAACGGCACGCGCAGGCCGACCACCTCGACGATGTCGGTGCGGGCGAGGAGTTCGTCGATGAAAGCGTCGGGAATGCGGGCCATGGCAGGCCACTAGGATGCCATGGGCGTCAAGCCAGGAGCCGGCAGCCCAGTGCTGCCGTGGTCGGTGCTATTCCAGGCGTCTGGCCAGGTCCTGGCTCGATCCGAGCCACCAGCGGCGGGCAACTCCGGCGTTGCGCGGGGCCTGCGCGCTCAGGCCCTTGGCGCGGCGTCCTTGTGCAACAGTACGTCCTGCGCAGGCAGCGGTTGCGAATCCGGATCCACCGCCGCTGCGCTGGTCACCGTGCTCTGGCGCAGCTTGGCCTCGCGCTCGGCGGCCCGGTGCGCGGCACGCTGGTCCATGCGCTCGTCGATGACCGCCGTGATCAGGGCGCCGACGAAGAACACCACCGTGGCGTAGTACAACCACACCAGCATGATCACCATCGCCCCCATCGCGCCGTAGGCGCTGCCCGGATCGGTCTGCGACAGATACAGGCCAATGCCGTAGCGCCCGGCGATGAACAGGCCGGCGGTGATCACGCCCCCCAGCAGCGCCTGCCGCCATTCCACCGGGCGGTCGGGCAGGTAGTGGTAGAGGAAGCCGAACGCGGCCGCATACAGCGCGAAGGTCAGGCCATTGCCCAGTGCCGGAAGCAGAGAGGGCACGTTGGCCAACATCACCTGCAGCGCGGTGGCCGCCATCATCGACACGATCAGCAGGAAGCCCAGCCCCAGCACCACACCGAAGGAGAACACGCGCTTCTTCAGGAACTCCTTGATGCCGCCGCCCAACTCCTGGCGGTCGGTGAAGAAGATCAGGTTGAGCGCGGCCTGCAGCCTGGCGAAGACCGCGGTGGCACCGACGAACAGCAGCAGCGTGCTCCACAACCCGGCCAGCGAGCCGATGCTGGGCTGGTCCTTGGCATTGGTGAGCACGGTGCGGGCTACCGCGCCCGCCTCAGGCCCGGCCAGGCCGGCAATCTGCCGCAGCAGCTCGTCCTGCGCCGGCGGATACAACGAGGCCACGATCCACAGCAGCAGCACCAGCAGTGGGGCCAGCGACAGCAGGGCATAGAAAGTCAGCGCCGCGGCCTGTGTCATCAGGTCGCTGTCGGAGAAGCGCTTGGCCATGGCCACCGGCAGGCTGTCCTGCAGCTGTTGCAGGCGGTGCTGGAAGCGGTCGGTGGAAGGCAGCAGGGGCACGGTTGGCAGCGCGGTCACAGGGAAACGAACACGTCACCGAGCATGCCCCAGCAGGCTGTCATCGCCCAGTGAGCATGGTGTTCAGCGCGTGTGTGTCCTGGGTGCGTGCGCCCACACGCTGTTGGCATCGGCGCTGCGCGCGCGGCGCCAACTGGCCAGCGCCATGCGCGCATACGCGGCGGCCAGCAGCAGCGCCAGCGCGCCGATCCAGAACCGGGCGCCATGGCCGTGCACCGCTGCGGCGATCAGATGCTCGCCGGTGCCCAGCCAGCCGGCCATGGGAATGGCCGCGGTGATCAGCGCGCAGAGCGCCAGCAGCTCGCTCGCGCCGCGCGCGGCCGGGCGCAGCAGTGCCCACAGCAGCACCAGGCCGAACACCGCGTAATAGGCCAGCGCCGCCTGCGAGGCCGGCAGCAGCGCGCCGGCGATGAACAATGCCGAGACCCCGGCGATGCAGCCCAGGCAGATGCCCAGCGTCAGCCGCGCCATCACCTGCGTGCGCAGGGGCTGCTGCGGCTGGCGACGCTTGCGGCGCGCCTCGATCCACAGCAGGTTGCCGCTGTAGAACAGGAAGGCCCCGCCCAGGCCCAGCAGCAGGTAGAGCCACTTCACCGGCGCATGGCCGAAGTTGCCGAAGTGCAGCGCCTGGATGCCGCGCAGCCAGGCCGTGCCCGGCGACATGGTGCGCGGGTCGATCACGCGCAGCACCTGCCCACTGGCGCCGTTCAAGGCGACCACGCCCATGGTGTTGAGATGGCGCTGGTCGACCTCGCCGTACAGCTCCACCCGCGCGTTGGCATCGCCGCTGTCGTGATACGCGATCGATTCGACCTGCAGCCCGGGCAGGGCCCGCTGCGCGCGTGCGATCAACTCGGCCACCGGCAGCGTGGGACGGGCGACATGGGCCGGGGCCACGTGCGGCACCACTTCGAAATCCGACTGCAGCACCTGCATCAGCTTGCCGCCGAACACCAGGTACTGGAACGGCGCCAACAGCAGCACGCCCAGCGTCAGCACCGCGCCGGACCAGGCGAAGATCACGTGGAAGGGCAGGGACAGCATGCCGATCACGTTGTGCGCGTCCTGCCACAGGCGCTTGAGGTTGGGGCCCGCGCGCAGGGCGAACAGATCCTTCAAGAACACCGGCGCATAGATCACCACGCCCGACACCAGCGCCAGCCCGTAGAGGAGGCACACCACGCCGAACAGGTAGGTGCCGAACTGGCGCGGCAGGCCAGCGGTGAAATGCAGGTCGTAGAGGAAATCGACGAAGCCGGTGCGCTGGGGCAGGGTCACCAGCGTGCCGGTCTCGTCCAGCTGGTACTGGAAGGTGTCCTTGCCGCCGGGCGGCTGGTGGAACAGGCGCGGCACCGGGCCATGGTCGCCGGCCAGCACCAGGAACATCGCCTCGCGCGCGGCGGGGCGCTGCCGCAGCATGGTGTCCACCAGGGTCTGCGCGCGTGCCAGCGCGGCCGGGGCGTCTTCGGCCGGGGCGGCGGTGGCCGGGCGTGGCGCCCAGTCGCTCAGCTCGTGGGTGAAGACGCTGAAGGCCCCGGCATAGAAGGCGATGAACAAGGCCATGCCGGCGACCAGCCCGACCCAGGTGTGCACGGCCAGGAAACTGCGCAGGGTGGCGGCCTTCATGCGGGCAGCTCCGTGGCCCAGCCGGCGGCCTTGACCAGGTAAAGCGCGGCGAACACCAGCACGGTCGCCCCGCCCAGCCACAGCCATGCGCGCGCGCCGCTGCGGCAGGCGAAGGCCGCCGACATCACGCCGATCCACACCGGGAAGGACAACAACAGCAGCGGCAGGGTATGGCGTTCCAGCGGGCCGGGCCACAGCAGCGCGATCAGGCCGATCAGGCCGGTGGACAGCGGCAGGCCCAGCAGCGCGGCGGCCAGCGACTTACCCCACATGATTGTTCTTTCCGGCGCGCTGGCGGCACCCAACGTCCAGGTAGGGCAGCAGCACGGCGGCCAGCATGAAGACGGTCAAACCTGCGAACACCCCGGCCCATGGCCCCAGGGCCTGCATGGCCGCGCCAAGGCCGGCCAGACACAGCAGCCACCCGGCCACGCGCAGCGGCCGCGCATGGCGATGCAGCGCGGGCCGCAAGCGCTGATGCGGGCTGGCCAGGTAGAAGCACAGTGCCGCGGCGGCGCCGAGCGCTAGGTAAGCCGTTGTCGGCAGGGAACCGGTCAGCATGTGGCAGCGACACGGGTGCGGGAAAAGACCACGAGCGAGATCCCATCAAGCGAAAGGCGCAGCCCAGGACTAGGCCGCGCCTTCATTGTAGATGGGAACCGTTTGCGTTTGCGCCGTCGGGCGGCGCACCACTTGCTGCCGGCGGGGCAGTCAGCCGGCCAGCTTGGCCTTCACCAGCTTGGACACCAGGCCCATGTCGGCCTGGCCCGCCAGCTGCGGCTTCAGCACGCCCATCAGCTTGCCCATGTCGGCCGCGCCGCTGGCGCCGGTCTGGGCGATGGCCGCATCGATCGCCGCGGCAATGGCTGCCTCGTCCAGCTTGGCCGGCAGGTAGCCGTCGATGATCGCCAGCTCGGCGCGCTCCACGGCGGCCAGGTCCTCGCGATTGGCCGCCTCGTACTGGGTCACCGAATCCTTGCGCTGCTTGACCATCTTCTCCAGCACGGCCAGCACCGCGGCATCGTCCAGCTCGATGCGCTCGTCCACCTCGCGCTGCTTGATCGCCGCATTGATCAGGCGGATCACGCCCAGGCGGTCCTTTTCGCCGGCCTTCATGGCGGCCTTCATGTCGTTGGTCAGTTGGGCTTTGAGGCTCATGGCGGATCTCTAGGACGGGGGCGAAGGGCTAGGGCGCGTGGCCAGCGGCGGATGTGCGCGGCGGCGGGCGACCAGCCAGGAACTTCAGGAACGACAAAAAGCCGGCGACGCTTGCGCGTGCCGGCCTTTTGGCAGAACAACCAGCGCATCGCCCCAATGAAGGCGCGCGCCAGCAGCCACCGTGCCGTCGCTCAGTACAGGCGCTGGCGCTTGGTGACGTCGCGCGAGGAGCGACGCATCTGGCGCTTGACCGCGGCGGCAGCCTTGCGCTTGCGCTCCTGGGTCGGCTTCTCGTAGAACTCGCGCTTACGGGTTTCGGCCAACACGCCGGCCTTCTCGCAGGTGCGCTTGAAGCGGCGGAGCGCAAATTCAAAAGGCTCGTTTTCGCGGACTTTGACGCTGGGCATGGAATCTCCGGGACACAAATGACCGGGCACAAACCCGGTGAGCCGCGCACTATAGCGGCGCGCACGGCCCCGCGCAAGCCCGCCACTGGCATCGGCGGCCATCTGGCCCCATCCTGCACGTCATGAAAGTCCTTGGCATCGAAACCTCCTGTGACGAGACCGGCGTGGCGGTCTACGACACCGCGCTGTCCGGCGTGCAGGCATTGCGCGCGCACGCGGTCTACAGCCAGATCGCGCTGCACGCCGAATACGGCGGCGTGGTCCCCGAGCTGGCCAGCCGCGACCACGTGCGCAAACTCTTGCCGCTGATCCGCCAGACCCTGGCCGAGGCCGGCTTGTCCACGCGCGAGCTGGACGGCGTGGCCTACACCGCGGGCCCGGGCCTGGTGGGCGCGCTGCTGGTCGGCGCCGGCGTGGCGCGGGCGCTGGCCTGGGCGCTGGAGCTGCCGGCCATCGGCGTGCACCACATGGAAGGCCACCTGCTGGCCCCGCTGATGGAAGACGATCCGCCGCAGGCGCCGTTCGTGGCGTTGCTGGTGTCCGGTGGCCACACCCAGCTGGTGGCGGTGGAGGAGATCGGCCGCTATCGCCTGCTGGGCGAGACGCTGGACGATGCCGCCGGCGAGGCCTTCGACAAGACCGCCAAGTTGATGGGCCTGCCGTATCCAGGCGGTCCGCAGCTGGCCAAGCTGGCCGAGGCCGGAACCCCCGGCGCCTTCAAGTTCTCGCGACCGATGACCGATCGCCCGGGGCTGGATTTCAGCTTCTCCGGCTTGAAGACCCAGGTGCTGCTGGCCTGGCGCGACAGCGACCAGGGCGAGACCACGCGGGCCGATATCGCGCGCGGGTTCGAGGACGCGGTGGTCGATACGCTGGCGATCAAATGCCAGCGCGCACTGGATGCGGCCGGTAGCGATGTGCTGGTGGTGGCCGGTGGCGTGGGCGCCAACAAGCGCCTGCGCGCCAAGCTGCAGGACATGGCGCAGCGTCGCGGCGGTCGGGTGTGCTTCCCGCGCCCGGCGCTGTGCACCGACAACGGCGCGATGATCGCCTTCGCTGGCGCGCTGCGCCTGCAGGCCGGCCAGCACGACGACGCGCAGGTGAAGGTCACCCCGCGCTGGGACATGGCCCAGCTTTCGCCGGTGGCGCCGGCATGAGCGTCGATCCTTTCCAGGGTAGCGATGAGATCTTCATCGACGACCTGCAGGTGCAGGCGCTGATCGGCGTCTACGACTTCGAGCGCGGTGCGCCGCAGCCGCTGCGTTTCGATGTACGCATGGCCAAGGACAACCGCCCTGCCGGCGCCAGCGACGCGCTGGGCGACACCATCGACTACGCGGCCGTGTCCGAGCGCATCGCCGTGCTGTGCGCGCAATCGCAGTACCAGTTGGTGGAGGCGCTGGCCGAGCACATCGCCGCGCAGCTGCTGGCCGAATTTCCGATGCACGCCATTGCCCTGCGTGTCACCAAACCCCATGCCGTGCCCGCCGCCCGAGGCGGCGTGGGCGTGCAGATCACGCGGCAGCGGGAGCGCGCATGAGCACCGAAACCTATCGCTACATCCTGCTGCTGGGCAGCGCGAGCTCGCCGGTGGCCGAGGCGGGCGAGTCCCGCCGCGAGCAGCAGCTGCGACGCGCGCGCGACCTGCTCAAGCAGCGCGGCAAGGTGCTGGCGCGCTCGGGCGTGGTGCACGCCGACAGCGTGGTGCCCGGCGACGGCGACCGCTACGTCAACCAGGCCCTGCTGTTCGCCTCCAGCCTGCCGCGCGAGGCCTTCGGCGCCTGGCTCAAGACGCTGGAGCAGCGGCTGGGCCGCGGCGAGGGCGAAGGCGCCTGCGCCATCGACATCGACCTGGTCGGCGAATGCGACGCCCAGGGCCGGATGCTGTGGGAGAACGCCGGCAAGCTGGAGCACGCGTTGTTCCGGGAGTTGGTGGGGCGCGTGGTGAGGCGCTAGAAGCTAGAAACGAGAAACGAGAAACGAGGAACGAGTGAAAGCAAGGCAGACGCCGCCGTGGCGGCGGACACTCGTTTCTCGTTCCTTCTCACTCGTTCCTGCCTCTAGCACTCGTTCCTCGTTCCTCTCCACTCGTTCCTCACTAGACATACAACAGCCGCCCCCCATCCACCGCCACTACCTGCCCGGTGACATAGTCGTTGCCGGTCAGCAGCCAGCGCACGGTCGAAACGATAGCCTGGGGGCTGCCCTGGCGTTGCAGGGCCACGCGC
The DNA here is from genome assembly GCF_004122095.1 of Pseudoxanthomonas composti. Classification (GTDB taxonomy): domain Bacteria; phylum Pseudomonadota; class Gammaproteobacteria; order Xanthomonadales; family Xanthomonadaceae; genus Pseudoxanthomonas_A; species Pseudoxanthomonas_A composti. The sequence continues at coordinate 18,910 of NZ_SAWZ01000014.1, read as the reverse complement.
TCGTGCAGCATGGCCTCGGTGTCGGCCTTGACCGGGTTGTCCGACCACAGGATGTTGCCAGGGGCGATGGCGTTGACGCGCACCTGTGGCGCCAGTTCGCGCGCCAGCGAGCGCGTCATCATCACCAGGGCGGCCTTGGCCATGCAGTAGACGGTGTGCTGCGGCAGGGGGCGCTCGGCGTAGATGTCGGCCAGGTTGACGATGGCCCCGCCGCTGGCGCGCAGGTGCGGCGCGGCCGCCTGCGAAAGAAAGAATGGCCCACGCGCGTTGGAGGCGAACAGGTCGTCCCAGTGCTCGGCCGTGGCCTGGCCTACCGGCGTGGCGTAGTAGGCCGAGGCGTTGTTGACCAACGCATCCAGCCGGCCGAAGCGCGCCATCGTGGCCTGGACCATCGCAGCGAGCGCATCCAGCTGCGCCAGGTCGGCCTGCACCAGTAGCGTGCTGTCCGCCCGTGCGGCCTCCAGTTCGGCCTGCAGGGCCTGCGCGGCCTGTTGCGAGCCGCGGTAGTGCAGGACCACCCGGTAGCCATCGGCATGCAGGGCGCGGGCGATCTCCGCGCCGATGCGGCGGGCCGCGCCGGTGACCAGGGCGACAGGAGGGGCGTGTGGCGTCATCGGTCGACCCGCATCAGGACTGTGAGCGCGGGATTGTAGTGCGCCACGTGTGGGCGTCCGATGCGCGGCGCCGGCCTCGGTAGATGCCGGGCCGGTGCCGCGGCCAGCGCCGCGATGTGTCGACCATCGCAGAAACGCTTGACGCTTGCGGCCCCGGCGGGCATGTTCGATCCACCTGCAGCGGCACGGCCCGGTGGCGCGCACGGCACCGGAACGGAGCGAATGGACTGGGAGAAGTATCGGACTTCCACGTATGACGAGCTGATCCAGGCCGATGGCCGGCCACGCCCCGCCGCGCGCCGCCTGGTGGAGTACCTCGCCGGCCTGTCCGGCCGCGAACTGGCCGAACGCCAGCTTGCCGCAGACGTCATCGCCCGGGTCATGGGCATCACCTTCACCGTGTACTCCGACGGCCGCAACGTGGACCGCACGCTGCCGTTCGACCTGATCCCGCGGGTGATCCCCCGCAAGGAGTGGGAGGTCACCGAGGCCGGCCTGAAGCAGCGCATGCAGGCGCTGAACCTGTTCATCGGCGACATCTACGGCGAGCAGCGCATCGTCAAGGACCGCATCTTCCCGGCGATGCTGCTGGAGGAGTCGGTGAACTTTCGCCAGCAGTGCGTGGGCGTGAAACCACCGCTGGGCGTGTGGGCGCATATCTGCGGCTCGGACCTGGTGCGCGATGGCGACGGCACGCTGTACGCGCTGGAAGACAACCTGCGCATCCCCTCCGGCGTGAGCTACATGCTGGAGAACCGCATGGTCGCCAAGCGCGTGTTTCCCGAGCTGTTCGAGACCAGCTCGATCCTGCCGGTGGACGAATACCCAAGCCAGCTCTACGACACCCTGGCCGCGCTGTCGCCGCGCCCGGGCGATGCGCCGGTGATCGCGCTGCTGACGCCGGGCGTGTTCAATAGCGCTTATTTCGAGCATGCCTACCTGGCCCAGGCCATGGGCATCGAGCTGGTGGAAGGCTCGGACCTGTTCGTGGCCGAGGACGACTGCACCTACATGCGCACGGTCTATGGCCCGCAGCGCGTGGATGTGATCTATCGCCGCGTGGACGACCTGTTCATCGATCCGGAAGTGTTCCACCCCGATTCGGTGCTGGGCGTGCCGGGCCTGATCCGCAGCTGGCGCGCCGGCAAGGTGGCGCTGGCCAACGCGCCGGGCGCGGGCGTGGCCGACGACAAGGTGGTGTTCGCCTACGTGCCCAAGATGATCCGCTACTACCTGGGCGAGGAGCCGATCCTGCCCAACGTGCCCAGCTACCTGTGCCACGACGACAAGGACCGCAAGTACGTGCTGGAGCACATCGACCAGCTGGTGGTGAAGCCGGCCAACGAGTCCGGCGGCTACGGCATGCTGATCGGCCCGCGCTCGACCAAGGCCGAGCAGGAGAAGTTCCGTGAGCTGATCCAGGCCAACCCGCGCAACTACATGGCCCAGCCCACACTCAACCTGTCCACCGCGCCGATCGTCACCGACGACGGCCCGGCGCCGCGGCACCTGGACCTGCGCCCGTTCATCCTCTCGCGCGAGGACACCTACGTGACCACCGGCGGGCTGACCCGCGTGGCCATGACCGCCGGCTCGCTGGTGGTCAACTCCTCCCAGGGCGGCGGCGCCAAGGACACCTGGGTGGTGGACCTGGACGATGAGGAGGGTCTCTGATGCTCTCCCGCGTCGCAGACAACCTGTATTGGTTCAGCCGCTACATCCGCCGCGCCGAGAACACCGCGCGCCTGGTCGGCGTGGGCAGCCAGCTGCAGCTGGACCTGCCGCGCTCGGTGCGCTTCACCTGGCGGCCGATGATCGACACGGTGGGCGCCGGCGAGGTCTTCGAGAGCCTGCATCCGGATGCAGGCGGCGATGTGGGCGATGCGGAGGTCTCGCGCTTCCTGTTGCTGGACCCGCTCAACCCATCCTCGTTGCGCAGCTCGGTGGATGGCGCGCGCGAGATCCTGCGCGGTATCCGCGACAGCCTGCCGCAGGAAGTGTGGGAGGCGGTCAACGACCTGCACCTGTACATCGAGGGTAACGGCGAGCGCGCCATCACCCGGCGCTACCGCATCGAGTTCATCAGCCGCATCGCCGACGGCTGCCTGAAGGTCTCCGGCCTGCTGACGGCGAACGTGAGCCGCGACATCGGCTTCAACTTCATGCGCCTGGGCACGGCCATCGAACAGGCCGACATGACCACGCGCATCATCGATGCCGGCGCCTCCGGGCTGATCACCCCGCGCCAGGAAGAAGACCGCGAGGCCTTCAGCAACATGCAGTGGATGGCGGTGCTGCGCTCGCTGGCCGCCTACCAGATGTACCGGCGCAACGTGCGCCAGCGGGTCACCGGCGAGCATGCGCTGCGCTTCCTGCTGCAGAACGGCGACTTCCCGCGCAGCGTGGTGTTCTGCCTCTCGCGCGCCCAGCGCGTGCTGCCGGGCATGCCGCCGCGCCCGGCGGTGGACCGCCACTTCAACCGCGTGGTCGGCATTACCCGCAACGCCGACCCGGCCTGGCTGGCCGCGCACAACCCGGCCAAGTTCATGGACGAGGTGCAGGTGCAGCTGGGCGATCTGCACAACGCCATCGTGCAGGGCTATTTCTACAGCTGAGGGCCGCAGGCCCGCCACAGGAGGTGGCCCATGCAATCCCGTCCCTACGTGTCCGCGGTGGATGGCTTCATCGCCTGCTGCCTGGCGCTGCCGCTGATGCTCTCGGCCGGCACGGTGGCCTGGGGTTGGCTGCATGGCCCTTCAGCGGGCGGTCTGGCGACGTTTCTGGGCGTGCTGCCTGCGCTGGTCCTGCCGCTGTGGCTGCTGCTGGATACGCGCTACCAGCTCACCGCCGAGCGCCTGCTGGTGCGCTGCGGGCCGTTCCGCTGGCGCATCGCCTTGTCCGAGATTCGCGCGGTGACCCCGACCCGCAGCCTGATGTCGGGGCCGGCGCTGTCGCTGGACCGGCTGCGGGTGGACTATGGGCGCTGGCGCAGCGTGCTGATCTCGCCCCGCGAGCGGCAGGCGTTCCTGGACGAACTTGCCGCCCTGCGCGAGGCACAGGGCACGCGCTGAGCGTCGTTATTGCTGGCCCTGCACATCGCCCGGATCAAGCCGCGGCGCGGTGCGGCGCGGCGGCACCCGGGGACCGGCGCTGGCCACCACCGGTTCGGTGCTGCGGCCCTGCTCCCAGGGGAAGCTGGGCAGGCTGTGCACGGCCGCCTCCAGCTTGCGCGACCAGGTGTCGTGGATCTCGGCGTAGAGCGGCGTGTCCGCTTCCAGCCGCATCTTCTGGGTGATGCGCAGGTCGCCGGCCTTGATCAGCGCCATGTCGATGGGCATGCCCACCGACAGATTGGAGCGGATGGTCGAATCCAGCGACACCAGTGCGCAGCGGGCGGCGTCTTCCAGGCTGGTGCTGGCGCGGATGATGCGGTCCAGGATCGGCTTGCCGTACTTGGATTCGCCGATCTGCAGGTAGGGCGTTTCCGGCGAGGTGGCAATGCAGTTGCCCAGCGGATAGACCAGGTACAGGCCGGGCCGCTCGCCGGCGATCTGCCCGCCCAGGATCAGGGTGGACTGCACGCTGACCCCGCTCTGCTGGGCCTCGTCGCTGACCCGGGCCTGGCTGGAGACCAGCACCTCGCCGATGTACTCAGCCACCTCGTACAGGTGCGAGAAGCTGCGCAGGCTGCGGGGGGCGTCGGGATCTTCCAGGTCGCGCTTGAGCCGCGACAGCGTCAGCTGGGTAGTGGCCAGATTGCCGGCGGACATGATCACGAACACCCGGTCGCCCGGAAACTCGAAGATGTGCATCTTGCGATACACGCGCACATCGTCGAACGAGGCGCTGGTGCGGGTGTCTGCGGCGAAGATCAGGCCTTCGTCCACTTCAATGCCGACGCAGTAGGTCATGTCGAAGCCGTGAAAGTAGTGCCACCCGATCATAGGGGGGCATCCGGGGGATGGCTACCCTGATCGATCACGGGCGCAGCGCGTACCATGACGGTTTCATCTGCCGTTGTTTGGTCACATGCCTGAACTCCCCACGCCAGACGCCGCCGCGCTGGCCCATAGCGACACGCTGGCGCGTCATCTCCGCGAAGAAATCGCCGCCTCCGGCGGCAGCATGCCGTTCTCGCGCTTCATGGAGCGTTGCCTGTACGCGCCCGGGCTGGGCTATTACAGCGCCGGTGCCACCAAATTCGGGCAGGCGGGGGACTTCGTCACCGCGCCTGAATTGGGGCCGCTGTTCGCCACCTGCGTGGCCGATGCGCTGGCGCCGGTGCTGCAGCAGCTGGGACCGGAGGCGCAGTTCATGGAAATCGGCGGCGGTAGCGGCGCCTTCGCCGAGACCGTGCTCAAGCGCCTGCTGCAGCTGGACGCGATGCCGGCGCGCTACATGATCCTGGAGCCCTCGGCCGACCTGCGCGAGCGCCAGCGCGAGCGCCTGGGCCGCGGCCTGATTCCGCCGGTGTTCGCCTGCGTGGAATGGCTGGACAGCCCGCCAGCGCAAGCCTGGCAGGGCGTGGTGTTCGCCAACGAGGTCATCGACGCGCTGCCGACGCCGCGCTTCACCCTGCGCGATGGCGAGGTATTCGAGGAGCACGTCGCGCTGGATGGCCAGGGCCGGTTCATCGCCACCGATCGGCCGGCCGACGCCTTGCTGGCGGCCGGCGTGCGCCATGTCGAGCGCTACCTGGAAACGCCGTTCGCCGATGGCTACCGCTCCGAGCTGCTGCCGCAGCTCCCGTATTGGGTGCAGGCGGTGATCGGCCAGCTGCAGGCCGGCGCGCTGCTGTTCATCGATTACGGCCATCCGCGTCGCGAGTACTACCTGTCCGAACGCGAGGGCGGCACCCTGCGTGCCTTCTACCGGCACCAGACCCACAACGACCTCCACCGCTGGCCGGGCCTGCAGGACCTGACCGCCTCGGTGGATTTCACCGCCCTAGCCGAGGCCGGCACGGGTGCCGGCTTCGAGCTGGCCGGCTACTGCACCCAGGCCAGTTTCCTGCTGGGCAACGGTTTGCCGCAGCGGCTGGAGGAAGTGCAGGCGCGTGGCGATGAGGTGCTGTCGCTGCGCTTTGCCAACCAGGCCAAGCGCCTGACCCTGCCCAGCGAGATGGGCGAGCGCTTCCAGGCGATGGGGTTCTCGCGCGGCGTGGACTTCGGCCCGGCCTTCCTGGTGGGGGACCTGACATGGCGGCTGTGAGCATCCCCGGGCTCAAGCCGCTGGGCCATCCGCGGCTGTGGCTGGCGCTGTGGCTGTTGGCCAATGTCGCGGTGGTGGTGGTGTGCCTGCTGCCGGGTGCCAGCCTGCCGCAGGTGCCCGACGGCGGGGACAAGGTCGAACACGCGCTGGCCTATTTCGTCCTGGCCGCCGCCGCGGTGCAGCTGTTCGCCACGCGCCGCGGCCTGCTGCGCGCCTGTGCCTGGCTGGTGATGCTGGGCGTGCTGATCGAGTTCGCCCAGGGCGCCCTGACCGCCGACCGCAGCGCCGATGCGCTGGACGCACTGGCCGACACGGTGGGCGTGCTGCTGGGCCTGGCCACGGCGTGGACGCCGCTGCGGAACCTGCTGGTCAGGCTCGATCCGGAAAAGCAGGAGTGAGCGCAGAGGAGTGAGGAGTGAGCGAAAAGCGGTGAGCGTCTTGCACCACGCTCACTCCTCACTCCTCGCTTCATCCACTCACTCCTCGCTCTTAGCCACTCACTCCTCGAGCGTCATCCGATCCAGCACCCACATCTCCGGCCGCGTATCGCCGGTGAACCATACGCACAGGTCCGCCTGCGCCGGGGCGCGCTTGAGCGGCACGGTGATGTCGACGAAACCATCGGGGTCGAGCTTGCCCGGCATCGGCACGGTGGCCAGCGTGGGGCCCTCGCAGCCGTTGCGCACCACCAGTTCGCCGTGGGCGGTGCTGGCCGGCTTGAAGCCGCGATGGGACTCGTCGTGGGCCAGCTGGAACAGGTAGGGCAGGCGCCCGGCGCGTATGCGCAGGCTGCGGATCTGGCGCAGGTCGGCCTGCTTCCAGGTCCAGCACGGGTTGAAGATGTCGACGTTGAAGATCTCGCGCGGCCCCTCGCGCGGGCCGTCGTCCTCCAGGCGCAGCATCAGCTGGTTGGTGCACATGGCCAGCTCCTCGTCGCTGCGCGTGCGCAGCGAGGCCGCGCTGAGCGCGCGCGAGGTGGCCGGTGCCAAGGCCTGCCCCTCAATAAACACCTGCGCCTGCACGGTGGCCGGCAACGTCAAGGCCAGCGGCGCGCTGTACAGCGGTGAGGCGGCCGTGGGGGCGCTGCCGTCGGTGGTGTAGCGCAGCGGGTAGCCCAGTGGCTCGCTCAGCTGCACGGTCGCCTTGCCCGCACGGGCATCGCCCTGCACGGTGAACTGCGCCTGGAACGGCGTGGCGGCGTAATCGATGCCCAACGCCCGGTAGTGCGCCAGCAGCGCCGGCAGGCGTGCCAGGAAGCTGGCGTAGTCCTTGTCGGCCTGCGGGCTCCACGCGGTCTCGGCCAGGGCCGCCAGGCGCGGGAAGATCGCGTGCTGCACGCGCGCGAAGCTGCGCATGTGCTCGGTGAAGGTGTTGGCCTGCACGCCGATGATGTGCGTGCGCTGCTGCGCATCCAGCGCGCTCGGCACCGGCTCGAACCCGTAGACCTTCTCCAGGTCGATCGTCGCCGGCCGGCCCGGCGGCTCGTCGGGCGAGCGCGTCTGCAGGTAGTCCAGGTACAGGTGGGTGACCGGCGACATCACCACGTCATGGCCTTGCCGGGCCGCGTCGATGCCGCCCTCGATGCCGCGCCAGGACATCACTGTGGCCTCCGGCGGCAGGCCGCCTTCCAGGATCTCGTCCCAGCCGATCAGCCGGCGCTGGTGGGCGACCAGGAAGCGCTCCATGCGCTTGATCATCCAGCTCTGCATTTCCATCTCGTTGTTCACGCCCAGCGCGCGCATGCGCGCCTGCATCTTCGGCGAGGCCTGCCACTGGTCCTTGACCGCCTCATCGCCGCCGACGTGTACATAGCGCCCGGGAAACAGGTCGATCACCTGCGCCAGCACGTCCTCGATGAACTGCATCGTCGGCTCGTCGGCGTTGAACAGGTTCGGATACACGCCCCACTCGTTGCCCACCTTCAGCGGCGTGTCCAGCATGCCCAGCTGCGGGTAGGCGGCAATGGCGGCGGTGGCGTGGCCGGGGATGTCGATCTCCGGCACGACCTCGATGTGCAGCTTGGCCGCATACGCCACCACCTCGCGGATCTGCGCATGGGTGTAGTAGCCGCAGTAGGTGGCCGGGCTGCCATCGGCGGCCTTGCCGGCATCGCCGGCGGGCACGCGACAGCTGCCGACCTCGATCAGCTTGGGGTACTTGTCCACCGGCATGCGCCAGCCCTGGTCGTCGACCAGGTGCCAGTGGAAGGTGTTGAGCTTGTGCACCGCCATGGCATCGAGCAGCGCCTTGATCTCATCGACCTGCTGGAAGTGGCGCGCCGAGTCCAGCATCAGTCCGCGCCAGGCAAAACGCGGCGCGTCCTCGATTTTCACCGCGGCGATCGGCCTGGGCTGGCCAGCCTCGCCCGTGGGGATCAGCTGCCACAGGCTCATGGCGCCGTAGAACAGGCCGCGTGGATCGGCCGCGCGCACGGTCGCGCGCTGTGGCGTGACCTCCAGGGTGTAGCCCTCGGGCGTGCTGGCGGCCTTGCGGTCCAGCACGAACACGATGCGCTTGTCCTTGCCGCCGGTCTTGCCGTCCTGCGCCAGTTGCGGGCCGCCGCTGCGCGCCAGCAGCGCCACGAACTGCGCGGCGGCGGCCTGCGCGTCCGGGCCGGCGCCCACGCGCACCTGCGCATCCAGCAGGAACTGTCCTTCACCGGCCTGGGCATGGGCCGGGGCGGGGATCAGCGGCGTCGTGGCGGCCTGCGTGGTGGACAGCAGCGCCAGCGGCAGCAGCGCGGCCAGCAGCCAGCGGGTGGAGCGTGGGCATCGCATCGAATCGGTTCTCCATGTGCGTCGACGCGCCAGGCGCATCGTCATTGGACTGTAGCGTGTCTGCGGGAATCGCCTTGACGCCCTGCAACGCATGCGGGCGGCAGGCGCGTGCGCGGTGCGCACCGATCCCCAAAACAACCACGGGCCCGGCGAACCGGGCCCGTGCAGTGTTCCGTCACTGTGCGGCGAGACTGCGTCCTTAGAACTTGAAGTTCAACGTCGCCATGTAGCGCGGGCCACTCTTGTAACGACCGGCGATGTGGTCCTTGTCGCCCAGGTACTGGAAGTACTCCTCGTCCAGGAGGTTTTGCGCATCGATCTGCAGCGACAGGTTGTCGGTGAAGCGGATGCCGACGCTGGCGCCCAGCTCGGTGTACGCGTCGACCGAGGCCGGGGCGGCGCCAGCCACGTAACCGCCGGCCAGGTAGCTGGAACGGTGGTTGTAGGTCAGGCGGGCGTTGACGATGCCCTTGTCGTAGTACGGGCTGATGGCAAAGCTCGTCTTGGACTGGTAGGGCAGCGGATCGCCGGTGTTGTTCTCGCCATCGGCGTAGGTGAAGCTGGACGTCACGCCGAAGCCGCTGTCGCCGAAGGGCTGCTGGAAGCTGGCGGTGAAGCCCTTGACCTCGCCTTCGCCGGCATTGCGCGGACGCTGGATGCTGTAGTCGCAATAGCCATCCGCGGTGCAACCGCGCGAGCCGACGTAGTTGGCCGCCCAGTCAGCCGGGGAGGTGTCGCGGATCGAGTTGTACTGACGCTCGACGACAGCCGAGGTGTCGATGTAGTTGTCGATCTTCTTGTAGAACACCGACCACGCCGCAACGGCCTCGGTGTCGAAGTAGTACTCGGCCGAGACGTTGAAGTTCCAGGACTCGTACGGCGAGAGTTCGGCATTGCCGCCGCTGCCGGTGAGCTGGGTATCGTTGAGGAAGGTGTTGTTCACCATCTGGTTGTACGGCGCCCAGGCGATGACCTTGGCCGCGGCGAAGCGGAACACCCAGTCGTTGCTGGCATCGAACACCAGGTTCACCGAGGGAAGGAAGAAGTCCTCGGTCTTGCTGCGGGTCTGCCACTTGCTGTCCAGGTCCTCCAGCGTGGGCGTGCCGCTGTAGACGAAGCCGCTGCCATCGGTCTTGGAGCGCACGTAGCGCACGCCGAAGTTGCCGCGCAGCGCGCCGTCGGTGGCGAAGTCCATCTGCACGTAGCCGGCGGTGTTGGTCTGCTCCAGCGCCCAGGTGTTGTTGAGGTAGCTGCCCGGATCCTGTGCATCGAAGGCATAGTTGATGTTGCTGCCGCGGATCCAATCCAGCACGTTGCCGCGACCGGCCTGGATATGCTGGCCATGGTCGGGAGAAAAGCCCTGAATGTCGGTCAGACCGATCGTACCGACGTCGGCGAGCGAACCGGGACGCACCCCGCCGAACACACCGAGCTGGAAAGACTCCTCGTGCTTGGCCTGGCGCACGCCGAAGGACAGCTTGTTGAATGCGCTATCGAACATGACGTTGAAGTCGGCCTGTCCATAGGTGTCCTTGCTCTCGGTGGAGAAGATACCGTTGTTACCGAACCAACCGCCGGCCGAGTTCCAGTTGGCGGGGTCGCGCGCAGCGGCGGAATCGTCGAAGGTAATGCCGCGGTTGAGGTCCCAACTGAAGCCGCCGTTGTAGAACGGCTCGATGAAGAACTGCGACATGTTCTTGTTGTCGGACTTGCTCTGGCCGACCTGGCCGCTCACGCCCCAGCCCTCGCCCTTGAACGCGCCGCGCAGGTCCAGCCCCTTGGTGGTGACTTCGGACTCACGCACGTTGTTATCGTAGATCACCGTGCCGCTGTTGGCCGCCGCGTTGGCGGTGGAATGTCCACTGGTGACCACGCCGTTCGGACCTTGGTTGAGCTGGTCCACGGCGTTCTGGGTGCCCGGGTTCCAGGTCAGGAAGCTGTACATCGACTGGTTGTAGTTGTCGAAGTTTTCCTTGATGTACAAGCCGCTCAGGTTGAACTCCAGTGCATCGGAGGGCTTGAGCTGCAGGTTGACCACGGCGCTGTCGCGCTTGCGGTCCTGCTGGAACCACGCCGCGTTGACCGAGTTGGGCACATCGGCGTTCGGGTCCAGGCCCGCGGCGGCGGCGTTCGGGAAGGACGAGGCCTTGGCGTAGCCGAACACTTCCATGCCCTGGCGGTCCACGCGCTCCTCGTAGTGCTGCGCCGAGGCGGTGACGCCGAAGGTTTCCTGGTCGTTCTTCCAGCTGTAGAGCACCGAGGCGTTGGGCTTGCCTTCGCTGGCCTGTTCGCTATAGCTGTAGCCGACCGACGCGGCGATCTCGTTGGCCTTCAGGTCCAGCGGCTGGCGGGTATGCATCAGCACGGTGCCGCCAAGGCTGCCTTCGGTCAGGCGCGCTTCGGAAGACTTGATGATTTCGGCGCGGCCGAGGATCTGCGGTGCCAGCAGGGTGTAGTCGAAGCCACGGTTGGGCTGTTCGCCGTACAGCCAGATCGCCTGCGCCACCGGGTGGCCGTCGATGAAGGACAGGTTGAGGCTGGGATCGGTGCCGTCGATGCTGACGCGTTCGCCCTGGCCGAAGCGGCGATCCAGGGTCACGCCCGGGATCTGCGAAAAGGCCTCGGCCACGTTGGTGCTCGGGAACTTGCCGATGTCTTCAGCGGTGATCGCCTCTGACACGGTGGTGTTGTAACGCTTGGTATCCAGCGACTTTTCGAGACTGGCGCGGATACCGGTCACCACCACGGTGTCCAGATCGGTCGCCTGCGTGGTGCTGGCCTGCTGCGCCTGCGCAGCGAACCCGATGCTGGTCAGGATCGCCGCGGAGAGGAGGGACTTCTTACAGTTCATGATGCTTCCCCATCACTGTTGTTGAGTGGTGGCAGCGCGCTGCCAGTGCCTGTGCGTGGTACGACGGTCTTGCCGATCCTTCACTGCCTGCGTGCGAACGCCCCCTGGCGCCCGCACGTGATCTGCTCATGCGTGTTGCGTCTGGCCGAGGTACCAGTTGGCGGCACCCAGAACTCCCAGTTGTCCGTGCTCGACCAGTCGCACGGGAATGCGCTCCAGCGCCGCTCGCATCGGTCCCTTGTTGAGGAAGCGCTCGACGAAGCGGCTCTGCAGCAGGAACTCGCGGATCTGCGGCAGGATCCCGCCGGCCAGGTAGACCCCGCCGGTGATGCCGTACAGCAGGGCCATGTCGCCCACGGCGCTGCCCAGGAATCCGCAGAACACCTCGAGCGCCTCGCGCGCCAGCGGGTCATCGCCACGCGTGGCGGCGGCGGTGACCTCGCCGGGCGTGGCGTGCGCCGGTGCCTGGCCCCGCAGTTCGCACAGCAGGCCGTAGAGATTGAGCAGGCCCGGGCCGGACAGCGCCGATTCCACCGGGACGTGCGGCTGCCGGGCCAGCATGCGCTCCAGCAGCGCCAGCTCCAGCGGGTTGCCCGCGCTGAGCGCGGCCTGTCCGGCCTCGGTGGCCAGCACGGTGGCGCCGTGGGCGTTGGGGATCCACACCGCCGCACCCAGGCCGGTGCCAGGTCCCAGCACCAGGGTCGGGCCGCGCTCGGAGGCGGTGGCCGGGCCGGTCAGGCGCAGCACCTCGTTGTCGCCCACCAGCGCCGCGGCGTAGGCCACGGCTTCGAAATCGTTGACCAGCCGCAGGTCGCGCAGCCCCAGGCGCTGCTGGATCTCGCGCGGGGACAGCCGCCAGGGCAGGTTGGCGGTGATCACCGTGCCGTCTTCCAGCGGAAAGCCGGCGCTGGCGATCACGCCGCACTCGGCGGTGCCGCCATCGAGCGTACCCAGGAAGTCGCCGATGATCTCGGCCAGCCCCGGGTAGGCCGCGCAGGCGTACTTGCGGTAATTGACCACGTCCACCGGGCGCGCGGCGTCGCCGGTGGCGTGCACCAGGCCGATGCGCACGTGCGTGCCGCCGACGTCGGCCGCGATGAACGGCTGGCGCGAGGAGGCGAGGGTGGAACCGGAGGTGGCGTTGGAAAGCACGGATCGTCCCCGATGGCGGTATGCGGCCCTGGACAGCGGCGCCGCCGTGGCATGACCTGGAGTTTTGCGATCCGCTGACAACGTTGTCAACAGATCGTCATGATTTTTTTACATGACGCCAACGTCAGGGATTCCCGGACACAGGGGGTGCCTGAGCGCGGTCCCTCGGTCGGCGCTCCTTATTGTTTTGAAGTCGCTCCTGGAATCGGTTGCAGCCGTGCGGCGTGCTACGACCAAAGGCGAATGCACTTGCGCTCGATGCGGCGCGGTCCAACCCTCGCTCGCAAGCGCGAGGCTTGGCAAAGCCGGCGCCCTTGTGACAACGTTAGTCCCGCATGTCCACCACAGGGGTCTTCGGGGAAGATCCCAGTCCTGCCGGCCTTCCGCGGTACCGGCGTCCTACCGGGTCGTGATCCATGTCAAACCGAAACACCTCCGCCCTGGCCGTGACCGGCCTGCTGTTCTTCATCATCGGTTTCTTCACCTGGATCAACGGGCCGCTGATCACCTTCGTGCGGCTGGCCTTCGACCTGAACGAGGTCAACGCCTTCCTGGTGGTGTTCGTGTTCTACATCTCCTATTTCGTCCTGGCGCTGCCGGCGGCGGCGGTGATGCGCGCGACGGGCCTGAAAAAGGGCCTGGCGCTCAGCCTGCTGGTGATGGCGGTGGGCGCGGCGATGTTCGGCCAGTTCTCCACCCAGCGTTGGTATGCCGGCGCGCTGTCGGGGCTGTTCGTGATCGGCGGCGGCCTGGCGCTGCTGCAGACGGCGGTCAATCCCTACGTGAGCATCCTGGGGCCGATCGAGACCGCGGCCCGGCGCATCGCCGCCATGGGCCTGTGCAACAAGATCGCCGGCATCCTGGCGCCCATCGTGATCGGCTCGCTGGTACTGCACGGCATCGGCGATCTGTCCGCGCAGGTCGCCGCGGCCGATGCGGCAACCAAGGCGCAGTTGCTCACCGCCTTTGCCGCGAAAATCCACGGCCCCTACATGACGATGGCCGGCGTGCTGGTGCTGGTGGCGGTGTTCATCGTCTTCTCGCCGCTGCCGGAACTGAAGAGCAGCGAGGCCAACGCGTCCACCGATGGCGCAAGTGCGCGCGGCAGCATTTTCCAGTTCCCGCATCTGTGGCTGGGCGTGCTGTGCCTGTTCGTCTACGTCGGCGTGGAGGTGCTCGCCGGCGATGCCATCGGCACCTATGGCAATGGCTTCGGCCTGCCGCTGGACGAGACCAAGTTCTTCACCTCCTTCACCCTGGGCGCCATGCTGCTGGGCTATGTGGTGGGGCTGGTGACCATCCCGCGCGTGTTTTCCCAGCAGGCCTATCTGGCCGTCTCGGCGCTGTTGGGCGTGGCGTTCGCCATTGCCGCACTGCTGACCCATGGCTACGTGTCGGTGGGGTTCGTGGCCGCGCTGGGCTTTGCCAACGCGATGATGTGGCCGGCGATCTTCCCGCTGGCGATCAAGGGCCTGGGTCGTTTCACCGAGACCGGATCGGCGCTGCTGGTGATGGGCATCGCCGGCGGCGCGCTGATCCCGCAGGCCTTCGCCGTGCTCAAGCAGCACTACGATTTCCAGTGGGTGTTCGCCGGCCTGGCCGTGCCCTGCTACCTGTACATCCTGTTCTTCGCGCTGCGCGGCTACCGCGCCGGACAGCGCTTGGCAGGCCGGGGCTGATTGGCCTCCTCGCTCCATAGGATCCCCATGCGCCGACCCACGATCAAGGACGTTGCCGAACGCGCGAAGGTCTCGCTGAAGACCGTCTCGCGGGTGATCAACAACGAGCCCTCGGTGATGCAGGGCACACGCGCGCGCGTGCTGCACGCCATCGCCGAGCTGGACTACGAGCCCGACCCGGCCGCGCGCAACCTGCGCAGCGCCACGCCCTTCGTGATCGGGCTGGTCTACGACAACCCCAACCCGTACCACATCATCGGCGTGCAGAACGGCGTGCTGGCCGCGTGCCGGGAGACCGGCTTCGGCCTGCAGATCCAGCCCTGCGATTCGACCTCGCCGCTGCTGGCCGAGGAGCTGGCCGAGTTCGTGCAACGCTCGCGCCTGGCCGGGCTGGTGCTGACCGCGCCGATGTCCGAGCGGCCCGAGCTGATCGCCGCGCTCAGCGCGCGCGGGGTGCAGCTGGTGCGCATCATCGCCGCCACCGAGGACCCCGGCGACGGCCCGCCCTGCGTCTACGTGGACGATCGCGATGCGGCCTACGAAATCACCGAGCACCTGATCCAGCTGGGTCACCAGCGCATCGGCTTTTTGATGGGGGGGATGGCGCATCGCTCCTCCACCGAGCGCCATGCCGGCTACGAGCAGGCGCTGAAGGACTACGGCATCAGCCCGGACAAGCACCTGGTGATTCCCGGCGACTACACCTTCGACGATGGCTTCCGCGGCGCGCGTCGGCTGCTGGCGCTGCGCGAGCCGCCCACGGCGATCTTCGGCTCCAACGACGAGATCGCCGCCGGCGTGCTGGCCGCGGCCAAGTCCGCCGGCATGAACGTGCCCTACGACTTGTCCATCGCCGGCTTCGAGGACAGCCCGTTCTCCAAGCAGTCCTGGCCGCCGCTGACCACGGCCAAGCAGGCCACCGAGGACATCGCCAAGCAGGCCGCGCGCCTGCTGATCGCGCGCCTGCGCCAGGACGCCTACGCCGATACGCCCATCGCCCTGCACAACCAGGGCTTCACGCCGCAGCTGGTCGTGCGCGGTTCCACCGCCCCGGTGCGCCCCGCGCGCGCCGAGGCCAAGACCCAGAGTGCCTGATTCGACGCCTATGAATTCCGCCGCACCGCTGCCGCAGGCAGACCAGACCCTGATGTTCAACGAAGCCGCCTCCACCGGCGATGTCGTGGCCGCGCAGTTCGCGCGCAACCACGACACGGTGGCGGCGCTGGCCGCCGAACTGCGCGCCAACCCGCCGCCGTTCATCGCCACCTGCGCGCGCGGCAGCTCCGACCACGCGGCGACCTTCGCCAAGTACCTGTTCGAGACCCAGCTGGGCATCGTCACCGCCTCGGCCTCGCCTTCGATCGGCTCGGTCTACGCCGCGCCGTTGAAGCTGGCCGGCGCCTTGTTCATCGCCATCTCGCAGTCGGGCAAGAGCCCGGACCTGCTGCGCAATGCCGAAGCCGCCAAGGCCGCCGGCGCGCGCGTGGTGGCGCTGGTGAACGTGGAGGATTCGCCGCTGGCGCAGCTGGCCGACACGGTGATCCCGCTGTGCGCCGGCCCGGAGAAGTCGGTGGCCGCCACCAAGAGCTACCTGGCCTCGCTGGCGGCACTGCTGCAGCTGGCTGCGCAGTGGTCGCGGGAGCCGAAGCTGCTGGCCGCGCTGGAGACCCTGCCGCAGGCCCTGCGCAGCGCCTGGCAATCGGACTGGTCCAGCCTGACCACCGGCCTGACCGGGGCGCACAACCTGTTCGTGCTCGGCCGTGGCCTGGGCCTGGGCGCGGCGCAGGAAGCGGCATTGAAGTTCAAGGAAACCTGCGGCCTGCACGCCGAGGCCTATAGCTCGGCCGAGGTGAAGCACGGGCCGATGGCGCTGGTGGGTGAGGGCTTCCCGGTGCTGTGCTTCGCCCAGCCCGATGGCACCGAGGCCGGCACCCTGGCCCTGGCCGAGGAGTTCCGCGGCCGCGGCGCGCAGGTGTGGGTTGCCTCGGCCCACGGCGATCTGCCGCTGGCGGCGCCGCCACATCCGGCCTGCGCGCCGCTGCTGACCATCCAGAGCTTCTACAAGGCGATCAACGCCCTGGCACTGGCGCGTGGCCACAATCCCGACGTGCCGCCGCATCTGAACAAGGTCACCGAAACCGTATGAGCACGTCCTTCGCCCTGGTCAACGCGCGCGTCCTGGCGGCGCAGGGACTGATCGAGGAGGGGGCGGTGGTGGTTCGCGATGGCCGCATCGCCGCCGTGACCGACACCGCCGGCGCCAAGGCGCACACCGATGACCTGCGCGACCTGCAGGGGGCCTGGCTGGCGCCAGGCTTCATCGACATCCAGGTCAACGGCGGTGGCGGGGTGCTGTTCAACAACACGCCCACCGCTGCAGGCATCGAGGCCATCGGCAAGGCGCACCGCAAGTTCGGCACCACCGCCTTCCTGCCGACCCTGATCAGCGACGGCGCGGACGTCATGCGCACGGCCATCGACGCTACGCGCCAGGCCATCGCCCAGGGCGTGGATGGCGTGCTGGGCGTGCACCTGGAAGGGCCGTACCTGGCGCCGGCGCGCAAGGGCACGCACGACATGCAGCGCTTTCGCGTGCCCGATGCCGACGAGATCGAAATGGTCACCGCGCTGGACAACGGCCTGACCCTGCTGACGGTGGCACCGGAAGTGATCGGCCCCGAGCGCATCGCCGCGTTCTGCGCGCGTGGGGCGATGGTGGTGGCCGGGCACACGGCGGCGACCTACGAGCAGGTCCGGGCGGGCCTGCAGGCCGGCCTGCGCGGCTTCACCCACCTCTACAACGCCATGTCGCCGCTGCAGGGGCGCGAGCCGGGCGCGGTGGGCGCGGCGCTGGAGGATGCCGACAGCTGGTGCGGGGTCATCGTCGATGGCGTACACGTGCATCCGGGCTCGCTGCGCGTGGCGCTGGCGGCCAAGCCGCGCGGCAAGGTCCTGCTGGTGACCGATGCCATGCCGATGGTGGGCGATGCCAGCCCCAGCTTCGACCTCTACGGCGAGACCATCACCGCGGTCGATGGCGTGGTGCGCAATGCCGCCGGTTCGCTGGCCGGCTCGGCGCTGGACATGGCCAGCGCGGTGCGCAACAGCGTGCAGCTGCTGGGGCTGTCCCTGGAGGAGGCCGTGCGCATGGCCGCGCTGTATCCGGCCCAGTTCCTCAAGCTGGAGCACGAGCGCGGCAGCATCGCGCCGGGCCTGCGCGCGGACCTGGTGGCGCTGGATGCGCAACTGGGCGTGGTCCAGACCTGGATCGGCGGCCGCGCCAGCGCGGCCTGACCGGCATGCACGCAAGACGGTTCGATTCGGTCGATGCCCTGCGCGGCATCACCGTGGCGGCGATGCTGCTGGTCAATAACCCCGGCGATTGGTCGCACGTCTACGCGCCGCTGCTGCATGCGCACTGGCATGGCTGCACGCCGACCGACCTGATCTTCCCGTTTTTCCTGTTCGTGGTGGGCGTGTCCATCGCCCTGGGCATCGTGCCGCGGGTGGAGGCTGGCGGTGCGCTGGGCGGCCTGCGGGGCCGTATTGCCTGGCGTGCGCTGAAGATCGTGCTGCTCGGCCTGGCCCTGCACGCGGTGGCGATGTGGTGCCTGGACAAGCCGCACTTCCGCCCCTGGGGCGTGCTGCAACGGATCGGGCTGTGCTTTTTCGCGGCCGGGCTGCTGGCGACCTGGGCCAGGCCCTTGTCGCTCGGCGCGCTGGCCATCGGCCTCCTGCTGGCCGACTGGGCGCTGATGGCCCCATCCGGCTACGCACCGTTCACCAATCTGGCCAGCCGGCTGGACACTGCGCTGCTGGGACCCCTGGTGTACGAGTTCGATCCCGCCACCGGGCTGGGTCATGACCCCGAGGGCCTGCTGAGCACGCTGCCGGCCCTGGCCACGACCCTGCTGGGGGTGGTGGCGGGGCAATGGTTACGGCTGGGGCGCAGTGCCTGGTTGCCGGTGGCCGGACTGATGCTGCTGGTGCTGGGCGCGGCCTGGTCGCCGTGGTTGCCGTTCAACAAGAATCTATGGACGCCCTCGTTCGTGCTGTGGACCGCGGGCTGGGCGCTGCTGGGCTTGTGGTTGTTCCACCAGCTGATCGATCGCCGCGGGTTGCCGCCGCTGGGCAAGGCGTTCGGCATCAACGCCATCACGGTGTATGCGGGTTCGGCGCTGATGGTCTATGCGCTGGCCGGGCTGGGCTGGTGGGAGACGATCTATCGCGTCGGCTTCGCCGACTGGATGACCCCGCGCTTCGGGCCCAAGCTGCCTTCGCTGGCGTTCGCGTTGGCTTTCGTTGGCGTGTGGTGGTGCGTCGCGCGGTGGATGCAGCGCCGTGGGCTGGTGATCAAGATCTGACTGGTCGCGCTGCCGAGTCAGCGTGTTCGGAGAGAGTTCCTCGGCAGGGCGACGAGATCGCTGCGCGCCTCTGCAGTCCCTTCTCCCACTGGCGTGAGTTGGATGGCGAAGCTGTTGCCGTTGCCGTTGCCGTTGCTGTTGCTGTTGCTGTTGCTGTTGATCTTCGCCCTTGACCTTTGGAGCCGTAAAGCTCGCCGAGCACCGGAGGAAAAAACGGGCGAAGAGGCGCGCCTGTTTGAGCGAAGCGAGTTGAGCGCCGTCC
>NZ_SAWZ01000013.1 GCF_004122095.1 Pseudoxanthomonas composti | reverse complement strand
CTCCTCGGCCGCGCTGGCGCGCGCGGCCGCCGGCGCGGGCGGGGAGGCGATGTCCGTGGGACGCGGCTCGGGTGCTTGCGGGGCCGGCACCGGCGCTGGCACCACGGCCGGCGGCGCGAACGCAGGCGCAGGTGCCCGGCGCGCCTGCGCCTCGCCCGGCCTGGGGGGCGCCAGCATCCTGGGCGGCGGCACGGGCGGGGCCTCCGCGCCAGCCGCGGGCTCGGTCGGCGGTGCGGCATCGGGCCGTGCGGCGGCGTCCTCTGCGGTGGCGAGCGCCTGCAGCGGCGCCGGTGGGTTCACGGCAGGCGGCGGCGCCTCGCGCACCAACGTCATCTCTGGCCCAGGACGCAGCTGCCAGGCCAGGGTGGTGGCCAGCAGCACCGCGGCGGCGGTGCCGACGCCCAGCGACCAGCGCCTCCGCCTGCGGCCACGGTGATGCGCATCTGCGCGGGTGACCGGCGGGGCGGCGGGCGTGTGCATGGCGGGCGGCGCAGCGGCGTCGCTGGCAGCCGGTATTGCCGCCTTCGTTGCAGGCTGCGCGTCCACTGCCTCGCGCGCCGCGCCGAGGATGGCCGCATCCAGCGCGGTGGAGGGCTGCGCCTGTCCGGCCGCCGCGTCCCGGGCCAGCAGCTCGGCCAGGACGCGCTCTTCCGCGCTCAGCGCGTCTTCCGGTCGCCGGTTCATGTGGCCAGCCTCGCACGCAGCTTGTCCATGGCATACCGCAAGCGCGACTTCACCGTCTCGCGCCCCACGCCTGTGATTTCACCGATTTCCTCCAGGGTCAGATCCTGCTCCAGGCGCAGGGTCAGGACCTCGCGCTGGTCTTGTGGCAGCTCGTCCAGCGCCTGGCGCAAGGCCTGCTGGCGCTGGGCGTCGCTGGCCTGCTGCTCGGGGGTGTGCGGGTCGGGCACGCGCTCGGCGCGTGCGTCGGCATCGGCGGGCGCCGCGGGGCGGTGCTGCAGGGCGCGCCAGTGGTCGGCCAGCCGGTTGTGGGCGATGCGCAGCAGCCAGGTGCCGAAGCTGGCCTCGGGCTTCCAGCTCTGGCGCGCGGCGATCACCCGCTGCCACACGTCCTGGAACAGTTCGTCGGCGACCGCGCCGTTGCGCACCTGCCGCAGCAGGTAGCGATACAGGCGTGTGCGATGGCGGGCATAGAGCATTTCGAACGCGCGCACGTCGCCGCCGGCATAGGCCAGCATCAGCGTCTCGTCTGCGGGGGCGGTGGCATCGTTCACCGGCGGCAGGGTAAGCGTTCGCCTGCGCGACGCATAGCGGCCGGCCGGCACAGCGGTCGTGCCGGCGTGATGGCCGGTCGGCAGGGACCAGGACGTAAGTGAGCTGCAGGGGAGCATGCGGTCATGAACGTGCGGCCGGGGCATCGGGGGTTGCCGGGCGCATTGAGGATCCGGTTCGCACCGAGAGTATTCTCCCGCAATGGCAGAACCAGCAGGACAGCGGGCAGGGATGGGCAGGCACTTGGCGCTCGATCAGACGCAACAGGCATTGTGCGTATCCCCTGGCCAGCGACTGCTGTCGGCGCTGGAGCAGGTGCTGCCTGCGGGAACCGCGCTGGCCGTTGCCTGGCAGGACCCCGTGCTGGGGCGCCATGCCCACGCCAGCCAGGAGGCGAGCGCCGGGCTTGCGCAGCTGGCCGATGACCTGTTGGCCAGCCGCCAGCTGCCGGCCGCCGCGGCGGATGGGTCGATGCTGCATCTGTGGTGCGACGCCCGAGGCGAGGCCTGCATGGCACTGGCCTTGCTGCCGCCACGCGATGCCTTACTGCCGTCTGCGCTGGGCGAGCGCGTGCTGGCCATGGCCGCTAAGCTGTTCGAGTTGGCGCTGGAGCATGACCGCGCCCGTGCGCGTATCGCCTCGCTGGAAAAATCCAAGCAGCTGCAGCAGGCGCTCTACGAGATCGCCGACCTGGCCGGTGCCGATCTGGAGATGCAGGAGATGCTGCGGCGCCTGCATCGGGTGATCGCCACGCTGATGTATGCCGAGAACTGCTATATCGTGGTGTACGACGACCGTAGCCGGACGATGCGCTTCCTGTACTTCGCCGACCAGCAGGACGACTACGTCGCCGACCCGGAACGGGCCTTCGCCGAGGAGGACATGCCCAACAGCATGACCTTCGCACTGCTGCGGCACGGGCAGCCGCTGCGCGGTCCCTCGGAAGTCCTGCGCCAGCAGTTGCGGATCGAGGCCGAAGCCCTGCACGGGCCGGACAGCCTGGACTGGCTGGGTGTGCCGATGCGGCGCGAGGACCGGGTGGTGGGCGCCATCGTCGTGCAGAGCTACGACACCCCGGTCACCTACACCGACGAGGACCGCGCGCTGCTGAGCTACGTGGCCCAGCACATCCTGGTCGCGCTGGAGCGTCGCCAGGCGCACGACGCGCTGGAGCAGCGCATCGCCCAGCGCACGGCCGAGCTGCAACGGGCCAATGCCGAGCTGCAGTCCGAGGTGGTGGAGCGGGTGCGCGCCGAGACGCTGCAGAAGGCGCTGTATCGCATCACCGAACGCTCGGTGACCTGCCCGACGCAGGAGGACTTCTATCGCGAGGTCCACGGCGTGGTCGGCGGGCTGATGAACGCGCGCAACTTCTATATCGCGCTGGTCTCCGAAGACGGGACCACCCTGCATTTCGTGTACTCGGTGGACGAGCGCGACAGCATGCGCGTATCCCGGCCGCTGGGCCGCGGGGTGACCGAGTACGTGATCCGCGATGCCAGGCCGATGCTGGCGTCCTGGGACGAGGTCAAGGCGCTGGTGGCGCGCGGGGAGATCCAGCAGGGCGGCAGCGCGCCGGCGCACAGCTGGCTGGGCGCGCCGCTGTTGAACGGCGAGGACGCTTTCGGCGCGGTGGTCGTGCAGAGCTACTCGCCCGAAGAGAGCTTCACCCCGGACGACCTGGACCTGCTGGTCTTCGTCGCCCACCACCTGGCCAACGGCGTGGCGCGCCAGCGCGGCCAGGCGCGGTTGCGCGAGGCGCACAGCGAGCTGGAGGCGCGCGTGCGGGCGCGCACTTACGAGCTGGCCGAGGCCAACAACGCCCTGCTGCAACAGATCAGCGAACGCATGCGCGCCGAGCAGCGCCTGCTGCACCAGGCCACCCACGACGCGCTCACCGGCCTGCCCAATCGCGCGCACCTGGCCGACAAGCTGACCGCGGCGGTGGAAGCCGCGCGCCTGCGGCCGGAGGCGGCCTTCGCGGTGCTGTTCCTGGACCTGGATCGCTTCAAGGTGGTCAACGACAGCATCGGCCACGCCGCCGGCGATGAGATGCTGATGGAAGTCGCGCGCCGCATCATCGCCACGGCGGACCCGAACGATGTCGTGGCACGGCTGGGGGGCGACGAGTTCGCCATCATCGCCTGGTGCGGCGCGGCGACCGAGCGCGCCAGCGTGCTCGCCGAGCAGCTGCTGGTGCAGTTGGGCCGGCCGATGCAGGTGGCCGGGCGCGAACTGTTCCCGGCGGCCAGCATCGGCATCGCACATTGGCATCGGCGCTACAGCAGCGGCGATGAGCTGCTGCGCGATGCCGATGCGGCCATGTACCGCGCCAAGGCCCAGGGCCGCGACCGCAGCGCGGTGTTCGACCAGGTCATGCGCGAGACCGCCCTGCACAGCCTGGAGCTGGAAGCCGACCTGCGCCGGGCGATCATCCACGATGAGTTCGTCCCGCATTACCAGCCGATCGTGGACATGACCGATGGCCGGGTGATCGGCCACGAGGCGCTGCTGCGCTGGCAGCACGAGCGCCGCGGCCTGCTGGCCCCGGATGCCTTTATCGCCCTGGGCGAGGACAGCGGCCTGATCGAACAGGTGGACTGGCTGATGTACGCGCAGGTGGTGCGACGCCTGGCGCAGCAGCCCAAGGGCTACCTGTCGGTCAATGTCTCGCCCCGGCACTTCAGCTCGGCGGACTTCGCCGAGCGCCTGCTGGACTTGTGCCGCACCCATGGCGCCGACCCGGCGCAGCTGCGCCTGGAGATCACCGAGGTGGCGCTGCTGGACGATGCGCCGCGCACGCTGCGCAGCCTGCGCACGCTGCGCGAGCACGGCGTGCTGGCGCAGCTGGACGATTTCGGCACCGGTTTCTCGGCCTTGTCCTACCTGCACCGCTTTCCGCTGTCGGTGCTCAAGATCGACCGCAGTTTCGTCTCCGGGCTGGATAGCGACCAGCCGGAGAGTTTCGCCCTGGTGCGCGCGATCCTGGCGCTGGCCAACACGCTGGGCATCGAGACCATCGCCGAAGGCGTGGAGACCGAGCACCAGCGGCGCGCGCTGCTGGGGCTGGGCTGCCGACGCGGGCAGGGCTATCTGTTCGGGCGCCCTGCGCCGCAGCTGGTGAACTGAGCCCTCAGGGCTGGCCCAGGCCCGCCACGGGCTCGCCGCGTTCGGGCTCGGCCTGGGTCAGCTGGCGGGCTTGCTGCATCAGTTCGACCATCTCCTGCCGCAGGCCGTAGGGGTCGCTGCCGAGGTGGGCGCGGGCGCTGTCGATGGCCTCGTTCCAATGCCAGCTGCCCAGGTGGGTGCCGCCGCGCAGCAGGTCGGCGTAGGCCGCCACCGACGCGGCGAACTGCAGCTGCCCACTGGCCTGCGGCTTGAGCGAGGACGTCAGGATCGGCGTTTGGATCAGCCTGCTGCGTTGCTGCCCGGGCTGCTTGTAGCGCAGGCGCAGGTGCGCCAGCTCATCGGCCTTGCCAGTGGGTGGCATGCGCCCGGTGACGGCATAGCGGCGCGCCGGCAGCTGCCTGGAGGCCGCGCCCACTGGGGTGATCTCGTACAGCGCGGTGACCTGGTGGCCGGCGCCGATATCGCCGGCATCGACCCGGTCGTTGGCGAAATCCTCCTCGCGCAGCACGCGGTTTTCATAGCCGATCAGGCGGTACTCGGCGACCGCGGCCGGGTTGAACTCGACCTGGATCTTGACGTCGCGGGCGATGGTCAGCAGCGTGGCCTGCATCTGCTCCACCAGGACCTTGCGCGCCTCCTGCAAGGTGTCGATGTAGGCATGATGGCCATCGCCGATGTCGGCCAGCTGCTCGGCCATGGCGTCGTTGTAGTTGCCCTGGCCGAAGCCCAGCGTGCTCAGGGCGATGCCGTGCTGGCGCTGGTCGCTGACCAGCGTCTCCAGGGCCTGCTGGTCGGTGGTGCCGACATTGAAGTCGCCATCGGTGGCCAGGATGACGCGGTTGACCCCGCCGGCGATGAAGGACTGCCGCGCCTGCCGGTAGGCCAGAGCGATGCCTTCGCCGCCGTTGGTGCTGCCGCCGGCTTCCAGGCGATCCAGCGCCGCCAGGATCTGCGCGTGCCGATCGCCCGGCGTGGCCGGCAGGACCAGCCCGGCCGAGCCTGCATAGACCACGATCGAGACCCGGTCCTGCGCGCGCAGCTGGGGCACCAGCTGCGCGAAGGCCTGCTTCAGCAGTGGCAGCTTGTCCGGCGAGGCCATCGAGCCGGAGGTGTCCAGCAGGAACACCAGGTTGGTCGGCGGCAGCGTCGCCTTGGGCACGTCGTACCCCTTGATGCCGACCAAGAGCAGCTGCCGCTGGGCGTCCCAGGGGGCCGGTGCCAGTTCGGTGCTGACCCGGAACGGGGTATCGCGATCGACAGGCGCCGGGTGCTGGTAGTCGAAGTAATTGAGGAATTCCTCGGCGCGCACCGCATCGGCCGGCGGCCGCACACCCTGGCGCAGCATGCGCCGCACGTTGCTGTAACTGCCAGTGTCCACGTCGATGGAGAAGGTCGACACCGGTTGGTCGACGGTGCGATGGACCGGGTTGTCGCTGCGGTGTTCGTAACGCTCGGTATTGGCTGGTTGCGCAGACTCAGGCATCGGCGCCGGCATCACCATGGCCCGCAGCGCCGGCGTGGACATGGCGGCGGGTGCGGCCGGTGGCGGTGGCGGTGGCGGCGCGTAGGCCAAGCTGTCGGTCGGTCGGGCTTCGGCTAACAGGGCCGCGGCTTCGGGTTCGGACTTCGCGGCGCGCTGGGCCGCCGCTGCGTCGCCTGCGGCGACCGGGCTGGTCGGGGTGGACTGGCAACCGGCCAGCAGCAGGGCGCCCAGCGCGCAAGCGAGCGGCAGACGCGGACGGGCAAACGCATGGAAGCAGGCGTGGTGCGAAGGCATGGGCGGGTCTTCCGGTGGTGGACACGGCGTTGAACGTGCCGCCTGCGGAAACGGGGTTGAAACCAGGCCCGAGGGACGCTGGAACTTTTTGCGCGGGCCAGGGTCGCAGCTGCGTCAAGCCACGGGGAACGGTCATGCCGAATCGAATCAGACGTCATGGGGGACGGCTGCTGCTTGGCCTGTCCCTGCTGCTGGCCAGCGGGTACGGCATGGCCACCCACTACAACGCTTCGCGGGTCGGCAAGCCCTTCGGCAACGCCATGGTGCTGGCGCCCAGCGGCCCGGTGCGGGGCGTGGTGGTGCTGATGGGCGATCACACCCGGCGCGATGCCGAGGAGTACCGCCTGGCGCAGGCCATGACCCGGCAGGGGTTGCTGGTGGGCCTGGTCCCGGCATCGGCCTCGCTGGCGGCGGCAACGCGTTGCGACCAGCTGCCGGACGCGGTCGAACGCGTGGCGCGGCGGTTGATGCGACGGGCCGGCGTTGAGGATTACCTGGCGCCGGTGGTCGTGGGCATGGGCACGTCGGGCACGCGCCTGGCCCGCTTGACCGCGGCTGGCGCACAGCCCCATGCGCTCGGCGCAGTATTGTTGGTGGGTGCCGCGCCCGCGCAGTCGCTGGCGCCGACATCCTCCTGTGGCGCCGATGGCGGCATGGGCTGGGCGCAACTGTCTGGCCAGTCGCCGCAGGCCATCGCCACCGAGGTCACCCGGCACCTGCCAGCGCCGGTCCCGCGCTTCCGCGCGCTCCCCCTGGTGGAGTTACGAGCGCCCACCAGCCATCGGCTGGTGATCCTCATGTCCGGGGACGGCGGCTGGCGCTCGCTGGACAGTGGCCTGGCCGCGCGCCTGCGCGCGGACGGCAACTCGGTGCTGGGCTGGGACAGCCTGCGCTACTTCTGGACCCAGCGCTCGCCCGAGGGCGCCAGCGCGGACCTGGCGGCGGTGATCGAGGAGTACCGCCATCGCTGGCACGCGGATGAGGTCGATCTGGTCGGCTACTCCTTCGGGGCCGACGCCATGCCCTTCCTCTACAACCGCCTGCCGCCGGCGCAGCGCCAGGCGGTGGGCTCGCTCAGCCTGCTGGGGCTGGGCCACCATGCCGATTTCCGCGTCACCGTCGGTGGCTGGCTGGGCAAGTCGCAACACAACGCGCCGGCGGTGGCGCCGCAACTGGCGCAGATTCCGTCGCAGCGAGTGCTCTGCGTCTACGGTGCGGAGGAGAAGGACAGCCTGTGCCCCGAGCTTGCCGCATCGGGCATACGCGCCGTGCGCACCGCGGGCGGGCACCATTTCGATGGCGACCTGGCCGCGATGGCGGCGCGCCTGGAAGCCAACTTCGCGCGTAACGGGGCTACTGCACCTTCAGGCTGAGCGTGCCGTCGGCCACGCGCGCCTGCACAAGGTCACCGCTGCTCACTTGCGCGGTCGAGCGCACCACCGCGCCGTTGGCATTGGTGATCAGGGCGTAGCCGCGGGAGACCGTGGCCAGGGGACTGACCGCTTCCAGCGAACGCGCCAGGGCGCGCAGGCGCAGCGCGTCGCGCTGCAGGGCGCGCACCATGGCCGCCTGCGGGCGCGGCTGCAGGGCCAGCAGGCGCTCGCGCAGGCCGGCCAGCCGACGCTGCGGGTCATGCGCGCGCAGCACTGCGGCGGCGTGGCGCAAGCGGCTTTGCGCGCGCTGCAATCGGGCCTGCCAGGCCGCGTCCAGGCGGCGGCGGGCTTCTGCCTGGCGCCGTGTCAGCTGTTCCAGCCGTGCCTGCGGGCGCTGCGCGTTGAGCCGCAGCAGGGCGCGGTCCAGCCGTTGGGCACGCTGCTGGAACTGGCGCTGGGCGTGGTGGTCCAGCCGGCGCTGCTGGGCACGCAGCTGGCCAAGCAGGTCTTGGCGGCTGGGCACCAGCAGCTCGGCGGCCACCGAGGGCGTCGGCGCGCGCACATCGGCGGCGAAGTCGGCCAGGGTGAAGTCGGTCTCGTGGCCCACCGCCGAGACCACCGGCACCGGGCTAGCGGCCACGGCGCGCACCAGGGCCTCGTCGTTGAACGGCCACAGGTCCTCCAGCGAGCCACCGCCGCGGGCGATCACGATGGCGTCGTAGCGCCCGCTGTTGCCGGCCCGGCGCAGCAACGCGGCGATCTGCGCGGCGGCGCTGCCGCCCTGCACCTGGGTCGGCAGCAGCTCGACCTCAACCAGCGGGAAGCGCCGCCCCAGGACGCTGAGGATGTCGCGGATCACCGCGCCGCTGGGCGAGGTGATGACGGCCAGGCGGCGCGGAAAGGCGGGCAGGGCACGCTTGCGGGCCTCGTCGAACAGGCCTTCCTCGGCCAGGCGCGCGCGCAGCGCCTCGAAGGCCCGCCGCAGTGCGCCTTCGCCGGCTTCCTCCATGTGGTCCAGCACCATCTGGTACTCGCCCCGGGCCTCATACAGGGTGACCCGGCCGCGCGCCAGCACCCGCAGGCCCTCGCGCGGAATGAATTTCAGCCAGGTGCTCTTGGGCTTGAACATGGCGCAGCGCACCTGGGCGCGCGCGTCCTTCAGGGTGAAATACAGGTGTCCGGAGGCGGGCTTGGTCACATTGCCCAGCTCGGCCTCGACCCAGATCATCGGGAAGCTGCCTTCCAGCAGGTCCCGGGCCAGGGTGTTCAGCTGGGACGGGGTGAAGATCTCGCGGGCGGGCAGGTCGTTCATCAGGCCACCAGTGTAGCGATGCCCTCTGCTGATGGCCGCAGGCCACCTGGAGCCGAGGCCACCTATTGCCACACCCACAAGGTCTCTCCCCCTGAGGCCGCTTTCACAGCGGGGCTATCGCCGGCTGCAGCGAGGGCGGCAGGCTGACTCGTGCATGGCTGGGATGGGCCGATTGACCCTGTGCGGGCGGGCGTCACCTAGGACGGTCTAAAATGGCGGCCATGAACGCCATGCCCACGCCGTTGCCCACCTCCGAACCCCTGCCCATCGCCGCTGGCGGCCAACCACGGCGCCAGACGCATGGCGTGCAGGTCGGCAAGGTGACCCTGGGGGGAGGTGCGCCGGTGGTGGTGCAGTCCATGACCAATACCGACACCGCCGATGTCGCCAGCAGCGTCAAGCAAGTGGCCGAGCTGTGGCGCGCCGGCTCGGAGATGGTGCGGCTGACGGTCAACAACCCCGAGTCCGCCGCGGCCATCCCGCGCATCGTCGACAAGCTGGCGATGATGGGCATCGAGGTGCCGCTGATCGGCGACTTCCACTACAACGGTCACCAACTCCTGGCCGGCGAACCGGCCTGTGCCGAGGCGCTGGCCAAGTACCGCATCAACCCGGGCAATGTCGGCTTCGGCAAGAAGAAGGACACCCAGTTCGCGCAGCTGATCGAGTTCGCCATCCGCTATGGCAAGCCGGTGCGCATCGGCGCCAACTGGGGTTCGCTGGACCAATCGCTGGCTGCGGCCCTGATGGATGAGAACGCCCAGCGCGCCCAGCCGTGGGACGCCACCGCGGTGCTGCGCGAGGCGTTGATCCGCTCAGCGCTGGATTCGGCGCACCGCGCCGTGGAGATCGGGCTGCCGGCCGACCGTATCGTCCTGTCGGCCAAGGTTTCCGGGGTACAGGAGCTGATCGCGGTGTATCGCGACCTGGCCCGCCGCAGCCAGTTCGCGCTGCACCTGGGCCTGACCGAGGCCGGCATCGGCAGCAAGGGCATCGTGGCCTCCTCCGCTGCGCTGGCGGTGCTGCTGCAGGAGGGCATCGGCGACACCATCCGCATCTCGCTCACGCCCGAGCCTGGGACCTCGCGCACCCAGGAAGTCATCGTCGCCCAGGAGCTGCTGCAGACCACCGGCCTGCGCGCGTTCACGCCCATGGTCACCGCCTGCCCGGGCTGCGGCCGCACCACCTCCGAGTTCTTCCAGGAGCTGGCCAAGGTCGTGCAGGAGCACGTGCGCGGCAAGATGCCCGAATGGAAGATCACCCGCCCCGGCGCCGAGCACATGACCCTGGCGGTGATGGGCTGCGTGGTCAACGGGCCAGGCGAATCGCGCCACGCCAATATCGGCATCTCCCTGCCGGGCACGGGCGAGGCGCCGTCCGCGCCGGTCTTCATCGATGGCGAGAAGGCGGTCACCCTGCGCGGGGAGAACATCGCCCACGAGTTCGTCGCCCTGATCGACCAGTACGTCGACACGCATTACGCGCGCAGTGCCGGCTAAGGCCTTCCGCCCGGGCGTGGCCATCGTCGGCGATGTGCTGCGCCGCATCGGCTGGCGCATGGGGCTGCTGTTCGCGGCCATCCTGATCCCGCTGTGGGGGTTTGCCGAGTTGTCCGACGAGGTGCGCGAGGCCGAGCAGTTCGTCTTCGACGAACCGCTGCTGTTGCGCGCCAGGGCGCTGTCCGGACCCGGGCTGGACCGGTTCTTCGTGTGGATTTCCTGGGCTGGCTACCAGGGAGTGATCGTTTTCGACGTGTTGTTCGTGGTGGTGCTGCTGGCGCTGCGGCGCTGGCGCGAGGCGACCTTCGCGGGGCTGGCCTTTGCCGGTTCGGCGCTGCTCAACATGGGCGCCAAGCAGTTCTTTGGCCGCGAGCGGCCGAGCCTGTGGGATTCCATCGCCCCGGAGCACACCTTCAGCTTTCCCAGTGGCCACGCCATGGGCTCGATAACGCTGATGGCGGTGCTGACCCTGCTGTGCTGGCGCACGCGCTGGCGCTGGCCGGCGCTGCTGGTCTGCGGCGCCTTCGCGCTGGGCGTGGGCGCCTCGCGCATCTACCTGGGCGTGCATTATCCCTCGGACATCCTGGGCGGCTGGACTGCAGGCCTGGCCTGGGTGGTGGGCACCTATGCCGCGGTGTTCAACGGGCCGCGGCGTCCCTGGAAGACCTCGCTGGCCGGTCCGGCCTGAGCTGCGTCACCGCGTTTGCCGCGCCTTGCTTGGAGGCGGGGCTTCATCGGGCCGATGGGTCTGCGCGGGTTCGATCCGTCTCAGGGGCTGCGACGACAACGGGGCACGATACGGGCCTTGGAGGGCCCATGACCCCATTTGTCAGGATGCAGCTAAGGATGTTGCTGCCGTGCTTGCTGCCCCTGCCGCTCGGATTGGCGCTGGCCTGGACGGCGGCCGTGGCGGAAGGCGTGCCGCTGTCGCTGGACCTGTGGGCAGTGCCCGTCGTTGTTCCGCAGATGATCTTCCTCGGCAGCCTGCTGCTGGCTGCACTGTGCCTGGGCGTGCAGACCTGGCGGCTGTGGCGCTGGCTGAGCGGGCGCGGCGCGGTGTGCGAGGGATGCGGCAACATGCTCGGCGCGCGGCAGGGAGGCCAGCCTGGAGATACGCGCCGCTGCCTGAGGTGCTCGCGTGACCCGTGCATCGCACCGTAGGCAGGCGGCGTTCGTCCTGGCGTCGGCTCATGCGGGCGGCAGAACGACAGGATGGCGATGGACGGCACGGCAGGCGCGCTCGCCGCGCTGTGCTCACACCAAGGCCACGGCCTGCCGCGCGCGGCGCCAGGAGCAGGCGCGAATGCAGAAGGACACCGATGCAATGTGCCCTCCTCGATGGCGGGAGGGCGCTCATGCCAACGCGATATGAGCTTCGAAGGTTCGATATCTATTGAAGTCGCGAAGTCCTGACCAGCACGTGCCAGTCGGCGATGACGTTCGCATCAGGCGGTGGCTCGCGTACCAGCAGGGTGACGTCCAGCGGCAGCTTCTCGACGGGGTAGTTCTTTTCGTCGCAATCCCAGGTCAGGACCAGCCACGCTTCGCCCCCGATCTCGATCGCGTCCCCGACGTAGACGACTTCGCGCCCGTCGCCCCGATCAACGTAGATCGCCACGGTGTGGATCTGCATGCGCTACCCCAGTAAGACGCTGCAGTCCATCGCGGCAATCGCCTCACGGTAGCCGTTTCCAATGGAATTCGCTATCGCGGCGAATATTGCGGCGGCGACGGCCTGAGGTTGAGGAGTGAGTGGAGAGGAGTGAGGAGTGAGTGGAGTCAAGGGGTGAGCGGAGTCAAGGAGTGAGCGGAGAGGAGTGAGAAGTGAGTAAAGGCAGGTCGCCAGGCGTCGGCCTTGCCCACACCTCACTCCCCATGCTTTTGCTCACTCCTCACTCCTCCCCACTCACTCCTCGCCAACGCGCATCGCCCGCATCACCGGATCCCGCGCAGCTGCATGCCCAGACCGATCGCGCAGCCCAGCACCAGCAGGGCCGGGAGGAGCAGTGCGGCGAAGCCGATGACATGAAAGCCGGCGGCTCCCACAAGCCCGCCCAGCGAAAAGCCAAGGATGACCAGCAGCCACATCGCCACGCGCTTGCGCGGCAACGGCTGCCCGGTGATGGCCAGCCCGGCGATCAGGCCCAGGTCCGAGAAGAAGCCGGTCAGGTGCGTGGTGCGGATCGCCGAGGCGCTGTAGAACGAGGTCATGGCGTTCTGCAGACCACAGGCGGCCGCGGCCAGGCAGGCGGCCAGGGTGGATCTTTCCTCGAACAACAGGGCCGAACAAGCCAGCAGGCATGCCTCGAGCAGCAGGGCCTGCACATAGCGAGGCGACAGCGCCCGGTCGCGCAGCAGGACCCCGGCAAGGAAGGCGCCCAACACGAAGCACAGCACGACCGCCAGCAGTTGCGCGCCGGCGGTCCATCCCCGCTGATACACCGCCACGGCACCGAGCGAGACGGTACCGGTCATGTGGCTCAAGGCCTGATGGGCAAAGCCCAGGTAGCCGGTCACATTGACCATGCCTGCGGAAAGGGACAGCAGCCCCGTGCCCACCCAGACGCTGCGAGGTACTTCCAGGCCCATACCAGCGTGTGCTCCCAGGCCAGGCAGAGGCGCTCTGGGTCTCTGCAGCCCCTTGCGTTGGACAAGTGCGACGCTGCGATCTTAGCTCGCCTGAACGCGTGCGGGTGCCAGTTTGGGGGATGTCGAAAGGCCAGTGATCGCCACGACAGGGAAGGGGCGCAGTGGCATCGGCCATGCTCGGATACCGCACCGGCCTGCCACGCGGCGAGGCCGGGGAGGGCGGTGCATCGAGGCCGGGAGTCTTTCGCGAAAGTGCGAGCGTGCACACTGCCGTGCCATGGCGATCACGGGCTTTATGGCAATGAATGCTCCTCCATCATGAGGAACTGCGATGTTCATTGCCATGCAGAGCGTGCCCAATCCGGTGGTCGATCCCATGCCGCCGCAGCCCGTGGATCCTGAAACGCCCTCGCCCATCGACCCGGAGCCGGACACGCCGCGCGATCCCACGCCGGACCGCCCCGTCGACCCCGACGTGCCGCCGGTGAAAGACCCGCCTGCGATCGACATGCCTGGCCAGTTGAGCTGATGGCCTCAACCTGCAAATGCGGATCGCGGCTTGTCAGCCGCGATCCGCATTTGCAAGAGGCGGGGTGGGACGATGCGGGATGGCGCGACGGACGCGCCGCGGACGACGCGCGATCGCCGTCCTTTGGCTAGGCGATGAGGGCCAACGGCGCGGTATCCAGGAAGGGTGTCGCGTAGTTTTCCGTCTCATCGGTCCAGACTTCGAAACGCGACAGGTGCGCCGGACCGAAGGTGTTGCTGATGGCCACGTCCGAGGCGTCGCGGCCGGTGGCGAGCAGCACGCGGCCGATGCGCGGGGTGTTGTGGCGAGCATCGAAGGTGTGCCAGGCGCCGTTGAGCCAGACCTCAAACCAGGCTGAGAAATCCATGGGCGCATCGGACTTGGCCACGCCGATATCGCCCAAGTAGCCGGTGCAATAGCGAGCGGGGATATTCATGCAGCGGCACAGGGTCACGGCCAGGTGAGCGAAGTCCCGGCAGACGCCGCGACGGTCTTCGAAGCCCTGCCAGGCACCGCGCTTGCTGTCGGCGTGTTCGTAGCCGAACTGGATGTGCTGATGGACGAAGTCGCAGATGGCCTGCACCCGTGCCCAGCCAGGCGGCGTGTGGGAAAACAGTTCCCAGGCCTTGCACACCAGCCGGTCGGTCTCGCAGTAGCGACTGCCCAGCAGGTACACCAGGACCTCAGCGGGAAGCGCTTCGACCGGGGTGCCGGTCAGCTCGGGCCTGACCGCATCGGGCAGGCCGCTGTCGGAGACGATGAGATCGGAATGGAACGTGGTTTCGCCGGCAGGGGCGACCACGCGGGTGCAGCGGTTGCCGAAGTCGTCGAAGTAGTGCGTCAGCGCGAGCGGCGGCGTGGTGCGATGCGCCAGCTCGGCCACGACGTCCTTGCGACGCGAGGCGTGCACATCAAGCATCAGCATCATGGGCGTGGGCTGGTCGCACACGAAAGAGATGGTGTAACCCAGACGGATGAACATGGCACTTCTCCTGGCAGGAACACTGGATAGCAGGGCAGCGGGGAAAAGCGCGTGAGATCAGTGCTCGCGCCAGGGGTCTTCGGCCAGCAGGGCGACCTGGCTCTTGGGCACGTTGCGGATCATCGGGAAGGCAAAGGGATGATCCACGGCCGCGCGCAGGTGATGCAGATGCTGACGCAGGGCACTGAAGGCATCCACGGAGGCATCGTGTCCCCACAGGTGGTCGACCAGCGCTTCCCGCGACACCGGGCGCGGTGAGGCGCGCATCAGGTGAAGCAGCAGCTGCCTGGCCTTGTCCGGCAGATGGATTTCCTTGCCGGCGCGCCTGATCTGCACCGTCGCCAGGTCGTAGGTCAAATCGCCCACGCTCAGGGTGGAGGGCATGACCCGCATGTCGGCCCTGCGCAACAGGGCGCGGATCCGCGCGAGCAGTTCGCGGGCCTCGAACGGCTTGCACAGATAGTCGTCGGCGCCGGCCTCGAAGCCTTCCAGGCGTCCGTCCAGTTCGCTTTGCGCGGTGAGCATCAGGATCGGGATGGTCACGCGGGCCTGTTCACGCAGCTTGCGGCAGATCTCCAGCCCCGACAACGAGGGCAGGTGCAGGTCCAGGATGATCAGGTCGTAGGTATTGCGAACGCCGAGCGACAGGCCCTGCAGTCCATCTTGCGCCCAGTCGAAGGCGAGCGCGTGGGCTGTGAGAAGTTCGCCGATGGCCAGTCCGACAGCGGCTTCGTCTTCGATGAGGAGAATGCGTGCGGTCATGGGCGTCGCGCGCGCGGCGGTGGCGCGGGGGGTCGTCCTGGAACTTCAAGGTGCGCGAGAATCACAAAGTGCCGTGCCAGGTGTTGTGAAGGAGGTGCGGCGAGTCGCCTACGGTCTCTCGACGCACGGATGTGGCGCCGCGTTGCCAGCTGCGCTGAAGGATCTGCACCCAGTTGCGCTGAAGGATCTACACGGCGACGCGCAGCGCGCACTGCCGCGCGATGGCGCGATGGAGCTGTCGCGGTGTGGCCTGAAAATCGCTCTGACGAACCGCGTCCACCTCGAGCATCGAGGCTGCGCATTCCGCAGCTCACGGCAAAATGGCCCAGGCGCGCTCGCGCACCCAGACCACTCATGCGCTCACGCGCTGCCGCATCCCGTGCCAGAAATCCGCAGGCGTACCGAAGTACCGCGCGAGCCGATCGCAAAGTGCATCGGAGGCATCCTGGCCGTCGAGCACCGCGTTGACATCGGCGGGCGAGGCGTCGATCTCATCGGCCAACTGCGAGGGCGTCAGGCACAGCGGGACCAGATAGTCGTGCAGGAGAACGAAGCCCGGCGTCGGACCCCGGAGCGGATGACGGTGAGACATGCGTGGCCCCCTGTCCGGCCTTGTTGCGATGCAGCTCAGCCTGATGTGAAGAACGTGACATCGGCATGAAACGCGGTCACTTTCGCGTCTTCGGCCGGGCGGCGCGCCTGCGCGCGTGTTGCACGACCAAGGCGGCCCCGCCAACGGCGATGGCGTCTTCCACCAGGCCCGTCCCCTTTTGCCCGAAACGCGCCATGGCGCGTTTGCGCAGGTCCAGCGTGAGATAGGCGGCGCCCACGGCCGCGCTGGCACCGAGCACGGCACCGAGACTGAGCTGGCGACGAGGCGCCAGGGCTGCGCCGACCAGGGCGCCGGTGGCAACACGTGCGAACAGGCCGGCGACGACGGTGCGATCGGGCGCCGATTCCATCTTGTCGCCGGCCAGCTCGCCGCCGGCCAGGGCCAGCATGCCAGCCGAGGCCAGCTTGTTCTGCAGCAGGCGCGGCGCGCCGTTGTCGGCAGGCAGGTTGCCGGTGCGGGCCGCATGGGTCACCGCGGCCAAGGGCGTCACCGCGCGCATCCCCGCGATCGCGCCCATCAGGATCGAATGCATCAGTGCCATGTCGTCATGCGCCTCGCAGCCTTGGATGGACGCAGGCTAGGGCGCGCGGCGTTTGTGACACGACAAGACGCGGCCGAGCGCGTAGCCGCCATCGGATGCAGGTGTTGCGCGGCGAGAGGAACCGGGAGTCCTGCCACGCTGCCGACGGGGTAGCGCTGGAGGCCGGCCCGCATCGTGGCGCGCCCGCCGCGCTAATGCCGGATGTGTGCGCTGCGGGCCGGCCGTGCGCCAGGGCGAGCGCATCAGGACGGCATGCCAGGCGCGGTGACTCACTCGGCCTTCACCGCCTGCGGCGTCACCGAAATCTGTTGCGGGGGCAGCCCCGCTTCGATGCCCGCCTGCCGCAGCGCCTTGAGCACGGCCAGCAGCAGGCGGCTCCTCGCGCCATAGGCATCGCGCGGCGAGGCCACGTGCACGAAGGTATTGAGCACGGCGGCGCCGGCGTCGATCTTATCCAGGAACACCGCCGGCGCCGGCACCTCCAGCACCGCCTGGTCCTGGGCATAGACCTCCTTGACGATCTCGATGGCCCGGTCCAGGTCGGCCTTCACGTCCACCGAGAACATCAGCTGCGCCCGTCCGCGCGCGCCGTGCGGGGTCATGTTCTGGACCACCTTGGTGATCAGCTCGGAGTTGGGCACGATCAGGGTGGAGTGATCGCCGACCAGGATTTCCGTGGAGCGCACGTTGATGCGCTTGATGTCGCCTTCCATGCCGCCCAGCTTGACCCAGTCGCCGATCTTCACCGGTCGTTCCACCAGCAGGATCAGCCCCGACACGAAGTTCTGGGTGATGGCCTGCAGGCCGAAGCCGATGCCCACCGACAGGGCGCTGGCCAGGATGGCCACCTTCTCCATGCCGATGCCGAAAGCGGTCAGGCCCCACAGGGCAGCCAGGGCCAGGCCCAGGTAGTGGACGATGCGCTCCACCGAAGACCGCGCGTCGGGCTGCAGGCTGGTGGTGGGCAGGTAGCTGGTGACCATCCACCAGCGGATCAGCTTGAACACCGCCACGACCACGGCCACGGCCAGGGCCGCGCGCAGCACGGCCAGGGCGGACACGCTGACCCCGCCGACCTGGAAGCCTTTGGCCAACAGCGCGAACCCTTCCAGCACCGAGGTGAAGCCCGCGCCGAAAGGCACCAGCAGCGCGCCGCAGGCCAGCGCCAGGATCAGCAGCCGCAACACGGCCGAGAGCAGCACGGCGATCTGTTCGAGCACCTTGCTGCCGCTGGCGTAGTGCGCCCGCGCCTTCCAGGCCGCGCCCACATGCAGGCACAGCGCGTCGACGAAGCGCATCAGCAGCCAGGCCGCGCCGATCACCACCAGCGTCCAGTAGCTCCAGGTGCTCAGCTGCTCGCTCAGGTTGATGTAGCCCAACGTCAGGGCCACGGCCAGGGCACCGACGAACAGCCAGGACAGGGTCAGCACCACGCCGAGGACGGCAAAGCGGGCATGGCGTTCGGCAGGGGCGGTGGCCATGGCCACCGCGCGCAGCCGGGAGGCCTGGGACAGCGCCAGGGCCAGGAACACCAGCGCGACCAGCGCCTCGACGGCGTGCAGCGCCGCCTGCGAGGCCTGCCCCAGCATCAGCCGCTGCTCCAGGGCCATGCACGCGGCGATGAAGGCCATGCCCAGGGCCAGGTATCGCACCGCGCGCCGGGCCGCCTGCCCGCCAACGGACGCGGGCGAGGGCGAGGGCGAGGGCGTGGCCGGCTGCAGCGGGATCGCCAGCGACAGGCCCAGGCTGCCCAGCATCAGATAGGTGGCCACGGCGATGCTGGCGGTGAGGACGGCCGCCAGGGTCAAGCTGTCCAGCGGCCACTGCTGCACGGCCAGCCGCAGCAGCCACAGGCAGCCCCACACCAGGGCGAAGGTGGTCAGCGTGCGCGCCAGGGCATAGGTGGACAGCACGAAGGCCGAGTACTGCGTGCTCTTGCGCCGGGCGATGGCGGTGATGCCGCGGATCAGCGTCCTGCGCACGGGAATCAACAGCACCAGGCATAGCAGCGCCCAGGCGCCCAGACCCAGCGCCTGCACCGCAGGCGTGGCCGGAGGCGCCCGCGACGGCAACGCCTGGGCCCGTGCGAGCTCCCTGGGCAGCGCCTGGCCGGCCTCGGCCCACAGGTCCAGGCCGAAGGGCGAGGCGTCCCGGGCCGCAAGCTCGCGGCCCATGGTCTGGGCGCGTGCGAAATTGAGTTTGGCGGTCAGCTGCTGGGCATCGAGCTCGGCCAGCTTGGCGCGTTGCACGATGGCCTCGGCCGCGGCCAGGTCGCGCTCCATGCGCCGGGCATCGCTTCTGAGCGAGGGATCGTTGGACTGCGCGGCGTTCTCACCCAGCAGGGCGATCCGCTCCTTGAGCGCGGCGATGGGCGCGGCCTGGGCCGACGCCAGTGCGGCAGCGTCGTTCTGCAGGCGATTGGTCTCACCCAGGGCCTCATCTGCCTGCTTGGGCTCCAGCGGCTTGTCCGCCTGCCGGGTCAGGGTGTCGAGCGCCTTTTCGATCTGATCGATGGTGGGTGGGAGCTGCGCAGGCGCCTGGGCCGACAGCGACGGAACGACGGTGATGGCAAGGATCAACAGGAAGGCGCCCAGGGCCCCCGGCAGTCGGCGGCGACGCGGGGCGGGCGGTGCGGCAAGGAAATCGTTCATGGCAAAGGGCTTGGAATCTTTGGCGAGCGTAGCAAGTTGCGCCAGGCCGGGCAGCGGGCCGGCCAGCCCGCGCAATAAGTGCGCGGGGGCTCGAGTCCCCGGAATGTCAGCGGGAGGCGGGCCATGCCGTGCTTCTGCCGACGTCTGGGCAATCTGGTCGGGCCTGGAGAAAAGAGCGATGCGCGGGTGTTAAACCTGGTTGAGCATTGCGGGATTTCGTCGCCGCCGCGCGGTAACGCGGCCTGGAACATCGTGGCCGCACCTACCCGTCGGAGCATCGACATGGCAACGGCCACTCCCAAGCGCGACATCCTCAGGACCCTTCGCAGCGAGCACGATGAACTGCGCGCGCTGTTCGACCAGATCAACGACACCACCGACCGCGCCAAGAAAACCCGCACCGAGCTGCTTGGCAGGATCGAAGGCGGGCTGCTCCCCCACGCCAAGTGGGAAGAAGACGTGTTCTATCCGGCGCTGCGCGAGCGGGCCGATCGCGATGGTAAGAAGGCCATCGCCGAAGCCTACCTCGAGCACCATGCGGTCGAGTCGGTGGTGATGCCAGAGGTGAAAGCCAGTGCTGCGGACACGCCGGAATTCGCCGGCGCGGCCAAGGTCTTCGGCGAACAGATCGATCACCATGCCTCCGAAGAGGAAAGCACCGTGTTCAAACTGGCCCGCGAGCTATTTACGCCGGCCGAGCTCGCCGAATTCGACGAGGCCTACGAGGCCTGGAAGGACTCGGCCAGTGGCACGCTCGCCGTGGGCGCCGAAAAGCTGAAGGGCACGGTCAAGACCGCAGGCAGGGCCCTTGCCTGAAGGAGGTAGCGCATGATCAACAAACAGAAATCGAAGGAAGAGCGGACGCACGACGAGGCTTTGGAAGAGACCTTTCCTGCCAGCGATCCGATTTCGCCGTTCGTGCCGGCGGTCAGGCCCGAGGGAGAGGAGCATGATGATCCGGATGCGCATGAGCACTCCCGGAGCGAAGAATAGGTAAGGGAATCGCAAAGATGCCGGGTCGGCCATGGGGAGTTCGCAGTCGCGGCAGACGCGGCGCGGACTTCTTATTCGCTTGCTGTGGTGAGGTTTCGTAGTGGAGTGTCTCCAAGTCACCGAAATCCTGGTTCCCTGAGGGGTGTCTTGTGAGACTCGTGAGAGTTCCAAGACCCCTGAGAGTGTCTTGTGGAAGCGGCTTCAGCCGCGAAGGGCTTTCCCGCTGAAGTCCCTTCGCGGCTAAAGCCGCTCCCACACTGCAACTGCATTGCATCGCGCTGCTGACATGCAGTCTCGGTTGCCGAGACCGGCATGAGGCAGTCTGAAGGGCGGAGGATCGATGGACCTGATCGATAGCCCTTTCTATACCTATGTTTTTCCCTGCGTCGTGGAAGACCTCTGCAAAGTGGGATTCACCGCCGACCCGCTCGCGCGAATCGCCCAGTTCCATCCGCGCTGGTTCGAGTTCTTCGACCTGGACGTGGGGCTGCTGGTCGGGGCAGAGCGGCAACGCGACGCGCGCGACCTGGAGCTGTTGCTCAGACGGCCGTTGAAGGCCCACCGCGCGCCAATGCCCATGACGATCACGATCGGGGCCGGCGGCCAGACCGAATGGCTCAGGGGTGCCGGAGCCGCGCTGTTCGAGGCAGTGACCGAGCTGTCCGCGCAGGGGTATCAGGTGCAGCGCCTGCGTCCCTGGATGGGCGCGGCGCTGGAGCGCAGGGCAGCCCTGCTGTACGAATGGGCACAGGCGGGCCTGGATGCTGGCGCGTTCGGCGATAGCGACCACGCGCCGTCGAACGCGGTGATCGATACGCTCGACGCCTATCGAGCGCTTGGGTTGCCTGTCGCGGACCTGGTTCCGGAGGCCGCATTCGCCGCGTACTGCAAGCAGGTCGGACTCGCATGAGGGCTCATGGCCCGCGCCGTGCTCGGCACCCCTTTCTTCGATGACCGGAACGAGTACGAGTGAAATTCAACATCCTCGCAACCGCGCCGCTCGTGAAGTGGATCCTACGGTCGCGGCGGTCGACCCACGGACCCGTTGGGAAACTGCATCAGCGTTGCCCGTCCAGCACCTCGCGCCCCTTGTGGGTCAACCCGATGTCGGAATCCTCAGCCTGCTGTGCATAGCCCTGGCTGACCGCCCAGGTGGCCTTGTCGCCGACCACGCGCTCGCCACGGTCGATGGCCTCCAGGATGCCGCGCTGCTCGGCGTCTAGGCCGTCGGCGGCGGTATCGCCAGTGGCCGAAGCCAGCGTTCCGGTGGCGCTGTCGGGTCCCACCAGGGGAGCACGATTCCTGCCCAGCCGTGCGCCTTCCTGCACCTGGGGGTCGTTGCGGCCGTCCTCGATATGCTTACCGGGCTGCTCGCCGACCGCCGTGTCGCGGTCTGGGCCTGGTGCCGATTGCTTGCTGATCATGTGCGTCTCCGCCGGGTGCGATTGCTCAAGGTAGACGCCCACGCCTTAAGACGCTGCGAGCGCGCGGCCGGGAGACGCTCACAGGTCAGGGATTCACATGGCGCTGCAAACGGCCTGTCGCGCCTGGCGCGTCCGGCGGCCAGGTCCCCATTCACCAGCAGGGGCCCGCGGCATGCAATCGACAGCTGCGCAGGGCACGCAGCAGCCCCGCTGGGCCGGGCCTCAGGCTGTCTCCGGCGCTTCGCTCATCGCCTCGCCGATCTGGTGAGCCAGTGCCCGCACCTGCACGATCATCTCGCCGCTGAGTGGGGTTGGCTCCGGATCCAGCGCGCACAGGGTCCCGAAGAACGCGCCGTCGCGCAGCTCGATCGGCACCGACAGATGGCTCTCGAATCCGTACAGCTTGGGCAGCGGATGGGCGGCATAGTGCGCATCGGTGCTGGCATGGCTGAAGACCACCGGTTCGCCGCGTTGACGGACCTCATTGCAGAGGGTCTTTTCCACGATCATGTCCTGCCCGGGCATCAGGCCGAAACGGGCGCGGTCCAGCACCGCCAGGGCGGTCCAGCGTTGTTCGGTCACCCGGGCCACTGCCGCAAAGCGCAGGCCGGTCAGGCCCAGCACGTCTTCGAGCATCCTTCCGATCTCCGGATGGCGACCAACCTGCTCGACCTCGATCTCACGGATATCGCGGGCCTTGGCCGGACGCTTGGCCGCGGCCTGCTGAGGGGTCGCCTGCGTGGCGCGCTCGTGCTCCAGCCACGCGGTCACGCGCCTGACCAGGGCCTGCAGATCCGGGGGCGTCATCTTCAGGCTCGCCATCGTGCCGCAGACCTGGATACTGCTGCCGCTCAATGAGAGCTGGCTGACGCCCGAGTCGGTGGCCAGCGACTTGGAGAGCGCTTCAAAGGCGCGCTTCCAGGCATCGCTGGGCCGGCGATCCAGCAGCACCGTCATCACCTGCTGCGAGTGCGGCGGCGTGTCGGTGGCCGACATGCCAAAGCCGATGATGCGTGGATCGTCCATGCTGCCGGACCTGGAAACCTGCGTCATTGCCTTCTCCCCCCGTACTGATGTCTGCGATGGCCGTGCCGGTCCGGCGCGCCTGCGGGCGCGCGCCTGCGCGCAGCGGCCAAGGTCGATTTCACCGCCCGTCAAGGCGTGGTGCCGCAGCTTGATCGAGGAACTTCATCGCTGGCAACCGCGCGCCATCCCACTTGCGACAGGGTTCACGCTGCTGTGGGCCGATGCCCGTAAGCGGATGCCGGGCGACCTGCGATGGCCCATCCCAAGCAAGAGCCACCCCCATGCCAAACAAAGCTCCGGATCGACACACTGGCTTCATCCGCGTCCGCGGCGCACGCGAGCACAACCTCAAGAACGTGGACGTGGACATTCCACGCGATGCCCTGGTGGTCTTTACCGGTATCTCCGGGTCGGGGAAATCCTCGCTGGCCTTCGGCACGCTGTTCGCCGAGGCGCAGCGCCGCTACCTGGATTCCATCTCGCCCTACGCGCGGCGCCTGATCGACCAGGTCGGCGTGCCGGAGGTGGACGCGATCGAAGGGCTGCCGCCCGCCGTGGCATTGCAGCAACAGCGCGGCGCGCCCACCGCGCGCTCCTCGGTGGGCAGCGTGACCACTATCTCCAACTCCCTGCGGATGCTGTATTCGCGGGCCGGTCAGTACCCGAAGGGCCAGGAGATCATCTACGCCGATGGCTTCTCGCCCAATACGCCGGCAGGCGCCTGCCCCCGGTGCCATGGCCTGGGCAGGATCTACGATGCCACCGAGGCCACCATGGTGCCCGACCGCAGCCTGAGCATCCGCGAGCGTGCGGTGGCCGCCTGGCCCGGCGCCTGGCAGGGCCAGAACCAGCGCGACATCCTCACCACGCTGGGCATCGACGTGGACGTGCCCTGGTCCAGGCTGCCGAAGAAAACACGGGACTGGATCCTGTTCACCGATGAGCAGCCGGTGGTGCCGGTGTTCGCCGGGTTCGACCTGGCCGAGGTCAAGACGGCGCTGAGGCGTAAGACCGAGCCCAGCTACATGGGCACCTTCACCAGCGCGCGTCGGCACGTGCTGCATACCTTCGCCAATACCCACAGCGCGCAGCAGAAGAAACGGGTGGCCCAGTATCTGGTCAGCACGTCATGCCCGGCCTGCCAGGGCAAGCGTCTGCGGCCGGAGGCGCTGTCGGTCACGTTTGCGGGCATGGATATCGCCGAGCTCTCGCAGCAACCGCTGGACGAGGTGGCGCGCTTGCTGGCGCCTGCCGCG
Organism: Pseudoxanthomonas composti; assembly: GCF_004122095.1. Taxonomy (GTDB): domain Bacteria; phylum Pseudomonadota; class Gammaproteobacteria; order Xanthomonadales; family Xanthomonadaceae; genus Pseudoxanthomonas_A; species Pseudoxanthomonas_A composti. Next base: position 63,265 of record NZ_SAWZ01000013.1, on the reverse strand, counting down.
TCGGGGCGATCCCCGCAGCACGATGCCCACCCCGAGCGCGCCCTGACCGCACAGCGCATCGCCGAGGACCTGCAGGCGCGCATCGCCGTGCTGCGCGAGCTCGGGTTGGGCTACCTGAGCCTGGAGCGCGCCACGCCGACCCTGTCGCCGGGCGAGCTGCAGCGCTTGCGGCTGGCCACACAGATCCGTTCCAAGCTGTTCGGCGTGGTCTATGTCATGGACGAGCCCTCGGCAGGCCTGCACCCGGCCGATGCACAGGCCTTGCTACGCGCGCTGGACCAGCTCAAGGCCGCGGGAAACTCCTTGTTCGTGGTGGAACATGAGGTCGAGGTGATCCGCCACGCGGACTGGATCGTCGATGTCGGCCCGGCCGCGGGCGAGCAGGGCGGGCAGGTGCTCTACAGCGGCCCGCCGCAGGGGCTGGCCGCGGTGGAGGCGTCGGCCACGCGCCGCTATCTGTCCAGCGGGCAGGGCGCCAGCGTCAGCCGCGAGCGTCCGATCGCACACTGGCTGCGGTTGCGGGGCGTCACCCGCAACAACGTCAAGGACCTGGATGTGGACCTGCCGCTGGGTGTGTTCACCACCGTGACCGGCGTGAGCGGCTCGGGCAAGTCCTCGCTGGTGAGCCAGGCATTGATCGATCTGGTCACCGAGGGACTGGGGCTGGCCGCGCAGGACACCGGGGAAGATGACGACCTGTTGCAACGCCAGGCGCCAGCGATCACCGCGGGGCGGATCGCGGCAGGCCTGAGCCAGGTGCGCCGACTGGTGCAGGTGGATCAGAAACCCATCGGCAGGACCCCGCGCTCGAACCTGGCGACCTACACCGGGCTGTTCGACCATGTCCGCAAGCGTTTCGCGCAGACCCCTGCGGCGGTCAAGCGCCGGTTCGATGCGGGGCGCTTTTCCTTCAACGTGGCAAAGGGCCGTTGCCCAACCTGTGAGGGCGAGGGCTCGGTGAGCGTCGAGTTGCTGTTCATGCCCAGCGTGTATGCGCCATGCCCGACCTGTCATGGGGCCCGATACAACGCCAAGACCCTGGAAGTCGAGCTGCGCGGGCGCAACATCGCCCAGGTGCTGCAGCTGACGGTGTCGCAGGCGGCGGACTTCTTTGCCGAGGACGCCGCCATCGCCCGTGTGCTGCGGGTCCTGGTCGAGGTCGGGCTGGGCTATCTGCGCCTGGGACAGCCGGCCACGGAGCTGTCCGGGGGCGAGGCCCAGCGGATCAAGCTGGCCACCGAGCTGCAGCGCGCCCAGCGTCGCGACACGCTGTACGTGCTGGATGAACCAACCACGGGCCTTCATCCGGCCGATGTGGATATGCTGATGCTGCAGCTGCAAGGACTGGTGGACGCAGGCAACACCGTGGTGGTGGTCGAGCACGACATGCGCGTGGCGGCCAGCAGCGACTGGATCATCGACATGGGCCCGGGACCTGGGGAGGCCGGTGGCGCGGTGGTCGCCAGCGGGACGCCGCGCACCGTGGCCGCCTGTGCCGACAGCAGGACCGCGCCTTTTCTTGCCGAGCTGGCCTGAGCCTGTCCGCTTCGACACTGCCTGCAGATCTTGCAGACAGCCGAAAGGCGAGAAAGCCCGGCGCGTCGCGTTCTCAGCCCAGGTCGCGTCGAACCCGTATGCCGGGTCGGGGCGCGTCGTGCGCAACAAGGTGCTGGCGCATCACCCTGCTGGAACGAGGTCCGCGCAGCATGGCTTGGTGCGCAAGACACGCCCTGGAGGCACCACATGACCTACGCAAGCATCGACGAGCTCCCCGACCATGTCCGCGCGGGCCTGCCCGAGGATGCCCAGGACTGCTACCTGCGGGCCCACAACGCGGTCTGCGCGAGGGCCCGCCGCGATGATGAGCACGCCGGCGAGACCGAACTGGCGCGCGAGGCCGAACGAACCGCCTGGGAGGCGGTCAAACGGGTCTACGAGCCGGATGAGCACGGTCACTGGCGCAGGCGGGTGCAGATCGAGCAACCCTGGTCGGAAGGAGAGCATCCAATCGACCGGCGCTGACCGAGGGCGCGGCGACCAAGCGCCGGCATCTCAGCCTGCGGCCCCGTGCGCCAGCCTGGTCCATCCGCCATGCAGGTGGCCGCCTGCCTCAAGCGTCCTCGGGCAGGTCGGGGCGTTCATCCGCCAGTCCGCGGCCAATGACCACCGCCGCGGACAAGGCCTGCTCGGCCGTGTCGTAGGTGGTCGCGTCGTCCTTGCCGTAAGGGAGCTGCGTGCCGGCGGCGGTCCGCACGCTGAGCTGGGAACGCCACTGGCCATCGTGCCCGTCCTGGGTCGCGGTGGCCTCGATGCGGTGGCCATTGTGCGTTTCGCTGCGATGCTGCGTGGAAGACATGCGTGCGCTCCTGCGGTCGGAAGGCCCGCACCCTAGCGCGTGGCACGCAATCTCAATGTCACGCCTTGTCGTTGCGCCCGCGCCGCTGGCCTCACATCGACGTCAGATCCGGTGTCTTAGCGTGGCCGAAATCCCCGATGAGGAAAGACAGATGGCGAAGGTACTGGTGCTCTACTACTCGTCCTACGGGCACGTGGAAGCCATGGCCAAGGCGTTCGCCGAAGGCGTGCGCGCGGCAGGCGCCGAGGCGGTGGTCAAGCGGGTGCCCGAGACGGTGCCGGAGGAGGTGGCTCGCAAGTCGAACTTCAAGCTCGACCAGGATGCGCCCATCGCGACCGTGGATGAGCTGGAAGGCTACGACGCCATCGCGCTGGGAACGGGCACGCGCTATGGCCGGCTCAGCGCGCAGATGGCGAGCTTCCTCGACCAGACCGGCGGGCTTTGGCAGCGAGGCGCGTTGAACGGAAAGATCGGCGCGGCCTTTACTTCCACCGCCAGCCAGCACGGCGGCCAGGAAACCACGGCCTTGTCGTTGATCACCAATCTTCTGCACCTGGGCCTGGTCATCGTCGGTCTTCCCTACAGCTACAAGCCGCTGACCGAGATCGACGAGGTAGCGGGTGGGACACCCTACGGCGCCAGCACGATCGCCGGAAGCGACGGCGCGCGGCAGCCTTCGGAGATCGATCTCGGCGGCGCCCGCCACCAGGGCGAATGCGTGGCCCGGCTGGCGCTCAAGGTCTTTGGCTGATCCATGGTGATCGATCCTGCCTGCCGCATATGATGACGCCCGACGGGCGCTATCTGGTGGTGCGCGGGCGCCTGTGGCGGGCGAGCAACCCTGCGCTCGCCGATGAGGTCAGGCAGCGTCACGTCAACGCGCTGATGGACGCGCGCAGGGCCGTGAAGACGGCCCTGGCGCAGGGCGATCGCGCGATGGAAGCACAGGCGCGGGCCCGCGTGGACGCGGCGAAGGTGGCACTGGGTGAGCGTGGACCGGTGTGGTGGGATGACGGTGCGCCCGACCTGACGCGCAAGCTGGCGCGCAATACGTGTTATTCGGAATGGTTCGCCGCGCTTGCGCAGGAAGCGGAGCAGGGCGGCGCGCGATTACGCCAGTGATTCAACCGGTCGCACTGATGCGGTGGGGTAGGCGGTAATGCCCTGCGACGAACTCAAGTTTGGGATGTGTTGAAGGACACAGTGTGGGAGCGGCTTCAGCCGCGAAGGGGCCTTCCTGGGAAAGCTTCTTCGCGGCTGAAGCCGCTCCCACAATGCAGTTGCAAAGATGCAGATGGAAAGATGCAGTTGCAAAGATGCAGATGGAAAGATGCAGTTGCAAAGATGCAGTTGCAAAGAAGCGGCTTTAAGGATGCAGATCCAGCGAGACTACTCCTTCGCGGCAAGGCGCGCGTAGCTCGATCGTGGCGAAGAAGGTGTTCGCCTAGCCTCTCACTTGTCCGGGCACGACAGCATCGTGCCCTTGCAGGTGCTGTGGCCGCACAGGCAGCGCCAGATGGCCTTCAGGCGGGCGGTCGGCTTTTGCGGCAGCTGGATCCCATAGTCCAGTGTGAGTTCGTCGCCAACCTGGATATCGGCGATGGTCCTGAACGCGATCCGGTCCAGGCGGCGGTTTCGACCTCGGTGCTCGATCAGCACGCTTTCGCAGTTGGGCTTGCAGCTGTGGTTGAACCACTTGGCCGAACAGCGGGAACGGGTGGCGTCCAGCAGATACCGATCATTGAGGCTGAAGAGAAAGGTGTGGCCCGAGTCGATTCCGTGCAGGTCCGTCAGCTCGGCCTCCTCATGGGTGCGCAGCACGCCGCCATAGCGGGCGATGTAGCGCTGCGCGGCGATCGGCTGGAGGGCGAACACGCCACGTCCATGGATGGCGGAGTTCCGCACTTCGAGTCGTCTTGGCATCTTTCAGGTCGTTCCGGGTGTGCCTCGAACACTACAGCAGCGCACATGGACATGACCGTTCGAGAACGCGGCATGGCCCTGGCCGGCACAGCGTGCGCGCGCAAATTTTGCAGCCAGTCCATGACGGCTCGAGTTCGATCTGGAGAGTGCCCGCCACTCCGGCGCGGCGAACGCTCCCGGCTGTGCGACGAAACACAATCGATGACGCGGGCTTGCCTGTTCAGTTGCCTGGGCACAGCGCATCCGTCTCATAGGCTGAGACGGCCTGTTGGGAAAATCGCAACCCGCAAATCCCCCGGTTTTCCCCATGCGTAATCGAAAGAAACATCGCCGCGATGTCAGCGAATGCGGCACGCTGCTGGTCTTCGCGCCCCACCGCGCCACCGACAGCTTCCTGCGCTATGTGCGCACCAGCAGCGCGTCCCTGGACTGGTCCGTCGTGGACCGTTGGAGCGCCGACCGACGCGGCTTTCTGGTCGTCCACATGGATGCCACGGGCGAGAACATGTTCGAGCTGGTGGCCAAGGACGCGCGCGAGCTGATGACGCAGACCCTGGCGCTGGCCGCCAGCCGCGCCGAGGACGTCACCCGGACCCAGGCCGGTGGCATCGGCTCGCATCGCACGCTGGAAGCCGTCAATGCCCGCTGGGTCGCGTTGGGCGGCGTGACCAATCCGCAGTTCGATCCCAGCGTCAGCGTGCATTAGGGTTACGCGCGGGCGATGCGATTGCGGTGACCACAGGCGCCTGGCGTGGAGCCTGCGACGGCAAGGCCAAGGCCGGTTCAGGCCGCTATGCGTTGCGGGTCGGACCAGCACGCCGACCCGCCGGCGTGCCTCGGGACTTGACGCCTCGACGTGAGGCTGCGCGACTGGCCAGGTGACGACAGCGCGCCGGCATGGGCCTGCGTTCTTGTCGCGGTGATGACATTCGGCAGGCTACACCTGCGGCGGATCGAACCGGTCAGGCTTGCCAGGACGAACCGCAACCTCATGGACAACGCGCTTTTCGAGGCATCGCTGCGGTACGTGCGCGGGCGTGCCCGCTGCCTGCTGACAAGCCTGGGCCTGGCCTTGTGCATCACCGCCTGCGATGGCGGTTATCCGCGCGATGCCGAGCACACGCTGGACCGCGTCCAGCGGGGGCCCATGCGCGTGGGCATCAGTCATGACCCGCCGCTGGTGCAGGCGCGGGGCGCGCCCTCCGGGGCCGAGGTCGCACTGGTCGAGCAGTTGGCCGGGGAGCAGGGCGCGAAGTTGGAGTGGGTCTATGGCGCGCACGACGCGCTGATGACCCAGCTGCAGCAGTTCCAGCTTGCCGCGGTCGTCGGTGGACACCACCAGGATTCGCCCTGGCAGCCGGAGGTGAGCTGGTCGCGCGAGTATCTGATGCGCAGCGAGCTTGGATTGCAGCGCAGGCAGCTGGCCCTGCCGCCCGGCGAGAACGCCTGGCAGCTGCAGGTCGACCAGTTCCTGCTGGACCGGCAGCGCCGCGGACAACTGCAATGAGCAGCGTCTACCCGTGGATTCGTCCGCGCAGGACGCGCGAGCTGCCTGCTGAGCAGCGCGAACTGCTGCGCAAGGCCTGCCGCCTGGAGTGGGCCACGCTGATCCTGATCGCTGCCACCTCGATCATGATGTACGTGGTGATGGGCGGGTCCAAGGCGATGCAGACCGCGCTGGTGGAAGACGTGCTGAGCCTGCTTGCGCCCGCCGCGTTCCTGGTCGCCGCGCGCTTCCAGCGCAGGCCGGTGGACCAGGAGTATCTCAACGGTCACACGCGCGCCTTCGACATCACCTTCTTCATTGCCGCCGTGGCGTTGACCGGGGTGGGACTGGCCGTGGTCATCGACGCGGTCCATACCCTCATCACCGCCAGCCATCCGGTGATCACCACCGTGGCCATCGGCGACCGGGCGGTGTGGCAGGGCTGGCTGATGATCGGCGGGCTGTTGATCTCGGTGATCCCCCCGGTCGTGCTGGGGCGGATGAAGCTGAAGATCGCGCCCAGGATCGCGCTGAAGACCCTGCACGCGGACGCCGATACCAACAAGGCCGACTGGATGACTGCGCTGGCCGGCGTGCTGGGCATCGTCGGCATCGGCTTCGGCCTGTGGTGGGCCGACTCGGCCGCGGCGCTGTTCATCGCCTGCAGCATTCTCAAGGATGGGGTGACCAACCTGCGCTCGGCGGTGCGCGACATGCACGACGCCTATCCGCAGGTGGTCGATGGATCCTCGGACGACCCGCTGGTCGCGCAGCTCCATCGTGCGGTCCTGGCGCTGGATTTCGTCGCCGAGGCGCAGCTGCGTTTCCATGAGGAGGGAAACCGGCTATCCGGCGTGGTGTTCGTTTCCACGGCGGATGATTGCCTGACCCTCGAGCAGGTCGAGCGCGTCGTGTCGGCGTGCCGCGAGGTGAGCTGGCGGGTGGACCAGGTCACCGTGACCGTGTCGGGGCTGCGCGCAAAAATTGCTCGCCAGTGATGGGCCGTGCGTCGTCGTTTGTATCGCGTGCAAGCCTATCGCCGGACCCGGCGTTCCGAGGCCACACGCTCGGGTCGCATCATCCGGGCGATGTCCACGCGCGGTGGGTGCATGTGTCTCTCGCGCAGGCGTGGCGACAGAGCGGGAAGCAGCGCCGGTGCCTGGGGCCAAGCGGCGCATGGGCTCAATGGCTCACGCGCGTGCCGAGAAGGTCCCCACGCTCAGGTCGCGCCCTTCCTCGAGAAGTGGCGGCTGGCCGAGGCCAGCGCGGCGTCCTTGACGCTGAGCAACTCGGGTTTGCGGAAGGGAGTGTTGCCGAGGACCTCCACCTTGCCCTTGTTGGCGAGGAAGCGCGCGAGGTCCGCTTCCAGCCTGGCGCGCTCGGGCGCCTTGGCATCCACCGCGAAGTCGTTGGGCATGTCCGGTCTCCAGATCGATGCTGATGTCGGCTCGGAGCTTCCGTGGACGGTTGTGCAGGACACGTCGCGGACGCGACCTGGGCCTGCATGCTGGCAGGCAACAAATTCACGCGATCGGTGAAGCCCGCGCTGGCGCCCAGGCATCGGCACGAGGCGGACCGAGCGCCCTGGGCCCGGCTGTCGATGGCCTGACATGGGCCGACCGAACGGCCCACAAAAGTCCGTCGCCGGCCGCGTTGTCTTTATGGGTGCGCTGTACCAGGCCTGAGCGCGGCTTGACCTCCCTTTCACCGTCGTCGGTGTTAGCGTTGCCGCGCACTCCCCACGCGATCCCCATGTCTTCCGAGTTTCCTGCCCTGGCCAGTCCTGACGCGACTTGGCGCGCCTACGAAGCCTTGCTCGGGACAACCCCGGACCTGCTGTACGTCTTCGACCTGCAGCATCGCTTCATCTATGCCAACCGTGCGCTGCTGGACATGTGGGGCATGACCTGGGAGCAGGCACAGGGCAAGACCTGCCTGGAGATCGGCTACGAGCCGTGGCACGCGGCGATGCACGATGAGGAGATCGAGCGGGTCATCGCCACGCGCCAGCCCATCCGCGGCGACGTGCCGTTTCCACATGCCGAGAAGGGCGTGCGTATCTACGACTACATCTTCACCCCGGTCATCGGGGTCGATGGCGAGGTCGAGGCGATCGCCGGCAGCACGCGCGATGTGACCGAGCGGACGCAGCAGGAACAGCGCATGCAGCTCATGGTCAACGAGCTCAATCATCGCGTGAAGAACTCACTGGTGATGATCCAGACGCTGATCCGTCAGTCCATGCGCAGTTCCAGCGGCATGCGCGAGGCGCAGGAGAAGATCGACGCGCGCATCATGGCCTTGTCCATCACCCACAACGTGCTCACCCGCGAAGGCTGGCACAGCGCCGACCTGGTCGAGCTGGTCTCTGCCGCGGTTGCGCCCTATGCCACAGCGGAGGGGCGTTTCCAGATCAGCGGCGTCAGCCACCGCCTGCCACCGCACAAGGCCGTGGCGCTGTCGATGGCGCTGCATGAGCTGTGCACCAATGCCGTCAAGTACGGCGCGCTGTCGGTGCCCGAAGGCAAGGTGCGGATCGCCTGGCAGCCCAGCGATATCGACGAGGCGGGCAGGGCGCTGCAGCTGGAGTGGCAGGAGCGTGATGGTCCTTCGCCCAGTCAAGACATCGTCAAGGGCTTCGGCGCACGCCTGCTCGAGCAGGGGCTCAGCCACGACCTGGGCGGCGCCACGGCGCTGGATTTCCAGCCCGAAGGAGTGCGCTACCGCGCGCGCATCCCCATCGAAGACTCGCAGATGGCCGCGTGACCATGACCCGTGTGCTGATCGTGGAGGATGAGTTCCTGGTGGCGATGATGCTGGAGGAATGCCTGGAGATCCTGGGCTACCAGGTCGTGGGCACCATGGCCAGCCTGGAGGCCGGGCTGGCGGCGCTGAGCACCCAGCAATTCGATGTGGCGATGCTGGACATGAATCTCTCCGGCCAATCCTCCGAGCCGATCGCCCAGGCACTGGAAACCCAGGGGATGCCGTTCCTGTTCGTGACCGGCTATGGCCAGGCTGGCGTGCCGGCGCAGTACCGGACGCGGCAGATCGTGCAGAAACCCTTCCACCTGTCCGAGCTGAAGGCGGCCCTGGAAGCCTCGGTCAACGGCTGAGCCCTGCGGCGCTGGTGCCATGGCGCGTGTCAGGCCGGTTTTGAGCGCCAACCGATCGGCGCAGCCATGCGAGCACCCGCGCTTTGGCGCCGCAATGCACGCACCGCGCACCGTTGAGCGGCGCGGCATCCCTGCCGCGCCATGGGCGGCCCGGCCGCTAGGCCATCACCTTGTCCGGTGTCATCGGGGTATCGCGCAGGCGCTTGCCGGTGGCGTGATAGATGGCATTGCTGATGGCGGCTGCCACCCCCACCAGGCCGATCTCGCCCACGCCCTTGGCGCCGATGCGGCTGACGATGTCATCGTGGGCTTCGACGAAGTCGACCTGGATCTCGTGGATGTCGGCGTTGGCGGCCACGTGGTATTCGGCCAGGTCGTGGTTGATGAAGCGACCGATGGTGTGGTCGCAGAAGGTTTCCTCGTGCAGGGCCTGGCTGATCCCCCAGACGATGCCGCCGATGACCTGGCCGCGTGCCGTGCGCGGGTTGAGGATACGGCCGGCGTCGATGGCGCTGACCACGCGGGTGACGCGCACGATCCCCAGAGTTTCGTCGACCCTGACCTCGCAGAACACCGCGCCATGGGTGGCGCGCACATATTTGCGCTGGCGCAGCGTGTTGGGCACCAGCAGGTAGCGGGTGCTGAGCTCGCCTTCCGGAAGTGCCTGCAGCAGCTCCGCATACGGCAGCCGCACCGAAGGCTCGGACTTCAGCACCAGCGCGCCGTCCTGGAACAGCACATCGGCCATCCTCGCCTTGGAAAAGCCGCTGCCTGGCTGCCTGCGGGCCAGGTGCAGCAGACGCTTCTGCAGCTTCTCGCAGGCCCCGTCCACCGCCGAGCCCACCGTGGCCACGTGCGAGGAACCGCCTTCGATCGGGGCCACCGGATAGTTGGAATCGCCAAGCTGGAAGTCCACCAGCTCCAGCGGCAGCCCCATGCGCTCGGCGGCGATCATCGCCATGACGGTGTAGGTGCCGGTGCCGATGTCCGAGGCCGCGCTGCGCACGCGCAGGCGTCCGTCGCGCCCAAGCACCGCCTCGGCCCTGGCGAACATCTGCATCGCGTCCCAGGTGCCGGTGGCCATGCCCCAGCCGATGAGCTCGCGCCCCTCGCGCATCTGCCTGGGCTGCGGCGGACGCCGATCCCAGCCGAAGCGCGCGGCAGCCACCTCGTAGCAACGTTTCAATGTCTTGGTCGAGTACGGCTTGCCGTCTTCGGGGTTGCTGCTGGCGTAGTTCTTCAGGCGCAGCTGCAGCGGGTCCATGCCCAGCACGTAGGACAGCTCGTCCAGGGCCACTTCCAGCGCATGCACGCCGTGCGCGGCGCCGGGGGCGCGCATGTCCATCGGCGTGGCGTGGTCCAGCTCGACCAGGCGATAGCCCAGGTGCACGTTGGGACACTGGTAGAGCTGGCCGCTCCAGTTGACCACCACCTCCACGTAGTCCTCCATGCGCGAGGTCTCGGCCACTGCCTCGTGCCAGATCGAGGTCAGCGCCCCGTCGGCGCTCGCCGAAAGCTTGACCCGCTGCCAGGTTTCGGGACGGTGCCCGAAGGTGAACATCTGTTGCCGGGTCATCACCACGCGCACCGAGCGCTGGTGCTTGAGCGCGCCCATCACTGCCAATGGCAGCTGGTACTGCGGCCGCAATCCCGAGCCGAAGGCCCCGCCCACATAGGGATTGCGCACGGTCACCCGGTCCTTGGACAGCCCGAACACGCGCGAGACGTACCAGCGGCTGTTCTGCGAGCCCTGGGTCTTGTCGTAGATGGTGAGGTGGCCGTCTTCGCCCCATAGCACGGTGCTGGCGAACAGCTCCATCGGGTTGTGGTGCTCCACGCCGCTGTGCGATTCGCAGTCCACCCGGAACTCGGCTGCCTCGAAGACCTGCTCGGGCTTGCCCTTGTCCGAGGGCGGGGGCGAGAAGCCCGCCTTGAAGGTCAGCGGCTTCTTCGCGCGCCCGAGGTCGGCCAGCAGGTCGGTGCGATGCGGCGTGCTGGCGTACTGCACCTGGACCAGGCGCGCGGCGTAGCGGGCGGCCTCGAAGCTTTCGGCCAGCACCAGCGCCACTGGCTGTCCGCTGTAGTGCACCTGGGCATCGTGGAGTGGGCGGTACGGCCTTCCGCCGGGGGCCACCATGTCCTTGTAGAACAGGCGCGCGCTGCGCATCTTCGGGCGATTCTGGTGGGTGATGACGTCCACCACGCCTGGCACCGCGCGGGCGCGGCTGTCGTCGATGGCGGTGATGGTGCCGCGCGCGATGGCGCTGTTGACCACCACGCCGTAGAGCAGGTCGGCGGCCGGGTGCTCGGCGGCATAGCGCGCCTGTCCGGTGACCTTGGCCAGCGCATCCACGCGCGGCAGGTCCTGGCCCAGGCGCACCGGTTGAGTGTCGGGGTGGGTCATGGGTGTTGTCCTCGTGGCGCACCGGTGTTGTCGTAGGTGCCTTCGTGGGCCATCTGCAGGGCGCGCACGACGCTGCGACGGGCGAGCGGAATCTTGAAATCGTTGAAGCCGCTGCCGCGGGCGCCCTGCAACAGGCTCTCGGCCGCGGCGGCGAAGGTGTCCTCCACCGGCAGCTGCCCGACCATGGCCTCCTCCGCGGCGGGCACCCGCCAGGGGCGATGGGCCACGCCACCCACGGCCAGGCGCGCCTGGGCGATCGTGCCGTCCTCGTTCAGCGCCAGCGCGGCCGCCACCGACACCAGCGCGAAGGCATAGCTGAGGCGGTCGCGCACCTTGAGGTAGGCGCTGTGGCCCGCGAACTGGTCCATCGCCGGCAAGGCGATCGCGGTGATGACCTCGTCCGGTCCAAGGGTGGTGTCCAGCTCCGGGCGGTCGCCGGGCAGGCGGTGGAACTCTGCGAAGGGGATTTCGCGGTCTCCGGCCGGGCCGGTGACCTGGACCCGCGCCTCCAGGGCCGCCAGGGCCACGCACATGTCGGACGGGTGCGTGGCGATGCAGCTGGGGCTGAAGCCGAGGATGGCGTGCTGCCGGTTGACCCCGGTGCGGGCCGCGCAGCCGCTGCCTGGGTCGCGTTTGTTGCATGCGGTGGCCGGGTCGTAGAAGTAATAGCAGCGCGTGCGCTGCAGCAGGTTGCCGGCGTTGCTGGCCGCATTGCGGATCTGCGGCGAAGCCCCGGCCAGGATCGCGGCGCTGAGCAGCGGGTAACGCCGCTTCACCCCCGGGTCGTAGGCGGTGACCGCATTGCGCGCGGCCGCGCCCAGCACCATCCCATCTGCGCCGGCATCGCGCAGCGCGTCCGGCACCGCGGCGTTGATGTCGATCAGCAGCTCGGCCGACATCGCCCCGATCTTCATCAGGTCCAGCAGGTTGGTGCCGCCGGCGATCAACCTGGCCGGATGCTCGCCAGGGCGCGCCAGCTGCGCCACCGCCTCCTGGGTCGCCCCGGCGCGGACGTAGTGGAAAGGGTTCATGCCGGCACCGTGCCCGGACGCGCGCTGGCGTCCTCGGCTGCCTGTCCGGCCTGATCGATGCAGCTCCCCACGGCCGAGGCGATCTGCGGATAGGCGCCGCACCGGCAGATGTTGCCACTCATCAGCTCGCGGACCTGGTCGCGGTCGTGGGCGTGGCCTTCGGCCAACAGCCCGACCGCCGAACAGATCTGTCCGGGCGTGCAGTAGCCGCACTGCAGGGCGTCATGGTCGATGAAGGCCTGCTGCACTGGGTGCAGGCCCTCCGCGTTGGCCAGCCCTTCGATCGTGGTGATGCTGCGCCCGTCCTGCATGACCGCCAGGGTCAGGCAGCTGTTGATGCGCACGCCGTCGATCAGCACCGTGCACGCACCGCATTGGCCGTGGTCGCAGCCTTTCTTGGCGCCGGTCAGGTCCACCCGCTCACGCAGCAGGTCCAGCAGCGTCACCCAGGGCTCGACAATCAGTTCCCGGCGCACGCCATTGAGGGTCAGGGTGATGGCGATGCCGGGGTAGGCGGTGGCAGGCGGTGGCGTGGACATGATGGCCTCGTGGCGATGGCGGGAGGTGTGGACGCGGGCTGCGCCCAGGCGACGTGCAAGGTCAGTCGTCGCGCCTGGCGGTGTGCTCGGCGATATCGCCGGCCTGGCCGTAGCTTCCGGATTGGCCGAAGTTGGGCTGGGTGGAGGCATCGTCGCGAGAGGGGTCTTGGCCAGCGGGCGCATCGCCTTCGCGCGCGGCGTCCGGCGCTGCATCCCTTTCATCTGCCGCGCTCGGATCGTGGCGGCCGTGTCCGTCCTCCTGCGCGTCCTTGCCCTGGCCGCGATAGGCGGACTGACGGGCGTCGTGCTTTTCCAATTCGTCGGGCTTGTTCATTGCATTGCTCCTGTAAGTTGGCGGCGGGACTGGCTGCGTCCCGCACGCAGCAACGGCATACATCAGTCTAGGTTCGTGTCGCACGATGACGCCTTGCCCTGTGTGCATTTTGTGCAGGCGCGCGTGTGCGCTTCACACGCTTGTCTCCGGCGGCTGGTTATCCAGGGGCGCCCTCAATGGAGTCGATTCCCCATGCGCAGTGATCCTCCTCCCGCTTCCCTGGCGCGTCGCCATGCCATCACCACCATGGGTGCAGGCCTGGCGGTAGGCGCGACGGCCGGCGTGTTGCCTTCGCAGGCTGGCGCTGCGCAAGGCGCCACTGCGGCAGTGACCGCCGAGTACCCCAAGCCGCCGTTCCCGGACCAGCAGCAGCCATGGCCGGCGCTGGCCTCGCGGATGCAGCCGCGGCCCGATCACGGCGAGACCTCCTACCGCGGCTCGGGCAGGTTGCAGGGTCGCAAGGCTTTGATCACCGGTGGCGACTCGGGCATCGGCCGGGCGGTAGCGATCGCCTTCGCGCGCGAGGGCGCGGACGTGGCGATCAATTACCTGCCGCAGGAAGAGGAAGATGCGCGCGAGGTCGTTGCGCTGATCCGGAAGGCCGGGCGCAAGGCCGTGGCCATTCCCGGCGACCTGCGCCAGGAATCCTTCTGCACTGAGCTGGCCGCCAAAGCGCGCGAGCAGCTCGGTGGACTGGATCTGCTGGTCAACAACGCCGCGCGGCAGAAGCCGCACCGCTCCATCGTGGACATCAGTAGCGATGATTTCGACTGGACCATCCGCACGAACATCTATGCGCTGTTCTGGCTGACCAAGGCGGCGGTACCGGGCATGCCGGCCGGGTCGGCCATCATCAACACCGCCTCGGTGACCGCATCCAACGGCCCGGGCGAACTGCTGGACTACGCGGGCACCAAGGGCTTCATCGTCACCTTCACCAAGAGCCTGGCCAAGCAGCTGGCCGAGAAGGGGATCCGGGTCAACGCCGTCGCCCCGGGGCCTTACTGGACGCCGCTGCAGGCCGCGGGCGGCCAGCTGCCGGGCAAGCTGCCGCAGTTCGGCGCCGACTCGCCGATGGGGCGGCCGGGGCAACCTGCGGAGATCGCCGGCCTGTACGTGAACCTGGCCGAGCAGGGCAACAGTTACACGACGGGGAACGTCTTCAGCAGCACCGGCGGGTCCGGTGACGTTTGAGCACTGGATGGGAGGCTCGCCTTGAACGCTGATCTCCTGGGCTGGCTCGCCACGCTGATCCTGATCTCCACCCTGTCGCGCCAGATCTGGAAGCAGTGGAAGAGCGCCGATAGCCAGGCGGTGTCCGGCTGGCTGTTCCTGGGCCAGATGTCGGCCTCGGTGCTGTTCATCATCTACAGCGCGCTGATGGGCAGCGTGGTGTTCGTGGTGACCAACTCGCTGATCCTGCTGACGGCGGTGGTGGGCCAGGTGCTGTCGTCGATCAAGCAGCGCCGCGCCTCGGTGGCGGTGTCGGCGCGCGAGCAGGCCGGATTGGGGACACCGCGCTGATGACCCGCCGGCGCACGCTGACCATCGCCACGTTCAACGTCAATGGCATCAACGCGCGCCTGTCCAACCTGCTGGCCTGGCTGGACTATCTCAAGCCGGACGTGGTCGCGTTGCAGGAGCTCAAGTGCGAGGACGCGGCCTTCCCGCGCGAGGCGATCGAGCGCCAGGGCTATGGGGCGATTTGGAAGGGCCAGCGCGCCTGGAACGGCGTGGCCTTGCTGGCCCGCGATGCCGTGCCGGTGGAAAGTAGGCGTGTATTGCCCGGCGATGCCAGCGACCGCCAGAGCCGCTACATCGAGGCGGCCGCGCACGGCATCGTCATCGGCGGGCTGTACCTGCCCAACGGCAATCCGCAGCCGGGGCCGAAGTTCGACGACAAGCTCAAGTGGATGGCGCGCCTGCACCGGCATGCGCGCACGCTGGTCGACCTGCCGCATCCGGCCGCGCTGATCGGCGATTTCAACGTCATCCCGAGCGATCTGGATGTCTACGACCCCGCGGCGTGGAAGAAGGACGCGCTGAACCAGCCGGAGGTCAGGGCCTCCTACGCGCGCCTGCTGGAGCAGGGATGGACCGATGCACTGCGTTCGGTCTTCGGCTCCGAGCAGGTCTTCACCTTCTGGGATTACTTCCGCCAGCACGCCGAGCGCGACCGCGGGCTGCGGATCGATCACCTGCTGCTCAATCCCGCCCTGGCGACGCGGCTGGTGGAGGTGGGCGTGGACCGCTGGGTGCGGCTGGAGCCGGGCGCCAGCGACCACGCACCGGTGTGGATGAAGATCCAGCGCTGAGCCACGGCCGCGCCATCGATTCACGCAGGTCAGACGTGGTGCTCACTACAACCGCCGGACCGCTCAACCCGAGGTGAAACCGCATGCCACTTGCAATGCCGACCCGACAGCCGCGCCATGCACGCGCAATGCGCACCCGCATCGGCGCGGAGGTCTTTGCATGAGCGCCGACGGCGTGGAGCGCAACAAGGCGATGGAGGGCGTGTCCACGCAGTGGCCGGCGCGGATCTGGATCGTGCGGCATGGCCAGAGCGCGGGCAACATCGCCCGCGACAAGGCAGAAGAAGAAGGCGTGAGCCTGATCGAGCTGGAGCATCGCGACGCCGACGTGCCGCTGTCCGAGCTAGGCCTGCGACAGGCCCAGGCGCTGGGCCGTTGGCTCAGCGGTCAGCCGCCGCACCTGCGTCCGCAGGTGGTGCTCAGCTCGCCCTACGTGCGCGCCAGGCAGACCGCCCAGCAGGTGCTCGATGCGCTTCAGGGCCAGGTGCAGCTGGTCGCCGATGAGCGCCTGCGCGAGAAGGAGTTCGGCGTCCTCGACCGCTACACCTCGGCGGGCATCCGCGAGACGTTTCCGGAGTTGTCCGAGCAGCGCACCCTGGTGGGCAAGTTCTACTTCCGGCCGCCGGGCGGGGAAAGCTGGTGCGATGTGATCCTGCGCTTGCGCGGGGTGATCGCCGACCTGCAGCGCAACCATGTCGGCGCCAACGTGCTGGTCGTGGGCCATCAGGTGATCGTCAACTGCATGCGCTACCTGCTGGAAGGCATGGACGAGGCGCAGATCCTGGCGATCGACCGCAAGGGCGATGTGCCCAACTGCGGCGTGACCGAGTACGCCGCCGACGGCCAGGGCAGGGCGCTGGAGCTGGTGCGCACCAACTTCGTCTCGCCCGAGCTGGCCGAGCAGGCGGTGACCGACGCACCCGATGCCCCCACAGGCGCCCGCTGAGATGGCCGAGGACGCCTTCAGCCTGCTCGACCCGGCGCTCCTGGCCGGGCAACCGCTCCCCGCACCCGGGGACGACAAGGAATCGCGCGGGCGCGTGCTGGTGCTGGGCGGCTCGGCTGCGGTGCCGGGGGCTGCCTTGCTGGCGGGCGAGGCGGCCATGCGCGCGGGTGCCGGCAAGTTGCAGGTCGCCACCGTGGCCAGCGTGGCCGCCGCCCTCGGCGTGGCGCTGCCCGAGGCGATGGTCATCGCCTTGCCGGAAGGGCCAGACGGCGAGGTCATGGCCCCCGGGACCATGCTTGGCACCTGCGTGGCCGATGCGCAGGCCGTGCTGGTGGGGCCGGGCATGCAGGCCTCGGCGTTCCTGGTCGAGTCGATCCAGGCCTTCGCCGCGTCCGACGCCGTCCTCGTGCTGGATGCCGGTGCGTTGGACGAGCGCCTGGCGCCCGCTCGCCCCGGCCATCCCTATGTCCTGACCCCGCATGCCGGTGAGCTGGCGCAGCTGCGCGGTGTCAGCCGGGAGGAGGTCGAGCAAGCGCCCCTGACGCATGCCAGCCGCCTGGCCCAGCACCTGGGCTGCGTGGTGGTGGCCAAGGGCGCCGACACCTTCATCGTCGACCCGCACGGCCAGGCCTGGCTGCACCGGGGCGGCGTGCCTGGGCTGGGGACCTCCGGGTCTGGTGATGTGCTCTCCGGGCTGGTTGCGGGCCTGGCCGCACGTGGCGCCTCTGCGCTGCAGGCCTGCCTGTGGGCGGTCTGGCTGCATGCCGAAGCCGGGCGGGCGTTGAGTTCGACGGTGGGCGACCTCGGCTTCCTGGCGCGCGAGATCGCCGGGCAGGTGCCCGGCCTGATGGCGCGGGTGGGCTCGGGCCAGGCCTGAGCGCGAGCAGCGGCCCTGCATCGGCGCCGGTAGACGGAGGTGCGCAAGGCCGTGATCGATAAGCCTGGGTGAGGCCGGGGGCCGGTCGCGTTTCACGGGTCCGGGCCGGCCGAAGTGAAAGAATCTCGTTAATCCAACGACAGGCCCTGCGCAGTGCTCTCCTCCTTACGGCGATTACTCGATCGCCAGCGTCGCCTCCAGCCGATCGATCTCGCCGTCCTGGCCAGCGTGCGCCAGCAACTGGAGGGGGATGTCCTGGACCGGTGGGACAGGCAGGTGGCGGCGATCGGCTTCGTGCAGCGCATGCCGGATGGCTGCGAGATCGAGTTCTGCCAGCTCGACGGCAACGAGCAGGACCGGCGCTTCCGCAACGAGGCGCCGGAACTGCGCGTGGCCGAGGTGCGTTTCACCGCCGACCGCAGGCAGCTGCGCTGCGAGGTGTGGTGCGTGCGCGGCGACCTGTTCTCGATCGAATACAGCGACTGCGCGCTGATGCGCCTGGTGAACCGGCGCATGCGCAAGTCGGCCCAGGCCTGCCCCCCCGTGTGCACGCTGCTGGCGGACCTGCAGGCCTCAAGCATGGCGGTCGCGCAGGCCCCGCTCGAGGCGCACGCCTGATGTTCGATGAGATCGACCGGGCCAGGGCACGGATCCGCATCGGTTGGGAAGCAGAAGGCGGCTGGACCCCCGGCTTCCGTCATTGCCTGATCTCCAACTGCCTGCGCGAGAGCCAGCACCTGCACCCGCTGGACGCCTCCGAGCTGCGCTACCGGGTGGGCGAGCTGCTGGTGGAGCTGGGCGCGATCCGCGGCGCGCAGTTGGGGGCGATTGATGCGTTTCTGACGCGGAATTGACTGGGGCAGAAACGAGGAACGAGGAAAGAGGAACGAGTGAAAGCCAGCAGCCAGCGCGCTTGCGCCTTTCACTCGTTCCTCGTTTCTCTCCACTCGTTCCTGCACCCCTAGGCAAAACTGCAAAAAAAGCACGCCTCCGCCCACCCTTCACGCCAGCATCACCGTGAAATTTTGTTAAGTACGCGACCTACAATCCACGTGCGCGGTGACGCACGCTTACGGACCGCCGATGACTGCACTGAGCCCGCGTACCCTTTCCGCGTTGAGCGACCATGAATCAACCATTCTGGCCGCCTGGTCGGAGAACCTTTCGGACTCAGGGGCCGGGCACGACCAGCGCATCGAGCCGCTGCAGCTGCAGCGGCAGACCAAGGAGTTCCTGGCGCTGCTGGGCATGGCCGCCGACGGCGCCGAACGCGTCGACCTGAGCCAGCCGCAGTGGGCCGATACCCGGCGCTTTCTGGAAGAGCTCTCGCGCAGCCGGGCGCTGCAGGGCTTCGATTCCCAGCACACCGCCAGTTTCATCTTCTCGCTGAAAAAGCCGCTGTTCCAGGTGCTGCAGCGGCTGTACGCCGACGATGCCCAGGCCCTGGGTGAGCAGACCTGGGCGGTGACCGAGCTGCTGGACACGCTGGGGCTGTACACCGTGCGCGTGTTCCAGAAATCGCGCGAGGACATCATCGCCCGGCAGCAGGAAGAGCTGCTGGAGCTGTCCACCCCGGTGGTCAAGCTGTGGGACGGCGTGCTGGCGCTGCCGATGATCGGCACGCTGGACTCCCAGCGCACCCAGGTGGTGATGGAGTCGCTGCTGCAGCGCATCGTGGAGACCGGCTCTGAAATCGCCATCATCGACATCACCGGCGTGCCCACGGTGGACACCTTGGTGGCACAGCACCTGCTCAAGACCATCACCGCGATCCGCCTGATGGGCGCCGACGCCATCGTCAGCGGGGTCAGGCCGCAGATCGCCCAAACCATCGTGCACCTGGGCCTGGACCTGCAGGGCGTGGTCACCAAGGCCTCGCTGGCCGACGCGCTGGCCCTGGCGCTCAAGCGCCAGGGACTGTCGGTGCGCGGCAAGGACTGAGCCGTGGACCGCATCCCGATTCTCAAGATGGGACCGCTGCTGCTGGTGACCATCCAGGTGGACATGCACGATCAGCTGGCGGCCACGCTGCTGGACGACCTGTCCGAGCGGATCAGCCGGCATTCGGCCCGCGGCGTGCTCATCGACATCTCCGCGCTGGACATGGTCGATTCCTTCATCGGCAGGATGATTAGCATGATCGCCGGCGTGGCCAGCATCATGGACGCCACCACGGTGCTGGTCGGCATGCAGCCGGCCGTGGCCATCACCCTGGTCGAGCTGGGCCTGACCCTGCCCGGGGTGCGTACAGCGCTGGACGTGGAGCGCGGCATGAAGCTGCTCCAGGACAGCGTGGACGCGCGATGAGCCCGGAAAGCGGGGAAGCGGCCGTACGCACCGAACAGGACGTGGTGCTGGCGCGCCAGCTGGTCCGGCGCCTGGCGGTACAGGCCGGGCTGCGGCTGGTGGACCAGACCAAGCTGGTCACCGCCGTCAGCGAGCTGGCGCGCAACACCGTCATCTATGGCGGCGGCGGGGTGATGAACTGGAGCCTGCAGCAGGAGGGCATGCGCAAGGGCGTGCAGCTGCGGTTCGTCGACCAAGGGCCCGGCATCCCGGACATGGCGCTGGCGCTGACCGACGGCTGGACCTCCGGCTCGGGCATGGGCCTTGGCCTGACCGGTGCCAAGCGGCTTGTCGATCGGTTCGAAATCCGCAGCGAACTGGGCAAGGGTACCGAGGTCACGATCTCCAAATGGAACTGACGCACTCCGGGCCGATCGGCACGGACATCAGGGTCGAGGAGGCCACCCAGGTCGGCCAGGTCCGGCGCCATGCGCAGGCGCTGGCGACCCAGATCGGCTTGGACGAGCACGATGCAGGACGCGCCGCGCTGGTGGCCACGGAACTGGCCACCAACGTGGTCAAGCATGGCCGCGGTGGCTGGATCCACGTGCAGGCCGTCCCGGATGCGCAGGGCGGTCTTGGCGTGGAGCTGTGTGCGCTCGACCAAGGGCCGGGCCTGGACCTGGCGGCCTGCCTGCAGGACGGCTACTCCACCGGCGGCACCTCCGGCATCGGCCTGGGTGCGGTCAAGCGGCAGTCCAACCTGCTCGAATCCTGGTCCGATGCCAAGGGCGCCATCGTGCTGGCGCGCGTGCTCAGGCAGGGCGCCAGCGACCTGGCCGTGGGGGCACGCCGTCGATCGATGGATGGCGGGACGTTCAGCGGAGATGGCTGGTCGCTCCGCACGGGCCCCGGGCACATGCAGGTCTGTCTGGTCGACGGCCTGGGCCATGGCCCCGAGGCGGCCCGGGTCGCCGATGCGACTGCCCAAGCCTTCCTCGCCACCCAAGCGCGTGACCCTTCCCTGGTGCTGACCGCTTTGAACGCCGCCCTGGGTGGGACCCGCGGCGGCGCGGTGGCCGTAGCCTGCCTGGACACGGCCAGCGGCCAGTTGCGCTACGGCGGGGTGGGCAATATCGCAGGTCGCCTGTTGACCCCTGCGGGCAGTCGCGGACTGGCCTCGCTGCCGGGCATCGTGGGGCTGCAGTTCCGCAAGGCGCAGACCTTCGACTTCCCCCAGGCCGGCAGCGCGCTGCTGGTGCTGCACTCCGACGGCCTGCAGGGCCGCTGGGACCTGCAGCAGTACCCGGGCCTGGCCCTGCGCCACCCCGCGCTCATCGCTGCGGTACTGTGTCGCGATTTCGATCGTGGTCGGGACGACACCACGGTCGTGCTCCTGCGTTTGTCCGAGTTCACATGAAGACCGATTCCCCCCAGACACCGCCGCCACCGACGACCGAGCAGGACAACGCCCAGCTGCGCGAGCAGCTGCTGGCCTTGCGTGCCGAGCTGGAAGAGACCAACCAGGGCGTGCTGGCGCTGTATGCCGAGCTGGACGACCAGGCCGAGCAGCTGCGCCAGGTCTCGGACCTGAAGAGCCGCTTCCTGTCCTACATGAGCCATGAGTTCCGCACGCCGCTGGGGTCGATCCGCTCCATGACGCGCCTGCTGGAGGACGAGATGGACGGACCGCTGACCGCCGAGCAGCGCCGCCAGGTGCGCTTCGTCAGCAGCGCCGCCCAGGAGTTGACCGAGATGGTCGACGACCTGCTGGACCTGGCCAAGATCGAGGCGGGCAAGATCACCATCTCGCCGGCCTGGTTCGACCTGATGGACCTGATCTCCGCGCTGCGCGGCATGTTCCGGCCGATCTCCGAGGGCGGCACCGTGGCCCTGGTGTTCGAGGACCCGCCGCAGCTGCCCATGCTGTACACCGACGACAAGAAGCTGGCGCAGATCCTGCGCAACTACATCTCCAACGCCCTGAAGTTCACCACCTCGGGCGAGGTGCGGGTCTCTGCGCGGCAGGAGGACGCGGCCGGGGAGTGGATCCGCTTCACCGTGACCGACACCGGCATCGGCATTCCCGAAGCGCTGCACGCCACCCTGTTCGAGGATTTCGTGCAGGTCGACTCGCCGCTGCAGAAGCGCCTGCGCGGCACCGGGCTGGGGCTGTCGCTGTGCAAGCGTTTCGCCATCCTGCTGGGCGGGCACGTGGGCATGCACAGCGTGCCCGGCGAGGGTTCGGCGTTCCATGTGGTGCTGCCGACGCGCCTGGCGCAGGAGCAGGCACATGGCTGAGCGGATCCTGGTGGTCGACGACAATGCGGCGACCCGCTATTCGGTGCGCCGGGTGCTAGAGCACTACGCCTACCAGGTGCAGGAAGCGGAAACCGCCTCCCAGGGCCTGGCGCTGATCCACGACGGCGATTTCGACGTGGTCGTGCTGGACGTCAACCTGCCGGACTACAGCGGCTTCGAGCTGGTGCGCAAGCTGCGCGATGATCCGCTGCACCGCCGGCTTCCGGTGGTGCATGTCTCGGCCGCCTCCATGCAGGTCGGCGACATGGTCACCGGCCTGGAAGCCGGCGCCGATGCCTACCTGGTCCATCCGGTCGATCCGGGGGTGCTGATCGCCACGCTGCGCACGCTGCTGCGCGCCCGAAGCGCGGAAGAGGCGCTGGTGAAGAGCGAATCGCGCATGCGCGAGATCTTCAGCAACCTGGCCGCGCCGATCGCGGTGCTGGACGCGCAGCTGCGGGTGGTGGAAGCCAATCCCGCGTTCGGCCGCGCCTTCTCGTTGGCCGGCACGCGCGACCTGCGGCTTTCGGAGTACCTCTTGCACGGGCAGGACGCGGCCGTGCAAGCGATGCAGGATGCGATTGGCGCCAATCGTCGCTGGGCAGGCGTGCTGGTGACGGCGACCGGGCGGGAAGTGGAGTGGCGGCTGACGCCGCATACGCAGGCCGGGCAGTCGATCCTGTTCATGCAGGACATCACCGAGCAGCGCGACCGCGAGCGTCTGCAGAAGAAGAAGCTGGACCTGGCCACCGGCCAGCTCGAGCAGGAGATCGCCCAGCGCCGGCAGAGCGAAAGCCAGCTGGTGCAGGCGCAGAAGATGGATGCGCTGGGCCAGCTCACCGGTGGCATTGCCCACGACTTCAACAACCAGCTGACCAGCATCGTGGCCGGCATCGACATCATCGAGGCCTCGCTCAAGTCCGGGCGCCTGGACCGGATGGAGCGGTTCATCGACATCGTGCGCCGCGCCTCGCTGGGCGCGGCGGCGTTGACCCAGCGCCTGCTTGCCTTCGGGCGCAGGCAGGCGCTGGCACCGACGGACTTCAACGTGCACGAGCACGTGCTGTCGCTTGAGGAGATGCTCCGCCGCACCATCGGCGAGAAGGTCGAGCTGACGCTGAAAACCGGTATCTCGCCCGCAATCGCCCGCGCCGACGTCAACCAGTTCGAGAACGTGGTGCTGAACCTGGTGTTGAACGCCCGCGACGCCATGCCCGAGGGCGGGCACATCCTGATCGACTCCGGCGTGGTGGAGTTGTATGGGGACCGCGAGCTGGCCGATGGCGCGTACGCGCGCCTGGTCGTGACCGATACCGGCGCGGGCATGTCCGAGTCTGTGATCGAAAAGGCGTTCGAACCGTTCTTCACCACCAAACCCACCGGGCAGGGAACAGGCCTGGGCCTGTCCATGGCCTATGGCTTTGCCAGGCAGTCCGGCGGGACCATCGGCATCACCAGCCAGCTCGGCCGTGGTACCCAGGTGGAGTTGATGCTGCCGCTGGGACAGGAGGCCAGGCAGGCGGTCCGCCAGGATCTTCCCGACAGCCTGCCCGATGGCGACCAGCAACGCATCCTGCTGGTGGACGACAACGTGCTGTTGCGTGAGGTCACCCAGGACATGCTGGTGGCGGCTGGCTACGTGGTCAGTGCGGTGGCCGATGCCGAGCTCGCCCTGGCGCTGCTGGACGGTCCGGAGCCATTCGACTTGCTGGTGACCGACGTTGGCCTGCCGAGAATCAGCGGCCGCGAACTGGCCGACAAGGTGCGCGTGGCCAAGCCGGAGATGCCAGTGCTGTTCATCACCGGCTACGCGGCCGATTCCTTCGACCAGCCCTTCACCCTGGATGATCGCACCGCGTTGCTGCCCAAGCCCTTCTCCATGCTCGAACTGCTGGGCAAGGTGGACGCGCTATTGAAGACCGCGCAGGCAAGTTTTGCCGAAGCGCGCTGACCGGGGCGGCGCGTTGCACGGCCCCTCAACAGCCAATGGACTAACCTGCCGCGCAATCAAAGCAATGTGGCAATGATGAAACCGAAGTTCGCCGAGCGCAGGGTTCTCACGCGCGGTGTGAGCGACCCGCAGGTCCAGGACGTCATCGACAAGGTCCGCGCCTACCTCGATCGCCATCTCTTCGATACCAACGGCGATCTGGCGTGGTGGAGCGAGTTCGAGCGCTTCCTCGAGGGCGCATTGGCGGGGCTGGGCGAACACCAGCGGGTCGCCGTGGAGATCGCCACCGACACCATGCTGGTGCATTCGGGCGTCCAGTCCTGGTCACTGGCGCGCGCGTGGCTGGAGGTGGCGCGGCGACAGGGGGAGCAGGGCGCTTGATCGTGCTGCGCAGCGAACACCGATAGCCTTGTTGTGGGAGCGGCTTTAGCCGCGAAGAGGCCTTACCCGGAAAGCCTCTTCGTGGCTAAAGCCGCTCCCAAAGCGCCACGCGCACTGGCATCGGCTGCGTGTGCGCACCGCACACTTGGATGACCCCAAAACTTTCCCTGACAAGTCATCAGCCAGGCGCACCTCTTCGATCACTTCTCCGGACTGCCCGGCGCAGGCTTCTCGTAGTCGGCGGGCGTGGCCTTGTTCTTGTCAGGATCGGTGTCCGGCATGTCCCGATGCTTGTGCCAGGCCTTGTCCGCGCGCTGCTGGTCGGGCGTGAACGCCTTGTCCTGGTCGCTGACATCTCCGCTCGGGTTCAGCGGCAGGTCGTCCTTGCTGCGTGTCTCCTTCATGGTATGTCCTCCGATGATGGTGTGTTCAAGGTGCCGCCCGCCTCGTAAACGGGCGTGAGCGCTGCGATGGCATGCATGCAACAAGCGACCGCGGTCACCCGGCGAGATGGCGCCCGCGCTAGAGAGCGGGCGCAATGCTGGAGGGCGCGTGCAGCTCCGTCACCAGCCGCTGCTCCAGTGCCTTCAGGTAATCCGAGAACCCGGCAGGCGCCCTGGCCTGGCGGCGCGCGCTGGTCTCCACGATGCCGGCCGACGACCTGGCAATGCGCAGGCCAAGCTGGTGGCAACGCTCCACCAGTTGGCGATCTTCGCCGGTCAACAGCGGCAGGAATCCACCGCAACGACGATAGGCCGCGCTGGAAAGACCGAGGTTGGCGCCGTGGACATGGTCATGGCCCGCCTGCTGCGGGTGCAGCGCGGAAAACCGCGATGCGACGATGTCTCCATAGCCTTCCCAGTCCTCGACCTGGACCATCCCGCAGAACACCTCGCAGCGGCTTGCGAGCTGGACGGCCAGCCAGTCCGCCGGCACTACCGAGTCCGCATCGGTCATGGCCAGCCAGCGTGCGCCTCGCGCGATCAGGATCTCCGCGGCCGTGCCCCTGGCAAGGCCAACGCCACCGGGCGGGGCCACCTCCACCACCTGCGCCCCGGCCTGTCGCGCGATGCTGGCGGTGGCATCGGTGCAGCCGTCGGCGGCCACCAGCACGCTGACCTGCTCACCCTGCAGGGCAGGGTGCAGGCTGGCGTGGAGGACGGCTTCGATGCAGCGTCCGATGCACTGGGCCTCGTTGCGCGCCGGAACCAGCACGCCGATCACCGCAGGCCCTCCTGCTGTGCCACCGACTGCGGGTGCGTGGTCCAGGCTTCCAGCAGGAAGTCGCTGTCCTTGTAACGGTAGGCCAGCGGCAGCGACAGCTGTGCGGCGATCTGCGCGTGCACCTGGTTGCCGTCCTGGTGCGCCTCGGCGAACGGGTGCCGCCAGTGACAGGCGACGAACAGGCCATCGGGCACCAGCGCATCCTGGATGCGTTCGATCATCTCCGTCAGGTCGGGCAGCGCGAGGTAGTAACCGACCTCGCTCAACACGATCAGGTCGAAGCTGCCGCTGGGCCATTGCTGCGGGTGCTGCGCCTGGACGATCTGGACATTGCTGCGCTCGCCGACCCGCTGCCGCGCCAGGGCCACCGCCTGGCTGGACACATCCGTGGCCAGCAGCGCCTCGCAGCGCGCGGCCAGTCCCCGGGTGGTTTCTCCGTTCGAACACCCCAGCTCCCATCCCCGGGCAAAACGCGCGCGGGGCAGGGTGGCCAGCAGGATGTCGCGCTTGCGGGTCTCGTACCACCTGGAGCGATAGCCGAAGGGGTCTTGATCGCGGTACAGGCCGTCGAAGTACTCGGCATTTGCGGAGGTCATGGCAGGAACACCTCGAATGGCCGGTGGAAGCGCGCCAGCGCCCACGGCGGAAGGATGGGGGCGCGTGGCGCCGGATCGCTGTGCCCGGTCTGCGTGCGGAACTGGGCGATCGCATGCCGCTTGCGCTCGCGTGCCGTCTCCGAAAGCGCCAGCTTGAGCGCCCCACGCAGGAACGGCGCGCTGTCAGGGTCGGACCAATGCCAGGCCCAGATCGGGTACTGCACCAACCGCGCCCCGCACAGCGCTGCCGCCGCGGCGGCGGCCTGCGCGCAGGCCTGGTGATCCGGATGGCCGTCTCCGGCATAGGTCACCAGCACCAGGTCGCTCGCACGCAGCTGCTGCGCAAGCGCTGCCTGCAAGGCCTCGCGGCGGGCGCTCAATGCGCCATCGCCCAGCGCAAGGCTGACGACCCGGGCCGAGGCGGCGCCAAGCGCGGCGAGCGCATCGATCAACTCCTGGCGGCGGGCCGCTGCAAGCCTGTCCGGCGGCCAGCTTGGGTCATCGGCGTAGGCCGCCTCGCCATCGGAGGCGGACAGGATGAGCAGCGGTGTGGCGCCTGCGCGCTGCTGCATCAGGCTTGCGATCAGTCCACCGCAGCCCAGGACTTCATCATCGGGGTGCGGCGAGACCACCACCAGGCGCTGGGCATCGGCCAGCAGTCCCTCCACAGAGGTCTGCGCCAGCGTCTGCAGCGGTGCCGATCGCGACCACTCCTGTTCGCTGCGGCCGCACCCGCTGATCACAGCCTCGTCTACAGGTGCCAAGGGCTGTCTCCCAGCGCGATGGAGGACTCGCCCAGCCATTGCTCGTCGCGTTCGGCATGGCTCTGGCGGATGAACACCGCAAGATCGGCACAGCGCTGTGCATGCTCGGCATCGGTGCAGAGCGGCCCCGGGCCCATGGCCAGCGCACTGCGCTCCAGCAC
Source organism: Pseudoxanthomonas composti (assembly GCF_004122095.1). Classification (GTDB taxonomy): domain Bacteria; phylum Pseudomonadota; class Gammaproteobacteria; order Xanthomonadales; family Xanthomonadaceae; genus Pseudoxanthomonas_A; species Pseudoxanthomonas_A composti. The sequence continues at coordinate 36,274 of NZ_SAWZ01000013.1, read as the reverse complement.
ATCCCGGCACACGCGGTCGGCGACCGTGCGAACGCGGATGACCTCGTTTCGATGCGGTTCCTGGGGTGCGGCATCGATACGGGCGGCCAGCGCGTGCAGCAGGGCACGCAAGGCCACCAGCGATCCATCCATCGCGCCCAGGTGCGCGGCCGCGAACGGGTTGCCGCGATGGCCGCTGCGCCTGAGCTTCTCCGCCACCGCGGTCGCCGCGCCATACCAGCAGGCGGCGATGCCGGCACCACCGTGCCAGAAGCCGGGGCGATCCAGATAGAAATCACGCCCGCCGATGAAGCGCGCCGGCGCGTCCAGGAAGTCGACCGTCCCGGTTTCGATCGCGGCCATGCCGGGGCCGTGCCAGTGCGAGGTATCGACCTTCGTGGTATCCGGCGAGAGATCGACGGCCACCAGTTGGCACCCGGCCTCGTCCTTCACGGTGACCAGGGCGCGCGTGACCCGTCGCGCGCCACTGCACCAGGGCTTGCGTCCACGCAGATGCGCCGAAGGCTGCGTCAGTTGCAGCGTGCTGGCAGGGCCTTCGGCGGCCCAGACGCCCCAGAGCGTGCCTTCGGCATGTTCGCTGCCGAGCCGGGCCTCCGCGAGAATGGCCAGCGCATCGTAGTGCGCTTCCAGCAGCTTGACCGTTGCCAGATCCTGCGATGCGATCTGCGCCAGCACACGCCAACGCGCGAGGGTGTCGCCTCCGCCTGGCAGCGGCAAGGTGGGATACGCGGTCAACCATCGCTGCACGCCGTGCATGAGGGGTGACGCGTCCGTCGTGATCTCACCAGACGCGAAAGAAGGGTGTGCATTCATTGCACTGAAGCTATGAATGGCACCGTCAATCGATTGTGATTGGATTCACGATTGCGCTTGCATGGCGCGCGTTTGTTCGTCGCATGGACACAAGTGTCGGGCACGCAAAAAATGCAGTGACACGCCACGCCGGTGCTGCGACCTGAGGGAGCTTCAAAATGGCGTATCGCTACACCCGCCTGCGTCTGGGTGCAGTCAGCCTTCCAAACCTTCACGCCCCTGCGAGATGCCCACCCCCTTTGTGGGAGCGGCTTCAGCCGCGAAGGGGCGTTTGCCATAAACCCGCTCGCTGATGGGTCTGGCTTTGAATCTCCAGGCGAGGAGGCCACTAGCTTCCGCGCTCTGCATGCAACAAAGTCGCCCGCAATGCCAGCTGCGCCCGCAATCACTCCGCGCTACGTAAGGCAGCTCACTATTGGCACTGACGGCCGCATCCGAATGCGTCAGGACGGGAACACCCTTCTTCGCGCGCGCATCGACGGCCATGGCCTGACCGAAGGTCGTCGGGTCAGCACACCCCACAGAGCCGAGGAGCCTCATATGAGTTCAGACACCAGGAGCTTGCATCACATGCTCGACGCACTCGAGCGCATGCTGGCCAATGGCGCAGCGGGCGACCCATCGTTCGCCACGCGAGTCATGGCAGAAGCAGGACGGATCGTGGGGACTGCACCGCCCGAACAGGTGGCGCGGATCAATCGCGAAGTGGGCGAGTTACTGGAGCGCCACGGCATCATGCCGGAGAATCCGGGCGCAGCGGGCTGATCCAGTCGGCGGTCTCGCCTCGGTTGCCCATCGGCGGCGACCCCGAGGACACAACCGGACTTTGCGCCACAGCAAGCATCCTCTGAAAGAAAAAGCGCGCCAGGGGAAGCAGAAGATTTCCCCTGGCGTCAAACAGCCAACGATCCGATCAGGACAACAGCAAGCCGCCGGTCGCACCGAAGACTTCGCCCGTCACGTAACTGCTTTCCTGGCTTGCGAGGATGACGTAGAGCGGCGCCATCTCCACCGGCTGGCCAGCGCGCTTGAGCGGGGTCTCCGAGCCGAAGGAGGGAATGTCTTCCGGCGGCTGACCGCCGCTGGGCTGCAGGGGCGTCCAGACCGGGCCCGGCGCCACCGCGTTGACGCGGATGCCCTTGCTGGCAAGCTGCTGTGCCAGGGACTTGGTGAAGTTCACGATGGCCGCCTTGGTCGAGGCGTAGTCCAGCAGGTTGGGAGAGGGCTGGTAGGACTGGATCGACCCGGTGTTGATGATCGCCGCACCCGCCGGCAGGTGCGGGATGGCCGCCTTGCAGATCCAGAACAACGAGTAGACGTTGGTGCGATACGTCGCATCCAGCTGTTCGGTGGTGATGTCGGCAATGTCCTCCACCGCGGTCTGCTTGCCGGCGATGTTGGCCAGGATATCCAGCCCGCCCAGGCCCTGGACCGCGTCGGCCACCAGGCGTTGGCAGAACGCCTCGTCCTGCAGGTCGCCGGGCAGCTTGATCGCCTTGCGACCCTCCGCCTCGATCAGCTGCACCACCTCGGCCGCATCGGCTTCTTCTTCCGGCAGGTAGTTCAGGGCAACATCGGCACCTTCACGGGCGAAGGCGATGGCGGTGGCGCGCCCAATGCCGGAGTCGGCGCCCGTAACCAGCGCCTTGCGGCCTGCCAATCGCCCGAAACCTACGTAGGTCTTCTCGCCATGATCGGCCGCAGGCTCCAGTGCATGCACCGTGCCGGGCGGTTCCTGGGTCTGGCCCGGAAACTCCGGCTGCGGAAACTGGGTGAGGGGATTGCGCATCGTGTATTGGTTCGCTGAGGACATGGGGTCGCCATTGGCCGCTAAGGGAACCGTGATGATGCTAGTGACGTGTTGCCGTGCCGGTGAAGCGCGGCCGCGTGGATGCTCACATGTGGGTGACGCTCAGCGGCCGGGCAAGGACGCGCTGTGCATCGGCAACCTTGCGACCTGCGGAAATCTTCACGACCGCATGCTCGCCGCGGACGTGCACACGTGCGGGCGCACGGCGACGTTGACGCAGGGCGCCCGGCAACGCAAAAGCCCTAGGGCTTGTCCGCGCCAGGCCGGTTCCTGTTTTTCTTGGCCTTGGTCACCAGCGCGAAGACCACCACGATCAGCAGGATGAAAAGCCCAACGACCCACGGCATGAAACCGTCCATAACGCGTCTTCCAACAGGAGGGGGAGCGTCAGTGTTGCCGGTGGCGGGTGATAGCCGTGTACATCGGGATGGCGGTCGGCTGGCGCAGGCAACGCATTGGCGAGCGCTGCCCTCGTCGCGAGGTTGCGCTAGCGGACCACCACGCCGTCATCGTGGGGGAGGCTGGATGGCTCACCTCGTGCGACATCGATCTGTCGGTCCAGCGCGAAGGCCGCGCGTTGCAGATGCGCGATGCGCTGCGCAGCGCCGTTGCCGCATGCCATCTCTGCAGCCTGCATCAGCGCAAGCGCCCGCTGGAGATCCGGCTGCGCATGCAGCTGCGCATACAGTGCTTCATAGCGGGAGGCGTCGGTCAAATCCACGCGCGCGCGTCCCTCGGCTGGGCCCGGGGCAGTCGCATCGGCACCGATGCAATTGAGCAAGGCCGACGCCTGCAGGTCGCGCAGCGCGCTTTGCACACCTGGGTCCAGGACCGGTCCGGAGAACGCAGAGACCACCGGATTGCGCGAGGCCAGATGCTTGCCGTAACCCAGCTTGGACTGCGCCACCGGCATCAGGCTGGTGCAGGACACGGTCAACACGGCGAGCGACGCGGCGCTCGCGAAAAGAAACTTCACACTTACCCCCTGTTAGCGGGCAGAGTGTGGCGCCAGGGGCGTGAGCATGTGGTGATTCCGCGGCGCGAGGGAACTTTCGCGTCGTCGGCGCCTGACTACGGCGCGGTGGTAGCGTCCATGGCCAGCAGGCGCCTGACATTGCCGATCAGATCGCCGCCCTCGAAGGGCTTGGTCATGTAGATGTCCGCGCCAGCCTCCAGGCCCGCGGCCCTGTCGGCCGGGTGTGCGCGCCCGGTCAGCATGATGACGGGCAGGGTGTGGTCCCGTGCATCCCGGATCCTGTTGCACAGCTGCACGCCATCCAGCAGCGGCAGGTCGACATCGACGATGAGCAGGTCGAAGGGGCTCTGCACCGCCCGCGCCAGTCCATTGAGGCCATCGCCTTCCACCGCGACCTCGAATCCGTTCTGCTCCAGCGTCATGCGGATGGTCTCCGCAACAAGCGCGTGGTCCTCCACCACCAGCACGCGTGGCACCGTGTGCATCCCTTCACCTCCGCAGGTCCTGGCAGGACCGATGGCCCAGCGTGCAGATGAGACCGGCAGGAAAGGGTGAAGACCCTAGGGCTCGGCCACCGGCACCGCCGGCCGCGCCGGCGAGCGCGCGGCCAGGGCGTGCGCAATCGCGCCAAGCAGCTTGGCCCGGGTGAAGGGCTTGGCGACGATGGTCGTGGCGCTGGCCTTGTACTGGTCCATGTCGATGTCGCGCGGGTAACCCGAGGCGAAGAGCAGGCGCAGGTCCGGGTCGATCGCCCGCGCCTGGCGGGCCAGTTCCCAGCCGCTCATGCCCGGCATGACGATGTCGGAGAACAGCAGGTCGATGGACCGGTCCGGCCTGGACAGCAGGCTCAGGGCGGTGGCGCCGTCCTGCGCCTCCAGCACCCGATAGCCGGCATAGCGCAGGGTTTCCACCACGTAGGCGCGAACGTCGTCGTTGTCCTCGGCCACCAGGATCGTGCCTTCGCAGCTGGCCTCGTCCAGGGCCATGTTGCCGGCCGGCTCCTCGTCGGTCACGTTGCCGGCCGCGCGCGGGAACATCAGGGTGAAGGTCGTGCCCTTGCCCGGGGACGAGCGCACCACCACGTGGCCCTTGGACTGCTTGACGAACCCATAGACCATCGACAGGCCCAGGCCGGTGCCACGCCCGACTTCCTTGGTGGTGAAGAAGGGTTCGAAGATGCGGCCGACCACGTGCTCGGGAATGCCGGTGCCCGAATCGGTGACCCGTAGCAGCACGTACTCCCCCGGCTCCAGGCCGTCATAGGCGGCCGCGTCCTGCGCATCGACCAGGCCATTGCTGGTCTCCAGTTCCAGCGTGCCGCCCTGGGGCATGGCGTCGCGGGCGTTGACCAGCAGGTTGAGGATGCTGGCCTCCAGCTGGCTGGGGTCGACCTCGATCAGCCACAGGTCTTCCTGCTGCACCACTTCCAGCCGCACCAGCTCACCGAGCGCGCGCCGCAGCATGTCTTCCCATTCGCTCAGGTGGCGGTTGACGCTCAGGGTGCGGCTCTTCAGCGGCTGCCGGCGCGAGAAAGCCAGCAGGCGCTGGGTCAGGTTGGCGGCCGACAGCACCGCCTTCTGCGCGCTGTCCAGCGCCCGCGGCACGCGATGCTGGAACTTGGGGTTGTCCAGCATCAGCCGGGCCTGGTCGATGTTGCCGGTGATGATGGTCAGGATGTTGTTGAAGTCGTGGGCCACCCCGCCGGTCAGCTGGCCCACCGCCTCGATCTTCTGCGCCTGCCGCAGCGCGTGCTCGGCCTGGCGGCGCTCGGTGGTCTCCAGCGCCTCGGCCACCAGCGCGCTGACCGCCCCGTTCGGGTCCAGCAGCGGCCGCAGGGAGAAGTCGAAGCTCCTGCGGCCAGTGGGCAGGTTGAGTTCAAGCTCGTAGCGGGTGTGCTCGCGGCGGCTGCCGCGCTCCAGCGCGCGCTCGATGAGTTCGCTGGCGCCGTCGGTGCCGGAGAACCAGGGCGAGTTGGCGTAGGGCAGGCCGATGACCTCCTGCTTGGGCGCCAGGATCGCCGCCAGCGAAGCGACGTTGGCATCCAGGATGGTGCCCTGCGGGCTGATGATCTGCTGCAGCTGGTAGGCCGATTCGAAGATGGCCGCCAGCGTCTCCTGGCTTCTGCGCAGGTCCTGGGTACGCCGTGAGACCTCGCTTTCGAGGTGTTGATTGCTCTGCTCCAGCTGGGTCTGGGCGCGCTTGAGCGAGGTGACATCGATGGCCAGCAGGTAATAGCCGGTCAGCTGGCCGGCTTCGGAGAACTCGGGCACGCAGTCCACCTGGGCCACGCTGTCCGGTTCCCGCCGGTCCAAATGCGCCTGGAAACTCACGCGCTCGCCGGCGGCGGCCCTGGCCAGCTGCGGCTGGATCGCCGCGAAGATCGCATCGCCGAACACCGCGCTGGCCGGCTGGTGCAGGGCCTGCGCGCTGCTCACGCCCAGCCAGGGCGCAATGCGCTGGTTGGAGAACAGGAAGCGGTGTTGCGGATCCAGGTGCGCGATCAGCGCGGGGAGCGAATCGGTGATCAGCTCCAGCTGCGCCCGCTGCCGCGCCAGGCCGGCCTGCGCCTGCGCCAGCTGGCGGCGCTTGTCCGCTTCGAGGAAGGCGCGCTCGACCGCGTCGGGCAGCCGTTGCAGCCGCTGTTTGACCACGTAATCCACCGCGCCCTTCTTCAGCGCGCGCACCGCCGCTTCCTCGCTCAGGGTGCCGGAGACGAAAATGAAGGGCACATCCGGCGCGGCCACCGCCGCCAGCTCCAGGGCGGTATCGCCATCGAAGGCCGGAAGCACGTGGTCGGCCAGGATCACATCGAAGTTCCCGGCCGCCAGCAGGCGCTCGTAGTCCTGGCGCGTCCACACCCGTTCCTTGACGAACTGCAGGCCGGCGTTGGCCAGATGCACGCTGATCAGCTCCGCATCCAGCGCGCTATCTTCCAGCATCAGGATCCTGATGGTCGGCGCTTGCAAGACCTCACTCACTCGCCGCTGCGCCCTTGTAGCGATGGCCGGTCGGTGGCGGCGGCTGGTTGGTGATGCCCCAGAACATGCCCAGCCCCTGGATGGCGGCGAAGAACTCCTTGAAGTCCACCGGCTTGACCACGAAGGCATTGACGCCCAGCTTGTAGCTCTTGACCAGGTCCTGCTCCTCCTTGGAGGAGGTCAGCATCACGATGGGGATGCTGCGCAGGTCGGCATCGGCGCGCACCGCTTCCAGCACCTCCAGGCCATTGACCTTGGGCAGCTTCAGATCCAGCAGCACCACCGCCGGGTCGCCGTGGTGGGTCTGCGCGAAGCTGCCTTCGCAGCGCAGGTAGTCCAGCGCCAGCGCGCCGTCGCGCACGTGGACGATCTTGTTCAGCAGCTGGCAGCGCGACAGCGCGGTGAGGGTCAGCTCGGCATCCTTGGGATTGTCCTCGACGAGCAGGATGGGTCTGAGATCTCTCATGAGGAGGCTCCGTTAGACAGGGGGAGGGCAAAGGTGAAGCTGGCGCCATGGCCGATCTGGCTTTCCGCCCAGACCCGGCCGCCGTGGCGCGAGACGATGCGCGCCACGTTGGCAAGGCCGATGCCGGTGCCTTCGAATTCATCGCTGTGGTGGAGCCGCTGGAACACGCCGAACAGCTTGTCCACGTAGCGCATGTCGAAGCCGCAGCCGTTGTCCTGCACGGTGAAGCGGATCTCCTCGTCCACCCGCACCGAGCGGATCGCGATCCGCGCCGGGTCGCGGTCGCGGGTGAACTTGATCGCGTTGGCGATCAGGTTCTGCCAGACCAGGCCCAGCATGCCGGGGTCGGCCTGGACCGGATCCAGCGGACCGATCTCCCACTCGATATTGCGGCCGGCCGCCTCCATCGCCAGCTTGCGGATGGTCTCGCGCACCAGCTCGCCACTGTCGATCGGCGTCGGGGTGATGACCGAGCGCCCCATCTGCGAAAAACTCAGCAGGTCATCGACCAGGGTGCCGGCCGAGGTGGCCGATTCGACGATGGTGCTGAGGTAGCGGCGCTCCTCGTCGGTAAGGCGGTCGCCCAGGGAGGTCTCCAGCAGGTCCGAGTAGCCGACGATGTGCCGGAAAGGCGCGCGCAGGTCGTGGCTGACCGAGTAGGAGAAGGCCTCCAGCTCCTTGTTGCTGCGGACAAGCTGTTCGTTGAGCGCGGCCAGCTCTTCGGCCTTGCGCAGCACGATGTCGACGATGGCCGCGCGCAGCTCCAGGGCCGCGTCGCGGTCCAGCTCGTCCCATTCCAGCGACTGGTGGCGCAGCGTTTCCTTCCAGCTCTCGAAGGACATGCGCGGCGATGGCGACTGCCCGTGGCTGCCCTTGCGCGGGTCGCCGCCCCAGTTGACGGTCTGCACGACCTCACCCCTGAACCACAGGACGAAGCTGTCGTGCAGCTGCGAGATGGAAATGGCCAGCAGCCCGCTGGCGACGTCGGCGAAGGCCAGCGCCGGCGCCCATTCGGCACCCAGGGCATGCGAGCTGAAGATCTCTTCCTGCGGGGTCCTGCTGCCCAGCCACTGCACGATCTCCTCGATCTGCCGGGTCGAGGGGCAGGCGCCGAGCCGGATGCACTGGCCGTTGTGGACGATGGCCGCACCGGTGGCCGAGGTCAGCCCCAGCAGGCTTTCCTCCTCGCGGCCCAGTGCGCTGATGAAATCCTCGGTGCCGGCCATGTGACCCAGCAACCGCACCTGCACCGCGCGCCGGGCGATGCGCTTCTCCACCGAGACCGCGCGCTCCTTCAGCGCGATCTGCAGGGACAGGATCTGCCCGATGAATTCGCAGGCGGTACGCACATGCACCGGCACCCGCATCGGCTCCAGGTTATGGCAAGAGATCAGCCCCCACAGCTGCCCTTCGCTGATGATCGAGATCGACATCGAGGCGCCGGTGTCCATGTTCTTCATGTACTGAAGATGCATGGGCGAGACGCTGCGCAACATGGACTGGCTCAGGTCGGTGGGTTCGAGCTGGCGCCGGGCAGGGGCGCGTTCGAACGGCACCGGGGTGTAGTCGCTGTCGGCGATCAGGCGCACCCGGTTGCGCCGATACAGCTCGCGCGCCTGGGCTGGGATGTCCGACTCGGGGAACCGCAGCCCCAGATAGGACGGCAGGCGCTCGTTGCGATGCTCGGCCACCACCGCGCCGTTCCAGCGGCTGTCGAACTGATAGATCAGCGTGCGGTCGAACCCGGCCAGCTGGCGCACGTAGGCCGAGGCGATGGCGCAGGCCTCGATGGTGTCGCTGGTCTGTTCGATCTGCGCGATGCAGGCCTGGATGCTGGGGTAGAGCTCTTCGAGCGTGCCGGCGTCGCCCGGCACCCGCTCTTCCATGTCGATCAGCACCAGCCCCGGCGTGCGGTGCGCCAGCACGTAATGGGCGCCAGCGCGGCCGAAGGGATACGAGCCGATCAGCAGGGACTGGCCTTCCTTGAGCTTTTGCAGCTCGCCGCAGCGCGGTTCGAAGAAGCCGTCGAAGATCGCGCCGACATGCGCGCCGACCAACGGGCCAAACTCTTCGCGCATCTCCTGGCGGGTGACGGCCGCTTCCAGCACCTGCAGGCTTTCGGCGTCCACCACCAGGACCGCACCGTAGGGCTGGATCGCACCAGGCCGATGGATCGGTTCCTGGGCACAGTTGCTGAGATCGACAGCGTGTTCTTCGTGGCGCTTGGCGTTCAAAGGAATCCCGGAAGGCGCGTGGGCGGTCAAAGGTGCGAAAGCCCCACAAGTCATCAGGAGCTGGCGTCCAACGCACCTGCGCCAGTCGCACCAAGGCAGGCACTGGCAGTTTATCCGAGACTGCCATCCCCATCGACCGTGGCGTGGCTCAACGCTGGGCGCAGTGCGGCGCTGTTCCATCCGGGTGCCGGCCTTCACGCTCGACCGCGAATTCACGCTATCGGTAACGCATGCCTTCACGCCACGCTAATTCCTGTGAGTTCAGACGCGAAGAAGCCTTCCCGCGAAAGCCCCTTCACCGATAAATCGGCTCCCACAAATGCGCGGTCGCGCGTAGACGGCCACCTTGTCGATGACGCTCGCCACATGTGGAGCGGCGCTAGGTGGCTTAAGGCCATCAGCCGCGAAGAAGCTTTACCGTGAAAGCCTCTTCGCCGATGAATCGGCTCCCGCACATCCGCGGTGGCTCGGCAGTCGCATGGGAGTCCACGCGCCAGCGCGGCACAGTCGAGGGAAACCCAAGCTGGGAACGAAGCCAGCATATCCAGCTCCTCACCGCAGAGAAGTGGCTTCGTTTGAAGTGGAACGGCCTACAGCGCTGAACGCGACCCGCGCTGGTCCAGGTCCGACCAGCAGTCCTGGGCAATGCGCAGGCAGAGCGCGTCGGGCAGGTCGCAGGCGATCCTGGACAGATAGCGCTTGAACCGGCGTCCCCTGCGCTTGTGGGATCCCTCGCTTTTGACATGGCTCTTGCAGGCCGCCTTCAGGACCGGCTTGACCTGGGTGCGGAAGGACAGCGCCTTCAATGGCCCCAGTGCGTGGCTGACCCGCCAGGGCACGACGGCGTCTTCGAAGAGCCGCCGCCAGCGCGCCCGTCGGGCCGCCCCCTGCTTCACAAGACCGCGTTTCCGCCGGAGATGGTGACCAGCGCCCCAGAGGTGTAGCTGCTGGTGTCCGCGGCGAGCAGCACATAAGTGGAGGCCAGCTCCACCGGTTGCCCGGGACGACCGAAGGGCGTCTGGCTGCCGAAGCTTTCCTGGTCCTCGGCCGACATGCCGGCGGGGATGAAGGGCGTCCAGATCGGCCCGGGAAGCACCGCGTTCACGCGGATCCCGCGCTCGGCCAGCGCACCGGCCAGGCCAACGGTGAGATTGGCGATCGCGCCTTTGGTGGCGGCATAGGGGAACAGGTTGTTGTTGGGCTTGAGCGAGTTGATCGAGGCGGTGTTGATGATGGCGCCACCACGTGGCATGTACGGCACCGCCAGCCGCGAAAGATTGAAGGTGGCACGCACATTGGTGGAAAAGGTCTTGTCCCACTCCTCCAGGGTCACGTCCTCGAACTTCTCGTAGAACGCCTGGTAACCGGCATTGTTGACCAGGATATCCAGCCCTCCGAGCGCCTCGACCGTGTCGCGGATCAGTCCCTCGGCCTGGGCTTGGTCGCTGATGTCGCAGGGGAGCAGGGCGATCGTGACGCCCGCCTGTCGCGCGACCTCGGCGATGCCTTCGGCGTCGGCCTGTTCGTCCGGCAGATAGGTCAGGGCCACATCGGCCCCTTCGCGCGCATAGGCGATCACCACCGCCGCGCCGATGCCGCTGTCGCCGCCGGTGACCAGGGCCTTCTTGCCCTTGAGCTGCGCATGACCGACATAGCGTGTGGCGCCGTCCTCGCCATGATCCGGCCGTGGGTCCATCTTCGCGGTCTTGCCCGGGAAGGACTGCGGCTGCGGCTTGAACGGGGGGCGGGGGAAGTCGGGGAGGGTCATGCGAATCATCCTTCGGCGTTTCGGATGCATCGACCCTAGGCACGCGAAGATCAAGCGATCGTGAGACCGCGGCAGCGCGCGCCCATCGGACTGCAATTCGTGCACGGGCATCGCCCACGGGTCGGCTGCGATGCGCTGCACCGCAGCTGCGCCGGCAGCGTGAACGCTATGGGGTCTGCGCCAGCACGAATCGCACCGCGCGCGCGCGTCCCTGCCTGCGCAGCAAGCCGTGCGCGGCCAGCTCGGTCAGGTCGCGCAAGGCGGTGTCGCTGGACACGCCCAGCAGCTGGCCCCACCGCTTGCTCTGCAGTGCCTCATCCGGGTGGCGCTGCAGATGATCGAGCGCGCGCAGCTGCCTCGGGTTGAGCGATAACCCCGCGCATTGCTGCCAGAAGCGCGAGGCCGAGGTCTCGCGGGCGACGTTGACCTCCGCATGCATCGCCGCGCGCTGCACCTGATGGCAGAACCAGCCCACCCAGTGGGTCAGGTCCAGGTCGCCGGTGCGCGCGATCTCCACCGCTTCCACATAGCCTGCGCGGTCGCGCGCGAACTGCGCCGACAGGCTGCACAGCGCGAGCGGCGCCGCGCGGCGGCCTACCAGGACACGCCTGGAGACCATCCGCGCCAGGCGCGCATTGCCGCACTGGAAAGGGCTCAAGGCCAGGAACCAGATGTGGGCCAGCGCGGCCTTGACCAGGTAGTGGTCGGATTGATCCAGCTCGAGCCACTTCAGAAAGATTTCCAGCTCACCGACGAGGCGCTCGGCGGGCGGGCCTGGCCAGGACATCGCCGGCCCCGCCGAGGCGACGCCGCTGCGCCAACGCCCAGGCCGGATCTGCCTGCCACCGTCGAATCCGGACGGAAACAAGTCCGCGTGCCAGGCCCGCAGGCGTGTCAGGCTCAGCAGTCCGACGCCCGCGCATTCGCGCAGCACCTGGGCAAGCCCGATCGCCCGTTCGTCGGCGGCGCCACCGGCGCCATCGGCATCCGCCACGGCGCTCAGGGCCGCGGCGCGTTCGATCGACTGACCGCTGAGCCAGGCCGTGCGAACAATTTCCTCGGCTTCGGCCGCCTGCTTGAGCTGCGCGTAGGTGCCGGCCGGCAGTTCGGCGGTGCGGCCGCTCACGATGCCCAGCGCGTACTCGGTTTCGGCGCAGATTTCGTGCAGGGCCGCCGCGTCGTAGCGCAGGTGCGGCCAGCCCATAAGTTCCCAGATCTGCGTTCGCGCGTGCATCGCGCAGGCCCTCGTTGAAACGTGAATCATCGCATCGAATGCGGCAATTTGGGTTTGATATGCCCGCAGGAAATGCGTGGGTATGCCTACCTGGCCGGTGGAACTGCGACGCCTGTCTACAAATCGAAACGGCGCCCACAGGAGCGCTGTGCGCGCGTTGCCGCCTTGATTCGCGCGGGCTATGCCTAGGTCCCCCAAGGAGATGATCGGGCTTGCAAGTTGTGATCGACCCAGCGCCGGAGCCCTGTCACCGGCTTGAAGAACAGATGGCCCGGATCGATGCCGTGCTCGCCGCGCAGCGGTTGCGAGGCAGAGGAGACGGGAGTGCGTTGGCAGGCCGTGCGCGGCGGACGATGGCGGCGCTCGGACAGCGGCTGCGCAGGTGTGGCCGCTCGCGTGAAGTGATTGGCCAGCGCGGACGCTCAGCCGAGCCCCGCTCGCGCATGCAGCCAGCCCGTCCGACGCGTCCCGCACAAGGCGCCTGCTGTCGACCGGATCGTAGCCATCGCGGACGCATGGGGCAGGCCAATGCTTGAGCGCGTCCTGCAGCCTGGGCCACGCGCCGGCCAGGCGTCCGGTGCCGAATACGACGACGACGTTCCCCCGCAACGCCAGGCGATCACCTTGGTGCAGAACGGGGCTGCGCTCTCAGTGGAATCGGCGCTGCTGGGCGATCCGTCCCTGCCTCCCGGCAAGCGCCCGGAACTCACCGTGGATGCTGGCGCCCTGGGCGGTGTGCAGCGCGCGCTGTGGGAAACCCAGCGTTGCCTGCTGCCCTGCATGGCCCTGCAATCGCGCGACCCGTCCACGATGCGGCCGCTGTACTGGCACGTGGTCGGGCGGCCGGTGCTGTACCTGGCGGGCATTCGCATGGTCACCCGTGTCGCCGACCGCATGCAGCCGTGGTGCCTGCTCATTTCCCGGCCGCAGCTGGGCACCGGATCGCCGCTTCCCCTGCACCTGTCCGAAATGACGCCCAGGCAGTGGCTGGAGCTGGACGGGGTGGAGGCCTGGAAGCATTTGCGGCTGGACTGGCTGCCGGTGGACAAGCGTGTGGCGCTGTCCTTCCCCCCATGACCGGGCCAGGCCGCGCCTACGGGCGTGGCCGGCGCAGCTCGTCGATATCGGTGGACGTACCCAGCCACTCGCTGACGTTGCCGCGCTCATCGCGTACCGGCAGTCCGCGCGTGTGGAACCAGCGATAGGCCTGCCGTTGCCGGTTGCCGATGCGGTGCTCCACCTCGAGCACGCCCAGTTCGTTGGCCGCGGTCCAGGCCGCGTGCGTGGCCGCGCGGTCTTCGGGGTGGATCGCCGCCAGCCACCCCAGGCCCGCGCTTTCGCTGGGTTGCTGACCGGTCCAGGCCGCCCATTGCGGGCTGGACCAGGTCCAGCTGCCCTGGTCCAGCGAGCGCCAGACCAGCTGCGGGATGCCTTCCACCAGCGTCCGCAGCCGGGTCTCGCTGTCGCGCAGCGCGCGCTGGGCCTGCACGACCTGGGTGATGTCGGTGAAGGTCACCACCGCGCCGCCGATGAAGTTGTCCACGCTGCGGTAGGGCAGCACGCGCACGATGTAGCGCTCGGCCGTGGCCGGGTCCTCCACTTCGCGTTCCACCGAGGCCAGGGTGCGGATGACGCGGCGCACATCGTCCTGCAGCTCGTCGTAGGCGAGGCGGCACTTGAGGTGCGCGATCGGGCGATGCAGGTCGCCTTCCACCAGCGGCAGGATGTCGGTCACCGCGGGCGTGAAGTTGGTGACGCGAAGCTCGTTGTCCAGGAACACGGTGGCGATCTGCGTGCTCTCGAACAGATTCTTCAGGTCGCTGTTGGCCTGCGCCAGCTCCTGCACGCGATGCCCCAGCTCGCCGTTGACCGTGGTGACTTCCTCGTTGACCGACTGCAGCTCCTCCTTGGAAGTCTCAAGCTCCTCGTTGGCGCTCTGCAGCTCCTCGTTGAGGGACTGGTATTCCTCGTTGGAGGATTTGAGTTCCTCGTTGGTGCTTTCCAGTTCCTCGATCATGGCCTGCAGGCGCTCGCGGGTCACGCGCAGTTCGTGCTCCAGGGCGCGCACGTGCTCATCGCGCGTGGCCAGGGCCTCGTCGGCGGGCATCGGCGCGGTCGGCGCGGTGGCGAGCTCCTTGAAGAGCACCACGTATCCCCGGGAGCTTTGCTGGGGATCGGCCGTGGGCTCGACGATGATCTCCACCCCCGTCCTGACCTCCCCATGGGCCATGGCCGCGCTCAGCCGCACCGGCCGCTGCTCCAGGCTGGCCTTGTCCAGGGCGCTGCGCAGGTCGAGCCTGAGGTCGCGATGGGCCAGGTTGAGCAGGTTCAGGCTGGGCGTCCCGCTGTTGGGGTGGATGAAGCGCCCGACCTGGGAGGAGAAGTGCAGCACATCGAACTGCTCGTCGATGACGGCATAGGCCGGTGCGTGCCGCTCGGCGATCCGCTCGCCCAGCCGGACCAGGCCATGGCTGGGCACGGCAGGACGCAGCGCCGGCTGGGTGGCCGGGGGCGCCTGGAGCGCGGCCGCCAGCGGGAAGTCCGAATGGATCTTTCCCTCGAAGGCGATCTTATGGAACACCCGATAGCTGCGTTCCACCGGCGAAAACAGGCGCGCATGCCGCGAGACGTTCTCGGAATTGCCCAGGAACAGGTAGCCGCGCGGCTTGAGCGCGAAATGGAACAACGGCACCACCCGCGACTGCAGGTCCGCATCCAGGTAGATCAGCAGGTTGCGGCAGGACACCAGGTCCAGCTTGGAGAAGGGCGGGTCCTTGACGATGCTGTGCTGGGAAAAGATGCACATCTCGCGCAGCTCGCGCACCACCCGGTAGGTATCGGCTTCCTTGACGAACCAGCGCGCCAGCCGCTCCGGGGCGATGTCCGCAGCGATGCCCAGCGGATAGCGGCCGACCCGCGCCATGGCCAGCGCGCGCCCGTCGATGTCGCTGGCGAAGATCTGCAGGTGCGGCGGCGCATCCAGCGTTTCGGCGAATTCCCGCAGCAGGATGCCGATGGAATAGGCCTCCTCGCCGGTAGAGCAGCCCAGCACCCAGACGCGGATCTGGTCCTGGGCGGTCTTGCCCTCGAACATGCGCGGCACGATGACCTTTTGCAGGAAATCGAACTCCTTCTGGTCGCGGAAAAACTGGGTCACGCCGATCAGCAGGTCGTTGAACAGCCGCTGCGCCTCTTCCGGCCGGCTGCGCAGGATCTCCAGATATGCCTCCAGCTGCGAGGCCTGCACCACCTGCATGCGCCGCTGCACCCGGCGCAGGAAGGTGGCGCGCTTGTATCCGTGGAAGTCGTGGCCAGTGGCCGAGCGCAGGATGGTGGCGATCTGGTTGAGGCTCTGCAGTTCGACCGCGCTCTCCGGTGCAATGGCGTCATTGCCGAACAGGTGACGCAGATAGGCCGTGAGCCTGGCACCGACGGCCGCGGCGGGCAGCAGCTCATCGACCAGGGCCGCCGATTCGGCCGGGGAGGGGTCGCTGGCGACCTGCGCCGGGTCGGCCGTGGCCAGGGTCAGGCCGCCGAAGTCCTTGATCGTGGTCACGCCCAGCGCGCCGTCGCCGTCGCCGATCTCGCCCAGCATCAGGCAGGCGGCAAAGCGTCCCCAGGCCTGGGCGGCGGAGACCAGCAAGGTATCGATCACCCCGCGTTCGCCCGGCGTGCGCTGGTCCAGGCGCAGGCGGAAGCGGTCCTGCTCCAGCGAGACCACCATCTGCGAGGGCGCCAGGAACCACGTGCCCGGAACGATCCGCGCGCCATCGCGCGGGATCTGCGCGTGGTGCCCGGATTGATCCAGGGCCGTCAGCCGCGCGCTGTCGTCGCCCTCGGCGTGGTCGTGCACCACCAGCACCACGCACATGCGCGGATCGGCAGGGATGGAAGACAGATCGCGCACCCGCTGTTGCAGGTCCTTGCCCGAGGCGATCACCACCAGCAGCAGCCCCATGTCGGCGCCTTCGGGCGGGTGTTCGGGCAGGATCGGAGAGGTCATGGCGTGGGTCTTCGGATGCGAACGCGCATGATCGCCGATAAGCCCGGCACGCGGCCATGCTCAGCCGGGTTCCGGTTGGCGTTCCTCGGGGGCCTTGAGCGAACTCAGCACCGCCACGCGCAAGGTTTCGGCGTAGCGGCGGTATTCCTCGGCGCGTTGCTCATAGGACTCGGTCAATGCCACCCGTCCGGCCACGCGGTTCTCCTCGGCCATCCTGCTCACCAGCTGGGCGCGCTCCTCGATCACCCGGAGCGCGACGCGGATGGCCTCATCCACGGCGTCTTCCTGCTTGCTGGCCATGTACTCGGCGGTCATGGCGTGGCCGACCTGACAGCGATAGCGCAGCGGGATCTGCCCGGTCATTTCCGACATGACCCCGCCGCAGGCCGGACAGGTCATGCTGGAGGGACGCACGCAGGGGCCGAGCTGCTTGGTGTTGCCGATGTCGCCAGCGGCGATGCTGACTTCCAGCATGATGTCCTCCGGTACCTGTACCGGCCACCCGGCGGGCTCGTCCAGCAGGTCCTGCAGCAGGGCCGGCATCGCCTCGGCGCGTGCGACCAGATCCAGCGAGGCGATCTTGGCCACGGCCGCTGCCGGCATGCCCGGCGCCAGGGCGTCGGCCGGATCCTGGGCCACGGCCACGCCGCCGCAGCGCTTGATCGCGTCCAGGCCGGAGACACCGTCGTCCAGCATGCCCGACAGCAGCACGGCCACCGCGCGCGGGCCGTAGCTGACCGCGACGGAGCGGAACAGCGGGTCGATCGCCGGGCGCGCAAGATTCTCGCGCGGGCCATTGCCCAGGCGAAACCGTCCATCGACCAGCAACAGGTGACGGTCGGGCGTGGCCACGTAGACATGCCCAGGCTCCGGCGCGATGCCCTCGATGGCCGCACTGACCGGCAGATGCGGCGAGGCCGCGGTGACCGTGGACAGAATGCCCATTCCGTTTGCCGGCATGTGCAGCAGCACGATCACCGGCTGTTTCAGGTCCGGTCCCAGCCCGTCCAGCAGCATGCGCAGTGGCGGCACCGCGCCGGCCGATCCGCCGATGACCAGCACGCCGCGTGTCTGTACTTCCTCATCCATCCAAGATCTCCGGCGCGTGTGCGCAGCGTTCGCCGATCACGATGCATGAACGCGCGTGAAAGGCACACTAGGCAGTGGGGGATTCACACATCGTGATATGGAAATGGTGATCTATGGCAAACCCCTCTTTTGCGATCGTGGACGACGACACCAACTTCTGCAGCCTGGCCGCGGAGATCGCCTCCGAGTATGGATTCCAGGCGCGCGGCATGCACAGCGTCGGCGAAGCCAAGCGCTGGCTGCGCGATCACAGCCCGGACCTGATGCTGCTGGACGTGCGTCTGCCCGATGGCTCGGGCTACGAAGTGCTGGATACGCTCACCCCGCGGCATCGCGGCAAGGTGGTCATGGTCAGCGGCAGCGCCGATGCCAGCGAGATCGCGCGCGCCGTGTCCAGCCACGCCAGCGATTACTGGCTCAAGCCCCTGCCCGCGAGCAAGCTGCTTGAACTGCTCAGAAGCGTGGCCAGCAGTTACTCGGACCAGCAGGCGAGGGTGCCGGACAGCATGGGGCTGGTCGGCACCAGTCCGCCGATGACACGACTGCGCGCGGACATCCGCCGCGCCGCCGGCTCGGCGGTCCACGTCATGCTGTTCGGCGAAGCCGGCACCGGCAAGGCCACGGTGGCGCGTGCCTTGCACGCCGCCAGCGGAGCCAAGGGTGAGCTCGTGCTCGTCAATTGCTGGCAGGCGCAGCACAACAGCGACTTCGGTCTGCAGGCGCTGGTCGAGGCCTACGAGCGCAGTCGCGCCGGCACGCTGTTGCTGCAGGACATCGATCTGCTCGCATCCGGCCTGCAGCGCGAATTCGCCAGCTTTATCAGGGGCCTGCAAAGCGATACGACCGATCCCGACGCGTTCACCCGCATCGTCGCGGCCACTGGCGAGCCGATGGAGGCGGCAGCCGGGGTCATCTACCCGGGACTGTTCTACCGCCTGTACGAGCACGGCATCCACCTGCCGCCGCTGCGCGAGCGCGGACATGACCTGGACCTGCTGGCACGGCATTTTCTGGAACAGCACAACGCACGCAGCGGCCAGGACAGGGCGCTGGCCCGCATTGCCGACCACGTGCGCAGCTATCCCTGGCCGGGCAATGTGCGCGAGCTCGCCAACGCCGTGGCCCAGGCGTATTCCTCGCGCGAAGAGGGCGAGGTGCAGCTGCGCGTGACGCGCGGCGCGCAGAAGCCCACCGTGGCGATGGAAGCCATCGCGCCGGCAAGCGAGTCGACCTCCAAGGCGCTGGCGCACGCGCAGGACGCGGTGGTCATTCCCGTCGGCACGCGTATGCGCGAAGTCGAGCAGATCATGCTCGAGGCCACGCTCAAGCACTGCAACGGCGACAAGACCGCGGCCTCGCGCGTCCTGGGCGTCAGCACCCGGACCATCCACAACTGGGTCAGGCGGCGCCCCGACGACGCCGCGCACAGCTGATCACTCGCGCGACGGGCGCGGCTTGAGACGTTCGAAGTCCGCGCTGTAGGCCTTGACGAAGGCGTTCCTGAGAATGCCCAGGATCGCCGGCAGCGTGCCCAGTTCACGGTCGCCCAGCCGGCCCTGGATGGGCACCCGCGTGGCGAACTGGTCCTCCGGCTGATTCTTGAAGACCTTGGTCACCACCTCGGTGGTGGCCTCCCAGACGATGCGCAGCGGATTCTTGCTGGAGTCCTGGACATCGCCCTTCCAGCTGAAGATCTGCATGTCCTTGAACAACGGCGTGGCGTAGCCGTCCAGTACGCCGTCGCGCGCCTGCAGCTCCAGCACGAAGTCGCCGTGACCGGATTCGAAATCGACCTTGGCGTAAGCGCGTGCCAGCGTGTTCAAGCGGGTGAGTTCAATGCCGGTCGCGCGCAGGTGCACGTCGAAATCCCCCGCCTTGTCGAACGGGTCGAAGTCGGCCTTGACCTCCAGCGGCGCGGTGCCGAGCACCCGTCCGGTGGCATCCAGGTGGGCGATGCGCCGCGGATCCTTGGGCGGCAGCACATTGCCCAGGTTGGTCACATGCGCCTGGATGGCTTGGACCGCCACGCTGACCTTCGGCTGGCGGATGAGGTTGTGGAAGCGCACCACGCCGTCATGGATGTCCAGGGTGTTGACCTGGAACAGCACGATGCGGTCCAGCTGCTCGCGCCAATCCACGCCCTGTCCGGCCTGGGAGTCGCTCTGGTCGCGTCCGTCGACGAAGTTGATCACCGGCGACTGGAACTCAAGCTCACCCACGACCCGGCCGCGGAACAGGTGGCGCCAGGACAGGGCGATATCGGTCCGCTGCGCCAGGAAGAACGGCACGGTGATCTTGCCGCTGGTCTTGGTGATCTCCAGGTCGTGCAGGACGTAGGCGCCCCGCCACAGCGCGATATCGACATCGCGCACATGCCCGCGGTAGTCGCCCATGTGCGCAATGCGCGCATTGATCTGTTGCAGGACGATGGACGGAAGCGCCAGCCGCGCGCCGATCAGCAGCACGGCCGCCAAGGCCAGCCAGGCGGGGATGCGGTAACGCCGTTTCATGCGGGATGCCTGTTGTCGCGAGGTGGGCATGGTAGGCGCGGCGGTGTCAAGCGTGTGCGGTGGTGGGGATTGGGGATTCGGGATTGGGGATTGGGGATTGGGGATTGGGGATTTGCTGGGGGATTGCCGACGTGTGTGGCTTTTGCGTGGGTCACGCCTTGCCAAGAAGGGCGCGCGAAAATCTTCAATCCCGAATCCCGAATCCCGAATCCCGAATCCCGAATCCCGAATCCCGAATCCCGAATCCCGAATCCCCAATCCCCAATCCCCAATCCCCAATCCCCCCACATGCGCTATCTTCGCGCGGTGCGCCCGTTCCCCCGTTCCGCTGCAGATTCGTCGATTGACGCAGCCGGTGCCGCGCACGCTCGCACCGCCACGGCTTGTCAATGACTGATCCATCTCCCACATTGGCGGCCCTGTCCGCTTTCAGCCCGGCGACCCGGGCCTGGTTCGCCGCTTCCTTCGAACATGCCACGCCCGTGCAGCTGCAGGCCTGGGAGGCGATCAGCAGCGGCGAGCACACGCTAGTCATCGCGCCTACCGGCTCGGGCAAGACTTTGGCGGCCTTCCTGTATGCCATCGACCGTCTGTTCGAGGCGCCTACGCCCCGGCCCGCGGGCAAAGGCGTGGCACCGGCTGCCGGCACCCGGGTGCTCTACATCTCGCCGATCAAGGCGCTGGCAGCCGATATCCGTCGCAACCTGGAGCGGCCACTGCAAGGCGTGGCCGCCCAGCGTCGCCACCGTGGCGATCCGATCAGCGAGCCGTCGGTGGCTATCCGCAGCGGCGACACCACCCCATCCGAACGCGCGCGGCTGGCGCGGCGACCGCCGGACATCCTGATCACCACGCCCGAGTCGCTGTTCCTGATGCTGACCTCCAAGGCCAGGGACACCCTGCGCGAGGTGGACACCATCATCATCGATGAGATTCATGCCGTGGCCGGCAGCAAGCGCGGCACGCACCTGGCGTTGACGCTGGAGCGGCTGGAGGCCGGGCTGCAGCGGCCGGCCCAGCGCATCGGTCTGTCGGCGACCGTGCGTCCGCCCGAGGTGGTCGCACGCTTCCTGGGCGGCGACCGACCGGTCAGGGTGGTGAGCCCGCCATCGCGGCGGCGCCTGGACCTGCAGATCGTGGTGCCGGTGGAGGACATGTCCGACATCCCCGCGCACGATGCCGGGGGCCAGGCGCGCGGCACCAGGGCCGGGTCGATCTGGCCGCACGTGGAGGCCAGCATCCTCGATGAGGTGCTGCGCCGCCGCTCCACCATCGTCTTCGCCAACTCGCGCGGGGTGGCCGAAAAGCTCACCGCCCGCTTGAACGAGCTGCATGCCGAACGCGTGGCCCAGGCTGCGGGCCTGCCCACGGCACAAGTGGAGGCTCAGCCATTCGATTCGTTCTCCGGCGCGACGTCCAAGCGGGTGACGGTGGCGCCCGAGCACATCGCCCGTTCCCACCATGGCTCGGTTTCCAAGGAGCAGCGCGCCGAGATCGAGCAGGCGCTCAAGGACGGGCAGCTGCGCTGCGTGGTGGCCACCTCCAGCCTGGAGCTGGGCATCGACATGGGGCAGGTGGACCTGGTCATCCAGGTCGCCGCACCGCCATCGGTGGCCAGCGCGCTGCAGCGCGTGGGCCGCGCCGGCCACCAGGTGGGCGGGCTGTCCTCCGGGCGCCTGTACCCACGCACCCGGCGCGATCTCATCGACACCACGGTGGCGGTGGAGTGCATGCTGGCCGGGCGGATCGAGGCCTTGTCCCCGCCGGTCAATCCGCTGGACGTGCTGGCCCAGCACACCGTCGCGGCGGTGGCGATGGAGCCGCTGGACGTGGAGGCTTGGTTCGCCCGCGTCCGCCGCGCCGCGCCGTACCGGGACCTGCCGCGTCGCGCGTTCGAGGCCACCCTGGACATGCTGGCCGGGCGCTATTCCTCCGACGACTTCGCCGGTTTCCGGCCGCGCCTGGTGTGGAACCGCCAGACCAATCAGCTCAGCGCGCGTCCTGGTGCCCGGCAGCTGGCGGTGACCAGCGGCGGCACCATTCCCGACCGCGGAAGCTACCGCGTGGTCCTGCCCGAGGGCGAGGAGCGCGCCGGCTCGCGCCGGGTGGGCGAGCTGGACGAAGAGATGGTGCACGAGTCGCGCGTCAACGATGTCATCACCCTGGGGGCGACCTCCTGGCGCATCGACCAGATCACCCACGACCAGGTCGTGGTCACCCCGGCGCCGGGGCGCTCGGCGCGCCTGCCGTTCTGGCGCGGCGAAGGCCTGGGCCGGCCGGCTGAGCTGGGCCAGGCGGTCGGGCAGTTCCTGGAAACGCTGGCCGCGGAGATCGAAGGCGACGAAGCGGGCATGACGCCCGCCTTGCAGTCCCGCCTGGCCGCGTGCGGGCTGGACGCCAGGGGCAGCGCCAACCTGCTGGCGCTGGTGCGCGAGCAGCGCCAGGCCACGGGCCTGGTGCCCGGCGCGCAGACCCTGGTGGCCGAGCGCAGCCGCGACGAAACCGGCGACTGGCGCATCATGCTGCACTCGCCGTATGGGCGTGCCGTGCACGATCCCTGGGCGCTGGCCCTGGCCGACCGGCTGCGCGAGCAGTGGCAGGTGGATCCGGCGGTGGTGGCCAGCGACGACGGCATCGTGGTGCGTCTGCCCGAGACCACCGGTCGCATTCCGGGCGCCGAACTGTTCGTGTTCGACCCCAAGCAGCTGCGCGAGCAGGTCAGCCGCTGCGTCGGCGGCTCGGCCCTGTTCGCCGCGCGCTTTCGCGAGTGCGCCTCGCGCGCGCTGCTGCTGCCGCGCCGGCAGCCGGGCAAACGCTCGCCGCTGTGGCAGCAGCGGTTGCGCGCCGGGCAGCTGCTGGCCATCGCCCAGCAATACCCCGAGTTCCCCATCCTGGTTGAGACCGCGCGCGAATGCCTGCAGGACGTCTACGACCTGGACGCGCTGGAGCGGCTGATGCAGCGCATCGCCCGCGAGGAGGTGCGGCTGGTGGAGGTGCAGACGCAGACGCCTTCACCGTTCGCGGCCAACCTGCTGTTCGGCTACGTGGCCGAGTTCCTGTATGCCGGCGATGCGCCTGCCGCCGAGCGCCGCGCCTCCATGCTGACCCTGGACAGTGGCCTGTTGGGCGAGCTGCTCGGCCAGGTCGACGCCGCCGAGCTGCTGGATCCGGCCGTGGTCGCGCGCATCGCCGCCGATCTGCAATGCCTGTCGGCCGAGCGCCAGGTCGTGGGCGTGGAAGGCGTGGCCGATCTGTTGCGGCAGCTGGGGCCGTTGACCAGTGAGGCGGTGGCCAGGCGGATGAAGCAGGGCGAGGCCGGGAGCGCGCTTGCGGCGCTGCGCGAGCAGGGGCGCGCCATCCAGATCGTCCTGGGTGGCACGCCGCACTGGGCCGCCATCGAGGACGCCGGCCGTCTGCGCGATGCCCTGGGGGTGCGCGTGCCGGCACAGGTGCCGGCGGTGTTCCTGCAGCCCACGCCGGACCCGCTCGGCGAGCTGGTCTGGCGCTACGCGCGGGTGCACGGCCCGTTCACCACCCGGCAACTGGCCCAGGCGCTGGGCCTGGGCGTTGCGGTGGCGGAGGCGGCACTGGTCGCGCTGGCCGAGCAGGGACGCCTGCTGCGCGGCAATTTCGCCCGCCTGGCCGAGCCGGAAGTGGAGGATGCCGCAAGGTCCGGGCATGCGGACGCCACCAGGGCATGGCTGGCGCAGGAGGTCTTCCAGCGCCTGCGCGTGCGCTCGCTGCAGGCCGCGCGCGAGGCGGCGCGGCCGGTGCCGCAGGCCGCCCTGGTGCGCCTGCTGCTGGAGCGCCACGACCTGGCGCCCGGGCAACGCCTGGAAGGCCCGGAGGGCGTGCTGCACGTGGTGGAGCAGCTGGCCGGCGTGCCGCTGCCGGTGTCGGCCTGGGAGCAGCAGATCCTGCCGGCGCGGGTGCGCGCCTATGCGCCGAACGTGCTCGACGCGTTGATCGGCAGCGGCGCCGTGCAATGGTGCGGCCACGGCCGCCTGGGCGAGGACGACGGCCTGGTGTCGCTGCATCTGCGCGAGCTGGCCGCCGAATCGCTGCCGGCGCTGGACCTGTCGCAGCTGACCGCATCGCCGCTGGAGCAGGCCATCGTCCAGGCGCTGGAAGGAGGCGCGGGCTACTTCGCGCGGCAGCTGGCGCTGCATGTGCAGGCCAGGCTGGGCGCCGGGGAGGCCTTCGATGTGGAACGCTTCCACGCCGCGCTGTGGGATCTGCTCTGGAAGGGCGTGGTGACTACGGACTCCTGGGCGCCACTGCGTGCCTTCAATGGTGCCCACCCGCAGCGGGCGCGGCGGGTCGGTCGTGCGCGCCATCGCGCGGCGCGGCGGCGCGTGCCGTTGTGGGAGCCCGACGCTGCCGTCGTCGCCACCTTGGGCGTGGCGAGCTTCGCCGCACCCACCCTGGACGGCCGGTGGTCGCTGCTGCAGCGTGAGCCCCTGGGCGACACCGAGCGCGCCGTTGCGATGACCGAGGCCCTGCTGGAGCGGCATGCCATCGTCACCCGCGGCGCGGCCATGAGCGAAGGCATCGTCGGTGGCTTCCCGGCGCTGCAGCAGGTCCTGCGCGGCATGGAAGACGCCGGCCGCGTACTGCGCGGTCGTTTCGTGGAGGGGCTGGGTGGGGCGCAGTTCGCCGAGCGGACCACGGTCGATCGCCTGCGTGCGTTGGCGGGTCGAGCGCGGGCCGGCAGCGCGCAGGCCATCGCCTTGTCCGCCGTCGACCCGGCCAACCCCTTCGGCGCGGTGCTGCCATGGCCAGACCACCCCTTCGGCACGCGCCCGACGCGGCGTGCGGGGGCCTTCGTGGTGGTCGACAGCGGCGCGCTGGTGTTCTATCTCGGCCAGGGCGGACGGGGGCTGTTGAACTTCCTGTCGCCTGGCGCAGCAGGCGCCGAAGCCAGGCTGTCACGGGCCGCGCAAGCGCTGGTGCAAGCGCTGCGGCGCGGCAACGCCTTGCGCTTCACCCTGGAGCGGATCG
Source organism: Pseudoxanthomonas composti (assembly GCF_004122095.1). Taxonomy (GTDB): domain Bacteria; phylum Pseudomonadota; class Gammaproteobacteria; order Xanthomonadales; family Xanthomonadaceae; genus Pseudoxanthomonas_A; species Pseudoxanthomonas_A composti. Next base: position 11,392 of record NZ_SAWZ01000013.1, on the reverse strand, counting down.
ACGAATCGGCCGTCGACCGCGGACCTGTGACCGATGCGTTACGGGGCGCTGGATTCTCCAGCGCCCCGCGCGGGTTGACCTGGGACGGCTGAGCGCGATCCCGGCTATGCGGCGCCGACGGTCTCGTCAGGCCGTGTGGCGCGTAGCGCTCACGCGCGACGGCGGCGCCTGAGCAATTGGACTGCTTCTTGAGGCGACCGGCTCAATAGCGTGCCGAGGCCAGGGCCTGCGCTTCTTCGTGCTGGGCCGCGATCTGCTTGCGCACGTCTTCCAGGAAGGCTTTCAGCTCGCCGTTGGCAGCAGGGATCAACTCGGCGTCGAGCTGCTTGAGCGCATCGCCGTGGTCACGCACCACCGCGGCGATGTAGGCGTTCATCAGCGCTTGGTCGTCCTGCTCCTCGCTCAGCGACTTGACCTCGGTCTTGGCCTTGGCTTGCTGCAGGGCAACGCGCTGACCGTCCTTGCTCGCATTCATCGCCTTGGCGCGTTCCTCGATCTGCCGATGCGTCTGCTGCAGCTGGACCGCGAAGTCGCGCAGTGGCCCCTCGATGTTGCGGTCGATGATGATCTGGCTGATCGCGATCTCGGTCTCGGCAAAGGCAGCCACCACCCCCGCGATCTGCGCCGGGTCGCGCGTGGGCTCGCCGGTCTGGCCGGGAATGCTGGCCGTGGTCGGTTCGGGCGAGGGAGCCGGCGCCGTGCGCGAGGCTTCATCGCCGGGCTTGCTGCACGCCCCCAGGGACAGCAGCAGGGCCAGGCTGGTGAGGGTCGAGAACCTGCGCATGGAGACTCCGAAGAAAGTAGGGGGCCACCAGTGTCTGTGCGCAGGTGCCAAAGCGCCGTGAGTGCGGGGCAACCGCGCCGCGCGCATGGCCGTTGCCAGCGCGGCACTCCTCGGCGTCGGCGCAGGCGCGATGTGTTGAGGGCAGGTCAGTAAGCGGGCGCCAGGTTTTCATGCTGCCGGAACGCGCAGGCCAACAGCATCGTTCTCACCATTTGACGGAGGAAACGACATGCACGATCTCAAAGGCAAGACCATCGCCATCCTGGCCACCGACGGCTTCGAACAGTCGGAGCTGGAAGAACCTAAACGTCGGCTGGAAGAACAGGGCGCTACCGTCCACGTGATCTCACCCGACGGCAGCGACAGCATCCGCGGCTGGGACAAGAAGGATTGGGGCAACGCGGTGCAGGTCGACAAGCCGCTGGGGCAGGCCCGTTCCAGTGAGTACGACGCGCTGGTGCTGCCGGGCGGCGTGATCAACCCGGACAACCTGCGGCGTGAGTCCAAGGCGCTGGACCTGATCAAGTCCTTCGCCACCGACAACAAACCGGTGGCCGCGATCTGCCATGGCCCCTGGTTGCTGGTGGAGACCGGCCTGGCCAAGGGCCGCAAGGTGACCTCCTGGGCATCGCTCAAGACCGATCTGGCCAACGCGGGCGGACACTGGGAAGACAACGAAGTCGTGGTGGACGGCAACATCATCACCAGTCGCAACCCCGATGACATTCCTGCCTTCACAGATGCGATTGCCAAGGCAGTCGCAGCCAACTGAGCATCATCCAGGCCCGCCAGCATCGAAGGTTGCTGGCGGGCTGCTAACGGATCCAGAGGCAGCAGCACTGCGATACCACCGGAGAACGACATGCCCGAGGCAAAGACACGGCAGGCGGCCAAGCGCGCCAAGAAGCAAGGCAAGTCCGCCAGCACGCAGGCGGGGGAGTACGTGCGCGAGGAAATCGAACACGTTCGCGAGGGCACGCATGGCGTCAAGAGCACCAAGCAGGCCATCGCCATTGGATTGTCCAAGGCGCGGCGCGACGGGGTGGATGCCAAACCGTCCAAACGCGCAAGCAAGACCGTCAAGAAGAAGGCATCGCAGGACTTGAAGGCCGGCATGCGTACGGCCAAGAAGACCTCTTCCGTCCGTTCCAAGGCCACTAAAAAGGCATTGAACGGCTCCACGACCAAGCGTGCAGCGAAGAAGGCGGTCAGCAAGAAAGCTCTGTCCACGCAGGCCAAGAAGTCTGCCGCCAAGCGAACCCCTGCGGATCGCTCCGCCGCCGCCAAGAAGGCTGCACGTACCAAGGGGCCTACGGCACGCAAGGCGGCCGCGAAGAAGGCAGCCCGGACCCGCAAGGCTGACTGAGCAAGGCAGGCCACGCAGACGACCTGGACGCGTCGGGCAGGCGATCCGCCCGGCGGCAGGGGGCAGGCCTACCCCGTCTGTCGCACGCTCCCCTCGCATGCGTCACCCAATGCAGCCCCTGCGAGTGGGCGCGAGCGTGCCCCATGACATCACTGCGATTGCGAGCCGACCTCTCGCGCCTCGGCACAGCGCGTTGACACGCCATTGCCGAGTATCCGGGTTCCCTTTCGCGACTCAGGCACGACAGCCATGGCAGCCAGCAAGCGCTCCAACCCCGTCCCCCCCACCGCCGCGGGCGGGTCCGATCAGCGCGGCCGGGGCGATGAACTGCACCAGCAGGCAGGTGGCGCGCATCCGCCGCTGACCACCAACCAGGGCATCCCAGTCAGCGACAACCAGAATTCGCTCAAGTCCAGCCCGCGAGGTCCGGTGCTGCTCGAAGACTTCGTGCTGCGCGAAAAGATCACGCACTTCGATCACGAGCGCATTCCAGAGCGCATCGTCCACGCCCGTGGCAGCGGTGCCCACGGCTACTTCCAGTTGACCAAGTCGCTGTCCAAGTACACCACGGCCCGCATCCTGACCGAGGTTGGCGAGAAGACCCCGGTGTTCACGCGCTTCTCCACCGTCGCCGGTGGTGCCGGTTCCATCGACACGCCGCGCGACGTGCGCGGTTTCGCGGTCAAGTTCTACACCAAGGAGGGCAACTGGGATCTGGTGGGCAACAACATCCCGGTGTTCTTCATCCAGGATGCCATCAAATTCCCGGACCTGATCCACTCGGTGAAGATGGAGCCGGACCGTGGCTTTCCGCAGGCTGCCAGCGCGCACGACACGTTCTGGGACTTCATCTCGCTGACCCCCGAGTCGATGCACATGATCATGTGGGCGATGAGCGATCGCACCATTCCGCGCTCGCTGCGCATGATCGAAGGCTTCGGCGTGCACACCTTCCGCCTGCTGGACCAGGACGGCAAGAGCACCTTCGTGAAGTTCCACTGGCGGCCCAAGCTGGGCCTGCAGTCCACGCTGTGGGACGAGGCGGTGAAGATCGCCGGCGCCGATCCGGATTTCCAGCGTCGCGACCTGTTCGAGGCGATCACCGCCGGGCAGTTCCCGGAGTGGGAGCTGGGCGTGCAGCTGTTCACCGAGCAGGAAGCCGAACGCTTCCCCTTCGACCACCTCGATGCGACCAAGCTGATCCCCGAGGAGCTGGTGCCGCTGCAGATCATCGGCAAGATGGTGCTGGACCGCTGGCCGGACAACTTCTTCGCCGAGACCGAGCAGGTCGCCTATTGCCCCGCCAACGTGCCGCCGGGCATCGACTTCTCCAACGACCCGCTACTGCAGGGCCGGCTGTTCTCGTACCTGGACACGCAGCTCTCGCGCCTGGGCTCGCCGAACTTCCACCAGATCCCGATCAACGCACCCAAGTGCCCCTTCCACAACAACCAGCGCGATGGCCACATGCAGATGAACGTGCCCAAGGGGCGCGTGGCCTACGAGCCGTCCTCGCTGCAGGGCGATAGCCCTCGCGAAACCCCCGCCGGCTTCCGCAGCCACGCCACGGCCGATGACGGCATCAAGGGCCGCGTGCGCGCGGAAACCTTCGCCGATCATTACTCCCAGGCGCGCCTGTTCTACCGCAGCCAGACTGCGCCTGAGCAGGCGCATATCGCCACCGCGCTGGTGTTCGAGTTGTCCAAGGTGGAAACGGCGCATGTGCGCGAGGCGGTGGTGGGGCAGCTGCGCCATGTGGACGCCGAACTGGCCCAGCGCGTGGCCGACGGGTTGGGGATGGAAGCCCTGCCGCCGGCCCCCGCCGCAGCCGTGGCCGCGCAGGACATGCCGGCGTCGCCGGCCCTGCAGATCATCGGCAAGATGAAGCCGACCCTGCAGGGACGGGCGGTGGGCATCCTGGTGCATGACGGATCCGATGCGGCCACCGTCAAGGCCCTGCGCAAGGCAGTCGAAGGCGCGGGCGCGACCTGCAAGCTGGTGGCGCCCAAGCTGGGCGTGAAGCTCTCCGACGGCAAGCGCCTCACCGCCGACGGGCAGCTGGCCGGCACGCCGTCGTTCGTGTTCGACGCGGTCGCCGTGGTGCTGTCGGCCGATGCCGGCAAGGCCCTGGCCAAGGAGTCGGCGGCAATCGATTTCGTCAGCAACGCCTGGGCGCATCTGAAGGCCATCGCCAGCGATGCCGGCGCCCAGCCGCTGCTCAAGGCCGGCAATGTCGGCAAGGACGCGGGCATCGTCGCCGCCAGCGAGGCCAAGGCCTTCGTCGAAGCGGCCAAGACCCGCCAGTGGGCGCGTGAGCCGAAGCTGCGCCTGCTCGCCTGAGCCGCTGGTGATGCCGGGCCCGATGCCGTGACAGGCACCGGGCCCGCGCAATCAGATTGTCGCCACGCGCCGCACGTGATGTGCGGCGCGTGTTCGTTTGCAAGGTCGTGGACTTCGATGCCGCAGCTGCTGCGTTGCGGAACCAGCAGGGCTCATGAGGATCTAGAACCAGCGTGCACTGCAGCGCGCAGACGCGGTAGGCCCATGTCGATCTTGCCGCAACGCACGATGCAGCTGCACGCGCGGTACACGCACCAGCGCCTAAGGTGCTGCCGCGTTCGCCGAAGAGTTGGATTTATGCCGTACGAGCCCTCGATCGAGGACCGCCTGTTCCGCCGTGGGGTCACTGATGGAGAAGTCCGGCAGGCGATGGATCTGGTACGCGAGTACCTGGAAGACAATGTCGATCAGTCCGGAAGCGACTACGAATGGTGGGTGCGCTTCGAGGAGTTCTTCACCGAGCTGTGCCGGCCGCTGTCGATCCCGCAACTCGACGCGATGGAGATCGCCGCCGACTCGATGCTTGTCCACCTGGGGCTGCCGCCGTGGAGCATGGCCAGGATCGGCCTGGCCGTCTCGCGCAAAGGCGTGGCCGATCCCGACCCGGTCGACCAGGGAAGCGGCAATCCGCGAATGACTCCGGAAAGTTAAAAGCTAGGTTGCTCCAATCTGCTGCGATGCTCGTAGCCGGATTGGCCAATCCCCGCAGGACATTAGCGCGCGCTTGAGGGGGGGGCTCGAATAGCGGGTCCGCGCCACAGTTGAGCCAAGTGAAGATGGCCCTGTGGGAGCGGCTTCAGCCGCGAAGAGGCTTTCCCGGTAGAGCCTCTTCGCGGCGGAAGCCGCTCCCACAGAGAGCTTGCGGTGATTTCGAGTCGCTATGGCCCGCTGGCCTCGCTCGAAGGCTTCAATGCCGCACGCCTGGAGTGGAACACCTTCGCCTCCTGCGGCTTGATGAACAACGCGGTCAATTCGGGATACTCGCGCTTGGCGGCCGCCTCGATCCGGGTGATGCAGGCCTCGATCTGCGGGGTGGTCAGCGCGTCCTCAAACTCGGCGCTCAGCATCGCCACCACCTGGCGCGGACCCATCTGCATGGTGGTCACGCCATTGGCCTTGCCCAGGTCGGGGTCGGCATTGGCCAGCGCCAGGATCCGCTCGGCGATGCGCGGGTGCGCGGGCTCGCCGATCAGCAGGCCCTTGGTCTCACGCGCCAGCAGGAACGCGGTGAGGGCCAACACCGCGGCGATGCAGAGCGAGGCCACGCCATCGAGCATCGGCATCTCCAGCAGCTGCGCCAGCAGCAACCCTGCCAGGGCGAAGCCGAGCCCGAGCAGGGCGGCGCTATCCTCCAGCAGCACGGTGAAGGTGGTCGGGTCCTTGCTGCGCCTGAAGGCCTCGAAATAGCCCAGGGCGCCCTTGCTCGCGCGAAACTCGCGCAAGGCGATCCACCAGGACGTCCCTTCAAAGAGGATGGACACGCCCAGCACCGAGTAGCTCACCAGATGATCGGTGGCCGGCGCAGGGTGGCGCAGATGCTGGATGCCTTCATAGGCTGACACGCCAGCACCGGCGGCGAACACCAGCAGGGCCACGATGAAGCTCCAGAAGTACAGCTCGCGGCCATATCCGAAAGGGTGGGTGAGATCCGGCCGCTTTTCCGCCCGGTGCATGCCGTAGAGCAGCAGCAACTCGTTGATGGTGTCCACCAGCGAGTGCACGCCCTCGCTCAGCATCGCCGAGCTTCCGGAGATCCAGGCCGCGACGAACTTGGCCACCGCGATAGCCAGGTTCCCCGCCAGCGCGGCATAGACAACCAGGCGCGAGCCGCTTGGCTTGGACATCGATTCGGGCACTCGAAGCATGGGGGGAGGGACGGATGGTGGGCCATGCCCCGTCTCTGGCGCGTGGATTCTCGAGGGAGCGGGCACGGGCCGGAGCGCCGAGATGCAAGCGAAAGATGCCAGCGATGTCCCCACCGTTGCGGGGCCCGGCGTTACGTCCCCGACACGATCGCCCACGAAGCCGTGCACGCCGACCTTCCGCACCACGCGCTTGACTGTCGGCCCATCGCCTCACGTCCGCGCTCGTCCTGGAGCTGGACGGCGGGCTGCAACCACACAGGAGACTGTCATGACACGTTTGATCCCCCTGGGTGCACTGATTGGCTTGGCGATCGCAACCCAGGTCCAGGCGCAGCAAGCGCCGCCGGCGCAGAACACGCAGGCCCCAACCTCGCAGAATTCACCGACTTCCATCGGGCCGGACCCGTTCCGAGCCCACGATGCCAACGTGAGCCCAAGGGAGCGAGCGGAAGAGGGCGCCAAATCGGACGCCACGCGGGACGCCGCTACTGATGACGCCAAAAGCAAGGCTCAGGGTGGGAAACGGACGCAGGGTCGATGCGACTCCATCGACGGAGGCGGAACGGCACCGCAGCGCTCGGATGCGTGTTCGAATAGGCCGCCTGCAGGCACAGGTGCTCAGGACCCTCCGCCCGTCGTGGGCGCGGGGACAGTTGATAACTGATGCTGGGCGATTACAAAAGGCCTGACGCTTATCCATAGACACCCGGTTTAACGGGAGCTTTGGCAAGGCTCTCAGTGGTCAATCAACACGTAGTGATGCGGCTACCGTTGTTCATGCCTGTCCGAGGTAACGCGGCTGCAGCGTGCCACATGGTGACCACTTAGATCCTCCAAGCGCTCGGACCTCTTGAACTCGCAGCTCTCAACTGAGCAACGATTGTCCGATTCTCGGGGCCGAGCGTTGGCAGCCGCGGACAGATTGAGTGAAGACTCCGGGCTTCACACCAGCAACGCTTTGAACAACGGCTAAAAAAAGAAACGGAGATCGGCAACACCGGTCGCTTCGCTGCCATGAATACACGGTTGACGCTTAGTTCGTGTAGATAGCAAACGCACCTCGATTTCATCCAATAACTGGTGCCAACAACTGGTAGCAGTGACAACTCGCTCCTTTGAAGCGGGTAGCCTTGCGTGGGGGCGTGAGGAAGGACGTAGAAGTTTGAGATTTTGTGATTGACATCAAGTTAATTCTGCGTGAAACTATCGCGTAATTGCTACTGCATAGCAGGGACGTTATGCCACAGGGGACAGCTGCTCTCGCACTGGTGAGCAGCGATAGGGATAGTGGGCTCGGAGAGCGTCCGGGTCTGGCATTGAGCGGGCTAGTTCTGTTGGCCCAGTTCCATGGCCTTGCTGTCGACGCGGCGCAGCTTGCGCACGAATTTGGCCGCAGCGGAGAGGATTTCGACGAAACCGCATTGGTTCTCGCTGCGCGAAGGCTTGGGCTCAAAGCCAAGATCGTCACACCATCGCCAAGGCGACTTGGGATGGCAGTGCTACCAGCGTTGGCCTGGGGCAAGGACGGCAAGCCCTTCCTGATTGCCAAGATCCAGGGTGAAAAAGCGCTGATCCATGATCTGGAAGAGCGCCGCGCCAGGTCATTGGCATTGTCCGAACTCGAAGAACGCTTCGCTGGACGACTTTTGCAGGTGACTTCGCGGGCATCGGTGCTAGGGCAGCTGGCCAAGTTCGATTTCAGCTGGTTCGTGCCTGCGATCATCAAGTACCGCAAGCTGTTGGGTGAGGTCTTTGTCGTTTCGCTCTTCATCCAGCTCCTGGCGCTTGTCACCCCCTTGTTCTTCCAGGTCGTGATGGACAAGGTGCTTGTGCACCAAAGCCTGACCACCCTCAATGTAATCGCCATCGGGCTGGTTGCGATCGCGCTCTTCGATGTCGTGCTCAGCGGCCTTCGCACCTATGTGTTCTCGCATACGAGCAGCAAGATCGATGTCGAGCTTGGGGCACGGCTCTTCCGTCACATCATGGCGCTGCCCTTATCCTACTTTGAGTCCAGGCGTGTCGGTGAGACCATCGCGCGCGTTCGCGAGCTTGAGAACATCCGGGGATTTCTGACAGGCCAGGCGCTGACCTCGGTGCTGGACCTGCTCTTCACGGTCGTCTTCCTCGCCGTGATGTTCTGGTACAGCGACTGGCTCACGCTCATCGTGCTGCTGTCGCTTCCGATCTATGCGGCGATTTCCGCGCTGGTCACGCCAGTTCTGCGGAAGCGACTCAATGAGAAGTTCGCCCGGGGCGCCGAGAACCAGTCCTTCCTGGTCGAGGCCGTGAGCGGCATCGGTACCGTCAAGGCCTCCGCGGTCGATACCCGCGCCACGCGCACCTGGGACAACCAGTTGGCCGGCTACGTATCTTCCGGTTTCGCGGTTACACGGGTGGCGACCCTGGGGCAGCAAAGCGTCCAACTGGTCCAGAAGCTTGTCGGTGTGGCGATTCTGTTCTTTGGTGCGAAGCTGGTGATCGAAGGAAAGCTTTCCCTTGGACAGTTGATCGCGTTCAACATGCTCTCCGGGCAGGTATCGGCACCGATCATCCGCCTGGCGCAGCTCTGGCAGGACTTCCAGCAGGTTGGTATCTCGGTCGAGCGTCTAGGGGACATCCTCAATACCCGCACCGAAGTTCCCGGCTCTCGCTTGGCGCTGCCGCCAATCAAGGGCACCGTGCGCTTTGAGCGAGTCCATTTCCGCTATACGCCGGATACGCCCGAGATCCTGCATGGGATCGATCTGGAGATCGCCGCGGGCGAAGTCATCGGCGTCGTGGGGCGCTCAGGCTCAGGCAAAAGCACGCTCACCAAGCTCGTCCAGCGGCTCTACACGCCTGAGCGAGGGCGGGTGCTGGTCGACGGACATGACTTGTCCCTGGCTGATCCAGCCTGGCTTCGTCGCCAGCTTGGCGTGGTGTTGCAGGAGAACTTTCTGTTCAACAGAAGCGTGCGGGAGAACATCGCGTTGAGCGACCCCGGCATGCGTTTGGAGCGTGTCATCCATGCGGCAAAGCTCGCGGGCGCTCATGACTTCATCATGGAGCTTCCCGAGGGCTACGACACCATGGTGGGAGAGCATGGGGCGGGCCTGTCGGGTGGTCAGCGCCAGCGCGTGGCGATCGCCCGGGCCCTGATCACCGACCCGCGCATCCTGATCCTGGATGAAGCAACCAGTGCGCTCGATTACGAGTCCGAGCATGCAGTCATGAGCAACATGCACGCGATCTGCAAGGGAAGGACGGTCATCATCATTGCGCATCGCCTCTCCACGGTTCGCCGCGCCAACCGCATCGTGGTAGTGGAGAAGGGCCAGATCGTGGAAATGGGGTCGCACAATGAGCTTGTCGATCGCCCGGACGGCCACTACGCGCGTTTGCACAAGTTGCAGATGGGGACCGTATGAAGCACGTCGTGGAAGGTTTGAAAGATTTCGCCTTGCGCTACGGCAAGGTGTTGTCCGCGGCCTGGTCCAGGCGCCAGGAAATGGATCCGCCCAAGCGGGAGGCGGACGAGTTGGCCTTCCTGCCCGCGCACCTGGAGCTGATCGAAACGCCTGTGTCGCCGACGGCACGCTGGACGATGCGCATCATCGTCGCACTCTTTTCCGTTGCTTTGATTTGGGCATGTCTTGGCAAGATCGATATCGTCGCCGTGGCTCCGGGGAAGACGGTGGTCGACTCCCGAACCAAGGTAGTGCAGCCGGCGGAAGCGGCCGTCGTTCGGCGCATCCTGGTGAGGGACGGTCAAGAGGTGAGGGCGGGGCAGGCCCTGATCGAGCTGGACCGCACCGCTGCGGGAGCCGAGCTGGCGCAATCCGATGACGCCTTGATCACCGCGCGCTTGGCTGCTGCGCGTCTGTCGGCCCTGGCCAAGGCGTTGGATGTCGGCATTTCGCCGAAAGTTGTCGAACTGCCAGGGATCACACCGGAGCGCTTGGAGGCCGAGCAGGCCCTGGCAACTAGTCAGTTCGATGCGCTTCTGGCGAAGCGGCACGGATTGGAAGCAGCCATCGCGCAGCGCAAGGCCGAGCTTCGGACGACGGCAGACGCGATCGCACCCCTGGCTGAATCAGCCCGGATCTCAAAGGTTCGAGCTGATGACTATGCGAGCCTGCTCGAAGGAAAGTATGTCGGCCGTCACGACTACCTGATGAGGGAGCAGGAGCGCATCGCCGCGGAAAGCGACTTGGCAACCCAGCGCAATCGACTGCAAGAGATTCGCTCGTCGTTGAGTGCTTCCGAAGAAGAACTGCGCATCCTGGTCGCCGATTTCCGCCAGCAGACGCTGGATGGGCTGCGCGAAGCCCAGGCCCGGATCGCACAGGCCGTCCCGGAGCTTGAGAAGGCAGGACTTCGTGATCGCCTGATGACGCTCCGCGCGCCGGTTGACGGCACGGTCCAGCAGCTTGCCATCCATACGGCTGGAGGTGTGGTTGCGCCCGGCCAGGAGCTGCTGGCCATCGTTCCGGATCAGGAAGCCCTGGAAGTAGAAGCAACGGTTCTGAACAAGGACATTGGCTTCATCAGGGCCGGCCAGGATGTCACCGTCAAGGTCGACAGCTTCCCCTACACCCGCTACGGCTACATCACCGGAAAGGTTGTCAGCATCTCGCGCGACGCCGCGCAGGACGAAAACCTAGGACTGGTATTTCCCGCACGTATTCGCCTGGATCGCTCGAATCTCAACATCGATGGCGTCGATGTCAAGTTGACCGCCGGCATGAGCCTGACGGCAGAGGTGATGACGGGCGAGCGTCGGATTGTTGACTATTTGCTAAGTCCGTTCAGGAGAGGCGCTGCCGAGGCGATGAGGGAGCGCTAGGAAAATCGCGGAGATTTGATCCTATTGCATCTCAGGGATGTTGATTCAGCGTAGAATTATTTTATGTAGTTAATCCGCTTTTTTCATATTGCATCTGTAGCGCGGGTGCCCGGTGCGGGGATAGCTCAAGGGAAGGTCCGAATATGGTAGGCATCGCAAATCGAGTGCTCCTAGTTTTTATTTCTATTTTGTTTTCCGTGCCGCTTGCG
>NZ_SAWZ01000012.1 GCF_004122095.1 Pseudoxanthomonas composti | reverse complement strand
CTCCCACAAGTACTTCCTCCAGTGTTGCAGCAGCCATGACGGCGCATCCTCTTGCTCACTTCTCACTTCTCACTTCTCACTTCTCACTTCTCACTCCTTACTCCTCACCGACAGACGCGGAGGCGCCGCAACCCCGATACTGGCGCCAGCCGCGCCGCGCGGCCCTGGACTGGAGAAGAACGCTGTTGGACGGATGGGTCGTTGGGTTCTGGGTGTTTCCGCTGCTGGGATTGGTCGCCGGGCTGATGGCCGGCCTGCTGGGCATCGGCGGTGGATTGATCCTGATGGGGGCGCTGGTGTGGATGCTGCCGAGCCTGGGGATCCCGCAGGCGCAGGTGATGCACGTGGCCCTGGCCAGTGCCATGGCCAGCATCGTGGCCACCGGCATTTCCTCCTCGCTGGCGCACCATCGCCGCGGCAGCGTGCTGTGGCCGACGGTGGGCTGGATGATCCCCGGCCTGCTGCTGGGCGGCTGGCTGGGCAGCGGGCTGGCGGTGCTGCTGGACGAGCAGGTCCTGCGCTGGGTGGTGGCGGTGTATTGCGTGCTGGCGGCGATCCAGCTGCAGTTCGGCAAGGTGCGCCCGCGCCCGGTCGATGGCGCCGAGCCGGTGCCGCGGGGTTGGCCGATGAGCGTGGCCGGCACCGCGATCGGCGTGCTCTCGGCGGTGGTCGGCATCGGCGGCGGCAGCATGACCGTGCCGCTGCTGGTCTGGCGCGGGGTATTGCCGGTGCGCGCGGTGGGCTCGTCCAGCGCCGCCGGCGTGGTGGTGGCCGTGGCCAGCGCCGCCGGGTTCGTCCTGCATGCGCCGCAGGACCTGCAGCTGCCGCATTCGGTGGGCTACATCTACCTGCCGGCGGCGATCGGTGTGTCGGTGGCGTCCATGTTCGCCGCGCCCTGGGGCACGCGCCTGGCGCACAGGCTCAGCCCACGCGCGCTGCGCGCGGTGTTCGCGTGCTTCATGGTGGTGATCGGCACCAGCCTGGTGCTGGGGCGCTGACGCCGGCTCGCCTCGCGGCGCGCGAGCGCGCGCTCAGCCCACCGTGCGCAGGGCCTGGTCCGGAACGTGGATATCCAGCGCCAGGGCCAGGTGATCGGAGAAGGCGGCGGGCAGGGCGCGGGCGTTCTCGTGGCGCAGGTCCTCGCTGACCAGGATGTGGTCGATGGCGCGCTTGGGCTTCCAGCTGGGAAAGGTGGGCACGCAGAAGCTCGGCGGGCGCAGATAGGTGCGCTTGTACAGCAGCTCCATCTCCGGCACGTCCGGCACGCAGTTGAAGTCGCCCATCAGCACCGCGTGGCGATACGGCGCCAGCACCTCGCCGATGAAGCCCAGCTGCAGCAGACGCGAGCCGGCGCCCAGGGACAGGTGCGCCACGGCCACCACCAGGCCGTCATCGCCTTCGCCGAAGCGCGCCACCAGCACCCCACGCCCGCCCAGGCGGCCGGGCAGGGCGTGGTTCTCGATGGACACCGGCTCCACCCGGCTCAGCAGCCCCAGCGCGCTGCCGGCCACGCGGGCCACCATGCGGTTGGGTTGGTGGGTCCAGTAGTTGAACCCGGCCCGCTCGGCCACATAGTGCGTCTGGTTGGTGAAGCCCGAGCGCAGGCTGCCGGGATCGGCCTCCTGCAGGCCCACCAGGTCGTGCGCGCCGGCCAGCTGCGCGATCGCGTCCAGGCTGCTGCGCTTGGCCCCCAGCGGCAGGGCATGCGACCAGCTGCGCATGACGTAGTCGCTGTAGCGGCGGGTGCTGGAGCCGGCCTGGATATTGGCGCTCAGCATCCGCAGCGTGCGGGTCTGCGACATCGGACTGCTTACTTGGCGGCACCGGCCGCGCGTTCGCGCGCGATCAGGTGGTCGGTGATGCGCAGCATGTCCTCCCAGCCCTTGCCCTTGACCAGGTACTTGCCGGCCACCACGATCGCCGGCGTGCCGGGGATCTGGCTGCGCACGGCGAACTGGCTGGCCTTCTGCAGGCGGCTGTTGACGCCAAAGCTCTTCATCGTCGAGGCGAACTGGTCCGCGCTCACACCGTACTGGGTGTAGAACTGGGCGATCTGCTGCTCGTCGATCCGCTGGCCCTCGCCCGGCAGCTTGCCGTCCTGGTGCACGGCCTTGTAGACCGCGTCGTGGCTCTTGGCGGCGATGCCCAGGGCGTCGGCGGCGTAATAGGCACGCGCGTAGATGGCGAAATCCGGGCGGAACGCGGCCGGCACGTAGGTCACGCGCACATCGGCCGGCAGCTTGGCCTTCCAGTTCTGCAGCATCGGATCGAAGGCGTTGCAGGCCGGGCAGATGTAGTTGAAGAACTCCACCACCTCGATCTTGCCGTCAGCCGGCTCGAACGGCTGGCCATTGGCGATTTCCACGTAATCGGTGCCGGCCACCGGCTCGGGCCCCTGCGGCGGCACGATGGGGTTGTTGTTCGGCGCGCTGCCTTCCACTGCCGCGCCGCCATCGGCCGGCGCGGTGGCCGAGGCATCGGCCGTGGCCGTGGCCGGGGCTGCCGACTCCGGGTTGGCCGCGGCCTGGGTGGTGCCGGCAGCGGTCGGCGGGGGCTCCTTGGAACAGGCACCCAGCAGCGGCAACAGCAGGGACAGCATCAGCGCGTGACGGGACTTCATCTTGAAACTCCTTGGGAAGGGGAACCGGCCAGGCCGGCCACTATGCCGGGGCCGGCCCGGCTTTCACAGTATCGAGCGGCGGCTGCAACGCCGTGTCACGGCCGCCGCAGGGGCGCTTCAGGGCTTGCGGGCCGCTTCGCGTTCGCGGGCGATCAGCCAGTCCACGGTGCGCAGGGTCTTCTCGAAGCCGCCGGCGCCGGGGGTGACGGTGTAGCGACCGTTGACCACCACCGAAGGGGTGTATTCGATCTGCGCGGCCTTGGCGAAATCGCCGGCGGCGGCCATCTTCTTGTCCACGCTGGCCGAGCCCATCACGTCGGCGAACTGCTGGGCGGTGATGCCGTACTGGCTGTAGAAGGTGCCGATCTCCAGCGCCGAGGCGTTCTGGATCGGCAGCTCGCGGGTCTCATGCAGCGCCTTGAACACCGCCTCGTGCGAGCGGTTGAGCAGGTTCAGCTGCTGGGCGGCGAAGAAGGCCCGCGCGTAAGGCAGCCAGTAACCGCCGAATGGCGCCGGCAGCTGGCTGACCCGCACGTCCTTGGGCTGCTTGGCCTTCCAGGCCTGGAACAGCGGATCGAAATGCGCGCAGTGCGGGCAGGTGTAGCCGAAGACTTCCACCACCTCGATGGTGCCGGCTGGCGCGTTCCAGCGCTTGCCCTGCGGGTTGACCTGGTAGTCGGTGCCCTCCACGGGGGCATCGGCGGCGAAGGCTGCCAGCGGCAGCAGGCAGAACAGCAACAGAGCGAAGCGAAGACGCATGCGGTGGGTACCCTCTGGGCGCGGATGGGACAGGAAGCGCCGGACGGGCATGATCGACCGGCCCGGATGAATCCTGGCTGGGGAGTGTAGGCGCGATGCAGGGCGCGGCGCCCATGGGGGCGCCAGATGCGTGGCCCGACGGTGGCCGGGACGGGACCGGCGGTCGGCCGGTCAGGACTGTTTGGGCGCGGCCGTGGGGGGTTCGGCGGCTGCGGCTGCCGGGGCCGGGGCCGCCGCCTTGGCCGCTGGCGCCATCGCTTCGGCGGCTTCGTCGTCGGCGCGGTTGTGCAGGCCTTGCAGGTAGGTCGCCAGACCGCGAATCTCCTGCTCGGTCAGCGGCTTGGCCACCTTGGCCATGATGTTGAACAGCTTGGGGTCGGTCTCGTTGGTGACACCGGCCTGGTACTCGGTCAGGCGGCGGGCCACGTACTCCTCGTACTGGCCGCCCACGTGCGGATAGGCCGGGCCGGGGTTACCGGCGCCGCTGGCGCCATGGCAGGCCATGCAGGCCGGGATCCCGCGCGCCGGGTCGCCGCCGCGGTAGAGCTTCTGCCCGACCTCGTAGAACTTCATGTCCTTGTAGGGGCCGTCGGCGATGACGCTGTCGTCGGCAATGCCGGCGCCGCCCTTCTGGGTGGCGAAGTAGGCGCCCAGGTCGCGCATGTCCTGCGCGGTCAGGCCCTGCACGAAGGGCACCATGGCCGCCACCGCGCCGGAGGTGCGCTGGCCGGTAGCGATCAGGGCGATCTGGTGAGCGACGTAGCGCTCGCTCTGGCCGGCGATGCGCGGGTACAGCGGGATCGGCGAGTTGCCGTCCACGCCATGGCAGGCGGCGCAAGTGGCGGCCTTTTCCTGGCCGGCCTTGGGGTCGCCCCAGGTGGTCTTGGCCAGGTCGATCTCCAGCGGCTGCGCCTGGGCAGGCGCGGTATCCGGTAGAGGAACCACCGTGGTCTGGGCATAAGCCACAGCGCCTGCCGCGGCAGCCAGCAATCCGGCGAGTCCCAAAACGCGAGCGTGGCGCATGCTAGAGCTCCGTTGACGATCGTGCGCCGCCGTGGAACGACGGGCGAGCGCCGGATTATCGGCACGCGCGCGCAACCGGGTCAATTTGCTTCGATGCCGCAGTGCGGCATGTCCGGCGGCGAAAAATGCGCTCGGCACTGGCGTGATCAAGCCGATCCCACCTGCTTGCCCGAACTGGCCCGAGCGCGTCCGGCCGCAGGCAAAAGTAGGGAAATCCCTGGGAAAACCGCCCCCATCGCCCCGACGCGGGGCGCACCGGCCCTGGCGCCCATGCGATCCTATGCCCATGGCCAACCCCACCCAGACGCTGTCCAACCAGCTCAATTCCGCCCGCTATCTACTTTCGGCGCATAACGCCCGCCAGCTGCCGGAGGACGTCGGCCTGGAGGTCGCCTTTGCCGGCCGCTCCAACGCCGGCAAGTCCAGCGCGCTCAACGCCCTGGCTGGCCACAACGCCCTGGCGCGGGTCTCCAAGACCCCCGGCCGCACCCAGCAGCTGGTGTTCTTCGAGACCAGGCCGCAGCGCTACCTGGTGGATCTGCCCGGCTACGGCTACGCCAAGGTGCCGCAGGACCTGCAGGCGCACTGGCAGGCGTTCCTGGATGGCTACTTCGGCACGCGCAACGCGCTACGCGGACTGGTGGTGGTAATGGACATCCGTCATCCGCTCAAGGACTACGACCTGCAGATGATCGATTACGCCGCCCAGCGCGGCCTGCCGGCGCACGCGCTGCTGACCAAGGCCGACAAGCTGGGCCGTGGGCAGCAGTCGCAGACCCTGGCCAAGGTGCGCAAGCAGCTGTCCTCGGCCTACGGCGACACCGTCAGCGTGCAGGCGTTTTCCGGCGAATCCAAGCAGGGCGTGGAGCAGGCGCGCGAGGTGGTGATGCGCTGGCTGGAGCTGCTGCCGGCGCCGACACCGGACGCCGCCGCAGGCTGAGGCGGCCGCGCCCTGACGCTGCGCGCGCGGCTCAGCCCCCTGCAGCGCCGCAGCTGTCGGCGCTGCGCACCAGCGGGATCCCCGGCGCGGTGCCGCCGCAGGCGCGGCCACCAGGACCGGTGGCGCAGCCGCTGGCGCTGGTGCGGATCAACGCGCCATCCTCGGTCGTCTCGATGGTGTAGCTGCCGCTGTAGTCCATCTTGATCGAGCCGATGACGGTCAGCCAGCGGTAGCGGCCGTGGCGGTCGTCGCTGGGCTCGAAGCTCATGGTGGACCTGGCCTGGTTGCAGTCGCCACCCTTGCCCTGGAAGGAGAACGGCTTGCGCAGGTCGCAGACCTCGCCGCTGCCGTGGAAGCCGGGGCAGCCGGGAAACAGCGTGATGCGATAGCCACCCTGCATCGTGTCGAAATCCAGCGTGGCCTTGCCCACCCCGCGCTTGCTGCGCGACTCAAAGGCAATGCTGGCGCGCTGGTCGCGCTTGTCCGGGTTGGCGTAGTCGAAGCGCGCATCGGCCTTCACCTTGCCTGTCGGGTTGAGCGTGCTGGCGCCACTGAGGCTGGCGCTGACCGTGCCGCGCGCTGGCGCCTTGTCCGACCTGGCGCGCGGGATGGCCATGAGGGTGTAGGCGGTGTTGGGGCGAGCGCCGCTGCGCTTGGCCGGGTCGCTGGTGACGTCCAGCTGGACGCAGCGGCCCGACTCCCAGGGCGCCTGGCGCAGCAGCGATTCGGAGGTGATGTACAGCAGCATCATCGCGCTCTTGAGCAGGTCGCCGGCATGGGCCATTTCGTCGGGGCGGAAGATGCTGAAGCCGTCCTGGCCGTGCTCGGTGGTGCGGGTCTGCCCGTCGCGGCCGGTGCTGAGGCTGATATCGGCGCTCTGGGTCTGGCCGTGCTCCGAGCCGCTCATGGCGATGTGCATCTCACTGGCGCTGCCGTCCTGGGTCTGGATCAGCCGGGCGTCGTCGTCGAGCCAGCGTTCGAGCTTGAACTGGGTGTCGACGAACCCGCCGATGCCGTCCTTGTCCGACAGGGCCAGGTTGGATTTCACGCTCAGATCGGCCGTGACCTTGCCCTGCGGATCCGGACAGAGGTCCACGCGGGCCCTGACCTTGAGCGAGCCCATCAGTCCCTGCTCGCCGACCGTGTACTCCATGGTCTGCTCGATGCTGTCCTGGCCGACCTTGATGTCCACCGAGTTGCCCTGGCTGCCGAGCTTGAGCGGCCCCTGGCTGGCCAGTTCGGCGATCTGCGCGTCGGACATCTGCCCGACCATGCCGGTGGTGACCCCGCCGAGCATCATCATGCCCAGGCTGGCCATGCCCAGCCCGGCGAATCCTGCGTCCATGCCCTCGCCGGTAAAGGCGGCAGGCCGCCACGTCGGTGGACGCGCCACCAGGGCTTCGGCCTTGCGCTGGTAGGCGTTGCCGATGGCCTGCAGCGCGTCCAGCGCCTGCTGCTGGCCGCCCAGGGCCTGCACCATGCCGGTGGATTCCATCAGGCGGTAATGCAGCACGTAGTCCGCCGGCGCCGCGCGCCGCGCGGTGGCGACCGGCCCGTCGACACGCAGCCGGTCCAGCTCGGCCTGGGTCACAGCCGGCGCCTGGGGCGCAACGGTTGCGTCGGTGCCGCCGTCGGAAGCGCGGCCACAGCCACCGAGGGCGACCAGCGCAGCGACTGCCAGGGCGATCAAGGCGCGAGCGCGTGGGCGGAGAAAGACGTGCGTGGCCGGTCCCTGCATGAGCGATGTCCTGTTGTCGGTGGAGGGCTTGGCGGGCGACCGCATCGAGTGCGCGCCTAGAGCGCGCGCGCCCCGGTGGCGAAATAGCCTGCGACCGTGTCGTAGCTGATCGAGGCACTGGCGTTGAACAGCGTGGCCAGCGCCTGGCACTCGATCGCGGTGAGGGTGACCTGCGTGCTCGTGCTGGATCCTTCCAGCGTGTAGTACATCCAGTAGGTCTTGTCGGCGGGCTTGAAGCCGAAGCTGTAGCTGATCACTTTCTTCCAGCGCATGCGTGGGTTCCTTGGCGGTTGGGGGGCGGGGTGGGTCCGCGCGCTGCCGGGCGTCCCGGAGCGCGCTGACATCTCGGTGCGTGTCTGCATGCGGGGTTTCCACGCTTCAAAAGCGCCAGGTGTAGCGCAGGCTGGCCTGGTGCGCGGCCTGGCCGCCGCCGGCGGTGGCCGCGTATGCCAGCGACAGTGCGCTGTTGCGTCCCAGCGCGTAGTCCAGGTCCACGCGCCCGACCACGGCGTCATTGCCGGTGCGCGGGGCCAGGATCTGGAAGCTGTCGCCGCCATCGAACCGCGCCTGCATCGCCGGGGCGGCATCGCCACCGAAACGGTGGCGCATTCCCAGGCGCACATCGATGTGCAGGCGCTGGTCGGCCGAGGGCACGTCCAGCACCAGCCACGCGCCGACCGTGTCGGCCTCGCTGGTGGCACTGGCCACGCCGAGTGCTGCGCTGCCGCCGCGTTCGCCGAAGGCATCGGTGCGCACCTGCACGTGCGCCAGCTCCAGTTGCGCGCCCAGCACATGGGTGAAAGCGAACCTGGCGCTGGCAAAGCCCTGCCACAGCTGCGCGTCGTAGTCCGCGCGCAGGCCCTGCGCGCCCCAGCCGGGGATGGCGGCCGTGCGGCGACTGTCCAGCCGGTAGTCGGAATAGCCCAGCCCGGCACGCAGGTCGAAGCGGCCTGCCTGCACGCCGCCGTGCACGCCCAGGTGGCGACCGCGCACGTCCATCGACGACGCGCGCGCCTGGTTGCGCAGACTGCCGTCGGTATAGCCGGCCAGCGCGCCGAGGCTGCCCGCCTCGCCGATCGGAAGGTCGGCACCGACGGCCATGCCCTGGTGATCCTCCTTCACCAGCGCCGCATTGCCATCGCCCTTGAGATGGCCCCAGGCCCCCAGCGCCTGCGCCCACACGCCGCGGGCGTCGGTGGGGCGACGGTCCAGCACCTGGCGCAGCTCGGTGGATTGCAGCAGCAGGCTGGCGTGGGCGTCGGCGTGCAACTCGCCGGACAAGGCGTCGAAAGCCGCCCGCGCGCTGGCCTGGTCGGGCAGGCTGGCCACCGCGGCGTACAGCGCGCCATCGCCCAGGCTTTCGATGCCACCGCCGGCGCCGCACTGGTTGGCAGTGGAGGCCACCTCGCAGAACGCCACCGCATTGCGCGCCACCTCCAGCAGGACATCGTTGGCGCCGTAGCGCAGCGACAGGTCGACGAAGGGCAGGTCCTGGGTGAGCGCGTCGAAGCGGCCGCTCACGCCGCCGGCGGCGGAGAGGATGTCGTAGGACGTCCCCGGCAGATAGGTGCCGGCGGCCTTGGTGACGGCGACCGTGCCGCCCTGCAGCGTCGCGCTGCCGGACACCGCGATGCGGTCGCTGGCGCCGCTGGGATCGATCTCCACCGCATAGGTCGAGCCGGCCTGCTGCACGTAGTTGCCGTTGACGCTCAGTGTGCCGATGGAATTGCCCGGCGCGATGGTCGCACCGGCCTGCACGGTGGTGGCGCCGACGCTGCCGGTGCCCTGCAGGCGCGCACCGGCGCCGACCGCCAGGCTGCCGCCCAGGCGGCCATCGACCGCCAGCGTGCCGGCACGCACCTGAGTGGCGCCACTGAAGGCGGACGAGTCGCCGCTCAAGCGCAGCATGCCGCCGCCTGCTTGTGCCAGCGTGCCCGCGCCACTGATCGCGCCAGCGAAGTCCACCGCGTCGCTGCGATCGAACACCAGCGTTCCGGCATTGGACACGTCGCCGGTCATCGCGCCGGCCGTGCCGCCATCGCCGATCTGCAGGGTGCCGTTGCGCACCACGGTGCCGTGTTGCCAGCGGCCGTTGCCGGTCAGCACCAGCGTGCCCAGGTCGTCCTTCACCAAGGTGGCATCGCCGCGGATGTCGCTGGCGATGGTGGCGCCGGAGGCGGCGCCGCCCGCGCTGCCGTCGCCCACCCGGACCACGACCGCCCCGCCGGAGCCGGCCAGGTTCAGCGCCGCATCCTCCAGGCGCCAGCCGCTGCCGACGAACTGCAGGCCGGTGGCGGACACATCGCCATCGCTGCGATCCAGCGTCACCGTGCCCGGCGCGCCCTGGAACACCGCGAACTGCCCGTTCCACGCCCGCGACGCAGTGCCGTTCGCATTGCTCCAGTTGGTGCGCGCACCGGCGCTCCAGGTGCCGCTGCCGCCGGCCACCGTGCCGGTGGGCGAGAGCGTGTCGCCGTTCCAGAAGCTCAGCGAGGTGTCGTCGCCGGCCGCGGTCACCACCAGGCTCACCCGCTGCGCGATGCTGGTCTGGACCTGGCTGGCCAGGTTGCTGGGCAGGCCGTAGATGTCCAGGCCGTTATCGGTCAGCGCACCGCCGTAGTCGATCAAGCGGTAGACGCCGGCGCCCATGTCCTGGGTCGCGTACAGCGCCAGGCCGCCGTCGAGGACCAGGTCGCCGCCCACGGTGAGCCGCGCCTGCGACGCAAGCGGGCTGCCGGGCGCACCGAGGATGGCGTTGAGGCGGCTGTTCGCGCCGAGCCGCAGCGCACCGCCGATATGGAACTGGCTGTCGCTGCCCCAGCCGAGCTGCAAGGCGCCGTCCTGCGCTTCCACACTGCCCGTGACCGTGCCGGAACCGCCCAGATGACCGCCATTGGTCAGCGTGACCGCGCCCCCCAGCACGCCGTCTTGCACCCAGAGGAAGCTGCCGCCGCCGTCCACGCGGGCGCTGCCGCCGAAAGCCGAGTTGTCGCCATACAGGGTTAGGTCGCCGCGGTTGACCTCCAGCGCCTGCATCTGTGCCAGCCGCAGGTCGGGGGCGAGGGAGGCGTTGACCACCAGGGTGCCGCCCTGCAGCGTGGTGGCCGCCAGCGTTCCGGCCTGGTTGTCCTGCAGATTGTCCATCTCATCGCCGAACACCACCCGCCCGGTTGCCGACTGCCGGAACACCGCCGTGCCGTCGCCGGCCTGGAGGGTGCCGGCGTTGCGCAGCTGCACCGTGCCGTCGTTGATGAAGGTATCAGGGAGCTGCAGGGTGCCGGCGTCGATCTCGACACGGCCGCGATTGGTCAGCGCGGCATCGAAGGCCGTGGTGCCGGAGATGAACTTGCGGATCTTGCCGTCATTGGTCACCGGCCCGCCGCCGAGCAACTCGCCGTTGGACACACCGATCAGCCCGCCCGTTGCGACATGGATCGCGCCCTGGCCCTGCAGCCGGGTGAGGCCGATCAGATTGAGCGTGGCGCCGTTGCCGACCTCCAGGTCGCCCACGATGTTGCCGTTGTTGGTGTACAGAGTGCCGCCGTCCAGCGTCCAGCTGCCCACCAGATTCGCCGAGTTACGCAGCCAGGCCTCGCTGCCCACGAGTACCGCGCCGTTGCCCCAGAACAGGCCGCCATCGAACATCAGGCTGGCATCGATGGCCGTGGTGGTGCCGCTGAAGGTCGCGCCGCCCGCGAAGGACACCACGCCCTGCCCGGCGCCGGTATCGATCACGCCACCGTCGTTGAATGCCGGCCCGCCCTGGCTGTCGCCGTCGAACTGCAGGGTGCCGGCCAGCACGCGCACCGTGCCGCTGTTGACGAAGTGGACCCCGCCGATCTGCGCGGTGCCGGTGCCGGCACTCTTCAGCAGCTCACCCTGGTTGTCGAACTGACCGCCGCTGTTGCTGTTGTCGCCGGTGATCGACACATCGCCTTGCAGGCCGTAGCGGCCCTGGTTGGTCAGCACGCTGCCCGTGGTGCCGAACAGCAGGTTGCCGGCAGCGTGCGCCACCGTGGCGCCGGCGCCGATCAGCAGGTCCTGCCGCCCGTCGCAGTTGGGGCCCAGGGGCGCGCAGCCCAGCTGTTTGTCGGCGCCGCTGCTCAGCGTAAGCAGATCGCCCGCGACCAGGGTGGTGGGCGCCACGCTGCTGGAGTTGGCCGCATCGGTGTACCAGCCCGAGGTCCAGGTGTAGTCGGCGGCCACGGCCGGGCCAGCCAGCCCGGCCAGCCCGGCCAGGCTCAGCGCCACCAGGCAGGGCAGGCGGGCGCGGCTTACGCGGGCGTCGCGCGCCGGTGTGCCGGTTCCGCGGCTGCCGGCCAGCTCGGAGGCCACCTGTGGCACGCCCAGGGCGCGGTTGTAGACGAGACGGTAGATGCGATTCATGCGGTGGCCCCAGGCGCAAGGAAGGTGGTCTGGACGGCTATGCGCAAGACCGCTTCCAGACAGGACATGGCGCGCGTGCCAGGGTGCGGCGGCATGTGAGAGGATGCGGCAGGGACGATCCGTGCCGACGCGGCCGGACATGGGGCCACGATCGAGGACAGGCATGGGGACCGAGGCGGTACCGGTGACCGAACTGCTGCAGCAAGCGCGGGCGGGCGATGGCCGCGCGGCCGATGCGATCTTTGCGAGCGTCTATGCCGAACTCAAGCGCGCCGCGCGGCTGCAGCTGCGCCGCCATCGCGATGCGCTGGATACCACCGTGCTGGTGCACGAGGCCTACCTGAAACTTTCCGCCGGGGCGCACCTGGCGGCCAACGACCGCAGCCACCTGCTCGCCCTGTCGGCGCGCGCCATGCGCCAGGTGCTGGTGGACCAGGCCCGCGTGGCCCACGCGCAGAAGCGCGGCGGCGGGGTCGCCGCAGTCACCCTGACCGCGCGCATCGGCTCGGAGGAGCGCGCCGTGGTCGAGGTGCTGGCCCTGGACGAGCTGCTGGGCGCGTTGCATGAGGCCGACGCGCGCGCCGCGCAGATCGTCGAGCTGCGCTACTTCGGCGGCTATGAGGAGAGCGAGATCGCGCAGATGCTGGACATCAGCGTGCGCACCGTGCGCCGCGACTGGCGCGCCGCGCGCGCCTTCCTGCTGGCGGAGCTGGAGAAGTGAGCCAGGCCGAATGCCGTCGGCGCGCATTGGCGCTGTTCCATGGTGCGGTCGATCTGCCGGCCGGGCAGCACGATGACGACCCCGGGCAGGCCTCCGTCGCGCACGCCCGAGGACGCGGCAATGTGGCCGCACTGGTGCTGCCCGTGCGTACTGGCTTCTAGGGGCGTGCGCTGATCGAGGGGCTGGCGCTTGAAGCGCGGCCTTGCAATGCATGAGTCCGGCGCGGGGTCTTCCTGATGAGGGAGTGGGACAAATGAGCGAGGCCGAACGCCGTCGTCTTGCCTTGTTGCTGTTCCGCGAGGCGGTCGAACTGCCGCCCGAGCAGCGGCAGGCGTGGCTGGACCTGCAAGGTGAGCATGATGCCGAGCTCATCGCCCAGGTGCGGGCAATGCTGGCCGCCGATGACGACGACCACGAGCCTTTCGATGGCGATGCGCGTGCCTGGAGCCTGGCGCTGCAGGCAGGCATGGAAGGGCCGGACAACCAGGCGATGCTGGGCCGGCAGCTCGGCGCCTGGCGGGTGGCGCGCGTGCTCGGCCATGGCGGCATGGGCGCGGTGTATCGGGTCGAGCGCGACGACGGCACCTATTCCCAGCAGGCCGCGCTCAAGCTGATCCGCGCCAACACCGATTCGCCGGCCGCGCGCGAACGCTTCCTGCGCGAACGCCAGATCCTGGCCGGGCTACACCATCCCAACATCGCCACGCTGCTCGACGGCGGCATCTCCGCCCAGGGCGAGCCGTACTTCGTGATGGAGCTGATCGACGGCGCGCCGATCGATCGCTGGTGCGATGCGCGCAGCCTGGACCTGCGCGCGCGCGTGGTGCTGTTCATGCAGGTGCTCGATGCCGTGCGCTACGCGCACCGCAATCTGGTGGTGCATCGCGACCTCAAGCCCTCCAACCTGCTGGTGGATGCGGAGGGCAAGGTCAAGCTGCTGGACTTCGGCATCGCCAAGCAGCTGGAAGGCAGCGCCGTCACCGCCACCCATGACCGCGCCCTGACCTTCGAGTACGCCTCGCCCGAGCAGCTGCACGATGCGCCGATCACCACCGCCACCGATCTGTGGCAGCTGGGCGTGGTGCTGCATCGACTGCTGTCCGGCGCCCATCCCTTCGGGCTGACCCACGACACCCCGGTCGCCAGCCAGCTGCACCAGCTCGAGCGCGACCCCGAGCCGCTCACCCGCGCCGCCGCCAAGCTGCCGCCCGAACAAGCCTCGCAGCGGGGTGGGCATACCCCGGCCTCGCTGTCGCGCGCGCTGCGCGGCAGCTTGTCGGCCATCGTGCAAACCTGCCTGCGCCGCGATCCGGAAGCGCGCTACGCCTCAGCCGATGCGCTGGCCAACGACCTGCGGGCGTGGCTGGACGACCGGCCGATCGCCGCGGCGCCGTTGCCGCGGCGGCAGCGGCTGCGGCTGTGGGGGCGTCGCAATCGCGCCCTGGCCGCCTCGATTGCGGCCGTGGCATTCGCGCTGCTTGCCGGCACTGGCGTGGCGCTCTGGCAGGCGCAGGAAGCCCGCACCCAGGCACGCATCGCCGAGCGCGAGAGCGCCAGCGCGCGTGCCTCGCTGGCCTTCCTGACCGACACGCTGGCCGCGGCCTCGCCCGAGCAGGCCATGCGCCGCGATGTCAGCGTGCGCGAGCTGCTGGATCAGGCACGCAAGCAGCTGGATGAAAAGAAGCTGCAGCCGCAGGTGCGGCAGGCGGTGCAGCGGATGCTAGGGCGGCTGTATCGGTCGCGTGGAGAGAATGCCATGGCGGCTCAGCTCCTGGCCGACGGAACTCGAGGGATTGCGCCTGACGAACGCGAGCAAGCCCTTGCGTTCGCCGACGATTTGGTGATCTATGCCGATGCCTTAAGCAGTCTTGAGCGATTACCCGACGCCTTGGAGACCGCTGAACGTGCGGTGGCGCTGCGCCAGCGCTTCGCCCCGGACGACCCTGAGCAGCAGTTGCGTGGATTGGCCCATCTGACCCTGGGTCACCTGGACAAGTATGGTCTGGACTGGTGTCGCAAGCGGGCCGAGGCTGCGCTGGCACTGTCCAAGCGCATGACCTCGCCGCCCGCCGACGTCGTGCTGGAGGTGTACTCGAACCTCGCCGAGCTTGCCAGCTTTCAGCAAGATCGCATACGCACGCTTGAGATCAGTCGCGAAGGCCAGGCTTTTGCAGATGCGCACCAGGTCGCGCCTGGTTCGCCGCTACGGCTCCCCTTGCTCAGGTCTGAGGTTGAAGGCCTCATCATCAACGGACGTGCTGATGAAGCCGAAAGCCTGTTGAAGCGGGCGTTGGCGATGGGTGAGGAGACAGGCGGATATGGGCCGGCCAGTCTCAGCGTGCTGAGTCAGAACTTGGGCGACATCCTGATGCAGCAAGGTCGCTACCGGGAAGCGCGTGAGGCGCTGGTACGAAGTCTCGAATCCTCGATCCAGGCTGGGGAAGGCGTACGCAGCCTGGCGATGGTGCTGTCCAATACGGCGATATTGGAGGTTCGTTTCGGCGATTACGCCAGCGCATTGGAGCATGCCCGGCAGGCGATGCAGCGTCTGCATGAGGACAAGATTCCCGAGGACGACACCTTCTATCGCACCATGCGTCGACTCCACGCGCGTGTGCTGGCCGCCAATGGCGAGGGCGTCAAGGCAGTGCAGCAGTTGCAACAGCTGATGGCAGATTGCCGGCGGTTGGACGGCGAGCAGTCGGAAGAATACGCATCGCTGTTGGCAGAGCAGCTCATGATCTATCTGCAGCTTGGCGATCATGAGCACGGCTTGCCACTGCTGGCTCAGGTCCGGGACCTCTTCCGAAAGCGAGGCTTTCCGCCTGAGCACGAGCAGTTCGCGAAGCTGTTCGGCGTAGAAGCGGGCTTTGACCGGCTACGTGGCGATTCGCTTGCGGCCGAACAGCATCAGCGGATCGCGCTGCAAGGGTTGCAGTCCAATGGCAACGCCGTCGATGTCGCCATCTCCAAGGCGCTGCTGGCGGGCGATCTGATCAAGCGCGACGAGGCCCAGGCGCGTCGCCTGCTTGCTGAGGCACTGCCGGTCCTGGAGGCATCGCTCATGCCCTCCGAGCGCATCCTTGTCAAGGCGAAGGGCTGGGCCAACAAGTTGTAGGCGATGTTTCCAGGGCCTGGGATGTTGCGGGTCGCCGGAGGCGCACCACCGCTGGCGCCACGATCGATTGAGCCCGACATTGTTGCCCGACCACCCCGACCACCCCGACCACCCCGACCACCCCGACCAGGATCTCGTGCCGCTGGAGAGGGAACGCCTCCAGGCAATGTGTCGCCGATCAGGGCTCCTGTCGATGGCGGACGCGGCGGTGGAAGAAACTCAGAGCTTGCGCAGCAAGCCGCGCAGCAGCTTCTTGGTGCCGCTTTCCTCTTCCTTGGGCGGTGCATCGGCCTCGGGCGTTTCCGTGGACGAGGCGTCGGTCAGGTCCATGCCCAGCATGGCGGTGCTGGTGGACTTGGTGCGCACGCGCACGTTCCATTCCGGATGCCAGGGCAGCTTGGGGTCGGCCGGCTTGGGCGGCCAGACCAAGTTGGTCTCCGGGCCGTAGGCGATCATGCTCAGCGAGGCCACGCCGGTGCGGTCGCGCTGGCCGCCCTGCGACTTGAAGATGCCTTGCGGAATCGCGCACCGCGTCGTCGTGGTGGGCAGCAGCACCTTCTGCGCCAGCCAGCGCTCGATGTTGCCGCCGCCGAGGTAGTCGAGCAGCTCCGGCCCGGCGCCCGGCACTTCCGCGCTGCTCCACATCACCAGGGTGCGCGGGTCCTGCGCGCCGCTGGCGAACAGGAAATAGCCGCGCGCGCGCTCCACCGCCGGCCACTGCAGCTGGATGCTGTCGGCCAGGCTGCCGCGTGCCTCCAGCATGAGCTTGGGCATGAAGTCAGCATTGCGGTCCAGCTGGAACTGCAGCGATTCGGGCACCCCCGCACCGGTGATGCGGTGCTGGCCGACCAGCGAGCTGCGCTCGGAGACCCGCGCACGGTTGCGCTGATTGGGCCACAGCGCGTAGCGCGCGTCCTCGTGCACGTCGCGGTCCGGGACGAACAGGCCCCTGGCCAGTTCGCCCTGGGTCTGCACCTGGCCCTGCGAGGCCTTGATGGTGATCTGCTTGGGCTGGCCAGGCCGCACCTGATCGCCGCAGCCCCAGTACTGACGGATGGTGACCTCCACGTCTTCCTCCTTGCCCGGCACCGACTCGCTCTTGCTGGGCGGAACTTCGGGCGGCAGCAAGGGCAACGCATCGCCCATGTCCATGCCGGCGGGAATCAGCTGGCTTGCCGGCGTGCCGGGCTGGCGCTGGTTGAGCATGGCGATGTCCAGCAGCCGACCCGGCATGCCGGGAACGCCGCGCGACTGCGGGTACAACCGCGGGGCGCCGTCCTTGCCGGCCATGCGGCTGGCCAGGCCCCCCATGAAGCCCAGGTCCGGCATGCCGGCCATGGTGTGGGTGGCCACGTCGATCCATACCTGGGTCTGGGGCGCCTGGCTCGGCGCGCTGCTGGCAGGCAGGCTGGCCAGCACGGTGGCGGCCAGGGCAAGGGTCAGGGGGCGGGTGGGCAGCTGCATGTCGAGGCTCGTGTGCTTGGGTCATCGGGTATGCGCGAAAGCGCCCGCGCAGCGGACATGGCCGGCCGCCGCGTTGCCTTCGCCTGCTGCCCAGGCGCCTGCGTCGGCCTCGCCAGGCGCCCACTAATGGAAAACTCAGGACGCGCTGGCGACGACGTTGCACCACGGAGGGCCCGCTATCATGCGTGTCTGTGCTGGTCCGCCCGCGGCGCCAGTCCCCCCACGCTTCGTTGTGAGCCCCCCGTGTCCAGTCCCAGCCACGTTGCCGAGTCCCCCATCACCGACCGCTTCCAGCTCATCGAGCCGCTGGTGGAAGGGGAGAAGCCCGCGCAGGCCTGGCGCATCGGCACCGAGCACGAGAAGTTCGGGTTCCGTCTGGACGACCTGCGTCCGCCGACCTTCGATGGCCCGCAGGGCATCGAGGCCCTGCTCAAGGGGCTGGTGCAGTTCGGCTGGAGTCCGGTGGAGGAGAAGGGCCGGGTGATCGCTCTGCTGCGCGGCAATGCCTCGGTCACGCTGGAACCGGCGGGCCAGCTGGAACTGTCCGGCGCGGCGCTGGAGGACCTGCATGCCACCGACGACGAAACCCGCACTCATCTGCGCGAAGTCGCCACCGTGGCCGAGTCGCTGCAGCTGGGCTTCCTGGGCATGGGCTTCCAGCCCAAGTGGGCGCGGGCGGACATGCCGTGGATGCCCAAGGGCCGCTACCAGATCATGAAGTCCTACATGCCCAAGGTCGGCCAGCTCGGCCTGGACATGATGACCCGCACCTGCACGGTGCAGGTCAACCTGGACTATGCGTCCGAAGCGGACATGGTGAAGAAGTTCCGCGTGTCGCTGGCGCTGCAGCCCATCGCCACGGCGCTGTTCGCCGATTCGCCGTTCACCGAAGGCCAGCCCAACGGCTACCTGAGCTACCGCTCGCACATCTGGACCGACACCGACGCCGACCGCACCGGCATGCTGGACTTCGTGTTCGAGGACGGCTTCGGCTACGAGCGCTACGTCGATTACCTGCTCGATGTGCCCATGTACTTCTCCTACCGCCAAGGCGTCTATCACGATGCCAGCGGGCAGAGCTTCCGCGATTTCCTCAAGGGCCGCCTGCCGGCGCTGCCGGGGGCCCTGCCCACGCAGCGCGACTGGTCCGACCACATGACCACCGCGTTTCCGGAAGTGCGCCTGAAGAAGTACCTGGAGATGCGCGGCGCCGATGGCGGCCCGGTCGAGCGACTGGTCGCGCTGCCGGCGTTCTGGGTGGGCCTGCTGTACGACGATGCCGCGCTGGACGCGGCCTGGGACCTGGTCAAGGACTTCAGCCTGGCCGAGCGCCATGCCCTGCGCGATGGCGTGCCGCGCCAGGCCCTGAACCTGCCGTTCCGCGGCGGCACGGTGCGCGCGTTGGCCGCGCAGGCGGTGGAGATCGCCGTCGCAGGCTTGCAGCGCCGCGCGCGTGGCGATGCCAACGGCCGCGACGAGTCGGTCTACCTGGCGCCGCTGCAGGCGATCCTCGCCTCCGGTCGCACCGCCGCCGAGGACAAGCTGGCCCTGTTCGAAGGCGCCTGGGGCCGCAGCGTGGACCCGCTCTTTGCCGAGTTCGCCTACCGCTGAGCCGCACGCGCCTGGGTGGACAAGCCTCGCGTTGTCCACCCCGTAGGGTGGATGGCGCTTTTCCATCCACCATCACCACGGAACGAACAACGTGGGCACGCCGGCACTCAAGCTCTGGTCCGCGCCGACGCCCCGGTGGACAAGCTTCGCGTTGTCCACCACGTAGGGTGGATGGCGCTTTTCCATCCACCATCGCCGCGAAACGGGCAACGTGGGCACGGCGGCACTCGAGCTCTGGTCCGCGCGGCGCCCCGGTGGACAAGCTTCGCGTTGTCCACCCTACGTGGGGTGGATGGCGCTTTTCCATCCACCATGGCCAAGGAACGGGCAATGCGGGCATGGCGGCACCCGAGCTTTGGTCCGCGCGGACGCCTTGGTGGACAAGCTTCGCGTTGTCCACCCTACGTGGGGTGGATGGCGCTTTTCCATCCACCATCGCCGTGGAACGGACGCGTGGGCATGGCGGCACCCGAGCTTTGGTCTGCGCGGAGGCCCCGGTGGACAAGCTTCGCGTTGTCCACCCTACGTGGGGCGGATGGTGCGCGTTCTCCACCGGTACAAGGTCAGAGCCGGTCGGTCAGCGCCTTGAGCAGCTTCCTGGCCTTCTCGGCTTTCGGCGCAGGTGGTGCGGCCTGCGGGGTTCCGGCATCGCCCGCGGACTCGCTCCTCGACGCGGCGGGCTGTGCACGGGCGGCACGCTCTGCCTCTTCCAGCCGGGCCTTCTCCGCCCTGCCGGCTTCCAGGTCGGCCCGGCTGGGCTGCCAGGGCACCATGACCGTCGGCCCGGTGTTGCCGCCCTCCATCGTGTTGTTACGGTCGTCGTTGCCCTTGCCGCATTCGACGTTGCCGCCTCTGACCCACTTGCCAAGGCCAGGCTGTGGTGCCACCCGGTCCAGGTGGGCCTGGTAGGCCATCTCGATTTCCTGGGTCGACATGCCAGCGGTGTCCTTGAAGTGCGCAACCAGGCGCGTGTCCCTCGTCTTGCCCAGGCACCAGCCTTCGGCGTGGGCGGCGGCGGGCAGGCCAGCAGCGAACGGCAACAGGACCAGCAACAGGGATCGGGTTCGGCGGCGCATCGGGTGTTTCTCCTGATTGGGATGGAAGAGCAGGGGCTGCAAACGGTCCACATCCGCGGAAGGCGTGCTGTGGTTCAAGTGCGGCCAGGTGAGAGCGAGCCTCCGCACTTATCGATGTGTTCCGGCGCGGTGCGGCGAGTCGGCGCAGCCGAGTGCGGCGCCAATGGCGCAGGGCAAGGAGCGGGTCCAACAGCGCAGGCGATGGTCATGAGGCGTTCGCGGACGGAAAGCTTTCCTGCAATGCGCAGGATGGGCGCTGGACAGGACACGGCAGCCGCGGCGAAGCGATGGGGATGGACACGGGGGCCCTGCAAGAGCTTGGGCCAGCATGAGGCGAGGCCGCTGCCAGCCAGGTCGCGACGATAGGGCTCGGTCAGCGCGCGGTGTTACCTGAGCCGGTCTAGCTCAGCGAGGAGCGCCCCAGGAGAGCCACGGATAACCTCGTTTCCTCACGAGCGGTCCGCATGCGCATTGCCCTGTGGAAGCGGCTTTAGCCGTGAAAGGGATGCACCGGGAAAGCTCCTTCGCGGCTTAAGCCGATCCCACAGGATGCTCTTGGTACCACTCAAACGCTTTGCAGCGCGTGTCGGCTGCGTCAGCCTTCGCCGCGGGCGCGCGGCAGGGTCACCCAGGCCTGCAGGCCGCCGCGTTGCAGGTTGGCCAGGCCGATTTCGCCGCCATGGCGCAGCACGATCGCGCGCGCGGCGGCCAGCCCCAGGCCGATGCCGCCGGTTTCCTTGTTGCGCGAGTTCTCGCCGCGGAAGAACGGCATGAACAGCTTGTCGCCCAGGGCCATGTCGATGCCGGGGCCATCGTCCTCGATCTCCAGCCGGGCGTGATCGTCCATGGCACGGATCCGCACGCGCGCGCGCAGCCCGTACTTGACCGCGTTGCCGATCAGGTTGCCGACCACGCGGCGCAGCGCCAGCGGGTCGGCATCGATCATCACCGGCTCGCTGTCCGGGGCCAGGGTCACGTCCTGGCCGATGTCGGCCGCATCGTCGACCACGCTCTCCACCAGGTCGCGGAAATCCAGCCGTTCGCGCGGTCCACGGAAGGACTGGTCGCGCAGGAACTCCAGCGCGACGGTGATCATGTGCTTCATCTCGTCGATGTCGGCCGCGGCGCGCTCGCGCAGCGGCGAGTCGATGTCGTCCAGCCGGAAGGCCAGGCGCGCCAGCGGTGTGCGCAGGTCGTGGGCGATGGCCCCCACCATGTGCGTGCGCTCGGCGACCATGCGGCTCAGCCGCGCCTGCATGGCGTTGAACGAATCGGTGGCCCGCAGCAGCTCGGGCGGTCCGCTGCGCGGCAGCGGCGGCGCGTCGGGGTTGCGGCCGAGCTGGTCGGCGGCATCGGCGAAGCGGCGGATGGGCGCGGACAGCGCGCGCGAGAACCACCAGGCCAGCGGCAGCATCAGCAGCAGGCCGATGCCGAACAGCATCGCCACCTGCAGCTTGAAGGCCGCCGACAGCGAGCGATCGGCCGCCTGCACCACGCGCCAGCGTCCGTCGGGTTGCTGCAGGGCGGCGGTGAAGCGCCCGCGCATGGGCGGGCCAGCATCCACGCCCTGGGGGATCGGCGTGGGCATCGTGATGGCGGCGGGCCGCTGGGCGCCCATCCAGGGCGGCGCGCCGGTGCCTGGCTGCCGGCCGAAGTGCTCGCTGCTTTGCCGGCGCACCTCCGCCGACGGCATTGGCATTTCGGGAAACGGATTGCCCGCCTCGCCGCTGTCCTCTGGCGGGGCGCGATAGAAGCGCACCTGCGCGCGTTCCACCTCCAGCCAGCGCGCCAGCAAGGTCTCGATGAAGCGGTCGCGGACCTGGTCGGTCGGTGCGGCAGGCGGGTGCTTCAGCTCGGACACGCGCAGGCCATGGCTGCTGGCGGGAATGCGTGAGGTCAGCAGCGCGATGACTTCCGGCGGCCGCACCGGCGGCTCGTAGATCGGCGTGCGGGTCACCAGCAACGCCACGCCCACGCTCTGCGCCAGCACCAGCGCCACGGCCAGCAGCAGGAAGGTGCGGATGAAAATGGACGCGCCGCCGCGGCGCAGCGCTCCGATCACGGCGGGATTACAGCCGGACCACCGGAGGCAGCAACATGTAGCCTTCGTTGCGCACCGTGCGGATCAGCTCGGCGTGGCCACGCTCGTTGAGCTTGCGGCGCAGGCGGCTGATCTGGCTGTCGATGGCGCGGTCGTAGACCTCGCTGCCGCGGCCGCGGGCATAGTCCAGCAGCTGGTCGCGGCTGAGCACGCGCTGCGGATGCTCGACGAAGGTGCGCAGCAGCGCGAACTCGCCATCGGACAGGTTGATATAGCTGCCGCCCGGATCGCGCAGGTCCCGGCGCACCACGTCCAGGCGCCAGCCGCCGAACTCGTACTGGCTGCCACGCACTTCCGGGGCGCTGGCGAAGGCCCTCTGCCGACGCAGCAGCGCACGCACCCGGGCCAGCAGCTCGCGCGGGTTGCAGGGCTTGGGCAGGTAGTCGTCCGCGCCCACTTCCAGGCCGACGATGCGATCGGTGTCGTTGCCCAGTGCGCTGAGCATCAGGATCGCCGGGGCGCTGCCGCCGGAGGTCAGGCGCCGGGCCACGCTCAGGCCGTCTTCGCCGGGCATCATCACATCCAGCACCACCAGGTCGGGGCGACGGTCCTCCATCCGCTTCCACATGTCCGTGGCGTTGGCGGCGGTGTCCACCTCGTAGCCGTGGTCGGCCAGGAAGTCGGCGGTGAGTTTGCGCAGGTCCTCGTCGTCGTCCACAACCAGGATGCGCGATTCGATGTCCATGACGGGCGTGAGCATATTCATGGCGGAAGGAATACCGCGGCAGTGTAGGCGCCGTTTGTCAGCCGGGCAAAGAAACTGACACACATGAACCGAAGGCCCTCGGTGGCTGAACGCGCGGCGGCCAAGGCTGGCGCCGCCTGTGTCAAAGCCTGATGCAGCCCGGCAAAGGCATGACACGACGGCTGGGCAGGCTGGCGTGGCAGCCGACGCCCGTGGGGGAACTTGTCTGGGCCGGCCGACCTGACCACGCATGCGAACGGGAGATGCCATGCACACCGAAGACCGAAAGCCGCACCGCCTCGTCGGCGCCTGCGCGCTGTTGCTGGCCGCGCTGGGAGGCGTGGCCTGGGCGGGACAGCAGCCCGCGCCAGCCCCGCCGCCTCCAGGGCCCCAAGGTCCGCAGGACCCCGCGTTCAGGGCCGCCTTCGCGCACTGCCTGGGCGAGCAGGGCCTGAGCCCGCCGGCGCCTGGCGTCCGGCCGCCCCAGGACGCCAAGCGTCCAGACCACGAAAAGCTGGCTTCCTGCCTGTCCAGCAGGGGCATCGAGCCGCCGGTACACGGACCAGGCATGCATCCGCCCGGGCCACCGCCGATGCCGGAAGATCCCCGGCTGCGCCAGGCGCTAGAAGCCTGCGCGGCGGAACAGGGGCTGCCGCCGCCGCCGGCGCCGGGCGTTGGACCGCAGGGACGGCCTGTGGCGGGTCCGCGGCCCGACAGGGACCGGCTCGATGCCTGCCTCAGGGCCAAGAACGTGGACCTTCCGCCGCCGCCCGCACCGCCACCGATGCCCGAAGATCCCAAGCGCCGCCAGGCGTTGGAGGCCTGCGTGGCCGAACTGGGTCTGCCACCTCCGCCTCCAACACCACCTGCGCCAGGCGCCGGGCCGCAACCCGGGCCCGCGGGTGTCGAAAGGCCAGACAAGGGCAGACTCGATGCCTGCCTCAAGGCCAAGGGCGTGGACCTGCCACCGCCGCCACTTCCCCCCGCGACCCCACCGGCGCAACGCTGACCGGATCTGCGGTGTCCTCCACCCGGCGCCACGCGGCGTGCAGTCGCCGGGCCTCTGGATCGCCCGACCATCGGCCTTGACAGGGTCTTGGAGCCTGCCTCATACGTTCGCGACCCGGAACGCACCAGGCAGGCTTCCATGCTCAGGCTCTACTACCATCCGCTCTCCTCGTACTGCTGGAAGGCGCTGATCGCAATCGACGTGCTTGGCGCCGACGTCGAACTGCACGCGGTGGACCCGTCGGACGCGGAAGAGCGCGCCCTGCTGGCCAGCCTGTCGCCATTCGGGAAGATCCCCTTGCTGGTCGAGCAGGGCCGCCCGCTCCTGGAGACCAGCATCCTCATCGAGCATCTGCAACTGCACCACGCCCGCAGCGCCGCGCGACTGATCCCCGAGCAGGCCGCTGGGGCCCTGGAGGTGCGGCTGTGGGATCGACTGATGGACCAATACGTCATGACGCCGATGCAGGCGCTGACCTCGGATCTGCTGCGACCGGAAGCACAGCGCGATCCGATGGCAGTGGACCGGGCAAGAGACCTGCTGGCCACAAGCTATGGGGTGTTGGAGCGACAGCTTGAGGGCCGGACGTGGCTGGCGAGCGAGGACTTCAGCCTTGCCGATTGTGCAGCCGCGCCGGCGCTGTTTTATGCCAACGCCTACGTGCCGTTCGGAACCGGGCATCCGCGCATCGCCGCTTACTTCGAGCGATTGATGGAGCACCCGGCCATCGCAGGCGTCATCCGCAATGCCGCGCCTTTCTTCAGGTACTTCCCGGGCCACGCAGGGCTGGCGCCGCGCTTTCTCGAACAGCAGGGGTGAGAGGGCGCTCGTGTTGCCCCCGGCGCGTGACGACGGGCCCGCACGCGCGTCCGTCATCGCAATCGGCATGACTGCCGTCATCCTCGGCCATGCCAGAAGGGCGATGCGCACAGGACCGTCGGGGTGGGCCACGGTCCTGCGTTCGGTGTGCTGCGCAGGGGCAGGGCACTGTCGCCGCCAGCCATGCCATCGCCCGGCGCGTCCTGACGTGCGCTGACAGGCCAGCCGCGGTGCCGCTCGGGCTGGCGCGCGCGAGTCGCTGTGATATACTCTACCCCAGTATAGTTAAGCGAACCCGCCATGCCGCATTCCCCGGAAGAGAAGAAGCGCGTGCTTGCGCGGGTGCGACGCATCCGTGGCCAGACCGATGCGCTGGAGCGCGCGCTGGAGGCTGGTGCGGACTGCGCGCCGGTGCTGCAGCAGATCGCGGCCATCCGCGGCGCGGTCAACGGGCTGATGTCCGAGGTGATGGAAGCCCACATCCGCGAAGAATTCGGCACCCCAGCCGCCGACGAGCGCCAGCGCGCCGCGCGCGTGCAGGAAATGGCGCTGTTGGTGCGTTCCTACCTGAAGTAATCCGTTCACCGCCGACGCGCGCAACGCGTGTGGCCTCTCTTACACCCCTCGCAGGAGCCGCCTCCATGAAATCCCGTGCCGCCGTTGCCTTCGGTCCCGGCCAGCCGCTCAAGATCGTCGAGATCGACGTCGCCCCGCCCAAGGCGGGCGAGGTGCTGGTCAGGATCACCCACACCGGTGTCTGCCACACCGATGCCTTCACCTTGAGCGGCGATGATCCGGAAGGCCTGTTCCCGGCGGTGCTGGGCCATGAAGGCGCCGGCATCGTGGTCGAGGTGGGCGAGGGTGTGACCAGCGTGGCCCCGGGCGATCATGTGATCCCGCTGTACACCGCCGAATGCGGCGAGTGCCTGTTCTGCAAGTCCGGCAAGACCAACCTGTGCGTGGCCGTGCGTGCAACGCAGGGCAAGGGCGTGATGCCCGACGGCACCAGTCGCTTCTCCTACAACGGCGAGCCGATCTACCACTACATGGGCTGCTCGACCTTCAGCGAGTACACGGTCGTGGCCGCGGTCTCGCTGGCCAAGATCAATCCGGAGGCCAACCCCGAGCATGTTTGCCTGCTCGGCTGCGGCGTCACCACCGGCATCGGCGCGGTGCACAACACCGCCAAGGTGCAGGAAGGCGATTCGGTGGCCGTGTTCGGCCTGGGCGGCATCGGCCTGGCGGTGATCCAGGGCGCCAGGCAGGCCAAGGCCGGGCGCATCATCGCGGTGGACACCAATCCGTCCAAGTTCGAGCTGGCCCGCCAATTCGGCGCCACCGACTGCGTCAACCCGAAAGACCACGACACGCCGATCCAGCAGGTGATCGTGGAGATGACCGGCTGGGGCGTGGACCATTCCTTCGAGTGCATCGGCAACACCCAGGTGATGCGCGCGGCGCTGGAATGCGCGCACCGCGGCTGGGGCCAGAGCGTGATCATCGGCGTGGCCGGCGCCGGCCAGGAAATCTCCACCCGCCCGTTCCAGCTGGTCACCGGACGCCGCTGGCTGGGCACCGCCTTCGGCGGGGTCAAGGGTCGCACGCAGCTGCCGGGCATGGTCGAGGACGCGATGAAGGGCGAGATCGAGCTGGCGCCATTCGTCACCCACACCATGGGTCTGGAAGCCATCAACGAAGCCTTCGACCTGATGCACGAAGGCAAGTCGATCCGCTCGGTGGTGCATTACTGAGATGAGCACGATGTCGAACAAATCCGCCCTGCAGGCGGCGCTGGAAAACGTGGACCTGGGAGATGAGGCGCGCGAGGCGATCGCGCGCTTGGACGAACAGGACCTGGCGCAGATCGACCAGGCAATCCTGGCCGCGCTGGATCGCAGCTGGAAGAAGACCGGCTTCATTGCCGCCGGGGTGATGATCGCCGCGCCCGATGAGCACGAAGACCTGCCCGAAGCGTTCTATGTCACCCGCATCCGCGCGCTGGCGCAGGCCGCGCGCATCGAGGTCAAGGGCGACCTGGATGCATTGAAGACCAGCGAGATCCGCCTTGCCGCCTGAAGGAGGCCAGCACATGAGCATCGAGCGTATCGAACACCGCGCCGTCAGCGGCGGCTGGCAGGACGTCTACCGCCATACCTCCACAGCGCTGGGCTGCGAGATGAACTTCGCGATCTACCTGCCGCCGCAGGCGGCCACGCAACGGCTGCCGGTGCTGTACTGGCTGAGCGGCCTGACCTGCACCGAGCAGAACTTCATCACCAAGGCCGGTGCGCAGCGCTATGCGGCCGAGCATGGGGTGATCCTGGTCGCCCCGGACACCAGTCCGCGCGGCGATGCAGTGGCCGACGCGGAGGGTTACGACCTGGGCAAGGGCGCGGGCTTCTACGTCAACGCCACCCGGCAGCCATGGGCGGCGCACTACCGCATGTACGACTACATCGTCCAGGAGCTGCCGGCGCTGATCGAGGCGAAGTTCCCGGTGACCGATGCTCGCGCAATCTCCGGGCACTCGATGGGCGGGCACGGTGCGCTGGTGATCGCGCTGCGCAACCCGCAGCGCTATCGCAGCGTCTCGGCGTTCTCGCCGATCGTGGCGCCCACGCAGGTGCCGTGGGGCGACAAAGCCTTCAGTGCCTACCTGGGGCCGGACCGTGATGCCTGGAAGGCCTACGACGCGACCGAACTGGTGCAGACCTCCGCACCGCCGCTGCCGTTGCTGATCGACCAGGGCGATGCCGATGAGTTCCTGGACGCGCAGCTCAGGCCGCAGCTGTTCGCACAGGCCGCCGAACAGGCCGGCTATCCGATCACCCTGCGCATGCAGCCGGGCTACGACCACAGCTACTACTTCATGGCCAGCTTCATCGGCGAGCACATCGCCCACCACGCGCGGGCACTGAAGGCATGAGGATCTGGCTGGGCGGCGCCGGCCTGTTGCTGGCGCTGTCGGCCTGCAATGCCGACGGTCCGCAGATCCGGCAGGTGGGTGGGGGCGTGCTGGATGTCTCGCGCGCCGAGGGGATGCAATTGCTGCATGCGGCAGAGGACTACTGCGCAAAACGCGGCGCGCAGTGGGTCGCAAGGCCGGTCTCGCTGCAACCCGGCGATGCAAACGCGCAGGACGCGACGCACTGGGGCAGCCGCGCCGCCCACCTGCAGTTCCGTTGCGTCAGCCAGCCGGACCAGGCCAGCGCCGGGCAGGGCGAGGCGGATCAGGACAGCGCGTAATCGGTGTAGGCAAAGCGCGCCTGACGCAGCAGGGTCTGGCCACGCGCCAATGCCAGCGGTCGATCGAACATCGGCCCCTCCCGCACGCAGGTGTGGAACTCGCCACGCTCGCCGCAGGGATCGACCTGCGCGGGCAGGTCGTTGAGCAGGGCGTGGTCGAACTCGCGCCCGGCGAAGCCAGCATCCAGCTGGGTCGTATCCACGCAGCACAGCGCCGCGCGCAGCCCGCCCTGCAGCATCGTGCGCGCCAGCGCAGCGGTGTCCGTGCCGAACAGCGGCGTCTCCACCTCCCAGCCCAGCGCCGAGAGCCGCTGCACCCGGTAGTCGCGGATGTCCTGCAGGAACAGGTCGCCGAAGGCGGCCGTGCGCAACGCCGGCCAGCACGCCTGTGCGCGCTGCAGCGCATCGGCCATGGCCGCGTCGTAGCCGGCGTTGTCGCCACCGGCGCGAATCTCCTGTTCGATCAACGGCAGGCCAGCGGCCTGCGCCTGCGCGCGGACTACCCGGCGGCGCACGCCCTGCATCGAGGACCGCTCGTACTCGGCGGTGAAGGTGGTCAGCAGCGCGACCACCTCCACGTCCGCGCGCTGGCGCAGGACATGCAGCGCCCAGGCCGAATCCTTGCCGCCGCTCCAGGCCAGCAGGGCCTGGCGGCGCGCGGGCGGCGTGTGCGTGGGCATCACTGCCGGGCCCCTGGCTGCCGGGCCGCCAGCCTGCCGAGGTGGCGCATGGCCTTGTCCAGGCGCGCGTCCCAGGGCAGGCCGCAGCTCAGGCGCACGCAGTCGCCATAGTCGCCGCGGCTGGAGAACAGCACCCCGGGCGAGATGCCGATCCCCGCGGCTCGTGCGGCATCGAACAGCGCCAGGCCATCGCCTCCTGGCGGCAGCTGCAGCCACAGCGACAGTCCGCCGGCAGGCGCGCTGCAGCGGGTGCCGGCGGGCCAGTGGCGCGCGATGGCATCGCGCATGCGCTGGCCGTTGTCGGCCACGGCGCGGCGCAGCCGGCGCAGGTGGCGCCCCAGGCCGTGGCGCGCCAGGTAATCGCCCACCGCCAGCTGCGGCAGGCTGGCGTTGCTCGAACTGGAAAAGTACTTGGCGCGCGCCAGCGCCTCGGTCCAGGCCGCGCCGGCCAGCCAGCCCACGCGCAGGCCCGGCGCCAGTGTCTTGGAGAACGAGCCACAGGTGATGACGTTGCCGCCGGTGTCCCAGTGCCGCAGCGGCAGCGGCCGCTGGCCCGACCAGGCCAGCTCGCCGTAGATGTCGTCCTCGATCACCACCGTGCCGTGGCGCGCGCAGCTGGCTAGCAGCGCCTGCTTGTCCGCATCGCAGGTCAAGCTGCCGGTGGGGTTGTTGAAGTTGGGCACCAGGATCGCCGCGCGCACCGGCGTGTGCTGCAGCAGGCGATCCAGCCGCGCCACGTCGATGCCGTGCTCCAGCCGGTTGGGGACTTCCAGCACCTTCAATCCCAGCGCCGCCACCGCCTGCAGGATGCCGTAGTAGGTCGGGGTTTCCACCAGCACCACGTCGCCGGGCGCGGTGACCACACGCAAGGCCAGGGTCAGCGCTTCGGTCGCCCCGGCGGTAATGACGATCTCCTCGGCGGTCATCGCCGTGCCGGTGTGTTCGTAGCGCTGCGCGATCTGCCGACGCAGCGCCGGATCGCCCTGGGAGGGGGCATAGTCCATCGCCGCCGTCGCCCGTCGCCGCGTCGTGCGCGAGAGCGCCGCGCCCAGGGGCGCATGCGGCAACAGCGAGGCGTCGGGCACCGCCGCGTGCAGCATCAGCAAGCCGGGGCGTTGCGGAAGCTCCAGCAGCCCCTGCAGCGCCGGGTTGGCGACCTGCCCGGGCGCGCGCCGTCGCGCGATCGGCGTGGACGGAAGGCCCGAGGGCGCGGCACGCACGAAGTAGCCCGAGCGTGGACGCGCCTCCACCAGGCCCTCGCGTTCCAGCTGCAGGCAGGCCTGCACCGCCGTGGCGGGACTGATCTGGTGCGCCAGTGCCAGCTGCCGCACCGAGGGCAGCCGTTCGCCGCCGCGAAGCGTGCCTTGGGCGATCTGCCGGCGCAGGCCGGTGGCGATGGATTCGTAGAGCAGCATGCGCGCTGGATCTGTATTGGCCTGGTTTCAGGATAGCCGAGTCTGTATCGCCCGCATGCCTCGATGCTGCTCCATTCGTGGTCGGCCTCGGCAGACCGGCACCGCTACGCTGGCGCCATGCCAAAGATGAGCGCGGTCCACGCCGCGTGATCGCCTGACATCTGCCCGTGCAGTATGCATGCACCGCAGCGCCTCCCCGGATCTGTATTGGTCGAACTGGCCCGGATCTGATCCTGTACCGGTCATGCCGTGGCCGCTTAGGCTGGCTTGCCCGGCATCACGCCGGCTTGGCCGACAGGACCTGGACATGAGACTGCCGATCAGCATCGTCGATGCCTTCACCCGCACGCGTTTCGGTGGCAATCCCGCGGCCGTGGTGGTGCTGTCGCACTGGCTGGCCCCGGCGCAGATGCAGGCGATCGCCGCGGAGAACAACCTGTCCGAGACCGCCTTCGTGCTGCGCGAGCCGGATGGCGCGTTCGCGATCCGCTGGTTCTCGCCGGCGACCGAGATCGCCTTCTGCGGCCATGCCACGCTGGCCAGTGCCCATGTCATTGCGCAGCGGGCGCTGGCACCGTTCCCGATCGTGGTGCGCGCGCCAGCGGTGGGCCAGATGCAGATCGCGCGCAGCGCCGACGGGCACGGCTTCGAAATGGACTTTCCGCTGCGGCGCGCGCAGCCCGTCGAGGCGCCGGCGGCGCTGCTGGCCGGCCTGTCGATCGCGCCGCGGCAGGTGCTGCGCAACGTCCAGGCCTGGATCGCGGTCTATGCCCAGGAGCGTGAAGTGCGTGAGGTGATGCCCGACCTGGAACGGCTCAAGACGCTGGGGCCGTTGGACGTGGCGGTGACCGCGCCGGGCGATCGCCATGACTTCGTCTCGCGCTATTTCTGGCCGGCCAACGGTGGTACCGAGGACCCGGTCACCGGCTCGATTCACACCGCGCTGGCGCCGTACTGGGCCGAGCGCCTGGGACGCAGCGACCTGCGCGCCCTGCAAGCCTCCTGGCGCTCGGGCGAACTGCGCTGTCGGGTGGCCGGCGAGCGCGTCCACATCGCCGGCGACACCGTGCAGTACCTGGACGGCCACATCGAGATCTGAGCGCACTGGCTCGCACATGAGGAGTTTCACGATGGAGACTTACGAACACGGCGCCGCGCGCCGTGCGCTGTGGCAACTGCTGGTCGCCGAGGTGCTGATCGGCTCGGTCGGCGTGTTCGTGCGAGAGAGCGGCCAGGACCCGGTCACCGCGGTGTTCTACCGTTGCCTGTTTGGCGCGTTGTTCCTGTTGGCCTGGGGCCTGGCGCGCGGACACCTGCGCGGCGTGCTGGGCGATCGCGTGCTGCTGCGCGGGGCGGTGATCTCCGGGGTGCTGCTGGTGCTCAACTGGGTTGCGCTGTTTGCCGGCATGGCGCGCTCCTCGATCGGCGTGGCGACCATGGTCTACCACTGCTTCCCGTTCGTGATGCTGATCCTGGCCGCGCTGGTCCTTGGCGAACGCACGCGGCCGGCGGACTGGGCCTGGACCGCGCTGGCCTTCCTCGGCGTGGCGTGCTCGGCCGACCCGCTGCGGCTGCTGGGGCAGGTCGATGCCACCTACCTGTCCGGCATCGGCCTGACGCTGCTGGCGGCGGTACTGTGCGGGGCCTCGCTGCTGATGTCGCGCAGCGTCGGGCGCCAGCGACCGTTCGCGGTGGTCACCGTGCAGTGCTGCGTCGGCGCGGCGATGTTGGCGGGGTTTTCCTCCAGCGCCACGCTGCACCTGGGCGCGCACTGGGGGTGGCTGATCGGCCTGGGCGTGATCCACAGCGGCATCGTCTACGTGCTGTTCTATTCGTCCTACCGCCACCTGTCGGTGGCCACGATCGCGGTGGTCGCCTTCGTTTATCCGCTGGTGACGCTGCTACTGGATTACGCGCTCTATGGCCATCGGCTGCATGCCGTGCAGCTGCTGGGCCTGGCGTTGATCGTGCTGGGCACGCTGGGCGTGAACCTGAAATGGCGCCTGCCCATGCGCAGGGCAAGTGCACTGGACGCCGCTGGCTGAGCGTGGCGCGCCGAGGCACGGATGGCCGCGGAGGCGCGTGTCGCTCTTCGCCCAAGCGCTCACGACCTACAGCAGACAGGCGTGGAGTGGAGGAGGGGAAATGTCACCTTGGAGCCACGCTCCAGTTTGGTTGATTTGCAGCGATGGTGGATGGAGGAGCGTCATCCACCCTACGGTTCGCGCGGGGACGTTGATGGAAGAGGAGGTGCCATCGTCCGGGTAAGGTAGGGTGGACAACGCGAAGCTTGTCCACCAGCGCCGCGCTGCGGCATGACGACGAGTCAAGCATCAGCGGGCTGAGAGCTCGCCTTTTTGCAGCTGGACGCAACACCGAAATGACGTGCGTCGGTGCTTGTTCGGTCTGCAGGGAGGTGGATGGAGGAGCGTCATCCACCCTACGGCGCGAGTGTGCTGTCGCTGACGGAGGAGGGCGAGCCTCTTCCCGATCACGTAGGGTGGACAAGGCGAAGCTTGTCCACCAGCGCACGTGGGCCCTCAGCGCACGTCGCGCAGCTGCCAGCCGCTGCCGGCCAGCCAGCGCAGGCGCTGCTTGAGGATCTCGCTGGGCAGGCTGGTGCTGACCACCAGGTCCACGTGCAGGTCGTCCTGCTGGCCGGTGACGCTGGCGCCAGGGTCGGTGGCGCCCAGGGCAGGGTCCACCTCGTCGGGGTCGGCCTGCTGCCCGCGCCAGCGCTCGAACAGCGTCGGGGTCCGCAGGGCATCCTGCAACTGCTCGGCGAAGCCTTCCGCTCCGTGTGCGCTGAAGCTCAGCGCGCTGTCGCTACCGCGGGCCTTGGCGGGGTCGGGCAGGCTGATGAAGTAACGCACGGCCATCGGGTGTTTCCTCGCGTTGGATGCGGCGCAGCCTAGCCAGGAGCGGGTGATTGCGTCGTCGAAACCTGTCGCGGGATTCAGGCGAAGTTATGCGGCTCGGCGGCGAAGGCCACCGCCAGTGCGCCCTTGCCGACGTTGACCATGCCGGTCAGGCTCATCACCGACTCGAACACCTCCACCTGCTGCTCGGCGCAGATCTCGCGCAGGCGCGCGTAACCGGGAAGCTTGCGCAGCTCTTCCAGTTCCCCGCCATAGCCCACGCTCAGGGTGGGGGTCAGCAAGCCCTTGCGCACCTGCTTGCCGGCGAACTCGAA
The DNA here is from genome assembly GCF_004122095.1 of Pseudoxanthomonas composti. Taxonomy (GTDB): domain Bacteria; phylum Pseudomonadota; class Gammaproteobacteria; order Xanthomonadales; family Xanthomonadaceae; genus Pseudoxanthomonas_A; species Pseudoxanthomonas_A composti. Next base: position 55,292 of record NZ_SAWZ01000012.1, on the reverse strand, counting down.
CAGCTTCTGCGCCGACGGCTCGAAGCCCTTGAGCTTGGCCACCGGCTCGGTCACCCCGCGATGGGCGCGCAGCACCGGCTTGATGTCCAGCGCGCTGCCCAGCGCGGCGCTCAGCAGGCCCACGCTGCGGTCGCCCTTGGTGCGGGCGCGGGCGCGCAGGTAGTACAGGTCGCGCGGGATCATGTACCCATAGGTCTGCTCGGCCAGCGCTTCCAGGCGCGCACGGATCTGCGCCACCGAGGCATCGGCCGCGCGCATGCGCACCGCCTCCACCGCGGTGATGGCCTGGCCGGCGAACAGGTTCAGCGTGTCGATCACCCGCAGTGCGAACGGCGAGGTGTGGCCCGCGGCCTGGCGCACCGGCTTGTAGTCGTTGAGGATCGCGAAGCTGGCCTGCATCGCGTTGTCGTGGATCTGGCTGCGCAGCTTGGAAATGGTCAGGCAGAACACGTGGTCGTAGTCGATCACCAGGCGCTGCAGGAACAGGTCGCGGATCTGGTTGACGGTGAACGGCGTGGTCTCGGCCTCGTGGCCGCGCTCGGCCACATGCGCCTGCAGGAAGCTCAGCGTGGCCTCCTCGTCGCGGTGGTCGGCCAGCACGGCCTCGCCGATCCGCACGGTGATCGGCAGCACGACGATGTTGTTCCGCTCGATGAAATCGGCCGGCAGATCGCAGGCCGAGTCGACAACGATACCGATACGCATGGTGTCCCCCCTGGCGCGGCCGGACTTGGCGGCCGCTTCTGTCGCGAATGTGCGCGGACGCTAGCGCATCGGCGCGCCCGCGCCAAGGCTTATGCAGGAGTGAGTGTTGAAGCGAGAAGTGAGAAGTGAGCAAAAAAGCGTAGCCCCGCTTTCGCTCACTCCTCACTCCTCGCCCCACCACTCACTCCTCACCCCAAGGCGCGCACGTGAGTGATGAAAGGAGGAGAAAAGAGCGAGCAAGGCGAGAAGTGGCCCCGCTTTCGCTCACTCCTCACTCCTCGCCCCACCACTCACTCCTCACCCCAAGGCGCGCATGTGAGTGATGAAAGGAGGAGAAAAGAGCGAGCAAGGCGAGAAGTGGCCCCGCTTTCGCTCCACTCCTCACTCCTCGCCCCACCACTCACTCCTCGCCCTAAGGCGCGTAAGCGCGCGGCAGCGGGCCGGCCGCGCGCAGGTAGCGGTCGCGCAGCTCGGTCTGGCGCGAGCGCATCGGAATGGCGCGTCCGCCCAGCCACAGCTGCTGGGCGGTGTTGATCACGTCCAGCGGATCGCCTGACCACAATGTCATGTCCGCGGTCTTGCCCACCTCCAGGGTGCCGATGCGGTCGGCCACGCCCAGCACCTGCGCCGGCACCCGGGTCAGGCCGGCCAGGGCGTCTTCCCAGGGCAGGCCGTTGGCCACCGCGATGCCGGCGCCTTGGCGCAGCTTGCGCGCGTTGGGCGTGGAATCGCCGCCGAGCATGAAGCTGACCTCCACCCCGGCCTGGCGCAGGCGCGCCGCGTTCTCCAGGGTGGCGCCGATCTGGTCGAAGTCCGCCGGCAGGTCGGCGAAGGCATCGACGAACACCGGCACCTTGGCGCTGGCCAGCTCGGGCCCGACGCGCCAGCCTTCGGCCGCCCCGGCGATGGCGATGCGCACCTTCTCCCTGGCCGCCCAGCGCAGCAGGCGGCGGATGTCGGCCGCGCGATTCACCAGCACCACGATGCGGCCCTGTCCGCCCAGGTAGCGCGCCAGCACCGCACGGCCCGTGGGCGTGAGCAGCGCATGCGGGGAGTCGGCCGGGACGCGGCCGCGCGCCTCGGCCACCAGCTGGTCCAGCAGCATCCACTGCGCCGCGCGCGAGGTGCCGCTGAACTTGGTGGCATCGGTGCCCAGGCGCACGAACAGCGCGTGCGGGCCGAGCGGATCGGCGCTGCCGTCCAGCCGCATCACCCCGCCCTGGCCGGCGATGAAGGACGCACCGGTGGTGGCGGCCACCAGGGTGAAGCCGATGCCTTCCACGCGCGCCACCGGGATCACCACCGAGTCGGGGTTGAAGGCCAGGGTGACGTCGAACTCCGGACGGATCGGCTGGTCGTGTTCCAGGCTCACCGCGCTGTCCACGGTGGACTCCTCGCCGGAGACTTCCTCCACGCCGATCTCGCTGATGCCGCCGAACAAGGCCGGCGTCAGCGGCTTGCCGGCGGCTTCCACCACCGTGGCCCCGGCCGGTGCGGCCAGGCCTTGGCCGATGGCGCGGATGATGCCGCCCTGCACCAGCACGTCGGTGTCCTGCAGGGTGCCGCGGCTGCCGGCCGTGTGCACGGTGGCCTGGCGGATCAGCACATCCTGGGCAGCCGCAGGCGAGGCGGCCACGCCCAGCACGGCGGCCAGCAGCAGCTTCCTGCGCAGCAGGCGGGCGCGGATCATGGCGCACCTCCCTGGCCCAGCATGAAGTCCGATACCGGTTGCCTGCTGCGGTCGTGGCGGTCGTACACGCGCGCCCCGTCGATATAGACCTGCTCGGCCTGCGCGTAGACGCTGAAGGGGTTGCGGTTCCACAGCACCACATCGCCCATCTTGCCCGGCTCCAGGGTGCCGGTGACGGTGGAGATGCCCATGGCCTTGGCCGGGTTGGCGGTCAGCCAGGTGATGGCGTGTTCGGGGCTGATGTCCATGCCGATCTTGCGCGCGTTGGCGATCACCTTGGCCGCCTCCTGGTTGAGTCGCTGGATGCCTTCTTCCGAATCCGAATGCACGATGGCGCAGCCGCCCGGGGCGCGATCGACGATGGCGATGTTCTCCTGGATGCCGTCGAAGCTTTCCATCTTGAAGCCCCACCAGTCGGCCCACAGCGCGCCGCAGATGCCTTCCTGGGCCAGCCGGTCGGCGACCTTGTAGGCCTCCACGCCGTGGTGGAACGCGGCGATCTTGAAGCCGAACTCCTTGGCCAGGTCCATCATGATGTTCATCTCGTCGGCGCGGTAGCAGTGGATGTGCACCAGGATGTCGCCGTTGATCGCCCCGGCCAGCGTGTCCAGCTTGAGGTCGCGCTTGCCGCCGGTATCGCCGCCGCTGTCGTTGCCCTCACCACCGGAAGCGCGCGAGAACCAGCGCTTCTTCTTCGGCTGCTGGTCCTTGGGCTGGTTCTTGCTGCGGTACTCGGCCGCATCGATGAAGGCCGCGCGGTAGCCGGCGACATTGCCCATGCGTGTGGCCGGGCCGCCCTTGCCGCCGTAGACGCGCTTGGGGTTCTCGCCGCAGGCCATCTTCAGGCCCCAGGGCGCGCCGGGGAACTTCATCGCCTGGTAGCTGGTGGCGGCCACGTTCTTCAGGGTCACCCCGCGTCCACCGACCAGGTTGGCCGAGCCCGGCAGCACCTGCAGCGAGGTCACCCCGCCGGCCAGGGCCATGCCGAAGCCTGGATCCTGCGGCCACACCGAGTGTTCGGCCCAGACATTGGCCGTGACCGGTGCGGTCATCTCGTTGCCGTCGCTGTGCGCGCGCACGCCGGGGCTGGGGTACACGCCCAGGTGGGAGTGCACGTCGATGATGCCCGGGGTCACCCACTTGCCCGTGCCGTCCACGCGGGTGGCGTCGGCCGGGGCCTGCAGGCGCTGGCCCACGGCCGAGACCTTGCCGTCCACCAGCAACACATCGGCATCGTCCAGCCGCGTGCCAGTGCCGGTCAGCACGGTGGCGTGCTCGATCAGCACCGGGCCGGAGGCGATGGCCTTGTAGGTGCTGGGGTAAGGGTCATCGGTGAACCGCGACTTGGCGGCCACCGGGCCGCAGCAGCACAGCAGGCCGGCCATGGCCAGCAAGGTAGGACGCATCAGGTGTCTCCCCGGTCTGAATCGTTTCAAGCTAACCGCTGCGCATGCCGGTTAACAAGCGCCGGATCGCACAGGCTGACAGCGCCGATGCGCGCGCCTGACTACCCTGCACGGACTTTCTACTTGAAGGACTGCACCCATGAGCTCATCCGAATCCAGCTTGCCCAGCGCGCACGAGGTGGTGCAGTTCTGGCAGGACGCCGGCCCGCAGGCCTGGTTCGAGAAGAACCGCGCCTTCGATACCGCTTTCGCCCAGCGCTTCCTGCCCGCCCACCACGCCGCGGCGCGGCGCGAGCTGGAGCACTGGCTGGACACGCCGGAAGGCGCGCTGGCGCTGATGATCCTGCTGGACCAGCTGCCGCGTAACGCCTTCCGCGACAGCGCGCACAGCTACGCCACCGATCCCCTGGCGCTGCACTATGCGCAGCGCGCCGTGACGGCCGGCCACGACGTGCAGATCGTGCCGGCGCTGCGGGCCTTCCTGTACCTGCCGTTCGAGCACTCGGAAGACCCGACGATGCAGGCGCGCTCGGTCGAACTGTTCACCGCCCTGGGCGAGGCCGAGGTGCTCGAGTACGCCCTCGCACACCAGCAGGTCATCGTCCGGTTCGGTCGCTTCCCGCACCGCAACCGTGCGCTGGGCCGCGAGAACACGGCCGAAGAGCAGGCGTGGCTCGAGGCCGGTGGCGGCTTTTGAGCGCCCCTCGTGACTAGGCCTGCCAGCTCGCGCAGCCCGCGGCGGCCAAGGCCGCCATCCATCTCACCGCGATGGTGGATGAAAAAGCGTCATCCACCCTACGGCTGGCTTGATCTACCGCGTGCTCACGGTCCGATTTCACGGAGCTGGTGGATGAAGGCTCCTCACCCGCCCACGTAGGGGGGACAACGCGAAGCTTGTCCACCATGCCGCCGGTTGCGATGGCGCTTGATACACCGACATACCCGCGCCGACGCTTTACCGAGGTGGTGGATGAAAAAGCGTCATCCACCCTACGGCTGGCTTGATCTACCGCGTGCTCACGGTCCGAGTTCACGGAGCTGGTGGATGAAGGGTCCTCACCCACCCACGTAGGGTGGACAACGCGAAGCTTGTCCACCGAGGGGCCGGTTGCGATGGCGCTTGATACACCGACATGCGCGCGCCGACGCTTTACCGAGGTGGTGGATGAAAGAGCGGCATCCACCCTACGGTGCGCGTGCATGCCGGCTGGGGTTTGAAGGCGATGTCCCACGAAAAAGCCGGCCACGTGGGCCGGCTTTTTCGTGATGCGTGGGCGCGGGCGGATCAATAACGCGCCACGTTCGGATCCACATCGGTGGACCAGGCGTCGATGCCGCCGGTGACGTTGAACACCTTGGTGAAGCCCAGGGCCAGGAACTCCTCGGCCGCCTGCTGGCTGCGACCCCCGTGGTGGCACAGGAAGGCCAGCGAGGTGTCCTTGGGCAGGGCTTCCAGTTCGGCGCGGCCGTTGCCGTCGAAGGTCTTGAACGGCACGTTGACCGAGGCAATGGCGCGCTCCTCGGCCGGGCGCACGTCCACCAGCAGCAGCTTGTCCGCGCGCACGTGGGCGTCGGCGTCGGTCACGCTCAGGGCCTGCACCGGCTTGGGCGCCAGCGGCAGGTCGATCGCCAGGCCCTTGCCGCGGATGTCGTCCACCCAGTCGATCACCGCGCCTTCGGCCCGGCGCGCGCTGGCCAGGTCAAACTGGATGCGCACGCCGTTGGATTCGGCAGCGATCGCGTTGGGGTCGTGGGCCCCGATCTGGAAGTTCGGCTGGAACTGCGGGCTGACCGCCAGCACCAGGGCCGCGCCGCGGCCGGCGTCCTCCACAGCGTTGAGCAGCATCTCCGCCGCCGCCGGGGTCACGGTGATCTGCGGCGGGCTGCGGTCGGGCATCTGCACGCCCAGCAGGCCGGCCAGCTCACCGGAGTTGGTCATCTGCTCGATGATGTCGCTGCCGCCAACCAGTTCCCCGTCGATGTACAGCTGCGGGATGGTCGGCCAGTCGCCATAGACTTTGATGCCCTCGCGGATCTCCTGGTCGGCCAGCACGTTGACGTGGGCGAAGTCAACGCCCAGCGTCGACAGCGCGCCGACCGCCTTGGCCGAGAACCCGCACTGCGGCATGCTCGGCTGGCCTTTCATGAACAGCACGACGCGGTTGGACTGCAGCAGGGATTCGATACGCGAACGCAGGGCGGGGTCGAGGGACATCGGGCTCACCAGCTCAATAAGAAAGGAAATTCTACGCGCGTGGCATCATGCGCGGCATGTCGCCGGACGCAACGCTGAATCGTGTGCCACGCCGACCCCATCTGAGGTTGGGGCTGCTGGCCGCATCGCAAGTGGGGGTGCTGCTGCTGTGGTGGCAGGCCGGCTGGGAGGTGGGCCTGCCCGCCCTGCTGGCCTCTCACCTGGCGGTGGTGTGGTCCACACTCAATCCGCGCTCGCAGCTGTTCTGTCCGGCGCTGTCGCGGCTGGACCCGGCCGGCCAGGCGGTGTGGCTGACCATCGACGACGGCCCCTCGCAGGACACCCCGGCGATCCTGGACCTGCTGGACGCGCACCAGGCCAAGGCGACCTTCTTCGTGGTGGGGCAGCGCGCCCGCGCGCACCCTGAGCTGGTGCGGGAAATCCTGCGGCGCGGGCATGAGCTGGGCAACCACAGCGACAGCCATCCACAGACCGCCTTCTGGCGGCTGGGCCCGGGCCAGCTGGAACACGAGATAGCCGCCAACCAGCGCACCCTGACCGAGCTGGCCGGCCGCCCGCCGCGCTGGTTCCGCTCGGTGGTGGGCCACACCAACCCCTTCATCGCCCCGGTGCTGGCGCGCCACCGGCTGACCCGGGTGGCCTGGAGCGCGCGCGGCTTCGATGGCGTGGACTGCACCCCGGAGCAGGTGCTGGCGCGGATCGAGCGCGACCTGCGCCCCGGCGCCATCGTGCTGCTGCACGAGGGCGCGCGCCACGGCCACAATGTCGAGATCCTGCGGCGCGTCATGGCGCTGCTCGCCGCCCGCGGCCTGGCCGCGCGTCTGCCGGGCGGTTGAGCGGCAAGCCCGGTCCCTGCGACCCCCCAGGTCGTTGCGCCTGACATTGTTGACAGCGTGTTGCGGTGCCACCAACATGCGCGCCCAGCAAGCCCGCGTGCCTACCGCACCCCAGCGCCAGCCGGCCGTCGATGACGGCACTCGACCCTTCGGCTCATGAGGCGCTTTCGATGTCTACCCGTTCCGTCGACGCGCAAGCGCGCGTTGCAGCACGTCCGCTGCGTTGTCCTCCGACGTTGCGCCGTTCGCTGCTGGCACTGGCGTGCGTGGCGCCGGGCGCGGTGCTTGCCCAGACCAGCGGCAACGCGCCGGTCGAGCTGGACCATCTGCGCGTGGAAGGCCATCGCGATGCCAGCACCGAGGGCAGCGACTCCTACACTGCCGGTGTGGCCCGCAGCTCGGCCAAGCTGGACCTGTCGCTGCGCGATACGCCGCAATCGGTGGTGGTGATCAGCCGCCAGCAGATCGTCGACCGCAACCTCCAGTCCTTCCAGGACGTGACCGACACGGTAGCCGGCTTCAACTCGCCGACCTGGGATACCGAGCGCACCTACATCAGCGCACGCGGCTTTGAAATCGACTACTACCGCGTCGACGGGATCCCCACCGAGTACACCGGTGACGTGCAGCAGAATCTGGCCATCTACGATCGGGTCGAGATCGTGCGCGGCGCCAACGGCCTGACCACTGGCGCCGGCAGCCCGGCCGCGTCGGTCGATCTGATCCGCAAGCACGCCAACCGCGATGGATTCACCGGCTCGCTCAGCCTGTCCGCCGGCAGCTGGGACCGCTACCGCGGCACGGCGGACGTGCAGTCGCCGCTCAATGCCGCCGGCAACGTGCGCGGGCGCGTGGTTGCCAGCTACGAGGACAAGGATTCGTTCCGCGACTACTACAGCAGGAGCTCGGGCCTGCTCTACGGCATCGTCGATGCCGACTTCGGCGCTGCGACCAGCGGCTACGCCGGCGTCAGCAAGCAGCGCAACGATGGCCGCGGCACCACCTGGGGCGGCGTGCCGGCGTGGTTCAGCGATGGCACGCGCACGCGTTTTTCGCGCTCGGACTCCTTCGCCCCACGCTGGGCCCGCGGCGTGGCCGACACCACCAATGCCTTCGCGGGCCTGACCCACCGTTTCGACAGCGGTGCGCAGCTACATGTCGAGTATGCGCGCCAGCGTTTCGAGACCGACTGGAAGTCGGTGCTGTACGGCTATTTCAGCTATCCGGACAGGACCACCGGCCTGGGCCTGGACAACAACTACGGCGGCGACTATCCCACCTACACCCTGCAGGACAGCCTGGATGCTTATGCCAGCATTCCTATGTCGTTCTGGGGGCACGAGCACGAAGTGGTGGTGGGTGCGACCTGGATGGATCGCAACGTCCGCAGTTGGTACAACGGCACCTCTGAGCCGTTGACGCCCGAAAGCGTCTACGACTGGACCGGCACCATGCCGCAGCCGGCCTGGACGCCGCTGGTGAAGGGCAGCGAGAACGACATCCGCCAGGTGGCCGTCTACGCCGCTGGCCGCTTCAATCTGCGCGATGACCTGAAGGCGATCCTCGGCGCCCGCGTCAGCGACTGGAAGAACAGCGACCGCATCACTCCGAGCAGCTCTTATGGCAAGCATGGCCGCACCACGCCCTATGCCGGCCTGATCTTTGACCTGGATGAGCACCACGCGCTGTATGCCAGCTACACCAGCATCTTCAGCCCGCAGGCCAATCGCGACCGCAACGGCCGCTATCTGGCCCCGCGCGAAGGCAACAACTACGAGATCGGCGCCAAGGGCGAGTATTTCGGCGGCGCGCTCAACGCGGGGCTGACGCTGTTTCGCATCGAGCAGGACAACGTGGCCGTGGCCGACCCCGGACAGGTCGTGCCGGGCACCACCGACCAGGCCTATCGCGCAGCCAGGGGCACGGTCAGCCAGGGCGTGGAATTCCAGCTGGACGGCGAACTGTCCGAGCAGTGGCGCATCAGCTTGGGCTGGGCGCAGTTCGATGCCAACGATGCCGACGGGGCGGACGTCAATCCCACCAGTCCGCGCCGGGAGGGCACGCTATTCACCACCTGGCAGACCGGGCCGCTGCGCCTGGGCGGCGGCGTGAGCTGGCAATCCTCCTTCTACGAGCGCGGCGTGGCCCCCGATGGCAACACCGCGCGGCTGGAGCAGGGCAGCGTGCTGCTGGGCAACCTGATGGCGCGCTACGACATCAGCCAGGCGCTTTCCGCACAGCTCAACGTGCGCAACCTGTTCGACCGCCGCTACTACGCCAACGTCACCTACCAGACCCAGTGGATCTACGGCGATCCGCGCGATGTGGAGCTGACGCTGTCCTGGCGATTCTAGGCAGGGGACCCAGCGGCGGCGCGCAGGGCGTCGCCGTCTGGCCGTGAGTGCATCAGCCGCGCTCGGCCACGATCAGCCAGTTGTTGAAGGGCGTGTTGCCATACAGCGGCGAGAACTCCGCGCGCAGGCCGGCATCGGCCAGCATCGTCTCCAGGCCCTCGCGCGTGGGATAGGTCTTGGGCACTTCCTGCATCCAGCCGGCCAAATGCGCCAGCAGGTCGGTGACCTTGGTGGTGCGGCCACGGCGGCTGTCATCGCCCAGGCCGCTGCGGATCACCAGCCGGGCGCCGGGCGTGAGTATCCCGGCCACGTGCTGGAGCATGCCGGCCTGCACCTCGTGCGAGAGGTACTGCAGCACATCGAGGATGGCCACGCTGCCCTGGTGTGTGGGCCAGCGCGCGCCCAGGTCCACCACCTCGAAACGGGCGCCGGCAATCCCGCTGCGCGCGGCGATCTGCTGCCCGCGGCGGATCTTGTCCGCATCGATGTCCACCCCGTAGTAGGCCAGCGTCTGGCCATCGGCGTGCAGCGCGTGGGCCAGCAGCCCCAGCCCGCAGCCCAGGTCCAGCACCGGCGCGGTGGTGCCGCGCAGCGCGGCCAGCACGCCCGGATACAGCGGGTCGGTGCGCAGCTTGGTCTGGGTGTAGTAGTAGTCGTAGCGGTTGCCCCAGGGCCGCTTGGGCAGGAAGGCGCGCGCGATGGACAGGGCCTGTTCGCGCGGCATGGGGCGGGTGGCGTCGCTCAACGTCGGTCCTTGGCGAAACTGCGAGTGCGCATGATAGGCCGTGCGGCGCGGGTTGCGCCCGCTGCGCGTGCTTGCCGTGCTGTCAGCCCAGCGCCTGGCGCGCGGCCGGCAGGGCGCGCGCGGTCCAGTGCGCATACATGGCCGCCGACGGATGCAGGCCGTCCTCGACCAGCATGCGCGCATCGGCGCCGTGTTCGCGGCTGACCGGGGTGATGTCGATGAAGGCCACGCCGCGTGCCTGGCAGGCTTCCCGGGCCACCGCATTGAAGCGGTCGATCTCATCGGCGATCCGCTCCGCATCGCGCCGCTGGCTGGTGGCGAAGGGCGTCACGCCCCAGTCGGGGATGGACAGCACCAAGACGTGGCCGGCAGCGCCACCGGCAAAGCCGATCGCCTGTTCCAGCAGCTGGCCGAACTGCACGCGGTACTCGTCCAGCGGGCGGCCGCGGTACTGGTTGTTGACGCCGATCAGCAGGCTCACCAACGCGAACGGGCCCTGTGGTGCGGCCTCGGCGATGCCGGCGGCCAGCTCGTCGGTGGTCCAGCCGGTGGTGGCGATCAGCTGCGGGTCTTCCAGCGCCAGCCCCTGCGCGCGCAGCGCATGGGCCAGCTGCACCGGCCAGCGGTCGGCCGCCTGCACGCCCTCGCCGATGGTGTAGGAATCGCCCAGGGCCAGATAGCGGGCGCCGAGTGCGTCTGCGGCCATCGCGCTTCGCCGTGGAGCTTCAGGCCGCGGCGTTGCGCGCGGCCGGCTTGATCGGCACGACCTTGGTCACCGCCTCGGCATGCCGCGACAGGGCCCGGTCGATGCGGCTGAAGACCTCGCGCATGCTGGCCGCCTCGGGCATCAGGGTGACCCGGAAGTGGTGGCGGTAGGGCACGTTGAAGCTCGAGCCCGGCACCACCAGCACGCCCTCGGTCTCCATCAGGTCCAGCGCGAAGCGGTAGTCGTCGAACTGCCTGGCCGCATCGCCCACGATGGCCGGGAAGGCGTACAGCGCGCCAGCCGGCGCCACCAGCTGCAGGTGCTCGCTGGCCTGACAGGCTTCGATCACCGCCCGGCGGGTCTCGTAGAGGCGGCCGCCAGGCGTGCACAGCGCGGTGATGGTGTCCGGGCCGTTGAGCGCGGCGTCCACCGCGTACTGGCCGGGCACGTTGGCGCACAGGCGCAGGGCGCCCAGCAGGTCCATGGCCTGGTGCAGCGGGGTGATCAGCTCGGTGGCCCCGGACAGCAGCGCCCAGCCCACCCGCCAGCCGCAGGCGCGGTGCACCTTGGACAGGCCGGAGAAGGTGATGCACGGCACGTCGCCGGCCAGCGGCGCCAGCGGCTCGAACCTGGCGCCGTCGTAGAGGATCTGGTCGTAGATCTCGTCCACCAGCAGCAGCAGGCGGTGCTTGGCGGCGATGACCACGATCCGCTGCAGCAGCTCGCGCGAGTAGGTCGCGCCGGTGGGGTTGTTCGGGTTGATCAGCACGATGGCGCGGGTGCGGCTGGACACCAGCGTCTCGATCTCGGAAGGATCGGGCTGGAAGCCGTTGGACGCATCGCACTGGTAATACACCGGGCGCCCATCGTTGAGGATGGTGGCCGCCGACCACAGCGGGTAGTCCGGCGAGGGCACCAGCACCTCGTCGCCCGGATTGAGCAGCGCGCGCAGCGACAGGTCGATCAGCTCGGACACGCCATTGCCGATGAACACCCGGTCCGGGTGCGCATGCGGCATGTTGCGGCGGGCGTAGTAGGCGGCCACGGCCTCGCGCGCGGCCGGCAGGCCCTGCTGGTGGGTGTAGGGGTCGGTGCGATCCATGTCGTCGGCGATCGCGTGCTGCAGGTGATCCGGCGCGCGGAAGCCGAAGGCCCCGGGGTTGCCGATGTTGAGCTTGATCAGCTTGCGGCCCTGCGCTTCCAGCTCACGCGCTCGACGGGCCAGCTCGCCACGGATCTCGTAACGGACTTCTGACAGGCGCTCGCGGGTGGCGAGGGGCTTGCTGGGCACGGAGGACATGGCACGCGGGGCTAGGGGAGGAAACGGCACCAGCATACGCCGGAAAGCCCTGGCCTGCGGGCGTTGCAGCCGAAACCATCAAGGAGGCAGACAGGCGCCGCGAAGCCCTGCGGACCCTGGCGCCGAACGCGGGCGTTGACCGCCACCCCGTAGAATCGCGGCCATGACAGAAGCGTTCGACGACGATGCCGCGCTGCGGGCGATTGGCTGGCCCTGGCCGGGCGCAGCGGAAGATGCCGCGTGGCAGGCGCTGTGCCAGGCCCACCCGCAGGCCGTGCCGGCGCGGGTGATCGAACAGCATCGCTCCGGGTACGTGGTGTGCCGTGGACCGGATGACGCCCTGCGGCCGGAGTCGCTGCCCGAATGGCAACGCCCGCGCTTTCCGGCGCACGAGCGCCCGGCGGTGGGCGACTGGGTGCTGGTGGAGGAGGCAAAGCGCATCGTCGCGCTGCTGCCGCGGCACACCGCCATCAAGCGTGCCGCGGCCGGCGAGCATTATCACCAGCAGGTGATCGCGGCCAATGTCGACGTGGTGTTCATCGTCTGCGGGCTGGATGCGGACTTCAACCCGCGCCGGATCGAGCGCTACCTGATGCTGGTGGGTGGCGGTGGCGCCGAGCCGGTGGTGGTGCTGACCAAGGCTGACCAGACCGAGTACGCCGCCGATGCCCTGGAAGTCCTGGCCGACCTGGCCGCGCAGCGCATCCCGCTGCGCACGGTCAACGCCAAGGACGCCGAGAGCGTGGCGCAGCTGCACGCGTGGCTCGGCCCGGGCCGCACCGCGGTGCTGGTGGGCTCTTCTGGCGCCGGCAAGTCCACCCTGACCAATACCCTGCTGGGCAGCGAGCGCATGAAGACCGGCGCGGTGCGCCAGACCGACTCGCGTGGCCGGCACACCACCACCCACCGCGCGCTGATCCCGCTGCCGTCCGGCGCCTGTCTGATCGACACCCCCGGCATGCGCGAGCTCAAGCCCACCGGCGAGGAGGACCTGGCCGAAGGCGGCTTTGCCGACATCGAGGAGCTGGCCACCCACTGCCGCTTCCGCGACTGCTCCCACCAGGGCGACCCGGGCTGCGCGGTGCAGGCCGCGATCGATGCCGATGAACTCGACCCGGGCCGGCTGGCCAACTACCTCAAGCTGCAGGAAGAAGTCGCCACTGCCGCGGCCAAGCTGGCCAAGCGCGTGGCGGAGCAGCAGGGGAAGGTGGGGCGCCGGCCTAGGAAGAGGTGAGGAGTAGGGCGAGGAGTGAGGAGTGAGCTGGATCGAGGCGTGAGTGGTAAAACGAGGAGTGAGGAGTGAGCGAAAAGCAGAGCAGGCTTGCGCGGGCTGCTTTCAAGCGCTCAGCCGCTCCCACAGAAGCAGTCTTAGCCAAGGCGGTGTCTGAGGTGACGCTCTCGGACCCAGCGGCCAAAGAAAGCGCTGTGCCCTTACTCACTCCTCATTCCTCCGCGCTCACTCCTGCTCTACTCATCGCTCCGAATCCCCGCCCTCATCATGGTCGCGCGGATGAAACAGGTCCGGCCGGATCAGCCCGATGAAGGCGCGCGCCTGCGGTGAGAGGAACTTGCCCCGCCGCACCACCACCCCGTAGCTGCGCGAGGGGAAGTACTCGGCCAGCGAGCGCGCGGCCAGCTTGTCCTGGTCGGCCTCGGTCAGGCAGATCGAGCTGACGATGGACACGCCCATGCCCATGGCCACGTACTGCTTGATCACCTCCCAGCCGCCGACCTCCAGCACCACCGTGTAGGGCACGCGCGCCTGCTGGAACACCAGGTCCACCAACCGATACGTGACCTGCCGGCGTGGCGGCAGGATCAGGCCGTGCGGGGAGATGTCCTGCAGCGTCAGCTTCTTCTTCACCGCCAGTGGGTGATCGCGCGGGGTGATCAGCATCGGCTCGAACTGGTAGACCGGCTCATAGCTCAGGTCGCCGGGCACATCCAGCATCGAGCCCACCGCCAGGTCCACGGTGTCCGCACGCAGCAGGTCGGTGCCGTCGGCGCTGATGGCCGGGTGCAGGGTCAAGCGGACGTCGGGGTGGTGCCGGCGGAAGGCGTCGACGATGGGCGGCAGCAGGTAAAGGATGGTCGAGCTGTTGGCCGCGATGTTGAGCTCGCCGGCATCCAGCCCGCTGACCTTGTCGCGAAACGCCACCGGCAGGGCGTCCAGGCCCTCCACCAGCGGCTGGGCCAGCTCGTAGAGCACCTCGCCCTCGCGGGTGGGCAGCAGGCGGCGGCCGCTGCGCTCGAACAGCGGCGTGCCCAGCTCCCGTTCCAGTGCCTGCAGCTGCAGGCTGATGGCGGGCTGGCTGACGTACAGCGCCTCGGCCGCACGCGAGACCGAGCCCAGTCGCACGGTCTGGCAGAACGCGCGAAGTGGCTTGAGCCTGTCGGATTTGTAGGGAAATCGCGGGGTTACGGGGTCTGTCAAGATCGGGCGGAGCTAATTATGAGGTTGGCTTATACGTTTCATTGATAAAACTGCTTTGTCAAATAAGTCGCTTGGCGCGCACCTTGAAACCCTGCCATCGCAGGAGATCACGCCCATGTCCGCCCACGCTTTCGCCGTCCCCGCCCGTGCAACCCTGCCGGGGCGCCCCACCCCCGGGATCGCCCTCACCGCCGCCGCGCCCGGCCAGGATGCGCTGCTGCCACCGGCGGCGCTGGCCCTGTTGACCACGCTGCACCGGGCCATCGAGCCGCTGCGGCAGGCGCGGCTGGCTGCCCGGGTGCAGCGTCAGGCGTTCTTCGACGGCGGCGGACTGCCCGACTTCCGCGCCGACACCCGCGAGATCCGCGAAGGCGACTGGCGCGTGGCGCCGATCCCGGCGGCGCTGCTGGATCGCCGGGTGGAGATCACCGGGCCGACCGATCCGAAGATGGTCATCAATGCCCTGAACTCCGGCGCCAAGGTGTTCATGGCCGACTTCGAGGATTCCACGTCCCCGACCTGGGCCAACCTGCTGGCCGGCCAGCGCGCGCTGGCCGAGGCGGTGGCCGGCACGCTGCAGTTCGACGCGCCCGCCAGCGGCGATAAACCGGGCAAGCATTACGCACTCAAGCCCGAAGGCGAGCGGGCGGTGCTGATCGTGCGCCCGCGCGGCTGGCACCTGGACGAAAAGCACGTGCTGGTGGACGGCGCGCCGCTCTCCGGTGCGCTGTTCGATGCGGCGCTGTTCGCCTTCCACAGTGCCCGCACCCTGCAGGCCAAGGATCGCGGCCCGTACCTCTACCTGCCCAAGCTGCAGTCGATGGAGGAGGCCGCGCTGTGGGAGACCGCGCTGTCGCACCTGGAGGCCAGCCTGGGCCTGCCGCTGGGACAGATGAAGGTCACCGTGCTGATCGAGACGCTGCCGGCCGTGTTCGAGATGCACGAGATCCTGCACGCGCTGCGCAACCGCATCGTCGGGCTGAACTGCGGGCGCTGGGACTACATCTTTTCCTACATCAAGACTTTCCGCGCGCACCCGGACAAGGTGCTGCCCGAGCGCGGCCAGGTGACCATGACCCAGCCGTTCCTGAAGGCCTACTCGGAGCTGCTGATCCAGACCTGCCACCGCCGTGGCGCCCATGCCATGGGCGGCATGGCCGCGCAGATCCCGATCAATCACGATGAGGCCGCCAACGAACAGGCCATGGCCCGCGTGCGCGCGGACAAGTTGCGCGAGGTCACGGCCGGACACGATGGCACCTGGGTGGCGCATCCGGCGCTGATCCCGGTGGCCCAGGCCTTGTTCGATGCGCACATGCCGCAGCCCAACCAGCACCAGGTGCTGCGCGAGGACGTCCAGGTCGGCCGCGACGAGCTGATTCGCCCGCCGGCCGGCGCCATCACCCGGGCGGGCTTCGAAGGCAACGTCGAGGTCTGCGTGCGTTACCTGGCGGCCTGGCTGGACGGCAACGGCTGCGTGCCGATCCACTGGCTGATGGAGGACGCGGCCACCGCGGAAATCTCGCGCGCCCAGCTGTGGCAGTGGCTGCACACGCCCGGCCTGCACCTGGACGATGGCACGGCAATCGACCTGCGCCTGCTGGAGGCCGCCCTGCACAAGCTGCCGGCCACGCTGGGCGATCGCGGCAAGCTGCCCGGTGGCGCCAAGCTCGATGCGGCCATCGCCCTGCTCGACCGGCTGAGCCGCAGCGACACGCTGGCCGAGTTCCTCACCCTGCCGGCCTATGCCTTGATCGACTGAGGGCCGGCCACCGGGCCCTCACTCGCAACTGCCTTCAGGCGCCCGCGTTGCAGGCGCCGCGGCACCGCTTTGCCTCACGCCACCCCTCACCGACACCACGGAGAACCACCATGCGCACCACGCTGCCGACCGCTGAACAGATCCAGCAGGACTGGGACACCAACCCGCGCTGGAAGGGCATCACCCGCAACTACACCGCCGCCGATGTGGTGCGCCTGCGTGGCACCGTGGCGGTGGAGCACTCGGTGGCCAGGATCGGCGCCGACAAGCTGTGGGGCTATCTGCAGAACGAGGACTTCATCAACGCCCTGGGTGCGCTGACCGGCAACCAGGCCATGCAGCAGGTCAAGGCCGGCCTGAAGGCGATCTACCTGTCCGGCTGGCAGGTGGCCGCCGATGCCAACCTGGCCGGGCAGATGTATCCGGACCAGTCGCTGTACCCGGCCGACTCGGTGCCGGCCGTGGTCAGGCGCATCAACAACACGCTGCTGCGCGCCGACCAGCTGTACCACGCCGAAGGCGACGACAGCATCGACTTCCTGCAGCCCATCGTGGCCGATGCCGAGGCGGGCTTCGGCGGCGTGCTGAACGCCTTCGAGCTGATGAAGGCGATGATCGAGGCCGGCGCGGCCGGCGTGCATTTCGAGGACCAGCTGGCCTCGGTCAAGAAGTGCGGGCACATGGGCGGCAAGGTGCTGGTGCCCAGCCGCGAGGCGGTGGAGAAGTTGAACGCCGCGCGCCTGGCGGCCGACGTGATGGGCGTGCCGACCCTGCTGATCGCTCGCACCGATGCCGAGGCCGCCGACCTGCTGACCAGCGATGTCGACCCGGTCGATCAGCCCTTCACCACCGGCGAGCGCACGGTCGAGGGCTTCTACAAGACCCGCAAGGGCCTGGAGCAGGCCATCAGCCGCGGCCTGGCCTATGCGCCGTATGCCGACCTGATCTGGTGCGAGACCGGCAAGCCGGACCTGGAGTTCGCGCGCGCTTTCGCCGAGGCCATCCACGCCAGGTTCCCGGGCAAGCTGCTGGCCTACAACTGCTCGCCCAGCTTCAACTGGAAGAAGAACCTGGACGACGCCACCATCGCCCGCTTCCAGCGCGAGATCGCCGGCTACGGCTACAAGTTCCAGTTCATCACCCTGGCCGGCTTCCACAGCCTGAACTACTCCATGTTCAACCTGGCCCACGGCTATGCGCGCAACCAGATGAGCGCCTTCGTGGAGCTGCAGGAGGCCGAGTTCGCCGCCGCGTCCAAGGGCTTTACCGCGGTCAAGCACCAGCGCGAGGTGGGCACGGGCTACTTCGACCAGGTGACCCAGGCCATCCAGCAGGGCCAGTCCTCGACCACGGCGCTGACCGGGTCCACCGAGGAGGAGCAGTTCGCCCCCAACGCTGCGGTGAGCCGGGCCGCCTGAGGCTGGTGCGGAAAGCGGCGATGCGCGATCCCTTCTCCTGCGCGCGGGGGAGGGGGCCTGATCGGGGATGGGAGAAAACGCCCGCGCATGGCCGGGAGCAGTGGCCTGGCTGGCCAGGCCACTGCTGTCGAAGCACAGCCCGAATCCCGTGATGCTGAAGGCACGCGAGGGCGGCGTGCCAGACGTTCTTGCGTGCGGGAGAAGGGAGTGGGTGAGCAGTTTCGATGTGGCGAATGCCCATCGCATCTGGGATGACCTGCTTGTGTGAGCAGGCGTTGATCAGGAAGGCAGCCGCCAGGTGTCTGTGGCCCCTTGGTGCCCCTCCGAAGCGCGGGTCCGCGCGGCCGTAGTGCAGGACAGTCAACGAAAGCGTATCCCGATCTGCACCCACAGACCGGTCCCGCGCCGCCCGCATCCCTCGGGCTGCAGAGTGAACCGGGCTGGCTGCTTGGCCGCCCTTTCTTTCCTCGCTGCGATTCCACGGCGTGGGATTGCCGCCATAGCCGTGACGCGCCAGCGCTGGCACGCCGCGATGGCGCTGCTTAGCATCCTGTTCCTTTCGATGCGGAATGGCGGGCGTGGCAGCACAGGTGCGGACGTGACGGACAAGGCCAGGCTGAAGCGGCTGGGCGATGGCACGTTGATCGCCTACGCAAGCGCGGGCAGCGGTTCGCCCGTGGTCTGCGTGCATGGCGCGCTGTGCGACTTCCGTTACTGGGAGCCGCAGCTGCGCGGCCTGGCCGACCGCCATGAAGTGCTGGCGCCCAGCCTTGCCCACTACCACCCGCCGCTGCCGGACACACAGCTGCCCGCCTTCGGCTGGCGCCAGCACGCGCAGCAGGTGCTGGACTTCATCCAAGCCTGCGGCTTGGACCGCGCGCACCTGATTGGCCATTCGCGCGGCGCGGCGGTGGCCTGGCAGGCCGCGATCGCCCAGCCGCAGCGGGTGCGCAGCCTGACCCTGCTGGACCCGGGTGCGCCCCAGGAGGCCGGGCTGCCGGCGGAAGCCGAGGCGCTGCGCGCCCAGGCGCTGGCGCTGCTGGACGCTGGCGAGCGGGACGCCGGACTGGCGTGCTTCGTCGATTCGGTCAGTCAGCCCGGCGCGTGGAAGCGCAGCAGCGAAGCCTTCCGCAACATGGTGCGCGACAACGCCGCCACCCTGGCGCCGCAACTGGCCGACGCGCTGCCGCCATTCCGACAGGCCGATGCGCGCGCGCTGGAGCTGCCGGTGCTGCTGCTGGACGGCGCGCTCAGTCCTGCGCAATACCGCGACAACGCCGCAGCCCTGTCGGCCTGGCTGCCCGATGCGCGCCGCCACACCATCGCCGGCGCCTCGCACGGCATGACCTTCACCCACCCGCGCCGCTGCAACGCCTTGATCGGCCAGTTCCTGGCGGAGCACGAAGGCTAACGACCGCCGCCTTTCATGCTCGGCATCGGAAAAGCTCAGCTGCGTCATCGCATCGCGCCAGGGTTAGATGCCGATCGTGTCGCTCAAAAGACCGACTTGTTCAGGGGTTCCCTAGTGAGGTCGTTGACTTGCTGATTGGGGAATGGGATGGTCAACTTGAGACAAGCTCAAGTTCTTGGCACGCCACGGGAACTAATACAACCACCACGACGGATCATGTGGTTGCAAGGAGGAGCAGGGGACGTCGGCCTCACGTTTCTGAGGTCAATGATGACAGCAAAGGACGGTGCATGATGCACGCAAGGAAAGAGTCAACGTTTGTCGTTGCCGCATTAATATTTTTGGTGGGGGGTGTGCTCAGTTTTGGAGCCCTCGCCCAAGCAGGCGCTAATCCTGATCTTCCCAACCTCACCGCCAAGAATCGTGGTGCTGTAGCTCAGGAAATTGAGCCTGAGTTGCAAGCTTTTGTTGACGGGCAGAAGCGCATTGCAGGGCAAGCCAAACAGGTCCTAGTCAAAGTTACTCCAGACGCTGAAACAGGAGTGGTGTGGATTGACTTAGATGCGAGCTATCTTCCTAGAGGCGCAAGTGAGTTCACAGAAGATTTCGGCGAGCTGGTGAGAGAGGTTGAGAACGAGGGCTACGAGTTGCTTGGCAATGTTGTGAGGTTCAACTACATCAAAGTTAGGATTGGCGGTAAGGAGCTTCGAGAAATCTATCCGCCTGCGTACCTGAAAAAGCAGAGGGCGGCGGCCCTTGAAAACCAGGCTGTCGCGGCCCCTGTCGCCGGGCTCGTTGTGCTTAATCCGGGGCACGGGAAGTATCTGCATCATGCTGATGAAACATGGCGGTACCAGCGTCCAACCCCTTACGCGGGAACCACCAATGTCTACGAGGATACGGTAACGCCAGGCTACTCCTCTCGCTTGGCGAGTTACCTTGCTGACCGCAGCGCCTCAACGGTCACCAGCGTCAAGCATACCCGTGACATTACCAATACCACGCAAGATCCAGCAAGCGGATTGAGTTGGGCGGCGCTTGGGTCACGCTATTACTTAAAGCGAATTTATCCCGAGCTTGGCGCAACGATCTGGAACAAGTTCCCTAATGGTTCCCCCTCGCGTAAGCAGCCAGAGCGCTCAAACCTGCGCGAATATGATGATGACATTCGCTCCAGGCCGGAATACGCCAACTACATCAATGCAGAAACAATGATCTCCCTTCATACGGATGCTGCTGGTGCGACGGCCCGCGGCGCGACTGTAGTTACAAATCTGAGCGATCCAGCTTCCACCCAGCTAGCCAATAACATCCATTGCTACCTCAAAGAACAGATCACGCAACTCCCCGATTACGCGAGTTATCCCATTCGCGTGGGTGTTAGATCGGGTGATAGCTATGGCGAAGTGCGCGAAGCTGCGATGGCAACGGCACTTGTCGAGGTGGGCTTCCACAGCAATAGCGAGGATTCAGCTCTCCTTCGCAACTCAAGCTTTCGTGCGGCCGCGATGCGTGGGGTTGAGAAGGGATATCGAATGTACAAGGAGGGGAAAAGCTGTGCCCCGTTTTCAGTGGCATCCGTAGGGCCAGCGTCCGGTCCTAAAGGAACTAAAGTTCCGGTGTACTTCACGTACACAGGAGAACCGCGGGGGGGCATTGAAGGTGAACGTCGAAATCGTGCAGTGTGCAGACGGTTATACCTGCCGTGGAACAAAGGGTCGTACGGTTTCGCTCGTCGACGGCAAGCTGTACTGGACGTTCGGTTGTGGTTCCGGTGGCCCAAGTAGCGCGACGCACACGGTGAGTTCGAAGATCTACGACGCTGACGGGGTCTTCGCACCGGCAGTGGAATCAACTGTGACATGTAAGGTTGTGTAGCGTGGCTGCTTGACGTCTGGTCGGCAGTAAAGATTCTAAGAAAACGCCTCGTTATGTAGGTCTGTCGCTGTCCGCTCGATGTGTTATTAGGCGCAGAGGTGTGGCGATTGCCACACCTCTGCGTTCCTTACCTTCAGTGCCTTCGATGCACTGAATGAAAGTTGCCGAGTAGTAGAGAGTTTGGATCAAACGTTCGTCGCGCGCTGTGATTTGCGGCTACGCCGCATGCGCCTCACCGCGCTGGTCGATGCGGCGATAGCCCAGGGCTTCGGTCAGGTGTGATGTGTCGATCTGCGCTGCGCCGGCCAGGTCGGCGATGGTGCGCGAGACCCGCAGGATGCGCTGCATGGTGCGCGCGGAGAGCTGCAGGCGGTCGATCGCGCGTTCCAGCAACTCCTGGTCGCCCGGGGCCAGGCGGCAGCTGGCGAAGGTCTCGGATTGGCTCAGGTGCGCATTGAGCGCGCCGGCGCGCGCCAGCTGGCGTTGCCGCGCCAGGACCACGCGGGCGCGGATGGCTGCGCTGTCCTCGCCGGCGGGCGCGTCGGGCCGCAGCGCCTGCGAAGGCAGGCGTGGGACCTCGATCTGCAGGTCGATGCGGTCCAGCAGTGGCCCGGAGATGCGGCTGCGGTAGCGGTTGATCGCATCGCGGCTGCAGCGGCAGCGTCCGTTGGCATCGCCGGCCCAGCCGCAGGGGCAGGGGTTCATCGCGGCCACCAGCTGGAAGCGCGCGGGAAACTCCGCGCTGCGTGCCGCGCGCGAGACGGTGACCGTGCCGGACTCCAGCGGCTCGCGCAGCACTTCCAGCGCGCGGCGATCCCACTCGGTGAGCTCATCCAGGAACAACACGCCGTTGTGGGCCAGCGAGATCTCGCCCGGACGCGGTTGCGCGCCCCCGCCCACCAGGGACACCGCGCTGGCGGTGTGGTGCGGCGCGCGGTAGGGCCGCTGTCGCCAGCGCGCCGGGTCCAGCCCCTGTCCGCTGACCGAGGCGATGGCCGCCGACTCCAGCGCTTCGTCCTCGCTGGCTTCGGGCAGGATGCCGGGCAGGCGCGAGGCCAGCAGGGTCTTGCCGCAGCCGGGGCTGCCGACGAACAGCAGGTGGTGCCCGCCGGCCGCGGCCACTTCCAGCGCACGGCGCGCCTGCGCCTGCCCGCGCACATCGGCCATGTCCGGCAGCGGCACGGGTTGGACCGATTGCGGCTGGGCCGGCACGGGCTCGCGGGTGCCGTTGAGCGTGGCGCAGACCTCCAGCAGGGTGCGCGCGGTGCAGGCGTTGCCCTCCCGCGCCAGCGCCGCTTCGGCGCCGCTTTCGGCCGGCACCATCAGCCGTCGCTGGGCCGCCGCCGCTGCCAGGGCGGCAGGCAACACGCCATCGACCGCGCGCAGCTGGCCGGTCAGCCCCAGCTCGCCGATGAATTCCCACTCGGCCAGCGCCTGCCGGTCGATCTGCCCGCTGGCGGCCAGGATGCCCAGGGCGATGGGCAGGTCGAAGCGGCCGCCTTCCTTGGGCAGGTCGGCGGGCGCCAGATTGACGGTGATGCGGCGGGCGGGAAATTCGAACTGCGCGCACAGGATCGCCGCACGCACGCGGTCGCGCGACTCACGCACGGCCGCCTCGGGCAGGCCGACGATCTGCGTGCAGGGCAGACCACCGGACAGGTGCACTTCCACCCGGACCGCAGGTGCGCGCACGCCGGCCCGTGCACGGCTGTGCACCAGGGCAAGACTCATGGGGGAAGCTCCGCTTAGGAGGCGGAGGGATCGCGCGGGGCCGCGCTGCGCTCGGCTTCCAGCGCGGCGACGGTCTTCTCCAGCGCTTCGAGCTTCTCGCGGGTGCGCAGCAGCACCGCGCGCTGCACGTCGAATTCCTCGCGGGTGACCAGGTCCAGCTTGCCCAGGCCGCTCTGCAGGGCGGCCTTGAAGGTCTGCTGCAGCTCTTCGCGCGATTCGCGCAGGCCCGGCGGGACCAGGCTGGACAGGCGGCGGGCGAGCTCGTCGATGGGGTTCAGGTCGATCATGTTCGGGTCCTCTGGCGGTGTCCTTGAGCCTGGGCCAGGTCGGATCGGCAGGCCATCAGCGCAGGGCATGGCGCCGTGTCGGAAAACGCCGCATGTCCAGTGCGGCATTGAAGCCCACGCGCTGCATGCATGCAAGCGCGGTATCCTTCGCCGCAGACGTATCCAAGGGGAACGCGATGAAGATGGTCATGGCCATCATCAAGCCCTTCAAGCTCGACGATGTGCGCCAGGCCCTGGCCGAGGTCGGCATGACCGGCGTTACCGTCACCGAGGTGAAGGGCTTCGGCCGGCAGAAGGGACACACCGAGCTGTACCGCGGTGCGGAGTACATCGTCGATTTCCTGCCCAAGACCAAGCTGGAGATCGCCGTGCCCGACGAGCAGGTCGAGCGCGTGGTGGAGGCGATCGTCAAGGCCGCCGGCACCGGGAAGATCGGCGATGGCAAGGTGTTCGTCTACGCCCTGGACCAGGTCATCCGCATCCGCACCGGCGAGCTGGGCAACGACGCGCTCTAGGGCCGTCTGGACCCGACCGCGCCGGTTGCCGGCGCACACACGGGCGGCGCAGGGCGCCGCCGGCAGCGTTCAGGCCTTGGCCCAGCGATAGAACCGCTTCCAGCGCTCGCGCGTGGCGCTGACCCAGGTGGGCGGGGCCAGCAGCTCGGCGCGCGCACCGCCGAAGTGGCGGCCGGTCAGGCGCTTCTGGATGCGCAGGGCATTGGCCAGGTCGGCGCGACGGAACTCGCGCAACAACGGCAGGCGCAGCATCCAGCGCGGCAGGCGCAGGGCCGAGGCGTAGTCCAGCAGCACCAGGGTGCCGCCGGCGAGCATGAAGTTGGAGGTGTGCAGATCGTTGTGCAGGATGCCGTCGGCATGCAGCCGCGCGACCACCCCGCGTAGCTGGCGGAACAGGGACTCGGTGAGCATCTCGGCCTCGCCGCTGAGGGCGCTGCCGGCGACGAACTCCATGCCCAGCAGCAGGCCGGCCGAACCCAGCAACACCGGCGCATGCCGCCAGCCGCGCAGGCGCCGCAGGATGCGGGCTTCGCGCCAGACCAGCAGGCGGGCAGGCAAGGCCATCGGCGTGCCGCGATAGCGGCGGTAGTCCTTCACCACCACGGGCTGGCCCTGGTAAGGGGTGACATAGACGTCCGGTTCCAGGACGCGTTCGCCGCGCTTGAGCATGCGGGCGGAGATCGGAAGGTAGGACCCTTGGCGGGTCGGGATCAAAGAGGCGTTCATCACTGCTGTCCGGCCTGAAGATGACAGGCCAATTACTAAACCGTTTGTCTCGGCAACTAATTTTAACGTTTTTCCGACAGTCCGGGCGAGCGGTTGGCTGGACGGAGCGTTCCATTCATCGGGCGGGTCGGTGCTGAGCTCTCCGCAGAAACGAGAAACGAGAAACGAGGAACGAGAAACGAGGAACGAGAAACGAGGAACGAGTGAGAGCAGCCAGGCGCGCGCTTGTCTCGTTCCTCGTTCCTCTCCACTCGTTCCTGGCCCCAAGCGAACGCAAAAAAGCCGCGGCCCTGCCGGACCGCGGCTCAAGCAAGCCGCCTCAGACCGGGCGCCTGCCGCCCTAGAACTCGGCCGACAGGGTCAAGAACACCTGCCGCGGCGCGCTGGCATGGATGGCGTAGCGGGTCCCGGCCGGGTCGGTCGGCGCGAACGAGCTCAGCTGGCCGGCGTAGCGCTTGTCGGTCAGGTTGGTCACGTTCAGGGCCACGCGCAGGTTCTGCAGGCCCAGGCCGGCGCCGAAGTCGTAGCCGGTGCCGAAGTCGAAGGTGGTCACGCCCGGCACCGACTGGTCGTTGGTATAGGTGTAGTAGCGCTTGCCGGTGTACTTGCCGCGCAGGCTGACGTTCCAGCCGCCCTGGCGCCAGCTCAGCTCGCTGGAAGCCATCTGCTGCGGCGTGTCCACGGTGATCTTGCCGGCCACCGGCACCACCTCGCCGCCGGAGACGTAGTCGTCCTCGTAGGTGGTCCTGTTCCAGGACAGCGCGTTGTACCACTCCAGCCCCTGGACCGGCTTGAGGATGAAGGTCAGCTCCGCGCCATTGCTCTTGACCGAGCCGACGTTGATGAAGCGGGTGACGCACTCCGGACGCGTACCGACCTCGATGCTGGCGCAGGGATTGAGCGAGAGCAGGCGGTTGTCGAACAGCACGTGGTAGGCCGCCAGCGAGGCCTGGTAGGTATCGCCGAACACGCGCCAGCCGGCTTCGAAGGTGCGCGACTTCTCCGGCTGCAGTCCGGCACTGGCGGCGAAGGACGCGGGGGAGACCTGCAGCGGACCGCCGCTGCCACCGCCGACGAAGGCCGCGATGTTCTCCGCATAGGAGGCGAACACTTCCTGGCCCGGCGAAAGCTTGAAGCCCACGCCGGCCTGCGGCAGCACGTTCTCCTTGGCGATCAGGGTGCCGCTGGCGTATTGGGTCTCGGTACCGGGCTTGGCGAAGGCGGTCATCTCCGTGCGCGGGCTCTTCAGGCCGACATCGACGGTGAGGCGCTCGTCCAGGAAGCGCATGCGGTCCTGCACGAAGAACTGCCGCGTGCGGATGTCGAAATCCTGGTCGAACAGGCGCCGGTCGGGATGGTTGAGATAGCCATCGTCCAGGAACGGGCCATCGATCCAGTAGAAGTTGCGCTCGACGTTGTGGTCGTTGCGCTCGTACCACAGCCCGGCCTGCAGCTCGTGGATGCCCCACTGCCAGTTCAAGGCCGCGGTCAGGCCCTGGCGGTTGATGGAATAGTTGGTGGAGCGGATGGAGATCGGCAGCTCCTGCGGCGTGCCCGGGTTGGAGCGCTGGCCCGGCGCCCACCAGTGGCCCTGGCCGCGGTTCTCGTGGTGGTAGCCGAGCAGCTTGAGGTGGCTGGTCTGGCCCAGGGCGATGTCCGCATCCAGCGCGTACAGGTTGTCATCGCGCAGGGCGCGCGACTGGTAGTAGGCATCGTCGATGCTGTTCACGCCGCCGCTGAAGGCGCAGCGCGTCGCGTCGTAGGTGGCGGGCGCGCAGTAGGCGGCGGCCACGGCGCGGTTCCAGTCCGGCGCATAGATGTTCCAGTCCCAGCCCAGGCCGCGCGCCAGCATGCTCTTGGACAGGTAGGCGT
Source organism: Pseudoxanthomonas composti (assembly GCF_004122095.1). Lineage (GTDB taxonomy): Bacteria > Pseudomonadota > Gammaproteobacteria > Xanthomonadales > Xanthomonadaceae > Pseudoxanthomonas_A > Pseudoxanthomonas_A composti. The sequence goes on along the minus strand of NZ_SAWZ01000012.1, from coordinate 29,301 downwards.
AGTTGGCCTGGCTCACGCGCGAGGTGGCGGCGAAGGCGCCGAAGCGATGCTCGCCCACGTTCCACACCGCCTTGGCGTTGAACTGCCTGGTGGTCTGGTTCTGGTGCGGCGCGGCCCACATGTCTGCCTCCTGATGCACGCCGGAGACGTAGGCGGCAAAACCATTGAGGTCGCCGGTGTCCACGCGCAGGAAGCTGCGGTTCTGGCTGTCGCTGCCCACGGTCTGGGCGATGCGTCCGCCGAAGGTGCTGGCCGGGTCCTGCGAGAAGTACTGGATGGTGCCGCCAAGGTTGCTGGTGGACGCCACGCCCAGCGAGCCGATGCCCTCGGACAGCTCTACACCGGCCAGGTTCTCGGCAATCAACGCACGCGCGATGCTCAGGCCGTTGTAGTTGCCGTAGGCGTTGTCGCCCAGCGGGATGCCATCGAGCGTATAGCCCAGGCGGCTCTTGTCGAAGCCGCGCAGGCTGATGGTCTGCGACTCTTCATTGGCGCCGAACGGGTCGTTGGACTGCACCGACACGCCGGGCAGGCGGTCCAGGATCTTCTGTCCGCTGGTGCCGGGCGGCAGGACCTGCTTGTCCACCTCGGTGATGCGCTGGACCTGGCGGGTTTCGCCGGCGCCGATGACCGAGACCGCGTCCAGCGTGCGCGCGCTGTCGCTGCCATCGGGCGTATTGGTGGATGCATCCTGCGCATGGGCGTGGGCGGCGCTCAGGGCGAGCGCCACGGCGAGTGACAGCGGGCGAATGTGCATGGTGTTGGGGAGGAGCAGTGGGGGGAAGTGGCGATGCGCCGACAGCGCAGCGCTCGCGATCCCCCCCACCATGCAGGCCGAATATGAAATGCTTTTGACACCGCGCCGCAATCTGCCGCGCGGCTGCCCGCTAACGCCCGTCGACGGCCTTGCGCCCCAGCGCCGGGTCATCGGTGAAAAAGCCATCCACGCCCGCGTCGATAAAGGCGCGCATCTCCTTGACCGAGCCGTCTGCGTTGCGCGCAGCCTGGTCCTGGCCATGCTGCAGGTCCTTGGGCAGGAAGGCGTTCTCCGGACGAAACGTATACGGCTGCACCTGCAGCCCGGCGGCATGGGCGGCTGCGATGATCTCGTTGGGCTGGCCCAGTCTGCCCTGCGCATCCAGCGGCAGCAGCGTGCGCGTGGCCGGCCCCAGGATCTGCGCGTACTGGGCGATGGTCTTCAGGCCAGCCGGCGTGAGCATCTGGGCGTAAGTGGTCTTGCCGCCCGCGGCCATGACATCGCCGGGGCGCTCATCCGGCGCGCTGATCAGCTGCAGCAGGCGGATGTTGGGATGCGCGTTGCCCAGCAGCGCGTGCAGGCGCTTGAGGTTGTCCACCTCGAAGGACTGGATCACCACCGGCGCGCTGCGCGTGTACGCATGCGCCTGCAGCGTGGCCAGCACCTCGGCCTCCATCGCCAGGCCCTGCTGCTGGAAATAGGTCGGGTGCTTGATCTCGGGAATCAGCCCGATCACCCGGCCGCGCGCAGCCGCTTCGGCCGCGGTGAAGTCGATGAGCTCCTCCAGCGTCACGATCTGGAACTGGCCGTCGTAGGCGGTGCCGCGCAGCTGCGGCAGCCGCTCGCGTGCGCGCAGGGTCTTCAGCTCGGCCAGCGTGAAGTCTTCGGTGAACCAGCCGGTGATGGCATGGCCGTCGATGGTCTTGGTGGTGCGACGCGAAGCGAATTCCGGGTGGTCGGCCACATCGGTGGTGCCGCCGATCTCGTTCTCGTGTCGCGAGACCAGCACGCCGTCGCGGGTCGAGACCAGGTCGGGCTCGATGAAGTCGGCGCCATCCTCGATGGCCTTGGCGTAGGCGGCCAGCGTGTGCTCCGGGCGCAGCGCGCTGGCGCCGCGGTGGCCGATCACCAGCGGTCGGTCGGTCGGCAAGGGTTTCAGCGGGGTGGACTGGGCCATGGCGGAAAAGGACAGGGTCAGGGCCATGCAGGCCGTCAGGAACAGGCTCGATCGCAACATGCAGCACTCCGGAAGCGGGCGCCCGCGCGTCGCCGACGGGGCGGGTCATGACCTTGCAGCTTCGCGCCGGCCGGTGGCAAGTGCATGACAGGCATGGCGGTCACCTGCCGAGAAGACATGCAAACAGCAGGGGAGAGCGGCCTGATGGAACCTCGAACATGCGTGATCCGCTTCGCGGAGATGGTGGATGAAAGAGCGTCATCCACCCTACATCCGTTGGATGAAAGAAGCGCCGTCCACCCCATGTAGGGTGGACAACGCGAAGCTTGTCCACCAAGGCGGCTTTGAGCTGACACCGAAATGCCGCCATGCGCCTCGAACGCATCCCGTGGGAGCGGCTCCAGCCGCGAAGGGGCTAGCCCGTGAACGCATCTTCTCGGCTGAGGGCCCCAGCACCACCTCGAGCCGCTTCAACAGCGCAATGCACGCGGCTGATTGTGGCGAAGCGGTGCAAGCGCGTGGCCTTCGCATGCTCCCACGGCGCACAAATAAAGCCGCGCGGTGCACACCGCGCGGCTTTGGTTCATCGCAGCCAGGCAGCGGGCCGGACTCAGCCTTCGCCCAACGCCTTGGCCATGAACGGCGGGGACACCAGCACGCCGGTGTGCAGCGGCGCGGTGTAGTACAGCGTCTGAAAACCCTTGGCCGCCGCATCGGCCTGGCGGAAGGCGAAATCCGCGCCGGCGTCCTTGGAGGCGATGGTCACGCTCCACCAGCCGGTGGGATAGCACGGCTGCGGGAAGGGCAGGGTCTTGAACGACTGGAAGCCGGCCTTGCCCATCTCCGCGCGCATGTCGCCGATCAGGTCCAGCAGCGCCAGCGGCGACTCGGACTGCTGCACCAGCAGGCCATCGGGCTTGAGCGCCTTGTAGCAGCTCTCGAAGAAGGCCTTGTTGAACAGGCCCTCGGCCGGGCCGACCGGATCGGTCGAATCGACGATCACCACGTCCACGCTGCCGGCCGGCAGGTTGGCCATATAGGCCACGCCATCGTCGAACAGCAGCTCGGCGCGCGCATCGCCGTTGGATTCGCACAGCTCCGGGAAGTACTTCTCGGCCATGCGCGTGACCTGCTCGTCGATGTCGCACTGGGTCGCGCTCTCAACGCCCGGGTGCTTGAGCACCTCGCGCAGCGTGCCGCAGTCGCCGCCGCCGATGATCACCACCCGCTTCGGGTCCGGGTGGGTGAACAGCACCGGGTGGCTGATCATCTCGTGGTAGAAGAAGTTGTCCTTGGTGGTCAGCATCATCGCCCCGTCGATCACCATCAACTTGCCCCAGTCGGTGCTGTCGTAGATCTCGATCTTCTGGAACGGCGACTGCACCTGGTCCAGCTTGCCCTTCAGCCGGAAGCCAATGGCCGAGCCGGTGGGCTGGAAGTGTTCGATAAACCAGGAGTCTTGGGCGCTCATCGGCGGCGGTCCAGGTGAAAAAGGGGGCGCAATTGTAGCCCACGCCCTGTTGCGGTCCTGGGGCATTGGCTTAGCATCCACGGCCGGGGAGGTTCACGACAGGGGTGCAGGATGCAGTCTGTGGAAGCACGTCGGGCGCTGGTGGAGCGCCTGCAGCGCCGCGCTGTGGAGGCGCCGGTGTGGTATCGGATCCAACTGGCCGCCTTGGCCTTGCTGGGGTTTTCGGTGCTTGCCGGCTCGCTGATCGGCGCATTCGGAATGTCGGTGGGACTGATCGTGGCGCTGGCTGCGCTCAAGCCGGCACTGCTGGCCCATTTGTTCAAGCTGGTGCTGATTCCACTGATCTTCGGGTATTCGGTGCTGCGCGCGCTGTGGGTGCGGATCGAGCCACCGGACGGCTACCGGCTCGCGCCCGGCGAGGCACCGGAACTGCAGGCCGAGGTCGAGCGCATTCGCCGCGCGGCGGGGGCGCCGCCGCTGGCGGGCATCGTCATCGACACCGAGCTCAACGCCGCCGCGGCCAGCGTGCCGCGCCTGCTGGGCTTGCTGGGGCATCGCCATTTCCTGGTGCTGGGCCTGCCGCTGATGCAGGCCCTGAGCTGCGAGCAGCTGGCGGCGGTGATCGCCCACGAGTTCGGCCACCTCGGTGGCGGCCACGGACGCTTCGGCGCCTGGATCTACCGGGTCAGACTCAGCTGGTTCCGCCTGCTGCAGGCGCTGGAGGCGCGTCAGGCCTGGGCCTCGGGCATGTTCCAGCGCTTCTTCGGCTGGTACGCGCCGTACTTCAATGCCTACAGCTTCGTGCTGGCACGCGAGAACGAGCTGGCTGCGGACCGCATCGCGGCACGGGTGTCCGGCGGCGGGCAGGCGCTGGCCGATGCGCTGGCCCGGACCTGCGTGCTGGATGGGCGTCTGCACCAGGGCTTCTTTCCGGCCCTGGACCAGGCCGCGGAGCAGCAGCCGCAGCCGCCCGAGCGGCTGTATCGGGACATCGGCGCGGCCCTGCGCCATGCCCACACCGACGACGCGCAGTGGCTGGACCGCGCGCTGGACCGCGACCTGGGGCTGGAGGACACCCATCCGCCGCTTCGCATCCGCTTGCAGGCGCTGAAGGCGCAGCCGATGCCGCTGGACGAACCGGCGCAGTCGGCCGCCGAGCGCCTGCTGGGGCCGCTGCTGCCACGGCTGGAGCAGGTCTTCAGCGAACGCTGGCGGGCGGGCGTGCAGGAGCAGTGGACGGCGCGCTACCAGCAGCGCCAGGCGCAGCGCGATCGCATCGCCGTGCTGGCGCAGGCTGAGCGATCGCCCGAACAGGAGCTGGAGTATCTGCTGCTGGCAGGGAACTTCCAGCCTGGGGACCAGGACCAGTTGCCCGAACTCCAGGCCGCCGTGGCGCGCGCCCCGCAGCTGCTGGAAGGACACCTGCGGCTGGGCGCGAGCCTGCTGGACCGGGACGATCCGGCAGGCGAGGCCCACCTGCGTCGGGCCATGGCGCTGGAGGCCGCATGCACCGGTGCGGTGCTGGAGCGGCTGTACGGCTTTCACCAGGCGCGAGGCGAGCACCAGGCCGCCGAGCAGGTGCAAGCCGAGTTCCTTGCCTGGCAGGACGCACAACGCGAGCTCGACGCGCATCGCTTCAGGCTGTCCTCCGACGACAGCTTCCTCCCGCATGGCTTGTCCGATCAGGCGCTGGCGTCGCTGCGACACGCCCTGGCCAGTGTCGGCAACGTGCGTCGTGCGTGGCTGGTGCGCAAGGTTCTCGGTGCCGGAGCCCAGGGCGATCATTACCTGATGCTTGTACAGTGGCGTGGCCTCGTGTTCAGCCGCAGCCGGGCCTTGCAGCGGTTGGTCGATGCCATCGAACTGCCCGGATCTTTCCAGGTCCTCGACAGCGGCGACCGCCGCCGCTACGCCAGCGCTCTGCGCCGCCAGGCGGGCATGCCGGTGTGGACCCGGGGCCGCTGACACGGCGCGGAAAGGAGGGGGGCGATAGAATGCCCGCCCCCTCATGTTGCCAGGCACCCCGATGACGCAGTGGTCCACCGACCAGGCCCGCAAGACCTATTCGATCCCGCACTGGGCCGATGGGTATTTCGACGTGGACGCGGCCGGCCGCATCGTCGTGCGCCCCAAGGGCGAGGCCGGGCCGACCGTGGTGTTGCCCGAAGTGGTGGACGCCGCGCGCGCCAATGGCGCCAAGCTGCCCATGCTGGTGCGCTTCCCGGACATCCTGGGCCAGCGCCTGGGCAAGCTGCAGGCCGCCTTCCAGCAGGCCCAGGCCGACTGGAACTACGCCGGCGGCTACACCGCGGTGTACCCGATCAAGGTCAACCAGCACCGCGGCGTGGCCGGCACCCTGGCCCAGCACCACGGCGAAGGCTTCGGCCTGGAGGCCGGCAGCAAGCCCGAGCTGATGGCGGTGCTGGCGCTCTCGCGCCCGGGCGGGCTGATCGTCTGCAACGGCTACAAGGACCGCGAGTACATCCGCCTGGCGCTGATCGGCCGCAAGCTGGGCCTTGAGACCTTCATCGTCATCGAGAAGCCCTCCGAGCTGAAGCTGGTGCTGGAGGAAGCCAAGGCGCTGGACGTCATGCCGGGCCTGGGCGTGCGCATGCGCCTGGCCTCGCTGGGCGCGGGCAAGTGGCAGAACAGCGGTGGCGACAAGGCCAAGTTCGGCCTGTCCCCGCGCCAGGTGCTGGACCTGTGGAAGGCGCTGCGCGACACCGAGTACGCGCCGTGCCTGAGCCTGCTGCATTTCCACATGGGCTCGCAGATCTCCAACGTGCGCGACATCGCCAACGGCATGCGCGAGGCGGTGCGCTACTTCGTCGAGCTCTCGCGCCTGGGCGCGAAGATCAGCCATGTCGATGTCGGCGGCGGCCTGGGCATCGACTACGAAGGCACGCGCTCGCGCAGCTACTACTCGATCAACTACGGGCTGGGTTCCTACGCCGGCAACATCGTCCAGCCGCTGGCCGAGGCCTGCGAGGAGCACGGCCTGACGCCGCCGCGCATCGTCACCGAGTGCGGCCGCGCGATGACCGCCCACCACGCAGTGCTGATCGCCAACGTGTCCGAGGTCGAGGAAGCGCCGGAAGGGCGCGTGCCCGATGCGCACGAGGACGAGCCGGCGGCGGTGCGCCACCTGCGCGAGATCCACGATGAGCTGGACGTGCGTCCGGCGGTGGAACTGTTCCAGGAAGCGCAGCATTTCCACGCCGAGGGCCTGAGCGCCTATGCGCTGGGCCAGATCGACCTGACCTCGCGGGCGCGCATCGACGACTTGTTCTACGCCATCGCCCACGGCGTGCGCGCGCGTTTGAGCCACGAGGAAAAGAGCCACCGCCCGATCCTGGACGAGCTCAACGACCGTCTGGTGGACAAGTACTTCGTCAACTTCAGCGTGTTCGAATCCATCCCGGACGTGTGGGCCATCGACCAGGTGTTTCCGATCGTGCCGATCGAGCGGCTGGATGAGGCGCCCTCGCGCCGCGGCATCATCGCCGACATGACCTGCGACTCGGACGGCATGGTCAAGACCTATGTCGAGAACGAGAGCCTGGACAGCTCGCTGCCGCTGCATGCGCTCAAGCACGGCGATTCCTACCGCATCGGGTTCTTCCTGGTCGGTGCCTACCAGGAGATCCTGGGCGACATCCACAACCTGTTCGGCGACACCGATGCGGTGGAAGTGGCCTGCGATGGCCAGGGCTACCAGCTCACCCAACAGCGCCGGGGCGACACCACCGACGTGATGCTGGACTACGTCGGTTACGCCCTGGCCGACCTGCGCAGCGCCTACGCCCAGCGCGTGGCCGCCGCCGACCTGTCGCCCGAGCGCGCCCAGGAGCTGTCCCAGGCGCTGGAAGCCGGCCTGACCGGCTACACCTACCTGAGCGATGAGCCGCTGCAGTAAACGCATCGGCCGCCGCAGGGCGGTGCTGTCGCCGGTTGCCATGGCCTGTCTCCCGGGCGCGCATCGGCAAGAACACGGGTAGCATCGCGCGTCCAAGGAGAGGAGTCTGCGTTGCGCTACCCCGGACTGGATCTGCTGCGTGCCCTGGCCATCGTGTGGGTGATGCTGTTCCACAGCTACCAGGTCGGTGGACTGGGGCCCTGGGGCGATGCCCTGGCCCGGCATGGCTGGGTGGGCGTGGACCTGTTCTTCGTGCTCAGTGGATTCCTGGTGGGGCAGCAGGTGCTGGCGCCGATCGCGCGCGGGACGCGGCTGCGCATCGGCGAGTTCTACCTGCGCCGCGCGCTGCGCATCCTGCCGGCGTACTGGGTGGTGTTGGCTCTGTACCTGCTGTGGCCTGGCTTCCGCGAACGGCCGGACATGGAGCCCTGGTGGAAGTTCGTGTTCTTCCTGTTCAACCTGACCCACACGCTGCAACGCGACGCCTTCGCCCAGGCCTGGTCGCTGTGCGTGGAGGAGCACTTCTACCTGGTGCTGCCGCTGCTGGCCGCGGCGCTGGCGGGCCGCATCGACCGGCGCGGCTTCGTGGCCCTGTGCGTGTTCCTGGTCAGCGCGGGGGTGATCCTGCGTGGGGCCATCTGGCTGCATGAGGCGCGGGCGCAGGTGGCCGCTGGGGTCGATGCGGTGACCTGGTACGGCCGCGCCCTGTATTACCCGACCTGGAACCGCCTGGACGGCCTGCTTGCGGGGCTGTGCCTGGCGATGCTGCGGGTCTTCCGTCCCGATCACTGGGTGCGGTGGCAGCAGCGCGCCAACCTCATGTTGATGCTGGGGCTGGTGCTGCTGGGCCTGGCGATTGCCAGCTTCTGGTCGCGGATCAGTCCGGTGGGCAACACCGTGGGTTGGCCGCTGCTATCGGCCGCGATGGCGCTGCTGGTCTTCGCCGCCGCCTCCCGGCACAGCTGGATCGGCGCGCGCGCGCTGCCCGGTGTCGGCTGGCTGGCGGCCGTGTCCTACAGCCTGTATCTCACGCACACGGCGGTGGCCGCGCTGGTGCACCGGCACCTGGGCCACTGGCTGGACGGGCACGGGGTGATCACTTTCACCGGCTACGCCCTGACCGTCCTGGCAGCCGGCGCCGTGCTGCACTACGCCGTGGAGCGCCCGGGCCTGAGGCTGCGCGAGCGCTGGCTGTCCAGGCACCGGCCGCCGGTCGGCGCAGCCCCAACGGCCAGCGGCCCGCCTGCGGTGTCCGGGCGGGACTGAGCCTGCGTAACGGATTGCCCGACCAAGCAATGAACGGAGTCAGATGCAGCTTCGTGCTGGCATTCTGCGGCGCCTGGGCCCGGCCCGGCCCAAATGCTGCACGCACGCATAGACTTTCCGCCTGTCCACTTTCCCGCATGCCCGGCCTGGCCCGATGATCCTCTCCGAATCGCGTTATCCCGGCCTGGACCTGCTGCGCGCCGTCGCCATCGCGTGGGTGATGTTCTTTCACGCCTGGGTGGTGGGCGGGCTGCCGCCGGAGTGGACCTGGCTCTCGCGCTATGGCTGGATGGGCGTGGACCTGTTCTTCGTGCTCAGCGGCTTCCTCATTGGCGGGCAGGTGCTGGCGCCGCTGGCACGTGGCGAGCCCCTGCGCTTTGGCGATTTCTACCTGCGCCGCGCGTTCCGCATCCTCCCGGCATATTGGGTGGTGCTGGCGCTGTACTTCTGTGTGCCGGTCTGGCGGGAAGCGCCGCTGCTGGAGCCGCTGTGGAAGTTCCTGCTGATGGTGGTCAACCTGGGCAACGACTACAGCCGCTCGGCGTTCTCCCATGCCTGGTCGCTCTGCGTGGAAGAGCACTTCTATCTGGTCTTTCCGCTGATGGCCTGGTGGCTGATGCGCAAGCCCGCGGCCTGGAAGGTGGTCACGCTGGCCGCGGTGGTGATGCTGGGTGGCATCGCGCTGCGTGCAGGCATCTGGCTGCACGGCAGTGCCCTCGAAGCGGCCGGCGCAATGCAGCGCAACTGGTTCGTGGAGGATCTCTATTACCCCACGTGGAATCGCCTGGACGGATTGCTGTGCGGGGTGCTGCTTGCGACCGTGAAGACCTTCAGGCCGGCGCAATGGGCGCGCATGCAACGGCACGCCAATCTCGCGCTGGTCCTGGGGATCGCGGTGATGGCCCTGGCGCTGTGGCTGTTCCGCGATCGGGTCGGCCTGCTCGGCAATGCCGTGGGCTGGCCGGTGCTGTCCATGGGCCTGGCGCTGCTGGTGTTCGCAGGTGCCGGGCGTGCCAGCCTGATCGGGCGCCGGGCGGTTCCGGGCGCGACGTGGCTGGCCGCCATCTCCTACAGCCTCTATCTGGTCCACAAGGCCGTGTACAAGCTGGTGCAGCTGCATCTGGGCGATGCCATCGCAGGCTGGGGCCTGGCCCAGGTGCTGGTCTACGGCGGCGCCTCACTGCTGGCGGCGGTGCTGCTGCACCACGCGGTGGAGCGGCCCGGCCTGCGCCTGCGTGCACGGCTGTTGCACAGGCCGCCTGCCACGCAGGCGCAAGGGATGCCGGGCTGAAGGCGCGCTAGGCGTACTTGAGCCCGGTGTCGCACAGCACGGTGACCACCGAGGGCGCCGGGCCCAGGCCGCCGGCCTCGATCAGCCGGACGCAGGCGCAGACGTTGGCCGCCGCCGAATAGCCCACATGCAGGCCTTCCTCGTGCGCCAGCCGGCGCTTGTAGCTGAGCGCCTCGTCATCGGACACGGCCAGCAAGGCATCGGCTAGAGCCGGCTCCCAGTGCGGCGGGACGCTGCCGTAGCCGGTACCCTGCAGCAGATGCCGCGGCTTGACCACGGCCTGGCCCGCCAGCACCTGCGCACCGGCCGGCTCGACCGCCACGCAGCGGATCGCGGCAGAATGCCGCTTGAGGCTGCGTGCGGTGCCGACGAAGGTGCCGCTGCTGCCCACCGTGGCCACGAACGCATCGATGCGCCCGTCGGTGCCGCGCAGGATCTCAGGGCCGGTGCCGTGCTCGTGGGCAGCGATGCTGCCAGGGTTGTTGAACTGGTCGACGTAGTAAGCGTCGTGGTCGCGGGCAAAGGCCATCGCCTGCGCGGTGGCCGCGGCGATGTCCGCGCCGGTGACCTGCCCGGGCGCGCCATCGACCTGATCCACCAGCAGCACCTGCGCGCCCAGCGACTGGAGCATCCGCACGCGCTCGGCACTGTTGCCGCGCGACATCGCCACCACCAGCCGATGCCCGAGCACGGCGCAGACCACCGCCAGTCCGGCGCCCATGTTGCCGCTGCTCATCTCCACCACCGCCTGCCCCGGCCGCAGCTGGCCGCTGGCCCGGGCCGCCCGCAGGATCGCCAGCGCCGGCCGGTCCTTGATGCTGCCGCCGGGGTTCAGGAACTCGGCCTTGGCCCAGATCGTGCTGCCCGGCGGGCTGAGCCGCGTCAGCGCCAGCAGCGGCGTGTTGCCGATCAACGCCAGCGCATTGCGGTGTCTCATGCGCGCATCAAGATGCGTTGCGTGCGACCTGGAACCCGGCGAAGGACTGGCTGACCGGCATCAGCTCGATACGGTTGATGTTGAGGTGCCTGGGCAGCGTGGCCACGTAGAAGATCGTCTCGGCGATATCCTCGCCGGTCATCGGCGTGGCCCCGCTGTACAGCGTGTCCGATGCGGCCTGGTCGCCGCTGGTGCGCACCAGGGTGAACTCGGTCTCGGCCATGCCCGGCTCGATGCTGGTCACGCGCACGCCGGTACCGTGCAGATCGCTGCGCAGGCCCAGCGAGAACTGCGCCACGAAGGCCTTGGTGCCGCCGTACACGTTGCCGCCCGGGTAAGGGTAGGTGGCGGCCACCGAGCTGATGTTGATCACCGCGCCCTTGCGCGCGATCAGCGTCGGCAACACGCGGTGGGTCAGGGTCGCCAGCGCGGTGATGTTGGTGTCGATCATCTGCTGCCACTGCGCCAGGTCCGACTGCTGAGCCGGCTTGGTGCCCAGGGCCAGGCCGGCGTTGTTCACCAGCAGGTCGATGTCGGAAAACGCGGCCGGCAGCGCGTCGATGGCGGCATTGAGCGCGGCGCTGTCGCGCATGTCGAAGGCGGCCACGTGAACGCGCCCGCTGCCGAACTCATCGACCAGCGGCTGCAGGCGCTCGGCCCGGCGGCCGGTGGCGATGATCTTCCAGCCAGCGGTGAGGAAACGCCGCGCGGCGGCAGCGCCGAAGCCGGAAGTGGCACCGGTGATGAGGGCAGTCTGGGTCATGCGGGCGGACTCATGCGGAAGGGGAGGGACGGGTGCGCTGTCGCAGCCAGGCGCCCAGCCAGGCGCCGGCCGCGGCGGCCAACAGGGTCAGCACGATGCCTGCCAGGTTGTCGCGGACAATCTGCCCCAGGGCGGCGCTTTGGCCAGGCATCGCGCCGGGCAATCCGGCGAAGGAGAGCATCGCGATGATGCCGGCCCACATCAGCAGGCTCAGGGCTGCGGCCAACGGCACGAAGGCGCGCCCGCCCAGCCAGCCGCCTACGGCCATTGCCAGGACGGTCACCAGTTCGCTGATCGGGTCGATAAAGCCGATCCGGGTCGGAAGCAGGAGGGTCTGCCCGGCGGGCAGGGCCAGGCTCAGCAGCCCGGATGCGGCCAGCTGCAGGCCGATGGCGGCTGCGGCCGCCAGGATCAGGCGCTGTGCGGCCGTCTCCGGTGCCTTCATCGTGCCTTGATGGCCATCGCCTGCAGGCCGCTGCCGGCCAGCTTCTGCTTGGCTTCGGCCAGTTCGCTGGCGGTTCCGTAGGGGCCCATGCGGACGCGGTAGACCGTCTTGCCGTTGATGTCGGCCGATTCCACGCGCGCGCCCAGCCCCATCATCGCCAGCTTGGCCTTGGTCTGCTCGGCATCGCCGGAGGCGCCGAAGGAGCCGGCCTGCAGGATGTAGCGCGCATCGCCGCCAGTGGCAGGCGCGGCCATTGCCGAGGCGCTCCCAACAGCGGCGGGGGTGGCTGCCGGTGTGGCGGCGGCCACCGCGGGGCGGGCCGATTCGTCCAGCGGCTGCGGGCCGGCGGCGAGCAGGGTCGGGTCGGGATTGGCGCTGGCCGGCGGCGGGGTACGGCCTTCCAGGGCGGCCTGCGCGCGCGCGGCTTCCAGCTGCTGCTGCGCCTTCTGCTGGGCTTTCTGCTCGGCTTCGGCGCTGGCGGCCAGTTCGGCATCGGACATCTGCACTTCGCGGCCAGGCAGCAGCGTGTAGAAGTCGTACTGCGTTTCCTTGTGCTTCTCGGCCGCGGCGTCCGCCGGCGCCTGCGACGGCGCTTCGGCCGATTCGGCGCTGTCGTCCTCGGCCACCGGAGCGGGTTTGGCGTCCGGGTTGGGCTTGGGACGGAAGAAGCCGTCGCCTTCCTTCTTCATCAGCCCGGGCACGATGAAGAACAGCGCCGCGCCCAGTACCAGCCCGGACAACAACCACACCCAGCCGGGCGTGCTGTTGCCGCTGTTGCGCGTGGCCTGCTTCTTGTTGCGTCGTGCCGCCATCTTCTCGGGAGCTCTCTGATCGGGTCTGCGATTACATGCGCTCGGGCGCGCTGACGCCCAGCAGGTCCAGGCCGTTGGCCAGCGCCTGACGGGTGGCCATCGCCAGGGCCAGGCGCGCGTTGCGCGCGGCGGCATCTTCCACCAGCACCGGCGTGGCGCCGTACCAAGTGTGGAAAGCATAGGCCAGTTCCCGCAGGTATTGCGCGATGGCATGGGGCTCCAGCGACTGGCCGGCCGCTTCCACCACTTCCGGATAGCGCGACAGTTCCACCATCAGCGCCAGCGAGGCGGCATCGTCCAGACCCGAAAGTCCCTCGATGCCCGCGCCCTGGTCGTAGGCCGACAGGCCCTTCTCGGCCAGCTGGCGCAGCAGGCTGCAGATGCGCGCGTGCGCGTACTGCACGTAGAACACCGGATTGTCGTTGCTCTGCTGGCGGGCCAGGTCGATGTCGAAGGTCAGCTGCGAGTCCGGCTTGCGCGCGATCAGGAACCAACGCGTGGCATCGGCGCCGGCTTCCTCGATCAGGTCGCGCAAGGTCAGGTAGCTGCCGGCGCGCTTGGACAGCTTCACTTCCTCGCCGCCGCGCATCACCGTGACCATCTGGTGCAGCACGTACTCCGGCCAGCCCTGGGGGATGCCCACGTCCAGCGCCTGCAGCCCGGCGCGCACGCGCGCCAGCGAGCCATGGTGGTCGGCGCCCAGCTCGGTGATGGCGCGCTCGTAGCCGCGCTGCCACTTGGACAGGTGGTAGGCCACGTCGGGCAGGAAGTAGGTGTAGGTGCCGTCGGACTTGCGCATGACGCGGTCCTTGTCGTCACCGAAGTCGGTCGAACGCAGCCACAGCGCGCCGCCCTCCTCGTAGGTATGGCCCGAGGCATTGAGCCTGGCCACGGTTTCCTCGACCTTGCCGTCCTGGTACAGCGAGCTCTCCAGGAAATACACATCGAAGCCGACGCCGAAAGCGGCCAGGTCGGCGTTCTGCTCGCGACGCAGGTAGGCCACGGCGAAGCGGCGGATCGCATCGAGATCCTCGATGTCGCCGCTGCCGGTCACGGTCTGGCCTTCGAGCTCGATGGCATCGCCGCGCAGGTAGGCCGCGGCGACATCGGCGATGTAGTCGCCGTTGTAGGCGGCCTCCGGCCATTGCGCATCGCCCGGCTTGAGCCCGTGCAGGCGCGCGAAGGTGGACTTGGCCAGGTTTTCGATCTGCACGCCGGCGTCGTTGTAGTAAAACTCGCGCTTGACGTCCCAGCCGTTGGCGGCCAGCACCCGGCCCAGGCAGTCACCGATCACCGCGGCGCGACCGTGGCCCACGTGCAGCGGCCCGGTGGGATTGGCCGAGACGTATTCCACGCCCACGGTCTTGCCCGCGCCGCTGTCGTTGCGCCCGTAGCCGGCGCCCTGCGCCAGCACGTTGGCGGCCTCGCGCTGGTAGGCGGCGGCGCTGAAGTGGAAATTGATGAAGCCCGGGCCTGCGATCTCGACCTTGGCGATGTCCGCATTGGCGGGCATCGCATCCAGCAGCGCCTGCGCCACCGCGCGCGGATTGCTGCGCGCGGCCTTGGCCAGCAGCATGGCGGCATTGGTGGCGAAATCGCCGTGTTCACGGGTCTTGGGCCGCTCGACCACGAAGTCCGGCGTGGCCGCATCGGCCGGCAGGGTGCCGTTCTGGCGCAGGGCATCGATGCCTTGCAGGATCAAGGCGCGTAGGGGGGATTTCACAGGGATGGGTCGCTGGCTGACAACGCGGACCGGCGATTTTAGCCCACCGCGCCCGTTGCACGCCCGAATGCGCCCGATCGCTGCCCCATCCGCCTACAGCTCACCCCGTGCGGCCATGGACACGGGCATGCCGTCGCCGATCACCACATGGTCCAGCAGACGCACATCCACCAGGGCCAGCGCCTGCTTGAGCCGCGCGGTGATGGCGCGGTCCGCCGCCGAAGGCTCGCTGCAGCCGGAAGGGTGGTTATGGCCCACGATCACGGCGGCGGCATTGTGCGACAGCGCCCGCCGCACCACTTCGCGCGGATGGACCTCGGCGCTGTCCACGGTGCCGGTGAACAGCTCCTCGAAGCCCAGCGCGCGATGCCGGCTGTCCAGAAACAGCGCGGCGAAGACCTCGTGCGGTCGCCCGCGCAGGCGCTGGCTGAAGTAGCGGCCGGCCGCGTGCGGGTCGGCCAGGGCCTGGCCGCGCTCCAGCTCGGCGGCCAGATGTCGCTGGCTCAGCTCAAGGGCGGCGCACAGCGCGCTGGCGCGCGCCGGGCCCAGGCCCGGCAGCTTGGCCAGGGCCTTGGCGGAGCAGTCCAGCAGCCGGCGCAGCGGGCCGTGCTGCCGCAACAGATCGCGCGCGGTCTGCACCGCATCCCGACCGGGCAGGCCCGAGCCGAGGAAGATCGCCAGCAGTTCGGCGTCGGAGAGCACGGCGGCGCCGCGCAGCAGCAGTTTTTCTCGGGGGCGTTCGCCGGCGGGCCAGTCGCGGATGTGCATGCAGGGGTCCTCGGGGTCGGCGCATCGGCGCGCCGACATGGCGCGGCCCTGGCGCATGTGACGAATGTGCATCGGCACATGCTTCGCTGGCATCAGGGGCGCGCGGGGCATCGGGTAAGCTAGCGGCCTGTTGGCAAGTCGGAACTTTCCCACGTGAACCAAGCGCTGCTGGGACAACGTGTGTTGCTGTGCGTGGGTGGCGGCATCGCCGCTTACAAGTCGCTGGACCTGGTGCGCCGTCTGCGCGATGCCGGGGCGCAGGTGCAGGTCGCCATGACCGCCGGTGCCCAGCAATTCGTCACCCCACTGACCTTCCAGGCCCTGTCCGGCCATCCCACCCGCACCACGCTGTGGGACAGCCACGCCGAGGCCTCGATGGGGCATATCGAGCTGGCCCGCTGGGCCGACCGGGTGCTGATCGCCCCGGCCACCGCCGATCTGCTGGCGCACCTGGCCCAGGGCCTGGCCGACGATCTGGTCACCACCCTGTGCCTGGCCACCACCGCGCCGATCACCGTGTGCCCGGCGATGAACCACGTGATGTGGGCGCACCCGGCCACCCAGGCCAACGTGCAGCTGCTCAGGCAGCGCGGGGTGCAGGTCATCGGCCCGGAAGACGGCCCGCTGGCCGAGGGCGAGTCCGGCCCGGGCCGCCTGACCGAACCGACCGCGATCGTCGCGGCCCTGTCCCGCACGGCCGAGCAGGCCGCGCCGGCCCTGGCGCAGACCCTGGCCGGCGAGCGCGTGGTGGTCAGCGCCGGACCCACCTACGAGGACCTGGACCCGGTGCGTTACCTGGGCAATCGCAGCAGCGGCAAGATGGGGTTTGCCATCGCCGCCGCCGCCGCGCGCCGCGGCGCCGAGGTGCTGCTGGTGGCCGGCCCGGTCAGCCTGCCCACCCCGGTCGGGGTGAGCCGGATCGACGTGCGCTCAGCGGTGCAGATGCGCCAGGCCGTGCTGGGCGCGCTGCCGGCGGACATCTACATCGGCGCGGCCGCCGTGGCCGACTACACCCCACGCACGCAGATGGCCAACAAGATCAAGAAATCCAGCGAGCGGCTGGACCTGGACCTGGTGCGCACGCCGGACATCCTGGCCGAGGTGGCCGCCTCCGAGCAGGCCCTGAAGCTGGTGGTGGGATTCGCCGCCGAAACCGAGAACGTGGCCGAGTACGCCCGCGGCAAGCTGCTGGCCAAGCGCCTGGACATGATCGTGGCCAATCGCGTGGGCATCCCCGATGGCGGCTTCGAGAGCGACCGCAATGCGATGACCGCCTACTGGAAGGACGGCGAGCGCGACTTCTCCTCCGCCCCCAAGACCGAACTGGCCGACCGGCTGGTCGATCTGATCGTCGAGCGATTGAACGCATGAGCCACGCCCTGCAGCTGAAACTGCTCGATCCCCGATACGGCGACGAATGGCCGCTGCCGGCCTACGCCACCGAGGCCAGCGCCGGGCTGGACCTGCGCGCGGCGATCGAGGCGCCGATGACCCTGGCCGGCGGCGAGAGCGCGCTGATTCCCAGCGGCATCTCCATCCACATCGGCGACCCGGCGCTGTGCGGCATCATCCTGCCGCGCTCGGGTCTGGGCCACCGCCACGGCATCGTGCTGGGCAACGGCACCGGCCTGATCGATGCCGACTACCAGGGGCCGCTGCTGATCAGCACCTGGAACCGTTCCGGGGAGCCGTTCACGATTCAGCCCGGCGATCGCATCGCCCAGTTGGTGATCCAGCCCATCACCCGCGTAAGCTTGCAGGTCGTGGATTCATTTACCGGAAGCACGCGTGGCGAGGGGGGCTTTGGCCACACGGGTGTGCGCTGACAGGGGGCTGTGACGCATGGCGGGGAAAAAGAAGGGCTTGGAGTTGAATCTGCAGGACAGGCGGCAATCGCTGCCGCTGCTGGCCGTGGTGCTGGTGCTGCTGGCGGCCTGGTTCGGCTGGGGCGGCTGGAGCCTGCTGAGTTCCGAGCGGCATGAGCAGCAGGCCCTGGCGGCGCGCGAGGAGGCCGTGGCTGCGATGCAGCAGGTGCTGGCCACCCAGGGCAGCCAGCTGGCCCAACGCGTGGCCAAGCCCGAAGTCGGCGCCGCGCTGGCCGCGGGCGACACCGCCGCGGCCGCGCAGGCCGTGCGTGCGGGCTGGCAGGACGTCAAGGATGTCCAGGTGCTGGAGGCCGCCCTGGAAGCCGGCTATGCCGATGCCGGCACCTTCGGCTACGCCAAGCTGGCACTGCTGGAACGCGCGCTCGAGCAGGGCCAGCCGCAGGCGGGCATCGTGCTTGAGCGCAAGCAGCCGGTGCTGGGCGTGGCCGCCGCAACAGGGGGCCATGTGGTCTATGCCGTGTTGCCGGCCACCGCGGTGACCGCGGCGGTCAGTAACGCCGCCCTGCCCGAAGGGGCGTATCTGGCCTTGCGTCAGGGCAGCCACACGGTGGCCGAATCGGGCGATGCCAGCCTGTCGGCCAGCGCCGATTCCGGTGGCCGCTCCGTGGGCACCAGCGGCCTGCGCGTGGTCGAGGCCACGCCTGCGATCAGCGAAGGGCCGATGGGCCTGGGCGCGGTGCAGTGCCTGATCGTGGCCGGCCTGCTGCTGCTGGTGGCCGCCCTGAGCGTGCTGCTGGCCTTCCAGCGCCTGCGCGTGCCGACCCTGGCCCTGGCGCGCAAGCGCGAGCCGGGCGCGGTCGCCCACGGCAGCGATGTCACCTTCGGCGAGGCGATCAAGCGCGAAGCGCCCCCTGTGCCGGCGCGAACCGAGACCAGCGAGGCACCGGCGAAGAAAGCAGTGGGCAGCGCTGCGGGCGGCCATGTCGATCCGGGGATCTTCCGCGCCTACGACATCCGCGGCGTGGTGGGCGGCAGCCTCACCGTGCGCACCGCCGAGTTGATCGGCCAGGCCATCGGCTCGGTGATGTCCGAGGCCGGCTTCAACAACGTGGTGGTGGGGCGCGACGGCCGACTGTCCGGGCCTGAGCTGTCCGCGGGCCTGATCGAAGGACTGCGCCGGGCCGGCATCGACGTCATCGACATCGGCCTGGCGCCCACGCCGGTGTGCTACTTCGCCGCCTATCACCTGCAGACCGGTAGCTGCGTGGCGGTCACCGGCAGCCACAACCCGCCGGACTACAACGGGTTCAAGATCGTCATCGGCGGCGAGACGCTATCGGGCGAGGCCATCACCGCGCTGTACACCCGCATCACCGAAGGCCAGCTGATCTCCACCGACAAGGGCAGCCTGGAGGCCCGCGACGTGGCCCAGGATTACCTGGAGCGCATCGCCGGCGACGTGCAGCTGGCGCGTCCGCTCAAGGTGGTGATCGACGCAGGCAACGGCGTGGCCGGCGAGTTCGCCCCCGCCCTGATGGAGGCCATTGGCGCCGAGGCCATCCCGCTGTACTGCGACGTCGATGGCACCTTCCCCAACCATCACCCCGACCCCAGCGAACCGCACAACCTTCAGGACCTGATCCAGACGGTGCAGCGCTTCAACGCCGACATCGGCCTGGCTTTCGACGGCGATGGCGACCGCCTGGGCGTGGTCACGCGCGAAGGCGAGATCATCTATGCCGACCGCCTGCTGATGCTGTTCGCCGGCGACGTGCTGGAGCGCAACCCGGGCGCGATGGTGATCTACGACGTCAAGTGCACCGGCAAGCTGCAGGGCTGGGTGCTGCGCCACGGTGGCACGCCGATGATGTGGCGGACCGGGCATTCGCTGATCAAGGGTCGCATGCGCGAGACCGGCGCCGAGCTGGCCGGCGAGATGAGCGGCCACTTCTTCTTCCAGGAGCGCTGGTACGGCTTCGACGACGGCCTGTATGCCGCCGCGCGCCTGCTGGAGATCCTGGCCGCCAGTGAGGAGGCCCCCAGCGATACGCTGGCGGCCCTGCCCAACGGCGTGTCCACGCCGGAGCTGAAGGTGGCCGTGGGCGAGGCCTCGCCGCATGAGATCGTCGAGCGCTTCGTCGAGGTGACGCAGTTCGAAGGTGCGCGCCTGTCGACCATCGATGGCCTGCGCGCGGACTGGGACGATGGCTGGGGCCTGCTGCGGGCTTCCAACACCACCCCGGTGCTGGTGCTGCGCTTCGAGGCCGACGACCAGGCCGCACTGGATCGCATCCGCGACGCCTTCCGCGGCACGCTGCAGCAGGTGGCGCCGGAGCTGACGCTGACGTTCTAAACGCGGAGCGTCGAGAACACTGCGGCGTGACTGATCTACGCCGCCATACGGCGATAGGGCCTAGTAGACGTCGTGCACCAGGCTGGCGCCTAGCGTTCCAATGCGCAACAGCATGTGCGGTGCAAGCTCAATGGCGAAATTCCGGTCGCTCTGAGTGCTGGCCCAGATCTCGACCCGACCATCCTGGGCGATCCCACGCAAATAGTCCCGATGCGGCTCCAGAAACGACACCAACTCTTCCAGGCCATCCTCGACTGTCGCTTCGGGACTTTCTCTCCAGCCATAGCCGAAAGGATCGGTCGTCCAGTAGCCGCTAGACCGTGTGCCCTTGAGCAAGGTCCCCTTGGGCGTTTTGCGAGGCTCGCCAGCTTTCCAGGTGACCTCTGGAGTCAGCCCTAGCGTGCGGGTCACGAGGTCCGGATCCAGGGCGGAGTGTGAGATCCGAATGGAAAGGATGTGCGAATAGATCTGCATAGATCCCGGGTCACGCGCCCGGCGCGTCCGGCTGTTTCATCTGCCGATAGCGCTCCAGGGTCTCGGTGATGTCATCGTCCAGCGACGCGCGTTGGGTCTCGAAGCGCGTGGCCATGCGCTGCTGCTCCAGCAGCACCCGATGGCGCTCGGCAATTTCACCCGCCAGCTTGGCGTCCACCGGCTTGCCGCCCAGCTCGCGCTCACCGGCCCTCTGCAAGAGCATGACCAGGCCCTCGCGCAGGCTGGCGATGTTGTAGCGCGCGGTCTTGACGTTGTTGTCCAGCAACGCGGTGCGCTCGCCGAACACGCGCCGGAGATCGTCCTCGCTGGCGTAGGAGGTCAGCATCGCCTGCTCGGTGCGGCGCTTGGTCTCGGCGGCCGCCGCGTCGGCTTGTTCCTGCGCGGCTACCAGGGCGGCGTTGGCGCGCTCCTCGTCGGTCATCGCCGCCGCCACCGAGCTGGTCCGCGCGCCGCTGTTGGCGCTGAACTCCTGGCGCGCGTTGTTGACCTGCTCCGGCGGCAGCGCATCACTGCACACGCGGGTGCCGCGGTCGTTCCAGCAATACAGCTTCTTCTGCGGGGCCGGGGCGTCCTGCGCGGCCACGGCCAGGGGCCACAGCAAGGCCGCCAGGGCGCAATGGGCGATGGTGCGAGGCTTGAACATCAACAGCCCCCTGCTGTCATGTGTCCGAGTGGCCGCTGCCGTAGCGCGCCCGGTAGGCGAGCAGCTGGTCGCGGTGGCGCACAAGGTCGGCGTTTTCCCCGGCGAATGCAAGCAGGTCGGACAGGGTCGCGACCGCGGTCACGGGAACGCTGGTCTCCTCGGCCACGGCCTGCGCCGCCGAGCGCCGCGCCTGGCCGCTGGCCGGATCGCCCAGCATCTCCTGGCGGTCCAGGGCCACCACGATGCCCGCCGGCTCACCGCCGCCAGCGCGGATCAGGCCCAGCGCCTCGCGGATGGCGGTGCCGGCGGTGATCACGTCATCCACGATCAGCACCCGGCGCTCTTCCAGCGGCGCGCCGATCAGCATGCCGCCCTCGCCGTGGTCCTTGGCCTCCTTGCGGTTGAAGGCGATCGGCAGGTCGCGGCCACGGCGGGCGAACTCCACGCCCAGCGCCGACGCCAGCGGAATGCCCTTGTAGGCCGGGCCGAACAGCAGGTCGAACTGGACCCCGGAGGCCTCGATCGCATCGGCGTAGCAGGTCGCCAGCGTCGCCAGCGCCTGGCCGCGGTCGAAGCGCCCGGCATTGAAGAAGTACGGGCTGATGCGACCGGATTTGAGGGTGAATTCGCCAAAGCGCAGGGCGTTGGCATGCAGGGCCAGCTGCAGGAAGCGGGAGCGGTAGTCGTTCACGGGGCTCGGGTGGGGGCGTGCAGGGGAGGACAGCGTAGCAACCCGCGGGGCCGATGGCAGGCCTGTCGTCGGCCGCGGCGGTATGCTGGGCGCCGGTTTCGCTCACGCACGGCACGCAATGCGCATCATCAGCTTCAACGCCAACGGGCTTCGCTCCGCCGCCACCAAGGGCTTCTTCGACTGGTTCAGCCAGCAGGACGCCGACGTGCTGTGCATCCAGGAGACCAAGGCCCAGGAGCACCAGCTCACCGGTCCGACCTTCCTGCCCGAGGGCTACAAGGCCTGGTTCCGCGATGCCACCACGAAGAAGGGCTACAGCGGCGTGGCGATCTACAGCAGGCGCGAGCCGGACGAGGTGCGCACGGCGCTGGGCTGGGCCGAGTTCGACGAGGAAGGCCGCTACATCGAGGCGCGCTACGGCAACCTGAGTGTGGTGTCCTTCTACATCCCCTCCGGCTCTTCCGGCGAGATCCGGCAGGAGTACAAGTTCAGGGTCATGGCCTGGCTACGGCCGATTCTGGAGCAGTGGCTGGCCAGCGGCCGCGAGTACGTGCTGTGCGGCGACTGGAACATCGTGCGCAGCGCGCTGGACATCAAGAACTGGAAATCCAACCAGAAGAACTCCGGTTGCCTGCCCCCCGAGCGCGACTGGCTCAACGGCCTGTGCGCCGACGTGCTTGAGGATGCCGATGCCGGCAGTGGCCGTGGCTGGGTCGATGCCTACCGCGTGCTGCATCCGCAGGGCCAGGATTACACCTGGTGGTCCAACCGCGGCGCGGCGCGCGCCAACGACGTGGGGTGGCGCATCGACTACCAGTTCGTCACCCCGGGCCTGCGCGATCGCCTGCAACGCTGCGCGATCTACCGCGAGCAGCGCTTCTCCGACCACGCGCCGTTCACCGTGGACTACGCCGAGTGAGTGCACCGGTCGCGTCGACGCAGGCGCCGTCCTACAAGGGCTGGCAAGGCATCCGTCGCGCCTTCGCCACGCCGGCGGCACTGACGATGGCGGTGCTGGGCTTCGGCAGCGGCCTGCCGTTCCTGTTGATCGCATCGCAAACGCTGTCCACGCGCTTGCGCGATGTCGGCCTGGACCTGGGCAGCATCGGGCTGATCAGCCTGGCGAGCTTCTTCTACCTGCTGAAGTTCGTGTGGGCGCCGTTGATCGACCGCTTCGCTTTTCCCGGACTGGGCGCGATGGGCCGCCGCCGTTCCTGGCTGCTGTTCTCGCAGGTCACCGTGCTGGTCGGGCTGTTCGCCATCGGCGCCACGCACCCTGAGCAAGGCGTGTGGTGGCTGGTGGTCTGGGTGCTGGTCGCTTCGTTTGCCGGCGCCACCCAGGACTCGGTGGTCGATGCCTACCGCATCGAGATCGCCCCGAAGAACGCGCAGGCCGCGCTGGCCGCCACCTACACCCTCGGCTATCGCATCGGGCTGATCCTGGGCGGGGCCGGGGCGCTGTACGTGGCCGATTTCGTCGACTGGCAGTGGGCATATGCCGCGATGGCCGGACTGATGCTGCTGCCCATCCTGACCACGCTGCTGTGCCGTGAACCGCCGCGGCCCGAGGGCGAGCAGATCCGCCGGGTCGATGCCGCGCAGGCGTTCTGGGAGCCGATCAGCAGCTTCTTCTCTAGCCATGGTGTGGCCTTTTCCATCGTGGTGCTCGTGTTCGTCGGTATCTACAAGTTCCCCGATCAGGTCATCGGCGTGATGGCCGGGCCCTTCTATCTGGACAGCGGCTACACCAAGGCCGAGATCGCCACGGTGGCCAAGGTCTTCGGGATCTGGATGGGCATCCTCGGGGCGTTCCTCGGCGGTGGCGCGGTGGCGTACTTCGGCTATCGCAAGATGCTGTTGGTGGCGGCGCTGGGCGTGGCTTTCTCGAACCTGGCCTTCCTGCTGATGGCGCACAATCCCGGCCAGCTGTGGGCGTTCTACCTGGCCATCAGCGCCGACAACCTGTGCCAGGGCTTCGCCGGCACGGTCATCGTCGCCTTCATGTCGTCCCTGACCGACCGCAACTTCACCGCTACCCAGTTCGCCCTGCTGGTGTCCTTGGCCAATCTGCCGGGCAAGTTCAGCGGCAGCTTCTCCGGTTACCTGGTGGAAGCCACCTCCTACAGCACCTTCTTCTTCCTCAGCGCGATGACCATCGTGCCGGCGCTGGCCTTGCTTGCCTGGCTTTGGCGTCATATCAAGGAAGCCGAACCCGCAAGCACAACGGACACGCCATGACTTCAGTTGCCCAGACGCTTGACCCGCTGCTCAAGGACCGTATCGCGCGCATCGCCGAAGCCCGTGGCTGGGCCATGGAGGAAACGCTCACCGCGGTGATCGAGCAGGGCCTGTTCGTCCTGGAGAGCCAGGTCCGCGGCGGCCTGGAGAGCGGGGAGGTCCACGCCCTGTCCGAAGCCATCGCCGCGCTCAGGCAGCTGCCGCAGGGCCAGGGTTTCTGACGGAGGGGCCTGGCGCCCTGCCGCGCCGGGCCACTTGCTCGCCGGACAGCGCTGACACTGGGCTGTCTGCGAGTGGCGACCTTTTCAGCGCGGGCTTGCCTGGCATGGCGTGGCCTGCAGTGAAGATGTGCAGCGTCTTGTGCCGCGAGTCCGTCCGACACTGGCTCGCGCAATGCCTGCGAAGCAGCGCGTCGCATCAAGGGACCGACAACTTCTGCTACGCCGTGTCGAAAGCGATGTTGCCCGGTGCCAAGCGCGTCGACCCGTCACCCCAGTTCACGGCGCGTCGTCCGGCATGTCGCTCATCGCGCGAGATCTGAAGAAGCACGCGCGAGGCGCTCCGCTGCCATGCCGGTCCAACGACCGAAGACGCACGCGTGATACACAGGGTTGACGCGCAAGGGCCGCACGACTGCACGCGCATCCGCAGCCCTGCGTTACCCTCCACGGCCCGCGGCGCCCCGCATCCCCAACGAGACCTCCCATGGCATTCACCACCGAGCAGCAGCCCGGCGTGCACGCGCCCACCGCCGACAGCGAGGGCTTCGTCCTCAACCACACCATGCTGCGGGTGAAGGACCCGGCGGTGTCACTGGCCTTCTACACGCGCGTGTTCGGCATGTCGCTGCTGCGCAAGCTGGACTTCCCCGAGATGGCCTTCTCGCTGTTCTTCCTGGCCAAGCTGGACACGCACGAGCAGGTGCCGGAAGACATTGGCGCGCGCACGGTCTGGACCTTCGGCCAGCGTGGCCTGCTGGAGCTGACCCACAACTGGGGGACCGAGGAACAGGCCGACTTCAAGTACCACGATGGCAACGCCCAGCCGCAGGGTTTCGGCCACATCTGCTTCGCCGTCCCGGACCTGGCCAAGGCCGTGGCCTGGTTCGATGCGAATGAGGTGACCTTCGTCAAGCGCCCGGACCAGGGCAAAATGAAGGACGTGGCCTTCGTGAAGGACCCGGACGGCTACTGGATCGAGATCGTGCAGCCGGAACTCAACGCCAACCTCGGCCGTTGAGCGCCTGAAGGGTCGCGCAATGTCCCGCGCCCGACCCGCTGCGCTGGCGCATCAGCGCCCGGCCGGGGTCACGCCGGATGGATGGCGCCCAGCACCCGCGGACCCGCCGCGCCGGTGACCGAGGGCAGGTTGCCGGGCCGCCCGGCCAGGGTTTCCCGCGCCAGCCAGGCGAACCCCATGGCTTCCACGTAATCCGGGTCCAGCCCATGCACCGCGGTCGATTCGACGACCACCTCGGGCAGGTGCGCCGCGATGCGATCCAGCAGCCGCGGGTTGTGGACCCCGCCGCCACAGACCAGCACGCGCCGTGTGCCCGGCTGGGTCGCCTTCAGCGCATCGGTCACTGTTTGCGCACTCAGTTCCAGCAGCGTGGCCTGGACGTCGGCGGGCGACACCGCCAGCGCCTGCAGTGCCGCCTCGACCCAGTCCAGATGGAACTGCTCGCGCCCGGTGCTTTTCGGCGGAGGCAGCGCGAACCACGCATCGTCCAGCAGCCGCTGCAGCAGACCGGCGTGCACCTGGCCGCTGGCGGCAAACGCGCCGGACGCGTCGAAGGCCTGCCCGGTGTGACGCTCGCACCAGGCGTCCATCAGGGCATTGGCCGGGCCGGTGTCGAAGCCCAGGACCTGCCCGCTCGTCGGTAGCAGGGTGAAGTTGCCGATGCCACCCAGGTTTAGCACCGCCCGGTCCTCGGTCTGCGCGTGCAGCATGGCCGCATGGAAGGCCGGCATCAGCGGCGCGCCCTGGCCCCCGGCGGCGACGTCGCGGCGGCGGAAGTCGGCCACCGTGGTGATGCCGCACCGCTCGGCCAGCACGCTGGCATCGCCCATCTGCCAGGTGAAGGGGTGCCGGGCAGCGGGCCGATGGCGCACGGTCTGGCCGTGCGACCCGATCGCCCGCACCGAGGCCGGGGCGACCTCCGCCTCGCGCATCAAGGCATTGGCCGCCTCGGCGAAGGCCAGGCCGATCCGCGTCTCCAGCTCGCCCAGCGCATCCAAAGAAGTCACGTCCCCGCCCTGGCCCAGCGCGACCAGCTGCGCGCGCAGCTCCGGGACCCACGGGTAGGTGCGTGCAGCCACCAACTGCGGTGTCGCCTCGAAGCGCACCAGTGCCGCATCGATGCCGTCGGCACTGGTGCCGGACATCAGGCCAAGGAACAACTCGGACATGCGCTTTCCTTCCACCCAAAGCCGTCAATGAAAAGGGCGCCGCCGGATGGCTGCGCCCTGGATCTGCGACGCGGGCCGCTGCGGCCCGCCGTGCTCAGCCGCGCTTCTTGCGCGTGCCCGCTTTCTTCTTGCCGCCCTTCTTCTGGCCCTTGGCCGGGGTGGCGTCGGCGACCTCGGTGACCGCGGCGCGATCGACCTTGCTCTCCACCGGCGTTCCCGGCTCCAGGTCCGCGTAGATGGCGCTTTCCACCGTGTGGATGCGCGCCAGGGCATCGCGGGTCTGGGTCTTGAACGAGGCCAGCTGCGCCCCGCCCAGCGGCTCCGGCGGCGGCATGGTGATCGACAGCGGATTGCGGTGCGCACCGTTGACGCGGAATTCGTAGTGCAAATGCGGCCCGGTCGCCAGTCCGGTCGAGCCGACGTAGCCGATCACCGTGCCCTGTGCGATGCGCTGGCCCGGACGCACCTTGCCGATGCGCGACATGTGTCCGTACAGCGTGGTGTAGCCGCGGCCGTGGTCCAGGATCACCACGTTGCCGTAGCCGCGCTGCACGCCGGCGAACTGCACCTTGGCATCGCCCGCGGCCATGATCGGCGTGCCGGTCACCGCGGCGTAGTCCACACCCTTGTGCATGCGCATGGTGCCCAACACCGGATGCTTGCGCGCGCCGAACTTGGAACTCAGGCGGGCATAGGGAATCGGCATGCGGATGAAGCTCTTCTTCAGCGGCCGTCCCTGCGCGGTGAAGTATTCGGCCGTGCTGCCCGGGCGCGCGTAGCGGAAGCCGGAGTGCAGCTTTCCGTCGACGGTGAAGGTCGCCGCCTCGATCGGCCCGGTGGCCACCAGCTCGCCCTCGCGCCAGGTCTGCTGGACCACCACGCTGAAGCGGTCGTCGCTGTCCAGGTCGGAATTGAAGTCGATGTCGTATTTGAAGATGTCGTCGGTCAGCGCGTTGATGTTGGCGGCGGTCAGCCCTGCCTTGCGCGCCGAGCGGTTGAGCGAGCTGCCGACCTTGCCGCTGAGCACGACGGTACGGGTCGTGGTCTCGCGCGGGATCACCTTCTCCACCACCTTCTCGCCCTTGAGCGAGAGCACCACCCGGCTGGACAGGTCGCGGTCGTAACGCAGGGCCCGCAGCGTGCCGCCCACGGGCATGTCGAAACTGATTTCGGTGCCAGGCTTCAAGCGACGCATCAGCGCCTTGAAGTCGTCGTTGGCCAGGAACTGGTGCATCGTCGTGGCCGGGATTTCCAGCTCCTCGAACAAGCCGCCCAAGGTTTGCCCCGGCTTGATGCGCAAGGTCTGCCAGCTATCGCCGGCATGGTCCTGCGCGGCATCGCCTTCCAGCTCGGGCAGCTCCAGCGCCAGCGTGGCGTGGGTGGCCTTCGGCGCGGGGATGGCGGAGGAAAAACCCGGGATGATGGTGGCCACCATGATGCCGATGGTGGTGAACAGGCTGGCGTGGATCCACTGCCGCCGCGTCCAGCCGCCCGAAGGCAGGTGGCGGCGCACGTGGCGATGAAGTTCGGAGTCTCGGAGGACCTCCAGGCGTTCACGGAACCGTTGCTTGCGGCGGTTGCCGTCCCCGTTCGTCTGCATGCTGTCGTTCACCCCGGGCCCAGGCAGCGAGCCCAATCGTCGTACCATAGTCACGTGAAAACCCTGCGTCAAACCATTGAGTGGATTCGAAATTTCGGCTGCCGGACGGTTTAATGAAGCTTTAACTGCAGGTTCACCTTTGTCATTCCCTCACGCGTATTCAGATCAAAAGATGACCACGTCCCACGCAGAAGCACTCCAACTTATCGGCCGCGGTGCCGATGAACTTTTGAAATCCGAGGAACTGCAGGCCCGGCTGGCG
This sequence comes from Pseudoxanthomonas composti, assembly GCF_004122095.1. Taxonomy (GTDB): domain Bacteria; phylum Pseudomonadota; class Gammaproteobacteria; order Xanthomonadales; family Xanthomonadaceae; genus Pseudoxanthomonas_A; species Pseudoxanthomonas_A composti. Next base: position 1,459 of record NZ_SAWZ01000012.1, on the reverse strand, counting down.
CTGGGGCGCCCCTTGCGGATCAAGGCGGGCTTCGATCCCACCGCGCCGGACCTGCACCTGGGCCATACGGTGCTGTTGAACAAGCTGCGGCAGTTCCAGCTGCTCGGGCATCAGGTGATCTTCCTGATCGGCGACTTCACCGGAATGATCGGCGACCCCAGCGGCAAGAACGTCACCCGCAAGCCGCTCACGCGCGAAGACGTGCTGGCCAACGCCAGGACCTACGAGGAGCAGGTCTTCAAGGTGCTGGACCGCGACAAGACCGAAGTCCGTTTCAATAGTGAGTGGTTCGGCAAGATGGCGGCGGCCGACATGATCCGTCTTGCCGGCCAGCACACCGTGGCCCGCATGCTGGAGCGCGACGATTTCGCCAAGCGCTACGCCGCCCAGCAGTCCATCGCGCTGCATGAGTTCCTCTATCCGCTGGTGCAGGGCTACGACTCGGTGGCGCTGGAGGCCGATGTCGAACTTGGCGGCACCGACCAGAAGTTCAACCTGCTGATGGGGCGCGGCCTGCAGGAACACTACGGCCAGAAGCCGCAGATCGTGCTGACCATGCCGTTGCTGGAGGGCCTGGACGGCGTCAACAAGATGTCCAAGTCGCTGGGCAACTACATCGGCATCAGCGAGCCGGCCATCGACATCGTCACCAAGACCATGAAGATCAGCGACGAGCTCACCTGGCGCTGGATCGATCTGCTGAGCTTCGATATCTCCATCGAAGAGGCCAAGCAGCTGAAGGTCGAGGTGGCAGCGGGTCGGTTGAATCCGCGCGAAGTGAAGCTGCGCCTGGCGCGCGAGCTGGCCACCCGCTTCCACGACGCGGCGGCCGCAGACCAAGCCGTGGCCGGATGGGAGGCGGTCGTGCGCGGTGAGGCCAACGCAGAACTGCTGGAACTGCAGGACGTGGTGATTCCGGCCGAAGGCGTTCGCATGGCGGCCTTGCTCACCGCCGCTGGCCTGACGCCCAGCAACTCGGAGGCCAATCGCAAGCTCAAGGAGCGCGCGGTGCGGGTGGATGGCGAAGTCTTCGAAGATCTACAGCGCGTCTTCGTCCCGGGCTTCGAAGGCATTCTTCAGGTCGGCAAGCGCAACTTCAGTCGCATTCGTCTTGTCGCTGCCTGATCGAACTCGCAGTGGTCCAAGCCGAAACGCCTGATGTGAGGGCGTTTCGGCGCCGTGGCAGGGTAGGTCTGAAAAAAAAGTGTCCCAACCCCTTCACAAGATCGTCATCACCTCCCATACTTCGCGCCCCGCTTCACCGGCGGCCTGATTCGAAGTTGAACCGGGGCAAGGTGAGGGAGTGTTGCAGGGCAGGACGCTTCGAAAATTTCCTCGAAAAGAAGTTGACGAAGTTGTGAAGACCTCGCATAATTTCCTGCTCCCGACGGCGAATTGCTTCGCTGGCGGGGACGAGCTGAAAAGCGCGGTGTTGACGGTTTGATCACGGCCAGTTAGA
>NZ_SAWZ01000011.1 GCF_004122095.1 Pseudoxanthomonas composti | reverse complement strand
ACCCGCACCCGCACCCGCACCCGCCCCGGCCTCGGCGCCTGATCCGGCGGCCTTGTACGAATACGCGACTCCGGACGAGCAACGCGTCCAGCAAGACCCGGCCAAGCCCCGCGCCGCGCGCGCCCCGCGCGCCAAGGAGGCCGAGCACGCTCCGTCGCGGCCCGAAGGCGCACGCACTCAACGGGTCATGCGCACCGACACCCTGGTCCCGGTGGCCGACGATTCCCTGCTCAGCCGCGAGGACTGGATCGAGCGCATCCGCACCCGCTACGGCCTGGGCGATGTCCTCTCGGCCAGGCGCAGCCTGCAGCTGTTCGTGCAGATGCACCCGCATGACAAGGTGCCGGACGATCTGCAGCCGCTGCTGCGTCCATGAGCGACACCCTGGCCCAGCCGGCGCAGCTGGAACGGGTCGTCAAGCACAGCCGCTTCCTGGCCCTGGCCGCAGCGGTGGAAGCGCCGGCGCAGGCCATGGCCTTCGTGCAGCGCGTGGGCGAGCCGACCGCGACGCACAACTGCTGGGCCTACCGCATCGGCGAGGACTACCGCAGCAGCGATGACGGCGAGCCTGCAGGCACCGCCGGGCGGCCAATCCTGGCCGCCATCGACGGCCAGGGCTACGACCGCGTGGCGGTGGTGGTCACGCGCTGGTATGGCGGCATCAAGCTTGGAGCCGGTGGACTGGTGCGCGCCTACGGTGGCACCGCGGCCGAATGCCTGCGCACCGCCATGCGCCAGCCGCTGATCGCCCATGCCACGCTGCGCCTGCATTGCGGCTTCGACGACCTGGGCCTGGTCCATGCCGCGCTGGCGCAGCACGGCGCGGAGAAACTGGACGAAGGCTTCGACCCCAAAGGTGCGCTGCTGCGCGTGCGGTTGCCCGCGGACCGCTGCGCGGCCTTGAAAATCCAGCTGCGCGACGCCACCCGTGACCGGGTGCGCTTCATCGACCCGCCTGCCGCGGGCTGAAGGTCACCTCTTCCCCAGCAAGCACCCTTGCATGCCTTCCCAAGACAGCGACGTTCCGCCCCGCCCATCCGCCACTGCGCCCGCCGACGCACCACGCAAGGCGCCGTTGGGCAGCCTGCGCGCCCTGTGGCCGTTCGTGATGCGGCAGAAGGGGCTGTTCCTGGCCTGGCTGCTGTCCCTGGGCGTGGCCTCGGTGGCGACCTTGAGCTTTCCCGCGGCGGTCAAGCAGATGATCGACCAGGGCTTCGGCAGCGGCAGTGGCGAGAGCATCGACCGCACCTTCCTGCTGCTGTTCGGGGTGGCCGTGGTCCTGGCCCTGGCCAGCGCGGCGCGCTTCTACTTCGTCTCGCTGCTGGGCGAGCGCGTGGTCGCCGACCTGCGCCGCCGCCTGTACGCGCACCTGATCACGCTGGACGCGGACTTCCACGACCGCACCCGCAGTGGCGAGCTGGTCTCGCGGCTGTCGGCCGACAGCGAGCTGCTGCGCAGCGTGGTGGGCAGCAGCATGTCCGTGGCCCTGCGCAGCACGGTGACGGTGATCGGCTCGATGGTGATGCTGTTCGTCTCCAATCCGCGCCTGGCCGGCTTTGCGCTGATCGGCATCCCGGTGGCGGTGCTGCCCATCATCCTGGGCGCGCGGCGACTGTCCAAGGCCTCGCGCGTCAGCCAGGACCGGGTGGCCGACGCCAATACGCTGGCCAGCGAAACCCTGGGCGCGGTGCGCACGGTGCAGGCGCACGCGCGTGAGCCCTACGAGCGCAGCCGCTTCGAGGCGGCGCTGGCCCTGGCGGTGGACACCGCGCGGCGACGCATCCGCTCGCAGTCCTTCGTCACCGCCGGCGCCATCACCCTGATCTTCGGCGCGATCACCCTGGTGCTGTGGTCCGGCGCGCACGACGTCAATGCCGGTCGCATGAGCGCCGGCACCCTGGGACAGTTCGTGCTGTATGCGCTGATCGGCGGCGGCTCGATCGGCGCCCTGGCCGAGGTCTGGAACGAGCTGCAACGCGCCGCCGGCGGCATGGGCCGCATCGGCGAACTGCTGGACGAGGCACCGCGCGTGCTTGCGCCTGCCGCACCGCAGGCGCTGCCGGCGCCGGTGCGCGGCGAGATCCGCTTCGAACAGGTGGTGTTCCACTATCCCTCGCGCCCGGACGTGCCTGCGCTGGATGACTTCGACCTGCACGTTCGCCCGGGCGAGACCGTGGCGCTGGTGGGCCCATCCGGCGCCGGCAAGAGCACGGTCTTCTCGCTCCTGCTGCGTTTTTACGATGCCCAGTCCGGCACGCTGCGGCTTGACGCTGTGGACCTGCGCCAGCTCGAGATCGGCACCCTGCGCGAGCAGATCGCGTTGGTGCCGCAGCAGCCGACGCTGTTCGCCAGCAGCGCGGCGGACAACATCCGCTACGGCCGGCTGGAGGCCACCGACAACGAACTGCAAGCCGCCGCGCAGGCCGCCGAGGCCGACGGTTTCATCCGCGAACTGCCCGACGGCTACGACACCCAGCTCGGCGAGCGCGGCGCGCGCCTGTCCGGCGGCCAGCAGCAGCGCATCGCCATCGCCCGTGCGGTGTTGAAGGACGCGCCGGTGCTGCTGCTGGACGAGGCCACCAGCGCCCTGGACGCCCAGAGCGAGCGCGCCGTGCAGTCGGCGCTGGAACGCTTGATGGAAGGCCGTACCACCCTGGTCATCGCCCACCGCCTGTCCACCGTGCTCAAGGCCGATCGCATCGTGGTCATGGACCGCGGCCGCATCGTGGCCCAGGGCACGCACGCGGAGTTGATCGCGCAGGACGGCCTGTATGCGGAGCTGGCGCGCCTGCAGTTCATCGACTGATCGACGAAGTCGCGCAAAGAGATGCCGCGGCAATTCCAGCGCCGCGGCGCCATCGCGCTACCCAGGCGGCGAGGTGCGCACCACGCAGCGGCCAGGCCTTGCCTTCACGCCCATCTGCGCCAACGCGCGCCAGCATCCGGGCCATGACCGATCTGCGTGCCGTGCGGGCCGACATCACCAAGCTGGACGTGGACGCCATCGTCAACGCCGCCAATTCCTCGCTGCTGGGCGGCGGTGGTGTGGATGGTGCGATCCACCGCGCCGCCGGCCCCGACCTGGTGGCCGAGTGCCGCCTGCTGCAAGGCTGCAAGACCGGCCAGGCCAAGATCACCCGTGGCTATCGTCTGCCCGCGCGGTACGTGATCCACACCGTCGGCCCGGTCTGGCAGGACGGCACTCACGGCGAAGCGGCGCTGCTGGCCGGCTGTTATCGCAGCAGCATCGCGCTGGCGGCCGGCCATGGCCTGGCGACGCTGGCGTTTCCCGCCATCAGCACCGGCATCTACGGCTACCCCAAGCAGGCAGCTGCGCAGGTCGCGGTGGATACCGTGCGCGAAGCAACCCAGGGCACCTCGCTGCGCGAAGTGCTGTTCTGCTGTTTCTCGGATGAGGACTTGCAGCGCTATGCGGCGCTGCTGGCGTCGCAGTAGCTGTACCGCCGATGGCCCTGGCGCCATCGGGTGACGCCGGGGCCTTTCCTGTAAAGCCCCTTCGCCGATGAATCGGCTCCCACAGCGTCCAAGTACCGGCCAGCAAAAAAGGCGACGCATCGCTGCGTCGCCTCTCCAATCCGCTGATGTCGCTTCTCCGACAGGGTCGCTATCGCAGCCTGGATCAGCCCGGCTGCTGCATCGGCTCGGGCGTCACATCCACCACCGGCATCGAGGGCAGCTTGACCAGCGCGGTCTTGCGGCGCGGCCTGCTGGGGAAGGAATGCCGCAGGATGCGCCAGCTCACCTGGCCGAACTGCTTGAACAGCGAGCCGGTGTTGTAGTGCTGGCCATAGCGCTTGCAGATCTGTCGCACTTCCACCGCCATCTCGGCGTAGCGGTTGGCCGGCACGTCCGGGAAGAAATGATGCTCGATCTGGTGGCTCAGGTCGCCGGTCAGCACGTCGATCACCCGGCCGCCGCTGATGTTGGACGACCCGCGCAACTGGCGCAGGTACCAGTGCCCACGGCTCTCGTTGCGCAGCACTTCCTTGGGGAAGGTCTCGGCATCGGCGGTGAAGTGACCGCAGAAGATCACCACGTAGGTCCAGATGCTGCGCATCACGTTCGCCGCCAGGTTGCCCAGCAGCACCGGCAGGAAGAACGGGCCGGCCAGCAGCGGGAAGATCACATAGTCCTTCAGGACCTGGCGCCCGGCCTTCTTGGCCACCGGACGGGTCTGCGCCCACAGCTTGCCAAAGCTCATCTTGCCGCTCAGGAAACGGCCCAGGCGCAGGTCCTGGATCGCCACGCCCCATTCGAACAGCAGGCAGAAGATCACCGCGATCGGCGGCTGCAGCAGGTAGAAGGGCTTCCACTTCTGCTCTGGGAAGATGCGCAACAGGCCGTAGCCGATGTCATCGTCCATCCCGCGCACGTTGGTGTAGGTGTGGTGGCGGAAGTTGTGGGTCTTGCGCCAGTACTCGCTGGTGGCCACGATGTCCCACTCGTAGGTCTTGCCCTGCAGCTGCGGGTCGCCCATCCAGTCGTACTGGCCATGGATCACGTTGTGACCCACGGTCATGTTCTCCAGGATCTTGGCCAGGCCCAGCATCAGCACGCCGAGGATCCATGCGGGGATCAGGATGGTGTGGATGAAGGCACCGGCGAACAGCGCCGCGCGCCCGGCCACTTCCAACCAGCGCACGGCCGAGATCGACCGGCGGATGTAGCGGGCATCGCGCTCGCCCAGCGTGGCGACGGTGCGCTTGCGCAGGGCGTCGAGCTCCTCGCCGAAGCGCTGCAGTTCTTCCGGATTGAGGGCGCGGCTGCGGGTCTTCATGTCTACAGGTCCAGAACCAGATCGGAGGTGGCGCTGCTCACGCAGAGCTTGAGCGCGGCGGTCGGCTCGCCATGCAGCGTGCCGGTGGTCAGGTCGCGGGTGGTGCCGGCGGACTTGCCGCAGACGCAGGTATTGCACAGGCCCATGCGGCAGCCGTGGGTTGGCTTGAGGCCCTCGGCCTCCAGCGCTTCCAGCAGGCTCATGCCGCGCCGCAGCGTCAGGCTGCGGCCGCTGGCGGCCAGCTCGACCTGCACCGTGCCGGTGTCGCTGTCCTGTCGCGGCGGCGGGGTGAAGGCCTCGCACAGGAAGCGTGCGGCCCTGTCCTGCACCAGCGCTGCCGCGGCGGCGGTGAAGCCCGACGGACCGCAGGCGTAGACGCAGTGCGCGGCAAGATCTTCATGCGCGGCCAAATGCGCAGCCTCGATGCGGCCGGATGCTTCATCGGCCGCCTCGGCAGCCTGGCGCGTCAGCACGAAGCGCACCTGGAAATTGGCATGGCGCGCGGCCAGGGCCCGCAGCTCGGCGACGAAACACAGATCCTCGCGCGTGCGCGCCCAGTACATCAGCGTCACCGGCGCCGGCATGCCCTGCGCATCCAGCGCGCGCACCAGCGACATCAGCGGGGTGATGCCGCTGCCGGCGGCCAGGAACAGGCTGGGCATGGCGGTGGGCGGCAGCACCATCTCGCCGAAGGCCGGGCCGATATCCAGCAGGTCGCCGACCTGCACGCGCTCGGCCAGATGCTGGCTCACCTTGCCGCCGGCGATGCGCTTGACCGTGATCGACAGGCGCTCACTGCCAATGGCGTTGGTCAGGCTGTAGCTGCGCCAGACCCGTGCGCCCTCGATCTCCACACCGATATTGACGTGCTGGCCCGGCTGGAATCCTTGCCAGTGGCCATTGGCTTGCAGCACCAGGGTCACCGCGTCGGCCGATTCGGCGCGCTTTTCCAGCACGCGCGCCAGCGGACGCTCCCAGCGCCACAGCGGATGGATCCGCGAGGCCCAGTAGTCGAAGACCACCGGCGTCACCAGGGGCTGCACCAGGCGACGCAGCGCACTGGGACGGCGGGTGGCGGGGGGGACAGGCAGGACGGGGATGGCGCTCATGGGAAGACACTATACACATGCAGAAACAGCTGTGTATACAACTGTATATTCAGTTCAGGGCTATGATTCACCCCGGGTCGTCCGATGTGAAGCCACCTTTGAATCCTGCCGCCGAACTCCATCCCAACGCAGCTGCGACGGACACCCCAGTCCGCAAGGCCTCGATCTCGCGCGAGGACCTGCTGGCGGCCGCGCTCAAGCTGGTCGGCCCGCACCGCAGCGTGTCCTCGCTGAGCCTGCGCGAGGTGGCGCGCGAGGCCGGCATCGCCCCCAACAGCTTCTACCGCCAGTTCCGCGACATGGACGAATTGGCCATCGCGCTGATCGACCTGGCCGGCCGCTCGCTGCGCCAGATCATCGGCCATGCGCGCCAGCGCGCGGCCAGCAGCGACCGCAGCGTGATCCGCCTGTCCGTGGAGACTTTCATGGAACAGCTGCGGGCCGATGACAAGATGCTGCACGTGCTGCTGCGCGAGGGCGCGGTGGGCTCGGACGCGTTCAAACAGGCGGTGGAGCGCGAGCTGAACTACTTTGAGGAAGAGCTGAAGGTGGACCTGATCCGCCTGGCGGCCGCCTCCCGCGCGCCCCTGCACGAGCCGGCGCTGGTATCCAAGGCCATCACCCGCCTGGTGTTCACCATGGGCGCGGCCGCCATGGACCTGCCACCGGAAAAGGACCCGCAACTGATCGAGCAGATCTCGCAGATGCTGCGCATGATCATCACCGGCTCGCGGGTGCTGGCGCGCCACCCCGGCGTCTGAGCGCGCGATTCAAAGGAGCTGGAAGCACATGGACCCCGTGACCCGGACCGGCATCGCCTTTTTCTTCTCGGCTTGTCTGGGCGTGGGTGCGCTCCTATCCAGGACCGAGGACACGCAGCGGTTGCTGTTCTTCGCAGCGGTGGCCCTGTGCGCGCTGGCCGTGGGCGGCAATCTGCGTGAACTGCGCGCCGAGGGGCGTGCCATCGGCTGGACCCAGGGACGTCGCCTGCCCGTGGCCGGGCTCAACCTGTCGGCGGTCCTGCTCACCATGATCCTGGCGACCGCAGCGGTGTCCCTGCTCGATTGAGCCGGCCGGTTTTGTCTCTGCTCGCACGAACGCTGCCCTGAGGCCAGGCGCGGCGTACGAGCCGGGCCGCCCTGGCCTTCAGTCGGTATTGGGCGGTGTCTCAGCTTCTGAGACCTTGCGCCCGCACGTTGCCGGCACCTGCACACCGGTTCACGCACCCTGCCCCACATGGCTGCCGTCTCCAACGACCTGATCGTCCTGCGCCCGGAGGGGCTGTACTGCCCGGCGGGCGACTTCCATATCGATCCGTGGAAGCCGGTGCCACGCGCGGTCATCACCCATGGTCACGGCGACCACGCGCGCACCGGGATGGGCCGCTACTGGGCCACCCGCGAGAGCCTGCCGATCCTGCGCTGGCGGCTGGGCGAGCAGGATTACGACATCCGCGAATACGGCGAGGCCTTCCAGATCGGGGACGCGCGCCTGTCGCTGCACTCGGCCGGGCACGTGCTGGGCTCTGCGCAGGTGCGGATCGAGGTCGGTGATCAGGTCTGGGTGGCCTCTGGCGACTACAAGCGCCAGCCCGACCCGACGTGCGCGCCCTTCGAAGTGGTGCCTTGCGACACTTTCATCACTGAGGCGACCTTCGGCCTGCCGATCTATCGCTGGCCGGACACGCGCGAGGTGGCGCGCGACATCGTGGCCTGGCGCCGGCACTGCGCCGAACGCGGCGAAGCGGCGATTCTCTATTGCTACGCGCTGGGCAAGGCGCAGCGCGTGCTGGCCGAGCTGCGCGCCTTCGACGACCAGCCGGCGCTGCTGCACGGGGCGATCCAGGCCGGCGTGGAGGTCTACCGCAGCGCCGGCATCGCCATGCTCGACACCTTGCCCGTCTCCGAGACCGCACGCGGCAGCGACTACGCCGGCCAGCTGATCCTGGCGCCGCCTTCCGCGGCCGGCAGCCCGTGGATCCGCCGCTTCCGCAAGGCGCAGCAGGGCTTCGCCTCCGGCTGGATGCGGGTGCGCGGCAATCGGCGCCGGCGCAACTACGACCGCGGCTTCGTGGTCTCCGACCATGCCGACTGGCCCGACCTGCTGCGCACCGTGCGCGAGACCGGCGCCAGCCGCGTCATCGCCACCCATGGCAACACCGACGCCATCATCCGCGCCATGAACGAGGCCGGCATCGCCGCCGAGGCCTTCCGCACCGATTACGGGAACGAGGAATGAGCCCGCCGTTCCCCTGTGCGCATGCTCACCCTCGTCGCGTTCGCAGCGCTCCTGTGCTTGCCCGCAGCCGCTGCGCGCGACACCCCCTGGCCATGTATGGCATCCGCGATCCCGAGCGTCAGCGGCTCGACTGGAACGCAAGTCGCACGCGCCTGTGCTTGGTCTACACGCCCCACGAGGCATGGCGATGAAGCGCTTCGCCGATCTCTACCAGGCGCTGGACGAAAGCACCGCCACCCTGGACAAGCGCGCCGCGCTGATCGCGTATTTCCGCGACGCGCCGCCGCGCGATGCGGTGTGGGCGCTGTACCTGCTCTCCGGCGGCAAGCTCACCGGCGCGCGGCAGAAGATCGCAGGCACGGGCGAACTGCGCGCCTGGATCGCGCAGGAGTCGGCCACGCCCGACTGGCTGGTGGAAGACAGCTACGACCACGTTGGCGACCTGGCCGAGACCCTGGCCCTGCTGCTGGACGATCCGGCCGATCCGCCGCCGGAGCTGGGCCTGGCCGAATGGATCGAGGAGCGGCTGCTGCCGGTGGCCAACCAGGCCGAGGCCGTGCGCCGCGAGGTGATCGTCTCGGCCTGGCACGCCCTGCCCTATGCGCAGCGGCTGGTCTTCAACAAGCTGCTGACCGGCGCCCTGCGGGTCGGGGTATCGCAGCGGCTGGTGCAACAGGCGCTGGCGGAAATGAGCGGCATCGATATCGCGCGCATCGCCCAACGCATGCTGGGCACGTGGGCGCCGACTCCGCAGTTCCTGCAGGACCTGCTGTCGGCCGAAGACCTGCCCAGCGACCGCCAACAGCCGTATCCGTTCTTCCTGGCCTCGCCGCTGGAAGCGCCGGTGCAGTCGTTGGGCGACATCGCCGACTGGCGCCTGGAGTGGAAGTGGGACGGCATCCGCTTGCAGCTGATCCGGCGCCATGGCGAGGTCGCGCTGTGGTCGCGCGGTGAGGAACGCCTGGACGGCCGCTTCCCCGAAATCGAGGAGGCGGCCGCCACGCTGCCACGCGATTGCGTGATCGATGGCGAACTGCTGGCCTGGGGCCAGGGCCAGGACGCGCCGATGCCCTTCACCGCGCTGCAGACGCGCATCCAGCGCCGCAAGCCGGGTGCGAAGACGCTGGCCGATACGCCTGCGCGCGTGCAGGCCTACGATCTGCTGGAATTGGATGGCGAAGACCTGCGCGAGCGTGCGCTGGACGAGCGTCGTGCCCTGCTCGAGCAACTGCTGGCAGCGCATGGCGATCCACGCATCACGACCTCCGCACAGGTCCAGGCAGCGGACTGGGAGGCGGCCGCGCAGCTGCGCGAAGACTCGCGCATGCGCGGCGTGGAAGGCCTGATGCTCAAGCGCGCCGATTCGATCTACCAGGGCGGGCGCAAGCGCGGCGACTGGTGGAAGTGGAAGATCGACCCGTTGACCATCGATGCGGTGCTGATTTATGCCCAGGCCGGACACGGCCGCCGCAGCACGCTGTTCACCGACTACACCTTCGGCCTGTGGGATGGACAGACGCTGGTGCCGGTGGCCAAGGCGTACTCGGGCCTGGACGACAAGGAGATCATGAAGCTGGACAGCTGGATCCGCGCGCATACCACCGAGCGCTTCGGTCCGGTGCGCGCGGTGACGCCGCACCACGTGTTCGAGCTCGGCTTCGAAGCGGTCAACCTGAGCAAGCGGCACAAGTCGGGGGTGGCCACGCGTTTCCCGCGCATCCTGCGCTGGCGCCACGACAAGCCGATGGCCGAGGCCGACCGGCTGGAAGACCTGAAGGCGCTGGCGCGGTGAGCCAGCCGCTGCCGCAAGCCCCGTCCCGCAGACGCGCGCGATCGAAAGACACCCCGGCGGTGATCGCCGCCACCGAGGCTCGCGCCGGCACGCGGACCCGCCGGGCGATCGAAGCGCCCTTGCTGGACTGGTTCAAGGCACGCGGCTGGAAGGCCCTGCCGTTCCAGCGCGAGGTGTGGACGCATTATCTGGAAGGCCGCTCCGGCCTGCTGCACACGCCTACCGGAAGCGGCAAGACGCTGGCGGCCTTCGGTGGCCCGCTGCTGGAAGCGGTGCGCGCGCGCAGGGCATCGGCCACGCCGCTGAAGAAGAACCGCGTGCGCCCGCTGCAGGTGCTGTGGATCACCCCGCTCAAGGCGCTGGCTGCCGATACCACCCGCGCCTTGAGCGAAGCCATCGCCGGCGTCGGCCTGGACTGGCAGGTCGGACAGCGCACCGGCGATGCCAGCTCGCGCGACAAGCGGCTGGCGCGCGCGGGCAAGCTGGACGTGCTGGTGACCACCCCCGAGTCGCTGGCGCTGCTGCTGTCCTACCCAGACACCGCGCCGCAGCTCCGCGACATCCGTGCGGTCATCGTCGATGAGTGGCACGAGCTGCTGGCCAACAAGCGTGGCGTGCTGCTGCAGCTGTGCCTGGCGCGCCTGCGCAAGCTCACCCCCGGCCTGCGCACCTGGGGCCTGTCGGCCACGCTGGGCAATCTGGATGAGGCGGCGGGCGCGTTGATGCTGGTGGTGATGCCGGGACCGGGGACCGGGGACCGGGGACCCGGCGGTGAAGCAGAAGCAACAGCTGGCTCCATGGCGTCTACGGGCGCAGCAACCGCCTTCCCGGGTCCCCGGTCCCCGGTCCCCAGTCCCGGCACTCCAGTCCCCGGTCCCGGCTTCGCCCTGGTTTCCGGCGTGCGGCCGCGCACGCTCACCCTGGAGACGCTGCGGCCCAAGGCCGGCGAGCGCTTCCCCTGGTCCGGCCACCTGGGCCTGGCCCAGCTTTCGCGGGTGCTGGACAAGCTGCTGGCGGTCAAGACCAGCCTGGTGTTCACCAACACGCGCGCGCAGGCCGAGCTGTGGCATCAGGCGCTGGCCGCGGTGTGGCCCGAGGACCCGGCCACGCTGGCCCTGCACCACGGCTCGCTGAGTCCGCGGCTGCGCAACGAGGCCGAGCAAGGCCTGCGCGAGGGCACGCTGCGCTGCGTGGTGGCCACCTCCAGCCTGGACCTGGGCGTGGACTTTCCCGCGGTGGACCAGGTGCTGCAGATCGGCAGCCCCAAGGGCATCGCCCGGCTGCTGCAGCGCGCCGGCCGCGCGCGCCATCGGCCCGGCGAGGCCGGACACGTGGTCTGCGTGCCCACCCACGCGCTGGAACTGGTCGAATACGCCGCCGCGCGCCGCGCCATCGCCCGGGCCGAGATCGAACCGCGCCACGCCCCGCGCCTGTCGCTGGACGTGCTGGCCCAGCACTGCGTCACCCTGGCCCTGGGCGGCGGCTTCGCGCCCGAGGCGTTGCTGGCGGAAGTGCGCGGCACCCAGGCCTTCGCCGCGCTGGATGACGCCACCTGGCGCGCGGTGCTGGACTTCATCGAGCACGGCGGCAGCGCGCTGGAGCGCTATCCGGATTTCCACAAGGTGGTGCGCGACGCCGATGGCGTCTATCGCGTGCACGAGCGTCGGGTGGCCCTGCGCCACCGGCTGTCCATCGGCACCATCACCAGCGATGGCAGCGTGCAGGTCAAGTTTCTGCGCGGTGGCGGGCTGGGCTCGATCGAGGAACTGTTCGTGGGCCGCCTGCGCCGCGGCGACCGCTTCCAGTTCGCCGGGCGCCTGCTGGAACTGGTCCGCCTGGAAGACATGACCGCCTATGTGCGCGTGGCCAAGGGCGGCGACGGCACGGTCCCGAAGTGGATGGGCGGGCGCATGCCCCTGTCCTCGGAGCTGGGGCGCGAGGTCGAGGCCACCTTCGGCGGCGACCACCAGGACCCGGAGCTGCGCGCCATCGCCCCTTTGCTTGCGCTGCAGGAGCGCCTGTCCGCCTTGCCCGCACCGGGCACGCTGCTGTGCGAACAGGTCAAGGCGCGCGATGGCCAGCATCTGTTCCTGTATCCCTTCGCCGGCCGCCAGGTGCACGAAGGCCTGGCCGCGCTGCTGGCGCTGCGCTGGGGCCGGCTGCGCGCAAACACCTTCGCCTTCGCCGCCAACGACTATGGCCTGGTGCTCTCGCCGGCCAACCAGGCCGAGCTGGACCAGGCCGGCCTGCACGCCCTGCTCTCGCCCGCGCAGCTGGTCGAGGACCTGACCGCCAGCCTCAACCTGGGCGAGCTGGCGCGGCGCCAGTTTCGCGAGATCGCGCGCGTATCCGGCCTGTTGCCGCCCTCGCTGCCGGGCAAGACCCCGCGCAGCATGCGCCAGCTGCAGGCCTCCAGCGGGCTGCTGTTCGATGTGCTGAGCCGGCACGATCCGGACCACCTGCTGCTGCACCAGGCCCAGCGCGAGGTTTTCACCGGCGCCCTCGAACTGGACCGGCTGGCCGCCACCCTGCGCGATTGCGCGCAGCGGTCGCTGGCCATGCACCGGCCCCGCAGCCTGACCCCGCTGTCCTTCCCGCTATGGGCCGAGAGCCTGCGCGGGCAGCTCAGCACCGAGGACTGGAAGACCCGCGTGCAGCGCGCGGCGCAGCAGCTGGAAAAGAAACATGGGCGTTGAGCTGGACCTGGTCATCGCCGGCGAACCGATGCGCGCCCTGGGCGATCGCGCCCTGTACTGGCCGGCGCGGCGGCGGCTGCTGATCGCCGACCTGCACCTGGGCAAGGGCGATGTGTTCCGCCGCGCCGGCATCGCCCTGCCCAGCGGCGGCACCCTGCACGACCTGCAGCGGCTGAGCGCGCTCATCGAACATACCCAGGCGCAGTCGCTGTGGATCCTGGGCGATGTGCTGCATGGCCCGGCGCCGGATGCGGCCTGGCGTGGCCAGCTGCAGCAATGGCGGCAGCGGCAAGGCGCGCTGGAGATCGCCGCGCTGGCCGGCAACCACGACCGCGCTCTGGTCGGTGCCGACCTGGGCTTGAAGCTGTTGCCAGACGAGCTCGCCGACGGCCCCTTCCTGCTGCGCCATGCGCCGGCCACCCACGCCAGCCTGCACGTCCTGTGCGGTCACGTGCACCCGCAGTTCAAGCAGCCCGGCACCACGCGTCGCTGGCCGGCGTTCTGGCTGCGCCCCGGCGTCACGGTGCTGCCGGCGTTCTCGCAGTTCACCGCCGGGGTCACGCCCGAACTGCAACGCGGCGAGCAGCTGATCGCCTGCGTGGAGGGAGAGGCCATCGCCCTGCCGGTGATGATGCCCGGAGTCAGGACGTCGGCGAATCGGGGCCGGTGATGCGCGCGCTGTCGATGGCCTCCAGGAACGCGGGCGCCAGCGGCCAACGCCCGAAGTAGCCGCGCTGGGTGCCGCTCAACACGCGCAACATATGGCCGCGGCCGCCCGGCAGGCGCCCCATCGGCAGGAACGCCACGTCGCGCAGGCGCGCGGCCGTGTCGCGCTCGGACTGGAACAAGGGCGTCAGCCAGCGGCTCCAGAAGTGGTAGATCGCCACATGCGCGCTGCGCTCGCGCTGGTAGCGCGCCAGCGCAGTGGGCACCTCGCGTTCGGCGCGCAACGCATCGCGCAGGGCCATCGCATCCAGCAGCGCCATGTTCACACCCTGCCCCAGCTGCGGGCTCATCGCGTGGGCGGCGTCGCCCAGCAGGACCAGACGGTCGCGGTGCCAGTGGCGCATGACCGCATCGCGATAGCCAGCGCGTGCCAGCTGCGTGCTCGCCTGCACCTGCTGCAGAGGCGCCTCCAGGGCCGGCCACAGCGCGATGACCTCCTCCCGCCAAGCCTGCAGGCCGGCGTATTCCCATCGGGCAAAGCCTTCGGCCGGCAGGCTCCAAAAGAAGCTCACCCGCGGCGTGTCCTCGCCCGGGCGCGTGCCCACCGGCAGCATGCCGATCATCTTGCGCGCGGCCACGTAGCGTTGGCGCAGCTCGTCTGGCCAGGCCCAGTCGCCCTGCGGCAACAGGCACCACAGCGCGCCCCATGGGTATGGCGTGTCGATCCGCACCCCGCCGGTGGCCGCGCGCAGCGCCGAAGCCGAGCCATCCGCGGCGATCACCAGATCGAAGGGGCCATGCCAGCGCCCCGTGTCATCCCGGACTTTCCGCGTGTCCTGGCCGATCTGCACGATCCGCGTGCCGCAGTGCACGCCGCCGAACCCTTCCCAGGCATGGGCCAGCAGCGAGAACAGCGCGCCACGCTGCATGCCCAGCCCGAACAGCCGCCGGTCCAGCGGCGCGTAGCGCATGTCCATGACGGTGCGACCGCACGGCGTCTGGCCGAACAGCCGGTGGATGCGTCGCCCGTGGGCCAAGGCCTGCGGCAGCAGGCCCATCTCCCACAGCACCTGCAATCCGGTGGGCTGCAGCAGGAAGCCGGCCCCGACCGGCCCCAGTTCCGGTGCGCGCTCGAACACCTCGACCCGGTGGCCATCGCTCGCCAGCAGCGCGGCGGCGGCCTGCCCGGCCGTGCCGTAGCCGACGATGGCCACGTGCAGGGGCGTCCGTTGCATGTTCACTCCCTTGGACCTTGATGAAAGTGGGTCTTCTCTCAATGAGAACAGCGGCGAGGAAGTCCGAGACCATCAGTTGGCGAGCCTGGCCCCGAGTCGGGTGTGGCGGACAGCGGGCCAGGACGGCCCGCGGCGGCGAGTCGGCCACGCAGGGCTGACCGAGCCGAGCAGCCATGCCCGGCTTGGCGCCGGGCGGGTTGGCGGAGTCGGCTTTTCGCGGCCACCGAAGGCTCCATCGGGAAGTCTTCACCGTCCTGCACTTGGGCGTAAGCCCACAAAAAACCCCGCCGGGGGGCGGGGTTCTCAGCGCAGAAAAACCTGGAATCAGGTGACCGGCGTAATGTTCGAAGCCTGGGCGCCCTTCGGGCCCTGCGTGACTTCATAGCTCACGCGCTGGCCTTCCTGCAGGCTGCGGAAGCCCTTCGAGTTGATCGCCGAGAAGTGCGCGAACACATCAGCGCTGCCATCTTCCGGAGCGATGAAACCAAACCCCTTGGCGTCGTTGAACCATTTGACAGTACCGTACGGCATAACTTTCCTGTTCCCCAGGTTGTGTGCATTGGTGGGTGGTGCGGACATGCCGCGTGCCCGAGTATGCAAAAGACTTGCCTGTCTTGACAATTACCCGCGGGCCAGTTCGCCGATCAGCTCGGGCAGGCCGGCCGAGGCGGCCTTCACGTTGGCCAGCACCTCGGCCATGGTGATCTCCTCCCCGGTGCCGCACCCGGCCGCCCAGTTGGCGACGATGCCCAGGCACACGTAGTCCAGCCCCAGCTCGCGCGCCAGCCCGGCCTCGGGCATGCCGGTCATGCCGACCAGGTCGCAGCCGTCGCGGCGCATGCGCGCGATCTCGGCCTTGGTTTCCAGGCGCGGGCCCTGGGTGGCGCCGTAGCAACCGCCATCGACCACCCGGGTGCCGGTGACCTTCGCCGCGGCCAGCAGCTTGTGCCGCAGCATCGGCGTGTAGGGGTCGCCGAAATCCACGTGCAGCACTTCGCTGCCAGGCTCCTCGCTCAGGGTGGAAATGCGCCCCCAGGTGTAGTCGATCAGCTGGTCCGGACAGGCCAGCACGCGCGGGCCGAAGTCCTCGGTGATGCCGCCGACCGTGTTCAGCGCCAGCACGCGGGTGGCACCAATCTGCTTCAGCGCGGCCAGGTTGGCGCGGTAGTTGATCTTGTGCGGCGGCAGCGAGTGGCCTTCGCCATGGCGCGCCAGGAAGGCCACGCGGTGGCCCAGCAGCGTGCCCACGCGCACCGGTCCGGACGGGTCGCCGTAAGGCGTGGTGACCGCGCGGGTCTCCACCTCGTCCAGCGTGGCCAGCCCGTATACGCCGGTGCCGCCGATCACCGCCAGGGAGATCGCCGTCACTTGGCTTCCTTCATCGCATAGATCGCCGGAATGTTGCGCAGGCGCTCGCCCACATCCATGCCGAAGCCGAACACATAGCGGTCCGGCACGGTGACGCCGGTGTAGTCCGCGCGCACGCCTTCGATGGCGCGGTCGTGCTGCTTGACCGTCAGCGCGGCGATGCGCACGTCGGTGGCGCCCTGCTCCAGGCACCACTGGCGCACGGCCTGCAGGGTCAGGCCCTCGTCGAGGATGTCATCGGCCAGGATCACGCGCCGGCCGAACAGCGCCGAGGTCGGGCGGTGCTTCCACACCAGCTCGCCGCCGCTGGTCTCGCCGCGGTAGCGGGTGGCATGCATGTAGTCGAACTGCACGTCCTGCCCGCGCGCGCCGAGCTCCAGCGCCAGCTGGCCGGCAAAGGGCAGCGCACCGTTCAAGATGGTGATGAACACCGGCACTTCGCCCTGGTAGTCGGCGGCGATCTCGGCGGCCATGCGGCCGATGGCGGCATCGATCGTGGCGCGATCGACCAGCAGATCGGCCTGGGCCAGCGCCTGGGGGATGGAAAGGTTCGACATCAGGTGGGGATTCCAAGCGGTTGAATGAGACGGGTCTGGGTGCTGTCGTAGCGTTGGTCGGCCAGCAGTCCATCCCAGCCGAGTGCGCCGCGCCCGATCAATCCGAGCAAGGCGGCAGTATTGAGCCGGCGGCCGGTGACGGCCTGCAGGGCGTCCTCGACCAGCTCCGGATGGCAGACCAGCACCACGTCGCAGCCGGCGTCCAGGTGCGCATCGACGCGCGATTTCACGCCACCGGCCGCGTGCGCGGCGGCCATGCCGATGTCATCGGAGAACACCACGCCGCGGAAACCAAAGCCGCCCTCGGACGCACTGCCCCGCAGGATCTCGTTGATCCAGCGCGGCGAGTAGCCAGCCGGCTCCGGCGCCACGGCCGGATACTTCACGTGGGCCAGCATGACCGCATCGGCGCCCGCCTCGATGCCGGCGGCGAAGGGCACCAGGTCCTCGGCGCGCAGCACCTCCAGCGGACGCGGGTCCACCGCCTCATCGAAGTGCGTGTCCTCGCGCACGGTGCCGTGGCCGGGGAAATGCTTGAGCGTGGCGGCCATGCCCACGCTGTGCAGGCCGCGCACGTAGGCGCGGGTGAACTCGGCCACGACCTGCGGATCGTCGCTGAAGGCGCGATCGCCGAT
Source organism: Pseudoxanthomonas composti (assembly GCF_004122095.1). Taxonomy (GTDB): domain Bacteria; phylum Pseudomonadota; class Gammaproteobacteria; order Xanthomonadales; family Xanthomonadaceae; genus Pseudoxanthomonas_A; species Pseudoxanthomonas_A composti. Next base: position 116,945 of record NZ_SAWZ01000011.1, on the reverse strand, counting down.
GGCGCGGTTGCCGCGTGCCAGATCGACCACCGGCGCGAAGCTCAGGTCCACGCCACTGGCCTGGACCTCGCTGGCCATCAGCCAGGCGTGTTCTTCGGCCAGGGCCAGGGCGCCCGCGCGGTCGCGCGCATACAGGGCGCCGAACTCGCCCAGCGGCGGCAACGCGCTGTAACCCTCACGGAAGCGCTGCACCCGTCCGCCTTCCTGGTCCACGCAGATCAGCTGCGGCAGGCGCGCGGCCTGGCGGATCGCCGCCGACAGCTCACCCACCTGCGCGCGCGAGGCGAAATTGCGCTTGAACAGGATCACGCCCGCCACCGCATCGTGCTGCAGCCACTCGCGCTCTTGGGCGGTCAGTTCGGTCCCGGCAACGCCGATCACCAGCATGGAGGTCTCCTGGAAGGCGCGTACGGCACCTGCGGCCGCGCATTGTCGCAGAAGCGGCCTGAAGCTTCAGAACCCGTACGCGCATCTGTTGCCGCCCAGCGCCCTGGCCGCGGCCGAGCTGACCTGCACCGCCAGCGCTGACTCAGACCGGGCAGCCGTCCGGCCCGCAGGCGTGTTCCCCGGACGCATCGGCGCCACGCTCGGCCGCGATCTGCCGCAGGATCTGCGCGAGCTGCTCCGGCGGCTGGGCGCCCTGCACGGCATAACGCCCGTCGATGACGAAGGTCGGCACGGCGCTGATGCCCATCGCCCGCGCCTGCTCCAAATCGGCCTGGACCTCGGCACGGCCCTCGTCGGAGTCCAGCAGCGCGCGGATGCGTGCCTGCGCCAGGCCGCCGGCGGCGCCGGCCTGCACCAACGTGGCCGGGTCGGCCAGGTTGCGTCCCTGCGCGAAGTGCGCCTGGAACAAAGCCTCGCCCACGGCATCGGCCACGCCCTCGCGCGCGGCCAGCCACATCAGCCGATGCGCCGGCAGCGTGGTCACCCGGACCTGGCCGCGGTCGAAATCCATCGGCAACCCCTCGCCCTGCGCGGTGGCCTGGGTCTGCGCCAGCAGCTGCCCCGCCCGCTCGGCGCCGCCGAACTTGACGGCCAGCGCCTCACGCAAGGGCACGGGCTGCTCGCCCGCTTCCGGGTCCAGTTGGTAGGCATGCCAGTGCACTTCCACGGCGGGTGCCGCATCGCCCAGCAACTGCAGCGCACGCTGGAAGCGGTGCTTGCCGATCCAGCACCAGGGGCAGACCACGTCGGACCAGATATCGATTCTCATGACGCCTGCATGGTGGCGGCCGGTGCCGGGCACAAGGCTCAGCCGCGTTCGGCCGCGCTCCAGCGCGCGTAGGGGTGCGATGCCAGGGCCAGGTTGTAGTAGCGGCCCTCGTCGGTGACCTCCGCGCCAGCCCACTCGGGCTTCTCGAAGGCCTCGTCGGCCGCACCCAGCTCCACCTCGGCCACCACCAGCCCGGCGTTGTCGCCGAGGAACTCATCCACCTCCCACAGGTGCGCGCCGACCGTGACCAGGTGGCGGCGCTTGTCCACCAGCCCGCCCACGCACAGCGCCAGCAGCGCCCGTGCGTCCTCCACCGGCACCGGGTACTCGAACTCCTGCCGGGTATGGCCCATCTGGCGCGACTTGATGTTGAGGAAGGCCGTTTCGCCCTGCAGGCGCACACGCACCGAAGCCTTCTGCGTGCCGGCCTCCACCGCGCCGACATCGTTGAGATAGCCCTGCGCCATCGGAATCACTGCATGGGCGGCCGCGCGCCAGGCATCGCCGGTGACCAGGAATTTGCGTTCGATTTCGATGGCCATGGGGGAGTTGAGGAGTGAGTGGAGAGGAGTGAGGAGTGAGGGGGTGGGAGCAACGAGGAGCGAGGAACGAGGAACGAGGAACGAGGAACGAGAGAGCTTGGCTTCTCAGCGTTCGAACAGGGCGATGCTCTCCACGTGTGCGGTGTGGGGGAACATGTCCATCGCGCCGGCGGCCCGGAGCTTGAAGCCGTGTTCGTTGACCAGGTAGCCGGCATCGCGTGCCAGCGAGCCCGGATGGCAGCTGACATAGACGATGCGGCTGAACTGCTTCAGCGGAAGCTGCTGCAGCACATCGATGGCGCCGGAACGGGGCGGATCCAGCAGCAGCTTGTCGAAGCCCTGCTTCATCCATTCGGCCTGGCGCTGGTCCTGGGTCAGGTCGGCGGCGAAGAACTGCGCATTGCCCAGGCCGTTGCGCGCGGCGTTGTCCCTGGCGCGCGCCACCAGGCCGGCCTCGCCCTCCACGCCCACCACTTCGCGCACGCCGCGCGCCAGCGGCAGGGTGAAGTTGCCCAGGCCGCAGAACAGGTCCAGCACCCGGTCCTGCGGCTGGGCATCCAGCAGCGCCAGGGCGTGGGCGATCATCTTCTGGTTGAGCGAGGCATTGACCTGGATGAAGTCCAGCGGCCGGAAGGCCAGTTCCACGTCCCACTGCGGCAGCCGGAAGGACAGCGGCACCTCGGCCGGCCACAGCGGGTGGACGCTTTCCAGGCCGCCAGGCTGCAGGAAGATCGCAAAATCGTGCGCCTGCGCGAAGGCGGTCAAGGCCTGGCGGTCGTGCTCGGACAGCGGCTGCAGGTGGCGGAAGGTCAGCGCCACGGTGTCGTCGCCGGCGATGAACTCGATCTGCGGGATGTCGCGCTTGGCGTCCAGGCCCTCCACCAGCGCGGCCAGCGCCTGGATCCTGTTGCCGATCTGCGGGATCACGGTATGGCAGACCGACAGGTCGGCCACGAACCGGGGGTCGAGCTCGCGGAAACCCACCAGCGTCTTGTCCTTCTTCATCACCCGCCGCACGGAGAAACGCCCCTTGCGGCGATAGCCCCAGTTCTGGCCCACCAGCGGTTCCAGCATGCGCTCGGGCGCGACATGGCCGATGCGCTCCAGGTTCTCCATCAGCACCCGCTGCTTGGCCAGGATCTGCTGGTCTTCCTCCAGGTGCTGCAGCACGCAGCCGGCGCAAACGCCGAAGTGCGGGCAGCGCGGGGTCACGCGGTGCGGCGAGGCCTGCAGCACCTCGGTGGTGCGGGCCTCGTCGAAGTGGCGGTTGTGGGCGGTGGGTTCTGCAATGACCGTTTCGCCCGGCAAGGCGCCGCTGACGAAGGTGACCTTGCCGTCGACCTCGCCGCTGGCGCGGCGGGCCACGCCACGGCCATCGTGGCTCAGGTCGGTGATGGAGGCCTGGAAAGGCGTGCGGTCGAATCGATTGCGGTGACGGGCCACGTGGCGAAGGGCTGCGCGATTGGGCCGCCTATTGTCGCAGATGGCTCGATTCGGGCGCGGACCGCGTTAACATCCCCGGACATCACACCGCTGGGATGCTCGGGATGACGGTACGAATCCTGTTGGTCGAGGACGACCCCATCAGCCGCCAGTTTCTGTGTCACGCGCTGGACGCCCTGCCCGCCGAGGTCGTATGCGCGCAGACCCAGGCCGAGGCCTTGCGCGCGGCCGGGCCCTTCGGCCTGTACCTGATCGATGCCAACCTGCCCGACGGCAGCGGCAGTGCCCTGCTAGAACAGCTACGCGCCGGGGCCCCGGAGGTCCCGGCCCTGGCGCACACCGCGGACGACTCGGCGGCCTTGCACAGCGGCCTGTGCAAGGCCGGCTTCGCCGGCGTGGTGCGCAAGCCCATCCAGGCCGAGGCCTTGCGCGACGTGGTGCGCCAGGCCATGGGCATGCCCACCCATGCGCAGGCACCGCTGCCGCTGCACACCTGCAGCGAAGGCGCGCCGGACTGGGACGACGAGGCGGCGCTGAAGGCCCTGGGCGGAAACCCGGCGAACCTGGCCACCCTGCGCGGGATGTTCCTGGGCGAGCTGGCCCTGCAGCGCGATGGCGTGCTGGCCGCGCTGCGCGCGGGCGATACCGCCGGGGCGCATTCGCAACTGCATCGGCTCAAGGCCAGCTGCGGCTTCGTCGGCGCCGCACGCCTGCGCCTGGCCGCCGAACAGCTGGACCAGGCCCTGCCCGGCGACGCGGCGCTGCCGGCCTTCGAGGAGGCCTGCAGGACGGTGCTGGCCTCGCGCTGAGCCGAGCCGTTGGTGCGCGCAGGACCCGACCTGCCCGGTGCCTTGCAGGACCGTGCCGGCCTCGCACTGGGGCCAGGCCCCTACAGCGTCCCGGCGCGACGGATCCGGATCGGCTCAGCGGGCGGGCGGCCGCAGCTGGGCGGCCATGTCCCAGGATTTCAGGCCGCGCGGGCCCAAGTGATGGGACAACACCGCGCGCAGCGCCAGGCGCAGGCTGCCCAGGTCCTCCGCCGTTGGCAGCGTGTCGGCGGCCAGCGACAACAAGGCGCGTCCGGTGGCCGCACCGCGGCGGTCGGCCGCCCCGCGGTCCAGCACCAGCCGGCGCGGGCCATGCTCGGGCTCCAGCACGTAGCGCGCCGCCGGATCGATCGGCTCGCCCTGGCCATCGTTGTCCAGATCGAAGCCCAGTCCCATGGCCTGCAGCAGATCGCGTTCGAAGCGGCGCAAGGTCCAGGACAGCGATTCGGCGCCCGCCAACCGCGCGCGCACCTGCGCGTAGGCCTGGAACAGCTCGGGCGCCGGATCCTGCCGCTGCGCCAGGCGCAGGACCAGCTCGTTGACGTAGAACGCCGATAGCGCCGCATCGCCCGACAAGCGCGGCGCGGTGTCCAGCGCCTCGGCCGACACCAGCCGCGCCAGTTCACCCCGCTGCATCGCTTCGAAGCGCAGGGCCTGCAGCGGCTGCAGGGCCGCGCGCAGCACATGCCGCTTGGGCCCCTGCACCCCGCGCGCCACCACCCCGATCCGCCCGTGCCCGGCCGTCAGCAACTCCACCTGCAGGCTGGTCTCACGCCAGGGCCGCGTGTGCAGGACGAAGGCCAGGTCGGCGATGAGGGACATGATGCTAGGAACGAGTGGAGAGGAACGAGGAACGAGTGAGAACAGGCGCCGGTACGGAATCGGACCTCGTCACTCGTTCCTCGTTCCTCTTCACTCGTTTCTCCGCCCCTACTCGTATCCGAACGCCTTCAACGCCGTCTCGTCATCCGACCAGCCCTCGCGCACGCGCACCCAGGTCTCCAGGAACACCTTGCGGCCGAACAGGTGCTCCATCTGCTGGCGCGCCTTGCTACCGATGTCCTTCAGGCGGGTGCCGCCCTTGCCGATGACGATGGCCTTCTGGGTCTCGCGCTCGACCCAGATCACCGCGCCGATGCGCAGCATCTGGCCGTCTTCGGTGAAGCGCTCGATCTCGGTGGTGGTCGCATACGGCAGCTCGGCACCGAGCTGGCGCATCAGCTGCTCGCGCACCAGCTCGGCGGCCAGGAAGCGCTCGCTGCGGTCGGTGATCTCGTCCTCGCCGAACATCGGCGGTTGCTCCGGCAACTGGGCGAGGATGTCGCGCACCAGCGCCTCCAGGCCGTTGCGCTTCATCGCCGAGATCGGATGCACGGCGGCAAAGTCGCGCCCCTCGCTGACCTTGGCCAGGAACGGCAACAACTCGGCCTTATTCTTGAGCCGGTCGACCTTGTTGATCACCAGCACCACCGGGATGCCGGCATCGCTGAGCACGTTGAACGCCAGGGTGTCCTCCTCGTCCCAGCGTCCGGCCTCGATCACCAGCAGGCCCGCGTCCACGCCTTCCAGCGCGCCGCGCGCGGCCCGGTTCATGACCCGGCTCATCGCCGAGGCGGAGAACTTGGACTGCTGCCGGTGCAGGCCCGGCGTATCGACCAGCACGATCTGGCCTTCGGGGAAGGTCGCGATGCCGAGCAGGCGGTGGCGGGTGGTCTGCGGCCGGCTGGAGACGATGCTGACCTTGGCGCCCACCAGCGCGTTGGTCAGGGTCGACTTGCCCACGTTGGGGCGGCCGATGACGGCGACACTGCCGCTGCGTTGAGGGGTGGAATCGGTCACGGCGTTACTCATTTCTTCGGGACGATGGCCTGCAGCACGCAGGCGGCGGCGGCCTGTTCGGCGATCCGGCGGGAACTGCCCTCGCCGTCGCAGGCCATCTCGGGGTCGGTCAGCGTACAGCGGACCTGGAAGTGGCGGGCGTGTTCCTCGCCGCTTTCCGAGACCAGCTCATACACCGGCAAAGGCTTCTGCCGGGCCTGCAGCCACTCCTGCAGCCGGGTCTTGGCGTCCTTTTCCGGCTTGCCGACCGGCAGCGCGGCCAGGGCCTGCTCGAACCAGGGCAGCACGCGGGCGCGGCAGGCCTCGAAGCCGGCATCCAGGTAGATGGCCGCCACCACCGCTTCCAGCGCATCGGCCAGGATCGAGTCGCGGCGGTGGCCGCCGGATTTCATCTCGCCCGGGCCCATGGTCAGGCGCGCGCCCAGCTCCAGTTCGCGGGCAATGGTGGCCAGGGCGGCCTCGCGCACCAGCTCGGCGCGGGCGCGGGTCAGGGCGCCTTCGTCGGCCTTGGGCCAACGCTGGAACAGCACCTCGGCGATCAACAGGTTGACCACGCCGTCTCCCAGGAATTCCAGGCGCTCGTTGTGCGGCGCCCCGGCGCTGCGATGCGTCAGCGCCTGGGACAGCAGGGCCGGTTCGGCGAACCGGTGGCCGATCCGGTCCACCCCCATCGCGTCGGCTATTGGCCCGTGGCGCGCAGCGTCAACGCCTTCTCGGCGTCGAACTTGCCCACCACGTCGAGGTTGGCGATCAGATCGCGTCGGACCTCGTACTTGACTGTCATCTTCCAGCCGCCGTCCATCCGCTCGACCTTGACGTTGGAAGGCTTGATGTTGTCCGCGCTGTCCACGTCCATGCGCTTGAAGAACAGATCCTGGATCTTGGACGGGTCCATGTCCGCCACGCCGGGCTCTTTGGACAAGCCGTTCAGCGCGGTTTTCACCGCGTAGAACTCGATGTACATCGGGACCAGCTTCATGCCCACATATGCAAAGAAGCCCACCACCGCCAGCACGAGCACGAAGCTCGTCAAGGTCAGGCCCTGCTGCTTGTCACGCTTGTTCATTCCCCGACTCCCCGATTGGTCAGATCAATTGATCGCCGTCCCGATCCGGGAGGCGTTGAACCCATCCTTGCAGAACCAGCCCTCGCAGTTCAGCCAGATGAGAAATGCCTTGCCCCGCAGGTTCTCTTCCGGCAGGAAATGCTGCACCGGCCACAGGCGGCTGTCCTCGCTATTATCGCGATTGTCGCCCATGACGAAATAGTGGCCGGCAGGCACCGTCCATTCGCCCTCGCCCGAGACCCTGTTCATGTCCTCGTAGACCAGGTGCTGGCGGCCCGGCAGGTCCTCCATCAGCAGGTCCACACCGTTGCTGCCGTAGGGAATGCCGCGACCGTTGTAGGTGCCCATCGGCTGGTACCTCACTTCCTGGCCGTTGAGATACAGGGTGTTGCCGCGGAAGGCCACGGTATCGCCCGGCAGGCCGATGACGCGCTTGATCCAGTTGTTCTCGGGGTCGTGCGGCGGCTTGAACACCACCACGTCGCCGCGCTTGGGCTCGCCCAGCGGCACGAACTTGGCGTTGTTGATGGGCAGGCGCAGGCCGTAGGAGAACTTGTTGACCAGGATGAAGTCGCCGATCAGCAGGTTGGGCATCATCGAGGCCGAGGGAATCTTGTAGGGCTCGGCCACGAAGCTGCGCAACACCAGCACCAGCGCCAGCACCGGGAAGAACGCCTTGGAGTAGTCCACCAGCACCGGCTCTTCGGCCAGCAGTTCGCTGCGCTGGGCCCGGCGCCTGGCCAGGAACAGCTTGTCCGCCAGCCAGATCGCGCCGGTCAGCAGGGTGAGCACCACCAGGATTGTTTCGAACCAGACCATTGCCTTTCCTCAACTCGCAAGCCCCGCGGCCATCGCGACTTGCACAGAACAAGGGCGGGCCATCCGACCCGCCCCCTGGGGAACACCGGCGCGCCGGTGCGTGGATTACTTGCTGTCGACCTGCAGCACGGCGAGGAAGGCCTCCTGCGGAATCTCCACGCGGCCTACCTGCTTCATGCGCTTCTTGCCTTCCTTCTGCTTCTCCAACAGCTTCTTCTTGCGCGAGATGTCGCCACCATAGCACTTGGCCAGCACGTTCTTGCGCATGGCCTTGACCGTGGAACGGGCGATGATCTGCGCGCCGACGGCGGCCTGGATGGCCACGTCGAACATCTGCCGCGGGATCAGGTCCTTCATCTTCTCGCACAGCTCGCGGCCGCGGCGGTCGGCCTGGCTGCGGTGCACGATCAGGCTCAGCGCGTCGACCTTGTCGCCGTTGATCAGCGTATCCAGGCGCACGAACGGACCGGCCTGGAAACGCAGGAAGGCGTAGTCCAGCGAGGCATAGCCGCGGCTGACCGACTTGAGCTTGTCGAAGAAGTCCAGCACCACCTCGGCCATCGGCAGCTCGTAGCTGATCTGCACCTGGCTGGCCATGTACTGGATGCCGATCTGCACGCCGCGCTTTTCCTCGCACAGCTTGATGATGTTGCCGATGTAGGCCTCGGGCGTGAGGATGTTGGCGCGGATGATGGGCTCGCGCACCTCCTCGATCAGGTTGGCCTGCGGCAGCTTGGCCGGGTTGTCCAGGGTCACCACATTGCCGTCGGTGCGCAGCACCTCGTAGATCACCGTAGGCGCGGTGCCGATCAGGTCCAGGTCGTATTCGCGCTCCAGGCGCTCCTGCACGATCTCCATGTGCAGCATGCCCAGAAAGCCGCAGCGGAAACCGAAGCCCATGGCCTCCGAGCTTTCCGGCTCGAAACGCAATGCCGCATCGTTCAGGCGCAGCTTCTCCAGCGCCTCGCGCAGGGCCGGATAGTCCTCGGCGTTGACCGGGAACAGGCCGGAGAACACGCGCGGCTGCATCTCCTGGAAGCCAGGCAGCGGCGCCGGCGCCGGGTCCGAGGCCAGGGTCAGGGTGTCGCCGACCGGGGCGCCGTGGACGTCCTTGATCGACGCGTTGATCCAGCCCACCTCGCCGGCGCGCAGCGCCTTGGTCTTGGTGCGCTTGGGGGTGAAGATGCCGACATCGTCGACCTTGTGCTTGCGCCCGGTGGTCATGACCAGGATGTCGTCGCCATCCTTGATCTCGCCCTGCATCACCCGCACCAGCATGACCACGCCCAGGTAGTTGTCGAACCAGGAGTCGATGATCAGCGCCTGCAGCTTGTCGGTGTCGCGCGGAGACGGCGGCGGAATGCGCTGGACGATGGCCTCCAGCACCTCCTGCACGTTCAGGCCGGTCTTGGCCGACACCGCCACCGCATCGGTGGCGTCGATGCCGATCACCGCCTCGATCTCGCCCTTGGCGCGCTCGATATCGGCCGTGGGCAGGTCGATCTTGTTGAGCACCGGCACCACTTCCAGGCCCTGCTCCACCGCGGTGTAGCAGTTGGCCACCGACTGGGCCTCCACGCCCTGGGCCGCATCGACCACCAGCAACGCGCCTTCGCAGGCGGCCAGCGAGCGGCTGACTTCGTAGGAGAAGTCCACATGCCCGGGGGTGTCGATGAAGTTCAGGTAGTAGGTCTGGCCGTCGCGCGCGGTGTACGGCAGCGACACGGACTGGGCCTTGATGGTGATGCCGCGCTCGCGCTCGATCGGATTGTTGTCGAGCACCTGCGCTTCCATCTCGCGTTCGGTCAGGCCGCCGCACAGCTGGATGATGCGATCGGCCAGGGTCGACTTGCCGTGGTCGACATGCGCGATGATGGAGAAGTTGCGGATATTCCGCATGGAATCAGGAACTTGGGGCTGCATGGGCGGCGATGGGGCCGTCGGTAAGGTCAACGCGCCATTATCGCACGCCTGCCCCGCGCCGGCCGGGTTTGCGGCCGGCGCGGGGATCTGGAGGCCAAATCAGTCCTTGCCGCCCACCGTGACCGCCACGAACTGGTTGCCGCCGCCCTGCGGCGAGCGCGCCAGCAGCATCACCACATCGCCCTTCTTGTAGCCGGCCGTGGCCTTGCGGAACTCGGCCACGCTGCCGACCGGGGTGCGCCCGACCTGCAGCACGATGATGCCAGGCTGCAGCTGCGGCGAATCGGCCGCCACCTCGTCGCTGACGCCGGTGATGCGCACGCCCTCACCGGCCTTCAAGCCCAGGCGCTGGCGCGTGGCCGCATCGATCTCGCCGACCTGCAGGCCGATCTGGTTGGTCGCGGCCGCCGGCGCGTCCTCGTCCGCGGCGCTGTCCTGCTCATCGCCCGCGGCTCCGGCCGCCTTGGGGTCCAGCTCGCTCAGCGTGACCTTGATATCGCGCGGCTTGCCATCGCGAATGATGCTCAGGGTGACCGTGGTGCCGGCCGGGGTCGGCCCTACCAGCGGCGGCAGTTCCTCGTAGCTGTGGATCTTCTGGCCGTTGAAGGCGGTGATGAAGTCGCCCGGCTGGATCCCGGCCTTGGCCGAACCGCTACCGGCTTCCACGTCGGCCACCAGCGCGCCATCGGTGGATGGCAGCTTCAGGCCCTTGGCCTGGGTCTCATCGATGGGCTGCATGCGCACGCCCAGCATCGAGCGGCTCACGCGCCCGTTCTTCTTGATCTGGTCGGCCGCGCTGACCGCCAGGTCGATCGGGATGGCGAAGCTGATGCCCATGTAGCCGCCGGACATGGAGAAGATCTGCGAATTGATGCCGACCACTTCGCCGGCGGTGTTCAGCAGCGGGCCGCCGGAATTGCCCTGGTTGATGGCCACGTCGGTCTGGATGAAGCGCACGTACTGCTGGCCGGCCATCGGGTTGCTGCGCCCGGTGGCGCTGACGATGCCGGCAGTCACCGAATGGTCCAGCCCCAGCGGCGAGCCGATGGCCACGGCCCACTGGCCCGGCTTGACCGTGCTGGAGTTGCCCAGGCGCAGCGACGGCAGGTTGCTGGCGTCGATCTTGAGCAAGGCCACGTCGTACATCTCGTCGCTGCCCACGACCTTGGCCTTGAACTCGCGGCGGTCGGACAGCTTCACCGTCACCGTGTCGGCGCCGTCGACCACGTGATGGTTGGTCAGCACATAGCCATCGGGCGAAATGATGAAGCCGCTGCCCAGGGAGGTGCCCTCGCGCGAACGCGGCGACGGGCCCTGCCCGTCCGGCATGCCCGGCATTTCAAAGCCCGGGCCGAAGAAGCGGCGGAACAGCTCCTCGGCCTGCGCGTTGCCACCGCCCCGCCCGCGGCCGGGCTGCGGCTTGGAAGACACCTTGGCCTCGATGTTCACCACCCCAGGGCCGACCTGCTCCACCAGCTTGGTGAAATCCGGCAGGCCGGTGACGATCTGCGGCGCGGAACTCTGCGCAATGGAAGCCACCGCGGCTGGCGTGGCGCTGGCCGCGGCCTCGGAATGCTGTTGCGCGCAGGCAGCCAGCGGAACGGTCAGGGCGGCCAGGGCCAGCAGGCGGTTTCGGACAGGATGGGTCATCGAATACATGCCTCGAAGCAGGAGAACGGAAGGGAATGTCCGCAGGCATCGCCTGCGGCGGCACGACACGCGAACGAAATCAGCCGAGCCTGGGCGGCTGCCTCAAGGCGTGGCATCCGCAGCCGGCGCACTGGCCGACGTGGCCGGGGCCTGGCGCAACTGCGGCTCGAACGGATAGAAGCCAGCGCTGCCACCGCCATAGCTCGCGGCGTAGGGGCTGTTGGCATATTGCGGCAGCACCGAACGCGGCCAGGGGCGCGCGGCGGGCTCGCCCATGCCGCCCAGGAACGGGTCGCGCTTGGCGATGGCCTCCTCGGTGGACAGGCGATGCAGCGAAGGCAGCGCCACCGGCGCGTTGGCCGTGGCCAGCTGCGGCGCGTCCGCGCGTTGCTGCGCGGCGCGGGCGACCTGCTGGGTGCGCGTGGCGCTGCCACGACGCTCGCCGCGGGCCTGGCGCGGCGCCACGCTGGCCACGGCCAGACCGGCCGCGGCAGCGCTCGAGGCCGCCTGGGCCGACGGACCATAAGGCGATGAGTCGTTCGCGGGCAGGTCGATCGGCTGGCTGTCCGACGCATCGGCCACCGTCGCCACCGCGGGTGCGGCCGGCGCCGGGTCCACCGCAGCCAGCGTTTCGGTCCCGGCCGGAGCGGCGCCGGGCGCATCGGGGACCTGGCGTGCCACCAGCAGGGCGATCAATGCGACCGACGCGGCCAGGGCGCCGCCGCCCCAGCGCAGCAGCCCACGACCGCCGCGGCCAGCCTGGCGGCCCGCAGGCGCAACCGCCTCCTGCGCAACCGCCGCGGCCACGCGGGCGGCGAAATCGACGGGCGCGGCGTGCGTGGCCTGGCCACGCAACACGTCGCCGCAGAGCTGCCAACGTTCCAGGCAGCCCTTGAGCTCGTCATCGTGCTGCAGGCGTCGCAACAGGAAGCGCGCCTGGTCAGGCGCCAGTTCGCCATCGATCAGCTCGGAAAGCTGCTGGCCGTAGTGTTGTACGAGTTTGTCTGTCATATGCGGGAACGCTCGCGAGTGGCGCTTGCGGTATCAAGCAGGGGACGGAGTTCGGCATCGATCGCCTCGCGGGCGCGGTAGATCCGCGAACGCACGGTGCCGATGGGGCAATCCATCTTCTGCGCGATTTCCTCATAGCTCAGTCCCTCCACCTCGCGCAGGGTGATGGCGGACCTCAGTTCCTCCGGCAGCCGCTCGACCGCGCGCATCACCGTGTTCTCCAGCTCCTGGCGCATGAGTTCGCGCTCGGGCGTATCGGTGTCGCGCAGGCGCGTGCCGCCATCGAACTGCTCGGCTTCGCTGGCATCGATGTCGTCCGTGGGCGGACGGCGGTTGTGGGCAACCAGGTGATTCTTTGCGGTGTTCACGGCGATCCGGTGCAGCCAGGTATAGAACTGGGCGTCGCCGCGGAAGCTTCCGATCGCGCGGTAGGCGCGAATAAAGGCCTCCTGGGCCACGTCCTGCGATTCGCTCCAATCGTGCACGTAGCGCCCGACCAGGGTGACGACCCGATGCTGGTACTTGCGTACCAGGACATCGAAGGCCGAGCTGTCCCCGCCTTGCACGCGCTTGACCAGATCAAGATCCAGCTCCTGTGGTGTTTCGTCTCCGGCCATGCCGGGCTGCACTCCTGTCAGCTCGGCGATGAAGCCGTGCCTTGTGACCGCCTGCGCGGCAAAAAGTTCAAAGGGGGATGCCAGGAGTTCAGTCCTGCCATGGCCGACCCGGCTCGAACCGCTATTGGGGATGCGACCGGCAGCCCCATTCCCCATATGCGGATTTGACGCGGGCCAAACAAGCTCACGATCATAACGACCTTGTCCATACGTGAACGGATGGTTGCTTCGATGACGGCGAGCTTCGACGGGCTGCGATTCAGCCATTGGAAAACGGCCCAGCGTGAGGACGGCGTGGTCGTGCTGTCGCTGGACCGGGCCGAGGCCTCGGTCAATGCGTTCTCGCAGGATGTGCTGATCGAACTGGGCGAGCTGATCGAGCGCCTGGCCATCGACCCGCCCAAGGGGGTGGTGATCGCCTCGGCCAAGCCCAGCGGCTTCATCGCCGGGGCCGATCTGAAGGAGTTCCAGGAATTCGACCGCCGCGGCACGGTGAACGATGCCATCCGCCGTGGCCAGGCCACGTTCCAGAAGCTAGCGGAACTGCCCTGCCCCACGGTGGCGGCCATCCATGGCTTCTGCATGGGCGGCGGCACCGAGATCTCCCTGGCCTGCCGCTACCGGGTCGCCTCGAACGATGCCTCTACCCGGATCGGCCTGCCGGAAACCAAGCTGGGCATCTTCCCGGGCTGGGGCGGCAGTGCCCGCTTGCCGCGCCTGATCGGCGCGCCGGCGGCCATGGACCTGATGCTGACCGGCCGCGCGGTGTCCGCCTCGGCCGCGCGCGCGATGGGCCTGGTGGACAAGGTCGTGGACAAGGCGGTGCTGGTGGATACCGCCGCCGCACTGGCGCTGCGCGGCAGCAAGCGCCCGCTCAAGCAGCGCCTGACCGGCTGGGCCACCAACACCTGGCCGGCGCGCAAGCTGCTGGCGCCGCAGATGGCCAAGCAGGTCGCGCGCAAGGCGCGCAAGGACCAGTACCCGGCGCCCTACGCCCTTATCAACACCTGGGAGCGCAGCGGCGGCAAGGGCATCAAAGGCCGCCTGGACGCCGAACGCCGCGGCGTGGTCAAGCTGGCCGGCACGCCGACCGCGCGCAACCTGATCCGCATCTTCTTCCTGACCGAACGCCTGAAGGCCCTGGGCGGCAAGGACGCGGGCGGCACCTCAGCGCCTGCGATCCAGCACGTACACGTCATCGGTGCAGGGGTGATGGGCGGCGACATCGCCGCTTGGTCGGCCTACAAGGGCTTTACCGTGACCCTGCAGGACCGCGAGCAGCGCTACATCGATCCAGCGATGACTCGCGCCCAGGCCTTGTTCGACAAGCGCGTGAAGGACCCGGCCAAGCGCCCGGCCGTGGCCGCGCGCCTGAAGGCCGATCTGTCCGGCGAAGGCGTGACCAGCGCCGACCTGGTGATCGAGGCCATCATCGAGAATCCCGAAGCCAAGCGCGCCCTGTACGAGAGCATCGAGCCGCGCCTGAAACCCGACGCATTGCTGACCACCAACACCTCCTCGATTCCGCTGGTGGAGCTGCGCGAACACCTGCAGCGCCCGGCGCAGTTCGCCGGCCTGCACTACTTCAACCCGGTGGCGCAGATGCCGCTGGTGGAAATCGTCCAGCACGATGGCCTCGATCCGGCCAACGTGCAGCGCCTGGCGGCCTTCTGCAAGGCGCTGGACAAGTTCCCGGTGCCGGTGGCCGGCACCCCTGGCTTCCTGGTCAACCGGGTGCTGTTCCCGTACATGCTGGAGGCAGCCACGGCCTACGCCGAGGGCATCCCCGGGCCGGTACTGGACAAGGCGGCGGTGAAGTTCGGCATGCCGATGGGACCGATCGAACTGATCGATACCGTCGGCCTGGATGTAGCCGCTGGCGTCGGCAAGGAGCTTGCTCCCTTCCTCGGCTTGCAGATCCCGCAGGCCCTGCAGGCGGTGGAACCGGACAAGCGCGGCAAGAAGGACGGCCAGGGCCTGTACAAGTGGGAACAGACCGAGCGCGGCAGCAAGGCGGTCAAGCCGGAAGTTCCCAAAGACTACCAGGCACCGGCCGACCTGGAAGACCGCCTGATCCTGCCGCTGTTGAACGAGGCGGTGGCCTGCCTGCACGAAGGCACGGTGGCCGATGCGGACCTGCTGGATGCCGGAGTGATCTTCGGTACCGGCTTCGCACCCTTCCGTGGCGGCCCGATCCAGCACATCCGCGCCACCGGCGCCGACGTGCTTGTGGAAAAGCTCAAGGTGCTGCAGGCGCGCTACGGCGATCGCTTCGCCCCGCGTCCGGGTTGGGACAACCCGGTGTTGCGCGAGCCGGTGGCCTGACCACCGACACTGGCGCTGCGCCCGATCCTGTCGGATCGGGCATCATGTCGCCCACCCGAGACTGACAGATCCTGCAATGTTCAATCTTTCCGCGCCCTCCGCGGGCACCTACTTCCTCGCCTTCCTGCTCGGCGGCCTCGGGGTCGCCGCGCGCCTGCACTACATCCCTGCGCTGGTGCCCTACGCGTTCTGGCTGGTCTGCGCCGGCCTGGTCGTGCTGCTGCTGGGCAATCTGCTCAAGAGTCTTTAGACAGCAGCGTGGCGGTGATGAAACGCCGGGCAATGCCCGGCTTTTTCTTTTCGCGGTTCATGAGGATCGCGGTGCGGTATGCGCCCATCACGACCTCGGAAGAACCGCGGTCGGCCGGCGGCCGGTAGCCGCTCTTCCCTCCATCAGCGCAACCTGCCCCGTCGTGAGGCGCTCAGCTCTTGCTTCGCCTCCGCGACTACCGGCGGCCGAACCGCTGCCGCGCGCTTCAGGATCATCGGCTTTGGGTTGAAGACCTCCGGATCCTCCAGTTACCGGGCCTGGCCCTGAGTCGGGTATGGCGGAAAGCGGGCCATGGATGGCCCGCGGCGGCGAGTCAGCCATGGATGGCTGACCGAGCCGAGCAGCCATGCCCGGCTCAGGGCCAGGCTGCTTGGCGAAGTCGGCTTTTCGCGCCCGCATTCTGGCCGAGCACTTGTCCTCGCCCTGCAGGTCGCACGTGCAGGGCCTGCGCTCCATGGCGTCGGAGAGGCAGCGATCCGGCGGTCGGTACCCGCTCTTCCCTCCATCAGGGCATCCTGCCCTCACTCGGGCGCTCGGCTACCTGCCTCCGCTCGCCGCGGCCACCAGCCGCCGGCCCGCTGCTGCGCGCGTCAGGTTTGAAGGCTTCGCCTACGAAGTCCGAATCAAACCGCGAAGTCCATCCGCAGCTGAATCCCGCTCCCACAGCATGCTTGTGAGACCTTCGCAACCTACGCTCTGCGACGGAGCTGCTGTTTGATCGCCATCCCTCCACTGCAGGCTTGGAGCCTACGTGTAGGGCGACGACTTACATCGTGTGCGTCGGCTTGTCGGCGCTCAGCGTGCCGGCCAGCAGGGTCTCGATGCGGTTCTTGATCGCCTCGCCATCGGCGTTATCGGCGAACTGCACGCCGATGCCCGCGGTCCTGGCGCCCTGCGCGCCGGCGGGCGTCACCCAGATCACCTTGCCGGCGATGGCCAGGCGCTCGCTGGATTCGGGCAGGGTCAGCAACAGAAAGACTTCATCGCCCAGGAAATAGCGCTTGGGCGTGGGCACGAAAATGCCGCCCTGCTTCACGAACGGGATATACGCGTTGTAGAGCGAGGCCTTGTCCTTCACGGCCAGGGAAAGCATGCCTTTGCCGCCTACCGGAACATTCATCGACGATCTCCATGTGCGGACGGGCCGCTGTTGCTCTCACGCCAGGCCGACAACAGCTCGACCATGGCCAAGTCCGCGCGAACCGTGGTTCGCAGCAGGTCGCGGGTCCGGTTGGCCGCGTCGAACCATCGGGCAAGCTTGTTCAATCGCGCCGGATCGGTCAAGCCAGCCGATGCGGCCTGCGCCAGGGCCAGGTCGGCGGCATGGCGCAGCCGCAGGTCCGCGTGCTCGTCGCCGCTCCAGCGTTGCGCGGTTTCCACCGTGCCCGCCTCGCCGCGGCGGACGCGTTCCAGGTCGCGCGCCACTTCCTGCCGCAGCGCCAGGCCATCGTTGCGCAGCCACTCGTCGGCAAGCCCGGGATGACCGCGTGCGGCCTCCAGCGCCTGGGCAGCCGCTTTTGCATCGTGGCCCTGCACCTGCAGCCACTGCAGGGCTTCCTCCTCCGCCGGCAGGCGGAACTCCAGCTTCTGGCAACGGCTGCGGATGGTGGCCGGCAGACGCATCACATCGCTGGCGATCAACCAGAGGTAACGGCCGGGCGCGGGTTCTTCCAGGGTCTTGAGCAAGGCGTTGTAGGCCGAGCGGTTCACCGCGTCGGCCGGGTCGACGATGGCCACCACCGCGCGCCCGTATTGCGGGGTCAGCGAGAGCTTCTGCGACAAGTCGCGGATCTGGTCGATCACGATCTCGGTGCGCAGCTTGCTGCCATCGCGCGTGGGGATGAACGACACCCGGTGCATGTCCGGATGCGTGCCGGCGTGGAGCAGTTGCAGGTTGCGATCGCCCGGCGCTGGCGTGCCGCCGCACAGCACGTAACGCGCCATCGCTTCCACCACCTCGCGCTTGCCCAGTCCGGACGGGCCGCAGACCATCAGGCCGTGGCCCATGCGACCGGCATCCAGCGCCGAGATCGCATGCGCGTAGGCCCGCTGCTGCCAGGGCGAAAACGCGTTACTCATGCCTCGGCCGCCTCCATCCACGCACGCACCGCACCCCCGACATCGGCGGCCACCGCCTGCGGCGTCTGCGCCGCGTCGATCACCCGGAAGCGCTCCGGCTCGGCGGCCGCGCGGCGGCGGAAGCCCTCGCGCACACGCTCGAAGAAATCGTCGCGCTCGCTTTCGATGCGGTCCGGCCACAGGTCGCGTCCGGCCGTGCGTGCACGGCCTTCGCGCACGTCCAGGTCCAGCAGCAGCGTCAGCCCGGGACGCAGACCGACCACGTTCTGCTCCAGCGTCTCCAGCAGGCTCAGGTCCAGGCCGCGCCCGGCGCCCTGGTAGGCATAGCTGGAGTCGGTGAAGCGGTCGCTGATCACCCAGGCGCCGCGCTGCAGCGCTGGCTGGATCACGTTGCGCACGTGCTGGGCGCGGGCGGCGAACATCATCAGCAGTTCGGCCTCGGGCACGAGGATTTCCTCATGCTTCCCCAGCAGCAGGGCCCGCAGCTGTTCGGCCAGCGGCGTGCCGCCGGGCTCGCGCGTGAGCACGATTTCGCCGCCGCTGCGCTGCAGTTGTTCGCGGATGGCGGCGATGGCGCTGGTCTTGCCCGCGCCCTCCCCGCCTTCCAGGCTGATGAAGCGACGATGCTGGAGGATGGCCCGGCTCATCGCGGCGCGGCCTCCGGCACCGGCGCTTCTTCCGGCAGCGGCGGGCGCCGCAGGTTGCGCAGGTAGCGCGCCACGGCCGCGTTGTGCTCGGACAGCGAGGCGGAGAACACGTGGCGCCCGCTGCCATCGCCCAGGGCCACGAAGAACAGCGCATCGCCTGGCGCCGGGTTCACCGCGGCCTTCAGCGCATCCACCCCGGGCATGGCGATCGGCGTGGGCGTCAGGCCGGCGCGGGTGTAGGTGTTGTACGGCGTATCGGTGGTCAGGTCGCGGCGACGGATGTTGCCGTCGTAGGCGCTGCCCATGCCGTAGATCACCGTGGGATCGGTCTGCAGGGGCATGCCGATCTTCAATCGGCGCGCGAACACACCGGCGATCTGCGGGCGCTCCTGGGCGATGCCGGTCTCTTTCTCGATGATGGACGCCAGGATCAACGCCTGCTCCGGCGTTGCGATCGGCAGCTCCGGCGCGCGCTGCGCCCAGACTTCGGCCAGCGCCTTCTGCATGGCCGCGTGCGCCTGTCCCAGCACTTCCAGGTCGGTATCGCCACGGATGTAGACGTAGGTCTGCGGCAGGAAGCGCCCCTCCGGGTGCTGCCCAGGCGCCCCCAGCGCCTGCATCAGCGCGGCGTCGTCCAGGGCATCGCTGCGGTGGACGAGCGGCGTGGCCTTGGCCAGCGCGGCACGCAGCTGGCGGATGTTCCAGCCCTCCACGATGGTGAAGCGGTATTGCAGCACCTTGCCATCGCGCATGCGCTGCAACAGCGCGCGCGGACTGGTCCCGGGCGTCAGCGGGTACTCGCCGACCTTCAGGCGCGCGGCCACGTCCATCTGCCGCGCCAGCAGCTGCCACTCCAGATCGTAGCCAACGTCGATGCCCGCCTCGCGCAGGCGCCGCAGCACCCGGGCGAAGGAGTCCCCGCGCTGCACCTGCAGTGTCTGGCCTTCGGCCAGGTTGGGGATGGCGGTGTTCTGGAAGCGCTCAAAGCGCACGTAGACCATCGCCCCGGCCGCCGCGACGGCCAGGACCACCACCAACAGGAAGATCGCCACTGCGCGGCAGCCGCGCCTCAAGGCTGAAACCACGTTGCCTCCGGCAGCGCCGGGCTCGAAACAGGCCGGTCAGGATACCGTGAACGGCCGAACGCCTCGTAAGCGATTGATTCGACAGCCCCGCCCCGGCCACCGCTCACAGGGCACGCAGCAGGCCACGGGCCTTGGCGCGGGTTTCCTCCAGCTCGCGGCCCGCATCGGAGTCGGCCACGATGCCTGCGCCGGTACGGAAGCGCAGCTGCTGGCCCGCGGGCGTGCGCTGCAGCTCGGCGGTGCGGATCAGGATGTTGAGGTCCAGGTCGCCATCGCGGTTGAGCCAGCCGAAGGCGCCGGTGTAGGCGCCGCGGGGCGTGCGCTCGAGCTCGGCGATGATCTCCATGCAGCGCACCTTGGGGCAGCCGGTGATGGTGCCGCCGGGGAACGTCGCGCCGATCACCTGGCCCGGCGTCACGCCCTGGCGCATCACACCGCGGACGTTGCTGACGATGTGGTGCACGTGGGCGTAGCTCTCAACGCTCATCAGTTCATCGACCTCTACGCTGCCCGGCGTGCACAGACGACCCAGGTCGTTGCGCTCCAGGTCGATCAGCATCACGTGCTCGGCGCGCTCCTTGGGATGGCCGACCAGTTCACGAATGCGGTCGGCATCGTCATCGCCTTCGAAGCGCGCGCGGGTGCCGGCGATGGGCCGTGTTTCCACCACATCGCCGCGCACCGACACCAGCCGCTCGGGCGAGGAGCTCACCACCGCCCACTCCGGCTGCACGAACAGGCCGGCGAACGGCGCGGGGTTGGCCAAGCGCAAGCGCGCGTACAGCTGCGCCGCCGAGGCGGGCGCCGCCAGCGGCGCGTGCCAGGCACGCGAGAGGTTGACCTGGAAGATGTCGCCGGCCAGCAGGTAATCGAGGATGCGCTCGACGCCGGCAATGAAGTGCGCCGGCGGGTCCTCCTGCAATTCCGGCACGCCAGGCCAGGCAGGCCAGTCCGGCGCCGTGCCGGCCACCTGTGCCACGTCCGCCAGGACCTGCGCCATGAGCGCCTGATTGCCGGCCTCGCCCACCACCCAGGCCTGGCCGCTGCTGCGGTCATGCAGGAGCGCGACCGGGCAACGCAGGGCCATGGCCACCGGCAGGCCGTCCTCGCGCTGGGGCAGCTGCAGGGTCGGCTCGACCTGCTGGGCCAGCTCATACCCCAGCATCAGCGCCCAGCCGCCGCGGAAGGGCCACTGCGGTGCGTCGCGAACGGCCGGCACGGCCTGCCAGGCCTGGTCCAGCAACTTCAGGAAATCGCCCTGCAGGGGCTGCCCGGCGCCGTCACGGGTGATGCCGTCGGCCCCCAGCACCAGCGCCTCGCCCTCGCGCGCCACCAGCAGCAGATCCCAGCGCCCATGCGCCGTGCCCGAGGCCACCGACTCCAGCAGCATCGGATAGCGCTGCGGCGCCACGCCGTGCAGGACCAGCAGGTCGGGGACGGCTGGGAGCGGATGGCTGTGAATCATTGAGCGAGAAACGAGTGGAGAGGAACGAGGAACGAGTGGAAGCCCGAGGCGTGCGATGCCGGCAGCACGCTCTCAGGACGTGCAGATTCCACCCGGCAGCACCAAAGACGCCACCGCAGAGATGAATCAGCAACGCGACGCAAAGTTGGAAGCGGCAGAACAAGGCGCAAAGGCAACCACAAAACGGGAGGCGCCTTCACTCGTTCCTCGTTCCTCTCCGCTCGTTCCTATAACCCTCAGATTCGACGGAACACCAAGGTCCCATTGGTCCCGCCGAAGCCGAAACCGTTCGAGACGGCCACGTCGATCTTCTTCTCACGCGCCACGTTCGGCACGTAGTCCAGGTCGCACCCCTCGCCCGGGTTGTCCAGGTTGATGGTGGGCGGAATCACGCCGTCGTGGATGGCCATGACCGAGAAGATCGCCTCGATGCCACCAGCCGCGCCCAGCAGATGGCCGGTCATCGACTTGGTGGAGCTGACCATCATCTTGTAGGCGTGGTCGCCCATGGCGCGCTTCATCGCTAGGGTTTCGGCCACATCGCCCAGCGGCGTGGAAGTGCCGTGCGCGTTGAGGTATTCGACCTGCTCGGGGTTGATACCGGCGTCCTTCATGGCCGAGACCATGCAGCGCGCCGGGCCGCTGCCGTCCTCGCTGGGGGCGGTCATGTGCCAGGCGTCGGAGCTGGCGCCGAAGCCGGCCAGCTCGCAGTAGATGCGCGCACCGCGGGCCTTGGCGTGTTCGTATTCCTCGATCACCAGGATGCCGGCGCCATCACCCATGACGAAGCCGTCGCGGTCCTTGTCCCAGGGGCGCGAGGCGCGCGTGGGATCGTCGTTGCGCGTGGACATGGCCTTCATCGAGCAGAAGCCGCCCATCGAGGTCGGCGAGGAGCCGCGCTCGGCGCCGCCCACGACCATCGCATCGGCATCGCCGTACTGGATCATGCGCATGGCCATGCCGATGGAGTGGTTGGCCGTGGCGCAGGCCGACACCGCCGAGAAGCCCGGGCCCTTCAGGCCCTTCATGATGCTCAGGTGGCCGGGCAGCATGTTGATGATGGTGCTGGGGATGTAGAACGGCGACACCTTGCGCACGCCGCCATCAAGGTACTTCTCGGTCTGCTGCTCGATGCCGAGGATGCCGCCGATGCCCGAGCCGATGATCGCGCCAACGCGCTCGGCATTGGCCTCGCTGATCTCCAGCCCGGAGTCTTCCATCGCCATGAGCGATGCGGCGATGCCGTAGTGGATGAAGGCATCCATCTTCTTGGCATCTTTTGGATTCACGAATTTGGTGACATCCAGGTCACGCACCTCGCCGGCGATGCGGGTCGGAAACGTGGAGCTGTCGAACGAGGTGACAGGACCGATGCCCGAACGGCCATTCTTGATGCCGTCCCAGCTGGTGGCCAGATCGTTGCCCAGCGGCGAAACCATGCCCATGCCGGTGACCACGACGCGACGTCGACTCATAACGCTCTACTCCACGGTAAGAATGCTGCCGGCCCGATGCCGGCCAGGGGCGCCCTTGGCGGCGCCAGATGCGCACGGGGCCGCATGCGCGGCCCCGGCACGACTTGCTTCAACCCCGCATCAGGCCTTGACGTGCGCCTTGACGTAGTCGATGGCCTGCTGCACGGAGGTGATCTTCTCGGCTTCTTCGTCCGGGATCTCGCACTCGAACTCTTCTTCCAGCGCCATCACCAGCTCAACGGTATCCAGCGAGTCAGCGCCGAGATCGTCGACAAACGATGCGCTGGTGGTCACTTCTTCTTCTTTAACGCCAAGCTGTTCGACAACGATCTTCTTGACGCGCTCTTCAATGCTGCTCATGGATATCGCTCCACGCGGAGTTGGGGAAAACAACGAATAGTTTAGTGTAAAGAACCGGCAACGGGCAGACCCCCTCGACCGCTTCTGAATCAGCCACTTACGGCCTGATTTTCGCTTACGGCATGTACATGCCGCCGTTGACGTGCAAGGTTTCGCCGGTGATGTAGGCCGCCGAGGGGCCCGCCAGGAAGGCCACGGCGTTGGCGATGTCGCTCGCCTCGCCGAACCGGCCCAGGGCGATCTGGCCCAGCATCGCGCCCTTGGCGTCCTCAGGCAGCGCACGGGTCATGTCGGTATCGATGAAGCCCGGGGCGACCACGTTGACGGTCACGCCGCGGCTGCCGATCTCCTTGGCCAGCGACTTGGAGAAGGCGATGATGCCCGCCTTGGCCGCCGCATAGTTGGCCTGCCCCGGGTTGCCCACCAGGCCGATCACCGAGGCGATGTTGATGATGCGGCCCTTGCGCGCCTTCATCATGCCGCGCATGACCGCCTTGGAGGTGCGGAACACGCTGGACAGGTTGGTGTCGATGATCGCCTGCCAGTCCTCTTCCTTCATCCGCATCAGCAGGTTGTCGCGGGTGATGCCGGCATTGTTGACCAGGATGGAGATCGGGCCGAACTCCTTGGCGGTCGCATCGACCAGTGCCTCGATCGCCGCCGCATCGGTGACATCCAGCGTGCGGCCATGGCCGCCGAGGGCTTCCATGCGCTGGGCGATGGCCTGGGCGCCGTTGTCGGTGGTCGCCGTGCCGATGACGGTGGCGCCCTGCTCGGCCAGCAGGTCGGCGATGGCCGCGCCGATGCCGCGGCTTGCGCCGGTGACCAGCGCGATTTCGCCCTGCAGTGGCTTGCTCATGGAATGCGTCCTTTGGATGGCGGGAATCGGGTGCCGCCGATGCGGCACGGGAACATCAGCAAGCCCAGGCTTCCAGCGCGCCGGCGAAATCGGCCGGCGTGGCCAGCGCGCGCGCGTCCAGCGACTTGTCGATGCGCTTGACCAGGCCGGTCAGCACCTTGCCAGGGCCGCACTCGGCCACGCGAGTCACGCCGCCGCTGGCCAGGGCCTGCACGCACTCGGTCCAGCGCACCGGCAGGTACAGCTGGCGCACCAGCGCATCGGCGATGCCCTCGATGCTGTCGTGCACCTGCGCATCCACGTTCTGCACCACCGGCAGCGCCGGCAGGTGCCAGGACATGCCCTGGATGGTCTCGGCCAGGCGGTTGGCGGCATCGCGCATCAGCGGGGTGTGCGAGGGCACGCTGACGGCGAGCTTGACCGTCTTGCGGATGCCACGCGCGTTGAGCTCGGCGATGGCCGCATCGACCGCCTCGGCATCGCCGCCGATCACGATCTGGCCGGGCGAGTTGTAGTTGGCCGGCACCACCACCCGGGTCCCGGAGACCTGCGCGCAGACCTCGGTCACCAAGGCTTCTTCGGCGCCCAGCACGGCGGCCATGGCGCCGACGCCAGCCGGTGCGGCGTCCTGCATCAGCTGGCCGCGGATCCGCACCAGGTGCGCGCCGTCCTTCAGCGACAGCGCACCGGCGGCGACCAGCGCGGTGTACTCGCCCAGGCTGTGCCCGGCCAGCGTCGCCGGCACCGCGCCGCCCTGCTGCTGCCACAGGCGCCACACGGCAATGCCCGCGGCCAGCAATGCCGGCTGGGTGTACTCGGTGCGGCCCAGCATGTCTTCCGGCCCGCCCTGGGACAGCGTCCACAGATCCACCCCGGCGCCGTCGGAGGCTTCGGCGAAGGTGTCGCGCACCTGCGGGTGCAGTTCGGCCAGTTCGGCCAGCATCCCCAGCGACTGCGACCCCTGTCCGGGGAACACGAAGGCGAGATTGGAGTCGGTCACGCAGGCACCTCGAAAAAGCAGCGGGCGATGATACGTGCGAAATGCGCCTTGCGTCTGTACTGCGGCGTATGCCCGGCCTCAGCCCAGCAACACCCGCAGCACGTCCAGGTCGCCATCGCTGAAGTAATCGGCCATCAGGCCAACGACCACCAGCACGCCCAGCGCGCTCGCGCCGTGGATCACCACGATGGCCTGCGCCAGCCTGCGTGCCGAGCGCCCCAGGTGCCGGGCAACGCCGGCCAGTCGCTGCAAGCGCGTGGTGGCGTGATGCGCCGCTTCCCGCACTTGCGCGTCCTGCCGGACCATGGCCTCGGAGATGAGCTGCTGCAACATCTGCGGACGCGTCTCGTAGTAGCGCGCCACGCCATAGCCGAACATCAGCCAGTCGCGTGCCTGCGCCTGGGTCAGCGTCATTACCTCGAGCGGGTCTTCCTCGAAATCGATGAAGCCGATGCGGCTGCCATCGAAGGTCATGTTGCGCGGCACCGGCTGGCCCAGGTACGCGCCCTGCGCATGCGCCTGGGCGATGGCCTGCACCGCCCGTTGCACCAGCGCATCGCGCGCCTGGTCCGACGCCGCCTCGCGCAGACAGGTGTTCAACGACCGTCCGTTGTCGCTCAGCATCAGCGAGCGCCGGCCCTGCCCCAGCACGCGCGGCACGTTGACCTGCTGGGCGGCCAGTTCGCGCAGGCGCCGCGACTCGATCGCACGTGCCGCATCGCCGCCACGATGCGGCGGCGGGCGCAAGGGGCCGATACCGAGCCGGTCCACCAGCATCCTCAGCGCACCCAGCGACAAGGCGCGTCCCCCTTCGGGATAGTGTTTCAGCCAAGCCTGCTGACGCGAGGCGAGCTGCATCTGTTCCACCATGGCAAACCTCCCGCGACGACGCCCGCCTAGGCGACAGCGTCGAACGCTTCTGCCGTCGCGCGCCGATCGATCAGCGCACGACTTGGCCTGCCGGACGACCCGGCAAGCCAGACGTTCTGGAAACCACTTCTTGCGCCGCGGCCGTTGCCGCGGCTGCGCGCATCAATAGCGCAGCAGCGCCGAACCCCAGGTGAAACCGCCGCCGAAGGCTTCCAGCAGCAGCAGCTGCCCGCGCTGGATCCGGCCGTCGCGCACGGCCGCATCCAGGGCCAGGGGCACCGAGGCGGCGGAGGTATTGCCGTGCTTGTCCACGGTGACCACCACCTGCTCCATCGACATGTCCAGCCGCTTGGCGGTGGCCTCGATGATGCGCAGGTTGGCCTGGTGCGGGATCAGCCAATCCAGTTCGTGCTTGTCCAGGCCGTTGGCCTCCAGCGCCTGGTCCACCACCGCGTCCAGCGCCTTGACGGCGTACTTGAACACGTCGTTGCCTTTCATGGTGATCTTGGCGCCGAAGTTGGCCTCGTCAGCCTTGAACCCGCAGGAGATGCCGACCGGATTCCACAGCAAATCCTTCTTGCTGCCATCGGCATGCAGGTGGGTGCTGAGCACGCCAGTTTCGGTGTCGGCCTTGAGCACCACCGCGCCGGCGCCGTCGCCGAACAGCACGCAGGTGGTGCGCTCGGTCCAGTCGACGATGCGGCTCAGGGTCTCGGCGCCGATCACCAGCACCGTGCGGACATCGCCGCAGCGGATGAACTTGTCGGCCACGCTCAGGGCGTAGAGGAAGCCCGAGCACGCCGCATTGACATCGAGCGCCGCGCAGCGCTCAACGCCCAGGCGGGCCTGGATCAGGCAGGCGGTCGAGGGAAAGATCAGATCCGGCGTGGTGGTGCCCACCACGATCATGTCGATGTCGGCGGCGGTCACACCTGCCGCCTCCATCGCGCGCACGGCAGCGGCATGGCCCAGGTCGGCGGTCGTCTCGCCATCGACGACGATGCGACGCTCCTGGATGCCGGTCCGGCTGCGGATCCACTCATCGCTGGTCTCGACCATCTTCGACAGATCGTCGTTGGTCAGGACCTTCTCCGGCAGAAAACTCCCGGTGCCGGCGATACGCGAAAAAATACGGCCGTGAGGTGCCGGCTGGCTCATGTGCGCTCCCGCGACGTGGCCCGCATGCGGGCCGTGACTACCCATGGATCAACCACGGCGCGCCTGGGCGCGCCCTGGCATCACTCTTCGTCGACGATCGCGGTCTTGGTGGCGATGACCTTCTTGCCACGGTAGTAGCCGTCGGCGGTCACGTGGTGACGCAGGTGGGTCTCACCGGTGGTCGGATCGGTCGCCAGCTGCTTGGCGGTCAGGGCATCGTGCGAACGGCGCTGGCCGCGGCGGGACGGGGTGACTCGGGATTTCTGTACTGCCATGGTCTTGCTCCAACGGGTTCGTGTAACTGCGATTCGTGTTGCTGCGGGCCGCCGTAGCGGTCAGTTCTTGTGCTTCAACGAGGCCAGCGCCGCGAACGGGTTGGCCCGCTCCGCCTCCTCGGCCTGCGGCGACCATTCCTGGTCGACCACCGGCGTGTCCGGATCCAGCGGGACGGCTGGCACGGCGAGCACCAGTTCGTCTTCCACCAGATCCAACGGCCGCAGCATGCCGTCTTCGGGCACCAGCAGCGCTTCGTACTCGGGCGGCAGCGCCGATTCATCGGCCTCGTCACGGATCAGGCCCAGACGCTGCGTCATCGACACCGGGAACAGAAAACGCTGCAGGCTGCGCTGGCATTCCAGCGGCAACTCAGCAGCGATCTTCAGCTCCACATAGGGAATCTGCAGCGCATCGCGATCGAACTGCAATGCGTACTGCACGTCTCCCTCGGCATCGACCAGCAGGCCGTCCAGGCGCGTCAGCTGTGACAATGGGACGCGACCTTGGAAACTGCGCCGCGCCGCCACCATGCGCCAAGCATCCAACTTCTCGGGCAGGTTCGCGGACATAAGCCGCAAAATGGTAGAGATCAGGCTTCCCGGTGTCAAATCGGGCCTGGTCAGGTTGCCGCCATGGCCCGGCAGCGCACAGACTCTGCGCCCCAGACAAGGCGGGCATCGTGCATGCAACTCATCCTGGCGTCCACCTCGGCGTATCGGCGCGAGCTGTTGTCGCGGCTGCGCTTGCCGTTCGAGACGGCCTCGATCGCCGTGGACGAGACCCCGCGTGAGGGCGAACTGCCGGCGGACCTGGCCCTGCGCTTGGCGCAGGACAAGGCGCGCGCGGGCCTGGCCCTGCATCCACAGGCCTGCGTGATCGGCTCGGACCAGGTGGCCGACCTGGCTGGGCAGCCGCTGGGCAAGCCCGGCTCCCGCCAGGCGGCCCTGCAGCAGCTGCAACGCATGTCCGGCCAGGCGGTCCACTTCCACACCGCGGTGGCGGTGGCCAGCGCCGAGGGGCTGCTGCGGCTGAGCGATCGCACCACGGTGCGCTTTCGCCCTCTCGGCGAGGCCGAAATCGTCCGCTACATCGACCAGGAGTCGCCGCTGGATTGCGCCGGCAGCTTCAAATGCGAGGGCCTGGGCATCAGCTTGTTCGATGCGATCGAAACCAGCGACCCCACCGCCCTGGTCGGCCTGCCGCTGATCGGATTGTCCAGGCTGCTGCGCCAGGCCGGCTTCCAGCTGCCCTGAGCGCTCAGGGGCCGATGAGGACCGGTGTCTCCGGCCAGTCCTCCACGCTGCCATCGCGCCCGTGCAGGCGCAGGCCCAACCAGTGCTGGCCGGGCTCCAGCCCGCGGGCGTCCACGCGTGCCGTGAAGCCGACATTGGGCTGCTGGGGATCGCTGCTGTCCTTCCAGAACTCGGCCACCTTGGGCGTGGGCACCCCATACTGCGCGCGCGTCATGACCTGCCCGTCCAAAAGGACGTCCACGCCGGCCAGCCCCACCCCATCCTTGAACGCCCAGCCGCTGACCTGGAAGGAGGAGGCGACGCGGGCGCCTGACGCGGGGGCATCGACCCAGGCCATGCCAGGCAAGGTGCAGGGCCCCTGCATCCGCTTGGGCGGCAAGCGGAACAGCAGGAAGCGCTGCTGGCCGTGGTCCACGTGCACCACGCGTGGCGCCGGCAACGGACCCAGCCGCTCGCAGAGCCAGTGGTAGCGCTGCAGCAGCGACTTGTATTGCACGTCCCCAGGCGCGATCACCAGCAAGGCGGGCGCACCGCCGCCATCGCCCTGCTCCAGTGACCACAGCCGCAGCTGCGGCGCCCGGCCGTGTTTGCGATTGAGGGGATGATCCAGCACGGCGATCCGCGGATCGTCCAGGGCGAACCCCAGCTCGGCGCCGACCTTGAAGTCGTCCGCCAGGATCCGCGTCCCGGGCGGCATGCGGCCCAGCTCGTCCTCCACCGCGTCCGCGAGCGCGTGCCAGCCCGCGAAGTTGTACGGGTAGTACTTGGAAGCGGCCAGCCGCTCGCGCAGGCCGGCACTGGACAGCACCAGGTAGTAGCCGAGCACGCCCAGCAACCCCAGCCCGCACAGTCCCCATAACATGCCGCGCCAGGCTGGCGTCCAGCCACGCATGGCCCACGGCACCAGCACCAGCAGCGCCAGGTAACCCTGCAAGGGCCAGTGGAAGCTCACCCGGTCCACGTCGGCGAAAAAGCCCAGCACGCCGTAACCCAGGGTCGAGAACGCGCCCATCAGTGCCAGCGCACGCCAGGCCGCCGGATGATGCGGATCGTCGCGTCGCAGGCGCGTGACCGCCTGGATCATCGCCGCGGCCAGCACCGGGGTGACCAGCAGCAGCTGTGCCGGCAGGAACGCCAGGCCGCGCCACTGGAACTGCCAGGGGTGGCGCTCGACCAGTTGGAAGCGCAACCCGGCGTCGGCGTTCTGCAGGTTCCATGCGAGCAGCGGCGACCACGCCGCCAGTCCGATCGCCAGGGCGATCCACACGCGCGGGTCGCGCAGCAACAGGCGGCCCTGCGGCATGCACAGCAGCGCCAGGAAGCCCACGCCGATCACCCCGACAAAACGGTAATGCGACAGCGCGCCCAGACTCAGGCCAGCGGCCAGCAGCAGCACCGATGCGGCATCCACCGCCCGCAGCATGCGGGCGATCGCCTCCAGGCACAGCATCGCGGCGAAGGCCATGGCGACATCGGGCAAGGCCAGCAGTCCCAGGCTGCCCGACAGCGGCATCAGCAAGGTCAAGCTGGCCGCGAGCCAGCCGGCCTGCGCATCGAACAGCCGCGCCGTGACACGCTTCACCATCCACGGCAACGCCGCGGCCATCAGCAGGAAGGGCATGCGCGCGGCGATCACATGCTGGCCGCCAAGCTCGGTGCCAAGCCGGATCAGCCAGGCGGTCAGTCCGGGAAGATCCGAATACGCCGCGGCCAGGTGGCGGCCTTCCTGCCAATAGAAGGCCTCATCGACGAACAGCGGCAGCCGCGCGGCGATGACCAGTTTGACCGCGGTGGCCACGGCCCACAGCACGATGAAGCAACGGGCCGCGCGTTTTTCTTCCTGCATATGCCGCTACACTTTTTTTTCGACGACGGAACGAGATCACGATGCACGGCACGCCTCCCGCTCGACAGATGCTACCGGACGACCTGGCCCAGGCCCTGAAGGCCGCGCAGGAGCAGGTGAACCGGCTGGTGCTGGGCAAGCCATTCGAGGTCCGGCTGGCGTTCGTGGCCGCGCTGTCCGGCGGGCATCTGCTGATCGAGGACCTGCCCGGCCTGGGCAAGACCACCCTGGCTCATGCGCTGGCCGCGACCCTGGGCCTGCAGTTCCAGCGCGTGCAGTTCACCTCCGACCTGTTGCCCTCGGACGTGCTGGGCGTGTCGGTGTTCGATGCGCAGTCGCGCCAGTTCCAGTTCCATCCGGGCCCGGTGTTCACCCAGGTGCTGCTGGCCGACGAGATCAATCGCGCCCCGCCGCGCACGCAGAGCGCGTTGCTGGAAGCCATGGCCGAGCAGCAGGTGACCCTCGATGGCGTGACCCACGCCCTGCCCGAGCCGTTCTTCGTCATCGCCACGCAGAATCCTGTGGACCTGCAGGGCACCTACCCGCTGCCGGACTCGCAGCTGGACCGCTTCCTGCTGCGCATGGGGCTGGGCTATCCGAATGCGGCCTCCGAGCGCGCCCTGCTGGCCGGCAGCGACCGCCGCGAGATGATCGCGCGCGTCGATCCGGTCCTGGATACCGCGCGGGTCCTGGCCCTGCGCGAGGCGGTGGAGGAGATCCACGCCAGCGAGGCCCTGATCGACTACGTGCAGGCGCTGCTGACGCGCAGCCGGCAGCACCCGGGGGTGCGCGTAGGGCTGTCCCCGCGCGCGGGCATCGCCCTGCTGCGCGCCGCCCGTGCGCACGCCATGCTGCTGGGCCGGGCGCATGTGCTGCCGGAGGATGTGCAGGCGCTGTTTCCGGCCGTGGCCTCGCATCGACTGGTCGCCGAAGCCGAGGCCGCCATGCCGCAGGCGCTGGCCAAGGCCATCCTGCACGCGGTGGCGGTGGACTGAGCACCGCGCATGGGTCAACGCTTGGACGCATGGCTGGCCAGGTTTGCCCGCCCACGCAGGCGCGAGCGCCTGCCCGTGCTGCTGGACCGGCGACGCGTGTATGTGCTGCCCACCGGGTTCGGCCTGTTCTTCGCCCTGCTGATGCTGGCGATGCTGGGCGGGGCCTTGAACTACAACAACAACCCGGCGCTGATGCTGTGCCTGCTGCTGGGCACGACCGGACTGGCCAGCCTGATCGCCGCCCATCTGCAGCTGTCCGGGCTGCGCGTGGACACCGTGCACGCCGAGCCGGTGCCGGCGGGCCAGCCGCTGCTGCTGCAGGTCGGCCTGGCCAGCCGCGACGGCCGCGTGCGTCGCGGACTGCAGCTGCGGCATGGCGCGCGTCAATCGCACGTGCCCGCCCTGCAGCAGGAGCCGGTAGTGGCCACGATCGACATCCCCACCGAGGTCCGTGGCCTGCTGACGCTGGAGCGGCTGCACCTGTCCACGACCCAGCCGCTGGGACTGGCGCGCGCCTGGTCCTGGGTCTGGCCGGAGGTCTCGCTGCTGGTGTACCCCAAGGCTGAGCAGCAGGGCCCGCCCCTGCCCGAGGGCGGCGGCAGTGCGCGCCAGTCCGTGCTCAATCCTGCCGGGGAGGACGTCCACCACCTGCGGCCTTATCGCCCTGGCGATCCGCAGCGCGCCGTGGCCTGGAAACCCTCGGCCCGGCGCGACACGCTGATGGTGCGCGAGTTCGAACAACCGCGCGGGGTGGAAGTGATGCTGGACTGGCAAGGCCTGAGCGCCCTGCCCTACGAGCAGCGTATCCAGCGCCTGGCGCACTGGGTGGACCTGGCCGAGCAGCAGGCGCGACGCTATCGCCTGGCGCTGCCGGGCCAGGCCCCGCTGGGGCCGTCGCAGGGCCCGGGACACCGCCACCTGTGCCTGCGCGCGCTGGCGCTGCTGCCGCGAGAAGCGCCCCGATGAAATCCAGGCCTGCTTCGCTGGCGCTGGACCGCCAGAGCCGCGCCTGGGCGCTGGCGGCGGCCGCAGCGGCGCTATTGCCGCTGTTGCTGCAGCTGCCGGCGACCCTGGCCTTGACCACCGGCACCGCCGCGGTGCTGACCGCCTGGATCGCCTGGTCGCGCCCGGTGCCGGCGCTGCTGCGCGCGGTCCTGGCCGCGGCGATGCTGCTGGCGGTGTTCTGGGTGATGGGCTCGCGCTTCGGCCGCGATACCGGCTGTGGCCTGCTGGCGGTGATGCTGGCGATCAAGCCCAGCGAGACCGCCAGCTTGCGCGATGGTCGCAGCCTGGTCGGCTTCGCGCTGTTCGCGCCGTTTGCCGCCTTCCTGCTGGATCAGGGGCCGGCGACGATGGCGCTGGGGCTGCTGGCCGCGCTGTGCGCGCTGCTGGCGCTGCGACGCATGGCCGATCTGGAGGCGGGCCTGGCCGATATCGCGCTGCCGCTGCGCACCCGCCTGTGGGCGCTGCTGCGGCTGATCGCGGTGGGCCTGCCGCTGGGGCTGTGCGTGTTCTGGCTGTTCCCACGCCTGGCCGAGCCGCTGTGGGGCGTGCCGGAGCGCGCCATCGCCCGCCCCGGCCTGTCCGACCGCATGGAGCCTGGGCAGTGGGTGGACCTGATGGCCGACGACAGCCCGGCGCTGCGGGTGCAGTTCTTCGGTGCGGTCCCGGCGCCACAGGAGCGCTACTGGCGAGGGCCGGTGTTGCTGGATTTCGACGGCCGCGCCTGGACACGCCCGGACTGGCTGCAGGGCCTGGAGGTCCAGCCCGCCACGCGCCAGGCCACGCGCTGGGACTATCAGATCGATCTCGAACCCAGCGACCGCCGCGACGTGGTGGCCCTGGAGCTACCCGTAGGTGCGCCGGAGGACCTGCGCCTGGCCTACGACTATGGCCTGCAGGCGCGGCGACCGATCGCAGCGCTGCGTCGCTGGCGCATGCAGTCCGCGCCGGCCTCCAGCTTCGATGCCACGCTGCCGGCCGTGCTGCGCCAGCGCGCCCTGGCCCTGCCCCGGGGCTTCAACCCGCGCACGCTGGCCCTGGCCAGGCAGTGGCGACAGGAAGCGGGCAATGACGATGCCGCCATCGTCAGCCGCGCCACGCGCTGGATCAACGCCGAGTTCGGCTACACCCTGGATACGCCGCTGCCGGGGCACAACGGCGTGGACGAGTTCCTGTTCCAGTACAAGCAGGGCTTCTGTGAGCACTTCAGCTCGGCCTTCGTTGTGCTGATGCGCGGGGCCGGCATTCCCGCGCGCGTGGTCACCGGCTACGTCGGCGGGGTACGCAACCGCATCGGCGGCTACTGGGTGGTGCGGCGCATGGACGCCCACGCCTGGGCCGAGGTCTGGCTGCGGGGGCGCGGCTGGGTGCGGGTGGACCCGACCGCGGCGGTCGCGCCCGAGCGCATCTACGACACCCTGGAGGATCGACTGGGCGCAGGCGGACAGGACGGCGGATTCGGCGCAGATTTCGGCAGCCTGCGCGAGGTCGGCGACTGGCTGCGCCGCGGCTGGAACGATCTGGTGCTCGGCTTCGATGCCAACCGGCAACAGCAGCTCTTCAAGCCTTTTGGCCTGGACAAGTTGGACCCGGGCCGGCTGGGTGTGATCTTCGCGGTGCTGGCCTCGGCCGTGCTGCTGGGCATGGCCTGGCTGCTGGCGCGCGGCGAGCGTGAAGCCGACCCGCTGCTGCGCGCCTGGCATCAGGTCGGGCGCCGTTACGCCCGCCGCGGCCTGGGACCTGAACCTCACGAAACCGCGCAGCGCTGGGCGCAGCGTGTGGCGCGCCACGACATCGCCAATGGCCCGGTCCTGCTTACACTCAGCGAGCGTTTCGCCCATGCGCGCTACGCTCGCGGTGTCGCCGACGTTGCCCCGCTCATCCGTGAGCTGCGCCGGCATCGTCCCCAAGCTCTCAGGAGGCTGTGATGTCCAAGTCCCGATTCCTCTGGCGCGGCCTGGCCGTCGCCTCCCTCGCACTGGCCCTGGCCTCCTGCGCCACCGCACCCAAGCCGCTGCAGGGCCAGTTCAACCCGATCACCCCGCGCGATGCCACCACGGCCGGCCAGCCCGGCGCACAGGTGCGCTGGGGCGGCTCCATCGTGGAGACCAAGCCTGGCCCGGATGCCACCTGCTTCCAACTGATCGGTCGCCCGCTCAGCGCCACTGGCCGTCCGCAGCGCAGCGACCCCGACGCCACCGATGGCCGCTTCATCGCCTGCCGCGCCGGCTTCTACGACCCGGCCGTGTTCGCGCCTGGCCGCGAGGTGACCTTCATCGGTCGCGTGGAAGGCGTGGAGAACACCAAGATCGGCGAGTACGACTATCGCCTGCCGCGCATGCAGGCCGACGTGGTCTATCTGTGGCCGGAAATCCAGGACGTCCAGGTCCGCCCCTATCCCTACCCGGATCCGTTCTGGGGCCCGCGCTGGGGCGGCCCGTGGGGTTATGGCTATGGCCGCTGGGGTTGGTGGTAATCCCGGGCAGCAACGAAAAAGCCGCGGAACTTCCGCGGCTTTTTCATTTCATGGATCCGACGCCGAGAGCGTGGCTGCCGGAGCGGATGGGCGAACTCAGCGCGAGCGGATTTCCGCCAGCAGCGCCTGCGTCACCGGGTCCTCGGCCTGAGCTTCGCCCTTCAGTGCCGGCAACAGGTTGTTGGCCAGCTGCTTGCCCAGTTCCACGCCGAACTGATCGAAGGCGTTGATGCCCCACAGGATCGACTGGGCATACACGCTGTGCTCGTACATGGCGATCAGCGCGCCCAGCGATTCGGGGGTAAGCGCATCGAGCAGGAACATCGTGCTCGGACGGCCACCGGCGTAGCTGCGATGCGGGTCGTCGCTGGACTGGCCGTTGGCCAAGGCCTCGGACTGTGCCAGCAGGTTGGACATCAGCGCGACGTGGTTCTCGCTGTAGGGGTCGTCGTTACGGACCACGCCGACGAAGTCCAGCGGCACGATCTGGGTGCCCTGGTGCAGGGCCTGGAAGAAGCTGTGCTGCACGTCGGTGCCTGCCCCGCCCCACCAGACCGGCACGGTCTCGCCCTGGACCTCGGCGCCTTCCAGCGTGGTGGACTTGCCCAGGCTTTCCATCACCAGCTGCTGCAGGTAGGCCGGCAGCAGCGCCAGGCGCTGGTCGTAGGTCATCACGCCATGGGCGGCATGGCCCAGCACGTTGCGGTTCCACACCGCCGTCAGCGCGTGGCGCACCGGCAGGCTGGCCATGGGGTCGGCGATCACGTGCGCATCCATCGCCGCGGCGCCGTCCAGCAGGCGCTGGAAGCGGTCGAAGCCGATCGCCAGCGCGATCGGGAAACCGACCGAGGACCACAGCGAGTAGCGCCCACCCACCCAATCCCACATCGGCAGCACCCGCTCGGGCGCGATCTGGAAGGCCTTGGCCGCGCGCTCGGGATTGGCGCTGACCGCGTAGATGCGCTCGTTGCTGCCCAGCCACTCGGCCAGGATCTTGCCGTTGAGCAGGGTTTCCTGCGTCCCGAAGGTCTTGGAGATCAGCACCGCGGCGGTCTTGGCCGGGTCCAGCGTGGCCAGCGTGCGCTGCGCGGCGGCGCCATCGACGTTGGAGATGAAATGCACGCGCAGCTTGGCCGGGACCGGGTCGCGCAAGGCGTCGGCCACCAGCCGCGGTCCCAGGTCGGACCCGCCGATGCCGACGCTGACGATATCGGTGACTTCGCTGGCTTCCAGCTGGCGCACCAGCTCGCCCATGCGCTGGCGCACCTGCGCGGCGGTCTCGAACGCTTCGCGCGCGGTGGCCGCCTTGGACAGGTTGCCGCGCAGCGCGGTGTGCAGCGCCGCCCGGCCCTCGGTGATGTTGACGGTCTCGCCGTCGAACAGGCGGTGGAACGCCTGCTCCAGCCCCCCCTCGCGGCCGATGCGCTCCAGCGCATCCAGCGCCTGGGCGTCGTAGCCCTGGCGCGCGAAATTGGCGTACACCGGGCCCACGCGCAGGCTCAAGGCCGTGGCGCGCGCAGGCGCCGACGCGCTCAGTTCGGTGGCCTTGCGGCCGGCCAGTCGGGTGGCGTGGGGAACGAGCGCGTCGAATCGATTCATGCGGCCTGCTTGGGAATGGTGGTGTTGGTGTGGGTGATCTTGTTCTTGCCGTCCACATAGACCAGCGTCGGCTGGAACTTGGCGGCTTCTTCCTCGCTCATGCTGGCAAAGGCGGCGATGATGACCAGGTCGCCGACCTGCACGTGGCGCGCGGCGCCGCCGTTGAGCGAGATGATGCCGCTGCCCTCGTCGGCGCGGATCGCGTAGGTGCTGAAGCGACTGCCGTTGGTCACGTCCCAGATGTGGACCTGCTCGAACTCACGGATGCCGGTGGCATCGAGCAACAGGCCATCGATGGCCACGGAGCCCTCGTAGTTCAGCTCCGAGTGCGTGACGGTAGCGCGATGGATCTTGGTTTTCAGCAGGCTGAGATGCATGACGGCGGTACTGGCAAAAGAATAAAGGCGGGATGTTACAGCCCCTGGGGCCGGACCATCAGAATTCGAGGTTGTCGATCAGACGGGTGGTGCCGAGGCGGGCCGCAATCAAGGCCACCCGCGCGCCGGGTTCATCTTCGGCGGGCTCGGACAGGTCCGGACGGCGGATCACGGCGTAGTCGGTCACGAAGCCCGCCGCATCCAGGCGCTGGCCCGCTTCGGTCTCGACCCGCGTGCGCGGCTGCCCCGCGGCCAGGCCGGCCTGCATCTGCAGCAGCACCTTGCGGATCTGCGCCGCCTGCGGGCGCAGCTGCGCCGACAGGTACTGATTGCGCGAACTCATCGCCAGGCCATCGTCTTCACGAACGATGTCGCCACCGATGATCTGGATGGGAAAGGCCAGGTCGGTGACCATCTGCCGGATCACCGCAAGCTGCTGGTAGTCCTTCTTGCCGAAGGCGGCCACGTCGGGCTGGACCTGGTTGAACAGGCGGCTGACCACCGTGCAGACCCCATCGAAATGCCCGGGCCGGCAAGCGCCTTCCAGTACCCCGCTTACGCCGGGTACGTGGACCTTGGCCGCCAGCTCCACGCCGAATGGGTACATGGACTCGACCGTCGGCAGCCACAGCACGTCGCAGCCGGCCGCCTCCAGCCCGGCCATGTCGGCATCGGGCGTGCGCGGATAGCGGGTGTAGTCCTCGTTCGGGCCGAACTGGGTCGGGTTGACGAACACGCTGGAGACCACGCGATCGGCGTGCTGGCGCGCCAGTTCCACCAGCGAGTAGTGCCCGGCGTGCAGGTTGCCCATCGTCGGCACGAAGCCCACGCGCAAGCCCTGGCGTTTCCACTCGGACACACGCGCTCGCAGCGCGGCCAGCTCGCTCAACTTCTCGATCATGTCGGTTTCTCGAAGAACGCCTTCGGCGCTCAGTAGGAATGTTCGGCCGCGGGAAAGCTGCCGGCGCGCACGGCCTCGGCGTAGGCGCGCACCGCGCCGGCCACCGAACCGCCCTCGCCCAGGAAATCCTTGACGAACTTCGGCCGGCGGTGCCCGCTGTCCAGGCCCAGGAAGTCGTGCAGAACCAGCACCTGGCCATCGCAGTGTGGGCCGGCGCCAATGCCGATGGTGGGCACCACCACCGCCGCGGTGATCTTCTCGGCCAGCGCCGAGGGCACGCACTCCAGCACCAGCAGCGACGCGCCGGCCTCGACCACCGCCTTGGCATCGGCCAGCAGCTTGGCCGCGGCCGCGTCCTCGCGCCCCTGCACGCGATAGCCGCCGAAGGCCAACACCGATTGCGGCGTCAGCCCAAGGTGCGAGCACACCGGGATGTCGCGCTCGGCCAGGAAGCGGATGACCTCCAGCTTGTGGCCGGCGCCCTCCAGCTTGACCATCTCCGCCCCGGCCTGCAGCAGGCGTGTGGCTGCATCCAAGGCGCGTTCGGGGGTGGCATCGGACTGGAAGGACAGGTCCGAGACCAGCAGCGCACGCTGCAGGCCACGGGCGACGATCCGCGTGTGATAGACCATGTCCTCCACCGTGACCGGCAGGGTCGAATCATGCCCCTGCACCACCATGCCCAGGGAGTCGCCGATCAGGATCAGGTCCACGCCGTTGGCATCGAGCGTGCGCGCGAAGCCGTGGTCGTAGCAGGTCAACATCACCAGCTTGCGGCCATCGCGCTTGGCCTGGGCCAGCGCGGGCACGGTCCAGGGCTTGCTATCGGCTTGGGTACTCATGGCTGCGCATTATCCTCCGATAGGCGCTGGATGTCCGAGATCGGCAGACGCGACAGTGCATCCCGTGCTGCGCCGACGCCGGGGATGATGAGCTGCGGGGCGATCTCGACCAGGGGTGCCAGCGCGAAGGCGCGCTCGGCCAGGCGCGGATGCGGCAGCGTCAGCGCCGGTAGCTTCAGCACCACCTGCTCGTACAGCAGCAGGTCCAGGTCCAGCGTGCGCGGACCCCAGCGCACCTCTTCGGCGCGGTTGCGCCCGAAGCGACGCTCGATCTCCAGCAAGGCCTCCAGCAGCGCGCCTGGCGACAACGCCGTCTCGACCTGTGCCACGGCATTGAGGAAATCCGGCTGCGCCTGCAGACCCCAGGCCGGGGTGCGATACAGGCTGGATCGTGCGATCAGCCGCGTCTGGTCCAGGCCATCGATCGCCTCGAACGCCTCGCACAGGATCCTGCCGCTATCGCCCACGTTGCCACCCAGGCCCACGTAGGCGACGGACCGGCGACTCATTCGAGCGTCGGGCCTTCGGCGCCACTGCGGCGACGGCGGCGACGGCGCCGCTTGGACGGCTCCACATCGCTGTCGCTATAGCTGTCCGGCGGCGTCGGCGCGCCGAGCGCGGCGGCCAGTTCATCGCCGGACTGGGTCTGCGCCTCGCGCCAGAAGGCCACGTCGGCGGCGTGCTCGTCCGAGGCGGTCATGCGCAGGACCAGGAAATCATAGGCGGCGCGGAAGCGCGGATGCGCCATCAGGCGGAACACGCGACGCTTCTGCCGCTGCGAGAAGCGCGCCTGCAACAGCCAGATTTCCTGCATCGGCACCGAGAACCGGCGCGGCAGCGCCACCGTCTCCAGCTGGTGCAGGGTCACGCGGTCGGCGGCGCGGCGCTGCGCCTCCTCGGCCTGCACGCCCTGGGCCTGCAGCCCGATCAACGCGCGGCAATACGCGGGCCACAGCAGCAGCGCGAACAGGAACGCCGGCGAGACCGGTTCGTCGTGGGCCACGCGATGATCGGTGCCGGCCAGGCCTTGCAGCACCATCCGGCGCAGCGCACCGCTGCGGTTGGATGCCAGGGCCGCCGCGGTTTCCGGCAACAGCGCCGGCAGCAGGCCATAGGCCTCCAGGGTCTCGAAGCTGGCCACGGCATGGCCGGACAGGAACAGCTTGAGGATCTCCTCGAACAGCCGCGCCGGCGCGGCCTCGGACAGCAGGGGCGCCAGGCGGGCAATCGGCTCGGCCGTGGGGCCATCGATGGTGAAGCCCAGCTTGGCCGACAGGCGCACCGCGCGCAGCAT
This sequence comes from Pseudoxanthomonas composti, assembly GCF_004122095.1. GTDB lineage: Bacteria > Pseudomonadota > Gammaproteobacteria > Xanthomonadales > Xanthomonadaceae > Pseudoxanthomonas_A > Pseudoxanthomonas_A composti. Next base: position 77,537 of record NZ_SAWZ01000011.1, on the reverse strand, counting down.
GCGGACCGGGTCCTCGCGATAGCGCGCCTCGGGCTCGCCGATCAGCTTCATCCGGCGCGCCATCACGTCCTCGAAGCCGCCGCAGTAGTCGCGAACGGAGAAATCCTCGATGGCGTAGTACAGCGCGTTGGCGGTGAAGTCGCGGCGGACCGCGTCGTCCTCGATGGTGCCGTAGACGTTGTCGCGCAGCAGCCGGCCGTCCTCGTGCAGCTCGCGGTCGCCGCTGCCGTCATCGCTGTTGGCGCGGAAGGTGGCGACCTCGATGATCTCCTGGCCGAAGACCACGTGCGCCAGGCGGAAACGTCGGCCGATCAGGCGGCAATTGCGGAACAGCTGTTTGACCTGCTCGGGCGTGGCGTCGGTGGCCACGTCGAAATCCTTGGGCGTCACGCCCAGCAGCAGGTCGCGGACCGCGCCGCCGACGAGATAGGCACCGAAGCCGGCGTCGCGCAACCGATACAGCACGCGCAGGGCGTTGGGGCTGATGGCCTTGCGCGAGATGGTGTGCTGATCCCGCGGGACGATGATGGGTGTAACGAACGATGCGATGACGGCGGCTTCCGTATAGAACTTGAACAGTGTCGCAGGTTGGATGGCAGGGTAGAACGTGGCGAGCATCTTGTTGCTTGCCAGCCGGGGCCTGTCAGCGTCATGCCCCGCCCGGGGGGATCATGCAGCCTTTCAGGCACCGGCCGCACCCGCGTGGCAAGGCGGCGACATTTTCTGCCGCCATCCGTATTGCCCGCGACAGGTTGGCCGCCTATACTAATGCGCTGCGCCAGACGCGACCAAGTACGCTCCCTTCGTCTAGTGGTTAGGACGTGGCCCTCTCAAGGCTAAAACAGGGGTTCGAGTCCCCTAGGGAGCGCCAGCTTCTGGTCAGCACGCAGAACACCCTGCCTGCACACGCAGGCCTCTCCAACGATCGCGGCATGGCAGGTCCCACCTGCCGACAGCAGGCTGTCCCGCGCCGAAGGAGACCGATTGGGCGTGAAGGCCAGCCGACGCAGCGCAGCCCATTGCTGGATTACACTCCCGCGCCGCGTCCAGGCAATCGCTCCAAGGAACTCAAGTCCATGCCCTTCGTCGTCACCGAGAACTGCATCAAGTGCAAGTACACCGACTGCGTCGAGGTGTGCCCGGTGGACTGCTTCCATGAAGGCCCCAACTTCCTGGTGATCGATCCGGACGAGTGCATCGACTGCACCCTGTGCGAGCCGGAATGCCCGATCGGCGCCATCTTCCCCGAGGACGACGTGCCCGCAGGCCAGGAAGCCTTTGTCGAACTCAATGCGGAACTGTCCAAGTCCTGGCCGGTGATCACCGTGCGCAAGGAGCCCATGGCCGATGCCGGCGAGTGGGAAGGCAAGACCGGCAAGCTGCCGCTGCTGGAGCGCTGAGCGAGCGTCTCGTCAGGTCTGGCTTCATGCGGCGGGCAGAGACCCACCTTTCCTGACAAAACCGTTTCGATCGCACGCAGGGATGTTCCCTGCTGATCGCGTGCGCGTGTTCTGGACAAGCCGACTTCGCCGAGCATCCAGACCCCCGGTGCCGCGACGGTGTGGCAGCCGAGCAGCGCAGCGTCATCTGGCGTGATCCCCAAGTGCATCCTGAGCAACTTCTGAGAGAGCAGCTTCTATCGGAGCGGCTTTAGCCGCGAAGAGGCTTTCCCGGGAAGGCCCCTTCGCGGCTAAAGCCGCTCCCACAGGTGGCGCGTTCGACTCGATGACGCCGACGTGGGTTCTTCTGAAGTGCCTTCAGTCAGCCGGGGATGATAGGTCGATCAGAGTGCGATCAACCGGTCGCCCTTGCGAAGCGGCAACGCGGTCGCGGCGCTTCACCCATTGGACAGAAGTACAAAAAAAGAAGGGCGCCGATGCGGCGCCCTCCCTTCAGACCGACCGGGCGAAACTCAGCCGCCGCCGAGTGCCTGCTTCAGCTCGGCCATCAGCTTGTTCGGAGCCGCGCCGGTGGCCGGCGTGCCGCGCGGGTCGACCGCCGAGACGTAGGCGCCGGAGCCGGCCGCGCTGATGCGCACCAGGAAGTTGGCGCCCTCGTAGGCCACGTCGTAGGTGCCCAGCAGCTGGGCCTTGCTGGCGATCTGCACGCCTTCCAGTTCCTCCAGCGCCGAGCCCACGCGCGCGAACACTTCATCGCGCGTGCCGTTGGCGATGTTGAAACCCACGCCCGACGGCGCGGTCGCGCCAGCGGCCGGCTGGGCCGTGGCCGGCGGCGGGATCTGCATGGCGCCAGCGGTGGACGGGAGATTCAGATCCGGCGGCACTTCCAGCGGGCGCTGCTCGGGGCTCAGCGCGTAGTCGCCGCGCGGCCCCTTGCGAAACCAGCTGCAGCCCGAGGCAGCAACCACAGCCGATGCCAGCAGCACGAGCGCGAGGGGACGGGTGACACGGGATGCACGCATGTAATCAGTTCTCCAGTTCAGGCCGCGAGCGGAGTGCGGCCAGAGGTTGCTTCGAGGACGGCGATCTTGGCCGCAAGTGTATCGGCCTGGCCGACATGGGGCGCGGACAGGGGCAGCAACGGCAAGCGCAGGCCCTGGCCCATCCCCAGGCGCTGCAGCAGCGCCTTGACCGGAATCGGATTGGATTCGACACCGTTGAATGCATGATAGGCGGCCAGCTGCGCGTCCAGCGCATGAGCCTCGGCGGCATGGCCGGCGGCGGCCAGCGCGCAGAGCCGGCTGAAACTGCGCGGCAGCGCATTGGAGCCGACCGAGATCAGTCCGTCGGCGCCGGCCAGCATCGCGCGCAGCGCGGTGCCGTCATCGCCACTGAGCACGGCGAAGTCCGGCGCGCGCAAGGCCAGCAGGGCCTGCATGCGCTCGGCCTCGGCGCGGGCTTCCTTGATGCCGACGATGCCCGGATGGGTGGCCAGGGTGGCTACCGTCTCCGGCAGCAGGTCGCTGCCGGTCCGCCCCGGCACGTTGTAGAGCAGCACGGGCAGACCGCCCTGCTCGGCCACGGCGGTGAAATGCGCCGCCATGCCGGCTTGGGTCGGACGCACGTAGGCCGGCACCACCACCAGCGCAAGCTGCGCCCCGGCCGAGGCCGCCAGACGGGTCTGGGCGATGGTCTTGGCCGTATTCATCTGTCCGGTCCCGGCGATCACCGGGATGCGCCCGTCGAGGTGCGCCACCGCGCTGTGGATCAGGGCGAGGTATTCCTCGTCCTCCAGCGCCGCGGCCTCGCCGGTGGAGCCGGCCACCACCACGGCCTGCGCGCCCCCGGCCAGCTGCAGGTCCAGCAGCCGGCCCCAGGCATCCAGATCGAGGTCGCCGGCCGCCGTGAAAGGCGTTGCCAGCGCGGTAATGCAGCCTGAGACGGACAAAAGAGAGTCCCGATTCGAAGAAGCGCGCGAGGGTGCCGCGCGGCCTGCGGATGTTACTTGCGGGCCGAAACCGCGGGCAAGTATGCTGAACATCGCATGCCGCCCCCACGCGGACGCCATTCAGACTCGCAGTCCATCGGAAGTACCTTGACCGACACCTCGCCCCGGCCTTCGCCGAACGAAAACCACCTCCTGATCAACGCGTATACGACGCATCCGGAGTCCCCTCTGCTGGCGGTGACGCGGCGTATTTCCGATTCCGGCTGCAACCTGGTCGACGCGCGCCTGGCCACCGTGGGCCGCGACGTGTCCGTGACCGCGTTGGCAACCGGGTCCTGGGACTCGGTGGCCAAGCTGGAGGCGATGATGACGCGCCTGGAGCGCGAGGAAGGCCTGAAGCTGGTCTGGTACCGCACCGCCGCCAAGGTGGTGCAGACCAATCTGCTGCCCTATATCGTGGAAGTGGTGGCCGCCGACAAGCCGGGCATCCTGTTCCAGCTGGCCGATTTCTTCGACCGCCAGGGCATCACCATCGAGAACCTGCAGAGCACCCGCTACCGGGCCATGCAGACCGGCGCGGAGATGTTCTCGGCGCAGGTGACCATTGGCGTGCCGGCCAACATGCACATCGCCGCGCTGCGCGATGACTTCCTTGAGTTCTGCGACCATCTGAACCTGGACGCGATCATGGACCCGATGAAATTCTGAAGGCCTACCGGGACCCGAATGGACCACGTGCGCTTGCCTGATCGCTCCAACACCGCAGTCATCGGCGTGCGCGCCAGGGTCCTGGCTGCCATGGGAGGAGACCGATGAGCGAGAAGCTGTCAGCCGCCACGCTCAAGCTGCCGCTGGCCCTGTCCGGCGGGCAGACCACCACGCTTGCCGAGCAGGCTGGTCGTTGGGTCGTGCTGTATTTCTATCCCAAGGACAGCACGCCGGGCTGCACCACCGAAGGCATCGAGTTCAATGCCTTGCTGCCGCAGTTCGAGCAGCTGGGCGCCAGCGTCTTCGGCGTCTCGCGCGACTCGGTGAAGTCCCACGACAACTTCTGCGCCAAGCAGGGCTTCAACTTCCCGCTGATCAGCGACGCCGACGAGAAGCTGTGCACGGCGTTGGAGGTGATCAAGGAAAAGAACATGTACGGGCGCACGGTGCTGGGCATCGAGCGCAGTACGTTCCTGATCTCGCCCGAGGCGCGCATCGTGGCGCAGTGGCGCAAGGTCAAGGTGCCCGGACACGCCCAGGCCGTGCTCGATGCGCTGAAGGCCGCCATTTCGCAGTGAAGCCCCCGTCGTTCCTCACAGGTCGCCATCCCGCCCCGCGGGTCGTGGCGGCCTGCTGCTGTTCGTCTGTCTGTTCGTCCACACACAGGAAATCATGATGACCCGAGGCAAGCGCATCTACGTGCTGGACACCAACGTGCTGATGCACGACCCGACCGCCCTGTTCAAGTTCGAGGAACACGATGTCTTCCTGCCGATGCAGGTCATCGAAGAGCTGGACAACGCCAAGAAAGGCACCTCTGAAGTCTCGCGCAACGCGCGCCAGGTCAGCCGCTTCCTCAACGAGCTGATCGTCGGGGCCGGCGCCGAGGCGATCCAGGCCGGCATCCCGCTCTCGCACCCGCAGGGCCTGCAGCTCAAGCGCGCCAATGCCATCGGCAAGCTGTACTTCCAGGTCACACCGATCGAGCCCGGCCGCACTTTCGGCAATGTCGCGCCGGACAACAAGATCCTGGCCTCGGTGCTGGCCCTGGTCGAGGAGAACCCCGGCACGCCGGTGATCCTGGTGTCCAAGGACATCAACCTGCGCATCAAGGCTTCCATCAGCGGCCTGCCCGCCGAGGATTACGAGAACGACCGCGCGCTGGACGATTTCTCGCTGCTGTTCACCGGCGCCACCGAGCTGCCGGAGGACTTCTGGAACCGCCACGAGCGCGACCTGAAATCCTGGACCGACAAGAGCGGCCATACCAGCTACGAGATCGCCAGCGGCCCGGAAGAAGCGTGGCACCCCAACCAGTATCTCTACCTGCCTGGCGAGGACGAGGTGGAACTGAAGGTGGTCAAGGTGCAGCCCGACGGCCGCGCCACCCTGACCCTGGTCAACGACTACCGCAGCGGCCAGCACGCGGTGTGGGGCATCAGCGCGCGCAACCGGGAGCAGAACTTCGCGCTCAATGCGCTGATGGACCCCGACGTGGATTTCGTCAGCCTGCTGGGCACGGCCGGCACCGGCAAGACCCTGCTGGCATTGGCCGCGGGCCTGGCGCAGACCATGGACCAGCAGCGCTATCGCGAGATCATCATGACCCGCGCCACGGTCAGCGTCGGCGAGGACATCGGCTTCCTGCCCGGCACCGAGGAAGAAAAGATGACCCCGTGGATGGGCGCGCTGACCGACAACCTGGAAGTGCTCACGCACAACCAGGAAGGCGGCGCCTGGGGCCGGGCGGCCACCAACGACCTGCTGGCCAGCCGCATCAAGATCCGCTCGATGAACTTCATGCGTGGCCGCACCTTCCTTTCGCGCTACCTGATCCTGGACGAGGCGCAGAACCTCACGCCCAAGCAGATGAAGACGCTGATCACCCGCGCCGGCCCGGGCACCAAGATCGTCTGCCTGGGCAATGTGGAGCAGATCGACACCCCGTACCTGACCGAGACCACCTCGGGCCTGACCTACGCGGTGGACCGCTTCAAGGGCTGGGCGCACAGCGCGCACGTCACCCTGCGTCGCGGCGAGCGCTCGCGCCTGGCTGATTACGCCTCGGAAGTGCTCTGAGCCAAGCCTGTTCGCTCGCGGGCGGCCAGCCCCTGACGCCCGCCATCCGGCCCCGGCTGGATGGCGGGCGGGTTTGGCGCGGCCGTGATGCTGGTCGTCGGCGGCTGGACGGCGTCGGTCGCTTGCCCCAGCCGTCTTCGATGGCGGCCACGCGCTGAAACCAGGCGTGGGATCGCGCTGGCCGATCGCCCCGAGCGCAAGCCCGCGCGTACACCGGCACGGCCCGGCACAATGGCGCAATGAAGACAGACGCGACCTCCACGCCCTTCCCCACGCAGGTCCCGGTCCAGTCCGGCGACGGACACACCTGGACCATGCTCATCCGCGCGCCGGCCCAGCCGCGTGCGGCGCTGCTGTGGATCCCCGCCCTGGGCGTGGCCGCCCGCCACTACCTGCCCTTTGCCCAAGCGCTGGCCGAGCGTGGCATCGCCGTATGCCTGCACGAGTGGCGCGGCCATGGCAGCAGCAGCCTGCGCGCAGGCACGCAGCAGGACTGGGGCTATCGCGAGCTGCTCACCCAGGACCTGCCGGCCACCGAGTCGGCGCTGGCCGAGGCCTTCGGCGATCTGCCGCGGTTGATTGGCGGCCATAGCCTGGGCGGCCAGCTGGCGTGCTGCCATGCGGCGCTGAGCCCGCAGGCGCGCTGGCAACAGCTGTGGCTGGTGGCCAGCGGGACGCCGTACTGGCGCTGCTTTCCGGGCCCTCGCGGGTGGTTGCTGCCTCTGGTCTATCGCTTCCTACCGTGGCTGGCGCGCCGTCACGGCGCCCTGCCCGGCCGGCGCATCGGCTTTGGCGGCAACGAGGCCCGCGGCGTGATCCAGGACTGGGCGCGTGTGGGCCTGAGCGATGTCTACGCCGCCGCTGGTGTGCCGACCGATCTGCAGGCGGCGCTGTCGCAGCTGGACGTGCCGACCCGGGGCGTGCTGTTCGCACGGGACTGGCTGGCGCCGCCGTCCTCGCTGCGCGCCCTGACCGCGCGCTTTGCCAAACCAGCCAACAGCGGCCCGATCACCTTGCTGGACCGCGACACGCTGAAGGTTCCGGCCGATCACTTCGCCTGGATGCAGGCGCCTGCGCCGGTGGCCGAGGCGCTGCTCGAGCGCTGAGGCCCCTGGAGGTTCAGGCCGCGCTGGCCATCCCCGCGCTCGTCGCGGCCTCGTCCGAGCCGTCCGGCATGTCGCACACACCCTGGCCCTGCCGCTGCCAGCGCCACGCGTCGCGGCACATGGTGGCCAAATCGCGCTTGGCCTCCCAGCCCAGCAGGCGCCTGGCCAGCGCCGGGTCGGCGTAGACCTCGGCCACGTCTCCGGCGCGACGGCCGACGATTTCGTAGGGCAAGGCGCAGTCGTTCTCGCGCGCGAAGGTTTCCACGAGCTGGCGCACGCTCACGCCCTGCCCGGTGCCCAGGTTGACCGTCAGGCTCTGCTGGGTGCTTGCGAGGTACTCCAGCGCATCGGCGTGGGCCTCGGCCAGGTCCATCACGTGCAGGTAGTCGCGCACGCCGGTGCCATCCACGGTCGGCCAGTCGCCGCCGAAGATGCGCAGGTGGTCGCGCTGTCCGGCCGCGACCTGGCAGACATAGGGCATCAGGTTGTTGGGGACGCCGCTGGGCGACTCGCCGATCAGGCCCGAGGGATGCGCGCCCACCGGGTTGAAGTAGCGCAGGTTGGCGGCGCTGAAGCCCGGATCGGCCCTGCACACGTCCTCGATCAGCTGCTCCATCACCAGCTTGGTGCGGCCGTAGGGGTTGGTGACCTGCAGCCGCGCCGTCTCGGGGATCGGCACCAGCTCCGGATCGCCGTAGACCGTGGCCGAGGAGCTGAACACCAGGTGCCGCACGCCGCAGGCGCGCATGGCCTGCAGCAGGGTGATGGTGCCGGAGATGTTGTTGTCGAAGTAGGCCAGCGGTTGCTCGCAGGACTCGCCCACCGCCTTGAGCGCGGCGAAGTGCACCACCGCATCGAAACGCTGGGCCGACATCAGCGCGGTCAGGGCGCCGCCGTCGCGCACGTCCAAACAGTGGCTCTCGATGCGGGTCCCGGTCAGCTGCTGCACGCGCAGGACCACGTCCGGGCTGCTGTTGCAGTGGTTGTCGACGATGACCACCTGATGACCACGACCGGCCAGGACCACGGCCGCATGCGAGCCGATGTAGCCCGCACCCCCACACAACAGAATGTTCATGCTTCCCCGGCTCCGGCCGCGCTTGGCGGGTCCGATGACCACGCCTTGGCGTCCCTTACGCTGAACGCGACGTACAACGGCCACCCCGATGCGCGTGTCCTGTTCGGCACCTGCCCGCCGTATTAGCCTGGAACCGAGCGCCGCACCCGACGCGCGCCGCCTCCGACCCACTTCAATCGCCCTTGCTTGCACGGCCTTCGCATACAGGAACACCACGGATGACCGCACCGCTTCCCGATCTTTCTTCCATCCGTGTGGCCGTGATCGGCCTGGGCTACGTGGGCCTGCCGCTGGCAGCGACCTTCGGCAAGCACTTCGACACGCTGGGCTTCGATATCAACCAGCGCCGCGTGGCCGAACTGCGCGAGCACCACGACCACACCCTGGAGACCTCGCGCGAGGAACTGCAGGCCGCCGCGCGCCTGCAGGTCACCGACAACCCGGCCGACCTGGCCGGCTGCGATGTGTTCATCGTCACCGTGCCCACGCCGATCGATGAGTACAAGCGCCCGGACCTGCGCCCGCTGGAATCGGCCAGCATCACCGTGGGCCGCGCCATCGGCCGCGGCGGCGTGGCGGTGTTCGAATCCACCGTCTATCCCGGCGCCACCGAGGAAGTGTGCGTGCCGATCATCGAGCGCGAGTCCGGCCTGCACTTCAACCAGGATTTCTACGCCGGCTACAGCCCCGAGCGCATCAACCCGGGCGACCGCGAGCACCGCCTGGAAACCATCGTCAAGGTGACCTCCGGCTCCACGCCCGAGGCGGCGGACTTCGTGGACAGGCTGTACGGCGCGATCATTCACGCCGGCACCCACAAGGCCTCCAGCATCCGCGTGGCCGAAGCCGCCAAGGTCATCGAGAACACCCAGCGCGACGTCAACATCGCGCTGATCAACGAACTGTCGCTGATCTTCCACCGCCTGGGCATCGACACCCACGAGGTCCTGGAAGCGGCCGGCACCAAGTGGAACTTCCTGCCGTTCAAGCCCGGCCTGGTCGGCGGCCACTGCATCGGCGTGGACCCGTACTACCTGACCCACAAGGCCCAGCAGATCGGCTACCACCCGGACGTGATCCTGGCCGGTCGCCGCATCAACGATGGCATGGGCAGCCATGTCGCCCGCCGCGTGGCCAAGCTGATGGGCAAGCGCAACCTGGCCGCCGCCGGCGCGCGCGTGCTGGTGCTGGGCCTGGCGTTCAAGGAGAACTGCCCGGACGTGCGCAACACCCGCGTGGTGGACATCATCGCCGAGCTGCGCAGCTTCAACGCCAAGGTCGACGTGCACGACCCCTGGGTCAACGCCGACGAGGCCCGGCATGAGTACGGCCTGGAGCTGGTGGCGCAGCCGCAGCCGGGCGACTACGACGCGGTGATCCTGGCCGTGGCCCATCGCGAGTTCGTGGAGCTGGGCATCGACGGCATCCGCAAGCTCGGCCACGACAACGCGGTGCTGTTCGACGTCAAGCGCGTGCTGCCACGGCAGGGCGTGGACGGCGGGCTCTGATCGAGGCCGCCGCCGTCGGCCAGGGCCGGCGCGAGCGGTCTTGAATCGCCTGCAGCGGCGTTCCGGCTGCGTATCCCTTACTATCCGGCGCCGAATCCGGCGCCTGTCGAGGTAATCCCATGCGTGTTCTGGTCACCGGCGCTGCCGGTTTCATCGGCTCGCACCTGAGCCAGCGCCTGCTGGCCCGCGGTGACGAGGTGTTCGGCTACGACAACCTCAACGACTACTACGACCCCACCCTGAAGCAGGCACGCCTGGACCGGCTGTTGCCGCAGGCGGGGTTCCGCTTCGCCAAGGGCGCGCTGGAAGACCGAGCGGCGCTGGAAGCGGCGTTCGATGCGTTCAAGCCGCAGCGGGTGGTCAACCTGGCCGCGCAGGCCGGCGTGCGCTACTCGCTGGAGAATCCGCAGGCCTACATCGACAGCAACATCGTCGGCTTCGTCAACATCCTGGAAGCCTGCCGGCACCGCGGCGTTGAGCACCTGGTCTACGCCTCCTCCAGTTCGGTCTACGGCAGCAATCGCAAGATGCCGTTCGCGGTGGAAGACAGCGTGGACCATCCGGTCAGCCTGTACGCGGCCACCAAGAAGTCCAACGAGCTGATGGCCCACACCTACAGCCATCTGTTCGGCCTGCCCACCACCGGCCTGCGGTTCTTTACGGTCTATGGGCCGTGGGGGCGTCCGGACATGGCGCTGTTCCTGTTCACCAAGCGCATCCTGGCCGGACAGCCGATCGACGTGTTCAACCATGGCCGCCACTCGCGCGACTTCACCTACATCGACGACATCGTCGAGGGCGTGATCCGCACGCTGGACACGGTGCCCGGGCCGGACCCGTCCTACGACCCGCTGCAGCCCACGCCAGCCACCTCCAGTGCGCCGTACCGGCTCTACAACATCGGCAATCACTCCCCGGTCGAGCTGCTGCGCTACATCCAGGTGCTGGAAGAGTGCCTGGGCCGCAAGGCCGAGATGAACCTGCTGCCGCTGCAACCGGGCGATGTCCCCGACAGCTACGCCGACGTGCAGGCGCTTCGTCGCGATACCGGCTACGCGCCCTCCACGCCCGTGGAAACCGGGGTGCGCAACTTCGTCGAGTGGTATCGGGCGTATTACGGGCAGTAGAGCTCGCTGAGCTTTGTGGGAGCGGCTCCAGCCGCGAAGAGGCTTTCCCTGAAAGGCCTCTTCGCGGCTGATGGCCCTAGGCCACCCGGAGCCGCTCCCACAGGCAGTTCCACAGTGCAGTCCCGCAGAGGGCTACCGCATGGCGCTTTGCGCTCGGGGCGATCGCAGCGCGGGCGTGGCACGCCATGCGTATTTGCGCACTTTTCCATGCAGATGGCTGAGGCCTGAATGCTCGCCGCGCACGCGCGGGATTCGCTGACGCAGACACCCGCCACATGGCCGGTCGCATCCCTGCCCCGCGTTGTGTAGGCAAGTCGTTGAACACAACAGGGGTTCACCTTGAATCGCATCTCCTTCCTGGCCGGCGCCGGTCTGCTGCTGGCCATGTGCGGCACCTGCGCACCGGCCGCCTTGGGCGCCCAGGCCGCAGCGCCGGCCGCTTCCGCCGCATCGACCGCCAACGATTACCGCATCGGCGTGGACGACGTGGTGCAGGTCTCGGTCTGGCGCAACCCGGACCTGGGCATCACCGTGCCGGTGCGTCCGGACGGCAAGATCTCGGTCCCGCTGATCGGCGACGTGGCCGCCGGCGGCCGCACCGCCACCGAGGTCGCCGCCGACATCCAGACGCGCCTGACCACCTACATCCGCGACCCGCAGGTGGCGGTGATCCTGACCGAGCTGCGCAGCCACGAGTACCTCTCGCGCGTGCGCGTGACCGGTGCGGTGCGTCAGCCGGTGTCCATTCCGTATCGCCAGGGCATGACCGTGCTCGACGCGGTCCTGGCCGCGGGCGGCACCACCGAGTTCGCCGCGGGCGATCGTTCGCACCTGTATCGCAAGAGCGACAAGGACACCAAGACGATGGACGTGCAGCTCGAGCGCATCCTCAACCGTGGCGATCTCACCACCAACTTCACGGTGTCCCCGGGCGATGTGATCACCGTGCCGGAGCGTCGCCTGTGAGCGCGACCATGTCCGACTGGAACAGCGCCGGCAACGGCGGCGACAGCCGTTCGCCGCTGGCCCTGCTGCCGGTGGCATTGAAGGAGCTGCGCCGCCGCCCGGTGCTGCTGGCCTCGATCTTCGCCGTGATCGCGCTGGCGGGGCTGGGCGTGGGCCTGATGCTGCCGAAGAAGTACGTGTCCTCCACCTCGATCCTGGTCGAGGAAGGCAACATCATCTCGCCGCTGATGGAAGGCCGTGCGGTGGCCACCAGCAACCGCGACCGCGCCAGCATCCTCAAGGAAGTGGCCTTCAGCAAGAAGGTCATGGCCGACATCCTGGCCACCGGCGGCTGGATGGACGCCAAGCCCAGCGCGGTGGAGCAGGACCGCCTGAGCGAGAAGATCATCGGCCGCACCAGCATCACCAACCCGCGTCCGAACCTGATCAGCATTTCCTACAACGACAGCGATCCGCAGCGCGCCTATCGCGTGACCAAGCGCTTCGGTGAGCTGCTGATCAGCGAAAGCCTGGCGGCCAAGGCGCTGGAAAGCCGTCAGGCCTATGACTTCATCAATTCGCAGGTGGCCCAGTACCACCAGAAGCTGAAGTCCTCCGAGACCCAGCTGGAGGAGTTCCGCACCGCCAATCCCGATGCACGCCCGGGCCTGGAAGGCGACACCGCCGGCCGCATCAGCCAGCTGCGCAGCATCATCGATGCAGGACGCATGGAGCTGATCGAGCTGCGCTCGCAGGAATCGGCGCTGCGCGCGCAGCTGTCCGGCGAGAACGACGTCACCCTGTCCAACTCGCGCGGCACCCAGTACCGCCAGCGCCTGCTGGAGCTGCAGTCCCAGCGCGACCAGCTGCTGATGAACTACACCGACCAGCACCCGGACGTGGTACGCCTGCAGCACCAGATCAACGACGTGCAGGAAGACCTGCGCCGCGAGCAGGCCCGTCCGCACCTGGCCGGCGAAAGCGATGCGCAGTTCAACCCGCTGTACGCCGAACTGCGCAGCAAGCAGGCCGAGGCCAGCCGCCGTGCCGCGGCCACCGCCTCGCGCGTGGCCATGGCCGAGGGCATGCTGGCCAAGGAAGAGGCGCGCAGCAACCGCATCGCCTCTTCCGAAAGCACCACCGCCGAGCTCAACCGCGACTACCAGGTCGACCGCGACATCTACCAGGATCTGCTCAAGCGCCGCGAGAACGCTCGCGTGTCGATGAACCTGGACGCCGAAGGCAAGAGCATGAGCTTCCGCCTGCAGGAGCCGGCGTCGGTGCCGCTGCGCCCCAGCGGGCTGCGCGTGAGCCACGTGGCGCTGATCGGCCTGGTGCTGGCCATCGTGGTGCCGCTGCTGGCGCTGTTCGCGCTGGTCCGCCTGGACCCGCGGGTGCGCAGCGCGCAGCAGATCGAGCGCGAGGCCGGCCTGCCCGTGCTGGGCACCATGCCCGCCTACCTGAGCGGCCCGCAGCGTCAGGCTGCCAGGCGCCGCATGCTGACGGCCGCGGCCGTGCTGGCCTCGGTGCCGGTGCTGTACGTGGCGGTCTTCGTCCTGAAGTCGCTGGAGGTGCTATGAGTCGTTCCGTCGCCGATCACCGGCCGAGCAGCAACAACGTGGCCAGCCGGTTCATCGCGCCGCGCGTGGCCAACACCGAGCTGACCCCGGTGCAGCTGGAAGAGCGCGCCACCATCTACCGCGGCGAGCAGTCGCGCGCGGAAGTGGATGCCTTCCGCGACCTGCGCACGCGGGTGCTGTCGGTGACCCAGCCCGGCGCCATCACCCTGGTCGCGCCGGTCAGCCGTGGCAGCGGCGGCAGCTACGTGGCCCGCAACCTGGCCACCGCGGTGTCTTTCGACGAGAGCCGCAGCGCGCTGCTGGTGGACTGCGACCTGCGCCATCCCTCGCAGCACGCCACCCTCAAGCTGAGCCCGTCCATGGGCCTGATCGACTACCTCGAAGACCGCAACGCCGAGGCCGACCAGGTCATCCACGACACCGGCATCGCCCGCCTGCAGCTGCTGCCGGCCGGCAACTCGCGCGAGATGGCCAGCGAGTTCCTGTCCTCCCCGCGCCTGCGCCTGCTGCTGGACACCGTGCGCACGCGCAGCCCGAACTGCCACATCTTCCTGGATGCACCGCCGGTGCGCGGCGCGCCCGACGCGCGCATCCTGTCCGAGCTGGCCGATATCGTGGTGCTGGTGGCCGGCTACGGCCGCGACACCCCCTCGGCGATCGCGCAGGCGGCCGCGGATTTCAGCCCGGGCAAGTTCGCTGGTGTCGTCTTCAATGAGGGAGTCTGAGGCCGTGGCCGTCCGCAACAAGCGCACCGCGCCCAAGCCCACCCTGTGCGCCGCCGCATTGGCGGCGCTGCTGCCCGTGCCGGCCCTGGCCGCGCGTTTCGATTACCAGGTCGGCCTGGGCGTGCTGCACAGCGACAACATCAACCTCAGCCAGGCCGATGAGCGCAGCGACACCATCGTCGCCCCGCGCTTCCGTTTCGACCTGGATCAGCACGGCCCGGCGCTCGACCTGGACCTGGCCGGCGACCTGCAGTACCTGACCTACCAGGAAAACACCTACGCCGACGACTGGCGTGGCGAGGTCCGCGGCGACATGGAATGGCGCCTGTCGCCCGACCGCTTCAGCCTGTTCGCGCGCGAGACGCTGAGCCAGCAGTCGGTGGATACGCTGCAGGCCTTCACCCCGGGCAACCAGCAACAGATCAACGTCTTCGAGGCCGGCCCGACCTTCTACGCGCGCCTGGGCAAGACCACCAAGGCGCAGCTGGACCTGCGCTACACCGACAGCTACGCCGAGGAAACCGCCAGCTTCAACAGCGCGCGCTACTCGGCCGCCGCGCGCCTGCAGCGCGATTTCAGCGGCGTCACCCAGGGCCTGGTCAATGTCGAAGCCTCGCGCATCGAGTACGACCAGATCAGCTCGCTGTACGACTACGACCGCTACGACGCCTACCTGACCTACCGGCGCGAGCTGGCCTCGGCCACGCTGGACATCGATGCCGGCTACACCCGACTGGACCAGCGCAATCTCAACCAGCAGGCCTCCGGGCCGCTGCTGCGGGCCGACCTGAGCTGGACCCCGGGCGCGCGCGGCACCTTCCGCGTGGGTTTTTCCGACCAGTTCGCCGATGCGGCCCAGGACATGTTGCTCAACCTGGACACCGCCACCGGCACGGTCATTCCCGTGCTGCCGGGCGACCCGTCGCTGGGTTCTGTCATCCCGGGGATCCAGATCATTCCGGACGTGTTCCGCGAGCAGCGCGCCAACGCGTCCTGGACCTACACCGGCGAGCGCCTGAACCTGACCGTGGACCCGTACGTGGGCCGCCTGCGCTACGAGCAGCAGGACACCTTCGACCAGGACCTGCAGGGCCTGCAGCTGGTGGGCAGCTGGCAGCTGCGGCAGCTGACCACGCTGTCGTTCATGGCCAACTGGCAGCGCCGCGATTTCGACACGGTTTCGCGCACCGACACCGACAAGCTGGCCGGTATCGGCCTGGCACAGCGTTTCTCACGTCGATGGAGCGCCCGTCTGGACCTGCTGCGCCGCGAGCGCAGCAGCTCGATCCAGGGCCAGAACTACACGGAAAACAGCGCCATCGTCTCAGTCACCTACCGCCGCTGATCTGCATGCTCATCGCCACCCAGCCAACCGGACATCCAGCTGCGCGTCCCGCCAAGGATCGGGCGGGCGTTGCGCTGATGTACCACGCGCTGTCCGAGCCCGGCCGGCACCCTGCCGGCCAGGACCCGGAGTACACGCTGCTCACGCGCGTGTTCGACCGCCAACTGCATCGCGTGCGCCAGATCGCCGGCGGCGGCGGCTCGGTGCGCGACTGGCTGCTCGGCCTGCATGCGCACCCGGTGCTGCTGACCTTCGACGATGGCCACATCAGCAACCGCCACCTGGCCCTGGGGCTGCTGTTGCGCCATGGCATGACCGCCGATTTCTTCATCAACCCGGCCAATGTCGGCACCCCTGGCTTCGCCAGCTGGAGCGAGCTGCGCGAGATGGCCCAGGCCGGCATGTCCATCCAGTCCCATGGCGAGCGCCACATCTACCTGACCGATCTGTCCGAGGCGGAGCTGCGACGCAGCCTGCGCGACTCGCGTGAGCGCATCGAGGACGAGATCGGGCAGTCGGTGACGCTGCTGGCGCCGCCAGGCGGCCGCATGCCGCGCAACCTGGCGCAGACCGCGCTGGAGTGCGGCTTCCACCATGTGCTGTCCTCGCGCCCCGGCGCCCTGCCCGCCCAGCCCGGCACCATCCTGCCGCGCCTTGCGGTCACCGCCAGCCAGGCCGAAGACCGCTTCGACCAGTGGATCGTTGGCGATGCCGCCACGCTGCGGCGCGACCGCCTGCGTTACGCGGGCCTTGCCACGCTCAAGCGGGTGATGGGCAACGCCCCTTACGAATGGGCCCGCAACCGCGCCCTGTCGGTCCTTCGGGGCGCACCGTGACCCTGCTGTTCTGGCTGTCCGCGGCTGGCGTCCTGCTGGCCTACGCCGGCTACCCGCTGCTCATGGCCGTGCGCGCGCGCCTGCGCCCGCAGCCGGTGCGGCGCGCGGCGCAGACGCCGGTGCTCGATGTCGTGGTGGTGGTGCACAACGGCGCCGCGCACCTGGCCACCAAGCTGGCCAACCTGATGGCGCAGAACTACCCGGTCGATGCCATGCGTTTGCACGTGGTCTGCGATGGCTGCACCGATGCCAGCGCCGCCATCGCCCGCGCCTGCAACGGGGTGCAGGTCCATGAATTCAGCCAGCGCCGCGGCAAGTCCGCGTGCCTGGCCGATGTGGTCCCGCAGCTGCGCGGCGAGCTGGTGCTGTTCACCGACGTGCGCCAGCGCGTGGAAGCAGGCGCGGCCCGCGCCCTGGCGGCGGTGTTGGCCGACCCGCAGGTCGGCGCCGCCAGCGGCGAGCTGATGCTGGAGGCCGACGGCGACTACGGCCGCGGGGTGGATGCCTACTGGCGCTACGAAAAAGCCATCCGCAAGCTGGAGAGCGCCAGCGGCTCGCTGGTGGGCGTGACCGGCGCGCTGTACTGCGCCCGCCGCCAGGCGCTGCCCGCCATCCCGCCCGGCCTGGTGCTGGACGATATGTGGATTCCGCTGGCGATGGCGGCCCAGGGCTGGCGCGTGGTGTTCGAGCCAGCCGCCCGCGCCTGGGACCGAGCCGCCACCGACCCGCTGGCCGAGGAGCGCCGCAAGCGCCGCACCCTGGCCGGCAACTTTCAGCTGATCCACCGCTGGCCGCAGCTTGCCATCCCCGGCGCGCACCCGCTGGCGCTGCGCCTGTGGGGCCACAAGTGGCTGCGCCTGCTCGCCCCGTGGCTACTGCTGGCGATGCTGCTCAGCAGTGCGTGGCTGGCCCTGGACGGCAGCCGGTTCTTCGGCCTGATGCTGGCGCTGCAGCTCGGCGGCTGGCTCACCGCGCTGGCGGGCCGCCTGCTCCCGGGCACGGCCCGCTGGCTGCCGGTGCGCCTGGCCACGGCCTTCGCCAGCCTCAATACCAGCGCCCTGATCGCCCTGCCCGACTACCTGCGCAACCGGCAGGCGCATCTGTGGCAGATCACCCCGGCTCGGGACGCCTGACCCATGACCTCGTCTTCCCTGCACCGCGTGGTCTACGTAGTCTCGCTGTTCCCGTGCTGGTCGGAAACCTTCATCGTGCGCGAGATCCAGGCGCTGATCGACGAAGGCGTGGACGTGCGCGTGCTCTCGCTCAAGCGCCCCAGCGAAGCGCTGGTCCAGCCCGAAGCGGCGGCGCTGATGGACCGCGTGCGCCACCCCGCCTCGATGGCTGGCGCGCTGGTGTCGGCCGCGCGCGAGCTGCTGGCGCATCCTGGCGTGGTGCTGGGCAGCCTGGCGACGGTGATCGGCGGACACTGGCGCAAGCCGGCCGTGCTGGCCAAGTCGCTGGTCGCCTGGCTGCGGGGGCTGGAGCAGGCCGCCTGGCTGCGCCGCTTCGATCCGCAGCTGGTGTACTCGCACTGGGCCACCTATCCCTCCACCGTGGCCTGGACCCTGGGCCAGCTGCTGGGCCGGCCGTTCGGCTTCACCTGCCACGCCCACGACATCTTCGTGGAAGACCAGCTGGTGGCGCGCAAGCTGCACGACGCCGCCCTGGCCGTCACCATTTCCCAGTTCAACACCCTGTGGCTGCGCGAGCACGGCGCCCATGCCGATGCCTCGCTGAAGGTGATCCATTGCGGCGTGGATGCGGCCAACACGCCGTACCTGCCCGAGGGGCGCGAACCGCGCACGCTGCTGACCGTGGGCCGGCTGGACCCGATCAAGGGCTTTTCCACCCTGGTCAGCGCGCTGGCGCTGCTGCGCGAGCGCGGCGTGGAGTTCCGCTGCCGCCTGGTCGGCTCCGGCCCGCTGGAGCACGCGCTGCGGGCGCAGGTGCTGGCCAGCGGCCTGGAGCGGCAGGTGCAGTTCACCGGCGCCCAGCCGCAGCACGTGGTGCGCGAGTGGATGAACCAGGCCGCCGTGTTCGTGATGCCCTCGGAAGTGGCCGTGGACGGCAACCGCGATGGCATCCCGGTGGCGCTGATGGAGGCCATGGCCACCGGCTGCGCCGTGGTCAGCACGCGCGTGTCCGGTATCCCCGAGCTGGTGGAAGACGGCCACAGCGGCCTGCTGGTGGAGCAACGCGATCCGGTGGCCCTGGCCGATGCCATCGCGCGCCTGCTCGACGACGCGCCGCTGCGCACGCAGCTGGCCCTGCAGGCGCGCGCGCAGATCGAGCGAGCCTTCGACGTGCGCACCGAGACCCGCCGCCTGCGCGCCTACATGAGCGAGGTCGCCCATGCCGGCTGATGCGTCCCCGCGCCGCCTGCTGGTGGTCACCGACGAAATGGAAGTCGGTGGCAGCCAGCGCCAGATCACCCGCCTGCTGTCCGGCCTGGACCGCAGCCGCTGGCAGCCGGAGCTGCTGTACTTCCGCCAGCGCTCGTTTCTGGTGGACCAGCTGGAAGCCCAGGGCATCGTGGTGCATCACCTGCCCAAGCGCGGGCGCATCGACCCGGGCTTCGTGCTGCGCTACGCCGCGCTGCTGCGCAAGGGCCGCTACGACCTGGTGCATGCGTTTTCGCTGACCGCCGAGCTGTGGACGCTGATCGCCAGCCTGCTGGGGTTCTCGCGCGCCAGGCGCGTGGCCTCGGTACGTGGGCTGTACGTGGAGATGCCCGGCTGGTTCTGGCGGATCAAGCGGGTGATCCTGCGCAGCAGCGCGGCGGTGATCTCCAATTCCCAGGCCGGCGCGGAAGCGGCCTCCGAGCGCGCCGGCGTGCCGCTGGCCAGGATCGACGTGGTGCCCAACGGCATCGTCATCCCGGACCTGCCAGAGGACAGCGCCAGGCAGGTCATGCGTCAGGCGCTGGCCGTGCCGCCGGAGCGCGTGTTGGCGCTGTACGTGGGCCGCCTGGTCGAGGCCAAGAACATCCCCTGCCTGCTGCGCGCGCTTTCGCGCCTGCCGCTGGCCCATCGCCCGCTGTTGCTGCTGGCCGGCGACGGCCCGCTGCGCGCGGTGCTGCAGCGCCAGGTCGAGACGCTGGCGCTGGGGGCCGACGTGCGCTTCCTGGGCGAACGCGACGACACCCTGGCGCTAATGCAGGCCGCCGACTTCACCGTGCTGCCATCGCGCTACGAGGGCATGTCCAACGTGGTCATGGAGGCCATGTCCAGCGGATGCCCGGTGATCGCCTCCAACGTGGGCGGTAACCCGGAGCTGATCGAAAACGGCCATGATGGCGCCCTGTTCGACACGGACGACGATGCCATGCTGGCGCAACTGATCCAGCGCTTCACCACCGATGCCCCCCTGCGCCAGCAGCTGGGCCGCCAAGCGCGGGCGACTATGCAGGCGCGCTATTCCATCCCGGCGCTGGTCGCGGCCACCACTGCCATCTACGAGCGCTGCATGCACCGCCCTGTTTCCATGAAGAACGACGCACCGCGGGAGCAGCGCGCATGACCGTGGCGGTGACCGGCGACTTCATCGTGGCCTATGGGCCGCGCGCGCAGGCGTGGCTGGACGGGCTGGAGGGTTTCCAGCCGCTGGCCGGGCCCGCACCTGGCACGATCGCCGCCGTGCGCGGGGACGTGCATCGCGGTCAGACCGCGGCCGGGACGCGCTGGGTGGCCCTGGCCGACCTGATCGAAGGCCAGCTGGAAGACGGCGCGCAGCCGGCGATCGAGGCGGTGGCCTCGCAGTGGCGCGGGCGCTTCGCGCAGGTGGCCTGGGGCGGGGCGGCGGAAGAGGCGTTCCTGGCCACCACCGACCATTTCGGCTCGCTGCCGCTGTACTGGTACGCCCGCGATGGCCATTTCGCCATCGCCACCGACCTGCGCCTGTTGCTGGACGCACCCGGCGTGCGCCGCCAGCCGGACCTGCAGGCGGTCTATCACTACCTCAACTTCGCCTGCATCCCGGCCCCGCTGACCATCTGTGCCGACATCCGCCGCGTCATGCCCGGGACTCGCCTGCAGCTGTCGCTGCAGGGCGCGCACGCCGATCGCTACTACCTGCCCGAGTATCCGGCCGACCTGCACGGTGGCGACCACGCCCTGGCCAAGGCCCTGCGCGAGCGCATGATCGACAGCGTGCGCGCGCATCGCCCTGACAAGGACATGACCTGGGGCTGCTTCCTCAGCGGTGGCACCGACAGCAGCAGCATCACCAGCATCCTGGCCAGCGACGGGCAGGTGAAGACCTGCTCGATCGGCTTCGAGGAGGCCGGATACGACGAGCTGGAGTTCGCGCGCATCGCCAGCCGCGCCTGCGGCGCCGAGCCCTACACCGAGCGCGTGGACCGCGACCGGGCGCTGGACATGCTGGACACGGTGATCCAGGCCTACGACCAGCCCTTCGGCAACGCCTCGGCCGTGCCGACCCTGGCCTGCGCGCAACTGGGCCAGCAGCTGGGCATGACGGTGATGCTGGGCGGCGACGGCGGCGATGAGATCTTCGGCGGCAACGAGCGCTACGCCAAGGACAAGCTGATGGAGCGCTTCTATCGCCTGCCCGCGCCGCTGAAGGCCCTGGGCGTGGCGATCGGCAATGCCGTCGGCGGCGGCAGCAACTGGACGCTCAACCGCGTGCGCAACTACACCCGGCGCGGCGCCATGCCCAATCCGGACCGCTTCTACCAGGACGATGCCTTCGCCTCGGAATACTACGAGGCGCTGCTGACCCCGGCGTTCCGCGCCCAGGTCGATCGCGATGCCTCGCTGGACTACATGCGCCAGACCTACGCCGAAGGCGGCCCGGTCGACCCGCTCAACCAGATCATGCGCCTGGACCTGGCCATGGCCATCGCCCAGAACGACCTGGTCAAGGTGCACCGCGCCTGCCGCCATCATGGCGTCGCCGCGCGATTCCCGTATCTGGACAAGGCGCTGGTGGCCTTCTGCGGCCGCCTGCCGGCCGATGCCAAGCTGCGCGGCACGCAGAAGCGCTGGCTGTTCAAGCAGGCCATGGTCGGCATCCTGCCCACCGACATCCTCAAGAAGCCCAAGCAGGGCTTCGGCCTGCCGATCGCGGTGTGGATGAAGGAGCCCGGCCCGATGCAGACCCGCGTGCGGCAGGTGCTGCTGGATGAGCGCACGCAGGCACGCGGCTGGATCGAACCGGCCTTCGTCAGCCGGCTGGTGGAGATGCACATGGCCGGCGGCGCGGACCATTCGGCCGCGCTGTGGCAACTGCTGGTTCTGGAACTGTGGATGAGGAAGTACTTCGATGCGCGCTCCGCTGTCCACTGAGACTCCCGTCCGCGTGCTGATGGTGCTGGAGGCCGCCTACCCGGCCCAGCGCGGCGGCGGCGCCGAGGCCCAGGTGCGCACGCTCTCGCGCGCCCTGCGCGCGCGCGGGCACCGTGTCACCGTGCTGGCGCCGCAGCTGCGCGATGGCCTGCAGGGCCGGGTCTGCCGCGTCGATGGCGTGCCGGTGGTGCGCCTGCGCTACCCGCACATCCGTCTGTTCAGCGGTCCGCTGCTGTGGCTGACCCTGGCCGCGTTCCTGGTCCGCCGCCGCCACCGCTACGACGCCTGGCACGTGCACATTGCTCACCGCATGGGCGCGGTCTGCGCGCTGCTGGGCAGCTGGCTGGACAAGCGCGTGCTGGCCAAGGTCTCGGGCTGGTGGGAGCTGGAAATGGGTACCCTGGCGCCGAACGCGCCCTTCTGGGACCGCATCGCCTACAAGGCCCTGCTGCGGATCGGCACCTGGCAGGTCATCAGCCAGCGCATCGCCAAGACCCTGGCCGCGCGCGGCATTCCCGCCGAGCGCATCGCCGCCATCCCCAATGCGGTCGATACGCAGCGCTTCGCCGGCGTCACCCGCGCGCCCGATGCGCCGGCGCGCTTCGTGTTCATCGGCCGCCTGGAAAAGGAAAAAGGCCTGGACACGCTGCTGGACGCCTTCTCCGACATCGCCCCGGCGCACCCGCAGGCCAGCCTGCTGGTGGTCGGCACCGGCTCGCTGGAAGAGGGCCTGAAGGCCCGCGCGCAGGCGCTGGGCATCGCCACGCAGGTGGACTTCGCCGGGCATCGCAACGACATCGAGCGCGTGCTGGCCGATGCCAACCTGGGCGTGCTGCCTTCGCGCATCGAGGGCCTGTCCAACACGCTGCTCGAATCCATGGCCTCGGGCCTGCCGATGGTGGCCAGCCGCATCAGCGGCAACGAGGATTTCGTGCGCGCCGAGACCGGCTGGCTGTTCGAGCCGGGCGACCGCGCCGGGCTGGCGCAGGCCTTGGCCCAGGCCGCCGCGCTGCCCGCGCACGCGCGCCAGGCCATGGGCGAAGCCGCGCGCGTGGCGGTGGAGCGCCAGGCCGGACTGGAGCGCGTGCTGGCCCGCCTGCTTGCGATCTATCGTGGCCAGCCGGCGCCGGTGCAGGAACGCTCGGCCCTGGCCGGGACGGGGATCTGACCGATGTGCGGCATCGCAGGACTTGTCGTGGCCCCCGGCCAGCCGGCGCCTTCCCTGGCCCTGGGCCAGCGCATGACCGAGGTCATCGCCCATCGCGGGCCGGACGACACCGGCATCCATCATGACCAGCGTGCCCTGCTGGGCATGCGCCGCCTGGCCATCATCGATGTCGCCGGCAGCCACCAGCCGCTGTATGGCGCCGACCGGCGCGTGGCGCTGGTGTTCAACGGCGAGATCTACAACTACCGCGAACTGCGGCGCGAGCTGGAAGCGGCCGGCCACGTCTTCCACACCCAGGGCGATACCGAAGTCATCCTGCAGGCCTACCTGCGCTGGGGCGCCGACGCGTTCACCCGGCTCGACGGCATGTTCGGCGTGGCCATCTGGGACACGCGCAGTGGCGAGCTGCTGCTGGCGCGCGACCGCCTGGGCGAAAAGCCGCTGTACTACACGGCCAACGCGCAGCGCATCCTGTTCGGCTCGGAACTCAAGTCGCTGCTGCAATCGCCGGACTGCCCGCGCGAGATCGACCCGGACGCCCTGCGCGCCTACCTGACCTACGGCTACGTGCCCTGCCCGCGCTCGATTTTCCGCGACGTGCACAAGCTGCCGCCGGGCCACCTGCTGCGCGTGTGCAACGGCCAGGTCTCGCTGCATCGCTACTGGCAGCCGTCGATGGGGCCTAAGCTGCAGCTGAGCCAGACCGAAGCGGCCGAACAGCTGGAAACCTTGCTGGACCAGGCCGTCTCCAGCCGGCTGGTGGCCGACGTGCCGTTCGGCGCGTTCCTGAGCGGCGGACTGGACTCCAGCACCGTGGTGGCGCTGATGGCGCGCCGCATGCAGCGTCCGGTCAAGACCTTCACCATCGGCTTCAGCGAAGACGCCTACAACGAGCTGGACGATGCCCGCCGGGTGGCCCGCCACCTAGGCACCGAGCACCATGAGCTGGTCGTGCAACCCGATGCGGTGGGCCTGCTGGACAAGCTGGTGTTCCACTTCGACGAGCCTTTCGCCGACGCCTCGGCCGTGCCCACCTACCTGGTGTCCGAACTGGCCGCCCAGCACGTGAAGATGGTGCTGACCGGCGATGGCGGCGACGAGCTGTTCGGCGGCTACGACCGCTATCTCAAGCTGATGACCCTGGAGCGCAGCGGCGCGCTGCGCAAGCCCGCCGCGCTGGCCCTGTCCATGGCCGGGGCCATCGTGCCCGACCCGCTGGGCAAGCGGCTGGGCCGCATCGGCGAGCGCATGCGCCTGCCCTTCGCCCAGCGCTACCTCAGCGGCGTGGCCCTGACCCGTCCGGACACGGCCAGCGCGCTGCGCGCCGGCGCCGGTGGCGCCCAGCACTACGACCTGCCCCTGCTACACCAGGCCGGCAGCGATCTCGGCGCCGGCGATTCGGTGCTGGACCGCGCCGTGGCGATCGACCTGCAGAGCTATCTGCCCGACGACATCCTGGTGAAGCTGGACCGCATGGCCATGGCTGCCTCGCTGGAGGGACGCTCGCCGTTCCTGGCTACCTCGCTGGTGGAGTTCGCCCTGCGCCTGCCCGAGTCGCTGCGCGTGCGCGATGGCCGTGGCAAGCACCTGCTGCGCGAGGTCGCCGCGCCGTGGCTGCCGCCGCGCGCCATCAGCAAGCCCAAGCAGGGCTTCGGCGTGCCGCTGCCGGCCTGGTTCCGCGGGCCGCTGCGCGCCCTGGCCGCGGACACCTTCGCTTCGCGCAGCTTCCGCGAACGCGGGCTGATCGACCCGGCCGCCGCCGACGGCCTGCTGGCCGAGCACCTTTCCGGCGCGGTGGACCACAGCGAGCCGCTGTGGCAGGTGCTGTGCCTGGAACGCTGGGCGCGCACCTTCCTGGATGCGCCGGCCGGAGCGGCATGATGTTGAAGTGGTTGTTGATGGTGCCGATCGTGTTCATGGTGAACCAGCTTCACCTGGACTTCTCCACCGGCATTCCCGCGGTCAACGTCTCCAACATCCTGTTCGGCCTGTGCGTGGCCGGCCTGCTGGTGCTCAAGCCGCGGCACCAGACCGCCATCGGGCGTTCGCCGCTGACCGTGCCGCTGCTGCTGCTGTTCGGCGCGCTGACCCTGTCCTGCGTGATCGGCATGCTGCGCCAGCCGGGCGATGCCATCGAGGACATCACCTACCTGAAGAACCTGCTGTTCTATCCGCTGCTGTACTTCGTGTACCGGCGCTGCGGGCAGGACGAGAAGAGCACCCGGCAGCTGATCATCCTGGTCGCCGTGGTGGCCGCGGTGGCCGGCCTGGAAGCCGTGCGCGAAGGCCTGGACTACGGCTTCGGCAACTTCAACGAGACCCGCCGCGCTTCCGGCCCGTTCGGCACCGACTTCCGCGACTCCAACCGCGCCGGCGTGTTCTACGCCATGTTCATGCCGCTGTTCGTCGCCCTGGCGCTGTTCCTGCGCGGGCAGAAGCTCTGGCGCCTGGGCGCGGTGGTGGGCATCGGCCTGCTGGCCATCGCCATCATGGCCACCTACTCGCGCCAGTCCTATCTGATCGCGCTGGTCTGCGTGGCGCTGCTGCTGATCCGCCGCAACGTGATCCTGGCCACGCTGATCGGCATCCTGATGGTACCGGCGGTGGGCCTGCTGCCGGACAGCGTGACCCAGCGCGTGGCCGAGACCCAGCAGCAGGACGCGGTGGGCGACGAGCAGCTCGACGACAGCACCGCCAGCCGCTTCGAGATCTGGGCCGGCGCCTTCGAGATGTGGCAGGACCACCCGCTGGGCGTGGGCCTGAACCGCTTCAAGCGCAACATCGGCACCTACGTCCCGCGCTATGCCGGCTACGACGCCCACAGCATCTACATGCTGACCCTGGCCGAGACCGGGCCGCTGGGCCTGGGCGCGCTGCTGCTGGTGCTGGCCAGCCTGCTGTGGTTCGGCGCAAGCATGGTGCGCAAGGTGCCTTCCCAGGACACCGAGGGCAAGGCGCTGACGCTGGGATTCACGCTGATGGTGGTGGCCGTCGGCCTGGGCAACGCCTACGGCAGCCCCTTCTACGAAGGCCCGGTCATGGGCAATTTCTGGATCCTATGCGGCCTGCTGGAGCACTACGTCGCCCTGCGCCAGCGCGCCGCCGCCGGCGTGAATGCCACCGCGGCCGTCATCTCCCCGGTGCATGCCATTGGCCAGCGCTTCCCGCTGGCCTCGCGCGCCCTGCCCGGACGCTATGGGCCCGCGCCCAGTGCGGTGGATGAAGCACCGCCTGCGCAGGCGCTGGATGCGCCTGCTCGTAACGAGTGAGTGGGCAGCTCGCCCAAAGGCCTCCGCGAATCTGATCACGCGAGTTGACTGCCGAGGCATCTCTGCAACCGGCTTGCGACGACAACAGGCATGGCTTCAACAGCCGCTGACCTGAGCGAGTGCGGGCGCAGCTCGGCGCCGCTCGATCAAACGCGTGGGCGCTCGTACCTAACATGACGAAGCCGCCGCGCCTCCGCCTCCCAATTCAGGCCCGCCATTAGTATTTTTGCTAACTTTCTCGCCCGTCTCGCGACTTGAGACCTCATCCCGCGAGAGTTCGCGCCATGCTTTACCTGCCTGCCCCCCATACCTACGCCCGCTACCTGGGCATCGCTGTGGTCGATCCACCGGCGCTGTCCATGCCCGTCAGCGCGCTGCGCATCCAGCTGGGCTTCCCGTCCCCGGCCGAGGACTACCAGGACGATGAGATCGACCTCAACCGGGTGCTGGTGCGCAATCCGCCGGCCACCTACATGTACAAGGCCGAGGGCGAGAGCATGCTGCATGCCGGCATCTGCGACGGCGACATCCTGATCGTGGACCGCTCGGTCACACCTTTGGATGGCGACATCGTGGTGGCCACCTGGGATGGCAACCAGCCCACCTGCAAGGTGCTCAAGGTCGCCGCCGACCACATCGAACTGCATAGCCGCAACCCCTACGTGCCGGCGATCGTGCTGGCGCCGGAAACCGAGGTGGAGGTGTTCGCGGTCGTCAGCGTGGCGCGCCAGATCACCCGGGGCCATAGCCGCAAAGGGCGCTGATGTTCGCGCTGATCGACGGCAACAACTTCTACTGCTCCGTCGAGCGGGTGTTCCAGCCCGAGCTGCGCGGGCGGCCGCTGGTGGTGCTGAGCAACAACGATGGCTGCGCGATCGCCCGGTCCGATGAGGCCAAGGCGCTGGGCATCACCATGGGCCACCCGATCCACAAGGTGGAACCGCAGGTGCGCCGGCAGCTGGCGATGCGCTCGGCCAATTTCGGGCTTTACGGCAACATCGCCGCGCGCATCGGCGCGATCCTGCGCGCGGCGGTGCCGCGGGTGGAGGTGTACTCCATCGACGAGTCGTTCCTGGACCTGGCCGGAATCGGCGACCGCTACGCGCGCATGGTGGCGCTACGCGAGCGCGTGCACCGCTGGACCGGCATCCCCAATTGCGTGGGCATTGGCCCCACCAAGACCTTGGCCAAGCTGGCCAACCACATCGCCAAGGAGGCCGCGCGCAAGCCAGGCAGCTATCCGGCCGACTTTGCCGGCGTGTGCGACCTGGCTGCGCTGGCGCCCATCACCCTGGATGCGGTCTTGCGCGCAACGCCGGTCGGCGAAGTCTGGGGCGTGGGCCACCGCTGGGCGGCGCGCCTGCGGGCGCGTGGCGTGCACACCGTGGCGGACCTGCGCGATGCGCCGCCGGACGACGTGCTCACCCACTTCGGCGTGGTCATGGCGCGTACCCAACGCGAAGTGCAAGGACGCCCCTGCCTCGAGCTGGCCGAGGTCGAACCCGACCGCCAGCAGATCATGGTCAGCCGCTCCTTCGGCGAGTGGGTGGACAACACCCAGGACATGGCCGATGCACTCGCCACCTTCGCCATCCGCGCCACCGAAAAGCTACGCCAGCAGGGGCTGACCACCAGCGCCATCGGCATCCTGGCCGAGACCGATCCGTTCAAGCCCGGCGTGCCACAGCACAACCCCACCCGCACCGCGCGCCTGCCCGCGGCCACCTCCGACACCCGCCTGATCCTGGCGACGGTGCGGCGGCTTTCGCAGGGTTTCATGCGCCAGGGCCACGCCTACAAGAAGGCCGGGGTGTGGCTGATGGACCTGGCCCGCCCCGAACAGTTGCAGGCGGACCTGTTCGGCCCCGCGCGTCATGGCGACGACAGGCTGATGGCCACCCTGGACGCGATCAACCGCCGCTTCGGCCGCAGCGCCGCCGGGCTGGGCGCCAGCGGCTGGCAGCGCGGCGCGCAGTGGCACTCGCAGCAGGCGCTGCTGTCGGGCATGTTCACGACCACGCTCTCCGATCTTCCAAGCGCCCGCTGCTGATCGCAGCTAGGTTGATTGCGGCGCGCGCACACCCTGGCAACCTCGATCGCATCGTGGCGCCGTGCGCCAATTCACCGACGCGAAGCTTCAGCCTTCTCACTCCCGCGAGTTGTCCGCCAATCGCAGAGCGATTGTGCGGAGCATGCCCTCGGCGCACGACGTGCATGCGCCGTGGTCCGCGCACGACCAACCTCCGAAGGTCGGAACCTGCGCCCGATGGAACCAACCGTGGTGAAACGCTGGCCAAAGCGTGGTCGAGTGCGCGCCCAAAAGCGGACATGCCACAGCGAGTCAACGTTTCGAATCGAAGAAAAAATTTGACGTTCATTCCTTAATTTCCCGCTCGGAGCGCGGGAAACGCTGTGAATGCGATGTGAATCTAGGAAAACGAAACCGAGCTTCAAGGCGCTTCTACACAAGACGTTAATGATTTCAAGGAAGCGTCGAAGCAGGAGCTCAGCCATGCCCGTAGTCGAGATTCAGGACACCCAGCAAAGCACCAGCGTTGCTCCGGACGGGGTGACCTGCAGATGCACGTCGGCGTCCGACCGGTCGATGTGTGGCGAGTCCTCGAGCGGGTTTTACGCATCGGTTAATCCCAGGTCGGCTGCCAGGCATTCCACCGGTGCCCAGTTGCTGATGTTCCACCAGCTTCGGCCCCCTGGCGCCTCTGTACTTGCGGCCGCGCAGCGCAGTAGGCACGCGGCCATGACGCGGGGCATCCGCGCAATCGTCATCCAGATCGAACCAACGCATTACCCCCACGACACCGCGCTCGACGCCCAAGCCGCCTGAGCCACTTAAGAGGAACGCATCATGTTGGGCAATATCAAGATTGGAGTCCGTCTCACCGCTGCCTTCCTGGTACTGGCGGCGATCGGTGGCGTCATCGGCTGGCAGGGCATTCGCGATTCGCGGCGCATCAGCGAGCTGGCCACCAGCCTGTATGACAAGGAGTTGATGGGCCTGTCCAGCGTCAAGGAGGCCAACATCAACCTCATCTATCTGGGCCGCTCGCGCGCCAACTTCCTGTTGGCCCAGACCCAGGAAGAGCGCGACCACCACCGCGAGCGGATGAAGCAGTACATCGCGGCGGTGCAGACCGAGATGGCCAGCGCCAAGCCGCTGTTCGACGAGAATCCGCAGACGCAGCAGCTGTTCGTCGGCTTCGAGCAGCGCTGGGTCACCTACCTGGCCGAACTGCAGCACAGCCTGGACCTGGCGGAGAAGGAAAACCTGGCGCTGAATCCGGAGCTGGTGGCGTCCCTGAAAACCGTGCGCGGCCACGCCGACGTGCTGGACCAGACCATGAGCGAGCTGAGCAAGCTCAAGCAGACCGCCGCGGCCGCCGCCAACGACGCCACTGATGAGATCTACCGCGGCATCGTGCTCAAGATGCTGTCCATCACCATCGCCGGCGTGCTGATCGGCATTGGCACCGGCGTGTGGATGAGCCGCAGCGTCACGGTGCCGATCCGGCGCGCGGTGGCCGTGGCCAACGGCCTGGCCGAAGGCGACCTGACGATGCAGATCGAGCCGACCGGGCGCGATGAGACCGGCCGTCTGCTGGAAGCCATGCGCACAATGGTCTCCAAGCTGTCGGCGGTGGTCGGCGAAGTCAACGGCAGCGCCCATGCCCTGGCCGGCGCCTCCGAGGAAGTCAGCGCCACGGCGCAGTCGCTGAGCCAGGCGTCCAGCGAGCAGGCCGCCAGCGTCGAGCAGACCAGCGCGTCGCTGGAGCAGATGACCGCCTCGATCGCACAGAACACCGAGAACTCGCGCGTCACCGACTCGATGGCAACGCAAGCCGCGCAGGATGCGGTCAAGGGCGGCGAAGTGGTCACCGCCAGCACCCAGGCGATGAAGCAGATCGCGCAGAAGATCGGCATCATCGACGACATCGCTTACCAGACCAACCTGCTGGCGCTCAATGCGGCCATCGAGGCGGCACGGGCAGGCGAACATGGCAAGGGCTTTGCCGTGGTGGCCGCCGAGGTGCGCAAGCTGGCCGAACGCAGCCAGGTCGCGGCGCAGGAAATCGGCGAGGTGGCCAGCAGCAGCGTGGAGCTGGCCGACCAGGCCGGCCGCCTGCTGGACACCATCGTCCCCAGCATCAAGAAGACCTCCGACCTGGTGCAGGAAATCTCGGCCGCCTCCGAGGAGCAGTCCTCCGGCGTCAGCCAGATCAACGCGGCGGTGATCCAGCTCAACCAGACCACCCAGCAGAACGCTTCCGCTTCGGAAGAACTGGCCGCGACGTCCGAGGAGATGAGCGCCCAGGCCGCGCAGTTGCAGCAGGCCATGGCGTTCTTCCGCCTGCCCGGCAGCGCGCCGCGTCCGGCGCAGGGCGTGGCGGACGTGGCCCCCAGCAAGCGTGCGGCGCCCTCGCGCCAGCGCCTGTCGGTCGCCGCGGGCACCCACCTGGCCTACGCGCAGCCGCACGGTGAGTTCCTGGACGATTCCAAGTTCACGCGGTTCTGAGGGAGGTCGCGATGCACACTCATGCTTCCGCTGCGGCATCGGCCGCCGCTGGGTCGGCTCCGATCGCTGCGCAGGCCTCGCAGTACCTTACCTTCAGCCTGGGCAGCGAAATCCTCGGCACCTCCATCCTGGGGGTGAAGGAGATCATCGAGTACCGTGAGCCGGCGCCGGTGCCGATGATGCCCGCCGGCCTGCGCGGGGTGATCAACCTGCGTGGGGCCGTGGTCCCGGTGGTGGACCTGCTGGTCCGCCTGGGCAAGCCGGCCAGCGCTGTCACCCGCCGCAGCTGCATCGTCATCGTGGCGGTCGAACACGGCGACCAGGCGCAGATCATGGGTGTGCAGGTCGACGCGGTCCACGAGGTGATGGAACTGAGCGCGGCCGAGATCGACGAGCCGCCCCCGTTCGGCACGCACGTGCGCAGCGATTTCATCACCGGCATCGCCAAACGCGCCTCGGGGTTCGTGATCCTGCTGGACATGCACCGGATCCTGGACCTGCAGGCCTGGGGCGAGGCGAACGCCGAGCTGGCGGAGCTGCACTGACATGTCCGCCCAGGCCATGGGCGATCACCGGATGCTGGGCGACGCGCCGGCAATCACCCCGGCCGAGTTCGCCCAGATCCAGCGCTTCATCCAGCAGCGCGCCGGCATCCATCTGGCCGCCTCCAAGCAATCGCTGGTATGCGGCCGCCTGCAAAAGCGCCTGTCCGCGTGCGGCGTTGCCAGCTATGGCGATTACCTGGCCCTGCTGGGCCGCCCGGACGGCGGCGCCGAGGCGCAGACCGCGGTGGATCTGCTGACCACCAACGAGACCTACTTCTTCCGCGAGCCCAAGCACTTCGACTTCCTGCAGGACGTCGCCCGCCAGGCTGGGCCGGGCACGTTCCGCTTCTGGAGCGCCGCCAGCTCCAGCGGCGAGGAAGCCTACAGCGCGGCCATGGTGCTGGATCAGGTCCGGCATGGCCGGCCCTTCGAAGTCCTGGGCACGGACATCAGCACCCGCATGCTGGCCATCGCCTGCCGCGGTCAATACCCCATGCAGCGTCTGGAGCATCTTTCTCAGGCATATCTCAAGCGCTACTGCCTGCGCGGCCAGCAAGAGCATGCCGGCAGCCTGCTGATCGATCCGGCGCTGCGCAGCAAGGTGCGCTTCGCCCAGGCCAACCTGACCACCGCGCTGCCGCGGCTGGGCCAGTTCGACGTGGTGTTCCTGCGCAACGTCATGATCTATTTCAACCAGGCCACCAAAGCGCAGGTAATCGCACGCGTCGTCGCCTGCCTCAAGCCCGGCGCCTATCTCTGCATCGGGCACTCGGAGCATCTGGGCGATGTGCAGAGCGGGCTCAAGGCGCTGGCGCCTTCGGTTTATCAGAAGGCGATTCGTTGAAGGCTTTTTCGAACGTCTAAATGAGCGCCCGTTTCAATGGAAAGATCATTCCGATGTATCGACCGGAAAATCGAGCTCCCGCCACACAGATCCGTCTGACTTGTACCAGACGTACTTTCCAACTCGCTTTCCCATCCTAAACTCACCATCCTCCTTGAGCGAGCCAGAATTCCACCAGGTCCGGTATTTGCCATGGAACTCGCCAGAGCACAAATTGGCGCAAAGCGTCATTTGACCAGATTCGTCCCACTCACGGATTACGCCATCCATTACGCCATCTTTGTACTCAATCTCTGAGAACAGTCTTCCATTTCTGTGCCACCTTTGGTGTTTTCCCACTTGGCGCCCGTCGATAAAATTACCTCGCGACTCCAATTCCCCAGAGGGGAACTTACTCTCTCGTGCGCCCGTGTTAGCGTCTACCTCTTCCATACTTATCGCAAATCTCTGCCAGACCATTCTGGTGGTTCTTCGCCAGTCGGACCACCGTTACCCGTGCATAGGTTACGCCGATTTGCGGCACGGGAGAGACAGGCGTAGTACCACCGCTCACTCTCACCGCGCGGTCCTCGACCTCGCCAAGTTTCGCATCGAGCCGCCTCTTCTTCGTAACGCCTCTGGCAATTCTCACCTTCACCGCACGCCATCTCGCTCGATAGATGCTTGGTTAACGAAAGGAACGTGGGGACCGGAGAAGCAGGAGACGTAAGAAGCGGCGATGTGAGGATGCCGGCTACGATATCGGCAGAGCTTGGGATAGACATGCCTGGGTATACAGTCTCACCGTTTGGACCCGTGTTGTAGGGACTGTTGGGATCGTAGTAGCCACCCGAACTACCCGGATATCCGGGAGTGGTAGGACCACGGATCGGGATGCCCCTCTGGAGTCCGAGTGCATCAAGGTACTCGAGCGGGGAATTGCTGACGTATCCATACGTTGATATGCCGCCGGCAAAGCCAATCGGGTCGCTCTGCACATACCGCCCCGTGCCAGGCTCATAGTCCCGGAAGTAGTTGTAGTTCAGTCCGCTCGCCGCGTCATAGCGCTGTCCGGGGAATCGCAGGTTGAAGACGAACGCCTGCCCGTCCTGGTCGGGGTCCTCGTTCGGTGCGGTAGCGCCGAAGGCTTCACCGCGGATGCTCCAGCTCCAGATGGCCTTGTTGCTAGCAGGGTCGATGACAGCGCGTGGGGTGCCTAGGTGATCGGGCTGGAGGTAGTGGGTCTTGGCGGTGGTGACCACGCCCACCGGCAGGTCTTCCATCCAGATCGCCTGTTGGATGACTGTGCCGTTGTTGCCGTAGTCGCCCAGCCAGTGGCCGGCCTCGTCGTAGAGCGTGTAGGTGTTGGCGCTGCCGAGATAGGCGCGGGTGCGCTCGCCTCGCCCGTTGTAGCGGTAGTTCATCACCACGGTGCTGCCGTTCTTGGCCTGCTGCATCCGGCCGGTGTCGTCGTAGGTGAACTGCTTGGCTGTGCCGTTGAGGGCGGTGGTGCTGCCGTCGGCGGCGTAGCTTCTGGCCAGGCCGCCGACATTGGTCAGGCGGTGGCTGGTCGAGGCATAGGTGTAGGCCTTGGTGAGGCCGTTCTGCTTGGCGCTGGTGCGGTTGCCGGTGGCGTCATAGGTGTAGGCCTCCAACGGCTGGGTGGCGTTGGGATCGCTCAGCGAGGTCAGTCGGCCCAGGGCGTCGTAGCCGATGGTCAGCTGCGGGGTGGTGTTGGTGGCCGAGTTCAGGCTGGTCAGGTTGCCCACCGGGTCGTAGCCAAAGGCGACCTGAAGGCCATCGGCGGCCGAGTCGACGATGGCTAGGGGGCGGTAGTCCAGATCCACCGGCCGGCTCATGGTGCGGCCGTTGCCATAGGTCCAGCCAGCCACGGGGCCGAAGGGGTGGTAGCTGGCTTGGCTGAGCACGACCTCACGGCTGGCCGCCGGTCGGGTCACACCCACCGCCGTCACCCTGCCCTGCACGTCACGCGTGTAGTCCACGACGGTGTTGTCCGGGTAGACCATGCCGGTGAGGTTGCCATTGGCTGCATAGGTGTAGCGCAGGGTCAGGCTGACACCGTTGATGGTCTGCACCTTGCGCACCAAATCGCCGAAGCGGTTGTAGCAGTACTGGGTACTGCCTGCCCCGTCAGTCATCGAGCTCAGGCGGCCCTTGGCGAAGGTCTCGCCGCTGGCGCAGGCCGTGCCGGCCGTGTCGTAGCCGTAGGTGACGTTGAGGGCGGTGCTGGCGTAGCCGATCGAGGTGACCCGGTTCAGACCATCGTAGGCATAGGTGGCGGTCTTGCCACGGGCATCCTTGGCGGTCTTGACGTTGCCGGCCTCGTCGTAGGTGTAGGTGGTGGTGCCGGTGTCCGGGCTCTTGAGTTCGGTCAGGTCTCCAAAGCCGTTGTACTTGTAGGTGGTCTTCAGGCCCTTGGGGTCGGTCACCTCGGTGACTTGGTCCAGGGCGTTGTACTTCACGCCGGTCTTGGCCTGGATACCCGCGGTGTCCTGGATGGACTCCTTCAGCCGATTCAGGGCGTCGAAGGCGTAGCTGGTCGTGCGGCCCAGGGCGTCCTCGGTGCCAGTGGTGTTGCCATTGGCGTCGTAGGAGAAGTCGGTCGGATTGGCGCTGGCGTCGGCCGCCGTGGCCAGCTGGCCGAGCTGGTTGTAGACCCGGCTCAGGGTGGCCTTGAGCGTGCCGCTGGAGTTCTTGACCTCTTCCTTGATGCGGTTACCGGCATTGTCCAGCGTGTAGACGATCTTGTTGCCGGCGTTGTCCGAGACCTGGGTCAGGCGATGGGCGGCATCGTAGGTGTAGTTGGTCGCGGCGCCCATGGGCAGGCTGACCTTCTTGACCAGGCCGGTGGGCCAATACTCGATGCGGGTAATGCGGTCGTCGGTCTCGGCGCTGTTGTTGGTGCCGCGCACCTTGACCGCGGTCAGCCAGCCGCGGACGTGGTACTCGTAATCGGTGATGACGCCGTTGGGGTCCTTGACCGATTTGGGGCGGCCGGCGCCGTCGTAAGCCAGGGTTTCGGTGACCTGGCCCAGGCCGTTGGTGATTTTCCAGAGGTCGCCTTTGCGATAAGCGCAACCAGCTTGATTGGTTGTGCACACAGCATGATCAACGGCGCGATACTCCAAGGCGACTTCCGGCTCAGTGCCGCCGACAGCGGATTTCATCAGACTCAAAAGCGGACATTGCGCAGCGTCAGAAGTATCACAGTAGGTGAACCTGCGCTGCCTCACCCCCGCCGGAGCCGATGCAGATGATCCGCACTGATAACTCGCCGCGACCGATACAGCAGGGTCGACGGCGCAAGACGCTTGCAGCCGACGCGCATTGTCGTAAACAAATGCCTCAACTGATTCCAGCCTCTCCGTTCCACCAGCCTTAGACCAGAGCTCGCGTCTCACAGTCTGATTATTGGCGTCGCGCAAGATGACTTCCTTTCTCTCGCTCGCTGTCCCTACACCGCGAACGATCGAGCTAGGGTACGCGTCCGTGTAGGTATAGGAAGTCACCACCCCCTTTGCGTCCGTCTCCTGCGCGAGACGATCATCACTGTTGAACTGGTAGCCACTGCTCCCGTTAGGACGCGAGACCGCGGTGATTCGGCGGTACATGCCAGGCTCGATGGTGTATGTCGTATCTCCCTCCCCGTCCACTACAACTGAAACCGACGTCTCGGATGAGTAATTCAGGTAGGTACGCTCCACCCTTGCATCGGCGACGTGCAAAACGCTGGAAACAACACGATCCTTGCTGTCGTATGCGAAGCTAGCATAGCGGCGCCCGTCCTCAGACGTGATGCCAGTGAGGTGATTAATTTGATTAGAGCCGGCAAGCTCAGGCTCATGGTAGTGATACTTTTTAACCACGCCCCCGCCGTAGTCAACAGCGCTGAGGTTGTTGTCGCCATCATAATAATAGCTGACCTTCTGCCCGTCGGGCCGGTCAATCGAGCTCAGCAAGCCTCCCGAGTAATGAAACACGAGTGAGCGCCCGGTACCATCAGTCACTCTGGCGAGTCGCCCGTTCGTATACACCAACTCAAGGCTATGAGCTGGCTTGTTTGGATCGACTACTGAGATAAGACTCCCCGACCTGTCAAAGATCTTCTCGGCCCGGTTTGCCTCATAGAGGTGATAGCGATGGTTGCTGTCCAACGTGAGCAGCCGCTGGGAATTTCTTCCTCGCAAACGATCCGCTGCGGAGTTGAGGGCGGAAAAGGTCTCAACAAAACCGCGCTCATCGACGAGCACGACACTTCCGTAGATATCTAGACGCTCTTCGTAGGTATGTGACCAAGAAGCTCCCGATCCGGAGTGTCCTGAAGCTTGGCCGAGAGAGTGATAGCTACGCACAAAAGGCCGCCCAGCAAACTCGAAATCGACTTCCGCCCTTGATTTATCACCTGTGGAAGGATGGCAAGGATGCGCAGTGCATGGGCTCGCCACCTGCGTTGTGGTGACGCTGATCTCAGCGTACTGCTTTCCAGGCGCGCAAAGTTTTGGCCACTCGACGATCGCGTCTGGGCTCGTATTGGCATCGGCGTACGCCGCCGAAATTCCATCTTCAGCATAGAAGCCAACTGGACACTGAAAGACCTGAGTCTTATAGATCGGATGCCAGCGCGGATACCAAATTACAGGCTCACCCCATGCGGGGCAATTGACTTCATAACTCCATGCTTTTTGGCCGTTCGGCCCTGCGCCTTGATGCGTGCTATCGATTTTTCCGGTACTACCCGAGGACCCATTGTAATAAGACCTAACAGTCCTAAACGGCTCGATGTAGGAGCCTCCGATAGCTTCATTCCGCAAGTTGCAACCGGCGTATAAATTTTTCATGGACGCGGCAAAGCGAGCTATAATCTCCTGCTCACTTACGCAGGTATATTCATCACTCTCAGAGGCCGCGCAGCCCGTTTCATAAGAGCCCCAGCCGTCCATGACGTAACCGGGCTGATAAAACCTCTCTGGCACCGTGTTATCAACATCGTACTGGATAGCACGGGTCGACGACCTGTCACTCACAGTAAGAAGACGAGACGTCGACTTGCGGAACAGGCTCCCGTAGATGGGGTCTTGCCGCATGAGCGCTTCCGCTTCACTAAGCGAGCTCTTGCAGACGCCCTCGTAGCAAGCACTGACAGTCTGCGCGACTGCGGAGCCGGCAAAAGCTCCGCCCGTCAGGGCCAGAGCAGCAATTGCCCCCATGAAATGGGTAGCAAACGAAAGCAAATGCCTAGGACCCCTCGCACTTGAGACAGCGGGCTTCATATCGATCCTTAAAGTGGAAGGGAAGAATTCCTGTTCTTGCTACCCGTACATCGTCCCCAGACGACAGTTAAGGATGATTGTCGCTTCGCACATCAGGCGTCAACAGTCGGTCAAGGGCTTACCTCTCTCAATCAGCCTTCTCAGCAGCCTCACATCCGCCGGCCCAAACTCCCGTTCACCAGCTGATCTCGCGGTCCTGCTGCAGGGGAGCCCCCGATAGCTGATGTCGGGCCCTCGAAGAGCCCCGTCGAAAGGCGGGGCTTTCTTTTTGCGGCTTTGGTGGGCTTCTAAGACGGCGCTCTCCTCGAGTTAAGGGCGGTGGTGCCAACGGGGGCATGCGTCAGCCTTGAGAGAGCGTCTCTGCGCTGGCGTGGTGGAATTCCAGGGCCGGTCGGTGAGAGAGCACGGGGCTGCGGTCTGCGGCTTGCAGAGCGGCCTCCCCGCTCCCGGTTGTTGGATCGACTGCGTGTCGGGCCGCTACCCTCCCCGCCCACAGCTGGACACCCACGTCTTCAACTCGCTGACTGCATGCCGATTCGCCGGGCTGTGGCGCCAATGCTTCAATGCAGCAACGGCAAGCGCCGGCGCGCGTCACCCACGGCCCCAGGCCCCGCGACGCGCACGCGGCCTGACGTGGCCGCGTTTCGCGTTGCAGACGGCTGTAGTGCTGATAACGGCCTGCGTTGCCTGGGAGCGCTTCGCGTCAGGGCCGCTTCCGAGCCGTGGAGGGCATCGATGCTGCAGACTGCATGTTTCAACATCCATCAGGCCGTTCCGCTGTACAGCGCGGGGCGGTGGATCGGGATTTCATCCCTTATTGCCGAGTGCCTGCGTTGCGCGCATCGGTGGGGGGCCGCCGTGGGTGGACCCGGCTTTATCGCGACTCATGATTCGGGGGCGAGCCTGACCTGCCCGAGCTGCGCGGTGCACGGCACGATGACCATGGTCGGTCTGCGCTTGCTGAGCGAGGGTCTTGGCGCTACGCCGGGACCTGCATCTGACCACCGTGCCGGGGAGTGAGCAATCGCGCTCCTAACCCAGTGCGACCGGTCGGCGAGGGGCTGGATAGGTGCGCTCCGTCGGCACCCCCTGGCTTGGCGACCAACTGACCTTTGTCTGCTGCCGCGCAAGGCTAGCCGCGAGCGCGTATCGCGGCATCGTGACAAGCCAGGCTCCCTGCATGTCCGCTCGCGAATGTCTGTCGTCTGCCGCCCGTTGTTTTGAATCAATCCTCGCGCCTTCTGGCGAAGCCTCCAGTGGTGCACTCCAGGCCGCACTCAGGAGATAACGCGTGATCAAGCGCTGACATGACACCCTTCAGGCAGCGCTCGCGCAACCTCTGGGGTCGGCGACTTTATGTAGCGGCCATCTCAAGCGATGCGCCCGACATTCACCCCAATACTCTGCAGCGGTCACGTTTGAGCCATTTAGCGGTTGAAACCTTGGCCTCCCGTTCCAAAGTCTCGACCAATCTGCGGAAGGGGGCACAGAACTCTACCAGGAGGCTCCATGGCACTGACGCATCTCATTCAACTGCGGCATTGGCAGGCCGACGCGCGCGAAGGCGCGACAGAGAGAGAGGTCGCCCTCGGCGAGCTGCTGGCGGTGATCGAGCGACGCGAGGAAAGTACGGTCGTGGCCGAATGCACATTCGGTGTGGAGTGTGGAAATCCCAGGCATCCCTTCGATGCGATTGCGGATGCCGATCATCTGAGCCTGGCCGAGCAGGCGGTGTGGCAGACCCAGCGTTGCCTGGTGCCGGCCATCGGTTTTCGGAAACGTGCTGCGACAAAAGCCGAAGCGCGGCGATGGGTGACGGCTTCGGGCAAGCTGACCTATCTGCCCGCGCTGCGTTACAGCGTCCCGGACGACGACGGGCGCCACGGCGAATGCAAGCTGATGGTGCGCGAGCAGCCGCCACTGGGTCCGCTGCCGCTGGCGTTGGGCGATGTCGCGCCACGCGACTGGCTGAGGCTAGACGGCGAGCAGGCGCTGTCGATGCTGTGCCAGGCCTGGCGGCGTCTATAACGCTATTGCCCGATATCGCAGCGCTCTGGACAAGATCGTCGACGAGCGCCGCTGCGCGAAGCGTCACGCAGCGCAGAGCGAAAGCGTTGGCATCGCAGGACAACCGCTTGCATCCAGCAAAAGCCGCGCGCGCAGGTGAAGTCCCAGACGCGCGGCGCCGACGACGCCACCTGCGCGCCCACCGATCGCCACCTGCTCACCTCATCGAGCCCTGTGTGTGACGACAGCTTTTACACCACGTCCGGCACTATTCATGAAGTTCAAGACGCCAGCGACGTGGCGCCTTCAATTCTGCAAATCAGCGCCACCGAGCGGTGGTCGGGAGCATCCGTGCGGGCACTGGCGACCATACCTGGACTACACCACTCACCCGATGCGCTGAAGGCGCTGGTCGACCGCCGTCTTGGCGAACTGCTTCCCCGGCCGGGCGATCCCGGCGACCTGGTCGCGCTAGCGATCCGCGAAGCAGCCACGGGCCCGGGCAAGCGCACGCGGCCGGTGATGATGCTGGCCATCGGTCATGAGCTGGACGCGCCCACGCGCGGGCTGTTGGATGCGGCCTGCGCGGTGGAGATGGTGCATGCGGCCTCGCTGGTGCTGGATGACATGCCGTGCATGGACAACGCGCAGATGCGCCGCGGCAGGCCGACCATCCACCGCCGCTTCGGCGAGGACATCGCCGCGCTCGCCTCGATCGGCCTGTTGAGCCAAGCCTTTTCGCTGCTGGCTGGCCTGCCCGAGGTGCAGCCAGAGACCAGGAACCAACTCGTGGCCCTGCTGGCCTGCGCCATCGGTCCGCAGGGCCTGGTCGGGGGGCAATGCCTGGATCTGCGCGAGGCGCCCGAGCAGAGCGCCGACCAGGTCAGCAACAAGAATGCGCTGAAGACCGGGGCCCTGTTCGCCGCTGCGTTCGAGATGACGGCAGTGGTGGCCCAGACCGATACCCAGACTCGTCAGTCCCTGCGCAGGCTCGCCCTGGAACTGGGCCAGGCCTTCCAGCTGCAGGACGATCTGCAGGACGGCGAAGACAGCACCAGCTCGGGCAAGGACTCGGGCCAGGATGCAGGCAAGTCCACCCTGATCAGCCTGTTGGGCATTGCCCATTCGCGCGAGCAGATGCGCCAGCATGTGCAGCGCATCGAAACCGCGCTTGCCGATCTGTTCGGCGCCTCCAGCCCGCTGCTGCAGTACTGCCGCAAGCTGTTCAAGGTGCCGTGATGGGGCTGGCGAGCAAGGGCGCGGCCCCGGATTGTCACGTCTCCCGCAAGAACGATCACCTGGATATCGTGCTGGACCAGCGTCGCGCGCTGGCGCGGACCCGCACGGGCCTGGATGGCTACCGATTCGAGCACTGCGCACTGCCTGAGCTGGACCTGGATGCGATCTCGCTGGAGACCCGTTTCCTGGGGCGCGATCTGAAGGCGCCGTTCCTGATCAGTTCGATGACAGGCGGCGCCCTGCGCGCCAAGGGCATCAACCGCCACCTGGCCGAAGCGGCGCAGGCGCTGCGCATCGCCATTGCGGTGGGCTCCCAGCGCGTGGCGCTGGAGACCGCAGCCGATCACGGCCTCACCCGCGACCTGCGCAAGCGCGCGCCCGACGTACCGATCCTGGCCAACCTGGGCGCGGCGCAGCTGCGCAGTGGCGGCGTGCAGCTGGCGCTGCGCGCGGTGCAGATGATCGATGCCGATGCCTTGATCATCCACCTCAATCCCCTGCAGGAAGCCGTGCAGGCCGGCGGCGACCGCGACTGGCGCGGCGTCCTGGTCGCGCTGGAGACGCTTGCGCGGCAGTCGCGCACGCCCATCGTGGTCAAGGAGGTCGGCGCGGGGCTGTCGGCGGAGGTGGCGCGGCAACTGGTGGAGGCCGGCGTGGCCGTCATCGACGTGGCCGGCGCTGGCGGCACCAGTTGGGCGGCCGTGGAATCCGAACGCGCGCCGACGCTGAGGGACCGCGCCGTGGCCAGCGCATTCGCCAACTGGGGCATCCCCACGGCCGAGGCGCTGGTGGCCGTGCGGCAGTGCCTGCCGACGGTGCCGCTCATTGCCTCGGGCGGCGTGCGCGATGGGATCGATGCGGCCAAGGCCATCGCCCTGGGCGCGGACCTGATCGGTCAGGCCGCCTCGGTGTTGAACAGCGCGGTCGAGTCGACCGAGTCGGTGATCGAGCACTTCGAGGTCATGGCCCAGCAGCTGCGCATCGCCTGCTTCTGCACCGGCAGCGGCGATCTGGCCGCACTGCGCCAGGCAAGACTGGTCAGGCAGCGCGAGCCGGGGTCGATCGAAGCGGCATGACCCACTTTGCCCTGGTTGGCCCGGCGTTTCCCAGCCACTTCCGCGCCCTGCAGGCCATCGCCCAGCGTCTGGTCGCCCGGGGGCATCGCGCCACGTTCTTTCATCAGGCCGATGCGGCCGCGCTGGTGGAGCCGGGCCCCGTGGCATTTCACGCGGTCGGCGACCCTGCGCGGCAGGCTGGCACGGTGCGCGCGATGCTGGCGCGGGCGGCCAATCCGGGCGGGCCGCTGGGCCTGAAGCGGGTGATCGGCGATGTCAGCCTGACCACGCAGATGCTGTGCGAGGCGCTACCGGAGGCCTTTGTCCACGCCGGCGTGGAGGCGGTGATCTGCGACCAGATGGAAGCGGCCGGCGCGTTGGTCGCGCAGGCGTTGGGGCTGCCCTTCGTCTCGGTCGCCTGCGCCCTGCCGATCAATCGCGAGCCGGGCATCCCGTTGCCGGTGATGCCGTGGGAGTACGCCACCGGGCCGTCGGCGCTGCAGCTGTATCGCAGCAGCCAGCAGGTCTACGACATGCTGATGCGGCCGCTGGATCGCACGATCGCCGCGCAGGCCGCGCGGCTTGGCCTGGGCGCGCGCGCGGGGCTGCACGACTGCCTCTCGCCGCTTGCGCAGATCAGCCAGACGGTGGAACGCTTCGACTTTCCGCGGCAGCAGCCACCGCCGCATTTCCATCACGTCGGGCCACTTCGTCCGGCGGCCGAGGACCCGCCGTTGGCGCTGCCGCTGGCGGACGGTCGCAAGGTGGTCTTCGCCTCGCTGGGCACGTTGCAGGGGCATCGGCTGGCCCTGTTCAAGCGCATCGCGCGCGCCTGTCGCGGTTTGAAGGTGCAGCTGGTGATCGCCCATTGCGGCGGCCTGTCGCCTGAGCGCGCACGCGCGCTGGAAGTGCCGGGCGAGGTCATGGTGGTGCACTCGGTGCCGCAACGCG
Organism: Pseudoxanthomonas composti; assembly: GCF_004122095.1. GTDB lineage: Bacteria > Pseudomonadota > Gammaproteobacteria > Xanthomonadales > Xanthomonadaceae > Pseudoxanthomonas_A > Pseudoxanthomonas_A composti. Next base: position 34,967 of record NZ_SAWZ01000011.1, on the reverse strand, counting down.
CGATGCTGGCGCGCGCCGACGCGGTGGTCACCCACGCCGGGTTGAACACCGCCCTGGACGCGTGCGTGGCCGGTGTGCCCATGCTGGCCCTGCCGATCGCCTTCGATCAGCCGGGCGTGGCTGCGCGTGTCGTCCATGCCGGTGCCGGCCTGCGCCTGTCGGCGCGGTGGTGCACCGCCAGGCAGATCGCCCAGGCGCTGGCGGCACTGCTGGACCGCCCTGCCTATGCGGCGGCGGCGCGCGAGATCGGCGTGCAGATCGGCCAGGCGGGGGGGAGCGAGCGCGCTGCGGACATCATCCAGGCCACCACTGCGCGTTCGCCATCGGCTGTCCCTGCATGAGCGAAACGGACGCTGATGTCATCCTGGTCGGTGGTGGCCTGGCCAATGCGCTGATCGCCCTGCGCATGCATGCGCTCAGGCCCGGGCTGCGCGTGCTGTTGCTGGAGCGCCAGGCTGTGCCCTGCGGCCAGCACACCTGGTCCTTCCACCACACCGATCTGTCGGCCGCCACGCGCGCGTGGGTCCTGCCGCTGGCGCGCCACAGCTGGAACGGCTACGAGGTGCGCTTCCCGGGGCTGCACCGGCAGCTGGACGGGGCGTATTCCAGCCTCCTGTCCGAGGACTTGGCGCGCCAGGTGGGCGCGGCGCTGGGCGAGAACATGCGCGTGGGCGCCGAGGTGGCCCACCTCTCCCCGACCCAGGTCACGCTATCCGATGGCCGCCGGCTGCGCGCAGGCGCGGTGATCGACGGTCGCGGCGCGCGCCCCAGCCCGCACCTGGCGCTGGGTTACCAGGCCTTCGTCGGCCACACCCTGCGCACTGAAACCCCGCACGGGCTGCGCGCGCCCACCCTGATGGACGCCAGCGTCGCGCAAGGCCAGGGCTATCGCTTCGTCTACGTGCTGCCTTTCAGCCCGGACACGCTGTTGATCGAGGACACGCACTACACCAGCAGCCCGCAGGTCGCGGTCGAACAGGCCACGGCCAACATCGCCGCCTATGCGCAGGCGCGCGGCCTGAAGGTGGCCGAACAACTGGGCTGCGAGCGCGGCGTGCTGCCCATCGTTCTGGATGGGGATTTCCAGCGCTTCTGGCCCGCGCACGATCCGCAGCCGCGCGCGGGACTGGCCGCCGCGTTGTTTCACCCGACCACGGGCTACTCCCTCCCGTACGCGGCCAGGCTGGCCGAACGACTGGCCGACAGCGGCCAGTTGGATGCGGCCACCGTGGCGCGCATCACCCGTGAGCAAGCCCTGACCAGCTGGCGCAGGCAGGGCTTTTTCCGCCTGCTCAACCGCCTGTTCTTCATGGCCGGCCAGCCCCAGCAGCGCTGGCGGGTGATGCAGCGCTTCTACGGCCTGCCGCAAGGGCTGATCCAGCGCTTCTACGCCGACCGGCTGACGCTGGCCGACAAGCTGCGCATCCTGTCCGGGAAACCCCCCATCCCGCTGGCCGAGGCCTTGCGCGCCGCGCTGGCCTCCCCTGCACATCTAAGGAACACAAGATGAGTCATCAGAAGCGTGCCGTCGTGGTCGGCGCCGGCTTCGGTGGGCTGGCGCTGGCCATCCGCCTGCAGTCGGCGGGCGTGGCCACCACCTTGCTGGAGCGACGCGACAAGCCCGGCGGCCGCGCCTACGTGTACGAGCGCGAGGGCTTCGTGTTCGATGGCGGGCCCACGGTCATCACCGACCCCACCGCGCTGGAGGAGCTGTTCGCGCTCAGCGGCCGGCGCATGTCCGATTACGTGGACATGCTGCCGGTGGATCCGTTCTATCGGCTGTGCTGGGAGGACGGCACGCACTTCGACTACGCCAACGACCAGGAAGCGCTGGACCGGCAGATCCATGCGCGCAACCCGGCCGACGTGGCCGGTTACCAGAAGTTCCTCGCCTATTCCAAGGCGGTCTTCGAAGCTGGCTACCTCGAGCTGGGCGCCGTGCCCTTCCTGTCTTTCCGGGACATGCTCAGCGCCGGGCCGCAGCTGGCCAAGCTGGAGGCCTGGAAGAGCGTCTACGGCATCGTCTCGCGCTTCATCCAGGACGAGCAGCTGCGACAGGCGTTCTCGTTCCACTCGCTGCTGGTGGGCGGCAACCCCTACAAGACCTCTTCCATCTACACCTTGATCCACGCGCTGGAACGTCGCTGGGGGGTGTGGTTTCCCAAGGGCGGCACCGGCGCGCTGGTCAACGGCATGGTGAAGCTTTTCCAGGACCTGGGCGGAAAACTGCTGCTCGATGCCGATGCCACGCGCATCGAGGTCGAGCATGGACGCGCCGCGTCGATCCGCCTGGCCGATGGGTCGCAGTTCCCGGTGGATGCCATCGCCTCCAACGCCGATGTGGTGCATACCTACGAGCGCCTGCTGGGCCATCACCCACCGGCGCAGCGACGGGCCGCATCGCTCAAGCGCAAGCGCTTCAGCATGTCCCTGTTCGTGCTCTATTTCGGCCTGGACCACCACCACGCCCAGCTGCGGCACCACACCGTGTGCTTCGGGCAGCGCTACCGCGGGCTGATCGACGAGATCTTCAAGGGCCCCACCCTGCCAGAGGATTTCTCGCTGTACCTGCATGCGCCCTGCGTGACCGATCCGTCGCTGGCGCCGCCGGGCTGCGGCAGCCACTACGTGCTCGCGCCGGTGCCGCACCTGGGCAACGCGGACATCGATTGGGATGAGGAAGGGCCGCGCTACCGCGACAGGATCTTCGACTATCTCGAGCGCTTCTACATGCCGGGGCTGCGCCAGCAGCTGGTCACCAGCCACTTCATCACCCCCTTCACCTTCCGGGATGAGCTCAATGCGTACCACGGTTCGGCCTTTTCCCTGGAGCCCATCCTGACCCAGAGCGCCTGGTTCAGGCCGCACAACCGCGATGCGGACCTTCCCAACCTGTATCTGGTGGGCGCGGGCACGCATCCGGGCGCGGGCGTTCCCGGCGTGGTGGGCTCGGCCAAGGCCACCGCACAGCTCATGCTCGATGACCTGGCGATGCCATGAGCGCGGATGAGGATTACGCCGCTGCGGCCATCCGCCAGGGCTCGAAGAGCTTTTCGGCGGCCGCCAGGTTGTTCGATGCACGCAGCCGCGAAAGCGTCACCCTGCTCTACGCCTGGTGCCGGCATTGCGATGACCAGGTGGACGGCCAGGACCTGGGCCATGGCGCCCAGCGGATGTCCCGCACCGAGGCGGTGGCCCGGCTGGACGCGCTTTACGTGCAGACACGCCAGGCCTGTGCCGAGGCGCCAGTGGACAGCCCGCCGTTTCGGGCGCTGCGCACGGTGGCAAGGCGTCACCGACTTCCAGAACAGCTGGCGCTGGCGCACCTGGATGGCTATGCCATGGATGTGCGCGGGACGGTGTACGAGACCTTCGAGGACACGCTGCGCTACTGCTACGGCGTGGCCGGCGTGGTGGGGCTGATGATGTGCCAGGTGATGGGCGCCAGCGGACGCGACGCGCTGGACCGCGCCTGCGATCTTGGTCTGGCGTTCCAGCTGACCAACATCGCCCGCGACCTGGTCGAGGATGCGCAGGTGGGCCGCTGCTACCTGCCGCGCCGCTGGCTGCAGGAACAGCGGCTGGCGCAGTCCGACCTGGGCGCAAGACAGCACCGCGATCGGCTGGCCGCACTTGCCGCGCGCCTGGTCGATGCGGCCGAGCCCTACTACGCCTCGGCGCTGCAGGGCCTGCCGGCGCTTCCGTTCCGGTCCGCTTGGGCTGTCGCGTCGGCCCACGGCGTGTATCGACAGATCGGCATCCAGGTCAAGCGGCGCGGCGCGCGGGCCTGGGACAGCCGGGTGCGGACCTCCACCCCCACCAAGCTGCGGCTGATGCTCGGCGGCCTGGGCAGGGCCTTGGTCTCCAGATGGGCCAGGGCCGCGCCCAGGCCCGATGGCCTATGGCAGCGCCCGCCCGGCTGGCGCCTTGGCTGAGCTGGCCAACGGTGCCTTCTTGATGGGTCCGCCATGAAGCCTGTGCAGCTCGGCTTTCAACTGCTTGACCGAAGGCGCCCAGAGAAATCCATAGGACACGCAGCCGTGTCTTCCCTCGACCGCGTGATGCAGCCGGTGCGCCTGGTACAGGCGCTTGAGGTAGCCCGAGCGCGGCGTGTGGCGGAACGGCCAGCGCTTGTGCACCAGCCCGTCGTGGAACACGAAGTACAACAGGCCATAGGCCGTCATGCCCGCGCCGATCCACTCCAACGGGTGATACCCCCGCGAGCCGGCGTAAATGAGCGCGATGGCGGCACCGGCGAAGAACACCGCGTACAGGTCGTTCTTCTCGAACACACCGGTCCGCTTGTGGTGATGCGATGCATGCCATCGCCACCCCCAGCCATGCATCACGTGGCGGTGCACCAGCAGCGCGACCAGCTCCATGGCCAGCAGGCTGCCGAGAAACACGAGGGTGTTGGTGAGAACAGACATGGACACGTCCACCTTGGGAAGGGCGATCATACGAGGCTCGCGCGCCGCGCCAGTCACACGGGCTTCTCACTTGCGCGCGTACGGACCGCCCCGCCCCGAGACTACTGATTGAACTGGCTGACCCATCACCTCAATGGATTCACCCGCCAGGCACGGCACGCCTTCCCGCGCTGGGCCTGGCTGCGGCACGTGGGACTGGTGGTGGCCGCGTGCCTGATCGTCCACGTCGCGGCGCTATGGCTGGCAGGCAGGCCGTTGACCTGCCCATGCGGACACGTGTCGCTGTGGCAGCTCGGCCAGGATCCGGCGGAAAACTCGCAGCAGCTGGCCGATTTCTATTCCCTGCTGCACGCTGCCTTCGGCATGTTGTGCTTCGTCGGCCTGTCCTGGCTGCGACCGCGGTGGCCGGCCATCGACTTGTGCCTGCTGACGCTGATCAGCAGCACGCTCTGGGAAGTCGCAGAGAATTCGCGCTGGGCGATCGCGCTGCTGAGCAATGCCACCAACGCCGCCCCGCCCTATCACGGCGACAGCGTGCTGAACTCCCTGGCCGATTCGGCCTTCAGCCTGATCGGTTTCGCCCTGGCCAGCCGGCTGGGAATGCGCTGGGCGCTGGCCGCGGCGCTGGCGCTGGAGGTCTTCACGACGCTCATGATCCATGATGGTATCGCGGTGGCCGCATATCGACTGGTGCGGGACGTGTTCTGAGGCATGCGCATCCGCGCGATGCCTTGCGCGTGGATTGCTTCCCCGATCTCTGAAGGCACCGCCACCTCTGTCATGAACTTTTTTCACGGCGCAGCCACCGCAAGTCGAGTTCCATCCTGTTGCCTGCGCATCGATAACGCTGTCGCGCGCAGCCTCGGCGCAGGCGCGCCTTACGGCGATCCTACTGCCCGCAGGCGCCTGACATCGATGACAACCGCCAACGCAGGAGTGAGCCAGATGACCAAGGTGACAAATCACACAGCGACCGACCCGGCCAGTGTGGAACAGCTTCGGGCGCTGCAGCTGGAGCTGGATGCCGAAGGCAAGTTCGAGTTCCACATGCGCGACCAGACCGTCTTCAAGGGCACTGTCGTCGAGCGTCCGGCCGTGGTCCTTGGCGTGGACGGCGATGGCCAGGAAGGTTTCAACGGTCTGGTGCGCGTGGATGCCGAAGATGGCCAGTCCAGACTGATCAAGCTCGAAGACATCACGCGCGTGGTCAGGCTCGGATCCGCGTGAGGCGGAGGCAAAATTCTGTGTGCGCACCCAGTCGCGCAGCACGCACGCTGGGGAGCCGTCGCTTGCGGTAAGCCAGGGTCAGGGCGTGAGTACGACCTTGCGGCACTGGTCCTGCTTCTCGTCGAAGATCCTGTAGCCGTCGGCGGCTTCGGCCAGCTTCATCCGGTGGGAGATGATCACGTCGGGTTGCAGCCTGCCTTCCTCGATGAAGTTCAAAAGCTCAGGGAGGAACTTCTGCACGTGGGTCTGCCCGGTGGCGAAGGCGAGCCCCTTGTCGAAGGCATCGCCGATGAGGAAGCCATGGATGAAGCCGGCATACACGCCCGGGACGCTGACGACACCGCCGCGTCGGGTCGCAGTAATGCAATGACGTAGCACCACTCCCGAGCTGGTTTCCAGCTTCAGGGTGCTCAGCACGGTCTCGGTGGTGCTGCCCTTGGCCTCGAACCCGACCGCATCGATGGAGGCGGACACGCCGCGGCCGGCGGTCTTCTCGAGGATGCGCTCGGACGGATCGCCCTGGTTGAGGTCGATCGGGATCACCCCGTAGGTGGCCACGGCGAAGTCCAGGCGATAGTCCTCGGCATCCACCATGTAGATCTCCTCCACGCCCAGCATGCGCGCGCACGCCGCCGCCATCAGCCCGACCGCTCCGGCGCCGAAGATGGCCAGCGTGGAGCCCGGCCCGACCCTGGCGTTGACCACCGCCTGGTAGCCGGTCGGCAGGATGTCGGACAGGAACAGCACGCGCTCATCGGCCAGGCTGCCGGGAATCACCAGCGGGCCGACGTTGGCCTTGGGCACCCGCACCAGTTCGGCCTGTCCACCCGGCACGCCGCCGTAGAGGTGCGAGTAGCCGAACAGCGCGGCCGGCGGCGTCATTTCCGTGCGCTTGCGCAGGCTGGCGCCCTGGCCCTTGTTGGTCGTCTCGCACGCGGCGAACAACTCGTGCTCGCAGAAGAAGCATTGCCCGCAGGCGATCACGAAGGGAATCACCACCCGGTCGCCGACCTTGACATTGGTCACCGAAGGACCCGCTTCCTCGACGATGCCCATGAACTCATGGCCGAAGATGTCCCCGTGCCGGGTCTCGGGAATCTTGCCATGGAACAGGTGCAGGTCCGAGCCGCAGATCGCGGTGGCGGTGACACGCAGCAGGATGTCGTCGGCGTCCTGGAGTTCCGGATCCGGGACGGTTTCGACCCGGACATCCTTCTTGCCGTGATAGGTCAGTGCTTTCATGACGCAACTCCCGCTGAGAAGATATCGGGTGTTGTAGGCACCACGGGATCTGCTGCTGGTGAACTCCGCGGAGGATGCGCGGGGCGGCGCGAAAAATCTGCGGTGTACCGCGGCACCACGGGCATGCATGCGCACGCACGGAGCCCTGAAAGCAGCGCTACGCCGTGATGTGCCTGGCCTGTTCCTGAGTTGCGCAGCATCCGCAGGTCGTCATAGGTGTGCTGCAGGAAGCCGCTCTACACGTGCCGGCAACAACCGCGGAAATTCAATGCGCCATGGCCAAGCACTCAGCGCTCATCGTCGTCGACATGTTCAACTGCTTCGATTTTCCCGGCGCGGCGGAGCTGGCGAAGAATGCCATCGCGATTGCAGCACCCATCGCGCGCGCCAGCCTGCGATGCCTGGAACAAGGCGGACACGTGATCTACAGCAATGACGAGGTGGGTGCTGCCAGGAGCGCGACGGAGTTCGCGAACGCCATGCGCGCACTCGGCGGCCCCAGTGCGGCTGTGGCGCAGCAGCTGCATGTCGGGCCCGAGACCCCAGTTGTGGTCAAGCCTGGCCATTCCGGCTTCTTCAAGACCTCACTGGAGGGCCTGCTCCGCGCCGAGAACATCCAGCGGATTACGGTGGTCGGCGTGGCGGCCGACCTCTGTGTGCTGGCCACGGCCATCGATGGTTCGATGCGCGGTTTCGATGTCCGCGTCGCACCTGAGCTGATCGCCGCAGAGACGCCAACCCGGCGCGCGCATGCGCTGGCGATCCTGGAAGAGTCCTTCGGGTTGCCTCGAGCTGACTGACGACAATCAGACCCGGGCACTCACCGAAGCGCGGCGCCGAAGCCTGTTACGCGTGCTCGCCCGGGCCGCAGGCGTGTGGTCGTTCGCGGAGTGCGACCGTCACGGATAAAGAAACTGCCGTCCCATGGCACGCGTATGAGCGCACCACGAGACGGCAGTTCAAGCGGTTGCTCACTTTTTCGCCGCAGCCTGGTTGCCGCCGCCTTCGGCCAGCAGGGTCAGCTTCTCGTCGGTGGACTTCTCTTCCTTCAGCGTTTCCAGGATGAGCGGGATGGCGTCCTTGTAGCCCAGATTCTTCGCCAGCGCGGCCAGGGTGCCGTAGGAGGCGATTTCGTAATGCTCCACCTTCTGCGCGCCGCCAATCAGCGCGGCATCACGCACCGGGCCTTCCTCGATGCTGTCGATGACTTCCTTGCCCTCCTCCACCAGGCCTTCCATCGCAGCGCACTTGATGCGCTTCAAGCGGATACCGAGCAGCTCGACCAGCTGGTCGATACGCTCGATCTGCCCCTGCGTTTCTTCCAGGTGCGCGGTGAAGGCCTCGGCCAGGGCGGGATTGGAAGAGGCTCGGGCCAGCCTCGGCAGCGCCTTGGTCAGCTGCTTTTCCGCGCTGTAGATGTCGGACAGTTCATGGACGAACAATTCTTCTGCGGTCTTGATGGACATGTATACCTCTCGTGGGTCGTATGAAAGAAGATGGCGCGGTCAGGCGACCGCCGGCGCTACGCGATGCCAGATCGCAGTCGCGCGCGCCGCAGCCTGTGGTTACTTCTTGGCGGTCACGCCGGGCGTCGCGTCGCGCGCCAGGAACTCCTCGGTCACCTCGGGGATGTACTGGCGCAGCCAGTCGGCCATGGCCTGCTCCTGGGGGAGGATCTGGTCGCAGACCTGCGCCACGGCGCTGTCGCCCACTGCCTGCGCGGCGGCCTTGAGCGAGGTGTAACTGGCGATTTCGAGATTCTCGAACACGTAGCTGGCGATCACGCCCTTGACCACCTCATCCGAATTCACCGAGCCGCCCAGCGCCTGGCCGATGGCTGCAACCTTGCCCAGCGCGTCCTTGATCGTGGAGGGGCTGATGTCCAGCCGCTCGAAGCATCCTTCCAGCAACGCCTTCTGTGCCTGGGTTTCCTGCAGATGTTCCTCGATCCTGGCCTTCAGGCGCGGGTAGTGCTCCAGCCGTGCCGCCTGTGCCTTGAGCATCGACTCGGCCTGCTGTTCCATCGCATGCGCATCGCGCAGCCAGTCCTTCAGGTTCTCGATTTGTTCTGTCGCCATGCCTTGTTTCTCCATTCTCTGTGCTATCTCGCCTCTGGAGCGCTGCATGCGCTCCGCGGCGCCTGGTCCGGCGCGCCGCAGATACTGCGAATGCGGTGCGCCATTGCCGGCAGATCCTCCTGGCTTGGCGTTAAGTGGCTTCGCAGCGGGCGTCAAGCCGGCGGGTCACCCGTGCATAACTTGCGTGCCTGCGGCGCCCGTGCCGCGGGGGCCAGCGACGATTCCCTCGTACGCCGGGTGTGGGAGCCGATTCATCGGCGAATGGGCTTGCCTGGGAAGCCCATTCGCGGCTGAAGCCGCTCCCACGCACGGTCCTGAGCGAGCCGATCTATCAGCAAGGAGCCTTGCCTCGGAAGGCGCTGCAACTGATACCCGAGGCCACCCCAGCCGCTTCCGAGCGTAATCGTGTAGGAGCCGATTCATCGGCGAAGGGCTTGCCCCTAGGACAGTCAGTTCGCGGCTGAAGCCGCTGCCACGCGCACACGCGTGCCACCACGCGAACAGGGGGCGCAACTCCCACGGCCAAACGGCGCGACCCGATCAGCGCGCGTCTGGCGCGATCAACCCCGGCGGCGCGAAGTCGGCCTTGGCTTGAGCGCGTCCAGCGCGGCGGCGTTCCGGCGCGCCCAGTCGTAGACCAATTCGATCGGCTCCACCAGTTGCACACCCAGCGGCGTCAAGGCGTATTCCACGGCCGGTGGGACGGTGGGGTGAACCGTACGCGTCAGCGCTCCGGCCTCCTCCAGCTCGCGCAGGGTCTGGGTCAGCATCTTCTTGGAAATCGCCGGCAGGCTTCGGTGCAACGCCCCCGTGCGCGTAGTACCGCCGTGGCGGACCAGCAAGGTATGCAGCACCATCGAGGTCCACTTGGTGCTGAACAGCTCCAACACTCGCCTTGGGGCGCAATCCTCCCGCCATTCCTCTTCGGGGGTACCTGACTTCATCGGGTGGTCACCATTTCGTGCCTGCTTGGAGAGGCGCACCGCCTTGTCTATGGTGGCGCCCTGGTCGATTGGAGTGGACAGTGTGACGCGACATGCCTTGGTGGTCGGTGCCACGGGAATTACCGGCAATGCCTTGATCGATCAGCTGCTCGCCGAGGGCTGGGAGGTCAGTGGCCTGGCGCGGCGGCCGGACACCCTGCGCGCCGGCGTGAGGCGGATCGCCGCGGACCTGCAGGACCCGGCCGCCACGCAGGCGGCGCTGGCAGGCCTGACGCCCACGCATGTGTTCATCACCACCTGGGCGCGCCAGGCCACCGAGGCCGAGAACATCCGCGTCAACGGCGCCATGGTGCGGCACCTGCTCGACGCCCTGGCCGAGGCGGGCACGGTGCGGCATGTCGCCCTGGTCACCGGCCTGAAGCATTACCTGGGCCCGTTTGAAGCCTACGCCCAGAGCAGCCTGCCGCAGACCCCGTTCCGCGAGGATCAGGACCGGCTGGACGTGGACAATTTCTATTACGCCCAGGAGGACGCGCTGTTTGCTGCTGCTGCGCGCGATGGCTTTCACTGGAGCGTGCATCGCCCGCACACGGTGATTGGCGCGGCGGTCGGCAACGCGATGAACATGGGCACCACGCTGGCGGTCTACGCCAGCCTGTGCAAGGCCAGCGGCCGTCCTTTCTACTTCCCGGGCTCGGCCGCGCAGTGGAACGGGCTGACCGACATGACCGATGCGCGCCAGCTGGCGCGCCAGTTGATCTGGGCCACGCAGACGCCGGCAGCGGCCAACCAGGCCTTCAACATCGTCAACGGCGACGTGTTCCGTTGGCGTTGGATGTGGCAGCGCCTGGCGCAGTGGTTCGAGCTGGAAGCGGCACCATTCACCGGCGAGCTACGGCCACTGGAGCAACAGATGGCCGACGATGCGCCGCGCTGGAAGGCGCTCGCCGGCGCGCACGGGCTGGTGGAATCGGATATGACGCGGCTGGTCTCGCCCTGGCACACCGATGCCGACCTGGGCCGTCCGCTGGAGGTGGTGACCGACATGTCCAAGAGCCGGCGCATGGGCTTTCTGGCGTATCAGCCCAGCGACGATGCGTTCTTCGAGCTGTTCGCGCGATTGCGCAGGGACAAGCTCATTCCCTGAGGGCTTGGCCGCGTCCTGCCGGACGTCCGCGGGCGAGCCGCGCGGCAAGGACTTTCAGTGATTGTCCTTCAGCACCTTGCTGCGCGCGCAATGGCCGCAGCAGTAGATCGCCCCTGCATCCTCGACCCCGTGCCCCAGCACGGGGCAGCCGCAGTGGGCACAACGCGGCGCGAAGCCCTGGATGGCGCACTCGAACGAGTCGTAGGTGGCTTGGCGATCGCCTTGCCGGATGGAAAAGGTGTTGTCGTAGACGTTTCCGCAGGTGTCGCAGATCCCCATGACAGGCTCCCTGGTGTGTCTGTTCGGGCTCACAGGTTGCGTTAGCGCCGTTCCGCAACGGTGAGACGCGCGCGCCGACCGTGCAGATCTTGCAGGCAACGCGAAGGACAAGGAAGGGGACACGACGGACGGCACGCGGGAACAATCGTTTCCTGACGGCGCGCACACATCGCTCGCGTCTGCGGGAGGAGCCTGTTGGGTGTCATTCGAAGATGAGATGCATATGGTCATCACTCACCTGATCCAACTCAGGCAGAACGCATGCGATCCGGTGGCGCTTTCGGCAACGCCGCGGCGCGACGGTGAGATCGCGCTCGGTGGTTCACTCACTGTCATTGATCGCGCCGCGCGTTGTTCCGACATTGCCGAGGCGACCTTCGGCCTTGAGCGTGGAGACCGGCGCGATGCCTACGACGGTCAGGTCGATGCGGCCACGTTCGGCGCGATCGATCACGCCGTATGGAACACCCAGCGCTGCGTGATCCCGGTGATCGGATTCCGCAGCGATCGACGCGATGCGGGCGGGCCCTGTGATTGGTTGCCGCCCGACGGCATCGCCTACCTTCCGGCACTGCGCTACAGCGTGGCCGATACTGCGGGGCGACACGGCGAGGCCAAGGTGCTGGTCCAGGCCGATCAAGATGGCCGGCACCTTCCACTGGCGCTGAACGCCATCTCGCCGCTGCAATGGCTGCTGCTCGCAGGCCCGGACGCGCTCGTCGCACTCGACCAACCCTGGCACCGCTGCTAGGCAGGCCGCTTGCGCGATATCCGCGCGCTCAAGGCGGCAGGGCACGTCCGCAGAGGGCACGCGCCGCGCCGCTTTCGGCGCGACGAATTTCCAGGCGCTGCTGGAGCAAGACCGCATTGCAGCGCTCACGCCACTTGGCAACATCCGCATCGCTGATGCCCTGAACTGCGGTGTTGTGCCCGTTTCCGGAAGATGCGCCAATGGACGCTTCGCGATCGCCACCCGCCGCGCCCTGACACACGGCAGCAGGCGGCCTGCGATCTAAGACTTTGGTCGTGTCGGTGGCGGGGCGCGGCCGGCGGGCAAGTGTCCGCCCGACGGGTATCGCGGCCCTATCCCCTTGAACCACAAGGAGGCGCGCGACCGAGCGTGACGTGGTGATGCGCCACGTGCATCAGTCGATGAGAAACCGGCAATTATCGCCGCCGAAAGGCGCTTGCAGAATCGATCGCATCTGTCCTTAAGCGCGCCTCGCGCAGATGTCTGGAGATTCCATGCAAGGCCATCGCCATGCGCCGACAGGCGCCCAATCCAAGCTGGGAATGGTGCTGAGGGTGACCTCGGGCAACTTCCTGGAGCAGTTCGACTTCTTCCTCTTCGGCTTCTATGCCACGCAGATCGCGGCGGTGTTCTTTCCCGCTTCCAACGAGTTCGCCTCGCTGATGATGACCTTCGCCGTGTTCGGCGCGGGCTTCCTGATGCGGCCGCTGGGCGCGGTGATCCTCGGTGCCTACATCGACGATGTCGGACGCCGCAAGGGACTGGTCGTCACCCTGGCGATCATGGCCAGCGGCACGGTGCTGATCGTAATGGTGCCGGGCTATGCCAGCATCGGCCTGCTCGCGCCGGCCCTGGTGCTGCTGGGCAGGCTGCTGCAGGGCTTTTCCGCCGGTGCGGAGATGGGCGGGGTGTCGGTGTACCTGGCCGAAATGGCCACCCCGGGCCGGCGTGGCTTCTTCGCCAGCTGGCAGTCGGCCAGCCAGCAGCTGGCCATCGTCGCGGCGGCCGCCATCGGCTATCTGCTCAACCAGCTCATGCCCGCGCAGGACCTGGCGCAGTGGGGCTGGCGCATCCCCTTCGCGGTGGGCTGCGTCATCATTCCCTTCATCTTCCTGCTGCGTCGCAGCCTGGAGGAAACCAAGGAGTTCCAGCAGCGCAAGCATCGCCCGACCATGAAGGGCGTGGTCAGCGGCCTGATGCGCAGCGCCGGCACCGTGGTCGCCGGGATGCTGATGGTGGCCATGACCACCACCGCCTTCTACCTCATCACCGTCTACGCACCGACCTTCGGCAAGACCGTGCTCAAGCTCAGCACCGGCGATGCGCTGATCGTGACCTTGCTGGTGGGCGTGTCCAACTTCATCTGGTTGCCCATCGGCGGCGCGCTGAGCGACCGCTTTGGCCGCAAGCCGCTGCTGCTGGCCATGTCGGCGCTGTGCGCGCTGACGGCCTATCCGGTGCTGTCCTTCCTGGCCAACGCGCCAAGCTTTGCGCACATGCTGCAGGTGCTGCTGTGGCTGTCCTTCATCTACGGCATCTACAACGGCGCGCTGATCCCGGCCCTGACCGAGATCATGCCGGCGCACGTGCGCGTGGCAGGCTTTTCGCTGGCCTACAGCCTGGCCACCGCGTTCTTCGGCGGCTTCACCCCGGCCATTTCGACCTGGCTGATCCATGCCACCGGCGACAAGGGCGCGCCGGCGTACTGGCTGATCCTGGCCGCGTTGTGCGCGCTGGCGGCGACGCTGTACATGTACCGCCGCTATCAGGGCCGGCCGCAACGCGTGGTCGAAGCCGTGGCGGTCGCCAAGTGATCTCGCGCCTGCGCCGCCGCGTCCTGCTGCTGTCGCTGCTGCTCTCGCTGCTGCCAGCGCCCTGCTGGGCACGCGAGCTCACGGTGATGACTTCCGGCGGCTATACCGCCGCCCTGGCCCGCCTGGCACCTGCCTACGGCAAGCAGACCGGCGTCGAGGTGGAAACCGTCCACGGCCCGTCGATGGGCGCTACGCCCCAGTCCATCCCGACCCGCCTGAAGAACGGCGAGCATGCCGACCTGGTCATCATGGTCGGCTCGGCCCTGCAGCAGTTGATCGATCAGGGCCTGGTGGACCCGGCCTCGCGCGTGGAGATCGCCGATTCGCGCATCGGCCTGGTCGTGCGCCATGGTGCGCCCAAGCCGGCGATCGACAGCGTGCAGGCCTTGAAGCAGACCCTGCTGGATGCGCGCTCGGTCGCCTACTCGGACAGCGCCAGTGGCGTGTACATCGAGCGCACGCTGTTCAAGCGCCTGGGCATCGAGCCCCAGATGACGCCCAAGAGCCGCAAGATCGAGCGCATCCCGGTGGCCTCGGTGGTCGCCGATGGGCAGTACCAGCTCGGCTTCCAGCAGGTGGCCGAACTGTTGCCCATCCAGGGTGCGGACTTCGTCGGCCGGATTCCGGAGCAGGTCCAGTCCATCACCCGGTATGCGGCAGGCATTCCGGTAGGCGCCCAGCATCGGCACGAGGCCGAGCAGCTGCTGCGCTACCTGCAATCGCCAGAGGCGGCGGCCATCGCCGAACAGACCGGCCTGGACTCAGTCGCCCGCTGAGTCCAGCCGGGTCTCGCGCAGCAGCTTTTCCAGCTCCAGTGCCGCCGGAGTCAAGGTCCGGCCGCGACGCTTAAGGATGCCCACGTTGCGCGCGACCTCTGGCTCGCGCAAGGGCACCGCGGCCAGCAGCGGATGCGGATCCGGCGGCATGGCGATGGACGGGACCGCCGCGATTCCCACCCCGGCCTCCACCAGCCCAATCAACGTGGTCACGTGCCGGGTCTCGCAGATGCTCGGCTTGTCCGGTGTGAAATCGGCCAGCGCCCGGTCCAGGACCAGGCGATTGCCCGAGCTCTTGTCCAGGGTGATGTAGTCGTGGGTGTAGGCTTCCTTCCACGTCACCGTCTTGCGCCGCGCCAGCGGATGGTCGCGACGACAGGCGATGACGTAGCGCTCCTGCAGCAGCGATTCGAACTCGACCTCAGGCGAGAGATTGCCGCTGAAGCTGACGCCGAAATCGGCATCGCCGGAGGCCACTGCGGCGCTGACATGGCTGGCGCTGCCATCGAACAGGCGGATCCTGATCCGGGGAAAGCGCTGGTGCAGCCCGCTGATCGCGCGCGGCATGAAGAAGTAGGCGGCCGAGGGCACGCAGGCCACGGTCACCGTGCCCATGCGGCTGGATCCAGCATCGCCGATGCTCATCAGCGCCAGGTCGAGGTCGTCGAGCATGCGCTCGACCTGCGGCATGAAGGCGCGCCCCACCGTGGTCAGGCTGACCTGGCGGGTGGTGCGCTCGAACAGCTTCACGTTCAACGCCGACTCCAGCTTGTCGATCCTGCGGCTCAGCGCGGGCTGGGTGATGCGGATCGTTTCGGCCGCGCGGCGGAAGCTTCCGCTTTCGGCCACGGCGCGAAAGGCCTGCAGGTCGTTGAGGTCGAACTTGATGGTCACAGCGCGCGCGCACCAGGGCTGGGCGCGGCATTGATAGCACGTCGTGACGCGCTTGGCACCGTGGCCGCTGGATGTGAGGGCGCGTCCATCGGTTCGCGACCGACAGCGGCTTGGCAAATGAGCACTTCGAACAACCGCTCGCCACAATCAAGCCGCGCGCAGATCGCCTCGTGTCAGAATTGTCCGAGGCCTGAAGCCGGGTCGGCACATGACGCTACAGCGCACCGGCCCGGACCGCATCCTGCAAGCGGGGATAGACCGGCGCGAAGCCCAGGTCTTGCCGCAGTCTGCTGCCATCCATCAGGGCACCGAAGGCCGCGCCGCGCTCGGCCTGCGTTCCGTCCGGGGCGGGTTGGCCCACCGCCGCCATCAGCTCGGAAAACGTCGGCGCGTGATCGTCCACCACGTTGTAGAGCCGGTGCCCGGGTGCCGCGGCCTCCAGCAGCCTGATCACGCTCTGGGCGATGTCCTGGTGATGGGCGATGGACATCCGCAGGTCCGGGGCGAAGCCGCGCGCGAACGCGGCAATCTCCTCGATATGCCGGTCCCCGTCGCCGTAGACGAAGGGAAACCGCAGCACGCGCACATCCAGCTCCGGCATGGCCAACAGCGCGCGTTCGGCCGCCAGCTTGCTCAACGGGTAGGCATCGACCGGCGCGCAGGCGTCGTCCTCGTTCACCAGACGTCCCGGCGAAGGCCCATAGACCAGACCGGTGCTGGCAAAGACGAATCGGCGCGCGCCGGCCTTTCGCGCCGCCTCGGCCAAGTGCCGTGTCCCGTCTTGGTTGGTCGCATGCGCCTGCTGGCTGGTGGCGCCGCGGAAGAAAGCCGCGCAGTGGATCACCGCCTCCATGCCCGCCAGGGCGCGCGCCAGGGAGGCGGCATCCAGCAGATCGCCTGCGGCGATGGACACCTCCGTGCCCAGCATGTCCCGGGCACGCGCGGTATCGCGGACCAGGGCCGTGACCTGATGGCCCTGTGCCAGCAGCCGCCCCAACAGACGACTGCCCACCTTGCCGGTGGCGCCGGTCAACAACAGTTTCATGGCTCGCTCGCTTGCTTGGAAAGCGATGAGCCTAGCCAGGCGCGTCCCGGACGCATTGGAAAAATCGGCCAGCTTGTGCCGGGCGCTGGGCCGGCCACACAATGGCCCGATGCCACTGGCCATCCCGACTCGCCTCACCCTGCGCCAGGGGCTTCCCACGCCGGTCAGCGGGGTCTTCCTGCATCACTGCCAACAGGCGCTGGACCGGGTGGTGATGCCCAGCGCCCACCTGCATGTGGTGGTCCGTGATGGCAGCGGCGGCGTGGAAGCCTACGCGATGGGCGCTCGCCCGCGCGCGCATCGCAAACGCATCCAGGCCGGGCAGCGCACCTTGTTCGTCAGGCTCGCGCCAGGCGCTTCGCGCCGATTGCTCGGTGTCGCGCCGCGCGATCTGCTGGGGCGCGTGGTGGCCCTGGATACGCTGTGGGGATCGGCGGCCTGCGATCGCTTGCTGGGACAGCTCGAGGGGCTGCCAACGCCAGAGGCGGCAGTGCGCGTGCTGGGTGAAGCGCTGGCCGAGCGCGGCGCATGCGTGCGCGCGGCGGAGCGTCAGCCACTGATCCACGCGGCGATGGAATCCCTGCCCTACCAGGACGTGGCGAGCGTCGCGCGCACGCTGGGCGTGAGCGAGCGACACCTGCGGCGGATCTTCCAGGACGAGATCGGGTTGAATCCGAAAGCCTATGCGCGGCTGCAGCGGTTCAAGCAGGCGGTGAGCTCAGCGATCGGGTCGCCGAAGGCGCACTGGGCCGCGATCGCCGCCGATGCGGGCTATTGCGACCAGGCGCATCTGATCGCCGAGTTCCGCGCCATCGCCGGCGTCACGCCGCGCAGGTTCATGCAGGAGTTGGCGCAAGCTGAGGATGTCTCCGAGGGCCTGGGCATGCCTGGCTGAGTGTTGGTCTGCGCTTGTGGGAGCGGCTCTGGGTGGCCTCGGGCCATTAGCCGCGAAGGGGCTTTACCGGAAGGCCCCTTCGCGGCTGAAGCCGCTCCCACAGTGCGGTTGGCGGCGGAATCCTTCGCGGTAAGAACAAGTTGGTCGAGATGTCCTGGTGACATCTTTGCACTGTTCGCCAGCCATCGACGTGCTCCAGCCTTCGACCCTGTGCTTTGTAACTGCTGAACACCTTGCCGGATCGACACACGGATTCGACAGGCGCAGGCCCATGCTCCGGGTCCGACCACCGCATGGAGTCAATGCAATGACCACACCCGACGAGCTCGAAACCGCTTTCTGGAAGGCGCTCAAGTCCGACCGCACCGTGATGCTGGGCCTGGAAGGACTGGAGGACGGCCATACCCGTCCCATGACCGCCATGATCGAAGGTGATGAGAACGGCCCTATCTGGTTCTTCACCGCCACCGACAACGCCATGGTCCAGAAGCTCGGCGGCGGCCACCGCGCCATCGCAGCCTTCGCCTCCAAGGATCACGATGTGTTCGCCAGCATCCGCGGCACGCTCTCGCGCGATGACAATCGCGAGGTGATCGACCGCCTGTGGAACCCCTTCATCGCGGCGTGGTACGAGCAGGGCAAGGACGATCCCAAGCTTGCGCTGCTGCGCCTGGACGCCGAGCAGGCCGAGATCTGGAAGAACGGCTCGAGCCTGGTGGCAGGCCTGAAACTGCTGCTGGGACGCGACCCGAAGAAGGACTACAAGGACCACGTGGCCAAGGTCGACCTGCGTTGACCCCCCTGCGGACCGGCGCCGGACGTGGTTTACGCCCGGCGCGGTCCTGTGTATGCACCGGCCCGACTGGTACAAGCGCGGAGCCGGCCCTCTGCGCGGATGCGACGATATCGTCTCAGCCACCCGCCCTCGCCTGTGATTCCTCGCGCTTCCTCACACCGTCTCGCGCTCCGGCGCGTAAGGTATGAGCAAGGGAACCACGAGGCGCACCATGGACCGGGATGTACAGACCAGGATCTTCCGACACGGCGCTTGCGATGGCCGAACCTACTGGGTGGAAATGTGGGAAGGCGCCGGCGGCGACCTCCATGTACAGCGCATTTCCATCCGCGGCGTCGGTGAATTCAGAGAGCCGTTTGGACCGCTGACCAGTCCACAGGGCGACATCGAGCCGCTGATGGTGGCCGCGCGACGCTTTGTCGAGGGCAGTTTCGGTACCCGCCACGCCCGGGCACGGCCGCCCGCGGACCTGGAACTCGAAGCCGATTAGGACGCCGCCCGTCGAAGCGGCGGGCAGTGGCATTCGCGATCAACCTAAACATCGTCGGCGAAGCGATCGCCCAGCTGCCATGCGGCTGCGCGCCAGCGCTTGGTCTTCACGCCATGCGTCATCCACCAGTGCGCTTGGGCCCTTGCGCGTCATAGGCCGCGCGGGCAGCGGATACCGCGTGGCCACCCTCCCTGTTCAAACGGCGATGCCGGGCCTGATGCTCCAAGCCCCAACCAGCAACTGTGAGAGCGAACGGGCACACGTCTGGCGATGCCCATAACGCCAATGCCAGCAGGCGCACACCGCATTACCAGCCGCGGCGTGCGCCCGGCGTCACATCAGCTCTTGCACTCGAACAGCGTCACACTGCGCGGCGGCGCCAGGAAGTCGGTCGAGCCCTTCGGCACCGAGTTGCGGTCCAGCTCATCGTCGGTGGACAGCACCAGCTTCCAGTGCAGGGGCTGGTCCTCGTCGTCGGGCAGTCGAAAGCTCACGCCTTCGTGGTAGGCGTTGATCAGGATCAGCAAGGTGGCATCGTGCGCATGCTCGCGCACTCCCGAGGCCTGGGCCTTGCCTTCCAGCACCAGTCCCACCGAGCGCGCGCCGGCATCGGACCAGTCCTCATCGCGCATTTCATCGCCGCTGGGGTTGAGCCAGGTCAGATCCTTCAACCCCGCCTGCTCGTTGTACTGCCCGTTGAGAAAGCGTCCGCGGGTCAGGATGGGGTATTGCTTGCGCACCTGGGTGAGCTGGCGCACGAAGTCCGCCAGGCGCCCTTCGGTGGGATCGTTGTGCCAGTCGATCCAGGTGATCTCGTTGTCCTGGCAATAGGTGTTGTTGTTGCCGCCCTGGGTCTGCGCGCGCTCGTCGCCGGCCAGCATCATCGGCGTGCCCTGCGCCAGCAGCAGGGTGGCAAGCAGGTTCTTCATCTGCCGCTCGCGCAAGGCCAGGATGCCCGCATCGTCGGTCTCGCCTTCGACCCCGTAGTTGCAGGAGGAGTCGTGGTCGGAGCCGTCGCGGTTGTCCTCGCCGTTGGCCTGGTTGTGCTTGTCGTTGTAGCTGACCAGGTCGCGCAGGGTGAAGCCATCATGGGCGGTGATGAAATTGACCGAGGACCAGGGCCGACGCCCGCGACGGTCGAATAGGTCGGCCGAGCCGGTGAAGCGCGTGGCGAACTCGGCCAGCTTGCCTTCGTCGCCCTTCCAGAAGCTGCGCGCGTTGTCGCGGAACTTGTCGTTCCACTCGGCCCAGCCCGGCGGGAAGTGGCCGACCTGGTAGCCACCCGGGCCGCAGTCCCACGGCTCGGCGATCAGCTTGACCTGCGACAGCAACGGGTCCTGCCCGCACGCGTCCAGGAACCCGTTGCGCTGGTCGAAGCCGGTGGGCTCGCGCCCCAGGATGGTGGCCAGGTCGAAGCGGAAGCCGTCCACGTGCATCTCACCGGCCCAGTAGCGCAGCGAGTCGTTGACGAACTGGATGACGCGGAAGTTGCTCAGGTTGAGCGTGTTGCCCGTGCCGGTGTCGTTGATGTAGTAGCGCTTGTCTTCGGCCAGGCGGTAATAGCTGGCGTTGTCGATGCCCTTGAAGGACAGCGTGGGCCCCATCTCGTTGCCTTCGGCGGTGTGGTTGTAGACCACATCCAGGATCACCTCCAGGCCCTGGCGGTGCATGGCCTTGACCATGTCGCGGAACTCGTCGCGATGCCCCGAGGACAGATAGCGCGACTTCAGCGCGAAGAAGGCCAGCGTGTTGTAGCCCCAGTAATTGCGCAGGTTCTTGTCCTGCAGGTACTGGTCGTCCAGGTAGCCGTGTACCGGCAGCAGCTCAACCGCGCTGACCCCCAGCGACTTGATGTAGGACAGCACCGGCTCCTGGGCGAGCCCTGCGAAGGTGCCGCGCAGTTCCTCGGGCACGTCATCGCGGCGCATGGTGATGCCACGCACGTGGGTCTCGTAGATGAAGCTCTCGCTCCACGGCGTCAGCAGGCGCTGGTCATCGCCCCAATCGTAATCGTCCTGGACCACCACGGCCTTGGGCATGAACGGGGCGCTGTCGCGCTCATCGAAGCTCAGGTCGCCATCGGGATGGCCCACGGTATAGCCGTAGAGTTCATCAGCCCAGGTCAGGTCGCCGTCGATCTCGCGCGCGTACGGGTCCAGCAGCAGCTTGTGGTGATTGAACCGATGCCCCTGCTCCGGCGCGTACGGGCCGTGCACGCGGTAGCCATAGCGCTGGCCAGGCTTCACGTCGGGCAGATAGCCGTGCCAGATCTCGTTGGTGTATTCGGGCAGCTCGATGCGCTCCTCGGTGCCGGCCTCGTCGAACAGGCACAGCTCCACCTTGGTGGCATGGGCACTGAACAGCGCGAAGTTGGTGCCGTTTCCGTCGTAGGTGGCGCCACGCGGGAAGGGGCGCCCCTCCCGGACTCGGGACGGGGTGGTGTATTTGGCGGTATCGCGCATTGGGGGGGGCTCGCAGGCTCGCCAAGCGCGGAATTGCGTCTTGGGGGTGCCGCAGCTTCCGATTGATGCTGTGCACGGCGTGTGCACCTTGGCGATGCGGGCACACGCCCGCGATCGCGCACCTGTCCCTATGCGCCCGATACGCGCGCCGGGCCTCAGCTCAGGTCGTGCAGCTCCTTGCCCAGCACCGGCCCCAACTGCCAATCGGAAAAGCGCACCTTCAGCCCCTGGCGCTCGGGCGTACACGTCATCGGGCCGGCGAGATAGTGGTCGGCCTCGGGGAACGGGCACAGTCGCATCAACGGCCAGTGCTTTCCATCGGCCGAGACCTGCAGGCGCAGCACGCCCTTGGCCACCGTGGCGCGGATCCAGAAATCGGCCGGGTCGCCCTCGTAGGGGCCGGTGGCCCAATCGGACCTGCCGTCGGTAAGCACGCTGCTCAACATCGCCCGGCCATCGCTCAGCTCGATCCCGGCCTTGACCCATTGGCGCGGGTTGAGGCGGATCATCAGGCCCGCCTGGTCGTACAGCGCCTGGAACTGTCCGCGGATCCGCAGCTGGCAGGTGAAGGCCGCCGCGGTCTTCATGCCCAGGAAGTGCCCGCTGTCGCGCGTGAACCCGTAGTGCGTCTCGCGCCAGAAGTCGGTGGCCTTGTCGGTCACCACCTCCAGCGCATCGCCCTCCACCACGCGATGGGTCGCGGGCGGATTGAGCCAGGTGCCCTGCGTCCAGGCGCTCTGGCGTTCCTCCGCGCCGGCGGCGAGGACCACGCTGCCCGCGGCCAGCTGGCCCAAGGCGGTGCGTCGCCCGATATCCACTGATGTGGTGTCCTTGATGGCCATGGATCCTCCCGGAGCGGCAGCCTGCAGTGACCGAATGCCACAGGGTACCCGCCTTGCCGCGCACGCGCCTGTGCGCGCCAGGACGAGGTGGCGGGCTTTACGTCCCGCCGCCGGACGATGGCAGCTGCGTGCGGGGATGCAGGGGCTGCAGGTCCTGCATCGCCGTCGGCATCACTCACTACCCGCCACGCCCACACAGGGCCCAGCGCAGGCTTGCGAAGGCATGATTTGGCTTCCGCCCCTCTAACCCCCTTCTCCGACTGCAAGTCGGCGCCGTATGCGCGGCACGGGGGCCATCCACTGCAAAACGCTCACGAGCGCCCGGCTAGTCTCGTGCCCCTCCGTGGTGCCGGCCCGTACTCATGAAAGACGACGAACGCTTGTCACTTGCCGACACCACGCGCGCCCTGGCCGAGCTGCAGGCCCTGGTCCTGGCCCAGGGGGCGATGCTCGATACGCTCATCGCCACCCACCCATACCCGGTCGAGTTCCGGGAAGCATGGGACCAGCGGGTCTCGGCGGTGCTGGCGCAATCGCTGCAGACCTCCGCCGCGCGGCTTGCCGATGGCGAGCAGATGCGGGTATTGAGCCCGCTGAGCCACCAGCTGCAGGAACTCACCGAAAAGGTGCTTCGACGCGCGCCGCGGGAGCCTTGAGGGCGGCTCCTGGGGTCTAGAAGGTGCTGGCCTCTATCCAGATATGGCCGTGCAGCATTCGACGAGAAAGGCGTTGACAGCCGCTGCAATGTGTCTACGCCGCAGACTTGGCTAGCGCGCGTTGCGCCCCAGCCGCACCATGCGCCGGTAGTTGGCCACCACGTCGTGCACCACGATGGCGGCGATCCCGAGGATCAGGCCAACGCCGATCGTGGCGGCAACGGTGAGAAACATGGAGTTGTGCACGAAACCGGTTCCAGGCGAGTCGGCCTCAGGCTACCGACGGCCGTGTCAACGCCAGGACAAGACGCGGTGCACGCCCGGAAGGCAGGCCGCGTCCCTCACCCCTTGAGCCAGAAGCGGATCACGCTCGCCACCGCCCCCAGGGCGAGCACGCTGGCCAGCCAGATGGCGACCATCCAGCCCAGTCGCTGCCAGAGCGGCGCCTGCCTGTCCATGTCAGTGGTACCCCTCGGTTCCCACCTTGCCGCGGAAGACCCAGTACGACCAGCTGGTGTACAGGACGATGACCGGGATGATGATGGCCGTGCCGACCAGCAGGAAGACCTGGCTTTCCCTGGGAACGGCCGCCTCCCAGATGGTGACCGCGCCAGGGACTACGTAGGGAAAGACGCTGATCAGCAGCCCGATGAAGCCCAGCAGGAACAACCCCAGCGCCATCAGGAACGGCAAACGCTCCCGCCCTTTGCGCAGCCCGCGCAGCAGCAGGACCATGGCGATGATGGTCAGCAGCGGCACCTGGGCGGTCAGCAGCACGCTGGGGAACTCCAGCCAGCGTCGGGCGTACTCCAGGTTGAGGAGGGGCGTGGCGGCGCTGACCACGGCGATGGCCAGCAGCATGATCCAGGCCAGGCGTCCGGCCATCCTGCGCGCATGCTGCTGCGCCGTGCCTTCCACCTTGCCGAACAACCAGGTCGCACCCAGCAGCGCGTAGCCGATCAGCAGCGCCGCCCCGGTCAGCAGCGAGAACGGGCTCAGCCAGTCCAGCCAGCCGCCGGCATAGGCGCCCTGCTCGACATGGATGCCCTGCAGGATGGCGCCCAGCATCACCCCTTGCGAGAAGGTGGCCACCACCGAGCCGATGCAGAAGGCCCAGTCCCAGAACGCGCGATGCGCCGGGTCGCGCCAGCGGAACTCGAAGGCCACGCCGCGAAAGACCAGGCCCAGCAGCATGGCGATCACCAGCGGGTAAGTGGCCGGCAGCACGATGGCGTAGGCGATGGGAAAGGCGGCCATCAGCCCGCCGCCGCCCATGACCAGCCAGGTCTCGTTGCCATCCCACACCGGCGCGATCGAGTTCATCGCCTGGTCGCGTTCCTCGCCCACGGCGAAGGTGGGGAACAGGATGCCGATGCCCAGGTCGAAGCCGTCCATGACCACGTAGGCGAACACGGCCAGGGCAATGATGCCGGCCCAGATCAAGGTCAGATCCAGCGCTTCCATGTCAGTGCTCCTTGACGTTGGCGTCGACCGCCGCGGCGGGCGTGATGCCGGCCGCGCGCTGTGGCACACGCGGCGGCGCCGGCTCGTGCGGCTGCGGTGGCTTGGCCATCAGGCGCAGGATGTAATAGGTGCCGGCACCGAAGGCGAAGAAATACACCACCACGAAGGCCAGCAGGGACACGGCCAAGGCCGAGGCATCCAGCGGCGAGGCCGAATCGGCCGTGCGCATCAGCCCATACACCGTGAACGGCTGGCGCCCGACTTCGGTGGTCACCCATCCGGCGATGACCGCAACGAAACCGGCCGGGCCCATGGCTACCGCCGCCCGATGCAGCAGCGCCCATTCGTACAGCTTCCTGCGATAGCGGGCCAGCAGTCCGAACAGGCCCAGCGCCAGCATCGCCATGCCCAGGCCGACCATGATGCGGAAGGACCAGAACACGACCGGCACCGGCGGCCACAGCTCCTTGGGGAAATCGGTCAGGCCCTGCAGCGGGGCGTTCGGATCGTGCTTGAGGATCAGCGAGCCGACCTTGGGGATGGCGACCTCATAGCGCACCCTGCCCTGCTCGCTGTCGGGCAGGCCGAACAGGATCAATGGCGCCCCGTCCGGACTGGGCCGGTAGTCGCCTTCCATCGCCAGCACCTTGGCAGGTTGGCGCTCCAGCGTATTCAGGCCGTGGGCATCGCCGGCCAGGATCTGGATCGGGGCGCTCACCGCCAGCATCCACATGGCCATGGAGAACATCTTGCGCGCGCCGGGATTGCTGCGGTCGCGCAGCAGGTGCCACGCGCCCACCGCGCCCACCACCAGCGAGGTGGTCAGGAAGGCGGCGATGACCGTATGCACCAGGCGATACGGGAAGCTCGGGTTGAACACGATGGGCCACCATGACCCCGCGGGGACGAACTGCCCGGCCTCGTTGATGGCGTAGCCGGCCGGGGTCTGCATCCAGCTGTTCACGCTGAGGATCCAGGTCGCCGAGATCAGGGTGCCCAGGGCGACCATGCAGGTGGCGAAGAAATGCAGCCGCGGCCCTACCTTGTTGATGCCGAATAGCATCACCCCCAGGAAGCCGGCTTCCAGGAAGAAGGCGGTCATCACCTCGTAGGCCATCAGCGGGCCGATGATGGGCCCGGCCTTGGCCGAGAACACCGACCAGTTGGTCCCGAACTGGTAGGACATCACGATCCCGGAGACCACGCCCATGCCGAAGACCACGGCGAAGATCTTCAACCAGTAGCGATAGAGGTTGGCGTACAGACCGCTGCCGGTCTTCAGCCACAGCCCCTCCAGCACCATCAGGTAGCTGGCCAGGCCAATGGAGAAGGCCGGGAAGATGAAGTGGAAGGAGACGGTAAAGGCGAACTGCGCTCTGGCAAGCAACAAGGCATCCATCAGGGGCTCCTATCGACCGGCTTGGCGCGCGCGGCGCTCTTCAACAGACTCACCTTGCCCTTGAGCTCGAACACGCGCGACACGCCCCGGCCCAGGTTGAGCAGCTGCCGCAGGCTGGTGTCGTCCAGTTTCTGGATATCGTCGCTCCACAGGGTCAACAGCTCGATGAAATCGTGCATCTCGCGCATCTTGAGCTGTGCATGTTTTTCCTCGGCCCCGGCAGGGCGCTCCAGCAGGACGTCGCGCAGCAGGGTCAGCGTGGGGTCGATCTCGCGGCGGCGCCGCTCCTCGATCAGGGTGCGCGCGATCTGCCAGACATCGCTGGGCGTTTCGATGTACTCGCGCCTGTCGCCGGGCAGGTGGCGCTTGCGGATCAGCCGCCAGGAATCCAGTTCCTTCAGCCCCATGCTCACGTTCGAGCGCGACATCGACAGCGTGTCGGCGATTTCATCCCCGGTTAGCGGGCGGTCTGACAAGAACAGCAGGGCGTAGATCTGGCCCACGGTCCTGTTGATGCCCCACCTGCTTCCCATTTCCCCGAAATGCAGCACGAAGCGCTGGATGGAGGACGGTAGTGATTCCACTTGAACATCCTGATCGTTCAGTAATTTCTGAACGCATTGTACATCTGGTCGCGCCCCACGTGTCCAGGGCCATCGCGCCGGCTCGCCTGCCGATGCCGGGCCTCCCCGGGCGTGGCCGAGCCGGGGCCGCCCCAGCCAGGCCGGTGGGCGTGCAGGCGGGCGTTCGCATCCCGGGATCTTCGGCGCGCCCGCCGGGCAGCGCCGGGGCGTTCAGACGGACATGGGGCCTGCATGCAGCGTGATGATTTGAACTGGCTGACGCTGCCGCGCGACTTCTACCGACGCCACCCCACGCTGGTGGCGCCCGAGCTGCTGAACAAGCTGCTGGTCAAAGACGATGGACGTGCAGGCAGGATCGTCGAGGTGGAGGCCTACGCCGGCACGGAGGATCCGGCCGCCCATTCGTTCCGTGGCCCCACCCCCCGCACCGCCACGATGTTCGGCGAGCCGGGGCACCTGTACGTGTACTTCTCCTATGGCATGCACTGGGGCGCCAATGCCGTGTGCGGCGATGCCGGCCAGGGCTGGGGTGTGTTGCTGCGCGCCATCGAGCCAGTGGCGGGCCTGGAGCGCATCCGCCAGGCCCGGCCAGGCGTGGACAAGCTGCAGGCGCTGGGCAGTGGCCCGGGGCGGCTATCGCAGGCCCTGGGGATCACCAAGGCGCTGGATGGCGCCGACCTGGTGACCGGCGACCGTGGCATCCGCATCGTCAGCGATGGGATGCCGCCGGCAGTCGAGCCTGCCATCGGGCCGCGGATCGGCATCAGCAAAGCCATCGATTTCCCGTGGCGCTGGCATGTGCCAGACCACCCACATGTTTCCCGACGCCCTGCTCCGCGCGTGCGACCGCGCAAGGATTTGCCATGACGCCCCTGGACAAACCGCTGCGACGCGAGCTGGTGATCGAAGAGACCGCTTACACACTCACCATCGATCCCGAAGGGCTACGGCTGGTGCCCAAGGGCAAGCGCAAGGGGCTGGCGCTTGCCTGGAAGGACCTGGTCAGTGGCGATGCCGCGATCGCGGCCGCCTTGCAGGCCTCGCTGCGCTCGCCCTAGCGCAGCTGAGCTTTCCGCCGGATAAACGTCGATGGGACAGCGTGCATGCTTTTCACTCGGACCACACTGCGGCGCGCGCACCTTGGCCCCGCCCGTACCGGGCTTCAACTTTCGGAGTCAGCTGTGGACAAGAATCGCATCGAAGGCGCCAAGAATCAGGTCAAGGGCACTGCCAAGGAAGTCGCTGGCAAGGTGACCGGCAACAAGAGCCAGGAAGTGGAAGGCAAGTTGCAGAAGGGCGCTGGCAAGGTCCAAAGCGAAGTGGGCAAGGCACGCGACAACGCACGCCACTGAATGCGCCTGCGTGCCGCGGCCCGCGGAGGTGGGTCGCGGTACGGCGCACGCGTTTGGAAAAGACTCAGAGCACGCTGACCTCGTGCAGCCCCGACTCGATCGCGGCCTTGATGATCTTGTAGGAATCGCGGTCGAAACCCGCCGATGCACCCGCCAACTCACCGGCCTGCGCCAAGGCTGGAACGCTGCCCAGGTACTGCCACGCATCGAGCACGTGGAACTGCTGCAGCCCCTCGCCCTGCTCCCGCAGCGCAATCGCGCCAGGAAACGGCCAGGTCGACAGCTCCAGGCGGATCAAGGCCGAACGCAGGCGCTCTTCATGCGCCTCCAGCGGCTCCTCGCCGTAGCAGGCGCCCGCGCACCGCTTGAGCATGGCGCGAAAGCAGGGACGCCCGGCAATGTGACGCTCGATTCCCACCAACCCGTAACAGAGCCGATGCGTATCGGCCAGCCGCCGTAGCGTCTTGCGTGCCGATTGTGGGCTGGAGTAGAGCCCGAACAGCATCGGCGAGGCGGTGACGTCGCATTCGGCCGAATGCGCAATGGAGACCTCACCCCGGTAGAGCCGGATCGAGAACTGCCGCGGCACCTTGCGCAGCAGCTTGTTGTACAGGGGCGACTGCCGCTTCACCAGCTGCGCCTCCAGCAGCCGCGCCCCGATATCGCCGGCCATTTCGACATGGCTTACCGCCGTGGTCTGGCGCAACAGCGAGGCCTCCTCCGGCGTGCGGCAGTGGTCCATGACCCGCTGGCGAATATTGATGCTCTTGCCGATGTAGAGCGGCAGCGACCCGTGCCTGCCGTGAAAGGTGTAGACGCCGGGCGACCTGGGCAGGGCATCGACGCAATCGCGCAGGTGGGATGGATAGGCGTATTCGAGGACATCGGCAGCGCGGCGGGCGCGCTTGGCACGGCTGGGCATGGCGGACTTGCGAAACTTCAGGGCGAACTGGCACGGGCAGCCTGTCCCACGCCCGTCTCAAGCCCTGCGACAGCGACAGGCCGCGCCTATGGCGTGTGCTCGTGCGGCGCGCCGGTGGGATCGCCGAGCTGCACCGGCGCCTGGCGCTGCCAGTGGTCGGCGCCTTCCACGATCTGCGGGACCGGGATGTCCTGGCGTTCCTGGCGGTTCTGCTCGCTGGAAACCTGCATGCGCCGGTCGCGCGCGGCCACCATGTCCGCGCGGGCCTGTCCGTCGGCGGTGAAGCCCATCATCAGCTGCGGCACGCCGGTGGGCAGGGATTTCTTGCGATCCGTATGCCAGGTGTGCCAGGTCTTGCCATAGGTGCTGACCAGTTTTTCCATCAACCGGTGCTCGGCCAGCTTGGGGATGCCCGGGGCGATGAGCTGGCCGGACTTCACCTCGTGGACATGGCTGTGCCAGAACGTGCGCTCGGCCGCCGGCAGCGTCTTGAAGAGTTTCTCGCTGACGATGTACTCCACGCCCATGAGCTTGGCCTGGCCGACGTTGCCATCGTAGATCACGCACTGGATCAGATCCTCGTTGAGGATGGCGCAGTAGTGATGCGCCTCCATTTGCCCCTCGGGCGTACCGTTGTAGAAGTGGAACCCATCCAGATAGGCGTTGAGCGCTTCCACCGGCGGGCGGTCCTGGAGCGCGGCCGCGCCAGCCTCCAGCACAGCGGTGTCGGCCTGCGCCTTGCCGCCGGGGGCCCGCACCTGGGAAGGCGAATCATCGCCACCGCAGGCGGACAGGCAGCAGGCGGCAATGAGGGGGACTGCGGGGATCTTCATGAGGCGCTCCTTCGAACAGGCGCCAGGGAAACACACAGCGGCGTTACGTCCGCGCCGATGCGCGCGCGCACTTCGTGCAAGACCTTCGCTGTGCCATTGCGCCAAGGATGGCGCGTGGCGTGGACACCCTGGCGCCGCCATGGGCGCGCGGCGTCCGCGATCCCCTGTGGGAGCCGCTTCAGCCGCGAAGGGACCTCCCGGTAAAGTCCCTTCGCGGCTGAAGCCGCTCCCACGAAAGCGTTTGGCGTCAGTCGGAGTTCAATGGCGCGGCAAGCCCGCGATGGCACGCACCAGGACCTTGTCCCAGCGACACCCGGTTCCTTGCACGCTTACGCCAGCGCCCTACTCGCTATCGGCCCAGCGGGCCAGGTTCTGCTTCAGCATCGAGATGCCCTCCCACGGATCCTTGCGGCGGCGCTTGAGCTTGGCGGGCACGTCCTTGAGGGTGAAGGCATCGGCGCGCTTGAGCTTGCCCAGCTCGCTCCAGGACAACGGCATGGCCACCGGCGCGCCGGGCCGTCCGCGCAGCGAGTAGGACGCCACAGCGGTAGCGCCGCGCCCGTTGCGCAGGTAGTCCACGAAGATCCGCCCCTTGCGCAGGCGCTTGGTCGCGGTGGACACGAAGCGGTCCGGCGACTGCTGCGCCAGCGCATCGGCGAACCCCTTGGCAAAGCGCTTGGTCAGGTCCCAGTCGCACCCCGGGTTCAGCGGCACCACCACGTGCAGGCCCTTGCCGCCGGACACCCGCAGGAAGGACTGCAGTTCCAGCTGCTCCAGGAGCTTGCGGATTTCCACGGCCGCGCGCTTGACCTCGTCGAAGGACACGCCCGGCCCCGGATCCAGGTCGAACACCACCCGGTCGGCGCGATCCGGCGCCTCGGCGTGGCTGCCCCAGGGGTGGAACTCCAGCGCGTTGAATTGCACCAGCTCCAGCAGGCTGGCGGGGTCGCGCACCACCAGGTAGTGCGCGTTGACGCCGCTGTCCTCCTTCAGGCGCACCGAGTCCACCAGCTCCAGGCCCGCGGTGTGGTGCTTCTGGAAGAAGCAGGGCCGCCCGGTGCCGGCCGGACAGCGGATGATGGACAAGGGGCGGTCGATCACCTCCGGCAGCAGGTGATCCATCACGGCCTCGTAGTAGTTCCACACGTCCTGCTTGGTGATCTTGTCGTCCGGGAACAACAGCTTGCCGGGCGATGACAGCGGCGGTGGCTGCCGCGCGGCGGGCGCTGCCTTGCTGCCGGCCTTGCGCGCCGGAGCCGACTGTTTGGCCTTGGTGGCCGCGGTGCCTTTCTTCGCGGCCGTCGCGGCCGCTGCCGGCTTGGCCCGGCGCTGGCGCGGGCCCTGGTCCGAGTCGGCCAGGTCGCCCACGTCCTTGTCCGGCCTGACGGTCTTGAACGAGGCCTGCCGCAACAGCGACTGGCCACCGATGCCACGCGAGTGCACTTCCACTACGAACCTGGGCGCGAACCAGATGGCCGAGCGCAGGTCGGTGTCGTTCTCCGGCACGTACACCGAAGGCGTCTTGCTGCCCGGCTTGCCCAGCCTTTCGCTGAGGGCCTGGATCGTTTCGTCGTTGAAGCCGGACCCCACGCGCCCGGCATAGCGCCAGCCATGCTGCGCGTCGGGGCGCGCCAGCAGCAGCGAGCCGAACCCGCTGCGGCTGCCTTTCGGTGCGGTGTAGCCGACCACGGCGAACTCATCGGTGGCCAGCAGCTTGGTCTTGCGCCACTCATCGCTCCTGCCGCCCTGATAGGCGCGATCGCCCCGCTTGGAGATGATGCCTTCGAAGTCGCGCTCGGCCGCGAGCCGGTAGGCCGCGTCGCCATCGGCCTGGATATGCGAGCTGAAGGCCAGGTGCGCGGCGTCGGCATCGTCCAGCAGTTGCTTGAGCAGGGCCTTGCGCTCCAGCAACGGCGCATCGGCGATATCCACCCCGTCCACGTGCAGCAGATCGAACAGCGCATAGGCCAGCGTGCCCTGGCGCTCGCCGGACAAGGTGGCCTGCAACAGGTTGAAGTCCTCGCGGCTGCCGCTGCCAGCGATCAGCTCGCCATCCAGCGCGCCCGAACGCAGTCCCAGGGCGGCCACCGCGTTGCGAATCTCGGGAATCTTGTCGGTCCACTCCAGGGCATTGCGCGACCACAGCCGAACCTGGCCCTCGGCCACGGTGGCCAGGATCCGGTAGCCATCCCACTTGATCTCGTGGATCCACTGCTCGCCCGCAGGCGGCTGCTGCCCGAGCCTTGCCAGCTGTGGCGAGAACGGACCGTCCGGCGCCTTGGCGCGCTTGGCATGCGGCAAGGCCGAAGCTTTGGCGCCCCAGTCCTTGCGGCGCTTCCTGCGCGGGACCGAGACTTGCTTCAGGCCGCGCTTGTCCGGCTTGCCACTGCCGGCGCGCTTGAGGTCCGCCGCCGGTGGCTGGGTGACATCGCCCAGCAAATCGTCCGCTTCCACCTTGCTGGCGAAGGCATCCTCGTCCTTGAACAGCAGCCACTGCGGCTGCCTGGCGGCCTTGCCGGAGCGCACCAGGTGCCAGCCGCCCTTGAGCTTGTCGCCGAACAGCTCGAAGCGCAGGTGCCCCTTGGCCAGCTGCGCCTCCGGATCGCCGGTGGTGGCCCAGACCCCGCGGTCGAACTGCGCCACGTGTCCGCCACCGTATTGCCCCTTGGGAATCTCGCCTTCGAACTCGGCGTAGTCCACCGGGTGGTCCTCCACTTCCACCGCCATGCGCTTGACCTTGGGATCGTAGCTGGGCCCCTTGGGCACCGCCCAGCTCTTCAACGCATCACCGATCTGCAGGCGGAAGTCGTAGTGCCGGCGGCTGGCATGGTGCAGCTGCACCACGAAGATCGCCCGCCGGCCCTTGGGCAGGGCCTTGCCGGGCTCGGGCTCCCGGGTGCTGTCGAAGCTGCGCTTGCGGCGGTATTCGGTCAACGACATGGCGCGGTGAACCTATTTCCCGAGGTGCCGGCGCACCGCGTCGGCGCTGGTCCCCGCCGCGCGCACAGCTTCGCGCAGCTCGTCGGCGCTGACGCCCAGGGCCTTGGTCCAGTACTGCAGCTCGTAGTCTTCGTTGACGTTGATGCGGTCGCGGTCCGGCGCGCCGGTCTTGGCCTTGTCATCGCTCATGGCGGTCTCCTTCGATGGTGGGTTGGACGCTCAGGCCGACTTGCGCACGGCCTTCTTTGCCGAGGTCTTCTTGGTGGTCGATTTCTTGGCCGCCTTCTTGGTCGTGGCCTTCTTGGCGGCCTTGGTGGGCTTGCTGGCGGTCTTGACCGGCGTGCCCTTGGCGGGGGTGCGCTTGTTGGTTTCCAGGCTCTTCTGCAGCAGCGACATGAAGTCCACCACGTTGGTGGTCGAATCCTCGTGCTGGGCGGGCTCCTCGAACTTGGTCGTGGCGCCGGCCTGCTTCATGCGTTTCTTGATGATGTCCGACAGGCGCTCGCGGAACTCGTCCTGGTAGTCGTCCGGTGTCCATTCGGAGGTCATGCTGTCGATGAGCTGCGTGGCCATCTCCAGCTCCTTGGGCGTGACGCGGTAGCTGGCCGTGTCGCCCTGCGGCAACTTGTACTCCTCCGGCGAGACCAGCTCCTGCGGATAGCGCAGCAGGATCATGATCAGCGCATCGCCCTCGGGCATGACCGCACAGATGTATTCGCGCGTGCGGATCACCACCCGCGCGATGCCGACCTTGCCGGTCTGCTTGAGCGTCTCGCGCAGCAGCACGTAGCCCTTCTCCGCCTTCTTGCCCGGCACCAGGATGTAGGGCTTCTCGAAGAAGCGCAGGCCGATGCTGGCGGCATCCACGAACGCCTCCACGTCGATCGATTCGTGGGTCTCCGGCGCGGCCGCGGCGATGTCTTCCTTTTCGATCACCACATAGCTGCCCTTGTCGTACTCGAAGGCCTTGACGATGTCCTTCCACGGCACTTCCTCGCCGGTGTCCGCATTGACGCGCTCGTAACGGATCGGCTTCTTGTCGCGCGCATCGAGCATGCGCAGGCTCAGGTCCATGCGCCGCTCGCCAGACATCAGCGACACCGGCACGTTCAACAGCCCGAACGACAGCGACCCACTCCAGATTGGCCTGGCCATTCAATTCACCCCGCGGGAAACTGCCGCCGTTGTAGCGCCGGCGTCATCGCCCAGGTGTGAACGAAAAGGGGCAGCCATGCCGCCCCTGACTCGCGCGTCCATCAAGGCTCGGCCGGCCCCTTCTTGGTGGCACCGGCGCCCGGCCCTGCGCCCAGGTCGGCACCGGTGGTCGGATCGCCGGTGGGGTCCGAGGCGGTACGCAGTGCGAAGGCCTCCAGCGCGGCCTGTTGCTGCGCGGTCAGCACGACGCTCGCCGAGCCGTCGCCGCCATCCACCGCCGACTGCGCCTCGCGGTCGTCGATGACCTCCCACTGCGCGCCCTGGTTCCACGGCCCGCGCGCGTTGCCCACATCGCCCTGGGACATGTCGAAGTACAGGTCGGTGAAGGCCGGATCGCCCGGCATCTTGCCCGGCGGGAAGTTGTCCTTGATCGCGTACAAGGCCTTTTCGAAGGACTTCTGGTGCGCCACTTCGCGCGTCATCAGGAAGGTCAGCGCATCCTTGATGCCCGGATCGTCGGTGACGCCGATCAGGCGCTCATACACCATCTTGGCGCGCGCCTCGGCGGCGATGTTGGAACGCAGGTCCGCGGTGGGTTCACCGATGGTGTCGATGTAGGCCGCCGTCCACGGCACGCCGCTGGAATTCACCAGGGCCGGACCATTGCCATAAAGGATGGCTTCGGTCTGGCTGGTGCTGTTGCCGGTGAGGAAGCGCATGTCGGCCGTTTCCACCATGCCCTCGGCCAGCTCACCCTTGGCGCCCTTGTTGAGCATGGTGATGATGGAGCCGATGATCTCCAGGTGGCTCAACTCTTCGGTAGCGATGTCGTAGAGCATGTCCTTGCGGCCCGGATCGTCCTCGGCCAGCGCCTGGGTGAAGTAGCGCATCGCAGCCGCAAGCTCGCCCTGTGGGCCACCGAATTGCTCCAGCATGAGCGTGGCCAACTGAGGATTGGGTGCGGCGACGTGGACGGTGTACTGCAGCCGCTTGTTGTGCATGAACATGTGTGCCTGGCTCCTTTCTTGCTCGGTGTCCCCTGTGGGACACGACGCTAGGCGCGACGGCGTAAATCGATGTCAGGCGCATGTTGTGATCGCCTCCCGGATCGTTACGCCGTGCACTTCTTGCACGAAGCGTGTGCGTGCAGCTTCGCAGCGGTCGTTCCGGAACACCGGTCTCGTCGGCGCGGTTCGTGGGCGCGATTCGCTTGGTGGACAAGCTTCGCGTTGTCTACCCCACGTAGGGTGGATGACGCTCTTCCATCCACCACCGCGACGAATCGACCGAAGCGCGCACGCCCTCACCTTAGTCGTCCGCCAAAGCCCCGGTGGCCAAGCTTCGCGTTGCCCACCCTACGCAGGGTGGATGGCGCTCTTCCATCCACCATCGCCGCGCATCGACCGAAGCGCGCGCGTGCCATCACCTCAGTCGTCCGCCGAAGCCCCGGTGGGCAAGCTTCGCGTTGCCCACCCTACGTAGGGTGGATGGCGCTCTTCCATCCACCCTACGTAGGGTGGATGGCGCTCTTCCATCCACCATCGCGGCGC
>NZ_SAWZ01000010.1 GCF_004122095.1 Pseudoxanthomonas composti | reverse complement strand
CGCGGCGGCCGCGGCGGGCGTCGGCGTGGGCTGCTCGGGCGACGGGGTGAACACTGCGGCCGGCTCGGCCAGGTCCAGGGCGGCCGCGCGGCGCGCGTCCGGCTCCGGCGCGGCGGCGGGCGCGGCAGGCGCACGCGTTGCCGCGGGCTGCAGGGACCGAAGTTGCGCGACCGTGGCCTCCAGCGTCGCCACGCGGCCCTTCAGGCGCGACAGCGACACCATCAGGATCACCAGCAGTACCGGCACGGCCAGCAGCACCAGCCCCAGCAGGATCACGATCCCGATCACATCGCCCATTCGCATCGCCCCAGGCGCTGTCGGCGCCGCTATTCGGTCGCGATGCTAACCAATCGCGCATCGCCACAAAGGAAGAGGCCCCGCATCACGGGGCCTCTCAAGACACAGCCTTTCACGCCGACGGGCCTGGGCCGCTGGACCTCAGCCCGACCGGACCGGCCATCGAGACGTCACTGCAGGTCGAAGGACGACACCACGCCATTGTCCAGCTGGATGCTCAGCGTGGCCGCGCCCGCGGAGGCCGAGGCGGTCTCGGCAGGCGTGCCCAGACGCGAGGACAGGCGATCGGCGGCATTGGCCTGGTCTTCCACACGCGAGGCGCGCACGCGGTCGTCGTAGCGGATGTTCTGACCGGTCACGCCGGCCACATCGGAAGCCACGCCGCGCAGGGAGGCCATCATGCCGCCCAGGCCGCCGCCCTTCTTCTGCTTCTGCGCCACCTTGGGCGCGCCGCGGACGTACACCAATGTCTCCGAGGCACCGCCGGCGGAGCTGAGCGTGGCCTTCTTGGAGGTCGGCTCACCGAAATGCTCCAACACCTGGGCCCGGGTGGTCTTGCCAACCGTCAGGTTGCTCTGGATGTAGGCGACGTCGTAGATATCCGCGTCCTGCGCCGCGGCGTTGATCGAGATCGCCGACAGGGCGACCAGGCAGCAGGCGAACCAACGATGCTTGTTCATCTATCTTCCTTAACGTAATTGAAGTTCACCGGCGCCCCCTTGCAGCACTCCCTTGGCCGGCGGCGAACTTTTACCACAGCCCGCTTAAAACCAGGAAGTGCCGCACTGGAATGGGCGCCGACAAATCGCGTCCTTCGCCACGCTCCCCGCCCCATGCGACCCACCCGCGCATCCCGGCGGGAGCGGCTCCAGCCGCGACTGGCCTTAACGGTAGAGCCCCTTCGCCGATGAATCGGCTCTCACGACGAACGCTAGCTGCCTCGCACCACCAACCCCTTGCGCATCCCGAGCGTGGGAGCGGCTTCAGCCGCGAAGGGGCCTTCCCTGTAACCCCATGCGCCGAAGGTCCGCTTAAAAGAAAAAGGGCGCCGAAGCGCCCTTTTCACTGCCGATGCGACAAACCTTACTTGCCCGCCACCACACGCACCATTTCCAGGCACTTGTTGGAGTAGCCCCACTCGTTGTCGTACCAGGACACCAGCTTGACGAAGGTCGAGTCCAGGGCGATGCCGGCCTCGGCGTCGAAGATGGAGGTGCGGGCATCGCCACGGAAGTCCGTGGCCACCACCTTGTCCTCGGTATAGCCCAGGATGCCCTTCAGGGCGCCCTCGGACTGGGCCTTCATCTCGGCCTTGATTTCCTCGTAGGTGGCCGGCTTTTCCAGCTCGGCGGTCAGGTCCACCACCGACACGTCCGAGGTCGGCACGCGGAAGCTCATGCCGGTCAGCTTCTTGTTGAGTTCCGGGATCACCACGCCCACCGCCTTGGCCGCGCCAGTGGAGGAGGGAATGATGTTCTCCAGGATGCCGCGGCCGCCGCGCCAGTCCTTGTTGGACGGGCCATCGACGGTCTTCTGCGTGGCGGTGGCCGCATGCACGGTGGTCATCAGGCCGCGCTTGATGCCCCACTTGTCGTGGATGACCTTGGCCAGCGGCGCCAGGCAGTTGGTGGTGCACGAGGCGTTGGAGATGATCGCCTCACCGTTGTAGGTCTTGTCGTTGACGCCGAACACGAACATCGGCGTGTCGTCCTTGGACGGGGCCGACAGGATGACCTTCTTGGCGCCGGCATCCAGATGCTTCTGCGCGCCTTCCTTGGTCAGGAAGATGCCGGTGGACTCGATCACCACCTCGGCCCCCACCTCGTCCCACTTCAGCGCCGCCGGGTCGCGCTCGGCGGTCAGGCGGATCTTGTTGCCGTTGACGATCAGATGCCCGCCCTCGACAGAGACCTCGCCCTCGAAGCGGCCATGCACCGAGTCGTACTGCAGCATATAGGCCAGGTAGTCAGGCTCGAGCAGGTCGTTGATGGCCACGATCTGGATGTCGTTGCCGAAGTTCTGCACCGCCGAGCGAAGCACGTTGCGCCCAATGCGGCCGAAACCGTTGATGCCTACCTTGATCGTCATCTAAGCCACTCCTGCTGGTGCGGGGTCTGGAAAGGGAGCGCGATTCTAGCAGGGCCACCGTGACCGGATCGTTGGCCGTGCCGGGACGGTTCGAAGCTGCCGAACATGCATTGCGCGACCGAATGCCGGCCATCCGAGCCCGCCCGCACAAGGCCTGCGGGCAAGCGCGGAGGCCAGGCCGCGCGGGGCGCTTGATCAGGATCAAGGCGCGCCTGGCGCATCGGCAGAACACTGCGTGCGCATTCCACACCACAGGCATCTGGCCATGACGCGCAACCTGCTCAACACCACCCTCCTCCTCGCCCTGCCGTTGCTGGCCTGCCCGGCCCTGGCCCAGTCCCGCGGCGAGCTCACCCTTGCCCTGGGCGCGCACCAGGTCGCGCCCAAGTCGGATAACGGCGCCCTGGCCGGCGGCACCCTGCCGGTGGAGGTCGACAAGAACATCCGCCCGACCTTCGCACTGGAGTACTTCGTCGCCGACAACCTGGGGGTGGAGGTGCTGGCCGCGCTGCCGTTCGAGCACGACATCCAGATCCGCGGCTTGGGCAACATCGGCAGCACCAAGCACCTGCCGCCCACGCTGACCCTGCAGTACCACTTCAATAGCCAGGGCACGGTCTCGCCTTTCGTCGGTGCCGGCTTGAACTACACCACCTTCTTCAGCGAGGACACCCGCGGCGCCTTGGCCGGCAGCAAGCTCAAGCTGGACGATTCCTGGGGCCTGGCCGCCCACGCTGGTCTGGATTTCAGGCTGAGCCCGCGCGGCGCCCTGCGCGTGGACGTGCGCTGGATCGACATCGACAGCACCGTGCACCTGGACGGCGCGCGCCTGGGCACGGTCCACATCGACCCGTGGGTGTATGGCGCGGCGTATGTGTTGAAGTTCTGAGGCGGGGCCGAACACAAGCGGTATGTAAAGTGCGCGCGGCCAGCACTAGGCACAGCTCGGCTGCTCACCCACCTCCGAGCAGGAAGCCATTGTTGATCGATTGCAGGCAGCACACCCACAGTGCGCGCTTCGGATCCAGCATGACCAAAATAATTATTCAGCAAACCATATTAAAATAACCTTAAGCCATTAATAGGAACAACGACCTATCGCGCATCCTCAACGTCTATGCTAAACCAATTCAAACCCCTATCCATTCCCGCATCAGGCTGAAGGACAACGTCGCCCCATTTCTGCCAAAGATATACCGACCTAAAAACAACCGGATTCATTGCCACGTTCTTTTTGCATTTCTTATCAATCAAAACAACTTGCTCACAAACCCGCTTAACCAGATCATTTCCGCTCAAATAGGACTTCATCGTAGCCAGTATTAGCTCCGACTTCGGCTCAAGTCTGTAATCATACGCGACACCAGCCCCCCGTATATTTTTAACCGAACCATCCCATAACTCAGAAATCAGAGATAAATCGACGCGAACGCTTTGGAGTTTACCGGAGTGCTCCTGATTTATCACAATCATCAACCTATGAATTAACTCATCAAAATCTGAACTCGCAATCTGAGAAACCTTTCGACCATCACGATCCACAACAATAAGCCCGGATCCTCTCCTTATATCTAGCCAGTACCAACCCCCAAGCGGCTCCCTGCGATACACAACATGACGAACCTGCAGTCCGGACGCCAGCTCCACATCCATGATGTAACTTTCTTTATCAAAACGCTTGCGGCGCTCTGCAGCGTCCACACTGGAATAAATCAGGAGCAGCATAGACGCAAGTATCACCATCATGCTCCTTATGGGCACGAGCAGTTCCCCCCCGGCAAGATCCAAACATCGCCCAAGTAGGAGCCTACGTATGGGTCAGCGTAGCCGCCTGTAACAACACCGACGTGCCCACCAGAGGAGACAATGGCTGCACCTCCATTACCCAGTCCTCCGCGGAGATTAGCCAACTCACCCGCACTATTTAGCGTTTGTGAAGGAGGTCCGTATGCATTCCTAAGATAATCATTCATTTTCTGAGCGCTGATAATGTAGCGATTATTGTCGCCGTTCCAGTTCCTATTTGCACCTGGAGAACCAGCAGGAATGCGCGCCCCGCTTTCGTTCAATCCGTAACTAGCGCGCGCGGCGCAGGAATCCTCCGTCCCGCCAGGAGAGTTCGCACCGTATTTATCATCTAACGAACCACCAATAAGACTCCAGACCCCGCTGCCACTATAATCATCGTAGTTTGGATAACTGTCCATAAAGGAGGAAGCATTAGGCAATCCGCATGAGCAAAGTCCTAGCGGGTCGGTGGCACCATTTGGATTCCCGCCGACATACGTGTAGGCATTAGGTCCCGCGGCGAGCTGGATAGGGTCTTCGCTTATGAATCGCCCGTTCGCTGCATGGTAGTAACGCGCCCTATAATAGTAGAGCCCACTCAGGTCCAGCTCGCGGCCACTGTACTGATACGGATTGCTATAAGCTGCGTTCGCCTGACTTACTTTACCGTAGGGATCGTAATCATATCGCTGCACTACGGATCCCACTGCGTTCGTGAGTACCCGGGTACTTCCCAGCAGATCCGTCAGGAAGTATGTACGCCCACCACTGTCATTGCGCGCGAACCGCTGGTCGATTCGTAAACCAATCAACAGCGGGTTGGCTGTGCCACCTTGCACTTCCTGCACTGCATCCAATCCATCGTACAAGTAGCTAGTTGTGACGCCATTTTCAGTCCGCGATCCGCGCCGACCTAATGCGTCGTAGCTGAAGTTCGCAATCACCGAAGCGCCTTGCCTGATCTGCCCAAGCTGATTTCGGTCATTCCAGACATACGAACGAACACCGTCACTGATGAGATTACCGTTGGCATCGTAGCTCAGCGCGACATTATTAGCCTTAGTCTGGCGATTGTTGTCGTCGAAGGCATTGTTGACACTGCTTGCTGGCAACATTTGCGGCGCATGCGTGCCGGTTTGAGCGACAAGCCGCCCCAGGCCGTCATAACCGTAGCCTAGGCTGCCCAAGGCGGTCTGCCCTGCTTTGCCCCACGCAATGCCCGTCACTTGACCGGCGGTGTTGTAGTTGTAGATCGTCTGCACAGCATTAGGCAGGGTTTGAGTGATCAGCCGGTCGGCGTTGTCATAGGCAAAGCTCACAGCCTCGGCGCCTTGGGTGATGCCCGTCAGACGATCCGCGCTGTCATAGGTGTATACGACTTCGGCTTGGGTGGCTGCCTGCATTCTTGTCCTGCGGCCCACCGCATCGTATTCGTACTGGATCGTGCCTTGCGGCGTACTGGCTTCAGTGACCTGGTCGAATGCGTCATATGCCCAACCAAGCGTTCCTCCAAGGCTATCGGCCAAAGCCACCGTGCGATTGGCTGCATCATAGCTCGACGTCAGTGTGCCGCCCGCACCGGGAAACGCGACTGCGGTGGAGCGGCCGAGCACGTCGTAAGAGAGCGTGGTCACGCGATTGCGACGGTCTCTATAGGTCTTCACGCGGTCCATGGCGTCGTACGTCCACCTTTCGACCTGGTCCAGGGCATCTGTCCGCATGGTCTGACGATCGCGCGCATCATAAGCGTAGGTCACACCGTTGCCATGCGGCAGCAGTATCGCTGCGACGTTGCCATTGGCATCAAACTCCGTTTCGACCGTGTTACCAAGTGGATCGCTCGCCTTCACCACTCTGCCCAGGCCATCGTATTGCCTGCGCGAGATGTTGCCTTGGCTGTCCTCCGCCGCGATCAACCTCCCCAGAACGTCATAGCGAAACTTGACTTTGCGACCCAGCGGATCACTGACTTGCGTCAAATCCTCGCCTGTCCAGGTGTAGGAAGTGGTATGGCCCAAGGCGTTGGTTAACGTCAAGCGCTGACCGGCCGAGTTACAGGTTGCCTTGATGACCTTGCCTAACGCGTTGGTGACGGAGGTCAAACACCGGTCGGTATAACCCAGGCTGACCTTGTGATTCAGCGCATCGGTAACGGAAGCAAGATCACCGTCCGCGTTATAGGCTATCTGGGTGGTTCGGGCCTGGGCTGTGCCAGCCATGGCCTTGACTTGGGTGACGCGACCACGCTCGTCGCGGGTGTACTCGACGCGCCTGCCTAGCGCATCAATTTTTGCGCTGATCTGCCCCCGAGCGGTGCGCTCGTACCTAGTCGTCTGCGCGAGCGCGGTTCCGTAAGCCACCGTGTCGCTTGCCGGATAACGGTTGCGATGGTCGAAGACCACACGGCGCTTGCTGCCGTCCGGCCTCGTCACCAAAACTCCTGTGGTATCGCCATCGGAATGGTCGTATTCGATCTTCAGCACACCGCCATCTGCTTGCGTTTGCTTAACGACTCTGCCGGTCCACATTGACCCAAGTAGGGTTTCAAACTCATTGAAGAGCACCCTTTGGTTCTTGCCATCGTAAATCGACTCCAAGCGAGCCTGATACGTGACGTTTTGCGCCACGAAGCTGATCTTGTACCTGTATGAACGCGTGCTGCCGTCCGGCCGCGTCACTTTGCTGAGATAGCCATTGACATCGTATGTATATGTCCAAGCGTTGCCAGCTGGGTCCTTGACCGCACTGATCCGATTGTCGGAGTCGTACTCCATGGCCAGATATCGGCCATTGGCGGAGATGATCTGGACCATCAGGCCCGCATCGTAAACATAGTCCACGCGATTTCCGAATCGGTCCAGCGTCCACTCCAATTGGTTGGGCGAGTACTGATTGAAGTACATCTTGCTGCCATCACGCAGCTCCAGCAGATAGCCGTGCCCGGAGGGTGTGCCTTGCGTAATCGTCGCGCCGGCATAGCCGGACATGGTTCCAGCCTGCGCCCACTGCCCCGTCAAGCCGCTCCCCGACACCCGATCAAACAACACGGGCGAGCCGGTGGGCAATACGAGTTGCAACTGGTTGTAGTCTGCCGCTGGTGCGTACAGGGTGAAGCGAAAGTTCGCGGCGGTCCCGATACCGAAGTCCCGCTTGGTCGTTTCATGCGAACGATACAAGCGTCTCACTGAGATGGGCACGAGCCCACCCACCACTGCGTCGACCTCGTCGTAGGAGAACTCACCCGTGTAGAGGTCAATCGGATCACCGGCGGTCGCACCAGCTCCACCGGCTTCGCATCCACAGCCATCGCTGACTTCCGGCTTATCCGGCTCAGGCGGCGGCGTGTTGCCATCAATGCTGTAGCTGGCCCCCATCGCCTGATACAGCCCGACACCAGCCTCTGGGGCAATGCGCGTGCCATCGGACGTCACGCGTCCCTGGCCGTATACCCGCCACCCGCCAGACGGCTCGTAGATCCAGAAGTTGGCTCGGGTCCCTGTCGGCAGTTTGTCGTAGTTCGGATACAGCACCTTGATGCCCTGAGCGGCCTGGGTCGTCAGCCCCTGGATCAGTGCGCCGCCAGGCTCGAGGGTGAAATACATGGGGTAGTTGGCGGGCACCGGAAACGGAGCGCGATTGACCGGTGTCGGGACAACTGCAAGCTCACGGACCAAATTGCCCTTACGGTCGCGGATGACGGTCCCAGCTGGGATGTGGATCTGCAGGCCAGGCATGTCGGGATGAGTGACGACCGCATCCTGCTTCAAGGGGGAGGCGATCTTCGTCTTGTCGCGCGCACTGATCTGTGGGAGATACATCGTATAGGGCAGGCGGGTGAGCTTCTTCGGGCTGACCTCCACACCTACGACAAACTGCCCATACTCCCGCCCGGCGACATTGGCGGAGGTACCATCGACATAGAGCTCCTGATGCCCGTGCGGTACATCCGCCAGCACGAAGCGACCGGATGGATCCGTCTTCGTCCTGGAGTTGCCGATACTGATTTCCACCCCGGCGAGCGGCTTGTCATTGACCAGCAACACCTGACCGCTGACAGCAGTGCGTCCACTCCCGATGATGGCCGCCTCGAATACGCTAAGGGGCAACAACTCCGCACGCTTGGCCGTAATACGCCAACGCGCATCGGTATTGTCCCTTCCTGGCTGCCAAGCACCCTCTTGCAGGCTCGCGCGCTCCCGGCACGGCAGGGGATGCGTCTGCCCACAACCGAGCAGGCGCT
Source organism: Pseudoxanthomonas composti (assembly GCF_004122095.1). Taxonomy (GTDB): domain Bacteria; phylum Pseudomonadota; class Gammaproteobacteria; order Xanthomonadales; family Xanthomonadaceae; genus Pseudoxanthomonas_A; species Pseudoxanthomonas_A composti. Next base: position 128,266 of record NZ_SAWZ01000010.1, on the reverse strand, counting down.
TTGACGGCTGTACGGCAGACAGCTCCGCTGCCGTCGGGTGTGATGCGCTGCCGTTTTCCGGTTCAATAGCGCGCGTTTTAAATTCGACGACGTTCAGAGCCAACGCTTCGCCGTTCAGAGCATGCAGACCTTCCACCAGGAGCGTGTAGTGGGTGTCTGGAAAGAGCGACACTGCGGGCTGGAAGAAGATCAAACGCCCGCTCTCGGCGACGGTGAGCGCAGCCTCAACCCGACCACCGGGCCCCATCAGCGAGATCTTGGCATCACCAACGTCGGCAGCGCGCACCGGTCTATTGAACCGAAGCGTCAAACCCGCCTCTGGATCGACCTGATGATCTCCCGCCGCGGGGAGAGAACCGGCAAGTTCCAGCGGGAGCTTGTCCGACCATGTTGTGCCGCGGGCAACGAAACGCCGATCAGCAGGATCAAACACTAGCGCTCTCGCGGCCGGCATCCCGGCGACCGCCCCTCCGAAAAGGAGCACAGTCCCGTCTGGCTGCAATGTAGCGGTATGTCCAGTGCGCTCCGGCATCTCGACCTGCTCGACACGATGCGCCTTCGGATCCCACAACTGAGCCTGCCCGGCGGCGCCCTTGCCGCCCGCGAAGAACACTCGGCCATCGGTCAGCACGGTGGCCGTATGGCTCGCCCGGGCGCTCGTGCCGTCCAGATCCGTTGCCTCGATGCCCTCAGCCTGCGGCGAGAGCAGGTATCCCCCCTCCAGCAGGTCCCCCTTGGCATCTACGCCTCCCCACACCAAGACACGCCCATCCGCCAGGCGCGTCACGCTCGCGCCAAAGCGCGGCTGAGGCAGCGTCCATTTCCGGACGCTGACGGCAGGGCTATCTTGATTCCACAGGCGAAGTTCGCGCCCGGACTTCTCCATCCGCAAGGTTTGCCGACCTTCCAGCGAGATCATTCGCCCGCTCTGGATCTCGCTGGCCGCGGATCGTCCACCCGCTTCGCTCTTCTGTACGGACGCAGACGATGAAGACTCTGCAAAACCTTGAACATCGCCGGTCGACATCGCGGCCAGCACTCCAAGCAAAGCCCCTCGACCCCACACTTTCAGCTGCAGACCGGCGTTATCCATGATGGCGTCCTTTGTTTCGTCCTTGAATCAGTTTGCTGGAGACAGGAGAACCTGACCACTCATCGTTTCGCCGTAATACGGATCTACGAAGATCGAATATGTGCCCGATTGTGGCAATACCGGGAGATCTTGCGACGCCGTGGACTGCGAGGCCATGCTCGTGAGATATACACCGTCAGGCTGGTAAACCGTGTAGTACACATCTCGATCGGAAGGCGTCGTAGTTTGCGCGGTGACCCGGAACCTCAGCGCTTGTCCCGCAGTCCCGCTGAAGGTGAGCCATCCATTCTGACCGCGACGACTCAAGCTCAAGGTCTTGGTGAAATTGACCGTCAACGCCGTGACCACGTCGGCGGACAGTGTGCTCTTGAAGCTCATCGTCCGGTTTCCATCGGGCGGCGGTGTCACCACCACGCTGTGAGTACCCGCAGTCAGATTCGATAGATTCAGTTGACAGCCGCCCTGGCTCACATAACAAGCGTTGCTGGTGATATGTCCACCATCCGGGCTATAGACCGTTGCATAGAGATAGCTCCCCCCGCCGGGCATTGCCAAGTCGCTGAAACTTAAGCCCAGGTTCTGGCCCGCTGTTGCTGTGAAGCTCAAATAGACGTTCTGGCCCGCGACACTGGTGGTATGGCTCCCAGTGGCGCCATTCACCGGCATTGTTCCCGTTACGCCGTTTTGCAGCAGGACCTGCGCGCTGGCGGTTTCGCCATAGTTAGGATCGACAAACACCAGATAGGTACCGGTGGCGGGAAGCGAGTACAGGTTCAGCGTCCCGTCCGCCACGACCGACATGCTTGTCAGCATGGAGCCGTCTGGCTGATAGATCGTGTAGTACACATCGCCATTCGCAGGCACCGTACCCTGCCCCGAGACTCGGAGTGCCACGGTCTGCCCTGCTGACCCGCTGAAGGTGAGCCGGCCGTTCTGGCCACGTCGCGTCAGACTTATGGTCTTGACGGTGTTGTTCGTCAACGACGCCACCACGTCAGCAGACAGCGTTGTCTTGAAGCTCATCGTCTGGTTTCCGTCATACGGCGGCGCGATGACCAGGCTGTAAGTACCCGCAGCAAGGCTCGACAGATTCAGTTGGCAGCCGCCAGCGCTTACATGGCAGCCACTGCTGGCGACGTGTCCACCATCCGGGCCGTAAGCCGCTGCATAGAGGTAACTTCCGCCACCAGGCATCACCAAGTCACTGAGCCCCAAACCCAGGTTCTGACCCGCCGTCGCCGTGAAAGTCAGGTAGACATTCTGACCCGGGACCGTGGTGGTATAGCTCCCAGTTGCCCCACCCGCTGACACCGTTCCCGTCACGCCGGAGGACAACAAGACTTGCGCACTGGCAGTTTCACCATAATAGGGATCGGCAAAGACCAAATACGTGCCCGTGGCTGGCAGCGATGGCAGGTTGAGCGTTCCGTCCGTCATCACTGTGGTACTCGTCAACATAGAACCGTCCGGCTGGTACACCGTGTAGTAAACGTTGCGATTGGCCGGAACGGTGCTTTGGCCATAGATGCGAAGCGCGACCGTTTGCCCAACCGTCCCGCTAAAGGTCAGTCGACCGTTCTGGCCGCGACGGGTCACACTCAAGGCCTTGGCCGTGTTGGCGGTCAAAGGCACCACCACGTCTGCCGAAAGCGTGGTCTTGAAACTCATCGTGCGCGCTCCGTCGGACGGAGCTGCGATGACGACGTTGTGAGTGCCCGCTGTTAGACCCGAAAGATTCAGCTGGCAACCACCATCTGATGCATAGCATCCGTTGCCGGCAATGTATTCTCCGTTCGGACCGTAGGCGGTTGCGTACAGATAGCTCCCCTCACCCGGCATGACCAGGTCACTCAGTCCCAAACCCAAGTTCTGGCCCGCCGTCGCCGTGAAACTCAAATAGACGTTCTGACCAGGGACGGTCGTGCTATAGCTTCCCGTTGCGCCGCCCACTGACACCGTTCCCGTCACCCCCGTAGACAACAGGACTTGTGCGCCGGCGGTCTCACCATAGTTCGGGTCAGCGAAGACCAGATATGCACCAGAGGCGGGCAAGGACTGCAGATTCAACGTGCCATCCGTGACCACAGACATGCTCGTCAACATGGAACCGTCCGGCTGATACACCGTGTAGTTCACATAGCCGTCCGCGGGAGCCGTGCTCTGTCCAGAGACTCGAAGTGCCACTGACTGCCCCGCCGTTGCGCTGAAGGTGAGTCGACCGTTTTGACCGCGCCGCGTCAGGCTCATGGTCTTGGCTGTATTGGCCGTCAACGGCACCACCGCATCCACGGATAGCGTGCTCTTGAAGCTCATCGTCTGGCCTCCGTCGGACGGAGGCGTGATCACCACGCTGTGAGTACCCGCTGCCAGATTCGAGAGATTCAGCTGGCAACCGGCCGAACTCTCATAGCAGGTATTGCTGGCCACGTACTCACCAGCCGGACCATAGGCCGTCGCATAAAGGTAGGTGCCACCCCCCGGAAACACCAGGTCACTCAGTCCCAGGCCCAGATTCTGGCCTGCGGTTGCGTTGAAACTCAGGTAAATATTTTGACCCGGCACGCTGGTGCCATGGCTTCCAGTCGCACCACCCACCGGCGTTGTTCCCGTCACGCCAGAGGACAGCAGGATCTGCGCGCTTGCGGTCTCACCATAGTAGGGATCGGCGAACACTTGGTAGGTGCCGGCAAATGGCAGCGACGGGAGATTCAGCGTCCCATCTGTTGTTACCGATGTGCTCGTTAACACGGCGCCGTCTGGCTGGTAGACCGTGTAGTACACGGTCCGGTCCGCGGGAACCGTGCTCTGTCCGGAGATCCGCAGCGCAACCGTCTGACCCGCCGCGCCACTGAAGGTCAGCCGTCCATTCTGACCGCGGCGGGTGAGCGTGAGCGCCTTCGTGGTGTTCAGTGCCAATGCGCCGGTGATGTCTGTCGAGAGCGTGCTCTTGAAGCTCATCGTACGATCGCCGTCACTGGGCGCTTCTACGATCACACTGTAAGTGCCTGCGACGGTGTTAGGCAGATTGACCTGGCAGCCGCCGTTGTCCGGATAGCAGTACTGATCGGCCGCATAGTCGCCACCGGGCTTGTACACCCGCATTTGCACGTACGACGCGTTGGGCACCACTAGTTCGCTCAACGCAAGGCCGAGGTTCTGTCCCGCGGACGCCGAGAATGTCAGATAGACGTTCTGACCGGGCACCGTCGTCGAGAAGCTTCCGCTGGCACCGTTCGTGACTTGTCCACCCGTCGTCCCCGAGCTGATCATCAACTGCGCGTTCGAAGTCTCTCCCAAGTAGGGGTCGACAAATACTGTGTAGGTGCCCGTGGCAGGCAGGCCAGGCAAGTTCAACGTACCGCCTGAAGTGATGGCCGTGGAGTTCAGGACCGAGCCGTCGGGCTGGTATACGGTGTAGTAAGTCGTACGTCCTGCAGGCAGCGTGCTCTGACCGGCGATCTGCAAGCCCAATGTTTGCCCAGCCGTCCCGCTAAACGTCAGCCGCCCATTCTGACCTCTTCGACTCAGATTGAGCACCTTGGTCGTGTTCAACGCCAAGGTTCCGCTGATGTCCGTCGACAACGTGACCTTGAAGCTCATCGTCCGATCGCCATGAGCAGGCGCATCTACGACCAGACTGTAGGACCCTGCAACCGCGTCCTGCACGTTGACTTGGCAGCCATCGGAATCGGGGTAGCAGTACTGATCGGCTGCATAGCTACCATCGGGCTTGTAAAGCCTCAGGTAGGCATAGGATGCGTTGGGCGCGACCAGTTCGCTCAGCGCAAGACCGAGGTTCTGTCCCGCCGTGGCCGAGAACACGAACCGCTTGCTTTGCGAGACTTTCGTCAGCGCCTGGCTCAGCGTGGCTCCGCCCGAGACGAGTGCCGGCGCCTTCTCCAGTGCCAAAGTCCAAGTGGCCGGTGCATCCGGGCGCAGAACAATCAGGTACGTCCCTGCACTTTTCACCGATGGTAGATGGACACTGGGAGACCCAGCCTCGACTGCCCCCGAGGCGAGCTGAGTGTTTGTAACGCCATAAACGGTGTAGCTCAGCGTTCGCTCGCCTAACCCACTGAATTGAAGGCTTGGAAAGTCGCCCACAGCCGCGTCGTACAACACTGCGACCGATTTGCCCGCGCCATTAGCGGTCAAGGTTTGGGCAACGCCATTCAGGGAAACGCGCTTGACCGACTCAATATCAGACAGCAGCACCCCTGACGGCGCGACCAAGATATCTTGGGCACTGGTACCTACGCCATAAGGCGTCGTCACTGTCACTTTCCCGCTGCTCGCGTTTAGAGGAACGGGGAACACGATTTGCGCGTTGGAAATCGCTGAAGGAGCGGCTGTGCGACCGTTGAGCGTCGTCGTCGTCTGGCCAATGACCGGCATGAGCCTGGTCCCTGTGACAGTCACTGCTTGTCCTGCCACGACAGATGTCGGGGATAGCGCGTTGATGACCGGCACTCCGGCCCCAACGTCCACCACGAAACTGCTGGCGCTGCCGGCCGTCGCAGAACCCACGGTAACAGTGATCGTGCCGGTAGCGGCACCTGCGGGGACGGATGTGGTCAGCTCAGTCGCGGTCGACGCGGACACGGTCGCGGAAACACCGTTGAACTTGACGACATTCTGTGACGTCGTGGCACTGAACCCCTGCCCTCTTATTTTAACGACGGTGCCTGCCGCTCCTCGAGCGGGAGCGAAGGTGAAGATCGCCAATTGCCCCGCAGAAAACCGATCAACGCCGGTCAGATTGCCGATTTTGTCGTAGGTATAGCGCGCGCTAGCACCGGCATCATCGGACACTGCGACAAGCTTGCCGCCGCTGTCATAGACGTAAGTTGTGGCTAAACCAGCGAAGGACGAAAAGAGCATGCCCAAAAGGAGGAGCAGCGTAGGCACTCGTCTGCAAGTGGTCGTCCAGCGCGCCAGCCGCGCAGCTATAACTCGCCTGCGATGCCGACCGGGCAACTGCTCGTCCATGAGACTGTCCTTTTGGTGGATCGAGCCGTATGCTCGATACAGGCGCCTAAGCCTACGTTCATACTCTGTCCAATTGCTAGACGCAAGTCAATGCCAAGGAATGCGCTTTTACCTGTTTTTTTTTTACTGGGCATCTCCGCGATGGCCAGTTGGCACGCCCTTGAGCCTTCGGAAGAAGCCGGGCGCACCGCCGCTATCCAGTTGGGACAGGCGTTATTCGAAGACCGCACCTTGAGCGCAAGCGGGTCCATGGCTTGCGCGTCCTGTCATCAGCGCGAGCATGCTTTCGCACAGAACGTGGCGGTCCCCGAGCTCTATGGCGAACGCCGTGGTACCCGCAACGTCCCCAGCCTGCTGGATTTGCCATACTTCGAGAGCTTTTTCTGGGACGGGCGTGGGACAAGGCTCGACCTTGCTGTCATTGCGGCTTTCACCAACCCCGCTGAAATGGGGAGCCCGGACATGGATGCGGTGATTCACGCTATTTCTGCGCGCAAAGCATATCGCGAGCAGTTCAGAGCCGCCTTTGGCGACGAACGTGTAGACCAAGAACGCGTGTCGAGCGTACTGATGTCGTATCTGGCATCACTTACGACGGCCGGAAACCGTTACGACGCTTTTGTAGCAGGCGACACGACCTCACTATCGGAAGCTGAGCGACGGGGCATGGAAGTCTTCATGGGCAAGGCCGATTGCGGATCTTGCCATTCGGCGACCGGGAAGCTCGCACCGTTCACCGACAACCGCTTTCACCACTCGAACGTCGGGTTGGAGAGGATGACCGGACATGTCAGCGAGACGATCTCCGCTTTCAAATTGCGTCGCGAAAGCGGGTCATCCATGGCAGAACTTGTGCTTTCCGATCCGGAGATGGCCGCCCTAGGACGGTTCGCAGTCACCAGCCAAGGGCGCGATCTTGCTGCTTACCGCACACCCACCCTTCGCAACATTTCGCGAACGGCTCCTTACATGCACGATGGCAGTGTAGCCACGCTGGAAGAAGCAATTCGGAGAGAGATCTATTACCGCAGCCTCGCAAGGGGCGCCCCCATTTCGCTTACGGCCCAGGAACAGCGCGATCTACGCGCCTTCCTGCAGGCGCTTGACGATGCGGCACTACCCACTCACTAGAATGGGTCAACTGAGGCTCCCTACGGTACAACGTCGAATTCCCTTTGAAACACCTTACCTGCTGGACCAAGGCGAGCCTCAAGCAGATGGCGCCCCCGCGCCCAAGCATCGACCGGCTTGAACTCAAAATGCGCGGTATCTTGGCCCGCACTCATCGACTGAGTCTGCTCGCCAAGCACCTGGCCACTCGACAGATCGATCAATCGCATCGTCAGACGCTGCGAGCCCACGTCAATTTTCGTGGTCGACACGGTGCAGTTGATGGGATTCTTGGAAGTGATAGGCGACGGACGCCCTCCACCCTCCAAGCCGTTTCGCTCACCGACGAGAAGAATCTGCCGAATCTCCGGCTTGGCAACCACCTCGCCGGCCGTGTCGACGTTGCCCGTACCGGTGCGCCCGGAGGCCGCACCTTCCGGCTCCCCACAGCTACACAAAAGACTGGAGATCAGGATGAGTGTCCCGTGCAGCAGTCGGCGCATAACGTCCTCTTGATTGGCTGAAGGCACTACAGATTAGCAAGAATCTGAACTTTACATGGCTCGCCTGAAACAAAATTGGGCTTCACCGTAGTCAAGTTCATTCCTGCACTGCAAAAGCTTGGATCGCAGCTCGAATTCGATCTTGTGTTCGATATAAAAGAGTTCTTAGCCTAGCGGAATTCTTGCATCCGGCATGATCCGTCGAGCGCACTCATTGCTTAGATGCAGGCGCCTAAGTGCCAACCGCACGCCTTCAGATGTCGCTACCGCAAACTCATCCCGCCGCGGCGTTTGAGCACTTGCAGGTCTTGAGCAACGCCAATCCCCTAGCAACACGCGCTTCCTTCCCCCCAATGCGCCTGGACGCTTGCAAGGACTGGCCCAGAAAGCGGCTTTGTGAATGGACCATTGGTAGCAGCATTCGAGCTTGCCGCCGTCGGTATAAAGCTGAGTCGCCCCACCAAATTTCCCCCGGCCCCGCGCTCGGCTAAAATTGACGGATGATCCGTTCATTTTTCGCATCGGCAGCGCTGCTGTTGATCTCCGGTCCTGCCCTTGCCTGGGGGCCCTTGGGCCATCGCCTGGTCGCCGACCTGGCCTGGGACGATATGTCGCCCAAGGCCCGGGCCGAGGCGCAGAAGCTGCTCAAGGGCGAAGCCGAGCCGACCCTGGCCGGGGTCGCCAACTGGGCCGACGAACTGCGCAACACGGACGCGGCGTTGGGCAAGAAGACCGCCAGTTGGCACTACGTCAACATCGCCGAGGAAGGCTGCCGCTACGAGAGCAATCGCGATTGCCGCAATGGCGACTGCGTGGTCGAGGCGATCCGCCGGCAGAGCGCGATCCTGGCCGATCGCAAGCGCAGCAAGGCCGATCGCCTGCAGGCGCTGAAGTTCGTGGTGCACTTCGTCGGTGACGTACACCAGCCGCTGCATGCGGCCTTCGCGCACGACAAGGGCGGCAATACGGTGCAGGTCAACCTGGACGGCCGCGGCACGAATCTGCATGCGCTGTGGGACAGCGGCCTGCTGCGCACCGCCGGCCTGGACGAAGCCGCCTACCTGCAGCGCCTGCGCGCCATGCCGGCGCCTTCGGATACCTCTGTGGCCGCGCCCTCGCGGCCGCAGCCGGTGGCCTGGGCGGAAGCCTCCTGCGCCACGGCGATCAGCCCCGGGCTGTACCCGCAGCGCGCCCGCATCGACCAGGCCTACGTGCAGAAGTGGCGTCCGATGGCCGAGGCGCAGCTGCGCCTGGGCGGGGTGCATCTGGCGACCGTGCTGAACGACGCTCTGGGCCGCTGAAGGCAGCGGCTGCGAGGGGCACGCGATGCCCGCACACGCCGTCCCCCAGCGCGCTCCGTAGCACGACATCCGCGCAAAGCTGTCCCGCCTCGGCGTGATGCGACTGCCGCCATGCGGCGGATCCCAGGACTGGCAATCGCAGCGCGGCATGCGCACGCCATCGCGCAAATGCCGGAACGCGCAGGCTCAGGCGATCCCCTGCGCGCGCACCCAGCGCACGATCTCCGCAGCCGGCACCGCGCCGGCCTGGCGCGCGAGCTCGCGGCCGTGCTGCACCAGCACCAAGGTCGGGATGCTGCGGATGCCGTAGCGGGTGGCCAGCGCCGGTTCGGCGTCGGTGTCGATCTTGGCCAGTCGCATGCCCGGCTCCAGCTGGGCCGCGGCCTGCTGGAACTGCGGCGCCATGGTCTTGCAGGGACCGCACCAGGTGGCCCAGAAATCCAGCAATAGCGGCAGGTCAGCGCGCTCGGCATGGGCGGCAAAGCGGGCCGCGGTCAGCGCCAGCGGCTGGCGCTCGAACAACCCCCGCTTGCAGCGCCCGCATTGCGGGCGCTCGCGCAAGCGCGCCTGCGGAACGCGGTTGAGGGCATCGCAGTGGGGACAGGCGACCAGCAGGGGATCGGACATGGGACTGGCAAGGGCTGGTTGTTGGCAGTGACGTCCAGCATAAGCCCGGCGCCCGTGCTGGCCTGAACACGTATGCGGTGGAAAAATGCGCGATGGTGTATTGCAGTGACCGCACCGCCCTGTCGCCGCATCGAGTCCACGTTGCCCACCTTTTCCGAAGAAGAACGCGTCGCCATCGCGCTGAGCCTGAAGATTGCGCTGTGGGCAGCGCTGGCCAGCCTGCCGGCGGGCGTGGCGATGGGTTGGCTGCTGGCCCGTCGCAATTTCTTCGGCAAGTCGCTGGTCGACGCCCTGGTCCACCTGCCGCTGGTGCTGCCGCCGGTGGTCACCGGTTATGTGCTGCTGGTGAGCCTGGGCACGCAGGGGCCGATCGGCGCCTGGCTGCTGGAGCACACCGGCTTTCGCTTCGCCTTCCGCTGGACCGGCGCGGCGCTGGCCTGCGCCATCATGGGGTTCCCGCTGATGGTCCGCTCGATCCGGCTGTCGATCGAGGCGGTGGACGCCCACTACGAGCATGCCGCGCTGACCCTGGGCGCCTCGCCCTGGCGCGTGTTCTTCACCATCACCCTGCCGCTGGCCTGGCCCGGGCTGGTGGCCGGCGCGGTGCTGGCCTTCGCCAAGGCCCTGGGCGAGTTCGGCGCCACCATCACCTTCGTGTCCAACATCCCTGGCGAAACGCGCACGCTGTCCTCGGCCATCTACGGCCTGCTGCAGGTGCCGGGCGGTGAGGCCGGCATCTGGCGGCTGGCCGCAGTGTCGGTGTGCATCTCGCTGGGTGCGCTGATGGTCTCGGACTGGCTGGTGCGCCGCCAGCGCCGGCACATGGAGGTGCGCTGATGCTGCACCTGGACATCCAGCTCCAGCGCGGGACCTTCCGCCGCCATGTGCAGCTGGCCGAACAGGCCCGCGTAGTCGCCCTCACCGGTGCCTCGGGGGCGGGCAAGAGCAGCGTGCTGCACGCCATCGCCGGGCTGGTGAAGCCGCAGCAAGGCCGCATCGAGGTCGATGGCCGCGTGCTGTTCGATCGCGCCCGCGGCATCGACCTGCCACCGCACCGCCGGCAGGTCGGCTACGTGTTCCAGGATGCGCGGCTGTTCCCGCATCTGGATGTGGCCGCCAACCTGCGTTACGGCCGCCACCGCCGTGGGGTGGGCCAGCGCTTCGGCTTCGATGAGGTCGTCGATCTGCTGGGGATCGCACCGCTGCTGGCCCGGCCCACCCGCAACCTGTCCGGCGGCGAGGCCCAGCGCGTGGCGATCGGTCGTGCCCTGCTCTCGCAGCCCGCCCTGCTGCTGCTGGACGAGCCCCTGTCCGCGCTGGATCCGGCGCGGCGCGGCGAGCTGATTCCCTATCTGCTGCGCCTGCGCGAAGAGGCCCGCCTGCCGATGCTCTACGTCAGCCACCAGCCCGAGGAAGTGCGGCAGCTGGCGCAGGTGGTGCACGCGCTGACCTGAGGTGGGTTGGTTGGCGTTCGATGGGCTCGCGGTGTTCGCTGCCGATGCGCGCCGCATCGAACATGGGATGCCGTCGCGCACTGTCCGCATCGCCGCAGCCTGAGGTGGCCAAGACTCCGCGGGAAAGCATCGCCGATGAATCGGCTCCCACAGCTCGGATCAGGGCGTCGGCCGCGCCTGAGCGCCCACGCCGCCACGCTCGACACGCGCGCGACCTCGCTCGACCTGGAAGGTGAAGGCATACAGCAAGGTCACCGGCACCGCCTCGACCGACTGCGCCCCATCGCATTGACCTGGTTCGGTGGGCGACTGCCCGGCTGCGAATCGGCACAGCGCCGCCGGAACGAAGCGCCACTGCCGCACCTGCTGCAACGTCGCCGCGGCCAGATCCGCGTACTCCGCTTGCGCCCCGGCCTGGCATTCGTCGCGGTCGGCCAGCAGCTCGGCGCGTTGCACCGCCCCGGCCGCGTCGATCACCAGCCGCGCGCAGACCGTGGTCGGCGCCAGGGTCTGCCTGGGCGAATCTGCGGGCAGCTCGGGGTTGGGCGCATGCTCTGGCTGCGGCATGCGGAAGACCTCCGACGGCGCAAGCTGGTAGCGCTCCACCTTGGCCGCGCCACCCGCCGCTTCGGGAGTGAGCATGCGCTGGTCCACGCTGCGGCTGGCGGTGGTCACCTCCTGGGCGGGCGCAGGCGGTCTGCTGGCGCAGCCCGAGCCACACAGCATCGCCGAAGCGAGGACGGCAAGAACAATCCGCATCAGCGCGCCGCCAGGAACCCGGCGGGCGCCGGCTGCACGGCCCGTGTGTCGATCGCCAACGTACTGGGCACGGGCACGCCGTCACGCACGGCCGGCGCATGGCGCGACTTCTTCAAAGTCCTCACCAGCGCGCGCTCCAGCGCGTTCGGTGAGCGATAAGTATCGAGGCGGGGATTGGCGACCTGGCCGTCGGCAGCGACATCGGCCAGCACCCGGCTTCCGCGCGCCACCGCGGCCTGGGGCGGCGAAACGGCCTGGGGTGCGGTTGCGGGCGGCGTGGCCTCCGGCCTGCGGATGCCACAGCGTCGCCGGGTCTGTCCGGACACGTCCTGCTTTTCCAGCAGCGCAGCATCGCAGTTGAGCGTGGTGGCGAGCGGTTTGCCTGCGTCCTCGGTAAACCAGCCATAGGCATTGCGGTCGATCAGCGCGGCCTGCGTGCCGGCCATCGGCGCATCGTCCATTGCGAAGTCCACCGGCACGCGCACGCGGCCGACCACCGCAGTGCCGTTCTGCATCGCAGGATCGAAGGTCCATCCACGCACGGCCTTCAGCACCGCCGCATCGAACACCCCCGCCGGCTGCGAGGTTTCGATCGTGGCCGCGGCCACATGGCCGTCCGGCGTCACATCCACCAGCACCACCACCCGCCCTTCGATGCGCGCGCGGGCGGCTTCCTCCGGATAGGCCGGTGGCTTCAGTTCGGCCAGGGGCTTCTGGCTCGCCTCGCGTGTGATCTCGATGGCATTGGCAGTGGCGTGCTGGGTGCCGTCTGCCGCGGTCTGGATCCGCACCGCCCCCTTGAAGACCGTCGTGGTCAGGTCCGCGTCGGCCGGTGGCGGCATCGGCCGTTCATCCGCGTGCAGCACGCGCGCCATGACCTGCATCTTGAACAACGCGCCGGGGTCGCTTCCGACTTCGATCGAGGCCTGCTTGCCCAGCTCGAACACCAGGGTCGGCGCAGACACGACCCGATCGTTGTCCTTCAATTCGCCCTGCAGCCTCAGCCGGCCATTGCCTGCCTCCGTCAGCGTGAACTCCCCCGACCAGGCGTGCCCCTGGCTGGCGGTGGTCATGAAGCCGAATGGCTCGCTCGGACGCGCATGCACCTCGAACGGATGCGCCTGCCCCGCCGCATCGAGCTGGATCTGCAAGCCGTACATGGCTTCGTCAGCCGCGCCCGCCGGCGCCTTGACGGCCGGGGCCGAAGGCTGCTGTGCCCAGGCCGCGTAACCGCCACCGGCAAGCAGGGCCAACAACAGCACCGAGGAGACAGCACGCTGCCAACGACGGGGAATGGGACGTTTCAACATGGCGATCCGCTCCTTGATCGGGTGGGTATGCCAGTGACAGCCCACCGGCAAGGCAAGATCGTCCAGCTGGGTCTTGAGCATGGCCTGCGCGTAGGCGCGTCGCGCCTGTGGATGGCGCCGCAGCACGCGCGCATCGCAGGCCAGCTCCTGGTCGTGGCGGTAGTGCCTGGCGGCCAGGTGCAGCAGCGGGTTGAACCAGTGCAGGCAGCGCAGTAGCGCCAGCAGCGCGTTGCAGAGCAGATCGCCGCGGACGATGTGCTGGCGCTCGTGCGCCACCACCAGCGCGCGCTCGGCCGCGTCGTAACGCTGCAGGAAATCGGCCGGCAACACGATGCGCGGGCGCAGCACCCCGGTGACGGCCGGCAACCCGGCGCTGGTCGCGGCCACCTGCAAACCGGGGCGATGCATGCGCAAGGGGCCCAGCCTGCGCAGGAAGCGGCGCTGTTGCCAGACCTGCAGGGCCGCCACCACCAGCACGCCCGCAAGCCAGCACAGTCCCAGCGGCAGCGACCAGTCGAAGGCGGGCCCGGCAGGCAGTGCAGCCAAGGGCTGCGCGGCACCGACCTGCGCGGTCATCGCCAGCGGCACGAGCGGGCGCACCGGGGCGGGCAGCAATACGGCGCCCAGTGCCACCGGCACCAGCGCCCACAGCGCATAACCCGCGCCAGCCCCGCCCCAGGCGCGCACCGGCCTGCGCAGCAGCAGCACCAGCGCCATGGCCACACTGCTGGCCACGGCGGTCTCGGTCAGAAGAAAAATCAGTTCACGGAGCATCGTCCAGCTCCTGCACCAGGCGCTTGAGATCGGCGATGTCCTGCGCCGAGAGCTTGCCGCGCTCGGAGAAGTGCGCCACCAGCGGCGCCACGCGGCCACCGAACAGGCGCTCCAGCAATCCCTCGCTCTGCTGCTGCACCCAGGCCTGGCGCGTGAGCAAGGGCGAATAGAAATACCGGCGCCCTTCCTTGGTGGCCTGGATCGCGCCCTTGTTGAGCAGGCGGTTGAGCAGGGTCTTGACCGTCGGCTCGGCCCAGTCGCTGCGCCCGGCCAGCGCCGCCACGACGTCTTCGGCGGTCTGCGGACTCCGCTCCCACAGCACGTCCATCACCACGGCCTCGGCATCGCTGATCGCCATATCGTTTACGCCTGTAATTTTTATTTAAATTACACCCGTAAACGAAGCCGCGTCAACATCGCGCTGCGTGCTGCACATCCCACACACATGCAAAACGCCGGACATGCCGGCGTTTTGCGTGCGAAGACCGCGATGCGATCAGAACGACCAGATGAATGTCACCTGCCCGTTGCGCTTTTCGCCGAAGGCGCCGTAGCCGTTGATCTGGGAGAGATATTCCTTGTCCAGCAGGTTGTTGACGTTGAGCTGCACGCTGAACTGCGGGGCGATGCGGTAGCGGGCGAACACGCTGACCAGCGCGTAGGCGCCCTGCTCGATGCGGCCATAGGCCGGCACCGGGTAGTAGATGCGGTTCTGCCAGTTGGCGCCGCCACCGAAGGTCAGCTCGGTCAGCGAGCGCGGCGTATAGCTGGTGAAGAACTTCAGCGTGGTCTGCGGCAGGCGGCTGTTGATGTCCGCGCCATTGATGTCCTTGGCCACGTAACGCGAGGCGCCGAAGCTGGCGTTCCAGCCTTCGCGCAGCTCGCCATTGAGCTCCAGCTCGAAGCCACGGCTGACCGTGCCGCGCGCGGCGATGGAGGCGAATTCGCCAGGACGGCCGATGATGGGCTCGCCGGTGAGCTGGGCCACGTTGTCCTGCTCGATGCGGAACACCGCCAGCGAGGCGTTGAGGCGGTCGTCGAACCAGGCGCCCTTGACCCCGACTTCGTAGTTCTTGCCATCGACCGGGTCGAGATAGTTGTCGTTACGGTCGCGGGCGACCTGCGGTTGGAAGATCTCGGTGTAGCTGGCGTAGGTGGACCAGGTGTCGTCGATCGCATAGACCAAGCCGGCGTAGGGCGTGGTCGCCTTGTGCGAGCGGTCGGCCAGTTCGCCTTCGCTTTCCCAGTCGGTGTAGCGGGCGCCAAGGATGGCCGTCAGCGGATCGGCCAGCGCCAGGCGCACCGCGGCGTAGCCGGCCTTCTGGGTGATCGACCCCTCGCTGGCCAGGGCCAGCGGGTTCCAGTTGGGCTGGGAGATCGCGCCGGTCCAGCCCAGGTAGCTGGTGAAGGGGTCCCAAGCCAGGCCCGGCCCGCCCACCTGATAGTCGCCGTAGTTGGCGTAGTCGCGCTTGTTGTAGCTCAGCCCGGCCATGAACTGGTGCTGGCGTCCGAACAGTTGGAACGGGCCCTCCACGTAACCATCCACCGCATCGACCTTGCGCTCGGTGTTGTAGAAGCCAGCCGAGGGCGACACGCCGGTGCCGGTCACCGGGTCGAAGAACGAAGCGCCGGTACTCCAGTCGTTGTAGGCCGGGTAGAACAGCTTGTCGTCGGCCTTGGTCTCATCGTGGGTCAGGCCAAGCCGGATCTTCCAGTCGTTTTCGAAGGCATGGGCCAGGGTGGCGAAGGCGCGCTTGCTGGTGGTGTCCCAGTAGGTCCACTCGGCCGCGGAGTTGAAGGTTTCGTCGTACGGCGTGCGGCTGCCGTCGGAATACAGCATCGGGAAGCCACCCCAGGTGGCGCCGTTGGCGCGCTTGTGCTGGTAGTCGTAGCCCACGCTGAGCTGGGTGCGCGGGGTGAGGTCGGCGTCGATCACCGCATAGCCCAGCGTCTTGTACTGGTCGTAGCGCTCCATCTGCGATTCGGTGTCCAGGTAGCTGCCGATCACCCGGGCGCGCACGCTGCCGCTGGCGTTGAGCGGGGTGGTCACGTCCACCGTGGTGCGGGTACGGCCCCACTCGCCGACGTTCAACATGACGTTGCCGGTCAGCTCGGCGCTGTCGGCATGCTTGCGCACCAGGTTGACTGAAGCCGAGGGATTGCCCGCGCCGCTGAGCAGGCCAGTGGCGCCGCGCACCACCTCCACGCGGTCGTACAGCTGCAGGTCCAGGCCCGAGTCGCCATAGCTCCAGTTCTGCACCATCTGCGTGGGCAGGCCGTCGAACTGGTAGCTGTCGATGTAGAAACCGCGCGCGTAGAACTCGGTGCGCTCGCTATCGGACTGGGTGCTGCTCACACCCGTGGTGTTGGCCAGCACGTCAATGATCTCGTCCAGGTTCTGGTCCTGGATGCGCTGGTGGCTGATGATGCTGATGGACTGCGGGATCTCCCGCGCCGACAGATTGAAGCGGGTGCCGGCGGTGGTCTTGCGCACCGAATAACCTTCCGCGCGTTCGCCGCGGACCATCAAGGTATCCAGCGTGGTGGCCTGGTCCTCATCGCTGGCCGGTGTCTCATCGGCCAGGGCCGGGCCCAGGGCGGACAGGGCCAGCGCGCCCAGCAGGGCTTGGGACAGTACGCGGCGCGGCAGCAGCGGGGCAACACGGGGAGAACGGGTCATGGGCAATCCAAGTCGGTCAGTAGATGCAAAGGCACCCGAAAGGCACAGGCCTGCGGGGGCGAGGGACACACAGGGCCGGTGCGGGGACGTCCTGCCAGCAGGTCGCCATCGGCGTTCGACCAAGGCCGGGGCAGTCCATCGAGGTGGAGACCCAGCAATCGGACGATTTTAATGAAAACAATTCGCATTTGCCATGTCATTCGCGACACCGGCGCGTGGGCGGCCCTGGCAGGGACCTCGGGCGCCAGGCGCTCCCCCGGCCGCGCTTGCCACCACCGCGACAATGGCTGGACGGGGGCGCGGCCATGCTAGGCCCCATGCCTGAGCACCTCACCACCCTGTCCGACGCCGTCGACCTGCTCCTGTCCCGTGTCCCCGGTCCGCTGCGGCTTGCCGCGCCGCTGGGCCTGGGCAAGCCGCATCGCCTGCTCAACGCGCTCTACGAGCGCATAGCGGCCGATTCTTCGCGCGCGCTGCACCTATACACCGCCCTGTCGCTGGACCCGCCCGAAGTCGGCAGCGGCCTGCAGGCGCGATTCTTCGGACCTTTCGCCGCGCGCCACTTTGGCCAGGACTTCCCGCGGTTGCGCTACGTGCAGGCGCTGCGTGCCGATGCTCTGCCGGCGCATATCCGGGTGGAGGAGTTCTACATGCAGTCCGGCGCGCTGCTGCGCAGCCGCCAGGCCCAGCGCGCCTACACCAGCCTCAACTACACCGCCGCGGCCGATGCGGTGGCCCAGCGTGCGCCCAACGTGATCGTGCAGAAGGTCGCCCGGCAGCCGCACGGCACCGCGCTATCGCTCTCGTGCAACAACGACACCACCCAGGACCTGCTGGACGCCATCGCCCGGCGCGGCCTGCCGCGGCCGCTGCTGGTGGCCGAGATCGATCCGCACCTGCCCTGGCTGGGCGGCAGCGCGGCGGTGCCGGAGGATTTCTTCGATGTGGTCCTGTCCCCACCCGGCCCGCACCCGGCGCTGTTCGCCCTGCCGCGCCAGCCGGTGGGCGATGTCGATTACGCCATCGGCCTGTACGCCAGCGCCGTGGTGCGCGACGGCGGCACCCTGCAGATCGGCATCGGCGCCCTGGCCGACGCGCTCAGCCACGCGCTGGTGCTGCGGCATACCGACAACGCACGCTATCGCCAGGTGCTGGCGGCGCTGGACCCAGGGCTGCCGGAACATCCGGCGGTGGTGGAGAGCGGGGGGCTGGAGCCCTTCCAGACGGGCCTGTACGGCTGCAGCGAGATGCTCAACGAAGGCTTCCGCCAGCTGGTGCAGCACGGGGTGATCCGTCGCCGCGTGGTCGATGACCTGCCCCTGATGCAGCGCCTGCAGCAAGGCAGCGCCAGCGACGCGGACCGGCAGCGGCTGCTGGAGGAAGGTCAGTACCTGCACGGCGCCTTCTACCTGGGTTCGCCCGAGTTCTACGACTGGCTGCGCAACCTGGACCGCGAACAGCGCCGGGCCATCGGCATGCGCCGCATCAGCCAGATCAACCAGCTCTACGGCGGCGATGAGGCGCTGGAGCGTCTGCAGCGCCAGCACGCGCGCTTCTTCAACACCTGCATGATGGCCACACTGCTGGGTGCGGCGGTCTCCGACGGGCTGGAGGACGGGCGGGTGGTCTCCGGGGTGGGCGGGCAGTACAACTTCGTGGCCATGTCCGATGCGCTGGAAGATGCCCGCAGCGTCCTGATGCTGCGGGCCACCCGTGCCGAGGCTGGGGGCAAGGCCGCGTCCAACCTGCGCTGGAACTACGGCCACACCACCATCCCGCGGCACCTGCGCGATCTCTACGTCACCGAATACGGCATCGCCGACCTGCGCGGGCAGGCCGACGAGGACTGCGTGGCACGCATGCTGGACGTGGCCGACGCGCGCTTCCAGGCGCCATTGCGGCAGCAGGCGATCGCCGCGGGCAAGCTGGGCCAGGAGCACGCCGTGGCTGTATCGGCCTCCGGCAACACGCCCGAGGCGCTGGCCGCCGCGCTTGGGCCCTTCCGCCGCGACGGCACCCTGCCCGACTACCCGCTGGGCAGCGACTTCACCGCCACCGAGCAGCGCCTGGTGCGCGCCCTGGGCTGGCTGAAGGACCACACGGCCACACGCCGCGCGCGGCTTGCGAACTTGCTCGGCGCGATCGTCTCGGGCGGCACTGCGGACCCGGGCTGCCTGTCACGCATGGGACTGAATGCACCCGGCAGCCTGAGCGCCTGGATCGAGGCACGGCTGCTGGCGTTGGCGTTGGAACGCACGCGCCAACACCCGATGGGCTGAACACCTGAAGGCCAGAACGGCAGAGACCACTGGGGCCGCGAACCTTCTGGCGGCGCGGCCTTGTGGGAGCTGGGTCATCCGAGGCGCGCTCAAGGCGCCTTGGGCACCCGCTGCAGGATCACCTCGGCCAGGCGCGCGTAGTCGCCACCGAAGTGATGCCCGCCTGGCAGCGAGGTCACCTGCACGTGCGCCGGCGGGATGCGGTCGCACAGCGAGTCGTTCTCGCCCTCGCCCTTGACGCACAGCGTCTGCGCGGCACTGAGCTTGCTGGCCTCGGGCAGGATCGGCAGGCCATCGTCGTCGTCCACCGACATCCAGTTGGTGACATGGAACTCGAAGGAGGCTTTCTCGCTCAGACCCATCAGCACCGTCTGCGCGATCTGCGCGCGGGTGGACGCCGGCAGGCGATTGATGGCGAAGGGCAGCACATCGGCGCCCTGCGAATAACCCAGCAACAGCACGCGCTTCTTCTTCCACTGCGGGCCGTAGTAGCGCAGCACCCGGTCCAGGTCCTTGGCCAGTCCTTCGGGCTTGCGCGGCGTCCAGAAGTAGCGCAGGGAGTCGAAGCCCACCACCGGAATGCCCTTGGCCGCCAGCGCCGCCGCCACCTCCTTGTCCAGTCCCGCCCAGCCGCCATCGCCGCTGAGCAGCACCGCATAGGTGTCGCTTTCGGCGGCCGTGGCTTTGACCTCGATCAGCGGCAGGTCCTTCAGGCTGCCGGGGGCCGGCGGCGTGTCGTCCATCGCGCTGGTCTTGCCCAGCGCGCGGGTCGCCGCAAGCACGCCTTGCACGGAGGGTTTGCGACTGAGCGCCGCGCCCTTCATGCCCTGCTGGAACGCGCGCAGCGCTTCGACCTGCGCAGGCGCTGCCAGCGCGACCCAGGGCGCGGCCAGCGGCGTGACCGGCCGCAAGGCGACTTCGGTCTTGGATGCACCGGCTTGGAACAGGTCCGCCTGGTCCTTGCACGGCGGCTTGCCCCAGTCCAGCACCGGTTTGAAGCCAGTGGTGACCGCGCCGGCGAACACCGCCGGCTGCGCCTTGGCGCTCATCGCATAGGCGATCGAGCCCCCCGCGCCCACGCCCACCAGCACCGGCGTGCGGTAGCCCGGCAGGCGCGCATAGCCCTGCAGGTAATGCGACAGGTTCTCCAGGTCGCCGGCCGGAAAGGTGCAGGTGCCGCCATCGGCGATGAAGGCCTTGCGCAGCTTGGCCGTATCGATGCCGGCGACGAAGGCGCCATCGGCCGCCAGCGCGCTCGCCAGGGCTTGCGCGTGCGCATCCCAGCCCTGCGCGTCGGACAGCAGCAGCACCGCACGCGCGGCTTCGCCCTTGGGCCGATAGAGGGCCACGTCCTCGAAGAAGCCATGCGACAGCCGCTCCTGCGCGGCGCAGGGCGCAAGCGCGGCCAGGGACAACACCGCAGCGAGAAGCGGACGGATCATTTCGAGATGACTCCCTTGTAGCCGCCGCTGATCAGGGCCGCGATGTCGGCCAGCGTGAACAACGGGGTGATGCCCCCGGGCGAGGCCAGATAGCGCGCTTCCCAGCGGGGATCGAACTTTTCCTTGAACGAGCGCAGCCCGCGGAAGTTGTAGAAATTCTCGCCATGCGAAAACAGCATGCGGCCCAGCCGGTGCCACTTCGGCGCCAGAGCGTGTCCGGCCATGCCCGACAGCGGCGCCATGCCCAGGCCGAAACGCTGGTAGCCCAGCGCGGCGAAGTGCTGCATCAGGCGGGCAAACAGGAAATCCATGGTGCCGTTGGGCATGTCCTCGGCGTGGCGCATGAGATCCACGCTGGCCTCCTGGGCGGTGCCGGTGGACAGCAGCGAGGCGAAGGCGATGACCTTCTCGTCCTTGCGCACCACTGCCACCGGGTTGCGCAGGATGTAGGCATCGACGAAGGCGCCCACCGAGAACCGCTTCTCGGCGGTCTTGTGCTTGGCCAGCCAGGCATCGGAGACCGCGCGCAGTTCGGGCAGCAGGGCGGGCACGCGTTCGATCTCGATCACCTCGAAGCTCATGCCCTCGCGCTCGGCGCGATTGACCGCGGTGCGCAGGTTCTGCCGGCGCTTGCCCTGCAGGCTGAAATCGGCCAGCGGCACATAGGCGTACTCGCCCAGCTTGAACAGGCGCAGGCCGGCATCCAGGTACAGGGTGAGCGACTCCGGGCGCACCTGGTAGAAGCAGGCGCGCGCACCGGCATCGCGCGCTTGCTCGACCAGGCGCCACACCAGCTCGTTCCATTCCTCGCGCGGGCCCACCGGATCGCCCAGCGCCACCCACGAGCGGCCCTTGCGGCCGAAACTCAGGAACGCCTTGCCCGAATCGGAGAACAGCAGGTGCTTGTCGCCAGTCAGCGCCAGGCCGGCGTCGGCACTATCGCTGGCGCGGACGATCTCCGCCGCGCGGCTCAGCTCGGCCGGTCCGGGCAGGGCCAGCGCGGAGGGATGCCCGCGCAGCAGCTGACGGATGGCGATGGCCAGCATCAGGATGGCGATGGCCACCATCGCCCGCAGCGAACGGGGCGCCTCGGCATCGAACTCGAACCGCCACCACAGCTGCTGCCGGTACTCGACATCCTGGTAGGAAAAGAACAGCAGCCCGGTCACCGCCACGCAGATGGCCGCCATCGCCAGCAGCCAGCCGCCGCTGAAGGGCACGGCCAGCAGCGAGGCGCGGCGGTTGAACTGCTTGTGCGAGACCGCCAGCGCCAGGGTCAGCGTGGCCAGCAGCAGGAACTCGGTCAGCGCCACGCCCTTGGGCAGGGCCAGCAGCAGGGCCACGATGGTCATCACCAGCGCCGCCCACCACGCCGCATCCAGGCGCCGCAGCAGGGCCCGCGCCACGAACAGCAGCACCACGCCGATGATGGAGCTCAGGAAATGCGAGGCCTCCACCAGCGGCAGCGGCACGCTCAGCGACAGCAGTTGGATCGCCTCGACGGTCGAGGGCGTCACCCCGGACACCAGCAGCATCACCGCCACCACCAGGGTGAAGGCGGCAAGCAAGCGCGGCGCCAGGCTGGCCACCGCGCGCGCGACCGGCGTGGTGGTGGCATTGCCGACCTCGTGCGAGACCAGCACCAGCAGCGCCAGCAGCAGCGGCAACAGGTAGTAGATGATGCGATAGAGCACCAGGGCGCTGGCCAGGGCCTCCGGTGAGATACGCCCGCCCAGGGCAACCAGCATCACCGCTTCGAACACGCCCAGGCCACCAGGCACGTGGCTGATCACGCCGGCCACCATCGCCGCAGCGAAGAAGCCGATGAAGGTAATGAAATCGATGGTGCCGGCCGGCAGCAGGAACCACAGCACCGCGCCGGTAGCGACGATATCCAGTGCCGACAGCGCCAGCTGGCCCCAGGCCAGGGCCGGGGTGGGCAGTTGGATCGTCCAACGGCCGATCCTGGCCTGCCCCTTGTGGCACATCAGCAGCAGCCACAGCGTCACCAGCAGGGCCGCGCCACCAATGACCATCAGGATGCCCGGTGGCAGGCGCAGCACCGGCGCCAGCGCCTGCGCATCGACCATCAGGCCGACCGCGCCCACCACGCTGATGCCCAGCCCGAAGGCCAGGGCATTGAAGGCGATCGCCTTGGTGATGGTGCCCGGCTCCACGCCGGCCGCGCCGTACAGGCGCATGCGCACCGCCCCGCCGGTGAACACCCCAAGGCCGATGGTGTTGGCCAGCGCATAGGCGATGAACGAGGCCTTGGCCACGATGGGATAGCGCACCTTGGCGCCGACGTAGCGCAGCGAGGACGCGTCGTACCCGGTGAGGCTGGCGAAACTGACGGCGGTGGCGCCCAGGGCCAGGGCCAACTGCTGCCACGGGGTGGCGCGCATGGCCTCGACCACCGCCGCGTAATGGATCTGCGTCCAGAAACCGTGGAAGGCCTCGGAGACCAGCCCCACCAGCACAATGGCGCCGGCCAACAGCGCCACGGTCTTCCAACGCGCGCCGTACTGTAGCAGTCGGCTGGTCCAGACCTGGGAAAAGCGGCGTAACGTCAGGCGCATCGAATCCTTGGAACGCGTTGGCGTGACGGGCTGTGAGAAGCGGCACATGATGCGCGCAGGCATCGGCTGCCATCAATGGGCCGCCCCGTTTCGGCACCGCGGGCCATGATGCCAGTCAGGCGACAGCCAGTCTTCACATGTCGCGCCGGGCTGACCGCGACGCGGCGGCCACCGGCAGGTGGGCCAGCCCCTGACCCGCTGATCAACGGCAATGTGCCAAGCGCCCCGCTGCGCAATCCATCACAGGTGCAAGCGCAGCGGCGGCGCCTGCAATCCACAGGCGCGGCCGACCTGTGGGAGCGTTGATTCGAGGGGCGCGCCGGCCAGGCGCCGGCGCATCGGGTGCAAGCCTCAGTGCCCCGCCGCGCCCTTCCTGACCGGCAGCAGCGACAGCGCGGCCATCAGCGCCGCCAGGGCCAGGTAGGCGCCCACGAACTGCCAGCTGATGGTGCGGGCCAGCCCCTCCAGCTGCCACGGCAGGTAGACGCCGCCGCGCGGATCGACCGAATGGATCAGCCCGAACAGCGTCAGCAACGCAGCCACCAGCAGGAACCCCGCCCCGCGCAGCAGGCGGCCATCGACCATCGCCACCACCGCCGCGGTCCACAGCATCGCGGTGATGATGAAGCCGTTGCCCAGGGCCAGGATCACCGCCAGCTCCGGCAGGCCGTGACCGTCCAGCGTGGTGCGCATGGCCGCCATCTGTTCCGGCGCGATCCAGCCCGGCGCCTTGATCGCCAGCAGGTAGGCCACCGACGGCAGGAAGCCCAGCACCATCGCCCCGGCGTGCTTCTGCGGCGTGGCCTGGAACGCCTGCGTGGTGATGTCGATGGCGACATACACGATGATCGGCGCCAGCACCGCCATCGGCAGCCACTGCACCAGACCCGAGACGATGCCGAGCATGCCGCCGATGCCGATGAACACCCCCGTCAGCAGCGTGTAGCCACTGCGCGCGCCCATGTGCTTGTAGGCCGGCTGGCCGATGTAGGGCGTGGTCTGCGCCACGCCACCGCACAAACCCGCCACCAGGGTGGCGAAGGCTTCCACCAGCAGGATGTCGCGGGTGCGGTAGTCATCGCCGGCCGCGCGCGCGCTCTCGCTGACGTTGATGCCACCGACCACCATCAGCAGGCCGAAGGGCAGCAGCAGCGGCAGGTAGGGCACGGTCGAGGGCAGCCCATCGATGAAACCCAGGGTCGGCAGCGGCAGCACCACCTGCGGCGGCGTCCACGCCGGCAGCGTGAAGCCCGGTGCGCCCAGGCCGATCGAGCCAAGCCCGTAGTACAGCACCGTGCCGACGATGAAGGCCACCAGCACGCCCGGCAGCGGAATCGGCAGGCGCTGCCCGGCGATCAGCACGTACAGCAGCAGGCCCAGCGTCACCAGGCCGACGATGGGCGAGCGCAGGGCTTCCACCAGCGGCAGGAACCCCATCAGCACCAGGGCGATGCCCGCGATCGAACCCAGCAGCGACGCCCGCGGCAAGGCACGCGTGACCGCCTCGCCGAAGAAGGACAGCACCAGCTTCAGCAGGCCCATCACCATCAGCGAAGCCATGCCCAGCTTCCAGGTGGCCACCGCAGCGGCCTGCGGGTCCAGCCCCTGGGCCTTGAAGCCGAGGAAGGCCGGGCCCAGCACCAGCAGCGCCATGCCGATGCTGGTGGGCGCATCCAGGCCCAGCGGCATCGCGGTGACATCGGCCCGGCCCGTGCGCTGGGCCAGCCGGCGCGCCATCAGCGTGTACAGCAGGTTGCCGACCAGCACGCCGAAGGCGGTGCCGGGAAACATGCGGCCGAACACCACCTCGGCGGGGAACTGGAACATCCCCACCAGCGCCATGGCGATGAAGCCCAGGATCGACAGGTTGTCGACCACCAGGCCGAAGAAGCCGTTGAGGTCGCCGGCGACGAACCAGCGCGGGCGCTCAGGGGACTGCGATGAGGGGCTGGGCATGCAGGAAGGCACCACGAAGGGGGACAGCGATGCTAGGCGGCCAACCCGTCGTGGGCAACGACACCACTGGGACACAGCCAGCCGTTCTGCTGGCAGATCCGCCCACGCGCGCAGGCTTGGGGCGCAGCGCGCGCCTGGGCTGGTCCATCAGCCAGGTGGGTGAGGCCGCCAAGCGCGGCTGCACTGTTCGATCCGCCGGCCAGCGCGCTCACGCGCCCGTCTCCGGCCACGCCTGCGGCCGTGCGCTGCTGCGGGGCGGCTCAGCGATCGGCCGGCAGCGGCGCCGGCACCCCCTCGACAGGCAGGATCAACGCGCTTGCCTGCGGCCCACCCAGCTGCACGGTGATCTGCGCGGGCAGGTAGTCCTCAGGCTTGGCCTGGAAGATGTTCTCCACCCAGCGCTGCGGGTTGCGGTCGTACAGGGGGAACCAGCTGGACTGCACCTGCACCATCAGGCGATGGCCGGGCAGGAAGGCATGATGGGCCTGGGGCAGGGAAAACTTGAGGGGCGTGAGTTGTCCCGGCGTCATCGGCACGGGCCGCGCCGGATCCTGGCGATAGCGCGCGCGCAGGATGTCTGCCGCCACCATCAGCTGATACCCGCCCATCTCCGGTTGTCCGGGTACCGCATCGGGATAGACATCGATCAGCTTCACCACGAAGTCGCCATCCTGCGCGCTGGTGCTCACCGTGAGCTCCACCTGCGGCATCCCTGTGATGCGCAGGGGCTGGGTCAACGGCTCGGTCACGAACGAAAGAACATCCGGTCGCGCGCCCATCTCGCGCTGGTCGGTCACCAGCCAGTGTCCCCACGCGCTGTCCTTTTCGCTGGTCAAGATGGGCAGGGGCAGATACGGCACCGGCTTGGCCGGATCGGCGGTGTAGCCTGCCTGCCCCGTCGCGCCGGGCGTGAACCCCGCCCGCATGCCTGGCTGCAGGTACAGACGCCGGGGCTGTACCGGGCAACCGCTGGCGCACGCCCGTGGTAGCTCGGACATGGACTCCCATCGGTTCTCGCCGGTCCGGAAGGCGTTGACGTGCGCCAAGCTCAGCGCTGGCGCCTGGTCCTGGAGGAAATGGTCCAGGAACGGGCGCAGCATGTCGTGCACGAAAGTCCGGGAGGTATCGCTGCCCAGGCGGATGGCGCCCAGCGCGCTGCCCTCGCCTTGTTCGCCGCCGTGGTTCCAGGGCCCCATCACCAGCCACAGGCGCGCCCGCTCGGCCTCATCCCTGGCTAGCGCGCGGTAAACGGCCATGGCCCCGTAGATGTCCTCCTGGTCCCAAAGGCTGTGGACGAGCATGGTGGGGACCTCCAGCGGCTGCTGCGCCAGCACGCGGTCCACCGCCTGCTGCTGCCAGAACGCGTCGTAGGCCGGGTGCGCCAGCAGCTTGCGATAGAAGCCGATGTCCTCCATCCCCCGGGCGCTGGCCAGGGCGCCAGCCGAGCCGCCACGCAGGAACAGGGTGTACTGGTCCGGGGTGTCGTCCCACCAGGTGACGCTGTTGGCGCGCGTGCCCACCTGGCTGTAGATGTAGGGCAGGTTGATCTGGCGGAAGGCCCCGTTGTGGAACCAGTCGTCCCCTTTCCAGTTGTCGACCATCGGGTTCATGGCCGCCACCGCCTTCAACGCCGGATGCGGTTTGACCAAGGCCATCAGGCTGGTGAAGCCGTCGTAGGAGATACCCAGGATGCCGACCTTTCCGTTGCTCTCGGGCACATGGCGCGAGAGCCAGTCGACCGTGTCCCAGGTGTCGGTGGCGTGGTCGGTCGCACTGTCGTTGAGCGGCCCGCGCAGCGGACGGTTGACGATGTAGGCGCCCTCCGAGCCGTACTTGCCGCGGATGTCCTGCACCACGCGGATATAGCGGCCATCGGCGAAGAGCTCAGGGAAGTTGTCGTAGCCTTCCAGCGCATCGACCAGATGGCTGCTGCGCAGGTGCCCGGTCATGCCCTCGGCATCGTAGGGAGTCCGCGTCAGCAGCATCGGCAACTGCCTGCCTCCCCGTGGCAGCACGATCACCGTGTGCAGCTTGACCCCGTCGCGCATCGGGATCTCCACCGTGCGCAGGTCGTAGTCGAACCCTGCGGTCACCCGCTCGAATTTCTCCGGCATGTCGGCTGCGGCCTGCGCCAGCACCTGTTGCGGAGACCACATCAGCAGCGCCAGCAGCGCCAAGGCAATACGCATCGCACAGCTCCGAGTCACGGGTTTAAAGACCGCCTTAGATCTGCCTGATGCAAAAACCGGAGCCTCAGGCTGGGCGGGAGTGGAAGCGGTTACATCGAGCTTACATGAAACTGTTGTGAAAACGTTTGCAGGCTGATAGAAAGATGACACGACTGACAGCTTTGTCAGTCCGGGGCTAGGACCGATAGGGACGTCTGCAGTCGCATGACCCTGCAGGAACGTGCCGCGCGCGGCGCGTCGCAGGACCGCTTTTTTTCGACCCGCACCATCCGCCATGTCACTGGCCCGCACCCGGGCCGGTGCGGTGGCGCGCACCCTCACTTCCCGGAGAAACGCACTCATGTCCCCCACCCGTTCAACCCTGGCGCAGGCCCTCGGGTTGGCCCTCATGCTGTCCGTCGCGCCGTCGGCGCTTGCCCAGTCCACCACTGGCACCCTGTTCGGCCAGGCCCAGGCCGGCACGGTCATCCACATCCAGAGCGCCACCGGTGCCGGCCGCGATATCCCGGTCGAGGCCGACGGACGCTATCGCTCGCCGGCGCTGCCGGTAGGTCAGTACACGGTGACGGTGACGCGCGATGGTGTGGACGTGGGCAGCCGCCAGCAGGTGCTGGTCAAGGTGGGCGTGGCCACCGAAGTGTCCTTCTCCAGTACCGCCACCGATCTGGCGGCGGTCAAGGTCTCCGCCGCCACCGTGCCTGCCATCGACAGTTCCTCGGTCGATTCGCGCACGGTCATCACCGCCGAGCAACTCGCGCGTCTGCCGCTGGCCCGCAATGCCGAAGACATCGCCAGGCTGGCGCCGGGCGTGGTCGCCAACAGTGGTGGCTTCCGCAGCGACACCGGGAAAGAACTGGTGAGTTTTGGCGGCTCCTCGCCCACCGAGAACGCCTACTACATCAACGGCTTCAACACGACCGACCCCCTCAACACGGCCGGCGGCCTGACCCTGCCCTATGGCGCGATCGACCAGCAGGAGGTCTATACCGGCGGCTACAGCGCGCAGTTCGGCCGCTCCGATGGCGGTGTGATCAATGCCATCGGCAAGCATGGCACCAATGCATGGCACTACGGGGCGCAGGTGCTTTGGCAGCCCGACTGGGGCCGCGCGACGGCGAAGAACTCGCACTACGCCAACGGCGTGCCGGACTCGCCGTTGGCAGGCGATCTTTACCTCTACAACGGCGCCAGTCGAACCGACGACTACACCATGTCCCTCTACGCCGGCGGCCCCATCGTCAAGGACCACCTGTTCTTCTTCGCCGCCGGGGAACTGCAACGCAACTGGGGGGGCAGCACCAACACGCTGGACAGCGGCGGCAACTACGTGCGCACCACGACCAAGATGCCCCGCGGCTACGCCAAGGTGAACTGGAACATCACCGACAACCACATGCTCGAACTGACGGGCGTGCGCGACAAGTACCAGACCAGCAGCAACGTCTATGGCTACGACTACGACACCTTCCAGCGCAAGGACCTGCTCTACCGCAACGGCGATACCGAGCATGGCGGCGACATGTGGGTCGCCCGCTATACCGGCTATCTGACCGATGCGCTGACCTTGACCGCAACGTACGGCGAGATGGACACCAAGATGTACCAGGCCCAGCCGCCGGACTACGACCCGGGCGTGGCGCGCGTGGACAACTGGACCTATCAGAACCCGGCCTACAACGGTGGCAGCCCGATCTTCAACAACCAGGTCCAGAGCGACATCACCGAGCCCGACCGCGGCAACCAGTCCAGCAACCTGCGCCTGGACCTGACCTGGGTGCTGGGCGATCACACGCTCAGCGCCGGCATCGACAACATCCGCTCGGAGGCCATCGACCAGGGCGGCCGGGCGCCAGGTCCAGGCTACGTGTGGGTCTATCAACGCGCCGATGACCCCAGCCTGCCGCTTGATGCCTCCCACGGCATCGGCGCGGTCGCCAACTTCCCCAACGGCGCCCAGGGCTATTACGTCCAGCGCAACACCTGGAGCGGCATCACCTCGGTCAGCTCTTCGCAGAAGGCGCAGTACCTGGAGGACAAGTGGCGGGTGGGCGATACCCTGTTGCTGAGCCTGGGCCTGCGCAACGACCAGTTCACCAACTACAACTCCGATGGCGTGCCCTACATCCGCCAGACCAAGCCGCAGTGGGCGCCGCGGCTTGGCGCGGCCTGGGATGTGCATGGCGATTCGAGCTTCAAGGTCTACGCCAATGCGGGCCGCTACTACCTGGGCCTGCCGTTGAACCCCGGGTTGCTTGTCGCCGCCGGCTTCTACAACACCACCCAGCTCTACACCTACTCGGGCATTGCCGCCGACGGATCCCCGACCGGGCTGACCACCATCTCCGAGGAGTACTCAGCGCTCAACCAGTTCGGACAGGCGCCAGACCCGAAGACGGCCACGGCGCGCAACCTGGAGCCGGAGTATCAGGACGAATACATCCTGGGCCTGGAGAAAACCCTGGGCAGCGACTGGGTCTGGGGCGTCAAAGGCACGTTTCGCAACCTGCGCAACGCCATCGACGACTTCTGCTCGATGTGGCAGGTCGTGGAAGCGGCCAACGCCGCCGGGCACGACGTGGTCAACTACAACAGCTGTTACCTGATCAACCCGGGACGCTCCAACACCTTCACCATGGTCGATAGCGACGGTCGCTATTTCGACTTTACGATGAGCAACGACGCACTGGGCTTCCGCCAGCAGCTGATCCGCAAGTACTACAGCCTGGAAGCGGTGCTGGAACACCCGGTGGCCGACAACTGGTACGGCAAGGCCAGCTACGTCTTCTCGCGCAGCTATGGCAATACCGAAGGACAGGTCCGTTCCGATGCCAGCCAGGGCGGCACGTCCACCAGCTACGACTGGGACAACTGGACCATCATGGAGCACACCAACGGTCCGCAGAACAACGACCATACCCACCAGCTCAAGCTTTACGGCTATTACACCTTCTCGCCGGAGTGGCTGGTCTCGGCCAACTTCGCGGCGATCTCGGGAACGCCTAGGCACTGCCTCAGCTACTACGGCACCGAGCAACTGGATCCGCTTGGCTATGGCAGCGTCTACCACTTCTGCAACGGCGAGCCTTCGCCGCCCGGCAAGCAAGGACGCATGCCCTGGATGACGCAGCTGGATCTGGGGGTGACCTGGACGCCGGCCTTCGCCGCGCACCGCCTGGCCTTCACCGCCAGCCTGTTCAACGCGTTCGACCAGCAGGCAGCGTTGCAGCGCTACGCCTTCGCGCAGAACTCGCCCAGCAGCGATGCCAGCCCCAACAACCCGCTGTTCCAGACCGTGACCATTCGGCAGGCGCCGCGGGCGCTACGGCTCTCGGTCTCCTACGACTTCTGAGCATCCGCCCCCGGCCGCGACCCGGCCGGGGGCCTCACAAGGACAAGTGCAGGAACTGATTGAAGTCGCTGGCGACATAGTCGGAGAACGCCGGGCCGCTGGCGAAGCCGCGGCGTTGGTACAGCGCCAGCGCGGGCTCGAAGGCCGGGCCGCTGCCGGTCTCCAGGCTCAGGCGGCGCAGCCCCTGCGCCCGTGCCTGGGCGATGATGTGCTCCAGGATCGCCGCCGCCGCGCCCTGGCGCAGGAAGTCCGGATGGGTGCGCATGGACTTGAGTTCGGCCGCGCCATCGCCCAGCTGTTTCAACGCACCGACCGCGGCCAGCGCCTGGCCCTGCCAGGCACTCCACACCGTGACCTCCGGCGCCTGCAGGCCCGACAGGTCCAGCGCGAAGACACTGCCGGCCGGCGAGTTCTCATGCATCTGCCGTAGGTGATAGGCCAGCAGCGCGCGGACCGGCTCTGTCGTCAGGTCGTCCTGGCGGATTTCGAAGGCACAGCGTTGCAGCGGGCTGTCGGCAGGCATGGGAGGGGAAGTGTGATGGGGGTCCGCCGATCATGTCGCCTTGGCGCCTGACAGAAAAGCCATCTTTCGATAGCGCAGGCCTGTCTAAGGGGTCTGCAGCGGATCGAGCCTGAGCCAGCCGCTGATCGCGGCACGCCCAGGGCCCCCATGGCGGACCTGCAGCCAGGTGCCCCCATCATCGAGATCGAGCAGTTCCACGCGCTCGCCCGCACGCAGCATGCGCCGGGCGCGGCCTGCGCGCGGCGCGTCGTACAACGCCATTTCCGACACCGCCACGGTCGCGGTGGCGCCGGCCTGCGGCGTCTGGCCCAGGAACCGGTGCAGGACGCGGCCGTGGGCGTCGTAGGTCGTCCAGCGCGACAACGGCAGCGCATCGTCCTGGTCATCGGAGGGAAGCTCCAACGGCGGGAACGCGAGCTGCTCCAGCAGCTGCTGCGACTGGTAGACGTAGAGCTGACCATCGTCGGTATAGCGGTACACGTCCGTGTACCACATCGGACCGCCGCGACAGCTGCTGGTCAAGGTGCGCGTGGCCGCGTCCGGCAGCAGCGCCCAGAAGCCCTCGCAGCTGGTGGGTGCATTGGTCGGCACCTCCAGCAGGCCAAAGCGTTGCCGCGCCGGATCGAAGCGATAGACCACGTTGGCCAGGTTCACCTGGCCCAGCGTGGCGGACAGCACCAAGTCCTGCCGGCCGTCGAAGTCGTAGTCGTCATGGCCCAGCGCCACCTGGCCATCCCAATCCTCCACCGGCGCCTGCAGCACCTGCATCGCATCGCCGGGGAGGAAACGCACCTGGACGCGGCCTTCCGGGGTGATGGCGACCTCGGCCTGGCGGCCCGGCTCGATCTCCACACGCATCGTGTCGGCCGCCGCCGCGGCCGCGTGCAGGCGCAGGGCCAGCAGCAGCGCCAGGCAAGCCGCGCAGCGGGCGCGCATCAGAATGAGACGTCGACCGGCTGCCGCGACCACAGCACCGACTGGTGGCCGGTGGCCTGCTTCCATGCCAGGCGAATGGCCTCGATGTCGGCGCGGCGCTTGGGGCTGTCCTCGTGCAATACCACCAGCACCTTGGTCTTCAGGCGGTTGGGTTCGGCCGCGCCGCGGAACAGCCACTGGCCGTAGGCATCGAACACGGTCAGGCCATCGGGAAAGCGCGGCGTCACCTCCTTGTCCAGGAAAGCGCGCCACTTCTCGTCGCTGATGCCCTCGGTCTGCGGACGGTCGGCTGCGCCGCTTTCCTCGCCCACGCCGAAGTACAGCTCGCTGCGCACCCAGCCGCCCGCCTGGGCCGGGCGCAACGCGTCGCCCTGCAGGGTGGCGGTGGCGGTGGCGGCCGCCGGTGCGCGGGTCGCAGGCGTGGTGGTGCAGGCACCGAGCGCCAGCAGCGAGGCCAGCAGCAGGGGTCGAAACATCATGGAAGACTCCGGGGTGTGGGGACGGGAGGATGGGCCAGGCGCGCCGCCGCGGGTCATGGCCGGTGCGCATTGTCTTATTCGCCTCCGTCATGAGTCAGGCAGTGGCCCAACAATTAACGGCGGGATAATATATCGCTCCATCCGGATGAATGTAATGGATTAGTTCTCCGGGACCCCACCCTGCACACCGGAGCCGTTGCATGTCCCGTTTCGCCCTTGCCCCGCTTGGCCTGGCCATTGCCGCCAGCCTGTCCCTGCCCGCCCATGCCCAGGAAGCGGCGACCAACCTGGATACGGTGATCGTCACCGGCACGCGCGCGGCCGACCGCACGGTGCTGGAGTCGACCTCGCCGGTGGATGTGCTGACTGCCGAGGATCTGCGCCGGGCCGGCGTGGTCAATGGCGAGCTGGGCAGCGCGCTGCAGAACCTGCTGCCCTCGTTCAACTTCCCGCGCCAGTCCAACTCCGGCGGCGCCGACCACGTGCGCGCCGCGCAGCTGCGCGGCCTGTCCCCCGACCAGGTGCTGGTGCTGGTCAACGGCAAGCGCCGCCACGTCTCGGCCCTGGTCAACACCGACAGCAAGATCGGCAAGGGCACCACCCCGGTGGACTTCAACGCCATCCCGATCAGCGCGATCAAGCGCATCGAGGTGCTGCGCGATGGCGCCGGCGCCCAGTACGGCTCCGATGCCGTGGCCGGGGTGATCAACGTGATCCTGGACGATGTCCCGGAGGGCGGGGCCTGGGAAGCCAGCTTCGGCGCGCACCACACCGACGTCGAGCCGATCGACCGCACCGTTACCGACGGCCAGACCAGCTTCGTCAGCGGCAAGGTCGGCACGCGCCTGGGCGATGACGGCGGCTTCTTCCGCGTCGGCCTGGAGCTGAAGAACCGCGAGGCGACCAACCGCGCCGGCTTCGATCAGATCCCGCCGTGGGAACAGACCGATGCCAACCTGGCCGTGCAGGGCCAGCGCAACTACGTGCTGGGCGATGGCGCCACCAAGGGCCTGAACGCCTGGCTCAACGGCAAGCTGCCATTCGGCCAGAGCGGCGAGTTCTACTTCTTCGGCACCTTCAACCAGCGCGACACCCAGGGCGCCAACTATTTCCGCTATCCGGAAGGTGCCTCCAACTGGCCGCAGGTGTATCCCAACGGCTACCGCCCCATCTCGCTGGGCGAGAACCGCGACACCCAGGCCGTGGCCGGCGCCCGCGGCCAGTGGGGCAGCTGGGCCTACGACGCCAGCCTGGACTACGGCCGCAACGACTTCACCTACCGGCTGAAGAACTCGCTCAATGCCTCGCTCGGCCCGGACAGCCCGACGCGCTTCAAGACCGGCGACTACGCCTTCGACCAGACCGTGGCCAACCTGGACCTGAGCCGGGTCTTCGACGCCGGCGGCGCCACCCACACCCTGGGCACCGGCGTGGAGCTGCGCCGCGAGCAGTACCAGACCGGCGCCGGCGACCCGGCCAGCTACGCCGCAGGCCCCTACACCGATCGCCCGACCGGCTCGCAGGCCGGTGGCGGCCTGACCCCGCAGGACGAGGCCGACCTGTCGCGCAATGTGGTCAGCGCCTACGGCAACGTCTCCAGCCAGTTCGGCGAGCGGCTCTCCACCGATGCGGCCGTGCGCTACGAGCACTACCAGGACTTCGGCGGCCAATGGACCGGCAAGCTGGCCGCGCGCTATGAATTCGCCCCGGCCTTCGCGCTGCGTGGCGCGGTCTCCAACAACTTCCGTGCCCCGTCCCTGAGCCAGATCGGCTACGAGGCCACCTCCACCGGCTACGACGCTGCCGGCCGCCTGACCCAGGGCCGGCTGTTGTCGGTCAACAACCCCATCGCGCGCGCGCTGGGGGCCAGCGATCTCAAGCCGGAGAAGTCGCTGAACTACAGCCTGGGTTTCACCAGTCGCCTGGGCGAGCACTTCGACCTGTCGCTGGACCTGTTCCAGATCGAGATCGACGACCGCGTCGCCTTGTCCGAGGACATCAGCGGGCCGGCCTTGACCAGCTTCGTGCAGGACAACTTCGGCGTCAGCGGCGTGCAGAGCGCCAGCTACTTCATCAACGCGGCCGATACGCGCACGCGCGGTGCCGAGTTCGTCGGCAACTGGCGCCACGCGCTGGGCGATGGGGAGCTCCTGCTCACCGGCACCTGGAGCTACGCCAAGACCGAGCTGCAGAACATCGTGGCCACCCCGGGCCAGCTGCTGGCGCTGGACCCGGACTACGTGCTGTTCGGCCTGGAGGAGAGCAACACCCTGACCGAGGCCACCCCGCGCACGCGCGCGGCCATCGCCGCTAGCTGGAGCAATGCGCAGTGGTCGCTGCAGTCGCGCCTGACCCGACACGGCAAGGCCACGCGCGTGTTCGACTTCGGCGGCGGCTACGTCCCGCGCCAGACCTACAGCGCCGAGTACCAGCTGGATGCGGAGGTGGAGTACCGCATCACGCCGAAGTGGAGCGTGGCGGTGGGTGGCCAGAACCTTACCGACCAGTACCCGGACAAGTCCAACGAGGACATCTACTACTTCGGCAACCTGCCCTACGACGTGCTCTCGCCGATCGGCAGCAACGGCGCGTATTACTACGGCCGGGTCCGGTACACGTTCTGATCGTTGCCGGGTCGCGGGCGGCGCGGGGGCGGCACTGCCAAGACGCGCCGCTGCTCGCGCCACGGGACCTTCCGTTATTGCGGGAGGGGGATGGCGATGGTGGATGGAGAAGCGTAATCCACCCTACGTCGCTGACGGCGATGGTGGATGGTGAAGCGTCATCCACCCGATGTGCTGCGCAGGGTGGACAACGCGAAGCTTGTCCACCATCGATCAGACGCCCCGTCGCGCAACGATGCGCTGCCATGCCCTACTCCAGGCAGGCGTCCATTCGCAACGACCAGGCCGCTTTGACACTACGCTGTGGGAGCGGCTTCAGCCGCGAAGAGTCCTTCCCAGGAAAGCCTCTTCGCGGCTGAAGCCGCTCTCTTACGATCCTGCAGCTTGCGTGCAAGGGAGCGCCGCCCCCCGCTCGTCACTCAGACCCGGCTATCCGGCGGCACGCGCAAGCCCCGATCGCTCGCGCAACGCACCTGGTTGCGCCCGCCTCGCTTGGCCGCATACAACGACTCGTCGGCGCGTGCCAGCAGGGCAGTGAGGCTATCGTCCTCCGGCATCAGCGTCGCCACCCCGAAGCTGGCGGTCACGCGCAGCAGCTTGCCATCGATCGGCACCTCCAGCCGCTCCAGCGAGGCACGCAGGCGCTCGGCGAACTCACAGGCGCCCCGCGCCGGCGCGCCCGGCAGGCAGATCAACAGCTCCTCCCCGCCGTAGCGACCGACTGCGTCCTCACCGCGCAAGGCCTGCCGCGCGGCCACCGCGCAGGCACGCAGCACCGCATCGCCGGCCGGATGGCCGTGGGTATCGTTGACGCGCTTGAACTCGTCCAGGTCCATCATCACCAGCGAGAAGGGGCGGCCGCAAGCGCGCGCCTGGGCGAACTCGCCTTCGGCGATCTCCAGCACGCGACGTCGGGTCAGCACACCGGTCAGCCCATCGACATTGGCCATCTCGTCCAGTCGCGCGTTGGCATCGCGCAACTCCCGCGTGCGCGCATCGATGATGCGCCCCAGCTCGGCGGCCTTGTGCCGCGACCAGCGCTCGCGCAGGTACAGCAGCAACAGCATCAGGCCGAGCACGCTGAGCACCATCAGCGCGCGCGCCCAGCGGGTCTCGTAAAGCATGGGCTGCAGCACCAGCGGGATCTCGGCCTGCACGGTGCGGGCCCCCAGGCCCGACGTGGTCGCCCGCAGCTCCAAGGTGTACTGCCCCGCGGGCAGGTTGGTGTAAACGGCCGTGGGCGGCATGCCGGCTTCCACCTGCGTCCACTCGCGCTGGAATCCGGACAGGCGATAGGCATAGGTGGTCTCGCGCACGGCGCGGAAATCCAGCAGAGCGAAGTCCGCGCGCAGGTCGCGCTCCCCTGGGGCCAGCGTGATGCGCTGGCGGCCCTGCCCGTCGCGGAGCAAGGCGCGGGCCGCGCCGTTGACGCTCAGGCCGGTGAGCACCAGCGGCAGCGCGTGGCGGTCCTGGAGGCGCGTATCGACCCGCTGCGGACGGATCACCACCAGGCCCGAGGCACCGCCGAACAGCACTTCACCGTTCGGCCCCAGCGTGCCGGAATCGTAGGAGAAGCCCCCCGCCTGCAGGCCATCGCGCTTGCCGATGCTGCGCAAGGACAGCGCATGGCCGTCGATCCGCGCCACGCCGGTGCCGGTGCTGAGCCAGACATCGCCCTGTCGGTCGACCACCACGCAATTCACGTGCAGGTCGGGCAAGCCATCGCGGATGGGGTGGAACTGCAGGTCGCCCTCCGGCAGCGGGGTCCGCAGCCAGGCGATGCCGCCGAAGGTGCCGATCCAGACCCGGCCGTGCTTCGGGTCCGCCTTCAGCGGGGTGATGTAGTCCTGCGGCAGGCTGTCCGGGCGCGCCGGGTCGTGGCGATAGCTGTCAAACCCCTCGCCATCCGCCCACTGGCGCGAAAGGCCACCGACCGTGGAGATCCACCACCGCCCCTGCACCCTGCTGAGCGCCTGGATCTGGTCGTTGACCAGGCTGGTCGGGTCGCCAGGACGATGGACGAAGCGACGAATGCGACCCTCGCGCAGGTCCACCCGGTACAAGCCGTCGTAGGTGCCAACCATCGCCTCGCCATCGGCGTGGGCCAGCGAAATGACCCGCGTGTCGATCTGCGGCAGGACACGGCCGGTGACGGTCAGCGTCTGCGGGTCGATGCGGTACACGCCTTGCGCGCCGACCCAGATGCCACCATCGGGCGCCATCATGATCGCGCGGATGTACTGTGATGCCTGGCTACCGGGCAGGTCGATCTTGCGCGAGGTGCCGGCCTTGAGGTCCAGCACGCTCAGGCCGCCGCGACTCAGGCCCAACCAGATCCGGCCACGCGCATCGACCATCACCGCCGAAACGCGATTGCCCACCAGCTCCGGCACCTTCGACTCGCCGCCGCTGATGAGGGTGGCGACCGGCTCGGTTTCCTCATAGCGCGAGAGCCCCAGCTCGGTGGCCAGCCACACATTGCCCGAGCGGTCGCGCAACATCTGTCGGATACCGTCGCCGGACAGGGACGAGGGGTCGGTGCGGTCCGAACGCAGCAGGCTCGCGCTGGCGCAGTCGGCGGTGCAGTTCACCATGCCCATGCCGTCGATGGCCACCCACATGCGGCCGTCGTCGAATTCCAGAAAATCGCGCACGGTGCGCGCCCCAGACAGCGAGCTCGGCCCGGACAGCGTGGGCGGGCTCCACTGGCGTCCGTCGGGGTCGATCAGGATGACGCCGCTGCGCCCGGTGCCGACCCACAGCCGTCCCTTGCGGTCGCGGTGCAGCGACCAGACCAAATCCTCGCGCAGGGTCTGGGCGAATGCGCCCTGCCCCTGGACCCGGTCGAACGTGGCCTGACCTGGCCGGCGCACGAACAGGCCCGGATTGGCCGCCAGCCACAGCGAACCATCGCGCTCCTCCAGCGCACGGAAGATGCGCGGCGAATACCCTACAGGAAAGCCTTCCAGCGCGATCGGCACCGCCTTGCCGGTGGCAGGGTCGTAGCGATCCACGCCCTGCTCGGTGGTCACCAGCACGGTTCCCGCCTGCGCATGGCTGAGAGAAAACACCTTTTGCGTCAGCAGTCGCTGGCGGCCCAGCGCCACCGGTTCGAAGCGGCGCGTGCGTGGCTGATAGACCACCAGGCCGCCGGTATTGGTCCCGACCAGCACGCGGCCATCGTCCAGGGCGAGCAGCGCGCGCACGTAGCCATCGGGCAGCTTGCCGTCGGCATCGTCCACAGGCTGGGAGAACACCGTCATGCGGTGCCCATCGAAGCGCGCCAGACCGCCGAACGTCCCGATCCACAGTGCGCCATCGGCGTCCTGGGCCAACGCGCTCACCGCTTCGTGCGGCAGGCCATCCTGGGTGGTGATGCGTTCGAACCATGGCCGCTCGAACGCTGCCCAGGGATCTTCGGCCGCGCGCGCAGGCGCAACCGCAGCTGCGATCAGCAACAGTGGCCACAGCGCATAGCGCGCCAAGGCCCTCATGCGGACAGCGTCCATCGCGCCTCAGCCGTACCGTCGGGCCGGAAGCGGAAGCTGGCGGGCGTTCATCACGCTGGCGTGTCCTTCGAGTACATCTGCGGACCTTATCGGCTTCTCGAACAGACGCTTGAGCATGGAGCGCGATGCCTCGCCGGACTATGGGAGGAAGCGATGCGCCTGCGCCGGATCGGGCAGCGGACACCGGTCGCGGCGACCGAACAGCCGATAGCGATGGCGGGCGATGCACCGGTACGCCGGGTCGCGCAGGGCGCGTGGCAACAGGCGCAGCGGCGCCAGCAGGCGCCAGAGGCCTCCCAGCCCGGTGAGCACCCGCAGGACCGCATCGCTGTCGGTCCAGGCCCGCCGCGGTTGGTCGGCCTGTGCATCTTCCACCAGGAGGAAGGACACAGGATCCTTCGGGTCCAGCCCCTGCGCGGTCAGCAGGTCAGCCCCCGCACGGCCCTGCATGGCGGCGAACCGGTAGCGGCCGGCCTTGTCGTGCCGGAGCAGGAAACGCACCCAGCCCCCGCAGAGCACGCAGACGCCGTCGAAGACGATGATGCCGCCAGGGCCAGGCGCGGATGCGACAGACGCATGTCCAGCGACACCGGCGCGTTCACGCGGGAGCCCCTGCCGCAGGCGCTCGCGCTCAGTCTCACGGGACATCGAGCCAGCCCCGGTAATGCACCAGCAGCCCCAGCATCGGCAGCCGCGCGTACACATCGAAGGTGTAGCGCGCCTCCAGCGCCGATTCGCGGGCCACCACGCCGCCAAACCAGCGCGCCGGCAAGGCCAGCCACCCCCACAGGCGCACCCGTGCGACCGTCCAGTGCAGGTCGCCGTCGCAAACCGCCAGGCCGAAGCCGAATTCCACCGGGCCCAGCCGCTCGCACAGCAGGCCATCTTCTGCCCACAACTGCGAGGGCATGGCGCGGCCGCCGATGTGCCGGACCCAACGCTCGCCGGACCCTTCCGGGACGATGTTCACCTCAACGCGCCCTTCGCCGGCCGGCGGCAGGTGCGTCAGCCACGCGCACAGCCGCGCCAGCGGATGGCCGCCACGGCGTACGCGCACCAGGCCCGCGTAGCGGCGCGCCGGTCCTGGCCGGTGCAGCGCCAGGACCGGCGCCCGCAGCGCCCCGGCCTGCTCGCCCAGCACACGCAGGAACAGGGCGGGCGCTAGGGCTGGATCCATGCCAGGGTCGCCATCCGGCCGGTGCGTGCATCGCGGCGATGGGAGAAGAAGCGGCCGGCCTCGGTGATCGTGCAGTGCCCACCTCCATGCACCTGCCACACCCCGGCAGCGGCCAGGCGCCGCCGTGCCAGGGCGTACAGATCCACGTGCCAGTGGCCGGGGCGCGTCGGGACGAAGGCCACCTGCGCACCGGGGTCCGTCCCGGTGAAGGCGTCGTAGACCTCCTGCCCGATTTCATAGGCCTTGGGTCCGGCCGCAGGGCCCAGCCAGGCGACCAGCTGATCGGCCGGTGTCCGCATCGCCGCCACGGTGGCCTCCAGCACGCCATCGGCCAGGCCGCGCCAGCCCGCATGGGCCGCCCCGATCTCCCCGCCCGCGCGCGCGGCCAACACCACCGGCAGGCAATCGGCGGTCAGGATCGCCAGCACCACGCCAACCTCGGAGGTCATCGCGGCGTCGGCTTCCGGCTCATCGCCGGTCGGGCGCGCGCCCATGCGCACCACCTGCGTGCCGTGCACCTGCCGCAACCAGCGCGGCGCCGACGGCAGGGCGAAGGTGGACACGGTCAGGGCGCGGTTGGCTTCCACCATCTCCGGGCGGTCGCCCGTGGCGGTGCGGTGGTTGCCCAGGTTGAAGTGGTCGAACGGCGCGGCCGACTGCCCGGCGCCGTGGCGCAGGGTGGTCAGCGCCCGCACGCCGGGCACGCCCAACTCCGCCTGCAGCGCCGGCCCGCTCACGCCCGCTGCGCCTGCTGATCCTCGCGCAAGGCCGCCAGCAGCGCCAGCATGTCCGCCGGCACCGGCGCGCTGGCGCGCACAGGCTGCCCGCTGACCGGATGCACGAACTCCAGCGTCTCGGCATGCAGGGCCTGGCGCTTGAATCCGCGCAACGCGGCTACCAGCGTCTCGCTCGCGCCCTTGGGCAGCTTCAGCGGACCGCCGTAGAGCGGGTCGCCCACGATCGGGTAGCGGATGTGCTGCATGTGCACGCGGATCTGATGCGTGCGCCCGGTCTCCAGGCGGCATTCGACCGCGGTGTGGGCGCGGAAGCGCTCGCGCAGGCGGTAATGGGTGACCGCATCGCGGCCATCCTCACGCACGGCCATCTTCAGGCGATCGCGCGGGTGGCGGTCGATCGCCGCCTTGGCCGTGCCGCCGGACACCATTGCCCCCACGCACACCGCCAGGTACTGACGGTGCACCTCGCGCGCGGCCAGCTGCGCCACCAGGCCGGTGTGCGCCGGCAGGGTCCGCGCCACCACCATGACCCCGGAGGTGTCCTTGTCCAGGCGGTGGACGATGCCCGCGCGCGGCAGC
This sequence comes from Pseudoxanthomonas composti, assembly GCF_004122095.1. Classification (GTDB taxonomy): domain Bacteria; phylum Pseudomonadota; class Gammaproteobacteria; order Xanthomonadales; family Xanthomonadaceae; genus Pseudoxanthomonas_A; species Pseudoxanthomonas_A composti. The sequence goes on along the minus strand of NZ_SAWZ01000010.1, from coordinate 87,308 downwards.
GCCGACAGTGACGGGTCGCGGAATAGCAGCGCATTGACCAGGGTGCCGGTGGGGTTGCCGGCGCCGGGATGGACCACCAGCCCGGCGGGCTTGTCGATCACCAGCACGTCGGCGTCCTCGTACAGCACCTGCAGCGGGATGTCCTCCGGCAGGGCGTGGGTCTGGGTCTCCAGCACCGCCTCCAGGGTAGCCAGCTCGCCGCCGCGCAGCAGGTCGCGTGGGCGCGCGATCTCGCCATCCAGGCGCGCATCGCCGGATTTGATCCATTCGGACAGGCGGGAACGGGAGAACTCGGGGAACAGCTCGGCCAGGACGGCGTCGAAGCGGCGGCCAGCGGCGCTGGCCGGCACGCGCACGCTGCGCGGACCGTCTTCGTCCTGGGGATCGGTGAGGCGGGAATCGGACATGGGAAACCGGAATCTGGACGGCCTGGGGCCGAAATGCGGGCAATGTTGGCCGGGATTCATGGCCCGGTCAGTGCCTAGGCTATCATCGCGCTCTTGTTTCCCCTGATGCGGCCCACTCCGCCTGCTCATGTCCCAGCGCCTCAACGCCCGCTTCTCCTCCCCGTCCTCGCTGTTGCGCACCGCTGGCCTGTTGCTGCTGGTGGTGGCCGCCGTCACCGGCTGCGGCCGCACCAAGAAGGATCCCAACGCGACCCGTCCGGTCGAGGAGATCTACAACGAGGCCCACACCTCGATGACCCGCGGCAACTGGGATGTGGCCACCCGCACCTTCAAGCAGCTGATCGCCCAGTACCCCTACGGCCCGTACAACGAGCAGGCGCAGATCGAAACCGCCTACGCCCAGTACAAGTCCGGCAACATGGACGAGGCGGTGTCCACCATCGACCGCTTCCTGCGCACGTATCCGACCAACAAGAACGTCCCCTACATGTACTACCTGCGCGGCCTGGCCAATTCCAGCCGCGATACGGTGTTCCTGCAGAAGGTCTGGAGCCTGGACGCCAGCCGCCGCGACCTGTCCACCCCGCTGCAGGCCTATAACGACCTGAACGTGGTCAGCGAGCGCTACCCGAACAGCCGCTACGCCAACGATGCCCGTGCGCGCATGACCAAGCTGCGCAACCAGTTCGCCCGCCACGACCTGGATGCCGGCCTGTACTACCTGCGCCGCGACGCTTACACCGCCGCCATTGGCCGCGCCAAGTACCTGCTGGAAACCTATCCGGGCAGCGAGTACCAGAACGACGCCATCGCCCTGCTGGCCGATGCCTACACGCACCTGGGCAACAAGGCCCTGGCCGACGACGCGGTGCGCGTGCTCAAGCTCAACGATCCGCAGCACCCGTACCTGACCGGCGATTGGCCGAACTACCCCTGGAACATCCGCAAGCTCAACCCCTTCGCTGGCGAGAAGTCCGCCGTGGACAACGACCCGCGTCGCAACTGACCGGACCGCAGCCCGGTCGAACGCCTCGGTGGACAAGCTCCGCGTTGTCCACCCTACGTAGGGTGGATGGCGCCTTTCCATCCACCATCGCCGCAAAACGAGCAGCGCTGATGCATGGAGGCATGTGGGCCTCCTCGCCCAAACGCCCCCGCGCGCAGCTCCCGCGTTCTCCAGCCACAGCCGGCGCGCCGGTGGACAAGCTTAGCGTTGTCCACCCGACGTAGGGTGGATGGCGCTTTTCCATCCACCATCGCCGCGATACGGACAACGGGGACATGACGTCGGTCAGCCCCGGCCGCCAGACTCACCCGATGTAGCGGTTGGTAATCGGATAGCGCCGCTCGCGACCAAACGCGCGCAGCGACAGCTTCGGCCCCGGTGCGGCCTGGTGACGCTTCCATTCGTTGATGCGCACCAGCCGCAGCATGCGGTCCACCGTGGCCGCATCGAAGCCTTCGGCCACGATCTCCTCCCGCGACTGCTCCAGGTCCACGTAGCGGAACAGGATCGCGTCCAGCACCTCGTACGGCGGCAGCGAATCCTGATCCTTCTGGTTCTCGCGCAGCTCGGCCGACGGCGGCCGGTCGATCACCGCCTGCGGGATCACCTCCCGCCCTGCCTGGCGATTGCGCCAGTTGGCCAACGCGAACACCTCGGTCTTGTACAGGTCCTTGATCGGCGCGTAGCCGCCGCACATGTCGCCATAGATCGTCGCGTAACCCACCGCGTACTCGCTCTTGTTGCCCGTGGTCAGCAGCAGGCCGCCGAACTTGTTGGCCAGCGCCATCATGATCGCCCCGCGCGTGCGCGACTGCAGGTTCTCCTCGGTCACATCCAACGGCATGTCGCCGAACAGCGGCGCCAGGGCCGCCAGAAACCCCTTGAACGGGGCCTCGATCGACACCGCCTCCAGCTTCACGCCCAGCGCATCGCACTGCACCTGCGCCAGATCGTTGGAAAGCCCCGCCGTGTAGCGCGAGGGCAGGCGCACCGCAGTCACATTGCCCGCGCCCAGCGCATCGACCGCCAGCGCCAGCACTACGGCCGAATCGATCCCCCCGGACAGGCCCAGCCACACCTTGGAAAACCCGTTCTTGCCGCAGTAATCGGCGATGCCGCGCACGATGGCGCGCCAGGCCAGGCCATCGCGGCTCTCATCGGTTTCCTCCTGCCACTGCACCGAGGTGAAGCGGCGCGCGCCGGGCAGGTAGTCGGCCACCAGCCACTGTTCGGAGAAGGCGGCCGCGGCGTTGTGCACGGTGCCATCGCCATCGGCCATCACCGAGGCGCCATCGAACACCAGCGCGTCCTGCCCGCCGACGACATTGAGATAGGCCAGGGCTACCCCGGTCTCGCGCGTGCGCTCGACCAGCAAGGCATCGCGCTGGGCCAGCTTGTCGCGCTCGAACGGTGAGGCGTTGGGCACCACCACCAGCTCGGCGCCGGCCCTGGCGGTGTCGGCCAGCGGCTCTGAGAACCACAGGTCCTCGCAGATCACCACCCCGACCGGTGTGCCCTTCACCTCGAACACCAGCGGGCCGCCGTCGGGATCGACATGGAAATAGCGCCGTTCGTCGAACACGTTGTAGTTGGGCAGCTCGCGCTTGCGATAGGTCTGCGCCACCGCGCCATCGCGCAGCACACTGGCCGCGTTGTAGAGCACGGTGCCGGCCGCCTGCGGCCAACCGACCACCGCGACGATTCCGCGCGCCTGCAGCGCCACTGCCTCCAGCGCCGCCTGGCAATCGGCCAGGAACGAGGGCCGCATCAGCAGGTCTTCCGGCGGGTAGCCACTGATGGCCAGCTCCGGAAACAACACCAGGTCCGCCTTGAGGACATCGCGCGCGTGCACAATGCCTTCGGCGATGCGTCGCGTGTTGCCGGCCACGTCTCCCACCGGGAAATCGAATTGGGCCAAGGCGATGCGCAGCGTCTTTTCGCTCATTTCATATCCCGGAAATCAAAAGGTCCAGCGCCGCCATGATGGTGGCGCGCTCGGAGGAAAGATCGGTGACGGGCTTGCCCAAGGCCTTGCAGGGAATGCCCGCCAGCAGCGGCGTGTCCAGCACCCAGGGCTGCCCTTCCACCCATAGCGTGGGCATCAACCGCGTGGCGGCCACCCCGGCCAGGTCCGGTGGAATCAACGGAACCACCACCCGCGACCCCATCGCGCCGATCAGGTCGCTCTGGACGTCGAGCAGGTAGGGCACGCGCAGGCGCGAGCGAGGATCGGCATTGGCATAAACGGTGAACTGCATGGCGTTTTCAGAACCCCCGCACGCCCTCGCTCCATACCCCATCACGCTCGATGCGCTCGTTGTAAGCCTGAATGGCGCGGTCATTCTCCTGCAGCCACTGCGCACGCAGGCGCGCACGCACTTCCTGCTCTAGGGCGCGCTCCAGGGTCGCGGACAGATTGATCTCCAGGGCGCGGGCCTGGTCGAGCAGCTCGGCGCTGACACTGAGATTGGCCGGACGCTTGGCATAGGCGACCCGCTCTTCCTTCATGCGCATGGCAGAACTCTCCTCACAAGCGATGCGCATCGAGTATGCGCATGCAGCGCACCACTCGCAACCCGCCCAGGCCATCCGAGTGGCATGGGTGACTGCTACCTTGCGGCCACGGGGCCACAGGCAGCCGCCCAGCCTTGATCATCCGCCGCACCCTGCCGCAGAAGAAGGCGCTCAAGGGGAGATCGGATGCGGGCTTCGCCCACGAAAAAGGCCGCCCGGGGGCGGCCTTTCCCAACACCGACAGCAAGCTGCCAGGCGCTACTTACTTCACCAGCTCGGCGATCGCCGCGCCCAGGTCGCCCGGCGAGCGGACGGTCTTGACGCCAGCGGCTTCCATCGCCGCGAACTTGCCCTCGGCCGTGCCCTTACCGCCCGAGGCGATCGCACCGGCGTGGCCCATGCGCTTGCCGGCCGGGGCCGAAGCGCCGGCGATGAAGCCGACAACCGGCTTCTTGACGTGCTTGGCGATGTACTCGGCACCGGCTTCCTCGGCGTCGCCGCCGATTTCGCCGACCATGATGATGCCTTCGGTCTGCGGATCCTCGTTGAACAGCTTGAGGCAGTCGACGAAGTTCAGGCCATTGATCGGATCACCACCGATGCCGATGCAGGTGGACTGGCCCAGGCCGACCTCGGTGGTCTGCTTGACCGCTTCATAGGTCAGCGTGCCCGAACGCGAGACGATGCCGATCTTGCCCGGCTTGTGGATGTGGCCCGGCATGATGCCGATCTTGCACTCGCCCGGGGTGATCACGCCGGGGCAGTTCGGCCCGATCAGCACGGTCTCCGGGAAGGAGCGGGTCAGCACGTTCTTCACGCGCAGCATGTCCAGCACCGGGATGCCTTCGGTGATGCAGACGATGACCTTGATGCCGGCCGCGGCCGCTTCCAGGATCGCGTCGGCCGCGAACGGCGGCGGCACGTAGATCACCGAGGCGTCGGCGCCGGTGCTCTGCACGGCATCGGCCACGGTGTTGAACACCGGCAGGTCGATATGGGTGGTGCCGCCCTTGCCCGGCGTGACACCGCCGACGACCTGGGTGCCGTACTCGATCATCTGGGTGGCGTGGAAGGTGCCCTGCTGGCCGGTGAAGCCCTGCACGATCACCTTGGTGTTCTTGTTAATCAAAACAGACATGGAAAGTTCCTTCGGTGTCGTGGATCAGGCGGCGTTCTTGACAGCTTCAACGACCTTCTTGGCGCCGTCGTTGATGTTGTCGGCCGGGATGATGGCCATGCCGCTGTCGCGCAGCAGCTGCTTGCCTTCTTCCACGTTGGTGCCTTCCAGGCGCACCACGACCGGAACCTTGACGCCCACTTCCTTGACCGCCGCGATGATGCCCTCGGCGATCATGTCGCAGCGGACGATGCCGCCGAAGATGTTGACGAAGATGCCTTCGACCTTGTCCGAGGACAGGATCAGCTTGAACGCTTCGATCACGCGCTGCTTGTTGGCGCCGCCGCCCACGTCCAGGAAGTTGGCCGGCTCGCCGCCGTTGAGCTTGATCACGTCCATGGTGGCCATGGCCAGACCGGCGCCGTTGACCATGCAGCCGATGTTGCCGTCCATGGTGACGTAGTTGATGTCCAGCTCCGAAGCGGTCACTTCGGTCTCGTCTTCCTGGGACTTGTCGCGCATGGCGACCAGTTCCTTGTGGCGGAAGTTGGCGTTGTCGTCGCTGTTGAACTTGCCGTCCAGCGCGTACAGGTTGCCGTCGTCCAGGATGGCCAGCGGATTGATCTCCACCAGCGCCAGATCCTTCTCGTTGAAGATGCGGTACAGGTTGACCATGATGCTGGCGAACTGGCCGGCCTGCTTGGCGGTCAGGCCCATCTTGAAGCCGATGTCGCGGCCGTGGTAACCCTGCACGCCCTCGACGAAGTCGACGTTGAGCGTGTGGATCTTGTCCGGGGTTTCGGCGGCGACCTGTTCGATCTCCATGCCGCCTTCGCTCGATGCGATGTAGCTGATGGTGCGGGTGCCGCGGTCGACCAGCACCGACAGGTACAGCTCCTTGACGATCTCGCCGGCGGTGGTCACCAGCACCAGGTTGATCGGCAGCTCGACGCCGGCGGTCTGGTAGGTGGCCATCTTGGTGCCGAGCAGCTTCTCGGCAACGGCCTTCACATCGTCGGTGGTCTTGCAGAACTTGACGCCGCCGGCCTTGCCGCGGCCACCTGCGTGGATCTGCGCCTTGACCATCCAGGGGCCGGCGCCCAGCGACTTGGCGGCCTCAACCGCTTCTTCCGGAGTAGCCGCGACCTTGCCGGCCGGGACCGGGATGCCGTACTCGGCAAGCAGTTGTTTTGCCTGGTATTCGTGAAAATTCATGCGTCACCGTGGGAAATGGAAACGACCGCTGCGGCCTGGGGCCACCGTCGCCTGACGGCAGCCCGGTTGGGGCGAGCGGGCCGCCCATTCTCGCCCAGGCTCTGCTGTGGCGCAAAATCGTCAAAACGGAAAGGCTGGGGTTTTTCCTATACTGTGGGCGTCTCAGCAGGGAAGTAGACGCTTGTTCAAGCCCGCATCGCTGATCGCCCGCGTCCAGTCCGTCCCCAGCCGGGAGCTGTACTTCTTCGCCCTGTACCGGGTCCTGGAAGCCGGGATCCTGGCCGGACTGCTGTTCAGCCCCCTGGCCGACCTGCTGGGCGAGGTCCAGAACCAGACCCTGGTCGTGGTGACCTCGGTGGTCTACCTGCTCTTTGCCGCCTTCATGCTGGTGTTCGGCCGACGCGAACGCTGGCTGGTCCCGGCGGTGCTGTTCGGCGCGGCGGTGGATATCGTGGTGGCGGGGATCGTCACGGCCAACCTGCCCAGCGCGACGGCCGGCATCGCCATGCTGCTGCTGTTCAATGTGGCTGCGGCGTGCTCGATGCTGCCCCTGCAGCTCGGCCTGGGCGTGGCGAGCCTGGCCGCGGCAAGCGCGCTGCTGGAGTTCATCACCGGGCTGTTCACCGGCCGGGCGGTCGGGCGCTCCCTGGCCGAGGTGACGATGTTCGCCATCACCTACCTGGCCGTGGGCGCCCTGGCCGCGCAGATCGGCATCCGCGCCCGCCGCAACCAGGAACTGGCCGACCGCCGCGGCAAGGAGGTGGAGAACCTGTTCGAAATCAACGAGCTGATCATCCGCCGCATGCGCACCGGCGTGCTGGTAGTGGACGGGGAAAACCGCATCAAGCTGGCCAACGAGGCCGCCAACCTGCTGCTGACCGAGGATGACAGCCTGGCCGAAGGCGATGGCCAGGGCGTGCACCTGCCGCAGGTCGCCCCAGAGCTCGCCCGCCGCCTGCAGGCCTGGCGCAATGGCTGGGAGGTCAACGAGAGCCCGATGACCATTTCCGCCGAACAGCCCGAGGTCCAGCCGCGCTTTGCCCGGCTGCTGGCCGGCAGCGAGCTGTCCATCGTGTTCCTGGACGATGCCACGGTGGTCTCGCGCCGGGCCGAGTCGCTGACCCTGGCCGCGCTGGGCCGCTTCTCGGCCAGCCTGGCCCACGAGATCCGCAACCCGCTTGCGGCCATCAACTACGCGGTGCAGCTGCTGGAAGAGTCCGACGACATCAATGTCAGCGACAAGCGCCTGCTGGAGATCATCCACCAGCAATGCCAGCGCACCAACGGCATCGTCGAAAGCGTGCTCGGCCTGGCCCGGCGCGAACGCGCCAGCCCCGAGCATGTGGACCTCAACGCCTATGTGCGCCGCTTCGTGGACGACTACCGGGCCTCGATGTCCATCGAGACCGACAGCCTGGAGAGCGTCCCGGCCCCCAAGGTGGTCTCGGCCCTGGTCGATCCGCGCCACCTCAACCAGGTGCTGACCGTCCTGGTCACCAACGCCTTGAACTATGGCCGCATGCCGGAGGAGCCGGCGCGGGTGCGCCTGCGAGTGTTCCAGGTCGACCATCGCTCGATGATCGACGTAATGGACCGCGGCCCGGGCATCCCTCAGGCAGTGGCCGCGCAGCTGTTCCGGCCGTTCTTCACCACCTCTTCCCACGGCACCGGCCTGGGCCTGTACATCGCCCGCGAGCTCTGCCGGGCCAACCAGGCGACGTTGGAGTACGTCTCCATGCCCGGCGGCGGCAGCTGCTTCCGCATCGCCCTGCCCGGCCCGCACACCCTGCTGCCGGCCTGACCGACGCCATGGGTCGCAATCCGCCGCAAGCGGTTAGACTTTGACGCGTGGCACATTCGAGCAGACCATGACCGAGACCCGTAGCGCCCTGATCGTCGACGACGAACGGGACATCCGCGAACTGCTGACGCTGACCCTGGGGCGCATGGGCTTGCGGATCGATACCGCGTCCAACCTCGCCGAGGCCCGCGAGCAGCTGTCCCGCAACCGCTACGACCTGTGCTTCACCGATATGCGCCTGCCCGACGGCAACGGCATCGAGCTGGTGGGCGAGATCGCGCGCAAGTATCCCAAGACCCCGGTGGCCATGATCACCGCGTTCGGCAACGTCGAGCTGGCAGTGGACGCGCTGAAGGCCGGCGCCTTCGACTTCGTCAGCAAGCCGGTGGACCTGTCGGTGCTACGCGGCCTGGTCAATCACGCCTTGCAGCTCAGCAGCAACGAGCGCAAGCCGGCCACGCCCGCCCCGCCGCAGCACGCCATGCGCCTGCTGGGCGACTCCCCGGCCATGGCCAGCCTGCGCGAAACCATCGCCAAGGTCGCCCGCAGCCAGGCCCCGGTCTACATCCTGGGCGAATCGGGCGTGGGCAAGGAACTGGTCGCCCGCACCATCCACGAGCAGGGCGCCCGCGCGGCCGGCCCCTTTATCCCGGTCAACTGCGGCGCGATCCCGGCCGAGCTGATGGAAAGCGAGTTCTTCGGCCACAAGAAGGGCAGCTTCACCGGTGCCCACGCCGACAAGCAGGGCCTGTTCCAGGCCGCGCACGGCGGCACGCTGTTCCTGGACGAGGTGGCCGAGCTTCCCCTGCCCATGCAGGTCAAGCTGCTGCGCGCCATCCAGGAAAAGGCCGTACGCGCGGTCGGCGCGCAGGGCGAAGCCCAGGTGGACGTGCGCATCCTCTCGGCCACCCACAAGGACCTGGGCGAGCAGGTCCACGACGGCCGCTTCCGCCACGACCTGTACTACCGCATCAACGTCATCGAGCTGCGCGTCCCGCCGCTGCGCGAGCGCAGCGGGGATCTGCAGCAGTTGGCTGCGGCCATTCTCTCGCGCCTGGCCGAAAGCCAGGGCCGCAACACGCCCGGCCTGACCATGGCGGCGATGGACGCGCTGGCGGCCTACCCGTTCCCGGGCAATGTGCGCGAGCTGGAAAACGTGCTCGAGCGTGCCCTGGCCATGGCCGATGGCGACCAGATCGACGCGGCGGACCTGTTGCTGCCACAGACCCTGCCCCGCAGCGCCGGCGCCGCGGCGGTGACCAGCGGCGCGCCAGCGCCCGCCGCCGCAACAGCCCCCTCCATGACCGAGCCCGCGTTCGGCCTGTCCGATACCGAGGGCGACCTGCCCAAGCATCTGGAACAGATCGAACGCGCCAGCATCCAGAAGGCCCTGGAGGAAAACCGCTGGAACAAGACCAAGACCGCCGCCCAGCTCGGCATCACCTTCCGCGCCCTGCGCTACAAGCTCAAGAAGCTCGGCATGGAGTGACGCAGGCGGACCCTGAGATGTGCCCGCCGTCACTCCGTGACCAAAAAGCGCCAGCGGCCATCGTTCACGCAGACCTCACGCGTCAGAAAGTGACAACAATCGTCATCCGCGTTCAGCCAAGAGTGTGCTGCGAGTCAAAACCCTGCCACGAAGCACGCCAGCGCAAAGTTGGCACGCCTTCTGCGTACTCCATCCTGCCCGTGGGATGAACCAGGGCACCCACGGTCCAGCATTGGGGGGACACGGGGGAAAACGTGTCCACACCAACACTCCATCGAAAGAGGAATTCCAAATGAAGAAGACCCAGCAGGGCTTCACGCTGATCGAACTGATGATCGTCGTGGCCATCATCGCCATTCTGGCCGCCATCGCGCTGCCGGCTTACCAGAATTATGTTGCCAAATCGCAGGTTGCTGCGGGTCTGGCGGAAATCACCCCCGGCAAGACCCAATATGAAGTGATGGTCAACGAGGGCAATGCCGCGAACATTACGCCCGCGCTGATCGGCTTGGCTAACTCTCAGCGATGCACGGTCACCACGCCAACTCCGGGCGAGACGGGCTCGATTGTCTGCGCCTTCCAAAATGTTAGCCCCAGGATCGCGGGCAAGAAGATCACCTGGACTCGCGCCGCTACTGGCGTGTGGACCTGCTCCACAGATATTGCTGCGGCAGACAAGCCCAAGTACGCACCGGCCACCTGCCAGGGCTAACCAAAGCTATTTAGAAAGACCCTGCTTAGGCGGGGTCTTTTTTTTTAAAGATATCGAATCCCGCATGTTGATCCGGTACGACGCCGCCCGCAGCGGATTTGCACTGACGGATTTGATGCTTACTGCTACGATTGCCAACATAAGGCACTCCTCCATCAAGCTTCTTTAAGGGCGAGCTCAGGCTGTTCAGCAAGCCAGATGGCACTGCAGTTGATACGTAGCAACTTCGGGCTCGGAAAATCTGAAAAGCAGAGAACTTGGACACTTCGCTTGGGCGAAGCTGCATATGTCCGCTGCCTCGCGAACGAGTCACAGGTATCGCCAGAGAAAACTGCCGCTTCAATTTAGCATCAGTGAATTTTAGACTTCCAGTGCAACGTCATCGGCCATCTGTTACTGACCCAGAGACTGCGATTAGCACTTGCAATATGCAACGGAAACATTCATGAGCATAGCCACATCTCATAATCTGGTTGGCATAACCGGCATAGCACGCAGATTAGTGACAGACGGCGCAATGGATGAAACCTCTGCGCGCAAAGCCATGGCCGATGCAGCACAGGCGAGACAGCCGTTGACCCAGTGGCTTAGCGAGAAAAAACTCGTCTCATCAGCGGCGATGGCTGCCGCCAACTCTATCGAGTTCGGCATTCCAATGATGGACACCAATGCGTTCGACCCTAGCTACAGCGCGATCAAGCTGGTTAGCGAAGAACTGCGCGAAAAGCATCAGGTTTTGCCGCTATACAAGCGTGGCAACCGGCTTTTTGTAGGCATCTCTGACCCGACACTGACGCGGGCTCTGGATGATGTGAAATTCCACACTAATCTGGTGGTGGAACCCATTCTTGTACCGGAAGACCTGCTGAGGCGAGCACTGGAACAGTGGAGCAGTGCCAACGAGGGCTTCGGCAGTGAAGGCAATGACGACGACGGACTAGAGAACCTCGAAAGCAGCGGTGGCGATGAAGACGGCGAAAGCACGGGCACCCATGCAAATGGCGACGACGCGCCGGTGGTGAAATTCGTTAACAAAGTACTTATTGACGCCATCAAGAAGGGCGCTTCCGACATCCACTTTGAGCCTTACGAGACAGACTATCGCGTTCGCCTGCGTATCGATGGCCTGCTCAAGCAGGTCGCTAAGGCTCCACAAAAACTCAATCAGCGCATTGCCGCGCGCCTGAAGGTGATGTCGCAGCTGGACATTGCCGAGAAGCGCGTGCCACAGGATGGTCGAATCAAGCTCAATCTTTCCAAGACCAAGCAGGTGGACTTCCGTGTCAGCACGTTGCCAACCCTATTCGGAGAGAAGGTGGTCTTGCGCATCCTGGACGGCAGCGCTGCCAAGCTGGGCATCGACAAGCTGGGCTACGAGCCAGACCAACAGAAGCTGTTCATGGATGCCATCCACAAGCCCTACGGCATGGTGCTGGTGACAGGCCCGACCGGCTCGGGCAAGACCGTGTCGCTGTACACGGCCTTGGGCATACTCAACGACGAGACCCGCAACATCTCTACCGCCGAAGATCCGGTGGAAATCCGCCTGCCAGGCGTCAATCAGGTTCAGCAGAACAACAAGCGGGGCATGACCTTCGCCGCTGCGCTGCGCAGCTTTCTGCGTCAGGATCCGGACATCATCATGGTCGGCGAGATCCGCGACCTGGAGACGGCTGAAATCGCAATCAAGGCCGCCCAAACCGGCCACATGGTGCTCTCCACCCTGCACACCAACGATGCACCTCAAACCATCGCGCGTCTCATGAACATGGGCATTGCGCCTTACAACATCACCAGTTCGGTCACGTTGGTAATCGCTCAGCGCTTGGCGCGCCGCCTTTGCAACAATTGCAAGCGCCCGGTCAAGATGCCGGAGCACGCCCTTCTCGCGGAGGGTTTTACCCAGGAAGAAATCGACACCGGGTTCACGTTGTTTGAGCCCGCCGGCTGTGACGAGTGCACGGAGGGTTACAAGGGCCGGACGGGCATCTATCAGGTCATGCCGATGAGCGACACGATTTCCAGCATCATCCTGGCTGGCGGAAATGCCATGCAGATCGCCGAGGCTGCGCAGACAGCAGGAATTCGAGATTTGCGGCAGTCGGCGCTCTGGAAGGCCAAGCAAGGCCTGACCAGTCTGGCCGAGATCAACCGCGTCACCAAGGATTGATCGGTTTTTTGCCGCTCTCCGCGCCGATAATCGTGTACGTTAGCTGAAAAAGCCCTTTCGTATAAATATGCCGCTAACATGCGGCCATACACCTGGCGTGGGATGCCGGGTTCCACGGGGAGACATCATGGCCGCCACGCGCACCGCAATGAAAAAGCCTAATCCCATCGGCGGAGGCACCAAGGAATTGGCAACCTTCGTGTGGGAAGGCGCCGACAAGCGCGGTGTCAAGATGAAGGGCGAGCAGCAGGCACGCAATGCCAACCTACTGCGCGCGGAGCTGCGTCGACAGGGTGTCACCCCGACCGTGGTGAAACCCAAGCCTAAGCCGCTGTTTGGCGCTGCGGGCAAGACGATCAAGCCCAAGGACATTGCCTTCTTCAGTCGCCAGATGGCGACGATGATGAAGTCTGGTGTTCCGATCGTTGGCGCGCTGGAGATCATCGGCGGGGGCCACAAGAATCCTCGCATGGCTAAGCTGGTCAATGGCATCCGGGCAGACATCGAGGGCGGCTCCTCGCTTTCGGAAGCGATCAGCAAGTATCCGGTTCAGTTCGACGAGCTGTATCGCAACTTGGTGCGCGCCGCAGAGGGCGCCGGCGTACTGGAAACGGTCCTGGACACCATTGCCAATTACCAAGAGAACATAGAGGCCATCAAAGGCAAGATCAAGAAGGCGTTGTTCTACCCGGCGATGGTCATGGCAGTGGCCCTCTTGGTGAGCGCTATCCTTCTCGTCTGGGTAGTGCCGCAGTTCGAGGATGTCTTCAAGGGATTCGGTGCCGATCTGCCCGCTTTCACTCAGATGATCGTCAACCTTTCACGATTCATGGTGGCCTACTGGCTGCCGATTCTTGTCGTCTTGGTGGGCGTGGTCGTCGGCTTCATTTTCGCTTACAAGCGATCAGTTCCAATGCAGCATGCGATGGACCGATTCGTTTTGAAGGTGCCGATCATCGGTCAGATCATGCACAACAGCGCGATCGCGCGTTTCTCACGCACTCTGGCGGTGACGTTCAGAGCGGGGGTGCCGCTCGTGGAGGCCATGGAAACCATTGCGGGCGCAACCGGCAGCTCAGTGTATGAGAAGGCCGTGCTACGGATGCGCGATGATGTCTCGGTAGGCTATCCAGTCAATCTGGCGATGAAGCAAACCAACCTGTTCCCGCATATGGTGATCCAGATGACGGGGATCGGCGAGGAAGCGGGCGCGCTGGACACCATGCTGTTCAAGGTCGCCGAGTATTACGAGCAGGAAGTGAACAACGCGGTCGATGCGCTAAGCAGCCTGATCGAGCCGATGATCATGGTCTTCATCGGCACCATCGTCGGTGGCATGGTGGTCGGCATGTATCTGCCCATCTTCAAACTGGCATCGGTGGTCGGCTAAAGCATGTCGTTCCTCGATCAGAACCCCGAGCTCGGCTATCCGGTCGTGGCCGGGTTGGGGCTGCTGGTTGGCAGCTTTCTCAATGTGGTGATCCTGCGCTTGCCGCGGAGGATGGAGTGGCAGTGGAAGACCGATGCCCGCGAGATCCTGGAGCAGCCGGAGATCTATGACCCGCCGCCGCCGGGGATCGTGATCGAGCCCTCGCACTGCCCACACTGCAAGCACAAGCTGTCCTGGTACGAGAACATCCCGGTGTTCAGCTGGCTGGTCCTGCGTGGCAGGTGCCGGCATTGCCATGCGCCGATCTCGCCGCAGTATCCGCTGGTGGAGTTGATCACCTGCCTGCTGGCAGTGGCGGCGGTGGCCCGTTTCGGTTTCGGCTGGCAGGGGTTCGGGGCCGCGGTGCTGAGCTGCTTTCTGGTGGCCCTGGCCGGGATCGACCTGCGCACGCGGTTGCTACCGGATTCGCTGACCCTGCCGCTGATGTGGCTGGGGCTCATCGGCAGCATCGACTCGCTCTACATGCCCACCAAGCCTGCCCTGCTCGGTGCGATGGTGGGCTATCTCTCGCTGTGGTCGGTGTGGTGGCTGTTCAAGCAGCTTACCGGCAAGGAGGGCATGGGGCATGGCGACTTCAAGCTGCTGGCGGCGCTGGGCGCCTGGGTCGGGCTGAAAGGCATCCTGCCGGTGATCCTGCTCTCGTCCCTGGTCGGGGCGATCATCGGCTCGATCTGGCTGGCGGCCAAGGGGCGCGACCGCGCCACTCCCATTCCGTTCGGTCCGTACCTGGCCATCGCGGGATGGCTGGTGTTCTTCTTCGGCGATGAGATGATCGGCGCCTACATGCGCTTTGCCGGGCTGCGCTGAGTAGCAACGATCGCAGCGGCATGAGCGACTACATCATTGGCCTCACCGGAGGAATCGCCTCGGGCAAGAGTGCGCTGGAAGCGGCCTTCCTCCGGCGCGGGATCGCCGTGCTCGACGCGGACGCCGTCGCGCGCGCGGTGGTCGAGCCGGGTCAGCCCGCACTCGCCGCAATCGTGGCCCACTTCGGCCGGGACGTTCTGACCGAAGACGGGCGGCTGGATCGCGCACTGCTGCGCCGGCGCGTGTTCGAGGACGAGGCCCAGCGCAAGGCGCTGGAAGCTCTGCTACACCCGCCCATCCGGGCCGCCCTGCATGCTGGTTGCGTCGCCACTGCCAGCCCTTACGCCGTGGCCATGATTCCGCTCCTGACCGAAGGCGGTGCCCGCCAGGCCTATCCCTGGCTCGACCGCATCCTGGTGGTGGACGTGCCGGTCGAGCTGCAGCACCGACGGCTGATCAACCGCGATGGCATCGACGCGACCCTGGCCGATCGCATGATCGCCGCCCAGTCCACGCGGGCGCAGCGTCTGGAGGTGGCCGACGACGTGGTCGGCAACGATCAGGACCTGGACGCCCTGGAGGCGCACGTCGAAGAGCTGGATCGTCGCTATCGTCAGCTGGCGGCGGCCAAGGCCAAGCGCTGAGGCGGCCGCCTTGGGGATGATCGATCTGATCCCGAGCGGCATACCCTTACCGCGTCACCGCGTCTCAGCTCGCGCCATGCAGGGACTCGCCAGTCAGCGCGACACCCTGCCCGCCATGACGACGCACCTCATCCACCCCCAGCGCATCGGCCCCAGCCGCTGCATAGAGCGGAAGGGACGACGCTTCACGCAGGCGCTCGAAGTCCGCCCAGGCCAGCGCCATCTCACGCTCCGGTGAGGTTTCATCGACCTGGGCCTGGACCTCGGTCACCGCGAAATCGCAACGCAGTCGCTCGGCCGCGGCCAGGTGCTCAGCGGTGTCGCAGGCTGCGGCCAGCAGGCCGTCCGCCGCGAGCGGCCGCTCGCTCAGCTCAACCAGGCGCGCACCGGACAGATAGAGCCCCGTCCCCAGCGCGGCGGCCAGCGCCGCGTCCTCGCGCACCAGCGCCTGCGCCCCGTGACGCTTGCACAGGGCGACCGCCTGCGTGCCCAGGGCCTGCGAGCGCGCTTCATCAGTCCCGGGCAGTGAGAGGACCACGCGCTGGATGCCATCTCCCAATGCGCGCTCCAGCGACGTGAGCCAGGCCGCATCATTGGCGTCAGCTGGGGCCAGAGTGACCAGAATCCGATCCGGCTGCAGCAGGGCGCCCACCACCGGCTTGTCCGCAGGCGGCATGTCGTAGCGGCCGAGCTTGTCCGGCATCACCCAGACCATGGCCTGGCCTTCGTGCCCGCGTGGCGAGCCCTTGAAGCTGCGGATGCGCCGCACTTCCAGGCGCAGGCGCTTGTCGGGATAGCGCTGGGGCACGTCGATGATCCAGTCGCCAACCTCCGCCCGGATCCCCAATTCCTCTTCCAGTTCGCGCACCAGCGCCTGCTCGGAGGTCTCGCCGGGCTCGCGCTTGCCGCCTGGAAACTCCCAGCGCCCGGCCAGGTCACGTCCCTCGGTGCGTCGGGTCAGCAGGATGCGCCCGCGGGCGTCGGTGATCAGGCCGGCCACCACGTGTATGGATCTCAGAGCTTCAGGCATGCACGGACTTTGCCGTGCCAAGGCGCCGCCGGGCAAGAGCTGTGGGCCTCATCCAGGCCAACGTCCCTCAACGCACATTTTTGGCCCGGTCCCGACCCACCTCCCTCAGTGCGCCGTCACACGACCGGCGACCACGGCGCCGGGCCGCAGAGATCGCATTTTCCGGCATTCACAGGGGGGGCGTATTCCCAAACAGCTAGTCAAGACCCGCTCCACATCGCTGTAAGAACAGGCCCACATTTTCCAACACCCGATCACGTGTCTGGAGCAAAGCCCCCTTGGTAAGGGGGGCGCGGCGACAGCCGCAGGGGATCGGAGGAAAGTCCCCGTCACCCAGGTCCGCTCCGGACCTGGGTGCTCCTGGCCCCCCAACTCGGCGAGTCGGGAGCACGGGCAGCTCAGCTCAGCTGAGCTGCCCGTGGCAATGCTTGAACTTCTTCCCGCTGCCGCAAGGGCAAGGATCGTTACGGCCGACCTTGGGGCCTTCGCGCTGGATCGAGGGCTGCAGCGCGGCTGCGGCCTGCTCCTCGGCCTCGTCCTCGGGTCCGAAGCCGGCGGCCTGGGCGTGCTGGAACTGCATCCGCTGCGCCTGCGCCTGGGCGGCGGCCCGCTCCTGGGCTTCAGCCGCGGCCACTTCCTCCTCGCTGCGCACGCGAACCCGCGCCAGGATGGTGACCACCTCGCGCTTGACGCTTTCCAGCATCTCCGAGAACAGCTCGAAGGCTTCCTTCTTGTATTCCTGCTTGGGCTGCTTCTGCGCGTAGCCGCGCAGGTGGATGCCCTGGCGCAGGTAATCCATGCGCGCCAGATGCTCTTTCCAGCTCTTGTCCAGCACGGTCAGCATCACGTGCTTTTCCAGCGCGCGCATGGTCTCGCCGCCGATCACCGCTTCCTTCTCGGCGAAGTGGCTGTCCATGGCCTCCAGCACGCGTGCCTCGATGCGCTCGGCATCCAGTTCGCCGGCTTCCTGCGCCCACTGCGTGACCGGCAGGTCCAGCGCCGCTTCGGCGGCCAGCTCGGCCTGCAGGCCGGGCAGGTCCCACTGCGCGTCGACCGAGTTAGCCGGCACGTAACGGCCCACCAGGTCGGCCACCACGTCGGCACGGATACCGTCGATGTTCTCCTTGACCGACTCGGCCTCCAGCAGCTCGTCGCGCTGGGCGTAGATCACCTTGCGCTGGTCGTTGTTGACGTCGTCGAAATCCAGCAGGTTCTTGCGGATATCGAAGTTGTGCGCCTCGACCTTGCGCTGGGCCTTCTCGATCTGGCGGCTGACGAGACGATCTTCGATCACGTCGTCCTCCTTCATGCCGATCAGCTTCATCGCCTTCTGCACCCAGTCGCTGGCGAAGATGCGCATCAGGTTGTCTTCCAGCGACAGGTAGAAGCGGGACGAGCCCGGATCGCCCTGGCGGCCGGAACGGCCACGCAGCTGGTTGTCGATGCGCCGCGACTCGTGGCGCTCGGTGCCGATGATGTGCAGGCCGCCGGCGGCCTTGACCTGGTCGTGGCGTGCCTGCCAGTCGGCGCGGATCTTGGCCTTGGTCGCCTCGTCGGCGTCCTCGCCCAGCTGGTGCAGTTCAGTTTCCAGCGAGCCGCCCAGCACGATGTCGGTGCCGCGGCCGGCCATGTTGGTGGCGATGGTCACCGCGCCGGGACGGCCGGCGTTGGCCACGATCTGCGCCTCGCGCTCGTGCTGCTTGGCGTTGAGCACCTCGTGCGGCACCTTGTTCTTGCGCAGGTGCTCGGACAGCAGCTCGGAGGTCTCGATCGAGGTGGTGCCCACCAGGACCGGCTGGCCGCGCGCATAGCAGTCCTGGATGTCGGCCAGCACCGCGTTGAACTTGCCCTTGCGGTTGAGGAACACCTGGTCGGAGGCGTCCTTGCGGATGGTCGGGCGGTGGGTCGGGATGACAATGACTTCCAGGCCGTAGATGCTCTGGAACTCGTAGGCTTCCGTGTCGGCCGTGCCGGTCATGCCGGCCAGCTTGCCGTACATGCGGAACAGGTTCTGGAAGGTGATCGAGGCCAGCGTCTGGTTCTCGCGCTGGACCGGCACGCCTTCCTTCGCTTCCACGGCCTGGTGCAGGCCGTCGGACCAGCGACGCCCGGTCAGGGTGCGGCCGGTGAACTCATCAACGATGACCACTTCGCCGTCGCGCACGATGTAGTCCACGTCGCGCTGGTAGATGGCGTGCGCGCGCATGGCGGCATTGAGGTGATGCACCACGCTGAGGTTCTGCGGCGCGTACAGCTCGTCGCCTTCCTCCAGGATGCCGGCCTCGCGCAGCAGCTGCTCGGCGTGCTCCTGGCCGGCTTCGGACAGGTGCACTTGCTTGCCTTTCTCATCGACCCAAAAGTCGCCCTCGCCTTCCTCGCTGTCCTGCTTGATCAGCGCGGGCACGATGCGGTTGACGCGGATGTACAGCTCCGGCGAATCGTCGGCCGGGCCGGAGATGATCAGCGGGGTGCGGGCCTCGTCGATCAGGATCGAGTCGACCTCATCGACGATGGCGTAGTGCAGGCCGCGCTGGTAGCGGTCCTCCTTGGCCATGGCCATGTTGTCGCGCAGATAGTCGAAGCCGAATTCGTTGTTGGTGCCGTAGGTGATGTCCGCGGCATAGGCCTCGCGCTTGTCGCTGTGCGGCATGCCCGGGTACACAACGCCCACGCTCAGGCCCAGCCAGTTGTACAGGCGGCCCATCTGCGCCGCGTCGCGACGCGCCAGGTAGTCGTTGACGGTGACGACGTGGACGCCCTTGCCTTCCAGCGCATTGAGGTACACCGGCAGCGTGCCGACCAGGGTCTTGCCCTCACCGGTGCGCATTTCGGCGATCTTGCCCAGGTGCAGCACCATGCCGCCGACCAGCTGCACGTCGTAGTGGCGCAGGCCGAGCACGCGCTGGGAGGCCTCGCGGCACACGGCAAAGGCTTCCGGCAGCACCTTGTCCAGTCCCTCGCCCTTGGCGATGCGCTCGCGCAGCTCGGGGGTCTTGGCCTTCAGCGACTCGTCGGAGAGCGCCTTCATCTCCGGCTCGAGGCTGTTGATCTTGGCGACGATGCGCTCGAGCTGTTTGAGCAGGCGTTCGTTGCGGCTGCCGAAGACGCGGGTGAGCAGGCTGTTGATCATGTACGCAAACCGGTAGTGAAGGAGCGCCGGGACCGACAAGGCGGCCGGGATCCCGCACCGGAAATCCATCGCCTGCCTCAAAGTCCCCAAAAGCAGAACAGGGCGCACCGCGCCCTGTCCGGCAACATCACATTGTAACTTGGGCCGGCGCTCTGGGAATCAAGCCCGTGCCCGCGGACTCAACCGCGCTTGGGCGCGCCCACCGGGGTGGGGCCTTCGCCGAGGAACTTGCGCGGGTTCATCACGCGCCCGTCCTGCCAGACCTCGAAATGCACATGGGCGCCTGTGGAACGGCCCGTGGAACCGGCCTTGGCCACCTGCTGCCCGGCGCGCACCAGGTCCCCGGGCTGCACCATCAGCCGCGAGTTGTGCGCGTAGCGGGTGATGTAGCCATTGCCATGGTCCACGTCGACCACGTTGCCATAGCCGCTCTTGACGCCGGCGAAGCTGACCACGCCATCGGCCACCGACAGTACCGGATCGCCCACCGAGGCCTTGAAGTCGATGCCCTTGTGGTACTGGCCACCGCCGCCGAACGGGTCGGCGCGGCCGCCGAAGCCGGAGGTGATGTAGCTGTTGGCGATCGGCAGGCGCGAGGGCGTGGCGTTTCGGTCGAGCTCGCGGTTGAACAGCAGCGATTCCAGCACCGACAGCTGCTGGCCGGAGGTGGCAAAGGACTTCTCCAGTCCATCCAGGCCCTTGGACAGCTCACGCGGCGCCATGTCGTAGGAGGCGTCGGCACCACCCTGGCCCACCGGTTCCTGGAAATCGAACTCGCCGTCCTGCAGCTTGCCCATGCGCGTCAGGCGTTCGCCCAACGCGTTGAGCCGGTTGGCCTGGGCCTGCAGTTCGCCCAGACGGGCGGACATGGCGTTGACTTCCTGCTGGGCGCCACGGCGCACCTGGTCCAGTTCGACCTGTTGGCGCTCGGCGCGCGCCTGCAGCAGCGACACCTGGGCCATGCCGAAGGCACTGCGCCCGGCCAGGCCAAGCACCAGGCCGCCCACCAGCAGCACGCCGGCGCTGGTCAGCGGGCGAAGATGGATGTGATAACGCGCTTGCTCGGAACGGACCGCCAGATGGTGCGCGAACCAGGTCCGCGCATTGTTTAGGATGGTGTGGAAACTCATTTGCACATGCGCTCTAAATCCTGATGTCAGATTCGAAGCCCCGTTCGCGTCGCCCCGCCCAACCCATCCCAGCCCTTCAGGCCGCAATGGCAGGTTCGGCAGCCGACCCGTTGCGTCGCGCCCTGTGGCTCAACGCGTTGGGACATCAGTTCCGCCCGGTCCTTCCGCCTGCGCTGGCAAACCACTGCCGGCTGGCGAACGTCACGGACAGACGCCTTGTCTTTCTCGTTGACTCCCCGGTGTGGAAGGCGAAACTGCGCCTGGCCACGCCCGAACTGCTGCAACTGGCCGCATCCCTTGGCCTGAGCGCGACCGACGTTGCCGCCAAGGTCACCACCCAACCGCTCTGGGCTCCCCAGCCCGAAACGCGCCCCGCACCCGCTGGCTCGGCCACCGCGCACAAGGCGTTGGCTGAGGTCCTGGCATCCCTGGACGACACCCTGTCCAAGATTCCGGCACCAGACCCGATGCGACGTTATCGGCCAAAGAAGTCTTGACCTGACCCTCACAGCGACGGGGCATGGTACCGACGTGCGTAGGCCGGGTCGTTAGCTAGAAATTAGGAATTGGTTAAACCGGGCCGAAAAAGCCGACATGGTTCACACTTCAGCGACTTCAAGCCTGTGTGAGTGGACTGCCCGGATCAATGCACGGGGCGTGCCACAGCGCAGCGTCAATGCGCGAGCGTCGGCGTTCCGTAGACGACAGGCGCCGCGTCGCTGGCCTGTTCGAAGGTCACTTCTTCCCAGGCCTCGGGCTGCTCCAGCAGCGCACGGACCAGGGTGTTGTTGAGCGCATGGCCGGACTTGAAGCCCTCGTACGCCCCCAGGATCGGGTGACCGGCCAGGTACAGATCGCCCACGGCGTCGAGGATCTTGTGGCGCACGAACTCATCGGCGTAGCGCAGGCCGTCCTCGTTGAGCACGCGGTACTCGTCCAGGACGATGGCGTTGTCCATCGAGCCACCCAGGCCGAGATTGCGCTCGCGCATGTACTCCAGGTCGCGCATGAAGCCGAAGGTGCGGGCGCGCGAGACCTCGCGGATGTAGGCGGCGGTGGAGAAATCCACTTCCGCCCGCGATTGCGAGGCCGGGATCATCGGGTGGTTGAACTGCACGGTGAAACCGAGCTTGAAGCCGTCGTACGGCTCGAAGCGGGCCACCTTGTCGCCATCGCGCACTTCCACCGGCTTGAGGATGCGCATGAACTTCTTCGGCGCGTCCTGCTCGACGATGCCGGCGGACTGCAGCAGGAACACGAACGGACCGGCCGACCCGTCCATGATCGGCAGCTCAGCCGAGGACAGTTCGACATAGCAGTTGTCCACGCCCAGGCCCGCCAGCGCGGACATCAGGTGCTCCACGGTCTGGATCTTGGCGATGCCGCAGGTCAGCCCGGTGCACAGCGTGGTCTCGGTGACCAGGGTGGCGCTGGCCGGCACTTCCACCACAGGTTCCAGGTCCACCCGGCGGAACACCACGCCGGTGTCGGGCGCAGCCGGGCGCAAGGTCATATAGACCTTCTCGCCACTGTGCAGGCCCACGCCGGTCGCGCGGATCACGTTCTTGAGGGTGCGTTGCTGGGTCATGGTGGGAAATGCGACGCAAAGGCGTCAAAACGGCGGGAGAATACCATCGGAGACGCTGAATCTTAAGGGAAGCGTCATGTTGTCCCGTGATTGCAACGTTCCGTCGGCACGCTGGCCGGTTCGGAACGGGAAAACCTGCCGGGTCGTAAGCGACCCGGCAGCAAAGGACAGGACAGCCCCTCCCTGCGGAGTGCGGCGCCGGCAGGACCGGCACCGGACGCGGCGGGCAACCGCGCCGGATGCAACGATGGATCAGTCGGCCTGGCGACGCAGGAACGCCGGAATGTCCAGGTAGTTGTCCGGCAGCTCGGCCGCCTGCGGCGCAGCGGCCGGGCTGCTCGGCGCGGCGGCATCGCCGGCGTTGCGACGCAGGCCCAGGCCACGGGTGGCGTTGGCGATCTGGTCGGCGCGGCTCGGGGCCGGGGCGGCCGGGGCCTTGAGGCCGGTGCCATCGGCCATGGCATCGATCGCCATGCCGGTGGTGGCATCGCGCACGAGCTTGATCGGCGCACGTGCCGGCTCGCGCTGGAAGCCGCCCAGGTCGGTGTTGCCGCGGACCGGCTGACGCACGGCGGCGCGGTTCAGGCCGGTGGCCACGACGGTCACGCGCACCTCGTCCTGCATGTTCGGGTCGAGCACGGTGCCGACCACGACGGTGGCATCGTCCGAGGCGAAGCCTTCCACGGTGCGGCCGACTTCGTCGAACTCGGCCATGGTGAAGTCCGGACCGGCGGTGATGTTGACCAGGATGCCGTTGGCGCCGGCCAGGTTCACATCGTCCAGCAGCGGGTTCTGAATGGCGGCCTCGGCGGCGGCCTGGGCGCGGTCATCGCCCTTGGCGGCGCCGGTGCCCATCATGGCCAGGCCCATCTCGCTCATCACGGTGCGCACGTCGGCGAAGTCGACGTTGATCAGGCCCGGACGCACGATCAGGTCGGCGATGCCCTGCACGGCGCCCAGCAGCACGTCGTTGGCGGCGCGGAAGGCCTGGATCATGGTGGCGTTGCGGCCCAGGACGGTGATCAGCTTCTCGTTGGGAATGGTGATCAGCGAATCGCAGTGCGCCGAGAGCTCTTCGATGCCCTTCAGCGCCACCTGCATGCGGCGACGGCCTTCGAACGGGAACGGCTTGGTGACCACGGCCACGGTCAGGATGCCCATTTCCTTGGCCAGCTGCGCCACCACCGGGGCTGCGCCCGTGCCGGTGCCGCCGCCCATGCCAGCGGTGATGAACACCATGTCCGCGCCGGTCAGCGCCTCGATGATGCGGTCGCGGTCTTCCAGCGCGGCCTGGCGGCCGACTTCCGGGTTGGCGCCGGCGCCCAGGCCCTTGGTGACGTTGCCGCCGAGCTGCAGCTGCTGCTTGGCGCCGCAGTTCTTGATCGCCTGCGAGTCGGTGTTGGCGGTGATGAATTCCACGCCGTCCACGCTGCTGCTGACCATGTGGGCCACGGCGTTGCCGCCGCCACCGCCCACGCCGATGACCTTGATCACCGCGTTGGGAGCCATCGTTTCAACCAATTCGAAATGTGCCATGTCCGTTGTCCTCGTGATTTTTATGATGTTTGTGTCGTTGCCTTGCTGGGTACCGCTCAAGCCCGTTTCCCTCCCACCGCACGTGTCGGCGCCCTCGCCGCCACGCTCGTTTCGCTACCGCGTCAGAACTCGCCGCGGTACCAGTTCTTGAGTTTCTTGAAGAGGCTGCCGGCCTTGCCCGTGGGCAGGCTGGGGCGCCTGGGGTGTTCGATCTGGCTGCCCATCAGCAGCAGGCCCACGCCGGTGGCGTGCACCGGGTTGCCGACCACCTCGCCCAGGCCGGTCACGTGCTGGGGGATGCCCACGCGCACCGGCATCTGCAGCATCTCCTCGGCCAGTTCCACCACGCCTTCCATCTTCGAGGCGCCGCCGGTCAGCACCATGCCGGCGCGCACCAGTTCCTCGAACCCCGAGCGGCGCAGTTCGGCCTGCACCATCTCGAAGATCTCCTCGTAGCGGCCCTGCACGGCCTGCGCCAGCGAATGGCGCGGCAGCCGGCGCGGCGGACGGTCGCCGACGCTGGGCACCTGGATGGATTCCTCGGCCGTGGCCAGCTGCGCCAGGGCGCAGGCGTAGCGCACCTTGATCTGCTCGGCTTCCGGCGTGGGCGTGCGCAGCATGTGCGCGATGTCGTTGGTGACATGGTCGCCGGCGATCGGCAGCGAGGCGGTGTGGCAGATCGCGCCCTGGGCGAACACGGCCAGGTCGGTGGTGCCCGCGCCCATGTCCACCAGCACCACGCCCAGCTCGCGCTCGTCGGCGGTCAGCACCGCCACCGAGGACGCCAGCGAGGACAGGATGAGGTCGTCGATCTGCAGCCCGCAGCGCTGCACGCACTTGGAGATATTGGCCGCGGCCGACTGCGCGCAAGTCACCAGATGCGCGTGCACTTCCAGGCGCACGCCGGTCATGCCGACCGGGTTGCGGATGCCTTCCTGCGAGTCGTCCAGCACGTACTCGCGCGGGATGGCGTGCAGAATCTTCTGGTCGGCCGGAATGGCCACGGCCTTGGCCGCATCCAGCACGCGGTCCAGGTCGTTCCAGGTGACCTCGCCATCGCGGATCGGCTGGATGCCCTGGGAGTTGCGGCACTGCACGTGCGCGCCGGAGATGGAGGCGTAGACCGAGCGGATCTCGCAGCCGGCCATCAGTTCGGCTTCCTCCACCGCGCGCTGGATCGATTGCACGGTCGACTCGATGTCCACCACCACGCCGCGCTTGAGGCCGCGCGATTCGTGCGTGCCGATGCCGATCACCTCGATCGGATTGCCCGGCGAATACTCGCCGACCAGCGCGGTGACCTTGGAAGTGCCGATGTCGAGTCCGACGATCAGCGATTTGTCGCCTTTGCGATTCATGTCGTTGCCTGTGCCTGACCACGGCCAGCGGGCGCCGGCGCAGGAGTCTTGGGGTCTTCGTGTACGGCTTGGCCCCAAACCAGGGCAAATCCATTGGTGTAGCGCAGATCGGCGCGCTCCAGCGGCTGCTCCGGGTTGCGGATCAGCTGCGGCAGCAGGCGGGCGAAGCGGCTCAGGCGCGGGCGCGCGTCGGCGCGGCCGACGATCACCTGGGTGCCGTTGCTCAGCTGCAGGGACCAGCTGCCGCGCGCGTCCATCACCAGGGTGCGGACCTGCATGCCCATCGCGCCGAACAGCTGCGTGGAGTCGTTGTAGAGCGCCACCACTTCCGGCACCTGCGACTCGGGGCCACCGAGCTGCGGCAGGGCACTGGCGTCGAGGTTGCGCGGGGTGGCGAACAGCTTGCCCTCCTCCGACAGCAGCTTGCCCTCGCCCCAGCGCGCGAACGGGCGGTGCTCGACGATGTCGATCTCCAACGTGTCCGGCCAGCGCTTGCGCACTTCGGCCTTCTCCACCCACGGCAGCTGTTCCAGCCTGGCCTGGGCCTGCTGCAGCTGCACGGCGAAGAACCCGCGCTGGGCGTACGGCAGCACCGCGCTGCGCAGCATGGCCGGGTCCACGCGCTTGAACTGGCCGTGCACGCGCAGCTTGGTCAGCGGCCAGCGCTCGGCGCCAATCCAGCCGTTGACCACGGCCACCACCGGCAGGGCGACCAGCGCCAACGCCAGGATCCAGGCCAGGATGCGCAGCACCGCGTTCATGCCGAGGCCACCTCCGGCAGGGTCTGCTCCAGGATCCGCCAGCACAGCGCCTCAAAATCGATGCCCAGCTGCGCGGCGGCCTTGGGCACCAGCGAATGGCTGGTCATGCCCGGGGCGGTGTTGACCTCGATCAGCTGCAGGCCGCGCACGCGGTCACGCATCACATCCACGCGGCCCCAACCGCTGCAGCCGGCGCTTTCGAACGCGGCCAGCGACAGCTGGCGGATCTGCAGTTCCTCATCGCCGGACATGCCCGGGCACAGGTACTGGGTGTCCTCGGCGATGTACTTGGCGTGGTAGTCGTACCACTCGCCGGCCGGCACGATCTTGATCGAGGGCAGCGCGGTGCTGCCGAGGATGCCGACGGTGTACTCCTCGCCCTGCACCATCTGCTCCATCAGCAGCTCGCCGGCATACCCGGCGGCGAAGGCGATGGCCGGCTCCAGGTCTTCCTCGCGCAGCACGCGGAACACGCCCACGCTGGAGCCTTCGGCCGAGGGCTTGACGAACACCGGCAGGCCCAGCTCGGAGGCGGCCTGGCGCAGGTCGCCACCGCGGGGAATGCGACGGAACGCCGGGGTCGGCAGGCCGGCGGCGATCCACACCTGCTTGGTGCGGATCTTGTCCAGGGTCAGCGCGCTGCCCAGCACGCCCGGCCCGGTGAAGGGCACCTGCAGCGCCGACAGCAGGCCCTGCAGCACCCCATTCTCGCCATCGCCGCCATGCAGGATGTTGAAGACACGCTCGATGGCACCGGCATGGATCTGCTGGAGCAGCGCGTCCAGGCCATCGACCGCGTGCGCCTGCACGCCGCGCGCCTGCAGCGCGGCCAGCACGTTGGCGCCGGAGTTGAGCGAGACCTCGCGCTCGCTGGACGTGCCGCCCATGAGCACGGCGACGCGGCCGAACACAGCCGGATCGGAAACGCGCGGCGCGGGCAGCTGCACGGCGTTCACGCACGCACCTCCAGACCCTGCGCGGCGATCTGCTGGGCCATGTGGCCGATGTCGCCCGCGCCCATCATCAGCAGCAGGTCGCCGTCCTGCAGCACGTCCGGCAGCACGCCCGGCAGGTCGGCCACCTGGCTGACCACCACCGGCTCGTTGCGGCCGCGCGCACGGATCGCACGCGCCAGCGACTTGGCATCGGCCCCGGCAATCGGCGCTTCGCCCGCGGGATAGACCTCGCTCAGCACCAGCGCATCGACTTCGCTGAGCACCGCAGCGAAGGCGTCGAACTGGTCGCGGGTGCGGCTGAAGCGGTGCGGCTGGAAGGACACCACCAGCCGCTTGTCCGGCCAGCCACCGCGGGCGGCGGCGAACACCGCGGCCAGCTCACGCGGGTGATGGCCGTAGTCGTCGATGAGCTGCACCTGGCCGCCACCGGGCAGCGCGATCTGGCCCAGGTCGTTGAAACGGCGACCAATGCCGGAGAAGTTGCGCAGCGCCGTGGCGATCGTGCCCGGCTGCACGCCCAGCTGCCAGGCCACCGCGGCAGCGGCCAGGGCGTTGAGCACGTTGTGCTTGCCCGGCAAGGCCAGGGTGACACCGACGGAGACATCCTCCGGCAGGCGCAGGGTAAAGCGCATCTTTCCGCCGTCCTGCACCAGGTTCTCGGCGCGCACGTCGGCGTTCTCGGACAGGCCGTAGGTCATGACGTGGCGCGGGGTTTCCGCGGCCAGCGCCGCCACTTCCGGGTCGTCGATGCACAGCACGGCCAGGCCGTAGAACGGCAGGCGCTGCAGGAACTCGGCGAAGGCGGCCTGCACGCGGGCGAAGTCGTTGCCGTAGTTCTCCAGGTGATCGGCATCGATGTTGGTGATGATGGCGATCAGCGGGCTCAGGCACAGGAAGCTGCCATCGCTCTCGTCGGCCTCGGCCACCAGCCACTGGCCATCGCCCAGCTTGGCGTTGGCGCCGGCCGAGAGCAGCTGGCCGCCGATCACGTAGGTCGGGTCCAGCCCCCCCTCGCTCAGCACCGCGGCGGTGAGGCTGGTGGTGGTGGTCTTGCCATGCGTGCCGGCCACGGCGATGCCGCGGCGGAAGCGCATCAGCTCGGCCAGCATCATCGCGCGCGGCACGATCGGAATGCGCTGGCTGCGCGCTTCCATCAGCTCCGGGTTGTCGTGCTTGATGGCGCTGGACACCACCACGCAATCGGTGCCCAGCACGTTGGAGGCGTGATGACCGCGCATCACCCGCGCGCCCAGCGCGGTCAGGCGCTTGGTTGCGGCGTTCTCCGAGGCGTCCGAACCGGACACCTCGTAGCCCAGGGTGCACAGCACCTCGGCGATGCCGCTCATGCCCGAGCCGCCGATGCCCACGAAGTGGACGCGGCGGAACTGCTGGGCCAGGTTGCCGGTGTTCTGCAAGCGACGCTCGCGTGCGGCCGCGATCATCATGCGGCTTCCTCCAGGATGATGTCCGCGATGCGATCGGCCGCATCGGGCTTGGCCAGCGCGCGCGCGGCCACGGCCATGGCCAGTCGCTGCGGCACATCGTTGGCCAGGGTGGAAAGGACCTGCTGCAGACGCACGGCCAGCTGGTTGTCCTGCTTGAGCAGGACGGCCGCGCCGTGTTCGACCAGGTATTCGGCATTGCGGGTCTGGTGGTCGTCCACCGCCGCGGCAAAGGGCACCAGCACGCTGCCGACGCCAGCAGCGCAGAGTTCGGCCAGGGTCGATGCACCAGCGCGGCAGACCACCAGATCGGCCCAGGCATAGGCTTGGGCCATGTCGCCGATGAAGCTTTCCACGCGTGCGGCCACACCGGCTGCGGCATAGGCGTCATCGGCTTCGGCGCGCAGCTTCTCGCCGCACTGGTGGCGCACCTCGGCCTGCAGCTGCAGCGCCGCCAGCGCCTGCGGCACGGCGTTGTTCAAGGCGCGCGCGCCCTGGCTGCCGCCCAGCACCAGCAGGCGCAGCGGGCCGCTGCGGCCGGCCAGGCGCTGGGCCGGGGCGGCGATGGCCGCGATCTCCTCGCGCACCGGGTTGCCGACCGCCTCCTCGCCTGCGCCGAAGCTGCCCGGGAAGCCGGTCAGCACGCGCCGCGCGAAACGGGACAGCACCTTGTTGGTCATGCCCGGCGCGCGGTTCTGTTCGTGCACCACGAGCGGGCGGCCGACCAGTCTGGAGGCCAGTCCACCAGGGCCGGCGGCATAGCCACCGAAGCTCACCACCGTGCGCGGCGCGCGCCGACGCAGCACGCCAGCGGCGGCCATCACCGCCCGCGCCACGCGCAGCGGCGCGCCCAGCAGCGCCAGCTTGCCCTTGCCGCGCAGGCCGGCGATATCCAGGGTGTCCAGCTCGATGCCGTGCTGAGGCACCAGACGGGTTTCCATTGCCCCGGTAGCGCCCAGCCAGACCACCGGCACCGCGCGCATGCGCAGCACCTTGGCCACGGCCAGCGCCGGGAAGATATGACCGCCGGTGCCGCCGGCCAGGATCATCACCGGTGCGCTTGCCGCACCCACGGAAGGCTGCGAGCGCGGTGACGAGGGATTGGCTTGATGGCCGGTCATGCGATCCGCTCGAAGGTCGGTTCGATGCGGGACTGCAGGCGGCTGGTGCCGCGCAGCGCGCTGGCGGTGGCCGCCGAGGACGGCGCCGAGACGGTCACCGCGGACTTGCGGGTCTTCTCGTTGGCCGCCGCGCGCGGGGCCTTGGCCGCCAGCGTTGCGGCCGCTTCCGGCGCAGCCGCCGGGTCCTGCGCGCTCTCGCCACGCAGCAGCGCGACCTGCTTCTCGGCCCGGCTCAGCTCGTAGGACACGCGCAGCAGCAAACCCATGGCCACGCAGGTCATCAGCACCGAGGAGCCGCCGGAGGAGATCAGGGGCAGGGTCAGGCCCTTGGTCGGCAGCATGCCCAGGTTCACGCCCACCGAAACGAAGGTCTGCATGGCGATCCACAGCGCAATGCCGAAGGCCACATAACCGGAGAAGTGGCGACGCATCTCCACGCAGCGATAGCCCAGCCACAGCGCGCGCCCGACCAGCAGGGCATACAGCGCGATCACCCCGCAGACGCCGGCAAAGCCCAGCTCCTCGCCGATCACCGAGAAGATAAAGTCGGTGTGCGCCTCGGGCAGGTAGTTGAGCTTCTGCACCGAGCTGCCCAGGCCCACGCCGCTCCACTGGCCGCGGCCGATGGCCATCAGCGCGTTGGACAGCTGGTAACCCGAGCCGAGCTGGTCGGCCCAGGGGTCGACGAAGGAGGTCACGCGGCGCATGCGGTAGGGCTCGAAGATCACCAGCGCCACCAGCCCCACCAGTCCGATCAGCACCGGGGTGGACATGCGCGAGAGATTGGCCCCGCCCAGCACCAGCATGCCGGCGGTGATGGCCAGCAGCAGGGTCGAGGACCCGAAGTCCGGCTGCACCAGCAGCAGGGCCACCAGCAGCGCCGCCACGCCCAGCGGCTTGAACATCGCCGCCCAGGTGGCATTGACCTCGTCGCGAAAGCGCGCCAGGTAGCTGGCGAGCCAGACGATGTAGAGCACCTTGACCGCCTCGACGGTCTGGAAGCGGGTCACCACCAGGTTCACCCAGCGACGCGCGCCGTTGACCGTCACGCCCACGCCCGGCAGGAACACCACGATCAGCAGCGCGAAGCAGCCCAGCAGCAGCAGGCGGTTGTACTTCTCGATGGCCCGAAGCTCGATGCGCATGGCGACGAAGGCCAGCACCAGGCCCAGTCCCACGAACATCACATGGCGCGTCAGGTAATAGAACGGCGTGCTGGCCATGGCGATGGAGCTGGACCCCACCATCACCACGCCGAGCGCGGCCAGCGCCAGCGCGGCGCTGGCCAGCCAGAAGTCGTAATGGCCTTCGATCGATTCCAGGCGCGTGGCCTGCCGGGTATTGGCGTTCATCAGCGCACCTTCAACGTGGCAAGGCCAACGAGCACGAGGATCACCGAGATGATCCAGAAGCGGACGATGACGCGCGGCTCGGGCCAGCCCTTGAGCTCGAAGTGGTGGTGGATCGGCGCCATGCGGAACACGCGCTTGCCGGTGAGCTTGAACGAGGCCACCTGGATCATCACCGAGAGCGTCTCGACCACGAACACCCCGCCCATGACCACCAGCACCAGTTCCTGGCGCACGATCACCGCGATGGTGCCCAGCACCGCGCCCAGCGACAGCGCGCCGATATCGCCCATGAACACCATCGCCGGATAGGTGTTGAACCACAAAAAGCCCAGCCCCGCGCCGGCGATGGCCGCGCAGATGATGGTCAGCTCGCCCGCGCCGGGCACCTGCGGGATCTGCAGGTAGTTGGAGAACACCGCGTTGCCCGAGGCATAGGCGAACACCGCCAGGGCGCAGGCCACCAGCACCGTGGGCATGATCGCCAGGCCGTCCAGGCCATCGGTCAGGTTGACCGCATTGGAGAAGCCGACGATCCAGAAATAGGCGATGGCGATGAAGCTCAGCCCGGCCAGCGGCAGCGCCACCGACTTGAACAGCGGGATGTAGAAGGTGGTCGCGGCGGCCACATCGGCGGTCTTCCACAGGAAGATGCCGGCAGCCAGGCCGAACACCGACTGCAGCAGGTACTTCCAGCGCGACTTCAGGCCGTTGGGATCGCGCTTGACGATCTTGATCCAGTCGTCGTACCAGCCGATCACGCCGAAGGCCAGCATCACCGCCATCACCAGCCACACGTAGCGATTGCGCAGGTCGCCCCACAGCATCACCGACAGCAGCACCGTCATCAGGATCAGCGCCCCGCCCATGGTCGGCGTGCCGGCCTTGGAGAAGTGGCTCTGCGGGCCATCGGTGCGGATCGGCTGGCCGCCCTTGAACTGGGCGAGCTTGCGGATCACCGCCGGGCCCATCCACAGCGACAGGAACAGCGCGGTCAGCGCCGCCAGGATGCTGCGGAAGGTGATGTAGTTGAAGAGCGCGAAGGTGCTCTCCAGCTGCTGCAGCCAACGGGTCAGTTCAAGCAGCATGCGATGTGTTCTCCCCGCCACCGCCTGCATCGGACGACAGCACTGCGGTGACGATCCGGTCCATCGCACTACCGCGCGAGCCCTTCACAAGACAGCGCACGCCCGGCTGCAGCGCCTGGATCAGGGCCTGCGCCAGGGCGGCGTGCGATTCGAAGACCTGCCCGCCCGGGCCGAAGGCGTGCGCCGCGTGGGCGGCCAGTTCGCCCAGCGCGTACAGCCGGCCCAGCCCGGCCGCGCGCGCCTGCACGCCAGCCTGCGCATGCAGGGCCGGGCCTTCCGGGCCGAGCTCGCGCATGTCGCCCAGCACCAGCCAGCCCTGCTTGCCGGCCACGGACAGGCTGTCGATGGCCGCGGCCAGCGATCCGGGGTTGGCGTTGTAGCTGTCGTCCACCAGCACCGCGCCATTGCGCAGCGGCGTGGCGATCTGCCGGCCCTTGACCGGCGCGGCGGCCTGCAGCCCCTGCACGATGATCGGCAGCGACACCCCAGCACCCAGGGCCAGACCGGTGGCGGCCAATGCGTTGCGCACGCTGTGTCGGCCCGGCAGCGGCAGCAGCACCTCGGCGTTGCCGGCCGGGGTGATCAGCTCGAAACGCGAGAATTCCGGCGTGGCCTGCAGGATGCGGGCATGGATGTCGGCGCTGCTGTCCAGGCCGAAGCGCAGCAGCTTGCGGCCGGCGGCCAGGGTTTCGAACCACGGTCCGAAGGCGTCGTCGGCATTGATCACCGCAGTGCCGCCCTGGCGCAGCGCGCTGTAGATCGCGCCCTTGGTGCGGGCCACGCCCAGCAGGCTGCCCATGCGCTCCAGATGCGCCGGGGCGATGTTGTTGACCAGGGCCACGTCCGGCGCGGCGATGTCGGTCAGGTAGGCGATATCGCCCGGCTTGCCGGCGCCCATCTCGTAGACGGCGAACTCGGCCTCGTCCGGCGCGTCGATCACCGACAGCGGCAGCCCGATCTCGTTGTTGCGGTTGCCCGGGTTGGCGTAGGTCTGCCCGGCGCGTTCCAGGATCGCGCACACCAGCGCCTTGACGCTGGTCTTGCCGTTGCTGCCGGTCAGCGCCACCACGCGGGTGCCGCGGCCGCGCTGCAGGCCGGCGGCCAGACGCGCCAGGGCGTACTCGCTGTCCTGGACCACGATCTGCGGCAGTTCCACCGGCAGCAGGCGCTGGACCAGCAGGGCGCTGGCGCCGGCCTGGGCTGCGGCCTGGGCGAACTCGTGCCCGTCGAAGCGCTCGCCACGCAGGGCCACGTACAGGCTGCCCGGCGCCAGGGTGCGGGTGTCGTTGGACACCGCATCGATGGCCACGTCCTCGCCATGCAGTTCGCCGCCGGCGTAATGCGCCAACTGGGAAATGGGCAGGCGCCTCATGCCTGCGCCTCCATGTCGCGCGCGGACAGCGCCAGGCGTGCCTGCACCGTGTCGTCGAAGGCGTGGCGCACGCCGGCGATCTCCTGGTAGGGCTCGTGGCCCTTGCCGGCGATCAACACGATATCGCCCCGCCCCGCCGCGCCGACTGCGCGGGAAATCGCCGCGGCACGATCGCGCAGCACCTCAAAGCGTGCCTGCGCGGAAAAGCCGGCGACAATGTCGGCCACGATCGCATCGCCATCCTCGTTGCGCGGATTGTCGTCGGTGACCACGACCACATCGGCGACCTGCTCGGCGATCGCCGCCATCTGCGGACGCTTGCCGCGGTCGCGCTCGCCACCGCATCCGAAGACGCAGAACAGGCGGCCGGCCACGTGCCCACGCAGGCTGCGCAGCGCCTGCTCCAGCGCATCGGGGGTGTGGGCGTAGTCGATGACCACCAGCGGCTGGCCATCGACACCGCCGAGCCGGTTCATGCGGCCATGGATCGGCTGCAGCTGGGACAGCGTGGCGGCGATCTGCGCCGGCGCCGTGCCCGTGGCATGCAGCACGCCGGCCACGGCCAGCAGGTTGTCCACGTTGAAGCGGCCCAGCAGCGGCGAGCGCACCGGGTGGGCGGCATCGCCGATGCGCAGGGTGAAGCCCATGCCGGCGCCATCGAGTACCAGATCCTGCGCCTGCACGATCGCAGCGGCCACGCCACGCGCACTGACGCCGATGGCCTGCACGCCGCTGCCGAGCTGGCCCGGCAGCGTCGCACCGAAGCCGTCATCGAGATTGATGACCGCGGCCTTCAGGCCAGGACGGGCGAACAGCCGCGCCTTGGCCGCGCCGTAGGCCGCCATGTCGCCGTGGTAGTCCAGGTGGTCGCGGGTGAGGTTGGTGAACACCGCCACGTCGAAATGCACGCCATCCACGCGGGTCTGCGCCAGGGCGTGCGAGCTGACTTCCATCGCCACCGCCTGCGCGCCGGCCTGCCGCAGCTGCGCCAGCAGCGCATGCAGCTGCAGCACCAGCGGCGTGGTGAAGCCGGTCGGCTCGACCTGGCCGTACAGGCCCGCGCCCAGGGTGCCGATGCTGCCGGAGCTCACCCCAAGCAGATGCCAGGCCTGGCTGAGCAACTGGACGAACGAGGTCTTCCCGTTGGTGCCGGTGACTCCGACCATGGTCATGTGCCTGGACGGCTGGCCATGGAAGGCATCGGCCATCGCGCCCAGGCGGCCACGCAGGCCGGGCACGGCGATGGCGTCGGCCGGGGCCGGCAACGATGCCGGCGCCGGCGGGTCGAACAGGATCGCCACCGCGCCACGCGCGCGCGCCTGCTCCACATAGCCCAGGCCATGATGCGTAGACGGGCTGTTGTCGACCGGCCCGATCGCCACGAAGGCATCGCCCGGGCGCACCGCACGGCTGTCCTGGACCAGGCCGCTGATGCGCAGATCGGCGGGCAGGTCGATGTCGGGCAGCAGCTGGGCCAGCGGCATGGCGTTCAATGCAACACCTCGCCCTGCTCTTCCTCGATCACCGGCGCCACCCCCACCGGCACCGGCTTGCCGGCGCGCTTGGCCTCGGCGCGCGCCTGCGCGGCCAGCCAGCTGTCGATATCGTCCGGCGGCACGTCCATCAACCGCAGCGAGCCTTCCATGACCTTGCGGAACACCGGCGCGGCGATCGGGCCGGCGTAGTAGCTGCCGCTCTTGGCGATGTCCGGCTCGCTGATGCTGACGACCATGGCAAAGCGCGGGTTGTCGATCGGCACCACGCCGGCGAAGGTCAGCACGTACTTGCGCGCCAGGTAGCCGCCGTTGCCGGCCTTGCGCGCGGTGCCGGTCTTGCCGCCGACGTGGTAGCCCAGGATCGAGGCGATGGTGGCCGTGCCGCCCGGCTCGGTCACCGTCTGCATCATCTTCAGCACTTCGTGCGCGATCTTCGGGTCCAGCACCTGCTCCGGATCGCTGCGCTCGCCCTTGACGAAGGTCGGCTTGAACATCTTGCCGCCATTGGCCAAGGCCGAATACGTGCGCGCGATCTGCAACGGCGTGGCATTGAGGCCATAGCCATAGGACATGGTGGCCTTGGTGGTGCCGTACCAGTTGGGCGCACCGGGTGAGGGCACCACGCCGGTGGATTCGCCAGGGAAACCGCTGCCGGGCTTTTCGCCGTAGTGGAAGCGCTTGACGAAGTCGTAGAAGTAGGTGTCCGGCAGCTTGGCCGCCAGCTTGGCCGCACCAACATTCGAGCTCTTGGTGATCACGCCGGTCACCGTCAGCACGCCGTTGTTGTGGGTGTCGGTGATGCGGTAGCGCCCGTTGGGCATGGAGCCGGGACTGGTGTCGACCAGCGTCTGCGGCGTCACCACGCCGGCGCTCAGCGCCGCGGCCACGGTGATCGGCTTCATCGTCGAGCCCGGCTCGATCACGTCGGTGACCGCGCGGTTGCGGTGCGCATCAGGCTTGCCCAGGCTGGCCGCGTTCGGGTTGAACGTGGGCAGGTTGGCCATGGCCAGCACTTCGCCGGTGGCGATGTCCATCACCACGGCCGAGCCGCTGGCCGCGCCGGTCTCGACGATGCGCTGCTTGAGTTCCTTGTAGGTCAGGTACTGGATGCGCCGGTCGATGCTCAGGGTCAGGTCGCTGCCCGGCTGCGCCTGGCGCACCAGGTCGATGTTCTCCACGATGCGGCCGCGGCGGTCGCGGATGACCTTCTTCAGGCCCGGCTTGCCGCTGAGCCAGTCGTCGAAGGCCAGCTCCAGCCCTTCCTGGCCGTGGTCGTCGATGTTGGTGAAGCCCAGCACATGCGCCATCGCCTCGCCCTGCGGGTAGAAGCGGCGGAACTCGCGCTTGGAATACAGACCGGGAATGTTGAGGGCGACGATCTTGCGCGCGGCATCGGGGTTGATGCGGCGCTTGAGGTACATGAATTCCTTGTCCGCGCGCTGGGTGACCTTGCGGGTCAGCTCATCGGCGGGCATGCCCAGTGCCTGGGCCAGCGCCGGCAGGCGGTCGGCGCTCTTGATCAGTTCCTTGGGATCGCACCACACCGACTCCACCGGCGAGGACACCGCCACCGGCTCGCCGTTGCGGTCGGTGATCATGCCGCGCGAGGTCGGAATCTCCAGCTCTCGCACGAAGCGCGCGTCGCCTTCCTTCTGGTAGAAGTCGCTGCCGATCAGCTGCACATAGGCGGCGCGCCCGATCAGGCTGACCGAGCACAGGCCCAGGGTGGCCACCACCAGGGTCAGGCGGCCGCGCAGGTTGAAACGCGCGCGGTTGCGGTTGCGCGGCAACGGCTGGCGCTCGCCATCGCGCTGGAGGATGCGGTTGATCGCCTCGCGCAGCTTGTTCATGGGCGCACCACCACCACATCGCCGCTCTCGGGCGTCTTCATGCCCAGGCGCTCGCGCGCGATCTGGTCGATGCGGGTACTCTCGGCCACGGTGGCCTGCTCCAGCTGCAGGCGGCCGAACTCAATGTTCAGCTCGTCGCGGTCGCGCTCCAGGCGCGAGAGCTCGACGAACAGCACGCGGTGCTCATGCCTCGCGTAGACCACGGCGATGGCGGTGGCGACGATGAAGGCGAGCGCGATAGCGATCAGCACGCGGGTCATGCGTCCTCCCTCAGCTTCTCGGCCACGCGCAGCACCGCGCTGCGGGCACGCGGATTGGCCTGGGTTTCCTGCTCATCGGCGCGCATGGCCTCGCCGATGATCTTCAGCATCGGCTCGAAATCCTGCGCCACCGGCAGCCGGCGATTGCCGGCCGGAGCCTTGGCATGGCCGGCGATGAAGCGCTTGACGATGCGGTCCTCCAGCGAATGGAAGCTGACCACTGCCAGGCGGCCACCGACCTTCAACCGCGACAGCGCCGCGTCCAGCCCGGTTTCCAGGTCGGACAGTTCGCGGTTGATATGGATGCGGATGGCCTGGAAGCTGCGCGTGGCCGGGTGGATCTTGTCTTTGCCACGCGGCATCACGCTGGAAATCAGCTCGGCCAGTTGCGCGGTGCGGGTCAAGGGCGTCTCGGCGCGCCGGGCGACGATGGCACGGGCGATGCGGCGGTTCATGCGCTCATCGCCGTAGTGGAACAACACGTCGGCGATCTCGGTTTCCTCGGCACGCGCCAGCCACTGTGCCGCGCTCTCGCCCGCATCCGGATCCATGCGCATGTCCAGCGGACCATCCTTGCCGAAGGAAAAGCCGCGCTCGGCCACGTCCAGCTGCGGCGAGGACACGCCCAGGTCCAGCAGCACCCCGTCCAGGCCCTGGGCGGTGGCGTCCCACTGCGCCATCTGCGCGAAGCTGCCGCGATACACCGACACGCGCGCATCGCCGTCGAAGACAGCGTGGGCGTGGGCGATCGCTTCGGGATCCTTGTCCATCAGCAGCAGCCGGCCTCCCGGGCCGAGTTGTTCCAGCACGCCGCGCGCATGGCCGCCGCGACCGAGCGTGCCGTCCAGATACGTGCCGTCCTCCTTCACCTGCAGCCCTTCCATGCACTGCGCGAACATCACCGGGAGGTGGCCGGCCTGCGCATCGGGGCGCATCCGGGCACCGTCCGTCACAGCTTCAGATCGAGCAGTTCGTCGCCCAGATCACCGTCAGACAAGGTCTGCTGAATCTGCGCGCGGTGTGCCTGCTCGCTCCACAATTCGAATTTGTCGCCCATGCCCAGCAGGACGGCTTTCTTTTCCATACCGACGGCATTGCGATGGCTGGGCGGCACGGTGACGCGGCCGTTGGCGTCCGGCTCCAGGAACGCAGCCGAGCCGACCAGCTTCTGCTGCAGCAGGCGCACGCTGGCCTTCATGTTGGGCTTGGCCATCACGCTGTCGCGCACCTGCTCCCACACCTTCTGCGGGTAGATCCACAGGCAGCCGGCGTCGAACGGGCTGTAGGTCAGCACCAGGCGGTTGTCGCAATCGCGCGCGACCAAGTCGCGGTAGGCGGTGGGAACCGCCAGCCTGCCCTTGTCGTCCACGGTGATGGCGGTTTCGCCCTGGAACACGTCTGTCTGCTTGCCCGAAGATCGCTGGAGGGGTATTCAACCACGAAAAACCACAAAAGACCCCGGTTTCCCGCTGGTGCCCACCTTAGGTACCGCCCACAACGTTGTCAACAGGCTGTGCGCGGGAAAATCACTTGCGGGATCAATGGCTTGCAGCGAACTTCACAGACTTGTTCAAGACTTATCCACTAAGCTTTGTTTCGTCTCAAATTTTGAGATTTCGAGGTGATTCAGGGTGGTGACGGGCGCGTCGTTTATGAATTGGACGCGCACTTGTGGCGCCGCCGGTTGGTTCAACGAGTGCGCAGGTAATTCCAATTACTCCAGTGGCAAAGGGATGTTGCAGGCCTGCTTCGACGCGATCTCGACCCGCTTCGGCCCACCCTGCTGACCCCTGTTGCGCTGAAGACTGCCCGCCGATGTCCCGCCTGTCCGTCACCTCGTTCGCTCTGCTCGCCCTGCTGACCGCCTGCCAGCGCGAGGCAGCCAGCCCGGCTGCCGCGCCCAATGGCGCCCAGGCCCAGGCCGAGGCACAGGCGCAGGTCGAGGACACCCCCGCCAAGCCCGGCCAGTTGGCCGCCAGCAGCGATGCCACGGGGCTGGATGCGTCCGCGGAGCTGCAGCCGCTGATCGAGCGCGCCGGCGGCCAGCGCCGGGCGCATGACATCGCCGTGACCCTGCCGCCGACGCAGCTGTTCGAGCCGGATCGGGCCGACCTGCGGCCGGACGCCATCGACCGCCACCTGCGCCCGCTGGCCGATCTGGCCAATAAGACCCACGGACAGCTGCAGATCACGGCCCACGCCGATCCAGGAGGCGACCGAAGCGCCGCCCTGGCGCTGTCCAAGCGCCGTGCCGATGCGGTGGCCGACTTCCTGCAGTCGCAGGGCGTCGCGCCCGACCGGCTGCACACCTCGGCGCTGGGCGCAGCCGCCGGCAGCCCGCGCATCGAGGTCGTGCTGCCGATTCCCGGCACCTGAAGGAAAGAGGGAAGTGGCGGAGCCGGCCGATAAGCCGGGTTCTGTCTGGGACAGTCATTCCTCTAGGCGCATCGTCACCAATACGCTCAAGCAACCTACCCGGAGACACCGCGGGCCGCGGCAATGTCTCCCTATTTGGTCTTGCTCCCGGTGGGGTTTACCGTGCCGGTCTGTTGCCAGACTCGCGGTGCGCTCTTACCGCACCGTTTCACCCTTACCTGATCCGCACCCGAAGGTGCGGCCATCGGCGGTTTGCTTTCTGTTGCACTGGCCGTCGGCTCGCGCCGCCCAGGCGTTACCTGGCACCGTGCCCTGTGGAGCCCGGACTTTCCTCGGCATGCTGGAAGCATGACGCGACTGTCTGGCCGGCTCCGCCGTGGCCGATTCTACGGCATGCGGTGGAGGAGTGAGCGGAGAGGAGTGAGGAGTGAGCAAAGGCGAGAACGGGCTTGCGCTCACTTCTCACTCCTCTCCACTCACTTCTCGACTTCCGTACAACGCCTTCCGCGGCGCCCCGGTGATCTCCGCGGCCAGCTTGGCCGCGGTGGACGGCGGCAGGTGCGCGTTGAGCAAGGCGTAGACGCGGCGACCTTCGGCGATCTGCGCGCCGGCGTCCTCGCCGGCACCCTGCACCATGACCACGAACTCGCCCTTGCGCTGGTTGTCGTCGGCCTGGACCTTTGCCAGCAGCTCAGCCAGCTTGCCGGCCAGGACGGTCTCGAACAGCTTGGTCAGCTCGCGCGCGATGGTCGCCGGCCGCTCCGGGCCCAGCGCCCGCACCAGGTCGGCCAGGGATTCGGCGATGCGGTGGGAGGACTCGTAGAACACCAGGGTGCGGGACTCGCCGGCCAGGGCGGACAGCCGCTCGCGGCGCGCGGCGGACTTGGCCGGCAGGAAGCCCTCGAAGGCGAAGCGATCGCTGGGCAGGCCGGCCACGCTCAGCGCGGCGATGGCCGCGCACGCCCCGGGCACCGGGCTGACCGCCACCCCGGCCGCGCGTGCGGCCTTGACCAGCCGGTAGCCCGGATCGGAGACCAGCGGGGTGCCGGCATCGCTGACCAGCGCCAGGGACTGCCCAGACTGCAGGCGGGCGACGATGCGCTCGGCCATGGCGTCCTCGTTGTGCTCGTGCAACGCCACCAGCGGCGTGGCGATGCCGAAATGCGACAGCAACTGGCCGGTGCGGCGGGTGTCCTCGGCGCAGATGGCATCCACCGTGCGCAAAGTCTCCAGCGCGCGGGCGGACAGGTCGGCGAGGTTGCCGATGGGGGTGGCGACGACGAACAACGTTGCTGCGGACATGAACGGCGGGTCTTCGAGGCGGACGGGCAGGCAGGGGTAGAATCGTAGCCTGTTCAACAAGGCTGGCCCTCGAACCCCATGGACAAGCGTTTTGCGTGGATTGCCCCGGTGCTGGTATCGGCGTTGCTGCTCGGCGGCTGCGCCACCACCCAGACCAGCGGCGGTGGCGGCGGTCCGCATCCCTCGGCGGCCGGCAGCGCCGCATTCCGGCAGGCGGCCGACCTGGCGCGCAGCGGCGCCCAGCTGACCGGCCAGGCGCGGGCCGAGAATGTCCGCAAGATCCAGCAACTGCTGCAGGGTCTGGACAATCCCACCCTGTCCAAGGAGACCGGCGCGCTGCCGGTGGGCGACCCGCTGTACCCCTATGCCGGCAAGCTGATGGCCGACCGCGGCCTGGCCCTGCCGCGCCCGTTCGACCGCGCCACGGCGTGGAACTTCGAGGCGGCCCAGCGCCCGCCGGCCGATCGCGATGGCTACCGCCCGCCGGTGAAGCTGGCAGTGCTGCTGCCCTTGTCCGGCCCGCTCGCCGTGGCCGCCGCGCCGGTGCGTGACGGCCTGCTGGCCGGCTACTACGGCGAATCCCGCCGCCGCCCCGAGATCCAGTTCATCGACACCACCGGCACGCCCGCCGGCGCGCTGGCCGCCTACGGCAAGGCGCAGCAGGCCGGGGCGGATTTCGTGGTCGGCCCGCTGGGTCGCGATGAGGTCGGTGCGGTGTTCGGCCAGCCGTCGCTGCCGGTGCCGCTGCTGGCCCTCAACCGCGGCAGCAGCGAGCCACCGGCTACCGCCGTGGGCTTCTCCCTGGCGCCGGAGGACGACGGCATCGGCGCGGCCGACTACCTGTTCCAGCGCGAGCACAAGCAGGTGCTGGTGATCCGTGGCCAGGACGACAACGCCACGCGCGCGGCCACCGCCTTCGCCGAACACTTCACCGAGCTGGGCGGCAATGTCACCCAGACCATCGCCGTGGCCGATGCACCGCCGGACATGCTGGCCGCGCTGACGGCTGCCGCCTCGCAGGGCGTGGACGCGGTGTTCCTGTCGATCAAGGGCAGCACCGCCCGGGTGCTGGCGCCGCAGCTGGCCATGTCCGGCCTGGCCGGCAAGGCGCGGGTAGGCAGCTCGCAGCTGACCCAGGGCACCGGCAAGGCCGAAGAGGACCGCGTGCTCGACGGCATCATCTATCCGACCGAGGCCTGGACCGCGCGCGGGGTGGAAGGCCTGCCGGCGGCCAGCAGCGTGGCCAGCACCTTGCCGACCGCGCGTGGCGGTGCGGCGCGCCTGTTCGCCTTCGGTTTCGACGCCTGGCAGCTGACCGCCTACCTGGAGAAGCTGAGCCTGGGCGCCAACGCCACCTTGCGTGGCGCCACCGGCGTGCTGTCGCTGGACGGCTTCGGCAATGTGCAGCGCGCGCCGGCATGGGCCACCTTCAGCGGCGGCCGC
Organism: Pseudoxanthomonas composti; assembly: GCF_004122095.1. Taxonomy (GTDB): domain Bacteria; phylum Pseudomonadota; class Gammaproteobacteria; order Xanthomonadales; family Xanthomonadaceae; genus Pseudoxanthomonas_A; species Pseudoxanthomonas_A composti. The sequence continues at coordinate 45,388 of NZ_SAWZ01000010.1, read as the reverse complement.
CCGACCCCGATCGCCGAGGGTGGCTGAGGCCACCGGTGCGGCGGTCGAAGCCGCCGCACAGGCCGAACTGCAACGCGCCGGCCTGAAGCCGGTGGCTGCCAACGTGCGGTTCCGCGGCGGCGAACTGGACCTGGTGATGCTGGACCCGAACGCGCGCGGCGGGCCGACCCTGGTGTTCGTGGAAGTGCGCTACCGGCGCTCGTCAGCCTTCGGCGGCGGCGCGGCCTCGGTGGATGCCGGCAAGCGCCGCAAGCTGGTGCGGGCCGCCTCGCTGTACCTGGCCCAGCACCCGCGCTACGCGGACCTGCCCTGCCGCTTCGACGTGGTCGAAGCCAGCGGCGAGGCGGCCAAGCCCATCCTCAACTGGCTGCGCGATGCCTTTCGCGCGGACGAGGTCTAAAGGGCATCGTCGTTCACGGCCGACGCGTCCGGTGAGCGCGTCGACCCACCAGCCCGTTTGCCTGGTCAGCGCAGCGGCACGCTCAGCCGCGACGGCGCCGCGGCCGGCGAGGAAAAGGTCACCGAGCCGAAGGGTCGCGTCACCGCGCTGTAGCGCGCATCCAGGGTGTCCACGACCAGCACCAGCCTGCGCCCGGCCGGGATCTCCGCCGCCGCGGCCTCGAGCTGGATCTCAAGGGTCTGCGGCTGCCCCGGCGCGACGCCGCGCAGGCTGTAGGGCTTATGGGTGATCAGGTCGCCCATCCCCAGTCCATCGACGCTGTAGAGATAGGCGAACAGGCTCAGGTCGCGCTGGCTTGGCGTCACCGTGACCCGCAACGCCGCGGCGCCAGCCAAGGTTCGCGCGCGCGACAGCGCTGGGCCCGCCCAGACCGTCGCGCCGGTCCTGGCGACCAGCGGAATCGAGGTCCTCACCGGCTGGCGCAGGTATCCCTGCAGGGCGCCGCTGACCAGGACCACGCCGGAGGTGGCCGCGGTCGGCACCGCGGTGCCGATGCGATGGCTCCAGCCCGTCGCATCGCCCTGCACCAGGGCGCCAGTGGGTTGCAGCCCGGTCGGCCGACCCAGGCCGTAGACCGTGGGATCGGCCTGCACCTGGGTCCAGTCCCGGTAATCCAGCGGCCAGCCGCCCAGGGTGGTCAGGCGGACCGAGGCAGGCGCCAGTCCTTGCACCTGCCGGCCCTTGAGGTGATGGTCGAACCACACCTGCACTTCCTCGTACACGCTGTTGGGCAGGCCCAGCGCACCGGGCAGCTCGGCCGTGGCATGGTCGCCCTGTCCCAGCAGCAGCCGCTTCGGCCCGCGCAGACGCTGGTAGAAGTCCACGAGCTGGTTGGGCGGGAACAGTCCATCGTTGAAGGCGTTGGCCAGCAGAATCGCGGTGCCGCTTTCATTGAGCTGGTCGACCTCGAAAGCTGCGCTTCGGCTTGCGGCCTTGGGCACGAACCCCTGCACGGCGCCATCGAAGTCGCCCACGGCGACCTTGGCGTTGATCGCCGCAAGCTCCGGCCCGGGGCGGCCGGTCAGCGCGCCGGAGCCCACCAGCAGTCCCACCCCTTGCGAGCTGACCGTGTCGTTGGCGTACAAGGAGGCCTGCAGGTCCGCCCAGCCGCTCAACGCCGCGACCGCCTTGATGCGCGGGTCGCGCGCGGCCGCCAGCAGGCTGGTGCCGGCGCCATAGGAAATCCCCGACACGCCGATGGCGCCGGGGCTGGCCGGCGTATGGGCCAGAGCCCAGTCGATCACTGCGCTGACATCCTCCACCGTCGCCTCGCCGGCGATGTCGATCAGCCCGGCCGAATCCCAGAAGCCGCGCGAGGTGTAGCTGACCACCACGTAGCCATCGGCGGCCAGCTGATTGGCGCGCCCGAGGTACTCCAGGTTGGGCAGCGACCAGCTCGCCGGCATCACCACCAGGGGAAACGGCCCACTGCCCTGCCCGCTGGGCACCAACACCAACGCGCCCAGCTCGACCCCATCGAAGCTGGGCACCCGCTGATAGGTTTTGCGATAGTCGCCGGCCAGGGACGTGGCCGACCAGGCCAGCAACACCATGCACATCAAACCGCGGAACAGGCTGCGCATACGACATGCCTCCACTGCTTGGAAGCGGGCCGGGGTGACCCGCGCGAGAAGCGCCTTCTGGCCATCACGTCGGCGGAGGCGCGGCCGAACCATACGCATACGCATGGCCGGTCACCAAGCTGCACCGCAATAAGCGATCCTGAACTACCTGCCTTCGCCACACCGGGCCCGAGCGGGAGCGGCTCGAGGTGGCCTCGGGCCATCAGCCGCGCATGGCATTCCCGGGAAGCCCCTCTTGCGGCCGATGACCCGAGGTCACCCCGCACCGCTCCCGCAGCATGCTCCAGACGTTATTCGAGATGGCTGCAGGGCAACGTGCCGCCTGGACCGGCGCCCGTCCTGCTCAGCTGAAATGCTGGAAGCTGGGGCGGCCGGAGTTCCAGGGCTGTCCGTCCCCATCCAGCGCGATCACGCCCTGGCCCTGGACGATGCGACCGATCAGGGTCGCCTGGGTTTGAGCGCCCGCCATCGCCTGGACGATGGCCTCGCGCTGCGCGGCCGGTGCGCTGAAGCACAACTCGTAGTCGTCGCCGCCACTGGCCTGCCAGGGCCAACGCACGGCCGGCGCGAACCGAGACAGCGCGCGCGAGGCAGGCAACTGCTCCAGCATCACCTCCGCGCCCACGCCGCTGGCCTTGCAGATGTGGCCCAGATCGCCGAGCAAGCCATCGGAGATATCCACGCAGCTGTTAGCCAGGCCGACCAAGGCCAAGCCGGCGGCGTTGCGCGGGGTCGGACGGTTCATGCGACGGCGCAATGCCGGGTCGGGGACCACGCCGGCCCAGATCGCGTGCAGCGCGCTGCAGGCATCGCCCGGCGTGCCGGTCACCCACAGGTCGTCGCCCACCTGGGCGCCGGAACGTCGGATCGCCCGCCCCGCAGGCGCCTGCCCCATCGCGGTCACGGAGATGGACAGCGGCCCGCGCGTGGTATCGCCGCCGACCAGGGCGATGCCGGCGCTCTGCGCCAGCTCCAGGAAACCGCCGATGAAGCCATCCAGCCAGGCCGGATCGCTCTGCGGCAGGGCCAGCGCCAGCGTGCACCACGATGGCGAGGCTCCCATCGCAGCCAGGTCGGACAGATTGACCGCCAGCGACTTCCAGCCGATGTCCTCCGGCGCGGTGTCCTCCAGGAAATGCACGCCGACATTGAGGGTATCGGCGGTCACCACCAGCTCGCAGCCGGGCTGCGGCTGCAGCAGCGCGGCATCGTCGCCGATGCCCAGTACCACGTCGCCGCGCGTGCGGGCGCGGGCGCGGATGCGATCGATCAGGTCGAATTCGCCGACTGGCATGAGGCAGGAACGAGTGGAGAGGAACGAGGAACGAGTGAGAACAACGCGGATGCGGCGCCCGTTACGGGGTTCTGGCCCGGGTTTCCGGGCCGCGCCAGTCCAGGGCGGCGCGGTCGAGCACGCCATTGACGTAGGTGTGGCCATGCTCGGCGCCGAAGCGCTTGGCGGTCTCGATGGCCTCGTTGATCACCACGCGATACGGCACGTCCACGCGATGGCGCAGCTCGTAGGCGGCGATGCGCAGCACCGCACGCTCGATCGGGTCGACCTCGTCCACGGTGCGGTCCAGATGCGGCAGCAGGGCCTGGTCCAGCTCGGCGGTGTGCTGCATGGTGCCGCGCACCAGATCCTCGAAATACTCCAGGTCGGCGATCTCATGGGCCTGCTCATGGGCGAACTGCGAGATCACCTGCTGCGGGTTGCCGCCGGAGACCTGCCAGGCGTAGATGGCCTGCAGCGCGCGGCGACGCGCGCGGGTGCGGTGCACGGGGTCGACGCCGTCGCGACGCTGTCCGGGACGGTTCATGGCAGTTGCTCCATCAGGTTGACCATTTCCACCGCGGCCAGGGCCACTTCCTCGCCCTTGTTGCCGTGGCTGCCGCCTGCGCGGGCTTCTGCGTCCTCGATGCGCTCCACCGCCAGCACGCCATTGAGCACCGGCACGCCGTGCTGCAATTGCGCCTGCAGCAGGCCTTCGGCACAGCCGTCCGCCACGTGCTCGTAATGGCGGGTATCGCCCCGGATCACGCAACCCAGCGCGATCACCGCCGCGTGGCGTCCGGCCTTGGCCAGGCGCATGGCCACCAGCGACAGCTCCCACGCGCCGGGCACGCGGACCACGTCGATGGCCGACTCATCCACGCCGTTGCCGGCCAGTTCCTTGCGCGCACCGGCCACCAGGGCATCGACGATGCGGGCGTTCCAGCGGCTGGCGATGATCGCGTAGCGGGCGCCTGGCACGGCACGCAGCTCGCCTTCGTAGTGGGTCATGGGCGGGGGGGATCGGGAAAGTCGGGCAGTTTAGCGTCTTGGAGCTAGGAACGAGTGGAGAGGAACGAGGAACGAGCGAAACGCCGAGCGCCCACGTGGGCACGCTTTCACTCGTTCCTCGTTCCTCGTCGCTCGTTTCTCAAGCAGGGTTCCCCGGCTCGAACATCTCCACCACTTCCAGCCCATACCCCGCCAAGCCCACCTGCCGCCGCGGCGTGCCCAGCACGCGCAGCTTGCCCAGTCCCAGGTCGGTCAGGATCTGGGCGCCGGCGCCGTTGCGGCGCCACTGGCCCACGTCCTTGTCCTTGCCCGGCGGCCGGACTTCCGGCTCACGCAGCAGGCGCGACAGCAGGGCCTCCGAATCGCGTGGCGCGGACAGCACCACCATCACGCCCTGCCCTTCGCCGGCGATGGCGCGCAGCGCATCGGTGGCGGCCACGCCGAAATCGTCGCGGCGCCAGTGCAGCAGATCGGCCAGCGGGTTTTCCACCTGCACCCGCACCAGGGTCGGCGTGGCGGCGTCCGGCGTGCCCTTGACCAGGGCGAAATGCAGGTCGCGGGCGATGCGGTCACGATAGGTGACCAGGCGGAACGGGCCGAACTCGGTCTCGATCTCGCGCTCGTCCACCCGCTCGACGGTGTGCTCGGTGGCCAGGCGATGGGCGATCAGATCGGCGATGGAGCCCATCTTCAGGCCGTGCTCGCGCGCGAACACTTCCAGCTCCGGGCGACGCGCCATGCTGCCGTCGGCGTTGAGGATCTCCACCAGCACGCCGGCCGGCTCCAGCCCGGCCAGCATGGCCAGGTCCACGCCCGCCTCGGTATGGCCGGCACGGGTCAACACGCCACCGGGCTGGGCGATCAACGGGAAGATGTGGCCCGGCTGGTGCAGGTCGGCCGGCTTGGCATCGGGCTTGACAGCCGTGCGGATGGTGTGGGCGCGGTCGTAGGCCGAGATGCCGGTGGTCACGCCCTCGGCGGCCTCGATGCTGACGGTGAAGTTGGTCTGGAACTGCGCGGTATTGGCCTGGACCATCGGTGCCAGGCCCAGCTGCGTGGCGCGTTCGCGGGTCAGCGGCAGGCACACCAGGCCACGGCCGTGGGTGACCATGAAGTTGATGTCCGAGGGCTTGACCAGCTCGGCGGCCATGATCAGGTCGCCTTCGTTCTCGCGGTCCTCGTCGTCGACGATCACCACCATGCGGCCCTGGCGGATGTCCTCCAGGATCTCCTGGATCGGCGCGAAGTTCACAGCGCACCTCCACGCTCGCCCAGCAGGCGCTCGACATAGCGCGCGACCAGGTCGATCTCCAGGTTCACCGCATCGCCCACGCCGGTCTGCGAGAAGCGGGTGTGCGCGACGGTGTGCGGGATCAGCGCGACCTCGAAGCCTTCAGCATCGACGTCATTGACCGTCAGGCTGACGCCATCGACGCAGATCGAGCCCTTCTTGGCGATGTACTTCAGCAGCGCGGGCGGCGCTTTGAGCCGCCAGCGCTGCGCGCGTGCGTCCTCCTGCACCGACAGCACGCGGCCCAGGCCATCGACATGGCCGCTGACCAGATGACCGCCAAGACGATCGCTCGGACGCATGGCGCGCTCCAGGTTCAGCGCCGCACCCAGCGGCAACTGGCCCAGCGTGGTCAGCGACAGCGTCTCGGTGGATGCATCGGCCTGGAAGCTGGCTGCGTCGAACGCGATCACGGTCAGGCACACACCATTGACTGCGATGCTCTCGCCCAACTGCACGGCCTCGAACGGCAAGGTGCCGACCTGGAACGTGAAACGGGTATCGCCGCCCAGCGGCTGCGCGGCGGCCAGGCGGCCGACGCCTTCGATGATGCCGGTGAACATCTAGCGCACCTCCTGCTGGAGGGCGGACTGCAACATGCTGCGGTGGGACATCACGTTTCTCGCAAGAAGTCGAAGCGAAAAACGCCACAAGGCAATGACCCACACGCGGCCATCGCTGGCCGCGTTGGGGGTCGTCTTCTTTCATCCGGACTTTCTGGCAGCTCGGGAGTTGCCAACCGTCGGCTCCGGCGTCGGACCGGATCTGCTGACCTGGGCTGGCGCTGAGCGGTTCGCACCCGCCATGTGGCGCAAGCGAACCACCATTGCCGACCCAGCGCTCGCGGGCTCATGCGCGATCAGCGCATCTACCGCCGGTGGGGAATCTCACCCCGCCCTGAAGACGTTCATGGATGCCGGAGGACCGGCCTAGGCATTCTACCAGCGCTTGCGAACCCGGCCGGGCCGCGCATCGGATTGATGCGTTCTACCAGGTCTCCCTGGCGGGTGCGGCTTATTCACATCGACCGCAGCAACAGCCGCAGATCCGGTCCCACCTGACGCGTGTCCACCAACTTGAGCGCGTGACGCTGCTGCATCTGGGTGATGCCCAGGCCGCCGAACAGGCCACGCCCGTCATCACCCAGCAGCACCGGGGCCATGTACAGCAGCAGCTCATCGACCAGGCCTGCCTTGAGCAGGGCACCACTCAGGCGCGCCCCGGCTTCGACCTGGATCTCGTTGACCTGGCGTTGCGCCAGCACCTGCAGGGCCGCGTGCAGGTCCAGCCTGCCGTCGATCGCCGCGATGGCTTCGCGTTCCACCTCATGCTGGGTGCTGGCGCCTTCGGCGTGCAGATACAGCGTGGGCGCACTGGCATCGCGCACCTTGGCCTGGCCCAGCGAGGTCAGGCGCGCATCCAGCACCACACGCAGGGGCGGCTGGAACGGCGTGTCGTCCCCCAGCCGCACCGTCAGCGCAGGGTCGTCCGCCAGCACGGTGCCAGCGCCGGTGAGGATGGCGCCGCTGCGCGCGCGCCAGCGCTGCACGTCCGCGCGCGCGGCAGCGCTGGTGATCCACTTGGATTCGCCGCTGGCCAGGGCGGTGCGTCCGTCCAGGCTGCAACCCAGCTTGACCCGCACCCACGGCCTGCCGTGCTCGAAGCGCAAGAGAAAGCCACGATTGAGCTCGCGTGCCTGCGGCTCCAAAAGGCCGCTGCGCACCTGGATCCCGGCCGCCCGCAGCAGGTCGAAGCCGCCGCCATCGACCTTGGGGAAGGGGTCGCGCATGGCCCCCACCACCTCGCTGACGCCCGCTTCGATCAGCGCCAGCGTGCACGGCGGCGTGCGGCCGTAGTGCGCGCACGGCTCCAGGGTGACGTAGGCGGTGGCGCCGCGCGCTTGGCCACCGGCCTGGCGCAACGCGTTGACCTCGGCGTGGCCTTCGCCGGTGCGCACGTGAAAGCCTTCACCGACCACCTGGCCCTCGCGCACCAGCACGCAGCCGACCATCGGGTTGGGCCGTGCGGTGTAGGCGGCGCGTTTGGCCAGCTGCAGCGCGCGCCCCATCCAGCGGTGGTCTTCGACAGAGAACTCGCTCATCGCCCGCACCTGCCGGCAGGCTTGGCGCGCCATGGCATTGGCCTCACACCGCCCACGGCCTCAGCGCTTCTTGCGCTCGGTCTTGTCGAAGGGCACCACGCCCGTATCGAGCAGCGGCAGCTGGTCCTCGCCCGGCAGGTCGCGCTCCAGCCGGTCCAGCTCCTCGCGGAAATCGGCCACGTCCTCGAAGCTGCGATACACCGAGGCGTAGCGCACGAAGGCCACGTGATCCAGCTTGCGCAGCTCGGCCATGACGAACTCGCCGACCCGGCGCGAAGGCAATTCGCGCTCGGTGGTGCGGCGCAGCTGCTGGATCACCGCACGCACCGCCGCCTCGATCTGCTCCTCCGACACCGCGCGCTTGTGCAAAGCGCGGTCGAAACTCTGTCGCAGCTTGCGGGCATCGAACTGGTCGCGGCGGCCATCGGACTTGATGACCGCCGGCAGCTTGAGCTCGATCGTCTCCAGCGTGCTGAAACGCTCCCCGCAGGCCTCGCACTCGCGACGCCGGCGGATGGTCGCGCCATCCTCGGACACGCGCGAATCGATCACGCGGGTATCGCTGCTCTGGCAGAAGGGGCAATGCATGGGGCTAGGAACGAGTATGCAGGAACGAGGAACGAGTTAGAGCAAAGACAACGGCCCGGGCCGAATGCACAAGCGTACATGCGGCACGGCTTTCCACTCGTTTCTCGTTCCTCTTCACTCGTTCCTCGCTCTCAGCCGTACACCGGGAACTTCCGGCACTGCGCCGTCACCGCCTCGCGCACGTGGGCGATCACCGCCTCGTCGGCCGGGGCGTCGAGCACGTCGGCGATCCAGTTGGCCAGCTCGATGGTGTCCGCTTCCCGGTAGCCGCGGGTGGTGATGGCCGGGGTGCCCAGACGCAGGCCCGAGGTCACGAACGGCGAGCGCGGGTCGCCCGGCACCGAGTTCTTGTTGACGGTGATGTGGGCCTTGCCCAGCGCGGCCTCCGCGTCCTTGCCGGACACCTCCTTGCCGATCATGTCCACCAGCATCAGGTGGTTCTCGGTGCCGCCGGAGACGATCTTGTAGCCGCGCTCGATCAGGGTATTGGCCATGGCCTGGGCATTGGCGACCACCTGCTGCTGGTAGGTCTTGAAGCCAGGCTCCAGCGCCTCCTTGAAAGCCACGGCCTTGGCTGCGATGACGTGCATCAGCGGACCGCCCTGGATGCCGGGGAACACGATCGACTGCAGCTTCTTGGTCAGCTCTTCGCTGGCGCCCTTGGCGATGATGATGCCGCCGCGCGGACCGCGCAGGGTCTTGTGGGTGGTCGAGGTGACCACGTGGGCATGCTTCACCGGGCTCGGGTAGACGCCGGCCGCGACCAGGCCGGCCACGTGGGCCATGTCCACGAACAGGTAGGCGCCGACCTTGTCGGCGATGGCGCGGAAGCGCGCCCAGTCGATCTTCTGCGAGTACGCGGAAAAACCAGCCACGACCATCTTCGGCTTGTGCTCCACGGCCAGGCGCTCGACTTCGTCGTAGTCGATCAGGCCGGCGTCGTTGACGCCGTACTGCACGGCGTTGAACAGCTTGCCCGAGGCATTGACCTTGGCGCCGTGGGTCAGGTGGCCGCCGTGGGCCAGCGACATGCCCAGGATGGTGTCGCCCGGCTGCAGCAGCGCGAAGTACACGGCCTGGTTGGCCTGCGAACCGCTGTGCGGCTGCACGTTGGCGTAGTCCACGTCGAACAGTTGCTTGAGCCGGTCGATCGCCAACTGCTCGGCGACATCGACGTATTCGCAGCCGCCGTAATAGCGCTTGCCGGGATAACCCTCGGCGTACTTGTTGGTCAGCTGGCTGCCCTGGGCCTCCATCACCGCCGGGCTGGTGTAGTTCTCGCTGGCGATCAGCTCGACGTGGTCCTCCTGGCGACGGACTTCGTTGGCGATGGCCTGGGCCAGTTCGGGGTCGTAGCTTTCGATGCGGACGTCGCGCGGGAACATCGGGTCTCCGGGGCGTGAAGCGGGCGATGAGGGGGCAAAATTGTAAGCCGGACAGGGGGTTAAAGACCAATTTGGCGCAATGCGCGCTCGCCTCCCCCGCGCCCCAGCGGCGGATCGGACCGCCGCTGGTGCGATTCCCGCTTCGCACCAGCCTATCGCCCGCCCCGCCGCCACGGCCCGGATGCGCACCGGGCAGTCCATCGGCGGCGCCAAAACGGCAGCGGGCCGCACGCTGGCGGCCCGCTGCACCTCTCCACCAGGCCCCTGGGCTCAGCGCAGGAGCAGGTCGGCGATGATGCCGCTGGCGATGGCGACCATCAGCATGTTGCCGCGGTCGTCGCGCACCCAGTGGTAGCCCGGGGGCGGCCGGCGCACGTGGTAGCGGCCGTAGTCGCGCACCACCACGGTCGGGCCGCGGTAGTAGTCGCGCACGTAGCGGCAGCGGGAGTAGCCGTAGGGGCGGTAGACCACCCGCGGCGGCGGCGCATGGTGGTAGACGACCCGCGGCGGCGGTGCCGGGTAATAGACGCGCGGCGGCGGACGGCGGTCGTGGCGGTAACCCCAGTCGCCCCGGCCATCGCCGTGGTAGCGGCCGCGGTCGCTGTAGCGTCGGTCGTCATGCCAGCGGCGATCGTCCCGCCGATCATCTCGGCCATGACGTTCGTGGCGCTCGTGGCGGTCATGCCGGCGGTCGCCGTCATGGGCCGAGGCCGAAAGCGGAGCCGCGGCCAGGCCCATGGCCATCAGCGGGACCGCCAGCACACTCAGGAAGAAGGATTTCATTGCAGCTCCGTCACAGGTTGACACAGTGGCGTTATCGTCCGCAGCGGCTGAACGCGTGCCCGCTGGAACCGCTTCCCCCACGCGCCAGGGCGGCGACGTTAATTTCCCAGCCAGCCGGGCCATTCGGGCTGGCGGGGGCGAGCCGCTATAATCGCCTCATTCCCAACACCGACTGCCGCCCGCTCCGCAACGGAACGGGCGCCGGTTCTGCGCACTGCCGGAGCTCCCATGTCGCAATACATCTACACCATGAACCGCGTGTCCAAGGTGGTCCCGCCCAAGCGGCAGATCATCAAGGACATCTCGCTGAGCTTTTATCCGGGCGCCAAGATCGGCCTGCTGGGCCTGAACGGCGCCGGCAAGTCCACGGTGCTGAAGATCATGGCCGGCGTGGACAACGACTTCGAAGGCGAGGCCCGTCCGCAGCCCGGCATCAAGGTTGGCTACCTGGCCCAGGAGCCGGAACTGAACCCGGAGCACACCGTGCGCCAGGCGGTGGAGGAAGGCGTAGGCGAGGTGCTGCAGGCCCAGGCTGCCCTGGACGCGGTGTACGCGGCCTATGCCGAGGAAGGCGCCGATTTCGACGCGCTGGCCAAGGAGCAGGAACGCCTGGAGGCCATCCTGGCCGCCGGCGATGCCAGCACGCTGGAGCAGCAGCTGGACATCGCTGCCGATGCGCTGCGCCTGCCGCCGTGGGACGCCATCGTCGGCAAGCTCTCCGGCGGTGAGAAGCGCCGGGTGGCGCTGTGCCGCCTGCTGCTGCAGAAGCCGGACATGCTGCTGCTGGACGAACCGACCAACCACCTGGACGCCGAATCGGTGGAGTGGCTGGAGCAGTTCCTGGCGCGCTACACCGGCACCGTGGTGGCCGTGACCCATGATCGCTACTTCCTGGACAACGCCGCCGAGTGGATCCTGGAACTGGACCGCGGCCGCGGCATCCCGTGGAAGGGCAACTACACCGAGTGGCTGACCCAGAAGGACGAGCGCCTCAAGCAGGAAGACAACCAGGAGAAGGCACGCCAGAAGGCGATCCAGAAGGAGCTGGAGTGGTCGCGCCAGAACGCCAAGGGCGGCCGCACCAAGGGCAAGGCGCGCCTGGCCCGGCTGGAAGAGCTGCAGTCGGTCGACTACCAGAAGCGCAACGAGACCAATGAAATCTTCATCCCGCCGGGCGAGCGCCTGGGCAATGCGGTGATGGAGTTCAAGAACGTCACCAAGACCTTCGGCGACCGCGTGCTGTTCGAGAACCTGAGCTTCCTGGTGCCGGCCGGCGCCATCGTCGGCATCATCGGCCCCAACGGCGCCGGCAAGTCGACGCTGTTCAAGATGATCACCGGCAAGGAAAAGCCGGACTCGGGCGAGATCGTGGTCGGCCCGACCGTGCAGCTGTCCTACGTGGACCAGAGCCGCGACGCGCTGGAGGGCAACCACAACGTGTTCCAGGAAATCTCCGGCGGCCTGGACATCCTCAACATCAACGGCATCGAGATCCAGTCGCGCGCCTACATCGGCCGCTTCAACTTCAAGGGCCAGGACCAGCAGAAGCTGGTGGGCTCGCTGTCCGGTGGTGAGCGCGGCCGCCTGCACATGGCCAAGACCCTGCTGCAGGGCGGCAACGTGCTGCTGCTGGACGAACCGTCCAACGACCTGGACATCGAGACCCTGCGTGCGCTGGAAGACGCGCTGCTGGAGTTCCCGGGCAACACCTTCGTCATCAGCCATGACCGCTGGTTCCTGGACCGCATCGCCACGCACATCCTGGCCTTCGAGGGCGACTCGCACGTGGAGTTCTTCCAGGGCAACTACCGCGAGTACGAGGAAGACAAGAAGCGCCGCCTGGGCGATGACGCCGGCCCGAAGCGCCTGCGGTACAAGGCGCTGAAGTAAGGCGGCGGGTGAGGCAGGAGTGCTTGAGGCAGGAGTGAGCGGGGAGGAGTGAGGAGTGAGCGGGTGACGCGTGGCTCCGCAGCTTCCCCGCCAGATTCAGCCTGAAAAGAAGCCCCGTTCGCGGGGCTTCTTTTTGCGCGGAATTTCATTTGCGCAAGTGGCTTGGCGCTCCAAAACGGCGGCGTCTTGTCGGGCCGCATCGGCTTTGGCCGTGTCAGGGCTTTGGCCCGACCTTGCGGGCACTTCGAGCAACCCTTCCTCGCTGAGATCGAGCCGCGCGCACGTTCGCCCTGTGGGAGCGGCTTCAGCCGCGAAGGGGCTTTACCGAGAAGCGGCTTTACTGGGACAGCCCATTCGCGGCTGAAGCCGCTCCCACGGATGCTTGCGGAGATCAGGTGCCGAGGAAGCCCAGGGTCTGCTGCGGGAAATTGCCCAGGCCGGGAAAGATCGTCGGCAGGTCGGCATTGCCCACGCCCATCCAGCGCGCGAAGGTCGCGCCGAACTGGTTGGTCGAGGTGGTCGGGATGATGCGCCCGCGGTCGATGGCCTGGTCGCCGTCCAGTTCCAGCAGCGGATAGCTGCCGTGCACGCGGCGGCCCTGCAGCGGACCGCCATTGGCGGCCGCCCCGCCCATCATGAACTGCACGCCGCCCCAGGCGTGGTCGGTGCCATTACCGTTGCTGTTGAGCGTGCGGCCGAAGTCGCTCATCGAGAAGGTCACCGTGTCGTTCAGCGCGCCGATCTCGGCCAGTGCCGTGCGGAACGCGCCCAGCGCGGCGCTGACCTGGGCCAGCAGGCGCGGCTGCCCATTGGCCGACATCTGGCTGTCGTGCGTATCGAAGCCGCCCATGCTGGCGAAGTAGATCTGCCGGCTGTGGTTGATCGCGCTGGTGCGGCTGGCCTTGATCGAGCGCGCGATCATGCGCAGCTGCGCGCCGAGGTTGTTGCTGGCCGGAAACACCGTGGCGATGTCGCCACCGTTGGCCGGGTCCAGCGCCGTGCGCAGGCGGCTGCTGAGGTACATCGCGCTCTCGCCCAGCATCGAGTACTGGTCGGCCATCAGCGGCGTGTAGCTGCGCGCCATCATCGCCGCCAGCGCCTCGCGCCGGGTGCGATCGGCGGTGTTGTTGACGTTCTCGAAGTTGCGCAGCGCCGCCGGGCCGCTGCTGGCCATGACGTAGGGCGTGGTCGAGGTGCCGTTCTGGAACAGGTTGTTGCCGCTGACCGAGATGGTCGGCGGCAGCTGCGTCAGCCCGGCGCTGTTGGCGCTGCGCAGGCGGTCGGCCAAAGTGCCGCCCCATCCGGTGCTGGCGCTGGGCCGCTCGGATTCCCCGCGCATCCACAGCCGCTGCTGGTCGTTGTGCGAGAACAGGCTGGCCGGCACGCGCTTGCTGCGCGCCACGTACTCGGCCTTTGTGATCGGCTGCACCAGCGTGCCGACGTTGGCCATGAAGGCCAGCTCGCCCGCATCGAACAGCGTCTTCATCTCCGGGCAGGCCGGATGCAGGCCCCAGGTCTTGTTGGCCGTGTCGGTCACCGGCAGCAGCGCATCGCGGGCGATGCCCAGGCCCTGGCCGTTGCTGCTGGCGTCGTACACGCCGCCGCGGCTGCGCAGGTACACCTCATGCTCGCTCTGAGCATGCGGGACCAGCAGGTTGAACGAGTCGTTGCCGCCCAACAGGAAGATGCACACCAGCGCGCGGTAGTTGCCCGCCGGCGCCGATTGCGCCAGGGCGCGGCCCACCAGCTCCAGCTGCGGCACGGTGGCGGCGATGGCGCCCCCGGCCAGGGCCAGCTGCATCTTGCGCAGGAATTCGCGGCGATCGTTACGAAACTCGTTCATGTCCTGTCCCCGCACTCAGCGCTGGATGACGAAATCGGGCGAGGCCAGCGCCAGCTGCACCAGCGAACGCACGCGCTCGTCGCTGTTGCGGCCCTGCGCCTTGAGGTCGTCCATCAACTTGACCAGCGCCGCGCGCGTTTCGGTAGAAGCGCCATTGCTGAACAACAGCGGCGCGATGGCATCGACCATGGCGGCGTGGTTGCCGGCCTCGGCCAGCGCCAGCAGCGGCTTGATGTCCAGCACCGGCGCACCGGTGTTGGCCGTGGGCGCATCGGCCTTGAAGTTGTTGCAGCCGGCGTCGCAGAGCTGGTTGAAGATGCTGACGAAGGTCGCCTCGTTGTAGAGCTGGAACTCCGGCGCATAAATGCCCTGCGCACCGCCGCTGGCCTGCAGCCGGTAGTCCGGCTCGAAGAAGTTGAAGACCGACGGCGAGCGCAGCGAATCCTGCGCCAGCGAGGTGGAAAAATCCCAGGCGGCGTTGAAGTTGAAGTAGTACTGGCCATCGCTGCGCGGCACGTACTTGGCATCGAAGGCGCGCCAGAGCGTGGCCAGCTGGACCAGCGGCTCGCGCGCCTTTCCATAGGTGGCGTTGTCGGCCGCCGGTGGCGTGCGCGCCTCGGTATCCAGCAGGATCGCCTTGATCACGCTGCCCAGGTTGCCGCCGCTCTTGTCCCAGGCATCGCTGACCCGGGCGATGTAGGCCGGGCTGGGATTGCTGGTGACGAAGCGCTGGATCAGCTGCCGGCTGATGAAGGGCGCGGTGTTGGGATGGGCCGACAGCGCGTCCAGCATCCTGGCCAGGCTCTTGCTGCAGTCGTTGCCCTCGTTGATGACCACGCCGCGAAAGATCGCCTTGGGCTGGTCGTCATGGTAGCGCGGCACGCAGGTCATGGGCCGCGCCTCGTTGTCCGCGCCCCACTTCCAGTAGTTGCTCTCGGTGTTGCCGTACCAGGTCCAGCCGGTCAGCACACGGGCCATGGCGCTGACCACCGCCTGGTCGTAGGTCGGGATGGGTTGGCCGGCCGCATCGGTCTTGAGGCTGAAGTCCGGGTTGCGCTCGAACAGGCCGATGGAGAACAGCTGCATCAGCTCGCGCGCGTAGTTCTCATCGGGTACCACGTTGATGGTCACGCCCTGCCCGTTGCGATAGCTGACCGCCTTCTGATTGGCCAGGTGGCTCAGGTACAGCCCCATCGACGGGTGCCGGGTGACCTTCTCGATCGCCTCGCGGTAGGTGCCGAAGGCGCTGCTGGCCAGCATGTCCTGGTAATTGCTGATGCGGCCGAAGTTGGCCGTGTTGTAGTCGCGATCGGAGACCACGAAGATCTCGCTCAGGGCCATGCCCATGCGCATGCGCAGCTGATCCTTGCCCACCACGGTCTGCCAGAGCCAGTAGTTGCGGCGCTC
The DNA here is from genome assembly GCF_004122095.1 of Pseudoxanthomonas composti. Lineage (GTDB taxonomy): Bacteria > Pseudomonadota > Gammaproteobacteria > Xanthomonadales > Xanthomonadaceae > Pseudoxanthomonas_A > Pseudoxanthomonas_A composti. The sequence continues at coordinate 29,773 of NZ_SAWZ01000010.1, read as the reverse complement.
GGCGTAGCTGAGCGAGGCCACCGGGATGGACAGGATGTGCGGCTCCACCAGGGTCACCGGCGTGCGGCTGGTGTCCATCTGCTCGTCGAGCCAGGCGCGGTAGCCGATGGCCTTGACCCGGGCGATGGACTCGGTGGTGGGGCCAAAGGTGGCCTGTGCCAGGAAGCGCGCGGCCTCGGCATCGGTGGCCGGCTTGTCCGAAGGGGTGGGAGTGGGCGCAGGTGCGGGGGCCGGCGCGGGGGCCGGTGCCGGTGGGGTGCCCCCGGGCGCAGCCGAGCCAATGGCGCTCTCGCCACCGCCACCGCCGCCGCACGCGGCCAACAGGAACAGCAGACCCACCGTGGCGCCTGCACGTGCATGCGTCATCACCGACTCCATCGAAGCACAGCCAGGATCCCCCGGCCACGATGTTAACAGCGGGTGACAATTCCGGCGCCAGGCTGCGACACGGACGACACGTTTTCCCGGGTGGCGTCACATTGCAACGCCTGTTCAGCAGGCTCGCTCAGGCGTGACTACGCGCCTGGTCGTCCGCCGGCAGGCCGAAGACCTGCCGCAGATACTGCACATAGCCCGGGTCGTCGCACATGCTCTTGCCCGGCGTGTCCGACAGCTTGGCCACTGGCTGGCCATTGCAGCGGGTCATCTTGATCACGATGTTGAGCGGCTTGGGACCCACGTCGTTGGTCAGGTTGGTGCCGATGCCAAAGGCGAGTTTGCAGCGTCCACGGAAATGGGCGTACAGGCGTTCGATCCGGTCCACGTCCAGGCCATCGCTGAAGACCAGGGTCTTGGCGCGCGGATCGGTGCGGTTGGCCTGCAGATGCGCCAGCATCCGCTCGCCCCAGTGGAAGGGGTCGCCCGAGTCGTGGCGCAGGCCGTCGAACAGCTTGCAGAAGTACATGTCGTAGTCGCGCAGGAAGGCGTCTGTGCCGACGACGTCGCTGAGCGCGATGCCCAGGTCGCCGCGATACTCGCGCGCCCAGGCCTCCAGCGCGGCGGCCTGCGAATCGCGCAGGCGCGGGCCCAGCGCCTGGAAGGCCTGCAGCCACTCGTGCGCCATCGTGCCCAGCGGGGTCATGCCGTACTGGCGCGCGAAATGCACGTTGCTGGTGCCGACGAACTGCCTGCCCAAGCCCTGCTGCAGCAGCGGCAGCAGGTGTCCGTGCCAGTGCCGCGAGTAGCGGCGGCGCGTGCCGTAGTCGGCGATCGCGCAGCCCTCGGCCTCGGGCAGGGCCTTGAGCGTGTCCAGCTTCTGGCGCAGGCGGCGCTCGCCATCGACCAGATCGCCCTGCCCCAGCGCCTGGAAGTACACCTCGTTGACGATGGCCAGCAGCGGCACCTCGAACAGGATGGTGTGCAGCCAGGGGCCTTCGATCTCCAGCTCGATCTCGCCGGGTACCGCGCGCGAGGCGCGCAGGCGCACGTACTTGCGATCGAAGTGGAACAGACCGAGGAAGTCGACGAAGTCCGGCTTGATGAAGCGCAGCCCGCGCAGGTAGTCCAGCTCCTCCGGCGCAAAGCGCAGCGTGCACAGCGCATCGATCTCCTCGGAGATGCGCGGCAGGTGCACGGCCAGGTCGATGCCCGGCGTGCGGCACTTGAAGCGGTACTGCACCTGTGCGGCCGGGTATTGATGCAGCACGGCCTGCATCATCGTGAACTTGTAGAGATCGGTATCGAGCAGCGAGGGAATGACCATGCGGCCATTATGCGCCGCGCGGCTATTGCGCCTCGTTACGGCCGGCCCTGGCGAACACCGCCTGGGCGGGCTTGTTCTGCGGGGTGAAGTCGCTGTCGCGCGGGCCGCCCGCCCGTGGGTCGGTGTACCAGCACCAGATGGCCAACCCGGTGATGCCGGGCTGCTGCTCCAGGACCTGGCGCCAGCGCTGCAGCACCTCGGCCTGCAGGGCCAGGTCCACCGGCGCGGTGCGCTGCTCTGGGCTTTCCCAGGGGCGGCGCAGGCTGCCACGGGCCGAGCGCAGGCCCAGCTCGGCGATCCACACCGGGCGCTGCACCCGCTTGCCCAGTTCCGCCAGCTCGGCGGCGATCTCCTGCATCCGCGCGTCGCGGCTGCGGCTGTCCTCGGGCAGCACCGGATACAGGCTCAGTGCCACGGCATCAAACAGCGACCAGTAGCGGAAGGTCCTGGCGTGATCGATGCCATCGGCCACGTACAGCAGCTTGCCCTTGAACTGCGCGCGGATCGCCCGCACCAGGCCCGGCCATTGAGGCTGGCCCTGCAGGCGGCGCAGCTCGGTGGCCAGCACCAGGGTCTGCACGCCCTCCTCCACCGCGACCTGCGCCAGCTGCTGCACGCAGCGCTGATAGGCGGCGAACCAGGCGGTGCGATCGCCGGGGTCGGCATCGCCGGCCCAGTGGCCGGGAATCCACAGGTGGATCTTCAGCACCGGCTCCAGGCCGGCGGCGCGCATCTGCCGCAGGCCCGCGCGGACCAGCTCAGGCGTGCTGTCGCTGCCCAGCACGGGATCGCTGCTGTGCGGATCGGCCTGCCAGACGAAGGCCACCAGCAGCGCCTGGGTGGCGCCGGCCCGTGCCAGTTGCTGCAGCGAGCGTGCCGCAGGCTCGCTGCCCCACGCCGCATCGGGCGAGACCTTGACGTTGGCGCCCAGCACGAAGCCCTCCTTCGAGCTGCATCCCGATGGCAGCGCCAGCAACAACAGCCACAGCAATCCGGCGGTCAGGGCGCGCGTCGCCATACCCGGTAAGGCCCTTGTTCGTGGACGAGGAAGTAGCCCGGACGGCCGTGCTCCCACAGGCCAGGGAAACGCAGGCTGACCGCGTCGCGGCTGCCGGCTTCCGAGCGCGGATCGGCGACCACGATCTGCGGCGGGGTGCGCGCCGGGCTCAACAGGGCGAGCTTGAAGCGCTGGGAGAACGGCAGGATCAACTCGTGCGCGCTGCCGTACCCGGCGATGACGGCGAAGGCGGCGCGATCGTCGATCAAAGTCGGCATCGGCTCGCGCGCCAGCCACTGGCCCAGCGTGCGCTCTTCTTCCAGGGTCGGCGCCACCGGCCGGGCCAGGGCGGCCATCCACTCGGTCACCGCGGGCGAGGCGCGGTAACCCAGGGTCATCCAGCCGCCGCAGATGCCCAGCAGCGTCGCGAACGCGACCCCGGCCAGCATCGGCCGCGCCACCGAGCGCATCACCAGCATGCCGGCCGGCAGCAGCAGCAGGATGAAATCCGCCGGCTGCGCGGCAAACCGCCAGTAGGCCGCCAGCGCCGCGGCGGTGATCACCGTGCCGGCTGCGACGATGCCGTCGTACTGGTCGCGCGCCCGCGCCACCAGCAGGGAGAACACCAGCACCGGCACGGTCATCAGTCCGGCCAGCAGGGTCACGCCGGCCGGATACCAGAAGCGGCCGCCGGCGTCCTCCAGCCAGGGCAGATACGCCGAGGCGGAGAACGCGCCGCGGAAGCTGGAGCCGGGATCGGACAGGAAGCCGAAGCCGTCGCGCAGGAACAGCCAGTTCAGATAGACCCACCCCAGCGCGGCGAAGACCACCGGCACGTAGGTCACCAGATAGAACGCCAGCGGCGAGCGCTGCAGCACCTCGCGCGGCGCCACTAGGATCAGCCACGGGGCCAGCGCCAGCACGATGTACATGCCGCGCTCGTCCACGAACAGCAGTGCGCACAGCCAACCGCCCAGGCGCATGTAGGTCATCGGCTCGGGTCTGCCGGCGACATCGGCGAACACGCGCAGCAGGCGATAGAGCAGGAACAGGCCCAGGCCCTGCTGCTGCCCCGAGGTCGCCGCCCACCATAGGTACGGATGGGCAAACAGCAGCAGCACCAGCAGGCTGGCCCAGCCCGCGCCATGACGATGCGCGATGTCCCGCCAGACCGAGGCGCCGAGCAGGCTGATGGCCACCAGGTCCAGCACGTAGGGCACCGCCTCGGCGTGCACGCCCGGCAGCGCCGCCAGCAGCGCGCCCAGGTAGGTCGTTGCCTGCGGATACTCAAAGCCCAGGTATTCCAGGCGGAAGCCGGCCGCATCCCGCAACACGTAGAGCTTGGCGGTCATCGCCAGCGCATCGGCGCTGACCAGGCCGTGCATGCGCGTGAGCCAGCACAGCGCGCCCAGCGCGGCCAGCAGCAGCGCGAACACCAGCACCGCCGGCCAGGCCGGCGGCGCGCGTTCAGCCGTCGAGTGCGGCCTGACGCTCAGCGGCCATGTGCTTGCTGATGCCATGCGTGGTCTTTTCCCAGTAGAACGGATTGTGGATCAGCTGCCACAGGCCCTTGTAGGCGGAGATGGACTGCAGCACCCAGTAGAACGGCACCGTCAGCGCGTACGGCACCAGCTGCTCGTAGCCGCGCTTGAAGCCGGCGATGAGCGTGATGTAGATGAAGAAGCCGTTGCCGACGATGAGGTTGAACAGGCTCATGTACAGCAGCGAGGGCGGGAACACCGGATCTGCCACGCGAGTGCCGGTGGCCAGCACCACGATGCACAGCGCCCACAGGATCGGCGCCACCAGCGCGGTGAAGAAGCCGCCGCCGATGAAGAACTGGAAACCCCAGAACCCGCGAAAACCCGTGGACCGGTACAGGTGCAGCGGCTTGCGCATGTGCACCAGCCAGGTCTGCATGTAGCCCTTGAGCCAGCGCGAGCGCTGCCGGATCCAGTTCGGGATGCTGACGTTGGCTTCCTCGAAGGTGGTCGAATTGACCACGCTGACGCGGTAGCCGTTCTGGATCAGGCGCACGCCCAGGTCGGCGTCCTCGGTGACGTTGAACGGATCCCAGGCGTGGATCTTGCGCAGTACGTCCAGGCGGAAATGGTTCGAGGTGCCACCCAGCGGGATCGGGATGCGCAGGTGCTCCAGCGCCGGCAGGTAGAAATCGAACCAGAGCGTGTACTCCAGCGCGAACATGCGCGTGAGCCAGTTCTCGTTGGCGTTGTAGTAGTTCAGCCGCGCCTGGATGCAGGCCACGTTGTCCTCGGACTTGCGGAAAGCGGCGACCACGCGCTTGAGCTGGTCCGGCTCGGGCTTGTCCTCGGCGTCGTAGATCGTCAGCAAGGTGCCGCGTGCGAAGCGCAGGGCGTAGTTGCAGGCCTTGGGCTTGGTCTTGGGCTGCGAGGGCGGCACCCGGATGATCTCGAAGAACGCCTCCAGGCCCAGCGCCTTGGCCGCCTCGATGGTCTCGGTATCGCCGGCTTCCAGCACCAGCTTCACGTCCAGCTTGGAGATCGGGTAATCCAGCCGGCGCAGGGCGTTGGCCAGGATCGGCAGGACATCCGGCTCCTTGTACATCGGCACCAGCACGGTATAGACCGGCAGGTCCTCATCACGCAGGGCGGCCACGTCCTGCTCGGTGACCTTGATATCGATGTGCCGGCGCGCGCCGTACCAGACCAGCAGCAGCTTCAACACGAAGGTCGCGATGAAGGCGAAGGACACCAGCGCGTTGAAGGCGATCAGGGTCGGCAGCGGCCAGATGGCCAGGGCCGCCACCAGCGCGCTGATCAGGCCGTACAGCCACAGCACCTGCGGCACGGTGATGACCTTGCGCGCGGACATCTCCGGGTTGTGGCCGGACAGCAGGTTCAGTGCGTCGTCGGTCAGGCGATCATCGGCGTGGCGCTGCACGCTCCAGACGATGTCGAACTTGGAGGTGCCGACGAACAGCACGTCCTCGCCATAGACCGCGCGCGCCCAGCGGAAGGTGTCCTCGCTGGGGTCGGCCACGGCCAGCACCGTGCGCCCTCCCTCGCGCCGCCATGGCAGGACCAGGCGTTGGGAGTAATCGTTCAGGCGCTGGTAGTCGAACAGCGCCGGATCGGGCCGCTCCTGCAGCAGGTTGACGAAGGCCAGCCCGAACTGCCCCGCCAGCACGCTGTAGAAATCGAAGGCGCTCATCCAGCGATGCGCCATCAACACATCGCCCAGACGCGAGTTCCAACGGCGCTGCAGGCCCAGCGCGGTGGCGAGTTGTTCCTCGGTCAACAGCCCGGCGTCCACCAGGCTGCGCCCGATGGGCTTGTCGGCCATGGCGGTGGGCCGGCGCCCGAGCAGGGGCGTTTGCGCGGTCGTGCTCATCGGATCAGTAGCGCCACCAGAACCCCAGGAAGGGGCCGCCACCGGTGCCGGTGTTGCGGCCCAGGACCGGCTGCTGCCAGCCGACCTGCAGCTGGGTGGACTGCGACAGGTTGGCGATGGCCGACAGCTGCAGCTTGGTCAGGCTGTAGTTGTTGGCCACGAAACGACCTACCGTGTCGGCGTTGGCGCCATCGTCCTTGCCATTGCCCAGGCTCTGGATCTGGTTGAGCTCGCCGATCAGCATCCAGCGCTGGGACAGTCCGACGCCAGTGGAGATGTCCGCGCGCAGCTCGTCGGCCGCGCCACCGCCGCGCAGGCGAACGGCCGCGCCCATGTCCACATAGCCGCTGCGGCTGCCCAAGGCATAGCCACGGCCGACGCTGTAGCGCAGCTCCACGCCGCCACCGCCCAGCCCGAGGGCCGGCTCGGAACTGGTGCGGGCAGGCCGGTCATAGCCCGGCACCACCACCAGGCCCTGCACGGCGCCGACCCAGGGCCCTTCCGAGCCGGGGTCAAGCCGGTAGCGCAGGCCGATCTCCTGGTCGTTCAGACCCGTCGCGGTGTCGTCCACGCCGGCCTCGGTCCTGGAGCGGTCGTTGGTGTACTTGAACCTGCTGCCGAAGAAATTGCCGACGAAGGTCAGGTTCTCGGTGAGCCCGTACTCGACGTAGAGGTTCAGCTGGTCCTGCCGGCTGCGCCCGCGATCGGGGAAATCCCGACGGTCGTGGGAATCGTCGAAATAGGCATCGCTTTCCGAATGCAGGACCTTGGCGATCCACAGGGACTGGCCCTGCTCCTGCACCCAGGCCCCGGCCCAGGCCGTGGAGCTGGCCGAGGCCAGCGCCAGGGTGATCCCGGCCATCAGCGCCAGGCGCGCGGGCTTGTTGCCCGATGCGGACTTGTTCATGCCTGACTCCTGCGCAGCTTGCGGACGACCAGCACCACCAGCACGGTCAGCAACACCCAGCCCAGGGCGAACAGCCAGCCCTTGTACTGCAGGGCGCGGTCCCACCAGGTGGTGTAGTCCGGATAGTCCACGGTCATGACATCGTTCTGGCGCGTATCCAGCGAGGTCAGCACGCCGCGGGCATCACCGAACATCAGGTCGCCAGGGCTACCCTTCATCTCCGGCGGCGCTACCGGCACGCCCTCGCCCAGCTTGCGCAGCCACAGGCCGCGCGCATTGCCGTTGCGCAGCAGGCTGGTCGCGGTGATGTCCGGCAGCGTGTCGGTGTCCAGCAGGTTGTTGCCTTGGCTGTCCTTGACCTGGATGCGCCCGCGGTCGAAGGCGATGGGCGCGCTGAAGCCCGCCGGAAGCGCGGTGCCCAGCCACACGAAGGGACGATCGGCCTGCGGCGCCTGATCGGTGGTCTGCACCACGGCCGTGCGCGGGTCCAGATCCAGCGACTTGCCCAGCCCGGCCAGGGTGCCGATCCAGGTGGCCGGCTCGGCCAGGGCCACGGCCGGCACATGCACGCTGTAACCACGGCCCACGCTGCCGGCGAAGGCGGCGATGGTCTCGGCCGCCGCATCGTTCGGCCGCGTTTCCAGGGTGGAGGACGGCAGCAGTTGCGCGTAGGCGTTGGGCACCGGACCGTGGCACAGGCTGGTGGTGGTCTGGCGCATCAGCACCACCCGCACCGGGCCGGAGGTGATGGGGCCGCCTTCCACCAACGGCACCGTCACCGTCTGCGTCCCGCCACGCTGCGGCATGGTCTCCAGTCCGCGCAAAGCGTTGTTCTGGAACACGTACAGCACCAGAGCGTGGTCGTCGCTGGGCGGCACGATCAGGTTCAGGCGCAGCTTGGACAGCGCGCGGCCGGCGGGCAGCGCATCGACATTGAAGGTCCATTCCGCCGCGTCGGAAAAACGGCGGGCGCTGGTGTCGGCACCCAATTGCGTCAACGGCACGACATCGCCACCGACCGGCTTGGCGTGCCCGGCCACGGACTGGGCATACGCACGACCGGCGAGCAGACGCGACCACGGCTCGGCCAGGGTATCGATCTGGAACGGCTCGGCGATGGCCAGCTGCGTGCCGTTGGCGCCCTCGGTCAGCGCCATGGTCTGGCCGTCGCTCAGCGTCACACCATTGAGGGCCAGCTGCGCGCGTGGGCCGATGACGATATCGCCACCTTCGGCAAGCGAAGAGAATGCCACCTGGTGGCCGTGCGCCTGCAGGGTGCTGGCCAGCATCCATCCGGCCCGCAGCTCCTCCGGGCCCGGCGCGGGCGCGGCGACGGCGATACGCACCTGGTGCGGGAGCGTGGTCAGGAAGCCGCGGATACTGCGCGGCGCGGCGGCCGGCACGCCGAAGGCCAGGCGACTTTGCGGCAGCACGGTCACGAAGTCCTGGCCAGTACCCTGCCAGGTGCACTTGGTGTCATCGCTGGAGAAATTGGCGCGGACCCGGACTTCCAGGTAAGGGCGTCGCAGGTCTTCCTGGCTTAGCGGCAGGACCAGCGAGCGCGGTGCGGTCTCGCCGATGGCGCCGGCCAGGGCCACGGTCTGCCGTGGCGTGCCGTTGAGCGCGACCTGCAACGAGGCCGACGGCCCCAGCATCGCCGAACTGGTGAACAACAGTTCGAGGCGGGGGTTGGAGACCTCCACGTCCTGGGGAACCGGCAGGTAGAAGGACACGCTGCCCTCCTGCGTGCTCTGCTGCAGGCCTTCGCGATAGCCGAGATCGGACAGTGAGCGGCTGACCTCGGTGCGCGCCGCGACCGAGGGTGTTGGCCCGGACGTTGCGTCTGGGGCCACGTCCTGTGCGTAGAGCGGGATGACTGCTGCAAAAAAGCTGCACAACAACAAGCGCGACCGAAGGCCGTGGAAGAACGTCATCTGAATTCCTGTGGGGGCAAAAGCCCTTGCGGGCCGGGAGATCAGCGGCGCTGGCACGCCGCGGCCACGGTATTCGGTTTGATCCGCCGTGTACATCGCCCCCGCCTCTTCGGCCGGGCACCGCCACGCCTGAGTCCGCACCAACCCCGGGTTACGTGATCGTACGTACGTTGTGCCCGAATCAGGCCAGGCTGCGCAGCAGGCGCGGCACCTGGGCCAGGGCATGCAGCCAGATCACCGCCCACACCAGCCGGCGCATCAGCCAGCTGCGCCGGGGCGCCTCGAACTTGCGGAAATAGCGCCACAGGCCGCGATGCTTGTGCCATTCCACGAAGAACGGCCGCGAGCGGCTGGACACGCCGCGCAGATGGACCACGGCAATGTCGTTGGCCACGCCCACCTGCCCGCCCGCCAGGCGCACCTTGCGGCACAGGTCCAGGTCCTCGGCATGCAGACGGTAGCCTTCGTCGAAGCCACCCACCCGCTGAAACAGCGACCGCGGCACCAGCATCAGCGCCCCGGAGACCGCCTCCAGCGGCTGCAGCGCCTGCGTCGGGTCCGGCGCCACCGCCAGCTTGGGTGCGCGCAGGGGGTAACGCACCATCGCCGCGAAATCCGGGTCGCGCCGGCGCGCGGCACCGTCGGCCACGCCGGCCTCATCGACCAGGTGCACGCCCAGCAGTCCTTCCCCGCCCAGGGCCAGGGCGTGGTCCTGCAGCCGGCGCAGGCTGTCGGCCTGGACCAGCAGGTCGGGATTGACGAAGGCCAGCCAGGGCGCGGTGCTGTCGCGCGCGCCCTGGTTGCAGGCCACGGAAAAGCCTGGGTTGTCGGGATTGGCGATGAAGTGCACGCGCGGGTCGCGCGCGGCATGGCGCTGGATGATCTCCAGGGTGCCATCGCGCGAGTCGTTGTCGACCACGCGGATCTCGCCCACGCCCTGGGCCAGGCGCAGGCGACGCAGGCAGTCCTCGATGGTCGAGGCGCTCTGGTAGGTCACCACCACCACCGCGATGTCGCGCGGCGTCGCCGCCCCTGCGCCCGCACTCATCGTGCGGCCGTTCCCGGCGCAGGGCGCGAAGCGCATGGCAGGCTGCCTTGCGGCATGGGCGGGTCTCTGTGGCGCGAAGGCGCACAGGATACCCGCCGCTGCGAGGCCGGTCAGCGCCGTTGTGGTCAGCCCAGGAACGGCAGCCTGGCCGTGGCGAAGTTGTTCAGGCCGGGGAAGATGGTCTGCAGCTCGCTGTTGCCTACGCCGAACCAGCTGGACACGGTGGCGCCCAGCTGGCCCACCGACATGGTCGGGATCATGCGGCCGCGCCCCAGCGACTGCGGGCCGTTGAGCTCCAGCAGCGGGTAGTCGCCCCACACGCGGCCGCCCTGCAGCGGCCCGCCGTTGGCCGCACTGCCGCCCATCACCAGCTGCACCCCGCCCCAGGCGTGGTCGGTGCCGTTGCCATTGCTGTTGAGCGTGCGACCGAAATCGCTCATGGAGAAGGTCACCACATCGTTGAGCGAGTTGATCTCGGCCAGCGCCGTGCGGAACGCGGCCAGCGCGTCGCCCAGCTGGCCCAGCAGCGCGCCATGGCCGTTGGGCGCCATCTGGTTCTGGTGGGTGTCAAAGCCGCCCATGCTGGCGAAGAACACCTGGCGGCGATGGCCGATGGCCGAGCTGCGCCCGGCCTTGATCAGCCGCGCGATCATGCGCAGCTGGCTGGCCAGCCCGTTGTTGGACGGAAACACGGTGGCGATGTCGCCGCCATTGGCCGGCAGCAGCGCCGTCTGCAGGCGCAGGTTGAGCTGGATGGCACTGTCGCTGACCACGCCGTACTGGTCGGTCAGCGCCGGCGTGTAGTCGCGCTGGATCAGCGCCTGCAACGCCTGGTCGCGGATCTTGTCGGCGGCGTTGCCGGTGGCGGAGAAACGCCGGGTGGCGGTGGGCCCGCTGGAGGCCACCGCGTACGGCAACGTGCTGGCGCCCAGCTGGTAGAGGTTGTTGCCGGCCAGGCTGATACCCGGCGGCAGCGCCGGCGTGCCGGTGTTCAGGCCCTTGAGCCGATCGGCCGCGCGCCCGCCCCAGCCGGTGGACATGCTCTGGAAGGACGAGCCGCCCATCCACTGCTTCTGCTGGTCGTTGTGGGAGTACAGATAGCTCGGCAGCTGCTTGGTCTTCTTGTTGACCTCGTCCTTGGTGACCGGCGTGGCCAGCGTGCCGATGTTGGCCAGGAACGCCAGCTCGCCGGCGTCGAACAGGCTTTTCATGCCGCCGCAGCTGGGGTGCAGGCCCCAGGTCTTGCCGAAGGGGTCGGTGACCTGCAGCAGCGCATCGCGGGCGATGCCCAGACCGAAGGGGTTGCTGGTGGCGTCGTACACCCCGCCGCGGCTGGCGTTGTAGATGTCGTACTCCCCGCTGGCGTGCGGGATGAGCATGTTGTACGAGTCGCTGCCGCCGAACAGGAAGATGCACACCATGGCGCGGTAGTCGCCCGGGGCTTCGGCGGCGACGGCGCGGCCGGCCAGTTCGAGCTGCGGCAGCAGCGCGTAGGCGGCGCCGCCGGCCAGCATGGTGGACAGGCCGCGCAGGAAGGAGCGGCGGTCTTCGCGAGTGGAATGGGACATGTCGGTTCTCAGCGCTGGACAGCGAATTCGGGGGAGGCGAAGGCGAGCAGCACCAGCGAGCGCGCCTGTTCGTTGGCGCTGACCTTGGCCGTGGCCAGGTCGGTCAGCATTTTGGTCATCACCGTCTTGGTCTCGGCCGGCATCGCGCCGTAGAACAGCAGCAGGTTGACCTCTTCGACCATGCCGGCGCGGTCGTTATTGGTGGCCATGGCGGTCAAGCGCGACAGATCCAGCACCGGCGCATTGGTGGTGGCCGTGGGCGCCTCGCCGGCGAAGCTCCACACCAGCGCCTCGTGCTGGTTGAGCGAGCTGATGTAGGTCGCCTCGGTCAGGATCTGGAACTCCGGCGCATACAGGCCCGGCGCGCCATTGATGCCGGGCAGGCGGTAGCCGGGTTCGAAGAAGTTGAACACCGACGGCGCGCGCACCGATTCCTGCTGCAGCGAGCTGGTTAGATCGCCCGCGTTGGTGAAGGAGAACTTCACCAGCCCGTATTCGCCCGGGATGTACTTGGCCTCGAAGCTGCGCCACAGCGTGGCGATCTTCACCAGCGGCTCGCGGGCCTTGCCGAAGCTGGCATCGGTGGGCGCCACGCGCGCCTCGTTGTCCAGCAGGATCGCCTTGACCACCTTGCCCAGGTTGCCGTTGCTGTCGGTCCAGGCCTTGGACACGCGGCCGATGTAGGCCGGGCTGGGGTTGCTGGTGACCAGGCGCTGGATCAGCTGGCGGCTGATGAAGGGCGCCACGTTCTTGTGCGCGGCCAGCGCATCCAGGGTCTTGTTCAGGCTGGCGGTGCAGTTGTTGCCCTCGTTGATGACGATGCCGTTGAAGATGGTCTTGGGCTGGTCGTCGTGGAACTTGGGGTGGCACTCCATCGGCGCGAAGCTGTTGTTCTCGTTGCGGCCGTACTGGGCGTCGGTCTGGCCGGCGTAGGTCCAGCCGGTGAACACCCGCGACATGCCGCTGACCACGTCCTGGTCGTAGGTCGGCAGCGGGTTGCCGGCGCTGTCCTTGACCTCGGAGAAGTCGGCGTTGCGCTGGATCAGGCCGATGGAGAACAGCTGCATGACCTCGCGACCGTAGTTCTCGTCAGGCGTCAGGTTCTTTGCCGGGTCGGCCTTGCGATTGCCGACGTGGCTGAGGAAGTACCCCATCGCCGGGTGCACGGAGACATCGCCCAGTACGGCGCGATAGCTGCCGAAGGCATCGCGGTTGAGCATGTCCTGGTAGTCGGCGATGCGGTACAGGGTCTGCTTGCCGTCGGCCACTTCGCGGTCGGACACCACGAAGATCTCGCCCAGGGCGAAGCCCACGCGCATGCGCAGCTGGTCGCTGGCGGTGGCCGCACGCCACAGCCACAGGTTGCGGCGGAACTGCGGCTGCAGGGCATCGCGGGCCATGCCGGCCGCTTCCACCGCCTGCAGCCCGGCCAGCACCGAGTTCACCGGCGTGGCGCTGCTGTCCATCTGCTCGTCGATCCACTTGCTGTAGCCGATCTGGCGCACGCGGGCGATGTCGGCACGGGTCGGGCCGAAGGTGGCCTGGGTCAGGAAGCGCGCGGCCTCCGCGTCGCTCTGCGGGATGTCCGAATAGGCCGCCGGTGTCGGCGCCGGGGCCGGCGCGGGGGCGGGTGCAGGTGCGGGCGTGGCGCCGCCGGGCGCCGGCGAGGCCGCGGGCGCGTCCCCACCACCGCCGCCGCCGCAGGCAGCCAGGGTCCCCAGCGCGCACACGAGCATGCCGTGGCGCATCAGCGTCAAGTGCTTCATCGATCGATCTCTCCAAGTGCCACCGTGGCTGCGGTGGCGTGTAGCTGTCACTCCGGACGGCGCATTGAATGGCGTCCAACCCGGCGTGTGTCTCCCCGGACTGGAGTCTATGTCACAACCTGTTGCGGAATGGCACGAAGTGACGCGCCATGCCCAGATGGGAATGCATGCGGCGTGCCAGCGCGGGGCGTCAATCGAACAGCGCGCGCTGGGGAGTGTCCGAATTGCTGGCGGCCAGGGCCGCAGTCAGGTTGGCGCGCAGGGGATGCAGGGGGTCGTGCATCAGGAAGGTGGCGATCCGGGCCTGCCAGGCGGGCCAGCGCGTGGCCAGGCGCTCCAGCTCGCCCTCGGCCGGGCCGCCCTCGCCGCTGCGGCCGACGAAGGCGGTCTCGCACAGCACGTTGCGCCAGCCCAGGCCGGCCAGTCGCAGCGACAGATCGATCAGGGCGGCATACCAGGAATCGAACGTGGCCATGTCCAGACCGCCAGCGCGTTGACGCGCGCGGCCATTGATCCACACCGCGTGGTCCACCGCGGCGGGAAGCTCGGGAAGCGTGGGCGCCAGCCGCGCGGCGGCCTGCGCCAGTGCGTCCAGGTCCGCGGGCAACGGGAAGACCTCACCCAGGCGCGGCCAGCTGGCGGTCTGGCCGGCATTGCACCAGGGCGTGGCCGTGGCGATGGCGGCATCCTGACGCCCGCAGGCCGCCAGCCGATTGGCCCAGCCAGGGGTCGGCACCGCATCGGGCGCCAGGACCAGCACATCGGCCTCGCCACACGCCGCCAGCACCTGGTCCAGGTGCGCCACCGCCCCGACCGGCTGGGCGCGCCGGCTGTATTCGGCCTGCAGCGGCGTGGCGGCCAGCCAGCGCTGGATGACCGCCTGCCCGCGCGGCCCGGCCTGGGCGTCGTCGGCCAACCACACCGGGGTCCCGGCCGGTGTGCCGGCATCCAGCGCCGCCAGGCAGGCGTCCAGGGCCACATCGTCGGTGCCCACGGGCAGGACGATCACCGGCAGGCTCATGCGGGTGGGCGCCCTCAGCGCCGGGGCTTGGCGCCGCGCTCGGGCAGCGGGTCCATGGCGCGGAAGCGGCGGCCGTATTCCTCGGTCAGACGGCTGGCCTGGCCGGGGTCGCGGATCAGGGTCGGGGTCAGCAGCACCACGATTTCGCTGCGGCGCGTGTTCTGGTTCTGCTGGCCGAACAGGGCGCCGATCACCGGGATCCGGCTCAGCCCCGGGAAGCCGGAAGAGCCGCGCTCGGTGGTGTCCTGGATCAGGCCGGCCAACAGCACGGTTTCGCCGCTGTTGACGATGGCCGTGGTCTTCAGGCTGCGATTGTTGATGGTGAAGTTGCCGTTGGCATCGCCGGTGCCGGTCGGCGAGCTGACTTCCTGGATCACGTCCAGGAACACCGTGCCCTCGCGGGTCACGCGCGGGCGCACCTTGAGGATGGTGCCGGTATCCAGATACTGGACCTGGCTGTAGGTGTTGTCGTTGCCCACCCCGGTGCTGACGTTCACCGAATTGATCGGGATCCGGCTGCCCACGGTCAGCGAGGCCTCGTAGTTGTTGCGCACCGTCAGCGACGGCGTCTGCAGCATGTGCACGTCGGACACTTCGTCCAGCGCCCTGACCAGGCCCACGCCGTTGTTCACGCCGAAGGTATACAGCAGGCCGCCGGTCCCGTTGGGGCCGGCGGGGGTGAGGTTGCGCAGCCCCACCCCGTCGGGAACGGTGGGGATGGTGCCGTCGGCGTTGCGCAGGAACCAGCTCACGCCATAGCTCAGGTCACCGGTCAGCGCCACTTCCATCACCTGCGCCTCGATATGCACCTGCAGCGGCATGCTGTCGAGCTTGTCGATGACATCGCGGATGGACTTCCAGGCCGAGGCGCTGGAGCGCACCAGCAGGGTGTTGGTTTCCTCCACCGCCGCCACGCCGACCCGGTCGCCGTCCACGTCCAGGGTCACGCTGCCGTTGCCGCCGCTGCGCTCGCCCAGCTGCAGGCTGCCGATGCCGCCCGAGCCGCCAGCGCCGCCACCCAGGCCCGAGGACGACCCGCCCAGCCCGCTACCGCTGCCGAAGGCGCTGCCATCGCTATTGCCGCCGATGGTGGCCGAGCTGGTGCCCATGCGGCCGTCGAAGCCGCCATCGTTGATCGTGGTGGAGTTCAGGCCCGGCATCAACGACACCGACTCGTTGCCGGCGCTGCTGCCGCGCCCGGCCCCGCCGCCGTAGACCTCGGCCAGGCGCTGGGCCAGGTCCTTGGCGGTGATGTACTTCAGCTCGTGCGAATACAGCCGCACGCCGTCGCCGGCCCCGTCGATGCGGTCCACCCACTGCTGGATCTGCTCCAGGTAGGCCGGCTGGGAGGTGATCGCCAGCACTGCGTTGGCGCCGTCCAGCGGCATGAAGCGGAACATGCCGGCCACCGGCGACTTGCCCTGCTCGCCGAAGATCTTCTCCAGGTCGGCGGCGACCTTGGCCGCGCGGCTGGTCTCCAGCGGGAACACGCCCACGGACATGCTGGACATCCAGTCCACGTCGAACACCTCGATAGTGCGCAGGTAGTTCTCCAGCTCGCTACGGGTGCCGGCCACGGTGATCAGGTTGCGGCCGCTGTCGACGTTGACGATGGCGTTGGGCTGCGCATAGGGCTTGAGCAGCTTTTCCATCTCCGCCGCGGCGATGAAGCGCAGCGGCACCACCCGCGATTCGAACCCGCGGGCGTTGCTTGCCGGGCCGCTGCGCGGGGCGATGGAGCCGCTGGCCAGGGCGCGATCGGCCGGCACGATGTTGTAGCGGCCATCGCGATAGACCATGCGCGCGTTGTTCCAGCCCAGCACCATCTCCAGCAGCGACAGCGCCGCCGAGGCGTTGACCGGGTGCGGCGTGGCCAGGGTCACCGTGCCCTGCACTTCCGGGGCGATGACGTAGTTCTGCCCCAGCATGTCGCCCAGGATCGCCTTGACCACCGCGTGCACCGATTCGCCTTCGAAATTGAAGGTGGCCTCGCCCGAGGTCGCCGCCAGCTGCGGCGGCGGTGCGGCGGCCACGCTGCGGTTGATCACCTGCCCGGTGCCGCGATGCAGGCGCGCGGCAGGCGCTGCGCCGTCGTCGGGCAGCGCCTCCTGGCGCACCTGCTCGGGCACGGCCTGCGGGTCTGGCTTGCGCAGCTCCGGGCGCGGATTGCTGGCGCAGCCGGACAGGGCCGTGGCCAGCGCGGCGAACAACAGGGTGTGGGCGGTCAGGCGTGGCGTCATCGATGCGATTGGGATCATTGGCCGTTTCCGGAGGATTGCTGCTCGCGCCGCAGCTCCGCGCGTCGCTGCTGGATGCGCGCACGGATGGCCTGGACCTGCTCATCCGAGGGCGTGGGCGCGTTGTTGGCGGGCGCGCCAGGGGTGGGGGTGTTCGCCGGCGGCTGTGGCGGGCGCGTGTTGGCGGTCTGTCCGGACAGCGCGGGCACCGGCGCCTGCTGCGGCGCATTGGCCGCGGGCTGGCGGCGCTCGGCCTGCTGCGCGCTGGCGTTCTCGCCATTGCCCTGGAACTGCTGCAGCTGGGTGGCGCGCTCGCCGCCCTTGCCGTCGAACACCCGCAGGTCCAGGGTGCGCACGCCCTCGGGGCCTTCGAAGGTGGCGCTGCGCGCGGACAGCGTCACCAGGCGCCAGTCCGGGTAGGCCTCGGCGCTTTCTCCCAGCTTGAAGCGCACCGAGCTGCCGCCCTCGGGCGGTTGCAGGATGGCCAGGCGGGTCTGCCCGGCCAGCAGCACGCTGGTCAGCACGAAATTGAAGGCACCGCCGCCCTCGGCCGGGCCCTGGCCTTCGATGAAGAACGGCTGCGGCTGGCGGTTGTCGGAAAACAGCGGCCGCTGCGCGATGGCTGCGTAGGCCTCGCGCGACTGCAGGCCGATGTCGGCACTAGGCAGGGACGCGGTGCTGGGCAGGGGCGCGGGGTCTTCCGGCGCGGAGGTCGGCAGGCGCGCGCCCATGCCCGCCAGTGCCAGCAACAGCACTAGCACCGACAGGCCGGCGATGGCCGCCAGGATCCAGGTGCGCAGGGTCCAGCCGTCAGCGCGCATCGGCGCCTCCCTGTGCAGGCACGGCCGTGGCGCTGGCCGAGGGCGCCAGGAACCCGTAGAGATCGAAGCTGATGTCCAGGCCGCCACTGTTGCTGCCGCGCCCGGCCTCCACCGGCAGGTAGCTGGTGCGCAGGGCCAGGATGTTGAGGTTGTCCACGAACAGCCGTGGCGCGCCGCTTTCCAACGCGTACAGCACCGATGCCAGCTCCGGCGTGCCGCAGCGCAGCCGCGCCTGCACCACCACGCGCGCATAGCGGTCGGCCACCATGTCCGTCATCGGCGAGCGGTTGGTGATGGCGCAGCTGCGGTTGCCCGGGCTGGCCTCGGCCACCACCTGCTCCAGCCGCTGCACCAGGCCGGCGGTGGCCAGCTCGACGGTCGATTCGGGCAGGAAGCCGGGGCGATCGGCCAGACGCGCACGCAGGGCGGCCAGCTCGCGGTCGATCTGCGGCGCCTGCCGCAGCGCGGCTTCCACCCGCTGGCTGCGCGCCTGGGCCTGGGCGATGCGGTCCTGTTCCACCAGCATCGGCTCGGTCCACCACGGGTGCACGCACAACAGGTAGACCAGCGCCAGTACCGCCAGCAGCAGGGCCAGCGCCAGCCAGCGGTCGTGCTTGTCGCTGCGCGCGCTCATCGGCGCGCCCCCGGTGCAGCCGCGCCAGCCGGCGTGCTGGCCGCGGACAGCCGTGGCGGCGGCACCAGCTCGGCCACCATGCTGAAGCGATCGCGCCGCACCCGCGGGTCCGGCTGCAGGGCACCGCTCAGCGCCGGGTTGCGCCAGTACGGTGCGCCCTCCATGCGCCCGACCAGCGACGCCGCCTCCGAGCTCAGGCCGATTACCAGCAGGCGGTTGTTCTCGATGCTGACCTTCTCCAGGTAAGTGCCATCGGGCAGGCGCTGGGTCAGCTCGTCCAGCACCTGCAGCGTGGCCGGCAAGGCCGTGCGGCGCTGGGCCAGGAAGGTATTGCCGTCGATCAGGTCCACCAGCTGCTGGCGCTTGAGCGCCACCGTGCGCGCCGCCTCGGCGCGGCTGCGCACCTGCGCCTCCAGGGCGGTGGCGGCATCGCGGCGGTTGTCCAGCACGATCGAGGCCGCCCCGAGCAAGGCAATCACCGCCACCGCGGCCAGCACCAGCGAGATGCTGCGCTGGCCGCTGCCACGCCGGCCGCGCTGGGCCGCCGGCAACAGGTTCACGCGCAGCGGCTGATGCAGCTCGTCGAACACGTCCACGCCCGCCAGTTCGCCGCTCAGCGGCGTCAGCTGGGTCACCACGCGCTGCACCGCCTCGCGCGGCACCACCACCAGCTCCACCTCCAGACGCCCGTCCTCGCGCCGCTCCAGCACGCGCGCGTCGTAATGCACCGCATCGGCGGTGAACGGGGTCTGCCGGTCGATCTCGAAGCCCACCACGTCGCGCAGGCGTCCGGCGGCCGCGGCCGGCAGGCGCAGCCGCCGCCGCAACGCCACGTGCGCCGGCAGTACCGCCCAGCGCGGCAGCGCGGCCAGGCGCGCGCCCAGCAGGGAATCGGGAAGCGCCTGCGCCTCGGCTGGCAGCTCGGCCAGGGCGGTCACCGCATCGCCGGTGTCGCGGTCCAGGACCAGCGCCGCATCGCGCAGGTAGATCAGCACGCGGTCATCGCCCAGGCCCAGCACGCGCCGCCAGCTGCGCGGCAGGCACAGCAGCAACGAGCGCTTCCACCATGCCAGGAACAGCCGCACGCGCTCGACCAGCGCAGCCCCTCGGGCCTCCATCGCATTGGCTGGCGTCGTCACGGTGTTCATCGGGGTGCCCACGTTTCCTCCCAGCGCAGCGCCGTATACATCGAACCCGGCACCGGGCCCTCGCCCAGTCGCACCACCGTCCGTAGAACCGCCACGCGTCCATTGGCCAGCCGCGCGCGGCTCTCAATACTATACGTGCCGCTGCCGCGCTCCGCCGCCGGTGCGCCACTGACGCCGGGTAGCAGTCTCTGGGACTGCACCAGTTCGGCGTCCATGCCCATCGCGGCCAGCACCGGCGCCTGCGCAAAGCGCATCTCCGGCTGGGCCAGGTTGGAATAGAGCGTCACGTTGGGCAGCAGGCGCTCGTAGTCCTGCGGGGTCACGCCCAGCACCTGCTGCAACTCGCCCAGGCTTTCGAACGGCGCGTCCTTGGCCCCATAGGGCAAACCGGCCGCGGCATAGTCCGGATCCTCGGCGCCGCCACCGGGCTGGGTCAGCGGATCGCCGTCGCGCCAGTCCACGATCGCCCCGGCCAGCTGTGCGGCGCGCTCGGGCGCGATGCCCACCGCGCGGCACAGCTGGGTCAGCAGTTGCACATCAGCCAGGTTGAGATCGACCTTGCCGCTCTCATCGACGATGCGCACTTCCAGCGCGCTGTCGTGGAAGCGCCAGGCATAGGGCCGGCCATCGGGCTGCCAGTGGCTGCGCGGGTCCATGTCCTCCAGCCGCAGCAGCGCGTACTCCACGCCGGCACGCGCGCTTTCGTAGGCGCCCACGCCATCGATCGCCACCCGCCCCTGCAGCGCCTCCACCCGCGCCGACAGCGCGAAGCTGCCGATCAGCGCGGTGGCCAGCACGATCAGCCACAGCACCAGCACCAGCGCGGCCCCGCGCATGCGCGTCATCGGCGCAGCCCCGACGGCGCGCTGGCCGCGGCGCCGCCGCCATTGCCTTCGGCCAGCGTCACCACCAGCTCCGGCCACGGCGCTTCCTGGCGCGGCTGCACCAGGATGGCCACCTGCACCGGCAAGGCGTCGACCTGGTCCCAGCGCTCCTGCCAGGGGCCCAGGCCACCGTTCTCGGCCAGCCCACGGTAGCGAAAGCGCACGCTGTCCAGGCCTTCGGCCAAGCGCTCGGGAGGGCGCGGGCTGCGCTCGGGCATGGGCTGGCCGCCCTGCACCAGGGTCATGTCCAGCATCAGCATGCCGTAATCGGCATTGGCATAGACATCGTGCAGATAAGGCCCGCCGCGTCCGAGATAGTTGGGCAGATCGGAAACGAAGCGCATGCGCTGCGGCTCGCCGACGAACAGGTACGGCCGCAGCGTGTCGGCCTCGGTGGCAAAGGCGATCGCCCGCGCGCTGGCCAGGCGGCGGCGCAGCAGGCCTTCCACCGCGCGCATGCGCTCGTTGCGCTGGGACATGACCTCCCCGCGCGTGGTCATTGCCGAAATCGACCGGATCGAGGCCAGCGCCAGCGCCAGGCCGGTGGCCAGCAGCACCGTGGCCAGCAGCACTTCGATCAGGGTGAAGCCCTGCGCATGGCGCTTCACCGGGCCGCTCCAGGCAGGCTTTCGGGCCCCTTGACCAGGCGCAGCCCGCGCCATTCGCGCACGGCCGCCTGGCCCTGCTGATCCCAGCGCACCTGCAGCACCAGCTCCATCAGCTGCCGGCTGCCGGCGGCCACTGGCGCATCGCCGCGCTGGGCGGGGTCGCGAAACGGCCGCACCTGCAGCTGCCAGCGATAGCGCCCCTCATCCCAGCTGCCGTTCTGTTCGCCCGGTTCCAGGGGCGCGCCCACCCCGACCTGCGCCAGCAGCGACTGCGCATGCAGGGCCACGCGCCCGGCATCCTCGGCGCCGCGCACCTGGCGCACCGCCCCGGTCAGCGATCCCAGCAGCAGGGTCAGGCCCAGCGCCAGCAGGGCGGTGGCGACGATGACCTCGATCAGGGTGAAGCCGCGCTGGCGCATGCTCAGGACCTTCCCACCCGGCGCAGGCGCACATCGCCCATCAGCCAGCCCACGTCCACGCGCCAGCCGGCATCGCCGGACAGCAGCTCGATGCGCCCGCCGGTGGAGGCGCCGTCGGGGAAGAACAGGATCGCGCCCTGCGCGTCGGCGGGGGCGGCCGCGCCAGCCGCCTCGCGCGCACCGGTGAAGGCCACCGACAGGGCCGCGGGAATCTCGCCGCGGCGCCCTTCCGCCCCGGTCCAGCGATGCGCGCGCGGCTCGATGGTGAAGCGCTGCGGCTCGCCGCTGGCGATGGCGCGTGCCCGGGTGTAGCGCAGTTGCGCGGCGATGTCCTGGCTGGCCGCACGCAGCTGCATGCCGCGCATGCCACCGCTCAGCACCATCCCCGCCAGGGCGGCGGCGATGGCCAGCAGCGCCACCACCAGCAGCATCTCCAGCAGGGTGACGCCCGCGCTGTCGCGACGACGGTGCATGCGCGCCTGCGTTTATTCGTAGCGGATGTCGGCGTTGTAGCTGTCGCCGCCGGGCTGGCCGTCCTTGCCCAGGCTGATCAGCTCGTAGGGCTGGCCTTCGCCGGGCACGCGGTATTCGATGGGGTGGCCCCAGGGGTCGTTGAGCTCGGCCGGCTTGGCATATGGCCCCAGCCAGCCGCTCACGCCGGAAGGCGCGGCCACCAGGTCTTCCAGACGGCTCGGCAGGCGGTTGGTGTCCAGCTGGTAGCTGTCGATCTTGCCGGCCAGGGTCTGGATCTGCGACTTGGCCAGGTTGGCCTTGCCGCGGTCGGCACCGCCCAGCACGCGGCTGCCCACCAGGGTGAGCACCGCGCCGATCAGCACGATGACGATGATGATTTCCAGCAGGCTCATGCCGGCCTGGCGGGCGGGCGAGCGACTCAGCGAATAATGGCGACGCATGGGCGGATCCTCTTGCAAGTGTTGCCGTCAGGGACGTCGGGTGTCGGGGGACACCGCGGTGGGAGAAAGGGAGACCATTGAAACAGGCGCTTCGGTCACGCGTGCAGCGGCCAGGTCCACCTGCCAGCGCGCCAGCGCCACGCCATCGACGTGATAGGTGACCTGCAGCAACCCGCGGGTATCGATGAAGCCGGGTGCGATGGCGCGTTCGACCGACCACGCACGGGTAAGGGTGTCGTGCTCGCGCGGCAGCTCGCGGTCCATCGCCTCGATCTGCGCCGCCTGCGACTGCAGCACCAGCTGCAGGGCCAGGGCATGCGGGGAAGCCGAGGTTGCCTCGGCCGCCGCAGCCGCGCCCGGCAGCAGGCAGGCCAAGGCGGCGAAAAGGAACGCTGGGCGGGCGGGTTGCAGCATCGCGGACTATCCGATGGCGTTGGTCAGGTCGTACAGCGGCACCAGCACGGCCACGATCACCAGGCCCACCACCGAGGCCAGGATCAGGGTGATCAGCGGCACCAGCGCGGCCAGCATGCGATCCATCGCCTGGGCGGTCTGCAGCTCGAAGGTGTCGGCAGTCTTGAGCAGCATGGTGTCCAGCGCGCCGGATTCCTCGCCGACCTGGATCATCTGCAGCGCCAGCCGCGGGAAGCGCTGGTGGCGCGACAGCGCCGTGGCCAGGGCGCGGCCGTTCTTGACCTCATCGGCCGCCGCCTCCACGTCGCTGGCCAGGGCGCGGTTGCCCAGCACGTTGCGCGCGATCCCCAGTGCCGACAGCAATGGCACGCCGTTGCGCAGCAAGGTGCCCAGCGTGCGCGCCAGCCGCGCGGTTTCCAGCTTGGCCAGCAGCGAGCCAATGCCCGGACGCTGCAGCAGCCAGTGGTCCAGGCGGTCGCGGAAGGCCGGGTCGCGGCGCTTGCGGTCCAGCAGCAGCACCGCCACGCAGGGCACCACCACCAGCAACAGCCACCAGTCGCGCACGAACAGGCCCAGGGTCAGCACCGCCTGGGTGAACCAGGGCAGCTGCACGTCCAGGCTTTCGTACATCTGCGCGAACTGCGGCACCACGTAGCCCAGCAGGAACAACAGCGCCGCGCCGACCACCACGAGCAGGATCGCCGGGTAGATCAGCGCGTTGATCACCCGGCCCTTCAAGGCACGGCTGCGCTCCAGGTAATCGGCCAGGCGCTGCAGCGTATCGTGCAGGCTGCCGCCGGCTTCGCCGGCCCGCACCATGTTCACGTACAGGCGCGAGAACGTGCCGTGCTGGCGCTCCAGCGCGGCCGACAACGGCGCACCGCCGCGCACGGTGTCGCGGATGTCGCCGACGATGCGCTTGGCGCGCTCGCTCTCGGGCAGGTCCAGCAGGATGGTCAGGGCGCGGTCCAGTGGCTGCCCCGCGCCCAGCAGGGTCGCCAGCTGCTGGGTGAACTGCACCAGCCGTTCGCCATCGAAGGCCTTGGCCGAGAGCAAGGTGCGCAGGCTGCGCCCCCCGCCGGCCCCGGCCAGCCGCGCCTCCATCGGCAGGTGACCCTGCTCCTGCAGCCGCGCGATCACCTCGGCATCGCTGGCCGCCTCCATCTGCCCTTCCAGGATTTCGCCCTGCGCGTCCAGGGACTTGTAGCGGTACAGGGGCATCAGCAGTTCCGGGACCGGGGACCGGGGACCGGGGACCCGGGGAAGGCAAAGGCAGAAGTGCGCGCGCGTGTGCCGGACAGGCAGGCGCGCATGCGCCTGCAGTGGACGCTGTTTCCCGGGTCCCCGGTCCCCGGTCCCCGGTCCCGGCTGCTCAACACGCTGCTCATGCGTCCTCGGTCACCCGCAGGACTTCCTCCAGCGTGGTGTAGCCGGCCAGCGCCTTGGCGATGCCGTCCTCGTACATGGTGCGCATGCCGGCCTGGCGCGCCAGCTGCTCCAGCTCGCCCATGCCGGCATGGCGCATGACGGCGCGGCGCAACTCGTCGTTCATCACCAGGAACTCGGTGATGGTGGTGCGGCCCAGGTAGCCGGTGGGCGCCAGCGCCGAGGGCTGCGGGCGATACAGGTGAATCGGTCCGTCGGGCTGGTAGCGACGCAGGCTGAATTTTTCGATCTCCTCCGGCGAGGCGACATAGCGCTCGGCATGGGTCGGCTCCAGCCGGCGCACCAGGCGCTGGGCGAGGATGCCGTTGACCGTGGAGGTCAGCAGATAATCCTCCACGCCCATGTCCAGCAGGCGGGTGATGCCGCCGGCTGCGTTGTTGGTGTGCAGAGTGGACAGCACCAGGTGGCCGGTCAGCGCGGACTGGATGGCGATACGCGCCGTCTCCAGGTCGCGCATTTCGCCGATCATGATGATGTCCGGGTCCTGGCGCACGATGCTGCGCAGCGCGTTGGCGAAATCCAGGCCGATCTGCGGTTTGACGTGGATCTGGTTGATGCCCTCGATCTGGTACTCGACCGGGTCCTCGACGGTGATGATCTTGACGTCGGCGGTATTGAGCTGGCTCAGCGCGGTGTACAGCGTGGTGGTCTTGCCCGAGCCGGTGGGGCCGGTCACCAGCAGGATGCCGTGCGGCTGCTCCAGCACGCGCAGGAACTGCGGCAGGAACTCGTCGGTGAAGCCCAGGCGCTGGAAGTCGAACACCACCGTTTCGCGGTCCAGCAGGCGCATCACCACGCTCTCCCCGTGCGCGGTGGGCACCGTGCTCACGCGCAGGTCCAGCTCCTTGCCCTGCACGCGCAGCTGGATGCGGCCATCCTGTGGCAAACGGCGCTCGGCGATGTTGAGCCGGGCCATGATCTTGATGCGGCTGATCACCGCGGCGGTGAGGTTCACCGGCGGGCTTTCGCCCTCCTCCAGCACGCCATCGACGCGGTAGCGCACCTTCAGGCGGTTCTCGAACGGCTCGATGTGGATATCCGAGGCGCGCAGCTCCACCGCGCGCTGGATCACCAGGTTCACCAGGCGGATGACCGGGGCCTCGGAGGCCAGGTCGCGCAGATGTTCGACATCGTCCAGGTCGGCGGCCTGACCATCGACGTTCTCGATGATGGTGCCCATGGCGCTGCGGCCCTGGCCGAACCAGCGCTCCAGGGTGTCGTCGATCTCCGCCCCCAGGCCGGCCGCGACGCGGACCTGGCGGCCGGTGGCCAGCTGTACCGCCGAGCGCGCGTAATCGTCGTAGGGCGCGGCCATCCACAGCTGCAGGTGCTGCGCATCGCCACCGACCACGCAGGCCTGGAACTGCTTGAGGAAGCGCAGCGACAGCGCCGGCAGTTCCTCCAGGTCGGGGGCCAGCTCTGGCAACTCGCGCGCGGACAGCAGCGGGATGTCCAGCACCTGCGCGCAGACCTCGGCATGGTCGCGCTCGGACACCAGTCCCAGGCGCAGCAGCAGCGCCAGCAGGCTGCCGCCTGCCTCTTCCTGCACCCGGCGCACCCGCGCCAGGTCGGCGTCCTTCAGGCGGCCGCGCGCGATCAGGGCATCGACCACGCGCAGTTCCGCGGGAGAAGACAGGGTCGCAGGCATGTGTTGCTGAACGGCGTTCACGAATCGGCTCCTTGCGTGGCGCTGACTCTAGCAGCTTGCCGCCGACAGTCGCCCGCGCGCGGCGCCGATCGAGTCACAGAACCCTGAACGACGAACCCCGGCAGGTGCCGGGGTTCGAAGGACTGCATGGCGATAAGGCTTACTGGCGCGCGACCACGCTCACGCCGCTGTACGACGCGGCGCCGACCAGCTTGACGTAGTAGGTGCCCGCCACCGGCGCGGTGAAGCGCACGGTCTCGCTGTTGCCGGTGCGCGCGGACTTGGCGTCGAAGTCGCTGGTGGTCGGCTCCTCGCCCACGCTGACGTAGACATCCACGTTGCCGCGGCCGCCGTAGGTCATGAAGCTCAGCGTCGCGCCGGCCTTGGCCTCGAAGCTGTAGAGCGTCTCGCTGCCGGTTGCGCCGGCGACATTGCCCACGGCCACCTTGTTGACCAGCGGCGTGGCGTCCGGCGCGCAGCTTTCCTCGGTCGGGTCGCAGGGTTCCTTCAGCGCTTCCTTCAGCGCCGCCGCGGCATCGACGATGCCCGAGCCGATCGGTGTGCTGGCCGGGATGCTGACCGGGAACGGACGCGCGGTCTTGATCAGCAGCGCGCTCAGGTCGGCCGGCTTCAGCGGCTCGCGGCCGGCTTCAGCCAGCGCGCTCTGCACCAGGGCGGCCACCGCGGCCACGTGCGGGGAGGCCATCGAGGTGCCAGCCATGCCCATGTAGCTGTAGGCGCCGGAGGTCGGCGTGGTGGTGCCGTTGTAGCCGGCCTGCCACACGTAGCCCGTGGGCGAGCCCTCGTTGACGCCGCCACCGGGGCCGGAGATCTCCACGGTCGCGCCGTAGTTGGAGTAGTAGGCCATGCCGCCGGTCACGCCGGTGGCGCCCACGGTCACCACGTTGTCGCAGTTGCCCGGGGAGTGGTTGGCCGCGTTGGCGCCGGAGTTGCCGGCCGCGATGACCACCAGGCTGCCGTTGGCGATGGCCAGGTCCACCGCATCCTGCTCGGCGGCTTCGCAGGCACCGCTGCCGCCCAGGCTCAGGTTGATGACTTCGGCCGGATTCTGGTTGGCGGGAACGCCGTCCACGGTGCCGCCTGAGGCCCAGATGATGGCGTCGACGATATCGGAGGTGTAGCCGCCGCAGCGGCCCAGCACGCGCACGGGGAGCACCTGCGCATCGTGCGCCACGCCGGCCATGCCGACGCCGTTGTTGGTCAGCTCGGCCACCGTGCCGGCCACGTGGGTGCCGTGCCAGGAGCTGTCATCAACCCGGCACTGGGAGGCGTCGTCGTTCCAGTCGCCGTAGTCCAGCGCGCCCGGCGCGCGCGCATCGGTACCGCGGCGTGAGACGAAGGCGTCGCTGATGAAGTCGTAGCCGGCCAGCAGGTGGTTGCCGGACTTCATGTCCGGGTGGTCCGGCAGGATGCCGGTATCCAGCACCGCCACCACCGTGCCCGCGCCGGTGGACACATCCCAGGCCGCCGGGGCGTTGATGCCGCCGGTGGGGCTGGACAGGTGCCACTGGTACTGGGCGTAGTACGGGTCGTTGGGCGTCATCGCCGGCTGCACGCCCGGCGCGGCGGCGGTCTTGAAGTCGCGGAAGGCGTACATCTTGCGGTCCACCTGCACCGACTCGACGGCCGGGTCGGCCTTCAGTTCGGTGATCAGGCTGGTCAGCTCGGCATCGGACAGCTTGCGCGAGATGCGCACCAGGTCCGAGCCGGTGCCGAGCTTGCGGCCATAGCGCGCGGTCAGCGGCGAGGCGGCGCTGCGACCGGCGGCGCGGGCCTGCACCACGCCTGCGCGGGCGGCGGCCGTGCGCACGGTGGTCAGCTTGGAGGAGACGCTGCTGGCCGCCACATTGCCAGCGCGGTACTTGATGATCAGCCGGTCGCCACCGCCGGACTGCGTCGCCGGCGATGACAGACCCTTGACCAGCGGCGTGTTGTTGGCCGCCTGGGCGCCGGTTGCCGCCAGGCCCGCGGCAAACACGATACCGGTGACCGCTGCACTGAGTTTCCTGATTTTCATCTCGATGGTTCCTTTCGATTGGTTGTACGAGCCCGGCCTGTCCACTGCATCAACCCGCGATTGCCCCTGTCCCTGACCGGCCCGTCAAGGCGCATCGCGACCTGCAAATTGAGCGGTCGACGGCCTTGGCCGCCGACCGCGATCGCCTTACCAGCCGAAGCCGGCACCCACGCCCACCGAGCGCTCATCGCCGCTGAAGGCGCCGCCCACGGTGACGGTGGCGCGCTCGCTGATGGCGCGCTGGTAGCCCACCGACAGCGCGCGCTGCCCGCTCTGGAAGCCGACGCCGACGCCGACGCGGTTGTCGGTGCGGATGCCCGCGGCGCTGACCGCCATGTTGAGCATCGCCGCACTCATCGCGCCCTGGCGGTTGATGCGCTCATCGGTACTGCGGAAGCGCTGGTCGACCTCGCCCCGGACCTGCAGCAGGTCGTCTTCCCACGCATTGATGCGCGCGTCGGTGTAGGCGTTGGCCGAGGACAGCGTCTGCGCGTTGGCGCTGCGCACCTGGCCGACGTTGGCCGCATCGGTCTCGGCCGTGCCGGCGGCCACGTTGGCCACCTGGCGTTCGGCGCCGGCCGCGCCCACCGAGACGGTGTTGGCGCGATCGGCCACCGACCCCTGCCCCAGGGCCACGGCGCCCTGCGCGGTGGCCGAGGCCCCCTGCCCGACCGCGGTGGCCGAGGCCGAGGTGACCTGCGTGCCCTCGCCCATGGCCACCGCATTGGTGGCCACCGCCGCCACGCTGGCATTGGCGCCCACCGCGGTGCTGCCGTCGGCATTGACCTTGGCGTTGCTGCCGATGGCGGTGTCGTTGGGGCCGTGCGCGTAGGAACTGCCGCCCACGGCCGTGCCGGATTCGGCATTGGCCTGTGCCTGGCTGCCGACCGCGGTGGCGCCGCTGGCAGAGGCGGCAGGCGCCGTTGCGGTCGCGGTCGCCACCCCGGCCTCGCCCGCCTCCGCAGGTGCGGCAGTGGGTGTCGCCGTTGCCGCCGCAGCGGTAGGCGCGGCGCTGGCCACCCGTGCGCTCCGCGCCTGCGGTGCCGCAGCGGTGGCGGTGGAGGCCGTGCGCGCATCCAGCTCGCTGACCTTGCTGTCCAGCGCGGTCAGCGCATCGCCCACGCTGTAGTAGCTGTCGCCCTGGATGACGAAGGTCGGCGCAGTGAAGCCCCTGGCCCCGAAGGACGCGCCGCCGCCCAGGAAGGAGGCCACCGCCGTCCCGCCCTGGAACAGCTGCGCCCCGGTGACCGCGTCGCTGCTGGTGGCCGACAGCGTGCCGGCGGAGAGATTGATCAGCCTGCGCGTAGCCGGACCGCCGCGACCATTGCCGCTGCCGAAGGACACCGTGCTGGCTTCGTCGGTCCGCGAGCCGGAGCCGATGGCCACCGATTCCACGCCGGATGCACCGGCATTGGCGCCGATGGCCACCGCGTTCTTCATGCCCGGGCGGACGAAGGAGTTGAAGCCCAGCGCCACCGAGCCCTCGCCGGCGGCATTGGTCTGACGACCGACCGCCGTGCTGTTGCTGCCGGCGGCCTGGCTGTTCACGCCCACTGCCGCGCCACCTGCCCCACGCGCGGTGCTGTTGGCGCCCAGCGCAATGCTGCTCGCCCCGCTGGCCGTCGCCCCGCTGCCCACCGCGGTGCTGTCCTTGCCGGTGGCGCTGGCCACGCCGCCGCCATTGGTCTGCAGGCCGGCGCTGGCCGAAGCCGCCGTGGCGGCCACCGCGTCCAGCTGCGACTTGTTCACCGCGTCGGTGGCTTCCGTACCGGCGGCCACGCTGGTGATCTGCCGCTCGTTGCCGGCAGCTCCCACCGCCACGGTGTTGTCGCGCGTGGCCGTGGAGTTGGCGCCCAGCGCCACGCTGTTATCGCCCAGGGCGGTGCTGTAGAAGCCCACCGCCGTGCTCAGCTCGCCGCTGGCCCAAGTCTCGGCGCCCAGTGCCGTGGCGCCATCGCCCGGTGCGTAGGAGAAGTAACCCACCGCGGTGGATTCGATGCCCTCGGCCGCCGCCAGCGTGCCGTTGGCCACGCTGTAGTCGCCGGTGGCCTGCGCGCCGCTGCCGAAGGCCGCCGAGGCCTCGCCGGTGGCTTCGGTGTTGACGAAAAAGCCCAGGCCCGGGATCAGGTCCACCGGACCGCCCACAGCCACGCTGCTGGTGCCGCCAGCGGTGGTCTGGGTGCCGACCGCGGTGGCGTAGTCGCCGATGGCGTTGGCCACCGCACCGATGGCGGTGGACTGCGCGCC
>NZ_SAWZ01000001.1 GCF_004122095.1 Pseudoxanthomonas composti | reverse complement strand
CACCCGATCCCATCCCGAACTCGGAAGTGAAACGCAGCTGCGCCGATGGTAGTGTGGCTCAAGCCATGCGAGAGTAGGTCATCGCCAGGGTCTTTATCCCGCAAACCCCCAGCCTAAAGCTGGGGGTTTGTCTTTGCGCGAAATAAAAGTGGCACAGCGTTGAGTGCGGGTGCTCCGCCGATATCCGCCTAGTACCTGCTGCTCAACCACCACACCAATCCGCAGGAGCTATTTCCGGAAATTGCGCTAGGTGGTCTAGGCCCTCAGCTGCGAAAAAGCGCTGGCGAGAAAGCATCTCCGCGCTTTTCGAACGTCGGTAGGAACCATCAGAGCCTCGAGCTGAGGCAGCCTGACGATCCACAACCCGCAAGCCGGCGGTGAGGTGAGGCGTTGCGCGGCGAGGCGAACGCATACGGGCATATCAACCCACCGGAGCCCCCACGGAAGCGGCTCGAGTGGCCTCTGGATACCAGACGGGTGGGGGCTTCTCGGGAAAGCCTCTTCGCGGCTGAAGCCGCTCTCACAGAGGCGGGTACACGCCTTCCGCACACGACCCGCGTGTCAAAGCGAAGCATTGGCCTGACGGTGGCTCGTCGCAGAGGATCGTGGTCTTTGTCGCCCTGTTCCTCAAACGAGCCAAACACACATCGCGCAAAGCCATGGGAGCCTTTCCGCGGGAGCGGCGTCAGCCGCGAAGGGGCGTTACCGGCAGACCTGTTCGCGGCTAATGGCCCGGGGCCGCCTCGAGCTGCTTCCATGGGGCTGGCTGGGCGGCGGGCTGGTACTCAGGCCGAAGGGTCGATGGAGTGCCTTACTGGCTTGTCGCGAACTTCAGGCGCTTGGTGCATGACTACCGGGAGGATGTGGGACTCGTCTGCGTTCGGTCCACCAGCTGAGGCCGGCGCACACGACGAAGGCCAGCCACCACGGCCATCGTTTGCCGGGCTGTGGGGCAGGGCTAGAGAGGCGCGAGGTTCCGCTGCCGACCAGTTCCAATGTGGCGCTGCGCGTGGCGTTGCGATGCAGGGGGGAACGCTCGCTCCAGGCGCGGACGTAGAGCGCGCCGTGCAACCGATCGTCGCTGTTCCATCGATACCAGCCGGATACGCGAGGCCACACGGCGGCGCAGCCCGACTGCTTCAGGAGCGGTTCGGTCGTGTCGCTTTCGGTAGCCTGCAACCGGGTCGCGCTGCCGAGCCCACATAGCGTGGTGCGCTCGCCTTGCCACGCACTGCTGGCCAGGACGGTGTCGATGGGGTGGGGGCGCATGAGGGTGGACAAGGCCTCGCTCCACAGGGCGGCGTGCCGAGGGCTGTCGCCTTCCAGCACCAGCCTGTAGCTGTCGAGCAGGGTGGTGATCGCGATGCGGCCGGCGCCGCGGGGGCGCCACCACGCATAGGGCTGGCCGCTGCGGTCGCGGGCGAGCACGGGCAGGTCCGCATCCGCCGGCTGCCAGGTCAGTCGCTCCAGGGCCCTCGCAGGCACGGCGCCATCGTGGGTGCCGGCACGGTCCTGCGATGCGCCGGACCAAGCGTCCATGCCGAAGCCTTCCAGCAGGAGGGGCGCGGCGGCGCCGGGCGCGCCGCGCATGGACAGGCCAAGCGCGGCCAGGGCCTTTTGCTGGGCGCCGTCGAGTGGGCCGCTGATGCGGATCAGCAGGCCGAGCCCGCGCTCCACCGCGTCCACCAGTGCGGCGCGTTGCGCGCTGCCCAGTGCCACCAACGCGCGCTCGTCCATCACCACCAGGTCCGACTTGTCCAAGCTGACGCGATCCAGGCGGGCATCGCCCTGGCCCAGCGCCACGCCACCACCCACCGCGAAGCGCGTGCGCGCGTCCAGCCCGGCATCGCTGGCCCAGCGCCGCAGGTACTTCCATTCCGGCTGCGCTGCCCCGCCCAGGAACAGGACCTGCTGCGTTGGCGGTTCGATGGCCAGGACCGGGACCACGGCCGAATCCCGCTGCTGGCCCGCTGCGTCGAGCACGCGCAGCTCGAATTCGACCGCGCCCGCGCCGCGGCTGCTGCCTTCCAGCCAGAAGCGTCCCTCCCGACCCACCTGCGCCACGCCGACGCGTTCGCCAGCAGGATCGATGAGCCACACGCGCGCATCGGCGATGCCGGCCACGCGGCCGCTGACGCGAAAACGAGCGCCCGCGGCCATCGGCGCAGGCTCGGACAGCTCGGCCAGGCCCGGTGTCTCGGGGAGCGCATCGAAGGCCAGGGCCATCCCCGCGACGGCGTCGCGATCGCGCGGCTCCAGTCCCGCGCCGATGACGCGCAAGGCGCGAGTGCCCGGATGCCGGCGCAGCGCGGTCGCAAGGTCCGGCACGCGCTCGATCTTCTCGGACACCGGCGCCTCCGGCAGCGCCACCACTGGGTTGGCGGCGTCGGTGGAGGGCACCACGCGACTGTCCGCCGTGAGCACCACCAGAGTGCCGGCCGTGCCCGGTGCAGGAGGCGGCATCAGGGCGAAGTACAGCAGCACGGCGCAGAGTGGTTGCAGCGCCAGCAGAAGGGCGCTGCGCCAGGCCGGCCGTGTATGGCGTAGCCGCCACATGCCCACGAGGGCGGCGGCGGCGAGCACGGCCATCAGCAAGAGATTCGCCGTCATGGCGCGCTCCGGCGCTGCAGCGCCTCCAGATAGCGCTGGCCACTGGCGCTGGGCTTGGCCCTGGGCAGCGGCGGCGTTGTGGGGGGAAGCAGCCAGCGCCACAGCTGCGCACGCAGGCGTTGCCGGCAGTCGCCGCAGTCGGGCCTGCCGCGCAGGGTTTCCAGGGCCGCGAGCAGATCAAGCGTGTCTGCGTCGTCGCCGTGCCTTTCGCTCAGCCAGCGGCTGACCGCCTCGCGCTGGGCGGACTCGCCCTGGCTGGGCGTGCCACCCAGCGCTTGCCACAGTGCCAGCACCTGGCGATCCGGTGGCGTGCGCTGCACGGGCGCAAGCAGGCGATCGCCGAGCCCTTCGCGGGTGCCGCTCATACGCCGGCTCTGGTCGATGGGCGGAAGCTCGGGGCCGACGCGCGCAAGATAGATGCGCTCGGCCTGCTGCACCTGTTTGATCAGCCCCAGCGCCTTGTAGGCGAACGGTAGCGCGCGCTCGGGTTGGCCTTGGCGCAGCTCGCCTTCGGACTGCCACATCTGGTCCAGCGCAGCCTTCAGGGTGGCGCGGGTCTGCGGGTCAAGCAGGGTGGCCGCCTCGGCAGGGTCGTGGGTGTGGCCGAATTCGGCCAGCACGTCGCCCTGGTTGCCGAATCGCGCCTGGGTCGGCTCATCGCCGTGGCCATGGCCATCCAGGGCCGCCGCGCCGGCAACCGGGTGATCGTGCGCATCTTCGGGCGCGGGCGCGGCGGCCCTGGGCATGTCCGCCGTCGGCAGGTCCGCGGTCGGCAGATCGTCTGCGACTGGCAGGGCAGGCTCATCGGCGGGCTCGGGAGGTGCCTGCGGCGCGCCTTCGGTCTCCTCGCCCAGGAATTGGCCATAGCGCAGCCTGAGCAAACGCTGGTCCACGCCGATCTCGTCGGCGCGTTTGGCGAATGCGTCGGCCGACAGGCCGGGCCGCTGCTTCAGCAAGGCCTCGGCATCGATGATGATCTGGCGCTGGCTGCGGAAATAGGCGGGCATGGCCTGCTTGACGCTGCCTTCCAGATCGCTGGCCAGGGTTTGCTGCGGCGGTGGCCAGCGCAGGATCACGCTGCTGCTGCGGCCTTCCTGCGGGTCCGGTTGGCGGGTGTCGCGGACCACCAGCTGCGCGATGAGATCGTTGCCTGGCTCCATGCCCAGCGCCTGCGGCTGCAGGTCGTGTTCGAAGCGGCGTGCCGTGCCCGCGCCGGTGCCGCTGAGGGTGACGGTATGCTCGCGGAAGGTGATGTTCTCACCGCTGCCCTGGGCCAGGGTGAGGCGCAGTTGCGCCGTCGTGGCCACGCCATGGTCGTCGCTGGCTTCGAAACGCAGCCGCCAGCGGCCTGCCTGCGGCGACCACTGCACCAGGCTGCTTTCCGGTTCCAGCACGCGCACCTGCGGTGGACGATCGGCGACGGCCTCCAGGCGGTGCAGGGCCCCGTCCACGGGGATGCCATCGGCGAGGAGGCGGTACAGCGTGGAGCGCCGCAGGGTGATGCGCAGCTGCCAGGTCTGGCCGTCACGCGTCAGGGGCAGCACCCGGCCATCGTGCTGGTGCAGCTCGACCCGGCGCGGTTGACCGTTGAAGCGCAGTGTCCAGGACAGCGCGGTGCCTTCGGGCACCTTCGCGTCGAGCGCGGGCAGCGTGGAGGGCGCCAGACCGGTATAGGCGGGCGGCGCGGCGCGCAACTGCGCAGACTGCAAGCTCGGCGTGTTCGGGCTGGAAGGCGGCGCGGCGGCCGCGGGGGATGCGGCAGGCGAGGAAATCCTGCCGGGCCAGGACAGCACGGCGGCTGCCAGCAACAGCGCGCACGCGCCGGTGACGGCCAGCCGACGTCGCGGCCAGGGCTCGCGCACCTCATAGGCCCCCGCTTGCAGACGCTGCAGCACCCGCTCGCGTTGCAGCCGTTGCAGGGGCCTGAGGGACTGCGCGGGTGCCAGCAGCAGGTCGCTGCTGTCTTCCAGTGCGCGGTGTTGGTCCAGCCGCCGCACCAGCCAGCGCGGGTCCGCGCCGAGCGCGCGCCACCGGCCAACCAGGGCGATGAGCAGCAGCGACAGGGCCAGCATCGCCGCGGCTGCCTCCCATTCGCCCAGGCGCCAGCCAACGGCGGCCAGCAGCACAGCCAGGGGAAGCCCGCCGGCCCACACGATGGCGTGCCGGCGCAGGCGCGCGGTGCGCAGGAGCTCGCCAAGAAGCGGCGTCATGCCGGGCCTCTGCGCGTGCGCGCGCCGGCCAGCCAGCGTTCGAGCAGGAACACCAACGCGATCAGCGAAGCCAGCCAGGGCGCGAGCGGGGTCGCGGGCGGAGACGATGCGATGCGTGGCCCGCGGACCGGCACGTGCGCAGCGGCCAATGCCTGCGTGGGCGCCACAGGCGGCTGCAGCAGCGCGCGCAGCCGATCCGGCAGATCGCCATCGAGCAGCTGCGGCATGGACTGTGGATCCAGCGTGCGTGCGAAGCGCAGCAGTTGGCCGCTGCCGAACGCGGCGCCCGCGACCAGTGGCCGGCCGTCGGCATCGCGCCAGCGCGGTTGCAACGACACGCCCGCAGGCAGCGGGGCCTGCTCGGTCAGCAGCAGGTGGCCGCCCGCGCGGGCCCAGGCCTGTAGCGCGGCAGGCAGCGGCCTGGCCGACAGCCAGGCCACGACGGTGATGTCAGCGGGAATGGCCTGGCTGGCGTCGGGCGCACGCACTTGCAGCGACGCATTCGTCGGCTGCCAGGCGGCCTGCAGCGCCTGGAAGTAGCGCAGGGCGTGTACCTGCGGGTCGGCGAAGGCCAGCAGTCGTGGCGGCGAGGGCGCGACGGGCGTGGCCACAGGTGAGGCCGTGCCCGGCACGACATGCCAATGCACGCTGCGCGAGAGCCGGGGAATCTGCGCATCGAGCGGCCCCCAACGCTCGGGCACGATCACATGCAGCGCGGTGGCCGCGGGCAGCATCGCATCGAACTCACGCAGCAGGCTGCCCTGGGCCGTGGCGGCGCCAGGCAGGGGGCCGTCGGTCGTCGGGAAACCCGGCGCCAGCCAGCGCCAGTCGGCGTCGGCGGGCAGTCCCGGCAGGCGCGCACGCGTCAGGGGAACGCCAGGGGCGAGCAGAACCTTCGCGGCCTGCCCGGACTGGACGGGCCGCAGCACCGGCTGCGCCAGCAGCAGCGCCAGCAGGGCCAGCAGGGCCAGGCGAAGCAGCAGCAGCGGCCAGTCGTCCAGGCGGATGCGATGGCGCGGACGCGGGCGCGCCCGCAGCCAGCGCAGCGCGGCAAAATCGGTGTGCCGGTACTCGCTGCGGCGGGCCAGGTGGATCAGCAAGGGCAGCAGCAATGCACCGAGAGCGGCCAGGCCCGCCGGGAACAGCAGGCTCAGCGGCATATCGACCGCCCCGCTCGCGCCGGCACGTCAGGCCAGGGCGTTGTGCACGGCGCCGGCCTGATCATGGCCGCGCACCCGGGGCCAGCAGGCGGCGCAGGCCGGCATCGGCCGGCTCGTCCATCCAGGCCGTGGCATGGGCGATGCCGGCCTGCCGCAGGCGCGCCTCGCGCTCGCGTTGGGCATCCTGGAAACGTTGCAGGTAGTCCGCGCGCATGGCCGCGCCGTCGCCCAGCAGCTCCTGGCCGGTCTCAGGGTCGCGAAACAGGTGGCCGCCGGTGAAGTCGAAATCGCGCTCGTCGGCGCTGAGCACCTGCAGCTGCATGACCTCGCGGCCTGCGGCTGCCAGGCGTTCGAGCAGGTCCAAGAACGCGTCGTCGAAGCAATCGCCCAGGGCCAGCACCACGTCCCCGGCGATGCTGCGCTCCCACACCGGACGCAGCCGCTCCAGCGCGGTCGGCCAACGGCCCGAAGCATGCAAGGCCCCCAAACCCAGCCACAGGCGGTCGCGCTGGCGCAGTCCGGTGCCGGCAGGAGCCAGGCGCACGGCGTCGTCTTCCACGGCCATCAGGCCGACCTGGTCGCCCTGGCGCAGGGCGATATCCGTGGCGCAGGCCGCCAGCGTGCGGATGGCATCCAGGCGGGTGAAGCCGGGACGCGCCTGGTCCTGCTGCTGGGCCGAGGCGGTCGCATCGATCAGCAGCCACAGCCGCAGGGGGCTCTCGCGCTCGGATTCGCGGACGAAGAAGCGATCCGAGCGCGCGTACAGCTTCCAGTCCACCCGGCGTGGTTCGTCGCCGGGCTCGTAGGCCCGGTACTGGGCGAACTCCAGGCCAGCCCCCCGGCTGCGGCTGGCGTGCTGGCCGCTGCCGTGTGCGCCGGCCAGGCGTCGCGAGCGCAGCTGCAGCGTTCGCAGGCGGGCACGGACACCGGCGGGGATGAGCTCGGTCACGGTGGCGTCGATGGCCTGTACGTGGCGATCAGGCGTTGAACGGGACGCTGTGCAGCAGGCTGGCGACCACGTCCTCGCCGGTCTTCTGTTCGGCCTCGGCGGCGAAGGACAGCAGCAGGCGATGGCGCATCACTGGCGCGGCCAGCGCGATCACATCCTCGCGGGTAGCGGCCAGGCGCCCGTGCAGCAGCGCGCGCGCCTTGGAGGCCAGCACCAGCGACTGCCCGGCGCGCGGGCCCGCGCCCCACTTGATCCACTGCCGCACCTCCGCCAGCGCTTCCGGTCCAGGACGGCTGGCGCGCACCAGGCGATTGATCCAGGCCAGCAGATCCTCGCCCACGTGCACCTCACGCACGTGCTGCTGCAGCGCCTGCACGGCGGCCGCATCCATGACCTTGGGCACCTGGGCACTGCGGTTGCCGGTGGTCTGCGCCAGGATGTCGCGCTCCTCGGCCTCGCTGGGATAGTCCACCCGCACATGCAGCAGGAAGCGATCCAGCTGCGCCTCCGGCAGCGGGTAGGTGCCGGCCTGTTCGACCGGGTTCTGCGTGGCCAGCACGAAGAACGGCGCGGGTAATGCGTAGGTGGTCCCGGCGTAGCTGACGGTGCGCTCCTGCATCGCCTCCAGCAGCGCGGCCTGGGTCTTGGGCGGCGTGCGGTTGAGCTCGTCGGCCAGCAGCAGGTTGGTGAAGATCGGCCCGGGCTGGAAGCGAAAGCGGCGGTGCCCGGTGCCGTGGTCTTCTTCCAGCAGCTCGGTGCCGAGGATGTCGCTGGGCATCAGGTCCGGGGTGAACTGCACGCGGCGAAACTGCAGCTCCAGCGCCTGGCCGAGCGAGCGCACCAGCAGGGTCTTGCCCAGGCCGGGCGCGCCCTCGAGCAGACAATGGCCGCCGGCCAGCAAGCCGATGAGCAACTGCTCGACCACCTCGGCCTGGCCGACCACGGCCTGGGCGAGGGCGCCGCGAAGTTCGCCCAGTTGGGCGAGCAGCGGATCCAGTGAAGCGGTGTCGGGCGAATTCATGGGGGCGTCTTTGCAAGTCGGTGCACCGGCACGATCCGGCGCGAAGCGGGCGTGGGGGTCAGCTGGTCAGGGCGTACATGACGATGTTGACGCCGAAGCGGGTGTTGTCCTGGGCCAGGAAGCGCTTGTTGCGCCAGTCGTAGTCCCATTCGCAGCCATAGTCCTTGTTGCTGTAGAGCACGCCAAGGCGGCCGTCGATCTCGATGCCTTTCAGATAGTCGTGCACCAGGTCGTCGCCCCAGCCGTTGAGCTCGAACCCGGTGGCCGGCGGCCCGTCGGGGAACTTGAAGAAGCTGCGGTAGAGGGCATGGCTGTTGGGCAGCTTGCGCAGCGCGGTCTTGCCGAAGATCGCGGCCATCTGCGCCTCGAACGAGGTGGCGAAGAGCCCGTCGATATCGTGGTTGCAGTCGTCGACGAAGACGAAGCCGCCGTTGCGCACGTAGCGCTCGAAGTTGCGGCGTTCCTGCGGATTGAATTCCACCAGCTTGTGGCCGGCGAGATAGCAGAACGGGGCGGACAGCATGCGCGGGTCGGCCAGCGGCAGCACGTGTTCGACCGGGTCCACGCGCAGGGTGGTGTAGTCGATCAGCGAGGTGATCAGGTTGGACGGCATGCGCGCGTCCACGTCCCAGTCGCCGGAGTCGTAGCGCAGGCGGGTGAACCAGAAGTCGTAGCGCGCGGCCTGTGCGCTGGCACGGCCGGGCAGCGACAGCGCCGCGGCGCTGCCAACCAGCAGCTTCAGGAACTGCGCACGGGTCAGCGCAGGGGTGTTCAAGAACGACGCTGCACAGCGGCCGGCCTCGCATCAGCTCGGCAGGCCCGCGGCGCGACGCAGGCGGCGAGCGCAGGCCGCGGGGCTGCGCATGGACGCAACCCCACGGCCCGGGCGCGCTTGACCGGTGCGCCCTTACACCGCATCCGAGAGCGAGGTGAAGGTGAAGTCGCGCAGGCGCATGGGCGGGATCATCATCACGAAGCTGGACTCATCGCCGGCCACGCGCACCGGGCGTCCGAGCTCGTCGATGTTGTTGAGCATGATCACCGGCGATTCGTTGAAGCGGAAATTCTTCACTGGGTATTTGATCTGGCCGTTCTCGATGTAGAAGGTGCCATCGCGGGTCAGGCCGGTCAGCAGCACGGTCTGCGGATCGACCATGCGGATGTACCAGGTACGCGTGACCAGGATGCCCTTCTCGGTGGTGCGCACCAACTCGCCGATGGACTTGTCGCCGCCGGCCATCAGCAGGTTGCCGGGGTCGCCGACGGCGCGCTTGCCGTTCTTCTGCGCCCAGTAGCGCGAGTACTGCAGGTTGGCGATCTTGCCGTTCTCCACGATCGGCATCTTCTCGCGCGGTAGGCCTTCGTTGTCCCAGGGCATGACCGGCGCACGCGGATCCCAGGGGTTGGCGGTGATGTTCACGCGCGGGTCGTAGACCTGCTCGCCCAGCTTGTTGCCGCCGCCCTTCTTGGACAGGAAGCTGCGGCCTTCGTCGGCCTGGCGCGCATCGAAGTACTGCATCATGAAGCTGATCAGTCCCGCCGCGGCCGCCGGTTCCAGGATCACGGTGTACTTGCCCGGCTCCAGCGCCTTGGCCTCGGAAGACGCGCTGGCCTTGCGCATGGCGATGCGCACATCCTCGTCGGCCTTGAAGTCGGACGCGTCCTTGAGATTGCGGCCCACCCAGCCCGAGCCACGACCGTCCTCGGTGCGCACCGTGCAGGTGTAGTCGAAGCTGGCACCGCGCTGGTAGCCGAAGTTGCCGTTGCTGTTGGCGAAGGCTTCGAAGCTGTGGCCGTCCTCGAGGAAGCCGGCCGCGACCAGCTTGTCCTGCTTGCACGGGCCGATCGAATCGGCGGCCACCTTGGCGCGGAACTCCGGGGTGATGGCCGCGGTGGATTCGCTAAAGGTCGGGGTTGGCTTATAGGTCTGTTTCTGCACGGCCGGCACGAATTCCGGATTCTCCGGAGCCAGGCGGGCCAGGTCCTCGGCACGACGCACCACGCGTTCCAGCGAGGCGTCGTCGAAGGCGTTGATGCTGGCCGTGCCCACGCGCTTGCCGAAGGCCACGGTGACCACCAGCTCGGTGTTGTCCACGATCCCGCTGGTGGAGACGTTGTTGAGGGCGAAACGGATGTTGCCCTGGACGCTTCCGCCCAGGCCGGCGGTGCATTCGTCGGCCTTGGACAGCTTGATGACCTTGTCCAGGATGGCCTTGGCCTGCGCTTCGGTGAAGATGCTCATCGGTCTGTTCTCCTTCGCGCTCAGCCCAGCGAACGGGCGGTGTTGATGACGTTGATGCCGTTGAAACGGGCCGTGGACGAACCGTGCGAGACCGCCGAGACCTGGCTGGGCTGGCCCTTGCCGTCGAAGAACGAGCCGCCCAGGCGGTAGTCGCGCTCATCGGCCACGGCGGTGCAGGCGTTCCAGAACTCCGGCGTGCGGATCTGATAGGCCACGTCCTCGAGCATGCGGGTGATCTGGCCGTTCTTGATCTCGTAGAACAGCTGCCCGCCGAACTGGGCGTTGTAGCGCTGCTGGTCGATGGAGAAGGAGCCGTCGCCGATGATGTAGATGCCGTTTTCCACGTCCTTGATCAGCTCGGCCACGCTCAGCGGGATTTTGCTCGGCGCCAGCGACACATTGGCCATGCGCTGGAACTGCACGGTGCTCCAGGAATCGGCGTAGCAGCAGCCGTCCGATTCGGTCTTGCCCAGGATGTGGGCCTGGTCGCGGATGGTCTGGTAATCGACCAGCACGCCGTCCTTGATCAGGTCCCAGCGCTTGGTCTTCACGCCTTCATCGTCGTAGGCCACCGCGCCCAGGCTGCCGGGCTGGGTCTTGTCGGCGTAGATGTTGACCTTGTCGCTGCCGTACTGGAAGCGGCTCTTCAGCTTGTCCAGGGTGGCGAAGCTGGTGCCGGCGTAGTTGGCCTCGTAGCCGAGCACGCGGTCCAGTTCGGTGGCATGGCCGACCGATTCGTGGATGGTCAGCCAGGTGTGCGAGGGATCCAGCACCAGGTCGTACTTGCCCGGCTTGACCGACGGTGCCTTGAGCTTTTCCTGCGCCTGCTTGGCCGCGGCGATGGCGTCCTCCTTCATGTCGTAGGACAGGCCGTAGTTGACCACGCCGTTGGGCGTGACCACCTTGCCGCTGCGCTCGCCGTCCAGGTATTCGAAGCCCAGACCCATCGGCGCGGACAGGCCCTCGCGCGTGCGGAACTTGCCGCTGGCCTTGTCGATGGCGGTGACCGTCATCGGCGCCCAGATGCGGTGCACGTCCTGGTCGATGTAGGAACCGTCGGTGCTGGCGAAATACTTCTGCTCGTTGACCAGGAACAGCATGGAATTGACGAAGCTGGCGCCGGCGTTGAGCGCGGCGGCATTGACGCCTAGCAGCAGGTCGGCCTTGTCCTTGACCGGCACTTCCATCGCGTTCTTCTTGATCGGCGTTTTCCAGCTCACTTCGCCCACGCCCGGCGTCTTGGCCAGTTGCACCGGCGCGGTCTGCGCCTTGGCGTTGGCCTTGGCGATCGCGGCGGCCTGCTGCGCGGCCTTGGCGATGCCGGCATCGCTGAGGTCGTTGGTCGCCGCAAAGCCCCACGCGCCACCGACGATGACGCGGATGCCCGCACCGGTGGATTCGGTGTTGACCACGTTCTGCACCTTGTCCTCGCGGGTGATCACGAACTGGCGCAGATAGCGGCCGATGCGCACATCGCAGTAGCTCGCACCGGCGCTGCGCGCGGCGTTGAGCGCCGCATCGGCCAGACGCTTCTTGTGCGCGGGGTCCATCGTGGTCACCAGCTGCTCGGCGGCGATGGCCTTGCCGAAACAGGCCGGCACGACCAAGCCGCCCATGGTGAGCCCACTGAGGGCAAGGAAATCACGTCGTAGCACGGCGATACTCCCGGAAGAACCGCGTCAGCCGCGGTGGTTGGCGGTGCGCGTTGAACCCCTCACGCGCGGTGTTGGATTCTTGCGGTGTGCGTCGTGATGCGTCAAATGACTTTCGACATGGGTCGTGCTGCGGCGCGGCGTCCTGAACGTGCCTTCTGGGCGTCTGCGCTTGCAAGAAAGAACGAGCAAAAAGTGAGAGTAGCGGCCGCCCGTAGGCTAAGAAGGTCCTTGGCACTTCCACTTTTTTGTTTGCGCCGACGATCAACGCAGACGCGAGGCATGTGATCGGCGACCGGCCCAGAACCGCTGCCGCATCCGTCAGTTCTTTCCGGCATCGGATTGAACAACTCCAGATCCATCACATTTCGAGCCTGGTCCTGAGCCGGGTATGGCGGAAAGCGGGCCAGGGATGGCCCGCGGCGGCGAGTCAGCCATGGATGGCTGACCGAGCCGAGGAGCCATGCCCGGCTCAGGGCCAGGCGGGTTGGCGAAGTCGGCTTTTCGCGATCGTGCATCACGCCAGGCAAACTTCGCCGACCTCTACTTTGAAGAGTGGTTCTCTTCGCTCTCCCTAGATCTTTGTGACGTCGGGGCGCTTTGTGTCATGGCTTCGGAAGGGCAGCGGTCCGGCGGGCGGGAGCCGCTCTTCCCTCGGTCAGGGCATCCTGCCCTGACTCGGGCGCTCGGCTCCTGCCTCGCTTGACGCAGCTACCGCCCGCCGGACCGCTGCTGCACGCGTCAGTTTTTCCGCCTTCAAATTGAAGAACTCCAGATGCATCAGATCTCGGGCCTGGTCCTGAGTCGGGTATGGCGGAAAGCGGGCCATGGATGGCCGCGGCGGCGAGTCAGCCATGGATGGCTGACCGAGCCGAGGAGCCATGCCCGGCTCAGGGCCAGGCAGGTTGGCGAAGTCGGCTTCTCGCGGCTAGCAACATGCCCTCGGGAAATCCTGGCCGCCCTGAACTTTGGCCGAGCGCCTTTCATCCCCTTGCGTGATTGCGTCACTCAGCCCCGGGGATGCAAGACGCGCAGCACTTACCCCAGCGAGCGTGCAGTGCTGATCACATTGACCGCATCGAAGCGCGTGGTCGCCGCGCCGTGCGAGACCGCCGACACCTGGCTGGGCTGCCCCTTGCCATCGAAGAACGACCCGTAGACGCGGAAATCGCGCGCGTCGCAGACGGCACTGACCGAGTTCCAGAACTCGGGTGTGCGGATCTGGTACGCGCCGTCCTCGACCTGGCGCACGACCTTGCCGTTCTCGATCTCGAACAGCAGCTGCCCGCCGAACTGCGCGTTGTAGCGCTGCTGGTCGATCGAGTACGAGGCGCGTCCGTGGATGTACAGCCCCTTGTCCACGCCGGCGATCATCTGCTCGACCGACAGCGGCGCCTTGCCCGCCTGCAGCGAGACATTGGGCATGCGCTGGAACTGCACGGTGGACCACGAGTCGGCATAGCTGCAGCCGTCGGAGGCGGCCTTGCCCAGCATGTGCGCCTGGTCGCGCGTGGCCTGGTAGTCGACCAGGATGCCCTCGCGCACCAGGTCCCACTGCTTGGTCTTGACCCCTTCATCGTCGTAGCCCACCGCGCCCAGGCTGCCGGCGCGGGTCTTGTCGGCGACGAAGTTCACCTGCTCGCTGCCCCAGCGGAAGCTGCCGCGCTTGTCCAGCGTGGCGAAACTGGTGCCGGCGTAGTTGGCCTCGTAGCCGAGCACACGATCCAGCTCCAGCGGGTGGCCCACCGATTCATGGATGGTCAGGAACAGGTTGCTCGGATCGATCACCAGGTCGTACTTGCCCGGCTTGACCGACGGCGCGCTGAGCTTGGCGCGCGCCTGCCTGGCCGCGGCCACCGCGTCCTCGCGCGGGTCGTAGGACAGGCCGTAGGCGGTCACCTCGCCGGGCAGCTGGAACTTCTGCGAGGCATCGCCCTCCAGGTACTCGTAGCCCATGCCCACCGGCGCGCCCAGGCCGTCGCGGGTGCGGAACCTGCCGCTGGTCTTGTCCACCGCGGTCACGGTGAAGGGCAGCCACAGCCGGTGCACGTCCTGGTCGATGTAGGAGCCATCGCTGCTGGCGAAGTACTTCTGCTCGTTGATGCAGAACAGGCGCGAGGCCACG
This sequence comes from Pseudoxanthomonas composti, assembly GCF_004122095.1. Taxonomy (GTDB): domain Bacteria; phylum Pseudomonadota; class Gammaproteobacteria; order Xanthomonadales; family Xanthomonadaceae; genus Pseudoxanthomonas_A; species Pseudoxanthomonas_A composti. The sequence goes on along the minus strand of NZ_SAWZ01000001.1, from coordinate 789,405 downwards.
AAGTCGGCGCCGGCATTCTGCGCGGCGGCATTGAGGTCCATCAGCAGGGCGATCTTCTCCTGCAGCGGCACTTCCATCGCATTGCGCCTGATCGGCGTGCGCCAGTGGACTTCACCGACGCCCTGTTGCGGCGCCAATTGCACCGAGGCACCGGCCAGTCGCGCGTTGGCCTTGGCCACCGCCACGGCCTGGCCGGTCGCGGCCGCCACGCTGTCGCTGTCCAGGGCATTGGTGGCGGCAAAGCCCCAGGCGCCCTCGGCGATCACCCGTACGCCCACGCCGATGGATTCGGCGTTGACCACGTTTTCCACGCGCGCCTCGCGGGTTTCCACGAACTGCCGCAGGTAGCGGCCCACGCGCACGTCGCAGTAGCTGGCGCCGGCGGATCGAGCGCTGGTCAGTGCGGCATCGGCCAGGCGGCGGTTGCGTGCCGCATCGGCCGGCGCCAGCAGCTGCTCGGCGGCGATCAGCCGCGTGTTCGGCAGCAACAGCCCGGCGGCAGCCAGGCCGGATCCAGCAAGGAAGGTGCGGCGGTCCACGCGGAGGATCTCCGGTTCATGCATGGCCGCGCGCTGCGTCATGCCAGCCTTGGACCATCGCCGCCGCGGCGGGAAAGGGTCAAGTGACCATGGTCACGTCGCCGCGATCCCCACGGGCTGAAACGAAGGAGGCGGGCCATCGCTGGCCCGCCTCCGTGTCAACGCCTCGCCGCTGCGATCAGCGCGTCTGCGTCGCCGGTGCGGCGGTCGGTGCGACCGGGCGCGTCAGCGTCGAGGTCCCCGGCGAGGCCAGGCGGGCATCGGCCGAGACGGTCAGCAGGCGGTTGACGTTCTGCAGGTCCTCGATGGTCAGCGTGCCCGCAGCCTGGGCCAGCAGCAGGCGGTTCTGCAGGTAGTTGTACTTGGACAAGGCGTAGGACTGCTGTGCCGAGAACAGGGTCTGCTGGTTGATCAGCACGTCCAGCACGGTGCGGGTACCGACCTCCAGGCCGACCTGCGAGGCATCGTAGGCGGCCTGTGCCGAGACCAGGGCCAGGCGACGGGCCTCGATCTCGCTGATGCCCGCCTCCAGGGTCTGGTAGGCGTTGCGGGTGTTGCGGATGATGGCGCGGCGCTGCTGCTCCAGTCCGTCCTGCGCCGAGTCGCGCTGGGCGATGGCCTGGCGCACGGCCGACTGGGTGATGCCGCCGGCGAAGATCGGAATGTTCAGCGTCAGGCCGACGCTGCGCGAGTCGCCGTGGGTGTTCTGGCCGAGCACAGCCTGGGTCTCGGGATCGAATACCGCCTGGGTGCCCCAGGTGGCGGTGCGGCCGTAGCTACCGCTGAGCGACAGGCTGGGCAGATGGCCGGCGCGGGCGGCGCTGACGGACGCCTCGGAGGACTTGACCTGGTACTCGATCGACTTCAGCGAGGGGTTCTGCGCCAGCGCGGTGTCCACCCAGCCCTGGATGTCCTGGTTGGAGGGCAGTTCCGGGCGGAAGTCGTCCGGCAGCGCGCGCAAGTCCTGCACCTGCTGGCCGGTGATCTCGTACAGCGCCTGGTAGGCGTCCTTGAGCTGGTTGCGCGAGGTGATCAGGTTGGCGCGGGCGCTGTCGAACTGCGCCTGGGCCTCGTACACGTCGGTGATCGGCGCCAGACCCACGTCCAGGCGCTTCTGGGCGAAGTCGAACTGCTTCTGCAGCGCGGTCTGCTGGGCCTCGGCCGCGGCCAGGGTCTCGATCGCCACCAGCACGTCGAAGTAGGCCGCCGAGGTGCGCACGATCAGCGAGTTGTTGGCCGAATCCAGGTCGTAGTCGGCCGCGGTGCTCAAGGCCTTCTGCCCACGCAGGGTGGCGAATTGCCCGAAGTCCACCACCGACTGCGTCAGCGTGGCGCGGTAGGTGCGCTGGGAGATGGTGTTGGACCAGCCGCCATCGACGCCGTCGCGGGTGTCCTTCTGCGCGCTCTGGGTCAACCCGGCGCTGCCGTTGACCTGCGGCAGCAGCGCGCCCAGCGCCTGCACCGCGCCTTCCTTCTGCGCAAGCCGGTTGGACTCGGCCGCGGCCAGCTGCGGGTCGCCGTTGCGGGCCATTTCATAGGTCTGCATCAGGTCGGAGGCGCCGGCGGCGGGGGCCAGGGCCAGGGCGAGCGCCGCAGCGAGAAGGCGAGGTGTCATCTGGGGGTCCTTGAGCGTTTTCTTAGAACACGAATTGCGGCGCCGGCGCGGCGCCTGCGAGGTAGGCGATGTCGGTTTCGAACAACGATTCGATGCGCGGGCCGTTGACATCCTTGTGCACCAGCACCGCTTCCATGACCGGCGAGCGGCCACGGACCACGAACAGACGGCCGCTCGGGCGCAGCCATTCCAGGAAGCGCTCGGGAATGGTGTCCACCGCCGCGGTCACGCACACCGCATCGAACTTGCGATCGGTGGTGTAGCTCAGGGCATCGGCCTGCTCGATGCGGACGTTGTTGCCAAGGCCGGTGGCGTCCAGGGCGGCGCGCGCCTGCGCGGCCAGCTCGGGGTGCAGTTCGAGGCTGACCACCTCGCGGCCCAGCGCGCCCAGACAGGCGGCGAGGAAACCGCTGCCGGTGCCGATCTCCAGCACTTCCTCGCCGGGCTGGAGGTCCAGCGCCTGCAGGGTGCGGCCTTCGATCACCGGCTTCATCATCTTCTGGCCATGCCCGATCGGCAGCTCGATGTCCGAGTACGCCAGGGCACGATGCAGTTCCGGCACGAAAGCTTCGCGCGGCAGGGTGGACAGCACGTTCAGCACGCGCAGGTCCAGCACGTCCCAGGGACGGACCTGCTGCTCGACCATGTTCTCGCGGGCTTGGGAATAGTTGATCGTCATGGGAAAACTCGTGGGCGCGTGGGGCTGCAATTCTAGCGGCCGCCAGCCTGCTTCGGCAGGCACAGGATGGACAAGCACCCCTGGCCGCACGCAGTGCCGGAAGTCACCGGGACCTCCGGAGCAGCCGGCAGGAGGCGGGCGCGTTCAACGGACCGCATAGGCCCGCAGGAACATGTCGATGGCCGATTGCAGGTGCTGGGCGCGCTCGGCGGCGGTCAGCGGCTCGCACAGGCCGCACATCAGGCGCGAGTGCAGCTCGCCCTTGACCAAGGTGAAGAACTGCTGGGCGGCGATATGGGCATCGGGCAGGTCCAGCTCGCCGGCCGCGGCATGCGATGCAAGGAAGGCGCCGAAGGCGGCATGCGTGCGCGCCGGGCCGGCTTCCCAGAAGATCCGGCGCAGGCCCTCATCGCCATTGCCCGGGGCCAGGAGCATGCGATGGATGCTCAGTGCCTCCTCGCTGCTGACCATGTCGAAGAAGGCCGTGGCGATTCGCTCCAGCTGCTGGCGCAGCGAGCCGCGCAGGTCGTCGAACTCGAACAGTTCGTCCGGCATGAGGTCGCGGCACTTGGACTGGATGGCCTCGGCGAACAGGTGCTCCTTGTCGCCGAAGTGGCTGTACACCGTCAGCTTGGACACGCCGGCCTCGCCGGCGATCTGGTCCATGCTGGTGCCGGCGAAACCGTCGCGCAGGAACAGCGTCTTGGCCGCTTCCAGGATGGCCGAACGCTTGGCCAGATCCTTGGGGCGACCGGGGCCGCTGGGCGATTTGGCCTCGGGATGAGGATTGGCTGAAATGGCTTGACCGCTCATAGGCTCAATACTATACCACCCGGTTCGCTATTTGGCTGAGCGGGGGCCATCTGGGGAGGCGGCGGGGCAATCGCGCGTTTCCGCACGCTCCATCTTGTGAGCCGCGCTGCCTCGCCTGGCTGAATGGGCCCAACCAAGGAGGATAGTCGGCAGGCGCCAAAAGTGACCCGCGCCCCCAGCGCCCCGTTCGCTGCGCCCTGATGGCAAGCGCGCTCACAATTCCGGACGGGCTTCGTCGGGCGCTTGCGGCGTTTCCAGCGCCAGCGCCATGTCCCACCTGTCCAGGCCCGGCCCATAGCCCCCGGGGACGACGCGCGTTGCCACGAAGCCGAAGCGGGCATAGAAGGCCTGGGTGTGCTGGCTGGTATCCAGCACGACCTGCGCGATGTCCGGCCTTTCGCGCAAGGCCCGCAGCCTGGCCTGGAGCAAGACCGTGCCCAGCCCTTGTCGATGCAGCCTGGGATGCACCATGCCCCAGCACAGGCTGGCCACACCGACCGCCGGCCCCAGGGCGTAGCCGGCGCTGGCCACGACCTGCCCGGCACGCTCCAGGACCTGGTAGTTCCATTGGGCCGCATGGCGCGTCAGGAAGCGCACGAAGGCGGAGCGCTCTTCAGCGGCGAAAAACGCCGGCAGGTTCTCATCGAACAACCCCAGGCAGGCCGCGAGATCGTCCGGCTGATAGCTCCGAAGGGTGTCCATGCCCTGCGGTCCGCCTTGCGCGCACCCAGGCGTCCTCGATGCGCTGGACATGCCCATCCTGCTAGGGCGCTTCGTCCCGCGGCCGGGACGGCGCCTGGTGGTCCTGGGGGCGCTGCACCGGCGGCGGGTAGCGTGTGGCGCTGCGCTCGGGCAGCTCTGGCTCTGGCGCCGGCTCAGGCTTGTTCCGGCGCGCGAAGGCCAGGCGGTAATAGGCGAACCCGCCCAGGATGCTGCCGGCGGCCGCGCCCAGATAGGCCTGGCCGTGCTCGGCGCCATAGCGACTGCCGAACGCCCCGCACAGGCCACAGACCGCCATGCCGGCCCAGAACTTCCAGGGCGCGGGGGCGGGTGGGGCATCGTGACGGCGGGGCGGGCGCATGTGGGGTGTCGGTGCGGCGTAGGTCCATCATACCCATGCGCCCACGCCCGGCCGGCGCGAAGGCCAGCCGGGCGCGGGCCCGCGCTCAGACGCCGATCGCGCCGCCGTCGGCCTTCTGGATCACCACGGTGGACGAGCGCGGCCGCACCCGGACGCCGCTGGGCGCGGCCAGCGTGGCATCGGTGTCGTAAGGCCAGTTGCCCGGGTGCTGGATGTTGATGAACACCGAGGTGTTGTCCGGGGTGAAGGTCACCCCGGTGACCTCGCATTCGTTCGGGCCCACGAAGAACCGCCGCAGCAGCGCCTGGTTGCTGGCATCGATGCCGGTCTGGGCGCCGGCGGCGTTCTTCACCGCCGCCGGCACCACCGCCAGCATCTGGTCGTTGGTGCTCTGGGCCACGGCATTGCTGCGGCCGCCGTCGATGCCGTTGTCGGTCTGGAACCACAGGATGCCGCGGCTATCGAAGGTCATGCCGTCCGGGCTGGCGAACTGGTTCAGCGCGGTCAGGCCCGAGCGGTTGGTTTCGGCGGTCGCGCCGGCGTCGGACCCGAACACGAAGATGTCCCACTTGAAGCTGTCACGGCCGGCGTCCTCGGCCCAGCGGATGATGTGGCCGTTGACGTTGTTGGCGCGCGGATTGGCGGCGTTGAGCTGGGCGGCGGTACGCTGGCTGTTGTTGGTCAGGGTCAGGTAGATCTCGCCGTTGAGCGGATTGACCGTGGTCCATTCCGGGCGATCCATCGGCGTGGCGCCCAGCGCATCGGCCGCGCCGCGGGTGTTGAGGATGATGTTGGCCAGGTTGCCGTAGATCGCGCCGAGCGTGCGCCCGTCGCGGGTCACGCTGTCCTCGCGCAGTGCCAGCCAGGCGCCGGTGCCGTCGTCGTTGAAGCGCGCCACGTACAGCGTGCCGCGGTCCAGGTACTTGGCGCCGGTCGCCAGGCGATTGCTGGGTGCGGCATCGGCCGGGTCCCACAACGCTTCGGACACGAAGCGGTAGACGTACTCGAAGCGCGAATCGTCGCCGCTGTAGAAGCTCACCGGCTGGCCGGCCTTGACGTTGCCCGGCCAGGCGCCTTCGTGGGCGAAGCGACCCAGCGCGGTGCGCTTGACCGCGCGCGTGGTGGGATCGTACGGGTCGATCTCCACTACATAGCCGAAGGTGTTGGCTTCGTTGCGGTAGTCCTCGGCCGCCGAGGCGCCGCTGGGGGTGACGTTCCAGCGGGCGAATTCGCCATCGACCTCGCTTGCGTCGCCAGCGGCGGTGTCCCAGCCGTAGCGCGTGGAGCTGCGGCCCACGCCCAGCCGATCCTGGTCGGCGCTGCGCGTGCCGCTGTTGCGGAAATAGCCGGCCCAGTTTTCCTCGCAGGTCAGGTAGGTGCCCCAGGGCGTGTAGCCGTTGCCGCAGTTGTTATTGGTGCCGCGCGTCTGCCGGCCGGTGGGCGAGAACGGGGTGACCGCGTACGGGCTGCCGGCCACCGGGCCGGCCAGGTCCATGACCGTGGCCGAGGTGAAGCGGCGGTTGTGCGCATCGTCCTTGACGATGCTCCAGCGACCGGCGCTGCGGCGCACGCGGTAGACGCCTGTGCCGTGCGCGTTGATCTCCTTGCGCACTTCCTCCACCGGGCGCTTGCCGGCGCTCAGGGTGGCCCCGTTGGGATGCAGCGCGTCCTGGTCGATGTACTCGAAGTTGATCGCCAGCAGCCCATCGCTGGAGCTGTTGTTCAAGGCGAAGTAGTGGAGGCCGTCATGGTGCATGCCGGTGGCATTGGCCTGATCGGTGGAGGTGTTGGTGCCGTCGGACTTCCATTCGGCCGCCAGGCTGTTGAGCGGCGTGCCCCAGGCGCCCAGGATGTGCGCCACGTAGCCGGCCGGCACCACGGCCGCATCGGTCATCGAATTGGGCAGCGACTGGAAGCCGAGCGTCGGCGGCGACGGGGCCGGGGCGGGCGTGGGCGCAGGCGTTGGCGCCGGCGCGCCGGGTGTGGGCTTGGGCGTGTCTTTGTCGCTGCTGCAGGCGGTCAGGGCGCCGCCGGCCATCATCGCGGCCATGGCGGTCAGGCCGCCATGCATCACGCGCCGGCGCGAGAGCTGGCGCTCCAGGATGGTGCTGAAAGGTTCGTTGCCGCTGGTGTTGCGGACCTTGCCGTCACGGCTGTACGTGCTCATCGCTGGGATCGTCCTGGCTGGGTGGAGTCAGACGATCCAGGCTAGTGCCCGTGTTTGATGCTGGTCTTACATGCCGATGCACGCCACGTGACAGCGCGGCAACCAGGCGCGCGACGGGGATCGGCATACAGGCCTGTCCGATGTGCCGGACAGGCCGATGTGGTGGTTCAGGCCGGCACGCCCAGCCGCGACAGCACGGCCTCGGTGGCCTGGGTCGTGCTCAGCGCGTTGCCCGGCGGGGCCAGGTCGGCGGTGAAGGCCTTGTCCTCCAGCGCGGCACCGACGGCGCGCTCGATGGCCTGTGCTTCTTCCTCCAGGCCCAGCGAATGCCGCAGCAGCATGGCCGCCGACAGGATGGTCGCGTAGGGGTTGGCGATGCCCTTGCCGGCGATGTCCGGGGCCGAGCCGTGGATCGGCTCGTAGAGACCGACCTTGCCTTCCTCGCCCAGCGACGCCGACGGCAGCAGGCCCAGCGAGCCGGCCAGCATCGAGGCCTCGTCGGTGAGGATGTCGCCGAACATGTTCTCGGTGACGATCACGTCGTACTCGCGCGGCTTGGCCAGCAGGTGCATGGCCATCGAATCGACCAGCTGGTGCTCCAGGGCCACGTCGGGGAACTCCTCGCGGCCGATGCGTGTGGCCACGTCGCGCCACAGGCGCGAGGTCTCCAGCACGTTGGCCTTGTCCACCGAGGTCACCTTGCCGCGGCGTGCGCGGGCCAGCTTGAAGGCGCTGCGCATGACCCGCTCGATCTCGGCCACCGAGTAGCTGCACAGGTCGCTGGCGGCCTCTGCCGTGCGGGTCTTCTCGCCAAAGTAAATACCGCCGGTGAGCTCGCGGACCACCACGATGTCCACGCCCGCCAGCAGGTGCGGCTTGATCGGCGAGGCGTCCAGCGCCGCGCCGTGCGGGCGCACCGGACGCAGGTTGGCGAACAGGCCCAGCGCCTTGCGGATGGCCAGCAGGCCCTGCTCGGGGCGCACCTTGGCGTTGGGGTCGGACCACTTGGGCCCACCGACCGCCCCCAGCAGCACCGCATCGGCCTGCTGGCAGGCGGTGGTGGTGGCATCCGGCAACGGCACGCCGTGGCGGTCGATGGCGACACCCCCGATGTCGTGTTCCTGGAACTGGAAGTCGTGGTCGTACAGCTGGGCGATGGACTTCAGGACGGCGACGGCGGCGGTGGCCACTTCCGGGCCGATGCCATCGCCAGGCAGGACGACAATGTCAGCGTGCATGCAGGGTGCTCTCGTAACGTTCGATCTCGGGCTGGCGCGCCAGCAGGTAACCCATCTCGTCCACGCCTTCGATCAGGCAGGTCTGGGCGAAGGCGTCCAGCGGGAAGGGGTAGACGCGGCCATCGGGCGTGCGCAGCTCGCGTGCGGCCACGTCCACGGTCAGCGCGTCGTCCGGGCGCTCCATTAGCGCCTGCACGTCGGCCTCGGCCAGCACGATCGGCACCAGGCCGTTCTTGAGGCTGTTGTTGCGGAAGATGTCGGCGATCTCGCTGGAGACCACCGCGCGCAGGCCCAGGTCGGTCAGCGCCCACGGCGCGTGCTCGCGCGAGGAGCCGCAACCGAAGTTGCGCCCGGCCAGCAGGATGGCGCGGTCGGCATTGTGCGGCTGGTTGAAGGGGAACTCCGGGTTGGGCACGCCCTCGGCCTGCCAGCGCCAGTCGTTGAAGGCGTGCTTGCCCAGGCCGGCGCGTTCGGTGGTGGACAGAAAGCGCGCGGGGATGATCTGGTCGGTGTCGATATTGGTCTGGCGCAGCACGACGCTGCGCGAGGTCAGGCTGGTGAATCCGCCCATTACGCGGCCTCTTCGGATTGCGGGAATTGCGGCGCGCCCGTGGCGGGCGCTTGGATCAGCGTGGGGGCCGGCTGCAGCGCGGGGGCCAGCGGCGTGTCGCACAGGCGCCTGGAGCGCGCGCTGGCCACGGTGGCGGAAAAGGCCAGCGTGGCCGACACGGCGGCCGTGGCGATCTGTGGGGCGTTCGGCGTGGTCATCAGGCCACGTCCTTGTGCGCAGCGGCATCGAAGAAGTCGCGCACGTCGCCGACCTTGCCCTGCACTGCGGCCCAGGCCGCGGTCAGCGGCGAGGCCAGCAGCGTGCGCGAGCCCGGGCCCTGGCGGCCTTCGAAGTTGCGGTTGGAAGTGGACACGGCCAGCTGACCCGGTGCAACCAGGTCGCCATTCATGGCGATGCACATCGAGCAGCCCGGCTCGCGCCATTCGGCGCCGGCGGCGCGCACGATCTGGTCGATGCCCTCGGCCTCGGCCTGGCGCTTGACGATCTCCGAGCCAGGCACCACCAGCATGCGCACGCCCTGGGCGATACGGCGACCGGCCAGCACCTGGGCGACCTCGCGCATGTCGCGCAGGCGGCCGTTGGTGCAGGAGCCGACGAACACCACGTCCACGGCCTTGCCTTCCAGCGTGTCGCCGGCGCCGAAGCGCATGTAGTCCAGGCCCTTCTGCGCGGCGGCATCGTTGGCCGCCGGGATCGGCGCATCCACCGCGATGGCCGTGCCCGGGTGCGTGCCCCAGGTCAGGGTGGGGCGGATATCGCCCGCATTGATGACGACCTCGCTGTCGAAGCGCGCGCCCGGCTCGCTGGCCAGGGTCTTCCAGTAGGCCACGGCGGCCTCGAAGGACTCGCCCTTGGGCCCGCGCGGGGTGGCCGCGACGTAGTCGAAGGTGACCTGGTCCGGCGCCACCATGCCGGCGCGCGCGCCGGCCTCGATGGACATGTTGCACAGGGTCATGCGCTGCTCCATGTCCATCGCGGCGATGGTGGAACCACGGAACTCCAGCACGTGGCCGGTGCCGCCGTTGACGCCGATGATGCCGATGATGTGCAGCACCACGTCCTTGGCGCCCACGCCCGGCGCCAGCGGCCCATCGACGGTGATGGACATGGTCTTGGGCTTGCGCTGCAGCAGGCACTGGGTGGCCAGCACGTGGCCGACCTCGCTGGTGCCGATGCCGAAGGCCAGCGCGCCGAAGGCCCCGTGCGTGGAGGTGTGGCTGTCGCCGCAAACGATGGTCATGCCCGGCTGGGTGAAGCCCTGCTCCGGCGCGATGACGTGCACGATGCCGCGGTGGTCCGAGCCCATGTCGAACAGCTCGATCCCGTAGCGTGCGCAGTTGCGCTCCAGGGTCTCGACCTGCTTTTCGGCCGCTGCCGTGTAGTAGGGCAGCTTGCCGTCCGGGCCGGCCGGCAGGGTGGGCGTGGAGTGGTCCATCGTCGCCTTGGTGCGGTCCGGCCGGCGCGGGCTGATGCCGCGGCTGGCCAGCTCGGTGAACGCCTGCGGCGAGGTGACCTCATGGATCAGGTGCAGGTCGATATACAGCACCGCCGGGGCGGTGTCGCTCTCCGGGACCACGACGTGCGCGTCCCACAGCTTGTCGAACAGGGTGCGAGGGGCGGAACTCATTGCGGGTTGCCTTGCAGTGAATGCGGGTGAGTGGAAAGGCGCGCGCTGAAGCGCAGGCGCACGTAGTCGGCGCTCCAGCGCCCGGCGTCATCGCACAGGGCCGGGCGCAGCAGGGCTTCGGCCTCGGCCAGCACGCGCTGGCGCATGGCCTGGTCCAGGCCGGCCAGGAAAGGATCGGCAAAGGTCTTCAACCAGCCGCCGATGCCGGTGGGCAGGGGGGTGGGGCGCGGTACCAGGGCGATGGTCTGGACGCTGAAGCCATGCGCCCGCAGTCGCTGCGCGTACGCATCGGCGGTGGGGAAGAACCAGGAGAACTGCGGCTCACCGACACCATGGGCATGCAAGGCCGCCCGCAGCGCGGTGACGATGGCGGCGACGTTGCCGTGCCCGCCGAACTCGCCGACGAATCGGCCGCCCGGCATGAGCGCACGCCGTACGCCGTCGATGACGGCGTCGGGTTGGCGCATCCAGTGCAGGGCGGCATTGCTGAAGACCGCGTCGAACTCGGCGTCGAAGGCCAGGGCCTGGCCGTCGACCACGTGGGCATCGACACCGCGCGCGACCGCGGCGGCGACCAGCTCCGGCGAGGCGTCCACGCCCACCAGCGTGGCACCGCTGGCCTGCAGCTGCGCGGTCAGCACGCCATCGCCGCAGCCCAGGTCGAGGATGCGCTCACCGGGCTGCGCGGCCAGCAGCTCGGCCACCGGCGCGCCCAGCGCCGGCACGAAGCCGGCGTTGGCGGCGTAGCCGGCCGCGTTCCATTGCTGGCCTGCGTCTGGCGTGATGGTGTTGCGGTGCATGGAGTCAGGCCGCCGCGGCTTCCTGCGGCGTCGGCGTGCCGGTGCCGCGCTGGCGCCGCAGGCGGTTGGCCACCTCCAGCCAGGCCAGCGCGCTGGCCTCGATGATGTCCTTGGAGGTGCCGGTGCCTTCGTGTTCCACGCCTTCGTGGCGCACGCTCAGGCTGGCTTCGCCGCGCGCATCGGCGCCGATGCCGACACTGTGCACCTGGTAGCTGTCCAGCTCCAGCTTGACCCCGGTGGCGGCCGACAGCGCGCCGAACAGGGCATCGACCGGACCATTGCCCTGCGCGGTTTCGGCCACGCGGTTGCCTTCCGGGTCGGACAGTTCGACCAACGCGTTGGCGCGTCCGCCGACATCGGAAATGGTCATCGAGGCCAGGCGGTAGCCGTCGCTGGCCGCGGCATCCTGCATCAGCATCTGCAGGTCGGCATCGCCGACCACGCGCTGGCGCTCGCACAGGTTCTTGAACTGTTCGAACACCAGCTTCAGCTCGTCTTCCTCCAGCAGGTAGCCCAGCGCGCGCAGGCGCGCATCGACCGCGGCGCGGCCGCTGTGGCGGCCCAGCACCATCTGCGTGTCCGGCCAGCCCACGTCCTGCGGACGCATGATTTCGTAGGTGCCGCGGTGGCGCAGCATGCCGTGCTGGTGGATGCCCGATTCGTGCGCGAAGGCGTTGGTGCCCACCACCGCCTTGTTGCGCTGGACCGGCATGCCGATCAGGCGCTGCAGCAGCTGCGAGGTCGGCACGATGCGCGGGGTGTTGATGTTGGTGCCGAAGCTGTAGAAGGCATTGCGCACCTTCAAGGCCATGGCGATCTCCTCGATGGCGCAGTTGCCGGCGCGCTCGCCGATGCCGTTGATGCTGCCCTCGATCTGGCGCGCCCCGGCCTCGGCGGCGGCCAGCGAGTTGGCCACGGCCAGGCCCAGGTCGTTGTGGCAGTGCGCGCTGAAGATCACCTTGTCCGCGCCGCCGACATCGGCCACCCCGGCGATGACGCGGCGGAACATGTCGCCGATCTCCTCGGGCGTGGTGAAGCCCACGGTGTCGGGCAGGTTGATGGTGGTGGCGCCGGCGGCGATGGCCGTGCGTGCGACCTGGATCAGGTAGTCGATCTCGGTGCGGGTGGCGTCCTCGGCGGAGAACTCGACATCGTCGATGTAGCCGCGCGCCAGGCTCACGTGCTTGCGCACCGATTCCAGCACCTGCTCCGGACTCATGCGCAGCTTGTGTTCGCGGTGCAGCGGGCTGGTGGACAGGAACACGTGCAGGCGCGGCTTGGCGGCCGCTTCCAGCGCCTTGGCCGAGATCTCGATGTCGCCGGCCAGGCAGCGAGACAGCACCGCCAGGGTCGGCGTTCGCACTTCGCGGCCGATCAGCGCCATGGCCTGGCGGTCGGACTCGGAGCTGGCCGGGAAGCCGGTCTCGATGATGTCCACGCCCAGCTCGGCCAGGCCGCGGGCCATGACCAGCTTCTGCTGAGGCGACATGCTGCAGCCCGGGGACTGCTCGCCATCGCGCAGGGTGGTGTCGAAAATTCGTACGGTGTCGTTGGAGACGTTGGTGTTCATGCGATGGGTTCCTCTACGGCGACTGCCGTCCTGGTGGCAGCGAAGCGGCGGCGTGTTGTCTGGGATACGGTGGAGTCGGGAGGAAGCGGAAGGTGTTCGTCGGACTGGTCGGGACAGGCGATCAGGCGCCGTGGTGGATGGCGCGGCGGCGGCCGTGCGATCACACGCCACTGCGACATCACCCGGGCGCCGCCGCGAGGCGGCGTCGGCCGGGGGAAGCGGGCGGCATTTTCGCGCATGCCGGCTTGATCCGGGATGACGATGGCGCCAGCACGCGCATGCTGCGCACCTGCCACCCAGGCGCCCGCGGCGCGGCCGTGGGCGCGGTGCTGCAATGCGCAAGGCGCGCGCGCCGGGCCGACGGCGATGCCACGCGTCCACGCGCCGGCGGCGGCCGCCGTCATGGCGCCTACGTCAGGCAGGTCCATGGGATCGAATTCGGCGTGGGAGAAGCCACCCCCGGACGCCCTGGGCAATGGCCGTGCTCACGCCGCAGCCTCCAGCGACGCCTCGACCGGCGAGGCCTGGACCGACTCGCAGTCGTAGACCTTGGCCAGCTGGCGGCAGAGGGTTTCCACCGGGCGCGGGCTGTCCACCTCGATCTGCAGCGTCCAGCGGCCGTCGGCATCGGGCGTGGCGTGCAGGGCACGCGGGGCGAAGCCACGGCGCTCGACCATGCCGATCACCCGCACCAGCGCGCCCTCGGCCGGTTTCACCTTCAGGTCAAGCCGGTAGCGCATTGCCGCGTGCCTCCGTGGGGGTCTTGGCCGGGTTGGATTCCAGCATCGAGCTGTTGGCGTGGTTGGGCGGCACCAGCGGCCAGACGTTGGCCTTGATGTCGATGGCCACGTGCAGCAGCGCCGGGCCCGGGGTGGCCAGCAGCTCGGCCAGGGCCTCATCGACCTGCTCGCGCAGTTCGATGCGTCGGGCCGGGATGCCGAACACCTTGGCCAGCGCGGCGAAGTCCGGGTTGTCGGACAGGTCGATCTCGCTGTAGCGCTCGGCGAAGAACAGCTCCTGCCACTGGCGGACCATGCCCAGCGCGGAGTTGTCCAGCAGCACGATCTTCACCGGCAGCCGGCAACGGGCGATGGTGGTCAGCTCCTGCACGTTCATCATGAAGCCGCCATCGCCGTTGACCAGCACCACCGTGCGATCGGGGCAGGCGAACTGCGCGCCCATCGCCGCCGGCAGGCCGAAGCCCATCGTGCCCAGCGCGCCACTGGTCAGGTGATTGCGCGGATCGTTGAACTTGCAGTGCTGGGCGACCCACATCTGGTGCTGGCCGACATCGCTGGTGACGATGGTGTCGGCCGGGGCCACCTCGCTCAGCCGCTTCAGCAGCGCCGGGGCATAGATGTCCGTGCCCGGTGCGTCGTAGCGGAAGCCGAAGCGTTCGCGGTTGGAGGCGCACTTGGCCTTCCAGGCGTAACAGCTGCTGCGCGCGCCGCTCAGCGCGCGCAGACCGGTGGCGATATCGCCGGGCAGGGCGATATCGGCCGTGCGCAGCTTGGAGATCTCGTAGGCGTCGGCATCCAGGTGGATGACGCGCGCGAACGGGGCGAACTCGGCCAGCTTGCCGGTGGCGCGGTCGTCGAAGCGCGCACCGACCACGATCAGCAGATCGCATTCCTGCACCGCCATGTTGGCCGCGCGGGTGCCATGCATGCCCAGCATGCCCAGGTAGTTGCCGTGGTTGGCCGGCAGCGCGCCCAGGCCGCGCAGGGTCAGCACCGTCGGGATGCCACTGGCTTCGACGAAATGACGGAAGGCCTCCACCGCATTGCCCAGGGCGATCCCGCCGCCGCCGTAGACCACCGGCTTTTCCGCACTGGCGATGGCAGCCAGCGCCTGGGCGATGTCGGCATCGGCCGGCGCCGGCAGCGGATCGACCGGTGCCGGGACATGGTCGGGCAGGTGCGAGGCGTCGGTCACCTGCACGTCCTTGGGCAGATCGATCAGCACCGGGCCGGGGCGACCTTCGCGCGCGATGCGGAAAGCCTCGGCGAACACCCGCGGCAGCTCGTCCACGCTGCGCACCAGGAAGCTGTGCTTGACGATCGGCATGGTCATGCCGAACACGTCCAGCTCCTGGAAGGCATCGGTGCCGATCAGCGGCGTGGCGACCTGGCCGGTCAGGCACACCATCGGCACCGAGTCCAGCATCGCATCGGCGATGCCGGTGACCAGGTTAGAAGCGCCAGGGCCGGAGGTCGCCACGCACACGCCGACCTTGCCCGAGGCGCGCGCATAGCCGTTGGCGGCCAGTGCCGCGCCCTGCTCATGGCGCACCAGGATGTGCTTCAGCGATGAATCCACCAAAGCGTCGTAGAACGGCATGATGGTCCCGCCCGGATAGCCGAACAGCGTGTCCACGCCCTCTTGTTCCAGGGCGTGGGCGATCCAGCGGGCGCCATTGCGTGGGGCAGTGGCGGTGGCGGCGTTCATGCGGCTGCGGCCTGTTGGGATGTGGGCTTGGGCGCGTTGTCGGCCAGCCACACCATCTTGGCGCGCAGCTGCTTGCCGACCACCTCGATCGGGTGCTCCAGGTCGGCCTGCTTGAACTTCTTGTAGTTCGGCAGGCCCGCTTCGTACTCGGCCACCCAGTTCTTGGTGAAGGTGCCGTTCTGGATGTCGGTCAGCACGTCCTTCATGCGCGCCTTGGTGGAGGCGTCGATCACGCGCGGGCCGCTGACGTAGTCGCCGTACTGCGCGGTCTCGGAAATGAACTCCAGCATGCGGGTAATGCCGCCTTCGTAGAACAGGTCGACGATGAGCTTCAGCTCGTGCAGGACTTCGTAGTAAGCGATTTCCGGCTGGTAGCCGGCTTCCACCAGAGTCTCGAAGCCGGCCTGCACCAGCGAGGAGGCACCGCCGCACAGCACGGCCTGCTCACCGAACAGGTCGGTCTCGGTCTCTTCCTTGAAGGTGGTCTCGATCAGGTTGGCGCGGGCGCCGCCCAGGCCGCCGGCGTAGGCCAGCGCGTAATCCTTGGCCTTGCCAGACTTGTCCTGGTAGATCGCATAGATGCAGGGAACGCCGCGGCCGATCTCGTACTCGCGGCGGACCAGCGCGCCCGGGCCCTTGGGCGCGACCAGGACCACGTCCAGGTCCTCGCGCGGGGCGATCATGCCGAAATGAACGTTCAGGCCATGGGCGAACAGCAGGACCGCGCCCTGTTTCATATTGGCGGCCAGGACTTCGTCATACAGCTGCTTCTGCACCATGTCCGGGGTCAGTACGGCGACCAGGTCGGCGTCCTTCACCGCCTCGGCCGGGGTCTTGACGATGAAGCCGTCGGCCTTGGCCTTGCCCTCGGTCGGACCACCGGCACGCAGGCCCACGACGACGTCGAACCCCGAGTCGCGCAGGTTCATGGCGTGCGCACGGCCCTGGCTGCCGTAACCGACGACGGCGATCTTGGGCTGGGGAAGGGTGTCGGTGGTCGTGGTCATGTTGGCGTTTCCTGTGCTGGGGGTCGGTTGGTTGGGCGAAAAGTGCGTTTTGAAACTTTCTGGGGCCTGGAAGCAAAAAACCCCGCACTTCACAGTGCGGGGTTTCGTCGATCCGGGGTGTCTTGCTTATACGCCCGTTCGGCCCGCACGTGATGGCGAGGGAATAAGAACGAGTACGAGGAGCGCCGACGCGTCGATCGCGTGGCAGGTCTTCGTGCGTGGCGTGGAACTGATCATGCGGCGAGGAGAACATGCGCTATCGGGCCTGTCAACCACCGTGGCACCCTGCGACCGACGGGCGGCGCAAACCCGCATGATCACTGCACGGTTGCCACTGCAACGGTCGCGTTTGGAAGCAGTTTGGCTCTGCATGAATGCGGGTTGCGCGGGATTTCAGAATCGCGTCGGGGGTCCATGACACGCGCGGCAGCGATTCGGGCGTGGTGATCAGAAGCATCCTGTGGGAGCGGCGCCAGCCGCGAAGAGGGATTCCAGGAGCAGGCCCTTCGCGGCTGACGCCGCTCCCACAGGGCAACGCGCTTGCTGGTGGGTTCGTGTAGTCGGGTGCTGTCTGGACCCGCTGCCTGTTGGTCGGGGGAGGGGACCTAGCACCGGTATTGAGCGAAGAACCAAAAAAAAAGCCACCGGGGACCGGCGGCAGGAGAGAGAGACGTGTTCCTTGGAATAATGCCAATGCTGCCTATTCGAACTGTCAGCGCGATGGCGTCGTGTGACAGATCCATTGCCGGGCCGTGAAGCGTTCAGCTGATCCATCCAACGTTGAAGCCCGGGCGCTCCGGCCCGCCTCTGGCTGAAAACGTCATGGACATGACGCTGGGATGACGTGGCCGGCCTGC
This sequence comes from Pseudoxanthomonas composti, assembly GCF_004122095.1. Classification (GTDB taxonomy): domain Bacteria; phylum Pseudomonadota; class Gammaproteobacteria; order Xanthomonadales; family Xanthomonadaceae; genus Pseudoxanthomonas_A; species Pseudoxanthomonas_A composti. Next base: position 772,393 of record NZ_SAWZ01000001.1, on the reverse strand, counting down.
GCATCGGCGTTCCTGAAGATCCCAGCCCAGGTGCCGCTAACCCTCTCGATGATCCTGGGAGGGATTTGAGCCATGTCGGCCGTTCACATCGACACCGTGCACCACTTGACGCCAGCGGGGTTGGCGCAGGACCGCCAGCTACCGGATCTGCCGGTCGGCCTGCTGTGGGTGGACGCCACGGGCCTGGTCCAGGCCGCCAACGCCGAGGCGCACCGCGTGCTGGGCGCCGACGCGTCCCTGTTGCAGGCCAGCTGCGAGCGAATCTGGGGCCTGCCGCTGCGGGTGCTCGAAGAACAGGGGCAGTGGAACGCGCGGGAAGGCCAGGTGCGATACCGCGACAACGGTGCCGGCTGGTGGATCACCCTGGCACCGGCCCAGGCGCAAATAGATGCAGCGACCGAGCAGGACGACGGCACCCATGCCCTGCTGGCGGCCATCGCCGAGCCGCTGGCCGGGTGCGACCTGGACATCCGCTGGCCCACACCACTGCCGGCGCTGCCGGCGGCCAGCCGGCTGAATGCGGGGTTCGGCAGCCTGGCCGAGGCGATCCGGCAAGCCGTGGCGCTGGCGGTGGACATCGCCGGCCAGGTGCCGCATGTGCTGTCGACCAACGACGAACTCTCGCGTCAGTCGCAGTCGCAGGTCCGGGCACTGGAGGCAGTGATGGGAACCACGCGCGCGCTGCTGGACAGCCTGACGCTGGCGGGCGATGAGCTGCGCGAGGTCATCGCGGTGGCCGGCCAGGCCGATGCCAGTGCTCGCCAGGGCGTGCAGGCCGCCCATGCCTTGGGCGAGGCGATGCGTGAGGTGGAAGCACGCACGGCGCGCGCCGACGACATCATCGAGGTGATCGACAACGTCGCCTTCCAGACCAACATCCTGTCCATCAACGCCAGCATCGAGGCCGCCCGCGCGGGCGAGGCGGGCCGGGGCTTTGCGGTGGTGGCCCAGGAAATCCGCCGCCTGGCCGAGCGTGCCGGCGGCGCCGCGCGCGACGTGCGCGACATCATCGGCCAGACCAAAGCGGCCGCCGCGCAGGGGGCGGACTCGGCGCGCCAGACCGAGCAGGTGCTGGGCGGCATCGGCGAGCTGCTGCTGCGCGCCAGCGGCGCCATGGAATCGGTGGCCAACCGCGTCTCGGCGCAGGGCCAGGACATCGGCACCATGGTCACCGCGCTGGAGGATGTCTCCGGCCTGAGCCGCAGCAATCTGGACCATGCCGCGCAGGTGGTCGAACGCAGCGAGGCGCTGGGCCAGGCGATCGAGGACCTGCAGGATTGCGTGGGGTTGTTCCGGCTACCGGCCGATCCGATGCGGCACCCGCGTCATGCGCAGGTGCGCGCGGTGGCCACCGAGACGGCCGCCCAGATCGGCGCGGCGTTCGAGCACGCCATCGCCAGCGGCTGGATCAGCGCCGAGGACCTGTTTTCTGCCGACTACACGCCCATCCCCGGCACCAAGCCGGCCAAGTTCAGCACGCCCTTCGACGCGCTCTGCGACGAGCTGCTGCCCGCGCTGCAGGAACCGGCCTCCACCGCCGCGCCGTGGATCGTGTTCGCCATCAGCGCCACCCCCGAAGGCTACGTGCCTACCCACAACCTGCGCTTCAGCCAGCCGCTGACCGGCGATGAGGCCAAGGACCTGGTGGGCAATCGCACCAAGCGCATGTTCACCGACCGTGTCGGGCGCTCGGTGGGCGCGCACGTGGAGCCGTACAAGCTGCAGGTCTATCGCCGCGATACCGGGCAGATCATGTTCGACCTGTCAGTGCCGGTGTTCGTCGACGGCCAGCACTGGGGCGGCTTCCGTATCGGCTATACGCTGGAATCCTGAGGCGGGGCCGGGCGCCCGGGATCTGCCTGGGCGGCCTGTTCACGCGCGATCCATTGCTCGATCGCATGCCGGGCGCGGTTGGCACGCCGGCGTTGCAGGCGCGATTCCTCATCCAGCGCGCGGTACAGCCCGATGATGATCAGCGCCATCAGCACCGCGAACGGCAGGGCGGCCACGGTGATCATGCTTTGCAGCGCCTGCAGTCCGCCGGCCAGCAGCAGGACCGCGGCGATCAGCGCGATCGCCACGCCCCAGGTCAGCTTGCGCGACAGCGGCGGGTCGCCCGCCTCCGGACTGGACATGCTGGCCAGCACCAGCACCGCCGAGTCGGCCGAGGTCACGAAGAAGATGCATAGCAGCACCACGGCCAGTGCCGACAGCGCCTTGCCCAGCGGCAGGTGCTCGAACATCGAGAACAGCACGGTTTCATAACCGTCGCTGGCCAGGCCAGCGCTCAGGTGGGCGTTGCCGAACAGCTCCTGCCACAGTGCCGTGCCGCCGAAGCTGGAGAACCACAGGAAGCCCAGCAGGCTCGGCGCCAGCACCACGCCGAACACGAACTCACGGATGCGGCGGCCATAGGACACGCGCGCGATGAAGGCCCCCACGAACGGCGCCCAGGCGATCCACCAGGCCCAGTAGAAGATCGTCCAGGTGGCCACCCAGGTATCGCCGGAGAACGGCGACATGCGCAGGCTCATGTTCACCAGCTGGCTCAGGTAGGCCCCCAGCGAGGTGGTGAAGGTATCCAGGATGAAGGCGGTCGGCCCCAGCACCAGCACCGCCAGCAGCAACAGGCCCGCCAGGCCGAGATTGAGGTTGGACAGCCATTTGACGCCGCGTTCCACGCCCGAAGCCGAGGAGGTCATGTACAAGGCGAAGGCGATGGCGATGATGGCCAGTTGCAGGGTGGTGGAAGACTGGATGCCCAGCACCCGCTCCACGCCGGCGGCGATCTGGATGGTGCCGAAACCCAGCGTGGTGGCCACGCCGATGGTGGTGGCCACCACAGCGGCGATGTTGACCGCATGGCCGGCCCAGCCGCGATGGTGGCGGCCCAGGATCGGCTGCAGCAGGTCGCTGATCAGCCCGCGCCCGCCGCGGTTGAACTGGAACCACGCCATCGCCAGGCCGATCAGCGCATAGATCGCCCAGGGGTGCAGGCCCCAGTGGAAGAAGGCATAGCGCATCGAAGCGCGGGCGGCGGCCATGCTGCCCGGCTCCAGGCCTTCGGGCGGTTTGACGAAGTGCGACAGCGGCTCGGCCGCGCCCCAGAACACCAGGCCGATGCCCATGCCGGCGGCGAACAGCATCGACAGCCAGCTGGCGTTGTAGAACTGCGGCTCGGCATCCTCGCCGCCGATGCGCAGGTCGGCGAAGCGGCTGCAGGACAGGTACAGCAGGAAGACCAGGGTGATGAAGACGATCAGCAGGTACAGCCAGCCGGCACTGTGCACCGCCCAGGCCAGCCCCTGCTGCATCAGCGCATTGAAGGCCGAGGGCGCCAGGCCCGCACTGGCCACCAGGGCCAGGATCAGGATGAGGGAGAAACGAAAGACCATGCGGCCTCCTTACAGCGTCGTGAGGGTCGCGCCCGCGCGTGACCGCCGATGCGGCCGGTACCAGCCGCGAATCGGCACGCAGGCTAGCAATGCCGATGCAGTGGCGACGTGAGCGGCTTACTCCCTGTGCGACCAAGCAAAAAGCCCCGCCAGCTTGCGCGGGCGGGGCTGAGGATGGCGGGGTCGTCGGCGGGCCGGCCTGCGCCCTAGCTTCGGACTACTGCGCGCCTGGACCCAGGTTGCGGGCCAGGAACGCGTCCAGCGCACGATAGAAATCGATGCTGTTGTCCTCGTTGTAGAAGCCGTGTCCTTCCTTGGCATAGGTGTGCCACTCGGGCGCATTGCCGGCGGCAGTCAGGGCCGCGCGCATGGCCTTGGCATGGGCCAGCGGCGCGCGCTCGTCCTCTTCGCCATGGGCCAGCAGCACCGGAATGCGCAGCTGGGCCGCCTGGCGCGCGGGCGAGCTGGCCTGCAGCACGCTGGCATCATTGCCCAGCACGCGCTGTAGATAGCGGCGACCGGATTCGCTCTGCTGGATGTCGCCCTTGTCCTTCATCATCTGCAGGTCGTAGACCCCGGCGAGCCCGGCGGCGCACTTGAACATCCCCGGCGCGCGGATCGGCGCCATCATCGCCGAGTAGGCGCCGAAGCTGGCGCCGTACACGCATACGCGCGCCGGGTCGGCCATGCCCTGATCCACGGCCCAGCGCACGCCTTCGATCAGATCATCCTGGACACGCGTGCCCCACTGGCGGTGGCCGGCGCGCTCGAACGCGCTGCCACGACCGCCGCTGCCTCTAAAATTGACCTGCAGCACCAGATAGCCGCGGCTGGCGAGGAACTGCGCGTCGCTGTCGAAGAACCAGTCGTCCTCGACGTAGTGCGGGCCGCCATGGGGCAGCAGCACCATCGGCAGGCCACGCGCCTCGGTCACGCCCGGAGGCAGGGTGAGGATGGTGTCCAGCTTGACCCCGTCGCTGGTGGTGAACTGCATCGGCCGCCGCTCGCCCATGCGTTGCGGGTCGATGCCTTCGCGGCCGGTCAGCAGGTGCCGCAGCTTGCCTTCGCTCCGGCGCAGCAGATACCAGGCGCCCGGGTCGCGGTCGCTGTCCACGCGCAGCAGGATGACCTGCCCGTCCTTGCTCTGGTCGATGAAATCCACGCGCCGGCCCGGCAGTGCCTTGGACAGCGCCAGATGCAGTTGCGCGTCCGGCGATTCGGGCATCAGGTAGGTGAACTGCCCCAGGCCGCGTCCGGTGCGCACGGCGAAGGGGCGGTAGGGCGCGGCGGTCCACTGGGTGTCCTCCACTGCATGCGCCGCATCGGCGGCCAGCACCTTGCGGTTGCCGCCGGTCAGGTCGCTGCTGACGAACTGGGCAGGGCCGCCCTGCTGGGAGAAATAGCCGTAGGTCGTAGTGTTGTCCGGCGTGAAGGCCATGGGGATCCATTTGCCACCGACGCTGTCGAACGACACCGGGCTCCACTTGCCCTTGCCGTCGTTACCGAACAGCAGGGTGTTGTCGTCCAGGTCCACGCCGTAGGCGAAGCGCGGCACGCTGTCGTGGTCCAGGACGAATTCCAGGTCGGGGGTGTCCAGCTGGACGACCTGCTTGTAGACGGTAGTCTCGGTGTCCACGTCGTAGATGGAGGAGCTGCGCGCGTTCAAGGTGAGCTGGCGCATGTAGAAATGCCCGTTGCGCTGCTCGGGCACGCTGACGATCTGGCCAAAGCCCCGGTCCAGCCCGCCCGAGCGCGTGCGTTGCTCGTAGCCGTAGATGTATTTCTGCTGCGTGCCGTCGAAGTTGGTGGCGATGATTTCGCCGTTGGCATACGGCTTTTCCAGCGAGCCGCTGGCGCGTCCCTTGGCGATGACCAGCCGGGTGTCGCTGACCCAGACCACCTGCACCGGCAGCTCGTACTTGGGGAACTTCAGGTGCGCGGTCTGCACCATGTCCGCAAGCCGGTACACAGCCAGCGCGTAGTTGCCGTTGCCCAGTTCGGCGTTGGCCGAGAGATACTTGCCGTCGGGCGACAGGCGCGGTGAGCTCAGCTTGCTGAACCTGGCGAAGGCCTCGACCGGAACCCGGTCCGTGCCCATGGCAGTGCCCGTCACGCCGGCCACCAGCGCGGCCAGCACGATGCGTTTCCATCCGTGCATGCAATCCCCTGATTGTGTGTTTCCCCGACGCGCACGGTAGAGCAGGCCCAGGGCGCGCACAAGATGGCGTCCTGAGGGGATGGCCGGGCGCGAGCACGCAGGTGCGGAGCCGGTGCCCTGGCCGGGGCGTTCAGGGCGTCTGGCCGGCCTCAGGCCCAAGCGCTGGGGGTGGTGCCCTATAACGCGAAAGCCCCGCCAGCTTGCGCGGGCGGGGCCGATGGTGGCGAAGCGTCCTGCCGCGCGAGGCGGCAGGACGTGACGCGGTGCTTACCAGTCGTACTGCAACTGCAGGCGCAGCGTGCGCGGATCGGTGTAGTACTTGCCGACCTGGTAGTTGTAGTAGTCGGTGATGCGGCCGGTGCTGCTGACCCCGAACTTGGTCTCGTAGACCTGCAGCGGCTTGATGTTGTTGAACAGGTTCATCACCGAGAGCTGCGCGCTCAGGCCTTCCAGCCAGCGCGGCTTGTAGACCACGTTCGGGCTGAGGCTGGCCGTCCACGGCGTGCGGCCGGCGGTGCCCAGCTTGGCGATGTCGTCGGCACCGACATTGCAGGTGTGGAACACGCCGGAATAGCCGTACTCGGTGCCGAAGGTGCCCATGCCACCGCCCAGGCAGCTGACTGGGGCGCCGGACTGCACCAGCAGGTTGGCGCCCATCGACCACTCGTCGTTGAACTTGTAGCCGCCATAGAGCTTGAAGCTGTGGCGATGGTCGTTGAACAGGTAGCCGTCGGCGCCGTACATGATCTCGGCGAAGTCGAAGTCCGAGGTTGTGCCGGTGTCATCCTGGCCGTTGGTGCTCTTGACCAGGCCCTCGTAGTTGCCGTTGAGCTTGGACCAGGTGTAGTTGGCGCTGACGTACCAGTTCTCGCCGGTGCGGTCGGCGCTGAGGGTGACGGCCTTGTAGTAACGCTTGGCCTTCGGCCCCAGCTTGTCGGCATCGACGGTGATGGTCTCCGGCGTGCCGTTGCCATCCACGTCCAGGGTGATGGTCATGTCCTTGCCGGGGTTGTACAGGTAGCAACCCGGCAGGCCTTCAGGCAGGCCCCACTGGTCGCCCCAGCTGGACACGTCATAGCCGGCCTGCTGCGCGGCCAGGTAGACCTGGCGCGTGTCGCAGGTGTCGTCGATGACGTTGTTGATGCGGCGGAAGGTGCCCTTGATGCCGACGGTCCACCCATCCAGCCAGGCCATGTCCGAGGACAGCTGCTGCTGGTAGCCCAGGATTACCTCGTCCTGCGTATAGGGCTTGAGGCCCTCGGCCGCAACGGCCTTCGGATCCGGCGTGGTGCCGTTCTCGCCATTGACGATGTAGGGCTCGCCCAGCTGGCCGGTGACGATCGGCGCGGCGTTGGTCGGGTCCTGGCCTGCGGTGGCGTAGGTGGTGATGGTGTAGTACGAAGCAGTGGCCGCGCGCAGGGCCACGTTGGCCGCGATCGGCAGGGAGTAGCGGCCGGCCGAACCGAACAGCTTGCTGCTGCCATCGCCCAGCACGTCCCAGGCAAAGCCCAGGCGCGGCTGCCAGATGTTGTCCTGCTTGACGAAGCTGGCGCCATCGCCGTTCTTGTTGTCGAACGAGTCGTTGCGCACGCCGGCATAGAGCATGAAGTTGTCGCTGATCTGCCAGTTGTCCTCCAGGTACCAGGACTTCTGCCCGATCTCCACGCCGCCGCCGGTGCGGAAGTTGTACAGGTCGGCGGTGTCGTCCTCGTAGACGTACCAGTAGGCGCCGGCCGAGTAGGCCGAGCCGGACTTGGACTTCCACTTCTCGTCGCTGTAGCCGAAGCCGACCTTATGGTCGGCCAGCTGCCAGTCGAAATCCACGCGGGTGGATTTGCGCTCGTTGCGGCCGCCCAGCAGGTCCACGCTGCTGGTCACCGCGCAACCTTCCTTGCTGCCGGTGATGTAGCTGTAGACGTAGGGGCAGGCGCCGATCGGGCTATTGATGTCGCCGTCGTAGTAGCTGGTCACCCCGTCCGGGCTGACGGTGAACTGCGAACTGCGATTGCGCATCTGGCCGTACTGGACCGACCCGGTCAGGTTGTCGGTCAGGTAGCTGGTCCACTTGAAGACATCGGTCTGTCCGCCGCTCTTGCCGACCAGCTGGCCGGTGTAGTCGGTCTTGGCCGGATCGTTGCCCTCATAGGCCGCGTCGTAATAGTCGTAGGTGTAGCGGCGGCTGTTGTCGAAGCCGGTGTATTCGAAGTGGTTGGCGTCGTTGAGGTACCAGTCCAGCTTGACCAGCCAGTACGGGTCCTTGCTCTCGTAGTCGTAGGCGGTGGTGGACATCGACGCCGGCGGCGTGCTGGTGCCGCTGCTGCCACGCACCGCGGTCGCCGCGCGCGAACCGTAGCTGGTGCTGTTGGACTGGCCGAACTCGCCGAGGGCGAAGATGAACAGCTTGTCCTGGATCAGCGGGCCACCCACCCAGGCGGTGTAGGTGTTGTTGCTGCGATAGTTGTTGTCGTAGGAACGCAGCAGCGCGCCGTCGGTGCGCTTGTCCGCATCCTGGTTGCCGCGGCCCCAGTCGGGCTCGCCGCTCCAGCTGAAACCGCCCTTCCACTCGTTGGTGCCGCGCTTGACGTTGACGCTGGTCACGCCACCGGTGGAGAAGCCGTACTCGGCGCCGTAGCCGCCGGTCTGGATGTCGAGCTGGTCGATGGCCTGGAACGGGACTTCGGAGAAGGACAGGCTGTCGTAGAGGTTGGTGACGTTGAAGCCGCTGACGTAGTAGCTGTTCTCCGCGGCCGAGGCGCCGCCGAAGGAGGCCGGGCCGAAGTAGCCGCTGGCCGCCACCGTGCCCGGCGTCAGCAGCGAGACGCTGGTGATGTCGCGCGGCACCGGTAGGGTGTTGAGCTGGTCGGCGGTGAAGGTGGTACGCGACTCGACGCTTGTGGCATCAATCGCGTTCGGACCGGAGGCGCGCACGGTCACCGTATCCAGCGCCGTGGCCTCGGCGAAGGCGGCCGAAGCGGTCTGGCCGGCCACCACGGTGACGGTGCGCGTGGTGCCGCCTGCGGTGACCTCGTAGCTGCCGGCCGGCAGCGAAGGCACGCGGAAGCGGCCATCGGCGCCGGCGGTGACCTGGCGGACCACGCCGGAGTTGAGGCTCTTGACCTGCACGGTCTCGCCGGCCGTCGCCGCCGAGCCTGCGATATCGCCGGAGGTGCTCTGGGCCATGGCCGCGCCATGGGCCAGGCTTGCGCCCAGGAGCAGGGCCAGTGCCGTCTTCTTCAGATGGCGAGAGCGGTTGCGTTGCATCATTGAGAGTAAATCCCCTTCAGACCTGATACGAAGTGCCAGGGCGGCACGCGGTGGCTGCCTCGATCAGCCGCGGGTTACGCGGACATGACGAAGGCATTACGGGAACTTAACGAAGCAGCGCGTCAGGCGATTGCCGCCGTGTCGGGCATCGCGACATGTGTGTCATCGGATGACATACGCCTGCGCCAGGCTGAAACCCAAGCGGCGAGGGAGGCTTTTCCGCCGCTGCGCATCCCTCACGCCGCGCGCGTATTCACTGCTCCCGCGCAGGCCAAGGGCGCTGGCAGAAACGCGAAAGCCCCGCCGGCTTGCGCGGGCGGGGCTTTATCGGTGCCAAGTGCGTGGGGCCTCAGGCTTCGGCTTTGGCGCCCTGGGCTTCGGCGTCCTGGCGCCACCCTTCCAGTCGCGCCAGCATGCCGGTCTTGGCCAGGTAGGCCTCGTCGATCGGACTGTTGCTGGCCAGGGACATGGCCACGTGCACCGCGCCGGTCACCCAGAAGGTGCGCGTGCTGGAGCGCTGCGGCTCGCGGTGGAAGGCCACCGCCTCGATGATCGGCATCGGCAGTCCCCACAGGCCCAGCAGGTAGGCGCCGGCTTCGGTGTGGGCCGGGCGGGTGTCGCCTTCGGGCGCATCGGGGGTGTCGTAGACATTGCGCACGCCCGGCAGCAGCAGGCCGATATCGGCCAGCAGGGCGGCGGTGGCGCCCAGTTCGGCACTGGACTCGGGCAGGATGCGGCGGGCCTGGCGCGAGGCCAGCAGCGCGCGCTGCTGCAGCAGGTGACGGTCGATGCCTGGCGCAGCCGGCATGGAGAACACTTCCGAAGCCAACACCAGGTCGCGCAGCGTACCGGTGCCCAGGCGGGTCACCGCGGTACGCAGGTCGCTGATGGTGCGGCCGTTGGAGAAGAAGGCCGAGTTGCAGATCTGCAGCACCTTGGCCGCGATCGCCGGGTCGCCGCTGATCAGCCTGGAGATATCCGCGGCGCTGGCGCCGGCATCATCGTCCAGGGCGCGCACCAGGCTCAGGTAGATGTGCGGCGGCGAGGGCAGCTGGTCCACGCGGCCGATGCGGCTGCGCAGCTCCGGGTTGTCGATCAGCTCGCGCAGCTCGTCCAGGCTGCCGATGGCCTCCAGCAGCACCTCCGGCGCCAGCGGGTAGGGCAGGAAGCGATGGGCCAGGCCGATGATCTTGTTGGCCGGCGGCTGGCTGGCATCCACCAGCGCCAGGCGCGAGGTCTCAGGGCGCAGCGTGCGGATTTGTCCGAGCAGCGTGGCCGCCGGCATGTCGCCGACCTCCGGCGCCACCACGACCATGTCCACCGCCTCGCTGGCCAGGGCTCCCAGCGCAGTGCTGCCGTCGGCCACCACCCTGGCCTGCCATTGATCGTCCATTTCGCCGACCAGTTCGATCAGCTCGGCCGGGAAGCACGCAGCATCCCCAACAAACAGAATTCGCACGATGTCTTCCCCGGGAGATCCCCGCCGTCTGGTGCGGCGTCCGGATGCGACTGTACCCAATCCCGACCGGGCCGGTCATGTGTCGCGCCAAAAATGTGAACCTAGCCTCTCTTGCGGCCCCGCTATGATCCGCCGCGAGCCCGCCCACCCCGTGCCGATGATCCGTTTCCGCTACCTGCGCCTGCTGCGCCGCCATCCCTCCGCCCTGCTGCTGGTGGTGCAGCTGCTGGGGCTGTTCCTGTATCCGGCCATGGAGGACACGCCTGACGGGCGCGCGCTGTTCGGCGCCTTCGGCATCCTGGTGCTGGCCCTGGCGCTGTGGGTGGTCAACCGCAGCCCGGCCATCAACTGGGTGGCCTGGCTGCTGGCCTTGCCGGCCTTGCTCGGCTCGCTGCTGGGCACCTTCGCCGAGATCCCGCACCTGTTGATGCTGGCCCAGCTGATGGAGGCGGCGCTGTATTTCTACACGGCCGGCAGCCTGATGGCCTACATGCTGGAAGACCACCGCGTCACCAGCGACGAGCTCTATGCCGCCGGCGCCACCTTCACCCTGCTGGCCTGGGGCTTCGCCTTCGCGTTTTCAGTCTGCCAGCAGTGGTACCCGGGCAGCTTCACCGCCGCGGTCAACCCGGCGCTGCCGCGCAGCTGGGTCGAGCTGCTGTTCCTGAGCTTCTCGGTGCTGTCCGGGGTGGGCCTGAGCGATATCGTGCCGATCCAGCCACAGGCACGCGCGCTGGTGATGCTGGCCCAGTTCGCCGGGGTGATGTACATCGCCGTGGTGGTGTCGCGGCTGATCGGCCTGACCCTGCTGCGCACCAAGCAGGGCGGGGCCTCGGACGGGCAGGCGTGAAGAAGCCGGCCTTGTGGGCCGGATGCCGTGCACTCAGCCGCGGTGGATGGAAGAGCGCCATCCACCCTCCGTAGGGTGGACAACGCGAAGCTTGTCCACCAAGGCGGCCGCGGCGGGCGCGCGGGGGGTGCCGTAATGCCTGCGTTGTTCCGTTCGCTGCGATGGTGGATGGAGGAGCGCCATCCACCCTACGTAGGGTGGACAACGCGAAGCTTGTCCACCAAGGCGGCCGCGGCAGGTGGGCGTGGGGTGCCGTAATGCCTGCGTTGTTCGGTTCGCTGCGATGGTGGATGGAAGAGCGTCATCCACCCTACGTAGGGTGGACAACGCGAAGCTTGTCCACCAAAGCGTCCGCGGCAGGTGGGCGTGGGGTGCCGTAATGCCTGCGTTCGGTTCGCTGCGATGGTGGATGGAGGAGCGCCATCCACCCTACGGGGTGCGAATCGAGCGGCGTGGCGACGGGCTGGCATGAAAAAGGCGCCCGGGCGGGCGCCTTTTCATTGCACGAGACCTTGGATCAGGCCTGCGCGTTGTAGCGTTCAATCGAATCCATCAGGATCTTGCGGGCCTCGTCGGCGCCGCCCCAGCCATCGAGTTTGACCCACTTGCCCTTCTCCAGGTCCTTGTAGTGCTCGAAGAAGTGGCCGATACGCTCCATCCAGTGGCTGCTGACCTGGGTGATGTCCTCGACATGCCCGTAGCCGTTGAAGATCTTGGCCACCGGCACCGCCAGCAGCTTCTCGTCGCTGCCGGCTTCGTCGGACATCTTCAGCACGCCGACCGGGCGGCAACGGATCACCGAGCCGGGCACCAGCGGCAGCGGCAGCACCACCAGCACGTCGGCCGGGTCGCCATCGCCGCACAGGGTGTTGGGCACGTAGCCGTAGTTGCACGGATAGCGCATGGGTGTGGACAGGATGCGGTCGACGAAGATCGCGCCGCTCTCCTTGTCCACCTCGTACTTGACCGGCTCGGAGTCCTTGGGGATCTCGATGATGACGTTGATCTCGTCCGGCGGATTCTTGCCGGTGGGGACTTGGCCCAGGCCCATGCGTTGCTCCCGAATGCGATGTGTTGGTAAGGGCGGCCATTGTACGCACCCGGCTGGTGCGACGCAGCAGCGCCCCGGCGAGCGGCCGCCGGGGCGCTTCGGCGCGGTTCAAACACCGCCAGGCAGGACCGGGACCAGCAGCAGCGCCACGATGTTGATGATCTTGATCAGCGGGTTGATCGCAGGCCCGGCGGTGTCCTTGTAGGGGTCGCCCACCGTGTCGCCGGTGACCGCGGCCTTGTGCGCCTCGCTGCCCTTGCCACCGTGGTGGCCGTCCTCGATGTACTTCTTGGCGTTGTCCCAGGCCCCGCCGCCGGTGGTCATGGAGATGGCCACGAACAGACCGGTGACGATCGTGCCGATCAGCAGGCCGCCCAGGGCGCGCGGCCCCAGCAGCAGCCCGACCACCACTGGCACGGCCACCGGCAGCAGCGAGGGCACGATCATCTCGCGGATGGCCGAGCGGGTCAGCAGGTCCACCGCGCGGCTGTAGTCCGGCTTGGCGGTGCCTTCCATGATGCCGCGGATGTCGCGGAACTGGCGGCGCACTTCTTCCACCACCGCGCCCGCGGCGCGACCGACCGCCTCCATGGCCATGGCGCCGAACAGATAGGGGATCAGCCCGCCGACCAGCAGGCCGATGATCACCTCGTGGTCGGACAGGTCGAAGGCGTAGGTCACCCCGGGGTGGGCCGCCTGCAGGTTGTGGGTGTAGTCGGCGAACAGCACCAGCGCGGCCAGCGCCGCCGAGCCGATGGCGTAGCCCTTGGTCACCGCCTTGGTGGTGTTGCCCACCGCGTCCAGCGGATCGGTGACGTTGCGGACCTCGGCGGGCAACTCGGCCATCTCGGCGATGCCGCCGGCGTTGTCGGTGATGGGGCCGTAGGCATCCAGCGCCACGATCATGCCGGCCATGGACAGCATGGCCGTGGCCGCGATGGCGATGCCGTACAACCCGGCCAGGGCGTGGGCGCCCCAGATCGCCGCGCACACCGCGACCACGGGCATGGCGGTGGATTTCATCGACACCCCGAGCCCGGCGATGATGTTGGTGCCGTGTCCGGTGGTGGAGGCGGCAGCCACGTGCTGGACCGGCTTGTACTGGGTGCCGGTGTAGTACTCGGTGATCCAGACGATGGCCCCGGTGAGCACCAGCCCGATCAGTGCGCAGCCGTACAGCGCCATTGCGCCCACCGGCGCCTGCGCCATCAGCATGGTGGTCACCGGATAGAAGGCGATGGCCGCCAGCACCGCCGAGACGATCACCCCCCGATACAGCGCACCCATGATCGAGCCGCCCTCGCGCACCCGCACGAACAGCGCGCCGATGATCGAGGCGATGATCGACACCCCACCCAGCACCAGCGGATACAGCACCGCATTGGCGCCGGCTTCATCGATCATCAGCCCGCCCAGCAGCATCGTGGCGATCACCGTGACCGCGTAGGTTTCGAACAGGTCCGCGGCCATGCCGGCGCAGTCGCCCACGTTGTCGCCCACGTTGTCGGCGATCACCGCCGGGTTGCGCGGGTCGTCCTCGGGGATGCCGGCTTCGACCTTGCCCACCAGGTCCGCGCCGACATCGGCGCCCTTGGTGAAGATGCCGCCGCCCAGGCGCGCGAAGATCGAGATCAGCGAGCTGCCGAAGGCCAGCCCCACCAGCGCATGCAGCGCATCGGACTGGGCGAACCCGAGGTGATGGGTGAGCACGGCCCAGTAGCCAGCCACGCCCAGCAGCCCCAGTCCGACCACCAGCATGCCGGTGATCGCCCCGCCCCTGAAGGCCACGTCCATCGCCGGGCCCATGCCGCTGCGCGCGGCTTCGGCGGTGCGCACGTTGGCGCGCACCGAGACATTCATGCCGATATAGCCCGCCGCGCCTGACAGCACCGCACCCAGCAGGAAACCGATCGCTGTGGCCCAGCTCAGGAACGCCCCAACCAGCACGAACAGCACGGCACCGGCCACGGCGATGGTGGCGTACTGGCGGTTGAGATAGGCGCGCGCGCCGACCTGGATGGCCGCGGCGATCTCCTGCATGCGCGGGTTGCCTGCAGGGCGCGAGAGCACCCAGCGTGTGGACACGATGCCGTAGGCGATGGCGAGAACCGCGCACAACAGGGACAACGTAAGACCGTGACGTTCCAGCATGACCCCTCCCAAGGACGATGGATTGAACCGGCAGCGGTTCTCACAGATGCAGTCCTGGCGCGTCGGATCGACAACTGGGCGCGGGGGCCACGTCATGACGGATCGTTGCTGGAGCGCGGCGAGTATGGGCGTGTGCATTCGCACATGCCATGGGCCGAGGACGCGGCCGGGACAGGCCTCCCATCGCGGGACGCTGCGAGCGGGCGCGCGCTGTCGATCGGCACGTCAGGCCGTCGACCGGATGCCGAAAATCCTGGTGGGCAAGCTTCGCGTTGCCCACCCGACTCGTGGATCAGGCTCTTCTCTCGAATGCCGACGCAGGGTGGATGACGCTTCTCCATCCACCAACGCCAAGCATCGGCCGAGGGAACACCTGGCGACAAAGCTCACACGACCCGTTCAGCTCATCCGTGGCACCGTCCCGGCCCAGGTTCCGACGAGACTGACCCGATGCCTCATTCCTCGAAGATCTTCCACGCCCTGGGGCTGTCCATGGCGCTGAGCGCGGGCGCGCACGCCGCCGATGCCGTGCCGGAAATCAAGCGCGAGGTCGGCACCGCGCAAGCCGACGGCGCGGTGCATACGCTGCGACAGATCCCCGAAGCCTGCACGCGGCTGGAAGGCCGCTTCACCGGCGATGCGGCCAATCCGTATGCGATGCAACTGGTGCGTACCAGCCCGCAGTGCCAGCCGCGCGCGGTGTTCATGGACTATGCCAAGGCCCAGCCCAGCCAGGCCAACGGCTGGAAGCTCAACGACATCATCCGCACGCCAAGCGCGAGCTGTCCGCAGCTGCAGTCGGTGGTCCAGGTCTGGCGCAAGCCGGCCGGGCAGGCGGTCAAGCTGGACGGCCAGGGCCAGAACCGGATCTACCTGGAAGATGCCAAGAAACAGGCCGCAGCCGGCAAGCTGGCGGCCCTGCCGGCCTACGCGGCCGTCATGTCGGTGCAGGGAAACGCCTGTCGCTGAGCGGCATGGGTGCGCCGCGCTGGTGCGGGTTGCGCCGGTAGGCTGCAAGCCTGCCTGCGTGGCCATTGCGAAGCGCCGGAGCGCGGCCGGGCCCGCCACTGCATTCGCAGCCCCGACCTCAGCCGCGCCCGCGGCGGGCGCCCATCGGCAAGCCGCTCAGCCCTCCCAGGCCGGCAGTTTTTTCTTTACCGGAACATTTTTCAGCGTCACGTACTTGGGCAGGCCATCGTTGCCGTAGGGCAGTGGCGCCTCGCCACGAATCAGCGGCTGCAGGTAGCGGCGCGCCTTGTCGGTGATGCCGAAGCCGTCCTTGCGCAGGAACCCGGCCGGCATCTTCTTCTCGTGGTTGGCGACCTTGTGCAGCGGCACGGCCTCGACCTTCCAACGATACGGCGCGTCGCTGCTGCGCACGATCGCCGGCATCACCGCATTCATGCCCTTCAGCGCGTACTGCACCGCGGCCTTGCCCACCGCCTGGGCCTGGTCCCAGTCGGTCCTGGAGGCGATGTGCCGGGCCGAGCGCTGCAGGTAGTCGGGCAGGGTCCAGTGCACCTTGTAACCCAGGCTTTCCTTGACCTTGCCCGCCAGGTAGGACGCCACCCCGCCCAGCTGGGTGTGACCGAAGGAATCGGTGCCGCCGCCGGCATCGGCGACGAAGCGGCCATCGGCGGTCTGGATGCCCTCGCTGGCCACCACCACGCACCAGCCGACCGTCTTGACCACCTTGTCGACCTGGGCCAGGAAGGCGGCCTCGTCGTAGGCGCGCTCGGGGAACAGGATGATCTGCGGCGCATCGTCCGGCGATTGCGCGGCCAGGCCGGCCGCGGCGGCCAGCCAGCCCGCGTGGCGGCCCATGGCCTCGTAGACGAACACCTTGGTGGAGGTCTCGGCCATCGCCGCCACGTCCAGCGCTGCCTCGCGCACCGACACCGCGGTGAACTTGGCGGCCGAGCCGAAGCCCGGGCAGGTGTCGGTGACCGCCAGGTCGTTGTCGATGGTCTTGGGCACGCCGATGCAGTGCAGCGGGTAGCCGAAGGCCTGCGCCAGCTGCGAGACCTTCCAGGCCGTGTCGGCCGAATCGTTGCCGCCGTTGTAGAGGAAGTAGCGCACGTCGTGCGCCTGCAGCACCTGCAGCAGGCGCTCGTACTTGGCCCGGTCCGCGTCCAGCGACTTGAGCTTGTAGCGGCAGGAGCCGAACGCGCCGCCCGGCGTGTGGGCCAGGGCCGCGATCGCCGCGGCCGACTCCCGGGAGGTGTCGATCAGGTCCTCGCGCAGCGCGCCGAGGATGCCGTTGCGCGCGGCCAGCACCTTGACCTTGCGCGCGCGGGCCTCGGCGATGACGCCGGCGGCGCTGGCATTGATGACGGCGGTGACGCCGCCGGACTGGGCATACAGCAGGGTGCCTTGGACCATGGTCGGAGTTCGCTCCTGGGATAGGGACATTGCCTGGATGCGGTAAGCTGGGGTTCTTGCGGTGCAGCGCAGGCGTGGTCCAGGAGTCTAACGCCGCCGGCCGCGCACGGTATTTTCCTCGAGGAGTTAGGTTGATGCGATTGGTTCTGTTGGGACCGCCCGGGTCGGGCAAGGGCACGCAGGCGACGCGCCTGAAGGACAAGCTGCAGATCCCGCACATCTCCACCGGCGACCTGCTGCGCGCCGAAGTTGCCGCCGGCACGCCGCTGGGTGTGCAGGCCAAGGAAGTGATGGCGCGCGGCGACCTGGTCTCCGACGACATCCTGCTGGGCATGCTCGAATCGCGCCTGGGGCGCGAGGACGTGCGCAACGGCTTCATCCTGGACGGCTACCCGCGCAACCTGGCCCAGGCCGGCGCGCTGGACGAGCTGCTGGCCAAGCTGGGCCAGCCGCTGGACGCGGTGGTGCAGCTGGACGTGGCCAGCGAACTGCTGGTCGAGCGCATCGCCGGACGCGCCAAGGCCGAGGGCCGCGAGGACGACAACCCCGAGTCGGTGCGCAAGCGTCTGCAGGTCTACACCGATTCGACGGCCCCGGTGATCGGCTTCTACGAGAAGCGCGGCACGTTGGCGCGCGTGGATGGCGTGGGCTCGCTGGACGAAGTGCTCACGCGCATCCTGTCGGCGATCAAGCGCTGAGGCAGCGCCCGATCTGACCGGTTCGCCGCCCGCTGATGCGGGCGGCCATGTCTGCTTCCGGATCCTGACGCCTCGCGCTCGATCCCCGGCCGTAGGGTGGATGACGATCCTTGATCCACCACCCCACGCGTCCAGCGCCCCACGCCTCCGTAGGGTGGATGACGCTCCTTCATCCACCACCCCACGCGTCCAGCGCCCCACGCCTCCGTAGGGTGGATGACGCTTCTTCATCCACCACCCCACGTGTCCAAGGCCCCTCGCCTCAGAAGAACCGCGAAACCTGCGCCCAGATCCGCGGCGAGCGGTCCGCATCGCTGATGGGCTCGGCGTTGCCCAGCTTCCACGCGGCCACCGCGTTGACACGCCAGCCATAGGCCGCCCAGGTCGCGCCGACACCGGTGCCGGACAGGCCACGGTGGTTGTCTTCCGCAGTCCAGGGGTCGCGATTGACGCGCACCTGGCCGTGATCGAGGAAGGTCGCGAGCTGCCAGGTCGGGGTGAGGGCGTAGCGCAGTTCCAGGTTGGTCAACCAGCCCTGATCGCCCGAGGCCTCGCCCTGCGGATAGGCACGCACGCCATAGGCGCCACCGAGGTAGAACTTCTCCGAACTTTCCAGGTTGCGGTCGGCCCACTGGCCCTGCAACTGGCTGTAGAGACTGAAACGCGGGGTCAGCCGCTGCAGCCGGACCAGGCTGGGGGTGAGCTTGTTGAAGCTGCCGCGGGTTCCGGCCGTGTTCTGGTCCTCCAGGCGCTTGGCGGCCCCGGCGATGTCCAGCTCGCCATGGCTCCAGGCCAGCGAGAAGCTGCTGACGCCGCCGCCCCACAGGTCGTCCTGGCTGCTGCCGTTGAGCGAGGCGGTGACCACCCGCGAACGCTTGTCCAGGCGATCGTTGAAAGCGTCGATGATGTCGCGCAGGCGCTTGGCATCGAACTGCAGCTGCGCATCCAGGGTCAGCCCGCGCCGACGCACCAGCGGCTGCAAGGCGAACAGGCTGGCCACGCGGGCATTGCCGTGGGCATCGAGGTCGGCGAAGTTCCTGCCCAGCTCATAGCTCATCTCCGAATAGGCCACGCCAAGCTGGGTGGACCAGGCACTGACCGGCACCTGGTAGGCGATGCGGCCGTAGCGCTGGTCCTCGTCGCTGCCGGTGGCCCGCAGGCTGAGGCGGTCGCCGAGCGAGAGCGGATTGTTCACGTTGACGCTGCCACCGAGCCGGTACTGGCCGATATAGCGGTTGCCGTAGTTGTCCGCATCCACCGAGCCGGAGACGCGGTTGCCGGTGCGCATGTCCACCAGCAGGTCGGAGGTGCCGGTGCTGGCGCCGGGTTGCAGGGTGGCCCTGGCGTCGTGCCCGGGCAGCTCCTTTAACAGCAGCAGGTTGCGGGTCAGTGGCTGGTCCTGCACCTGTTGCCCACTTTCCAGCTGGGCCAGCGGCGCCAGAGCGAAGCCGCGCAGCTGCGCTGCGTTCTCGGCGCGAACCGTTCCATAGCGCCCCTCCAGGATGCCGATGCGCACCTGGCCCTGCTCGACGCTTTGCGCGGGCAGATAGGCGCGGGCCAGGGGATAGCCCTGGGCCCGGTACAGGTCGGTGATGCGCTGCAATCCGGCCTGCAACGCGGCCAGGGTGACGCGCTGTCCGCGCAGGTCGGCCAGCAGCGGCTGCAGCTGGCTGTCGGGGAGGGCAGCGTTGCCCTCGAAGACGAAGGCCTCAACGACCAGCGTGCCTGCGCCGGACGCGCTGTTGGCGTCGGCTGGCGCAGAAGGCAGGTTGAGCTCGAGCGTCTGGCGCTCGGGCAGGCTCAAGGGTTTCTGATTCAGGCTCTGCAGCGACTGGCCGGCGTCGGTCTGCGGCGAGGCCTGGATCGAGAACGGCAGCACCGCCAGGGCGCAACCAAGGACGGGGTGGATCAGACGCATTTCAAATTCCTTCCGGCAGGCGGATGCCACGATTGATGATGTCCAGGCCTGGCAGGGTGCTCAGGGGAGCGGTCGCCGCCTGCGGCGGGGCGGGCACGACCAGCGACGGCTTTTCGCGGATCGGCACAAGCACCGCCGCCCGTGCCACGAGTGCGGCTGTGGGCAATGTCGTGGTTTGGCCCTGGACCGACAGGACGCCGGGGCGATAGTCGATGAGGTAGTTGCCCAGGCCACTGCCGACCGCATCGCTGGCAAGGATGGCGTAGTCGCCCGGCGCGGCTGCGGCATCGGCGCCGGAACTGCTCAGGCGGACACCGGCTACGGTGTCGCCGGCCAAGAGCCCTGCCACGCTGTAACGGTCCAGCACGCTCGCCTGGCCGGTCGCCTTGCTGGCGTCCAGCGCGGTGACCGTCAGCGGTGCCTGGGCGATATCGGCCAGGGTGGCCGTGGTCTCGGCTTGAAGCTGGTAGTTCCCGGCATCGGCACCTTCAAGGCGGCCGCTGACCTGGACCGTCTTGCCGACCCCGGCGTTCCGGTCGCTGAACCGGCCGCTGGTGCCCAGGACCACGGCATCACCGGCGAGCACGCCATTGAGGCTGCCCGAGACGATGGCCGCGGTGGTGCCATCGTAGGTCTTGTCCTGCGCCGTCACGTTGCTGGTGATGGTCTTGGGCGTGATGTTGGCGGTCGTGGTGGCGTTGGTGCTGCCCAGCACGTAGTTGCCGGCGTCGCTGCCGCCGAGGCTGCCGCTGACATTCACCGTCTTGCCGCTCCCGGCGTTCTTGTCCGCGAAAGTGCCACTGGTGCTCAGGCTCACGGCATCGTTGCCGATCACGCCGCTCAGGCTGCCAACCGTGGTGGCGCTGGTGGTGCCGTCGTAGGTCTTGCCCTGGGCGGAGATGGCGCCAGTCAGGACCTTGGGGCTGATGGTGATGCCGCCGGTGACCGTATAGGCGATGTCATAGCCCTGCTGCGAAGAGGCCAGGCCACCGATGCGCAGGTTGCCAGCGCCGGTGGTGTAGCTCCCGGCGTTGCTGCCCGTGGTGGCATAGCGCAGCGAAGATCCGAACAACAGGCCAGGGTCGAACGGGCCGCCCACGGTGTAGGAAGGAATCACGCCGCTGGCACCGGTGCCGTCGTAGGTCTTGTCCTGTCCGGAGATGCTGGTGGTGATCGAAAGCTGGGTGAGGAAACTGCGCAGCAGCGGGGTTCCCATCTGTTCGTACAGGCGCCAGGTCTGCCCGGTGCCGCCCTGGTCGTCGATCGCCCAGCCGGCGTCGGTGAAGGTCGATAGCGTGTTGAGCGCGGCCCAGGAGCGGCCGCCGCTGGTCGCATCGATGCTGCCGCCGCTGTTGCCGACCGCGCTCAGTCCCACGTTGCGCGGGTTGCCGCCGATGTCGGTGGCGAAGAAGCTGGCGATGATGCTGCCATTGGAGTTGGAGCCGACCAGGCCGCCGACCGCGCCGGTGCCGGACACATTGCCGGTGGCGTAGGAGTTGCGCACGGTATTGTTGTAGTTGACGCCGACCAGTCCGCCGACATACGCCGTGCCGGTGGCATCGCCGCTGGCGTAGGTGTTGGCGATGGTGCCC
This sequence comes from Pseudoxanthomonas composti, assembly GCF_004122095.1. Lineage (GTDB taxonomy): Bacteria > Pseudomonadota > Gammaproteobacteria > Xanthomonadales > Xanthomonadaceae > Pseudoxanthomonas_A > Pseudoxanthomonas_A composti. The sequence goes on along the minus strand of NZ_SAWZ01000001.1, from coordinate 751,475 downwards.
TCGTCGTTGTAGCCGGCCAGTCCGGCGACATACATGCCGCCGGAAACGTTGCCGGTGGCGTAGGCGTTGCCGATACTGCCGCTCTCGTTGTAGCCCACCAGTCCGCCGAGATAGTCGGTCCCGGCCACGTTGCCGGTGGCGTAGGACGCGCCCACGCTTCCAGTATTGCTGTAGCCGACCAGTCCGCCGACAAAGCGGCCGCCGGACACGGTGCCGGTGGCATGGGTCGACGTGACGCTGCCGTGGTCCATGGTCCCGATTAGCCCGCCGATTTCGGACGAGGTGCCGTTCACCGCGCCGGTCGCATAGGCCGTGTCGATCGCGGCGGAACTGCGTCCGACCAAGCCGCCCACGCTCCGGGTTCCCGACACGTTGCCGCTGGCATACGCGTTCTGGATGGTGCCGGCGCCGGCCATGCCGACCAGGCCGCCGGCACTCGAGGTGGTCGCGGTGACGTTGCCGGTGGCGTGGACGTTCTGCAGGGTGCTCTGGATGGCATTGCCGATCAGTCCACCGATGTTGTTGCCGGTGGTCGTGCTGGTGCTGCTGACGTTGCCGGTGGCGAAGGCGTCGGTGTAGGTGCCCTGGTAGTCGTTGCCGACCAGGCCGCCGGCGCTGCTGCCGCCGGACACCGTGCTCGACGAGGACGAGGCGCTAATCGTGCCGTTAGCATTGCTGCCGATCAGCCCGCCGACATAGTTGCCGCTGTAGGGGCCGCCGCTGCCGATCACGGTGCCGCTGGTCTGCACGCCGGCGATCGTCCCGGCATCGTTGTAGCCGGTGAGGCCACCGACGAAGTTGCCGGTACCGCTCATGGTGCCGTTGACGCGGATGTCGCTGAGGCTGCCGGCATTGAAGCCGGCGACACCGCCTACGTAGGCGGTGCCCACGACGGTGGCGCCGGTCAGGGCCAGGTCGCCGATCTGGCTGCCCGCGCCGGTGTTGCCGAACAGGCCGACGTAGGACGCGCCGCCGCGGGCAATGGTCAGCCCGGAGATCGTGTGGTCTGCGCCCTTGAGGCTGCCGGTGAAGGCGCCGGTGCTGTCGCCGACCGGGCTGAAGCCGGCGCTGCTCCACATGCCGCTGGCGTTGCTGCCGGCGGTCTGGCTGGCATCGATGTCGGCGGACAGGCTGTAGTTGGCCGCCAGGTTGTACGCCATCAACTGCAACTGGTGGGCGTTGCCGATGCGGGTGCTGTACTCGCTGGCCAGGAACGGGCGGGTCTGGCCTTCGATCATGATCCAGGCGGGATTGCCCAGGCCATCGCTGGCGACGTAGACGTTGCTGCTGCCGGCGAGCAGCGACCAGGTGCCGAGAGTGCCGTACGTATTGTGGCCGTAGCGGTTGCCGCTACCGAAGCTGGTCAGGTTGGTGACGCTGCCGCTGCCGCTGTTGCTGATGGCATTGGCCTGGCCGGTGCTGCCGACGTCCCAGGACGCATTGCTGACGCTGCCCGTATTGGCGCCGATCAGCCCACCGACATTGTTGGTGCCGCTGACCGCCCCAGTGGCGTAACTGTTGCTGACGCTGGCGGAGGTGACGGCCGCGCTGCCAGGGTTGTTGATGCCCACCAGCCCGCCCACCGAGGTTGGTGCGGTGACGCTGCCGGTGGCGTAGGTGTTGGCGATGGCGCTCTGGTAGTTCATGCCGACCAGCCCGCCGACCCCGTAGCTGGTGCCGATCACGCTGCCGCTGGCATAGCTGTTCTTGATCGTGCCGGCGTTCTGGTTGGTTCCGGCCAGGCCGCCGACATAGTTGGTGCCGCTCACGTTGCTGGTGGAATACGTGTTGGTGAGGCTGCCACCGTCGTTGTAGCCGACCAGGCCGCCGGTGTTGGAGGAACTGCCGGTCACGCTACCGGTGCTGTGGGTGTTGCGGATCGTGCCGCTGACGTTGTTGCCCACCACGCCGCCGACCGCGCTTTGCCCGTTGACACTGCCGGCGAACGCGCTGCCGTCGATCAAGCCCAGGTTGTAGCCGGCTAATCCTCCGACGCCGCCGGAGCTTCCGGTGACCGTGCCGTCGACGGTGACGTTCCTGATCGTGCCCTGGCCATACCCGACCAGGCCGCCGACGTAATAGCCGCCGGAAATGGAGGCGTTGCCCAAGTGCACGTCGCGGACGAGGCTGTTGCTGCTGGTGGTGCCGAACAGGCCAACGTAGCCGCTGGCGCCGGAGATGGTCAGGTTGTTGATGCTGTGGCCCAGGCCGGCCAGCTTGCTCTGGAAGGAGGACACCAGGGCGCTGCTGCGGGTGACGCCGCTCAGGTCGATGTCCTGGGCCAGCGCGTAGGCACCAGGACTGTTGAGATAGGTGGCCGCGTCAGCCAAGGAGTGGATCAGCGTGTACGCCTGGCCGTTGATGCTCAGGCTGGCCTGGGCGCCGCCGAGGGTGGCCGGGGCGTTGACGTGATAGTCGCTGCCGGCGCTCGCGCTGCCGTTCTGGACATGGCCGCCGTAGTTGAGCGATAGGCCTGCACTGGCGCCGGTGGCGGTCACAGGCGCGTTGAGGAAAATGTCGCCGTGTGCGTTCAGCGTCAAAACGGTGTTGGCGCTCCAGGCCACCGCTGCATCGACGTTGATGTTGCCGCTCTCGCTGCCGCTGCTGACGGTCTGCAGTGTGACGTTACCGTTCTGCAGGTTGGCCGCCAGGGTGCTGGCGCCGATGCCGCTCGCGCTCGCGGCGCCGCTGCCGGCGCCGACGGTGAAGTCGGTCGGGTCGAGCAGCCAGGTGCCGCTGCGGCCCTGGGCAGCCAGGGTGGTGATGCGCGTGCCCTCGGCCACCTGGACGTGGGCGCCGCTGGTCTCGATAAAGCCGCCGTTGCCCGCGTTCGGCGCGCTGGCATCCAGGGTGCCGGCCACGTGCACGGTGCCGCCATCGAAACCGCCGAGCAGTTCGATCCTGCCGCCACGCTCTGCCAGGGTCTGCGCCTCGATCACGCCGGTGTTGTTGACCACGGTCTTGAGCAGGGCGTCGCCGGCGCGGGCGGTCAGCAGCACCTGGCCGCCGTTGGCGCGGATCAGCTCGCGATTCTCCGCCAGGGCGTCAGCGGTGGCTTCATCCACCTTGACGCTCAGCAGGCCGTCGCCCGCGAAGTCCAATGTCATGCCCTGGCCAGCGGCCAGGGCCACGCTGCCGCCCGTTGCGACAATCACACCCTGGTTGCTGACCTGTCCGCCAAGCAGCGCCACCGCACCGCCGTCGCGCACCTGCAGGCTGCCCTGGTTGATGACTGACTGGGGCGTGCCCTCGCTCTTGAAGCGATACCGACCCTGTTGGAAATCCTCGTTGGAGATGCCCAGGGTCGAGGCGACCAACCCGCCAACATTCACGCTGGCGCCCTGGCCGAACAGGATGCCGTTGGGGTTGACCAGGAACACACGGCCGTTGGCGTCCAGATTGCCGAGGATCCGCGAAGCGTCCTGGCCCACGACCCGGTTCAGGGCGATGGCCTGGCTGTCGGGCTGGCGGAACACCACGCGCTGGTTGGCGCCGATGTCGAAGCTCTGCCAGTCCATGGCCAGCTTGCCGCTGGTCTGGTCGATGGTGAGCTGCTGGCCGTTGCTGGAGAGGTCGGCATGGCCGGAGACCACCTTGCCGCCGGTAGGCAGGTCCGCTGCCGCGGCGGCCAGGGGTGTCAGCAACAGCACGCTCAGGGCCTGTCCTTTGCCGCGTTTACCGCACCGTTGGCCCAATTCGCTGGTCACAACCCAGGCCTGGAGCGTATGGCTCCACACGGTACGGAAGATGCGGTTCATCGAGATCCTTTGACTGTAATGAGATGGGCAGCGGGCATTGGCCGCCCATCAGGAGCGCCACGGCTGCGGGCTGACAAGGGACGATTGGTCTGCCGATGGGACATCCGATTTCCCTTGATCCCCGTGTCATGCACGCCTGTCCTCCCCTGGGACAGGCATGCCCCTTTCGACATAGCGGCGCGCGGCGTGTGAACTTGAGCGACGACTGAACATAAGACTGTCCTCACCGGCTCTAGGGCGTTGCGGGCGGGATCGGCAGGCGCCTGCGCGATCGGGCGCGCGCCGACACGACACGCAAACGTGCCAACCGAAAACCGCCGCGCCGGTTTGCGCGCACAGGCGGATCGGCGACAATCGGCCGATGAGCAAACTGCATATCCTCGGCATCGCCGGGACCTTCATGGGCGGCGTGGCCGCGCTGGCCCGCGAGCTGGGTCACACCGTCGAGGGCAGCGACCAGGCGATCTATCCGCCGATGTCCACGCAGCTGGAGCGGCTGGGCATCGCGCTCAAGCAGGGCTATCTGCCCGAGCACATCGCGCCGGACTGCGAACAGGTGATCGTGGGCAATGCGCTCTCGCGCGGCAATGCCGCGGTGGAAGCGGTGCTCGATGCAGGCCGGCGCTATACCTCCGGCGCACAGTGGCTGAGCGAGACCGTGCTGCCCGGGCGCACCACGCTGGCGGTGGCCGGCACCCACGGCAAGACCACCACCACCACCATCCTGGCCTATCTGCTGCAGGCCGCCGGGCGCGCGCCAGGCTTTCTCATCGGTGGCGTGGCCGAGGATTTCGGCGTCTCGGCGCGGCTGGGGCAGGGCGCCGAGTTCGTGGTGGAGGCCGACGAGTACGACACCGCGTTCTTCGACAAGCGCAGCAAGTTCGTGCACTACCGGCCGACCGTGGCGATCCTCAACAACCTGGAGTACGACCATGCCGACATCTTCCCGGACGTGGCCGCGATCCAGCGCCAGTTCCATCATCTGGTGCGCACCGTGCCGGGCCAGGGCCGGCTGATCGTCAATGGCGAGGATGCGCGCCTGGATGAGGTGCTGGCGATGGGCTGCTGGACGCCGGTGGAACGCTTCGGCTTCGACCCGTCGCTGGAATGGAGCGCGCGCCTGATCGCCGCCGACGGCAGTGCCTTCGCCGTGCTCAGGCAGGGCGTGGAAATCGGCCAGGTGCAGTGGCCGCTGGTGGGGCGGCACAACGTGCTCAACGGGCTTGCCGCGCTTGCGGCGGCCCATGCGGTGGGCGTCGACCTGCCCGCCGCGATCCCGGCGCTGGCGCGCTTTCGCAGCGTCAAGCGCCGGCTGGAAGTGATCGGCCAGGCGCGCGGCATCACCGTCTACGACGATTTCGCCCATCACCCCACCGCGATCGCCACCACGCTCGAAGGCCTGCGCGCCAAGGTCGGGGGTGCGCGCATCGTTGTGGCCATGGAGCCGCGCAGCAACTCGATGCGGCTCGGGGCGCATGCCGATGCGCTGGCGCCTTCGCTGGATGGTGCCGACGCTGTGGTCTTCCTGCATCGTCCGGAACTGGCCTGGGACGCCGGCAAGGTGATCGCTGCCGTCCGCGGCCAGGCCCATGCCGTGCAGGACACGGATGCCTTGCTGGCGGCGCTGGCCGACATCGCCGACCCGGGAGACCACGTGGTGTTTATGTCCAACGGCGGCTTCGATGGCGCCCCGCGCCGCTATTTGTCTGCCTTGCAGCAGGAGTGAGCGTAGAGGAGTGAGGAGTGAGCGCAGGCGGTCACGGCCTGTCTCTCACTCCTCACTTCTCCCCACTCACTCCTGGCCCCTTACACTGGAGCCATGGCCGACCACGACACCCTGCCATTGTTCCCGCTGCACACCGTGCTGCTGCCCGGTGCGGCGCTGGGCCTGCGGGTGTTCGAGCGCCGCTATCTGGATCTGGTGCGCGACTGCGGGCGCGCCGGCACCGGGTTCGGCATCTGCCTGATCCTGGATGGCCAGGAGGCTGGCGCCCCGGCAATGCCGGCGGCCTACGGCACCGAGGCGATCATCGAGGACTTCGACACCGGCGAGGACGGCCTGCTGGCGCTGCGCGTGCGCGGGCGCCGGCGTTTCCACGTGCTGCGCACCCGCGTGCGCGACAACGGGCTGGTGGTGGGCGAGATCGCGTGGGCCGCGCCGGATGCCGACGACGAACTGCGCGCCGAGCACGGCCTGATGGCCACCGTGCTGGAGAAGATCTACGAGGCCATGGGCCAGGATGCGGCGGCGCTGCCGCCCGAGCAGATCGACAATGCGGCCTGGGTCGGCTGGCGCCTGGCCGAACTGCTGCCGCTCAGCGACCAGCAGCGCCTGGCGGTGTTGCAGGAAGACGATGTGCATACCCGGCTGGACCGGCTGCTGTCGCTGATGGATTGACCGGCGCAGGGGCCGCCTGGAGCGGCGCTCTGAAGTGCCGGTGCGCCGTGGGGACAAGCTGCGAGGCGTAGCTCAGGGCGTGGGCAAGGTCCGCAGCCGCAGCACCGGCAGTCCGGTTTCCGGATGCGGCGCAAGTTCCTGGTCCAGTCCCTGCGAAGCGTCGATCAGCGCCTGCAGCGGCGGTTGCGCCTCCGGCAGCGGACGCCACAGGCCGATCAGGCCCAGCAGCTTACGATGCTCCAGCGTCTGCGCACTGCCGATCCATACCGGCTCATCGCCGGGCTGCAGGCGGATTGGCGTGGCCCACAGGCGCAAGGCGTAGCGCTGGCCGGGTTGCGGGCCTTCGCGCAGCATCAGCAGCGCCTCGGCGCGGGTGTCCACGGTGGCCGGAAGCACCGGCTGGTCGGCGCCGTTCTCGTCGTTGTCCAGCAGGCTCAGCGCGGCCTGCCAGCCGGCCTGCGGCTGCACGCGCCAGCCGGCGCTGATCAGGCGCGTCTGCAGCGGCGCCAGTGGCCCGGCGACCTGCACGTCCAGCGGCCAGCGGTGGGCGTCGTCGAACTCGTTGCGGCGCCCGGGCAGGGTGCGCCAATCGCCGGCCCACCAGACCTGGCGACCGATATCCACGCTGGCCGCCGGGCCATCGAAGCGCGCCAGCAGGGGGCCGGCCGCGCGTGGCACGTGCCAGAGCGCGGCGGCGATGAACACCCCGTAGAACATCCACGCCAGTGGCTTGACCCACAGCGGCCGGTAGGCGCGGCTGCGGTAGGCGATGCCCAGCACCAGCACCCACATGCCGCCCAACAGGCTGCCGCCGACCACGTCGCTGAGCCAGTGCGCGCCCAGGTAGATGCGCGCAAAGCCCACCAGCACCACCACCACGCCGGCCACCATGTACGGCCAGATGCGGTCGCGCCCGGGCATTCCGCGCGCCACCATCACCGCGAAGAAGCCGAAGGTGATGGTAGTGAAGGTCACCGTGATCGAAGGAAAGCCGAAGCCGCGCACCACCAGCGGCGGCTTGGGGATGTCCACCACTGCCCCCAGCAGGGCAGTCAGGGCCAGGCCGAAGCCGATGGCGGCCACCCAGTGCCCGATCGCCAGCCAGCGGCGGCGCCAGACCAGGTAGGCCATCACCGCCGCGGTGGCCGGGACCAGCACCTGCGCATCGCCCAGCGAGGCGATGGCCGAGAGCGGGCCATCGGCCAGCGGATTGCGCAGGCCGTGCATCAGGCCGTACACCGCCAGGTCGATGGACAGCGGCTCGCCGTGGTTGATCACCGTGCCGATGAAGAAGAAGCACACGCAGCCCAGCGCGATCAGCGAGATGGCCAGCACCACCAGCGAGGGCGACTCGCGGCGCATCGGGTCGAGCAGACCGATGGAGTAGCGGCCCAGCACCGGATGGGCGTGCGACCACGCCAGCAGCCGCGTGGACAGGCTGTCGGCGTGGTCGGCGAACCAGCGGTAGCTGTAGAGCACCAGCGCCCACACCGCGGCCAAGGCCACCAGCAGCAGCCCCAGCACGATGCTCAGCCGTCCGGCGACGGCGGCGACCGCGTCGTAGGCCTGGCCCAGCATCCAGCCCGGGGCGAGGAAGATCAGCGCCCAGGCCACCGCGGCCAGCGCACTGGCCGGGGCATAGCGGCGCAGCGGCATGTGCAGCATGCCGGCCACGGCCGGGACGAAGGGCCGGATCGCGCCGACGAAGCGCGCCACGAAGATGCTCTTGACCGCGTTGCGGCGGAACATCACCTCGCCGCGGATCAGCAACTGCGGAAAGCGGCTGAAAGGCCACATCCTGCGCATCTGCGCGCCCCAGCGACGACCGGCCCAGAAGCTGGTCGCATCGCCGACGAAGGCGCCCAGCGCCGCGCTGACCACCGCGTAGGGGCCGGAGAGCTCCCCCAGGCCGATCAGCACGCCCACCGCGAACAGCAGCGGCAGCGCGGGCACGATGGTGCCCAGGATGATCAGCGAATCGGACAGGGCGATGGCGAACACGGCGATGCCAGCAGCGATCGGGTGGGCGGCAATCCAGTCGAGCAGGGCGTTGAACCAGGCATCCATCGGCCGGAGTATAGGAGGCGTTCATGCACCTGGGCCTGACGGGCTGTCCGCCATCCCCTTGCGCGGCATTAAAATGACAGGGTGGATATCCCGAACCCCCGCAGCGAGCAGGCACTGAAGGCCGACACCTTCGGGCGCGTGGCGCTGGTGCACGATGGGCAGCGCGTGTTCGTGCTGCGCGATTTGACCGCCTCGCCGCGCTGGCTGCGACCGCTGGCGAACTGGCTGGCCGCGCGCGAGGCCCGCGCGCTGCGCCAGCTGGACGGATTGGCCGACACCCCGGCGCTGTTGCGCTGGGACGGCACCCACCTGGAGCGCGGCTACCTGCCGGGCCAGCCGATGTACCTGCAACCGCCGCGTGGCGATGTGGCGTATTTCCATCGCGCGCGGCGTCTGCTACAGCGCGTGCACCGCGCCGGCATCGCCCACAACGACCTGGCCAAGGAGGCCAACTGGCTGGTGCAGGAGGATGGCACTCCAGCGGTGATCGATTTCCAGCTGGCCGTGCGCGGGCATCCGCGTTCGCGCTGGATGCGGCTGCTGGCGCGCGAGGACCTGCGCCATCTGCTCAAGCACAAGCGCATGTACTGTCCGGCGGCCATCACCCCGGTGGAGCGGCGGGTGCTCAAGCGCACCTCCTGGGTACGCGAGCTGTGGTTCCGCACCGGCAAACCGGTCTACCGTTTCGTCACCCGGCGCCTGCTGCACTGGGAGGACAACGAGGGACAAGGGCCCAAGCCATGAGCACAGGCCGCAGGGTCCAGCCTGGGCGCGGAGGTGTGTTGATGGTGCTGGCCGCCTGCCTGGTCCTGCTGCCCGGCTGGAGCGATGCGCCCAAGCGCGATGCCCGGCCACAGGCCGAGTGGTTCGCCTGCGACACCGACGCGCAGTGCGCGGTGATCTTCCTCAACTGCCAGGGCTGGGCCGTGGTCGGCACGCGCTACCAGTTGGCGATGGAGCGCTGGTACGTCGGCCGCAACGCCAAGCTGCTGCGCAATGCCCAGTGCCCGGCGGCCAACCAGTCCGGCCCGCGTCCTCAGGCCCTCTGCCAGGCCCATGCCTGCGTGGCGCGATGAGTCCGGCGCGGATGGGTCGCCCTCTTTCCTGATCGGATGCATGTCATGAACCACCTTGCCGGCAAGACCCTCTTCATCACCGGTGCCTCGCGTGGCATCGGCCTGGCCATCGCCCTGCGTGCCGCCCGCGATGGCGCCAACGTGGCCATTGCCGCCAAGTCGGCCGTGCCCAATCCCAAGCTGCCCGGCACCATCCATAGCGCCGCGGCCGCGGTGGAGGCCGCCGGCGGCCGTGGCCTGGCGCTGAAGTGCGACATCCGCGAGGAGGACCAGGTGCGGGCGGCGGTGGCCGCCACCGTCGAGGCCTTCGGCGGTATCGACATCCTGGTCAACAACGCCAGCGCGATCTGGCTGCGCGGCACCCTGGACACGCCGATCAAGCGCTTCGACCTGATGCAGCAGGTCAACGCGCGCGGCAGTTTCCTGTGCGCGCAGGCCTGCCTGCCGCATCTGCTGGACAGCGCCAACCCACACATCCTCACCCTGTGCCCGCCGCCGTCTCTGGACCCGAAGTGGTGGGGGCCGCACACCGGTTACACCCTGGCCAAGATGGGCATGAGCCTGGTGACGCTGGGGCTGGCGGCCGAGTTCGGCCCGCGCGGGGTGGGCGTCAATGCGCTGTGGCCACGCACCCTGATCTCCACCGATGCGCTCAACATGATTCCGGGCGTGTCGGTGGCCAACGGGCGCTCGCCCCAGATCATGGCCGACGCCGCCCATGCCGTGCTGACGCGACCGGCCGCCAGCACCTGTGGCCGGTTCTTCATCGACGATGAGGTCCTGGCCGAGGCCGGCATCACCGATCTGTCGTCCTATGCAGTCGATCCGACCCAGCCGCTGCTTCCGGATCTGTTCCTGGACTGAGCGCCAGGACGGTCCGCACGCCGCACGCTCGAGCCGCCGCCATCGCCAGGCGCGGCCGAGCCCTCCCGATCCGCCTACCTGGAACCAATGCCGCCATGAAATACCTGCACGCCATGCTCCGCGTCCACGACCTGGACGCGACCTCGAAGTTCTTCACCCAGGGCTTAGGCCTGAGCGAGACCCGCCGTAAGGACAGCCAGGCCGGGCGCTTCACCCTGGTGTACTTCGGCGCGCCGGAGAACCCGCAGGCCGAGATCGAGCTGACCTACAACTGGCCGGCCGAGGATGGTAGCGTCGAGGACTACGGCAGCGCCCGCAACTTCGGCCACCTGGCCTTCGAGGTCGAGGACATCTACGCGCTGTGCGCCCACCTGCAGGGCATGGGCGTGACCATCAACCGTCCGCCGCGCGATGGCCGCATGGCCTTCGTGCGCAGCCCCGACCACATCTCCATCGAGCTGCTGCAGAAGGGCCCGGCGCTGCCGCCGGCCGAGCCCTGGGCCTCGATGCCCAACACCGGCAGCTGGTAAGCAGCGCAGGCGCGCGACGCGCCGATGGCCCCACGGCCGCAGCGATGGGCGACAATGCGCGGCTTAACCCCCTCCCGCACAGGATGCAACGCCATGACTGCCGCCGCCGACCTCATCGCCTCCGCCAAGCAGTACACGCTCAGCGTGTACCGCCAGCGCGAACTGGTGCTGGAGCGAGGCCAGGGCGCGCGCCTGTGGGACACCGAGGGACGCGAGTACATCGACCTGTCCGCCGGTATCGCCGTGTGCGGCCTGGGCCACCACGATCCGGACCTGACCGCCGCGCTGGTCGAACAGGCCGGCAAGCTGTGGCACACCAGCAACGTCTTCTACAGCGAACCGCCGCTGCGCCTGTCGCAGGAGCTGGTGGAGGCCTCGCGCTTTGCCAGCCGCGCGTTCCTGTGCAACTCCGGCGCCGAAGCCAACGAGGCGGCGATCAAGCTGGTGCGCAAGTGGGCGGCCGGGCAGGGGCGCAGCGCCGAGCGGCGCGTGATCGTCACCTTCCGCGGCAGCTTCCACGGGCGCACGCTGGCGGCGGTCACCGCCACTGCACAGCCCAAGTATCAGGAAGGCTATGAGCCGCTGCCGGGCGGCTTCCGCTACGTCGACTTCAACGACCTGGCGCAATTGGAAGCGGCCATGGCCCATGGCGATGTCGCCGCGGTGATGCTGGAGCCGGTGCAGGGCGAGGGCGGCGTGGTGCCGGCGGCCGAGGGTTTCCTGGCCCAGGTGCGCGCCCTGTGCGACCGCCACGATGCCCTGTTGGTGCTGGACGAGATCCAGAGCGGCATGGGCCGCACCGGCGAGCTGTTCGCGCACTGGCACGACGGGGTGCAGCCGGACATCGTCACCCTGGCCAAGGCGCTGGGCGGTGGTTTTCCCATCGGGGCCATGCTGGTCGGCGCAAAGGTCGCCGAGGTGATGCAGTTCGGTGCCCACGGCACCACCTTCGGCGGCAACCCGCTGGCCGCAGCGGTGGCGCGCGTGGCCCTGCGCAAGCTGGCCTCGCCGGAGATCGCGGCCAACGTGCAACGCCAGTCGCAGGCGCTGCGCGATGGCATCGCCGCCCTGGATGCCGAGTTCGGGCTGTTCTCGCAGGTGCGTGGCCGCGGCCTGATGCTGGGCGCGGTCCTGCGCCAGGCCCACGCGGGCAAGGCCGCGGACATCCTGGACCACGCCGCGCGCGAAGGCCTGTTGCTGCTGCAGGCTGGACCGGACGTGCTGCGCTTCGTACCGGCGCTGAACATCAGCGATGAAGAGCTCTCCGAGGGGCTGACGCGCCTGCGCCGCGCGCTGCAGGCCTACCTGGCGGGCTGACCGGTTCCCGCGCGCAACAGGCCGTAGTCCGATAAGGCCTCGCGCAAGGTCGCCGCATCGGTGAAATGGAAGGCGTGCAGGCCCGCGGCCTGCGCGCCTTCCACGTTTTCGGCCTTGTCATCGACGGACACCGGGTGGAAAAGGCTTCGCCGTTTTCCACCCTACGCAATCCCTTCGTAGGGTGGAAAACGCGAAGCTTGTCCACCACGCCAGAGGTGCACGGCGATGCGGTGTGTAGAAAAGGCTTCGCCATTGTCCACCCCACGCAATCCAGCCGCAGGGTGGACAACGCGAAGCTTGTCCACCGCGCCAGGGGCTCACGGCGATGCGGTGTGTAGAAAAGGCTTCGCCGTTGTCCACCCCGCGCAATCCCGCCGTAGGGTGGACAACGCGAAGCTTGTCCACCGCGTCAGGCTCGTGGCGATGCGGTGTGCGGAAAAGGCTTCGCCGTTGTCCACCCCACGCAATCCCACCGTAGGGTGGACAACGCGAAGCTTGTCCACCGCGTCAGGCGCTCGTGGCGATGCGGTGTGCGGAAAAGGCTTCGCCATTGTCCGCCCCACGCAATCCCGCCGTAGGGTGGACAACGCGAAGCTTGTCCACCGCGCCAGCGGCGCACGGCGATGCGGTGTGTAGAAAAGGCTTCGGCGTTGTCCACCCCGCGCAATCCCGCCGTAGGGTGGACAACGCGAAGCTTGTCCACCGCCTCAAGCATCGGATCAGAGGCTCACTGCGACGCTACACGGCACGTACGTGCGCTGGCCTTGTCCACAAAGCGCGTGGCCGCGCATGCACGAACAGGCGCCTCACCCAGGCACGCACGCGCATCGACGCAAACCGAGCGTTGCCCCGCTCCCCGCACCGGCATTGCTCGCCTCGGATGCGTCCAAATCGATGCGTATGAAACCTTCTCCAATGGGGTGAGCGCATGTGCTGCAAGCGTAATCGTGCGAGCGGAGCTGGGTAGTTGCGTGGCGCCTTGCTGAGTGCTGTTCGACCCTACCCAGGGTGATGCCACCTACCCGCGGAAGCGCGCTGTGAAGTGGTTGTTAAGCCTTAGTTTGGACCACGAGCGGTGCAGCACACGATCCAAGGGATGGGTCGACACGGGAGTGCCGTGTCATGCGCGCCGACCTCTTTGCAGCCCCTACCAGCCTTTCCTGCCATCAGAGGTTCTCCGTCAATGCGCAAGCCCATCAGGTCCTGCCAGCTCTCCAACGCTGTCTCGGCAGCGGTACATGGAATTCGTCATGCCTCCGGTCTGCGGACCGCTTCCCTGGCCCTGCTGCTGACCGCGGGCGCCGCCGGGCAGGCCTACGCGGCCGATGACGTCAAGGACGAGGCCAAGACGCTCGACAACGTCACGGTGATCTCCACCGGCACACGCAAGATGGACATGGCCGTCAGCGACAGCCCGGCGCCGATCCAGGTGGTGACCCCCGAACTGCTCAAGCGCTCGGCCGCGCCGGACCTGCAGAACGCCATCGCCAATCAGATTCCCTCCTACAACGCCACCCAGACCGGTGGCGACATGGCCAGCCAGACCCTCAACGCCAGCCTGCGTTCGCTGACGGCCAACCACACGCTGATCCTGGTCAACGGCAAGCGCCGCCACGTCACTTCCAACTTCGCCGTGGCCGCCAATGGCGAAATGGCCACCGACCTGTCCTACATCCCGCAGTCGGCCATCGACCACATCGAAGTGCTGACCGACGGCGCCGCCGCACTGTACGGTTCTGACGCCATCGCCGGCGTCATCAACATCATCCTGAAGAAGAACAGCGACGGCGGCGAATTCAATGCCGGCTATGCGGGTTTTGCCGATGGTGGTGGCGGCACCGACAACTGGAGCGCCAACCTGGGCCTGGGTGGCGACAACGGCTTCGTCAGCCTCAGCGCCGAGGTCGAAAACCGCAAGTCGGTTTTCCGCTTCTCCAATCCCAGCTATGCCAACTGCCTGCTCGACCAGGCCGCTTGCCGCAGCTATGCGGTGGCCAATGGCCGTAGCGATCTGATCAGCCGTCTGGAAAACGACCAGGGCGCGCTGATGAACCCGCGCTTCCCTGCCTTGAACGGCTGGCTCAACCCGCCAGAAGTGCATCGCAAGATCATGTCCTTCAACGCCGGCTACGACTTCGGCGATGGCCTGGAGTTCTACGCCTTCGGCAGCTACGGCAAGAAGACCGCCGAGTCCGAGGAAAACTACCGTCGTCCCTCGCAGGACGGCGGCTATGTCGACCCGATCACCGGCGAGGTCAAGCACAAGTATCCCTACGGTTTCCATCCTTCCGAGGCGTCGGACGAGACCGATTACGACCTGACCGCCGGCCTGAAGGGCTACTTCGGCGACTGGTCCTGGGATGCGTCCACCAGCTACGGCCGCAACGAGATGGACGTGTACACGATCAACTCGATGAACTTCTCGCTGTGGCAGGACACCGGCGCATCGCCGACCGACTTCTACGACGGTACGTTCTATTCGACCCAGTGGACCACCGACTTCGCCGTCACCAAGGATTTCGAGATCGGCCTGGCGCGGCCGATGACCTTCAACGCCGGCGTGGAGTACAAGCGCGATGGCTACGGCATCGAGCCGGGCGAGCCGGCCTCCTACTACGGCGCCGGCGCCTCGTCCTTCCCGGGCTACAACCCGCTGGGCACCGGCGACTACTCGCGTCATAGCTACGCCGTGTTCGCCGACGCCATCTTCAACCCGACCGACAAGTGGCTGGTCGATCTGGCAGGTCGTTACGAGGACTACAGCGACTTCGGCGACAAGGCCGTGGGCAAGTTGACCACGCGCTACGATTTCTCCGACGCCCTGGCCCTGCGCGGCACCGTCAGCACCGGCTTCCGTGCGCCGAACATGGGCGAGCAGTACTACTCGGCCATCCAGGTCAGCCCGACCGGCGCCACCGCCACCCTGGCCGGCGCCACGGTCGGCAACGGCCTGAAGCCGGAGACCAGCCAGAACCTCTCGCTGGGCCTGGTGTTCCGCCCGCTCGAAAACCTGACCATGACCCTGGATGCCTACCAGATCAAGATCAAGGACCGCACCTACATCGGCTCTTTCAGCTACTCCACCGCTCAGTCTGCCGCGACTCGTACCGGCCGCAACACCGGTACCTGGAACGCCGACCTGCCCGATCCGGCCGATACCAACGGCGATGGCGTGCCGGATGACAACTACGACCCGATCCTTGGTGCGGCCCTGGTGGCGGGCGGCTTCATCAGCGACGCCAACGACCCCTCGGCCCCGGGCGGCAGCTTCGACCAGACCGCGCGCGCCAACATCGACCTGAGCTTCTTCAGCAACGTGCTGGACACCAAGACCACCGGCGTGGACTGGGTGACCAACTACATGACCCCGTTCGAGTGGGGTTCGATCGACTGGCTGCTGGCGGCCAACTACAACAAGACCGAGGTCACCCGCGCCGGCCGCGCGCCGGGCTTCGAAAGCATCCCGATGTTCACCCCGGCGGCGATCTCGGACATCGAGCACAACAGCCCGCGCTACCGCGTCAACCTGGCGGCCACCTTCAACTGGGAGAAGTTCAGCCTGACCCTGCGCGAGTCCATCTATGGGCCGCAGTACACCGTGGCCAGCCTGGCCGGCTATGAGCAGTTCGCCGACCAGCTGGACTTGGTCACCCTGGATGGCGGTCGCTACTACAAGCAGGAGATCGGCACGATGGCGCTCACTGGTTTCGACCTGAGCTTCCGTCCGGACGACCGCTGGACCCTGAGCGTGGGCGGCGACAACGTGTTCAACAAGTACCCGGACAAGATCCCGTCCGCGGTGTGGAACTACGACGTGGCCAACTACCAGAACGGCAACAACGAGTACCTGACCAGCAGCCCGATCGGCTACTTCGGTGCGCGTTACTACGCCAAGGTGTCCTACCGCTTCTGATGGGCTGACCGGGGCGCCCGACCGGGCGCCCCTACCCATCGGCGACCCACCCACCCCTCGCGCCAGGCGCGGCGGGCGGGGCGGTGGCGGATACTTCACCGGCAACCGAAGACCAGCCCGAGGCATCTTTCCGAGGAAGGGAGGACAGCGCCACGGGGTGCGGACCACGCAGTTCGAGCCGTCGCCCGCGGAACAGGCGGCGGCTCGCCAGAAGAAGACGAATTTCATGCAAGACAACACGGGTGTCGCACTGACGCGCCGTCAGCTGCTGGGCCGCATCGGCCTGTCGGCAGGCGGCGCGATGATGTATCAGGCCATGACCAGCTTGGGCATGGCGGCCGAATCCAGCTACACCGGGCCGGTCAAACTGCAAGGCAGCCCCAAGGGGGCCACGGTGCTGGTGCTGGGCGCAGGACTGGCCGGCATGACCGCCGCCTACGAGCTGCGCAAGGCCGGCTACAAGGTCAAGATCCTGGAGTTCAACGCACGCCCCGGCGGCCGCAACTGGTCCATCCACGGCGGCGATACCTATACCGAGCTGGGCGGTGCCACCCAGCACTGCGGCTTCGACAAGAACCTGTACATCAACCCCGGCCCGTGGCGCATCCCGCACCACCACCGCGCGGTGCTGTCCTACTGCAAGCAGTTCAAGGTGCCGCTGGAATCCTTCGTCCAGGTCAACTTCAACGCCTTCCTGCACAACACCGAGGCCTTCGGTGGCCAACCCAAGCGATTCCGCGAGATCGACGCCGACTACAAGGGTCATATCTCCGAGCTGCTGGCCAAGAGCACCAAGCAGGGCGCGCTGGACAAGGCCGTGACCAAGGAGGACCAGGAGATCCTGCTGGAATCGCTGCGCAACTGGGGCGCGCTGGATCGCAACCTGTCCTACGTGATGGGCGAGGAGAGCAGCGTGCGCCGCGGTTTCGCCAAGTATCCGGGCGGCGGCGTGTCCGGCAAGCCCGAGCACTCCAAGCCGATGCGCGTGGAGGACATCCTGCGCTCGCGCTTGTGGGCCACCCTGGCCGCCGGCAACAACTACGAGATGCAGACGACCATGTTCCAGCCGGTCGGCGGCATGGACCAGATCGGCAAGGCCTTCGCGCGTGAGCTGGGCCCGGGCGTGATCGAGTACAACGCGCGTGTGACCGAGATCGACCAGGACGAGCGCGGCGTCACCGTCACCTACGAGGACACCACCGCCCCCGGCAAGGCCAAGACCGCCAAGGCCGACTGGTGCGTTTGCACGATTCCGTTCTCGGTGCTCAGCCGCATCCCGGTCAAGGTCGGCGCCGAGATGGCCGAGGCCATCACCAAGCTGCCCTACGCGGCCTCGGTGAAGGTCGGCCTGCAGTTCAAGCGCCGCTTCTGGGAAGAGGACGAGGCCATCTACGGCGGTATCAGCTACACCAACCTGCCGATCACCACCATCAGCTATCCCAGCACCGACTATCACAGCCCGGGCAAGGGCGTGCTGCTGGGCGCCTATATCTGGGGCCTGAACGCGTTCGACTACACCTCGCATACGCCGGAAGAGCGCGTGCGCAAGGCGGTCGAGTACGGTTCGCAGATCCATCCGCAGTACAAGCAGGAGTTCGACAACGGTGTGTCGGTGGGTTGGCACCGCGTGCCGTGGACGCATGGCTGCTTCGGCCAGTGGACCGAGCAGCTGCGCGAGCGCTATTACGGCGCGGCCACGCAGATCGACGGCCGCATCGCCATGGCGGGCGAGCACATCTCCTACATCCCGGCCTGGCAGGAGGGCGCCATCCTCTCGGCGCACGACATGATCGGCCGGCTGCACAAGAAGGTCATGGCCACGGGAGGTGCCGCATGAATACTGCACACGATCGCCGCTGGCTGCGTCGCGGGCTGGCGGTGCTGTCCCTCGCCGGCGCGCTGGCGGCGCCGGGCCTGCTCACCGCGCCGGTGCAGGCGCAGACCTCGGATGCGACCGGCTTCTTCGAAGGCCCGGACTTCTCCAGCGCCAGCGGCCCCCAGATCTACACGACCATTTGCCAGGGCTGCCACATGGCCAAGGGCGAGGGGGCCAAGGGCGGCGGCGAGTATCCGGCCCTAGCCGACAACCCCAAACTGGCCGCGGGCCCGTACGTGGCGATGATGGTGCTGGACGGCAACGGCGCCATGCCCGGCTTCCGTGGCATGCTCACTGACAAGCAGGTGGTCGAGATCGCCGACTACGTCCGCACCCACTTCGGCAACAGCTACAGCGATCCGCTGAGCCTTGAGGACGTCAAGGCGCTGCGCGGCGTCAACGTGGCCGCCCACGACGACACCGACTGACGCGCCGCCTGCCGCAGCGCCGAGCCAGACCCACGCGACACCACCCAAGCACTGGAGTAAACCTACATGAAGATGTCCAAAGCCGCCGCCCTGATGACCTGCGCCGCGCTGAGCCTGCCGCTGCTGTCGCAGGCGGCCGAGGTCAAGCGCCACGGCATTCCCGGCAGCGACTTCCCGATCGCCGCGGCGGTGGAAGTGCCAGCCGGCAAGACCACCGTGTATGTCAGCGGCAAGACCCCGCACGTGGTCGACGCGTCCAAGCCGAAGGATTCGCTGGAAGCCTACGGCGATACCGAAGTGCAGGCGATGAGCGTGCTCAGCGACATCCAGAAGCAGCTGCAGGGCATGGGCCTGGACATGAAGGACGTGGTGAAGATGCAGGTCTTCATGGTCGGTGGCCCGGAGACCGACGGCAAGATGGATTTCGCAGGTTTCATGAAGAGCTACACCAAGTTCTTCGGCAAGGACGCCAAGCAGATGAACCTGCCGGCGCGCTCGGCCTTCCAGATCGCCGCGCTGGCCAATCCGGCCTACCGCATCGAGATCGAAGTCGTCGCCGTCCGTCCCTGACCTGTCATCGCACGTGGAGTGCACCGCATGAAAGCCTCGATCTCGCGTCGTGATTTCCTTCGTCATTCCGCCCTGGCCGCAGGCGCGGCCACGGTGGGCGCTCCACTGCTGGGCGTGGCCACGGCTCCGGCCGCGGCCGCGCAGGATGCGGCCGGCCAGGTCGGCGCCGGCCTGAGCCCGGTGCTGATCAATGCCAACGAGTCGCCGCAGGGCCCCTCGGCGGCCGCACGCAAGGCCATGGCCGAGATCACCCCCCAGGGCGGTCGTTACCTGATCGAGCTGCAGATGGAGCTGCGACAGGAGCTGGCCGACCAGCTGGGCGTCAAGCCGGACAACATCATGCTGTATGCCGGTTCGACCGAGCCGCTGGACTACACGATGCTGGCCTTCACCTCGCCGGAGGCCTCGCTGGTCACCGCCGATCCCACCTTCGAGCAGGGCTGGGGCGCGGCGGCACGCAAGCAGGCGCCGGTGCACAAGATCCCGCTGCGCAAGGACTTCAGCCACGACGTGCAGGCCATGTGCGCGGCCGATCCCAAGGCGGGCGTCATTTACATCTGCAACCCGAACAACCCCACCGGCTCGATCACCACTCGCAAGGACCTGGACTACGCCCTGGCGCACAAGCCCAAGGGCAGCGTACTGGTGGTGGACGAGGCCTACATCCACTTCTCCGACAGCGCCGTGAGCGCGGTGGACATGGTGGCCAAGGGCGAGGACGTGGTGATCCTGCGCACGTTCTCCAAGCTCTACGGGATGGCCGGCATTCGCCTGGGCTACGCCGTGGCGCGCCCGGATCTGCTGAAGAAGCTGCAGTACTTCAGCATGAACAGTCTGCCGGTGACCGCCGCGGCGGCCGGACTGGCCAGCCTGCGCGATCCGCAGCTGGTGCCGCAGCGTCGCAGCGCCAATACCGCCATTCGCAAAGACACCATCGCCTTCCTCGAGTCGAAGGGCTTCACCTGCACGACGTCGGAAAGCAATTGCTTCATGGTCGATGTGAAGCGCCCGGCCAAAGCCTTCATGGCCGACATGGCGACCTGGGGCGTGTATGTCGGCCGCAGCTGGCCGGTGTGGCCCAACTCCTCGCGCATCACCATCGGCACTGCCGAGGAGATGCAGCGTTTCAAGCAAGCCTTCGCCCAGGTCGCGGCGGGCAAGCTGGGCCCGGTGCCGCCAAAGCCGCAGATGGCCGCGCTGAGCGAACGCCGCGATGGCAGCTTGCACCTGGCCTGAGGCCTGGCGTTCCTTTCCCTAGACCGACCCTGGAGTTCGTTTTGAAGTACTCGCGTTTCACTGCCGCCCTGGTCCTGGTGGCGGCCGTTTTCCTGGCGCCAGGCGCATGGGCCAAGACCTGCGCGCTGAGCATCAGCGGCAACGACCAGATGAAGTTCGACAAGCCGACCCTGGCCGTGGGCGCCGACTGCACCGAGGTCGCGCTGACCCTGACCCACAGCGGCAAACTGGCGGCCAATGTCATGGGCCACAACTGGGTGCTGGCCAAGACCTCCGACTTCCAGGCCGTGGCCACTGCTGGAATGAAGGCCACGCTGGCGCAGAGTTATCTGCCGGCGGACGATACCCGGGTGATCGCGCACACCAAGGTGATCGGTGGCGGCGAATCCACCACGGTGAAATTCCCGGTCAGCAAGCTCAAGAAGGGGGAGGCCTATACCTTCTTCTGCTCCTTCCCCGGCCACTGGGCGGTCATGAAGGGCACGCTGACCTACGGCTGAGGCTTGCCGGCATGCCTGCACTGGGTTGACTGGTCCACATGGCCGTGGGCCGCGCTTGCGGGCCGTGGTGTCTCTTCCGACGTTGGCCTGACTGCACTCTGCGAATGAACTTCCATTCACAGAACGGGATCATCATCGCCGCATGGCGATCCCATTGCTCGAGTGTGGCAACCGAGATGTGGGAGTCGAGGTGTGGGAGTCGAGGTGTGGGAGCGGCTTTAGCCGCGAAGGGGCTTTACCGGGGAAGCCTCTTCGCGGCTGATGGCCCTAGGCCACCTGGAGCCGCTCCCACAGAAGAGCATCGATGATCAGCTGACCCTGCCGACCGCACCGGCCGTAGACGCTGGGTCGAACCGGCCGGACTTCAGCAGTTGCGGGCGGATGTGGCCACCGCACCGCTGTGCATCGACAGCCAGCAACCGCGCGCCTTGATCAGTTGGCCCCACGCGCGGTGATCAGGCCGCGTTGCAACGCGGCGGCCAGCGCCGCTTCGCGGGTGCCGGCTTCCAGCTTGCGGTAAAGATTCTTCAGGTGGAACTTCACCGTGTTCTCCGACAGCGAGAGCACGCGGGCGATCTGCTTGTTCGAATGGCCCTGCGCCAGCTGCGCCAGCACTTCCAGCTCGCGCTCGCTGAACAGCTGCGTGGCCAGCGATTCGTCGGAGAGCTTGTCCAGCAACGCCTGGATGGTCAGTGCGCGCGTGGTGCCGGTGGCCGCCTCCGGGTCGTGCTGTCGCACCGCACGCAGCAGCGCCTTGGCCGGCAGGCCGATCTCCAGCACCACCTGCCACGCGTGCTGCCCGGCAGTGTGGTCCAGGACATCGCGCAGCGCCTTGACCGCCGCATCGAGATCGCCGCGCTGGTGCTGCACCACGGCCACGCGGGCGCGGGCGCGGATCAGGTGGTACTGGTCCTGCTGGCGCTCGGCCAGGGTTTCGATCTGGTGCAACAGCGCCAGGGCCTGGCCGCTGCGCCCCGCCGTGGCGTGCCAGCGCGCCAGCGCGAAGCCCAGGGCCGCCGCCTGGCGCCAGCCATGGCCGTTGACCAGGGCATGGGCAAAGGCCGCTTCCCCGCCAGCGCGGCCGATCGCCGCATCCGAGGCCGCGTTGCCGGGCAGGTCCAGCAGCACGTCCAGCTGCCAGGCCACGGCCAGGTCGGACAGGCGCGCCAGGCGGCGCTTGGCCGCGATCGTCTCGATATGTTCGATCAGGGCGAAGCTGGTACGCCCGCTGCGATCGCGCTGGCGGGCCAGCGCCAGCGCCGTGGAATAGGCCGCGGCGAAAGTGTCCAGCCAGCCATCGTGCTGCTCTAGGATCTCCAGCGAGGTCTGCAGCAGGTCGGCGGCCTCGTCATAACGGCCGCGTTCGCACTGCACCTGCGCCAGCAGCACTTCGCAGGCCGCATGCAGCGACGGGTCCGCGCCCTGGTGCAGGGACGAAACCGCCAGTGCGCGTCGATAGACCTGTTCGGCCCTGTCCAGCTGGCCGCGATAGAAATGCGACTGCGCCAGGTGCAGCAGCGCATACGCCGCGCCGATCTCGCTGCCGGCCTGCAGCATCGCCGTCTCGGCGTTGCGGGCGTGGCGCTCGGCAGTGGGGAAATCGCAGCGGCCCAGTGCCGTGGTCGCGCAGATGCACAGCAGGGTCCCGCGGCCGACGTGGTCGTCCTCATCCAGCGCCGCGGCCTGGGCAGCGATCTGCGGCAGGCCATGCGGGTTGGTACAGACCTGGTCGAGCAGGTCGCGCAGCAGCGCCACGACCACCGTGTAGTCGCGCTCCAGCGGCGTGCGGAGCTCGGGCGGGAAATCGCGAAAGCGCTCCAGCAGGACCTGGGCGTGGCTGAACTCGCCCAGCTTCATGTGCAGGTAGGCCTGGGTCAGGTTCAGCGCGGGAGTGTCGCGGATGGTGCGTGCGTCGAACTGGCGCAGCAGGGTGCGCACCCCGCCCACGCCGTGGTTGAGCAGCATCTGCCAGCTGCCGGCCTGGGCGATGTAGTGCGCGGCCAGCGGCACGTCCTGCGCGCGCACCGCATGGCGCACCGCATCGAGCAACTGGCCCTGGCCGGCATACCAGTGCGCGGCGCGCACATGCAGCAGGCCGGTGTGCTGGGGCTGCTCGCGTTCCAGCTGCAGATGCAGGTAATCGGCGAACAAGGGGTGATAGCGGAACCACTCGTGCTCGCTGTCCAGCGGCACCAGCAGGCCCTGGAAGTGGTGCAGCTGCGCCAGCAGCTGGCCGCTGTCGTGGCGCTGGCGCACGGCATCGGCCAAGGCCGGGTTGAAGCGCTCCAGGCACGAGGTTTCCAGCAGGAACGCGCGCAGCTCCGGCTCCAGGTCGCTGACCACTTGTTCGGCCAAGTAGGCGGCCAGGCCGACCGAGCGGCCGGAAAAGCGCGCCACATCGGCGCGCCGGCGCTCATCGCCGGCGATCCACAGCGCAGCCAACTGCAGCGCGACAGGCCAGCCCTCTGTCTGCTCGCGCAGCAGGTGCGCGTCTTCCAGCGGCAGGTCGGGGCCGAGCAGCTGCCGGGTCTCGGCGTCGGACAGCGCCAGCTCGCGCGCGCCCAGCCGTTGCAGGCAACCGCGCACGGACAGGCGTGCCAGCGGCAGCGAGGGCGCGCGGCGCGTGGCCACCAGGACGTGCAGCTGCGCGCCGCCGTGTTCGACCAGCCGGGTCACGATGTCATCCACGCCCTGGCTGCGCACGCGGTCGTAGTCGTCCAGGATCAGCACCAGCGGCTTGGCCGCCGTGCGGACCACGCGCAACAGCGTGCCCAGCGTGGTGGCTACGTCCAGCTCGCGCCAGTGCGGCGCGCCGCCCAGCGCGTTGCCGGGCTCGGCGCAGGCCGCGGTGACGGCCAGGGCCAGGTAGGACAGGAATCGGCCGGGCTCGCTGTCGTCCTCGTCCATCGACAGCCAGGCGACGTTGGCACGGTCGTGCTCGCGCAGCCGCTGCTGCCACTGGGCCAGCAAGGTGGTCTTGCCGAAGCCCGGCGGGGCCAGCAGCAGGGTCAGGGGCAGGGTCAGGCCAGCATCGAGCCGGTCGAGCAATCCCGCGCGCGGCACGGCATCCACGTGCAGCTGCGGCGGCTCGAGCTTGTTGGCCAGAATCCAGTCGGCAGGTGCCAGAGTCTCCCGTGCCAGCGCGAGGCGTGGGTTGATCAGTGCAACCGTTTTGGACATGGACGACGACTTCCCCGGCGTTCGGCATCCCCATTGGCGCGTGCTGCAGGGGCAATTCGGGTGAAACGGCAGCCCCGACCGCGCCAAAGCGCGGTCGCTCCGTGTCTGCCTTGTTTCAGGGCCCCCGCCCATGCCCGTCCCTGGACACCTAACGCAAACTTAATTCAGCGGCCCGCCAAATGCAAAGAGGGTGTTAAGTCTGGCGCCGTCCGGTCCGATCAACGGCGGCCCGCGACTTCGACGAAGGCCTCGCGCGCCGCCGCCAGGGTGCGCTCGATCACCGCCTCGTCGTGCGCGCTGGAGACGAACCCGGCCTCGTAGGCCGACGGCGCCAGGAACACCCCGCGTTCGAGCATGGCGTGGAAGAAGCAGTTGAAGGCCCCGATATCGCAGGCCGTGGCCTGGGCGTAGGTCTCCACCTTCTGGTCGGTGAAGAACAGGCCGAACATCGCCCCGACCTGGTTGGTGGTGACGGCCACACCGGCATCGCGGGCCGCCGCTTCCAGCCCCGCGCACAGGGCCGCGGTGGTGGTGCTGAGTCGTTCGTGGAAGCCTGGTGCCTGGATCAGCTCCAGCATCGCCAGGCCCGCGGCCATCGCCACCGGATTGCCGCTGAGGGTGCCGGCCTGGTAGATCGGGCCGGACGGGGCGATCTGCTGCATCAGCGCGCGGCGGCCACCGTAGGCGCCGACCGGCATGCCGCCGCCGATGATCTTGCCGAAGGTGGTCAGGTCCGGAGTGATGCCGTAGTGCGCCTGGGCGCCCCCCAGCGCCACGCGGAAGCCGGTCATCACCTCGTCGAAGATCAGCAAGGCGCCGTGCTGCGTGCACAGTGCGCGCAAGTGCTGGAGATAGCCCGCGCGCGGCGGAATGCAGTTGGCGTTGCCGACGACCGGCTCGATGATCACCGCGGCGATCTCGCCGCCCAACTCCTCGAACAGCTGCGTGGCGCCGTCGAAGTCGTTGTAGCTCAGGGTCGAGGTCAGCTCGCTCAGGCCGGCCGGCACGCCGGGGGAGGTGGGCACGCCCAGGGTCAGCATGCCGCTGCCGGCCTTGACCAGGAACGAGTCGCCGTGGCCGTGGTAGCAGCCTTCGAACTTGACGATCCGCTGGCGGCCGGTGGCGCCGCGGGCCAGCCGGATGGCGGACAGTGTCGCCTCGGTGCCGGAGTTCACCATGCGCACCATCTCGCAGGCCGGGACCAGGCGGGTGATGGTCTCGGCCATGGCGACCTCGGCCGGGCACGGCGCGCCGAATGACAGCCCGTCGGCGATCGCCCTGGCCACGGCCTCGCGGACGGCCGGATGGTTGTGGCCGGCGATCATCGGCCCCCAGGAGCCGACATAGTCGATATAGCCATTGCCATCGACGTCGTACAGATAGGCGCCCTCGGCGCGCTGGACGAAGAACGGCTCGCCGCCCACCGACTTGAACGCCCGCACCGGCGAGTTGACCCCGCCGGGGATGAGCTGCTGGGCGCGGGAAAACAAGGCCTGGGACTGCGAGGTGTTCATGACGGGATCCTGGTGGTGCGCGTCTTGGCGGTGCCAAGCGCTGTGATGATCGTTGCGTGCAAAACCGACTCGCTGCCGCCTGGGCGATTTGCGCATCGTGGGGCGCCATTGTCGCGACTTCCGCGTTGCCAGGCATCTTCCAGACAGTTTCAGTGCGAACGGACTACCCGGGTAGCGGGGACCTACCCGTCGTAATTCGGCCTCAAACGGCCATCTTGTTGCCCTGGCATGACACATTCCGAAATATCTCGTTAATGACACGGCGCTGACGAAGAGTTTGCGCGTAGCTTTCACGAGGGGTCGCCCATCGCAGCTTCAATGCCTGCACCGACGTTTCAAGCACTTCTTGTCTTACTTCACACCTCGGGGAACAAGCTCAATGAATCGACTGATCCGCAAGAGCGCGCTGGCGCTTGCGTTGACGTTTGCAGTACAGGGCGCCTATGCGCAGTCCACCTCCGGCAGCATCGTCGGTAACGTGGCGGACACCGCCGGGACCACGGTCCTGCTGGAAAACAACAGCGGCTTCAGCCGCGAGGTCCCGGTCGATGCGCGTGGCCGTTACTCGGCGACCAACCTGCCGCTGGGCACCTACAAGGTCATCGTCAAGCGCGACGGCCAGGTGGTCGAGACCCGGGAGAACATCAGCCTTACCGTCGGCGCCGCCACCGATGTGTCCTTCGCCGCCGGCACCGCGGCCGGTGCCGGCGTGCAGACGCTGGACGGCGTGTCGGTGAGCGCCTCAGCCGTCAGCCCGATCGACGTGACCAGCGTGGATACGCGCACCGTGATCACCGCCGAGCAGCTGGCGGTGCTGCCGCTGGGCCGCACCGCCGAAGCCATCGCGCTGCTGGCGCCGGGCGTGGTCAACAACGCCGGCGGCTTCGACAATGGACCCCTCGGTGGCTCCCTGGCGAGCTTCGGTGGATCGGCTGCCTCGGAGAATGCTTACTACCTCAATGGCTTCAATACGACCGATCCGAGTCGGAGCCTGGGCGGACTGACGCTTCCGTATGGCGCCATCGACCAGCAGGAAATATTCACCGGTGGCTACGGCGCGCAATATGGTCGTTCCAACGGCGGCGTGATCAATCAGATCGGCAAGCGCGGCACCAATGAATGGAAGTTCGGCGCCGCGGTGATCTGGGAGCCCAACGGCCTACGTGCCAAGCCGCGCGACATCTACTGGCGTCCCGACAGCCAAACGGCATCCACGAACAATACCGCGTACAACTTTGCTCGTTCGGCCAATGGGCTATACCAGCCGCAGAGCGAAGCCGAGTCCAACCAGACGACCTACAGTGTGTATGCGGGCGGGCCAATCCTGCAGGACAGGCTGTTCTTCTTCTTGGCAGGCGAAGAGGTCAAGTCCGACGGCGTACGAGTTCTAAGCAATCGCGATGCAGGCGCGAATTTGTTGCGAAACGGCGTCGGCCTCAACCGTGGTTGGACAGATTACGAATACACCCAGCGACGCTGGTATGCCAAGCTGGACTGGTACATTACAGATGACCATTTTCTAGAGTTCACCAGTGCTGGTGACAAGTCCGAGACCGGCGGCCAGATCTATACCTACGACTACAAGAATCGTGAGCGCTTGGCTTACTACACGGACGAGGCCACGCAAGAAGCCGGTCCCACACTGAACTCTGCCAAGTACACCGGTTACTTCGGTGACGCGGTGACAGTGACCGCGCTGTACGGAAAGATGCGCACACCGGACCGGGTCACGCCGTTCAATTATGATCCGGCCAATGGTCCAGTGATTAACCCGGATGCGCAGAATCCAGCCTACACGGGAGGCGGAACGATCGCGGGAAGGCAGCAAGTCCGCGATCCGATTTCCGCCTCTGACCGCGCCTACGAGAAAGACAATCTACGGCTGAATCTGGAGTGGCGACTGGGGGATCACACAGCCAGCATCGGTATCGACAACCAAAAATCTGAAGGCATCAATATCGGTACCAGCCTGCCCGGACCTGGATACTCTTGGACATACGGTCAGACACGCGATCCTTACGGCCTGACAACCGGCGGATTGGTGAGCCAGTCGGCCAACGAGGCGGGTGGCGTCGGTGCACCGAGTCCTGGCCTTGTGGATCCGGTTTACGGCTCGCAGGGCTACTACGTTGTTCGCTCGGTCAACACCAGCTTGTACTCCTATGAGGCCAAGCAGCGTGCCTACTACGTGGAAGATAAGTGGCAAGTCACGGACAATTTATTGCTCAACCTCGGCCTGCGTAAGGACGAGTTCACCAACTACACTCCTTTTGGCGACCCCTATATCGAGGTCAAGGATGCCTGGGCGCCGCGCCTGGGCTTCAGCTGGGACGTAAACGGCGATTCCAGTCTGAAGGTGTATGGCAGCCTTGGCCGCTACTACCTCGGCCTGCCGCTGTCGCCCGTAGGTTTGTTCACCCCGGCGATCAGTACCGACACTTACTTTACCTATAGCGGCATCAACTCCGACGGCACACCGATCATCTCCCAGCAGCTCGGTTCTGCAGTTTCGGCGAACTCGCGCTTCGGCCGCATCGCCGATGTTCGTACCGCGGTAGTCAAGGACATCGAGGGAGAGAACCAGGATGAGATCATCTTGGGTTTCACCAAGGAGCTGGAGAGTGGCTGGGTCTTCGGCGTGCGTGGGACGCACCGTCGCTTGAATGCCGGTATTGATGACCAGAATTATGACGTCTCCAATACCGCTCTGATCGAGGCTGCAGCCGCGCAAGGCGTGACGATCGATTGGTCAAAGGTCTCCGGTGCTGCGCTGATCAATCCTGGCCAGACCAACACCTGGGGCGTGATCGGCACTGATGGGCAGTTCCATGAAGTCTCCGTCAGCCGCGAAGCGGCCGGGTTCCCGCGCTTCAAGCGCAACTACTCGGCATTGGAGTTCAACTTCGAGCGTCCGTTCGACGGCACCTGGTATGCCAAGGCCAACTATGTGTGGTCACACAGCTACGGCACGACCGAGGGTCAGCTGCGGTCGGACCTCTGGCGCACGGGCGGTGCGCTCGGAAGTTATCAGGGCCAGGCGGCGGTTTCCACGACGCAGAGCTGGGACCACGCAGCGCTGATGGAGCACGTCAATGGCGATCAGTCCAACGACCACCGCCATCAGTTGAAACTGTATGGCTACTACCAGTTCACGCCGGAGTGGGGCGCCTCGTCCAACTTCAGCCTGATCTCCGGTTCTCCGCGGCCCTGCCTGGGCAACTACTACGGCGACAACTACACCGGCACTGATCCGGCAGGTTATGGCAGCAGTGCAATCACCGGCGGCCCATATCGCTTCTGCTACAACCCGGCGACGGGCGAGGGTGAGGCGTCGCCCCCGGGTTCGCGTGGCCGCCTGGGCTGGATTGCCCAGTTGGACCTGGGCGTGACCTACAAGCCTTCCTTCGCCGATGGCAAGCTCGCCTTCCGCTTCGACGCGTTCAACATTACCAACGAGCAGACTGCGAGCAATATCTATCCTTTCTCGCAATTGCCCGATGGTTCGCAGAACCCGCTGTGGAACCAGCCGGTGGCATATCAGACCCCGCGCTACGCGCGCCTGACCGTCAGCTACGACTGGTAAGGACCTGCAACATCGGCCCCGGACACCGGGGCCGACACGTGGAATACTTCAAGTGGAACCACGACGCCGCGGCACATCCGCGGCGTCGTCTTGTTCCACAACGCAATCGGGAGAACGAGTGATGGTGGGTATGAAGAGGAAGTTCCTGGCCGCTGCGCTGGCGGCATGCGTGGTGGGGGTGTCCGGCCAGGGGCTGGCCAAGGACGTGGTGGTGTCCGAGAAGGCCCGGGCGCTGCAGGCCAGCGCGATCAACCTGGATACGCACCTGGATACGCCGGCCCTGTTCGGCCAGCCGGGGTGGAAGATCACCGACCGGCATTCCTTCCAGGGCGACGGCAGCCAGATCGACTATCCGCGCATGGTCGAAGGCGGCCTGGATGGCGGTTTCTGGGTGGTCTACACCGGCCAGGGGCCACTGGACCAGATGGGCAAGCTCAAGGCGCGGGACTTCGGTCTGAAGCGGCTGGGCGAGATCCGCGAGATGGTCGCGGCCAACCCCGACAAGTTTGAGCTGGCCACCGTGGCCGGCGATGCGGCGCGGATCAAGGCCGAGGGCAAGAAGTCGGTCTACATCAGCATGGAGAACGCCTACCCGCTCTCGCACGACCCCACGCTGCTGAGCTATTACTACAAGGCCGGCCTGCGCATGCTCTCGCTGGTGCACGGCAGCCACAACGATTTCGCCGACTCGGCCGGCACCGCACCGGGCGCGGTCACCGCGCGCGAGGGCCTGACCGAGAAGGGCCGGCAGATGATTATCGAGGCCAACAAGCTCGGCATCATCCTGGACCACTCGCACGCCTCGCCGGCAGTGTTCGACCAGATGATCGCCCTGTCCAAGGCCCCGATCATCCTGTCGCACAGCGGCGCCTGGGACGTGTACCCGCACCCGCGCAACCTGGACGACAAGCGGCTGAAGGTGCTGGCCGCCCACGGTGGCGTGATCCAGGTCAACTCGCTGGGCGGCTATCTGATCGATACCGGGGCCACGCCTGAGTATCGGGCCGAGCTGGGCAAGATCTACCAGTCCTTCGGTGGCCGTCGCGGGCTCGATGCCGACGCGCGCAAGCAGGCAATGGCGCAGATCGCCGCGCTGGATGCCAAGTACAAGATCAAGAAGGCCAACTTCGACGACTACATGCGCCACCTGCTGCACATCATCAAGGTGGCCGGCTGGGAGCATGTGGGCCTGGGCGCGGACTGGGACGGCGGCGGTGGCGTGGCCGGCTATGAAGACATCACCGCGCTGCCCAAGGTGGTGCAGGCGCTGCTGGACGCGGGCTACAAGGACGAACAGGTGCGCGCCATCCTCGGCGGCAATACCGTGCGCCTGATCGAGCAGGTGCAGTCACTGGCCGACCCGGCTGCGGTCAAGGCTGCGTTGGAGTAATCCGGGCGATCGGCGCCAAGGCGCATTGCGCAGTCGCCAGCGGCCCGGCTTGGGTCGCTGGCGCTGCGGTCTGGATGCGTCGACGGCGCTGCAGCCCCCGCCAGCGGGGGAGACCCGGCAAGGGGTGCCCAGTGCAGGTAAGGCACGGCGTCTTCGACCAACGCCGGCCGTGCCGGCTTCAGCGCCAGCGTGTCCTCGTTATCCGCCGAACACAGGCTGCAACCGGCCAGTCGTGTCATCGCCCGCATCGCCGGTTACCCGAGGTCCGCGCCACCTGCGGGGTTGTGCGCGGGATCGCAGACAGCGCGCCACGTCGCTGGTTGATCGCTGGACGTCGTCTTTCCGGTGATCGCACTTGCGCGACATGCCCGCCGGGGCACGCGGGAAGCTGTGTGACAATGGGCGTCCCGACTCCAGTGACGATCAGATGCCCGAGCACGACGCTTCCGCCTACCGCAACTGGATGTGCGTCGTCTGCGGATTCATCTACCGCGAAGCCGACGGCTTGCCCGAGGAAGGCATCGCACCTGGCACGCGCTGGGAGGACGTGCCGGAGACCTGGACCTGCCCGGATTGCGGCGTGACCAAGGACGATTTCGAGATGGTCGAGCTCGACTGATCCCGGTCTGCGCTGCCGCACCCTTTGAATGATGGAGATCGCATGAGCGCGTTGCTGGAGACCGTGGAGCGCGAAACCGCGCACAACCCCACCTGGTCAGTGCTGTGGCTGCATGGCCTGGGCGCCGATGGCCATGACTTCGCGCCGATCGTGCCGGAGCTGCTGCGCCCGGGCTGGCCGGCGCTGCGCTTCGTGTTCCCGCATGCGCCGGTGCGTCCGGTCACGATCAACAACGGCATGCGCATGCGCGCCTGGTACGACATCGCCGGGATGGACTTCGCCACGCGCGCCGACGCGGCGGGCGTGGCGGCTTCGGTCGAGCAGGTGGAGGCCTTGATCGCGCGCGAGGCCGAGCGTGGCGTGCCGCCGCAGCGGGTGCTGCTGGCCGGCTTTTCCCAGGGCGGCGCCATTACCCTGGCGGTGGGCACGCGCCGCCATCAGCCGCTGGCGGGCCTGATCGCCCTGTCGACCTATCTGCCCGATCCGGCGGGCCTGGCCCGCTATGGCACGCAGGCGGCCACGGTACAGCCGGTCTTCGCCGCCCATGGCAGTCACGACCCAGTGGTGCCGTTCGCGGCCGGACAGGCCAGCGCGCAGGCCCTGCAACAGGCGGGCTACAGCGTGGACTGGCACAGCTATCCCATGGCCCACCAGGTCTGCGCCGAGCAGATCGCCGACCTGACCCGCTGGGTGGACGCACGCTTCAGCGCGGGCTGAGGCCCTGCGTCTTCACGGCGGCGCGGGTGACGCCGGCGCGATGGGGCGGTTAACCTTGGGCCGACGGACGGTGCCGGTCGAGGCCGCGGGAGGGAGCTGCGATGAAGGTGGTGATCGCCGACGATGAGCCGCTGGCGCGTGAGCGCCTGCGGAGCCTGCTGGCCGAACAGGCCGGCACCGAGCTGGTGGCCGAGGCCGACAACGGGCTGGAGGCCCTGCAGGCCTGCGCCGAGCACAAGCCGGACCTAGTGCTGCTGGATATCGCCATGCCGGGGATGGATGGGCTGGAGGCCGCGCGTCACCTGGCCGCCTTCGAGCCGCGCCCGGCCGTGGTCTTCTGCACCGCCTACGACGCGCACGCGCTGTCGGCCTTCGAGGCCGCGGCGATCGACTACCTGATGAAGCCGATCCGGCCCGAGCGCCTGGCCTCGGCGCTGGAGCGCGCCCGCACCCTGCTGGCCGGGCGCGAGACCCAGGCGCCGGTCAGCGGCCAGGCCAAGGCGCCGCGCAGCCACCTGTGCGCCCGCATGCGCGGCAGCCTGCGGCTGATTCCGATCGAGGACGTGCACTACCTGCAGGCCGAGGAGAAGTACGTGGTGGTGCACCACGCGCGCGGCGAGGACCTGATCGAGGAATCGCTGAAGTCGCTTGAGGATGAGTTCGGCCCGCGCTTCCTGCGCATTCATCGCAACTGCCTGGTCGCCCGCCACGAGCTGGTGGAGCTGCGGCGCGACGGCGAGGGCCATACGCATGCGATCCTGCGCCACGGCCGTGCGCCGCTGGAGGTCAGTCGTCGCGCCCTGTCGCAGCTGCGCGAACAGGTCAAGGGGCTTTAGCAGCCGCTGCCGGCAGGCGCAGGCTTCATACTATGCGGATGAAGACCATCCGTATCGCCACCCGTAAGAGCCCGCTCGCGCTGTGGCAGTCCGAGCACGTGGCCCAGGGCCTGCGGCGCGTGCATCCGGGCATCGAGGTGACGCTGGTGCCGATGAGCACGCGCGGCGATGAGGTGCTGGACCGCTCCTTGGCGGCGATCGGTGGCAAGGGCCTGTTCCTGAAGGAGCTGGAGCACGCCATGTTGCGCGGCGAGGCCGATTGCGCGGTGCACTCGTGCAAGGACGTGCCGATGGAGCTGGAAGGGCCGTTCGCGCTGCCGGCCATCCTGGAGCGGGCCGACTACGCCGATGCCTTCATCTCACTGCGCCACCCGACCCTGGAGTCGCTGCCGCAGGGCGCGCGCGTGGGCACCTCTTCGCTGCGCCGGCAGGCGCAGCTGCGCGCGCTGCGCCCGGACCTGCAGCTGCTGGACCTGCGGGGCAACATCAACACCCGCCTGGCCAGGCTGGAAACGGGCCACTACGACGGCATCGTGCTGGCCTGCGCGGGCCTGCAGCGCCTGGGGCTGGAGGCCAGGATCGGCCAGCGCCTGATCGCGCCGGACTGGCTGCCGGCGCCGGCACAGGGCGCGATCGCCATCGAAGCGCGCAGCGACGATGCGCAGATGCTGGCGCTGCTGGCCGCGCTGGACCACGCACCGACCCGCGCCTGCGTGGAAGCCGAGCGCGCCATGAATCGCGCCCTGCACGGCAGCTGCCACGTGCCTGTCGCCGCCCTGGCGCAGTGGCAGGACGGTACGCTGCAGCTGATGGGCATGGTTGGCTCGGCTGCCGATGGCCGCCAGGTGCGCAGCCAGGCAGCCGGCGGCGCCAATCCAGAGAATCTCGGCCACCAGGTCGCCGAAGCCCTGCTGGCCAACGGCGCCGATGCGCTGCTGGCGGAGCTCACGGACACCTGAGTCAGAAACCGGGGTCAGAGTGCACTTTCTCTGGCACCTCGCGTGCAGAAGCCGGGGTCGGGAGTGCGCTTCATCTATGACCTCGCATCGCAGTCAGCGCACGCGCGAGCTCCAACACGCTTTGGTCTACGGCGCCCCGATGTCGGAGGTGGCTGTGGCGAAGGCTGCAAGTGAGCCGCCTCCCGAGTCGGAAGCTGCACTCTGACCCCGGTTTTCGACCCCGGTTTTCGCTTTGACTTTGGCTTTTGTGGGAGCGGCTTCGGCCGCGAAGGGCTTTGCCGGGCAAGCCCCTTCGCCGATAAATCGGCTCCCACAGCGGTCACTGGGGCGCTGTTGCCGCAGGCTCAGAAGGCGTAGACCACGTTGGCGGTGGTCAGGGTGTCGGTCTTCTTGGTGTCCGGCAGGGTGTTGGTGTTGTGGCGTGCTTCCAGGCCGACCTTCAGCGCCAAGGCCTGGGTCATGCTGACCTGCACGCCCAGCTCGTTCTTGATGAAGGTGTTCTCCGAGCCGGACTCGACCAGCAGGCGGTCGTAGACCGAGGTGGTATCGGTGAACTGGTGGGAGAAATCCATGAAGCCGCGGGCGATCAGTTCGTTCTCGTGCACCCGCAGGTCCTGCAGCTTGGACCAGCGGTAACCCGGGCCGACTTCAAAGGTCAGCTTGGTGCGGTCGTTCTTGATCGTGTCGATGCCGTAACCCAGCGAATAGGTCCACTGGTACTCGTTGACCGCGTAGTGGTCGCGCTCGTTGCGCAACGAGCTGAACCAGTAGCTGCGGTCGGTGATGCTGTAGCCAGCCGTGGTGAACAGCTCATAGCGACGCGAGGTTTCCTCCTGGTCGGCCTCGGCATATTGGAACGCGCCGCCGAAGGCGTAGCGCCACTTGTCTTCCTGCATCTTGGTGTTGAACTTGCCGACCAGGGTGGTGCTGTCGCTGTTGCCCTTGGCCATGGCCAGGCCCAGTTCGGCCGATCCGGTCCACTCGCCAGGCGCGGGGTCCTTATTGTCCTGTGCCAGGACGGGCAGGGCAGTGGCGAGGGCGAGCAGGGTAGCGGCGGGACGCAGCCAGGACTTGGGGGGCATGGAGTGCTCCTCTTGGGAAATGGAAGATGGTGGGGCGATACGGACGCGTGGTGGCACGCCGCCGCGTCGGGGCGTGCCACGACCGCCGGAGAAGGCGAACCTAGCGCAGGGTGTAGACCACGTTCATCGTGGTCAAGGTGTCGGTGGTCTTGAGGTTGGGGTCCACCAGGGTGTTGTGACGCACCTGCCAGCCGGCCTTGAGGGCCAGGTGGCGGTTCATCGAGACCGAAACGCCGAAGTCGTTCTGGCCGTAGGTGTTCTCCGCGCCGGCCTCGATCAGCAGCGTGTTGCTGAGCTCGGTGTTCTGGGTCAACGCGTAGCTGATGTCGAAGTAGCCACGGCCGATGAAGCCGGCCTCGATCGCCTTGTCGTCGGCGTGTCGCGCCCACTTGTAGCCCGGGCCCAGCTGCAGATCGAGCTGGAACTTCTCGTAGTCCCACAGGCGCGTGCCGTAGCCGATGCTGAAGACCGCCTGGCGGTCATAGCTGGCAAAGCCGTCGCTTTCCGCACGCAGGGCCGCGGCCAGCTGGCGGAACTCGGCCAGCTTGCGCGCGCTGCTGGTGGACAGGGTGTAGCGCTCGGCGGTTTCCTGGCGGCCACGCACGACGCGGCCATCCTCTTCCACGCGGGTGTACTCGGAACTGGCGCGCAGGCCGGCGATGTTCAGCTTGTGCAGCCAGTCGCTGTCCTCGTAGGTCAGGCCGGCCTTGGTGTTGAGGCTTTCGGTGGTGCTGTTGCCCGTGGCCGAGGCGAAACCCAGTTCACCGCGGCCGCTCCAGGGCGAGCGCATGACCGGCGTCTTGTCGGCGGGCTCGCAGTTGCACGGCCCGTGCGGCACCGGCATGACCTGGACCGGTGCCGGCGCCTGCACTGCCACCTGGGTCCCGGGAATGGCGGGCTGGGTGACCGGCGTTGCGGGTGCCATCGCATACATCAGCAGGTGAAGGAATGCGGACGGGGCAGCTGCAGGCATGGGCGAGGAACCGGACGGTGGGGGCGGGAGAGCTCGGCGGGCGAGGGTGGAAGCGCTTCCAGTCTAGCCCCGCGACCGGGGTGTCGCAAGGCAAGTGACTGTCCAGCATGGGATTTTTGTCATGCCTGACACGCATGCACCAGGCAACGCCGCCGGGTCTGGAAGGTCATTCGGGGATCGCGACCTGCAGCGTGGGGTCGTCCAACCGCGAGTAGCGCAGGGTCATCAGGTACGGCCCGGCCTGGCCCTGGCCGCGATGGCGCAGCTGCAGCGGGCGGCCGTCCGGGTCGATCCAGTACTCGAAGGCCACCGGCCGCTGCGGATCGCCGCTGACCACCTGGTACTTGTGGGACAAGGCGCCGTCCACGCTGTCCTGACCCTGCGGCTGCACCCACAGGTGGCCGCGCGCGGCCTGCAGCTGCAGTGGGTCGCGCCATTGGGTCAGCAGGTCCTGCTCCACCGGCACCTTGGTCAGGCGACCGGCCGCCTGCAGGTACAGGGTGGAACCGATGATCACCTGGGGGCCGGCCGGCAGCACCAGGCGATAGCGGTCCGGGGCGACGAAATCCAGCGATTGCTCGACGTGCTGGCTGCCTTCCAGGGTCATCTCGGCATGGAAGCTGCGCGCCTTGGCGAAGCGCTCCATGGACGCGGCCACGCGGGCGGCGGCCTGGGCATCGTGGCCGGCGGGCGGCCCGGCGCTGGGCGTCGGCGTGTCGGTATCGACGGCGGCGGCCGGGGGAGCCGTCGCGGCCGGGGCCGGGGCTGGCGGTGCCGTGCGCGCACCGGGCGCGGGGGCGGGATCGGCACACCCGACCAGGGTGGAGGCCAGCAGCAGGCCGGGCAGCAGGCGCAAGCGCATGATCTGTTCCACGAAAAAGTGGCCGGCATTGTCGCAGCCGTGGGCTGAGCGGGGCCGTGCTGGCGCCAAGCACACCGGCGGTCGGCCATAATCGCCGGCATGGACAAGATCGAACGCATCACCGCGCTCCACCGCATTCTCAAGGCCGCCCGCTACCCGGTGACGGTCAAGCGCCTGCAGGATGAACTGGGGTGCTCGCGCGCCACGGTCTACCGGGACCTGGCCTACCTGCGCGATGCGCTGATGGCGCCGATCGAGGGCGATGGCGAAGCGGGGTTCCGTTACCAGTCCGGCGAGAGCGATCGGTTCGAGCTGCCCGGCCTGTGGCTGAGCTCGGATGAACTGCACGCGCTGCTTGCGGCTCAGCAGCTGCTGCTGCGCACCGGCGGCGGGGTGCTGTCCGGTGCGCTGGCGCCGCTGCAGAAGCGCATCGAGGGCCTGCTGGCCGATCACGCAGGCGGGGATCGCTGGCCGGTCGAGCGCGTGCGGGTGATCCCGCACCGCGGCCGCAAGCTGGACGAGGCCAGCTTCCGCTGCGTGGCCAGTGCGGTGATCGAGCGCAAGCAGCTGGCGTTCGAATACCGCGCACGCTCGACCGACGAGCGCACCCGGCGCGTGGTCTCGCCCCAGCGCATCACCCACTATCGCGACAACTGGTACCTGGACGCCTGGGACCACGGCCGCGAGGCGCTGCGCAGCTTCGCCGTGGACCGGATCGGCAATGCGCGCGTACTGGAGGAAGCCGCCAGCGACCTGGGCCGGGAAGAGCTGAGCCAGCACCTGGCCTCCAGCTACGGCATCTTCTCCGGCGAGCCCAAGGGCTGGGCCACGATCGTCTTCAGCGCCAAGGCCGCGCGCTGGGTCGCCGACGAGCAGTGGCACTCCAAGCAGCAGGGCCGCTACCTGTCCGATGGCCGCTACGAACTCAAGGTCCCCTACAGCGCCTCGCGCGAACTGCTGATGGACGTGCTGCACTACGGCTCGGACGCGGAGATCGTCGAGCCCAAGTCGCTGCGGGAACAGGCCAAATCGCTGCTGTCGCTGGCGTTGTCCAACTACAGCTGAAGGCCGCCATTGCCGCTGCGTGGTGCGGCGGCGATGGACCAATTTTGAACCGCTTTGCGTGTTTATTCGCGTTCCGGCACTACGCGCTTTTGTGGGAGCGGCTTCAGACGCGAAGGGGCTTTATCGGGAAGGCCTCTTCGCGGCTGAAGCCGCTCCCACAGTGGGTCTCTCGAAGTAAAGCCAACAGTGGGTCTCTCACGGTAGAGCCATCGGTGGGCGGTCCAGGGCAGAGCTCCCACCGGCGCGCGTCGCCGGGTCCATGCCTGGCACGCCACCGGCGAGTCCGTTACCAGGCCTGCGCGATACGCCACTCGAACCGCGTGTTTGCCGCATTGACGGCCAGTCGGGACAATAGGGACCCCTTTGGTGACGGAATCCCCCGATGTCCATCCTCCGCATGACCGATCTGGACCTTGCCGGCAAGCGCGTGCTGATCCGCCAGGATCTCAACGTGCCGATCGACAAGGGCCAGATCACCTCCGAACAGCGCATCCTCGCCTCGGTGCCCACCATCAAGGCCGCGTTGGAGAAAGGAGCCGCGGTGATGGTCACCTCGCACCTGGGTCGCCCGAAGGAAGGCACCTGGACCGAGGAGGATTCGCTGGCGCCGGTCGCGCAGCGCCTGACCGCCCTGCTGGGCCAGGACGTGCCGCTGGTGCGCGATTGGGTCGATGGCGTGGAAGTCGCACCCGGCCAGGTGGTGCTGCTGGAGAACTGCCGCATGAACGTGGGCGAGGGCAAGGACGATGAGGCCCTGTCCAGGAAGTACGCGGCCCTGTGCGATGTGTTCGTCATGGACGCCTTCGGCACCGCGCACCGCGCCCAGGCCTCCACCCACGGGGTGATCAAGTTCGCGCCGGTGGCCGCCGGCGGCCCGCTGCTGATGGCCGAGCTGGATGCCCTGGGCAAGGCGCTGGACAACCCGGCCAAGCCGCTGCTGGCCATCGTCGCCGGCAGCAAGGTCTCCACCAAGCTGGAGCTGCTGTCCAACCTGGTGGGCAAGGTCGACCAGCTCATCGTCGGTGGCGGCATCGCCAACACCTTCATTGCCGCAGCCGGCTACGACGTGGGCAAGTCGCTGTGCGAGCCGGATCTGCTGGACACCGCCAGGAAGATCGTGGCCGATGCCAAGGCGCGCGGCGCGGAGATCCCGCTGCCGACCGACGTGGTGGTCGCCAAGCAGTTCCTGCCCGATGCGGAAGCCACGGTGCGGCCGGTCGATGCGGTCCAGGCCGACGAGCTGATCCTGGATATCGGCCCGGACACCGCGCAGGCCTACGCGGCGCTGATCGCCAAGGCCGGCACGGTGGTGTGGAACGGCCCGGTCGGCGTGTTCGAGTTCGATGCCTTCGGCAAGGGCACCGAGACCCTGGCGCGCGCCATCGCGGCCTCGCCGGCGTTCTCCATCGCCGGTGGCGGCGACACCCTGGCGGCGGTGGACAAGTACGGCATCGCCGAGTCCGTGTCCTACATCTCCACCGGTGGCGGCGCGTTCCTGGAGTTCCTGGAAGGCAAGACCCTGCCTGCGGTGGCCGCACTCGACGCACGCGGTTGATGCAATCGGCCGCGCCCGACGCGTGGCATCCCGCAAGCCCGGTTCGGCACGCATGACGCGTGCCGGACCGGGCTTTTTCGTTGTTCAAGGAGCCAACATGTCCCCCCTCCCCGTTTTGTTCTTCGACCTGGACGGCACGCTGATCGATTCCGAGCCCGGCATCGTCAACGGCATCCAGCACGTGTTCGCCTCGATGCAGCAGCCCGTGCCCGCGGCGGGCGCGCTGCGGTCCTGGATCGGTCCGCCCATGCGCGACAGTTTCCAGGCTGTGTTCGAATCGCCCGAGCAGGTCGCGCAGGCGCTGGCGCTGTATCGCCAGCGCTATGACACCCTGGGCTGGCAGGAGCTGACGGTCTATCCGCAGATTCCCGAGCTGATCGCGGCCTTGAAGCACGCCGGTCATCGGCTGGCGGTGGTGACCTCCAAGAACGAGCGCTCGGCGCGGCAGATCTTGGCGGGCCTGCCGTTCGGCGAGTGCTTCGAACAGATCATCGGCGCCAGCGACGACGGCAGCCGGCGCTTCAAGGTCGACCTGATCGCCGAGGCGCTGGCCCGCCTGCAGCTGCGGGTCGAGGACTGCGTGATGATCGGCGACCGGCGCATGGACATCGAAGGTGCCGCCCAGCACGGCATGCGCAGCATCGGCGTGCTGTGGGGTTTTGGCGACGTGGAGGAACTGACCGAGGCAGGGGCAAGCCACACGGTCGATTCGCCTACCGCACTACGCGAACTGATCGCCGGGCTGGCGTAAGACCGCTGCAAGACCACTTTCGCCGCGTCGCAGCAGGAAATCCGGGGTTCGGCGAGACCAAAGCGATACCACTGTGATACCGGCCGCGTCCCTGGCCGCTGCACGTAACCCCGTATTTTCCGGAAGTTTTTTCGCCGCTGCGCGACGTGCACGCGGCCTTGACGGGCGAGCGACTAGCGCCCTGGGACAGCTGTGCTAGGTTGCGCGCCTTCGGAGGGAAGACCATGACCAAGACACGCCAGCGCCGCACCAAAATCCTCGCCACCCTGGGACCGGCCACCGACGCCCCCGGCGTCCTCGAGGCGATCCTGCAGGCTGGCGTCAACGTGGTTCGCCTGAACTTCTCGCACGGCGACCCGCAGGGCCAGCGCGACCGCGCCGAGGCCGTGCGCGCCGCTGCCGCCAAGCTGGGCGTGGAGGTCGGCATCCTGGCCGATCTGCCGGGTCCGAAGATCCGCATCGAGCGCTTTGCCACAGGCAAGGTGCAGCTCAAGACCGGCGATCGCTTCGACCTGATCGCCAGCACCAGCGCCCCGGCCGGCGACACCCAGCAGGTCGGTGTCAGCTATCTGGGCCTGCCCGGCGACGTGGAGGCCGGCGACGTGCTGTTGCTGGACGACGGCATGATGCAGCTGCGTGTCACCGCGGTGGAAGGCGAGCGCATCGTCACCGAGGTGCTCAA
The DNA here is from genome assembly GCF_004122095.1 of Pseudoxanthomonas composti. GTDB lineage: Bacteria > Pseudomonadota > Gammaproteobacteria > Xanthomonadales > Xanthomonadaceae > Pseudoxanthomonas_A > Pseudoxanthomonas_A composti. The sequence continues at coordinate 711,174 of NZ_SAWZ01000001.1, read as the reverse complement.
CGACGGCGTGCTGTCCGACCGCAAGGGCCTGAACAAGCAGGGTGGCGGCCTGTCGCTGGGCGCGCTGAGCGACCGCGACCGCGAGCTGATCGCCATTGCCGCCGACATCGGCGTGGATTTCATCGCCGTGTCCTTCTGCCGCAATGCCGCGGACATGGAAGAGGCGCGCAGCATCGCCCGCAAGCACGGCAGCGACGCCTTCCTGGTGTCCAAGATCGAGCGTACCGAGGCCATCGAGAACCTCAAGGAAATCGTCGGCGCCAGCGACGTGGTCATGGTCGCTCGTGGCGACCTGGGCGTGGAGATCGGCGATGCCGAACTGCCGGGCCTGCAGAAGCAGATCATCCGCGAGTCGATCGAGCAGAACAAAGTGGTCATCACCGCCACCCAGATGCTGCAGTCGATGGTGGAAAGCCCGCTGCCGACCCGCGCCGAGGTCATGGACGTGGCCAATGCGGTCATCGACGGCACCGATGCGGTGATGCTCTCGGCCGAGACCGCCGCCGGCACCTATCCGGTGCGCGCGGTGGAGGCGATGGCCCGCATCTGCGTGGGCGCCGAGCGCTCCTTCGAGATGGACACCGATTTCGAGGCGGCCCAGCGCAACCTGCAGCGCGCCGACCATGCCATCGCCATGGCCACCATGTTCCTGTCCGAGCACATCGGCCTGGGCGGGGTGGTGGCGCTGACCGAGTCCGGCGGCACCGCGGGCTTCCTGTCGCGCTTCCGTTCCTCGGTGCCGGTGTACGCGTTCTCGCGCCACGACGGCGCTCGTCGCCGCATGGCGATGATGCGGGGCGTGTACCCCATCGCTTTCGACAGCCGCGGCATGGTCCCACGCGAGGCCGCGCGCGCCTCGATCCATCTGCTGGTGCAGACCAATTTCCTGGAGGCCGGCGACAAGGTGGTGTTCACCAGCGGCGAGCACATGGAAACCCACGGCGCCACCAATACCCTGCGCCTGCTGGAGGTTGGTCCCGACGGTCGCGCCAGCGGGCTTGGCGAACTGTGACGGGCAACCCGCTGCCCTGATTCAAGTTTCCGTCGTTCCCGCCGTTACTGACACGAGACGCCGCGCTCCGGCTTGAGGGGCGCGGTTTGTGAGGTGGTGTCAGGAGCGCGGCGATGGGGGCGGAGGCCAGGGTGGATGGGCTGGAACAAGAAGCGTCGGCGCTCGCGCAGCGGCCCAACATTCACTGTGTCGATCAGTTCATCGATGCGGCGCCGGTGCGCGACCTGGTGGCCAGCGAGGACATCCGCGACGACAAGGGCCGCGTGCTGTGGACGCAGGGCCAGCCGGTTACCGCCGAGATCCGCGAGCGACTGCTGGCGCGGCGGCTTGCGCAGCCGCTGGAATCGACGCTGGCCTTTCGCGATGGCCTGACCGCACTGGAGCTGGCCGACGCTGCACGCGCGCTGCTGGCCGAATGCGAGCCACTGGCGCGCCTGATCGGTCGCAATGCGCAGCAGGTCCTGGCCCTGTTCGGCCGCGTGCGTTTCGCTGGTGCGCCCGGGACCATGCTCTGCACGCTGTCGGTCAATGATCGCCCCGCCATGCGCTACGCGCTGGCCACCGGCATGGCCGCCGCCGCGCTGGCGGCGATGCAGGGCAAGGCCGAGAACATCATGCTCGATGCGCTGCAGGCCGGGCTGATGCGCGACCTGGGCGAGCTTTACCTGGATCCCACGCTCAAGGGCGACACCCGCAAGCTCAGCTTCGAGCAGTGGCGCAGCACCTGTGTGCATCCCATCGTCAGCGCCGCGCTGCTGCGCGATGCCGGCGTGTACGCAGATCAGGCCATCCTGGCCATCCGCGAGCATCACGAGCGCCTGGATGGCACCGGCTTTCCCGGAGGACTGATCGAGCACCGCATCTCCCCGCTGGGGCGTCTGCTGCTCACCGCCGACATGCTGGCCGGCATCCTCATCAGCGAAGGCCATGCCGCGCTGCGCGCGCAGCTGGCCTTGCGTCTGATCCCGGGCCAATTCCCGCGCGATGCGATGGCGCTTGCGAGCGAGCGTCTGCGGGTGGACATGCGTCAGGTGCGGATCGAGGTGGATCTGCCCAAGCTTGAGAGGATCGCCGACGATGTGCTGCAGGGCCTGCAGCGCGCGCGCAAGGAGGCGGCCCTGCTGGAGAGTCTGTCCAGCCTGAGCGACAGCGAGCGCCGCCTGGCCGCGCGCCTGCGACTGCAGTCGGTGCAGTTCGAAATGGCCTTGCACGATTCCGGCGCGATGACCGCGCTGGGCCACCAACGCAGCGCGCTGGCGGGCGACCGGGAGATCGTGTCCGAGTTGTACCTGGTGGTGCGGGAGATGTCCTGGCGCCTGCCCGGCCTGCGCCGCCACGTGGAGCTGTCCGTGCGCGAACATGCCCGCGACCCGGCGTACTGGAGCGGCTTGCTCAACGCCCTGCGGATCGACATCGATCCGGCCGCCGTGGACGCGGCCTGAGCCGCATCCGGTGTGGCTGAAGCCGGGGCGTGCGCGGGGCGAACGGGGGCGGGGGCTATACTGGCGTCCCCGATTTTCCGTATGACTGGACGCGCATGAGCATCGAACAGCTGGCCGAAACCGCACAGGCCATGGTCGCTCCCGGCAAGGGCATCATCGCCATCGACGAATCGACCGCCACCATCGGCAAGCGCTTTGCCAGCGTCGGCATCGAGAACACCGAGGAGAACCGCCGCGCCTACCGCGAGCTGCTGCTGACCACGCCCAGGCTGAGCCAGCACATCTCCGGCGCGATCCTGTTCGACGAGACCCTGCGCCAGTCCACCAAGGACGGCACGCCGTTCGCCAACTACCTGGCCAAGCAGGGCATCATTCCCGGCATCAAGGTCGACAAGGGCACCACCGCCCTGGCCGGCTGCCCGGGCGAGCTGGTCACCGAAGGCCTGGACGGCCTGCGCGATCGGCTGAAGGAGTACTACAAGCTGGGCGCGCGCTTTGCCAAGTGGCGCGCGGTCATCAACATCGCCGAGGACATTCCCTCCGGCACCTGCATCGAGGCCAATGCCCACGCGCTGGCGCGCTACGCCGCGCTGTGCCAGGAGCAGGGCCTGGTGCCGATGGTGGAGCCGGAGGTGCTCATGGACGGCGACCACGACATCCAGACCTGCTATGAGGTCACAGAAGCCACGCTGCGCTCGCTGTTCGGCGCGCTGCACGAGCAGGGCGTGCTGCTGGAAGGCACCATCCTCAAGGCGTCCATGGTGCTGCCGGGCAAGGACTGCGACGAAGACGCCGATGTGGAGGAGGTGGCCGAGTCGACCATCATGTGCCTGAAGAGCACCGTGCCGGCGATCCTGCCGGGAATCGTGTTCCTGTCCGGCGGTCAGTCCGACGAGGACGCCACCGCGCACCTGGACGCGATGAATCGCGTGGGCAACCTGCCCTGGCCGCTGAGCTTCTCCTACGGTCGCGCGATGCAGCAGGCCGCGCTGCAGCTGTGGTCCAAGGACCTGAAGGGCAATGTCGCCAAGGCCCAGGCGCTGGTGTTCGAGCGCGCCAAGGCCAACGGCTTGGCCGCGCAGGGCAAGTGGGAAGGCTGAGCGAGATTCGCTCACTTCTCACGCCGCCGAAAACAGTCGCGGGTGACGAACTCGGCGCGCTTGCGGCACAGTCGAGTCCATCTGCATCTGGCTGACGATCGAAACGCAAGGTGCGCCGCGCTGCAGTCTGCAGAGCGCGCTTTGGTGGATTTACTGAGCGCTTGGATGTTCGCTAGGGACTTGACCGGGCGCCGTTGCGCTGTCTGACGATCACGCCGACATTGTGTTCTCGCCAGCCATATGACGCGGATGTGTTGTCATGACCGACGATCCGCATCGAAACACGGCGGGACGCGCGGCGCCTGGTCCATGGGGCCAAGCAGTGGCTGGATGGTGCGGAAGCAGATCCGGGATCGTCGTTTCCCTGTCGCATCGTCATTCCAGCAGCCACAGTATCGGCTGCACGTCCACGCAATCGCAGCACGCCTGCACGCGTGCCACACCATCCAGGAAGTGCTGCGTTCGCTCGTGCCGGGACAGGGCCTGCGCGTCGGCCCAGCGCTCCAGCAGGAAGAAGCGGTGGGGCGAGCGGCGTCCTTGGGCGATCCGATAGTCCAGGCATCCCGGCTCCAGCAGACTGGCCTCACGCAAGGTCCGCAGGCTGTCGTGCAGTTCCTTGGTGCGTCCTTCCGAGGCTTGCAGCATCACGATCAGGTTAACAGCCAGCATGTCAGCCCGCCGGCGGTCGCGCGATCTCGCCCGCACGGTGCGCATGCCTGCGCGCCAGCCACCACAGCGGCGCCTGCGCCAGCAGCGCCAGCGCCGCGCCGGCCCAGGGCGTCATCGCCAACTGTTCTCGTGCGACCAGGCCGCTGCCCAGCGTCTGCCCCAGGGCGATGCCGAGATTGAAGGCCGAGATGTTCAGCGCCGAGGCGAAATCCACCGCGCGCGGTATCCAGTGCTGGGCCGTCTCAAGCATGCCGGCTTGGCAACCCGGCGACAGGCCGAAGGCGAGCAGGCCCCAGGCGAGTAACAGCGGCACCATCGCCCACTGCCACGGCAGTGCCACGGCCAAGGCCAGCAGCACCACCAGCAGTCCGGCCAGCATGCGCCGCAGCGCTAACGTCCACCCCAGGCTGGACGCCCAGCGCCCGCCGGCGAGATTGCCGACCAGGGTAGCGACGCCGAACACCACCAGGAGCAGGCTGGCCGTCTGCGTGGAGAAGCCGGTGATCTTGGTCAGGATCGGCATGATGAAGGTAAAGGCGGCAAAGCTGGCGCCAAAGCCGAGCACGGTGATGCTCATCATCGCCAGGATCGGCACGCGGGTCAGCGACGCCAACTGCGCGCCTGCCGGTCCGGCCGCCGGTGTCGGCAGCGTCGGCACCCACTGCGCCGTCGCCAGCCAGGCCAATGCCGCCAGTGCCGCCACCGCGAAGAACGGAAGGCGCCAACCCAGCGCGTTGCCGACAAGGCTACCCAGCGGCACGCCGATCACCATCGCCAGGGTCAAGCCGGCGAACATCGCCGCGATGGCGCTGCCGGCCCGGCCCTCGGGCGCGAGCCGCGCCGCGACGGTGGAGCCGATGGCGAAGAAGCTGCCGTGGGCCAGCGCCGTCAGGATGCGCCCCGTCAGCAGCAGTTCGTAGCTTGCGGACAGCGCCGACAGCAGGTTGCCGATCAGGAATACCGCTACCAGCGCCAACAGCAGCGGCTTGCGTGGCAGTCGCGCCAGGGCCAGCACGACGATGGGCGTGCCCAGCGCCAGCGCCAGCGCATAGAACCCGACCAGCCGACCGGCGCGCGCCAATGGCACGTCCAGGTCGTCGGCAACGGCCGGCAGGATGCCGACCACGATGAACTCGGCCACGCCGATGGCGAACGCCGTGACCGCCAGCGCCCAGACGCCGGGATGAGTGCGATGCGCCGGGCTCATGCGCGGCCTGCGGCTCGCAAGGCAATGGCCTGATCCGCTTCGACCGTGGCGCCGGCCACGCCGACGGCGCCGATCGCTTGGGCCCGTGCGTCGCGCAGCACCACGCCGCCACCAAAGCTGATGAGGCCGCCATTGGTCGCCTCCAGTGTGTAGATCGCACCGCCTGGGTGCGCCGTCGCGCCCAGCTCCAGGCTGTCGGTGCGGAACAAGGCGGCCGTGCGCGCCTTCTTGATCGCAACGTCGATCGCACCGGCGACGGCGTCGTCCTGCCGCAGGAAGCCGCGCAACAGGCCGGCCTCGTCGACGACGGCGACGTTGATGGCAAAATGCTGTTCACTCGCGAGCGTACGAGCGCGCTCGATGATCTGCTGGACTGTGGATTCGCTCAGGGAAGAAGGCATCCCGAAACCCCTTTTCAGTTGCTGGGGCTTGCATGATCCCGGCGTGCGATCGACCCGGGAAGGTGCCGCAGCCGAACGGCCGCTAAAGTTTGAGCATGCCGAACAATTCCCGCATGCAGGTGGTGGCGAGGCTGCACAGGACGGATTTGCGCAGACGATGCGCAGGCCCGGCAACACCGAGCGCGGCCATAACGCGGCCTTCGAATCGCACTGGCAGTGCCAGACAGTTCAGGCCGGGCTCGGCTTCTTCCAGGTCCAGCGCATAGCCGGCCTTGTCGATGGTGCGCAGCTCCGCTTCCAGGGTGGCCGGCAGCATTCCTGCCCGTCGCAGGCTGCGCACCAGGCCCGGATCGTGGGCGAGGAACAGCTTGCCGATGGCCGAGGTGGTCAACCCCTCGCGGCGCCCGCGCGGGCTGCCCATGCGCAGGTTGCGACGGCCTTCCACGGCATCAATGTAGAGGTATTCGCGCGTGCCGCAGGGCACGGCCAGGTAGCAGGTCTCGGCGCTGCGCCGCGCCAGTTCCTGCAATGCGGGGGCACACGCGGTACGCAGCAACGCATCGGCATCGCTCAGCGGCTGTGCGATCTCGCGAAGTCGTAATCCAAGGGCGTAGCGGGTACCGTGGCGCGACACGTAGCCCATCGCCGCCAACGTGTTGAGCAAGCCGTGCAGCGTGCTTTTGCTCAAGGCCAGCTGCCCCGACAGATCTACAAGGCGCGCCTGCCCGCCCGCGGCCGCGATGGCTTCCAGCAAGGCCATCGCGCGCTCGACCGATTGGATGCGTCGGTTCTCGTCGATTGTCGACATGTCGAAGACGGGCTGATCTCTACCTGTTCGAGGAGGCGATGCTCGCCAGTCCCGCACAGGCCAGCATATGCCGGTCCGCAGGCAGTGCGTGAGAGGTTTGTTCGACATGCACGAACTCTGGCACCGGGTTTCTCGCGTCGCGCCATGCATGGACCTTGGGCCTGTCAGCACCTGGCAGAGCGCTCACCTTGCTGGCGCCTTGCGACGCTGGTGCGGTGGACGAGATCCATGCGGTCTTGGTGGGCCCTGGTCCACAGGTTCCCGCAAGAGTCCGTGTGTTGCTCGATGTTCTGGCCAAGCGGGTCGCGCCGGATCTGCCTGGCCAGCACCGCAGAGCACTGGCCCGACACTGGCGCCGCCACGGTGGCCGGTGCCCGCGGAAACCCACTGCCTAACCTCGGCGTTCCGATGCCCGCTCGCCTCGCTTACACCTTCATCCCTGCACGCAAGAACGACAGGCCAAAGTGCGTTTCCAGCACCTGCGTGACTTCCTCCCTGGTCAATGTCCGCTTTTCGGAGTGCCCGTTCGTCACGTTCGTGAGCGTGTCGCCAAGAAGGATGACACGTCCATCCGGACGATGCCGGACCATCAGCAGCTTCTGCACGAAGATCGCCTCGGGATGGGTGGAATTGAGATGGTTGGCCGGCATGAAGTCCACCCACTCCTGCGGCCAGAGGTCGAAGCCGAACTGCTTGGTCCAGTGGCCCCCCACCTTCGCTTGCAGCACGTATTCGCCGCATGGATCGTGGCTGAGGCGGAAGACATCGCCGTCCTGCACGATGTCGATGTCGAGCAGGTCCAGGTCCATCGGTGCGCGGATGCCATAGCTGCCGAAACCCAGGTCGCATAGCCAGCGTCGGTCTTCGACCTCTGCGATCAACGCCATATGGGTGCGCGGTCGGCGCGCCGGATAGAACATCGGCCGCGCGGCGACGAAGCGGTAAGGGATGCCCACAGCCGACAAGGCCATGGCAAACAGCCCGTTGACCTCGTAGCAGTAGCCGCCACGGCCCTGCCGCAGCAGCTTCTCGGCAATGTCTTCCGGTACCAGCGAGACGATTCTTCCGGCTTGCACGTCCAGGTTCTCGAATGGCACCGAGAACAACTGGTGGCGCATGAGCGCATGCAGCGTGGCGGTATCGGCCCTGGCTTGGCCGGCGTAGCCGATGCGTTGGAAATAGCTGGGGAGATCGAAGTTGCTCGCGTACATGATGGCTCCTGTCGGGAGTCTCACGATGGGCGAAGCAAGGGATCCTCTGTATGGTCAGATCCATGAAAGACGTGACTGCACAGATGGTAATCGCCGACCCATCCTCACGCCTAACCTTGCCGCACTACCGACGCATCGCCGAGATGTTGCGTCAGACCCTGGCTTCGGGCGCGCTGCGTCCCGGCGAGCGGGTGATCTCGGCGCGCAAGCTGGCCGAGCGCGAGCAGGTCAGCCTGCCGACGGCGCTGGAGGCGCTGCGCTCGCTGGAGGCGCAGGGCCTGATCGTCGCACGTCCGCGCTCGGGCTACTTCGTCCGGCAAGTGACCACGAGCCGGGGCGCACCGTCCTCCCGCCCATCACAGCGTCCGGTCCCTGTGACGATGTCGGCTGTGGCGCGCTCGCTGTTCAGCAACGCCGATGCCCGTCTGGTGCCCTTGGGAGCCGCGCTGCCGGATCCGGCCTGGCTGCCCACGGCGGCCCTGCAGCGGTCGCTGCTGGCCGCGGGGCGCCGGCTGGAAGCGCATGGGCAAGGCTACAGCCTGCCGCCGGGCCGAGCCGAGCTGCGCGGCCAGATCGCGGCGCGGGCGGCGCAGTGGGGCGCCCGCTTCGGCCCGGACGAACTCGTCGTCGTCGCCGGCGCGACCCAGGCGCTGCGCCTGGCCCTGCGTGCGGTGTGCCGGCCGGGGAATGTGGTGGCGATCGAGCGCCCGGCCTACTTCGGCACACTTCTGCTGCTGGAGGACCTGGGCCTGAGGGCGCTGGAAATCCCCACCGATCCGGCAGAGGGCTTACTGCTGGCGCCGCTCGCCGAGGCCATCGAACGTCACCGGCCTGCGGCCGTGCTGGCCTCGCCCACGGTGCAGAACCCGCTCGGTGCCAGCATGCCGATCGCGCGCAAGCGAGCACTGGTGGCCCTGCTCGCACGCACGGGCATCCCGTTGATCGAGGACGACGTATACGGCGACCTGGCCGGCAAGAACCAGCGCCCGCCCGCCTGCAAGGCCTTCGATCGCAGCGGCAACGTCCTGTATTGCAGCTCGCTGTCCAAGACGCTGGCGCCTGGGTGGCGCATCGGCTGGATCGCCGCCGGGCGTTACCAGGCGCAAGTGCTGCAGGCGCGCCAGGCGGCGGACTGGGCAGGTGCACCGCTGCTCGAGGCTGCAGCGGCCGAGGTGCTGGCCAGCGGCGACTACGACCGTCATCTGCGGCGTCTGAAGTCACGCATCGCCGAGGCGCTGCGGGCTGTCACCGCACAGGTCCAGGCGAGTTTCCCCGAAGGAACCCGTGTCTCAGCGCCGCGCGCCGGCTTCCTGTTGTGGGTGGAACTGCCGCGCCAGATCGACGCGCGGGAGGTGCATGGCCTTGCACTGGCGTTGGGCATCGGCGTCAGCCCCGGTCCGCTGTTCTCCCCGCGCGCGGATTTGCTGAACTACCTGCGGTTGAACTGTGCGAACGCGCCCACGCCGCGTCTGTTGGGCGCCGTGGGGCGGATCGGCGAACTGTGCCAGCAGCTGGCAACGCGCGGGCCAGCGCAGCCGCGTTCGGGCCAGGGCTGGTCGGTGGGCTCGGCCGATTCGCCATGAGGCCCATCGCCGCGCACGGCCATCGGCCCTCATCCGCGCGTTGGGCACCTTCTTCCGCGCGGGAGAAGGCAAGGTGGGTGGATTGGCCGTGCTATCCCCACAGCGCGGGCGTGGGCAGCTGCATCAGCCCATTGCGATAGGTCACCCCGTGCGGCCAGTCCTGCGCCTGCAGCCAGGGGCCATCCAGATCGCAGATCTCGCATTGCTGCGCCAGCAGGGTCGCCGGTGCGATCGAGATCGAACCGCCCAGCATGCAACCCACCATCAGCCGCAGGCCGGCTGCGCGCGCGGCGTCGGCCAGTTCAAGGGCGCTGGTCAGGCCGCCGGTCTTGTCCAGCTTGATGTTGACGAACTGGTAGCGGCGCGCGATCTGCGGCAGATCGGCGAGCGTGCAGAAGGCTTCGTCCGCGCACAGCGGGATCGGGCTGTCGAGGTGTTCCAGCGCCGCGTCCTGCCCGGCGGGCACGGGTTGTTCCAGCAGATCGATCCGCAACGGCGCCAGCGCGGCGGCATGGCGCTCCAGCGCGTCCACCGTCCAGGCCTGGTTGGCGTCCACGATCAGGCGCGCCTGCGGGGCGCCGCGGCGCACGGCGGCGATGGCCGGGACCGGATCGCCGGCGCCGACCTTGATCTTGAGCCAGGGAAAGTCGGCGCATTGGCGCGCGGCCGTCTCGTAGGCGGCCTCATCCCGGATGCCGATGGTCACCGCCGAGGCGAGCGGTGCCCAGCGTGCGATGCCGGCAAGCTGCCAGGCCGGTGTACAGGCCCGCTTGGCTTCCAGATCCCACAGCGCCGCATCCAGCGCATGGCGCGCTCCGCCTGCGGGCAGCAGCGCCAGCAGCGCATCGCGCTGGCAGCCGGCCTCCACCGCCGCACGCACCGCCTCGAGCTGGGCCAGCATCGTCTCGGCTGTTTCGCCGTGATACGCCACCCCGCCCGCCTCGCCGCGGCCGATGGCCTGGCCTTGCCGCAGCTCGACGATCACCACGCGCGCGCTGTCGCGCACGCCGCGGGCGATGGCGAAGGGTTCCTTCAGCGGCCAGGCATGAGTGCGAATCCGCAGCGTGCGCAGCGGCATGCTCACGCCAGCAGTGCGGCGACCACGCCGTCCAGCCGGCTGCGCAGCGGGTCGAAGGCCGGCACGCCAAGCTCGGCGCTGGCCGTCTGCAGGGCGCGTGCGGCGGCGTGCTCGTCCAGGGACGAGGTATTGAGGCTGACGGCCACCACCCGCGCGGCCGGGTTGGTCAGGCGCGCGGTTTGCTCGTACAGGCGCGCCGCGTCGGTGAGCGAGGGCAGGGGATAGTCCGGCCAGCTCATCACGTGGGTACGCGTGGCGTCGTGGCACAGGATCAGCGCGTCGGGCTGGGAGCCGTGCAGCAAGCCCAGGGTGACGCCAGCGAAGGCGGGATGGAACAGCGCGCCCTGGCCTTCGATGACGTCCCAGTGGTCCGCGGCGTTGTCGGGCGACAGGCACTCGGCGGCACCGGCGATGAAGTCGGCCACGACCGCATCGATGGCGATGCCTTGCCCGGCGATCATCAGCCCGGTCTGCCCGGTGGCGCGAAAGTCCGCCGCCACGCCGGCGGCCTGCAGCGCCCGGGTCACCGCCAGCGCCGTGTACTTCTTGCCCAGTGCGCAGTCGGTACCCACGGTCAGGGCGCGCTTGCCGCTGCGCTTGATGCCGGTGGCCCGTGGCAGGTCGTCCGGCGGCCTACGCACATCCACCAGCGCGACGCCGGCGCGGGCCGCCGCTTGGGCCAGGCCAGGCACGGCGTGCAGGGGCGTGTGCAGGCCGCTGACGATGTCCAGCCCGGCGTCCACGGCGTCCAGCAACAGGCGGTGCCAGCCCGGGTGGATGTGCCCGCCGCGCGGGGTCACGCCGATCACCAGCGAGCCGGCGCCAGCTGCGGCAGCCTGCGCCGGTGTCATCGCCGGCAAGCCCAGGTCCACGGTGCCCTCGGGCATGCGGATCTGGCCGAGGCAGGCCTCGGGCACCCAGTCGCGCAGGCCGTAGGCGGTCTTGGCCTTGACCGGCAGCGTCTCCTCGCCGAGGAACAGCAGGTAGGGCTTGCGCAGCGTCAGCACGCGCGTGGAGGTGTCCTGGAGCATGTGGGATTCGCTAAAGCCGGGGGGGAGGGTTCAGAGGCCGGCAAGCACCGAGGCCGCCAGCGCCTCGGCCGTGCCTTTCAGGTCGGGCTCGCCGCCTTGCGCGTTGACGTGCAGTGCGACCACCACGTCCTGCTGGTCGTAGTTGGCCAGGTAGGAATAGGTGCCTTTGACGCTGCCGCTGTGCGCCATGTAGCGGCGGCCGGCGCCATCGGTCTGCACGCGCCAGATCAGCGCCTGCACAGGCGGCTTGCGTGCCGGGCTGCCGTCCGGATTCGGGAACGCTTCGATGTCCGGCTTCAGCTGCGGCCGGTACATCTCGGCGATGGCGCGCTTGCCCAGCAGCTTGCCCGCATTGAGCGCATGACCGAAGCGCACCATGTCCTCGTCGCTGGCGATGACCCCGCCGCCGACGAACTTGTAGCTGACGTTTTCCTGCGGCGTGTTGGTCAGTGCGCCGGTGGCCTTGTCGTACTCGTAGGCATGGGCGCGGCGCGGCACGATGCGGGCGGGAATGTCGAACTGGGTGCTGGTCATGCCGGCCGGCTGCCACACCTGCGCGCGCAGGTAGTCTTCCAGCGGCCGGCCGCTGGCCTGCTCCATCGCCGCCTGCAGCAGGTTGGTGGCGTAGGAGGAATAGTTCCAGTAGCGGCCCGGGTCGAACAGCAGCGGATCGTCCTTCCAGCGTTGCGAGGCGGCCTGGATGTCGTTCCACTGCCGGTACATCAGCACATCGCCCTCGCCGAACTCGCCGTCCTTGTAATGACGGATGCCCGAAGTGTGGGTGAGGATCTGGCGCACGGTGATCGGTGCCTGCTTGCGGGGAAACCACGGTGCATAGGCCTGGATCTGCGCATCCAGCTTGAGCTTGTCCTGCTCCACCAGCTGCATCAGGCCCACCACGGCCAGCACCTTGGAGACCGAGCCGATGTTGTGCACGCTGGCCCCGGTCATCGGGACCTGGTTTTCCACGTCGGCCAGCCCCACGCCGGCGCTATAGACCAGCTCGCCCTTGACCATGATCGCGGCCGAGGCGCCTGGGGCATGCGCGGCCGCGCGCAGGGTTTCCAGCTGCGCCTGCAGGGCGCTGGTGTCCAGGGCTGCCGCGGGCAGGGCAGCCAGGCACAGGCACAGCAGGGTGCACCAGCGCAAAAGAGGTGGAAGCTGAGGTGTGGAAAGGCGCGGAGGCGAGGGCATCGGCGATCTCGAGGGTCAGGGTCGGTGCGCGGGCTTTGGCAAGGCGCCCTACATCCTAAGCATGAGTTGGCGGGGCCTGCACACTTGGCGGCGTGGTCGCAGTTGCAACCTTTGGATTTCGAGCTGGCGATGGTGGATGGGAAAGCGCCATCCACCCTACGTGGGTGGAGGTGTCGCGGATCGAGGGTGGTGGAGCGCCATCCACCCCAGCGGACTCAGAGCCAGCGGCGGACGCGTTGGCAGTAGCGCTCGTAGTCGCGGCCGAACTCTGCCCGCAGGCGCGCTTCCTCGAAGGGGATCAGCACGCGTTGCAGCGCCAGCAGCGGCAGGGGCAGCAGCACCAGGGCCCAGGGCAGCAGCAGGACGCCGGCCAGGCCGACATAGCTCAGGACCAGGCTGACGTACATGGGATTGCGGCTGACCCGGTACGGCCCCTGGATCACCAGGCGCGAGGGCGTGCCTTCCGGGATGAATGTGGTCCTGCGCCAGGCGAACAACACGAAACACACCACCGCCGCGGCCAGGCCCAGCTCGGCGAGCAGGCCGCCGATGACCTGGATGGTCTGCTGCGAATCCTGCGCGGGCAACGGGATCGGCGCGATGCGTTGCAGGCCCAGCGCCGCCAGCAGGGCCAGCGCGAAGTGCGTGGGCGAGGTGGTGCGGACCAGCAAGGGGACCTTGCCGCCCTTGCGTGCAACCTCGGTGGACATCCTGTTTTCCGACACGACTTCCTGCTGCATGATGACTCGATAACGATCCATCTTAGCGCGCGATCGAGCCGGCCATCCGGGTCGTCCGCGGGGGACGTCGCCCGACGGTGGCGACATGACGCACGATCAAGGGGGCGATTGTGAAAAGAATCCAGGGCGCGCGCATGTGCGCGTACTGGCTGGCGCTGGCGCTGGCCTTGCACGCGACGGCCGCCGCCGCACGGCCTGCGGCCGACGCACCGCGGCAGGCGCAGGTGGCGGCACTGATGGACCAGGCCCGCACGCGCACGCCGCAGCTGCGCGCCTTGCTGCAGGCCATGCCCAAGGGCGCCGATCTGCACAACCACCTGGGCGGCAGCATCTATGCCGAGGATTTCCTGCGCTGGGCGGCCGAGGACGGGCTGTGCGTGGCGCGCAGCGACGACCACGCCATCTCGGCCGGGCCCTGCGATGCCGAGCGCGTGCCTGCGCGCGGCCTGGCCGCCCGCGATGCCGCCTTGTACGCAGCCACGGTTGATGCACTGTCCATGCGCAACTACCAGCCCGGGCAAGGCGCTGCCTCCGGGCACGACCAGTTTTTCAGGACCTTCGCGCGTTTCGACGCCCTGAATCCGCGCAAGGCCGAACAGGTCGCCGCCACCCTGGAACAGGCCGCGCGCGACCGCGTGTCCTACGTTGAATTGATGACCAACCCGACCCAGTCCGGCGTGCTGGCGAAGTTGGCGGCCGAGCAGCCTTGGCAGGGCCAGGACCTGCAGGCCAACCTGGCGCCGCTGGAAGCGCAGCTGCCGGGCCTGGTGGCGCAGGCGCGCGATGAGTTCGCCCAGCTCGATGCCAAGGTGCGCACGCTGCTGCGCTGCGAGACCGCCGCGGCCAGTGCGGCCTGCCAGGTACGCTACCGCTACATGCCCTATGTGCTGCGCGTGCTGCCCCCGGCGGCGGTGTTCGGGCAGATGCTGATGGGCTACGCGCTGGCCGACGCCGATCCGCGGCGCGTGGCCGGGGTGAACATCGTCGCGCCGGAAGATCACCCGGTGGCGCTGGCCGATTACCGCCTGCACATGGCGATGTTCCGAACGCTGTCCCAGCGCTATCGGCAGGTGCCGCTGGCCCTGCATGCCGGCGAACTCACCCTGGGGCTGGTGCCGCCGGAGGCGCTGCGCTTCCACATCCGCGAGGCGGTCGCTGCCGGCGCGCGCCGCATCGGCCATGGCGTGGACATCGGCTACGAAGATGCGCCCTATGCCCTGCTGCAGGCCATGGCCCGCGATGGGGTCGCGGTTGAGATCAACCTCAGCAGCAACGATGGGATCCTAGGCGTGAAAGGCGCGGACCATCCGCTGCACATGTATCTGCAGGCTGGCGTCCCGGTGGTGCTGTCCACCGACGATGAGGGCGTCTCGCGCAGCGACATGACGCAGGAGTACCTGCGCGCGGTCCAGGAGCAACAGCTGGATTACCCCACGCTCAAGCAGATCGTGCGCAATGGCCTGACCTATGCCTTCATCCCCGGCCAGAGCCTGTGGAAGGGCGATGGCCGCACGCCGGTGGGCAGCTGTGCGGCAGCGCTTTCCAGGCCGCTTACCGACCCAGACGCGGCCTGCGCCAATCTGATCCAGAACAGCGAGAAGGCGCAGCTGCAATGGCAGCTGGAACGGGATCTGGCGTCGTTCGAGCTGGAGACCCTGGCGCTGCATGCACAGGACGCGCGGGCGCGGCGTGGTGGATCGGGTTCGCGTTCGCGCTGAGTCGCGTCATTGGCCGGAATGGACAACAACCGATGTACTTGACGTAACCTCTGGGCGAGGTCCTTCTTCAACGAATATGGAGGTTCGGATGAAAGCTGTCTGGTTACTGGGATGCCTGCTGCTGTGTGGAACGGTGCAGGCCAAATCGCCCAATGAGATCCCGGAGAGGTTCTTTGAGCTTCTCAGCTCGGGCAAGACCCCGGAAGCTGTCGATTTTCTATTCGATCAAAGCAGGTCGAATGTTAGCGAAAGCAACGAGTTGCTCAGGGCGCGACTGAAAGCCATGAGGCTGGGCGAGGTGAGAGCCCACGACCTGATCCTTGAGGAGCTCTATGGTGCGCACTACACCCGTCAGGTCTACCTCTTGGTCACGACGGAAAGCGCTGCGCGACTGGAGTTCAACATGTCGGATATCGGCCCGAAGTGGCGCCTCAATGGCTTCGATATCTCGGTGGGCGACGATATCGGTGAAAAGCTGAAGGAGGACGCGCTACGACCCGGCTTCAAATCGCTGGCCTGGCTGGGGTCTTGAATCACATCCGTCTCGAACGACATCGGCGCCACCAGGGCGCCGATGTCGTATGCAGCGGTGCAAAACCGATCAGGGCAGGCCGGCCAGCCATTCGTCGTCGCTGCCTTCGTTGACCTCGGCGAATAGCGGCGTGGAGAAGTAGCGCTCGCCGGTATCGGGCAGCATCGCCAGGATCACCGAGCCGGGCACGGCTTTTTCCGCCACCTCCAGCGCGGTGGCCAGGGTGGCGCCGGCGGAGATGCCCACGAAGATGCCTTCCTCGGCGGCCAGGCGCTGGGAGGTGGCGATGGCGCGCGTATCGTCCACGGTATACAGCTCGTCGTAGACCTCGCGGTTGAGCACCTCGGGCACGAAGTCCGGGGTCCAGCCCTGGATCTTGTGCGGCTTCCACTCCTCGCCCTTGAGCAGGGCCGCGCCGGCCGGTTCGGTGGCGATGATCTTGGTCTCCGGGCGCGCCAGCTTCAGGACTTCGCCCACGCCGGTGAGGGTGCCGCCGGTGCCCCAGCCGCTGACGAAGAAGTCCAGGCGCTTGCCGGCGAAGTCGCGCAGGATTTCCGGAGCGGTGGTGTTGCGGTGATAGGCGGGGTTGGCCGGGTTGGCGAACTGGCTGGCCAGGAACCAGCCGTGCTGTTCGGCCAGCTCCTTGGCCTTGCGCACCATGCCGCTGCCGCGCTCGGCGGCCGGGGTCAGGATCACCTTGGCGCCATAGGCGCGCATCAGCTTGCGGCGCTCGATGGAGAAGGTCTCCACCATGGTCGCCACGAACTTGTAGCCGCGCGCGGCGCAGACCATGGCCAGGGCCACGCCGGTGTTGCCGGAGGTCGCCTCCACCACCGTGTCGCCCGGCTTGAGCAGGCCCTTGGCCTCGGCGTCCAGGATGATCGCCAGCGCCAGGCGGTCCTTGACCGAGCCGCCCGGGTTGAACGACTCGACCTTGGCATAGACGGTGGTGTGCGCCGGCGCCAGGCGGCTCAGCTTGACGATCGGCGTATTGCCGATGGTGTCCAGGATGTTGTCGTAGAGGGCCATGGTGCGAAGGTCTCCGTTGCGAACCGCGGGATAGGTGAGTGGGGATCAGGCCGCGCGCGACAAGGTAGGCGCGTGGGTGTTGCGGGCTTGTGTCGGGGCACTCAATGGGGGAGCGCCGTGCCAGTGCAGGGGATGCGCCAGGGCGGCCACTTCGCCCAGGATCAGCAGCGCGGGCGAGGCGACCTCGAACAGGCGCGCGGTCTCGGCCAGGTCCGCCAACGTCCCGGTGATGACGCGCTGCTCGCGCTGCGAGCCGTTCTCGACCAGGGCGAAGGGCGTGGCGGCGGCGCGGCCGTGCGCGAGCAGCCGGTCGCGGAAGGTTTCCAGCCCGGCCACGCCCATGTACACGGCAAGCGTCTGCCGTTCCTGCGCCAGCGCCTGCCAGTCCAGGGTGTCCATGGAGTCCTTGCAGTGCGCGGTCACCAGGCGTACCGCCTGGGCGTGGTCGCGGTGGGTGAGCGGGACGCCGGCGTAGGCCGCGCAGGCCAGCGCGGCGGTGATGCCCGGCACCACCTCGAAGGCGATGCCATGGGCCTTGAGCACTTCCAGTTCCTCACCACCGCGGCCGAACACGAATGGGTCGCCGCCCTTGAGCCGCACCACGCGCTTGCCGGCGCGGGCGTGCTCCAGCATCAGCGCATGGATGTCCTCCTGCCGCGTGCTATGGCCCTTTGCGGACTTGCCGACCTCGATGCGGGTCGCATCGCGCCGGGCCATGGCCAGCACCTCGGCGCTGACCAGGCGATCGTGCAGGATCACATCGGCCTGGTTCATCGCGCGCAGCGCATTGAGGGTCAGCAGGCCCGCATCGCCCGGGCCGGCGCCCACCAGCGTCACCGTGCCAGCCAACGGCGCCTCTGCCGCGGTGGCCAAGGCGCGCTGCAGTTCGGTCTCGGCCGCCGCGTCCTGGCGCTGGCGCAGCAGGCGCGGCACCGCACCGGCAAGCAGGTGTTCGAAGAAGCGGCGGCGCTGGCCCATGTCCGGAAAACGCGCCCGGATGCGCGCGCGCTGGCGGCCGAGCAGGGCCACCAGCGAACCCCAGGACTCGTCCAGCAGGGTTTCCAACTGGCGGCGCAGGTGGCGCGCAACCATCGGCGCGTGGCCGCCGCTGGAAATGGCGATCTGCAGTTCGCCGCGTTCGACGATGGCCGGCACCTGGAAGCTGGACAGCTCGGCATCGTCCACCACGTTGGCCAGCAGCCGGCGCGCTTCGGCCTGGGCGGCGACCGCGCGATTGACGCTGGCCTCGTCGGTGGCGGCGATCACCAGCCACACCTCGTCCAGCCAGGCCGGGGTGAAGCTGCCGGAATCCCATGCGATACGACCCTGGGCGACCCACTGCGCCAGGCGCGGGCTCAGGGCCGGCGCGCCCACGCGGGGCAGGGCGCCGGCGTGCAGCAGGGCCTCGATCTTGCGCTCGGCCACCGCGCCGCCGCCCACCACGCGCACGGCCCGCCCGCGCAGGTCCGCGAACAGGGGGAACAGGGCGGCAGGGGGCAACGATGCGGTCACGAGGGAAGCGGTGTAAAGACAGAGGACCGACGCTAACCGGCGCGTCCATCACCCCGGAAATGGTGGATCGGATACTGCAGATTACTTTCGGTTATATGCTGGTGACGGTCGGTGGCTTACAGTCGCAGGCCATCTGTCGTGTGCGCTCGACCTTTCATCACATCCCTGGCGCCTGCGGGGCGCAACGCATCCACGGTGCGCCGCCGTGCCGCGGCGGGGCGTGGTCGGGCCAGCGCGTGCACGGATACCTTGAACGCTTCATCGCCGGGATTGCCCGCATGACCCTGACCCAGCTGCGCTACCTGGTGGCCATCGCCGATGCGGAGTTCAACATCACTGTGGCCGCCCAGCGTGTGCACGCCACCCAACCTGGGCTGTCCAAGCAGCTCAAGCAGTTGGAGGACGAGCTGGGCTTCCTGCTGTTCGTGCGCCGCGGGCGCAGCCTGGAGTCGGTCACGCCGGCCGGGGCCGAGGTGATCGAGCGGGCGCGCATCGTGCTGGCCGAGGCCAACAATATCCGCACCTTCGCCGCCAACCAGCGGCGCGAGGCGCACGGCCAGCTGATCCTGGCCACCACCCACACGCAATCGCGCTTCGTGCTGCCGCCGGCGGTGGCGCAGATCAAGCAGGCCTATCCGCAGGTCAGCGTGCACCTGCAGCACGCCGGTGAGCGCGACGCGCTGGATCTGCTGGGTCAGGGCGATGCCGACATGGCCGTCATCAGCACCTCCGGCGACACCCCGCAGGGCGGGCTGGCGATCCCGCTGTATCGCTGGCGCCGGCTGGTGGTGGTGCCGCGCGATCACGCGCTGGACCAGCAGCGGCGCGCCCCGGACCTGGCCACGCTGGCCGCCTATCCGCTGGTGAGCTACGAGTCCTCCACCCGCCCGGGCTCTTCGCTGCAGCGTGCCTTCGCCGAGAGCGGGCTGGAGCCGCATATCGCCATGACCGCGCTGGATGCGGATCTGATCAAGACCTATGTGCGCGCCGGCATGGGCGTGGGCCTGCTGGCGGAGATGGCGATCAACGCCAGCGATGGCGACCTGCGCGCCTGGGTGGCGCCAGCGGAGATCAAGGAGTGCATCGCCTGGGCGGTGCTGCCGCGCGAGCGCGTACTGCGCGACTATGCGCTGGACCTGGTGCATGCCCTGGCCCCACAGGTGGACAAGCGCGACCTGCGGCGGGTGATGGACGGCAACCAGGACGCCGACTGGCCGCTGCCGCCAACCTGGGAATCGCTGACCCAGACCATCACCAACTGAAGGCACGCCGATGGCGGCCGACCCCTCCTTCATCGAGGAAATCGCGGGCCAGGCCCGCCTGGACGCGGCGCTGAGCTGGCGCAAGATGTTCGGCGAGTATGCGCTGTACCTGGATGGCAAGGTGGTGGCGCTGGTCTGCGACAACCAGCTGTTCGTCAAGTCCACCGAAGCCGGTCACGCACTGCTGGAACCCGAGCAGGCCATGGGCGCCCCGTTTCCCGGTGCCAGGCCGCACCTGCTGATCGACCCGGTCGAGCAATCCGACGTGTTGTCGCGGCTGCTGCGGGCCACCGCTGCAGCGCTGCCGCTGCCCAAGCCCAGGCCGCGCAAGACCGGCAAGGCGAGCGCGGCCGCAAAGCCGCGTTGAGCGCCCCGCCGGGTCCTACGCCGGGGCCAGGGTCAGGCTGACGCTGAAGCGGCTGCCTACGCCCTTGCGGGACCGCACCTGCACCGGGCACTCCAGGGTCTGCGCCGTGCTGTGCACGATCCACAGACCCACACCCAGTCCCTCGCTGCGCGGGTCGGCCTGGCGAAAGGCGTTGAACACCTTGCTGGCATCGTCCTCGTCCAGGCCGATGCCGGTGTCGATGACCTCCACGATCACCCGGTCGCCGCGTCGGCGACAGCCGACCAGCACCCGGCCGTGTTCGGTGTACTTGACCGCGTTGCCCACCAGGTTGCCCAGCAGCGTGGACAGCAGGGCGCGGTGGCTGCACACCACCAGGGAGGTGGGCACGGAACGCAGCTGCAGCCCCTTGGATGCGGCCAGGCGCCGCCAGTTGGACAGGACCGGCTCCAGGACTTCGGCCAGCGGCAGCGGCTCAAGGCTGGGACGGGCTTGCGCGGCGCCTGCCGCGGCCATCGTCGCCAGTTCCTGGAACTCCTGCCCGATCTGGCGCAGGTGCTCGCGCGCGCTTTCCAGGATGGGCCGTTGCACGTCGCTGGCGCTGCGCTGCAGCTTTTCCACCGCATAGGCGGCCGCGCGCAGCGGCGTCTTCAGGTCGTGTCCGGCGATGGCCATCAATCGCGCACGGTAGTGGCTGGCCTCCTGCTCCTGCGCCAGCAGTCGGCGCAGCTCCATCTGGGTCATGGCCTGTCGCGCCAGGGCCAGCAAGGTCTCCGCCTGGGCGGCTTCGAGCTTGCGCGGCCGGGTGTCCAGCACGCACACCGTTCCCAGGGGCATGCCGTCTGGCGTCTTGAGCAGGGCGCCGGCATAGAACCGCATATGCGGGTGGCCGGTGACCAGCGGGTTGTCGGCGAATCGCGCGTCCTGCAGCGTGTCTTCCACCACGAACAGACCGTCCTGGAGGATGGCGTGCGCGCACACCGACTGCTCGATCGGCGTCTGTCGCTCGTCCAGGCCCTGCACGCTCTTGAACCATTGGCGGTCGCGGTCAACCAGGCTGACCAGGGCGATCGGCGCCTGGCAGACGTGCGCGGCGATGCGGGTCAGGTCGTCGAACGCGGCTTCCTGCGGGGTATCCAGGATGTGATAGCTGCGCAAGGTCTCCAGACGCAGCGCTTCGGCGAAGCCGCGCGGAGGATGGCACAGGGCCGCGTCAGGTCCAGGAAGGGTCATGAGAGGCCTTGGGGCGGCGGCGCGTGGTGTGATGGAAGTTCGATTCTGACGCCCCCGCTGCATGCGGCGCGTGTGGATGCATCGGGCGGGTCTGGGGTGGGCGGTTCACGGCCCTGTCTCCACCCGTGTCCCCTGCGAAGCGATTCGATCGCAGGAGGTGTGTTGCGAGCCTGCAAGCCGCATCTGCGCAAGAAAACGTTTTCGTGGAAATCGCGGCGATCATGCTTTGCCGATCGCCCGCGATTTTTTATCGATACGACGAAAGTCTGATTGGCGGATGCCTGCCCAGTTAATCGCCGCTATTAAGCGGAGTGAATGCGTGGATGCAGTGAAAATAATTCATGTGATGGATGCGAGGTATTTACCCGTGCACATTTATTTTGATAAATGTTGGTCATCTGATCCAACAAGGAGGCGAGCGCTGCCATACGGCACGCGCAGATCGGAAAGGTCGTAGAGGAACGCCGTAAACGGCATTACGAACCAATGACGCGAAAGACGTCCAACAGGAGGCCACGATGGCACAGTTCGCACCTGCCCAGCTGCAGCAGCAATCCACGGATCAATGGTCCAAAGCCGACGAGAAGCGCCAGGAAATCGAAGACAGCGATGACGATGTCTTCCAGAACGAGGATCCGGCCTCCATCGCCCGGTTACTCAAGCGCACTGCCGAGCGCACGCACAAGAAGCGGACCACGCCGTATCGTTCGGCCATGTCCATGCTGGTGTTCTACATCAATCGCTCCGGGCGCAATCTGCCGGCTCGCCAGCTGAAGGTGCTGGAAGAAGCCAAGGAGGAACTGCGCGTGCTGTTCGACAAGCCGCGCAAGGGCGAGAAAGGCTCGCCCTGAACCTGCGGGCGATGGACTGAGATGGCAGAAAGGCCACGCGCGGCGTGGCCGTCGGGTGTGTGCCAGGCTCAGGCCGCGCGCGAAGAGGTGGCCGGAGTCTGGGTTTCCGCTTGCGGGCCGGCCACAAGCGAAAACAGCGCATCGGCCTGCTCTTCCAGCGCGCGGGCGGAACCTGCGATCTCCTCGACCAGCCGTGCGTCCTGCTGGGTCTGCCTATCGATGGCGTGCAGGGCTTGGCTTGCGCTCTGCACCCCATCGGCCTGCTGCTCGCTGGCTGCGGCGATCTGTTCCACCGTGGCGGTGACCTGCAGCACCGCCCTGACCACTTCCTGCATGACGCTGCCGGCGTGCTCGGCCAGACGTGCGCCATCGTTGACCTGACCGGCGGTATTGCTGATCAGGTCGCGGATCTCCTTTGCCGACACACCGCAGCGCTGGGCCAGGTGGCGCACCTCTTGCGCTACTACGGCGAAGCCGCGCCCTTGCTCGCCGGCGCGTGCGGCTTCGACCGCGGCGTTGAGCGCCAGCAGGTTGGTCTGGAAGGCGATGCCGTCGATGACCTCGATGATCTGGCCGATGCGATCGTTGCCGTCGCGGATGCCAGCGGTGGTGGTGACGACATCGGAGATGACCTGCGCCCCGCGACGGGCTACAGCGGCCGAATCGCTGGCCATGCGCCGGGCGTCCTCGGCATGCTGGGAGTTGCTGCGCACCGTACCGGCCAGTTCCTCGATGGATCCTGAGGTCTGGCGCACGAAGTTGGACTGCGACACCGTACGCTCGGCCAGGTCCTGGTTGCTGGAGGCGATGTCGCGGGCGGCGGCCTGCACGTTCTGCGCGATCTCGGTGGCCTGGGCCACCAGGTTGCGCATCTCCTGCGCCGAGCGCACCTGCTCGGTGACGTCGGTGGCGTACTTGACCACCTTGAACGGCCGGCCGGCGATATCCAGGATCGGGTTGTAGGACGCCTGGATCCAGACCTCTCGCCCATGCTTGCCCAGGCGGCGGTAGCGGCCCACATCGAAGGCGCCGCTGCCCAGCTTGTTCCAGAACTGCTTGTATTCCTCGGAAGTGCGATAGGCGGCATCGACGAAGATGCCGTGATGCTTGCCGCGGATCTCCTCCAGGCGATAGCCCATGGTCTGCAGGAAGTTTTCGTTGGCGCCGACGATGTGGCCATCCATTGAGAACTCGATCACCGCCATCACCTTGTCGATGGCAGTGATGCGGCCCTGCGCATCGGCGGCGGTCACCACCTGCTGGGTGATGTCGGTGGCGTACTTGATGACCTTGTACGGCTGGCCGGACGCATCGAACACCGGGTTGTAGGAGGCCTGGATCCACACCTGGCGGTGGTGCTTGCCCACGCGCTGGTAGCGGCCGGCATCGAACTCGCCGCGGCCCAGCTTCTGCCAGAAGCGCCGGTATTCCTCCGAGCCGCGGGTGGCCTGGTCCACGAACAGGCTGTGGTGCTTGCCGCGGACCTCCTCCAGCCGGTAGCCCATGGCGTCGAGGAAATTCTGGTTGGCCTCGAGGATGGTGCCATCCAGCGAGAACTCGACCGTCGCCATCACCTTGTCGATGGCATCGATGCGGCCCTCGAACTCTGCGGTCTGGCGCATCTGGTGGCTGATGTCGGTGGCGTACTTGACCACCTTGTAGGGTTTGCCGGCGCTGTCCAGCAGCGGGTTGTAGGAGGCATTGATCCACACCTCGCGGCCGTCCTTGCCCAGGCGGCGGTAGCGCCCGGCGTTGAACTCGCCCCGGCGCAGGACTTCCCAGAACTGTCGATAGTCCTCGCTGGCGCGCTCTGCGGGCGGCACGAACATGCCGTGATGCTGGCCGCGAACCTCTTCCAGCCGGTAGCCCATGATGGACAGGAAGTTCTCGTTGGCGTGGAGGATGCGGCCCTCCAGGTCGAACTCGATCACCGCCATGACCCGGTTGACCGCGGTCAGCTGGGACTGAAGGTCGCGGCGCCGGGAGAAGGGCCACCAACGGGAATGCGTACGGCTGCGGGTTTGGGACATCGCGAATCCTGACTGGTGGGTGCTGGTGTGATCCGGCTTGTGCCGCGGTATCGGCAAGGCCCGGGGAATCTTGATTGACCGGCCGGACACCGTTCACCGTGGTGGAGATCGTGTGATCGGGACCCTGCGGTTTCGACCTCGAAGGCCCGAGCGCCTACACTTGGCCGGTGAGCACTCGCCACCGCCCCTTCTCCGTGTTTGCCGCGCTGGCCGTGTTGGCCACGCTGCTGGTGATCGTCGGGCCGTTGATCAGTCGCTGGCAGGCTTATGGGGTGCTGCCGGCAGCTTCGTCCGCGCTCGGGGCCCCATCGCCAGCCGATGGGTCGATGGAAGGGATGCACCACCATCATCACGCGGCGATGGCGGCAGCGGCCGAGCCGCCGGCGACGGCCGCATCACCGGCGGCAGCGCCAGCGCAGGATCCGCACGCCGGTCACCGGATGGGGGTGGAGTGCGACTACTGCCTGTTGGCCGCGCGACTGCTGCCCTGGCTGGTGTTCGCGCTGCTGGTCCTGCCCTTGTTGCGCGCGCCCGCGCCGCGCCTGGTCCAGGTGGTGGGCCGCACCGGCCAGGCCTGGCACGGCCACCTGGGCGCGCGTGGGCCGCCGCTGGCCATAGGCCCCACATCGCTTTGCTGACCGGCGCGCGTGCCTGAAGGGTGCGGGCGTCGCCCGTGCCTTTCCGGAGTGTTTTCCAATGCCTGTGTTTTCCTTCGTCTCGACGCTGCCGTCGAGGCTGGCGCTTGGCTGCGCATGCGCGCTGCCGGCGTCGTTCGCCGTGGCCGATGAAGCCGTCGATGGCGCCCGCACCCTCGATGCGGTGCTGGTCACCGCCGCCCCCGTGACACCGCTGACCTGGAGCACCGATCCGCGGTTGCCGCGGCAGCCGGTGCCGGCCAGCGATGGCGCCGACTACCTCAAGACCGTCCCCGGCTTTTCCGCCATCCGCAACGGCGGCACCAATGGCGACCCGGTGCTGCGCGGCATGTTCGGCTCGCGCCTGAACGTGCTCAGCAACGATGGCGCCATGCCCGGTGCCTGCCCGGCGCGCATGGACAACCCGCTGAGCTATATCGCCCCGGAGACCTACGACCGGCTGACCATCGTCAAGGGCCCGCAGACCGTGCTGTGGGGGCCGGGCGCCTCGGCCGGCACCGTCCGCTTCGAGCGGCAGACACCGCACTTCGAGCAGCCCGGCGTCGAGGCACGGGCCAGCGTGCTGGCCGGCTCCAACAACCGCAACGACCAGACCCTGGAAGCCACCGCCGGCAACACGCTCGGCTATGCGCGCGTGAGCGCCAACCGTTCCGAGGCCGACGATTACCGCGATGGCGCCGGCAACGTGGTGCCCTCGAAATGGCGCAAGTGGAACACCGACGCCGCACTCGGCTGGACCCCGGACGCCCACACCGTCGTGGAGCTCAATGCTGGCCTGGGCGATGGCCTGGCGCGTTATGCGGGACGTGGCATGGACGGTGCGCAGTTCCGCCGCACCAGCCTGGGCGCGCGTTTCGAAAAAACCGACCTGCCCGGTGCGTGGGAATCCATCAAGGCCAGTGTCTACGACAACCACGCCGACCACGTCATGGACAACTACACGCTGCGCACGCCCAACGCCGATTCGGCCATGCCGATGCCGATGGCCGCCAACGTCGATCGCCGCACCAGCGGCGGCCGCCTGGCGCTGGAGTGGGCATGGACGCATCTGGCCTTGACCGCGGGCGCGGACTGGCAGGACAGCCGCCATCGCAGCCGCAGCGCCTCCAACCTGGGACCGTACGCGGCCTGGGCCAGCGATGCGGATCTGGACAACCAGGGGCTGTTCGCCGAACTGACCCTGCATCCGGGCGCGGGCCAGCGCGTGATCCTGGGCGCACGCCTGGACCGCGCCGCGGCCCAGGACCGGCGCGCGAGCATCAGCGGCATGTCGATGGGCGAGCCCATGGGCATGGGCGACGGCATGGCCATGGCCATGGGCAGCGACATGCCCAACCCCACCTACGGCGTGACCCGCCGGCACACGCTGGGATCGGGCTTTGCGCGTTACGAGCAGGATCTTTCTACCCTGCCATTGACCTGGTATGCGGGCATCGGCCATGCCGAACGCATGCCCGATTACTGGGAACTGTTTTCCGCCGACCGCGGGCCGATGGGCACGGTCAACGCATTCTCCGCCGCACGGCCGGAGAGGACCACGCAGCTGGACCTCGGCGCGCAGTACAAGGGCGAGCGCCTGGATGCGTGGGTGTCGGCCTACGTCGGCCGCATCGAGGACTACCTGCTGTTCGCCTACGGCGCCGGCGGCATGATGGGACTGTCGTCCACGCTGACCAATGTCGATGCCGACATTCACGGCGCCGAAGCCGGCGTGGAGCTGCGGCCGGCCTCAGGCTGGAAGCTCGGCAGCACCCTGGCCTGGGCCTGGGGCGAGAACCGCAGCGATGGCACGCCCTTGCCGCAGATGCCGCCGCTGGAAGCCAGGCTGAGCGCCGGCTGGGAAGGCCGCCGCTGGTCGGCCGGCGCCCTGCTGCGCGCGGTGAGCGCGCAATCGCGGGTCGCACCAATGCAGGGCAACGTGACCGGCCGCGATCTCGGGCCCACGGCAGGCTTTGCCACCTTCGCGCTTAACGCCGGGTATCGCATCAGCGAGGCGTGGCGACTGACCGCTGGCGTGGACAACCTGTTCGACCGCGACTACGCCGAGCATCTCAACCTGGCCGGCAGTGCGGACTTCGGCTATCCGGCCGACCCGGTGCGCATCCACGAGCCCGGCCGCACGGCCTGGTTGAAGCTCAATGTCGTCTATTGACCCCAGCAAGCGCCCGCGACCGGATGTCGCGGGCGCGGGCGCAGGAGCGGCCATGAACACACCGACCCCGTCCACCGCGCCGCGACACCGACTGCGCTTCTACCGCGCGGTGTGGCGCTGGCATTTCTACGCCGGCCTGCTGGTGCTGCCGGTCATCGCCTGGCTGGCGCTGACCGGGGCGGCCTATCTCTACAAGACGCCCTTGGACCGGGCCTTCCACCATCGCCTCAAGGTCGTGGACATCGGGCGCGAGCGCCTGCGACCGCAGCAGCTGCTGGAGGCGGCCTCGCGCGCGCAGCCAGGCCAGGTGTTCCGCTACACCACGCCAGCCACCGACGATGCCAGCGTGGAGGTGGCGGTGATGACGCCCGATGCGCGGCACGAGGTGGTCTATGTCGATCCCTATACCGGCGCGGTGCTTGGACAGCTGCCCGATCGCGGCACGCTGGCCGGCGTGATCCGCCGCTTGCACAGCCTGGACCTGTTCGGCCCCATCGCCAGCGGGGTGATCGAGCTGGCCGCTGGCTGGGCGATCCTCCTGGTGCTCACCGGCGTGTACCTGTGGTGGCCGCGGGCGCGGGTCGCGCACCCCGCGCAGGTGCCCGCGGGCCAGTTGGGGCGCGGCGACCTGGGTGGGGTGCTCTGGGTGCGCGGGCGTCCGCCCCAGCGTCTGTTCTGGCGCGACCTGCATGCGGTGACC
The DNA here is from genome assembly GCF_004122095.1 of Pseudoxanthomonas composti. Taxonomy (GTDB): domain Bacteria; phylum Pseudomonadota; class Gammaproteobacteria; order Xanthomonadales; family Xanthomonadaceae; genus Pseudoxanthomonas_A; species Pseudoxanthomonas_A composti. The sequence goes on along the minus strand of NZ_SAWZ01000001.1, from coordinate 683,677 downwards.
GGCGTGCTGGTCGGCGGTGTGCTGCTGTTCCTGGCGCTGACGGGAATGCCGTGGTCGGTGCTCTGGGGCGCCAAGGTCAACCAGTGGGTCAATGGCCATGATTTTGGCTATCCGCGCGGTGTGCGCGTGGAGGTGCCGATGTCCACCCAGCGCCTGGGCCAGACCACCACCCCAGCCTGGTCCCTGCGCCAGGCGCAGCTGCCTGCCTCCACGCTGCCCGATCCGCATGCCGGGCATGCCGGCCATGACATGCGTGGTATGGCCGACATCCAGGGCCAGGCGCACGATGCGATGGGCCTGAATGCGGCGATCGCGCGATTCGACGCGCTGGGCGTAGCGCCCGGCTACAGCGTGTCCCTGCCGAGGGGCGCGCACGGTGTGTACACCGCCTCGGTCTATCCGTCCGACCTGCATGCGCAGCGGGTCGTGCACCTGGACCAGTACAGCGGCCAGGTGCTGCTGGATGTGGGCTATGACGCCTACGGCCCGGCTGGGCGCGCGCTGGAGTGGGGCATCAACGTGCATCTCGGGCAGGAATACGGCACTGCCAACCAGCTCGTCCTGCTGCTGGCGTGCGCGGGCATCGTGCTGCTGTGCGTGAGCGGGGCGGTGATGTGGTGGAAGCGGCGCCCGCAGCGTGGCCTGGGGGTGCCGCCGATGCCGGTCGAGCGCGGCACGTTGCGGGTGATATTCGGCCTGCTGCTGATCGGCGGCCTGCTGTTCCCGCTGGTGGGCGCATCGCTGCTGCTGATCGCCGCGCTGGACCGCTGGTGGCTAGGCGACAATGCGCGGGCCACGCAGTAGGCACGGGATCATGATGAACCTTCGGGAGGACGAAGCGATGTGTGTGACGAATCTGGTGAGGCTGTCGTTGTTGACCCTTGTGTTGAGCGCCTGTAGCGGCGCGCCGCCCTCATCGGCCGGGGTCGAAGTGACCGATGCCTGGATCCGCGCCTCGCCCTCGCCGGTGCTGGCCGGCTACCTGACGCTCACGCAGCACGGCGACCGGCCCGATCGGCTGAGGGCGATCACCAGCCCGCGCTTCGGCCGCATCGAGATGCACCAGGTCAGTCACGAGGGCGGGGTGATGCGCATGCGCGCGCTGCCGGAAGGGGTGACCCTGCCACCCGGTGAGCGCGTGCGCTTCGCCCCAGGGGCCAACCACCTGATGCTGTTCGATGCCAAGCCGGCGGTGCAGGCGGGAGAGACGGTGCCGCTGACGCTGCGGTTCGAGCAAGCGCCGCCCCGCACGATCCAGGTGGCGGTGCGCCCCGCCGGCTGAGGGCGCCAGGGGCCGCTCACATGGCCGTGATCCTGCGCCCCACAAGCTGATCGCGACCAAGGGCTCGGCGGTGAGGCATGGCATGAAGCGGGTCTCCAAGATGGTGCTGACCATGTACCTGCCGCCAGCGGCGATCGCGCTGGGTGGCATCGTGCTGTCCGAGATCGTCAGCCGCAGCGGCGAGCTGATCGGCCCGCGGGTGAGTTTCTACCTGGCTGCCGGCATCGGCCTGGTCGCGCTGCTGACTGCCTTCGTATGGGCGTGTTCGGTCAGCTGGCATCTCTATCGTTGGACGCAGGGGCGCGAGCAGCGCTGCGAGTGCGGTGGCCTGCTCTCGCGCCTGCGCACCGCCCGCGATGGCGGCCATTACCGCAAATGCATGAGCTGCGGCGCGCGTGTCCAGACCGATGCCGTCGGCGTCACCCTGCCGCCTGTGGTCCCGGAGCATGCTGGCCCCTGAGCGCGGTGCAGGCGCGATCCTTGAAACGCGCTAGTGAAGTGCGGCCGCGCGAGCGCTTTTGTGGGAGCGGCTTCCGCCGCGAAGAGGCTTTCCCGGGAGAGCCCCTTCGCGGCGGAAGCCGCTCCCACAGACTATCCACACAGATGCAGCTCCCGTTGACGCGCTGCGAGCCGCTCAGGCGGCCGGCACGGGAGGCGGGTTGGCCTCGGCCTCGGCCTTGGCCTGGTTGCGCAGCAGGAAGCGCTGGATCTTGCCGCTGGGTGTCTTCGGCAAGGCGTCGACGAAGGCGATCTCGCGCGGATAGGCATGCGCGGACAGGCGCCGCTTGACGTGCAGCGATAGCGCCTGCGCCAGTGCATCGTCGGCCACGGCCTCCTTGCGCAATACGACATAGGCCTTGACCAGCTCGAACCGTTCCGGGTCGGGCTTGCCGACCACCGCCGCCTCGATCACGTCCTCGTGTTCCAGCAGGCAACTCTCCACGTCGAACGGACCGATGCGGTAGCCCGCCGAGGTGATCACGTCATCGCTCCGGCCGACAAAGGCGATGCTGCCATCGGCGTTGCGTTCCACCGTGTCGCCGGTCAGGTACCAGCCGTCCCGGAACGGTTGCTGCTCGGCCTTCCAGTAGCCGCGGAAGAACAGCGCAGGGGAGTCGGCCACGTGCACCGCCAGCATGCCGGGCACGCCGACCGGCTGCGGCTGTCCGGCCTCGTCCAGCACTTCCAGCCGATAGCCAGGCAAGGGAAAACCGGCGCTGCCGGGCTGCACGGGGTGGGCCAGCGCGTGGTGGTTGCACAGGGTCATACCGGTCTCGGTCTGGCCGTAGTGATCGTGGATCACCGTGTCCAACGCACGCTCGAACCAGCGGATCACTTCCGGGTTCAGCGGCTCGCCGGCGCTGCTGACCGCGCGCAGCCGCCCCTTCACCGGTGCGGCGGCCGCATCGCCGGCGGCCATCAGCATGCGGTAGGCGGTGGGCGCGCCCATCAGGTTGCTCACGCCCAGCTCGGCGATGGTGCGGTAGCAGCTTTCCACGGTAAACGGACCTTCGTGAAAGGTCACCGAGTGGCCCAGCGCCAATGGCCCGGCAATGCCGTAGTACAGGCCATAGGCCCAGCCGGGATCGGCGATGTTCCACAGCACGTCGTCCTCGCGCACGTCCACCGCATCGCGCATGTAGGTGGCGATGGCATCCAGCGCGTGCAGCGGCACCAGCAGGCCCTTGGCCGCGCCGGTGGTGCCGGAGGTGAACATGATCATGCACGGGTCCTCGCGCTCCCGCGGCACCGGCGGGAACGAGGTGGGAAGGCCCTCCAGCGCGGCCCAGAAGTCTTCGTCGTTGCCGCTTTCCAGGGTCAGCACGGGTGGCCCGCCCTGGACCTCATCGAGCTTGGGGCGTTGGTCGCCGGAGGCCACGACCAACCGGGCGGCGCTGGTGGTCAAGCGATGCTCCAGCGCCTTGGGTCCGAAGGCGGTGAATAGCGGCTGGTACACCGCGCCGGCGCGCCAGGTGCCGAGCACGACGATCAGCAGCTCCAGCCGCCGAGGCAGCAGCCCGGCCACCACCTCGCCCGCGCCGATGCCGCGTGCGGTCAGCAACTGCGCGAACTGCGCGGTCCAGGTGTCCAGTTGCTCGAAGCTGTAGCGGCGCACCACGCGCTGCAGGTCGATCCAGCATAGCGCCTCGCGCTGCTGTCCCAGGTGCGCGCCGACACAGCGCTGCCAGGCATTGAGCGGGCCCGGCGCTGGTGTGGCATCGAGCGTGCGGACGTATTCGAAGTAGTCTCGGATCGGCTGTTGCATGCAGGACGTCGTGAGGTGCGCGAGAGGCCCAACTCTAGCGCGTTGCGATACCGGCCCGACGTTGCGCCGCAGCGCCTTCAGGACCCCGGCGGCGAGGCCTCGTCCACGGCCAGCCGCAGCGCACGCCCGCGCTGGCGCAGGACCAGCGCCACCACCACGCCGGCTGCCAGCCAGGCCAGTCCGCCGATCCGCGCCAGGCGGTCGGTGTTGTAGAGCACGTACAGCAGGATCAGTGCGCCGATCACCGGCACCACGCCATGCACCAGCCAACGCCCGGAGCGCCGGAAATGCCAGGCCACCGCCACGTGCAGCAGGACGAAGGAGACCAGCGCGCCAAAGCTGCACACCGTGGCCAGCAGCGCGATCTTGCCCAGGAACAGCAGCCCCAGCGACAGGCTCAGGCCGGCCACCAGCAGGATCGCCCGGCGCGGCACGCCGCTGCCCGCATGCACCTGGCGCAGGAACCGCGGCAGCTGCCCGTCGCGCGCCATCGCGAACAGCAGCCGCGAGGTCGATGCCTGCGCCACCAGCGCATTGGCCAGCGCCGCACCGATGGCCACGGTCAGCGCGATCACCGTCTGCATCCACGGCCCGGCCACGCGTCGCCCGACTTCGAAGAAAGCGTTGTTGGCGGCGGCCTCGTCGGGAAAGCGGCGCAGCTCGGGCAGCAGCAGCGCCGCCAGCCAGGTCTGCAGCAGGAACAGCGCGGCCACCAGCGCCAGCGAGACCAGCGTGGCGCGGCCGACCGTGCGCGCGCCGCCGCGGCTCTCCTCGGTCAGGGTGGAGATGGCATCGAAGCCCAGGAAGGACAGCACCGCCATCGACAGTGCGCCGAACAGCATCGGCAGCGAGAACGCAGCCGGGTCGAACAGCGGGCGCAGGCTCCAGTGCGCGCCGTGGTCGCCGCGCTGGATCGCCAGCGCCGCCAGCACCGCAAAGACGGCCAGCACCAGCAACTGCACGCCCAGGAACACCAGGTTGGCGCGCGCGGTGTTCTCCACGCCGCGCAGATTCACCGCGGTGTTCAGCGCCACGAAGAACACGATCCAGGCATGCTGCGGGATGCCAGGCGCGACGCTGGCCATGGCGTTGGCGCCGATCACATAGAGCAGGGTGGGGACCAGCAGGTAGTCCAGCAGGATCGCCCAGCCGGCCAGGAAGCCGGCGCCCTCGTGCAGGCCGCGGCCGACATATGCATAGACCGAGCCGGCCACCGGAAAGGCCTGCGCCATCTGCTGGTAGCTCAGCGCGGTGAACAGCATCGCCCCGAAGCCCACCAGGTACACCAGCGGCACCATGCCGTGGCTGACGTCGAACACCGCGCCAAAGATGGCGAACGGCGCGGTCGGCACCATCGCCACCAGGCCGTAGACCAGCAGATCGCCCAGGCCGAGCCTGCGGCGCAGTTCGGGGCGGTAGCCCAGGCGGGCCAGTTCCTGGTCGGCGGAATCGCAGGCGTGCTCGGTCATGGCGGTGGGAGGCCTTGGGCGTGTGGCGGGGCCAGCCTCCCTCCGGGGCCGGGTGCGACAGTTCTAGCGCATCGTCAGGTGCCGGGCCAGTGGCCGGGCAGGCAACCCTGGGGACGCGTTGGCGTCCTGAAGCGACAGGGCTCAACTCGGCGCGCGCAGAGGGCGCCTCTGCTCACCGCCCCGGCTGACCGCTACGCCGAGCGCGGCCGTGCCACCGACGGCCGACAGAACGATCAGAAGCCCGATGGAAAGGTGCACCTTGCCTTCATCGGCGAAGAGGCCATCGGTGAACACCGCCACCGCCGCAGGGCCCAAGCCCAGCCCCACCAGGTTGACGGCCAGCATGGTGATCGCGATGAGCTTGCCGCGCGAACGCGCAGGGGCGATGGCCAGAACGGTGGTGGACGTGAGCGAGACCACCATGCCCACCAGCAAGGTAATGACCGCTGCTGCCGCCACCGCCATCGCGGCCGAGCGCGCCAGCATCAGTCCGACCGCGCCGGGGAGCAGCAGCCATCCGCAGGTGCAGGATAGCGCAAGCGCCGCCTGCCGATGGCCGCGGCTGGTGCTGCGGTCGGTGATCCAACCAGCGGCCAGCATGCCGGCGATGCCGAAACTCAGCAGCAGCAGGCCGTAGGTCAGCCCCGCCTCGGCCGTGGTCCATCCCCAGGTGCGAATGAAGGCTGCCGGGAGCCACACCATCGTGCCGTAGGAGGTCATGGCCAGCAAAGCAAACCCGCCGATGACGCAGGCCAGGACAAGGCGGCGATCCTTCCCGTCGGGGCGCTCGGCCGACGCATGTTGGGGCGCGCAGGTCCGCTGCGCGGCCCTGCCTGGTTCCGACACGCACCACATCAGCGGCAACGCAACCAGCCCTGGCAATGCCGCCAGCAGGAATGCGGCCTGCCATGGTCGAAAGCCACCCAGCAGGGGAAGTTCGATCCAGGCTGTCTGTTGGGTCGCATGCATCAGCGCGCCGCCCAGGATCAGGGCCAGGCCTGCGCCGATGAAGGCCCCCGTGCTGTATGCGCCGACCGCACGTGCACGCTGGTGCGCAGGGAAGGCGTCGGCCAGCATGGAGAGCGCTGCGGGGTTGAGCGTGGCCTCGCCGATGGCCACCAGTGCGCGGGTGAGCGCCAGCGTCCAGAACCCCGATGCCCATGCCGTCGCGGCCGTGGCAGACACCCACAGCGCCATGCCGAGCAGGATCAGGTTGCGACGATTCACCCGGTCGCTGGCATGACCCATCAGCAGGCCGACGCCGACGTAGAACAGCGCGAACGCGAATCCGGCCAGCAGCCCGAACTGCGTGTCGCTCAGGTCGAGATCGTGCTTGATCGGTTGCACCAGCAAGCTGATGAGCTGGCGGTCGATGAAGGCCAGCGTGTAAGCGGTCAGCAACGCCGGAAGCACGATCCGTGCATGGGCATGATCGCGCCTGCCCGGCCTCATCGGGGTGCGAGCGAGAGCAGCCGTTCCACCAGCAAGACCAACTCGGATTGGCGGCTGGTCCCGGTCTTTGCAAAGGCGTGCTTGAGATGCGACCGCACCGTGCTGATCGCAACGCCCAGGACCTGGGCAACTTCCTCCATGTCTCGATGCGTCCTGAGCGCCATGCACACGCGCGCCTCCATCCGGGTCAGCCCCAGGGTGGCCTGGAGGACTTGCAGACCGACCTTCGAACTACCCGCATCGTCCAGCGCGTACAGCAGGCCGAGGGTGCGACCTCCCACGGTCAACAGGTCGGGGGCCGACGGTGGAAGCGGACACAGGTGCAGGACCAGGTCCTGGCCCGGTTGCCCACGCTGCGAGGGGATCAGCATCGCCAGCGCGGCGGGACTCGCCAGGTCGTCTTCGCGCCGTGCCATGGCGGCCTTTAGCTGGGCCTGCGCTCTGGACGAGCGAAACCGCAGCGTTCCGTCCGGCGTGCGCAGGACATCCGGGCTTTCCTGGAGAAGCCGCTCTGCGGCCGCGTTGCAGTCGAGCAATCGCCCGTCCGGATCCATCAGCAACATGCCGACCGGAACGCGATCAAACGTGCTGCGTAACGTGTCGAGTTCTCCTTCCAGGCGCGCAAGGCGACGATGGATCGCGTAGAGCTTGACCAGGTGCGGCCGCAGATGCCGGACCATCGCCAGGTCGCGCTCGCCAAAGGGACCCCGGCGTGGCGGACGGTTGAACGACATCACCGTGAAACGGGACGGCCCCTGGTGATCCAGGCAGATGCCCATGCCGTAGCGAATGTCGGCGGGCTTGAGGTATTGGCTGTAGTAGGGGGACGCCAGGAGTTCGGCATCGCTAACCACCGCCTCGCCGTACTGATAGCCCTGGCGAATGTAGCCAGGGCCGCTGCGGTGGCTCCACAGGTTGTTGACCGGCGCCTTGCGCTCGTAGTCGCGGGCCAGCGTGTGCAGCGCGCCGGCATCGAGCTCGTCGGAGACCATCGCCGGGTAGCTGGCATGACCCGCCGTCAGATCGTCGCGGTGGATTCCGGTCAGGCGATTGCCGAAGACCTGCGTCATCAATCGCAGGCAGCCCTCCATGCGGAGGTCATCGGAGAACGTCCCGTAGAGCTGTTCGATCAGCCGATCAGGCGCCGGCGCTGCGGACGCGGTCTTGCAGGTCACGGAACCCCCTCGTCCGCTGGGTGGACGAACATTGCGATGGGCATCACGATTGTTCGCCCGGCCGGTTCGACGCATCACCCGATCGGGTGAAACTCAGCTATCGCAGAGGCGGTCGAGCAGGCGCAGCAGCCGGGCCTGGCTATTGGCTTCCGTCTTGGCGAAGACGGCCTTGAGCTGGCTGCGGAGGGTTTCTTCATGTCGGCTGAGTTGCCTGGCCGCGGCGGCGATCGTCTCGCATGCGTGCAGGGCCACGGCCGCCCTGGCCTCGGCCTGGGTCAGCCCATAGAGCCGGACGAGCAGGCCTTCCAGGTGCGCGCGGCTGGGCGCCAACAGCCGGGCGCTGACGACAGTCACCACAGGTCGGCTGATCAGCCAGGACTGGAAGACGTGAGGCGCGACCGGCCTGGCCTCGACGACGGCCCACGGCGAACCGCGCTGGTCGTGCACGACCAGCGGCGACGCAGACGCAGTCCCCTGATTCGTCGCGGCAATCGCAGCGGCCAGGTCGGCGCGGTCACGCGAGGACATCGCAGCGAGCCTACCCTTGGCCATGCTGATCCCGCTATCGGCGCGCAGCGCGAGTCGCTCGGCCGCCTCGTTGTGGAAGACCACCGCGCCTGTACGGTCCAGCAGCCACAGGGCATGGGGCAGGCTCGCTGCCTCCAGCACCGTCGATGCGTTCAATTGCTTCTGCAGCGCGTGCACGTTGCGGATATGCGGAAGAAGCGAATCGGCGAGCCTGCACTCGCGTTCGGTGTAGTGGCCGGCGGACCTGGACCGGCTCAGGCTCAACACATTGAGGCCCTCCGGCTCGACCGAGACGAGGATTCCAAAGGAGTGGAAGACGTCGAAGGGCCTCAGGACATGATGATAGAAGTCCGTCCTCTGCAACTGGGCGGGCGTCAGCAACCCTTCGTCATGCCCGGTCCCGTGCCTGACCAGTTTGATGGCCGCGCTCGCTGCGAACCATGGATTGACGAAGGGCGCGGCAGCGGCGGCCTTGGTGATCGCTTCGAAAGGGTTGCCTTCGCTATCGAAATGGAGGAGTGGGTGGTGCTTATGTTCGCGGGCATCTCTTTGGACTGCCACCAGCGATGACTTGAAGGCCGCCGTCAGCTGGCGCACGAACTGCCGGTGCGCATCGGGCTCGGTCAATGACCCGTAGAGGTAATGCAGCAGACGATGCTTAGATGATCGGCCGGGCATGGTGGAGTTTCGGCGTGGATGGGATCTAGTGCTTGTCTTGGTTGAAAAAAATATACGGCAAGTAGCGCCTGATGCTCACTGGGTGCGGGCAGCGCGGGGTCAGGCGAGCAGCCTTTGCTGTCATTGCCACGCCCAGTGCTCAGGACAGCCCGCTTCGCGTAGGCGCCAGATCACCCTCAAATGGGGGAGGACGCCAGGACGTGTGCGGCCGAGCATGACGCCTACGGATTTCATTCCTGCAGATCCGTTCAAGGGGAAAACATGCTTGGTCTTCGACGTGGAACCATTCTTCCCGCTCTCGCTGCTTCTGTGGCGCTCCTTTCGGGGTGCGCATCGACTTACGGGAATCTCGTGAGTGGAAGCAAGCTCGGTGCGATGGAGTATCAACCCGCGGTCGTTCCGGTCGACGCGGTAGGTAATGGCAAATATCAGGAAGTTCTTCCGGTGTGCCGCCAGGTCGCGGTGAACCGTCAGGTGACCGCGGCACAGGAGGCCCAGCTCAAGACGATTACTGGCGTGGGAGGCGGCGCGCTTTCCGGGGCTGCTGCTGGCTTGCAGATGGGCAGTATGTTCAAAAATGCTGGATTTGGTGCGTCCTTGAACAAATCGGCTGGCATCGGTGCGGCGGTTGGCATACTGGCCGGTTTGGGGGACTCGTTTTCTTCAGGTACCAGCCAAGGGGCTGAAGAAACTCGCAGGATTTTGCTGAATTGTCTGAAGGCATCCGACCCCGAAGGCAAGTACTACAGGGTCGTTGAGTAGCCTCTCGTGGTCTCGCGGAGGGATATCGATTGAACGACTGAATGCTTCGTTCAATCGAGCGACATCACGAGTGGCGGGCTGCATGAGAAACGATGAGCCGCTCAACTGGGGACGAAGAATGAGATCAAGAACAAGAGCGAAGCTCCGTCGGCGCGCCGGAGCCGCCAACTGCCTTGCGCTTGGCCTGCTGGCATGTTTCGTGCTGGCAGCCTGTGAGACTCTCTCCATCCTGCTTCCTCCTCCGGAGGAGCTGTCTGCCGCGATGGAGCGGGGGGCAAGCAACCAGTATTCGCTCGGAACGAGCCCTTCCTATCGTCCTACGACACCAGGCATGAGCACGGTAAGTCCGGCGCCTGGATGCGGTGCGTCGAAGACCTTCAGGCTGGCCAACGGTTGCTATATCTCTCCACGCTGTCACCAGCGCAACATCGCCGGGGCCAGCGATTTCGATTTTTGCTGTGGCGCGGAGATTCCCGATTGTCCTCCACAGAGAGAGGGGCTCCCGGCGTCAAAGGGTGTCCGTTAGCAGACGATGCCGGGCGCTTGCGCCTCAGGCGCGAATCAAAAAGCCGTGGCCTTGTCCACCGGCTCCGATCATGAGAGCGGTGCCCCTCAGAGATTCTCGTGAATCCCGCACTCGCGCTTGAGGCCGAAGAAGCGGGTGTCCTCCTCGCGCATGCCCGGCTCCCAGCGACGGGTGGTGTGGACATCGCCGATGGAGACGTAGCCTTCCTCCCACAGCGGGTGGTAGGGCAGCCCGTGCTGCTTGAGGTAGACCCAGACGTCGCGGTCGGACCAGTCGGCCAGCGGGCTGATCTTCCAGCGCCCCTCGCGCAGCTGCAGGATCGGCGTGTGCGCGCGGCTGCTGGCCTGGCTGCGGCGCAGGCCGGTGAACCAGGTGCCGACTTGCAGCTCGTTCAGCGCACGCCGCATCGGCTCAACCTTGCGCAGGTCGTTGTACTGCTCGATGCCCTCCACGCCCTGTTCCCACAGGCGGCCGTGGCGGGCCTCCATCCAGGCGCGGCTGACCTGTGGGCGATAGACCTTGAGGTTGAGCTTCAGGCGTTCGGTCAGTGCGTCGGCGAAGCGGTAGGTCTCCGGGAACAGGTAGCCGGTGTCGATCAGGATCACCGGGATGTCCGGCCGCTGCTGCGTCAGCAGGTGCAGGGCCACGGCAGACTGCGCGCCGAAGCTGGAGGACAGGGCGGCCACGCCCGGCCCGTGCTGCAGGGCCCAGGCCACGCGCCCGGCGGCGTCGCGGCGTTCCAGCTCGGCGTTGATCGCCTTCAGGTCGAGGGCATGGGACTGCGCGGAGGCGGGCAGGGCGGTCATGCGTACAGTTCCACGGGGATGGCGCGATGGGTGGGATACGGCGGCAGGTCAATGGCGCCGGCGCGGTGCAGGAAATCGCCGAAGCCCTCATCGACGTGGCGCTCGCTGGCGTAGCGGCCCAGCAGCGGGTCCAGCGCCTCGAGGATCTCCGCCTCGGTGATGTTTTCGCGGTACAGGGTGTTGAGCCGCTGGCCGCGGTGGTCGCCGCCGAGCATCAGGTTGTAGCGGCCCGGGGCCTTGCCGACCAGGGCGATCTCGGCCAGGTACGGGCGCGAGCAGCCGTTGGGGCAGCCGGAAATGCGCAGCACGATCGGCGCCTGGGTCAGGGCATGCTTCTCCAGCAGCGGCTGCAGCTTGCTGGTGAAGTCGGGCAGATAGCGCTCGGCCTCGGCCATGGCCAGGCCGCAGGTGGGCAGCGCCACGCAGGCCATGGCCTTGCGCGCCAGCGCGCTGGGCAGGGCGTTGCCGGCGTCCAGGCCGTGGCGCGCCACCAGCGCCTGCACGGCGTCCTTCTGCGCGGGACCGAGGTTGGAGATGACCAGGTTCTGGTTGGAGGTCATGCGGAACTCGCCCACGCCCGCGTTCTGCAGGGCCGCGGCGATCTCGCGCAGCCCGGTCAGGTGCGTGGCCTGGTCGATATCGGCGATGCGGCCGGCGGAGATGGACAGGGTCAGATGCCAGCGGCCATCGCTGCCCTGGGTCCAGCCGAAGCGGTCGCCGTTGTGGTCGAAGACGAACGGGCGCGCGGGCTGGAAGGCGATGCCGGCGCGTTGCTCGATCTGCGCCTTGATGAAGTCCAGGCCCTTGTCGTCGATGGTGTACTTGAAGCGCGCGCGCTTGCGCACGGCGCGGTTGCCGAAGTCGCGCTGGGTGGTGACCACCGCAGTGGCCACATCGAGCAGCTTCTCGCGCGGAATGAAGCCGGCCACGTTGGCTACGCGCGGCCAGGTCTCGGCATCGCCATGGCTGGCGCCCATGCCGCCGCCGAGGGTGACGTTGTAGCCGAGGATGCTGCCCTGGCCATCGGTGATGCCGATGAAGCCCAGGTCGTTGGCGAACACGTCCACATCGTTGGTCGGCGGCAGCGCGAAGCCGATCTTGAACTTGCGCGGCAGGTAGCGCTCGCCGTAGATCGGCTCGACTTCCTCGCCGGCACCGGCCACCTGCTGCTCGTCCAGCCAGATCTCGTAATAGGCGCGGGTGTTGGGCAGCAGGTGTTCGGAGGTGGCCGCGGCATCGGCGTACAGTGTGGCGTGGGCCTGCGACAGCAGCGGGTTGGCCGCAACCTGGACGTTGCGGTTCACATCGCCGCAGGCGGCCAGGGTGTCGATGAGCGCGGCGTTGATCGCCTGCATGGTCGCCTTCAGTTCGCGCTTGATCACGCCGTGGAACTGGAAGGCCTGGCGCGTGGTGACCCGCAGGGAGTGATTGCCATAGCGGGTGGCGATGGTGTCCAGCTTCAGCCATTGCTCGGGGGTGACCACGCCGCCGGGCGTGCGCGTGCGGATCATGAACTGGTAGGCCGGCTCCAGCTTCTGGCGCCGGCGCTCGTCGCGCACGTCGCGGTCGTCCTGCTGGTAGCTGCCGTGATACTTGATCAGCGTCTGGTCGTCCTCGCGCAGCGCCCCGGTCACCGGGTCGGCCAGGCTCTCCAGCAGGCTGCCACGCAGGCGGCGGCTGTCGGCTTTGATGTCTTCGACGGAATGGGTCATGGGGCTAGGAACGAGTGGAGAGGAACGAGGAACGAGTGTTGGGTAGGCAGGAACGAGTGCGGAAGAACGAGAAACGAGTGAACGGCGTCAGGGATCACGTGGCGAAGCGCGAGAAAGAAAGGCGGTTTGCAATTGGTCCTCTCTCGTTCCTCGTTCCTCTCCACTCGTTCCTGCCTCAATAAACATCCCGCGCATACCGCCCCTCCGTCTGCAAGGTGGTCAGGTAGGCGCGCGCGTCCTCGGGCTTGAGCGCGCCGTGGGTGGCGACGATGTCGGCCAGCGCGGCGTGCACGTCCTTGCCCATGGCGATGGAGCCGCACACATAGAGGTGCGCGCCGGATTGCAGCCAGTCGTAGACCTCGCGGCCGCGCTCGCGCAGCTTGTGCTGCACGTAGACCTTGTCGGCCTGGTCGCGCGAGAACGCCAGGTCCAGCCGGTGCAGCTCGCCGCGCTTGAGCGCATCCTGCCATTCGGTCTGGTACAGGAAGCCGCTGTTGAAGTGCTGGGCGCCGAAGAACAGCCAGTTGCGGCCGGCCGCGCCGGTCTCGGCACGCTCCTGGGTGAAGGCGCGGAACGGCGCCACGCCGGTGCCGGGGCCGATCATGAGGATGTCGCGCGTGCCGTCGACCGGCACGCGGAAGCGCTCGTTGGGCTCCACGTACACCGCCACGCGGTCGCCTTCGCCTAACGACGCCAGGAAGCCGCTGGCCGAGCCGCTGTGGGCATGGCCATGGGCGTGGTAGTTCAGCACGTCCACGGTCAGGTGGACTTCCTCGCCCACGCGCTTGCGGCTGGAGGCGATGGAGTACAGGCGCGGGGCCAGCGGACGCAGCACCGCCAGCAGGTCGGCCACGGGCCATGGCGCCGGCCAGCGGCGCAGCACGTCGATCAGCTGATGGCTGCCCAGCAGCGCGGACAGGTCGGCATTGCCCGGCGCGAGCAGGGCGTTCAGTTCGCCTGCGCCGGCCAGCCTGGCGTGGGCGGCCAGGAACGGGCGCGAGAGCTTGGTCAGTTCGCGGTGGCCGGACAGCCATTCGCGCAGGCTGCGTTCGCTGCCGTCCAGGCGATGGGCGGCATCGCCGTCCAGCCGGAGGGCTTCCAGCAACGGTTCGACCAGCGCCTCTGGATTGCGGTGGACGATGCCCAGCGCGTCGCCGGGCTCATAGCTCAACCCGCTGCCTTCCAGCGAAAACTCCAGGTGACGCACCTGCTTGTCCGGCGCGCCGTGGCGGCCGAAGGCCGGCCCCTTGAAGTCGCGCCCGGCGATGGGCTGGTTGGCCAGCACTTCGGCGTGGAAGGGCGCGCTGTGCGAATACACCGGCGTGGCGACGGCCGGGCGCAGCGGCGTGACCGTGGCGCTGCTGGCCGCGGGCGCCTGCAGCAACCCCTTGGCATGCTCCAGCGCCTGCGCGCGCCAGGGCACGGCCACCGTGTCGATGTCCAGGTCGGCCTCGCCGGCCGGCAGCAGGCGGGTGGCGCCCAGCTCGGCCAGGCGCGCATCGATGCGCTTGGAGATGCCGCAGAACTCGGCGTAGCTGGAATCACCCAGGCCGAGCACCGCGAACTTCAGCTCCGGCAGCTTGGGCGCCCGGCGGCTGCCCAGGAACTCGGTGAAGCCGATGGCGTCATCCGGCGGGTCGCCTTCGCCCTGGGTGCTGATCACCACGTACAACAGGCGTTCGCTGGCCAGCTCGCGGGTCTGGTAGGCGTCGGCACGCTGCAGGCGCACGGACAGGCCGGCCGCTTCCAACTGCGCGACCAGCGCCTCGGCCGCGCGCCGGGCGTTGCCGGTCTGGCTGCCGTAGAGCACGGTGGCGCGCTGGTCCGGGACTGGCGAAGGCGGCGCGGTGCCTGCGGCGATGGCGGCCACGGCCGGCACCGGCTGGCCCTGCGCCAGGCCGGCGGCATAGCCGGACAGCCACCACAGGCGGGCCGCATCCAGGTCGCGGGTCAGGCGCTGCAGGGCATCGGCCTGCTCGGTCGACAAGGGCAAGGGCGGTGCGGGCTGGGCGCTGCTGGACATGAACAGGTGAGCGGGCAAAGCGGCAGGGCTTGCAGGCTAGGGGGGCCGGCGCAAGCGCGGAAAGGATCAACGGTTATGCGCTTATGCTTTCCGCGCATTTCCGCCCTGCGCGGGGCGGCATGAATACTCTGGCCCGCTCTCAGCCCTCGCCCCCCACCGAACCCGCCCTGCATGGATCTGCCCGCCGATCTGCTGACCTACGTTGCCATCGGCTTCGGCGCCCAGCTGGTCGATGGCGCCCTGGGCATGGCCTACGGCATCACCGCCTCCAGCCTGCTGCTGGGCGTGGGCGTGCCGCCGGCGGTCACCAGCGCCACCGTGCACGCGGCCGAATGCTTCACCACCGGCGCCTCGGCGGCCTCGCACCACGCTTTCGGCAACATCGACCGGATGCTGTTCCGCCCGCTGCTGCTGCCGGGTGTCGTTGGTGCCGGCATCGGGGCCTACCTGCTGGCCAGCCTGCCCGGTGAGCTGATGAAGCCGTGGATCGCCGGCTATCTGCTGCTGATGGGCGTGTGGATCGTGGTGCGCGCCTTGCGCGAGTACCGCCCGCGCGTGGTCGCCTCGCACCTGCGGCCGCTGGGCTTCTTCGGCGCACTGGTCGATGCGCTGGGCGGCGGCGGCTGGGGCCCGGTGGTGGCCAGCAACCTGCTGGCGCGCGGCAACGACCTGCGGCTGACGGTGGGCACGGTCAACGCGGTGGAATTCTTCGTCACCCTCACCGCCTCGGTGGTGTTCCTGCTGACGCTGGGGCTGAGCCACTGGCAGCTCATCGCCGGGCTGGCCATCGGTGGCGTGCTGGCCGCGCCGGTCGGCGCCTGGCTGGTCCGCTACGTGCGCCCGCGGCCGATGCTGGCCGCCGTCGGCCTGCTGGTCATCGTTCTCAGCGGCCGCACGCTGCTGCGACATTTCGGAGTCCTCTGAGCATGTCTTCCCTCCATGCCGCGGCCCCGCATCGGGCGGGGGCTACCATGAGCGCCTTCGACCAGGTCCGTTCCCGCCCGATGTCCAGCTCCGGTTCGATCGCCTCCGCCCCGACTTGGATGCCGCTGTCGCACCTGGACCGGCTGGAGGCCGAGAGCATCCACCTGCTGCGCGAGGTGGCGGCCGAGTTCCGCAACCCGGTGATGCTGTATTCGGTGGGCAAGGATTCCTCGGTGCTGCTGCACCTGCTGCTCAAGGCCTTCGCCCCGGCGGTGCCGCCGATCCCGCTGCTGCACGTGGACACGCGCTGGAAGTTCCGCGAGATGATCGCCTTCCGCGACCGCCGCGCGGCCGAGACCGGGGTGGACCTGCGCGTGCACATCAACCCCGACGGCGTGGCGCAGGACATCGGCCCGATCAGCCACGGCGCCACGGTGCATACCGACGTGATGAAGACCCAGAGCCTGAAGCAGGCGCTGGACAAGTACCGATTCGATGCGGCCATCGGCGGGGCGCGGCGCGACGAGGAAAAGTCCCGCGCCAAGGAGCGCATGTTCTCCTTCCGCAACGCCAGGCACCGCTGGGACCCGAAGAACCAGCGCCCGGAGCTGTGGAACCTCTACAACGCCCGCGTCCACCCGGGCGAGAGCGTGCGTGCATTCCCTTTGTCCAACTGGACCGAGCTGGATATCTGGCTGTACATCTACCGCGAGCGCATCCCGGTGGTGCCGCTGTACTTCGCCGCCCCGCGCCCGGTGGTGGAGCGCGAGGGCGCGCTGATCATGGTCGACGACGAGCGCCTGCCGCTGCGCCAGGGCGAGGTGCCGCAGCTCAGATCGGTGCGCTTCCGCACCCTGGGCTGCTATCCGCTGACCGGCGCGATCGAATCCAGTGCCGATTCGCTGGAGAAGATCATCGCCGAGATGCTGGTGGCCACCTCCTCCGAGCGCCAGGGCCGGGTGATCGACCACGAGCCGGGCGCGTCGATGGAGAAGAAGAAGCTGGAGGGGTATTTCTGATGGGGCGGGATTCGGGATTGGGGATTGGGGATTGGCAGAAGCCGGGCTTTGCGGAGACAACCTCGGAAGGCGGCGCTGTTGGCCATCCCCAATCGCCAATCCCCAATCCCGACGGCCAAGCCGTCAAAACCTACCTCCACCTGCACGAATCCAAACCGCTGCTGCGCTTCATCACCTGCGGCAGCGTGGACGATGGCAAGAGCACGCTGATCGGCCGGCTGCTGTACGACAGCAAGCGCCTGTTCGACGACCAGCTGGCCGCCCTGCGGTCGGACAGCCGCCGCCACGGCACCCAGGGCGAGAACATCGACTACGCGCTGCTGCTCGATGGCCTGGCGGCCGAGCGCGAGCAGGGCATCACCATCGACGTGGCCTACCGCTACTTCGATACCGACCAGCGCAAGTTCATCGTCGCCGACTGCCCGGGCCATGAGCAGTACACCCGCAACATGGCCACCGGCGCGTCCACCGCCGACGCGGCGGTGGTGCTGGTGGATGCGCGCAAGGGCCTGATGACCCAGACCCGCCGCCACAGCTACATCGTCTCGCTGCTGGGCATCGGCCACGTGGTGCTGGCGGTGAACAAGATGGACCTGGTGGACTTCAACCAGAAGCTGTTCGAGGACATCGTCACCGGCTACCGCGCGCTGGCCGCGCAGCTGGGCATCGCCCACGTGCAGTGCATCCCGCTGTCGGCGCTGGAGGGCGACAACCTCTCGGCGCGGTCGACGCGCACGCCGTGGTACGACGGCCCGGCGCTGCTGGAACACCTGGAATCGATCACGCTGGACGACGCCCAGTCCCAGGCGGGCCTGCGTCTGCCGGTGCAGTACGTCAACCGCCCGCACCAGAATTTCCGCGGCTTTGCCGGCACGATTGCCGCCGGCGAGGTGCGCCCCGGCGACCCGGTGGTGGTGCTGCCGTCCGGCCGCCGCTCCACGGTGGCGCAGGTGCTGGGCGTGGATGGCGCCATCGACCGCGCCCGCGCCGGGCAGGCGGTGACGCTGACCCTGGCCGAGGAGGTGGACATCAGCCGGGGCGATGTCATCGCCGCAGCCGGCGATCCGCCGGAGGTGGCCGACCAGTTCGCCGCGCACGTGCTGTGGATGGACGATGCCGCGCTGCTCCCCGGTCGCCCGTACTGGCTCAAGCTGGGCGCGCGCACCGTGTCGGCCAGCGTCAGCGAGATCAAGCACCGGGTGGACGTGAATACGCAGGAGCCCTTGGCGGCCAAGCGCCTGCAGCTCAACGAGGTGGGCGTGTGCAACCTGGCGCTGGACGAGCCCATCGCCTTTGCGCCCTATGCCGAGAACCGCGCGCTGGGTGGCTTCATCCTCATCGACCGGCAGAGCAATGCCACCGTGGGCGCCGGCACGCTGGATTTCGCCCTGCGCCGCGCCGGCAACGTGCACTGGCAGCACCTGGACGTGGACAAGGCCGCGCGCGCGCGCATCAAGGGCCAGACCCCGCGCGTGCTGTGGTTCACCGGGCTGTCCGGCGCCGGCAAGTCGGCCATCGCCAACCTGGTGGAAAAGCGCCTGCATGCCCTGGGCCATCACACCTTCATCCTCGATGGCGACAACGTGCGCCACGGCCTGAACCGGGACCTGGGCTTCACCGACGAAGATCGCGTGGAGAACATCCGCCGCGTGGCCGAGGTGGCGCGGCTGATGGCCGATGCCGGCCTGATCGTCCTGGTCAGCTTCATCTCCCCGTTCCGCGCCGAGCGGCAGATGGCGCGCGAGCGCTTCGCGCCGGGCGAATTCATCGAGGTCTTCGTCGATACCCCGCTGGCCATCGCCGAGGCACGCGACGTCAAGGGCCTGTACGCCAAGGCGCGCGCCGGCAGGATTCCCAACTTCACCGGCATCGACTCGCCCTATGAGCGGCCGGAGGCGCCGGAGCTGCACCTGCAGGGCGGCAGCGACAGCGCCGAGGTCCTGGCTGCGCAGGTGCTGGAGTATCTGGAGCAGGCCTAAAGGCAAGCTCGACCAGCCGTCCGAAGCCCTGTGGGAGCGGCTTCAGCCGCGAAGGGGCGTTACCAGTAAGGCCCCTTCGCGGCTAATGGCCCTAGGCCACCCGGAGTCGCTCCCACGGAGCGACACGCAGTGAGCTTGATCGCGCGGGGACAGATTGTTCAGATGTCTCGATCGCGCGCCCATGCGTGGCTGTCCAGGCGCGCCGAACGGTATCGCCTGAAACGGCGAGCGCGGTCTCCGCAAACGGCACGTGTCGTAGGTCATGCTTGAAAAAGCGGCGCGTGGGTCAACCAATCGCGCTCGCGCTCGTTACACTCACGGTGATCCCGATCCGTGGTGGAACCCCCTGCATGTCCTTGCGTTCCCGTGCCAGTGTGGCCGGCCTGTTCGCCGTCTTCGCATGCCTGTCAGCCTGTCAGAAGGAGGCCCCCAAGGCCCCGCCGTCCGCACCGGTGCCGGTGACGATCCAGACGCTGTCGCTGAGTTCATGGAATTCCACGGTGCAGTCCATCGCCACGGTGCGCGCACGCGAATCGGTGGCCCTGACCGCCGCGGTCAGCGATGTGGTCGAGCGCGTTCATTTCGAAAGCGGCGATGAAGTGCGCGCCGGCCAGCTGTTGCTGACCCTGCGCGGCAATGCCCAGGATGCGGCCCTGCTGGGCGCCGAGGCCAGCTTCGTCGAAGCCGACCAGCTGTATCGCCGCCAGCAGCAGCTGGTGGCCCAGCAGCTGGTGGCCAAGTCCACCATCGATACCCAGCGGGCGATTCGTGACGGCGCGCAGGCGCGCGTGGCGCAGATGCGCGCGGCCATCAGCGACCGCCAGGTGCGCGCGCCGTTCTCCGGCGTGCTGGGCATCCGCCAGGTCAGCCCCGGCACGCTGGTGACCTCGCAGACGGTCATCGCCACGCTGGACGATATCTCCAGCGTATTCGTGGACTTCCAGGTGCCCGAGGCGCAGCTGGCGCAGGTGCAGCTGGGGCGCCAGGTCTCCGGCACGGTGGCCGCCTGGCCGGGCGAGGATTTCGATGGCACGGTCTCGGCCGTGGATGCGCGCGTGGACGAGGCCACCCGCGCCATCACCGTGCGCGCCAGCTTCGACAACGGCGACCGCCAGCTCAAGCCCGGCATGCTGATGGACGTGCGGCTGTACCAGCCGGCGCGGCAGGCGCTGGTGGTGCCGGAGATCGCCGTGGTCCAGGTCGGTCGCGAGTCCTTCGTCTACCGGGTCAAGGACGATGACACCGTCGAGCGCGCCGACGTGCGCGTGGGCGAGCGCCATGACGGCAAGGCCGAGATCCTGGAAGGCGTCGTGGTGGGCGAGCGCATCGTCGTCGATGGTGTGGGCAAGCTGCGCGCGGGCCTGAAGGTGCGCGACGGTAGCCTGCCGGCACCGGGCACACCGGCCGCCGCCAGCGCGGGCCAGCCCAAGTGAAGCTCTCCGACCTGTCCATCACGCGCCCGGTGCTGGCCGTGGTCATGAGCCTGCTGCTGGTAGTGCTGGGCGTGATGTCCTTCACCCGCCTGACCTTGCGCGAGCTGCCGGCGATCGATCCGCCCATCGTCTCGGTGCAGGTCGAATACACCGGCGCCTCGGCGGCGGTGGTGGAAAGCCGCATCACCCAGGTGCTGGAGGACGCGCTGGCGGGCATCGAGGGCATCGAGACCATCGAGGCGCGCAGCCGCAACGGCGGCTCGGAGATCAGCATCGAGTTCGCGCCGCGCCGCGACGTGGAGGCCGCGGCCAACGACGTGCGTGATGCGGTCAGCCGGGTGTCCGACCGCATGCCCGACCAGGCGCGCCCGCCGCAGATCTCCAAGGTGGAGGCCGATGCCGACCCGATCCTGTGGCTCAACATGAGCTCCTCGGTGATGGACACCCTGCAGCTGTCCGACTACGCCGAGCGCTACGTGGTGGACCGCTTCTCCAGCCTGGACGGCGTGGCGCAGGTGCGCATCGGCGGACGCCAGCGCTATGCCATGCGCATCTGGCTGGACCGCGACCAGCTGGCCGCGCGCGGCTTCACCGTGACCGACGTGCGCAACTCACTGAATCGGGAAAACGTGGAACTGCCGGCCGGCAGCATCGAATCGGCCCAGCGCGACTTCACCCTGCGCGTGGAGCGCACCTACCTCAAGCCCGAGGACTTCGCCCGCATCCCGCTGGGCAAGGGCCCGGACGGCTACGTGGTGCGCCTGGGCGATGTGGCCCAGGTGGAGCTGGGCTCGGCCGAGCGCCGCGCCTATTTCCAGAGCAACGGCGTGCCCAACGTGGGCCTGGGCATCGTGCGCAACTCCACCGCCAACGCCCTGGACGTGGCCCGCGTGGCGCGTGCCGAGGCCGCAGAGATCCAGAAGAACCTGCCGGCCGGCACGAACATCTTCGTCGCCTTCGACACCACCACCTTCATCGATGCCTCCATCGAGCGCGTCTACCACACCCTGATCGAGGCGGTGATCCTGGTGCTGGTGGTGATCTGGATCTTCCTCGGCAGCTTCCGCGCCGCGCTGATCCCGGCGGTGACCGTCCCGGTATGCCTGATCGCCGCCTTCATCGCCATGTACGCCTTCGGCTTCTCGATCAACCTGCTGACCCTGCTGGCCTTGATCCTGGCCATCGGCCTGGTGGTGGACGACGCCATCGTGGTGGTGGAAAACGTGCAACGCCGCATCGACCTGGGCGAACCGGCGCTGGTGGCCGCCCAGCGCGGCACGTCCCAGGTGGCCTTCGCGGTGATCGCCACCACCGCGGTGCTGGTGGCGGTGTTCCTGCCGGTCGGCTTCCTGGAAGGCAGCACGGGGCGCCTGTTCCGCGAGCTGGCCGTGGCCCTGGCCGCGGCGGTGGCCATCTCGGCCTTCGTGGCGCTGACGCTCACGCCGATGATGTCCTCCAAGCTGCTCAAGGCCCACGGCGCCGGCAAGTCGCGCGGCTTCCACCACTGGTTCAACACGCGCATGGAGCGCGTCAGTGCCGCCTATGGGCGCTCGCTGGAGCGCAGCGTCGGCAAGACCTGGATCTTCGCGCTGCTGCTGCTGGCCGCCCTGGGCGCAAGCGCTGTGTTGATCAAGTGCATTCCCGCTGAGCTGGCGCCCGCCGAGGACCGCGGCAGCTTCCAGATCATGATCGATGGTCCCGAAGGCGCCGGCTACGACTACACCGTGGCGCAGATGCACCAGCTGGAGAAGCTGGTGATGCCGATGGTGGGCGAGGGCAAGCCGATCGCGCGCGCCAACCCGCGCGTGCCCGGCAGCTTCGGTGCCAGCGAGGAAATGCACACCGGCCGGGTCAGCGTGTTCCTGCAGGACTGGGACAAGCGCGAACGCCCCACCACCGAGGTGGCCGCCGAGATCCAGCGCAAGCTGGGCGTGCTGACCGGCGTGCGCGCCCGCACGCAGGTGCAGGGTGGATTGGTGCGCTCGCGCGGCCAGCCGTTCCAGCTGGTGCTGGGCGGGCCGGATTACGGCGAGCTGGCGCAGTGGCGCGATGCGGTGCTCAAGCGCATGGAATCCAACCCCGGCATCGTCGGCCCGGATTCGGACTACAAGGAAACCCGGCCGCAGATGCGGGTCAACATCAACCGCCAGCGTGCGGCGGACCTGGGCGTGTCGGTGACCGAGATCGGTGGCGCGCTGGAGACCTTGATGGGCTCGGTGCGCGCGACCACCTTCGTCGACAATGGCGAGGAATACGACGTGATGGTGCAGGCCGGCCGCGAGGGACGCACCTCGCCGGCGGACCTGGAATCGATCCGCGTGCGTTCCAGCAGCGGCCAGCTGATCCCGCTGTCCAACCTGGTGGAGCTGACCGAGGTGGCCGAGGCCGGCACCCTCAACCGCTTCAATCGCCTGCGCGCGGTGACCATCAGCGCTGGCCTGGCGCCGGGCTACGCCCTGGGCGATGCCATCGCCTGGGTGGAACAGGTCGCGCGCGAAGAGCTGCCTGACTACGCGCAGGTGGACTGGAAGGGCGAGTCGCGCGAGTACCAGAAGTCCGGCGCCGCGGTGCTGCTGACCTTCGGCATGGCGCTGTTGGTGGTGTACCTGGTGCTGGCCGCGCAGTTCGAAAGCTTCGCCCACCCGCTGGTGATCATGCTGACCGTGCCGCTGGCGGTGCTGGGCGCGCTGGTCGGGCTGTGGGCCACCGGCGGTACGCTCAACCTGTTCAGCCAGATCGGCATCGTAATGCTGGTAGGCCTGGCGGCCAAAAACGGCATCCTCATCGTGGAGTTCGCCAACCAGCTGCGCGATGAAGGCCGCAGCGTGCACCAGGCCATCGTCGAATCGGCCAGCGTGCGCCTGCGCCCGATCCTCATGACCTCCATTGCCACGGTGGTCGGCGCCGTGCCGCTGGTGCTGGCCGGCGGCCCCGGCTCGGCCAGCCGCGCCACGATCGGTGTCGTGGTGATCTTCGGCGTCTCGCTGTCCACGCTGCTGTCGCTGTACGTGGTGCCGGCCTTCTACACCCTGATCGCCCCGTACACCAAGTCGCCCGAGTCGGTGGCCAATGAGCTGAAGGCGCTGGATGCGCAGACGCCGTCGGTGGGTGGGCACGCTTGAGGCGAGGAACGAGTTGAGAGGAACGAGAAACGAGTGAGAGCGAAGGCGTAACCCCGTTTTTCCACTCTTTCCTCGTTCCTCTTCAGTCGTTCCTTTCACTTTCATCACATGCCGCGCAGCACCCCGTCGGTGGGGGGCACGCTTGAGGCGAGGAACGAGTTGAGAGGAACGAGAAACGAGTCAAGGCGAAATGCGGCAGCCCCGTTTTTTCACTCGTTCCTCGTTCCTCATCACTCGTTCCTGTCACTTTCGTCACATGCCGCCCAGCACCGCCCTGTGCTGAAGTACCCGGTTTCCCGTTCCAAGGACACCCGATGCGTCTTCCGGCCCGTTCCCTGCTGTTTTCTGCCCTGGCGCTGTGCAGCAGCGCTGCCTTCGCCGCGTCCAAGGATGACGTGCCCACCGGCCACCTGCCGGGCTGGGCCACGCCGACGCATTACACGCTGTCGCTGAAGGTCGATCCGGACCAGCCGACCTTCACTGGCCGGGCGCAGATCAAGGTGGACCTGAAGGAGGCTTCGGATCACGTCTGGCTGCACGGCAAGGAGCTGAAGGTCTCGCGCACGTTCGTGACCGATGCCAAGGGCAAGCGCGCCATCGCCCGCTACGTGAGCGCCGATGAGCAGGCCGGCGTGGTGCGCATCGATTTCGGCCGCGAGCTCTCGCCGCAGCAGCTGACCCTGGACATCAGCTACACCGCGCCGTTCAACCAGCAGCTGCAGGGCCTGTACCAGGTCAAGTACCAGGGCGAGAATTATGCGATCACGCAGATGGAGCCGGTGAGCGCGCGCTACGCGTTCCCGGGCTTCGACGAGCCGATCTTCAAGACGCCCTACGATCTGAGCATCACCGTGCCCGAGGGCGACAAGGCCCTGGCCAACACCGCCGAGACCGGCACCAAGCCGGCCGGCAAGGGCTGGAAGACCACGACCTTCGCCACCACCCTGCCGCTGCCGACCTATCTGCTGGCCTATGGCATCGGCCCGTGGGACGTGGTCGCCGGCCCGGACATCGCCGCCGGCGCGCATCGCCCGCAGGCCACCAAGTTGCGCGGCGTGGCCGCCAAGGGCCAGGGCGCGCGCATGGAGCGCGCCTTGGCGCAGACCCCGCAGATGATCCATTTCCTTGAGGACTACTACGCCTTCGGCTATCCCTTCGACAAGCTGGATCTGGTGGCCGCGCCGGATTTCTCCGCCGGCGCGATGGAGAACCCGGGCTTTGTGACCTTCCGCGACTGGCTGCTGCTGCTGGACAAGAATTCACCGGCGCGCAACGTGCGCGGTTCGTTCAACGTCACCGCCCATGAGCTGGCGCACATGTGGACCGGCGACATCGTCACCATGGCCTGGTGGGACGACCTGTGGCTCAACGAGTCCTTCGCCACCTGGATGCAGCAGAAGGTGACGATGAAGTTCCACCCCGAGTACCACGCCGACCTGGATCGCATCAGCGGCGCCCAGCACGCGATGGACAACGATGCGCTGGTCAGCGCCCGCAAGATGCGCCAGCCCATCACCGGCAACGGCGACATCGAAACCGCCTTCGACGGCATCACCTACCAGAAGGGCGCGGCGGTGCTGGGCATGTTCGAGGCCTTTGTCGGCGAGGAGACCTTCCAGGCCGGCATGCGCGACTACATCGCCTCGCACAAGTTCGCCAACGCCACGGCCGACGACCTGGTCGGTGCCATCGCCAAGGCCGCGGGCAAGGACGAGACCTTCAAGAACGCCTTCCGCAGCTTCCTCAACCAGCCGGGCGTGCCCTACCTGCAGACCGAGCTGGCCCGCGAGGGTGGCGAGACGGTGCTCAAGGTCAGGCAGCAGCGCTACCTGCCACTGGGCTCCAAGGGCGATGCCGCCCAGACCTGGGGCATCCCGGTGTGCGTGAAGTACGAGGCACGCAAGGGCAGCAAGACCGCCTGCGAGCTGGTCACCGGCAGCGAGGGCCGGATCGTGCTGGCCGATGCGGCGCGCAAGCCGTGGGTGTTCCCCAACGCCAAGGGCGCGGGCTACTACCGATTCAGCTTGCCGCAGCAACAGCTGCTGGCCCTGGGCAAGCACGTGGCGGCGCTGGATGACGGCGAGCAGCTGGCCTATGCCGATGCCATCGACGCGGCCTTCCGCCGTGGCGATGCCGACGTCAACGACGTGCTGACCGCGATGCAGGCGCTGTCGGCGTCCGAGCTGCCCGACGTGTCCACCGCCCTGATCGGGCGGGTGGGCTGGATCTGGCGCCACCTGGCCACCACCGAGGTCCAGCGCGATGCGCTGCGCGCGGCGGCCAGCAAGGCCTTCCTGCCCAAGCTGCAGGCGCTGGGGTACCAGCGTCGCGAGGGCGAGTCCCCGGACGCGGTGATCCTGCGCTCCACCCTGGCCGGCTTCCTGGGCGACACCCTGGGTGTGCCTGAGGTGCGCAATGCGCTGCTGGCGCAGGGCGATGCGGTGCTGGCTGGTGGCGGCGCGCTGAACTTCGCCGCGGCCAACCCGGACCTGCTGGACGATGCGCTGTCGGTGGCGGTGCAGACGCGCGGAAAGCCGGCCGTGGATGCCCTGATCGCCGCGATCAAGACCAATGGCGACGCCTCGCAGCGCAATGCGATGATCTCGGCCATTGGCGCGACCACCGACGGCGTGCTGCTGCAGCAGGCGCGCGACCTGGCCCTGACCGACGCGATCAAGGTCGGCGAGATGAGCAACGTGCTGATGCCTGGCCACGCCAACGCCAGCACCCACGCCTCGATGTGGGTGTGGTTCACCAGCAACTTCGATGCCATCGTCAAGCGCACCGGCGCCTTCACCGGCGGCCGCCTGCCGGCGCTGGCCGCCTCCGGCGGTTGCAGCGTGGAAGAGGCCGACCGTCTGGATGCGTTCTTCAAGCCGCGCCTGGCCCAGCTCAGCGGCGCCGACCGCGGCCTGGCCCAGACCGGCGAGGGCATCCGCCTGTGCGCGGCGCTGAAGGCCAAGCAGCAGGACGCGCCGATCGGGCGCTGATCTCGGCAGCACCAGCGGTCTTGGCGGAACCGGACACCGTGGGCGGCAGCGCCCACGGTGTTCTTAATTGCGCAGGCGCGATACTGGATGACCGGCGGCGCTTCGCGCAGCTGCCCTGTCGCCGCTCCCACAGGGCAATGTGCACTCGCCTTGGTCGCGGCACGGACAGGTCGCCTGGGTTAGCTCCTGCCCGCATACACGCGCGGCCGAATCGTGGACAATCGGGATGCCGCGGCGTCGTCGCGTGCTTCCCAATCGCCAACGACCGACGGAGAGACCCCCGCCGTGGAACAGCT
Source organism: Pseudoxanthomonas composti (assembly GCF_004122095.1). Classification (GTDB taxonomy): domain Bacteria; phylum Pseudomonadota; class Gammaproteobacteria; order Xanthomonadales; family Xanthomonadaceae; genus Pseudoxanthomonas_A; species Pseudoxanthomonas_A composti. The sequence goes on along the minus strand of NZ_SAWZ01000001.1, from coordinate 657,235 downwards.
CGTTACCGCACTCAACAGCATCATCTGGAGCAAGGCGCTGATCTTCATGTGCCTGGGCGCCGGCCTGTATTTTTCCTTCCGCACCCGGTTCATGCAGGTCCGTGGGTTGGTCGAGATGTTCCGCCTGACCGTGGGCGGGCAGAAATCCGATGCCGGCGTGTCTTCCTTCCAGGCCCTGGCCATGTCCATGGCCGGCCGCATCGGCATCGGCAACATCGCCGGCATCGCCACGGCCATCGCCTTCGGCGGGCCGGGCGCGATCTTCTGGATGTGGGTCATGGGCTTCCTCGGCGCATCCACCTCTTACGTCGAGTCCACCCTGGCGCAGATCTACAAGGTCAAGGACGCCGAGGGCCGCTATCGCGGCGGTCCGGCGTACTACATCGAGAAGGCCATGGGCCTGAAGTGGTACGCGCTGGCCTTCGCCGTGGCCACCATCATCGCCACCGGCTTCCTGATGCCGGGCGTGCAGGCCAACGCGATCGCCGACAGCGCCATCAACGCCTGCCGCGCCACCAACCTGTGCGGCAGCCTGGAAGGGCAGCTGCTGGGCATGCCTGCGGTGGACGGCCTGAAGCTGTGCATCGGTATCGCCGTGGCGCTGGTGCTGGCGGTGATCATCTTCGGCGGCGTCAAGCGCATCGCCAACTTCGCCGAGATCGTGGTGCCGTTCATGGCGCTGGGCTACATCCTGATGGCGGTGGTGGTGATGGCCATCAACCACGAGCGCGTGCCGGACATGTTCGTGCTGATCTTCAAGAGCGCCTTCGGCGCGCATGCCGCCTTCGGCGCGATGATGGGCCTGGCGGTGGAGTGGGGCGTCAAGCGCGGCATCTATGCCAACGAGGCCGGCCAGGGCACCGGCCCGCACGCCGCGGCCGCCGCCGAGGTCTCGCATCCGGCCAAGCAGGGCTATGTGCAGGCCTTCGCCATCTACTTCGACACGATGATGATCTGCACCGCCACGGCCTTCCTCATCCTGGCCACCGGCAACTACAACGTGTTCGCCGCCGATGGCGCCGCGCTGTACTCCGGGCTGGCCGGCGTGGCCGAAGGCCCGGGTTATGCGCAGGCCGCGGTGGAGTCTGTGCTGCCGGGCTGGGGTGCGGGTTTCGTGGCCACGGCGCTGTTCTTCTTCGCCTTCACCACCATCATGGCCTATTACTACATGGCCGAGACCAACCTGGCCTACTTCAATGGCGACAAGCGCCGTCCCTGGACGCTGCTGCTGCTGCGGCTTGGCATCGTCGGCATGGTGATCTTCGGCGCCTTCCACGACGCCAAGATGGCCTGGACGCTGGGCGACCTGGGCGTAGGCATCATGGCCTGGCTCAACATTATCGCCATCCTGATCCTGCAGAAGCCGGCGATGCTGGCCCTGCGCGATTACGAGACGCAGAAGAAGGCAGGCAAGGACCCGACCTTCGACCCGGATGCGCTGGGCATCCGCAACGCCGAAATCTGGAAGCAGCCCTGAATGAGCGGTCCCTGGAAATCGCGTCCGCCGCGCGACGGGCGTCCGCCCTCGCCGTATGGCGCGCGTCCTTCGCACGCCTCGCAGGCGTCCCCGGCCGATGAAGGCGCTGCTGCGCCCGCACCGCCCAACCGGCGCGGCAGCGAGCAACGCCTGTACGGCCTCAACGCCGTGCATGCGGTGTTCAAGGCCCGGCCCGAAGCGATCCGCAAGCTGTACCTGACCGAGTCGCGCCTGACTGCGCTCAAGCCGCTGCTGGCCTGGTGCGTGAAGCAGCGCGTGGGCTATCGCGTGGTGGAAGACGCCGACCTGCAGAAGCTCGCCGGCAGCGAGCACCACGAGGGCGTGGTGGCCGAGGTGCTGCGGGTCGAGCCGCAGCGCCTGTCGGACTGGCTGCAGGCACTGCCCGCCGGCCCGCAGCTGGCGCTGTGGCTGGATGGTGTGGGCAACCCGCACAACTTCGGCGCGATCCTGCGCTCGGCCGCGCATTTCGGCGTCTCGGCGATCCTGCTGCCCAAGCAGTCCCAGCTCGCGCTCTCCGGCGCGGCCGCACGCGTGGCCGAGGGCGGCGCCGAAGCGGTCCCGCTGGTGCGCCTGGGTGCCGACGACAACGCCGTGGCGCAGTTGCACGCGGCCGGCTTCACCCTGGCGGCGACCGTCGTGCGCGATGGCCAGGACCTGTTCGCCACGAGCCTGCCGCAGCGCTTGATCTACGTCATGGGTGCCGAAGGCGAGGGGATGGCCCCGGCCCTGGCTGAGGCCTGCGATCTGCGGCTGTCCATTCCCGGTACCGGCGCGGTGGAAAGCCTCAACGTCTCTGCCGCCACCGCGGTCTTCCTGTCGCGATGGCGCGGTCGCTGAGGCGAGAGCGGTTGCGGGTTCAGGGCAACCCACCTTGCTGCGTTTTGTAGGCGGTGATCGAAGGTTTGGTCAGTGACCCCCGCTGTGGATGCATGTCACTGCCGGGCAGGCTTGTGGGTTTTTTTGCCTTGATTCGAAGACAGCCGGGCGCATCGCCGCTTCGGTTGGGCAGCGACCCGGCGGGCGGTCGCCGCTTCTCGCTCGGTCAGGGCATCCTGCCCTGACTCGCGCGCTCGGCTTCCTGCCTCGCTGGCCGCAGCCACCGCCCGCCGGGCCGCTGCCGCGCGCGTCAGGCCCACCGGCTTCGGATCGAAGCGCTTCCGCTTCTGCAGGCGCCGAGAACCGTGCCAATGCCTGTTCCCCTGTGGAAGCGGCTCTAGGTGGCCTAGGGCCATCAGCCGCGAAGAAGCCTTACCGTGAAAGCCCTTCGCGACGGAAGCCGCTCCCACAGAATGCTTTGCCGCTACTCCATTGAAGCGGACAACAAGGCCTCATCACTCCGCAGCCTTTGGCGCGTACGCGCTGCCGAAGTCGCCATCGGCCTCGGCGGCCAGATAGGCGAACACCGTGTACGCCGCCACGTTCTGCGCCAGCGCCTTGGGATCGATCTTGTCCAGCGTGTCGTCGGCGGTGTGGTGCAGGTCGAAGTAGTCGGTGCCGTCCTGCGACAGCCCGGCCCATGCCGCGCCCTTGGCGGCAATGGGGCCGATGTCAGGGCCCGGGCCTTCCAGCCCGGCGCCATCCTGCGAGGGCGTGTAGCTGATGCCCAGCGGCTCGAGCACCTTGGCGATCTGTGCGGTGGCCGCGCGCGAGCCGGCCGGGTTGGCCGAGCCGGTGTTGAAGGCGTAGATGCGGCCGGCGCCGAAGTCGCTCTCCGCGCCGATCTGGTGCAGCTTCATGTCCGCGGCATTGCGGCCATGTGCCTGCGCATACGCTTGCCCGCCGTACAGGCCTTGCTCCTCGTTGGCGAAGGCCACCACCCGGATGGTGCGCTTGGGCGCCTGCTTGAGCTGGCCGATCAGGTGTCCAGCGGCCATGGTGATGCCCACCCCGGCGCCGTCGTCGATCGCCCCGGTGCCCAGATCCCACGAATCCAGGTGCCCGCCGATCACCACCACTTCCTTGGGCAGACTGCGCCCGGTGATCTCACCAATCACGTTGTAGGAGGTCGCCTTGCCGTCCCAACCGCAGTCCAGGCGCAGCCGCAGGCGGGTGCTGCCCAGTGCGGTCAGGCGTGCGAGCTGGTTGGCATCGGGCACCGACAGCGCAGCGGCGGGAATCGGCGTGAGCCCCTCATCGAAGCGCGTGATCCCGGTATGCGGCACGCGGTGTGAGTCGGTCCCGGCCGAGCGCATGACAAAGCCCACCGCGCCCTTGCGAATGGCCTCCGACGGCGCCTTGCTGCGCACCGCGCCGCCGTTGCGGTAATCGCTGCCATCGCGGGCCTTGGTCATCTGGTAGTCGACGAAGGCGATCTTGCCGGCCAGCGATCCGGCTGGTGCGGCCTGCAGGGCCTCCAGCGTCGGAAAGCGCACGACTTCGCCTTCCACCGTGCCGCCCGGGCTCCCGCCCAACGCGGTGATGGTCAGCGGCTGCGCATGCTCGCCCAGCACCTGGGCCGATTCGCTGCGGCGTTCCCACTTCGGGAACTGCACCGGCTCGGTGTAAACCTTGTCAAAGCCCAGCGCCTTGAACTTGGCCCGCGCCCAGGCCACGGCGCGGGCATCGGCCTCGCTGCCGGCGATGCGGGGGCCGACCTCGGTGGTCAGCGACTCGGTGACCTTCCAGCCGGTGTCGTCAGCCAAGGCCTGCTCGCGCAGCATCGTGGCTTGCGCGATCGCCTTGTCCGGGATCCGGGTCTCGGCCGCGCCGGCAGAAGCGGTGGCGAACAGCACGGTGGAAAGCGCGAGGGCAAGGCGATGCATGCAGGGCGTCCATCAAAGCGAGGGGAACGGCGAGCGTATCAGCCCGCCGCGCCCATGACCCCTTGCAGAGGTCATGCCCGTGCGACATGTCGCATGTCCGGCGTCGCATCGCCGGTGGCCCTGATTCAGGCCGGCGGCAGGCTGCTGCCGGTCTCGGCCTTGTTGGCCTTCAAGGTGTCGCGGATCTCGCGCAGCAGCAGCACATCCTCCGACGGACCCTTGGCTTCTTCTTCCTTCTTCGGTGCCAGGCGATTGATGGCACGCACCAGCATGAAGATCGCGAACGCCACGATCAGAAACTGGATGACCACGTTGATAAAGTTGCCATAGGCGATCACCACGGCCGGGACCTCGGCGCCTGACGCATCCACGCTCGCCTCGCGCAAGGTGATGGCCAGGTCCGAAAAATCCACGTTGCCAATCAGCAGCCCGATCGGCGGCATGATGATGTCGGCCACCAGCGAGGTGACGATCTTGCCGAAGGCCGCGCCGATCACCACACCCACGGCCAGATCGATGACGTTGCCGCGCATGGCGAACTTCTTGAACTCGGAGATCATGCCCATGTGAGGTTCCTTCTGATTTACGGGGAATGGTGCGCAGGTCGCAGTGCATACGCTACGCAGGCGAACGTCAAACGCGGATGAGCCCGGCGACCGTGTGTAGCTGCCGACCAACTTCGAACTGCTCTGCTTCCACATGGGCAACCTGCATCCGGCTACGCTGCAGCAGAAACAGGTTACTCGCGCTAAGCCTCAGCCGCTGATGGTGCCCTGCAGCTGCACCACGCCATCCAGCGAGGCCAGGAAACGATCGCCCCGCTGCAGCGCGGCCACGCCCGCCGGTGTGCCCATGTAGATCAGGTCACCCGCCTTCAGCGCATACAGCTTGGACAGCTCGTGCAGGATGTCCGGCACGTCCCAGATCAGGTCGGTCAGCGCGCCGTGCTGGCGCTGCGCATCATTGACCTTCAGCGTCAGCGTGAGCTGCTTTAGCGGCGTGCCCAGGTCCGAAGCTGGCACCAGCTCGCTGACCGGCGCGGAATGATCGAAACCCTTGGCCGTATCCCACGGCAGGCCCTTGGCCTTGGCCGCTGCCTGCAGGTCGCGGCGCGTCAGGTCCAGGCCAATGCCGTAGGCCAGCACCAGCGGCATCGCCGCCTCGCGCGGCAGTTCGCCTGCGGGGGCATCCTGGCCAAGCGCGACCACCAGTTCCACCTCGTGATGCAGATCGGAGGTTCCAGGCGGGTACGGCACATCGCCGCCGCCGACCACCAGCGCATCGGCCGGCTTGTGAAAGAAGGTGGGCTGGCCGCGGTCGGCCTTGGATGCAGGGGCGCTGGCGCCCATCTCGCGGGCGTGGTCGGCGAAGTTGCGGCCTACGCAATACACCCGACGCACGGGGAACGTGCCACCGCCGCGCACAGGAATGCGCACCGGCTGGGGTGGAGGAACTAGATCGGTCATCGGCGTTGCGTCCTGGGGGGAATCGCAGGCCAGTTTACGCGCCATGCCGCGGGCGGGCATGGCGGTAAGTCATCGAGGGTGTGCTCAGGAGCCCATCGGCAGCACGGGCTTGCGCACCACGTGGTACTCGCCTTCCACCACACGCTGGCGCGCAGCGGCGGGCTTGCCGCGCTGGCTCATCAGCTTGAACACCATGCCGCCGGCGATCATCGCCGCACCCACAAACAAGCCGAAGAACACCATCACCGCCAGCAATGCCACGCCGACCAGGCCACAGGCTACGCGCAGCAGCGGATTGCGCGGCTTGCGCGGCGAGGTCACCGCACGCAGGCGGGTGAAATCGAAGCGGAACGCGCGGCCGGAGAAAGGACGATTGACCATGGCAGGGGGAGCTCGTGTGAAGATGCCGGGGTGATCGGTGCGCGCAGTATCCGATGACAACTCTGTGACTGTGTGAGGACTTCGTTAAACCCTATGCCGTTGATCGCCCTGGATTCATTGCCTGAGCAACAGCCCGTGGAAGTCGAATGCAACCTTGGCGGTGATGTCGAATCGCTGATTCTGTTCCGCCGCGACGGTGAGGTCCAGGCGTGGATGAACGTGTGTCCGCACGCCGGTCGGCGCATGGACTACGCGCCCGGCCAGTTCCTGCTCACGCGCGACCAGCAACTGGTGTGCGCCGTGCATGGCGCCACGTTCCGGCTGGACGATGGCGCATGCACCGGCGGTCCGTGCCGCGGCCAAACGCTGCTGGCGGTGGCGGTGGAAGTGCGCGATGGCGAGGTCGTGCTGGTCTGAGATCGAGGCACTCGCGTTCGTCGAGGATGCCAGTCCCATCCCGGCCACCGCTCAGGCCTGCACGTGATGCCCGTGCGCGCGCAGCGCGGCGATCGCTGCGTCCAGGTGCACCGCCTTGACCAGGACATGGTCGGTATCGAAGGTGGACAGGGCGAAGATGCCGATGTCCGCCGCCGCCAGCGGTGCCAGCACCTGCAGCAGGATGCCGGTCATATCGAAGGCAAACGGCCCGAGCAGGCTGAGCATCCGCCACCCGCCGTCGCTGCGGACCTCGGCCGGCACCGCCTCCTGCAGGCAGACCACCGACAGCTCATCGCTGCTGCGGGTGACCGAACAGAAGCCGTGCGCAGGCAGCCAGCCGGGAAACGCCGCATCGGCCGCGAGCCGGGCGATGGCGTAATCGCCCTGGACGAGTCGCAGGCTCAGGCTCAAAAGCGCGCCTCCAGCCAGAACATCAGGTTGACGCTGGCCACCACCACCAGCGTATAGATCAGCGACATCGGCCCGCCCACGCGCCAGAGCTGCTTGGAGGTGTAGTTGGCCGGGCCGACCACCATGGAGATGACCGGGTTGGAGGCGGTCATCAGGTTGTTGGAGGCCGACAGCGCCACGATCAGCGCGAACGCTGTGGGGTTGCCACCGGCGGCCAGCGCCAGGTTGATGGCGATGGGCACGGTGACGATGGTGGCGCCGACATGGCTGATCACCAGCGAAAAGCCGGTCGTCAGCAGCGCCAGGGCGATCTGCAGCACCCACACCGGAATGCCTTCGGGCAACTGTTCCACCGTGTGCCCTGCCACCCACGCCGCCGCGCCGCTGCTGTCCATGGCCCAGCCCAGCGGAATCAGCCCGGCCATCATGAACACCGTCTTCCAGCTGATCGAGGCATAGGCCTCGTCCATGCGCAGCACGCCGGTGACCAGCATGCCCGCCACCCCGGTCCACAGGGTCAGGGCCACGGGCAGGCGCGAGGTCAGGGCAATGACGATCGTGGCGGCGAAGATGCCCATCGCCACCTTGAACTTGTGCGGGCGCTGCTCGCCCTTGGGATAGTCGGTGACGACCACGAAATCGCGGCCCTTGGCGGCCTGGGCCAGGTCCTGCCAGATGCTGTGGAACACCAGCATGTCCCCGGCGCGCAGCGACACCTTGCGCACGTCCTCGCGCATCACCTTCTTGTCGCGGTTGATCGCCAGCAGGCTGATGCCCGACTGCTGGCGCAGGCGCAGCTCGGCGGCGGTCTTGCCGATGAAGCCGGAGGTCGGCGGCACCACGGCTTCGGAGATGCCGGCGCGGCTGGGGTTGAACAGGTCGCCGAAGCGACGCAGGCGCGAGGACAGCTTGAGGAAGCGGTTCTGCGCGAAGTCCTGCACGTCCGGGCGCTTGCCCATTACCCCGAGCACGCTGCCCACCCAGATGCGCATGTCCGCCGGCGGCGCCAGCCGGGTGTCGTTGCCGGTCTGCAGCGCCAGGATCAGCGGCGCATCGTGCAGGCTCTCGGCATCGCCCATGGACATGCCCACCAGCGGGCTGTCGGCGGTGACGGTCAGCTCGTAGACCTCGCCCTCGATGCCGTAGGTGTTGGCGAAGTAGCTCTCGGTGCGCGCCGGCGCGGTGCTGGTCTCGGTCTCCTGCTTGAGCGCCTTGCTGCCGTAGTAGCGGAAGTACAGCAGCGAGGCGATCAGCAGCGCCACGCCCACCGGCAGCGGCGCGAACATCCGCAGCGGCTCCAGCGTGGCCATGCCCGAAGGCAGGTTGTTGTTGGCCGAGATCAACAGGTCGTTGAGCAGGATCAGCGGCGAGTTGCCGACCATGGTCAGCGCGCCACCCATCACGATGGCCGAGGCGATGGGCAGCAGCAGCCGCGGCAGGGTCAGGCCGCTGCGCGAGGCCAGGCGCGAGGCCACCGGCATGTACAACGCCATGACCGACGGGTTCTGCATGAAGGACGAGTTGAGGCCGGCGATGCCGGTGGTCATCAGCAGCAGGCGCTGCTCGATGCCGTGGCCGCGCCGCAGCAGCCAGAACGCCAGGCGGTTCAGCGCACCGGTGCGGTCCAGGCCGGCGCCGAGGATGGTGGTGGCGATGATGCTCATCACCGCGTTGCCAGAGAAGCCGCCGAAGATCTCCTCCGGCGCGATCAGCCCGGTGATGCCCAGGGCCACCAGCACGATCATCGCCACCACGTCGGCGCGGATGCGCTCGAACAGGAACATCGCCATGGTGAAGCCGACCAGCCCGAGCACGAGCTTCATGTCGTTGGTCAGCGTGAGGGCGGAGTCCATGGGGCGGGATTGGGGATTCGGGATTCGGAAGTCGGGATTCGGGATTCGGGATTGGGGATCAGCCGACAGCGGCCTTCAGTGCTGCCCGCCGCGCTGAGCCGTCATCGAAACGCGCCGTCCTCAGGGCGGTGTACTCGCTTTTCATCCCGAATCCCTACTCCCCAATCCCGTCTTGTCATACAGCAGATCCCACACCCCATGGCCCAGCTTCTGCCCGCGGGTCTCGAAATGGGTCTGCGGACGCCAGTCCGGACGCGGCACGCTGCCGCGCGCACCGGCGCGGTTGCGCAGGCCGGGCGTGGCATCCAGCACGTCCCACATGTGCTCGGCGTAGGCCTCCCAGTCGGTGGCGCAGTGCAGGCGGCCACCGGGGCGCAGCTTGCGCACCAGCAGGGCGGCGAAGTCCGGCTGGATCAGGCGTCGCTTGTTGTGGCGCTTCTTGTGCCAGGGGTCGGGGAAGTAGATGCGGACCTCGTCCAACGCACCATCGGCGACCTCGTTGCGCAGCACTTCCACCGCATCGTGGTGGTAGACGCGCACATGCGCGCTGCCCTCGCTATCGAGCGCATTGAGCAGCCGGCCCACGCCCGGGGCATGGACTTCGATCCCGATGTAGTTGCGCGCGGGATCCTGCCGGGCGGCATGGCACAGGGCTTCGCCATTACCCGTGCCGATCTCCAGCACCAGCGGCGCGGTGCGGCCGAAGACCGCATCGAAGTCGCGCGGCTGGCCGCTGTAGTCCAGTCCAAACTTGGGCCACTGCACGTCGAAGGCGCGTTGCTGGGCTTCGGTAAAGCGGCCCTGGCGCAGGACGAAGCTGCGGATCTCGCGGCGCCCTTCGGTGACGGTGAAGGGCTTGGGCGGCGTCTTGGCGCCGGGGCTGGAGAAGGGGTCGGTCATTGGACACACCCGTGGGCCATACCTGCCTGGCCAGGGAGGCCGGGGGCCGGTGACGACCAGAAAGGGAAAGCGCCACGAAACGGGCAGGACGATGCGGGTGCGCCCGCGCGGTGCAGCGGGCCTTGTGGTGCGGGGGATGCCATGAACAGGATTATCACCCAAAGCGGTGCCCAGGCGGCACGCTCGACACCGTGCTACGGACCCCCCAGGGCGTGGATGACCTCGACTTCATCGCCTGGAGCGAGGGCGCGCGAGGCGCACTGCGCTTCGGTCACCACCTCACCGTTGACCTCCACCGCGACGCGGTGCCCGGCGATGTGCTCCTGGGCGAGCAGTTCGGCCACGGTGCAGGGGCCGGGCAGGGTCCGGGATTCGCCGTTGAGTGTGATGTCCATGGCCGCATCCTGCGACACGGCGCATCCACGATCCGTCATGATGCAGCGCAGCGTGAGCCCGCCCCGGCGCGGGTGAAACCATATCCACCGTCCGGCTGCGTATGGCTGGTTCCACCGTCGCCCGGGTCAATGTTCCCGAGGCCACGGCCTTGTCTCCGCTTTCTGTCTTCCTCCTGGAGTCACCATGCAACGTCCCTCGCGTTTCGCCCTGTCGGCCCTGAGCCTGGCGCTGTCCCTGGCCGCCGGTTCGGCCACGGCGCAGTCCACCTTCAGCCGCACCGTGTTCTTCGGCGACAGCCTCACCGACGCCGGTTATTACCGTCCGCTGCTGCCGGCCTCGGTGCAGGCGGTGACCGGCCAGTTCACCACCAACCCGGACTGGGTGTGGGCGCAGTACGTGGCCGACTACTACGGTACCAACGCCGCCGCCAACGGCAATGGCCAGGTGGGCGACAACTATGCCGCCGGCAACGCCCGTGTCGGCGTGGCCAATCCCAGCGCCCTGGGCGTGGCGCCCTCGCTGGCCACCCAGACGAGCAACTACCTGGCGGCCAACGGCGGCAAGGCCGACCCGAATGCGCTGTACTCGGTGTGGGGCGGGGCCAACGACCTGTTCGCCATCGCCGCCGGTGCGCCGGTGCAGACCACCATCGGCAGTGCCGTGGCTGCCGAAGTGGGCATCGTCGCCAGCCTGCAGAACGCTGGCGCGCGCTACGTGATGGTCAGCAACCTGCCCGACGTCGGCATCACCCCGCGCTTCCGCGCCGGTGGCGCGGCGGCGATGGCCCAGGGCACCGCCCTGGCCACGGCCTACAACACCGCGCTGTTCTCCGGCCTGCAGAGCGCCGGGCTGCGGGTGATCCCGGTCGATACCTTCCACCTGCTGCAGGAAGTGGTGGCCAATCCGGGGACCTATGGCTTCACCAACGTTAGCGGCACCGCCTGCCAGCCGCAGATCACCGCGCAGTCGCTGACCTGCAACCCGACCAGCTACGTCAGCCCCGATGCGGCCGACACCTATGTCTTCGCCGATGGCGTGCACCCCACCGGTCGCACCCACGAGCTGCTGGCGCAGTACACCTTGTCGATCCTGGAGGGGCCGCGCACCCAGCAGATCCTGACCCATTCGGCGCAGATGGTCGGCCGCTCGCGCGCCGACCAGGTCGCCTGGCACGTCGATGGCCGCCCGGACGCCGAAGGCGTGCGCTGGTGGGGCAACCTGCGTGGCGACATGCAGCGCTACCAGCACGGCGACCTGTACGACGGCCTGGCCCCGGCCGGCCTGTTCGGCGTGGACTGGTCGCAGGGCGACTGGGTGTTCGGCGGCTTTGGCGGCTTTGGTCGCACCGACGCCGACTTCGGCAACCGCGGCGGCGACTACAGCCAGGACGATTCCACCCTGGGCGGATTCGCGGGCTGGTATGGCGAGCAGGCCTGGATCAATGCCCAGGTCAGCTACAGCTGGCTGAGCTACGACGTCACCCGCAAGGTCAACCTTGGCCCGGCCACCATCGAGCACACCGGCTCGCCGGACGGCAGCAACCTGACCGCGGCACTGCAGGGCGGCTACGAGTTCGGCCAGGGCAGCTTCAGGCACGGCCCGGTGGCCGCGGCGATCTGGCAGAAGGTCAAGCTGGATGGCTACACCGAGAGCAACCCCAACTCCAGCGCGCTGGGCTTCAGCGACCGCGACGTCGAGTCGATGGTCGGCCGCATTGGCTGGAAGGCCAGCATCGATGCCGGCGCGGTCAAGCCGTACCTGCAGGCCACCTACGACCACGAGTTCAAGAAGAACCAGGAAGCCACCGCGTGGCTGCAGACCATGTCCGAGCTGGGCGAGTACGCCGTGCCGGGCATCGACTTCGACCGCAACTACGCCTCGGTGGTGCTGGGCGCGCGGGTCAAGGCCTGGGGCCTGGACAGCAACCTGGGCATCGCCACCACCAGCGGCCAGTCGCGTGCGCACGACACCTCGCTGTTCGTGAACTTTGGCGGCAGCTTCTGAGCGGCTGATCCATCCTTGCCCGGCTGCAGCCGGGCAGGGCGGCTGTATTGCAAGCCAGTGAGTTGCATGTGCGTCGCGGGAGGAGTCTCGGCCCCGGCGCTTCGGTTGAGGTGCGTCGGGGGCGAGGCCCCTTCCGCTATTCGAATCTCATGATGCGGGCGGTCTACTCGGCGCGCGATGCACCGGCCGAGCGCGGCATGCTCTAGTTGGCCGCCCCGCTTTCTTGCGCAACCACCGGCCCGGCGCATAGACTGCGCGAGCTTCGCGGGTGTAGCTCAATGGTAGAGCTGTAGCTTCCCAAGCTACTGACGAGGGTTCGATTCCCTTCACCCGCTCCATTCCTGTCATACGGCCGATGTCCAATGGCCGCTTTCGGCCACCCCGGACCTGCGGTCCCGTCTGCATGAAGCTGGCCATCCTCTCGCGCAACAGCAAGCTGTACTCCACGCGTCGCCTGGTCGAGGCGGGACGGGCCCGCGGCATGACCGTGCGCGTGCTGGACCCGCTGCGCTGCTACATGCGCATCGACAATACCGGCTTCGCCCTGCACTACCGCGGCCGCCCGCTGAGCGGCTTCGATGCGGTGATCCCGCGCATCGGCGCCTCGATCACGCGCTACGGCACCGCGGTGCTGCGCCAGTTCGAGCTGATGGGGGCCTACACGCCGAACCCGTCCGAGGCGATCCTGCGCGCCCGCGACAAGCTGCACGCACACCAGCTGCTGGCCGCGGCCGGGATCGGTCTGCCGGTGACGGTGTTTGGCGACAACCCCGACGACACCAGCGACCTGCTGTCGCTGCTGGGGCCGACCCCGCACGTAATCAAGCTAACCGAAGGCGCGCAGGGGGCGGGCGTGCTGCTGACCGAGAAGCCGGCGGCCTCACGCGGGGCGGTGGAGGCGCTGCGTGGGCTCTACGCCAACTTCCTGATCCAGGAGTTCATCGGCGAAGCCCAGGGCTCGGACATCCGCTGCCTGGTGGTCGGCGACCGGGTGGTCGCGGCCATGCGTCGGACCGCGCCGGAGGGCGATTTCCGCTCCAACCTGCACCGCGGCGGCACCGCCGCGCCCTGCCAGGTGACCGAAGAGGAGGAGGCCGTGGCCGTGCGCTCGGCCCGGCAGCTGGGCCTGGGCATTGCCGGGGTGGACCTGATCCGTGCCTCCCGCGGCCCGCTGGTGCTGGAAGTCAATTCGACCCCGGGGCTGGAGGGGGTGGAGGCGGTGTCGGGGGTCAACGTGGCCGATGCGATGATGTCGCTGCTGCTTTCCAAGGTCCCAGCGCCCGGCGCGGCCGCAAGGCGCCTTCGCAAGAATTCACACGACCATGTGCCAGAATCCTGCCGTTAAGCTGTGACCGGCATCATGGGGGGAGTGGCTTGGAATGCCCCGCCGTCTTGCGAGATGCAGGGTCATTCCAGCGTCCTCCCATCCCGGCATCGGGCGTTGCGCGCAAGGCGCGACCGATGCATGAAGCAAGTCATCGGAGCCTCATGCGAATTCTCGTCATCGAAGACAACAGCGACATCGCCGCCAACCTTGGCGACTACCTCGAGGATCGCGGGCATACCGTGGACTTCGCCGCCGACGGCGTGACCGGCCTGCATCTGGCGGTGGTGCACGACTTCGATGCCATCGTGCTTGATCTCAACCTGCCCGGCATGGACGGTCTGGAAGTCTGCCGCAAGCTGCGCAACGAGGCGCGCAAGCAGACGCCGGTGCTGATGCTGACCGCGCGCGACAGCCTGGACAACAAGCTGGCCGGCTTCGATTCCGGTGCCGACGACTACCTGATCAAGCCGTTCGCCCTGCAGGAAGTGGAAGTGCGCCTCAACGCGCTGTCGCGTCGCGGCAAGGGCGTGCAGACGCGGGTGCTGGAGGTCGGCGATCTGGAATACAACCTGGATACGCTCGAGGTCCGTCGCGAAGGCAAGCTGCTGCAGCTCAACCCGACCGCGCTGAAGATCCTCCAGGCGCTGATGGAGGCCGCCCCGGCCGTGGTCACCCGCCAGGAGCTGGAGACGCGGGTGTGGGGCGAGGAGCTGCCCGATTCGGATTCCCTGCGCGTGCACATCCATGGCCTGCGCTCGGTGGTGGACAAGCCCTTCGGCAATCCGCTGATCCAGACCCGTCACGGCATCGGTTACCGGATCGCCGCACCCGATGCCTGAAGCGGCGCCCGCGCAGCGGGCGTCTTCCAAGGGGCGACGCTTCCGCCGTCGCCTGCGGACCCGCATCATCGCCTCCTTCGCACTGTTGGGCGTGTGCCTGACGGTACTGTTCGCTTATGCCTCGATCGCCGCGCGCCAGCGCGTGGAGAGCCAGCTGGTCGAGGATGTGATGAACAAGAACCTCGACGCGTCCTGGCGTAGCTATGTGGCCACCGCGGGCAAGGGCAACCTGGACGTGCAGGTCCAGCAGATGCGCGCCTTCCTGTACGTGCCGGAGAACTTCGAGCGGCTGCGGCAGGAACGCCCGGACTGGTATGCGCTGGAAGACGGCATCCATCCTCTGTCCGGCGTGGACGATAACGGGGAGCCGTATTCCTACAAGCTGGGCGTGCGCAAGACGCCCAACGCGTGGTTCTACATCGCCTATGACATGAGCCAGGTCGCACGCGGCGAGGTGCAGTTCAAGCGCACGGTCTACACCACGGTGGTGGTGTTCACGCTGGTGTCGCTGCTGGTGGGCTGGTGGGCGGCCTCGCGGGTGATGCGGCCGGTGTCGGACCTGGCCGGGCGCCTGCGTGCCTATCGCGGCTCCAGCAACCCGACGCAGCTGGCGCCGATGTTCCCGGAGGACGAGGTCGGTGAGCTGGCCAAGGCGCTGGACGACTATTCCATGCGCCTGACCGACGTGGTCCAGCGCGACCGCGAGTTCAATGCCGACGTCAGCCACGAGCTGCGCACGCCGCTGGCGGTCATCCGCGGCGCCACCGAGCTGCTGCTGACCCGGCCCAACCTGGACGAAAAGGTGCACCAGCGCCTGCTGCGCATCCAGCGTGCCGAGCAGCAGTGCTCGGACCTGATCGGCGCCCTGCTGCTGCTGTCGCGCAACGAGCGCGGGCAGGGCACCAGCGATGTGGCCAAGGTCGCCGAGCAGCTGCTGGATTCGCACCGCGCCCAGATCGGCGGCAAGCCACTGGAGCTGGTGCTGGAGGGCGAGCGCGGGCTGGTGATCGATGCGCCCGATTCAGCGCTGTCGGTGGCGCTGGGCAATCTGATCGGCAACGCGGTCAAGTACACGCAGGAAGGCAAGGTGGTGGTGCGCCTGCTGGACGATGCGGTGGAGGTGGTCGATTCCGGCCCCGGACTGAGCGAGGAGGACGCGGCCAAGCTGTTCCAGCGCGGCTACCGCGGCACCCACGCCGGGCATTCGCAGGGCGGCGGCATCGGCCTGTCCATCGTCAGCCGCCTGTGCGAGCTGTATGGCTGGCAGGTGGGCGTGCGGCCTGGGGTCGAGCGCGGGGTGGTGGCCACCTTGCGGTTCCATCCCGCCAGCCCCTAGGGCCCTGCGCTAGAGCGTGATCCAGAAGCAGTTGTAGCTGCGGCGCAGCCCCAGCACGGTGGAGGCCGGCGTGCTGCCGTTGCGCAGGGTCTGCTCCAGCCGCAGCCCGATCGGGCGCGTGCCGGGCGGCGCGGTCTGTGGGTAGTAACCATCGGTGTTGGCATCGGCGATGCTGCCATCGGGGTTGGTCAACGGCGGTGGTGCCGGGTGCATGGGGCGGATATCCACCAGCGGCCGCTCCACAATGGCCTCCATGCGGTCCAGGATGCGGTTGGCGCTGGCATCGGAGACCCCGTTCCACAGGTACAGGCCCGCCAACCGGTTCACGTCCCGGGCATCGATGGCGGCGGTGATCTGGTAGACCAGGTCGCTGAGCGTGCGCGAGCAGCCGCGGCGATAGTAGGACCCGGCCTGCGCGTCCGGGCGCGTGGTGTCCGGCACGCGCTGTACCGCGCCGAGGTCCTCGCAGCGCTTGTCCGAGTACACCGTCTGCCCCGAGGGCGTGATGCAGCGCTGCACGCCCGCGGTCTGCGCATCGGCGCACGCAGGCATGAGCAGGGGAGCGCCGAGCAGGGCGGCCGACACGAGCAATCGCATGGGCGCAGCCTAGCGCAGCCGCGTGCCGCCGCGCGTCATGGCGATCCGGTTCAACCCAGGCGCGAGAGCACCAGCTGGGTCGGCTTGGCCAGGTTGAGCGTGTAGAAGTGCAGCGACGGCGCGCCGCCTTCGATCAGCCGCTGGCACAGCTGCGCCACCACGTCGGCGCCGAAGTCGCGGATGGCCGCGGCGTCGTCCCCGTAGGCGGTCATGCGCTTGGCGATCCAGCGCGGAATCTCCGCGCCGCACTGCTCGGAAAAACGCCGCAGCTGGCTGAAGTTGGAGATCGGCATGATGCCGGGGACGATCGGGATCTCCACGCCCAGCTTGCGCACCGCATCGACGAAGCCGAAATAGGCATCGGGGTTGTAGAAGTACTGGGTGATGGCGGCATTGGCCCCGGCATCGACCTTGGCCTTGAAGTGCTTCAAGTCGCTGAGCGCGTCGCTGGCCTGCGGATGGGTCTCGGGGTAGGCGCCCACTTCCAGGTGGAAGGCGTCGCCGTGCTCGGCGCGGATGAAGCTGATCAGCTCCGAGGCATAGCGCAGGTCGCCGGGGTGGCCCATGCCCGAGGGCAGGTCGCCGCGCAGGGCGACGATGCGCCGGCAGCCGATGGCGCGGTACAGCTTGAGCAGCTCGCGGATTTCCTCGCGGCTGCCGCCCACGCAGGACAGGTGCGGGGCGGCCTCGAAACCGTGGTGCTGCTTGAGATGGCGCACGGTCTCGGAGGTGTAGCTCAGCGTGGAGCCGCCCGCGCCGAAGGTGCAAGACACGTACTCCGGCGCGTACTTCTTCAGCTTGTCCGCGGCACGGTCCAACTGCGCGCGCTGCTCATCGGTCTTGGGCGGATAGAACTCGAAACTGATGGACGTCATGACGGCTTGGGCGGTGGCTGGCGATGCATTCTATCGCTTCATCGCGATGGATGCATATGGATGCGTCTGCCATCGAGTGGTCCGGCCCGAGCGAAGTTGATGGCGGCGAATGTGTGGATGGCGGGTTTTCGGTCGTGCTCGCCAACATGGGAGCGATTCTTGTGGGGGCGGCTTTAGCCGCGAAGGGGCTTTCCCGGTAAAGCCTCTTCGCGGCTAAAGCCGCTCCCCCAAAAAAGCAGCTCCCAAAAGCAGCCCTCAAGAGCAGCTCCCACAAAAGAACATCCTCCGAGGGTTTGCACCGCACGCACGCCATCCGACTACGTTTGCGACAGGTCGTGGACGGGTTCTTAGAATGTGTCCTTTCAAGACTCGCGCTAGGTGAGCAGATGACGCTGGAACCCTTCTATCCCATCGGTACCCCCGGCCAGCCCTGGGGCGTGCAGGAAAAGGCGCAGTGGCTGGCGCGGCAGACGCGCCAGCGCAGCTATGCGGACCAGGTGGTGAGCGAGATCGATCGCCTGCGCGCGCACTTCGATGTCAGCCAGTACGGGCTGCTGAGCTACGGGCAGGAGCGGTATCCGCTGCATGCGCTGCGCAGCCGCGGCTGGGATGACGCGCTGCCCACCGCGCTGGTGACCGGCGGCGTGCATGGCTACGAGACCAGCGGGGTGCATGGTGCGCTGCAGTTCCTTCACACCCGCGCGCTGGACTACGCTGGGCGCGTGAACCTGCTGGTGGTGCCGTGCGTGAGTCCGTGGGGCTACGAGCGCATCCATCGCTGGAATCCCGATGCCATCGATCCCAACCGATCCTTCCGCGCGGACAGCCCGGCGGGCGAATCGGCGGCGCTGTGGGCGCTGACCGAGCCGCTGCGCCAGCGCTGCCTGGTGCATGTCGACCTGCACGAAACCACCGACAGCGACGAGTCCGAGTTCCGCCCGGCGCTGTGTGCGCGCGACGGCAAGCCGTTCGAGCCCGATGGCATTCCCGATGGCTTCTATCTGGTGGACGACAGCGAGAACCCGCAGCCAGCCTTCCAGCAGGCCATCATCGCCGCCGTGGCCGAGGTGACGCACATCGCCCCGGCCGATGCGGACGGGATGATCATCGGCTCGCCCGTGGTCGCTCCGGGAGTGATCGAGTATCCGGTCAAGCGCCTGGGCCTGTGCGCGGGGATCACCGCGTCACGCTTCGTGACCACGACCGAGGTCTATCCGGACAGCCCCAGGGCCACGCCGCAGCAGTGCAACGATGCGCAGGTGGCGGCGGTGTGCGCGGCCCTCGACTATGCCCTGGCCCACGGATGAGCCAGCAACCCTCGATCGTGCTGACGCCCTTCGCGCGCACGCGCCTGTTCCCGCGCACGCCGCGCGGTAACACCATCCAGGACTGCACGGCCGAACAGTTCGAACGCCACCTCAACGAGCACGCGCCGTTGAAGGTGCTCGATGGCTACGCGCCGTTCTGCAAGTTGCACGTGCACCGCAACTGGACCACCACGCGCTGCCTGACCGTGCCGATCACCGCGGACAACCGCCAGCAGCTGCGCTCGGCCTACGAGGCGCGCAGTTCGGCCGAGCTGCCGGTGCTGGTGCGCTGGTTCGAAGGCGTGCAGGCGCCGGTGGCCAACTACCTGCTGCCCATCCTCTACAGCCGCGCGCAGCTGGAAAAAGAGGGTGAGCCCATCGAGGCCGACTGGGGCGTGGTGGGCTGTCTGTACACCGCCGAGCCCGAGGAAATCCCGATGGCGCCCATCACCATGCTGCGTAACGCGCTGGGCGTGGAGGAGGGCGGCTCGGGCGTGGCGCTGGATCGGCAGGCGTATCGACGCGCGGTGGCTTTCTGGGACGCCAACGCCAACTGGCGGCCGTAAAACGCGTGCGCCTCACGCTCTGGGCGTTACTCATGATGCCCTTGTCCGCCAGCGCTGTCGGCAGTGTATGGACTGACAGGTTTGCGCGAATGCAGGACATGAAAAGAAACGGGCGCCCTTCGGCGCCCGTTTCCTTGCAGCATGGCGATGAACTGCCGATCGATCAGTAGCGGTAGTGGTCCGGCTTGTACGGGCCTTCCACCGGCACGCCCAGGTAATCGGCCTGCTGGGTGGTGAGCTTGGTCAGCTTCACGCCGATCTTCTCCAGGTGCAGGCGGGCGACCTCTTCGTCCAGCTGCTTAGGCAGGCGATAGACGGTCTTCTCGTAGACGTCCTTGTTGGCCCACAGGTCGATCTGCGCCAGGGTCTGGTTGGCGAAGGAGTTGGACATCACGAAGCTCGGGTGGCCGGTGGCGCAGCCGAGGTTGACCAGGCGGCCTTCGGCCAGCAGGAAGATCGCGTTGCCGTTGGGGAACACGAACTTGTCCACCTGCGGCTTGATGTTGATGCGCTCGGCGCCGGAGGCATACAGCGCATCGACCTGGATCTCGTTGTCGAAGTGGCCGATGTTGCACACGATGGCCTGGTCCTTCATGGCCTTCATGTGGTCAAGGGTGATGATGTCCTTGTTGCCGGTGGTGGTGACGTAGATGTCGGCCTGGCCCAGGCTGTCCTCGACGGTGTTGACCTCAAAGCCCTCCATCGCCGCCTGCAGCGCGCAGATCGGGTCGATCTCGGTGACGATCACGCGGGCGCCATAGGCGCGCAGCGAATGCGCCGAACCCTTGCCGACATCGCCGTAGCCGCAGACCACCGCGACCTTGCCGGCCAGCATCACGTCCATGGCGCGCTTGAGGCCATCGGCCAGCGACTCGCGGCAGCCGTAGAGGTTGTCGAACTTGGACTTGGTGACCGAGTCGTTGACGTTGATCGCCGGCACCAGCAGCTTGCCGGCCTCGGCGATCTGGTAAAGGCGGTGCACGCCGGTGGTGGTCTCCTCGGACACGCCCTTCCAGTCGGCGACCACGCGCGTCCAGTAGCCGGGGCGCTCGACGGCCACGCGCTTGAGCAGGGCCTTGATCACGCCTTCCTCGTGCGAGCTGGCCGGCTCATCGACCCACTTGCTGCCGTTTTCCAGCTCGTAGCCCTTGTGAATCAGCAGGGTGACATCGCCGCCGTCGTCCACCACCAGCTCCGGGCCGGTCAGGGTGCCGTCGGGCAGGGTGAAGGTCAGTGCGTCCAGTGTGCAGTCCCAGTACTCCTCCAGCGTCTCGCCCTTCCAGGCGAACACCGGCGTGCCGCTGGCGGCAATCGCGGCGGCGGCGTGGTCCTGGGTGGAGAAGATGTTGCACGAGGCCCAGCGCACGTCGGCGCCGATGTCCTTCAGCGTCTCGATCAGCACTGCGGTCTGGATGGTCATGTGCAGCGAGCCGGTCACGCGCACGCCCTTGAGCGGCGCGGAGGCCTGGTACTTGCGGCGGATCGACATCAGGCCGGGCATCTCGTGCTCGGCGATGTCCAGCTCTTTGCGGCCCCAGTCGGCCAGGGAGATGTCGGCGACTTTGTAGTCGCCTTCGGTGGAGAAGGTTTTCAGTTGCGCATTCATGCGGATGCTCCGGTCAAGGGCGGGCGTGGAAGCTCGCGGTTGCCGGGCGCCGTTGCGAAGAAGACATCGCCGAGCCTGGCCCGGCACCCATGCCATGGCACGGTTCGGGTCGCAGCGCCCCTCGGCGAAGCGCGCAGTATATCGCCGCCACCAAAGTCGAGCGATGAACACGCCTGCCTTTGCAGTAGGCTTGGCGTCCCCTCGCAAACGGCAAAGTGTGGCGCTGAAGATGAGTTCATCTGCAACTGTGTCGGCATCTTCGCCGATCTCTGAATTCGCCACCCCGGACCTGCCGCTGCGCGACGACGTGCGCCGGCTGGGCGCGCTGGTCGGCGACATGCTGGCCGAGCAGGTGTCCGAGACCTTCCTGGCGCAGATCGAGACGATCCGCACCGCCGCCATCGCCCGCCGGCAGCAGGGCCAGACCACCGAAAACCTGGCGCGGACCCTGGCGGGGATGCCGCCGGAAGAGGCCGAGGCGCTGATCCGCGCCTTCAGCGCCTACTTCCAGGTGGTCAACATCGCCGAGCGGGTCCACCGCATCCGCCGCCGTCGCGACTACCAGCGCCAGGGCGATGCGCCCCAGCCCGAAGGCCTGCAGGCCAGCCTGCTCAAGCTCAAGGAGCAGGGCGTGGGACTGGACGAGGCGACCCAGTGGCTCTCGCGCATTGACCTGGAGCCGGTGTTCACCGCGCATCCGACCGAAGCGGTGCGGCGCGCGTTGCTGGAGAAGGAACACATGATGGTCGCCAGCCTAGTCAATGGCCTGGACGGCGGGCGCACGCCGGGCGAGGCGGCTACCGACGCGGCGCGCTTCAGGATGGCGCTGACCGCGGCCTGGCAGACCGCTGATTCCTCGCCGGTGCGCCCGACCGTGGCCGACGAGCGCGAGCACGTGGGCTTCTATCTCACCGAGGTGCTCTACCGCGTGGTGCCGGTGTTCTACGAGTCGCTCGAGCACGCCTTCGTGGAGGTCTACGGCAGCGCACCGGAGCTGCCGCGCGTGCTGCGCTTCGGCACCTGGGTGGGCGGGGACATGGACGGCAACCCCAATGTCGATGCCAGCACCATCAAGGCCACCCTGGACGCGCAACGTCGCGCGGTGCTGGAGCGCTACCTCAAGGAGCTGTGGCAGCTGGCCAGCCTGCTCAGCCAGTCCACCACGCTGGTGAGCGTCAGCGATGCCTTGCTGGCGCGCCTGCAGCAGTACCAGGCCGAGCTGCCCGAAGCGGCCAAGCGTTCGCGCCCGCGCCATGGCGACATGCCCTACCGCCTGCTCAACGACCTGATGCGCGCGCGCCTGCGCGCCACGCTGGAGGACGCGCCGGGCAGCTACGCATCGCCGGAGGAGTTCGCCCAGGACCTGCAGCTGATCCTGGACAGCCTGGCGGCCAACAAGGGCCAGCACGCGGGCTGGTTCGCGGTGCGGCGCCTGCTGTGGCGCCTGCGCACCTTCGGCTTCCACCTGGCGCGGCTGGACGTGCGCCAGGAGTCGAGCGTGCATGCGGGCGCCGTGGCCCAGGCGCTGGGCCAGGCCGAGCCGGCGCAGCAGGAGGCGGCCGAACGCGCCAGCGCACTGCAGCCCTATGCCTCGGGCGAGCAGGTCCTGCCCAGCTCGGAGGAGGAGGTCAATGCGCGCCTGGATGCGGTGTTCGCCGCGCTGGCCGATGCGCGCGCGCGCCACGGTGCCGACGCGCTGGGCAGCTACATCATCTCCATGGCCCACAGCCGTGCCGACGTGCTGACCGTGCTCGCCCTGGCGCGCCGGGGCGGCCTGGTGGACGAGAAGGGCCAGGTGCCGCTGGACATCGCCCCGCTGTTCGAGACGGTCGATGACCTGCGCCACGGGCCGGAGGTGCTGCGCGACCTGGCCGCCGATCCGGTCTACCGCCAGCACCTGGCCGCGCGTGGCGATACCCAGATGGTGATGCTGGGCTATTCGGACAGCGGCAAGGATGGTGGCACCACCGCCTCGCGCTGGGGCCTGCAGCGCGGCCAGGTGGAACTGCTGGAGGCGGCCCAGCAGCTCGGCATCAAGCTGACCTTCTTCCATGGCCGCGGCGGCTCGATCAGTCGCGGCGGCACCAAGACCACGCGCGCGGTCGATGCCTCGCCGCGCGGCAGCGTGGACGGCCGCCTGCGCGTGACCGAGCAGGGCGAGGTGATCCACCGCAAGTACGGCATCCGCGCGCTGGCGGTGCGCTCGCTGGAGCAGTCGCTGGGGGCGGTGATGGTCTCCAGCATCCGCCCGCGCCCGGCCGAGCCGCGCGAGGCGCAGTGGCGCCGGATCATGGAGACCGTGTCCAAGGCCAGCAACCGCGCCTACCTGGATTTCGTCGGCGCCGATGGCTTCATGGACTACTTCCGCGCGGCCACGCCGATCGACGTGATCGAACGCATGACCCTGGGCTCGCGGCCCTCGCGTCGCCTGGGGCAGGACGCGGCGCTGAGCAACCTGCGCGCCATCCCGTGGGTGTTCGCCTGGAGCCAGGCGCGCTCGACCATCCCGGGTTGGTACGGCGTGGGCAGTGGCCTGGCCGCGGCGGTGGACGCCTTCGGCATCGAGGCGGTGCGCGAGATGGGCCGGGACTGGCCGTTCGTGCGCACCTTCTGGGACGACATCGCCATGGTGCTGGCCAAGGGCGACCTGGACATCGCCGAGCTGTTCTCGCAGCTGGCCGGCCCGGACCTGCACGCGCGGTTCTTTCCGCGCATCCAGGCCGAGCACGCCCTAACCCAACGCTGGCTGCTGGCCCTGTCGGGAAATGAGACCCTGCTGCAGCACGACCAGCGCCTGGCGCTGTCCATCCGCCTGCGCAACCCCTACATCGACCCGATGAGCCTGCTGCAGGTGGACCTGCTCAAGCGTTGGCGCGCCGCCGAACGCGAGGACGATGCGCTGCTGCGGGCGCTCGTGGCCAGCGTGAACGGGGTGTCGCAGGGCGTGCAGAATACGGGGTGAGTGGGGCGAGAAACGAGAAGCGAGGAACGAGAAACGAGTGAGAGCCTACGGATCCTGGCAGCCCACTCGTTCCTCGTTCCTCTCCACTCGTTCCTCGCCCTCAAATGCGTAGCGTCGAAGGATCCGGCCCCAGCCGCGTGCCGGCGTCGAGCTTGCCGATCTGCGCCATCTCCTCGGCGCTGAGTTCGAAGTCGAAGATCTCGGCGTTTTCCTTGATGCGCGCGGGCGTCACCGATTTGGGGAACACCACCAGGCCCAGCTGCACGTGCCAGCGCAGGATGACCTGGGCGGCGCTCTTGCCGTGGGCCTGGCCGATGGCCTGCAGGCCGGGGTCCTTGAGCAGGTCGCCGCCCTGCGCCAGCGGGCTCCAGGATTCGGTGAGGATGCCGTGCTGGTGGTGGTAGTCGCGCAGCGCGGACTGCTGCAGCAGCGGGTGCAGCTCGATCTGGTTGACCACCGGCATCACCCCGGTCTCGGCCAGCAGGTGCTCGATGTCGGCGACGCGGAAGTTGGACACGCCGATGCTGCGCACCTTGCCCTCGGCCTGGGCCTGGATCATCGCCTTCCAGGTGTCGACGAACTTGCCGTCTTCCGGGCAGGGCCAGTGGATCAGGTACAGGTCCACGTAGTCCAGCTGCAGCTTGGACAGGCTGCGGTCCAGCGCCTTGAGCGTGCTGTCGTGGCCCTGGTCGGCGTTCCACAGCTTGGTGGTGATGAACAGCTCATCGCGCGCCAGGCCCGACTCGGCGATGGCGCGGCCGACGCCTTCCTCGTTCTGGTAGATCGCGGCGGTATCGATGTGTCGATAGCCCAGCTTGAAGGCCTCGCCGACCACGCGCGCGGTTTCCTCCGCCGGGGTCTGCCAGACGCCCAGCCCGAACTGCGGGATGCGACGGCCGTCGAGGAGGGGAAGGGTAGGAATGGATGACATGCGGTAGGTCCTCGGTGCGACAGGAAAACAGGCAGGCAGCCTACGCCCTGACGCGTTCGGATCGCGCCAAACGCCACGGGTGCGGCTGCAACACAATGTTGCGCGCATGGGCCAGGCCTGGCGCGATGCCGTTGGCCGGGCAGCGAGCCTGTCCAGGCGCTCGAAGCGCCGCGGGACGCGCGCGTGGCGAGGTCCCGTGGCGGCCTGGCCGAGGATCAGCCGTCCAGCTCGCTCCAGCGGGCGTAGGCCGCCTCCAGCTGCACGTTCAACGCCGCCAGCGCTTCGTTGGCCGCCACGATCGCCGCGGCGTCCTGCTGGAAGAAGGCCGGCTCGCCCATCGCCGCGGTGCGCTTGGCGATGTCGGTCTCCAGCTGCTCGATCCTGCCCGGCAGCTGTTCCAGCTCGCGCTGGTCCTTGAAGCTGAGCTTCTTCTTTGCAGCCGCCGCGGGCGGGGCCGCCGCCGCCGCGGAGTTGGCAGCGATGACCTGTTCGGTCACGGTACGGTCGGTCTGCCGGGCCTGGCTGTCGAAGCCGGCCTTGCCGCGCGGGCGCTGGCGCAGCCAGTCGTTGTAGCCGCCCACGTAGTCGCCCACGCGGCCCTCGCCTTCCAGCACCAGGGTGCTGGTGACCACGTTGTCGATGAAGTCGCGGTCGTGGCTGACCAGCAGCAGCGTGCCCTTGTAGTCGGCCAGCAGCTCTTCCAGCAGCTCCAGCGTCTCCACGTCCAGGTCGTTGGTCGGTTCGTCCATCACCAGCAGGTTGGAGGGCTGGGCGAACAGCTTGGCCAACAGCAGGCGGTTGCGCTCGCCGCCGGACAGGCGCGTGATCGGCGCGCGCGCGCGTTCGGGCGAGAACAGGAAATCCTGCAGGTAGCCGATGATGTGCTTGCGGCTGCCGTTGATCTCCACGAAGTCCGTGCCCTGGGCGACGTTCTCCAGCGCGTTGCGCGACTCGTCCAGCTGGCTGCGGTGCTGGTCGAAATAGGCGATCTGCAGACTGGTGCCCAGCTCCACCGTGCCCTGCTGCGGCACCAACTCGCCCAGCAGGATCTTCAGCAGGGTCGACTTGCCCGACCCGTTGGGGCCGATGATGCCGACGCGGTCGCCGCGCATGATGTTGACGCTGACATCGTCCAGCAGGGTGCGCCCGGCGTAGGCCTGCGTGATGTGCTCGGCACTGATGACCTTCTTGCCAGAGGCCTGTGCATTGGAGGTCTCCATGCGCACGTTGCCGGTCAGCTCGCGGCGCGCGGCGCGCTCGCGGCGCATAGCCTTGAGCGCGGTGACGCGGCCTTCGTTGCGGGTGCGCCGGGCCTTGATGCCCTGCCGAATCCACACTTCTTCCTGTGCCAGCAGCTTGTCGAAGCGCGCATTCTCCTGCGCCTGCGCATGCAGGCGCTCCTCGCGCCGGCGCAGGTAGTTGTCGTAGTCGCCCGGCCAGCTGGTGACCTGGCCGCGGTCGATCTCGACGATGCGCGTGGCCAGGTTGCGCAGGAAGCTGCGGTCGTGGGTGACGAAGATCAGGCTGCCTTCGAAGGACTTGAGGAACCCTTCGAGCCAGTCGATGGCCTCGATGTCCAGGTGGTTGGTCGGCTCGTCCAGCAGCAGGATGTCCGGCTTGCGCACCAGCGCCTGGGCCAGCAGCACCCGGCGCTTCATGCCGCCGGACAGGCCGGCGAAATCCGACTCGCCATCCAGTTCCAGCCGGTCCAGCGTGGCCTGCACGCGTCGGTCCAGGTCCCAGGCGTGGTTGGCTTCGATCTCGCTCTGCGCACGGCCCATGGCGTCCATGTCGCCAGCGTTGAGCGCATGGTGGTAATCGGCCAGCAGCTTGCCCAGCGCGCCCAGCCCCTGGGCGACCACGTCGAAGATGCTGCCGCTGGTGTCCGGCGGCACTTCCTGGGCCATGCGCGCGATGACGATGCCCGATTGCACGCGGATCTCGCCGTCGTCGGCCTGCAGCTCGCCGGCGATCAGCTTCATCAGGGTGGACTTGCCGGCGCCGTTGCGGCCGACGATGCACACGCGTTCGTTGGATTCGATCGAAAGATCGACGTGTTCGAGCAGCAGCGGTCCGCCGACGCTGTAGTCGACGCGCTGGATCTGGAGGAGAGACATGCGGCCATTGTAGCCGGCCGGCCGCGTCGGCCGGGCGCCGCGTTGGCTGTCAGGGGGCCGAATCGCCAGGCGTGCGGAATTCATCGCCCGGCGCTTCGGGACGATCGCGCTGGCGGGTGCGGGCTTCCTCGCTGGCCACAGAGGCGGCGAAAGCCAGGCACAGCACCGCCCCCAGCACCGGCAGCAGCCACACCAGGGCCAGCTGCAAGGTGGTCTGCGCCGGCGAGAGCAACGGCGAGCGCAGCACGCGCCAGGTGGCGATCGCATTGAGCGCGATGACCAGCAGGCTCAGACACAGGGCGATTTTCATGACCGGGCTCCTTGGCAGCAGTGCGGTGAGGACGGGACGCGATCGTGCAACAGGCGGAACAACACAGGCCAGGCGGACGCCGCGGTGCAGGGGCCCCACGAGGTGAGCGAAGTCTTGACCTGCAGGAGGCCTATCATAGCGGCCGTGTTTGAAGCATCCGTCTTGCAGATCGGGAGAAGTGTCAGGTGAACATCGAAGTGGAACAGGGCCCGATGGCGGATGCGGCGCTCGAGCGTCTGGAGACGCTGCTGCTGGAGCAGGTGGTGCCGGAAGGTGGCATGACGCTGGAGATGGTCGATGGCTATCTCTCGGCGCTGGCGGTGGGGCCAGAGCCTGTCATGCCCGGCGAGTTCCTGCCGCTGGTCTGGGGCCAGGCGCAAGCCGAGGACCCGGAGCATGCGCAGGCCCGGACCGAGCTCGTCATGCAGTTGTGGCACCACATCCGCTGGCGCGTGGGACAGCCGCCCGAGGAAGAAGCCGAAGACGGCCAGGGCACCAGCGTGCGGGCCGAGCTGATGCCGCTGCTGTTGATGCCGGAAACGGACGATGACCAGGACGGTGAGGATCCGCTTGCCGGCATTCCCGAGGATTTCCCGCTGGGCGTGGCCTGGGCGACGGGCTTTCTCCAGGGCGTGTCCTTGCGCGGCGAAGCCTGGCAGGCCTGGTTGGCGGGCGATGAGGACTTCCTGGACGACATGTCCATGGTGCTGACCCTGTCGGTCCTCGATGCCGAGCACGCCGCACAGATGGAGATGGAGGCCGATCAGGTCCTCATGCTGGAAGAGCGCATGCAGCTGGTCATCGAGCTGCCGGGCATGCTGCACGATCTCCACCTGCGGCGGCTGCAGGGGCACGAGGGCGGGCAGCGCCTGCACTAGCGCTTGGCTGCGCGCGCTGTCCGCGCGTGCGCGGACCACGCACCGGGTCTGCGCCGCAAACGAAAAAAGGACCCGAGGGGTCCTTTTTTCGTTCCAGCGCGGAGGCCGAGTTACTTCAGCTTGGCATCGGCGCGCAGCGCCTCGGCCTTGTCGGTCTTTTCCCACGAGAAGGCAGTGGCGGTGTGCGCATTGCCCGCCCCGTCGGTGTAGGTGAACTCCTTCGGCTTGCGGCCGAAGTGGCCGTAGGACGCGGTCGGCTGGTACATCGGGTGGATCAGGTCCAGCATCTGGATGATGCCGTACGGGCGCAGGTCGAAGTGCTTGCGGATCAGCTTTTCGATCTTCTCGTCCGGAATCTTGCCGGTGCCGAAGGTGGTGACCGAGATCGAGGTCGGCTCGGCCACGCCGATGGCGTAGGACACCTGCACCTCGCAGCGGTCGGCGAGGCCGGCGGCGACCACGTTCTTGGCCACGTAGCGCGCCGCGTAGGCGGCCGAGCGGTCGACCTTGGACGGGTCCTTGCCGGAGAACGCGCCGCCGCCATGACGGGCCCAGCCGCCGTAGGTGTCCACGATGATCTTGCGGCCGGTCAGGCCGCAGTCGCCCACCGGTCCGCCGATGATGAACTTGCCGGTCGGGTTGATGTGGAACTTGGTGCCCTTGTGCAGCCACTTGGCCGGCAGCACCGGACGGATGATCTCCTCGCGCACCGCCTCGATTAGGTCCTTCTGCTTGATGCCCGGATCGTGCTGGGTGGACAGCACCACCGCGTCGATGGCGGTGGCCTGGCCGTCCTCATAGCGCAGGGTGACCTGCGACTTGGCGTCCGGACGCAGCCAGGACAGCGCCGAGTTCTTCTTCTTGCGGATCTGCGCCTGGCGCTCGACCAGACGGTGCGAGAGATGGATCGCCGCCGGCATGTAGCTGTCGGTTTCCTTGGTGGCATAGCCGAACATCAGGCCCTGGTCGCCCGCGCCCTGTTCTTCCGGCTTCTTGCGGTCCACGCCCTGGTTGATGTCCGGGGACTGCTTGCCGATCAGGTTGAGCACGCCGCAGGTCTCGCCGTCGAAGCCGACGTCCGAGCTGTTGTAGCCGATGTCCAGGATGACCTTGCGGGTCAGCGCTTCCAGGTCGATCCAGGCGCTGGTGGTCACTTCGCCGGCCACGATCGCCACGCCGGTCTTGACCAGCGTCTCGCAGGCCACGCGGGCGCGCTTGTCCTGCGCGAGGATCGCGTCCAGGACCGCATCGGAAATCTGGTCGGCGATCTTGTCCGGATGGCCTTCGGAGACCGATTCGGAAGTGAACAGGTAGCTGGACATTCGGCTTATATCCTTTGATTCGGATGAAAAGATGGGCGCGCATGATACACGGCGACGCCGCCCTGCGCATTCTCCGCTCCGGCAGGTTGCACCCTCGTTAACACGGCCGCCGGCGCCGGTGTCACCTGCATGCCGCAATTTCGCAACACCGGTGACGTGCTTCGGCCCGACCCTGCGCGTCCAGACACCGCCGCCGGGACCAGGCCATGCGCTCTCTGGAAGACAGCATCGCAGCACGTTACCCCCGCTGGTTCAGCGGCCGCTCGGCGCGGCTGACGCGGCCGCTGCTGCAGCGCTGGAGCCGCTGGTCGCGGCTGCAGGAGACGCTGGAGTTCCTGGAGCGCAGCGAAGGACTGCACGGCATGGCCTTCCTGGAAGCGGCGCGCAGTTTCCTGCAACTGGACTACCGCGTGCAGGCCGGGCCGGGCGCGCCGCTGCCGGCGCAGGGGCGGTTGCTGGTGGTGGCCAATCACCCCTCCGGCGCGCGCGATGCGCTGGCGCTGCTGCACTGGGTGCTGCAGCAACGGCCGGACGCGCGCATCGTGGCCAACGACTTGTTGGCGCAGATCGCGCCGCTGCGGCAGCTGCTGCTGCCGGTGCGCATCCTCGGCGGCAGCATCACCCCCGGCAGCGTGCGCGCGGTGGAGCAGGCGCTGGAGCAGGAGCGCTGCGTGATCGTGTTTCCCGCCGGCGAGGTCTCGCGGCTGCGCCCGCACGGCATCCGCGATGGCCGCTGGCAGCGCGGCTTCCTGCGCTTTGCCCGCCGCAGCGGCGCGTCCATCGTGCCGGTGCGTATCCGCGCGCGGAATTCGGCGCTGTTCTATGGCGCCTCGGCGATGTTCAAGCCGGTCGGCACCGCCCTGCTGCCGCGCGAGATGCTGCCGCGCCCACGCCAGCGCATGGAGCTGTGCGTGGGACAGCCGCTGCAGCTGCGCCAGGACGAATCGGACCCCCAGGCCGCACGGCGCGTCCGCCGCGCGGTCTACGCGCTGGACCGGCGCGATGCGCTGCTGAGCGCCGTGCCGGTGCCGGTGGCGCCGGCGGGCGCGGTGGCGCGCATCGCCCAGGACGTGCGCCAGCTGACGCTGCTGGGCCGCACCAGCGATGGCATGGAGATCCGCTGCGGACGCCTGGCGCCGGACTCGGCGCTGATGCAGGACATCGGCCGCCTGCGCGAGATCACCTTCCGCGCGGTGGGCGAGGGCAGCGGCAAGGCGCGCGACCTGGATGCCTTTGATGCCTGGTACGAGCACATCGTGCTGTGGGATCAGCAGCGCCGCCAGCTCGCTGGCGCCTACCGCCTGGCCCGTGGCGACGCCCTGCCGCCGGGGCAGGACATCGGCGCGCTGTACACCGCCTCGCTGTTCGACTACGACGCGCCCACGCGGGCCCGCCTGGCGCAGGGCATGGAGCTGGGGCGCTCGTTCGTGTCCCCGGCGTACTGGGGCAGCCGCAGCATCGACTACCTGTGGCAGGGCATCGGCGCCTACCTGGCCGGGCAGCCGCAGGTGCGCTACCTGTTCGGCGCGGTGTCCATCAGCGCGGCCATCCCGGCGCCTGCGCGCGAGCAGATCGTCGACTACTACCGCACCTTCTACGGCAGCTGTGGCGCCACCGCGCATCGTCCGTTCGATCCGGCACCGCGCCCGGGCCAGTGGCAGGCGCTGGATGCCGAATCCGCCTTCGCGGTGCTGCGCGACAACCTGGAGGCCCTGGGCGCGCGCGTGCCCATGCTGTATCGGCAGTACACCGAGCTGTGCGAGCCGGGTGGGGTGCGCTTCCTGGCCTTCGGCGTGGATCCGGATTTCAGCGACTCGGTCGATGGCCTGATCGAAGTCGACCTGCAGCGCATGCAGCCGCGCAAGCGCAAGCGCTACCTCAAGCCGGCGGCGCGTGAGGAGATGCCGGCATGAAGCGCGCCGTGTTCGTGTCCGATGTGCACCTGGGCTCGGCGCACTGCCATGCGGCCGAGTTCGCCACGTTCCTGGAAGGCCTGCAGTGCCGGCGGCTGTACCTGGTGGGCGACATCGTCGACCTGTGGTGGATGGCGCAGCGCCGCGCGCGCTGGGATGCGGCCCACCAGCGCGTGGTCGAAGCGCTGCACGCGCTGGCCCGCAGCGGGACCGAGCTGATCTACGTGCCGGGCAACCACGACCGCGCCGCGCGCCGCTTCTGCGGACTGCTGCTGCCGGCCATGCAGGTGCGCCGGCGGCTGATCCACACCACGGCCGATGGCCGCCGCCTGCTGGTCACCCACGGCGACGATTTCGATGCCATCACCCATTTCGGCGGGCTGCAGGAGCGCTTCGGCGACTGGCTGTACTACCGCATCCTCACCGGCAACCGCGTGGTCAACCAGGCGCGCCGGCGCCTGGGCCTGCGCTACTGGTCGCTGTCGGACTATCTGAAGAAGAGGAGCGCGGCGGCCGAGCGCTATATCGCGCGCTTCGTCGGCGCCTGCTTCGAGGACGTGCGCAAGCGCGGGCTGGATGGCATCGTCTGCGGCCACATCCACCGCGCCGCGCTCAAGCGCGAGGGCCAGCTGATCTATGCCAACGATGGCGACTGGGTCGAGAGCCTGACCGCGCTGTGGGAGACCGCCGACGGCACCCTGCAGCTGGTCTCGCACCGGGGCGAGGTGCTGGCCGAGGTGCCGCCGCGCCTGCGCCTGGTCAAGGCGCCGGCGCTGGCCGCCTGAGCGGCTGATCCAACTGGCCAGATCGGAGTCCATGACCCCTGGCCGGTCGCTCCTGCGCGCGGCGTATGTCGTGACATGGACAAGGACCGACGTGCCCGTTTTTCCAGACCCCTGCTGGTGCTGCTGGCGCTGGCCCTGCTGGCGCTGCTGTTGATACGCAGCATGGCCGGTACCGCCCGCGATGGCCTGACCATCGACGAGCCCTACCACTATGCCGCCGGCGTCTACTACCAGCGCCAGGGCGACTACCGGCTCAATCCGGAGCATCCGCCCCTGGCCAAGCGCTGGGTGGGGCTGTGGGCACCGGCGGACGTGGTCGCCCCGCCGCTGCGCGTCCTGCGCGAGAAGGACGACGAGCGCGTGTTCGTGCAGACCATGGCCTTCCTGGACAACCCGCCGGCGCAGACCCAGGCGGCGATCCGGCACGGCATGTTCGCTTTGAACCTGCTCCTGCTCGGCCTGTTGACCGCAGTGGTCTGGCGCGTGGCCGGCGCCTGGTGGGCGCTGGGGATGCTTGCGTTCCTGGCGGTGGACCCGACCATCGGCGCGCACCTGCCGGTGCTGATGACCGACCTACCGCTGACGCTGGCGCTCGGGCTGGCCGCGGCCACCGCGGCCTGGCTGGCCACGCGCTGGCGATGGAGCGCGGCGGTGGCGTTCGGTATCGCCGCCGGCCTGGCCCTGGCGGCCAAGCACTCGGCCCTGCCCGGATTGATCGGGATCGGCGCGCTGTTGCTGGGGTTGGCGTTGTGGCCGCGCCGGGCAACGACGCCCGCGCCAGCAGTCCCCGCCCGGCTGGGTCGGCTGGCCGCCGCGGTGCTGCTGGCGGTGGCGGTGCTGTGGGCCTGCTACGGGTTCCAGTACCACGCCACCGCCCAGGGCACCGACCCGTTCAACAAGCCCTTCGAGGCCAAGATCGACGACCTGTCCTCGCCGCTGCAGCGCACGGTGCTGCATGCGGTCGATCGCGCGCACCTGCTGCCGCGGCCCTACCTGTGGGGGCTGGCCGACACCTTGCGCACCGGCGTGGAAGGGCGCGGGCAGGACAACTTCTGGCTGTTCGGGGTCAAGTACAAGCATGCCGCGCCGTGGTTCTTCTGGCCGGCCATGCTGGCGGCCAAGCTGCCGCTCGCGCTGTGGCTGGCGGTGGCCGGCGGCCTGCTGGCGTTGTGGCGCGCGCCGCTGCAGCGCGGCCAGCGCCTGCTGCTGGCGACGATGGCCGCGCTGGCCATCGCCCATCTGGGCGCCTTGCTGGCCTCCAACGGCACCTGGGGCGGCATCCGCCACGCCCTGCCGCTGTACCTGCCACTGGCCACCCTGGCCGGCGTGCTGGCCTGGCGCGTGTCGCTGTCGGCGCGGCGGCGCTGGCTGCTGCCGCTGGCGGCCGCACCGGCGGCGATCGCGCTGGCCATGACGATCGGCGAGCCGCGCCTGTGGGAGTACTGGAGCGAGCCGGCCGGCGGTACCGCGCGCGGCTTCGCCAACTTCAGCGACGAGGGCGTGGACCTTGGCCAGCGCCTGCCGGAGATCGGCGCGGCCTTGCAGCCCTACATCGCGCGCGAGATTCCCATCTACAACAGCTACATCAGCCAGCCCGAGTGGGCCAAGGCCGAGCACGTGCCGTTGCGTCGCTTCGCCGAAGGGTTGGACGACACCAATGTCGGCGGCCACTACGGCGGCGTGTTCGTGATGGGCATGGGCGCGACCATCCCCGAGCCGGAGTACGACTACGACCCCAAGCAGATGCTGCGCAACCTGCGGCTGGTGCAGCGCATCGGCACGGCCGGCATCTGGGTCGGGCGCATGGACGATGCGCGCCTGCATGCGCGCGGCATGGTCCGGCACATCCTCGATGAGGTCTACAAGAATCCGCATCCAAACTGGGGCAAGGTCGCCGCGCGCTGCGACGAGATCCTCAAGCTGATGCCCTTCGCCGTGGGTTGTGCGGTGGAAAGCGGCAATGCCTGGGCGCGTCTGGGAGACGTTTCGCGCGCGCGCCGGGCCTGGTCCGGCGGCGTGAAGTACCTGCCGCCCGGCGACCCGGTCGGCCGCCAGCTCGAAGGGCTGATGGCGTCCACCGCCGACGGCAAGCTGCCGGCGGACTGGAAGCCGGCACGCAATCCCTGGATGGAATGAGCGCGCTCGGGCCGGGCTGACCGCAAGGGGCCTGGCACGGCCCTGCCGATGCGCTGCCGAGCGCCGCGGCCGACTGCTAGCATCCGCGGATGGATTCACTGTCACAGATCGTCCTCGGCGGCGCCGTCGCTGCCGCCATCGCCCCCAGCGGACACCGCCGCGCCGCGCTGCTGGCCGGTGCGGCGCTGGGCACGCTGCCGGATCTGGATTCGTTCCTGATCAAGCCCTTCGTCAGCGACCCGGTGATGCTGATGACGGTGCACCGCAGCTTCAGCCATTCGCTGCTGGTGCTGCCGCTGGTGGGCGCGCTGATCTGGTGGCTGTGCCGCTGGCGCGAGGGGCGGGTGCATGCCGCGCCGGTGCGCTGGTTCTGGGCGATCCAGCTGGCCTTGATCACCCACCCGCTGCTCGATGCCTTCACCGTCTACGGCACCCAGCTGTGGTGGCCGCTGGCACCGCCGCCGACCATGTGGTCCAGCGTCTTCATCATCGATCCGCTGTACACGCTGTGGCTGCTGATCGCCTGCGTGATCGCCTGGGTCGTACCGAAGAAACCTGTGGCCCAGCGCGCCCTGCTCGCCGGGCTGGTGCTCAGCAGCGGCTACCTGGGGTGGTCGCTGCTGGCCAAATCGATGATCGACCGCCAGGCCGAGCCGCAGCTGCGGGCCATGGGGCTGGGCGCCTCGCCGCGCTTCTCCACGCCGATGCCATTCACCACCTTGTTGTGGCGGGTGGTGGCGATGACGCCCAGCGGCTACGTGGAAGCCGAGCGTTCGGTGTTCGACGACGGCCCCCTGGTGTTCCGCGCCCATGCCTCCAACACCCAGGCGTTGGCACAGGCCAACGCGCTCGGCATCCCGGCGGTGCGTCGCCTGATGTGGTTCAACCGCGGCTTCATGCGTGCACGCACGCTGGATGGCCAGCTCACGCTCTCGGACCTGCGCATGGGGCTGGACCCGGACTACAGCTTCAACTTCACCGTCGCCCAGGCGCGCGGCGACAGCTGGCAGGCCATGCGTCCCCGGCAGGTGCCGGCGGCTTTGCCGATCTCGGGCGCGGCCGGCTTTGGCGCGCTGATGTCCGCCACCTGGCACCGGATCTGGAACGACTCGGACCAAGCCTTGCGCGATGTGGTGGTGGGCCAGGCCGGCGCTCAGGCCGCGGCGGGAAATCCCGTGGGGGCGCCGGCGATCAACGCGTCGAAGTAGTCCCGGGTCAGGCGCAGCTGTTCCTCCGGGCTCTCGGCCCGATTGACCACGCTGCGGAACTGCGCGTTTTCGGGGCGATCCTTGGCGTACCAGCCCAGGTGCTTGCGGGCGATCCGCACGCCCTGCGGCTGCCCGTAGAAATCGTGCAGGGCCTGCAGGTGCCCAAGCAGGATGTCGCGCACTTCGGTCAATGACGGCGCCGGCAGGGTCTGGCCGGTGGCCAGGAAGTGGGCGATCTCGCGGAAGATCCACGGCCGCCCCTGCGCGGCGCGCCCGATCAGCAGCGCGTCGGCCCCGGTGTGGGCCAGCACCTGCGCGGCTTTCTCCGGCGAGTCGATATCGCCGTTGGCGAACACCGGGATGGACAGGTCGGCCTTGATGGCGGCGATGGTGTCGTATTCGGCCAGGCCGGTGTAGTGCTGGTCGCGGGTGCGCCCGTGCACGGCCAGCGCGGCGATGCCGGCGTCCTGGGCGATGCGCGCGATGGTCGGCGCGTTGCGGTGCTGCGCATCCCAGCCGGTGCGGATCTTCAAGGTCACCGGCACCTCCACCGCCTGCACCACGGCCTGCACGATGCGTCCGACCAGGGCCTCATCGCGCATCAGCGCCGACCCGGCCCAGGCGTTGCACACCTTCTTGGCCGGGCAGCCCATGTTGATGTCGATGATCTGCGCGCCATGGTCGACGTTGTAGCGCGCCGCCTCGGCCAGCTGCCGCGGCTCGGTGCCGGCGATCTGCACGCTGATCGGCGCCGGCTCGCCGGCATGATCCATGCGCCGCAGCGACTTGTCGGTCTTCCAGAAGCGCGGATCGGAGATGGTCATCTCCGACACCGCCAGGCCCGCGCCCAAACGCTTGCACAGCTGCCGGAACGGCTTGTCGGTCACGCCCGCCATCGGCGCCAGGACCAGCGGCGTGGCGATGTCGTGGGGGCCGATGCGCATGAGCTGGGAGCGAGGAGTGAGTGGGGAGGAGTGAGGAGTGAGGGGGAGCTAGGGGCGAGAAACGAAGAACGAGAAACGAGTGGTGAGGAACGAGGAACGAGAGGAGGCCGCGCGCTGCTTCAGGAAAGACGGCCAAGCGGTGCGTGCCCGGAAACGCCTTTCCTTACTCCTCACTCCTCTCCCCTCACTCCTAGCCTTCCGGCGTGAGCCTCGGCATCGACGCCGCCGCGCCCTCGGCCTCCGTGGAGCGTGCGGCGAAGCGGTTGGCAAAGCGCACATGCTGGGCGAAGGCTGCGCTCGGCGCGTGCGCCAGCGAGGCCACCAGGGCGCCGTTGAAGGCATCGCCCGCGCCGGTGGTGTCGATGGTCTGGGCCTGCTCGGCGGCGATGCGGTAGTAGGGCTGGGTGTCGCCGCGCAGCTGGTCCTCGGCATGCGAGACGAAGGCGCCGACCGCGCCCAGCGTGATCACCACCGTGCCGGCCGGCAGCAGCTGGCGGCACAGCTGGTGCAGCGTGCTGCCATCGGTGGCGGCCACGTCGTCGGGTTCCAGGCGCTCGCCGACGTGGCGGGCCAGCAGGCTGGCGAATTCGGTTTCGTTGGGGGTGAGGATGTCGGCCAGCTTCAACAGCGAGATGCTGGTGGGCGCGTTGGCCGGGGCGGCGTTGAGCACGGTGGTGACCCCGGCGTTGCGCGCGCTGGCGAGCGCGGCTTCCACGGTGTCCATCGGCGATTCCAGCTGCGCCAGCAGCACGCTCGCAGATGCCAGCAGCGCGTGCTGGGCCTCGATGAAACCGACGCTGAGCGCGGCATTGGCGCCGGCGCCGATCACGATGGTGTTGCGGCCGCGGCTGTCCACATAGATGCCGCCGGTGCCGGTGGGCTGGTCGCTGGCCTCGGCGTTGAGCGTCAACCCATCCTGCCTGGCCAACTCGCGGGCCATCGCGCCGCCGGCGTCCTCGCCAAGGGCGCAGAGAAAGGTGGTGGCCGCACCGCCGCGCGCGGCGGCGATGGCCTGGTTGAACCCCTTCCCGCCAGGCCCCGTGTGGTACTGGCCGGCGATGGTCGCGCCCGGAGCGGGCAGGGCATCGCAACGCCACACGTGGTCAACATTGAAGGAACCGACAACAACGACAGCACTCATGGAACATCTCTCGCAGGCAGGGGGCACCCGCAGGGGCGCCAGTATGACGCAGGCAGCTGAAGCGCAGCGTCAGGCCACCGCTCCGGCGTCAGCGCGTGGATGGACTGCCCGTTCCTGGCGTGATCCAGCCATCGCGCAGACGCATCGGCAGCCGTCGCCTCAGCCGAAGTGGCTGAGGACGCCGGCGATGGTGGCGGTCATGAAGGTGGCGATGGAGCCGCCCAGCACCGCGCGCAGGCCGAAACGGGCCAGGTCGGCGCGACGCTCCGGGGCCAGCCCGCCGATGCCGCCGATCTGGATCGCGATCGAGCTGAAATTGGCGAAGCCGCACAGCGCGTAGGTCGCGATCAGGCGACCCTCCGCGCTCAGGCTCACGCCGGGGACCTGGCCGTTCACCACCCGCGCCAGCTCGGTGTAGGCGACGAACTCGTTGATCACCACCTTCTGCCCGATCAGCGAGCCGACCGTGGTCGCATCCCCCCACGGCGTGCCGATTACCCAGGCGATGGGCGCCAGCACGTATCCGAAGATGGTGGACAGGTTGGTGGGCTTGCCGATCGCAGCGGCCAGGCCGGTCACCTCGCCCAGCCAGGTCAGCGGGGCGTTGAGCAGCGCGATCAGCGCGATGAAGGCCAGCAGCATCGCACCGATGTTCAGCGCCAGGCGCAGGCCATCGCCAGCGCCGGCCGCGGCGGCATCGATGATGTTGCTGGTGGTCTTCTCCACTTCCATCTTGACCGTGCCGCGGGTGAGCGGCGTGCCGGTCTCCGGGATCAGGATCTTGGCCACCACCAGGGTGGCCGGCGCGGCCATGATGCTCGCCGCCAGCAGGTGCTTGGCATAGAAGGCCTGGGCCACCGCATCGCCCGCGCCGAGCATGCCCACATAGGCCGCCAGCACGCCGCCGGCGATATGCGCCATGCCGCCGATCATCATCGTGATCAGCTCCGATTCGGTCATGCGCGGGATGTACGGCCGCACCGTCAGCGGCGCCTCGGTCTGGCCGATGAACACGCTGGCGCAGACGCTGGTGGTCTCCGCGCCGGACACGCGCATGACCTTGGTGATGGCCCAGGCCATGGCGCGTACCACCGCCTGCATCACGCCCAGGTGGTACAGCACGCCCATCAGCGCGGAGAAGAAGATGATGGTCGGCAGCACCTGGAAGGCGAAGATGAAGCCGTAGGACTTCACGTCCATCAGGCTGCCGAAGATGAAGTTGGAGCCTTCGTTGACGAAGCTCAGCACCTTCACGAAGCCCTGGCCCAGCCAGTCGAACACGTCGCGCCCGCCGGGTACCAGCAGCACCAGCGCGGCAAAGCCGATCTGCAGCAGCACGCCGGTGAGGACCAGCTTCCAGTCCACCGACCGCTTGTTGTTGGAGAACAGCCAGGTGATTCCCAGCAGCACGATCAGCCCGAACAGGCCGAAGCCGATCCGCCACACACCTTCCAGCATAGGAATCCCCGGTTACCGCCCCAGACACAAGGGGGGAAAGACTAGTGGAGCGCCGGGGGGCGGGCAAGGCGGCGCGTGTATTCAGTTTTCCACGACGTGGCGGCCGGGCGCGCATGCGCCGCCCGGGGCGCCGGCCTGGTCTCCCAGCGACAGGTTGATCAGCTCGAATGCGCCCTTGGGCGCCGGGCGCCCACCGAAGTATTCCAGGTACATGCGCCGGGCCTCGGCCCTGGCGCGCGCTGCGGCCTCCCCTGGAAGCGGTGTGTTCACCTCAGGCGACTTCGAACCGGCCAGGGTCCTGAAGAGGATCAGGTACTGATAGGCAAGTTCCGGGTCCTTCTCGATGAGTCCGCTGAACTGCGTGAGGTCCGTCTCGTAAGCGGACATCAGTGTCAGCACCGCGGCCGCATTGCCCTGCCTGAGCTGTTGCTCCACCAGCGGCACCGCCTCGCGCTGCCAGGCCGCCAGGCCAGGTGCCCTCAGGAAGCCGTACATGCCCGGATGCACCACAGTCGCCATGGCCAGGCCTTGCCCTTCGGCGTAGCGCATGGCCGCTTCCGGGATCCCGGCCAGGGCCGCCTGCCTGAGATAGTGGTTGGCGCGCATCAACTGCGCATCGGTCACGCCGGCGCAGGACCTGGACTGCTCGATCAAACGCAAGGTCGCGGCCCCTTGCGCGCGTGCGGACGCCGGGCCCTGTTCGCGTTCGGTGGACTCCAGGTCCGCCTCGGCCTCGATCAGGACCGTTTCGGTGGTCAAGCTGCGCAGCATGCCGCAGCGGACCAGCTCGGTCCCCAGCCGGCAGGCGGCGGGTGCATCCCCGGCCTGCGCCCGACGCTGCAGGTCCTCATGCATCAAGGGAAGCGGCGTGCCCGCCGGCGGAAGGCTGGCCCACTGCCGCTGCACGTTGGCGGCCGCGGCGCCGACAGGCGGGGAAACCGCTGCCGACGCCGACGGCGCGGCAGCCTGCGCGGGTCGCGCATGCCGGGCAGGCCCCAACTGCCAAGTGCCCAACGCAAGCAGGACAAGCAGGCCGATCCCCGCCGCGATCCTTCGCTTCATCTCGTGCACAAGTGTGATGGGACCCGAAGCTTGCCATCACGACCGGCCACTGCCTATCGAAACCATTTGACTCGTCAATGAGAATCATTATCATCGTTTGGGCGTTCCGCAACTGGAGCAATCCCGATGAGTGCCAACACCCTGGCTTTCCCGCAGATCAATCGCAGCACCCCTGTCCAGCCCGTGGTTCCCAGCAGTGGCGAGGTCGTCGTTTCCAGCGACGCCCTGCTCAAGGGCCGTCGTGAAATCCTGATCCAGCACGGCGACCGCTTCTACCGTCTGCGCCACACCAGCAACGACAAGCTGATCCTGACCAAGTAAGCGCCACGCGGGCGGCGGCGCGCCGGCATGCCGACACGCACGCCCTCCGTACCTGGCCACGCTTCACCTGCTCTCTCCACCTGGGCGCCAGCCATCGGGAAGTCTCCGGGCCGCCAGCTCGCCGGGTTTCATCACCTCACAAGGCGTGCCGATCCGATGAACCGACGCTTCCCGCTGTGCAGCGCGCTTCCGCCGAGGTGGCGTGGCCCAGTCCTGGCTGCCGATGTCGCGGCGGTCCCCGCGCTCGAAAGATTTCAGGCCACGGCCGCGCGCGGTGCGACGACGAAGGCCGAGATGCTTGGCCCGGCCAGCCGGGAAATGCACGGGTCTCTCACCGCGGCCACCAGATCCGCTTGCAGCCCGATCGACCACACCAACAGGTGCGACACCGGCTGGACCGACGCCACTGGTGTGTCGGCCGGCCTTGCGGTGCTTGACCCATACATCCGTCCCGGCCGCACGTCGTCGGCCCAAGTCGCCTTGGAGCGGTAGTGGCCATGCACAACAGCCTGCGCGCGCACGATCGGATTTCGACCCTCGCCAGCAATGGATTGCCTGATCCGCGGCAACTGGCCGAACTCGGCGCGGTGCTGTGCCTGTACCGGCCTCAGCACGGCAGCGAACTGACCGGCTGGATGCAGGCCGATCGGGTGGAAGTCCACGCCGGTCTGGACAGCGACGGGCTGCGCGAAAGCCTGGTGTTCCTCGACCGTGCCGGACGCTGCTGCTGGCAGCTGTGGCTGCTGCCGGACAGCGATTTCCTGGCCTGGGACCGCATGGCCGCCACTTTGCCGGGTCATCGCGCCCGGGCCAGCGCGGCGGGGATCAGCGAGCGCCTGTGGCACCGGCTGGCCAACCGGCTCACTGGCGATGCATGGCGCGCCTGCGCGCTGCGCCTGCATGCCATGCGCGAGGCCGAGGCAGCGCCGGTGCTGGCGGCCAGTCCCGTGGCCCTGTCGGCGCTGGGCACGGCGACCGCGCGCGACATCCTGCGGGCCCAGGGGGCGGATTTCACCAGGGCCTGGGATGCGTGCTGCTGCGCCCAGGCCGCCGCAGCCGCCGCGGACCGGACCGTCGCCGCGCCGGTCGATCCCATCCTCAGACTCAGCGCAAGATCCTCATGAACCTGGCCCCTTTCATCGCGGTCCTGATGCTGGTCAGCGCCGCCTGTGTCCACGCCTCCGACACCGATCCGCAACGCGACCACGACGCCATCCTGGCCATGCGCGGCGAATACAGCGTCGACTTCGCCTTCGACGAAACCGTCCTGCTCAAGCCAGGCTACGAGCGCGCCCCGGCGATGCGCAGCGGCGGTGAGGAGGTGGTGCTGGTGGTGGAGGACACGCCCCGGCGGATCGTGCTGCAGCACCTCCTGGTCGATCCCAAGAGCGGCCACGTCACCAAGCACTGGCGACAGGACTGGATCTACGAAGCGCCGCAGCGGTTCGAGTTCAGTGCCGAGCAGACCTGGACGGTGCGCCCGCTCTCGCCGGAGCAGACTACGGGTGCCTGGACGCAGTGCGTCTATGAGGTCAGCGATGCCCCGCGCTACTGTGGCACCGGGCGCTGGCGCCACGACAATGCCGTCCCCACCTGGACCA
Organism: Pseudoxanthomonas composti; assembly: GCF_004122095.1. Classification (GTDB taxonomy): domain Bacteria; phylum Pseudomonadota; class Gammaproteobacteria; order Xanthomonadales; family Xanthomonadaceae; genus Pseudoxanthomonas_A; species Pseudoxanthomonas_A composti. The sequence continues at coordinate 615,584 of NZ_SAWZ01000001.1, read as the reverse complement.
GCGACCTGGGCTGGCGGCCGCTGCCGCGCCGCGAATACACCCGCCGTAGCGACTACAACGCGCTGGCGGTGGTCAACCGGCACACGCTCACGCCGCAGGGCTGGACCCATGAGCAGTTCAACACCAAGGTGCTGCGCGGCAGCGATGGCAGCCAGCAGGAGCTGGCGCGCGAGTTCGGTTTCAACGACTACCGCCGCACCACCGAGGTGGACTTCTCGCCGGCCCATGCTTATTGGCAGGCGACCTCCAGTTACTGGGCCCGGGTACGCGCGCACTGGGCCCGCCGGCTGGACCAACGGCCTGGCGTGCACCTGAAGACCAAGCTCGACGGCATGGCGATGATCATGCCGCTGTTCGAACAGGCAGCGCGCCTGCAGGAAGGTGGGCAGGTGGCCGAGCGCGAGATCGATGCGGTGTTCGCGCAGTGGGTGGAGCCGGCACCGGCGCTCGCCATGGATCGCTGAGCCCTCACAAGCCCACCAGGGGCCTGCCAGCGGCTGTCCTATACTCCGGCAACACTGTCGGGGGCGTCGCAGGACGCAAGGGGAGCGGAATGTTCGGATCGAGTTTTCTGGCCATCATCGTCGTGGTGGCCGGCGTGGTGGGACTGTTCAAGACCGTGCGCATGGTGCCGCAGGGCTATGAATGGACGGTGGAGCGCTTCGGCAAGTACACCCATACGATGGGCCCGGGCCTGCATTTCCTGATCCCGGTGTTCTACAGCGTGGGCCGCAAGGTCAACGTCATGGAGCAGGTGCTGGACGTGCCCAGCCAGGACGTGATCACCAAGGACAACGCGGTGGTCAAGGTCGACGGGGTGGTGTTCTTCCAGGTGCTGGATGCGGCCAAGGCTGCCTACGAGGTCTCCAACCTGGAGATCGCCACCATCGCGCTGGTGCAGACCAACATCCGCACCGTGATCGGCTCGATGGACCTGGACGAGTCGCTCAGCAACCGCGAGACCATCAACGCCCAGCTGCTCAACGTGGTCGACCAAGCCACCAATCCCTGGGGCATCAAGGTCACCCGCATCGAGATCCGCGACATCCAGCCGCCGCGCGACCTGGTCGATTCCATGGCCCGGCAGATGAAGGCCGAGCGCGACCGCCGCGCCTCCATCCTGGAAGCCGAAGGTCATCGCCAGTCCGAGATCCTGCGCGCCGAGGGCGAGAAGCAGGCCGCCATCCTCAAGGCCGAAGGCCAGCGCGAGTCCGCCTACCGCGAGGCCGAAGCGCGCGAGCGCCTGGCCGAGGCAGAGGCCAACGCGACGCGGATGGTGTCCGAGGCCATCGCCCAGGGCAACGTGCAGGCGATCAACTACTTCGTGGCCCAGCGCTACGTCGAGGCCTTCGAGAAGCTGGCCACCGGCCCTAACCAGAAGTTCGTCCTGATGCCGATGGAGACCACCGGCATCATCAGCTCCATCGCCGGCATCGGCGAGTTGGCGCGCCAGGCGCTGGGCGAGGCGGCAGTGCCGCCGCCGGTGCCGCGGCAGCGGAGCTGACCGCCATGCGCATGGACGTGATGGCGTGGGCCGCGCTCACGCTGCTGCTGTTCGCCGCCGAGGCGCTGGTGCCCGGCGCCTTCATGCTGTGGATGGGCTTTGCCGCCGCGCTGGTGTTCCTGGGGGTGCTACTGGTGCCGGGCCTGCCGCTGCTGGTGCAGGTCATCGCCTTCGTGCTGCTCAGCTTCGTCTCGATCCAGGTCTACCGGCAATGGTTCAAGGGCCGCGACCGCCAGAGCGACCGGCCGCTGCTCAACCGCCGCGCCGAGCAGCTGATCGGGCGGGTGACCACGCTGGACCAGGCCATCGTCGGCGGCCGCGGGCGGATCAAGCTGGATGATGCGTATTGGATCGTCACCGGACCGGAACTGCCGGCCGGCATCCAGGTCCGCGTCGTGGGCAGTGCCGGAATGGAGCTGATCGTCGAGGCCGCCTGAGCGGCCCGGCGCCGCGCCCGCCCCGCGCGATGATCGATTTTGTGGGCCGTGGCATCTGGGATAATGGCGGTCTTTCCCAAGGTGGCGGCCATGACCCAGAAGACGATCCTCAACGATGCCCATCGCGCGCTCGGCGCCAAGATGGTCGATTTCGGCGGCTGGGACATGCCGATCAGCTACGGGTCGCAGCTGGATGAGCACCATCAAGTGCGCCGCGACGCCGGCATGTTCGACGTCAGCCACATGACCGTGGTCGACCTGCGCGGCGAGCAGGTCCGCCCGTTCCTGCGCCACCTGCTCGCCAACTCGGTGGACAAGCTCAAGGTGCCAGGCAAGGCCCTGTACACAGCCATGCTCAACCCGCAGGGTGGGGTGATCGACGACCTCATCGTCTACTACATGGACGAGGCGTTCTTCCGGCTGGTGGTCAACGCCGCCACCCGGGAGAAGGACCTGGCGTGGATCACCGAACAGGCCCAGCCCTTCGACGTGCAGGTCAGCGAGCGTCCCGAATTCGCCATGGTCGCCGTGCAGGGCCCGAGCGCGCGCGCCAAGGTCATCGGCCTGCTCGTGGAAGGCGATCGCACGGCCGCCGAGACGCTGTCGCGGTTTGCCGCGCTGGAGACCACCACCACCGCCGGCGTGCCGCTGTTCCTGGCGCGCACCGGCTACACCGGCGAGGACGGCTTCGAAGTGGTGCTGCCGGCCGAGCAGGCCGTGGCGTTCTGGAACGCGCTGCTGGAGGCGGGCGTCAGGCCGGCCGGCCTGGGCGCGCGCGACACGCTGCGCCTTGAGGCGGGCATGAACCTCTACGGTCAGGACATGGACGAGACCGTGTCCCCGTATGAAGCGGCGATGGGCTGGACCGTGGCGCTGGATGAAGGCCGCGACTTCATCGGCCGGGCGGTGTTGGAGCAGCAGAAGGCCGACGGCGCGCCGCGCCAGCTGATCGGCCTGGTGATGGACGAGAAGGGCGTGCTGCGCCACGGCCAGCGTGTGCTGACCGAGCAGGGGGAGGGCGAGATCCTCTCCGGGACGTTCTCGCCGACGCTGGGCAAGGCCATCGCCTTCGCGCGCGTGCCGGCCGGCGCCACCGGTGCGGTCAAGGTCGACATCCGCGGACGCGAAGTGCCGGTGCGCGTGGTGAAGTTCCCCTTCGTGCGCGAAGGCCAGCCGCAAGCCGGCATCCTGGAGTAGCCCCGTGTCCGCGCGCATCGAGTACTTTTTCACCCTGGTCTCGCCCTACGCCTATCTCGGGCATGCGGCGCTGATGGCGCTGGCCGTGCGCCACGGCGCCACCGTGGTGCCGAGGCCGGTGAAGATGGTCGAGGTCTTCCGTGCCGCTGGCGGCGTGCCATTGGGCCAGCGTGCGGCGGCGCGCCAGCGCTATCGCTTCATCGAACTGCAGCGTGCGCGTGCCGAGCGCGCGCTGCCGCTCAACCTGCAGCCCAAGTTCTTCCCCGTCGACGGCAGCCTGGCCGACCGCTGCGCCTGCGCGCTGATCGCGCAGGGGCATGACGTGTCCGAGTTCATGCTGTCGGCCTTCCGCACGCTGTGGGTGGAGGAGGGCAACCTGGCCGACGTCGCCACGCTGTCGGCCCTGCTGGCGCGGCACGGCTTCGACGCCGGCGCCACCCTGGCGCAGGCCGACGCCGAGGCGGCGCAGGCGCTGTACGAACAGAACACCCAGGCCGCCATCGCCTTCGACCTGCCTGGCTTGCCGGGCTACGTGCTGCAGGGCGAGCCGTTCTGGGGGCAGGATCGCCTCGATGCCCTCGATGCCGCCTTGCGCAGCGGCCGTACGCCCTATCGCGCGCTATGACCTTGCCGGGACGCTTGGCTACACTTGAGCGTCCCTGTGCCCCGCCCACTTTTCATCTGGAGTAGTCCGCAATGAGTGAGATCCCCGGCGACCTGAAGTTCCTCAAGTCCCACGAATGGGCCCGTCTGGAAGACAACGGCCGCGTCACCGTCGGTATTTCCGACCATGCCCAGGGCCTGCTCGGCGACCTGGTCTACGTCGAGCTGCCTAACGTCGGCGACAGCGTCCAGGCCAACAACGCCTGCGCGGTGGTGGAGTCGGTCAAGGCGGCTTCGGACGTCTACAGCCCGGTCACCGGCACGGTGGTGGAAGTGAACTCGGCTCTGGCCGACAAGCCGGAGACCATCAATGAGGATGCCTACGGCGACGGTTGGTTGTTCGTGGTGGAGATCGGCAACGCCGAAGAGCTGGCCGAGTTGCTCGGTCCGGACGACTACGCCGAGGCGTTGGAAGACGAGGACCACTGAGTCGTCCTTCCCCTGCGTGTCGGCACTTTGACACGTTGCAAGAACCAGACCCGCGGAGGCATCCGCGGGTTTTTTTTGGGACGGCGGATTCGACCTTGGTCATTGCCGGGCATCCCGGGCATCGACCGCTTGCGCTACGCACGTGCGCGCAGGCCAATCGCCCAGGCGCGCAAAGCGCCTTGATGCTGGTGAAAAAAACACCAGCGGCCTCGTTTTTTTTTGCGCAGTTCGTGGCTTGGCCGCCTTGTGCGACGCGAGAGCGGGCAATCTGGCGGCGGAAAAACTCAGCTGACATTCAAGCCTGTCTGCACGGTGTGCATGTCCGGATGCCGGTGCTGTAGCCACCCGTTGGACGCAGTGCGCGCACGGACGTGTTCGAAGCAAAGTGCTTAAAAAAAGCAATTTCCTTCGTGTGGCCGGATGCGTGCCGGGCATGGGACGCGCGGGCCAGCCGGTCGATGGCGAGCGGGTGCAGGCGGCTGCGGCGACAACGCTCGCGCAGGGGGCGAAAAATATTTCTGAAAAAGTGTTGACACTAAAAAAAAGCGTGATTAGGTTTCGCCCCAACGAAGCCGCACCTGCGCAACGCAAGCGAGTCCGCCATCGCGACGAAACGTACAACGCATCTGTCGCCCGACCGCACCCTCATCAAGAAGGTCGAAGGCAACGCTTCCCCCAGCGAAACGCGACACCCCCATCCCGACACCCGCGACCTGACCGGCGCGGGTGTCTGTCTATATATAGAAGCCTCCGATTTGGAGAAGGCTTCGAACTCATCCGCTTCCACGCGCCTGGCGCGTCGGCGGCTGCCTGCGGGTCCGACTCCCCTGGCCTTTGTAAGAAGCAACTGGGCATTCAACGGATGTATCCATCCATAGTTCACTGACGAGGAGCCATCACATGGCAACGAAGAAAGCAGTCAAGAAAAAGCCGGCCGCCAAGAAGGCCGCCAAGAAAGCCAGCGTCAAGAAGGCCGTGAAGAAGGTCGCCAAGAAGGCCGCGAAGAAGGTCACCAAGGCGAAGAAGGCCGTGAAGAAGGCTGTGAAGAAGGTCGCCAAGAAGGCCACCGCCAAGAAGGCCACCAAGAAGACCGCCAAGAAGGCAGCCCCCAAGAAGGCCGCCAAGAAGGTAGCGAAGAAGGCCACCAAGAAGGCTGCACCGAAGAAGGCCACCAAGAAGGCCGCTCCGAAGAAAGCCACCAAGAAGGCTGCTCCGAAGAAGGCCGCCAAGAAGGCCGCTCCGAAGAAGGCTGCTCCGAAGAAGGCTGCCAAGAAGAAGCCCGCCCCGGTCGCCCTGCCGGCCACCCCGGCTCCGCTGATCTGATCGCGAGCCCGACGACCCGTTTCGGGTCGTCATTGCGGTCCTCATGAACTCTCCTTCCCGGTGCCCAGCGGGAGGAGAGTTTTTTTATGCGCCTGGTCCGTGCAGCAGAGCAAGCGCTCGTCCGCGCCAGGGCGTCGCCCCAACCACGCGCGAACCCGAACGGTGGATGTGAAGCACTCATCCACCCGATGCAGCCAGCCACTCCAGATCCACGTAGGGTGGACAACGCGCAGCTTGTCCACCGCGCTTCACCGACCCGCGCGAGGGTGGGTCGCCATGCCGCCGCGATGCATTTCCTGGCGGTGGTGGATGAGAAAAGCGTCATCCACCCTACGCAGCCGACTCGCCCGCAATCCACGTAGGGTGGACAACGCGCAGCTTGTCCACCGCGCTTCGCGGACCCGCGCGAGGGTGGGTCGCCATGCCACTGTGATGCGTCCGATGGCGCTGGTGGACGAGAAGCACGTCATCCACCCAACGCGACGGCCTCGCTCGTCATCCCAACGAGACCACGCGCAACCGATCGACGGAGCTCAACCCGCCGCGTCCCCGGCGGCGTCGCGGCCGTCTCAGCCGCCACATCCGAGCAATGCCGAACCCGCCGAACCTGGGCGCGATGAGACCAAACGAAAAACGCCGCGTCAGACGCGGCGTTGGTCAATGCGATGACGTCCGGAGGCGCTGCTCAGCGCGGCGCGGCGGTCGCACGGCTGGAGGACGCACCGCTGTCTTGGTCGTCATCGTCGCTGTCGCGCGCCAGCATCAGGTCGTTGCCCAGGGTCGGCACGTCCAGCCACTGCTTGGCCGGCAGCCCCAACGCGGCATCCAGCACGGTCGGCAGCATGCCCGAGGGCAGGCCGCTATTGCTGTTCCAGAGGATGGCCACGCCGAAGTCGCGCTCTGGCACCATCGCCACCAGGCCGCGGTAGCCCTGCACGGCACCGGCGTGGAAGACCACGTTGTGGCCGGCGTAATCCACCACGCGCCAGGCCAGCGCGTAGTTGGCCGAACTCAGTCGCTCGCGGCGCCAGCCCGAACGCAGCTGGTCGGGCGTGCTGATCAGCGGCGCGTGCAGGGTGGCCAGCAGCGGGGCGGGCAGCACGTCGGGGCGGTGGCCGGTCTGGGCGATCAGCCACTGCGCCATGTCGCTGATGCTGGCGTTGACCCCAGCCGCGGGTGGCATGCGGTAGTAGGTGGGCTTGGGCATCAGCGAAGCCCAGCCGCGGCGGCTGCGCACGTGCGGCTTGGCCCAGCTTGCGCTGGCCTGGATGCCGGCCAGGCCCATGCTGGCATCGTTCATGCCCAGCGGCTTGAAGATGCGGCGCTCGACGGTCTGCTCGTAGAAGCTGCCGGTGGCGCCGAACACCACGTCGCCGATCAGGCTGAAGGCCACGTTCTGATAGGAGTAGCACTCCCCCGGCGCGCAGCTGAGCGCCGCACCGGCCAGCTTGTGCGAGACCTGGTAGTACTCGCCATTGGCCTCGATGTCGTTGTCGAAGGCATTGTGCGCGCGTAGGCCCACGCGCTGGCTGATCACATCGGCCACGGTCAGCTTGGCCGTGGCGTTGGCATCGCTGAGCTGGAAGCCCGGCACGTAGTCGCTGACCTTGCTGTCCCAGCGCAGCACGCCATCGTTGACCAGTAGGCCGGCGGTGGCGCTGGCGAAGGCCTTGGACAGCGAGGCCAGGCGGAACACGGTATGCGCATCGATCTGGCGCGGCTGGTTCACATCGGTGATGCCGTAGCCACGCGCACTGAGGATGCGGCCGTTCTGCACGATGGCCATCGCCATGCCCGGCACGCGCTGGCCGGCCACCAGCTGCTCGGCCATGTACTCGAACTGGGCCGGATCGAAGCCCCGCGGCAAGGGCGTGACTCGCGTGCCTGCGGCCGAGACCGCCGGGCGGGGCTGCGCGGCAGGCGTCTCGACGATCGGGGCCGGCATCACCAGCGCCTCGGGCACCGTGGCGGGCACGGTCTGGGCAGTGGAGGAGATCGCCAGAGGCAGCAGCATCCCCAGCAGTCCGGTGCGGAGTGTGCGCCCGGCGCGCTGCTCACCCGAATCGTTCATCGCGTTTACGCCCGTTGAATCCCAGCCTGATCCGATCATAACGCCGCCCTTAGCGCATGCCAAACGATGAGAAGTTGTGGCGCCATGTCGTTCATCTTCATGGAGATTCCAACGCGACGCCTTGGGCCGGCGCAGCAGGGCCGGCATGCGACTGATCGGTGCAAGTCATGTGCCGTGAGGCGGCGGCGAGACGAGGCGGTCGAAGGTCGAACTGACCGCGGATTCAGCATCGTCGATCATGGCGCCATGCGCGATGTCCAACGCCTCCAAAGCCAGCCCTCAAGCGGCAGCATGTCCCTGGGCCTGTGCTTCGTGCTGGTGTGGTGCACCGGTTACATCGCCGGCAAGGAGGCGGTCGAATCGGCCGCGCCCTTCACCGCCCTGCTGCTGCGCTTCGGGCTGGCGGCGGTGATCTTCGGGGGCCTGGCCGCCGTGGCCGGGCAGTGGCGCATCGGCTGGCGGCAGGCCTGGCACAGCGCGGTGACCGGCGCGCTGATGCTGTTCCTGCACTTCGGCGCGGTCTACGCGGCGTTCCAGCTGGGGGCGCATGCCGGCGCGGCCGCGCTGGTGATCGGGGCCATGCCGCTGGTGGTGGCCTTGCTGGCGCACCTGGGCGGCAGCGAGCGTCTGCAGGCCCGGCAATGGGCTGGCATGGCCCTGGGCTTTGCCGGTGTGGTGCTGGTGGTGGCCGACCGCGTGGATGGCGCCACGCCGGCATGGGCCTGGCTGGCGCTGATCGTCGGCCTGCTGGGCATCAGCCTGGGTACCTTGTACCAGAAGCGCTACGCCACCCAGGTGGATGCGCGGGCGGGCCTGTTCCTGCAGAACGCCACCGCCACGGTGCTGCTGCTGCCGCTGGCGCTGTGGGAGGGCTTGCGCTTCGTACCCGACGCGCGCTTCCTGCTGCCGCTGCTCTGGCTGGTGCTGGTGAACTCCGTCGGCGGCTTCGCGCTGCTGTTCCTGCTGATCCGGCGTGGCGCGGCCACCCAGGTCGCGGCGCTGTTCTTCCTGACCCCGCCGGTGACCGCGGTCTTCGGCTGGCTGACCCTGGGCGAACACCTGACCTGGCTGAAGGCCTGCGGCTTCGCGCTGGCCGCCGCGGGCGTGTGGCTGGCGACGCGGCCCGCGCCGCGCTGAGGGGCGGCCGATCCGGCAACGCCGGGCCACAACCGGCACAACCGGTGTCGCTGGCGATGTTGCGGTGCATCGGCTACCGTGCGCGGCAATCCGGTGCGGTGGAGCTGATGCGCGTGGCCATGCAGGAACCTCGCCGAGTCGAAGTGGGAGAACGGAGGGCGGTCGCGCTGTCCTTCGTCTGCTTCTTTTGCGTCCTTGCCGCCTACTACGTCGTCAGGCCGGTGCGCGAGCAACTGTCCGCGGCGGTGGGCTCCACGCAACTGCCCTGGTTCTACCTGGCGACCTTCATCGCCACGCTGCTGCTGACGCCGGTCTTCGCGGCGCTGGCCTCGCGGTGGCCACGCCGGCGCCTGGTGCCCTGGGTCTATGTGTTCTTCATGCTGTGCCAGCTGGCCTTCATGCCGGCCTTCACCAACGTGGGTCTGTTGAGCCCGCGCGTGCTGGGCATGGTGTTCTTCGTCTGGGTCAGCGTGTTCAACCTGTTCGTGGTGTCGGTGTTCTGGATCTTCATGTCCGACATCTGGAGCCTGGTGCAGTCAAAGCGCCTGTTCCCGATCATCGCCGTGGCCGGCACGCTGGGCGCGCTGGCTGGCCCCCTGCTGACGCGCTCGCTGGTGCAGCTGCTGGGCGTGGCGCCGCTGCTGTTGGTCTCGGCATCGCTGCTGGGGATCTCGACCGTCTGCGTGGTGCTGCTGGGACGCTGGGCCAGCCTGCATGGCGCGCGCCGGCACGAGTCGGGGCACGAAGCGGCACTGGGCGGCAGCATGTGGGATGGATTGCGGCAGATCTTCGCCGATCCCTTCATGCGCGGCATGGCGGTGCTGCTGTTGCTCGCAGATGGCATCGGCACGGTCAACTACGCGCTGATGGTGGACTACTCGGGCGCCACGTTCGCCGATGCTGTGGCACGCACGCGCTTTCACGCCGACGTGGATCTGGCGGGCAATCTGCTGACGGTGATCGTGCAGCTGACGGTGACGCGGTGGCTGCTGCCACGGCAGGGGCCGGGCATGTTGATCCTGCTGTGGTCGGGCATCAGCGTGGCGGTGCTGTTGCTGGTGGTGCTATCGCATGATCCGCACGCACCGCTGTTCACCCTGCCGCTGCTGATCGGACCGGTCGCGCCCACCGTGCTCGCCCTGCTGGTCAGCCGCGGCCTGGCCTATGGCATGGCCGAGCCTGCGCGCCACAGCCTGTACACCCGGGTCCCGCGCAACGTGCGCTACAAGGGACAGAATGCGGTGGACACCGCGGTCTGGCGCTTCGGCGATGTCGCCATCGCCACCGGCATGAACGGCCTGAAGGCCATCGGCATGACGGTGGGTGGATTTGCGGCGATGAGTGCACTGGCGGCCTTCGCCGCAGCGGGCATCGGCTGGCGCTTGTGGCGGCGGGTGGAGTCGATCCAGGAGCCCGTTCGCCCGGAGCCGTGAGGCGGCGCGTGTCAGGTTCGTCGGCATCGCTGGCATCGCATGGGAGGGGAGGCGCACACTGCGGCCCTGCTCCCGCCCGGATGGACCCATGACGCTGATCGCCACCCTCCTGACCCTGCTGGTCGCCGTGCTCCACCTGTGGTTCATGGTGCTGGAGATGGTCCTGTGGACCAGGCCGCTGGGTCTGAAGACCTTCCGCAACACGCCTGAGAAGGCCCAGATCACGCGCGTGCTGGCGGCCAACCAGGGGCTTTACAACGGGTTTCTCGCTGCAGGATTGCTGTGGGGCCTGCTGTGGCTGGCGGATTGGCGCGTGGTCGCGTTCTTCCTCGTATGCGTGGCACTTGCGGGCGCCTACGGTGCCTGGAGCGTCAGTCGCCGCATCTTCTGGATCCAGGCGTTTCCCGCGCTGCTGGCGCTGGGCTGCATTGTGGTCGCGCGTTAGGCCGCGTGTAGAAACTGGCCTCGCCGTACCAGAGCTGAGCAAGCGAACGCTTCTTGCAGCGTGGGAGTCGCTCCCACGGAATGTCGCGGGGATCACGCGAGATTCGCTTAGGGCGGCACGCATTCAAAGCGGGCTACGGCACGCAGCCAGCAAGCGCTGCGGGAGGCGCTGGAAGCTTGTGCCCCCATCATCCGCGTGCCGGCCTGGGCGAGACCCACATCTCCACGCTTGCGGTGAACACGACCGCATCGCTGTCATCGCGCACGGTGACCTCCACCGGGAGCGCATAGCCTTCGGTCGCCGCCACGATGGCCCGGCTGGGGACGGCGACCGCGCGCTGCGTGCCGACGGCCTTCTTCAGGTATTGCACCTGCATGCCCTTGGGGATCCAGCGCATGGTGGCGGACAGGCTGGCATCGGTCATCAAACCGGCGGTGAGCTCGGCCAGGTTGCACAGCGCGATGGCATGCACAGTGCCCAGATGGTTGGTCACGCGGCGGCGATGGGCGATGCGCGCCTCGCAGCGGCCGGCTTCCAGCGCGGTGATCCGCGGCGAGATGCTGGCAAAGTACGGCGCCTTCAGGCACACCGCGCGGGAGAACAGCCAGCCGCCGGCAGGCCAAGCCCGCATGCGCCGGTACAGCGAGAGGATCGAGCTGGCCATCGTGGAGTCCTGGAAACGAAGACGGCGGACCTTGCGTCCGCCGTCTTTGGGTGAAGCGTGCCGTGAGCGGGCCTGGAAGGATCAGGCCGCTTCGCGCGGCTGTGCCGGCGCGCTCGGCGCCTGGTACATCGCAGAACGCAGCTCGGCCGGGTCGAAGTCGTCCACGGTGATGGTGTCCAGCGTGATCGACCGCAGCTCTTCCAGCTGCGCGCGCTCCTCCACGCTCAGCACGCCCTCGCGCACCGCCTCGTCCAGCTGCGAGGCGAAATCCAGTGCCTCGATGCCCTTGGCCTTGAGCGCCTTGAGGAACTTGCGCTCCACCGGCTCGGCGGCCACGGCCTTGGCCAGGTAGCTGTCGATGCGGCCACCGGGGTTGTTCTCGCACGGCGTCAGGAACACGCCCTTGGCCAGGCGGTCGCGCGCGGCGTTGGGCACCATCAGCAGTGCGGCCACGCGGCGGCACAGGCGGTCGCCCGGTGCCTCGGCGCGACGGCCCCAGGGGAAGATCAGCGCCCACATCAGCCAGCCCACCGGGCGGATGGGGAAGTTGCGCAAGGCCGCGGACAGGGCCAGCTCGATCTCATGCACGCTGTTGTGGAAGGCCCAGGCCAGCAGCGGCTGCTCGGCCTGCGGGGCGCCCTCGTCGTGATAGCGCTTGAGCATGGCGCTGGTCATGTAGATATGGCTCAGCACATCGCCCAGGCGACCGGACAGCGATTCCTTGAACTTCAGCTTGCCGCCCAGCATCAGCATCGACACATCGGCCATCAGCGCCAGGTTGGCCGAGTAACGGTCCAGCTTGCGGAAGAAGCGCTTGGTATAGGCATCGCCCGGGGCCGCGCCGAAGCGGGCGGCGGTCAGGCCGAACCAGAACGAGCGCACCGCATTGGAGATGCCAAAGCCGATATGGCCGAACAGACTGCGGTCGAAAGCCTCCAGACCTGCGGCGCGGTCCGGGTCCTGCGCGGCTTTCATCTCCTTCATCACCCACGGATGGCACAGGATCGCGCCCTGCCCGAAGATCAGCAGGCTGCGGGTCATGATGTTGGCGCCTTCCACCGTGATGGCGATCGGCGCGGCCTGCCAGCTGCGGCCGGCGAAGTTCTTCGGGCCCAGGATGATGCCCTTGCCGCCGATGACGTCCATGACGTCGCTGATGACCTCGCGGCTCATGCTGGTGCAGTGGTACTTGGCGATGGCCGACGGCACCGACGGCACGTCGCCGCGGTCCACCGCCGCGGCCGTGGCCTGCGACAGCGCGCTGATGATGTAGGCCTTGCCGCCGATGCGGGCCAGGGCTTCTTCCACGCCTTCGAAGCGGCCGACCGACAGGCCGAACTGCTTGCGGATGCGCGCATAGGCGCCGGTCACCACCGCTCCGGCCTTGGCACCGCCCGAGGCGGTGGAGGGCAGGGTGATCGAGCGGCCCACGGCCAGGCACTCGTTGAGCATGTTCCAGCCCTTGCCGGCCATGTCGGCGCCGCCGATCAGCTGGCTCAGCGGGATGAACACCTCGCGGCCGCGGATGGGACCGTTCTGGAACGGCGAGTTGAGCGGGAAATGGCGGCGGCCCACTTCCACCCCATCGGTCTCGCGCGGCAACAGCGCCAGGGTGATGCCGATGTCCTTGGTGTCGCCGATCAGGCCGTCCGGGTCGTACATGCGGAAGGCCAGGCCGATCAGCGTGGCGATGGGCGCCAGGGTGATGTAGCGCTTGTCGAAGGTCAGCTTGACGCCCAGGACATTCGCGCCGTTCCACTCGCCCTTGCAGACGATGCCGTAATCGGGGATCGAGGTGGCATCCGAACCGGCGAACGGACCGGTCAGGCCGAAGCAGGGCACTTCCTGGCCCAGCGCCAGGCGCGGCAGGTAGTAATCCTTCTGCTCCTGCGTGCCGTAGTGGTTGAGCAGCTCACCCGGGCCGAGCGAGTTGGGCACGCCGACCGTGGAGCTGACTACGCTGGAAACCGAGGCCAGCTTCTGGATCACCTTGTGGTGCGCCAGCGCCGAGAACCCCAGGCCACCGTACTGCTTGGGGATGATCATGCCGAAGAACTTGTTCTGCTTGATGAAGTCCCACAGCTGCGGCGGCAAATCGGCGTGGACGTGGGTGATCTCCCAGTCGTTGACCATGCGGCACAGCTCTTCCACCGGGCCATCGAGGAAGGCCTGTTCCTCGGCGGTCAGCTGCGGCTTGGGGTAGTTGAGCAGCTTCTGCCAGTCCGGGTCGCCGGTGAACAGCTCGCCTTCGAAGCCGACCGACCCCGTCTCCAAGGCGATGCGCTCGGTCTGCGACAGCGGCGGCAGCACCTTCCGGAAGAAGCCCATCATCGGCGCGGACACCAGCGCCTTGCGGCTGGCCGGCAGCAGCAGCGGCACCGCGATCAGCACGACGATGGCCGCGGCCACGAGGGTGGCCGTCGCATTGGCACCCAGCAGCCAGCAGGCCACCAGCAGCGACAGGTTCAGGGCCGCCCAGGTGGCCAGGCGCATGCGGTGGTACGCCGCGAACGCACTGCCCAACAGCAGGGCGAGGAAAGGAACGAGGATGCTCATGAGCGTGCTCCGGTGTGGATCTTTTCGACAGCGTGGGTGGGGTGATGATGCGCCCTGGACGACACGGATCGCAGGTAGTCGAGCAAGGTCTGGGTGAATGCGTCGTTGTCGTCGCCGGCCAGCATGTGGCTGGCGTCGGCCAGCTGCACATGCTGGGCGTGCGGCACCAGCGACTGGAACTCGGCGATGGTGGCAGGCGACACCAGGTCGCTGCGGCCGCCGCTGATCAACAGCACCGGGCAACGGACCTTGCGCGCGGCCTCCACCAGGGCTTGCTGATGGCGGCCGCTGTCGCGGACCAGCTCGTCGAGCAGGCGCCCGTCCCAGTGCCAATGCCAGCGACCGCTTCGCGCATCCTGGCGCAGCAACTCCTGCAAGGCCTGGCTGGATTTACGCTCGCGCCGCTGCGGCAGGTAGGCCGCGATCGCATCCGCCGCCGCCTCCAGCGAAGCAAAGCCCTCGGCGAAGGCGCTGGTGAAGGCCACGATGCGCGACAGGCCGGCCGATTCCCAGCGCGGCGTCACGTCCACCAGCACCAGGGCGCGGAACAACCCCGGCCAGCGCGCCTCGGCCATCAGTCCGAACAGCCCGCCCATCGAAGCGCCTACCAGCACCGGCGGCTGCGGCATCTCGCCGGCGAGGACGATCAGGTCGTCGGTGAACTGCTCACCGGTGTAGGGCAGGGCATCGGGATTGCGACCGGACTGCCCATGCCCGCGGGCGTCGTAGCTGATGGCAGGGAAGCCCGCGTCCGCCACGGCCTGCGCCGTGCGCTGCCACGCCGCGCGCGTTTGCCCGAAACCATGGGCGAAGAGCACGGGCGCCGCTGCCACCACCGTCGCGGGCACCGCGAAGGTGGAGGAGGCGATCGCCACGGTCGCATCGCCGGTGATCGTGGGCTCGGAGGGGCTGGAGGGTTCCATACGGGAAAGTATGGGGTCGCGATTTGGCCCGCGTCAATCCTCCAGACGGTGCCGTACAGTCGCCGTAAGCGCTTGTTGTGACGAAAGTTTATGACGCGTCGCGGCAGACGATACGCAAGCGCATCGAGGCGTATGGTTAAATGCCGCGATGAACGCCACGTCCGCAGAAACGTCCGCCCCAAACCCGCCCCGCAACGCCCGCCTGAGCGCCGACGACTGGGCGCAGGCGGCCCTAGATCTGATTGCCGAGTCCGGCGTGGCCGCCGTCGCGGTCGAACCCCTGGCACGCCGGCTGGGCGTGACCAAGGGCAGCTTCTACTGGCACTTCCCCTCGCGCGATGCGCTCCTTCAGGCCGCGCTCGAGCGCTGGGAGTCGGTGGAACAGCAGGACGTGTTCGGCAGCCTCGAGGCGGTGCCCGACCCACGCGCGCGGCTACGGCAGCTGTTCGAGGTCGTGGCCCACGAGGTCAAGCCGCACATCATCTACAGCGAGCTGCTCAAGGCGCTGGACCATCCCACCGTGCAGCCGGTGATCAACCGCGTGTCGCAGCGGCGCATGGAGTACCTGATCGCCTCCTTCCGCCAGGCCGGCATGAACCGCGTCGACGCCCAGCACCGCGCCCGCCTGGCCTACGCTGCGTATCTGGGTTTCCTGCAGCTTTCCCTGCAACTGGGCCAGCCCCGCCAGCAGCGCGACGAGTTCGAGGCCTACGTCGAGCATGTGATCACGACGTTGATTCCCTGAGCCGGAGCGGGAGGAATTAGCACGGCGCAGGCGCCAGCAGGGTCGACACACTGCGGCCGCAAAGGGGGCGGCGGGCTGAGCGCAGTTAGTTGCCTCGTTCGAAGCGCTCACCTTTCGTCCGGTTAGGGACGAATTGCCTCGTTCGGTCGAGTGCACGGCCGAAGGCGGGCGGCAAAAGTGCCAGCGGCAAGGTCGCGCATTGGCCGTTAACCCCTGCGGCGTCGTCGCTCGAACTTTGCCGTTGCCGTGAGAATTCCCGCGGGGCTGTGGGGCTTGGGCGCCCGGAGCATCTGGAGGCACTCACGGATCCACACCCAGGCGCGCATGTTCCGCAGCGAGCACGAGCTGTCGCGCAAGCGCTGGACCAGGTGTGGCCGGGCAAAGCTCGCTTCAGATCTCGCAGGACAAGTCGCCTTTCGCTGTAGGACTGGCAAGGCAGCACGCCGGTCGACATCGCACGCATGAAGCGCTCGATTGCTACGCGCACGCGCAGAGGCAAAGCTGCCCGTCCGCAAGCTCGACAGGACCGAACAATGAAAAAGGCCGGGGCTTGCGCCCCGGCCTTTTATGCTTTTACCAATCGAGACTGGCTTAGAAGCGCTGCGTGTACTGCATGAACACGTAACGGTCGTAGTCCAGCATCGGATCGATGGACGAGGAGCTGTTGTTGCTCAGCGAGTAGGTCACCGGCGGTTCCTTGTCCCAGATGTTGCGGGCACCGACGGTCACCGCGCCGTTCCAGGGGGCCTGCCAGGTCAGCGAAACGTCCTGATAGCTGATCGAGCCCTTCTTGTTGGCACCGGCACCGCCGCCCCAACCCGAGTTCGGCGTCAGGTAGTCCGGATCGTTGCACTCGCCGTCGAACACGCAGTAGTCGCGGAAGCCGCCGTAGTAGCGCAGGTTCCAGCTCGCCGACAGGTCGCCCTTGGACCAGTTCACGCCCAGGGTGCCGCGCACCCGCGGGAAGTTCCAGTAACCGGCATAGTCCGCCCATTCGGCATCGGCCGAGCTGCGCGTACGGTAGTTGGCCAGGTAGTTGGTGTCCAGGTTGACGCTGAAGTTGCCGATCGCGGTTTCCGGCAGGCGATAACGCATGCCGAAGTTGTAGCCTTCGGTCTGCAGGTTGCCCAGGTTGGTGTTACCGCGGCTTAGCGAGGTGACCTGACCGCTGGTGGCGTCGCGGGTGTACTGGTCGCAGTACTGCGAGGAACCGGCGATGTAGCACTGGTTCAGCACGTAGGTCGCGGAGACCGCCGTGATGATGTTGGAGATGGAGATCTTGTACCAGTCCAGCGAGACATCGAACCCGTCCAGCCAGCTCGGGCTGTACACCAGGCCCACGGTGCGAGTGCGGCTGTACTCCGGTTCCAACGTGGTGTTGCCCACGCCAGTCTGGAACGGCGCGATGCTCTGGCTCTCCGGGCCCTCTACCGGTTGGCCGGCGTTGTCGGCCTGACGGAAGCTCGGTGCCAAGCCTTCGCTTGCGCAACGTGCGGCCACAGCGGCATTGCTGGTGCTGCCGAACGCTGCATCGCAGGGGTCGGTGTAGTAGTCGAAGGACTGGCTACCGCCGCCGAAGGTGTCGTCCAGGGTCGGCGCACGGAAACCGTGGCCGTAGGTGCCGCGCACCAACAGGTCGTCGATCGGCTTCCAGGTGAAGCTGAACTTGGTGTTGGTAGTGTCGCCCAGGTTGCTGTAGTCGGAGTACCGCGCGGCAACGTCGAAGGTCAGTTCCTTGGCGAGCGGAACGTCGCGCAGGACCGGCATCATCAGTTCCAGGTAGAACTCGTCGATCTTGTAGTCGCCGCGGGTGGCGCCACCAGCCAGATCGGTGGTGAAGCCGGCGCTGGAGAGCTGATCCGGATTATCGTAGCCGCTGACTTCGCGGCGCTCGTAACCGGACGCAAAGCTGAACTCGCCACCGGGCAGGTCGAACAGGCCACCAGTGATGTTGGCGACATACTGCTTGGTCACGCTCTGCTGCGTGGCCTGGGACAGCGTGCCGACATACTTGAGCGCGTCAGCGGTGGACGCGGACGGACCACCCAGCAGGTCGAACGGCGTGCACTGGCCGGCCGAGAGGCTGGTGCCCAGCGCGATCGGCGCATCCGGGGTGCCGCACTGTACGACGCCCTGGCCGTTGAGGAACGACGGGCCCAGGGCGCGCTCGAGCGCGAGCAGGTTGATGTTGCCCGTGCCGATCTGGGTCACATCGAACTTGTTGTAGTTGAAGCCGACGTCCCAGTTCCAGCCACGGTTGGCCACGTCGAAGGCGCCTTCGACGGCGGCGTCGAAATGGTAGGCCTTGACATTGTTTTCCGAGATGCGCGGCAGTTCCGTGGTACGACGGAAGAAGCTCAGGTCATAGCCGTTGCCCTCACCCAGGGCCTGGTCGCCCATCGGGTTGTAATAGCTGTCAGCGCTCAGGAAGACCGGGAAGGTCGGCTGGGCCGCCGACTGCAGCGGATAGCCGGCCACCTGACGGACCGAGTTGCGCTCGGAGTACATCGCCGTGGACTTGAAGGTGATGCTGTCGGTGAAGTCGTAGCGACCCGAGGTGAATGCAGTCTTGGTCTCAGTTTCCTGAGTCAGGTGCATCTGCTGGGTGGCGTTGAAGCGGTCGTCGGTGCGAACGCCGTTGTGGTAGTTCGCGAAGTTATTGCTGGCCTGGCCAACGCCGACGCCGTCCCAGGTGCCGGTGTGATTGATCACCCAGTTGTTCGGAACCCAGGAAATGCCATCGCCGGGACCGTCGACGACGTCACCGTCCTCGTTCTGATAAGTACCCGCGCCGATCGTGCCTTCCGCACGCGGATCGATGAAGCGACCCCACGGGCCGGTGGGGCTCAGCCCCGCGGTCTTGTGGTTCGGGCCATAGGTGTAGCGGGTGAGCTCGCGGTCCTTGGCGAAAACCGGGTCTTCCTTGCTGTAGTTGGCGCCGAACACGATCGAGGAACGATCGTTGGAGCTGCCCAGCGTCATCGAGTACTGCTTCTTGGCGCCGTCGCCACGCGAGTTCTGACCGTACATGCCGGAGAACTCTGCGCCTTCGTAGTTGGTGCGCAGGATGATGTTGACCACGCCGGCGATCGCATCCGAACCGTAGATCGCAGAGGCGCCGTCCTTCAGGACTTCGATGCG
Organism: Pseudoxanthomonas composti; assembly: GCF_004122095.1. GTDB lineage: Bacteria > Pseudomonadota > Gammaproteobacteria > Xanthomonadales > Xanthomonadaceae > Pseudoxanthomonas_A > Pseudoxanthomonas_A composti. Next base: position 596,916 of record NZ_SAWZ01000001.1, on the reverse strand, counting down.
CTCGATCAGCGAGCTGGGGATGGTCGACAGATCGGTGTAGCCGGCCAGGCTGGAGGTCCAGCGCTTGCCATTGACCAGCACCAGGGTGCGGTTCTCATTGAGGTTGTAGATGTTGACGTACTGGCCACCCTGTTCCGGGTTCGAGGTCAACACCGATGCACGGCTGAAGTTCTGGGTGCCGGAAATGGACAGGTTCTGCAGGATGTCGCCGACGCTGACAAGGCCGGACTTCTGAATGTCTTCGGCAGAGACCGTGAAGATCGGCTGCGATGTTTCCAGATCGACGGAACGGATGCGCGAGCCCGTCACTTCGACGCGGTCGAGGGTCGTGGCTTCCTGCGCATGGGCGCTACCGACGCCGGCACCGGCGACCAGCGCCAGCACGACTGCATCGCGCAGCTTGTGGGTATTGCACTTCATTGGCTCTCTCTCCAAATTGGATCGTGCTGCTAAGAACTAGCAATTGGTCCCGGCGGCGGCTGCAAAACGTGGCAACCAAGTTTCGACGGTTGATCCGATGTTACTCCAGGTTCCACATGAAATTAAAGTCGCGTTAATCGGCGGCATGAGCACGTGCAAACGTTGAACTGGCGCGGATTTCGAACAAAAAAAAAGCGCCGTAGGGCGCCTGTCCTTTTTTACATTTGCGTCAGCTGACGCCTAGAGATCCTGTTCATAGCGCACATACGGCACGGTGCCGTCGGCTTCAGCGCCATTGCCTGGTGCGAACGGATTCTTGCCGCGGGTCACGACGTTCTCCGCGCCGACGGTGAGCTGGCCGCTCCATGGGGTGCGCCAGGTCAGGCCCACGCCGAGGCCTTCCCACTTGCCGGGCTGGCCGGGGACGTCGACCACGCGGCCGATGACGTTCGCGCTGAAGGCGCCGTAGCCGCCACCGACCGTCAGGCTCTTGCTGTTCCACTGGTCGGGGATATCGACCAGTTCCGATGCCGGCACCAGGCGCGCACGCGCCACGGCGCCGCCGATGGTGACGAAGCCTTCGCGACCGATGTTCTTCTGGCCGAAGATCGCCAGGTCGTTCTGTTCCACGCGCTCGTTGCCGGGGCGGTGGGTCAGCCAGCCGGGCAGGGTGTCGTGGCCGGTGCCGACCGACAGGCCCAGGCGGCCCGAGCCGCGGCTGATGCTGGAACCGACCGAGACGCGCTGGCTGGCGTTGGCATCGGACGGATTGTCCAGCATGGCAACGTTGCAGTAGCTACTGAGGCTGGCGATGCTGGCGATGCCGGACTGGCGGTTGCACACCAGGCCGAGCGAGTCGTTGGACTCCAGGCCGAAGGCCGCGCTCAGCGTATTGCTGCCAAAGCGCCAGCGCGCGCCAGCGGTGGCCTCGCCAGTGGGTTCCAGGATCAGGGCCGCTTCGACCTTGCCGTCGCTGTTCCATACCGGAAGCATCGTCTGCGGCTTCTTGCCCGTCGATTGCGCAGCCGCGCCCGAAGCCACGCCGAGGGCGAGCAACAGGCTGGTGAGCAATGTCAGTGGACGCGAGCGCATGGCAGTCGGACTTCTGGCAATCGAAAAAGTTCCGGGAACTTGACGCCACCGTAACGGATTTATGTTTCTTTAACAAGCCGGTTTCGGCGTCGGTCCGACCTACTGCAGCCTGTCCGAGGACGGTGCGGTGGGAGTCGGGGCGCCGAAGAGCGCGTCGAGATTGGCGGAAGTAAAGTGATAGCGGCGTCCACAAAACTCGCAGCGGACCTCGATCTGGTCGTTCTCCAGCGCCTGCCTGGCCTCGTCCGGGCCCAGGGCATGCAGCACGCCCTCCACGCGCGAGCGCGAGCAGGAGCAGCCGAACTTCAGCGGGCTGCTGTCCATGACCCGGACCGATTCCTCATGGAACAACCGATACAGCAGCGCCTCGGCTGGGGTGTCGAGCAGTTCGCCGGTGCCCAGGGTGGAAAACAGCATGTCGGCCCGCTGCCAGCCTTCCTCGTCGCCTTCGTCGCCGGGCAGCTTCTGCAGCATCAGGCCCACGGCCTTGTCGCCGGCGCTGGTCAGCAGCAGGCGGGTGGGCAGCTGCTCGGAATGCGCGAAGTAATGCTCGAAGCAGCCGGCCAGATCGGCCGCGTCCAGCTCCAGCAGGCTCTGGTAGCGCTGCGGGGAGCGCGGGTCCAGGCCGGGGTTCTCGATGGTCACCGCGAGCACGGCGTCCTCGCCGAGCTGGTCCATGCGCACCGGGGCATCGGCATCGTCCTCCAGCTGCACGATGCCACGCACGGTGCCATCGACCGTGCATTCGGCGAACAGGGTCCGCAGGGGGCCCTGGCTGCGGATCTGCAGGGACAGACGTCCGTCGATCTTGATGTGGCCGGTGAACAGCGCCGCGGCGGCCAACGACTGTCCCAGCAGGTCGTGCGCGCGGGGCGGGTAGTCGGCATGGGCCAGCACGTCGCGCCAGGCATCGTGCAGCTGGACGATCACGCCGCGGACGCCCGCCTCTGGCAGCAGGAAGCGGGTGCGGAAGTCGGTGGGGGCGTCGCTCACGGGGATCTCGCTGGAATGCTTGGCCGTCCATGGTGCGGGCGGCGGCGGCGGTTTCCAAGGCGCGCGCCCGGGCCACGCTGCGACAGGGCGGGGCAGGCGGTAGCATTCGCAGGCCAATCCGCCGGAGCACCCCACATCGACCCGACCAAGCCCAGATCCCGCCGAGCGCGCTGGTGGCGCTGGCTGCTTGCCTTGCCCTTGCTGTTTGCGGCCGCCTCGGCGCTTCAGGTACTGGTGCTGCGGTTTGTGGATCCGCCGCTGTCGGCGTTCATGGTTTCGCGGCAGTTCGATGCCTGGGGCCAGGGGCAGTGGGGCTTCCGGCCGGCCTACGATTGGCGCGACCTGGATGCGATGGCGCCGTGCATGCCCTTGTCGGTGATCGCGGCCGAAGACCAGAACTTCGCGCGGCACGCCGGGTTCGACCTGCAGGCCATCGAGAAGGCGCGCGAGAACAACGCCAAGGGAAAGCGCGTGCGGGGCGCCAGCACCCTGAGCCAGCAGGTCGCCAAGAACCTGTTCCTGTGGTCCGGGCGCAGCTACGTGCGCAAGGGCATCGAAGCCTGGTACACGGTGCTGATCGAGGCGCTGTGGCCCAAGGCGCGCATCGTGGAGGTCTACGTCAACATCGCCGAGTTCGGCGACGGCATCTATGGCGCGCAAGCGGCCGCGCGCAGTTTCTGGCGCAAGGAGGCCTCCGGCCTGGCGCCAGGGGAGTGCGCGCGGCTGGCGGCCGTCCTTCCCTCGCCGCGCCGTTATAACGCGGCACACCCCGGCCCCTACGTGCAGCGGCGTGCCAACTGGATCCAGCGCCAGGTCCGGCAGATCGGTGGTGAGGCGTATCTCAAGGCCCTGGAGTAAGGCATGCGCGATGACCTGCTGACGGTGGTGGTGGCCGCTCGCAACGAGGCCGAGGCGCTGCCGCGGCTGCATCCGCGCCTGCGCGCGGTGCTCGATGGGATCCAGGGGCTGCAAGGGCGGGTGCTGTATGTCGACGACGGCAGCACGGACGAGACCTGGGAGGTCATGCTGACCATCGCCCAGGACGATCCGGCGGTGTCGCTGCTGCGGCTGTCGCGCAACTTCGGCAAGGAATCGGCGCTGACGGCCGGGCTGGACCTGGTGGCCGAGGGCGCGGCGCTGGTGCTGGATGCCGATGGGCAGGACCCGCCGGAGCTGATCCCGCAGTTCGTCGCGCTATGGCGGCAGGGCTACGACGATGTGCATGGCACGCGCACCGTGCGCGAGGGAGAGAACTGGATCAAGCGCGCCACCGCGGCCGGGTTCTATCGGGTGATCGGACGCCTGGCCAAGACGCCGGTGCCGGCCGACACCGGCGACTTCCGCCTGCTGGCGCCGCGTTCGCTGGCCGCGCTGGCGCAGTTGCGCGAGCGCCATCGTTTCATGAAGGGCTTGTTCGGCTGGGTGGGGTATCGCTCCATCGCCGTGCCCTACCTGCGCCATGCGCGCATGGCGGGCAAGAGCAAGTTCGGCTGGTGGAAGCTGTGGAACTTTGCGCTGGAAGGCATCACCAGCTTCTCCACCGCGCCGCTGCGCCTGGCCACCTATGTCGGGGTGTTCACTGCGCTGGTCGCTTTCGGCTTCGCGCTGTTCGTGGTGATCAAGGCGGCCTTGTTCGGCGACCCGGTGCAGGGCTGGCCGACGATGATGACGGTGGTGCTGTTGCTGGGGGGCATGCAGCTGATGGCGCTGGGCATGATCGGCGAGTACCTGGGGCGGCTGTATGAGGAATCCAAGCAGCGCCCCTTGTATCTGGTGGATGAGTGGCGTCCGGCGACGCTGGATCAGCGCGTTCCCGGCGCGCAGCAGGTCGCGGTAGCGGAATCTCAGTCCGCCTGAAGCGGATGTGGGCAAACGGTCGGAAGCACTTACGACTGCAAGATCTCGCCTTTCGACGCATGGCCCTCGCAAAGACGAGTCGAGGCGTCGACGCAGCACGCCGCCGTCAGGTCCGGGAGAAGACCGAAACGCTCCACCTCATGCCAGGTGCGCCGGCCTACTTGGCGTACTGCCCGCCGCAGTTGGCATCCTCGCCCGGGCCGAGTTCGATGGTGGCCAGCAGCGCGGCGGGCGGGGCGATGGAGCCCAGCGCCAGGGCCACCGCTCCGCGCAGACCCAGCTTCTTCAGGTCGGGGCGGAAGGACGGGTCCTTGAACGTGCCGCCGATCTGCAGCGGGGTGCGGAAGCTGAGGATGCTGCGGTCCTTGGGACGCGGGCGCAAAGTCAATTCCAGGCCTTCGCGCTTCAGGTCGATGTTGCCATCGCCGACGATCAGCGTATCGGTGGTATCGAAAGCCAGGGCGCGACTGCGCATCAGGCCGTCCTTGACGCCGAAATCGGCGAAGGCGCAGCGAACCGGAATCTGCTTGCTCTGGTCGAACAGGTAGGCCAGCGACTGCATGACATCCAGCCCGGCCAGTTCCACCAGCAACTGCGGAAGTTGCCCCTTGCCCATGCCAATGCCGACCTCGCCATTGGCATTGCCGGCCATGGCGGCGATGGAGTTGCCGCGGGTGTCGATGCGCATGTCGCCGCCGATCCGGCCGATGGCGGTCTTGGTGATCTCCGCATCCGGGAACAAGCGGCCCAGGTTGAGGCCGCGCACGGAAATGTCGGCGCGCGTGCTGATCACCGGCGCGCGGGCGTCCATCTTGATCTGCGAGCGGATGTTTCCACCGGCGACACCGAAGTTCAGCGGGTGCAGCTGCAACAAGCCATCGGTCAGCGTCAGGTGCGCGTCCATGTCGTCGATGGGCAGCTTGGGCGCATTGATGCGCTGGGCTTTCCACTTCACGTCGGCGTCCATGGCGCGCAGCTTGCTCAGGTCGTAGGGCGAATCGGGCAGGACGGTGGGCTTGGCTTCCTGCCGCGCCACTTCCGCCTTCTGCTCGGCACTGGCCTGCACCGGACCCTCGGGATCGGGCTTGGCGCCGAGGAAGCCGGCGAGATCGTCGAAGTCCAGGCGCTTGGAATGCAGGTCGGCCTTCAGCAGGGGGCGCTCGCGGCCGACGGTGACGGCCACGTTGCCGCCCAGGTCGCTGTTGCCGACCTGGCCGCTGAAGCCGTCGTAGTGCCAGGTATCGCCCTGCCGGGTCAGCCGGCCGTCGATGCGGTAGGGCGGTGAAGCCGGGATGGCGATGCCGATCAGCGGGTAGAGGTCGGCCATGTCCTGACCGGACAGGGCGAGCTTGACGTCGAAGCCTGCGAACTTGAGCGGGTCGATCAGGTTGCCGCGCACATGGGCGCGGGTGGCGCCTGCAGCGGCCCGCAGGTCGATGCGATAGGGCTTGTCGGTGTCGGTCAACTGCAGCGGCGAGGCGGTCCGGCCCTCCAGCGTGAAGCGGTTGCCGGCCCAGTGGCCGCTGCCGCGCAGGTCGATGGGCGGCGCCGCTTCGTCCTTGCCGGGCTGGGCCGTTTCCAGGCGGATGTCCAGGTCGGTCTTCTTCGGCGCGTCGATGTACTGCAGCCGTCCCTGGCGGACCTGCACCAAGCCGAAGGACGGCAGCGGGCGGTCGTCGGCAGGGTCCTTGTCCGGGGTGTCGAAGACCCAGTTTCCCCCACCCTTGGGACCGCTCTCCAGCACCACCTCCGGCTTGGTCAGGCGCAGGCCGGGGATGGCGATCTCGCGCTTGAAGATGAAGGCCCAGGGGCGCACGTCCAGCTCCAGCCGCTGGACTGTGGCCATCTCCTTGCGCTTGGCCCAGGAGGCATCGGCCAGCCGCAGGCCTTCGGCGCTGATGGTGGTGACGCGCCCCAAGTCCACGTCCAGGTTGCCGTCGATGTGGAACTCGCGCCCCGTAGCCGAGTACACCGCGCGCTCGATCGGACCTTTGAACCAGTTCCAGTCCCACAGCAGGATCAGGATGAGGATGGCCGCCGCCAGCAGCCCGAGCAGGGCAAGCAGGATGCGGCGGGCGGAAGGACGGGTGGCGGTGGCGGTCGGCATGCCCGGCGATATACCCGGAGCGACCGTTCAGGCGATGAGAAAGCGTGTCGGAGAGTTCAGCGATGTGCGCGCCGCATGAGCGCGGCCCAGGCGCCGATCACAGGACCTGCGAGGTGACCGCGACGAAGTGGCAGACGCTGCCCATCAGCACGAACAGGTGCCAGATGGCGTGGAAGTAGCGCACCGAGTCGCGCTGATAAAACCAGGTGCCCAGCGTGTAGAAGATCCCGCCGGCCAGCAGCCAGCCCAGGGTGAAGGCATCCACCGAGCGCAGCAGCGGTTCGATGGCCACCACCACCAGCCAGCCCATCACGATGTAGATGATGGTCGACAGCAGTCGGAAGCGGCCGGTGAAGAACAGCTTGAACACCACCCCGGCCGCGGCAATGGACCAGATCGCGGTGAACAGGCCCCAGCCCCACGGACCGCGCAGGCCGATCAGGGTGAACGGCGTGTAGGTCCCGGCGATCAGCAGGTAGATGGCGCAATGGTCGAAGATCTGCAGCCGCGCCTTGGCCATCGGGTGCTGGATGGCGTGGTACAGGGTGGAAGCGACGTAGAGCAGCAGCAGGGTGACGCTGAAGACGATCGTCGTGCCCAGCTGCCAGGCATCCCCGTACAGCGAGGTCAGGGTGATCAGGACGGCGCCGCCGGCGAGCGAGGCGATCGCGCCCAGACCGTGGGTGAGCGCGCTGGCCAATTCGTCGCGAGGATCGGCCTGGGGGTGGGCCTGGATACTCATGCCGCTACCTTATCGCAAGCCATTCTCGACTTCACGCTGTGCCGCCGGGTAACACAGCAGCGGACCGCGGCCACCAAGTGCCGCATTCAGGATGCGGGCGCTTGGTGGTCGCGCAGATGGCGATCAATCTTCGGTCTTGGCGTAGGCGTGCTCGCGCGTGGCGCGGAAGACCACGTCCGGCGCGCGCTCCTGCGCAAGCTGCAGGTTGACGCGGGTCGGCGCCAGGTAGACCAGCTCGCCGGCCGCGTCGATGCCCAGGTTGACCGCGTTCTTCTCGCGGAACTCCTCCAGCTTCTTGGCATTGCTGCATTCGATCCAGCGCGCGGTGGCCACGCCGACCGGCTCGAAGATCGCATCCACGCCGTACTCGTCCTTGAGCCGGTAGGCCACCACGTCGAACTGCAGCACGCCTACCGCGCCCAGGATCAGGTCGTTGCTCATCAGCGGGCGGAAGAACTGGGTGGCGCCTTCCTCGGACAGCTGGGCCAGGCCCTTCTGCAGCTGCTTGAGCTTGAGCGGGTCGCGCAGGCGCGCGCGGCGGAACAGCTCCGGGGCGAAGTTGGGGATGCCGGTGAAGCTCAGGTTCTCGCCTTCGGTGAAGGTATCGCCGATGGAGATGGTGCCGTGGTTGTGGATGCCGATGACATCGCCGGGGAAGGCTTCGGCGGCGATCTCGCGGTCGGAGGCCATGAAGGTCAGCGCATTGGCCAGCTTCTGCTCCTTGCCGCTGCGCACGTGGAAGGCCTTCATGCCGGCACTGAACCTGCCCGAGCACACGCGCATGAAGGCCACGCGGTCGCGGTGCTGCGGGTCCATGTTGGCCTGGATCTTGAACACGAAGCCGGAGAGCTTGTTTTCCGTTGGCTCGACATCGCGCCCGGTGGTCTGGCGCCGCTGCGGCGGCGGGGCGTGCTCGACGAAGAAGTCCAGCAGCGGCTGCACGCCGAAGTTGTTCACGCCAGAGCCGAAGAACACGGGGGTCTGCTGGCCGGCCAGGTAGGCATCCTTGTCGAAGGGGTTGCTGGCGCCCTGCACCAGCTCCAGCTCTTCGCGCAGGCTGGCCAGCATCTGCGCGCCGATCTTGGCTTCCACGCCCGGGTCGTCCAGCGAGGCGAAGATGGTCGAATCCTGGCGGGTGAAGTTGCGGCCCGGCTCGTACAGATGCACCTCGCCGGTGATCAGGTGCACCACGCCCTTCAGGCGCTGGCCCATGCCGATGGGCCAGGTGACCGGCGCGCACTGGATCCCGAGCACGGTCTCCACCTCATCCAGCAGTTCGATCGGATCCTTGCCCTCGCGGTCGAGCTTGTTGATGAAGGTCATGATGGGCGTATCGCGCAGGCGGCAGACCTCCATCAGCTTGATGGTGCGCTCCTCAACGCCCTTGGCCACGTCGATGACCATCAGCGCCGAGTCCACCGCGGTCAGCACCCGATAGGTGTCCTCGCCGAAGTCGGCGTGGCCCGGGGTGTCGAGCAGGTTGACGATCTTGCCCTCGTAGGGGAACTGCATCACCGAGGAGGTCACCGAGATGCCGCGCTCCTTTTCCAGCGCCATCCAGTCCGAGGTCGCATGGCGCGCGGCCTTGCGGCCCTTGACCGAGCCGGCCATCTGGATCGCGCCGCCGAACAGCAGCAGCTTTTCGGTCAGCGTGGTCTTGCCGGCATCGGGGTGGGAGATGATGGCGAAGGTGCGTCGGCGCGCGGCTTCGGTGGTGACATCGGAACTTGGGGCGGCGGACATGGCAACGGCGCCCTCGACGGGCGAACGGCAGGAAGGGAAGGTCGGCGATTATACCGGCTGCGGCGCGCGCGCCGGGCCGGGCGCACTTACGGGCCTGCGGGGGCGCTGGGAAAAAGCAGCTCGCCCATCGGCCCGACCATGCGCACCGGCACCGAGCGCAGCGCCATGCCGGCGTTGACCTGCACCACGAAGTGCAGGTGCGGGGCGGTGGAAAAGCCGGTGTTGCCCGACAGCCCGATCTGCTGGCCCTCGCGTACCGACTGGCCGGTCCGCACCAGCACGCCCTCCGGCTTGAGGTGGGCGTACAGGGCCATGGTGCCGTCCTCGTGCAGGATGCGGATGAAGTTGGCGCGGCCGCCGTAGACCTCGCGGTCCAGGCCGGCCTTGTCGAAATCCGATTCCACCTGCAGCACCACGCCGGCGCGCGCGGCCAGGATCGGCGTGCCTTCGGGGACGGCGAAATCGATGGCGTCGCGGTTCTGCAGGTCGTTGTGGCTGAAGCGCCCGCCGGGGCCCTGGTCCACGCGCAGCGCGGCCTCGTCGAACGGCAGCCGGTAACGGAAATCGAAAGGCTTGGCCGCCGGGTCGCCGGGCATGGCGTCCATCTTCAGGTCGAACTGCGCCCCGCCCAGCGGGTCGGTGAGGATCAGGCTGGAGAGCAGCACGCTGCCGTGGGCGGGCAAGACCTTGCGCAGCGGCAGGGCGGGCGAGGCCAGCAGGTTGTGCTGCTGGCGGAAGCTCACTTCCACCTGCACCGGGCCGGGCCCGGGGTTGTCGGCCCAGACCTGGTAGCGGGTGGCCAGGGGCTCGATGCGCAGCCGCGCCAGGGTGCCCGGCGGGTTGCGGAAGCGGATGACGTCCACCTCGGCATCGGCGCTGGCCTGTGGTGGCTGGTCGCCGTACTGGGTGATGCCCTGGGCATCCTTCCAGCGGTACAGGCGCGCGGCCTGCGCCGGTGCGCAGGCCAGCAGCACGGCCAGGCAGGCCAGCCAGCGCGCCGCGGAGCTCATTCCACGCAGGCAGGGGCCAGCTTCAGCGCCGCGGCGATGTCGCGCAGGTCGAAGGCGGCCACGCTCTCGTTGCGCGACTGCACGTACAGCGCACCGGCGGGGAAGCGCGCGCTGGGGGTGGCGTACAGGGCCTGGCCGTCGGTGTCGCCCACCGACTTGCCGGAGAAGGTGCCGACCGGCGCCAGCGAGACCCGGTCGTAGACGCGGAACAGGGTGGGGGTGAGCTGGTCGCTGGCGATCCAGTAGCCGGCCTGGTCGGTATCGCAGGCCCACAGCGACACGCCCTCTGCATCGGCCTGGAAGCGCGGCAGGCTACGGCCGCGATAGCGACCGCCGAGGGTATAGTCGCGCAGGGTCGAACCCACGCGCACGTCCTCGTCGGCGATCAGCAGGCGGTCGTTGGCCGGATCGCCGGCGATGGATTCGACCATGCGCAGCGCGCCGGCCTCGCTGGTATCGCCGAAGGCGCCAAGGTAGCGGGCGCTCACGCTGCCGTCGGGTTTCTGCGCGACGCGGTAGCGCTTCACGCGCTGGTCCAGTTCGGCCATGGGCGGCAGGGCGCGGGTGCGGAAGTCGGCCATGAAGCTGTCGGTGACCAGCAGTTCCAGCTCATCGGGTGCCACCTCGTGCAGCCACAGACCGTAGGGCACCTTCAGCTCGCGCTCGCCGATGGCCGCTAGCGGCGTGAAGTCCGGCAGCTGCAGCACCTGCACGCGGTGGTTGTCGCGTTCGGCCACGAACACCAGGTCGCCGAACACGGCGATGCCGTTGGGTCGCTTGAACTGCCCCAGCGCGCTGCCGCTGCTACCGACGGTGCGCAGGCGGCGGCCGCTCTGCGCGTCGAACACGACCAACTGCTCGGTCTGCTTGGCGGTCACGATCAGCCAGCTGCCGCCGTCCTCGGTCGGCCACACGGCGATGGAATCGACTTCCTCCTCCGGGTGAGGGGCGCTGACCCATGCCTCGGCGACGACGGCGTCGGCGCTGGCCGGGGCGACCGCCTGGGCGGCGGCAGGGGCCGTGACGCGCGGACGGCTGGCGCAGCCGGCCAGCAGGAGGGTCACGGTGAACAGGGAGGTCAACAGAATGATGCGGCGCATCGTTCGAATTATGAGGGGCAAACGGCGGGCTCGACAGGGGTTGGCAGTGAGGCGGCGGTTGCAGCTGAAATCTTTCCATCGCTTTATCCGCATAAAGCGATTGACAAGGCCAAATTCGGCTGGCAACCTGCACCCACCATCGAGACCGGCAGAGGGACAGGCCCTTTGAAGCCGGGGCAGCCAGCGACGCAAAACAGCGCGTCGTGTCGGTGCCAAATCCTGCGGGGACCGTGAGCGTCCGCCGAAAGATGGTTCGTACCGTGACGTCTGCGACGCACGACGAACGCGAGCTCCGCGAAAGCTCGATGGCCCGTTCCACCGATCCGGACCGTCATGAGCCTCGCCACCGCCTCCATCGCTGCCGCTTCCGAGCCTGCCTGTCCCGTCGCCGCGACGGGTGACGGCCGCTCCGTTGCCCTGCGCGGCGAGATCGCCATCGCCTTGTCGCTGCGCCACGCCGGCGCACGCACCCTGACCCTGCGCTACGAACTCAACGGCCGCATCGATGCGCCGGTGGTGTTCGTGGCCGGCGGCATTTCCGCGCACCGCCATGTCGCCGCCAGCGAGGCGTTCCCCGAGAGCGGCTGGGCCAACGACCTGCTCGCGGCGGGGCGCACCCTGGATCCGGCGCGGGTGCGCATCCTGTCCTTCGACTTCATCGGCGCCGATGGCACGCTGGATGCGCCGATCGACCCGGCCGACCAGGCCGACGCCATCGCCGCGCTGCTCGATGCGCTGGAGATTCCCTGCCTGCGCGCCTTCGTCGGCTACTCCTACGGCGCGCTGGTCGGCCAGCACCTGGCCGCGCGGCACCCGCAGCGGCTGGAGCGGCTGGTGGCCGTCAGCGGTGCGCATCGCCCGCACCCGTTCGCCTCGGCTTGGCGCGCACTGCAGCGCCACGCGGTCGCCCTGGGGCAGATGCAGTGCGCCGACCAGCAGGGGCTGTCGCTGGCGCGGCAGTTCGCGATGCTGAGCTATCGCACGCCGGAGGAGTTCGGCGAGCGCTTCGACGCGCCGCCGGAGCTGGTCAACGGCCGCGTGCGCGTGGCCGCCGAGGATTACCTGGACGCCGCTGGTGCGCAGTACGTGGCGCGCACGCCGGTCAACGCCTTTTTGCGCCTGTCCGAATCCATCGACCTGCATCGCATCGACCCGGCCAGCATCGCCGTGCCGACCACCGTGGTCGCCGTCGAAGGCGATCGCCTGGTGCCGCTGGCGGATCTGGTCACCCTGGTCGAAGGGCTGGGGCCCAAGGGCCACCTGCGCGTGCTGCGCTCGCCCTACGGCCACGACGCCTTCCTGAAAGAAACCGATCGCATTGACGCGATCCTCGCCAACGCCTTGCGTCCCTCTGGAGACACCCCATGAGCCGTTCCCCGCACGACGCCGTTCCCTGCAGCTCCGCCACCGCCGCCGTGCGCGCCGGCATCGATCGCGACACCGCCTTCGGCGCGGTGACGCCGCCGATCGTGCTGTCGTCCAACTTCTCCTTCGACGGCTTCAACAACAAGCGCCAGTATGACTACACGCGCAGCGGCAACCCCACGCGCGACCTGCTGGGCGAGGCGCTGGCCGAGCTGGAAGGCGGCGCCGGCGGGGTGATCACCGCCACCGGCATGGGCGCGATCAACCTGGTGCTCAATGCGCTGCTGCAGCCCGGCGACAAGCTGGTGGTGCCGCACGATGCCTACGGCGGCAGCTGGCGGCTGTTCAACGCGCTGGCGGCCAAGGGCCACTTCCAGCTGATCACCGCCGACCTGACCAACCCGGTGTCGCTGGGCGAAGCGCTGGCGCAGTCGCCCAAGCTGGTGCTGATCGAGACCCCGTCCAACCCGCTGCTGCGCATCACCGACCTGCGTTTTGTCATCGAGGCGGCGCACAAGGCCGGCGCGCTGGCGGTGGTGGACAACACCTTCCTCTCGCCCGCGCTGCAGAAGCCGATCGAGTTCGGCGCGGACATCGTGCTGCACTCGACCACCAAGTACGTCAACGGCCACAGCGACGTGGTCGGTGGCGCGGTCATCGCGCGCGAGGCCGAGGTCCATCAGCAGCTGGTGTGGTGGGCCAATGCGCTGGGCCTGACCGGCTCGCCGTTCGATGCCTTCCTGACCCTGCGCGGCCTGCGCACGCTGGATGCACGCCTGCGCGTGCACCAGGAGAACGCCCAGGCCATCGTCGATGTACTCGACGTCCACGCGGCGGTGTCCAAGGTTTACTTCCCGGGGCTGGCCTCGCATCCGGGCCATGCCGTGGCCGCGCGCCAGCAGAAGGGCTTCGGGGCGATGATCTCCTTTGAGCTGGACGGCGGCGAGGCGGCCGTGCGCGCCTTCGTCGAGGGCTTGCAGTACTTCACCCTGGCCGAGTCCCTGGGCGGGGTGGAAAGCCTGGTCGCGCATCCGGCCACCATGACCCATGCGGCGATGACGCCCGAGGCGCGCGCCAAGGCCGGTATCTCCGATGGCCTGCTGCGCCTGTCGGTGGGCATCGAGCTGGCCGATGACCTGGTGGCCGATCTGCAGGCGGGCCTGGCGCGCGCGCAGTCCGTGGCTGCCTCCGCGCTGAAGAAACAGGCCGACGCATGAGCGCGGTGGTGCGCCTGGCGACCGCGCCGCGCAGGAAACCGCGCCTGGCCTTGCTGGGCACGGGCGTGGTCGGCAGCGCGCTCATCGAGCGCCACGCGCGCCTGCAGGCGCGCGGCACCGAGCTGCCCGCTTTTGCCTGGCTGGCCAACTCGCGCGGGATCGAGCCGGGCTGTGATGACCTGGCCGCGTGCGTGCAGCGCCTGCGCCTGGCCGCCGCGCATGACGGCACGGTGCCTGCGTGGGATCGCGCCGATGACCTGGCGACGGGCGATATCGTCATCGACGCCACGGCCAGCGATGCGGTGGCCGCGCGTCACGCCGATTGGCTGGGCCGGGGCGTGCACGTGGTGACCGCCAACAAGCTGGGTACCGGCGCCGAGCTCCTGCGTGCGCAGCAGATCGCGCATGCGGCCGGCAGCGGCCACAGCCGGTACGGCGACAGCGCCACGGTCGGGGCGGGGTTGCCGCTGCTGCGCAGCCTGCGCGCGCTGGTGGCCGGCGGAGATCGCATTAGCCGCGTAGAAGGCGTGCTGTCCGGTTCGCTGGCCTGGCTGTTCAACCGTTTCGACGGCAGCCAGCCGTTCTCGGACCTGGTGCGCCAGGCCCGGGTGGCCGGCTATACCGAGCCGGATCCGCGCATCGATCTGTCCGGCGAGGACGTGCGCCGCAAGCTGCTGATCCTGGCGCGTGCGGCCGGTCTGGCGCTGCAGGCGCAGGACGTGCACGTGCAATCGCTGGTGCCTGACGCCTTGGCGGCTGCCGACCAGGATGGGCTGGACGCTGCGCTGGCGACGCTGGATGCACCGTTGGCCGAGCAGGCCTCGCGGGCCCTTGCTCAGGGCGCGCGGCTGCGCTTCGTAGGGCGCTTCGATGCACGGGGCGCCAGCGTCTCGCTGCAGGCCTTGCGCGCCGAGCACGCGCTGTGCGGCGGTGCGGGCACCGACAACCGGGTGGCGATCCACAGCGATCGTTATCCCGAGCAGCCGCTGCTGGTGCAGGGGCCGGGCGCCGGCGCGGAAGTCACCGCCGCGGCGCTGCTGGACGATGTGCTGGAGATCGTGCGCCGTCATTGAGTGGGCGCGTTGAAAGCCGAGGACAAAAAAATCCGATGCCAGTGCTCTGGCATCGGATGCTTTTGATTCGGCCGTTCAGGTCACCGCGTGAGGTTCGCTGGCGGCTGGTGGTCTTGCGTCAGCGGAAGCGGTGGTGGACAAGCTTCGCGTTGTCCACCCTACGCGACCCGTCGGTGGACGACGCTCCCGCATCCGCCATGGGTCCGAGGCCGTAGGGTGGATGACGCTCTTCCATCCACCATCGTGGCAAATCCGACGATGAGGCCGACCCCGTAGGGTGGATGACGTACCTCCATCCACCCCCGCCCGAAGGCTACTGCAGGCCCGCGCTGATGGTGTTGACCAGCTCGCCCTGCGCGTCGCCGCTGAACTCCCAGAAGAAGGCGCCGCCCAGTCCCTGGACCTTGGCGTAGGACATCTTCTCGGTGATGATCGCCGGGCTGTCGTAGCTCCAGAAGGTCGTGCCGTTGTACTTCCAATGTGCCTTGGCCACGTTGTCGGTGTGGCTGGTGCCCGCGAAGTTCTTCAGCACCTTGTAGTCCTCGATGCCCGCCTCGTAGGTGCCTGGCGCGGCACTGCCGCTCTGGTACAGGCCGTTGTTGACGTTGGGCACACCGGTCCAGCCGCGTCCGTAGAAGCCGATGCCGATGTTGAGCTTGGCAGAGGGCACCCCGCGGTCCAGGAAGGCCTGCAGCGCATCGTTGCTGTTGTACAGCGCCACGTCGCCGGTGGAGGGATCGGCCGGTGAGTCGTACAGGGCCGAGTGGTGGTTGGTCCGCGGCTCGAAGGCGCCGTGGAAGTCGTAGGTCATCACGTTGATGTAGTCCAGCGATGCCTGGTACTTGGCCACCTCGGTCACGCGGATCTTGTCGATGCCGGCGCCGACCGCGGCGGTCAGCAGCAGGCCGGGGCGCACCGCATCGAGCTGGCGGCGGAACTCGGCCAGCAGGGCGGTGTAGTTGGCCGTCTCCTCCGCCGCGCCGCAGCTCAGGCCGCAGGCCGCCGGGTATTCCCAGTCGATGTCGATGCCATCGAACACGCCCGCCGCCGCGGCCGTGCCGCCGGCGCCATCGGTCACCGGCAGGTTGCCGCGGATGTAGGCGTCGATGCAGGAGGCGACGAAGGCCTGGCGATTTTCCGGGCGCGCCGCGCTGGCGAAGCCACGCGACCACGTCCAGCCGCCGAGCGAGATCAGCACCTTCATGCCGGGGTGGGCTGCCTTGAGCTTCTTGAGCTGGTTCCAGTTGCCGCGCAGCGGCTGGTCCCAGGTGTCGGCCGCGCCATCCACGCTTTCGCCTGCGGCGAAGGACTTGGTGTAGTCGGCAAAGGCATCGCCACCGGCTCCGGTGCTCTCGTTGGAGGGCTGGGTCACGCCGACCTCGCAGCGGTTGTTGCGCACGTTGCCGAAGGCGTAGTTGATATGGGTGACCTTGCTGGCCGAACCACTGGTCTGGATGTCCTTGACCCGGTAGTTGCGGCCGTAGATGCCCCATTGCATGAAGTAGCCGATCACGCGCTTGGCGCCGGTGTTGCCGCCGCTGCTGGCGCTGGTCTTGGCGCTGATCTGGGTGCTTTGCGCCGAGGCGTTGCCGGCGTTGTCGCGGGCGCGGACGCGGTAGGTATAGGTGGTGTTGGCCGTCAGCGCTGAGTCGGTGTAGCTGGTGCCGGCGGGCGAGCCCACCAGGCTGCCGTTGCGGTAGACGTCGTAGCCGGCAACGCCGCTGCCGCCGCTGTTGTCGGTGGAGGCGTTCCAGCCCAGGGTGATGCTGCTGGCGGTCTGCGCGGTGGAGGCCAGGCCGGCGGGCACGGAGGGCGCGGTGGTATCGCCGCTGGAACCGCCGCTGACGGTGATGTTCACCGCGGCCGACTGCTTGGTGGCATTGGCGTTGTCGGTGGCCACGGCGGTCAGGCTGTAGCTGCCAGCGGCGACGTTGTTCCAGGTCACGCTGTAGGGCGCGCTCGTGTCCACGCCCAGCGAGGTGCTGCCGCGGAAGAACTCGACCTTGCTGATGGTGCCGTCGCTGTCGCTGGCGGTAGCGGTCAGGGTGATGCTGCTGCCGGCAGTAAAGGTGGCGCCGCCGCTGGGGGCGGTGAGGCTCACGCTGGGGGCGAGGTTGCCGCCGGTGGTGCTGCAGCTCCCCAGGTCCTGGTACCAGCCGCAGCTGGGGCAATGGGTCGGTGGCGTGTTCCAGATCTGCGTGCTGGCCTGGTACAGCCGGTTTTGATAGACCAGCTTGTCGCCGGTGTTGTAGATGGTCGATGCGTTCCACTGCGGCACGTTGTTGCATTGCGCGGACTGCGCCTGCGCAGCCTGGACGAATCCAAGCGACAGCAGACAGCCCAACCACCATGTCCTTCGGGTCATCACCTGCATGGCCAACTCTCCTGGTTGTCTCAACAAGCCGGCATCAATGGGCCGGACGCCATCCCCTGGAATGCGTCGAACGCGAGTCAGAGTGCTTGGGTCGTCGTGCTGCAATGCGCGTTTGACGCGGGTCGTATCGCACCGGTCTTCCAGGTGCGGAAGACGGTGCGGAGACAACGTTGTCATCGTGGGCGGGAAATAAGCTTGAACTCCTTCACGGAACTTCCGTACCAATCGCGTGCTGCGATGCGGAGTCCTGTGCATGTCCTGTGCGATGTCGTGTGCGCGCGGCACGCACGACATGCAGCGTGCCGTTGTTGCGCTGCGTACCGACATCCACTGTCCGATGCGGCGGTGGCGCGCCGTTGCTGTACTTGCTGGAGGTCGCTGACTGGCGCGGTGCTGTCCGTGCGGGGCGTTGTCCAGTACTGGAATGCACCAGCCCTGAGCGCTGCGACCCGCAGGACCGCTTCAGAGATTTGTGGCAGCGGCTTTGGCCGCGAAGAGGCTTTACCAGGAAGGCCTCTTCACGGCTGATGGCCCTAGGCCACCTTGAGCCCCGCCTACTTGAATTTTGAGTGCGGCTGATACCGATGCGCGTCGCCTGGGGCGCTCGGCCGTTGTGCGGTCGTCACGACGCGTTGCGCGACGAGGCTGCCAACGCCTGGACCTGATCTGTTCGGAGCTGAAGCAAAGACAGCTGATCCGCTGGCCCTCAGGGCGTTGCCAGCGCCTTCAACAGTGCCGCATTGAAGCGGTCCGGGTCCTGCACCTGCGGCGAATGCCCCAGGTCGGCGAACTCCACCAGCGTGGCCTTGGGGATCGCGCGTGCGGCGCGCTTGCCCAGCTCGGGGTAGCGGCCCAGCCTGGGCCTGACCTCGGCCGGCGCCAGCGCCTTGCCGATGGCGGTGTTGTCCTTCTGACCGATGAAGAGCGTGGTGGGCACCTTGAGTTGTGGCAGCTCGTAGACCACCGGCTGGTTGAACACCATGTCGTAGGTCAGGGCCTGGCTCCAGGCCACGGCCTGCTTGCCATCGCCCAGGTACATGCCGGCCTGCATGCGCGCCCAGCGCTCGAACTGCGGTTTCCAGGTGCCAGCGTAGTAGGTGTCCTGCTGGTATTTCCTGATGCTGTCCAGGCTGGTCTTCAGCTCGCTCGCGTACCAGGCGTCCACGCTCTGCCAGGGCACGCCCAGGCTTTTCCAGTCCTCCAGGCCGATCGGATTGACCAGCACCAGGCGCTCGGTCTCCCGCGGATACATCAGCGCGTAGCGCGTGGCGAGCATGCCGCCCATCGAATGGCCGCCGATCACGGCCTTGTCGATGCCCAGCGTTTGCAGGAGCGCGTGGGTGTTGGCCGCCAGCTGTGCGAATGAATACTGGTAGGCCTGCGGTTTGCTGGATTTGCAGAAGCCGATCTGGTCCGGTGCGATCACGCGATAGCCGGCCCCGGCCAGCGCCTTGATCGTGTCTTCCCAGGTGGCGGCGCAGAAGTTCTTGCCGTGCAGCAGCACCACGGTCTTGCCGTTGGCTGTGGCCAGGGGCGGGACATCCAGATACGCCATTTCCAGCTTCTGGCCCTGCGAGTCGAAGGCATGGATGCGCACCGGGTGCGGATAGTCGAAGCCTTCCAGGCGTGGGCCGTAGGCGGTCTGCTCCTGCGCGGCCGCGGGGCCGGCCATGAGGAGAGACAGGCACAGGGCAAGGGGGATGCGCCGCATCGTGAGGCTCTTAGGGGAAGGAGCGGGCAGGGTAGCCAGCGCCACGCGAGCGCCCGATGACGATTCCAGGAGCGGGCGCGGCGGGCGCTGTGCCGTCGCTCGCTAATCCAGGCGCACGTGCGAGCCCACCAAGGTCAGCAGGCCGTCGTCGATCAGCTGGCCGGGTGGACCTTCCCAGGGCGAGTCGGTGGCCGGCGTGGCGCTGCGGCTGGGGCGCCAGGCGGCCCAGCCGTTGCGGCCGTGGGTCTTGACCTCGTACAGCGCACGATCGGCCAGGGCCACCATCTGTTCCCAGCCCAGCAGCTGGGGCGCGTCGGGGAAGGGCGGATACTCCATCAGACCCAGCGAGATCGTGACCTGCAATGGTGTGCCGTTGCCGATGTCGAAAGGATGCTCGGCGATGCGCCGGCAGACGCGCTCGCCCAGGATGCGCAGCTGCGCCCGCGGCATCGGCCGGAACACCAGCAGGAACTCCTCCCCGCCCCAGCGAATCACGTAATCGCCCTGGCGGGTGAGTTCGCGCAGGCACTGGGCCAGCTGTTGCAGCACGCGGTCGCCGGCGTCGTGGCCCCAGGTGTCGTTGACGCGCTTGAAGTAGTCCACGTCCAGCAGGCCGAAGATCACCGCATCCTCGTGCAGGTTCACGCCGGCATCGCGGGAATAGAAGGCCAGGTCCAGCGGAATCTGCCGGGTCAGGTAGCGGCGGTTGTGCAGGCCGGTCAGCGGATCGGTCAGGGTCAGCGCCTCCAGGCGCGCGTTGGCCTCTTCCAGTGCGCGCGTGCGCTGCTGCACCAGGGCTTCCAGCACCGCGCGCTGGTCCTTGTAGCGCCGGCCGATCCAGAGATAGCCCAGCAGCACCAGCAGCAGGCCGCCGAGGACGGCGAACAGGCGGAACCAGGTGCGCTCGTAGAAATAGGGCTCGATCTCGAAAGCCAGTCGTGCCGCCGTCGGGCTGGCCAGGCCGCTGTTGTTCACGCCGATGACTTCGAAGGCGTAACGCCCGGGCGGCAGGTTGGTGTAGTTGACGCTGCGCTGGGCGATGTCCTCCAGCGTCATCCACTGGCGGTCGTAGCCGAGCAGGCGGTAGCGGATGTCGGCATGTTCCGGCGCCTGGAAGGTGAGCGCGGTGAATTCGAAGCGCAGGTCGCGCGCGTCGGCCGGCAAGGTCCACTCGCCGCCAGCATCGACCTCGCGCCACCGCCCCCGGATCTGCACGCGCTCGACCAGCGGCGTGGGCGGCACCGGGTTGCCATCGAGCGCGTTCAGATCCAGTGCCACCAGGCCATCGCGCGTGGGCAGCCAGAACGCATCGTTGGCGATGAAGCCGCGCGCATTGCCGGCGCCATTGCAGCAATCGCCCTTCTGCCCGCCGTGGCGGTCGCCGCGTTCGTTGAGCAGGGCCTGCGGATGCAGCGGCAGCGGTTCGGCCGAGGTCGCGGCCTGCTGCAGCTCGCGTAAGGGCAGGCGGTAGATGCCGCGCAGCCCAGCCACCCAAAGATCGCCCTTGTGTTCGACCATGGCGAAAGCGGAGTTGGCGGGGATGCCGCGCGACTGGTCCAGCTCGATCCAGCGCTGGCCGTTGAACAACAGCAGCGTCTCGCGGGTCAGGTTGCCCGCCAGCAGCCGCCCCTGGCCCAGGTCGTGCAGTGAGGTGACGTGCAGGTCGGGGGGAAAGCCCCGGTCCTGCCCAACGGGCTGCACGCCTTCGCCCTTGCATTCGTACAGGCCTGAGTAGGTGCCGATCAGCAGGCGGTGGTCGCCGGTCTCCAGCAGCACGCGCACGCGCGGATCGGCCAGGCCCTGCGCTGCGGCAAAGCGCGTGAGCCGCGCGTCCTGCCAGCGATACAGGCCGTCGGAGGTGGCGAACCACAGCGCACCGGCATGGTCGCGCATGATGCCGTTGATCTGTGCGCTATCCATGGCGGCCAGCTCACGCGGGCGCAGCAGCGCCCCTTCGCGCAGCACCGCCACGCCCGAGCGTGTGCCGATCCAGGCCTGGGTGGTTTCGATCAGCAGCGCGTACGCGCCCGGGTGCGGCAGCTGGCTCCCGCTGATCAAAGTCCGGAAACGCCCCTGGTCCAGGAGTGCGACGCCGTTGTTGCTGCCCACCCAGACCTGGCCGCGCTGTCCGGGCGCGACGGTCCACAGCAGCGGATCGAGCAGGCCATCGTCCTTGGAGTAGCGGCGCGTGGTGCCGTTCCAGACCCGGGTCAGGCCGGAGATCATGCTGCCGATCCACAGGTTGCCTTCGCGGTCCTCCAGCAGGCTGCGTGCGGCAAAGCGGGGCGCGTTCTCGATGCGTTCGGCAACCGCGCCCTGACGCAGGCGCATCAGCCGGTCGCCCGCCGACACCCACAGGTTGTCCTGACGATCCAGCAGCATTGCCTCGATCGGCGTGCGTTGCAGCACCGGATCATCGCCGAAGTGGCGCCACTGACCGTCCTGCAGGGTGAACAGGCCGGCGCTGGTGCCGACCCAGAGCTGCCCGTGCGCGCGGCGCAACGTCCGCACTTTTGCCGAGGCCAGGGCCGCAGGCAGCGCGATCGTCTGCACCTGCGCGCCACGCGCGCGCTGCACCTGGCCCATGCCACCGACCCACAGGTCCGGGCCGTCCTGCAGCAGGGCCAGCGCGTTGTCGCGCAGCGCGGCCAGCGCTACCAGCCTCCGGTCCTGGGCCACATACACGCCCTGGTTGGTCGCCACCAGTACCCGACCCTGGGTATCGCGCGCCAGGGCGTTGACCTCGAAGGGACCGGCCGGCAGCGGGGTGGGCAGGACCTGGAAGAACTGGCCCTGTTCGTGCACCGCCACCCCGGTGGCGGTGCCGATCCATACGCGCGCCTGCGCACCGGCCAGCAAGGCGCGGATGTCGCCATTGCCCAGCCCGGGCCAGCCCCGGCTGTCGTAGGACGTGAAGCGATTGCCATCGAAGCGGGCCAGCCCGGCCTGGGTGCCGACCCAGAGATAGCCGGTGCTGTCCTGGGCGATGGCGGTGACGCTGAGCTGCGGAAGCCCCTGTTCCAGCGCCCAGGTATTGCTGACGTAATCCTGGAATCGTTTGTCCGGCTGCAGCGCCTGCGCGCTGCCTGAAATCAGCGCAAGAAACGCCAACAGCCAAGCCGCCCACCGTGACGGCGGGGGGTGCGGACGCCTGACGATGGCTGGAAACGTGCTCCCCATCGGTCCCATTGCAAGTGCTGCGTTAACACATTAGCAGCCAAAAGCGCCGGGACTTGAAGGTCAGCACTCGATGACGTTGACCGCCAGGCCGCCGCGGCTGGTTTCCTTGTACTTGTCGCGCATGTCCCGGCCGGTGTCGCGCATGGTGCGGATGACCTTGTCCAGCGAGACCTTGTGCTTGCCGTCGCCGCGCATGGCCATGCGGCTGGCGTTGATGGCCTTGACCGCGCCCATGGCGTTGCGCTCGATGCAGGGGATCTGCACCAGGCCCCCGATCGGGTCGCAGGTCAGGCCCAGGTTGTGCTCCATGCCGATCTCGGCGGCGTTCTCGATCTGGCTGGTGTTGCCGCCCAGCGCCGCGGTCAGGCCGGCGGCGGCCATCGAACAGGCCACGCCCACCTCGCCCTGGCAACCGACCTCGGCACCGGAGATGGAAGCGTTTTCCTTGTAGAGGATGCCCACCGCCGCGGCGGTCAGCAGGAAATCGAACACGCGCTGCTCGCCGGCGCCGGGGCAGAAGCGGTCGAAGTAGTGCAGCACCGCCGGGATGATGCCGGCCGCGCCATTGGTCGGCGCAGTGACCACGCGGCCACCGGCGGCGTTCTCCTCGTTGACCGCCAGCGCATACAGGTTGACCCAGTCCAGGGTGGTCAGCGGGTCGCGCATGGCCGCCTCAGGTTTCGAGGAGAGCTCGCGATAAAGCGCCGGGGCCCGGCGACCCACGTGCAGGCCACCGGGCAGCGTGCCTTCCTCGCGGATGCCGCGCGCCACGCAGGACTGCATGGCGTTCCAGATCTCGCGCAGGCCCTGGCGGATCTCATCGGGGCTGCGCCAGACCTGCTCGTTCTCGAACATCAGCTGGGCGATGCTCAGCCCGCTTTCATTGCTGCGCGCGATCAGCGCATCGCCACTGGCGAAGGGATGCGGCAGGGCGGTCTCGTCGGCGACGATGCGGTCCTCGGCCGCTTCATCGGCGTTGACCACGAAGCCGCCGCCCACCGAGTAGTAATCGCGCGTGGCAATGGTGTTGTCGGCCGCATCGAACGCCGTAAAGCGCATGCCGTTGGTGTGGAAGGGCAGCTTCTGGCGCTTGTTCATCACCAGGTCGCGCTTCTCGTCGAAGGCGATGGCGTGCGTGCCCATCAGGCGCAGCTGCTTTTCACCGCGGATGCGCGCCAGCGTGGCCGGGATGATGTCCGGGTCGATCAGGTTGGGGCGATGGCCCTCCAGGCCCAGCAGCACGGCCTTGTCGGTGCCGTGGCCGCGGCCGGTCAGGGCCAGCGAGCCGAACACCTCCGCGCGCAGGCGCACGGTGTTCTCCAACTGGCCCGGGTCCAGCAGCCAGCGGTGCACGAAGCGCTCGGCCGCGCGCATCGGCCCGACGGTGTGGGAGGAGCTCGGCCCGATGCCGATCTTGAACAGGTCGAAGGTACTGACGGCCACGATGGTTTGATCCGGGAGAGAACAGCGGTTGAAGGTCAGCGCCGGGCACGCGCGCTGGGCGCGACCGCGGCGGTCTGCAGATGTTGGGCCAGCGCGGCGCGCACGCTTTCGTGGGTGCGGGCCATGTGTTCGTCGTGCAGGCGGCAGGCCTTGATCACGTTGCGCTGCAGTGCCGCATCGGCGATGGCCAGGTGCTCGTCCAGCGAGAAGCGCTTGTCGCGCGAGCGCGGCAGCGCGGCGTACCGGTAGCGTTCGGCCTGGTGATAGAACATGTCCTGCAGGCGCAGCAGCCAGGGTGAGCGACAGGCGCCCAGCAGCGCGCGGTGGAAGGCGAAGTTGCGCGCTTCCAGCTCGTCCAGCACGTCGCCCGGCGGCTGGGTGGTGCTGCCAGACAGATCGCGCTCGATTGCCGCCAGCGCGTCCAGCGCCTGCCTGACCTGGGCCTCCCAGGCCGCATCGCCATGCACGATGGAATCGTTCATCGCCTCGTTGACCACCAGCACGCGCACCTTGGCGATGTCGTCCAGTTCCTGCAGCGACAGCGGCGCCACCCAGAAGCCGCGCTGGTCGGCGCTGACCACCAGCTGCTCGCCACACAGCCTGGCCAGGGCCTCGCGCAGCGGCGCCAGGCCCATCTGGTAGCGCTGTTGCAGCTCGGACAGCTTGAGCTTGGACGCCGCCCGCAGGCGCCCGCGCACGATGTCGTGCCGCAGCTGCTGATGGATGCGGCTGGCCAGGGTGCCAGCGACGGCGATGTCCATAAAATCGAAATTAACGCAAGGTAGCTGGGTATTCGGGCATTCTACGGGCCGAACGGGCGGTTTAATTTCGATTTTCAGCGAGCGGGTGCCCCCAGGGCGTGCCAGCCCCACAATGGCGGCATGAACGCGCCGCTGATCCTCTACCAACGCGACGATTGCCACCTGTGCGACCAGGCCCTGGACCTGCTGGCGCAAGCGCGCTGCCCGGCCTTCGAAAGCGTCTTCATCGATGATGACGCGACCCTGGAGGCCCGCTACGGCCTGCGCGTGCCGGTGCTGCGCGATGACGGCACCGGTGCCGAGTTGGACTGGCCGTTCGACGTTGAGGCGGTCATGGCACTGGCGCGGCGCTGAGCGGACATTCCGGGGTTGCCTGCCGCACTGCGGCGACCATGCAGCCTCATGCCGAATCAGTGCGACGGCGGGGTGTTCGACTTGATCGGCGTGTACTGCGCCGAGATCAGCACCCAGCCCTGGGGCGTGCGCCGGGCCGTGGCACCCAGGCGCATCGCCATCGTTCGCCCGCCCACGGTGTAGCGCAGTTGCGTCGCCAGCACCGCGCTGTCGCCGTGCGGGTGAACGATGACCTCGTCCATCGTCGTCGGCGGCGCGTCGACCTTCTTCTCGGGCGTGTAGAACGACAGCACCGCATCGTGACCGTCGACCTGACCGAGCGGGCTGATTTCGATGAAAGCCGGGTCCAGCACCTGACGCAGTCGTTCCAGGTCGAAGTCGTGCTCGGCCTGGTGGTACTGGCGCAAGGCCGCCTCCGGCGTGGCCGGCACGCCGGACGTCGCGGCCAGCGCCGGGAGCGGCAGCAAGGCGGACAACAACATCGCGATCAACGGCGCACGCATGTTTCAAGGCCTGGCAGGGAGGGTGCCAGTACGATGCGCCGCGCAGGCCCGCGCCCGCATGCCCAGGAAGTCATGGTGCTTGATGGCCAGGAGTGAGCGGAGAGGAGTGAGGAGTGAGCGCGATGCTTTTCTTTCCCCGCTGCCGACTCTTCTTTGCTCACTCCCGCTTCAAAACTACCCGTGTGCCGACCGCCACCGCATTGGGGATGTTCGATGGCGAAGCGGGTCTGGAGGCATTGCGCGTGCCGGTGCTGCGCGATGTTGCGACCCGACTTGTCGTTCGAGTTGGGTGCGATCAGCCGGCTGCCGGCGTCCTGATGTCTTCATCTTTGCGCAGGGCGCCATCGAGGAAGGGCAGGATCTTCGCGGCGTAGTCGTCCGGCGAGTGGCGGTACAGGTCCACGTGCGCCGCGTTGGGCACCAGCCAGAGCGACTTCGGGGGCAGGGCATGTGCATAGAGCTGGCGCGTTTGCCCGACCGTGGTGTGCAGATCGGCTTGTCCACCGACCACCATGACCGGCGCATGCAAGTCGGCGATGTGGTCCACCGGCCGCAGCGCATCCAGCGACAGGCCGGTGCGCGGCTGGAACTGGACGGCGAGCAGCGGCGCCAGCCAGATGCCGGGCTGTCCCAGGCGCATGCGCAGGCGATTGTCCAGCGCACTGCGCGCGTCCGGGTAGACCGCTTCCAGCACAACCGCGTCGAAGCCGGCGGTGGGGCGGCGCAGCAACACTGCGGCCCCGCCCATCGAAGCGCCGATCACGCCCACCCTGTCCCCAGGCCGCTGCGCGTGCAGCCATGCCAAGGCCGCGCTCACCGCGTCAGCCTCGCGCCAACCCAGTGTGATGGGGCCGCCCGCAGTCTCCCCGTGGCCGGGCAGGTCGATCAACAGCACCGCATAACCATGATTGGCCAACAACCGCGCCCGGCCCAGCATCGCGCGCCGGTCGGCACGAACTCCGTGCAGCAACAGCACGTTGCCATGTGCATTGGCTGGGACCATCCACCAGCCGTGGACAGGACCGGCGTCGGTGGGCACCTGCACGGTGGAAAATCCTGGTGGCACAGTGCCGACATGCCGGGGCCGGGCAGCGACCAGTTCGGCGCCGATCCACAGACAGCAGCCGACACCGGCAAGCAGGAGCGCAGCGCCTGCGATGGCCAGCCAGCGCAGGCGCGGCCGCATCGATCAGGGTGCCGGCTTCAACACCACCCGGGTGCTGACCGCGGTCTCGTTCGGGATCGTCTTGGTGTCGGCCCAGTCGCCGCCGCCCACGCCGAAGTCCAGGCGCTTGACCGTGGCCTTGCCCTTCAGCACCGGCTGGGCGCCGGCTGTCCAGGTAAAGGTCAGGGTGACCGGCTTGGTCACCCCGCGCAGGGTGAGGTCGCCGTCGGCGGCGTACTGGTCTCCGCCCAGGGCGCGGAAGCGGGTGGCCACGTAGCGGGCCTGGGCGAACTTGCCGGCGTCGAAGAAGTCGCTGCCCAGCAAGGTGCCGTCACGCTCGCCATTGCCGGACTTGGTGCCGGGAATCCCGATGGTGACGTCAAGCCTGGAGCCTTCCAGCTTGGCCGGGTCGAAGCTGAGCTTGGTGTCGAAGCTGCCGAAGCGGCCGGTGAACACCTCGCCGTCGTAGCTGCTGGCGAACACCAGCGTCGAGCCGGGCGCCTGCACGTAGTCGGCGGCCAGGGCGGAGGAAGCCAGCGCCGGGGACAGCGCCAGGGCGGTGAGCGAGGACAACAGCAGCTTGCGGAACATGACTCAGGACTCCTTGGCCGGGGATTGGGAGGCGGGCAGGCGCAGCCAACCGCGCGGCAGCATGCGTGCCAGGGTGGCATCGCGCAGCACGAGATGGTGATAAAGCGCCGCGCCGGCGTGCATCAGCACCAGCACGATGATCACGTACAGGCCCCACTCGTGCGCGGTGTGGGAGAGGTGGCGCAGGCCATCGTCCGGTGCGGTCAGCTTGGGCATGTCGAACAGCCCGAAGAACTTGAACGGCCGCAGGCCGCTGGCCGAGTCGTACAGCCAGCCCGACAGCGGCATGCCCAGCATGACCGCGTACAGCAGCACATGGGTGATGCTGGCGATGGCATGCTGCCAGCCGGGCGTGTTGGGGACCGGCCTGGGCGCCCCGGCCAGCAGGCGCCAGGCCAGGCGGACGATGACCAGCGCCAGCACGGTGATGCCGGCCGACTTGTGCGCGGTGTAGACCCAGAAGTACTTCGGCGTGCGCGGCAGCTCGTCCATCAGCAGGCCGACCACGCACAGGCTGAAGATCAGCAGGACGATCAGCCAGTGCAGCGATTGACTCACGGCGCCCCAGCGGTCGGGCGTGTTCTTCAGGGTCATGGGGTGGGCTTTGGTGGGTGGGGGGCAGGATCGGGTGAAGCCGCGGGCTCGGCCGTCTCGGCCGTCTCGGCTGCGGCATCGGCGGCTGCCTGCGCGGCGGACTCTGCCGCGGCTGCGGCTGCGTCTGCCTCGGGCGCTTCGACGGGTTCGGAGGCCGCATCCGGCGTGTCCAGGTCGGCCTTGCCGCTGCGCGTGGCTTCGGCCTGGATCCGCAGCGTCACCGTATCGCCGATCACCGATTTCCAAGCGTCGATGCCGAAGGCCGCCCGGCTCAGCGTGGTGGTGGCGGAAAAGCCGGCCGTGCGCCGGAACGGCGGCAGCGGATGTCGCTTGAGCTGGTTGAAGCGCACGTCCAGGGCGACTTCCCGGGTGACCCCATGCAGGGTCAGGGCGCCATGGGCAATGAAGTGGGTGGCGTCGACCGGCTCGATCCTGCTGGAGACGAAGCGGGCTTGCGGATGGTCCTTGACGTCGAGCAGGTTGCCGGCCTGCACGGCCTTGTTCCAGTCCGCATCGCCGAAATCGATGCGCGCCAGCGGCACGGTGATGTCCACCTGCGCGCTGCGCCAGTCGTCCGGATCGAAGGACAGGGTGCCCTGGCTGCCGGAGACCGTGCCCAGCGCATCGGAGAATCCGGCGTGGGAGATGGCGACCAGCACGCGGGTATGCACCGGGTCCAGGCGGTAACTGGCGGCCTGGGCCGATGCCGGCGCGGCGGGGGCGCAAAGCAGCGCGGCCAGGGCGAGGCCGGCAAGGCGTGCAGCTGGGCGGTGCGGAATGGACATGAGGGCGATTCTAGACAGAGTCCCGGTAACGGGTGGCAACTTGCACCCGCAACGGTCCGTTGCGAGCATGCGCGAAGGATCGCGCGGTGGGGCACAGGGACGCATGGGCAAGCGGGGTCGAGGCTGGCGAACGTGGTGGCTGGCACTGCTGTGGCTGCCACTGGTGGCCGTGGCCGGCATTCCCGAGCTGCCGCGCTTCCGGCAGACCACCATCGCCGACGGGCTGCCCTCGACCTCGATCAGCGCCCTGGCGCTGGATCGGGAGGGCTACCTGTGGCTGGGGACCTATGACGGCCTGCACCGCTACGACGGTGTCAGCTACGACTCCTGGCATTACGACCCGACCGATCCGGATTCGCTGGGTGGCAACGCGATCCAGGCCCTGTTCGTGGACCGCGACGACAACATCTGGGTGGCCAGCGAAGGCGGCGGAATCAGCGTGCTGGACAAGCGCCGACGCGGGTTCCGCCATTACCGGCCGCAGGACCATCCGCTGCTGAAGACCGATGTCTACGCCATCGCCCAGCAGGGCGAGGACATCTGGATGGCGGCCTTCGGCGCCGGCTTGATCCGGCTTTCCCCGGACGGGCGGATGACGCCGTTCAACAAGATCTCCACCCGGGGCGGCATTGCCGACGACCAGGTGTATGTGGTGCGCACCGATCAGTACGGCGTGCTGTGGGTCGGCACCCATGGCGGGCTGTCCTCCTACGACGGCCGCACCTTCCGCAACGTCCCCTTGCTGGACCGGCCGCGACAGCCGGCGGTGATGTCCATCAGTGAAGTCCAAGGCAGCCTGTACGTTGGAAGCGATGCAGGCGTGCACATCCGCGATGCCGGCGGCGGCTGGCGCCAGCCCAACTGGGCGCCGATGTTCGCCGAGGGCAACAAGCCCTGGACCATCGTCGGCGACGATGCCGATGGCCTGTGGATCGGCAGCCAGCTCGGCCTGTGGCACCAGAGCGGGGCGCAGGCGCCCACGCCGGTAGAAGACGGCGAACTGCGGTTCTTCGACAAAGCCAATGTGCTGAGCATGGTGCGCACGTCCAACGGCGGCTTGTGGGCGGCGGTGTTCGGGCGCGGCCTGGGCTATCTGCGCGCGGACTGGCGGCGTCTTGCGATCTTCCGCAGCCCTGGCGATGTCGATGGCCTGTACTGCCCGCTGCTGCCCGGACGCGAGCAGCGGCTGTGGCAGGTGGAGCAGGACGGCCACCTGACCTCGCGTAATACCCAGAGCGGGCGCGTGACCGCCACGGCCTGGCGCTCGCCCAGGCTGCAGCAAGTCCGGCCGACCACGGCGCTGGAGGACCATCACGGCAAGCTCTGGCTGGCCACGCGTGCGCCCGCGCTGCTGCAGATCGACCTGGAAACCGGCGCATTGCGCGAGTGGTCCGGGCGCGGCCCGGACGGCCTGGGCGCCAGTGGCGCCATCGAAGGCATGCTGGAGTTCGGCCAGACCTTGTGGACCAGCTCCACCCGCAGCCTGCAGGTCCGCGACCTGCGCAGCGGCAAGCTGCTGCGCACCCTGGAGGCGGACGCCGGCGCCGGCGGCATGCTCGACTACCGGCAGCTTTCCCTCGGCGCCGACGGCGTGCCCTGGGTGGCCAGCTCGGCCGGCATGCTGCGCTGGGACGCCGATGCGCAGGCGCTGGCGACCATCCAGGAACTGGCCGGCTCGCTCATCTACAGCTTCCAGTTCCTGCCCGATGGCCGCCTGTGGCTGCATCGCGCCGAGGGGCTGGAGCTGTGGGCACGCGACCAGGGCCAGTGGCGGCGCCAACGCAGCCTGGGCCGCGAGGACGGCCTGCCGATCCTGGAAAGCCAGGGCATGGTGCTCGATTCTCGCGGCCGCATCTGGCTGAGCTCGCTGCGCGGCCTGTTCCGCATCGACCCCAATGCCGAGCAGCGCGCCCGCGTGCGCATCTTCGGGACCCGCGACGGGCTGACCACGCAGGAATTCATCCCGATGTGCCTGCATCGGGTGGAGCGCGACGTGCTCGCCGGCGCCACCATGGACGGTCGCACCGTGCTGATGGACATGGCCATGCAGGACACCCCGCCCTACGCGCCGGTGCTGCGGCTGGCCGCACTGTCCTTCGTGCGCAATGGCGAGTCCATCGACCTGGGCACCGCCCGGTCCTTCATCCTGCGTGCCGATGACCGCGAGCTGCAGGCGGACATGCGGCTGATGGCCTTCGACGATCCGCCGGGCAACCACTACCGCTCGCGGCTGGTGGGCTTCGACCCGGACTGGGTCAACCAGGGCAGCAACGGCAGCCGGGTGCTGACTTCGCTCAAGCCCGGCCGCTACAGCTGGCAGCTGCAGGGCATGGACTCGCAGGGCAATGCCTCGGAGATCACCACGCTGCAGTTCACCGTGGAGCCGCCGTGGTATGCCAGCCACTGGGGCCTGGCCCTGCAGATCGCCCTGCTGGCCCTGCTGGGGTGGTGGATCGCCTGGGCCTACAACGCGCGCCTGCGGCGCAAGGCGGCCTGGCAGCTCGCGGTGCACAAGCGCGAGGTGGCCGAGCAGGCCTCGCTGGCCAAGACGCGCTTTCTGGCCACGCTGGGGCACGAGGTGCGCACACCGATGACCGGCGTGCTTGGCATGAGCGAGCTGCTGCTGGAGACCGAGTTGAACCCGCGCCAGCGCGGCTACGCGGCGGCCATCCAGTCGGCGGGCAAGCACCTGCTGCGGCTGGTGAACGACGCGCTGGACCTGGCCCGCATCGAGGCCGGCAAACTGCCGTTGGACCAGCAGGATTTCGAACTGCGCGCGCTGGTGGAGGAAGCGGCGGTGCTGGTGCGGCCGATGGCTGAGCGCAAGCGCCTGGCCTTCGATTGCCAGATCGCCGCGGAGGTGCCGCAGGTGCTGCGCGGGGACCCGGCGCGGCTGCGGCAGATCCTGTTGAACCTGCTGCTCAATGCGGTCAAGTTCACCGAGCACGGGCGCATCGGTCTGTCGGTGGCGGCCTTGCAGCCCGAAGGCGTGCGCTTCGAGATCTCCGACACCGGGCCGGGGGTGAGCCTGGAACAGCAGGCGCGCATCTTCCAGCGCTTCGAGCAGGCCGAGGGCGCGCGTACGGCCGCGCGCTACGGCGGCAGCGGCCTGGGCCTGGCGATCTGCCATGAGTTGGCCGTGGCCATGGGCGGGCAGATTCAGGTGCACAGCGTGCTCGGCCAGGGCACGCGCTTTGTCGTCTCGCTGCCCCTGCCGGCGATCAGCGGCGCGGTCGAGGCCAGGCCGGAAGCACCGGCGACCCGCGCGCCGCATGCGCTGCGGGTGCTGCTGGTGGAGGACGACCCGACCGTGGCCGACGTGGTGCGCGGCCTGCTCGAGGCGCGCGGCCATCGCGTGGATCATGCCGTGCACGGCCTGGCGGCGCTGACGGAAGTGGCGGTTAACCGCTACGAGGTGGCGCTGCTGGACCTGGACCTGCCGGGCCTGGATGGCCTGGCGCTGGCCCGGCAGCTGCGCTCGCAGGGGTTCATCGCCCCGATGCTGGCGGTGACCGCGCGGGCCGACGCCGATGCCGAGGCGCTGGCGATGGAGGCCGGCTTCAACGGCTTCCTGCGCAAGCCGCTGACCGGCCTGATGCTGGAGCAGGCCATCGCCGCGGTCATGCCGGCCGGCGGGGCGTCTGCTTGAGCCGGTGGGTCGAAGCGGCACGCGCGCGCAGCTTGCGTGGGATCATGCCCGCGGTGGCGGCATGAGCCGGACAGGAGCCAAACGCATCATGGGGGGGAGCAGGGGCGCGGGCAGCCGGCGACGGGCATGGCTGCTGCTGTGGGCATGGCTGCTGCCGGCGCTGGCCTGGGCAGGGGTCGGTCACAATCACCAGCGTGTGCCGGAGATGCCGCGCTTCCGCACGCTGACCGTGGCCGACGGCCTGCCCTCGGACTCGGTGCTGTCGGTGGCCACCGATGCCGATGGCTATGTGTGGGTCGCCACCATCGATGGCCTGGCACGCTTCGACGGCGTGGACTTCAGCGTCTGGCGTCATGAGCCGGGCAACCCCGATTCGCTGCCGGCGAACTATCTGCAGTGGGTCTATCCGGACCAGCGCGGCCGGGTGTTCGTGGCGCCGGACAGCATGGGCGTGGCCTACCTGGAGACGGCCACCGGCAGGTTCCACTCGCTCTACAACGACGGCAAGGGCCCGATCACCGAGGAAAGCATCTACTCCATCACCGGCAGCAAGGGCGAGGTGTGGTTCGCCGGCCCCGACCAGGGCGTGTGGCGGCTGCGCGCCGATGGCGGGGTCGACCACTACACCAAGGAGAACACCCAGGGCGGCCTGCCCAGCACGCGCGCCATGGTGGTCGGCTTCGACCTGAGCGGGCGGCTGTGGGCCGGCACCGATGTCGGCATCGCCTACTTCGACGGCAAGACCTTCGTGGCCACGCCGCTGCCGGTGGACGGCAAGCCCCTGGTGTTCTCGCTGAGCCAGGCCGGCGGCTACCTGTGGGCCGGCACCTCCAACGGCGTCTTCCGCATGGGCGCCAAGGGGGTGTGGGAGACCGTGCCGTGGTCGGCGATGTTCGCGCACGCCAACATGGTGTGGAACATCGGCGCGGCCAACGATGGCGGCTACTGGATCGGCAGCCCCAAGGGGCTGTGGCGCACCCATGGCGTGGATGCGCCGGTGCCGGTGCCGGTGCAGGCGGGTGCACCGGTCCGCACGGTGAGCGGCTTCGCGCGCGCGCCCAATGGCGGGCTGTGGCTGTCGCAGCTGGGGCTGGGCCTGTCCTACCTGCGTTCGGACTGGCAACGCATGGCGTCCTACGTGCCGCAGGTGGACACCTCCGACGGCGTGCATTGCAACCTGATCCGGGCCAAGGCCGAACGCGGGCTGTGGCAGTTCGACCGCGAGGGCAGGCTGGAGCACCTGGACCAGCGGACCGGCACCGTGGTGGCCACGCCCTGGACCTTCCCGCAGCTGGCCAGGGGGCGCATCGCCCACGGCACCGAGGACGGCGTGGGCGGCCTGTGGCTGATCACCCTGGACCCCGCCGAGCTGGTACGCATCGACCTGGAAACCGGCGCCTTCCGCCACTGGACCCCGCGCGACAAGGTGGATGCGGCGACCGAGTACGTGGCCACCCAGGTGCTGGCGCCCGGCGATGGCACGGTGTGGGTGCGCTCGCCGCACAGCCACCAGATCCAGGTGCGCGACGCGCGCAGCGGCAGGATCCTGCGCACGGTGGCGGAAACCGAGGAGATGTCGCTGTCGGTGTTCCAGATGTCCAGCGACCCCCAGGGCCGGGTGTGGATCTCCAACGGCAAGATGGCGCGCTGGGATGACAGCACGGGCCACTTCAAGGAGGAGCCCGGCCTGGGCAACGGGGCGAGCTCGGCCTTCGCTTTCGCCGATGCCGACCATCTGTGGCTGCACGGCGACGGCGGGCTGCAACTGTGGGAGCGCAGCGGCGGTGGCTGGCGGGTGACGCGCACGCTGGCGCCGGGCGCGGAGCTGCCGGAGATCGAATCGGTGGGCATGCAGCTGGATCCACGGGGGCGCATCTGGCTGGCGACCCGGCGCGGCCTGTTCCGGATCAATCCGCACCATGTCGACGGCAGTTTCGACGTGCGCCTGTTCGGCGTGCGCGACGGCAT
Organism: Pseudoxanthomonas composti; assembly: GCF_004122095.1. Classification (GTDB taxonomy): domain Bacteria; phylum Pseudomonadota; class Gammaproteobacteria; order Xanthomonadales; family Xanthomonadaceae; genus Pseudoxanthomonas_A; species Pseudoxanthomonas_A composti. The sequence goes on along the minus strand of NZ_SAWZ01000001.1, from coordinate 563,119 downwards.
GCGCAGCCAGGAGTTCACCGACCGCTGCCTGCTGGACCTGGGACAGGGCATCCTGGCCGGGGCCTTCACCGATGGCTCGATCACCCTGCTCGATACCGCACTGGACGATCCGCTGGCCGGCTCGCCGCCGTTGAAGGTCGAGCAGATCACGGTGATGCGCGAAGGCCGCCGGATCGACCTGCCGGTGGAAGGCGGCTTCCGCCTGCGCCCGGACGACCGCGAGCTGCAGGTCGATGCGCGGGTGCTGGCCTACGACGACCCGCTGGCCAACCAGTACCGCACGCGCCTGTCCGGTTTCGACCCGGGGTGGGTCAACCAGGGCAACAGCGGCACGCGGATGCTGTCCTCGCTGCGGCCGGGCGACTATCGGCTGGATATCCAGGGCATCGATGCGACCGGCAACGTGTCCTCGGTGGTGGCGCTGTCCTTCAGCGTGGCGCCGCCGTGGTACGCCAGCGCCTGGGGCGTGACGTTGCTGCTGCTCAGCGGCCTGCTGCTGATCCTGGGATCGGCCTGGGCCTATCGCCGTCGCCTGCGGCGCAGGGCCGCCTGGCTGCTGGCCGAGCACAAGCGCGAGGTGGCCGAGCAGGCCTCGCTGGCCAAGACGCGCTTTCTGGCCACGCTGGGGCACGAGGTGCGCACGCCGATGACCGGCGTGCTGGGCATGAGCGAGCTGCTGCTGGAGACCGAGTTGAATCCGCGCCAGCGCGGTTACGCGGCGGCGATCCAGTCGGCGGGCAAGCACCTGCTGCGGCTGGTGAACGACGCGCTGGACCTGGCCCGCATCGAGGCCGGCAAGCTACCGCTGGACCAGCAGGATTTCGAACTGCGCGCGCTGGTGGAGGAAGCAGCGGTGCTGGTGCGGCCGATGGCCGAGCGCAAGCGCCTGGCCTTCGATTGCCAGATCGCCGCGGAGGTGCCGCAGGTGCTGCGCGGGGACCCGGCGCGGTTGCGGCAGATCCTGTTGAACCTGCTGCTCAACGCGGTCAAGTTCACCGAGCACGGGCGCATCGGTCTGTCGGTGGCGGCCTTGCAGCCCGAAGGCGTGCGCTTCGAGATCTCCGACACCGGGCCGGGGGTGAGCCTGGAACAGCAGGCGCGCATCTTCCAGCGCTTCGAGCAGGCCGAGGGCGCGCGCACGGCCGCGCGCTACGGCGGCAGCGGCCTGGGCCTGGCGATCTGCCATGAGCTGGCCGTGGCCATGGGCGGGCAGATCCAGATCCACAGCGTGCTCGGACAGGGCACGCGCTTCACGGTGGAGCTGCCGCTGGCCGGCCGCTCCGGCGAGCTGGCGCTGGCGGAGGTCGACCCCATGCGCGTGCCGCCGGAGTTCACCATCCGCATCCTGCTGGTGGAGGACGACCCGACCGTGGCCGACGTCATCCGCGGCCTGCTGGAATCGCGCGGCCACCAGGTCGATCACGCCGTGCATGGGCTGGCCGCGATGACCGAGGTCGCCATGCACCACTACCAGTTCGCGCTGCTGGACCTGGACCTGCCTGGGCTGGATGGCCTGAGCCTGGCCCGTCAGCTGCGCGCGCAGGGCTTCATCGCCCCGATGCTGGCGGTGACCGCGCGGGCGGACGTGGAGGCCGAGTCGCTGGCGATGGAGGCCGGCTTCGACGGTTTCCTGCGCAAGCCGCTGACCGGCGCGCTGCTGCTCAAGGCCATGCGTGCGGCCTGGATGCGGCGTCAGTCCGACCAGGCCTCGGCGTAGATCGTCGCGGCGGCATTGTCCGGGTCCGGATGGACCCAGATGCCGGTGATTTCGTCCAGCTGCTGGTACAACCCGTCGGGCCGCTCGATGACCTCGCAGTCCACGGTGCGGATGTCGCCGACATCGCGCCGGGCCTGGCAGCTGCCGCGCAGGTCGCGGGCCAGGCGTTGCTTGATGCCGTCGTAGGGCAGGTCCAGCACGTACTGGTGGTCGCCCCACTGCGCCGCATCCATCATGCGCACCTCGCGCACGGGCAGGCGGCGGAACTGCACGCGCCCGGGCTTGAGGAAGGCCGTGGCGGTGGTGACGATGCCGCCTTCCAGCGGCGCTTCCGTGTCCACGGCCTCGCAGTCCAGGTGCAGGCGCTCGACCACCTCGCGCCAGTCCGGTGGCAGCTCATCCAGGCGACGGGCGCGGATGCGCCCGCATTCGGGGTTGGCTTCGTCGGTATCCGCGCCGCCGCCGGGCAGGCGCATCACCAGCTCGGGGAAGTCCTCCCCCTGCAGCTGCAGCACCGGCGCGCTGGGCGGCGTCTGCGCGGCCATGGCCTGGGCCAGGCACAGCAGCAGGCTGGTGCCCAGCAGGACGCGCACGCCGTGACGCCGCCAGCGCAGGCGGCGGCCGAGGCGGCGCCGGATCTCAGCGCTGGCGCTGCGTGCTGAGCGCATGGACCGCCTCGACCAGGACCGCGACGTGATCGGGATTCATGTCCGGGGACATGCCGTGACCAAGGTTGAACACGTGGCCGTCGCGGCTGCCGCCGTTGGCTTCGGCATAGCTGTCCAGCACCGCGCCGACCTCGCGCCGGATCGCCTCGGGCGCGCCGTAGACCACGGCCGGGTCCAGGTTGCCCTGCAGCGCCACCTGGCCACCGGTGCGGAGGCGGGCCTGGCCCAGTTCCACCAGCCAGTCCACGCCGACCGCGTCGGTGCCGCTGGCGGCCAGGGCCTCCAGGTGCGCGGCATTGCCCTTGCCGAACAGGATCAGCGGGGCGCGTTGCTCGCCCTGCCCACGGTCCAGTTCGGCGGCGATGCGCTGCAGGTAGGGCAGGGAAAACTCGCGGTACATCGCAGGGCTCAGCACGCCGCCCCAGGTGTCGAAGACCTGCAGGGCCTGCGCACCGGCCGCGCGCTGCGCCGACAGGTAGGCGATCACCGCATCGGTGTTGACCTTCAGCAGGGCGTGCAGGGTGTCCGGGTCGTTCAGCGCCATGGCCTTGATGCGGGCAAAGTCCTTGCTGCCGCCGCCTTCGACCATGTAGCAGGCCAGCGTCCACGGGCTGCCGGAAAAGCCGATCAGCGGCACGCTGCCGTCCAGCTCGCGGCGGATCAGGCGCACCGCGTCCATCACGTAGCGCAGCTCGGTCTCCATGTCCGGCACGGCAAGCTGGGCCGCCTCGGCGGCGCTGCGCACGGTGTGGCGGAACTTGGGGCCCTCGCCATCGACGAAGTACAGCTCCAGCCCCATCGCATCGGGGATGGTCAGGATGTCCGAGAACAGGATCGCCGCGTCCAGCGGAAAGCGCCGCAGCGGCTGCAGGGTGATCTCGCAGGCGATCTCCGGGTTCTTGGCCATGCCCAGGAAGCTGCCGGCCTTGGCGCGGGTGGCGCGGTACTCGGGCAGGTAGCGGCCGGCCTGCCGCATCAGCCACACAGGGGTGCGGTCGGTGGGTTGGCGGCGCAGGGCGCGCAGCAGGCGGTCGTTCTTCAATGCAGGCAGGGACACGGCAGGTCTTCTGTGATGGGGGATGTCAGGCGGGTGAAACCGGGGGCACGCGGCCGGGCAGGACCAGGCCGTACAGCAGCAGGTCCTCGAAGAGCCCGTGCTTGCATTCGTGGGCGATCAGCCGACCTTCCAGGCGCAGGCCGAGCTTTTCCATCACCTGCGCCGAGGCCGGGTTGCGGGCCAGGCAGGCGCCGCCGATGCGGCTCAGGCCAAGCGCGGTCTGGCCGTGCTCGATCAGGCGCCGGGCCGCTTCGGTGGCATAGCCCTGGCCCCAGTAGGGCACGCCGATCCAGTAACCCAGCATCGCCCGCGCGTGGCCGGCGGAGATCTCGTGCAGGTCGACCGTGCCGATCAGGCTGCCGTCCTGGCGCAGGGTGATCGCATAGGCCACGCGCGTGCCGGCGGCCAGGGCCGGCGCCAGCCCGGCGATCCACGCCTGTGCCGCGCCATCGGGGTAAGGATGGGGAATGTTGGCGGTGGTGTCGGCCACGCGCGCATCGCCGGCCAGGCGCTGCACGTGCGCCGCGTCGGTGGCCAGGTACGGGCGCAGCAACAGGCGCGGCGTTTCCAGGACGGGCTGCATCACGCGCTAGGCGCTCGGCGCGTCGAACCCGCGCACGAACATCACCTGGAACCCGCGCTTGAGATGGGCATCGCGCAGCTTCTCGAAGGCGGCCGTGGCCTCGGCCTGGGCCAGGAACTGCTCGCGCCGCAGCTGCCCGCGCCCACCGACCTGGCCGGCCTCGCGCAGCAGCTCCCAGCCGCCGAACAGGTCCGGCTGCAGGGTCAGCTGCAGGTAGCGGGGCGACTGGCCCACGCTGGGATGTTGCTGGAGAAGAACGCGCATGGCCGCGAGTTTACCGCAGCGCGTGGCAAGGCCTGCGCAAGGCGCGCGAGGCCTAGGCCTCAGTCGTTCAGCACCTGCGCCATGGCGCCGGCCAGCATGGCGCGCACGGTCTGCGGCGCGATATCCGGGTCGCGCACGGCGCGCATCGCCAGACCCTCGACCACGGTGCGCATCAGCAGGGTTCGCCGTTGCAGGCCGGCCTCGTCGATGGCCGCACCGCGCGCCAGGTCGTGCTGGCGCAGCCAGTCGCAGACCGTCTGCGTGGTGAGGCGGTCATGACGCTGCAGCACGTCGGCCACCACCGGGTCCCGCTGCGCCTCGGCGGTGATCTCCGCGTACAGCGCCACGCTGGCGATGGCCGCATCCACGCCGGCGATCGATTCGCCGCGTGTCCACAGTTGGTGGATCGCCAGCAGGTTCTCGACAATGTCGGCCGACAGCGGATTGCGGCGCATGGACTGCTGGTCCGATTGCAGCTGGCGCTCGATCAGCGCCAGGATCATGGCCCGCTTGTTGTCGAAATAGCGGTACATCAGCCCCTGGCTGATACCGGCTTCGGTGGCGATGTCGCTGACCGTGGCGGCGTGGAAGCCACGGGCGATGAAGCAGCGCTGGGCAGCATCGAGGATGCGTTCGCGCTGGCTTTCGGCGCGCGCGCTGGGCGCGGCATCGGGGTCGTGCGGGGCGGAGCTGTGGGGAGCCATCGATCGGTGTGGGCGGTGCGGCGCGAAGGCCGGGATGGTAGTCGATTGCGGATGGAATGAACGGTCATTCATTTGTCATCGCGGCCGCACAGACTGCGCTCGCTGTCCGCCACCCACCCACGCCGGAACCCTCCCATGTCTGCTTCCCGTGCCCTGCGTCCGCAGGCGCTCGCGCTGTCCCTTGCCTCCCTGTTGCCTTCGCTGGCCATGGCCCAGCAGCACGACGCGTCCAGCCGCGGGCCTGGGCCCGCCGCCAGCGACAGCCGCGATGCGGTCGAACTGGACCAGGTCGTGGTCACCGCGCAAAAGCGCGCCACCAACCTCCAGCAGACCCCAATCTCGGTATCGGTCGCCGATGCCGAGGCCCTGCAGGACCGCAAGGTCATCTCCCTGGGCAACCTGGCCGACGGCGCGATCCCGTCGCTGCGGGTGACGCCGTTCGCAACCCGCAGCTCGGCGCTGAACATCGGCATCCGTGGCATCGGCGCGGCCGGCGATGCCAACCAGCCGGCGCGCGATGCCGGCGTGGGCGTCTACGTCGATGGCGTGTTCCTGGGGCGCGCGCAGGGCCTGGGCACCATGCTCTACGACGTGGAGCGCATCGAGGTGCTCAAGGGCCCGCAGGGCACCTTGTTCGGCCGCAATACCGAGGGCGGCGCGATCAGCATCGTGACCAGGCAGCCCACCGGTGAACTCGAAGGGCGGCTCACCGCGGGGGTCTCCAACTACGGGGGTTACAACACCGGCCTTCACCTGGACCTGCCCAAGCTCGGGCAGGTGAGCTTCAAGCTCGATGCGGTGCAGTCCAAGCGCGACGGCACCACCGACAACCCGATGCCGGGCCAGGAGGACTTCAATGCCTTCTCCAAGCGCGGCGGACGGCTGAGCGCGCTGTGGCAGCCCAGCCAGGCCTTCTCGGCGCTCTACGCCTACGACAATGCCTATGACGCCACCACGCCGTACCACACCCAGCTGCTGGTGGCCGGCCCCTACGCCAGCCCGCTGCAGGTGTCTGGCACCAGGACCGAGCGCCGGGACAGCGCCATCCTCGGCGGTCCGCAGCAGCCCAACGTGGGCCGCACCGACGGCCACCTGCTCAACGTGAGCTGGGACCTGTCCGATGCCCTGACGCTGAAGTCGATCAGTTCCTATCGGGAGCTGGAGCAGGGGCAGTTCGACATGGGCCTGATCGATGCGATCTCCACCTACTCCGGCGCGGGCAGGCCGTTCGCGCGCTACAGCCTGGCGCAGGTCTACCAGCACCAGTACAGCCAGGAATTCCAGCTGATCGGCAACACCCCGCAGGTGGAGTACCTGGCCGGCGCGTTCTACTACCACGAGACCGCCGGCGACAACGCGCAGACGCCGAACATGCTGCTGTGGGGGCCGGGCGGCAACAGCTACACGCTCAACCCGGCGACCAATCCGCTGGACCTGCGCAGCGTGCGCATCGACCGCGCCAGCAAGGCCTGGACCGACAGCCTGGGCGTGTTCGGGCAGGCGACCTGGACGCCTGCCTCGGTCGAACGCCTGCATGTGACCGCAGGCGGCCGCTTCACCCGCGACGACAAGCGGGGCCAGCTGTCCATCGTCAACGGCGCCAGCACCGCGTTGCGCTTCGACGATGCCTGGAGCCGGTTCGACCCGATGGTCAACATCGCCTACGATCTGGGCACGCAGGCGATGGTCTATGCCAAGTACAGCACCGGCTTCAAGGCCGGCGGCGCCAACTCGCGCTCCACCAACTACACCGCCTTCGACCCGGAAGAAGTCACCGCCTACGAGCTTGGCCTGAAGTCGGAGTTCTGGGACAGCCGCGCGCGCCTGAACCTGGCGCTGTTCGATGCCACCGTGGCGCACAAGCAGGTGGACTTCAACCTGCCCTTCGACCCCAACAGCGGCGTCACCCGCACCACCGCGGTGACCACCAACGCCCTGGACGAGGTCGAAACGCGGGGCGCCGAGCTGGAGTTCACCCTGATCCCGGTGGAGAACCTGACCCTGCGCCTGAGCCATGCCTACACCGACATAGACGCCCTGCACACCGTCGACCCCTTCGGTGCCGGCGTGCAGGTGACGGTGCAGCCCCTGCTGGCGCCGAAGAACGCCACCAGCCTGGCGGTGGATTACTTCGTGCCGCTGGCCAACGCCTCGGCGCTGAAATTCCATGTGGACGGCAACTGGTCCGATGGGTTCTACACCTCCGAGTACGACCAGACGCTCACCGACAGTTCCACCTTGGTCAACGCGCGCATCGCGCTGGTGGACATGCCGATGGGCCAGGGCGGCACGACCGCGGAGTTCTCGCTGTGGTCGCGCAACCTGCTCGACGAGCAGCACCTGTTCTACAAGCTCAACAGCGCCGCCCTCGGCCAGAGCGGCATCTTCAATGATCCGCGCACGTTCGGTTTCGACGTGACCGTCCATTTCTGATCCAACGGAGTTCGAAAGATGAAGCCTTCCCACTCACCGCTTGTCCTGGCCCTGGTCGTGCTGTGCGGTTGCGCGAGCCAGCAGCCGGCCGTCTCCGCCGCCGCGCCCGCCGCGACGCCGTTCACCCCGATCGCAGCGGGCGCGCCCGGCAACGTGCAGCCGCTGCCCGACGATGCGCAGCGCCTGGTGCCGCTGCAGGGCGCCTGGAACGTCCGCAGCTTCGCCGGCCTGCAGGGGCGGAACGGTCCGATCCCGGCCGACGCTTTCCTGCGCACCGCCGACCTGGGCCGCCTGACCGCTGCCGACCGGGACGCGCTGGCCGCGGCCGGCGTACGGGTGGACATCGACCTGCGCACCGCCGATGAGCAGGCGCAGTCGCCGGATCTGCTGGCCGGCGATGCTCGCTTCGATTACCAGCGCATCTCGCTGATGGGCACCGAGAAGATGGACCTGGAGCAGCTGGTGACCCGCTTCCCTGATTCGCTGGGCCAGGCTTACGTGCAGTGGCTGGGTGGCAACCAGCCGCAGTTCCGCCAGGTGTTCGCGCGCATGGCCGCGCAGGAGCAGGGCACCGTGCTGTTCCACTGCACCGCCGGCAAGGACCGCACCGGCGTGATCGCCGCACTGCTGCTGGACCTGGCCGGGGTGCCGCACGATGCGATCGTGCACGACTACGCCATCTCGGCGCATTACCTGCAGGGCCAGCCCAGGGACAGCGCGATGAACGCCCAGCTAAAGGCCATGCTCACGGCCCATCCCGAACTGGGGCGCAAGCTGGCCGGCATGGCCGGCACCGCGCCGCAGGACATGCAGATGTTCCTGGCAGCGCTGTCGCGCCAGTACGGTGGCGCCGAGGGTTATCTCAGGACGATTGGCCTGAGCCAGGCGCAGATCGAGCGCCTGCGCGCGCGCCTGGGCCAGGTGGGTTGATCCACGCGCGCGCCGTGGCGCCCCGGCGCCGCCGGCACGCGCGTCAACCTCGGAAACTGCGTCGATAGGCCGACGGCGAGGTGCGCAGCGTCGCGGCGAAGCGCTGGCGCAGCGAGATGGCGCTGGCGAAGCCGGCCGCGGCGGCGACGTGGTCCAGCGCCAGGTCGGTGGTCTCCAGCAGGCGTTGCGCCCGCGCCAGGCGCTGGTGCGCCAGCCAGTCGCCGAGGCTGGCACCGGTCGACTGCCGGAACCGCCGCGTGAAGGTGCGCCGGCTCATCAACGCGCGTGCGGCCAGCAGGTCCACGTCCAGCCGCTGGTCCAGGTGGGTCAGGGCCCATTCCACGACCCGCGCCAGCCGTTCGTCGCCCCCATCGGTCGGCAGCGGCTGCTCGATGTACTGGGTCTGTCCACCCTGGCGATGCGGGGCGATCACCAGTCGCCGGGCGATGCGGTTGGCGACCTCGGCGCCATGCAGGCGGCGCAGCAGATGCAGGCAGCAGTCGATGCCGGCCACGGTGCCGGCCGAGGTCAGCACCTCGCCGTCATCCACGTACAGCACGTCCGGGCGCAGCCGCACCTGCGGATGGCGCCGGGCGAAGGTCTCCAGCGCAGCCCAGTGCGTGGTGGCCGGGCGGCCGTCGAGCAGCCCGGCATCGGCCAGCACGAAGGTGCCCAGGCACAGCCCCACCAGCTGCGCGCCGCCGGCATGGGCCCGCCGCAGTGCCTCGATCAGCACCGGTGGCGCCGGCTCGTCCCGATCGCGCCAGGAAGGAACGATCACCGTGTCGGCCCCGTCCAGCCCCTCCAGTCCATGGGCAGGTTGCACGCTGAAGCCGGCATCGGTGCGCAGCGGCCCCGGCTCGGCGGCGCAGACGCGCAGCTCGAAGGTGGGCAGGTCCGGCTCCGGGCGCGACTCGAACACCAGGCACGGCACGGACAGATGGAAGGGGCTGATGCGGTCGAAGGCGACCACGGCGATGCGATGCGGCGACATGGCCCGATTCTATCGAAAGTCGCTCATCGGGCCACTCGTCGATGCCACGACCGACGCCCAGACTGGCCGCCCACTCCAACGAAAGGCTCCCGCCATGTCCGTCCCCCGCCGCGCGCTGCTGGTCATCGACGTCCAGAACGAATACTTCACCGGACAGCTGCGCATCGCCCATCCGCCGGTGTCCGCCTCGCTGCCCAATATTCTCCGCGCCATCGACACGGCCCATGCCCAGGGGGTGCCGGTGGTGGTGTTCCAGCACACCATGGCCGCCGACGCGCCGGTGTTCGCCGATGGCAGCGACACCTGGGCGCTGCACCCGGACGTGGCGGCCCGCCCGCGCGATCACCACATCCTCAAGGCGCATCCCAGCGTGTTCGCCGGCACCGACCTGGCCGCGTGGCTGGCCGCGCGCGACATCGATACCGTGACGGTGGTCGGCTACATGACCCATAACTGCAACGCCTCCAGCATCTTCGAGGCGTTCCATCGCGGCCTGCGCGTGGAAGTGCTGGGCGACGCCAGCGGTGCGCTGCCTTATGCCAACGCCGCCGGCCAGGCCAGCGCAGAGGAAATCCACCGCGTCTTCAGCGTGGTCTTCCACAGCAACTTCGCGGCCGTGGCCAGCACCGATGCCTGGATCGCCGCGCTGCAGGCCGGGCAGGCGCTGCAGCCGGATGACATCGTGCAGTCCAACCAGCGCGCACGCCAGGCCGCATGAACCGCCCGATGCCAATGGTGGTGCGCAGCCGCGACTTCACCGCGCGCGCCTGGGAGGCCTTGCCGATCGCGCTGATCGACGGCGTCGGCATACGCCTGCACTGGACCGATGCGCCCTATGTCTGGCACGTCAACGATGGGCAGGAGGTGTTCGCCGTGCTCGATGGACGCGTGCGGATGCACTGGCGCGCGGACGGTGCCGAGCGCACGGCGCTGCTGGAGGCCGGCGATGTCTTCCATGCGCCGGAAGGCACCGAGCACGTCGCCCACCCGCAGGGCGCGGCGCGCATCCTGGTGATCGAACGAGCGGGCAGCGTGTGACGGTCGATCGCCGCGCCTAAGCAACTTTGCCGCGCAGCTGCGTGCGCGTTCGTGGCCGGGCCCCCACGGGCTCGACAAACTCCAGGGTTTACGGCGTTCCCGCCAGCACCTGCAGCACCTGCGCTTCGTCCACGTCCGGCACCACCATCGCTTGGCCGATGCCCCGCCACAGCACCAGACGCAGCCGGCCGGCGATGTTCTTCTTGTCCAGGCGCATGCGCGCCAACAGGGCTTCCGGCGCCAGGCCCACCGGGATCTGCGTGGGCAGGCCGTAGCGCGCGAGCAGGGCCTGCAGGGCCTCGGCGTCGCTGGCCGGGGCCAGGCCCAGCTGCGTGGACAGGCGCGCGGCCAGCACCATGCCCACGGCCACGGCCTCGCCATGGTTGAGGTTGTCGCTGCCGGGCGCGCCATAGCCCTGTTCGGTCTCGATGGCATGGCCGAAGGTGTGGCCGAGGTTGAGCAGGGCGCGCTCGCCTTTCTCCAGCGGGTCGCGCTCGACGATCTCGGCCTTGTGCTCGCAGCTGCGCGCGATCGCCGTGGCCAGGGCGTGGGCATCGCCGGCCAGCAAAGCCTCGCGCTCGGCGCCCAGCCACTCCATGAACAACGGATCGCGGATGGCGCCGTACTTGATGACCTCGGCCAGCCCGGCGCGCAGTTCGCGCAGCGGCAGGCTGGTCAGCGCACCGGTGTCGGCGAACACCGCGCGCGGCAGGTGGAAGGCGCCGACCAGGTTCTTGCCCTGCGGGAGATCCACCGCGGTCTTGCCGCCCACGGAGGAGTCCACCATCGACAGCAGCGTGGTCGGCAGCTGCACGCAGTCCACCCCGCGCATCCAGCAGGCCGCCGCGAAGCCGGCCAGGTCCCCGACCACGCCGCCGCCCAGGGCGAACACGCAGGCATCGCGGGTGGCGCCCAGTTCGGCCAGCGCGGTGATGGCCTCACCGAAACCGGCAAGGGTCTTGGACGCCTCACCGGCGGGCAGGACGAAGCGGCCGATCTTCAGCTCCGGCCTGGCCGCCTGCAGCGCCGCGGCGACGCGCTCGGCATACAGCGGGGCGACGTTGGTATCGCTCAGCAGCAGCACGTGGCGCCCGCGCACATGCGCGGCCAGCGCGGCGCCATCGTCCAGCAGGCCGTGGCCGATGTGGATGTCGTAGGGCGCGCTGCCGCCGACGTGGACGATCCTGGGAGGGGTGCGGGGGGGATTCATGCGGTCGCTTCGCTGCGTTGCCACTGACGGGCCAGTTTCAGGGTGAGCGAGGCGGTGGCCTGCCCGGGGTTGAGTCCATCGGTGTCGAGCATCAGGTCGGCCACCTGTCGATACAGCGGCTCGCGGATGCGCGAGAGCTGGCGCAGCGTCTCCTTAGGATTGTCGGTCTGCAGCAGCGGCCGGTTGCGGTCCCGGCCGATGCGGCGCAGCTGCGATTCCAGTCCGACCTGCAGGTAGACCACGAAGCCGCGCGCCTGCATCAAGGCACGATTGTCGGCATCCAGCACCGCACCGCCGCCGGTGGAGATCAGCATCCCCTCGCCAGCCAGCGCGTCGGCCAATGCCTCGCACTCGCGCAGGCGGAAGCCCGCTTCGCCAGCGTGCTCGAAGATGGTGGGGATGCTGATGCCGGCAGCCTCGACGATGCGCTGGTCAAGGTCCACGAACTGCAGGCTGAAGCGCTCAGCGATGCGGCGCCCGATGGCGGTCTTGCCAGCACCCATCGGGCCGACCAGGACCAGGTTGGGCGCGGGATTCATCGCCGCGAATGCTATCACCGCAGCGTCGGTGCGGGCCTGAAAACGCGCCAGGAATGCACGGAAGCAACGCCTCGCGGCCGGGAAACTGGTTGCAGATGCATGCATTGCGCAGGCGCGTCAGCCGATGTCGATGACGCGGCGCTGCGCATCCAGCGTCAGCGTGCGCATGGCCACGGCCGGCAGCGTGCGCAGCGCCTGGCGGCTGACGCGCTCGTAGTGCTGCACGAAGCGCGCCACCTGGGCCCGGTTCATGCCGCCACGCCCGGGCTGGCTGGCCTGCAGGTGCTGCTCCTGCTGCCAGCGCCATTCGGCCACGATCTCAAAGCCCGGCGGCTGCAGGAACAACAGCGCATCAAAACGCGCCCACAACTGCTGGTAGGCGCCGGCCAGCGCCTGGTTGCACCAGCGCCGCCAGCGACCGTCGGGGTCCTCCTCGCGCTCCAGGGCATTGACCGGCGCGACCAGGGCCTGCGGCGCTTCGGGCAAGGTGCCGAGGAACCAGCCCTCGATCAGCACCAGATCCACCGGCGCCTGCACGCGCGGCCAGCACTCGCGCGGGCAGGGGTCGTCGGCCAGCTTGTCGAAGCGCGGCAATGCCACCGGGCGGCCCGCGCCCAGGGCATCGAGCACGTCCAGGGCCTGCTGCACATCGTGGGTGCCGGGCGGGCCGCGGGTGGCCAGCAGCGGATGCACCTGGCGCGCCAGCGCCTGGCGCTGGGCGTGGCTCAGGTAGACATCGTCGATGGACAGCACGGCCACCGCATGGCCGCGGGCGCGGGCCAGCACGGCGACCTGTTCGGTCAGGGTGGACTTGCCGCTGCCCTGCAGGCCGCTGATGGCCATCACCGGGACCTCGGCCGGCAGCGCCAGCGCGGCCTGCAGCGCCTGCTCGACGATGTCCGGCGCAAAGCCGGCAGGCGCGGGATGCGGTGAGTGGGCCATCGGGCGACAATAGCGCAGTCCCTTCTGCTGGCCATGCCATGACCGATCTCTACGCCGAGGCGCTGTCCACCTTCTCCGCGCTGTTGCAGGAAGCCCAGTCCAGCCAGGAGCTGGAACCCACCGCGATGACCCTGGCCACCGCCACGCCGGCCGGCGCGCCTTCGGCGCGCATCGTCCTGCTCAAGGCGCACGACGCGCGCGGCTTCGTGTTCTATTCGCACCTGGACAGTCGCAAGGGCCAGGAGCTGGAGCTCAATCCGCAGGCGGCGCTGTTGTTCCTGTGGCGCAGCCTGCGCGTGGCCGGCGTGCAGGTGCGGATCGAGGGCCTGGCCCAGCGCGTGAGCGACGAGGAAGCCGATGCCTACTTCGCCAGCCGTCCGCGCATGAGCCAGATCGGCGCCTGGGCCTCGGCGCAGTCGCAGACCCTGGACGGGCGCGACGATTTCGAGGACCGCATCGCCCAGGTGGAAGCCGAGTTCGAAGGCCGCCAGGTCCCGCGCCCGGACGGCTGGAGCGGCACGCGCATCGTCCCGCATGCCATGGAGTTCTGGTACGGCGCGCAGTTCCGCCTGCACGAGCGCTGGCGCTACGAGCGCGATGCGGCCGGGCAGTGGTCCAAGCGCATGCTGTATCCCTGAGGGCCTGGGCGAGGTGCGGCTGGCGCGCGTGCGCGGGCCAGCACTGCGCAGCGCGGCGCGCGCATGCGTGCGGCGTGGTCCGGCATCGCGGGACCACGCTGGGGAACATGATCGAGGGAGGCGGACATGCCAGCTGAGCTGCAGTTGATTCCGGTCTATCGCATCACGGTGTTCGTGCCGCCGGCCGACATGGATGCGCTCAAGGCCGGCATCCTGTCCGTGGACGATCTGGCCATGGGCGATTACCGCGAGGTGATGTGGATCTCGTCCCCTGGCCTGGAGCAGTTCCGCCCGGACCAGGCGGCCAGCCCGGCCTTGGGCAAGGCCGGCGAGCTGAGCGCGGCACCCACGGTGCGCCTGGAGTTTTCCATTCCGCGCGATGCGCAGCGCCTGCAGCGGCTGTTGCGGGAAGGCGTGCATGCGCATCACCCATGGGAGGTGCCGGCCGTGTTCGTGGACGAGTCCCTGTTTCCCCTGCCGACCAGGGAGAGGGCGGGCCGATGAGCGCAGACCTGGACTTTCATATCCGTGGCGCGCAGGTCGATGACGTGCCGGCGTGGGCCGTCTTGCGGTTGGCGCTATGGCCCGATGCCGACCAGCCCTTGGAGGAAGCGACCGCGTTGCTGGCAAAGCAGCAGGCCTGCGCGCTGGTGGCGGTGGATGGGCAGGGTGCGCTGCTGGGCTTTGCCGAGGCCAGCGTGCGCCACGAATACGTCAACGGCACCGACGAGGCGCCGGTGGGCTTTCTCGAAGCCTGGTACGTCAGCCCGTCCGCGCGCGGCCGCGGCGTGGGGCGCGCGCTGGTCCAGGCGGTGATGGCGTGGACGCGCACGCAGGGCTGCGGCGAGCTGGCTTCGGACGCGGCGCTGGACAACCTCGATGCGCACGCCGCCCACGCGCGCTGCGGCTTTACCGAAACCGAGCGCGTGGTGTATTTCCGCATGGCCCTCGCGTCATGATCGGTCCGCGCCGCATCGTCTGCCTGACCGAGGAGCCCACCGAAACGCTGTACGCGCTGGGCCAGTCCGCGCGCATCGTCGGCATCAGCGGGTTCACCGTGCGCCCGCCGCAGGCGCGCAGGGACAAGCCCAAGGTCAGCGCCTTCACCAGCGCCAAGGTGGAGGCGATCCTCGCGCTTGAGCCGGATCTGGCGATCGGCTTCTCCGACATCCAGGCCGATATCGCCGCCGCACTGATCCGGCATGGCGTGGAGGTGTGGATCTCCAACCATCGCAGCGTGGCCGGCATCCTCGACTACATCCGCCGGCTCGGCGCGCTGGTCGGAGAGGCGGCGCAGGCCCTGGACTATGCCGATCGCCTGCAACGCGGGCTGGATGCGGTGGCCGCGCAGGCCGTGGCATTGCCGCAGCGGCCCAGGGTGTATTTCGAGGAGTGGGACACGCCCATCATCACCGGCATCCAGTGGGTGGCCGAGCTGATCGAGATCGCCGGCGGCATCGATGTGTTTCCCGAGCTGTCGCGCCAGCCGCTGGCCCGCGGCCGCATCCTGGCCGACGGCGCGCCGGTGATCGCGCGCGCGCCGGACATCATCCTGGGCTCCTGGTGCGGCAAGCGCTTCCGCCCCGAGCGCGTGGCCGCACGGCCGGGCTGGCAGGCCATCCCGGCCGTGCGCGATGGCCAGCTGCACGAGATCAAATCCCCGCTGATCCTGCAGCCCGGCCCGGCGGCCCTGACCGACGGCCTGCGCGCGATCGCCGAGATCGTCCAGGCCTGGGCGCACCGCCGGCCCTGAGCCGGGCATCGCGGGCGGCCCGCTCGCTGCGACCGCGACGTGCGGGCGCAAGTCACCGGGATGGGCGTGATTTTCCTCACGCTCGGAACGTGAAGCCACCTGGGCAAATGAAACATGCCCTGCGCTGCAGGCTTCAGAAGCCGAAAGTTCCTGCCGAAGAGGTTTCAAGGACAGGCATGCCTTGTGACGTTGCCGCACCGTGCCAACGGTGCGAACGCGAAAACATGGATGTCGCAGGGATGTGAACTGACCGCGTCGCTGTCGCGGTCATGCAGGGGGCAGGAGCAATGGGGATTCGTCCAGCGCCATGGATCTTGGCGGCGTGCCTTTGGGCTGCGGCCGGCATCGCTTCGGCGCAACAAACATCGTCCTCGCCGCTGGATCGGCAGGAGCAGCTGCGCCAGGCCGAGCAGATCAGCGAGCGCCAGCAGCAGGACCGTCAGGCGCCTTTCGCCGGAACACCGACCGCTCCGGCCGAGGGCGGCGGCGCGTGGGCGCTGCCTGAGGAAACTCCGTGCTTTCCGATCACCCGCGTGCGGCTGTTCGGTGGCGGCGCGGACTGGGACCGCTTCGGCTGGCTGCTGAAGTCGCTGCGTCGCTATGAGGGGCAGTGCGTCGGACGTGCGGGCATCGCTCTGATCCGCAGGCGCGCGCTGGACCAACTGTTCGCCCGCGGCCTGGTAACCACGCGCATCGGCGTGCCCGAGCAGGACCTGTCCGGTGGCGAGCTGCGCTTGGAACTGATGCCAGGACGCCTGCGCGCGGTGCGCGTGGTGTCCGAGCGCCCGGGCGGCAGCTGGCGCAGCGCGCTGCCGATCCGACCGGGCGACCTGCTGGATCTGCGGGCGATCGAGCAGGCGGTGGAACAGTTCAAGCGGCTGGCCTCACAGGACGCGAAGATCGACATTGCCCCTGGTGAGGAGCCCGGCGAGTCAGACCTGATCGTGACCCTGCAGCACGCCAGGCGCTGGCGTGGCGTGCTCAACGCCGACGATGCCGGCGTCCAGGCCACCGGGCGGGTGCAATCGGGGCTGGACCTGTCGGTGGACAACCCACTGGGCTTGAACGATCTGTTCGGCATCGGCTACAGCCACGATCTGGCAGACCAGGACCAGGCGCGCGGCACGCGCGGCAACAGCCTCAGCTACAGCCTGCCCTGGGGCTGGTGGACCTTCTCGCTGTCCACCTCCTCCTACCGCTACCACCAGCAGGTGCAGGGCTTCCAGCAGCGCTTCCGCTCCAGCGGCCAATCCAGCAGCACCCAGCTGGACCTGCAGCGGGTCGTCGCTCGCGGTGGCAAGCACAAGACCGCCCTGGGGATGACGTTGGCCCGGCGGCGGGCGCGCAGCTATCTGGACGGGGTGGAGATCGCCATCCAGCGCCGCGACACCACCAGCGCCGAGTTCTACCTGACCCATCGACACTACCTGGGCGCGATGCAGGTCGATGCGCGATTGGCGCATCGCCGCGGCACGCCCTGGTTCGATGGGCAGTGGACCGGCTACGACCCGCAGGTCGGCTTCCCCAGCTTTCGCTATGGCGTGACCAGCCTGGACCTTGGGATGGCGCTGCCGCTGCGACTGGGCCCGGCGGCGCTGTCCTGGGAAAGCAATCTGCGCGCACAAACGGCAGGAGAACTGCTGCTGGGCTCTGAGTTCATCACCATCGGCGGGCGCTACAGCGTGCGCGGATTCGACGGCGAGGCCGCCCTGGGCGCGGAGAAGGGGGCGTACTGGCGCAACACCTTGAGCCTGACCCTGCTCGGTGGGCGCCTGTCGCCCTACCTGGGCCTGGATGCCGGGCGCGTGGATGGCCGCAGTGCCGAGGGCCTGCCCGGGCGCAGCCTGGTGGGCGGGGCGGTCGGCGTGCGCGGCGGCTGGCACGGGGCCAGCGTGGATGCGTTTGCCGGTTGGCCGATCCACCGGCCGGACGGTTTCGGAAGCGCGCAGCCGACCTACGGCGCGCGGGTGATCTACCAGTTCTGACGCACGCGCTGCGCGTGCGATTTGAGTCCGCCACCGCGCGGAGCACCAGGCAACAAGGAAACAGGGGACGCGACATGGACAAGTTGAGCAAGCACGTGAGCGAGATGGATCGGATGGACATGGCGCCGGTGCCTGCAGGGCCGCGCAGGTATGTCGCCGAGCTGTGCAAGCGCGCGCTCGCCCTGCTGCTGTCCTGCACGGTGCCGTGGGCGTCATTCCCGGCCTGGGCCCAGGTGGCCCTGGCCAGCAACGCGCAGGGGCAGACGCCGGGCCAGCAGGTGGCCGCCAATGGCGTGCCCGTCGTGGACATCGTGGCGCCCAATGCCAAGGGCGTCTCGCACAACCGCTACAACCAGTTCGACGTCGGCACGCAGGGCCTGATCCTCAACAACAGCGCGCAGATCTCCAGGACCGAGCTGGGCGGCTACGTCGCCGGCAACGACAACCTCAAGGGCGCCGGGCCGGCCTCGCTGATCCTCAACGAGGTCAGCTCCACACGCAGCCGACTCGATGGCTATGTCGAGATCGCCGGCAGCAGGGCGCAGCTGGTCATCGCCAACCCCAACGGCATCAGCTGCAACGGCTGCGGCTTCCTCAACACCTCGCGCGTGACCCTGGCCACCGGCCGTCCCCATCTTGGCGCCGATGGCGCGCTCAACGGCTTCGACGTGGGCGGCGGCACCTTGGAGGTGGGCGCCCGTGGCCTGGATGCATCCGGCGTGGATCGACTGGATCTGCTGTCCCGGCAGCTGGGCGTGGCCGGCTCGGTGTGGGCGCAGGATCTGAACGGGGTGAGCGGTGGCGGGCGCTTCAGCTACGACGGCCTGCTGCTCGAAGCCTTGCCGGCGACCGAGGGCGGGGCGCCGGCCTTCGGCATCGACGTGGCCCAGCTCGGTGGCATGTATGCCAATCGCATTCGCCTGATCGCTACCGAGGCCGGGGTCGGCGTGGTCAGCAAGGGCACGCTGGCGGCGCAGGCCGGGGATCTGCGGATCGACAGCAGCGGACAGGTCAGCCTGGACGGCGCCACGGTGGCGCGCGATGCCCTGGCGGTCGCTGCGGCCGGTGCGTTGTTACAGGACGGCACGGCCGGCTCGCAGACCGGGGATGTCAGCCTGCGCGGCGCGTCGATGGCGCTGCGCGGCGACACCATCGCCGCGGGCACGCTGGACGCGGCAACCACCGGCGCGCTGCTGCAAACCGGTCGCAGCAGCGCCGGTGCGCTGCGCCTGGCCGCCGCCGAGCTGGCCGTGGACGGCAACATCTACAGCGCAGGCACCCTGGCCCTGAACGCCGATGGCCTGCTGCGCAGTGCCGGCACGCTCCATGCCGGTGGCAATGCTTCCTTGCAGGCGGAGGAGCTGTCGCTGTCGGGCATGCTGCAAAGTGGCGCCAGCCTGGCCCTGGACGCCGGCAGGATGGGGCTGTCCGGCACGCTGGATGCCGCCGACACCCTGGACATCCGCAGCACGGGTTCGGCCAGCCTGGCTGGCCTGGCCCAGGGCCGGGGCGGCGTGCAGCTGCTGGCTTCGGCCCTGGACAACCGCGGCAGCCTGATCTCCGGTGGCGCACTGCGGCTCCAGACGGCGCGGTTGGATAACCGCGCAGATGGCATGGTGTCGGCCAACGGCGCCTTGTCCGTGGACAGCGCCAGCACCGATAACGCCGGCACGCTTTACGCCCGCGCGGGGCTGGACCTGCGCGGCGAGCGCCTGGACAACGCCGGACAGGTCTACAGCGCCGGTGCGGCCACATTGGCGCTGCGCGATGCGCTGGACAATCGCGGCAGCCTGGTGGCGGCCGATGCCCTACGCGTGGACACCGCGCAGTTGGCTTCCAGTGGCGACCTTGGCAGCCAGCGCGGTGCGCTGGCGTTACGTGTCAACACGCTCGCGCTGGGCGGCAACACCGTTGCAGGCGGTGCGGCCTCGATCCAGGCCCAGCAGCAGGCGCGACTCGAAGGCTCGCTGAGTGCGGCCACGCTGGCGGCGCGCAGCGGCGGTGATCTGGTCCTGGGCGGCAGCGTGCGTAGCACCGCGGGCGGCATGGACCTGCAGGCGGTCGGCGCGCTGGACAGCAGTGCGGTGGTGTCGGCAGCCGGCGACCTGCGTGTGCAGGCCGATGCGGCGCTGCGCCAGCGTGGTCAACTGCAGAGCCTGGGCGCGCTGGTCCTGCAGGGCGCCAGCGTGGACAGCGACGGCGTGCTCGATGCCGGCGGCTCGCTGCAGGCCACCGCGGTCGATGCGCTGACACTGGCCGGGACGGTGCAGGCGCGTGAGGCGCTGGCGCTGCAGGCCGGCGGCGCACTCGACAGCGCGGCCCAGGTGGTGGCCGGCGGCCCGCTGTCGGCGAGCGCGGCCGCGATGCGCCAGGCTCGCGATGCGACGCTCTCGGCCGGCGAGGGACTCCAACTGCAGGTGCTCGGCGCACTGGAGAACGCTGGCCAGATCCATGCGCTCGGCGGTGTGGACCTGCGTGCGCACGCGCTGCGGCAGGACGGCCGCATCACCAGCGCCGGCAACATGGACGTGCAGGTGCAGGAGACGCTGGAGAACACCGGCAGCCTGGTCGCGCATGATGCGCTCGCCGTGCGCGCCGGCACGATGCGCACCAGCGGCCAGATCGGCAGCGAGGCGGGCGATGCGGCACTGACCGCCGACGGTGATCTTGCGCTTGCCGGATCGGCCGCGGCCGCCGGTGCGCTGCGAGCCGTCGCGGCCGGTGACCTGCACCAGGCCGGTGCGCTGAGCGGCGGCAGCGTGTCGCTGTCGGCCGGGCGCGACCTGGTCGCGCGCGGCACCCTGCAATCGGCGGGCACACTCGACCTGCGCGCGCATGCCGCGCTGAGCTTCGCCGCGCAGGCGCGCAGCGAGGCCAATGCCAGCCTGCAGGCCGACCAGCTGCACCTTGAAGCTGGCTCGGTCCTGCAGAGCGGCGCTGCAATCGCGGCCGACGCACGCGTGCTCGACAGCCAAGGCAGCCTGGATGCCAATGGCGACCTGCGCCTGTTCGGCAGCGATGCGCTGACGCTGGGTGGGATTGTGCAGGCAGGCGGTGACGTGGCCTTGCGCAGCGATGGCCAACTGAGCGCCGCCGGCCAGGTCATCGCCGGCCGCGACTTGCGCATCGATGCCGACGGCCTGGACAACGCCGTCAGCGCGGTCCTTGCCGCCCAGCGCACGCTGGAAGCGAACCTTGCCGGCAGCCTTGCCAATGCCGGCACCCTGCAGGCCGGGCAGGACCTGCGGCTGCAGGTGCTGCAGACGCTCGACAACACCGGCGAGGCGATTGCTGTTGGCGATGTGGAAGTTGATGCCGGGACCTTGCGCAGCCGTGGTCGCCTGGGCAGCGAAGCGGGCGCGGTCCGGCTTTCGGCCCGCGAGGACCTCGACCTTGCAGGCGTCGTCGCCGCCGCCGGTGCGCTGCATGCACAGGCGGGCGGCAGTCTCTACCAGGCGGGCGGTCTGTCGGCGCAGTCACTGGTGCTGAGCGCCGGGCGCGATGCGGTGTTCGGCGGCAGCCTGCACGCGATCCAAGCGGCCGATCTGCAGGCCCAGCGCACCCTGCAGCTGGACGGCCAGCTGGGCGCCGCCAGCGTTCGTCTGGGCGCCGGCGCCACCCTGGCCACCGGCCAGGCCGCGCAGATACAGACCGCGCAGTCGCTGGCGCTGGACGCCGGCGCCATCGACAGCCGCGGCACGCTCGAAGCCGGCACCACGCTGGACCTGCAGGCCGATGGCGACATCGCCCTGGCGGGCGCGCTGCAGGCCGGCACCACCATCGATATCGCCGCCGGGTCCGCGCTGCACAACGCTGCCCAGCTACATGCAGGCAGCGACCTGTCCGTCAACGCAGCCAGCCTGGACAACCGCGGCATGCTGGCCGCGCAACGCGACCTGAGCGTGCAGCTGGCCGGGCAGGCCGGCAACGCTGGCGGGCTGCTGGCAGGGCGCATGCTCGCCCTGGACGTGGGCAGCCTGAGCCAGCAAGGCCAAGCCTATGGCGCGCAGGGATTAGAGCTGAGCGCGCGTGGCAGCGTGGACAACCAGGGCGACCTGATCGGCGGCCAGGCACTGCAGGTGACCGCGGCCGGCCTGGCCAGCAGCGGCAGGCTGGGGAGCGAGTCCGGCGAGGTCGCGTTGCGCAGCCATGGCGACCTGCGCCTGGCTGGCACGCTGGCCGCCAGCGGCGCCTTCACCGCCCAGGCCGATGGCGCGCTCAGCCAGAGCGGCACGCTCAGTGCCGCGTCCCTGCTGCGGCTCGATGCGGGCGGGGATTTGACCATCGACGGTGCGCTCGATGCCCAGCAGGTCGACCTGGGCAGCGGCGCTACCCTGCGCCAGCGCGGCAGCGTGCGCGGCCAGGCCGTGGCGCTGGAAGCGGCGCATCTCGACAACGCCGGGCAGACCGTGTCCGCCGGTGACCTCAGCCTGCACGCCGGCGACATCGCCATCGCCGGCACCGTCGGCGCCGGCATCGCCGCCAACGGCGAGCTGGGCAGCGGCGGCACGCTGTCGCTGATCGCAGACCGCACCATGCAGGCCTCGGGCACGCTGCTGGCAGGCCATGCGCTGCAGGCCTCGGGCCAGCAGCTGCAACTGGCCGGCAGCACCACCCGCGTAAGCGGCAACGCCACGCTGAGCGCCACCGGCGCGATCGACCATCGCAACGCCAACCTGCTCGCCGGCGGCACGCTGGCCATGTCGGCCGGCGGCACGCTCGACAACGCCGGCGGCAGCCTGCAGGCCAACCAGTTGACGCTGAACTCGGCGGCGCTGGACAACGCCGGTGGCCGCCTGGTGCAGTCCGGCGGCGGCGATACCCGGCTGGTGTTCGACGGCGGCATCGACAACAGCGCCGGCACCATCGCCAGCAACGGCGGCAACCTCACCCTGGCCGCGGCCAGCCTGGACAACAGCCAGGGCCGGATCGAACATGCCGGCGCCGGCACCCTCGACATCAGCAGCCGCGGCGCGCTCGGCAACGCCGGCGGACGCGTGCTGACCCAGGGCCGATTGACCCTGTCGGCCAGCGGCGCGCTGGACAACCAGAACGGCGTCATCGCCGCCGCCGGCGATGCCGGCCTGGCTGCGACCAGCCTGTCCAACGTGGCAGGTTCCATTGCAGCACGCGACCTGGCGGTGACCACCTCCGGCGCCATCGACAACCGCAACGGCCTGCTGCAGGCCAGCGGCGGCGCGCTGACCCTGCGTGCCGACAGCCTGACCAACGCCGGGGGCACCGCGCAGGCGGTGGCCAGCAATGGCAGCGGCGGCGGCCTGTGGGTCGAGCTGGCCCAGGGGCTGGACAACGGCAATGGCAGCCTCGGCGCCAGCGGCGAGGCCACGCTGATCGCCACCAACATCGCCAATGCCGGCGGCAGCGTGCAGGCCGGTGGCGCATTGAACATCACCGCGCGCGGCCAGTTCGACAACCACCAGGGCGGCCGCTTCGGCGCCGGTGGCGCGTTCAACCTCACCGTGAACGGCGCGCTGCGCAACGGCGGCGGCCAGCTCGATGCCGGCACCACGCTCACCGCCTCGGCAGGGTCCATCGACAACGCCCAGGGCCACATCGTCAACAACGGCACCGGCCTGACCCGCCTGGTCACCGGCGGCGGCCTGGTCAATGCCAGCGGCAACCTGGGCGGGCGTGGCAGCGTGGTGATCGACGCGGCCAGCATCGGCAACAGCAACGGCCAACTGGTCGCCGGTGGCGATCTCACCGCCAACACCAACGCTCTGGACAACCAGGGCGGCAACGTCTACGCAGGCGGCAGCTTCGCGCTGCAGCGTGGCGGCGCCACCGTGGATAACCGCAACGGCACGCTCAAGGCCGAGCAAGCCGTCCGCTTGGACCTGCAGTCGCTGAGCAACGCCGGTGGACGGATCGGCGCGGGCAGTAGCACCGGCGGTGCCGGTGACGTGGTCATCTCCACCAGCAGCTTCGATGGCGGCGGCAGCATCCTGGCCCAGAACCTGCTCGACCTGACCCTGCATGGCGACTACGTGCATCGTGCCGGCGCCGACCTGTCCAGCAACGGCGATTTCTTCCTGCGCGTGGGCGGCAACCTGACCAACGAGGCCACGCTGAAGGCCGCGCGTGTGCTGGACATCAGCGCCGGCAATATCTTCAACCGGGGCGGCGCCAGCATCCTGGCCAACGAGACCCGCCTGGGCACCGGCGGCACTCTGGACAACGCCGGCAGCGTCTCCGGCAACACCGCGCTGAGCCTGCGCGCGGGCACCATCAACAACACCGGCAACCTCGTCGGCGGCAACGTGCTGGTGGAGGCCGGCACCCTGATCAACGGCGCCGACCTGGGCGGGGCGACCGACAACAGCGCCTACGGCTCGGCGCTGTTGGGCAGCACCGGCAACATGACCCTGCTGGTGCGCGACCAGCTACTCAACCGCGACGCGCGCATCTTCAGCCTGGGCAACATCGCCATCGGTGCCGCGCGCGACGGCGGCGGCACCCTCACCGCGCGCACCGGTGTGCTGAACAACATCTCCGGCAGCATCGAGGCCGATGGCAGCGTGCTCATCGCGGCCAATCAGATCAATAACCGGCGGCGGGTGGTGAACGCCCAAACCGCTCCGCTGTCTGAAGCTGAGCGCGAAGCAATTAACGCGACGACGCCTCCTGAAGTGCTGTACGTCGGGGGACCAATGCCCGAGCAAAACGGTCCCAACGTCGGTGACAGAATCATTCTGGAGGAGACGCGAACGTATGACGTCATCAGCCGCGATCAACTGATCTCGGCCAGCGCCGAAGGACGCCTCGCCGCTGGAAATAACATCTCCCTGTCCGGCAGCGTAGACAACAATGCATCGACGATTGCCGCCGCTGGTGTGCTCTCGCTCAATCGTGCCGGCACGAATGGTCTTAGCGATGCTCTGATCAGCGGGCAAGAAGTCGTAAGCAACAACGCTCTAGCACTGAGCCAACGGACTCGATACGCCGACGTCGCGCAGGTGGCCGTTCTGGAGGATGGCGATTGCGCACGCGGCTATCGAGCGGACGGCTGCACTTACAGCGTACAGGTAGAGGAGTACAACTCCGGGATCCTGGACAACAGCTACATCGCCCTTGCCGCCAACATGACCGGTGGCCAGGGAGTGGCGATCAATGGCGCCAACATCTCCAATGGCGCGGTCAGTCTGGACGGCCGGGCGATCAGCGGTGCACAACTCGCCGGCAGCGGCGGTATCGGCGCACCGTCGCAGCGCGGCGTGGAGCGCGCCAACGGCGCTTCAGGTCAGTCCGTGCAGGGCCGTGCGAATGCGGCGAGCGGTCCGGCGCGTGTGGACAATGGCCTGCAGTCGGCCGGTCCTGTGGCCACCAGCGTCGGCGCGGCCACGGGCGTGAGCAGTTCCACCGTGGCGCCCGCGGCAGTCGAGGGGCAGACGCAAACGGTGCTGCTGGACGGCACGGTTAACGTGCCCGACTACGTACGGATGACCGCGCCGGGCGGGCTCTACCGCCTGGCCAGCATCGATGGCGCCACGACCGCGGCACTTGGCCGCGCGGCCGGCGCACTGGGCGGCATCAACGCCTATCGCGGCGGCGGCCCGGTGCGACGGTACCTGATCGAGACCGATCCGCGCTTCGTCAACTACGACAACTTCATCAGCAGCGACTACCTGCTGGACAAGCTGGGCGTGGACCCGGAAGCGGACATGAAGCGCCTGGGGGATGGCTTCTACGAGCAGCGCCTGGTGCTGGACCAGATCACCGACCTGACCGGCCGGCGCTACCTGGGCAACTACGAGGACGGGGTGGCGCAGTACCGAGCGCTGCTGGAATCGGGCGTGGCCGCGTCCAACGCGTTGCAGCTGAGCGTGGGCGTGGGCCTGAGCGCGGCGCAGGTGGCGGCGCTGACCGAGGACATCGTGTGGATGGTCGAGCATGAATACGCCGGCCAGAAGGTGCTGGTGCCCGTGGTGTACCTGGCCTCGTCCTCGCTGCAGTTGCGCAGCGACGGGGCGCTGATCGCCGGTGGCACCGTGGACTTGAACGCCACCGGCACCCTGACCAACCAGGGCGCCATCACCGGCACCGACGTGCTCGCCACGGCCGGCAGCCTGCTCAACCAGGGGCGCATCGCCGGTAGCGACGCGGTGGTCCTGCAGGCACGCGATGACCTGCTCAACCTGGGTGGCCAGATCCAGGGCCAGGACGTGGCGCTGAGTGCGGGCAACGCGCTGCGCAGCGAGGCCCTGGCCGGCATCGGCGCACACAGCACGCTGGGCGCGATCAGCGCCGGCAACAGCCTGGCACTGCTGGCCGGAGGCGACCTGTCGCTGTCGGGCACCAAGGTGGCCGCGGGCGGCAACGCCCTGCTGGCCGCCGGCGGCAGCCTGCTGGCCCAGCCCGGCGCGCTGCGCGAAGACGCCGGACTCATCCGCGGTGGCGAGGCGACATCGATCCAGGCCGGCGGCAACCTGCAGCTGCAGGCAGGCAACGACCTGCAACTGCGCGGCGTGGCGGTGGAGGCCGGCGGGAGCGCCGCCCTGATGGCCGGCGGCACGCTGTCCCTGTCCCAGGACGGCAGCGGCACGCGCACCCGCGTGAGCGCGGCAGAGGACCTGCAGCTGAGCTCGGGCAAGGACCTGCTGCTGCGGCAGGTGGAAGTCAGCGCCGGTGGCGACCTGGTGGCCACGGCCGCGCGCGACCTGACGGTGGAATCGGTCCTCGAGCCCGGCAGCACCGTGGTCGATCGCAGTCGCCAGGGCAAGACCCAGGTGACCACCACCACCACGCGCCAGTCGCTGGACGTGCAGGCCCTCAACGCCGGCGGCAACCTGGTGCTGGCCGCGGGCAACGACGTGAACCTGGTGGCGGCCCAGCTCCAGGCCGGGCAGGGTATGACCGTGGTGGCCGGCAACGACCTCAACGTCACCGCCCTGACCACCACCGACACCAGCAGCACCACCGAGACGCGCAAGCGCTTCAAGCAGGTGACGCAGACCTCGGACCAGACCGTACACGGCACCAGCTTCCAGGCTGGCAGCGACATCGTCCTGCAGGCAGGTCACGACGCCACCCTGACCGCGGCCACGGTCAGTAGCACCAACGGCGGCATCGCCCTGTCGGCCGGCAACGATGTGAACCTGCTCTCGGCGCAGGAACAGCACGACGCCGTGCAGGACATGGCCAAAAAGAAGAAGGGCACCTTCTCCAGCAAGACCACCACCACCCACGACGAATGGCATGACAGCGTGGCGGTGGCCAGCACCCTGAGTGGCGAAAGCGTTACCGTCGCCGCCGGCAATGACCTGTTGTCCCAGGGCGCCCAGATCGTGGGAACCGGCGATGTCCTGCTGGCAGCCGGCAACGACCTGAAACTCGAGACGGCGCAGAACACGCACAGCGAGGAGCACGACAGGACCGTCAAGAAGTCTGGTCTGTACGGCGGCGGTGGCTTCAGCGTCAACCTGGGCGTGACCAAGAAGACCGATACGCTTGATGCGACCGAAGTCAGCCACAGCGGCAGCGTGGTGGGCAGCACGGACGGGTTGGTCACGCTGACGGCCGGCAATGCGGTGAACATCACCGGCAGCGATGTGCTCAGTGCCGGCGGGACGACCATCGTCGGCAAGGAAGTCACCATCGCGGCGGCGGAGAACCGCATCGATACGGTCCAGACCTCCAAGCAGCAGAGCGCCGGCATCACGCTGGGACTGACGGGTGGCGTGGTGGATGCCGCCCAGGCAGCCTACGGCGCGGTCAAGCGAGGCAGCGAGGTGGAGGACGACCGGCTCAAGGCGTTGTATGCGGCCAGGGCGGCATACGCGGCGGGCGATGCCGCCGGGCTGTTCAACAACGGCATGGCCGGCTACCAGGGCCAGGCCGTAGCCGGGAACGTCGCGCAGGATGGCACGAGCGCCCTTGCCGATGGCAACCAGGGCGCGGCCAACGCGGCCGGTGTAAGCCTGCGCCTCGGCATCGGCGCCAGCAGTTCGTCGAGCAAGACGGTGACGCACGAGGAGAGCACCGGCGGCAGTCGGATCCTGAGCGATGGCGATGTGACCATCGCCGCCACCGGCGGCGATCTGAGCGTCATCGGCAGCCAGATTGCAGGCCAAAACGTCGCCTTGGCGGCGGCGCGGAACCTGAGCCTGCTGAGCAATCAGGAGAGCAACACCAGCAAGTCGGAGAACAAGAACGCCGGCGGCGAGATCGGCGTCAGCGTGGGCGCCACGACCGGCTATTACCTGTCCGTCAGTGCCGGCAAGGGCCAGGCCAAGGGCAATAGTGATCTGCATGCTGAGAGCGTGGTGAGCGCGGCGGATACGTTGACGCTGGTCAGCGGCAACGACACCACGATCCAGGGCGCGCAGGCCTTGGGTAACCGGGTGGTGGCCGATATCGGCGGCAACCTGCTGATCAAGAGCGAGCAGGACAACAGCGAGTACAAGAGCAAGCAGCAGCAGGCGAGCCTGACGCTGGCGACCGGTTCGGGCAGCGGCGGCAGCTACAGCCAGCAGAAGGTCGAAAGTAGCTACACCAGCGTGGCCGAGCAGAGCGGCATCCAGGCCGGCGCCGGTGGCTTCGACATCAACGTCGGCGGGAACACGCACCTGGTGGGCGCGGCGATCGCCAGCAGCGCAGATGCGGCACTCAACCACCTGTCCACCGGCAGCCTGACGGTGGAGGACCTGCAGAACGAGGCCAAGGCCAAGACCAGCAGCGTGGGGGTCAGTGCGAGCACTGGCGGCGGCATGGCCGCCTCGGCCGCGGCTGCCGGGCTCAGCGCGCTGGGCGGGTCCAAGGACAGCGCCAGCAGCACGACCACGAGCGATATCGCCGCTGGCACGGTGGTGGTGCGCAACGGCGACACCACAGCACTGGATGGGCTGACGCGTACCGCCACTACGCTGGATGGCAACGGGGTCAAGGAAATCAACCTGGACAAGCTGCAGGAGCGTGCCGAGTTGGGCCAAGTGGCCGGGCAGGTGTGGTTCCGGGCGGCAGGGGACCTGGCCGCACAGATGCAGCAGCGTGCGCTGGAAGACTTCGCCACAGCACAAGCCAACGGCGATGCGGCAGCCGAGGCTGATGCATTGGCAAGGCTGAACAGCTGGAGTGAAAGTGGTACCAACAAGACACTGCTGCACGGGCTGACCGGGGCCGCGGTCGCCGCGCTGGGCGGGTCGGATGCCTTGGCTGGTGCGGCGGGCGCGATGGTGGCCGAGGCTGCCAAACAGGCGATGGCGGATTACCTGGTCGCGCAAGGCATGTCGCCTCAGGACCCAGCCTTCGGCAGCCTGATGGAGCTGGGCAGTGCGGCCTTGGGAACCGCGCTGGGCGGCGGCACAGGCGCCGGCACGGCGCTGGCGGGCGACCAGTACAACCGCCAGCTTCATCCAGATGAAGTCACTTGGATCAACCAGAACGCAGAGTCGTTCGCACAGCAGCAAGGCATCAGTGTTGATGAGGCGAAGTACCGCTTGACCCTGGAGGCGGCGGCGCAGGTTGATGCCGTGCTCGCCAAGCAGGTCGGCATAGAGAAGATCGATACCGAAGCACTGGCGTTCCTGAACACCAACGAGAATAGCTATAGCTGGGGGCAGGCTTTTAGAGCTACTGACGCGGAATACGGCAGCTTCCCCCAGTACGGCAATCTGCTGGCCAACACCACCAAGCAGTTCCAACAGGTCTACAACGTCCTTGGAGCTTCGGGAGTTACCAAGAACTCCTTGCAGCAGATGTACCAAGGCGAGCTGTTGACTTGGGCGTCAGCGATACGTGGTTCCGATGGCATTGCGGTATTGGAGACGTTCAGCGGCGATGTCGGTATGGCGGCCGGTGTCGTACGTAAGGTGGTGCAAGGCGATACCCAAGGAGCTAGCACGGATGTGGCGTTGGCTGCGTTGCCGACCGTAGTTGGCAAGACGGTCGGCGTACTTCGTCCTTTAGCCAAGGCCGCCGAAGACACGATTTGGCTAAATGGAAGGGTCGTCAGCGATACTTGGGTGAACGCCAGGAACGAGCTGACGTGGGTCAATCCATTGACCGGAGCCAAGGAAGTTGTGCCGTCCACGGCTAAGGTGCATGTCGATCACATTCTTCCGCAAGATGCCATCAAGAAGATTGACGGATTTGATGAGTTGCCAGTCACTGTTCAAAAGGAGCTTTTGAATGATCCGGCCAATCTGCAGCCCGTGATCGCTTCGGCAAACTGCTCCAAGGGATGCAAGGTCGAAGGGGTTGGTGATGGATGGATGACTTGGAATGGGAAGCCTGTAAGTGCTGAATACAAGAATTATTTGGAAGGGGTGCAAGATAAATTTAGGGGGAAGGTTGAGGAAGCCGTAAAGGCCTACCGTGAATCAAATTGATGAGAGTGGAGTCGCGATGGTTGATTTTTATGAAAACTTTGGGGTGTCAACGGACCAGTATCTTGCTCGAATGGATGGGGGCATCTATGGGTGTTATGAAGATGTGCCAGGCACCTATCGATCCGTGATGGAGCCTGGATACAATGGAATGAAAAGTAATTATGATTATGAAGGGCTATTGTCGAGAGGGAAGAGTTGGGTTATTGGTCCTCTCGAAATTCTGCAGCCTTACTCATTTTCGGCATTCAATGAGGCGGCAGGAGAGCTTCTTCTTGGTATTGTCCTAATTAAGGATCTTATGAATCCAGGTGGTCCGCCTATGGTCAGGCCTATCCTGTTTTTTGACGCCAGCGGTCGAATGGTTCAAGTGCAGGCAAATTTTCCTGGTTCTACCTATGAAGAAGGCGATGACTCATTTGGTTCCTTGTTGAGCCTTCCAGATGCGTTGGCAAAATCGTGGTTATGGCGTACCGCGGGGTGGCGTATGCCAGGTGAGCCATTTCAGGGGCCTTTGATCAATCGATGTTTGATTGGCCATCCTTCCTCCATGTGGTTGGACGCGGATAATTATCTGGATACGTTGGGCAAGGGTGCGAAGAAGAAATTCCTTCCGAAGATTGTCGATCTCTTTCCGGATACGGTGGTTGAGCCGAAGGGTCGTTACGGCATAAGAAGATACAAGTTTCGGTGTTTTCTCGATACTCGTCCTGCCGGCGTAGGAGGGCCTGTAGGCGATCAATTCTTTGTATGCTCGACTCGCCGGGATCAGGTCGTCTATCACATTCATCGTGGCGACATCAATGACATCCGGGTGCTGCGCGACCCTGGAGATGCAATTGACCGCTACTGCGCTCATGTCTTGCGCCGATTGCCCGGGGAGTTCGATTTCTCGCGATGGAGCGAGCCTATGTTGGCATAAGGGGGGGAGTAGGGATGGTGTTTATTCAGAAGAAATTTGTCTCTGATTCTTAGCGGTGGTTATCGAGAGATTTTCTCTGCAGGCGTGGCATGAGTAGAAGCTCTTTAAAAACATAAAATCCATCCGGTTGGGCCTCCGATGTGGGCGCGGGCCAGGACCTGACGCTGGCGGCCAAGGACATCGCCCTGCTGGCGCGGCAGGACACGGCGGACAGCCAGTCCAGCCAAGCCAGCAAGTCCAGCGGCTTCTCGGTCAGGGTGACCTACGACCCGGCCGCGGCGTATCGCAGCGCCCGCGACTCGGCCACGGCCGACATGGCCGACAGTGGCTCGACCTTGAGCAAGGCCAGCCGCGATGCCGAAGGCGCCAGCGCCGGCACCATGGCAGCCCTCACGCCGGTGGTGATACAGGCCGGCAGTCAGCGCGCCAACGCGGCGCAGAATGGCAGCAGCAGCGACGCCCGGGTCAGCCAGTTGTCCGCCGCCGGCAACCTGACCCTGCTCGCCAGCGATGGCTCGATCACCAGCCAGGGCGCGCAGCTGTCGGCTGAGGGCAATGCCCTGCTGCTGGCCAGCCAGAACATCGTCTTCGATGTGGCCCACAACACCCAGTCCAGCGGCAACGCCAGCGCCGGCAAGGGCTGGGGATTCAACAACGCGGCGGCCCTGGCCTTCGGCAACTACAACCAGCTGGGCAACGGTGCCGGCCAGACCGACACCATCACCGGCACGCAGCTGTCGGTGGGCGGTAATGCCAGCCTGAGCACGACCGGCGGCGACATCGTGCTGACCGCCGGCAACATCGTCGCGGACGGCGATGTCGGCCTGCACGCGGCCGGCGACCTGACCCTGCGGAGCGGCCAGGACACGCTGGGCAATGCCAATCGCTCGGACAGCAAGGGCATCGGCACGGTGGTCATCTCCGACACCGAGCGCTTCGCCGGCTACAACGCCCAGCGCCACCGCGACCAGGAGGGCCAGGTGTCGCAGGTGGCCAGCAGCGTGGGCAGCCTGAAAGGCGATGTCAGCCTGAGCGCGGGAGGCACCTACAGCCAGGTCGCCAGCAACGTGGTGGCCGCGCAGGACATCGGCATCACCGCCGCACAGATCGAGGTGACCACGGCCGAAGAAACCGGCCAGTACTCGCAAAGCGATGAGGACAAGAAGTTCGGCGTGTTCGCACGGATCAAGTCGCCGCTGATCGACCTGATCAACAACGTGGACGCCGCCCGCCAGTCCGATGGTCGCCTGCAGGCGATGCAGGGCATGGCCGCGGCGGCCAATGCCTACCAGTCGGCAAGCGCGGCGGCGGCGGCCGCTGGCGCGGGGGGCAGTGGCACCCTGATCGCCGCTGAGGCGGGTGTTGGCTTCAAGACGGCCAGCAGCAGCGCACAGGGCAGCAGCACGGTCTCGCAAGGCTCGACCCTGCAGGCCGGCGGTAACCTCAGCCTGACCAGCACCACCGGCGACATCCATGTCGTGCAAGGCAACCTGAGCGCCGGCGACAAGCTGTCCTTGGATTCAGCCCAAGACATCCTGCTGGAGGCAGGCAAGGCGCATGTCACCGACAGCAGCCGCAGCAACAACGCAGGTGTCGAGGTGGGCGTAGGCGTGTCGGTGGGCGCCCAGACCGGTGTGTACGTGTATGCCGAAGCCAGTGCGGGCAGCAGCAAGTCCAGTTCGGACAGCACCGCTTGGCAGAACACCACGCTGACCGGTCGGGACATCTCGCTGAAGGCCGATGGCGACACGACCCTGCGCGGTGCCACAGCCACGGGCGACCGCATCGATGTGAAGACTGGCGGCGCACTCACCATCGAGTCGCTGCAGGACCTGGCCAAGAGCACGTCCAAGAACAGCCAGGCCGGCGGACGCGTGCAGGTGTCCTTCGGCACGGCCTGGGACGCCAGCGGCTATGCCAGCTCGGGCAAGGCCAACGGCAGCTACGAAGGGGTCGGGCAGCAGTCCGGGCTCTTCGCCGGGGATGGCGGTTACCACGTCGATGCGGACACGGTAAACCTGATCGGCGGTGCGATCGCGAGCACCAATGCGGCCAACAGCGCGCTGACCGCGCAGAGCCTGACCTTCAGCGACCTGCAGAACCAGATGCAGCACAGCGCAAGCTCGGGCAGCATCAGTGGCGGCTACGGCGGCAAGGCCGAGGGCTTCAAGCCGACCACCGAAGGCGGCACCCCGAACTTCGGCGCTGGCGTGCCGATGACAGAGAAGGGCGGCGACAGCAGCACGACCTACGCCACCCTGACCGAAGGCAACATCACCCTCGGCGGCAAGCAGACCACCGCCGCGGAACTGGGCATCAACGCCGACGCCAGCGTTGCCCACACGGCGCTCAAGGATCTTCCCGATGCCGGGAAGCTCCTGGCGGACCAGCAGGCCATGGCAGCGGCCATGGGCACGGTGGTGGCGACCAGCCAGCAAGTGGCTGGGGACATCGCCACCAATGCCCAGAAGCAGGCCTCGCAAGCGGCCGAGGCTTACCTGTCGGGGCTATCGCCCGAGGCGCAGGCTGCATTCGGAGCGCTGAGTGCTTCGGACCAGCAGGACCTCCTGCTGCAGAACAGCTCGGACTATCGCCAGGCTTATGCCACCCAACTGCAATGGGGGACCGGTGGCGACTACAACCGCGACCTGCAGGCCGTGACCACGGCTTTGGTGGGTAGCACCGCAGGCCAAAGCGGCGCGCAGATCGCGGGCAACGCGCTCGCACCATATGCAGCGCAGCTGATCGGTCAGAAGTTCGATACCAACCACGGCAGCGACCCGAACGCGGTCGCCCAGGCCTTGTCGCATGCGCTGCTGGGCGCGGTGCTTGCGGAGGTCAATGGCACATCGCTGGCGGGCGGTGCGTCAGCCGGAGCGGGTGGGGAGCTGGCGGCCGGCGTGCTGATGCAGGCGTTTCCTGACGCGGACAAGCAAACCATTTTGGCGCTGTCGCAGGCAGCTGGCGCACTGGCTGGGGGGATTTCGGGAGGAAGCCTGGCCGAGGCTGCGGCGGGAACCGGCGCCTCCAAGAATGCGGTGGAGAACAACCGCATGCTGAACGAGACGGAAGTCAATCGGATCAAGGAGCTAAGCGAGGGGGACGCCGATAAAGAGGCGCGGCTCACCGCTGCCGCCTGCGCACGAGTCAAGTGCTCTGCAGAGTATGCGGATGGTAGCGAGGAGCAAAAATTCTGGGCTGCTGTTGAAGCTGCGGGTGCATCGCTCAAGGACGAGCAAGACCTGCTGGCTACTCAGATTTACCTAAATTACGGCACAACCCTGGCGGCAAAGACTGGAAAGCCTTCGGAGCAGCAATTGTTCGGCTACGGAGCCCTTGACGCCGTATCAGACGCCACCACGAAATGGGATAACGAAAATGGACACCCGTTTGCCCGCCTTGGTGGTCTGCTGCAAACAGCGGAGGGCGCAACCGCCATGCTCGCAGGCGGCGGTGGATGCTTAGAGACCGCCATTACATGCGTCCTGATCCCTTGGGGCGCAGACCAGGCCACAGCCGGGGCTAGAACGGTAGCGACGGGTCAAGCGACATCCACCCTGGGCGGCATGTTGCTGAGCAAGACAGGACTGCCGACGCCGTATGCGGAGGCGCTCTACTCTCTGGTCGGGTTTGTGCCAGCGGGTGCGGCCGCTAATCTAGGCAAGCCAGCCACGACTTTGCCGATCACAACCCTTGAGCCAGTCAGTGCCTTAAGGCCGGTGGATGAGGCTGCGGAGCTGGCGGGTAGCAGCGCGGGGAAAGCGGTCGTGCGCCTGGGCGACGATGTCTCTGCACCGAATGTTGCAGCTGGTGGTGCAAAAGCAAGTGGTCAGGGTTTAGAAACCACTAAGCCCGTGACCATCAGCGGCGGTCGAGCCATCGACAAGGCACAGAGCTATGAAAGTGGTGTGCGAGATATTTATGGAGGTGTTACCTATGCCGAACGTCAGTTCACGACAGTTGTAGACGGAAGGCGAGTAAATGGTGTTGCTGATAACGTAACTATTACTGATGGAAAGCGAACTGCTGTTGATGCTAAGTTTGTAGAGGATTGGGGGAGTTCCATTCGGAACCCGAGTGGCTCTACAGGTACGAAACCCTGGTCGATTATAGAGCAAGCCAAGATGGTGGATCAGGCAAAGAAATATTCTTCAGGTTTTGAAGGTGGCGTCATTTACCATACGAATAGTCAAGAGCTGGCTAGTCAGTATTCGAAGGATTTTACAGAAGCGGGTGTTGAAAATTTTAAGTTTGTCATCACTCCGGTGAGAAATTGAGGTTGCGTCATGAGCGATCAAATTAAAGGGCTAGAGCGAATGCTTGGTGGAAAGCTTGAGAGAGTGGATGCCAGGGTCATCCCGGGAACCGAAAGTACATCTACTCGTGAGGCTGTTTACTTCTCTGATGACGGGAAAAGTAAGTTCAGAAAGCAGTTTAAAAAAATAACCTGCTTTACTGAGCCGCCTAATGCAACTTCTGGTGGCATAAATGAAGCTGGTTGCGACATTACACCTCCAGGTGGCCCGCTTTTTCATGCTGTCATATATCACGGTGATCTTGCTGGCTGGCGAAAGGACATGGAAGAGGGGGGGAAGGGGCTTGGCTTACTCCTTGCTCGAGTCGAGGGGGATAAATTTGTTGTCTCGGATGGCCGCTCATTTCCGCTATCAGAGTGCACGATTGAATTCACCTGAAAGGTTCTTCGCTGATTAGCGTGGAGCTATTCCTGTAAATTCCGGACGCCCAATAATAGGAGCTTTTGTCAATTCTCCGCGTGGGATGTGAGTGTGGACAATAAGATTTATGAGGGCATTGGTGCGGTTTTGGTCGCGATCTCTCCTGCTGACGCCGAGGTGGTAATGGTAGAGGCCGAAATTTCTCCGGGGGAGGATCACTGTAATTTGTTATTTGATTATCTTGGGCCCTCTGGAAAAAAGCAGTGGTTTTTGCCAAGCAGCGCGAAGGTGGATAATGATTTGCTAGATCTTTTTGTTCGGCTTAGAAATTTCTTCGAGTCGAATGGGCTTTATGCGGGGGGTAGGCCATGGAAAAGTTGTATTGTCGAGCTATGCCTGCGCAGCATGAAGATAAAAATCGATTTTAAGTATGAATAACGATCGTGAATTTATGGCCTCTCAGTAAAAGTGGCCCGATACTACTGGGGTTACTTATCCCCCCCCCCCCCCTTATTTTCCTTCGAGCATTGACGGAAAGAGTGGTCCTTACGTTGTCCTTGTTGCGGCACTGGGGCGTTGTGTCACAGGGTGACTTGGCAGGAGCCACAGTCAGACTGCGGGCGCGAGCTCTCGTTCCTAACGAGGGGCCAGGACCTGACCAAGCGCGCAGACAGTGATCGCCAGCAAGGTGGCGGCCGTCCGGATCTGTAGGATTGCGCTCTTTCGCGCATGGCCATGACGGCCGCTTGCGCAGGACCGGGATGGGGGCGGGGCATGCGGACGAGGACCTTGGCAGCGGCGTGTGTGGCGGCGGTGGTCCTGGCCGCATGCGGTGGGGGTGGTGGGGGTGGCAGCGCCAGCACGCCGGCGCAGCCTGCCGCGCCTCCGGTGGCCACGCCGGTTCCGCCGGCGGCCAACCCCACGCCGGCCTACGCGTCGCTGTTTGCCAGCGACACGCCGGTGCGCGAGCAGATCCAGTACACCGAGGCCGATGGCACCTTGGTGACCCTGCTGGGGTTTCGGCCGGTGCCGCGTCATTCGCGCGAAGGCGGTGAGCCGTGGACCGATCCGGTGGACCGGGGGCCGGGCAATCACTTCGCCTTCCCGACCCACTATTTCCAGAACCGCACCTTCGGCATCGTCATTCGCGATGAGGTGCCAGCGGGTCGCCAGCGCATCAATGCGTACCTGCGCTCCAACGCCGGGGTCATGGTCGACAACGCCTTCAACGCCTTCCGTCGCATCGATCCCACCAGCGCCGAGTACGGTTGGCAGTTGAACACCGGCTTCAAGCATCCGACCGATGGCAGCACGCGCTGCGGTGCCTCGACCGACATCGCCCAGATGTGCGTGGCCGGGGACGGCAACGCCGTGATCCGCGACTACTGGCGCTACGGCGATGAGCAGCTCTACATCGGCAATACCCGGCCAGACAACCGGCTGCGGATGGGCGACAAGATCGAGATGACCGGCAGCATCTTCCTGGAGGCCGCGCCGGGCACGAACAACGCCCTGATCGACGGCGGCCCGCGCCGCTATTACTCGATGGAGCAGATGTACGTGGTCGGCAAGGGCTTCGTGCCCTGGTATGGCACCGCGCCCAAGCTGGACACCACGCCGTTGCCCGAGGAGACGCTGCTGGGCGGGCAGGCCAGCGTGTCCTACAACTATTCGGAAGAGCCGCACCGGGTCTTCCAGCAGGCCGCCACCAACATCGGCATCAGCAACGTGCAGCGCTTCGTGGAGGGGCGGCGGCTGTTCCACACCTCCTTCCTGGATGGCAGGCACTCGGAAAGCCCCAACGTCAACCCGGTGTTCACCCGGCACGCCAACCAGCTGGGCGCGCGCTTCAACCAGGAGCGCTGCCTGGCCTGTCACAGCTTGAACGGCCGCAGCCCGGCGGTGGAGGCCGGCGATCCGCTCAATGCGATGAACGTGCTGACCGCGGCCGCCAATGCCACCGGGGCGGCGCCCGACCCGGTCTACGGCCTGGCCGTGCAGCAGGTGGCGCGCGATGGCAACGCGCCGAACCATGCGGTGAGGATCCAGTCCTTCGAGACCTCGCAGCGGCGGCTACCCGATGGCGAGGTGGTCGAGTTGCGCAAGCCGGTCTATGCCTTCTCAGGCCCGGTGCCGGCGGCCTATTCGGTGCGGCAGGCGCCGCAGGTGATCGGCTTGGGGCTGCTGGAGGCGATCGACGAGGAGACGATCCTGGCGTTGTCCGATCCGGACGACCGCAACGGCGATGGCGTGCGCGGCAAGCCCAACTGGTCGATCGATCCGGAGACCGGCGCGCGCCACCTGGGGCGGTTCGGCTGGAAGGCGGGCAAAGGCTCGCTGCGCCAGCAGAGCGGCACGGCCCTGCTGCTGGACATGGGCGTGACCAGCCCGGTCTACAAGAATGCCGCCTGCCAGCGGGCACCGGCTTCGGCCGAGTGCAAGGCCGGCAACGCCTCGACGGCCATCACCACCGAGGACATCGCCCAGCTCACCGACTATCTGCAATTGCTCGGCGTGCCCGCCCAGCGCAGCCTGCGCAGCGGCTACACAGATGGCACCATCACCCCGCCCGAGCACGAGGTGGACGAGCAGACGGTGGCGCGCGGCCAGCAGCTGTTCGCGC
Organism: Pseudoxanthomonas composti; assembly: GCF_004122095.1. Lineage (GTDB taxonomy): Bacteria > Pseudomonadota > Gammaproteobacteria > Xanthomonadales > Xanthomonadaceae > Pseudoxanthomonas_A > Pseudoxanthomonas_A composti. Next base: position 525,099 of record NZ_SAWZ01000001.1, on the reverse strand, counting down.
AGGCGCAGTGCACGGCCTGCCACGTGGCGCAGATCAAGACCGGCGCCCGCCACCCGTTCGCCGAGCTTCGCAACCAGACCATCCGGCCCTACACCGATCTGCTGCTGCATGACATGGGCAGCGAGATGGCCGACACGCTGGCCGAGGGTGAGGCGGCGGCTAATCTGTGGCGCACGCAGCCGCTGTGGGGGCTGGGCTCGCTGAAGTATGTCCAGAAGGGCACCGGATTTGCCGACGCCAGCAGCGTGCGTTACCTGCATGACGGCCGCGCCCGCACCGTGTCCGAAGCGATCGCCTGGCATGGTGGCGAAGCTGCCAACAGTCGAACCCGCTACGAGGCGCTGCCGCGTGCCGACCGCCAGGCGATCCTGACCTTTCTGGAGTCGCTGTAACGCCGGGCTGGCAGCGATACCGAACTGTCAGAGTCAGGGGTGTTCCTGTCCTAGCGAGATGACGCTTGTCTCATCTGTCTCAGATGAGAAAAGGCATCTCCCATCGCGACTCAGGGAGCACGAGTGAGCTGTGAGCGCGCCCTGTGGGAGCGGCTTCAGCCGCGAAGGGGCTTTACCGGGAATGCCCTTCGCGGCTGAAGCCGCTCCCACAGGACAATCCGAATTCCGGCTCGATCGTGGCGCAGGCAGGTTGTCCAAAGGAACGTTCAGCCGCTTTCAAGGAACGCGCGCATCGGCCCCGGGTGAGCGCCTGCCGGGCTGGAGTCGACCCACCTCACGCAGTCGCACCGCGATGCGCCTCGGTTCTCCCAACGATCCACGCGCCGGCCACCGCCGCCAGGCCGGCAACGGCGAAGGTGGTCAGGTACGCGGCCTGCGGTGCGCGCTCCAGCAGCAGCGAGAACAGCGAGCCGCCGATGGCCAGCGTGGCAGCCACGGCCAAGGCCTCGCACAACTGCAGCGCAGAGCTGTTACGTCCCTGTTCGTGCGGTGCGGACAGCGCTAGCGTCAACACCGACAGGCTGGCCGAGATCATGCCCATCCCCAGGCCGGTCAGCGCCCAGCCGGCGATGGCCACCGGGATCGGCAGCGCCGGCCATACCAGGCCGAAGGTCAGCAGCAGGCCGGCGCACATCGCGCGGGTGCCGGTGCGCAGGAAACGATGGCGGCTCCAGCCGCTGCGGCTGTGGCCCTGGTACCAGGAACCGGCAAACCACCCCAGCGCGCCGATGCTGAGCGCGATGCCGGCCCAGGACGGCGACAGCCCGCGTTCGCGCGACAGCAGCAGCGGCAGGAAGGCCTCGGTGGCGAAGAAGGACGAGCACGCCAGGCCGCGCAGTGCGATCACGCTGGGAAGGCCGCGGCCGCCGCGCAGGGTCCCCGCGGGCAACAGTCGCTGCGCGCACAGCAGCGCGCCCACCGCTGCGGGCAGCATGACGGCAAGGCCCAGGGCGCCGTGCAGCTGGCCACCCAGATACAACAGGCAAGTGGCGAGCGCAGCGCCGATCGCCCAGGCGATCGGCGTGGAAGCGCCGGTGGGCTGGCCTGATCCAGCCGAGGCATGAGCCGCGCGCAGCGCAGGGCGCAGCAGCCAGGCGGCCGGCAGCGCCAGCACCGGCACGATCAGGAACACCCAGCGCCAGCCAAGGGATTCGACGATGAACCCGCTGAGCGCCGGGCCGACCAGGGATGGGACGACCCAGCCGGCGGAGAAGGCCGCGAACAGTCTCGGGCGCAGGGCATCAGGGTATTGCCGCGCCACCAGCACGTAAAGCGCCACGGTCATGCAGCCGCCGCCCAGCCCCTGCACCAGCCGGCCCGCCAGCAGCATGGGCATGGACACCGCGGCGCCGGCCAGCACCAGCCCGATGATGAAGCTGGCCAGGCCCAGCCATAGCGCCGGCGCGGGGCCGCGTGCATCGCACCAGCGCCCGGCCAGGGTCAGGCCGATCACGCTGGTGGCCAGGGTGCCGCCGAAGGCCAGCGCGTACAGCGGCAGGCCATCCAGCGCCTGGGCCACGGTGGGCATGGCCGCGGCCACGGCCAGCGCCTCGAAGGCGATCAGCGAGACCAGCGCCACCATGCCCAAGGTGGTGGCGCGGTACTCGGATGCGAGCAGCGAGGGCAGGGGCGCGGTGGGTGAATCCTCGCGCTGAGGCGTGGCGATGGATGACATGAGGTTTGCGTCCTTGTGGAATGAAGCGCGTTGCCGCATCGGTGCGCGGCAGCGCGGTGACACCAGCGTGCGACCTCAAGTAAGGTTTAGGTCAACAGGGCGGTACAGATCAGGGCGAGGACGGCATGCACGCGCAGGAACTGACGGTGGGCGAGGTGGCCGCGCGCAGCGGGCTGGCGGTGTCGGCCCTGCATTTCTACGAGAAGAAGGGCTTGATCCACAGCCTGCGCACCGCCGGCAACCAGCGCCGCTACACGCGCGATGTGCTGCGGCGGCTGGCAGTGATCCGCGTGGCCCAGCGCGTGGGCGTGCCGCTGGAAGCGGTGGCGCGCGCCTTCGACAGCCTGCCCGAGGGCCGCACGCCGACCAAGGCAGAATGGGCGCGCATGTCCGCGGCCTGGCGGCTTGAACTGGACGGGCGCATCCATGCGCTGCAACAGCTGCGCGACCAGCTCACCGACTGCATCGGCTGCGGCTGCCTGTCGCTGCGGCGCTGTCGCCTGAGCAATCCCGGCGACGCCTTGGCCCGGCAGGGCGACGGGCCGCAGCGGTGGCAGGCCACGTAACACCTGCAGCACATGCCTGGTCGCTTCCAAAGCGAACGCTCACTAGGTCATGTGCCGCATGAGCAATCGATCGATAAAGGCGTCCCGGCCTGATTCCAGCTCCATCCAATACGTCCGATCGTCGCCGAGCGCTTCCACGCTGACGATGAAGCCCAAACAGCGATCGTGATCCCTGCCGCCCTCAACTGCGCTGTTGAGCTTCGAGCATTGCCCCAGGCAGTGAGCGATGCGGGTAGAAGTCATCTCACCGGTCGGAGATGCGCTGCATGTGATGGTCCAGGCAACCTTGAACACTCCCGAAGCATTCCGTGGGAGCGGCTTCAGCCGCGAAGGAGCTTTACCGGGAAGGCCCTTCGCCCCCCCCCCCGCTCCCACAAAAGCCGGCGCCACCACAGCCGCTGCCATAAGAGCCGGCGCCACAGCAGCCACTTCCACAGCAGCCGCTGCCACAGCAATTACTTCCACCGCAGCCGCTTCGACAGGGCAATGCACGCTGCGGAGCTGTGGCGGAGTGGGGTGATTCGAGATTCGCTTCAGTCGTTGGCTGCCGACAGCTCGCCGCCGCGGCGGGTGGCCGCGGCGATGGCCTGGCCGACCAGGGTCTCGAAGCCCCCGGCCTGGAAGGTCTCGACCGCCGCCTGGGTGGTGCCGCCGGGCGAAGTCACGCGGCGGCGCAGCTCGGCCGGGGCCTCGCCGGCCTCGGTCAGCATGCGCGCGGCGCCCAGCACGGTCTCCTGCACCAGGGTGCGCGCGGCTTCTGCGGGCAGGCCCTGCGCCAGGGCTGCGGCCTCCATGGCTTCGGCCAACAGGAAGACATAGGCCGGGCCGCTGCCGGACACGCCGGTGACCGCATCCATCAGCGCCTCGTCGGCCACCCACACGGTCTTGCCGGCGCTGCTGAGCAGCTCCTCGGCCTGCGCGCGGCCCTCCAGGTCGACGCGCGCGTTGGCGTACAGGCCGGTCACCCCCGCACCCAGCAGGGCGGGGGTGTTGGGCATGGCGCGCACAATGGCCGCATCGCCGCCCAGCCAGCGGTCCAGCTGTTCGGCAGTGATGCCGGCGGCGATGGACACCACCAGCGGGCGCGTGGACTGCGCCGTGGCCGCCAGGTGGCTGCAGACCTCGCGCATGACCTGCGGCTTGACCGCCATCATCCACAGGCCCGCCTCGGCCACCGCGGCGCTGGCATCGTCATGCACGGCCACGCCGAAGTCATCGGCCAGCGCCTGGCGCAGCGCCGGCACCGGTTCGGCCACGGTGATCCGGTCGGCCGGAATGCCGCGCGCGATCAGGCCGCCGATCAGGCTGCGGGCCATGTTGCCGCCGCCGATGAAGGCGACGCGGGAAATCGAAGTCATGCGGAATGCCTTTTGGCGTTGGAATGTCGGGTCAATCGGGCTTGCGCGGACGGGCGCCGAACAGGGCGGTGCCGATGCGCACCATCGTGGCGCCCTCGGCGATGGCCAGGGCGGCATCATCGCTCATGCCCATGGACAGCGTGTCCACGTGCGGGGCGTCCTGGCGCAGCTGATCGAACAGGGCCTTCATCGCGCGGAAGGCGGGGCGGCGCGCTTCCAGTGCCTCATGCGGGGTTGGAATCGCCATCAGCCCGCGCAGCTTCAGCGTGGCATGGCGGCCGATCGCTGCGGCCAAGACCGGCACGTCCGCCGGGCTGCAGCCCTGCTTGCCCGGCTCGCCGTCCACGTTCACCTGGATCAGCACGTTCAGCGGCGGCTGCGAGGGCGCGCGCGCCGTGGCCAGCGCCTGGACCAGCTTGGGCCGGTCCACGCTCTGCACCCAGTCGAACAGCTCGGCGGCCAGGGCGGCCTTGTTGGATTGCAGGTGGCCGATCAGATGCCACTCAAGTCCGAGCGTGCGCAGGCCGATGATCTTTTGTTGGGCTTCCTGCACGTAGTTCTCACCGAACGCGCGCTGTCCGGCGGCGGCCAGTTCAGCGACCGCCTCGGCCGGCTGCGTCTTGGACACGGCGAGCAGTGAGGGCGCGGCGCGTTCAGCATGGGCCGCGTCGTTCTGCAGCCTTTGCAGGGTCTGGGCGTAGCGCTCGGCGAGCATGGGGCGGCACCCTTTGAATCTGGTGGAACCGCGTATACTGCCGTCCGGGGAACTGCCTTACCACACTTAGTCGCAATCGGGGGAAGTACGCGCATGGATATCGCCGAACTGTTGGCGTTCTCGGTCAAGAACAAGGCATCGGACCTGCACCTGTCCGCCGGCCTGCCGCCGATGATCCGCGTCGATGGCGACGTGCGTCGCATCAACATCCCGGCCCTGGACCACAAGCAGGTGCATGCACTGGTCTACGACATCATGTCGGACAAGCAGCGCCGCGATTACGAGGAATTCCTCGAGGTCGATTTCTCCTTCGAGATTCCCTCGCTGGCGCGCTTCCGCGTCAACGCCTTCAACCAGAACCGTGGCGCCGGCGCGGTCTTCCGCACGATTCCCTCGGAAGTGCTGACCCTGGAGGACCTGAACACGCCGCCGATTTTTCGCCAGCTCATCGACCAACCGCAGGGCCTGATCCTGGTGACCGGCCCGACCGGCTCGGGCAAGTCGACCACGCTGGCGGCGATGATCGACTACATCAACAAGAACGAATACGGCCACATCCTCACCGTCGAGGACCCGATCGAATTCGTGCATACCTCGCAGAAGTGCCTGATCAACCAGCGCGAGGTGCATCGCGACACCCACGGCTTCAACGAGGCGCTGCGCTCGGCCCTGCGTGAAGACCCGGACATCATCCTGGTGGGCGAATTGCGCGACCTGGAGACCATCCGCCTGGCGCTGACCGCCGCGGAAACCGGCCACCTGGTGTTCGGCACCCTGCACACCAGCTCGGCGGCCAAGACCATCGACCGCATCATCGACGTGTTCCCCGTCGGCGAAAAGCCGATGGTGCGCTCGATGCTGTCCGAGTCGCTGCGCGCGGTGATCTCGCAGGCGCTGCTGAAGAAGGTCGGCGGTGGCCGCACCGCGGCCTGGGAAATCATGGTCGGCACCCCGGCCATCCGCAACCTGATCCGCGAGGACAAGGTGGCGCAGATGTATTCGGCCATCCAGACCGGCCAGCAGATGGGCATGCAGACGCTTGACCAGCATCTGCAGGACCTGGTCAAGCGCAGCCTGATCACGCGCAACCAGGCCCGCGAGTACGCCAAGGACAAGCGGATGTTCGAGTAGCGGGGATTCGGGATTGGGGATTGGGGATTCGCGGAAGCGGTCTCTCATCGATCCCTGATCCGCCCGCTCTTAGCAATCCCCTCATCCCGCATCCCTCATCCCGGCTCCCAAGGAGCACACCATGAGCACCATCGACTTCACCTCGTTCCTGAAACTGATGGCGCACCAGAAGGCGTCGGACCTGTTCATCACCGCCGGCATGCCGCCTTCGATCAAGGTGCATGGGCGGCTCTCGCCGATCACGCAGACGCCGCTGACGCCGCAGCAGTCGCGCGACCTGGTGCTCAACGTGATGACCCCGGCCCAGCGCGAGGAGTTCGAGAAGACCCACGAGTGCAACTTCGCCATCGGCGTGGCCAGCGTGGGCCGTTTCCGTGTCAGTTGCTTCTACCAGCGCAACCAGGTCGGCATGGTGCTGCGCCGGATCGAATCGCGCATTCCCTCGGTCGATGAGCTGAACCTGCCGCCGGTGATCAAAACGCTGGCCATGACCAAGCGCGGCATCATCATCTTCGTCGGCGCCACCGGCACCGGCAAGTCGACCTCGCTGGCGGCGATGATCGGCTACCGCAACCAGAACTCGACCGGCCACATCATCACCATCGAGGACCCGATCGAGTTCGTGCACAAGCACGAGGGCTGCATCATCACCCAGCGCGAGGTCGGCATCGACACCGACAGCTGGGAAGCGGCGCTGAAGAACACCCTGCGCCAGGCCCCCGACGTGATCATGATCGGCGAGGTGCGCACCCGCGAGGGCATGGACCACGCCATCTCCTTCGCCGAAACCGGCCACCTGGTGCTGTGCACCCTGCACGCCAACAACGCCAACCAGGCGATGGACCGCATCATCAACTTCTTCCCGGAAGACCGCCGCAACCAGCTGCTGATGGACCTGTCGCTCAACCTGCGCGGCGTGGTCGCCCAGCAGCTGGTGCCCACGCCCGACGGCAAGGGGCGCCGGGTGGCGATGGAGATCATGCTGGGCACGCCGCTGATCCAGGACTACATCCGCGAGGGCGAGATCCACAAGCTCAAGGAAGTGATGAAGGAATCCACCAACCTGGGCATGCGGACCTTCGACCAGAGCCTGTTCGAGCTCTACCAGGCCGGCGAGATCAGCTACGACGAGGCCCTGCGCCACGCCGACTCGCAGAACGAGGTGCGCCTGCGCATCAAGCTGGCCCAGGGCGGCGATGCCAAGACCCTGGCCCAGGGCCTGGATGGGGTGGAAGTGGCCGAGGTGCGTTGAGCGCGCCGTCGCGCCAGCCCGATTCGCGGCCGCCCTTTGGGCGGCCGTTTTCGTTGGACCTGAGCGGTTTACCGGCGTCGATTCGGTTTCAGTTGTGACTGACGCGTGGGGCGGCCGGTAGAATGCCCGCGCCCCCAACGCCTGCCGCCGCCGTGCCGACTTCCCGAACGCCTACCGAAGATTCCTCCCCGGGCGTGCCTGCGCCGGAAATCGGCCTGGACGACGGCGGTGCCGACCACTCGCCGCCGGGCGTGGTGGTGACCTCCGGTCCGCTGACGCCGGCGCCGGACTCGGAAGGCACCGGGGTCGACGATCGCGCCTTCCACCACTCCATCGCCGAGGACGTGCAAGGCATGGTGCTGGCCACGCTGGTGGCGTCCATGGGATTGGCGGTGTTCGCCAAGGGCGGGCTGATGATCGGCGGCATGGCGGGGGTGGCCTTCCTGACGCATTACGCCTTCGGCTGGAACTTCGGCCTGATGTTCGTGCTGGTCAACCTGCCGTTCTACTGGCTGTCGGTGCGGCGCATGGGCTGGGAGTTCACGCTCAAGACCTTCGCCGCCGTGGGCGCCTGCGGCGTGCTGACCGACCTGCTGCCGCGCTGGGCCGACTACGGTCACATGGCCTCGCTGTACTCGGCCGTGGTCGGCGGGGCGCTGGTGGGGTTGGGCATCCTGTTCTTCATCCGCCACCACGCCAGCCTGGGCGGTGTCGGCATCCTGGCGGTGTACCTGCAGCGCACGCGCGGCATCAGCGCGGGCAAGGTGCAGATGAGCTTCGACGCGGCGCTGATGTGCGTGGCGTGTTTCACCCTGGCGCCTTCCAAGGTGCTGTACTCGGCGCTGGGCGCGCTGATGTTGAGCCTGGTGCTGATGTTCAACCATCGCCCGCATCGCTACATGGGTGTTTGAGCAAGGCTGCAGGGGCCGGGTTGCAAGCGACCTCATGAAAACTTGTCTCGCACCGGCGGCTTGGTGGAGGCGGATTCTTGTGGGAGCGGCTTCAGCCGCGAAGGGGCATTCCTGGGAAGTCCACTTCGCGGCTGAAGCCGCTCCCACAAAATCCGCTCCCACCACTGGCTGCCACGCTTTGCTCCTGACGGGTCTTTTCGAAACCAGCCTTTGAGTGATCGCAACAGGCCGGGCAGCGCCCTAGGATCTCGTCGCCAAGTCTGTAGGACGCATGGGCCGCTGCCCGAGGCGTTCCATCAATCCGGCCGCATCGAAGGGCGCGTGTACCTTCATGTCGTTGTCGAAGTAGCAATACACGTCCCGCCGGGTGCGCGCCGGTGCCTTGGGGGCATGGCGCGCGGCATCGTCCGGTTCCCCGCCTTCGGTCCATCGCGTGATCTTGCGCGCCCACCGCGCCAGCGCCGCGTCGCCATAGCCGCTGGCATACAGCTCGGCATCGCCGTGCAGGCGCAGATAAACGAAGTCCGCCGTCACGTCCTCCATCAGCGGATAGCGGCTGGCCGCATCGGCCACCACCAGCCCGACCCGGTGGCGCCGCAGCAGCGCGATGAATTCCGCATCGAGGAAGCTGTCGTGACGCACCTCCAGGGCGTGGCGGATCCGACGCCGGCCCTCAGCCGCCAGGACGCTGCGACCGCGCATCAACGCAGTGTCGCGGCGCCTGGCCAGCGCGGCTGCCTGTTCGACGTTACGCGGCAGCAGTGCAAGGAATTCCTCCAATAGCGCGGCGTCGAACTTCAACGTCGGCGGCAGTTGCCAGAGCAAGGGGCCGAGTTTCGGGCCCAGGGCGAGCAGGCCGGAGGCGAAGAAGTTCGCCAAAGGCGTGCCGCAGTCGCGCAGCCGCTTGGTATGGGTGATGAAGCGCGGGCCCTTCACCGCGAACACAAAGCGCGCCGGCGTGGCGTCGTGCCAGGCCTGCCAGCTCTGCGGACGCTGCAGCGAGTAGAACGAGCCGTTGAGCTCGATGCTGGGGAAGCAGCGTGAGGCGTATTCGAGCTCCGCGCGTTGCGGCAGCCCCTGAGGATAGAAGCGGCCGCGCCACCGCGGGTAGCGCCAGCCGGAAATGCCGATGCGGATGGACATGGTCATAGCGTGCGGGCGGCCCTGTAAGCCGCTGTCATCGGCAGGTGCTGGGCGCGGCAGGGCGAGGGTGCGAGTGGCATGGATGACAGATTCCCGGGCAGGCTTGGATCGCTGCCTGGTGGCAGCCTTGAGACTTCGCTCCGGCGAATGGGGCTGCGCCTTCCTGTCAGGCCGTCCGATCTATGGCGTCACACGCGCTCGTCCGTGGGCCCTGTCCCGGCCAGGAAAAATTTGCCTCACGCACCCGACACCCGCACCCCGCGCAATGCAGCGGATCTGAGGCGCCGCGCGCGGGAGAGCGTTGCACTGGCGAGCAAGGCCAGTGCCGAGCCGCGCATGGCTTTCGGAGGTGTCGAAGCGATGCGTGAACGCAGCCTCCGGGATGATGGCGGGCACAGACGGCCTGCCTTCCGGCGCACGCGTCCTGCGCATGCCGCCGGCCAGAGGCACCGGCACCATCCCGGTCCGGGTGGAAGGAGGTCCGGCTTGCCCACGCCGGAAGCGTGCCAGTCAGCGAGGCCGGTCCGGCAGAGCAGGCTCCCCACGCTGCGGGCTCGTGGGCGCAGGCGTGACCGTCACGCCGAGCCCTCAACCGCGCACCATCTCCGCGCTCAGCCGCCGCCCCGCCATGGCGGGGCCATGGCCAGCAGGCGCGTGTACACCGGGCAGTCGGCGTGATGCGCGCCCGGCAGGTAGCCCAGGCTCATCAGGAACTCGCCGGTGATCTCGCCCCCGGTGAAGCGGAAGGTCTTCTTGAACAGCTTCACCCAGCCGGCCTTGTCCAGCGGATGGTGGGCGTCCAGCCACGCGGCAAAGCCGCCGTGGGAGGCGCGCAGGCCCTGGATGACCTGGGCGTTATGGATGGCCGCCTCGATCTTGAGCCGGTTGCGGATGATCCCGGCGTCGGCCATGAGCCGGTCGCGATCGGCCTGGCCATAGGCGGCGACGGCATCGACATCGAATGCCGAATAGGCCCGGCGGAACCCGTCGCGCTTCCTCAGGATGGTCTCCCAGGACAGGCCGGCCTGGTTGATCTCCAGCAGCAGGCGCTCGAACAGCACCGATTCCTCCCGCTGCGGGAAGCCGTACTCGGTGTCGTGGTAGGCACCGTGCACCGGGTGGCCGGGGGCGAAGTCGCAGTAGCTGCTCATGGCGTCGGGTTTCACGGGTGAGGGCGAGCGCGTGTGCTGGACTTCGAGGCGACGACCAACCCACCTCATCCAGCACACGCTCTAGAATACGGCACATGAATCTCGATCCCGCCCCGCTCGCCAAGCAGGTCCTCATCGCCTTGCCGGCGCTGAGCGACCCCAACTTCGCCCGCTCGGTGGCCCTGATCTGCCAGCACGATGCCGATGGCGCGATGGGCCTGGTGATCAACCGGCCTTCGGATTTCACCCTGGGCGAGATGCTGGACCAGATGGAGCTGCATACCGGCGATGAGGTCCTGCGCGCGCGTGCCGTGCTGCAGGGCGGGCCGGTGCACCCCGAGCGCGGCTTCGTGGTGCACGAGGGCCCCACGCAGTGGGACTCCACCCTGGAGATCGGCGAGAACCTCTACCTGACCACCTCGCGCGACATCCTCGAGGCCATGGCCGCCGGCCACGGGCCGGCCAATGCCATCGTCGCCCTGGGCTGCGCGGGCTGGGGCGCGGGGCAGCTGGAATACGAGCTGGGCGAGAACAGCTGGCTGACCGCCCCGGCCGATGCCGAGCTGTTGTTCGACACGCCGCTGGAGCGTCGCTGGCAGGCCGCCGCCGGCCGCATCGGCGTGGACCTGAGCCTGATGACCGACTACAGCGGCCACGCATGAGGCCAGGCGCGCACGCGCGAAGCGGTCGCGGCGGCGCTGGCGGGGGCCTGGCGCGGACCTGTCGGTGCTGGCGTGGGGTAAAGCCATGAAGGTGGACGGCACCGTGCTGGGGTTCGATGTGGGCAACAAGCGCATCGGCGTGGCCGTGGCCAGCGCCTACGGCGTGGGCGCACGCGCGCTGGCCGTGGTCGATGTGCATGCCAATGGCCCGGACTGGAGCGCGCTGGACAAGCTGCGCGAGGAATGGCGCCCGGACGGACTGGTGGTGGGCGACCCCATGACCCTGGACGGCGGCGACCAGCCCAACCGCAAGCGCGCCCACGCCTTCGCCCGCCAATTGCAGCAGCGCTACAAGCTGCCGGTGGTGTTGATCGACGAGCGCGCCAGCTCCATCGAGGCGGCCGAGCGTTTCGCCGTGGACCGGGCCGCCGGGCGCAAGCGTCGCCGCGATGCGGCCGCGCTGGATGCGGTGGCCGCCGCGGTGATCGTGGAGCGCTGGCTGGCCGCGCCCGACGACGCCACTCCCCTGACCTGACTCCCTGCAGACCTTTCGCACCATGACCGAACAGCTCGATTCCGACGGACGCCTGCGCCACCTGCTGACCCTGGACGGGTTGCCGAAAGAGATCCTCTGCCGCCTGATGGATCGTGCCGGGCAGATCCGCGACACCGCGATGGGGCGCACGCAGCGCCGTTCCGACCTCAACGGCGGCACGGTGTGCACGCTGTTCTTCGAGCCCTCCACGCGCACCCGCAGCTCCTTCCACATCGCCGCCCAACGCCTGGGCGCGGACGTGCTGAATTTCGATGCCTCCACTTCCTCCACCCGCAAGGGCGAGACCGCGCGCGACACGCTGCGCAACCTGGAGGCCATGGGCGTGCGCGGCTTCATCGTGCGCCACGCCGAGGATGGTGCGGTCGCGCAGCTGGCTGGCGAGGCGGGCGAGGGCACCTCGGTGATCAACGCCGGCGATGGCCGCAGCGGGCACCCCACCCAGGGCTTGCTGGACGTGCTGACCATCCGCCAGGCCAAGGGGCCGGATTTTTCCAAGCTCAAGATCCTGATCACCGGCGATGTGAAGCACTCGCGGGTGGCGCGCTCGGACCTGCACGCGCTGCGCACCATGGGCGCGGGCGACATCCGTGTCTGCGGCCCGGCCTCGCTGCTGCCCGAGGACGACACCCTGGCCGGCTGCCAGGTGGGCGAGGACTTCGACGCCATGCTCGAGGGCGCCGACGTGGTGATGATGCTGCGCCTGCAGCGCGAGCGCATGGAGGAGGGCCTGGTCAGCTCGCTGGAGGATTACCACCGCCACTACGGCCTGACCGCCGCGCGCCTGCGACGTGCCGCCGCCGATGCGGTGGTGATGCATCCCGGCCCGATCAACCGTGGCGTGGAAATCACCGACGAGGTCGCCGACGGCCCGCAGTCGCTGGTGCTGCGCCAGGTCAGCAATGGCGTGGCCATCCGGATGGCGGTGCTGGAGATGCTGCTGGGCTGAGTGGGGCGAGGAACGAGGAACGAGGAACGAGCGGAGAGGAACGAGTGGGAGCGGCGTGGTCGCTTTTCACGCGTTCCTTGTTGGCCGGGACCGCTGCCCGCTCTGACGTGCTCGACTGCCTGAGGCCGCCATCTCCAATGAGAACCCAGCGGGAGAAGTGAAAACGAGGAACGAGTGCCAGCCAGTGGGTTGCTCTCACTCGTTCCTCGTTCCTCTCCACTCGTTCCTCAACCGCCTCACTGTCATCGCAGGGCAAGCGTCGGCCGCTGCGCTGGCTTCACCGTCGGGCCTGATCGAGCGAGGCTGCGATGTCGGCGAGCGAGCGGAACAGGACCCACGGGTCGTCCTTGGTCGCGATGAAACCGCGGCGGCTCCAGAAAGCCGCCGCTTCCGCGTCGACCGCGTTGACCACCAGCGCCCTGCCGCCGACCAGCGAGGCCGCCACCACGCAGCGCTGCAATGCGTGCTTGAGCAGCCCAGTGCCGATCCCTCGTGCCTTCCAGCGTTCATCGGTCGCAAGCTGTCCCAGCAGCAGGCAGGGCACGGGATCGGGCGGCTGCCCTGTCCGGATCGAGCGCGGCAGCTGCCCGGGCACGATGGCGGTAGGCGCAAGACCGTAGTAGCCGACCACCCGGTTGTCCTCGCGGACTACCATCACCGCCGTGAAGCCCTCGTTCTGGTTGGAGAGCGCGCGAGCCCTCAGCCAGCGGTCCAACCCCGGCTTGCCGCACGAGAACCCCGCCAGGTCGTGGGAGGCGGTGAGGGGCTCAGGCCCGGAAAGCCTCACCTCTCAGTTTCCGACGTCGCCGCCACCCTGCTCCCAGGGCGCAGGGCGCCGCAGTACCTCGACCATCGCGGGCACCGCAGTTGCCGGGCCGGACAGGGCCTGGATGAATGCGTCGAACCCTTCCTGACTCATCCGGACAGGCAGCGTTTCCATCATGACCTCCTCGGCGGCGCGCACGGCAGCCTCCCGCACGAAATCGGTCCGCGAGCGTCCACGCAGGGCCGCGGCGCGATCAATGATGGCGATGTCGGCCTCAGGCAGCCGCATCGAAAGCGGATGGTCCTTGCGTTCGGCAGTGCGGGGCATGGGGGTAGCTCCTGATGGAAAGTGTGCCCGTAGTGCAAAATACAATACGCCCTCCTGGAATCAGCGGCAATCGACCCCGTCACGGACCGCATCTTGCATGGGGAACGGCAGATCGCGGTGGGGGATTGCCTTGGCCAGGGGATGCGATGCCTGCGGCAGTGATACGTCAGCGGAAGCGGCTCCATGCCAAGCCCTACTGCGCAGTCCGGTGGTGGAACGGCTTTCCAGCGCACCGTCCAGGCCCCCGAGCCGGGCGTGACCTCTGGCCCTCCTTTCAGAATTGTCAGGATGCTAAACCGGTGGCCCCCCCCCACCGTTGGAGCCGCGCCGTGTCCGCACGCGTCCCTCGCCTGTTTCTTGCCCCGCTGTGGCTGGCCGCCACCGCCTGCCTGCCTGCTGCCCAGGCCGCCTCGCCGCCGGCGTCGTCTGTCGGTTTCGACCCGTTGGAGGCCTTCGCCCCGCTGCAGTTGCCGACCCCGGCCACGGCCGTGCGCGGTGGCGCCGGCAAGCCCGGCCCGCTGTTCTGGCAGAACCGGGCCGACTACGACCTGCAGGCCACGATCGACCCGGCCACGCACACGCTGCACGGGCAGGAGGTCATCACCTACACCAACAACAGTCCTGATGCGCTGGACGTGCTGTGGCTGCAGATGGACCAGAACCTCTACCGCGCCGACTCGCGCGCCGGTGCGGCGATGCCCTGGCGGCGCAAGAACACCACCGAGGGTTACCAGATCGCGCGCGTTTCGGTCTCGCAAGGCGGCGGCAAGCCGCAGCAAGTGAATTACCTGATCGATGACACGCGCATGCGCGTGGACCTGCCGCGGGCGCTGGCAGGCAAGGGCCAGCAGCCGAGCTGCACGTCGACTACCGCTACACCGTGCCCGGCACCTGGGGCGGGCGCACCGCGGTGACGCCGACCAAGCACGGCGACATCTACGAGATCGCGCAGTGGTACCCGCGCATGGCGGTCTATGACGACCTGCGCGGCTGGGATACCCAGCCCTACCTGGGCGCGGAGTTCTACCTGGAGTACGGCAGCTTCGATTACGCGGTGACCGTGCCGTGGGACTATCTGGTGGCCGGTTCGGGCGAGTTGGTCAACGGCGCGCAGGTGCTGACCGCCACCCAGCAGCAGCGGCTGAAGCAGGCCGCCGGCAGCGACCGCACCGTGCTCATCCGCACGCCGGCCGAAGTCACCGACCCGGCCAGCCGGCCCACGCGCAGCGGCACCCAGACCTGGCGCTTCCACATGGAGCACACCCGCGATGTCGCCTTTGCCGCATCGCCGGCCTTCGTCTGGGACGCCGCGCGCATCAACCTGCCCGATGGCAAGACCTCGCTGGCCATGTCGGTGTATCCGGTCGAAGGTGTGGGCGCGGACAAGTGGAACCGCTCGACCGAGTACGTGAAGGGCGCCATCGAACACTTCTCGCAGTGGTATCCCTATCCCTGGCCGGCGGCGGTGAACCTGGGCGGGCATGGTGCCGGCATGGAATACCCGGGCATCGTGTTCGACGGCTACGAGGACGACAAGGACGTGCTGTTCTGGATCACCGCGCACGAGATCGGCCACACCTGGTTTCCGATGATCGTGGGCAACAACGAGCGCCGGCACGCGTTCATGGACGAGGGCTTCAACACCTTCATCGATGTCTACGCGTCCGACGCGTTCAACCACGGCGAGTACGCGCCAAAGCGCGACAGCGAGTACGCCCCCAAGGGTGGGAACCCGGTCGAGGAGATCCTGCCCACCCTGGCCGATGCCAGCGCGCCGACGCTGATGGACATCGCCGATGCCACGGCCGAGAAGTACCGCCACCCGGTGACCTACTTCAAGGGCGCCCTGGGCCTGGTGCTGCTGCGCGAGCAGATCCTGGGGCCGGAACGCTTCGACCCGGCGTTCCGCAAGTACATCGCCACCTGGGCCTACCGGCACCCGACGCCATCGGACTTCTTCCGTTTCATGGAAAGCGAGGCGGGCGAAGACCTGTCCTGGTGGTGGCGCGGCTGGTACTTCAACAACTGGCAGCTTGATCTGGGCGTGACCTCGGCCCGGTACGTCGAGGGCGACCCGGCCAAGGGCGTGACCGTGGCCTTGGTGGCCAGGCAGAAGCTGGTGATGCCAGCCACCGTGCGCCTGGACTACGCCGATGGCACGCATGAGGACCGCCGCCTGCCGGTGGAAACCTGGATCCAGCGCAGCACCCCGGAGCTGACCTTCCCGACGACCAAGAAACTGCTCAAGGTCAGCATCGATCCAGACCACAAGCTGCCGGACGCGGATCGCAGCAACAACAGCGTCGGCGTCAGCGGCTAGCGTCAAGGCAAAACCGGGGTCAGAGTGCACTTTTTCGCACCAGGAACGCCCGCGTCATGTGCTGCGAGCAGTGAGCCAAGAACTAGACTCTGACCCCGGCTATAGCTAGGGCATCCGCTCAGCTTATTTCTCGGCGCGTGCGGGTCGCGCGGTGTCGAACCGATCACCGAAGCGGGGTCAGAGTGCACTTTCGCTTCCGCAGGGGCTGCGCCGGCCCCTGAGTCGGCTGGGAAACTGCACTCTGACCCCGGTTTTGATACCTCCGTGCGCGCTATCTGTGGGGTCATTCCATCCGGGCTTGAGCCGGGCCTGCGGCCTGGGCGTTGTGTCCAGACTTTTCGCTGGAAGCCGGGCGAGCCGAGCAGGTGGCGCGTGTCGGCGTTGCGTGTCTTTCTGCTGTCATGCGGCAACGCTGTAATCGCGCGGTGCCAGGAGGCGCTGTGGAGGCAGGATGCCACCAAGCCTGTGATTCCTCCCCCGATCAGGTCGTTCACTCGCCCACGCCCGTCCTAGATTCCAGGCGCGTACTTCGTGCGCGTTCGCCCGCACCTGCGGTGGATCGAAGCGGCGCCCACGTTTGATCGGATGCAAGATGCCAAACGCAAGACCCGCCGCTGAGCCGTCGTCGACGCAGGGCCTCCACGTCGCGATGGAGGCATCCGCCCCGGCGATGCCGTCGGGCCCGCCCTGGCAGTTCCAGATGGCTTTCCAGCCCGTTGTGCGGCTGAGCACGCAGCGGGTGGTCGCGCACGAGGCGCTGATGCGCCCGCAAGGTGGGGCGTCGCCGCTACTTGTGCTGGATCAGGCGCGCCGCGATGGGCGCCTGGGCGAAGTGGAGGTGCTGGCCGCGCGTCAGGCAGCGGCCCAGTTCGATTTCTCGACGGGTGGGCGCCTGCTGGTCAATCTGTCGGCGCACGCCATCCTGCAGAGCACCCTGCGCCCGCAGCAGGTGCTGGAGACGCTGCAGCGCTCGGGTCATGACCTGGGGCGCTTCGTCATCGAGATCACCGAGCGCGACATCGTCGAGAACGCCGGCGAGCTGGCCCACGCGCTGGGCTTCCTGCGCGCGGCCGGTGTGCGCATCGCGCTGGACGATTTCGGCAATGGCCATTCCAACTTCGAGCTCTGGCACGAGCTGGCGCCGGAGTTCGTCAAGCTGGACAAGTACCTGATCCACCACATCGCCGACAGCCAGGGGCGCTTGAGCATCGTCAAGGCGCTGGTGTCGGTGGCCGAGAGCCTGGGGACCGAGCTGATTGCCGAAGGCGTGGAGCGCCCTGAGGACCTGCGCATCGTCCAAGACTTGGGCATCGCCTTCGCGCAGGGCTACCTGCTGGGACGGCCCAGCTTCACCGTCGCGCAGGAGGTACCCGAGGGCGTGTTCCAGTCCAGTCGCGCGCGCCTGCCGGTGCCCCCGCGGGAGACGCGTCCGTCGGGCTTTCGCCGCATCAATGCGGCGCATCTTTTGATCGAGGCGCCCTCCATCTCCAGCCTGGCCACCAACCTGGACGCCGAGCAGATCTTCCGCGCCAACCCGCAGTTGCCGGCGCTGCCGGTGGTCGATGCGCAGGGCAAGCCGCTGGGTTTGCTCAACCGGCGTGTGTTCAACGAGCGCATGGCCGCGCCGTTCGCCCGCGAGCTGACCGGCAAGAAGCCCTGCGTGCTGCACATGCATGCCTCACCGGTGGTGTGCGACGTGGGACAGAGCATCGATGAGATGTCGCAGATCCTGCTGGGCGAGGACCAGCGCTACCTGTCCGATGGCTTCATCATCACCGAGCAGGGGCGGTACCGCGGCGTAGGCGCGTCCGAGGCGCTGGTGCGGCGGGTCACCGAACTGCGCATCGAGGCGGCCCGTTACGCCAATCCACTGACGCTGCTGCCCGGCAACATCCCCATCACCGAGCACATCACCCGGCTGCTGGAGGGCCGGCAGCGCTTTGCCGCGGCCTACTGCGACCTCAACAGCTTCAAGCCCTACAACGACCAGTACGGGTATTTTCGCGGCGACCGCATGATCCAGCTGGTGGCCTCCACGCTGCTGCGCCATGCCGATCCGCAGTGGGATTTCGTCGGCCATGTCGGCGGGGACGATTTCGTGGTGCTGCTGCAGAGCGAGGACTGGGAGGCGCGCTGCCAGCGCATCGTCGCCGAATTCAATGCCTCGGCCCAGGCGCTGTTCGAGCCGCAGGACCTGGCGCGCGGGGCGTTCGAAGGCGAGGACCGCGCCGGCCGTTTCACCACCTTCGCGTTGACCACCCTGGCCATCGGGGTCGTGTGCGCTGGCGTGGGCCGATTCACCGGCGCCGAGCAGATCGCCTCGCTGGCGGCCAGCGCCAAGCGCCACGCCAAGCGTCACCAGCAGGGCCTGTACGTGATGCCGCAGGACACCACGGCATAAGCGGCGCGCCGGCGGCGGCGCGCGAGCCTCAGGCGTGGACGCGCTCGGCGAACACGCCGCTGGCGAAGTAGGCCAGCATCTCCGCATCCTGACTGCCGGCCACCGCCTGGGCCAGTTGCGCCTGCGCGGCTTGAGCCAGCAGCGCGGCATCGGCGGGGGTGATCTTCTCCATCGCGTCCCAGAGCGCGGCCTGCTGTTCCTCCAGCAGCGTCGTCAGGCCCCAGGCCGCCGCATGCTGCTGGCTGGAGAACCCGGGCAGCGCGGCACCCGCGCTGATGTCAGGCAGCGTCTCGGTCATCTGCAGCACGTAGCGCAGGCTGCGCAGGGCGATTGCGGCCAGGGTGCTGTCCTGCCAGGGCGGTGCGTCGCCCTCGCCTGCAGGCATGAGCGAGAGCGCAGCGCCGGACAGCAGGCACTCGCCGACCCGATCGGCCGCCGCGCTGCCGGCCAGGGTCGGGCGCCAGGCCTGGCGGATCGCCTGCCGCAGCAGTCCGCGCTGCAGCTCGGGCAGGGCCGCGATGGCGCAGTCCAGGCTCGCCAGATGCAGGTCCGCATCGGCCGCGCAGCGTTGGAACCGGATCAGCTGCGGTGCGGCTTCGAGGTTGGTCGCCACACGCACTGGGGCCAACAGCGGCTGCACTTCGCAGAGGCAACGCGCATAGAGCACCACACACTGGGCAAGCAACTTCATCGGGGAATTCGGAACTGGCGGCCGGCCTGTCGCGGTGACATGCCGGCCATGGAATGGGGCGCGGATTGTAGACCCACAGCGTTCGTCCCGGATGAGCGCCGCATGTCCGCAGAGATGTTGCCTGCGGTGCGCGTAGGTCGGGGTGGTGCGGTGTCCGCGGCGCGCTGTGCTTTGGAATGACGCGGGGATAGGCATCGAAACTTGAGGTTTCCGACTACGCGGTTGCGCGGGTGGCGCACTCGAAGATGCTGCCCTCACACCGACCAGGACGATCGCAACGCCGGCTCAGGGCAAAGGGAACTTCGACTCATCTTCTTTGTACACAATCGAGCCATTCGCATTGCGCCGTGGGAGCGGTTCTAACTGGCCTCAGGTCATCAGCCGCGAAGGGGCTTTATCGGGAAGGCCCTTTCGCGGCTGATGGCCCGGGGCCACGCAGAGCCGCTCCCACAGGATGCTTTCGAAGCTGTTCGAGATTTCTATCGGCGCCACTGGGTGAGAGGCAACGGCGCCGACAGGGGTCTCCCGCCATGTTCTTTGGCTGGTATCGGGAGCCCGCACAAACGCCGGGAAAGTGCGGGCGCCTGGGCCGTCACCCCGACTCGCCTCGCATTCCAGCGGTTCCGTCGCCCCAAGCGCGCTTCGGTCGGACCGAGCCCCGCTGCCGATGCCCGCGCCCGTAGATTGGCGTGCCGCGCGGTGCGGCTTGGTTATCATCAAAGGGAGCGTTCGATGGTCTGGAAAAGCACACTGTCACCTTGGGTGGGCACGCGGCGCAGTCGCGACCGCCGATGGGCGCAAGCCGCTGCGGGCCTTGGGCTCCTGTTCCTGGCCACCGTGGCAAGCGGCGCCAACGCGCGGGCACCGTCGCCCGCCTGTGCGCTCGTCAAGGACCTGCAAGACCCGCTGGTGCACGTTTCGTTCGACACCGTAGACGGTCGGATCTACGTGCCCGTGCGCGTCAACGGGCAGGGCCCGTTTCGGTTCGCGGTGGATACCGGTGCCAGCGGGATGGGACGCGCCGACAGCAGCCTGGTCCAGGCGCTGGCTTTGCCGGTGCTGGGGAAGGCAGACAATTCCGATGGCGTCAGCACCGCCACCGCCACGACGGTGCAGCTGGCCTCGATCCAGTTGGGCGGGCTGGTGCGTACCGACATGGAGGTCATCACCCGCGACTACGCCAGCCGCAGCGCGGCGCATGCGAAGTTTTCCGGCATCCTCGGCCGCGAGTTCTTCGCCGACGGGCTGCTGGTCATCGATTTCCCAAGGAAACGGCTGTCCTTCAGCCGCGCCAGCATGCTGTCCAGCGATGCGTCCGGCGCCTTGCCTTACCAACGCGCCTTCCGCGTGCCGGTGTCCATCGGTGCGGTGCAGGCTGTGGGCAACCTGGATACAGGCGCCAATGTGAGCTTCGTGCTGCCGCGCGCGCTGTACGACCGCGTGGCGGACCGGCCGTTAGAGGCGGCGGGGCAGGGCGGGCTGTCCAACGGCACGCTCGATCTGCAGCGTGCCCCTGTAGCAGGGCCATTCAAGGTTGGTGACCTGCGTCTGTCCGATGTGGAGGTACGGGTCTCGGACAAGTATCCGGAGCTACTGGTCGGCGCCCATGCGCTGCAACAGGCCGTCGTGCTGGTCGATCAGCGCGCCCAGGCGGTCGCGCTCTGTCCCTGATCCAAAGCGCGGTGCCGGCCCGTCGCGGCCGGCACCGTCGTCTTCAGCTGCAGCCTTCGACATATCCCAGCGCGGGCATGGTGCCAACATGCATGGCGCTGACCTTGCCGTCCTGCCCGATCTCGAAACGCAGCGCGGGACCGCCCGAATCGGCATTGGGTGCGGTGAGGTACTTCGCCGGTGCTGCCTCGTAGGCATGCGGTGTTTCGCGGAAGCCGGCGAACCATTTGCCCACGTCGGCCTCGCTTGCGCCCACGCCGATGCCCTCGATGAGCTTGACCTGCGAGCGCTGGCCGACCGTGATGCGCTGAACCTTGCCGTCCAGCACCATCGCGTAGACCCCGGGATGCTGCTCAGAGGACAGCGTGCTGCACGCCGGGCTCTCCTGCGCACCGCGCGCGGCCCAGCCGGCCGGCGGCGCCTGACCGATGCGCAGGTCGCCCAGTCCTTCCAGTTCCAGGGGCGTGGCGGCACCGGCTTGCGTGGGAGGAGGCGTCGCCGCCGGGTCGCTGTCCTGGACCGCGGGTGCCGCTTCGGCGGCCGCGCCCGGCGGCGGCGCGGCAGCGTCCGCCGGCGCTGGCGATTCCTGCCGGGCGCAGGCGGCAAGCGCCAGGGCGAGAGCCGAGGTGAGAACTAAACGTCGGGTCGTCGAAGTCATGCGGGCCTCCACTGAACGAAGGCCCGACCTTGCCGCCGCGGCGCTGAATCCCGCATTCACGCCTGCGCGGGGTCAGTGCGAGTCGGACGACTGCTGCGCTGAAAAGATCCTCCGCGCCTGTGCCTGCTCGATCAGCCGCTGCGCATCGCGTGGCAACAGGAAGCGCTCGGCGACCAGGTCGTTGGCTGCCTTGCGTACCGCGTCGACGTAGCCCTGTTGGTTGCCGTACAGCGATTCCAGCGAGGGCCGCGTGTCGCCGGCGGCCTTGCGCGCGGCCTCGGTGGCGTGGAAAGGAATGAAGCTGCCGCGCAGGTTGGACAGGTCGACGATGCCCGGCCGCGCGACGTAGTTGAACTCGATGCTGGTGCCCAGCGGCACGCGCCGCTCCACGCTGTGCACGCCCGCCAGCGTCAGGCCGGTCCGGGCATCCACCTGCGGCACGCGCATGGCAAAGCCGCGGCCGGTGTCGCGGGGCGGCAGCAGGTCGGCGATGCCCGATTCGTCCTGGGGCTGGAAACGCGCGCCGAAGTCCAGCACCGACATGCGGTTGATCCAGCCGCGGTTTTCGAAGGCGGGGATCGGCGTGGCCACGCCCTGCACCGGCCACTGCAGCCCGCGCATGACCGGCCAGGTCATCTGCTCGGGCGCGACCAGGGTGCCATTGGCAATGCGCGGGATGCGGCTGTCCGGCGGGGCGCGGTCGTGGACCACCCAGTCTTCCAGTGCGATGAACAAGGCGCGGAAGCTGTCGTTGAACTGCACCACCGTGCCGCCCGGGTACACATCCTGCTGCGGTTGATAGCCCACGTGTTCGGTGCCACCGGGACCGCCGTGTTGGGTGCTGCTGTAGTAGTAGATGCGCAGCGCATCGGGCTGGGGCAGGTCCTGCGTGCCATCGCTGTTGCTCAGGACGGGTCCCCCCTGCAGCTGCCAGAACTCGGTGCCCGACAGGCCCAGGAAGAACTTGGGACAGGTCCGCGTGGCGGTGCAGCGCGTCATCAACCCGCCCTTGCGCCCGGTCAGGCCATCGACGTAATCCGGCGCGAACGCGCGCGGCGCCATGTGGCCGAAAGCGGTGTGATCCGTGCGCAGGCCGCCGCCGCTGCCGACCACGGCAAAGCGCGTGTTGATCCCGGTCAGGCGCGCGGCCACCTGCGCGTACATGCCATCGAACACGCGACCACCGCGCAGGGACTGGTTGAACCCCAGGTGCATGAAGGTCTTGAGGAAGTTGCCGGACTGCGAAGTGCCTTCGCCCAGCACGTGCCGCATGCGCCCGGCCAGCGGGTTGGCCGCACCGCGGCTGTCGCGCTCGGCATGATGAAAGAAATCCACCACGTCGCGGAAGGCGGCCAGCCCAACGCCCATCACCTTCGGATCCTTGGCCTGGTAGACCACCTCGTACAGATAGGCCGGGTCGAAACCGCCGCGCAGGCAGAGGCTGGCCGGATCCGGCGTGCCGGGAAAGGGCTGGCGCTCGGAGCACTGCGCGAAGGCCCAATCGCCTGCCGGGATCGGCTCGCGCGCGTCAGCCTCATTGCGTCGCCGGGTCAGGGTGTTGCCCGGCTGACGGGTGTCCAGGCTCACCGGCGCATACGGCAGCATGCCGTTGTTGAAGGTGCCCCCGGGCAGGACCATGGCCGGCGTCGGTCGCTCGGGCACCAGTTCGGCGCGATAGGCGCCGGTGATGCTGCTGCCATCGGCGTTATGTGCCAGCGGCACCTGCAGGGTGAGCCGACGCGGCGAGCTCTTGGGCACGTCGCCCTGCCAGGCCGGGTACAGCATCACCCAGCCGCGTTCCAGGTATTCCGCATCGCCCGGCGCATAGCTGGGGTCGATGGTGGTGAGGATGTTGCCGCGATTGGGCGCGTCCACGCGCAGCGTGCCGCTGGCCCTGGACATGTCCTTGGGCTTGAGCATGGAGAACTCGGAAGCGTAGGCGACCATGCCACGGGCGTTGGTGTCGGCCAGCGCCAGATCCTGGATCAGCGCATTGCGCGGGTCCTTGGGATCCACCTCGCCATGCACCACGCCGCTGATGCGCTCGTACTGGCCTACCTGGCCCCATTGGCCGGGCACATCCTCGCGTGCGGTGATCTCCAGCGTGAGCTGCGGTTGCCGTGGTGTCGGGGAAGCTGCGGGCGTGGCGCAGCCGGCCAGGGTCGAGAGCAGTGCAGCCAATGCGACACCGGGATAGGGGTTCCAAGCCATCATCTGGCGTCTCCTTCGCGTTTACTGACGCCTTGCGCAAGGCGGCCGGGCAGCTTAACCGCCGCGTCCGGACGATGGGACCGGGCTTTGGTCCAAGCCGTACGCAGCCGCGCGATTGTGTGGGCCGGATCGCTGCGACCAGATCGCGATGCGCAACCGAAGCGCGATTTCACGGCGCTGAACCCTCCACGTGCCGATGCCTTGGCTGTCACCTGTCTTGCATCTGCGCTCACTAGTGTGTGCGCCCATTGCAACGGTGGAGCGAGGGATGAATCGCTACGTCTTCAGCTATACCGGCCAGGGACTGCGGCCGACGGTCGCCGAACTGATCGGACGTGTGGCCACCCTGGTCGAGACCCTGGCCGAGCGCGGGGTCGACGTGCAATTGGGTCGGTTGGCGGTGGAAAAACGCGACCCAGCCTTGGTGGTCCTGGCCGACATCCTGGGCCCTGTGGACTGGGTCGAGCGCGCCGAACCCTTGCTTGCCAACCAGCGCATTCACTGCGTTCCATGCCGCTAAGGCCATTGCGGCGGCGCCCAGCGCGTGACCATGGCGGCGAAGTCATGGGCCAGCAATATCGGGCCAAGGCGCGCATCGCATCCACGTGCCGCACAGGCGCGCTTCCCCCGCGGACCGGGCGAATCCAGTGCGCCGCCGCACCGCCGCGCGTGACGGATCGTGAGGTTCGGTAACGTTTGAATGTCATGCCCGGGCTCAAGAACGCCGGGCCGTGGCCGATGAACAGGGGGACGGATCACATGCTGCGGCCAAGGCTTGGCTGACGGGTGAGTCCGTGTCTCACTTTTGTCCGCTGCCGAGTCATCCCCCGCATGAGCTTGCCGCCCCCATCGCTGCACGTTGTCGATCCGCATGGCGAGGGCGATGCCTACATCTCCGATTTGCTGGGAACGACCAGCCAGCCCGAGCCAGTGCCGGAACACCTCGCCCTCAACCGCAGCTTCAACGTCCTGGTGCTGGATCTGCAGGGCCGGGTGATCCGCTGCAATCCCCTGTTCCTGCGCGCGCACGGGGCGAGCCCGGATGAAGTCATCGGCCGGCACCTGCCGGACCTGGGGACGCTGGCCGGCGAAGGCGGCCAACGCCCGTTCCAGACCGTGCTGGAGACCTTGGCCGGCGGTCAGTCCCTCACTGCCGAGCTCCTGCGCGGCAACGCCGCCGGCGAGCGGCGCTGGTACCACGCCGTCTATACGCCGGTGCTCAACAGGCACAACCAGGTGCACCAGGTCGTGGAGATGTCGCTGGACATCACCGACCGCGTGTTGCGATCCAGCGATGCGCACCGTCAGCTGCAGGCCATTGGCAAAGCCAATGTGGTGCTCGAGTTCGCGCTGGATGGCACGTTGCTGCGCGCCAACGCTCGTGCGCAGGACCTGTTCGGCTACACCGCCGAAGAACTGCGGGGGCGCCATCACGATCTGCTGTTGGATGCAGTGGCCAGACAGGCCCCGGAGCAGGACAGCTTCTGGCAACAGCTCGCCAGCGGCCAGTGCCTGGGCGGTGAAGTGCGTCGCGTCGGCAAGCATGGGCGCGAGGTCTGGCTGCGCGCGCTGCATGTGCCGCTGGCTGGCGCGGATGGCAAGGTGCAGCGGGTCGTGGTCTATGCGATGGATGTCACCGCCGAGCGGCTGCAGCAGGCCGAATACCACTGGCATGTCGCGGCCCTGCACCGCTCGCACTGCGTGATGAGCTTCGACCGCCACGGCGTGGTGCTCGATGCCAACCAAGCGATGCTGGACGCGCTGGGGTATACGCGGGAGGAGACGGTGGGCCGCCACCACCGCCTGTTCGTCGAGCCCGCCCATGCGCACAGTGCCGAGTACGCCGCCTTCTGGCGTGCCCTGGAGGCCGGACACGACCAGTCCGGGCAGTACCGCTGCATCGACAAGCAAGGTCGGGAGGTCTGGCTGCAGGCCAGCTACAGCCCCATCTTCGATCTGGCCGGTGGCCTGGCCAAGGTGGTCGAGTACGCCTCTGTGGTCACCGCTGAAAAGCGGCGCCAGGCCGAGCAGCAGGGGCGGTTGGCGGCGATCCATGCCACGCAGTGCGTGATCTCCTTTACGCTGGACGGCACGATCCTCGACGCCAACGACAACTTTCTCGACGCGATGGGCTATCGCCTGCCGGATGTGCGCGGCAAGCACCACAGCATGTTCATCGACCCGCCCACCGCGCTGAGCCCGGAGTACGCCGCGTTCTGGGAAGCCCTGGCGCATTGCGAGCACCAGAGCGGCGAGTACAGGCGCCTGGGCCGCGATGGGCGCGAGGTCTGGCTGCGCGCCACCTACAGCCCGATCCTGGACGCCACGGGCCGAGCGACGGGGGTGGTGAAGCACGCCACCGATGTCACCGAACAGCGGCTGCGACAGGCCGACCTGCAAAGCCAGGTCGAGGCCATCCACAAGTCGCAGTGCGTGGTGACCTTCTCCACCGACGGTCGCATCCTCGATGCCAATACGAACTTTCTCAAGGCAGTGAGCTACACGCAGGAGGAACTGCAGGGGCGGCATCACCGCATGCTGCTGGATGTCAGCGAGAGCGAGTCCGGTACGTACGCCGCATTCTGGGACACCTTGCGTTCCGGGCACTTCCTGGCCGGACGCTACCGCCGGGTCGGCAAGGACGGGCGCGTGGTCTGGCTGCAGGCCTCCTACAACCCGATCTTCGACCTCAAGGGCAAGCTGTGGAAGATCGTCAAGTTCGCCACCGACGTGACCGCCGATGTGGCCATGGCCGAGGCCTTCGAGGATGCCCAGCGCCAGACCCAGCACGATTCGGCCACCTCGCTGCCCAACCGCACCCGCCTGGCCTCGTTCATGACCAGCTCGCTGCAGGGCCCTGGCGCGCGCCTGGCGGTGATGTACCTGGACCTGGACGGCTTCAAGCCGATCAACGACACCTACGGCCATCATGTCGGCGACCGTGTGCTGGGCGAGGTGGCCGACCGCCTGCGCCGCACGCTCAAGGCCGACCAGATGGTCGCGCGCGTGAGTGGCGATGAGTTCGTGATCGCCGCGCCGAACCTGGGAGAGG
This sequence comes from Pseudoxanthomonas composti, assembly GCF_004122095.1. Classification (GTDB taxonomy): domain Bacteria; phylum Pseudomonadota; class Gammaproteobacteria; order Xanthomonadales; family Xanthomonadaceae; genus Pseudoxanthomonas_A; species Pseudoxanthomonas_A composti. Next base: position 498,484 of record NZ_SAWZ01000001.1, on the reverse strand, counting down.
AAGCGGTCGAAGCGCACTGCATCCAGGTGCTGGAGGCGATGGCCCTGCCCATCCACCACGATGGGGGAGACCTGGTGGTGGGGGTGTCCATCGGCGTGGCGCTGTCCCCGTCCGACGGCACCACACCCGATGACCTGCTGCGTGCCGCGGACAGCGCGCTGTACCAGGTCAAGCGCCATGGCGGCGCCGGCTACCGTTTCTTCGGCGCGGAGATCAACGAGCGCATCCACGCCAACCGCCAGCTGACGCAGGACATGCGTCGCGGCATCGCCGCCGGTGAGTTCTACCTGGAGTTCCAGCCGCGCTTCGACGCCAGTTCGCAGGCCATCCGTTGCGCCGAGGCGCTGGTGCGCTGGCAGCACCCGGAGCTGGGGCGGGTGGGGCCGGACCGCTTCATTCCGCTGGCCGAGCGCAACGGCATGATCGTCGCGCTGGGCGACTGGGTGCTGGAAGAGGCCTGCCGCGCCGCGGCGCGGTGGCCGGACATGGGCGTGTCGGTCAACGTCTCGCCGGTGCAGTTTCGCGACGGCAAGCTGATCGAGCGCATCCGCCAGGTGCTACGGCGCACCGGCGCCTCGCCCGCGCAGCTGGAGGTGGAAATTACCGAAGGCGTGCTGATGGAGGACGCCACGCGCGCGGCCAAGGCGCTGGCCGAACTCAAGGCGCTGGGGATCAAGCTGGCCATCGATGACTTCGGCACCGGCTACTCCTCGCTCAGCTACCTGCGCCAGTTCCCTTTCGATGTGATCAAGATCGATCGCCAGTTCATCAGCGACATCGAACACCGCGAAGGCAGCCGCGACATCGTCAAGGCGATCCTGGCCATGGGCAAGGCGCTGGGCCTGTCGGTGACGGCCGAGGGCGTGGAGACCGCCGGCCAGCTGCGCATCCTGGTGGAAGACGAATGCGCGGAGGTGCAGGGGTTCCTGCTGAGTCGGCCGATCCGCGAGCACCTGCTGGAGGCGATGATCCAGCAGCACGGCCTGGCCACGTCCAAGGGCGCCACGGCGCGCGCACGTGCCACTGCCTCGTCCACCGATCAGACGCCGCGTCGCATCGCGTCGGTCAGGACGCGCTGACGGCACTGATCAAGGCCAAAGGGCCGACAAGGTCGTCGGCGTCGGATCAACGGGGACGGGTCCGGCCGGTGGCTGCGCGGGTGCTTCAGTGGTTCTTGCGAAGGGGGGTGTTGCCGAGTTTCTCGATGCGCCCGCCGGAGGCTTCGAAGGCTTCGATCTGGTCCTGCAGCTGCTGCTGGGCGCTGCGCTTGTCTTCGCGGGGCTTGGTGTAGAACGTGGTGGGCGGCACGGCTTTGGTATTGCGCAGGGTCGTCATGTGCATCTCGTGCGTTGGTCCTGCAGTGATGACATGGCAGGTGTCAGCTGACCGTGAAGCAGCGCACGTTGCGGCAAGCTCAGCCGAGAAACGCGCCGACGCGTGGCAGCTGCGCGCGGGTGATGGCGCCCAGGTCCAGCAGCACCAGCCCAAGGCGATGGCTGACTTCTTCCGCATCGATCGCATGCAGGTCGCGACACGCCTCGCGCGCGGCGGCGGCCAGGACCTGGTTGAACCGCGGCGTCCAGGCGGCCTCGGCCTGCCAGGCCGCGCTGATGCGGCCGCTGACTTCCGCGACCCGGGTCTGGATGAGCTGGCTCATGCGCGCAACGTCCCTGACATGCAGGGGGTATCGGCTGGGGCGGGAGCGGGTTGACCCGGGGGAGGGCGCCGTTTATCGGCCATCCGGCTCAGGCGCTGTGGCGACGGGCCCGGGGCTCGCTGCCGCTGCCGCTGCGGGCATGACCTGCGCGCGCACCCGGTTGCGGCCCTCGTGCTTGGCCCGGTACAGCGCCTCATCGGCGCAGCGCAGCAGGGCGTCCACGTCCTCCTGTCGCGCGAGCACGGCGACGGCCACGCCCGCGCTGATGGTCACGCAAACCGGCGGGGTTTCGCCCGGGATCGCGACACGACTGGCGGCGACCCCGGCACGGATGCGTTCGGCCATCGCCAGGGCCTGCCCGAGGTTGGCGTCCTGCAGCACGCAGGCGAACTCCTCGCCACCGTAGCGCGCCACCAGGGCCTGATCGTCGGCGCAGTGGCGCAGGGTGGCAGCCAGGCGGCGCAGCGCCTGGTCGCCGGCAAGGTGGCCGTGCGCGTCGTTGAGCGCCTTGAAGTGATCCACATCCATCAGGATCAGCGCCAGCGACCGCGGCGAGGACTGGCGTGACTGAGCTTCCAGCAGCTCCATGAGCTGGCGGCGATTGGCCAGGCCGGTCAGCGAATCGACGTAGGACAGTTCCACCAGGCGTTGGTTGGCCGCGGCCAGGGCGGTGGTGCGCTCGATCACATGCGCCTCCAGCTCGGCCTGGCGCGCGCGCAGATGTCGCGTGCGCAGCAGGGAGAGCCCGTAGCCGGCCAGCACCAGGCCCACGGCCGCCATGCCCCATACCCAGGGGTGCTGCCACCAGTGCCCTTGCACGTGGATGTCCACCTCCAGCGGCGTGCTCGGCGTGCCGGCGTGGTCGCGCGCTTCCACGCGCAGCCGGTAGCGGCCGGCCGGCAGGTTGGAGAAGCTGCGCCGGGACTGCGCCGTCCAGGGGCCGGGCTGGTCTTCCGCGCCGATCAGCTGGCTGCGGAAGCGGCTTTCCGATTCCCGGTCCCAGGACAGCAACGCGTAGTCAACGTCCACCTCGCGCGCGCCGGCCGGCACCTGCAGGCTGGTGCCGGGAACACGCTGGCCATCGATCCATCGCGCGGTCAGGCGCAGCGGCTTGGGCTCGGTGGGCAGGGTCTCATGGCGCGGGTCGTACACGGTCAGGCCGCCCAGCGTGCCCACCCAGTAGCGGTCCTGTGCATCGATGCTCTGGCCGTGGGTGTTGCACTCATCGTGCAGCATGCCCTCGCGGCGGGTGAACACCTGGCTGCGGTAGCCGGCGCCCTGCGGCGTCAGGCGCTGCACGCCGTTGTTGGTGCACAGGTAGATGCGGCCACGACTGTCGCGCAGCGCGCTGTAGACGGTCGAATCCGGCGCGGGCGGCAGGCGGTCGCCCAGGACGTGCGGATGGGCCGGATCGGTGACGTCCATGCGGATCGCGCCGACGCTGGTGCTGCCCAGCCACAGCACCGGCCTGCCGGCGGCATCGTCCAGCAGGGTGGCGCCGAGCAGGTTGCTGTCGGGCAGGCCGGATTCGCGACCCAGCACCTGCCAGTGCTGGCCGTCGAACCGCAACAGGCCCTGGTTGGTGGTGACCCAGAGCCAGTCGTGCCCCTGGGCATCGCGCTGGTTCACCAGTTGGTCGATGCGCCACTGCCCCTGGATGCCTTCCAGCTGGATCTGCGTCCACTGTCCGTTGCGCCAGCGATACAGCCCGCTCTGGCGGGTGCCGACCCAGCGCTCCTCCTGACCCTCGGCCTGTCTCACCAGGACGTCCAGGACCGAGTTGCCCGGCACCCGCGGCCACGGCGTGGCCTCGCGCGCCAGGCGCGGGCCGTCGTGGATGCGCAGCAGGTCGCCGTTGCCCAGCCCAAGCCAGCGCTGGCGGTGGCCAGCGCCGTCCTGGGTGAACTTGAGCAGGCTGACCGACGGAAAGGGCAGGGCGCCGGATTGCGCGGTGAAGCGCTGCCAGCGGTGCCCCTGGTAGAGCGCCAGGCCGTCCTCGCTGGCCCCGACCCATAGCCGCTCCCCGCCATGGTCATCGGGCTCGACCAGCGCGGCGAACACGCCGGTGGAGCGCGCGCCCATCAGCGAGGCGGTGGACCAGGCACTGGCGTCCAGCACGGTGCGGGCGATCCCCGATTCGGTCGCCAGCCACAGCACCGGATTCCCCGCAGGGCTGGTCCACATCTGCAGCCCGCGCACGGCATTGGCCGGCAGTCCGTGGCGTCGGTCGAAGACCTCCAGATGCTCGCCGTGCAGCCGCACCAGGCCGGCGCGGGTGGAGACCCACAACACCGGATCGGCGTCGGTAGAGGGCGTGCTGGCCAGGTCGTACAGGTCGTTGGTGGGGAGGGCGCCGGGGCCTGCCTGCCAGCGCTGGAGGCCGCGCGCATCCAGCTTCAGCAGGCCCACGCCGAAGGCCGAGATCCACAGGGCTTCGTGCTCGCCCTCACCGGTCACATGCAGGAACTCGATCTGCGCCACATCGATGCCTTCGATGTGCATCCGCTGCCAGCCCGTGGTGCCGGCGTCGCGATACCACAGGCCTTCGCTGCCGGTGCCCAACCATTGCCGCAGTGGCGCGCCCAGCTGGCGGGTCTGCGCCATGGACAACACCGGGCCCGGCGGCAGGCTGGCGTTGTCCGCGTCGGCCTGCCAGCGGCCCTGGCGGCGGGTCATCACGCCCCGGTCCCAGGTCAGCGCATGCAGCTGCCAGCGTCCCTGCGCGTCAAGGGTCTCCTGTAAACGCCTGACCTGCTGCGATGGCATCCCCGTGGACAGGTCTTCCACCTGCCAGCGGCCCGCCTGCAGATGGGCCACGCCGGCATCGCGCAGCGCCGCCCACAGCACGCCATCGCGGTCCAGCCACAGGCTGTCCACCGCCCGGCGCATGACCGGATCCTCGGGCGCGCTCCACAGGCGGCCGTCGTAGCGGTACAGGCCGTTGGGCGATGCCGCCCAGACGAAGCCTTCCCGATCGGTGAGCACATCCAGCAGCACCGCATGCGGCAGCCCATCGCGAGGGCCGAAGCTGGTGAAGCTCGGCGCCCCCAGGTCGGACAGATCGATGGCCGCAGGTGCAGGCCCGGGCCTGCCGCCGGCAACGCCACAGACGGCGAAGCAGAGCAGGCCCCACATCGCGAGGATCCGCCGCATGGTGATGTCGTTGTTCCCCGTTACAGGACGCTTGTGTCGTGTCCAGCGTCATCCGTGTGCGCCGAAAGGCGCCTGCCGTCCGAGCGGGGCGGCGTTCCCCGGGCCGCCTCGCTGGGCGGATTGTGCGCGAGTGCGGCCTGGCTTGCACCCCTGTGCGGGGCGGTGGAGCAGGAACGAGTGAAGAGGAACGAGGAACGAGTCAGTTCAAGAGCGGGCGCAACCCGCCTTGCCCTGCCGTCACTCGTTTCTCGTTCCTCATCACTCGTTCCTGGCTTCCCGCCACAGCCTCAGGGCGTGTGCTGCCGGAACAGCCAGCTCCACAGCCGCGGGTCGGCGTAGGCGTCGTCCCAGGCGTTGTGGTTGCCGTCCGGGTACTCGGTGTAGCGCGCGGTGCCGGCGTTGGCGCGGAAGGCGGCGAACAGGCGCTGGTCGTCCCGCGGGGGCACCACGTCGTCCTCGGCGCCATGGAACATCCACACCGGCACATGGCGCAGGCGCTGAGCGATGCTGGTGTAAGGGTCGGCCTGGCCATCGACCAGGGTCACGCGCAGGTCGCGGGATTCTTCCGGAGGCGGGTACACCGCGCCGCAGACCGGCACGAGGGCGGCGAAGCGATGCGGCTGGGTCAGCGCCACTTCCCAGGTCCCGTAGCCGCCCATGGACATGCCGGTGGCGTAGGTGCGGGTGCGGTCGCCGCCGAACTCGGCGGTGGCCGCGTCCAGCGCCGCCAGGGCGACCTCGATGTTGCGGCCGGTCCAGGCCTCATCGTCGGGCACCTGCGGAAACACCACCAGCGCCGGGAAGGTCATCGCATGCTCGCGCAGATAAGGCCCCAGGCCGGCGCGCGTCTGCGAGCGGTTGTTGCTGCCGCGTTCGCCCGAACCGTGCAGGAACAGCACCATCGGCGGCGGCCCCGCGGCCAGCACCGCGGTGGCCGGCACGAACACCCGATAGCGCACCGGCTGGCCGCCGACATTGACGCTGCGCGCGATGAAATGCCCCGCGCCCGGCGGCAGCCGCTGGCTGGCGCAGCCGGCCAACAACAGCAGGAAGGGCAGGCTCAAGATCCAAAGGCGCATGGGGCGGTCCACGAAAACGTGCGGCGATTCTAGTGGCTTATCGGCAGCGATCGTGGCGCAGGGCTTTACCGGTGCCCGCGCTCGTGCACTACTGGTTCAGCCCCCGCGTCACGCCCTGCGAGGCGGCTGCCGCCATGGTCGAACCTTCAAGGAGCGCACGATGTACACCCTGTATCTGGCCAACAAGAACTACTCGTCCTGGTCGCTTCGCCCCTGGGTGCTGATGCGGACCCTGGACATCGCGTTCGAAGAAGCGCTGGTCCCCTTCAACGACCCCGACCCGGCCAATGACTTCGCGCGGTTTTCCCCCACCGGCAAGGTGCCGTGCCTGGTCGATGGCGACATCACCGTCTGGGACACGCTGGCCATCACCGAATACCTGGCCGAGCGCCACAGCGGTGTCTGGTCCGGGGAGGCGAAGGCACGGGCGTGGTCGCGTTCGGCAAGCGCGGAGATGCATTCCGGCTTCCAGGCGCTGCGCAGCCTGCATCCCATGAACGTGGGCCTGCGCATCCGCCCGCATGCCGCTTCGTCTTCGCTGGTCCGGGACATCGCGCGGATCGATGCGCTCTGGCAGCAGGGCCTGGAGGCCTTCGGTGGTCCGTTCCTGGCAGGTGAGGCTTTCAGCGCGGTGGATGCGTTCTTCTGCCCGGTGGCCTTCCGCTTCCAGACCTATGGCACCAGCCTGTCGCCCGCCTCGCAGGCCTATCAGGAGCGCCTGCTGGGGCTTGCGGCCATGCAGGCGTGGCAGGCGGCATCGCTGCGGGAGCCCTGGCGCGATCCGGAACACGAGCAGGAAGCGGCGGCGACCGGTGAGATCGTGCAGGACCTGCGCGGCGCAGCGTGATCGGTTCAGTGCCTTCGTTGGCATAGACCACGCAGGCGTCGTGTCCTCCGCCAGGGCCAGGCCCCCGCGCGCGGCGCGCGCTTCGGACTGGACCGGTCGCGGCGGGGCGGCGCGCAGCCCGTGCCCGCAAGTCGAAAGGGCGCTTCAGGAAAGGGGTAGCGCGCCCTGCGCCCACACCCATCCGAAAACCGCCTGCAGCACGCCGATCGCCCAGAACACCCACTGGTAGCCGCGCTTGCTGCTCTTGTGATGCAGCATGCGCTGGGCCAGGAACGCGCCGGGCCAGCCGCCGAGCAGTTCCAGCAGGTGCAAGGTGTTCTCCGGCACGCGCCGGCGCCGGCGCCCGGCCGCGCGCTTGTCCAGCGCATAGACGATCCAGGCCAGCAGGCTGGTGATGACGACGACGGCCAGCGCGGCCTGCGGCAGCCGCCCGCTGTGCAGCAGCCAGGCAAAGCCGGCCAGCCAGCCCAGCAGCGCCACCCAGCCGATCAGCGGCAGGCGGTGGACCAGGCGGCGGGAGCGGCGTGTGCGCATGGCGGTATGCCCGCGCCGGGCCACCGCTGGCCGCACCGCCACCGCGCTGGCGCGGCCCTTGGCATCCTGTCCGGGCGCAAAGCGCACCCAGTCGCCCACGCGCGGGCGGCCGTTGTCGCCATCGTCGTAATCGCGCGCATGGAAGAACAGGCGCGCCGAGCCGTCATGCGGCTGGATGAAGCCGTAGCCCTTGCCGTCCTTCCACTGCACCACTTTGCCGAGCACGTTCGTCACAGCCGCGTTCTTTCGTTGGTTGCCTACAGCAGGATCAGGGTCGCAAGGCCCAGGAAGCTCATGAAGCCCATCACGTCGGTCAGCGTGGTCAGGATCACGCTGCCGGCCAGGGCCGGGTCGAAGCCCATGCGCTTGAGCGCCAGCGGCACGGCCACGCCGCCAGCGGCCGCGGTGAGCATGTTGAGCGTCAGCGCCGTGCCGATCACCAGCGACAGCCCCGGCTGGCGGAACCACACCAGCACGATGATGCCCAGCAGCGTGCCCAGCACCAGGCCGTTGATCAGGGCCACGCCCAGCTCCTTGCGCAGCAGGACGTAGACGTTGGACGCGCCGATCTGCCCCAGGGCCAGGCCGCGCACCATCAGCGCCAGGACCTGGGTGCCGGCGTTGCCGCCCATGCCGGCGACGATGGGCATCAGCGCGGCCAGCGCCACCAGCTTGGCGATGGTGCCTTCGAACTGGCTGACCACCGAGGAGGCGATGAATGCCGTGCACAGGTTCACGCCCAGCCACAGCATGCGCCGGCGGAAAGCGCGGCGGATCGGCGAGAACAGGTCCTCGTCCTCATCCAGGCCGGCCGCACTCATGGCCTGGTGCTCGGCCTGGTCGCGGATGATGTCCACCACGTCATCGATGGTGATGCGCCCAAGCAGAATGTTGTTGTCGTCCACCACCGGCGCGGAGATCCAGTCGTGGTCTGAGAACTGCCGCGCCACTTCCTGCGCGCCTTCGCCCACGTCGATGGCCGGCTGCTCGTCGTCGATCAGCCGGTTGATTGGCGTGGAATCCTCGTGCGTGACCAGCGAGGCCAGCGAGACCCGGCCCAGGTACTGATGGCGCTTGGTCACCACGAACAGGTAGTCGGTGTGGTCGGGCAGCTCGCCGCGCAGGCGCAGGTAGCGCAGCACCACGTCGACGTTGACGTCGCCGCGCACGGTGACCACGTCGGGGTTCATCAGGCGGCCAGCGCTGTCTTCCGGATAGGACAGCACCTGCTCCAGGCGCTCGCGGTTCTCGCGGTCCATCGACTTGAGCACTTCGTCGATCACCGTGGCCGGCAGGTCTTCCACCAGGTCGGCCAGGTCGTCGATGTCCAGGTCTTCGACCGCCGCGACGATCTCGTCCGGGTCCATGTCCGCCAGCAGGCTTTCGCGCACTTCCTCGCCGACGTGCACCAGCACTTCGCCGTCGTCCTCCGGGTCCACCAGGCCCCAGACCACCTCGCGCTTGCCCGGCGGCAGCGACTCGAGCAGGTTTCCGATCTCGGCCGGGGACAGGGTGTTGACCAGGCGTCGCACCGGGCCCAGGCGCCCGCTGTCCAGCGCGTCGGACAACATGCGCAGCTGGCGTGCGGTCTTGTCGAGTCGGACGGCTTCGGCCATGCGCGGGCTCCGGATACGGGCTGCGGGGCGCCGCCACCGGGCGGAGCGCCAGGCTCCAGGGTTGCGACAGATCAGGCGCGCATTATCCGTCGCCCGTCTGCATCTGCCCACCCCCGCGTGCGTGCGCGCCACGCTGGAAGGCGGGTTTCAGGGCGCCACGCAGCCGGCCTTCAGGCTTTGCCGCGCCCGGTCAACCAGCGCTCGATGCCGGCGCGGTCCCGGGCCTTGAGCAACGTGTCCAGGCGCGCGCCCAGGACGGAGAGATCGCTCTCGCGGATGCAGCGCCGCACCTCCAGCAGCGTGGCCGGATGCAGGCTCAGCTCGGTGATGCCCAGGGCCAGCAGCAGCGGCGTCATCAGCGGATCGCCGGCGATCTCCCCGCAGACCGCGACCGGCGTGTCGGCCTCGGCCGCGCTGCGCACCACGTGCCGCAGCAGACGCAGCACGCCCGGATGCAGCGGCGAGTACAGCGTGCTCAGCGCCTCGTTGTTGCGATCGGCCGCCAGCAGGTACTGCACCAGGTCGTTGGTGCCCACCGACAGGAAATCCACGGTGTCGGCGAAGCTGGCCACGGCGATGGCCGCGGCGGGCACCTCGATCATCGCGCCCAGCGGGATGTTCTCAGCGACCACGTGCCCGGCCTTGCGCAGGGCCACGGTGGCGTTGCGGATGCGCCGGCGCACGCTGATCAGCTCCTCGCGACTGCTGACCATCGGCACCAGGATGCGCACCGGCCCGTAGCCGGAGGCCCGCAGGATCGCGCGCAGCTGGGTGTCGAACACGCCGGCATGGGCCAGGGTCAGGCGCACGCCGCGCACGCCCAGCGCCGGGTTGTCCTCGTTGGCCACCGCCAGGCCGGCGCGGTCGGCCTTGTCCGCGCCCAGGTCGAGCGTGCGGAAAGTGACCGCGCGGCCGCTCATGCCCAGCACCGCATCGCGGTAGACGCGGAACTGTGTCTCCTCGTCCGGCAGGCCATCGCTGCGCAGGAACAGGAACTCGGTGCGGTACAGGCCCACGCCGGCCGCGCCCAGCGCATGGGCGCGGGCGATGTCCTCGCGCGACTCGGCGTTGGCGTACAGGGTGATGTCCACGCCATCGACGGTGCGGCTGGGCTTGCTGCGCAGGCGGCCCAGCTCGCGCTGCTCGCGCGCGGCATCCTTCAGGCGCTGGCGAAACTCCAGCAGGTCCTTGGCGTCCGGGTCGATCACGACCTGGCCGCTGTCGCCATCGACGATCAGCGCATCGCCATCGTTGATCTTCTGCAGCACGTGCGCGGCGCCCACCACCAGCGGCATGTGCAGGCTGCGGGCCAGGATGGCGCTGTGCGAGAGCGGGCTGCCGGCGGCAGTGACGATGGCCACCACGCCCTGCGTCTGCAGCTGGGCCAGCTCGGAGGGCGCGACGTTGTCGCTGACCAGGATCTCGCCCGCCAGCCCTTCCGGATCGGCCACCTTGTCGTTGAGGTGGGCATGGATGCGGCCGATCACATGGTCCAGGTCGTCCATGCGCGCCCGCAGGTAGGGATCGTCCATGGCCTGGAACACCTTGGCCAGGCGGTCGCGCTGCTTGCGCAGGGCGAAGCCGGCGGCGTAGCGCTTGACCCGGATCAGCTCGTCCAGGCCCTGCAGCAACTCCGGGTCGTCCAGCAGCAGCGCGTGCAGGTCCAGGAATTCGCCCACTTCCTGCGACAGTGCGCCATGCAGGCGCTGGCGCAGGTCCTGCATCTCCTTGCGGGTGGCGTGGATGGCGTCGTGCAGGCGGTCCAACTCGGCGTCGACCTCGGCCGCGGTGATGCGCTGCTCCTCCACGTCCAGGATGTGCGGCAGGCGCACCCGCGCACGGCCCATCGCACTGCCGCGGGACGCCGCATGGCCCAGCAGCCGGCGCCGCATCAGCTTTCCTCGTCGAAACGTCGCTCGAACAGCCCGGCCACGGCCTCCATCGCCGCCACTTCGTCCTCGCCGTGGATGCGCACGGTGACCGGCGTGCCCTGGGCGGCGGCCAGCAGCATCACGCCCATGATGCTCTTGGCGTTCACCTCGCGGCCCTTGGCGGCGATGGTCACGTTGCAGCGGAACGGCGCGAGGATCTGCACGAGCTTGGCAGTGGCACGCGCATGCAGGCCCAGCTTGTTGGACACCACCAGTTCGCGCTCAAGCATCGTCGACAATCGCTCCGTTTCGGGTGCCGGCCGCGGCGGTGGCCGGCAGCTCGGACAGTAGTTGTTCTGGATAGTTCATGACCCGCAGCAGCATGGGCAGGCTCAGCGCCGACACGCGCCGCACCGGCGTGCCCAGCCGCGACAGTTGCCCGGCCAGGTTGCTGGGGCTGGACCCATAGAGATCGGTCAGCACCAGCACGCCCTCGCCACTGTCCACCCGCCGCATCGCGGCCGAGGCCTGCGGCAGCAGGGCCGCCAGGTCCGCATCGAAGGGCACTTCGAACGCTTCGGCCTTCAGCGGCATCGGCCGCAACATGCCGGCCGCCGCCGCCAGGATCGAGGTGCCGATGCCGGGATGAGTGATCAGGAGAATGCCACAGGCCATCGGGGCAGGGTAATCGAGGAACGGCTTCAGAGGAACGAGTGGAGAGGAACGAGGAACGAGTGGGGTCAAAAGCGACTGCAGTTTCGCCGGTTACACGCGCCGATGGCTGGGAGGCGGCTGTGCCCGCCTGAGAGGACGCCGCGTCGGCGCCTTCACTCGTTCCTCTCCACGCGTTCCTGCCTCAATCCTGCTCGCGGTGAAACACCGCCACTTCCTCCCAGCCCTGCTGTCGGGCGTGCAGCGCGATGCGCTCGGCCAGGAACACCGAGCGGTGCTTGCCGCCGGTGCAGCCGAAGGCGATGGTGACGTAGCTGCGGGTCTCCCCGCGCAGGCCCGGCAGCCAGGTATCCAGGAAAGTGCTGACCTGCTCGACGTACTTCATCACCAGCGGCTGCGCTTCCAGGTACTCGCGCACCGGCTGGTCGCGGCCGGTGAAGGGCCGCAGTTCCGGGTTCCAGTGCGGATTGGGCAGCACGCGCGCGTCGAACACGAAGTCGGCCTCGGTCGGCACCCCGCGGCGGTAGGCGAAGGATTCGAACAGCAGCGTCAGCCCGCCGCGCCCGAAAGCGAACTCGGCCACGATGCGGTGCCGCAGCTGGTGCACGTTGAGCTGGCTGGTGTCGATCAGCACATCGGCCTCGGCGCGCAGCGGCAGGGTCTTCTCGCGCTCCTGGGCGATGGCCTCGGGCAGGGACAGTCCGCCATGGCTGAGCGGATGGCGGCGCCGGGTGTCGGCGAAGCGCCGCAGCAGCACGTCGTCGACCGAGTCGAAGAACAGCAGCCGCGCGTCCAGCCCCAGTTCCACCACCGCCGCACGCCATTGCGGCAAGCGGCTCAGGTCGCTGTGGCGGTTGCGCACGTCGATGCCCACCGCCACCTTCTGCGGCAGCGTGTCCTCGCGCATCAGGCTGCGCACGAAGGCCGGCAGCAGCTCGATGGGCAGGTTGTCCACGCAGTAGTAGTCCAGATCCTCCAGCGTCTTCAGCGCCACCGACTTGCCCGAGCCGGACAGGCCGCTGACGATCAGGACGGTGGGCGGATGCGCGCGTGGGGGCGCGGCGTCTTCTTGCGTGGTCATGGGGCGGAATCGGCGCAGGGGGAGGGCGTGCGGGCGAGGGTCATGGGCTGCTGCGTTCGAGCATGCTGCTGTGGCGGGCGATGAACATCGCGGCAGGATCGATGCCCTTGGTGCGCAGGATGTGCAGGCGCGTGGCCACTTCGGTCAGCACCGCCAGGTTGCGGCCGGGCATCACCGGCAGGGTGATCAACGGCACGTCCAGGTCCAGCACATGCCGCGTGCCCGAATCGCCGGTCAGGCGCTCGTAGCCATGCGCGGCCGGCTCGCTCATCGGGCGGGTCAGGTGCACGATCAGGCGCAGGTATTTGTTTCGCTTCACGGCCGTGTCGCCCAGCATGTCGCGCACGTTGAGCACGCCCAGCCCGCGCACTTCCAGCAGATCCTGCAGCAGCTCCGGACAGGTGCCATCCAGCACGTCGGGGGCGATCTGGGTGAACTCGGGAGCGTCGTCGGCCACCAGCCGGTGCCCGCGCGTGAGCAGCTCCAGCGCCAGCTCGCTCTTGCCCGAGCCGGCCTCGCCGGTGATCAGCACGCCGATGGAATAGATCTCCATGAAGACGCCGTGCAGCGTCACCCGCGGCGCCAGCGTGCGCGCCAGGTGGTAGGACAGGTGGTTGAGCAACTCGTGCCCGCGCTTGGGCGAGGACCACAGCGGTGTCTGCGTTTCCTCGGCAGCCTCGCGCAGATCTTCCGGGACCGGCTGGTTCTTGCTGACCACCAGCGCCAGCGGGCGCATGTGGATCATCTTCTGGATGGTCTCCCAGCGCTGGCGCGAATCCAGCGAGTCCAGCCAGCCCAGTTCCTCGGTGCCCAAAATCTGCACCTTGTTGGGATAAATGATGTTGAGGTAGCCGCACAGCGAAGGGCGCCGCGACTGCGTGTGGCCGGCCTCCAGTTCGCGCTTGCCGCCTTCCTGGCCGGCGACCCAGCGCAGGCCCAGCTTGTCCTTCTGCTGCTCGAACAGCTCACGTGCGGTGATGCGGGTATTCATCATGCCTGGTCGCGTCGCTCACGGAAGCACCGGATTGTCGCATCGCGCGCCGGCATGTCCAGCATGGCACCGGCGCGTGACAGCGCGAGGATGCATGGCGGGTTCGTCGCGGGTGCGTTAATCCGGAGCTGAGATCCGCATGGCCGCAAAAAGCAGACTTCGCCAAGCAGCCTGGCCCTGAGCCGGGCATGGCTCCTCGGCTCGGTCAGCCATCCATGGCTGACTCGCCGCCGCGGGCCATCCCTGGCCCGCTTTCCGCCATGCCCGACTCAGGACCAGGCCCGGCACCTGATGGATCTGAGTTCTTCATCCAAAGGCGGAGAAAACGACGCGTGCAGCAGCGGTCCGGCGGGCGGTGGCCGCGGCAAGCGAGGCGGGAGGCCGAGCGCCTTAAGGCAGGGCAGGATGCCCTGACCGAGGGAAGCGCGGCCGCCGCCCGCCGGACTGCTGCCCCCCAGCGTGGGTAACGCGCTCCGCGACATCGGCACCTGTCGCGATTCCAGCCCCAGACGAAGAAAAGGAGCCGCTTGCGCGGCTCCTCTGGATTTCATCGTGATGCCGAACGAACCATTCGGCAGCGACCTGGTGCTTACTCCGCCAGCAGGGCCGCGACACTGCGCGTGGCAATGCGGCGTCCGGAGGCGCGCTTGCGCTTGACCTTCATCACCAACCGGTCGAGCTTGTCGGCCAGCACGTCGATGGCGGCGTACATGGTGGGCGCGCCCGCATCGGCATGGACCGTCTTCCCCGCCATCATGACCGTGGCTTCGGCAACGTAGTCAGGCTTGCGAACGCACAGCTGGGTTCGAACCTCGAGCGGCCTGTCGAAATGTCGTTCCAGACGCTGGAGCTTGGTTTCGACGTACTCCCGCATGGCGGGGGTGACTTCCAGCTGCTGACCGTAGGTTTCGATTCGCATCGCATATCTCCTGACGAGTTGAGAGCCACTTGCGTGGCGGGTTACAGCGTTGTCTGGGACAACCTGAAGATCGATCCGGTTCCGTGCTCCGTTGTGATGGGTTGAGTTCGACGCTAGACCTGTCCGTGCGCACTTGCAAGCCCCAATCTCGTGTTTGGGAGCCGCGTCCGAATTCAGCGTTAAGGGGCCCGAAAGCCATTGAAGCGCGAGGGAAAAAGGCCGATAAAGGTGGGATCACCCGGCGCTGGCAGGACACCGTGAGCGCGAGGTCAGGCGCCCGTCAGGAGACGCTGGTGGGGATCGGAGGCGCTGCTAGCCCATCCGCACGCGTTCATGCGAGGACAGGATGTCCATCGCCTCGCGATACTTGGCCACGGTGCGCCGGGCCACGGGCACGCCCGAGGCCTTGAGCAGGTCGGCCAGCTTGGCGTCGGACAGCGGCTTGCGCGGGTTCTCCGCGTCGATCAGGCGGCGGATCATGGCCTGGATGGCGGTGCTGGAGGCCTCGCCACCGGTATCGGTGCTCACCCCGGAGGCGAAGAAGGCCCGCAGCGGCAAGGTGCCGCGCGGCGTGCGCACGTACTTGCGGGCGATCGCGCGCGAGACGGTCGATTCGTGCAGGCCGACCTCGGCGGCGACCTCGCGCAGGGTCAGCGGGCGCAGCGCCTGTTCACCGAATTCCAGGAAACCGGCCTGCTCGCGGATGAGGCAGCGGGCGACCTTGAGCAGGGTGTCGCCGCGGGCTTCCAGGCTCTTGAGCAGCCAGCGCGCCTCCTGCAGCTGGCCACGCATATAGCCGGCATCGCTCTCGCCGCACTGGCGGATCATCTGCTCGTAGCCACGGTGGATGGTGATGCGCGGCAGGTGGTTGCGCGCCAGGGCCACGCGCCAGACGCCGTTCTGTCGCCAGATCACGCAGTCCGGCACCACATAGGTGTCCTGGCTCAGGTCGCCGATCTGAGCGCCCGGCTTGGGGTCCAGGGAACGCAGCAGGGCGATGGCCTGCTCAATCTCGGCCTGCGGGCGGCGCAGTTCGGAGGCCAGGCCCGCCACCCCGGCACGCGGCAGCTTCTCCAGCAGGGGGCCGGCGGCGATCAGCAGGGCCGCCTCGCGCCCGGGCGTATCGGCGGCATAGCCGTCCAGCTGCAGCTTCAGACACTCCCCGAGGTGGCGCGCCGCCACCCCCACCGGGTCGAACCGCTGCAGCTGCAGCAGGACGGTGGTGATTTCCTCAGGGGAGATGCGCACGTCCGGGGCCAGCGTCTGGGCGATGTCGTCCAGCGGCGTGCGCAGGTAGCCGTCATCGTCCAGCGCGTCGATCAGGGCCGCGCCGATGAGGCGGTCGCGGGGCGACAGGTGGGACAGGTGCAGCTGCCAGAGCAGGTGGTCCTGCAGCGATTCGCCCTCGGCCACGCGTTCGGCCGCGCTGCCCAGGTCGTCATCGTCGAAGGAACCGCCGCCGCCCGCCTCGCGCCAGGGGCCCTCGTCCTCGGGCGACCAGTCCTCGCCGCGCTCGCGCTCGGCCGCCTGGAGTTCCTCGCGCGGCTCGGGCGGTCCGTCCTCGGGGCCATCGCCGCTGGGATCCTGGCCAGCGCCTTCCTCGGCCCAGTCCAGCAGGGGGTTGGTCTCAATCGCCTCGGCGATCTCCACCTCCAGCTCGGCCGTGGACATCTGCAACAGACGGATCGCCTGACGCAGCTGCGGCGTCATGACCAGTTGCTGGCCCAGCGATGTCTGGAGGCGTGGCTTCATCCGTTACCCGCAAGCTGCGGGCAGCCCGTGGCCGGGCTGATCCGCATGGATCACAGCCGGAACGTTTCCCCGAGATAGACACGGCGCACGTCCGGATTGGCCAGCAGTTCGTCCGGAGCCCCCTGCGCCAGTACCCTGCCTTCATTCAGGATATACGCCCGGTCACAGATTCCCAAGGTTTCGCGGACGTTGTGGTCGGTGATCAGCACGCCGATCCCGCGATCCTTCAGGTGGGTCACGATGCGCTGGATCTCGCCCACCGAGATCGGGTCGACGCCGGCGAAGGGTTCATCCAGCAGCATCAGCCGCGGCTTGCCGGCCAGGGCGCGGGCGATCTCGCAACGGCGGCGCTCACCGCCGGAAAGGCTGGCGCCCAGCTGCTCGGCCACGTGCGAAAGCTGCAGTTCGTCCAGCAGGGAGCGCATTTCCGCTTCGCGTGCGTCCTCGCCATCCAGGTCGTCGCGCAGTTCCAGCACCAGGCGCACGTTGTCGGCCACGGTGAGCTTGCGGAAGATCGAGGCCTCCTGTGGCAGGTAGCCCACGCCCAGCTTGGCGCGCCGGTACATGGGCTCGGCACTGATGTCCTGGCCGTCCAGCTCGATGCGCCCGGCATCGGCCGAGACCAGGCCGACGATCATGTAGAAGCAGGTGGTCTTGCCGGCGCCATTGGGGCCGAGCAGGCCCACCACCTCGCCAGGCTGCAGGGTCAGGCCGAACTCGCGCACGACCTCGCGCTGCTTGTACTTCTTGCGAAGACCCTGGGCGTTGAGCATCAGCGCTTGCCCTGCGTGGCCGGCGGCGTGGAGGTCTTGGCCTTTGGCTGGATCACGCTCTTGACGCGTCCGCCGCCACCGCCGCTCTGCATGTTGCCGGTCTTGGTGTCGTAGACCATCTTCTCGCCGCTGTTGGTGCCGCGCGGCGACTTGACCGTGTAGTTGCCGGTCAGGGTGATGATGTCCGTCTGCATGTCGTACTCGATGCGATTGGCAACCGCATCGACCGGCGTGTTGTCGTCGTTGATCTGGTGCATCTTCACCTGGTTGCCGGTGAAGATCGCCTTGACCACCTCGCCATCCTTGCGGATCACCTCGGCGCGCGCGGCCTGGATGTCCAGCGTGCCCTGCACCAGGTGCACGTTGCCGCTCCACACCGAGGTGCCGTTGCCGTCGATGGAGCCCTCCTGGCTGTCCGACTCCAGTTCGAGCGCCTGGTTGCGGTCGGAGGTCTTGGCCGATGCCTGGACCGCGCACAGGCCCGAGAGCAGCACGACCAGCGCCAGGCGGGCGAGGTTAGCGGGCGGATTTCGGGACATAGCGGGATTTCACTCGGGATTGGAATTTGTACTGGCGGGTGTCGAGATTCATCTCGAAACCGCGGCCGGTGAGTATAGAACCGGGCTGGGTGAGGGTGACCTGCTGGTCGGTGACCGCGCGGTTCTCGTTGGGCAGCAGGTCCAGGCGCGAGGTCTTGAAGTCGGTCCGGTCCGGCGCGCCCGGGGCGCTATTGGCCACCACGTCATCCTGCAGGATGGCCTTGTCGCCATCGGCGCTGATCCAGGCGGTCTTGCTGCGGGTTTCCCAGTGGCCGCCGTTTTCGTCCGGCACAAGAAACAGCGGCGTCTGCACCGTATAGCTCTTGTCCTGGGCGCTGCTCTGCATGTACGGCGCCTGCAGCGTCACCGACTCCTTGCCGTCCTTGTCCAGCGCGGTCATCTGGAAATCGCGCAGCACATAGCTGGAGCGGTCCGGGTCGACGGTCTCCTGGCTGCGGCGGTCGCGGTTGTTCCAGGCCGACCAGCCGCTGAAGAGCGCGGCGGCCACCAGCACGATCGCGGCGATGCCACGCCAGCTCACGGGGCAAAACCCTCGATCACCGCCGCCACCTTGCCCTGCGCATGCAGCAGCAGGTCGCAGACCTCGCGCGCCGCGCCCATCCCGCCGGACAGCGTGGTGGTCCAGTGCGCGGCGGCGGCGGTCCAGGGATGGGCATTGGCCGGCACGACCGCCAGGCCCACGCTGCGCAGGCAGGCCAGGTCCGGCAGGTCATCGCCCATGAAGGACACCTCGTCCAGGCCGATGCCGCGGGCCTGGCAGAGCTGATGCAGCTGGCCGAGCTTGTCCTTCACGCCCTGGTAGGCACCGATGCCCAGCTCGCCGGCGCGGTGCTCCACCACCTTGCCCTGGCGCGCGGTGATCAGCGCCACCTCGATGCCATGGCGGCGCAGGAGCACCAGGCCCTGGCCATCGAGCACATGGAAGGACTTGGCTTCCACGCCATGGCCGTCCAGGTACAGGCGGCCGTCGGTCAGAGTGCCGTCCACGTCGAAACAGGCCAGCCTGATGCGGGCGGCGCGATCGAGCAGAGCCTGGGAGACGGGCGGGGACGAAAGAAATTCCATGTGACGATGCTTAGACCACGCGTGCGCGCAACAGGTCGTGAATGTTCAACGCGCCTACCGGGCGCCGTTCCTCGTCCACCACGATCAGGCCGCTGATCTTGTGCGTCTCCATCAACCGCGCCGCCTCGGTGGCCAGCTGGCGCGCGTCGATGGTCTTGGGGTTGCGGGTCATCAGCGTGCCGATCCGCGTATTGCGCAGGTCCAGGACGGTGTCATCCAGCATGCGGCGCAGGTCGCCATCGGTGAACAAACCGCTGAGCCGCCCTTGCGCATCCACCACGGCGGTCATGCCCAGCCGCTTGCGGCTCATCTCCACCAGCGCCTCGCTGACGGTGGCCTCTTCCGAGACCTGCGGGACATCCTCGCCGGCATGCATCACATCGGTGATGTGCAGCAGCAGGCGCCGGCCCAGGCTGCCGGCCGGGTGCGAGCGGGCGAAATCGTCGGCGGTGAAGCCGCGGGCCTCCAGCAGGGCCACGGCCAGCGCATCGCCCATGGCCAGGCTGGCGGTGGTGCTGCTGGTGGGCGCCAGATCCAGCGGGCAGGCTTCGACCTCCACGCTGACGTCCAGGTGCACGTCTGCCTCGCGGGCCAGGGTGGACTGCGCCCGGCCGGTCACGGCGACGATGGCATTGCCCTGGCGCTTGAACACCGGCAGCAGCATCAGCACCTCGTCCGACTCGCCCGAGTAGGACAGCGCCAGCACCACGTCCTTGTCGGTGATCATGCCCAGGTCGCCGTGGCCGGCTTCGCCCGGGTGCACGTAGAAGGCCGGGGTGCCGGTGGAGGCCAGGGTGGCGGCGATCTTGCGCGCCACGTGCCCGGACTTGCCCATGCCGGTGCAGACCACGCGGCCGTGGCTGGCCAGGATCAGGCGGCAGGCCGCGGCGAAGCTGCCGTCCACGCGCCGGGCCAGCGATTGCAGCGCCTGGGCCTCGATCTCGGCCACGCGGCGGCCGCTGCCGATCAGTTCGGCATCGGTGAACGCGGAAGGCCTCAAGGCTGGGGATGCAGTCATGCGCGGCGGCGCCTGGGCTTAGAATGGCCGGGTATTTTATGAGGAAACCCGCCGTGGACGCCGAAACCATCCGTGAACTCATCGAAGCCGGCCTGCCGGGCGCCAAGGCGCAGGTCCAGGGCGATGACGGGGTGCATTTCGAGGCCACGGTGGTCAGCGAGGCCTTCCGCGGCAAGCTGCCGCTGGCCCGCCACCGCATGGTCTACGCCACCCTGGGCGAGCTGATGGGCGGGGCGATCCACGCCCTCCAGCTGAAAACGGTCACCCCCGACGAATGAGCCACCCGCACCGCGGCAGCTGCCTGTGCGGCGGCGTGCAGTACCGGATCGATGGCGAGATCCCGCAGATCGTGTTGTGCCACTGCGCGCGCTGCCGCAAGGCCACCGGCTCGGCGTTCGCGGCGGTGGCGCCGGTGCCGAGCGAACAGTTCCATCTCCAGGCCGGGCAGGCATTGCTGTCCGAGTTCGAATCCTCTCCCGGCGTGTTCCGCGTGTCCTGCCGCACCTGCGGATCGCCGCTGTACAGCCGTCGCCCGTCGCAGCCGGATCAGGTCCGCGTGCGGATCGGCACGCTGGACACGGTGCCGGCCGGCGCCGCGATGATGCACATCTTCACCGGGTCCAAGGCGCCGTGGTTCGAGATCCACGACGACGCCCCGCAATACGACACGCGGCCCTGACACGGCGCCAGCCTCCAGGTCGATCCGCGTCCTTCTTTCGAAACATCCAAGCCATCCAGGACCTTTGCTTCCCATGCAGAAAATCATCGTCACCGGCGGAAAGACCCTCCAGGGCGAGGTCTCCATCTCCGGCGCCAAGAACGCCGTGCTGCCGATCCTGTGTGCCACATTGCTGGCCGATGCGCCGGTGGAAATCACCAACGTCCCCAACCTGCACGACGTGGCGACCACGGTGAAGCTGCTGGGCGAGATCGGCGCAGGGGTCAGCATCGACGAGGGCACCCTGGCCCAGGGCCGCAGCATCACCATCGACCCGACCACGGTGGATCGCTTCGTCGCCCCTTACGAGCTGGTGCGCACCATGCGCGCCTCGATCCTGGTGCTGGGCCCGCTGGTGGCCCGCCACGGCGCGGCGGTGGTGTCCCTGCCCGGCGGCTGCGCCATCGGCTCGCGTCCGGTGGACCAGCACATCAAGGGCCTGCAGGCCCTGGGCGCGCACATCACGGTGGAGAACGGCTACATCAAGGCCCGCGCCGCGCGCCTGAAGGGCGCACGCTTCGTGTTCGACATGGTCACCGTCACCGGCACCGAGAACGTGATGGCCGCCGCCGTGCTGGCCGAAGGCACCACGGTGCTGGAGAACGCGGCGATGGAGCCGGAAGTCACCGACCTGGCCGAATGCCTCAACGCCCTGGGTGCGCGCATCGAGGGGGCGGGCACCTCGCGCATCGTCATCCATGGCGTGGAGCGCCTGGGCGGCGGCCGCCACGCCGTGGTCCCCGACCGCATCGAGACCGGCACCTTCCTGGTGGCCGCGGCCATGACCGGCGGCAAGATCACTGCGCGTCGCGCGCGTCCTGACACCCTGGAAGCGGTGCTGGAAAAGCTCAAGGAAGCCGGCGCCAGCATCGAGACCACGGACGACAGCATCACCCTGGACATGCAGGGCAGGCGGCCCAAGGCGGTGGATCTGACCACCGCGCCATACCCGGCGTTTCCGACCGACATGCAGGCGCAGTTCATGGCGCTCAACTGCGTGGCCGATGGCGTGGGCGTGATCAACGAGACGATCTTCGAAAACCGCTTCATGCACGTCAACGAGCTGCTGCGCCTGGGCGCGGACATCCGCGTGGAAGGGCACACCGCCATCGTGCGAGGCAGCCAGGGCCTGAGCGGCGCGCCGGTGATGGCCACCGACCTGCGCGCCTCGGCTTCGCTGATCCTGGCCGGGCTGGTGGCCCAGGGTGAGACCACCATCGACCGCATCTACCACCTGGACCGCGGCTACGAGAACATCGAAGAAAAGCTCTCCGGCCTGGGTGCCGTCATCCGCAGGGTGTCCTGATGTTGATCTCCTCGAAGAAGGGCAGCTTCTCGCGCCGCCGCCGCGGCCTGTTGGTGGTCGTCGTGCTGGTCCTGCTCGCGGTGGGCTGGATGGCCTGGATCAAGGCCGCGGGCCTGAGCGGCATCGAATCCAAGGACATGGACTGGAACGGCGACGGCGCGGTGACGCAGGAGGAGATCCTGCAGTCCTATTACGCGGTCAGCGTGCGCAAGAGCCAGGAAGGGCCGCGCGAGTGCTCGACCTTCTATTGGCGCAAGGACGGCAAGGAGATCCGCGTGGATTGCCGCACCTCGTTTGAGACCAAGCCGGTGGACAAGCCCGAGGAGGGTCAGTCCAAGGCCAAGTAAGGCCGCATCGGGTGGGGGCTCGCTCGCGGCATCGGCGGCTGCGCTTGGAGATGTTCAGCGAATGGCTGCCGACCGCAGTTGTGGGAGTGGATTCCATCGGCTAAGGGGCTTTACCGGTAAATCCCTTTTGCGACTGAAGCCGCCCCCACAGCGCACGATGAAGCGACCGGTCGCTGTGCTTTTTTTGTGGGAGCCGATTCATCGGCGAAGGGGCTTTACCGGCAAGTCCTCCTCGCGGCTCAAGTCACCCCCACAAAGGCGATGCAGCCCGTGAGGGCCGCATCGCGGAAGGAAATCCGAGCTGAAAGCGCGCCCGGTCAAACGAGGTCCGGCGCCTGCCGGACCTTGATCTCGCATGTGTTGGCTTAGTTCACCGACTTGATGCGCAGGTCGATCGAATCGGCGCCGTTCTCACGCTGCAGCATGCGCACCGGCACCGGCATGTTGGGCACCACCCACACGACCATCTCCTTCTTGCCATCGACCCGGCTGACCTTGGTCGCCTGCAGCGCCTTGCCGTTGACGGTGACTTCTTCCTTGCCCAGGACCTTGTAGGTCATCGGCCGGACCTTGCCACCCTCGACCATGCGGTAGTTCAGCGGCTTGCCGTCCTTGACGTCGCGGGCGATCGCCAGGTTGACCAGCAGCGCGTCCATGTCGCCTGCCTGCAGCGGCACCGGTCCGGCGCGGTCGGGCTTGACGTCGCCGCTCCAGGTCGCCTGCTTCTTGGCCCAGTCGAAGTTGGTCTTGACCGTCTTCTGCTTGACCAGCATGCGCGAGCTGTCATCGCTGGACAGGGGGCGCAGCCTGCCGCCCTGCTCGTCGAACACCGTGCTCTGGCTCAGATCCACCAGCTGATTGCGGATGGTCAGCTTGTACTGCCACTGGCCGCCGTCCTGCTTGCTCAGGCTCATCTGGCCGTCGCCGGTCATGCCCATGGCCGAGGCCTGGTAGGCGGCGTTGAACGGCTCCAGCGCCATGGCCGGGGCGGCCAGCGTCAGCGACAGCGCGGTGGCGGCCAGCGGGGTACACAGCCGGGAAAGCTTGGATTTCATCATTGCACTCCTTGGTACTGGATCAGGCGCAGGTCGACGTCGTCCTGGCCGTCCTTGCGTTGGAGGATCCGGATGGGGGTGGGAACGCCTTCTGCGATCCAGAACACCGTTTGCTTGTCGCCGCCGTTGGTGCGCGACACGCGCATGGCGTTGTAGCTCAGGCCGTCGACCTCGACGATTTCGCGCTCGGTGGCCACGGTGTAGTCGTACTGGCGCACGCGGCCCAAGTCGACCACACGGTAGCTGAGCGATTTGCCAGGCTCGGCATCGCGGATCACCGCCAGGTTCATCAGCAGGGCGCTCTGGTCGCGCGGCTCCAGGTCGATGGGCGCCAGGCGCTTTTCGTCCAGGTCGCCGGTCCAGGTCGCCTTGCGGGTACGCCAGTCGTACATGCCGACGGCGCGCTTGCTGCGAAACACCGCGCGCTGGGTGGTGGCCTGGCTCAACGGCCGGAAATGGCCGTCGCCTTCCACCGAGAACGCGGTGCTCTGGTCGATGTTCAGCGCCAGCAGGCCCGCCACCCCGCGATTGCCGTGCAGATCCAGGTTGATCTGCCAGTACTGCGGGTTGGCATCGCTCACGCGCATGCTGGCATCGCCGGCCAGCCTGCCCTTGTAGTAGGCCTCGTAGGTGGCACTGAACGGCTCCAGCGCCCAAGCCGCGCCGCCCGGCATTGCCAGGGCTGCGAACGCCAGCAGGCCGGAGAGGGTGCGGTTCATTGGGTGAGCAGGCAGTCGGTGTCCGAGGAGGAATCTAGGAGCAGCGGCTTAAATACCGCCTGACCATCCAGCAGGACCGTACCATCCTGTTCAGACAAGGCGGCGTGAGCGGCCAGCGCCAGCACCGCGCAGAGCAGGCGGTGCTCCAGCGGCAGCAGCCGCTCGGCCAGGGTGTCCGGGGTGTCGTCCTGGCGGACCGGTAGGCGCACCTGGGCGATGACGGTGCCGGCATCCAGTTCCGGGATGACGAAATGCACGCTGGCGCCGTGCTCGGCATCGCCGGCCTGCAACGCGCGGGCATGGGTGTGCAGGCCGCGGTGGCGCGGCAGCAGTGAGGGGTGGATGTTGATCAGCCGGCCACGGAAGCGCGCGACGAAGGCCGGCCCGAGGATCCGCATGTAGCCGGCGCAGACGATCCAGTCCGGGGCACTGGCCGCAACGGCATCGCCCATGGCCGCATCGAAGGCCGCCCGGTCGCCCAGCGCCCTGGCGTCCATCGCCCAGCGCCGCCCGGCATCGACCATCTCCAGGGCCGCTGCCGCCGGCTTGTCGCTGAAGACCCCGACGACCTGCGCATCCAGGCGGCCATCGGCGATGGCATCGAGGATCGCGCGCAGGTTGCTACCCCGTCCGGAGGCCAGCACGGCGATGCGCAGGCTCATGCGTCGGCCCCGTTCGGTGACAGGGAGGCGGCGATCACGCCGCGGCCGCGGGGGTGGCGGTGAACAGCTGCCTGACCTGCGGGCGCAGCAGCACGATCAGCGTGAACACCCCCAGCACCGTGCCGAAGGGCATCATCATGCAGGACAGTCCGGCCACCACCAGGCACAGGGTATGGCGGCGATGCCGGGCCAGGCAGCGGCCGGCGTAGGCGATGAAGCCGGCCAGCGTCAGCCCGCAGACGATGAAGACCCCGGCGAAGGCCACGAAAAACCAGCCAAACAGTTCGGGCGAAGGCGCACCGGGCTGGTCCGGCGGCACGGGCATGTGCCCGTTGACCATGGCCAGGCCGATCACCAGATGGATCACCGGAAACAGCGAGAACAGACCGGTGATGGCGGCCAGGATGTAGTGGAAGATCGACAGCAGCCGCAGCTGCTGCAGGTCCTCGGCGCTGGCCGGCGGGGCGGGGATCACGTCCACGGGTGATCTTTCCGACTCAGTCGATGTGGACGCGTTCGTCGCCGGAGGCGGCGACCACCTCACCGATCTGCCAGTGCGCCAGGCCCAGGCCGTCCAGGCTCTGGCCGATGGCGTGCACCGCATCGGCCGGGATCACCAGCACGAAGCCGATGCCGCAGTTGAAGGTGCGCCACATCTCCGCATCGGCCACCTGGCCCTGCTGCTGCAGCCAGGCGAACACCGGCGGCTGCGGCCAGGCGCCGGCGCGCAGGGTCAGGCCCAGGCCTTCGGGGACCACGCGGATGATGTTCTCGGTCAGGCCGCCGCCGGTGATGTGGGCCATGCCGTGGATCGCCTGGCGGTGCTTGCCCAGCAGCTCCAGCACCGGCTTGACGTACAGCGCGGTGGGCGCCATCAGCGCGTCGACCAGCTTCACCCCGCCCCCCAGCTCGTGGTCGGCCGGGCTGCCGGCGCGCTCATAGATCTTGCGGATCAGCGAGTAGCCGTTGGAATGCGGGCCGCTGGAGGCGATGCCGATCAGCACATCGCCCTCGGCCACGGCCGAGCCGTCCAGCAGCTCGGACTTCTCCACGCCCGCCACGCAGAACCCGGCCAGGTCGTACTCACCCGGCGGATACATGTCCGGCATCTCGGCGGTCTCGCCGCCGATCAGCGCGCAGCCCGACTCCTCGCAGCCGCGGGCGATGCCGCCGACCACCGCCGCGGCGATGTCGATGTCCAGCTTGCCGGTGGCGAAGTAGTCCAGGAAGAACAGCGGCTCGGCGCCCTGCACCAGGACATCGTTGACGCACATGGCGACCAGGTCGATGCCGATGGTGTCGTGGCGGCCCAGCTGCTGGGCCAGCTTGAGCTTGGTGCCCACGCCGTCGGTGCCGGAGACGAGCACCGGCTCGCGATACTTGCCCGACAGGTTGAACAACGCACCGAACCCGCCCAGGCCGCCCATCACCTCGGGACGGAAGCTGCGCTTGACCAGCGGCTTGATGCGTTCGACGAGGGCATTGCCTGCGTCGATGTCGACACCGGCATCACGGTAGGTGAGGGAAGTAGGCTGGGTCACGAGGGCTCGCCGGAGAAACGGGAAGCCGCGCATTTTAAGGGAAGCGGCCGGCCGGGCGCTTGCCTGAATGGCGAAAACTGGCAGCCGTGGACAATCCCGACGACAATCCCACCGGTTCATGGGACCAGGACTGCCTGATGCATCGCCTTTTCAGTATCGCTGCCGCCTTCTTGCTGCTGATCGCCGCGCCGGTATGGGCGCAGGACGAGCCCAGGACCGAGGGCGACCGCGCCGGTGCGCAGGGGCTCTACCAGGCCGAGGTCGCAGTCAGCGGCCAGGGCGATGACCAGCGTCAGACCGGCTTCGCCCGGGCCCTGGCGGCGGTGCTGTCCAAGCTCAGCGGCGATCGCAGCGTGACCGGCCGGCCCGGCGTGGGCGCCGAACTGCGCAAGGCCGCCGAGTACGTGGAGAGCTACGACTACCGCCAGGATCAGGGCACTTCGGCGATGGGCGCGCCGACCTTCCGCACCACCTTGATCGTGCGCTTCCGTCCCTCCGACGTGGATATGCTGGCCGGCGTGCTGGGCCTTCCGGTCTGGCCCGACCCGCGGCCCAAGCCGGTAGTGTGGGTGGCTATCGACGACGGCAGCGGCCCGCGCCTGGTCGGCCTGCAGCAGTCCAACGCGGTGCGCCCGCTGCTGGACCAGGCGATCCAGCGCGGCTATCGCCTGGGCCTGCCGACCGGCACGGCCGCCGAGCAGGCCCTGGCCGGGGCGATCTGGCGCCAGGACAGCGCCGCCGTGGCGCAGGCGTCCTCGCGCTACAGCCCGCCGATGCAGCTGGTGGGCAAGATCTACCGCAATGCCGGCGGCTGGAAGGCCGACTGGATCTTCGTGGACAGCGGTCGTGAGCTGGCCAAGTGGTCGGTGGAGAACCCGGACGCGCGCCGGGCCATCGCCAGTGGTGCCGATGGCGCCGCCGACGCCCTGGTCAAGCGTTACGCCAAGGCCAGCCAGACCGGCACCCCCGGCACGTACCGGGTGGTCTTCCGCGGCATCCGCAGCAACCAGGACTATCTGCGCCTGTCGGCCGCGCTGCAGGGCATGACCGTGGTCCGCCGCATTGCGCCGGCCCGGGCCACGCCCGATACCCTGGAGGCCGACCTGGACCTGCTCAGCGGCCTGACCGGCTTCCAGCGCCTGCTGGGCGACGGGCCGATCGTGGCCGAGGGCGGTGAACCGGTGCTGGGCCAGCCTCCGGTGTTCTACCTGCGCTGATCCTGACCCCCTCCACTGAAGACCCCCATGATCGAAAATCCGCAGCTGGAAATTGCCCTGTTCCTGCGCCGCCTGCAGTGGGTCGCCATTGCGCTGGGCGTGCTGTGGCTGGTCTGGCTGCTGTCGCCGGTGCTCACCCCGTTTGCGGTGTCGCTGCTGCTGGGCTGGATGGGCGACCCGCTGGTCGATCGGCTGGAAGAACGCGGCCTGTCGCGCAATACCGGCGTGATCCTGGTGTTCATCCTGATGGTGGTGCTGGTGGTGGTGCTGATGCTGATCCTGGTGCCGGCCATCGAGGAGCAGATCCGCACCCTGGTCGAGCAGACCCCGCGCTACCGCGACTGGTTGCTGGGCACGGCCATTCCCTGGGTGGAGCGCCGGGTCGGGGTGAAGATCTCCGACTACCTGGACCTGCCGCACATCATGGAGCTGGTGCGCAGCAACTGGGAGCGCGCCGGCGGCATGGCGACCACGGTGCTGGCCTACATCTCGCGCTCGGGCTTCGCCCTGTTCGGCTGGGTGGCCAACATCGTGCTGATCCCGGTGATCACCTTCTTCTTCCTGCGCGACTGGGACCTGATGGTGGGGCGGGTGTCCCTGGCCATCCCGCGCGCCTACGTGGCCACGGTCACCCAGCTGGCCAGCGAGTCCAGCTATGTGCTGGGCGGGTTCCTGCGCGGCCAGTTCCTGGTCATGGTGATCCTGGGCGTGATGTATGGCGTGGGCCTGTGGGGCGTGGGCCTGGACCTGGGCATCCTGATCGGACTGATCGCCGGCCTGCTGACCTTCGTGCCGTACCTGGGGCCGGCCAGTGGCGTGCTGATGGGCGTGGTGGCCGCGCTGATGCAGTACGGCGATTTCAAGCACGTGGCGCTGGTGCTGGTGGTGTTCGGCATCGGCCAGGTAATCGAGAGCTACTGGCTGACGCCCAAGCTGGTGGGCGACCGCATCGGCCTGCATCCGGTGGCGGTGATCTTCGCGGTGCTTGCCGGCGGCCAGCTGTTCGGCTTCCTGGGCATGTTGCTGGCGCTGCCGATGGCGGCGGTGGTGAACGTGCTGCTGCGCTACGCGCACCAGCGCTACACCGCCAGCCAACTGTACTCGGGCGGACATCCGACCATCCTGCTGGACCCATATCTGGACAAGGACGCAGCCGCGCAGGCGCCCGTTCCCGGCCAGGAGCCGCCGCAGGCGTGAGCATCCCGCAGTTGCCGCTGGCCCTGCGCTCCACGCCGGACCAGCGCCTGGAGACCTTTATCGCGCCGCCGGAAGGGCTGCTGGCGCAGCTGCGCGCCCTGGCCTTGGCGGCGGAGGCCGACTGGCTGTACCTGGCCGGTGCGCACGGCACCGGCAAGACCCACCTGGCCCTGGCCACCTGCGCGGTCGCGCAGCAGGCCGGGCGTGCGGCCAGCTACGTGCCGCTGATGGCCGCGCGGGGACACCTGGCGCAGCTGCTGGAAGGGCAGGAGTCTTTCGACCTGGTCGCACTGGACGGGCTGGAAGCCATTGCCGGCGAGCGCGCCGATGAGATCGCGCTGTTCGATTTCCACAACCGCGCGCGTGCCGCGGGCATCGGCGTGCTGTACACGGCCGTGGACCTGCCGCACGAGATCGGCCTGGTGTTGCCGGACCTGCGCTCGCGCCTGCAGCAGTGCGCGCGCGCCGCGCTGCCGGTGCTGGACGATGCCGGCCGTGCCGAGGTCCTGCGCGACCGCGCCCAGCGTCGCGGGCTGGTGCTGGAGCCGGCGGCGATCGACTGGTTGCTCAGCCGCACCGGGCGCGAGCTGGAGCACCTGGTCCGGCTGCTGGATCAGCTGGACCGGGCCTCGCTGGCGGCCCAGCGCCGGGTCACGGTGCCGTTCCTGCGGCAGGTGCTGGGGCCACGCTGAAGCCTGACCGCGCGATGGCGCTCAGGCGCCGGCGCGGAGCTGCTGGTCCAGGGATTGCAGACGCTGCGGGGTGCCGACATCGGTCCAGTGGCCCGGGTGATGCTCGCCGGTGACCTGGCCATGTTGCATCGCCGCCCGCAGCAGGGGCGCCAGGCGGAAGCGCGGCGGGTCGTGGCGGGCGCCGGGGTACTCGGCTTCCACGGTCTGCCAGTCCCGCAGCAGATCCGGCGAGTACACGCCGATGCCGGCGAAGGTCAGGCGTGGCTGACCTGCGGTGTCGAGGCGGCCATCGGCGCGCAAGTGGAAGTCGCCTGCCGGGTGGTGCTCCGGGTTGTCCACCAGCACCAGGTGCGCCAGCCCGGCCGGTGCCTGTGGCAGCCGGGCAAGATCGTAGTCGCTCCAGATGTCGCCGTTGATCGCCAGGAACGGCGCGTCGCCCAGCAAGGACAGGGCGTTCAACATGCCGCCGCCGGTTTCCAGCGGGGTGGGGCCTTCGTAACGGAACTGCAGGCGCAGGCCCCAGCGCGCACCGTCGCCCAGCGCCGGTTCGAAGCGCTCGGCCAGCCAGCTGGTGTTGACCACCACCTCGCGCACGCCCAGGGCCGCCAGCTTCTCCAGGTGCCACGCGATCAGCGGTTTGCCGCCCACCTCGAGCAAGGGCTTGGGGGTGTGGTCGGTGAGCGGGCGCATGCGCTCGCCCAGGCCGGCGGCGAAGATCAGCGCTTTCACAGCGGATCCTTGCCCGCCATGACCGGGCGGATCACCTGGTCCAGCAGCGCACCCAACGGGGCCAGCTCCGGATGGCGCGGCACCACCTCATCCAGATAGCCGATGAAACGCGGCAGGTCCGGCAGGTAATGCGACTTGCCATCGCGGTAATGCAGGCGGCAGAAGATGCCCAGGATCTTCAGGTGGCGCTGCACCCCCATCCAGTCCGCATCGCGCCAGAACACGGGCCAGGGCGGCACCGGGACGCCGGCGGCCAGGGCGCGCTGGTGATAGACCGCCAGCCAGCCATCGACCCGCGCCAGCGGCCAGCTCAAAAAGGCGTCCTTGAACATGCTGACCGGGTCGTAGGCCACCGGGCCGCGCACGCAGTCCTGGAAATCCAGCACCGCCGGCCCAGGCAGCACCGGCATCAGGTTGCGCGGCATGTAGTCGCGGTGGGTCAGCACCTGCGGCTGCGCCAGCACGTTGTCCATCAGCCGTCGCTGCACCAGCTGCAGGCCCTCGGCCTGCGCGCAATCCAGGGTCAGGCCCAGGTGGCGGACGAGGAACCATTCCTCGAACAGGCCGGCATCGCGCTGCAGGAGCGCTTGGCCGAACTGCCCGTAGCCCTCGGGCACCGGGATCGCCTGCAGGCGGATCAACTGATCGATCGCCGCCTCGAACCAGGCATCGGCGTTGTCCTCGGTCGCGGTCTGCGCCAGGGTCGGTGCACCCAGGTCCTCCAGCAGCAGGAAGCCCTGGACGATGTCCCGGGCGCGCACCTCGGGGACGCGCACGCCGTGGGCGTGCAGCAGGTCGCGCACCTTCAGCCAGGGCAGCAGGTCCTCCAGGCCGGGCGGGGCATCCATGACGATGTGGTCCGGGCCATGGCCCTGGGTGCGCCAATAGCTGCGCGCGCCCGCATCGGGGGTGATCGAGGTCAGTGCGGCGTCGGGATCCTGCAGCGCCGCGCGGGCCCAGGCCAGGCGCTGCCTCTGGCGCGCGAGGAGATCATGAACAGGTACGGTCATCAGGACTGCTTTCATCTGGCGCTGCAAATGTTAAGGGTACACTCCGTGGCCCCCATTTCAGGATCGAGCCCCTATGTCCGAGCTGCAGCCCGTTCTGCTTTCCGGTGGTTCCGGCACCCGCCTGTGGCCGCTGTCGCGCGAGGCCTATCCCAAGCAGTTCCTGCCCCTGGGAAGCGACGACACCATGGTGCAGACCACCTGGAAGCGGGTCGAGCCGCTGACCTCGCTGGCGCCGATCGTGGTGGCCAACGAAGACCACCGTTTCCTGGTGGCCGAGCAGCTGCGCCAGATCAAGGCGCCGACGCCGAAGATCCTGCTGGAGCCGGTGGCCAAGAACACCGCGCCGGCCATCGCCGCCGCGGCCCTGTGCGCGCTGGAAGGCGGCACCGATCCGCTGCTGCTGGTGCTGCCGTCGGATCACGTCATCGCCAATGCCGAAGCCTTCCGCAACGCGGTGGAGTCGGCCAGCGCCGCCGCCGAGGCGGGCGCGCTGGTGACCTTCGGCGTGGTGCCCGACGCCCCGGAAACCGGCTTCGGTTACATCCAGGCCGGCGCCGGCCATGGCGTGGTGCCGGTGCAGCGCTTCGTCGAGAAGCCCGACGCGCAGACCGCGGCCCAGTACCTGGCCGAAGGCGGCTATTACTGGAACAGCGGCATGTTCCTGTTCAAGGCCAGCCGCTATATCGAGGAACTGCAGAAGTTCCAGCCGGCGATGGTCGAGGCGGTCAAGCAGGCGCTGTCCGCAGGCACGCGCGATGGCGATTTCATCCGCCTGGACAAGGCGGCGTTTGCCGCCTCGCCGTCCGATTCGATCGACTACGCGGTGATGGAAAAGACCGCCGATGCCAAGGTGCTGCCGATCGACGTGGGCTGGAACGATGTCGGCTCCTGGTCGGCGCTGTACGACGTGGCCGACCACGACGCCAACGGCAATGTCTGCGTGGGCGATGTGATCTCGGTGGAGAGCCGCAACAACTACGTCCACGCCGAAGGCCTGGTGGCCCTGGTGGGCGTGGAGGACGTGGTGGTTGTGGAGACCGACGACGCCATCCTGGTCGCCAAGAAGGACCGCGTGCAGGAGGTCAAGAAAGTCGTGGCCCAGCTCAAGCACGACCAGCGCTCGCAGGCGGCCCTGCACCGTAAGGTGTATCGCCCCTGGGGTGCCTACGACTCCATCGACATGGGCGCGCGCTTCCAGGTCAAGCGCATCACCGTCAACCCCGGCGCGTCGCTGAGCCTGCAGATGCACCACCATCGTGCCGAGCACTGGATCGTGGTCAGCGGCACGGCCAAGGTCACCCGCGGCGATGACACCTTGCTGCTGTCGGAGAACCAGAGCACCTACATCCCGCTGGGCGTGACCCACCGCCTGGAGAACCCGGGCAAGGTGCCGCTGGAGCTGATCGAAGTGCAGTCCGGCAGCTATCTGGGCGAAGACGACATCGTGCGCTTCGAGGACGTTTACGGCCGCAGCAACTGAGTAGCCGGGTGCGGCGCGTCATCGCCGCCATCCGTTGATCCAAGCCCGAGATGAGCCAAGGCCCGCAGCGATGCGGGCCTTTTTCTTGATGCCATCTCGACTTGAATGGCGTGGTGCAACGCCGGTGCATTCACCACCTCAGGAGGACAGCGCTTGTTTGGCCGGTAGCTGGTCTTGCCTCGGTCAGGGCCTCCTGCGCTGCCTTGAGGCGCTTGGCTTCCTGCCTCGCTGGCCGCGACGATTGGTCGCTGTACCGCTGCTGCAGGTGCCCGGTTCCTCGGCGTTCCCGGCGTGGTGGATGGAGGAGCGTCATCCACCCTACGGCATGCTGCCGCTCCCCTCAGCTTTTCTGGCGTTGGATCGAAGGACGTCAGGTCCATCAGGTCGCGTGCTGGCCCCGGGCCAGGCTGGTTGGCGGAGTCTGCTTTGCGCGACCCGCCACATTTCACCGGTAAAGCTTCATCTTCCGATACTTCAGCGAAGAAGCTTTCGCCCGGAGTCAGGCGTGCCAGGCCGCTGCCGCGGGGTGATGGGCGCTTGCCGATCGAGCACGGCGCATCTGCTTGGTCAGCTGATGGTGGCCTGATGGATCTCCGCGCAGGCGTCAGCGCCGCGGCCGGGAGAACAGGCTGGTCAGCCCCAGGATGACCACCGCGCCGATCAGGGCGCCGATGAAGCCGGCCGGCTCGCCAGCCGCGTACCAACCCATGTAGCGCCCAAACCAGCCGGCCAGCACGGCACCGGCGATGCCCAGCACGATGGTCAGCAGGCAGCCGATGCGCGCGTTGTGCGGGGTGATGAAGCGGGCCAGCAGGCCGACCACGAACCCGACCAGGATGATGTAGAGCCAGCTGTGGCTACCGAACAGATTATCCATTGCGGAACATCGAGGGGCGATTGGATCGCAAGCCTGGCAAAGCCGCCGACGTGCAGACGTGAAAACGGCCGCGGGTGCGGCCGTTTCGCTTCACCTCGATGGAACGGGCGCTGCGCGCTCAACAGCAGCCGTGGTCGCCATGGCGGGTGCCGCTGTCTGCGGCCACCGGCGAGCCGCTGGTCTCCCCGCGCACGCTGGCAGCGTGGTGCTCGGAGATGACCTTGGACACGCAGGCAGTCACGCGCTTGCCCATGGGGATGTGCAGGAACTCGTTGGGGCCATGGGCATTGGAGTGAGGCCCCAGCACGCCGGTGATCATGAACTGCGCGCCGGGGAATTTTTCGCCCAGCATGCCCATGAAGGGGATCGAGCCGCCTTCGCCCATGTACATCGCCGGCTTGCCGAAGAACGCCTGGCTGGCCTGGTCGATGGCGCTTTCCAGCCACGGCGCCAGGGCCGGCGCATTCCAGCCGCTGGACGCCTTCTCCAGGTCCAGCGTGACCTGCGCGCCATTGGGCGGATCGCGCAGCAAGGCGTCCTTGAGCAGTTCGCCGCAGCGCTTGCCATCGGCCGTGGGCGGCAGTCGCAGCGACAGCTTCACCGCCGTATGCGGGCGCAGCACGTTGCCGGCCGAGGCCAGCGGCGGCATGCCGTCCACGCCGGTGACCGACAGCGCCGGGCGCCAGGTGCGGTTGAGCACCAGCTCGGTGAGGTCCTGGTTCATCGGCTTCAGGCCATCGACCAGCGGAAACTTGTCGTAGATGGCGGTATCGACCACCTCGGCCGCGCGCTGGGCCTGCTGCAGGCGCTCGGCCGGGATCTCCACGTGCAGGCCTTCCAGCAGGATGCGGCCGGTGTTCTCGTCCTCGATGCGCGAGAGCAGCTGGCGCAGCAGGCGGAAGCTGGACGGCACCACGCCGGAGGCATCGCCGGAATGCACGCCCTCTTCGAGCACCTTGACGGAGAAGTTGCCGCCGGTCAGGCCGCGCAGCGAGGTCGTGCACCACAGCTGGTCGTAGTTGGCGCAGCCCGAGTCCAGGCACACCACCAGCGAGGGCTGGCCGATCCGCGCGGCCAGGTGGTCCACGTAGGCCGGCAGGTCGTAGCTGCCCGATTCCTCGCAGGCCTCGATCAGGATCACGCAGCGCGCATGCGGCAGGCCCTGCTCCTGCAAGGCCATGACCGCGGTCAGCGAACCGTAGATCGCATAGCCATCGTCGGCGCCGCCGCGGCCGTACAGGCGGTCGTCCTTCAGCATCGGCTTCCACGGGCCCAGGTCCTCGTCCCAGCCGGTCATTTCCGGCTGCTTGTCCAGGTGGCCGTACAGCAGGATGGTGTCATCGCCCGTGCCCTGGCCCGAGGCGGGGATTTCCACGAAGATCAGCGGGGTGCGGCCTTCCAGCTCGATCACCTCGACCTGCATCCCGGCGATGGCCTGGGCGCGGGCCCAGGACTCCATCAGCTTCACTGCCTGCGCCATGTAGCCGTTGGCCACCCAGTCGGCGTCGAACATCGGCGACTTGTTGGGGATGCGGATGTACTCGACCAGCTGCGGGACGATTTCCTCATCCCACTTCCGGGCCACGTAACGGTCTAGGCGTGCGCTGTCCAAGGTCAACTCCAATCCGGCCAAACCGCCATTTTACCGCGTGCCGGCGCGGGGCCTTGAACAGGGGGAGGCGAACCGCCGGCGGCCCGCTAGCGGCTGGGTAGGAAATTTCCTACGCGCGGCCGGGTGCAAATCCTGCAGACCGGCGGGAAGGCGGGCGATATCTTGGCCCCATCGTCGAACGCACACTGGACTCACCGGCACAAAGGGAAACCCCGGACACCGGCAGCAACCATCCTCATCGCACAAGGAGTGTCGCAATGAAATCGTTCGCCATTGTTCTGAAGTCGCTGATTCTGTCGCTGCTGCTGGCCACCAGCGCCTACGCCGCCGACAAGGTCAACATCAATACCGCCGATGCCAGCACCCTGGATGCCGTGCTGGTCAACATCGGGCCGAGCAAGGCGCAGGCCATCGTGGCCTACCGCAAGGCCAACGGCCCGTTCAAGAGCGCCGAAGAACTGGCGATGGTCAAGGGGATCGGACTGAAGACCATCGAGAAGAACCGCGACCGCATCGAAGTGGGTCGCAGCGTGGCCACGCCCAAGAAGGCGGCCGCGTCGGCCCAGGCAGCGAAGCCGGTCGTTCGCCGCTGAGGGTTGCAGGGACCCACGAGGCGTGCCACAGGAACTGGCCGCATCGTAAGAGGGCAGGAAGCCCAGGGGACAGGCACGGAGCGCCGACACGGATGTACGAACCGCTTTGGACTGGCGGATCTCGGGCAGGAAGCCGGAATCGTCCGGCAGGACGCCAACAGGGACGTGCCATCGCCCGCGACGCAGGATGCGCCGCGGGCGATGTCTTTTTTGGCGCCGGCAACGCCTCGCGCGGCTGTCAGGGCCGATGCGCCCTAGACTGTGGCGCTGCCATCGTCGATGCCCGCCATGTCCGACTCACGCGTCATTCCCGCCAACGACTACCGCCGCGAGCGCTGGAAGAACGGCCTGGGCTGGACCCGCGAGATCGCCCGCTCGCATCCGTCCGAGGACTGGGACTGGCGCCTGTCCATTGCCGAGATCGAACACAGCGCCGCGTTCTCCACGTTCGACGGCGTGGACCGCGAACTGGTGCTGCTGCAGGGGCAGGGCGTGCGGCTGGCCTTCGATGACGGGGAAGCGGCGCTGCTGACCCTGCCCGGCGAGCGCCATCGCTTTGCCGGCGAGCGCGCCCTGCGCGGGGAACTCATCGATGGGCCGACCCACGACTTCAACCTGATGTGGCGCCGCGACCGCATCGGCGCCGAGTTGCTGGTGCGTCCGCTGGTGGGGTCGATGCTGTTCTTCACCGCGCCGGGAGAAACCTGGGCGCTGCATCTGATGTCCGGACAGGCGCAGTTCGACAGGAGCACCGGCCTGCCGCCGCTGTGGCAGGGCGATACTGCGCTGCTGGTCGGCGGGCAGACGCGCTCGCGGTACATGCTGGACGGTGGCGGGCAACTGCTGGCCATGCGCCTGACGCCGCTGGCCCCGGCCCAGGAGGGGCTTCAGTAGACGTCGCGCCGGTACCGGCCCTGCGCGCGCAGCTGCTGCAGGCCAGCATCGCCCAGGATGGCCCGTAGTTCGGCATCCACGGCCGGGGCCATGCCGGCCAGGCTGCCGCAGACGTAGATGGCCGCGCCCTCGTCCACCCAGTTCCGCAGCTCATCGGCCGCCTGGCGCAGCTTGTCCTGCACGTAGACCCGCTGCGGCGGATCGCGCGAGAACGCCAGGTCCAGCCGCGCCAGGTGTCCGCCGTGTTGCCAGCGCAGCAGCTCGTCTTCGAAGAAGCAGTCGAACTGGCGGGTGCGTTCGCCAAACAGCAGCCAGTTGCGATGGGCGCGGCGTGCCTCGCGCTCGCGCAGCAGGGCGCGCAGGCCGGCCATGCCGGTGCCGTTGCCGATCAGGATCAGGGGGCGTGCATCGTCAGGCACATGGAAGCCCGGGTTGCGACGCAGGCGCACGGCGATGTCCTGTCCGATCGCCGCGTGCGCGGTCAGCCAGCCGCTGCCTAGCCCCAGCCGGCCATCGGCCTGCTGCATGCGGCGCACCAGCAGCTGCAGGCAGCCGTCGGCGGGAAGCGAGGCGATGGAGTACTCGCGATGCGGCAGGGGCGGCAGGCTGTCGGTGAGCGATGCCAGGTGGCCGTCCTCGCAGGCCTCGGGCAGTTGCTTGCCGGCCAGGGCTTGGCGCAGCGCGGGCGTGGCCTGCTCCGACAGGCGGTGCCGCGCCAGCCAGGCCTCGACCTGCGTCGGGTCATGGCGTGGGCCGATCTCGGCGATATCGCCGGCCTGCCAGTGCGCCTGCGGCGATGGCGCCAACTCGATCAGCCACGCCCCGGCCCCGGGGCTGCCGGGGTTGAGCTGTCGGCGGGCCAGCAGCGGCCAGGCCTGGTAATCGGGCGAGCTCCAGTCCGCCTGCGCGGTGTCGCCGGTCAACACGCTCAGGTGATGCTGCCAGTGGCGCAGGGCGGCATCGTCGGCGTTGTCCACCTCCACCCGATCGAACAGCGGCTTGGCCCTCAGCTGCTGCAGACGCGCATCCAGCGCGCGGCCGAAAGCGCAGAACTGCGAGTAGGCGCGATCGCCCAAGGCCAGCACCGCGTAACGCAGGCAGGCCAGGTCCAGCCCGTCGCCGGCGAGCATCGGCAACATGCCCAGGGCGTGGTCCGGTGCATCGCCTTCGCCGGTGGTGCTGACCACGAACAGCACGCGCGCCTGCCGTAGTTGACTCACCGTCAGGGCCTCCACCGGTAGCAGCTGGGCCTGCGCACCGCCCTGCCTCAAGGCATCGCAGCTGCGCTCGGCCAATGCCAGGGCGTATCCGGTCTGGCTTGCATAGGCCACGATCCATGTCGAGCCGTCCGGGTCGACCTGGCCCGATGGCGCCCGTCCGCGCCAGCAGATCATCGCGATCCAGGCGAGGTAGCCAGTTGCAAGCAGGGCCGCTGTCCAGGCCCGCAGCGGCCGCGCATCGGGCGGCTCGAAGCGATGCAGGCTGGCGAGTGCCAGCACGCAGGCCAGCAGCCCGACCAGCGCAAGGGCGTTGCCCAGCCGTGCGCGCCAGGCCGGCGCGGCCGTCACCCGCATGCGACCGTCCTCGCCTGGAATGCGCGGGTCGCTTGGATGACGGGGCCCTGCGCGCCGTGGGCGACGAAACGCGCCGCCATGCCACGCTGCTCGGCAAATGCCAGGCCTTGGGTGGGCCCCATGACCGTGAGCGCCGTGGCCCAGGCATCGGCTTCCATCGCGCTGTGCGCCAGTACGGTCACCGCCGCCGCGGCCTGGGTGACTGGCTGGCCGCTGCGCGCATCCAGCGTGTGCGCGTAGCGCGTGCCGCCCGCCTCGAAGCGATGCCAGCGGTCGCCCGAGGTCGCCACCGCGTCACCGTCCAGCGCCAGCACGCACGGCGCGGTGTCGGCGTCGAGTTCGCTGGCGGTTTCCACCAGCACGCGCCAGCGCGCGCCATCGGGGCGCAGGCCCCAGCCGAACAGTTCCCCGCCCACTTCCACCAGGCCGCCCAGCACGCCGCGCGAGCGTAGCCAGCGCGCGACCTGATCCACGCCGAAGCCCTTGGCGATGGCCGACAGATCCAGCTGCACGCCACCGGGTTGCAGCAGTTCACGTGGCGCCTGGCCCCGCCACTGCAGCCGCCGCCAGCCCGCGCGCTGCAGTGCCTGGGTGAGGGTGTCCTGGCCAGGCACGGCAAAGCCGCGGCCGTGCGCGCCAAACCCCCATGCGGCCACCAGCCCGCCCAGCGTGGGGTCGAAGGCGCCATCGCTGGCCTGCGCGATCTCCAGCGCGCATCCCAGCACGGTCTGAAACTGCGCCGGTAGCGCATGCCAGCTGCCGGCGGCGGCCTCGTTGTAGCGCGAGAGATGCGAATCCTCCCGCCAGGTGCTCATCTGCGCGACCACCTCATCCAGCTGTGCCTGGATGCCGGCGTGCAGCCGATGCAGGTCCGTTTGCGGTGCGGTGCTGAGCTTGACCGACCAGGTCGTGCCCATGGTCTGTCCGCCCAGGGTGGCCAGTGCAAGGTCAGGAACGATGGAGGGCGGGGAAGACATGAAACCTGGCGTTGTCTCTTTTCTCTGGAGCGAGAGAGGTCGATGAAGCGTGGGATGGTCAGATCGAAGGCAATCGTGCCTTGAGCTACCTAGGTGCGCGCGCCACGTGTCGGGCGCGGCCGAATAGCGCGGGGAAGGAGCGCGACCTCACCGCCGTATGCCGGCTCCGTCGTTCCGAACAATCATCACTGCACTGCGCGAATGCCCCACAGCGCCGGGCATCACGCGGGGGGGGGGGCCCGTTTCCGGTGGATGCGCCGCACCTCCTTGCGCGGCGCCGACTTTTGCTCCCACGCGTTGCCCGAAGGCATCCGTGCCACCGCTTACTGCGGCAGCACTTCCAAGGTGGCCACGTAGTTCAAGCGGCGCTGCTTGGCCTGCGGGAACGAGGTCTTGCCGTCCTCGGCGCTGGCGTTGAGCCAGTACATGCCGGCCTGCGGCCAGGTTACGCTGAACTTGCCCTGCGCGTCGGTCTTGAGCGTGAGCTCCTCCTGCGCATTGCGATAGCGGGTGTCGCCACGGATCACCGAGACCTCCAGGTCGGCGGCCGGCTTGCCATCGATCTGCAGCTGGAAGGTCGCCGGCTCACCGGCGAACAGGTCGTTCGGATGCGTCACCGGCACCAGCTCCAGGCCCTGGCCGGTGGGCTTGAGCGCGGTCTGCGTGGGCGCGCCACGGGTGGCGAAGGTCTCTACACGCATCGCGTTCTGCGACACCCGCAGGTCCTTGGCGTCCTTGGGCACTTCGCCGAAGCTGGCGGCGGTGCCGCGCCAGCGCTTGGGCTTGCCGTCCTTGTCCTTCCAGCTGGCGAACAGGCCATCGCCCGAGATCGCCACCCGGTAGGTGCCTTCCTGCGCCAGCTGCACGTCGAACACGCTGCGGTACTTGCCGGTGGCCGCGTTCTGCGGCGTGACGTCGCGGCCGTCGGGCGCGGTGATCTTCAGCTCGTCCAGGCGCATGGGCACATGGTCGAAGTAGAACAGGTCGTTGGACACGGCCGCATCCACCGACAGCCACGGGTCGGCGCCGGAGAAGGTGGTGCCCGAGGGCAGCAGCCACATCTTGTGCGCGGCGGCGGAGAAGGACACGGTGGCCGCGGCCAGCGCCAGGGCGAAAGTGAGCGAACGCTTCATGGTCGTTTCCGTTGGGAAGTGGGGTTGCCGATCGGGCCTGCCGATCAGGGCTTGATCGCCAGGGTCACCGCGCCGAGCTCGGCGCTGCCTTGCGACTTGCCGTTCTGCGCGGCGGTGGCCGGCCAGGTGAAAGGGATCTTGAGCAGCTCGCGGCCGCCGACTTCGCGCGCCGCTTCCACCACCAGCGTGTAGCTGCCGGGCCCCAGCTTGGCCAGCTGCGGCTGCTTGTCGGTGAAGCTCAGCGCGTGCTTGCCGACCGGGCGGGTCGGGCCGGTCACCCCGTCCACCGGCACCTTCAGGCTGCGGCCGGACTTGCGCCACCACTGGCGCAGGTCGGGCAGCCACTTGGTGCCGTGGCCCTCGGCGGTGTCGCGCATCTGGTACCACACCGACAGGTCGGCGGCGGCCTTCTGGTTGGCGTCCTCGATCCACACGGCGACATAGGGACGGTGGTACTCGGCCACGTCGAGCTTGGGCACCTCGACGTTGACCTCCAGCGTCGCCGCATAGGCCGGCATGGCCAGGGCGCCGCTGAGGGCGATGGTGATGGAGGTGGTGACGCGCAAGGTCGGCATGGGAAGTCCTTCAGTGGATGAAGATCAGGGCGAGGATCAGCGGCACCACCAACCCCAGCCCGACGTACGGCCAGGTGGAACGGCGCTGCCGCGCGTGCATCTGCAGCAGGCACAGCCCGGTGATGCAGAACACCAGGCAGGCCACCGCGAACACATCCAGGAACCAGCTCCAGGCCGGCCCTGCATTGCGACCCTTGTGCAGGTCGTTGAAGTAGGAGACCCAGCCGCGATCGGTGCGCTCGAATTCCACGCTGCCGCTTTCGCGGTCGATGGACAGCCAGGCGTCGGCGCCGGGCGTGGGCATGGACAGATACAGCTCGCTGGCCGACCACTCGGCCTGGCGTTGGCCGATGGCGATGTCGAAGCGGGCGTCCAGCCAGTCGCGCACCACTACCGGTAGCGGCGCATCGCCTTCCTCGTGCGTGCCAAGCGCGCGCAGCAGCGGGGCGGGGAGCTGCGCGGTGGCGCTGCGCGTCTGCGGGCTGGCCTCGATGCGTGCGGCGTGGTTGAGGGTCAGGCCGGTGATGGCAAAGAGCAACATGCCCACCAGGCACATCGCCGAGCTGATCCAGTGCCAGCTGTGCAGCGTGCGCAGCCAGAAACCGCGGCGCTGCTGGGCTTGGGGAGACGGGAGAGAAGTGCTGGACACGCGCCGCATGGGATGCCCCGGGGAAGCCGTCATTACAACACGAAATGAGAATTGATCCCAACTAGCGACCCGTCGCCGGCATGACAAGGGCGACAGCCGCCGTGCTCAGGTCTCGGCCCAGCCCCGCAGCAGGTTGTGATACACGCCGGTCAGGCGCACCAGCGCGTCGCGGTCGGCACCGCTGGCGGTCAGGGACTGGATGGCGGTGTCCAGCTCGTACAGCGTGCGGCGCTGGGTCTCATCGCGGACCATGCTC
Organism: Pseudoxanthomonas composti; assembly: GCF_004122095.1. GTDB lineage: Bacteria > Pseudomonadota > Gammaproteobacteria > Xanthomonadales > Xanthomonadaceae > Pseudoxanthomonas_A > Pseudoxanthomonas_A composti. The sequence continues at coordinate 457,083 of NZ_SAWZ01000001.1, read as the reverse complement.
TGAATCCAGAAGAAGGCGGCCGTGCGCGCGCCGCTGGTCACCGGCGCGACCCGGTGCAGACTGCTGGAGGGGTAGAGGATCAGGTCCCCGGCCGGCAGCTTCACTTCGTGCTCGCCGTAGGTGTCGCTGACGATCAGCTCCCCGCCCTCGTATTCCTCCGGGTCCGACAGGAACAGGGTGCAGGACAGGTCCGAGCGCACGTGCTTCCCGTCGCCCGCGGCCATCACCGCGCCATCGACGTGGAAGCCGTACTCCCCGCCACCGGCGTAGCGATTGAAGCGCGGCGGCAGCGTGCGCAGTGGCAGCGCGGCGGCGAAGTACAGCGCATTGCGCTCCAGTGCGGCCAGCACCTGCCGGCCCAGCTGCTCGCGCAGGGGCGCAGCGTCGGGCAGCTGCTGATTGCGTTTGACCTGGGCACCCTGCGCGCCAACGGTGGCGCGTCCATCGCCCCAGTCGGCCGCATTCAGCGCGCGGCGCATCTGGGCCACCTGGTCGGGATCGAGGATGTCGGGGATATGCAGCAGCATCTTGGAGTTCCTGCGACGGTGCACGGGAAGGCGAAGCGCCAACCTTCCCGTGCGGGCGGCCGATCAGCCTAGCAAGCCACCGGCTTCAGAAGCGCAGGTCCGCGCTGAGCAGGAAGGTCCGAGGGGTGCCGGGCGTGTAGCGGTAGCCGCTCTTGTTGATCGCCGCCACGTACTGCTTGTCGAACAGGTTGTAGCCGTTCAGGCGCAGCGAGAGGTTACGGGAGATGTCATAGGACAACACCGCGTCGTAGACCGTGTAGGACTTGATGGATGTCGGCGTGCCGACCGCGCCGTCGGTGCCGCGATGCATCTGGCCCACGTAGCGCGCGCCGCCGCCCACGGTCAGGCCGAACGGGAAGCGATAGCTGGTCCAGCTAGTGAAGGCATCGTCCGGGGTGTAGGACAGGTTGCTGGTCTGGTCGGCCGAGACCACCGGGCCTTCCACCACCCGCGTGGACATGCGGCTGTACCCGGCCGAGACCGTCCAGTTGTCGGTGAGGTTGCCCACGGCCGACAGCTCCACGCCCTTGACCTCCTTCTCGCCGGTCTGGGTGGGGTTGCCGAAATCGTCCAGCACGTTGCTGTTGATCTCGTTGCTCACCTCGGTCTGGAACACCGCCAGGTTCAGCGCCAGGTTCTCCAGCACGTTCCACTTGCTGCCGACCTCGAAGGTCTTGGCCTTCTGCGGATCGGCGTTGATGCTGTTGGCCGCGCCGTCAGCGGCGGCCAAGGCGAAGTTGGCCCCGCCCGGCGGCTGCTGGGACAACGCGTAGTTGGCGTACAGGCTGACCGCCTCGCCGACCTTGTACACCGCGCCCAGCTTCCAGTTGAACAGCGTGTCGCTGGTGTCGGTGTCCACCGTGGTGACCGCGCTGCCGACCGGCGCGCCGTTACAGGGCACCGCGCCGCGGCCGGTGCCGTTGTTGCAGATGGCGGTGTTGACGTAATCGGTCTTGTAGTGGTCCAGGCGCAGGCCGGCGGTCAGCAGGACATCCTCGCCGAACTTGAGCGTGTCGAAGGCGTAGATCGCCTGCGTATCGGTGCGACCGTGGCTGCCCGTGCCGTTGCGCGCCCAGGCCAGGGTGCCGGCATCGTTCCAGTCCGGGTCGTAGAGACTGGCCGCAGGCCGGGTGCCGGTGCTGGCGATGGTGTGCGCGTCCTGCTCCTCGCGGGTCAGCTCCAGCCCGGTGCTGAGATTGTGTGCGATGGCGCCTGTGCTGAAGTCCACGCGCAGGTTGAGCTGGTCGGTCAGGATCTCGTTGCGCTGATCCTTGAAGGTGTTGTTGCCACGGATCAGGGTGTAGGTGGACAGGTCGTTGATGTCGGTCCAGCGGATGTTGCCGGCCAGCGGATTGGCGGCGGTACCGCCGGTGCTCATGAAGGCGCTGAGCAGGTAGTCCTGCGTGGTCTGCCCCCAGCGCGCGGTGTTGGTCAGGCGCACGCTGTCGGAGAAGTCGTGTTCCAGGATGAAGGTCGCCTGCTTGGCTTCCACGTCGTCATGGTCCTGGCGCGTGCCGTAGAAATTCTCCGGATTCACCGGATGGCCCACCAACTGCTGCAGGCCGGGTTGCGGCACCCAGCCCGGCAGGCCGATGGTCGGCACGAAGCCATCGGGAATGTTGTCCTGCTTGACGTAGTACAGGTTGAGGAAATAGCGCGTGGCGCCATCCAGGTTGAAGCCCAGCGAGGGCGCGATGCCCCAGCGCTTGTTGTTGACGTGGTCGCGGCCGGGGACATCGCTGTCCTGCCACATCGCGTTCAGGCGCAGGGCCGTGCCGGGCAGGCCGGACAGGCTCTGGTTCCAGTCGGCGGTGGCGCGCTGCTGGCCTTCATCGCCAGCCGAGAGCGTGGCCCCGACCGCATCGAACAGGGAGGCGCGCTTGCTGGCCATGTTGATCGCGCCGGTCGGCGCGGTGCGGCCGTTGTCGGTGCCGGCCGGGCCCTTCTGCACTTCGACCTGTTCGACATTGAACAGGTCGCGCGAGATCGAGCCCAGGTCGCGCACGCCATCGACGAAGATGCTGCTGGAGGTGTCGAACCCCCGCATGTAGATGGCATCGCCGGTGTTGGTGTTGCCGTTCTCGCCGGCGAAGAAGGTGCCCACCGCCGGCGAGTTGCGCAGCGCCTCGGTCAGGGTGGTGGCGCCCTGCTGGTTGAACAGGTCGCGGGTGATGACCTGGATGGTCTGCGGCGTGTCCTGCAGGGACTGGGTGAACTTGGGCGAGGCCACGGCCCTGGCCTGGATGCGCGAGCCGTGCACGTCCACCTGGTCCAGGGTGCGCGCATCGTCGTGGCGGCGCGCGCGCTGCTCGGCCGCGTCGGCCGGAGCGGCCGCGGCGTCGGCAGTGGCGGGCGAGGCAGGGGCGCTGGGGGGCGCATCGGCCAGCGCCGCGAACGGCGCGCCCAGCGCCAGGCCGGTCAACAGGGTGGTGGACAGGCAGGTCGCGCGCGGGGCGGCCGGCGCATGCTTGCGACGGGTGATGTGGCTCATCGGAGTTCCAGTTGGGGTAGTGAAGGCCCCCACTGGCGATCTGGCTAAGGAGGCGTTGACGGCACGTGCCGCCCGCTGGCCCCGGCGACATGGGCCGAGGCGAGGCGTGGCGGTCGATGACACCGTTCAGCGCCGCAGATAGTAATGAGAACCGTTCCTGACATCAACGTCATCTGACCGTGGAGTCATCTTGCGGCCCCGGCCGGCAGGCCGGGGACCCATTGGCGCGCTGGCATCGCGGTCCTTCGCCATAACGCGCATTCCATGCCGCGGACTATGGGTTCGAAATCAACCTGTAGGAGCGGCTCTGGGTGGCCTATGGCCATCAGCCGCGAAGAGGCTCTCCGGTAGAGCCCCTTTGCGGCGCCGCTCCCACGGGCTTGCCCTCTGCGCGGACTCAGAAGCGGAAATTCATCGACACCCACACATTGCGGCGCTGGTCCTTGATCAGGTAGTCGTCGGTGCAGGCGTAGGCATCCTGGGTCACCGCCAGCTCGCAGGTCTGGGAGATGAAGTTCTTGTCGGTCAGGTTGTTGATGCGGGCATTGAAGGTCAGGAAGTCATTGGCCCGCCAGGTGCCGCCGAGGTGGAAGATCGTGTAGTCCTTGTAGTACAGGTGCTCGCCGCTCACCGTACTGATCCCGTTGTAGCGGTCGTAGCGGCCCTCCGCGGTAAGGTTGAAGCTCAGCGCATCGTTGGCGCGCCATTCCAGCACCGCGTTGCCCATGTGCTCGGCAGGGTTGCCGGCGATGGGCTGGCCCCGCGCGCCGCCGCTCTTGTTCTCGGACTTGGTGTAGGTGTAGTTGCCGCGCAGCGCGAAGTTGCCCGGCAGCTGCAGGGCCGCGGCCAGCTCCACGCCGCGGGTCTCGGCGCGGTCGATGTTGGTGCTCTGGCTGAAGGTGGAATAGCCCAGCGCCGCCCAGCCCGGGCCGATGTCCACGCAGTCCACGCCGGCCGCGACGATCTCGCAGTTGGGAATCGCCGTGCCGGTGGCGATCTTGTCCTTGAACCGGTTGAGGAACAGCGTGGCGTTGACGCTGAAGTTGTCCTGGTTGTCGTAGTACGCGGCCAGCTCGTAGTTGGTGCTGGTCTCCGGCTGCAGGTCCGGGCTGCCGACCATCGGCGACACGCCCTGGCCACCGAAGCCGGTGATGCCCGGAAACAGCTGGTTGGGCTTGGGCGTCTTGTAGCCGGTGCTCACGCCACCCTTGACCGTCCACCGCGCATTGGCCGTCCACACCAGGTAGCCGCGCGGGCTGAGTTGGTCGCCGAAGATGTTGTGGTCGTCGTAGCGCAGTCCGTAGGTGAACACCAGCGCGTCGGTCAGGCTCCAGTTGTCCTCGGCGAACAGCGCCCACTGCCGGTGCAGCTGGGTGGTGCCGTCGCGGAAGCCATCGCCGTACATGCCGAACACGCCATCTTCCATTTCCGCGCGATTGAACTGCCCGCCGACGGTGGTCTTGTGCGACTGGCCCAGTTCCATATCCAGCCTGCTGTCCAGCACCCAGGCCTCGATCTCCAGCGCGCGCAGCGGCCGCGGCAGCAGGGCTTCCAGCTGCGCGCGTTGCGTCGCGTTGAGGTTGGCGCGGCTGGCGTTGGCGCAGTAGGGCGCGGCGCCGCCGGCCGCGCAGGCCGCGTTCCAAAGCGCCTGCACGTCGGCGCGTTCGTCCACCGTCAGCGGCAGCGAGCGGCCGAGGTTGTTGCTGGTGCCGTGCATCAGGCTGGTGGTGCTGGTACCGATGTCCCAGCGGCCGATGTGGGTCAAGGCGAGTTGTTCGCGCTCGTAGCGCTGGTAGGCGGTATAGCCCACGCGCGGCTGCACCACGCGGCGGGTGATGGTCGCCGGATTGCCGGGGCCAGCCGGCAGGGCCGGGTTGAAGTTGGGGTTGGGAATGACCGCATTGGCCGCGCGCCAGATGCTGCCGATGCTGTCCAGCGTGCCGGTCTGGCCCTGGCTGTTGTCGAACTTCAGGCGCGACACGTCGTAGTCCAGGGTGATGTCGTGGTCCTGGTTGGGCGTGAGCGAGAGTTGGAAGCCGGCATTCCAGTTGGTGGCGGCAACGGTACGCCCGCCGGCGCCGAAGCCGATGTCGCGGCTCCAGGTACTGCCGGGGTCATTCGGCGGCGAGGGCAGGGGCAGGTCGGGCCATTCCGGGCTGGAGGCCTGGCGGTCGTACCAGCTGCCACGCACTGCAAGGCCGAGCAGATCCTTGACCAGCGGTCCCTGCAGAAACAGGTCCAGCTTGTCGTCATCGCCGAACTGGTCGTCCTGCTGGAAGGTGTGCGCCATGGTCACCGAGCCGGTCGAGGTGTCGGCGACCTTGCGGGTGATGATGTTGATCACCCCGCCCATCGCGTCCGAGCCGTACAGCGTGGACATCGGCCCGCGCACGACCTCGATGCGCTCGACTGCATCCAGCGGCGGGATGAAGCTGAACTGCCCGCCGCCGAAGTTGTTCGGGTACAGGTCGCCGACGTTGCTCTGGCGGCGTCCATCGATCAGCACCAGGGTGTAGTCCGAGGGCAGGCCGCGCATGCTGATGGTGCCCATGCCGTTCTTGTCGGTGCTCTGCATGCCCACGTCGATGCCTTCCATGTCGCGTAGCGCGTCGACCAGGTTGGTATAGGGCCGCGTGCTCAGCGTCTCGCGTGTGACCACGCTGATGCTGGCCGGCGCGTCGGTGATCTTCTGCTCGAAGCCGGCGGCGGTGACGACCACGGTGTCCAGCGTGGAGGCGGTGCGATCGATGTCGCTGGGGCCGGACTGGGCCAGGGCGGCGCGGGTCGCCAGGGAGAACAACAGGGCGCAGGTCAGGGCGGAACGGAGCGGAGTACGTGCGAGGGACATGGGGGGCTCGGATCGTGATGTGGGCAGGCCGCGGGCGGCCAGGCGAGGGAGCGCGCACAACACGCCGCCGCCACGCGGGGCGCGGCACGGGTGAAGGCGGAAGAGACGTGCAACGTGCGGCGGGGCCGCAGGACGTGCCGACGCGGTGGTCGGCCCGTCAGCTCAGCGTGGGAGCCGGCGGCGCATGGCTGCGTTGCAGGCGCCGCAGTGGATCACCCGCGGGCAGGTGCCGGTGTTGACTGCCCCATGCGCAGGCACGCGCGCAGGCGCGCGGCGCGGCGACGGCCGCAGCAGGGAATCCAATCGCGGTGGAGGTGTCTGTTTTGCGATCCACCACGTGGCGCACGCCCACGCTGCGGCGCTGCTTGAGCGCGTCCTGTTCCGCGCGGACGTCAGGGGTCTCCGGCTCCGGTTCGGCCTGGCCGGGCAGGCTTCCGCTTTGGGAGCGCTCGGTGCCCGGTTGTGCGGACACCATGCCAGTGGCGGCCAGCAACTGCAGGCCGATCAGCACGGCCAGCGCGAACACACCACGGGCCGCCCACGCGCGCATGGCCCGCATGAGCCGCGAGATGCGATTTCTGCCCAGCAGGGCGTGGTGCGCAGACAAGACCGGATCACTCCACTGGCCAACGAGTGTCAGCCATCGCTAAACGTTAACAACTCTCGTTGTTATTTGTAAATAAGAGTTCTTCGCATTTAGCTGCAGGACTGCCTACCTTGCGCGAACGTCACGTCCACGCGCGCATTGCGTCAGCTGAGCGCGCGGGCAGTCCCGCCGCACTTGTTTTATCTGGTGTGAGCGGCTCGAGATGGCCGCAGGCCATCGGGCGCAGAGAAGCTTCACCTGGAAAGCCTCTTCGCCGATGAATCGGCTCTCACAGGGCGCGGTCCGACAGACTGGCATGTCAGGTGGCCACGTATCCTGATTAGCAGCTTCGCGCTATGGAGTGGCTTCCATGTGGGAGCGGCTTTAGCCGCGAAGGGGCTTTACCGGGCAAGCCTCTTCGCCGATGAATCGGCTCCCACAACAGCAGGGCGGGGAGCCCGCAGCCGGACGATCAGTCGCGGTCGTCTCTGGCCCAGATGCCGCCATGCTCGCGCTTGGTCGGAAACTTCGGCACGGGCGAGTACGCCGGTGCGCACAGCGGCTGGCCACTGAGAATATCGAAGCGCGCGCCGTGCAGGACACATTCGATGCTGCGATGTTCGGCATCGAAACCGCCAGCCGCCGAGAGTTCGAAATCGGCGTGGCTGCACTTGTCTTCCAGCGCGTACAGCTCGCCATCGAGGTTGAACACCACGATGCCCGCGCCAGTGACCTCGTCCCAGGCGTTACGCATCTCGCCCGGCAGCAGCTCGGCCTCGGCGCAGACGAAGGTCCAGGTCTCGCTCATGCCGCCGCTCCTGCCAGCGGCTTTTCCAGCACCTCGAAGCGCAAGTCATCGCGCAGCGGCGTACCAAAGCGCTCGTCGCCATAGGGGAACGGCTTCTTGATGCCGGTGCGCACGTAGCCACGGCGCTCGTAGAAGGCGATCAGCGTCTCGCGCACGTCGATCACCGTCATGCGCATCACCGCCAGCCCGAGTTCCTCGCGTGCAATGCGTTCGGCTTCGACCATCATCGCCTTGCCCACGCCGGCGCCCTGCAAAGCGGGCTGCACCGAAAACATGCCGAAATAGCCGGCACCGTCCTGCTCGGCCACATGCGCGCAGGCCAGCAGCTGGCCATCGCGCTCACCCAGCAGCACGACGCTGCGCGGCCGCAGGATGTCGGCCCGCAGCACCTCGCGGTCGATGCGGTTGCCATCGAGGAAGTCGGCCTCGGTGGTCCAGCCCACGCGGCTGGCATCGCCACGATAGGCGCAAGTGACCAGCGCCACGATGGCGTCGAGGTCGGCTTCGGTGGCGTGGCGGAAGGCTAGCTGGCTCATCGCTTTATTCTAGGAGTGAGGGGAGAGGAGTGAGAAGTGAGGAGCGGCAAGAGCTGCCTTCGGCTGGCCCATGCGCCAGGCCAGGCGTTCCGGCTCCGCCAAGACGCCAGCAATAGCCCGAGCCCGGCATCGGCACGAACGGGAAGTGAGCAGAAGAAGCGAAAGTCGGCCAAGCGCCCTTACTCACTCCTCACCCCTCTTCACTCACTCCTACCACTATCCCAGCAGCCTGCGGGCCTTCAGCAAGGCCGCAACGAAGGACTCAATCTCCGCGTGCGTGTTGTAGAACGCCAGTGAGGCACGCAGCGTGGCGGCCACCCCGTAGTACTGCAGCAGCGGATGGGCGCAGTGCTGGCCCGAGCGCACGGCCACGCCCTCCAGGTCCAGCAGCGTGGCCAGGTCGTGGGCGTGGGCGCCATCGATCAGGAAGGACACCACCGCGGCCTTGTCCGGGGCGGTGCCGAAGATGCGCAGGCCCTCGATTCTGTCCAGCTCTTCGGTCAGGTGCGCCAGCAGCTCGCCTTCGCGCGCACGGATGGCCTCCATGCCGATGCCGTCCAGGTAGTCCAGCGCCGCGCCCAGGCCGACGAAGCCGGCGATGTTGGGCGTGCCGGCCTCGAACTTGTGCGGGATGTCGTTGAAGGTGGTCTTCTCGAAGCTGACCTCCTTGATCATCTCGCCGCCGCCGATGAAGGGCGGCATCGCCTCCAGCAGCTCGCGGCGCGCCCACAGCGCCCCGGTGCCGGTGGGACCGCAGATCTTGTGGCCGGTGACGGCGTAGAAATCGCAGCCGAGCGCTGGCACGTCCAGCGGCAGGTGCGGGGCGGCCTGCGAACCGTCGATCACGGTGACGATGCCGCGCTTGCGCGCCTGCCGGCAGATCTCGCGCACCGGGTTCACCGTGCCCAGCACGTTGGACACATGCGCCAGCGCCAGCAGCTTGACCCGCGGCGTCATCGCCTTGTCCAGCGCGTCCAGGTCCAGGCTGCCGTCGGGCAGGATCTCGGCGACCTGCACCGTGGCGCCGGTGCGCTCGGCCACCAGCTGCCACGGCACGATATTGGCGTGGTGCTCCATGCGCGAGACCAGGATCACATCGCCGGCCTTCAGCCTGGGCAGGGCCCAGGAATACGCCACCAGGTTGATCGCGAAGGTAGTGCCGCTGCACAGCACCAGCTCCTCGCCGCGCACCTTCATGAAGCGCGCCAGGGTCTTGCGCGCGCCCTCGTAGGCCTCGGTGGCCTCGGTGCCCAGCGCATGCACGGCGCGGCTGACGTTGGCGTTGTGGCGGCGGTAGAACATGTCCACCGCGGCCACCACCTGCACCGGCTTCTGCGCGGTGTTGGCGTTGTCGAAGTAGATCAGCGGCTTGTCGTTGACCGCGCGCGTGAGCAGCGGGAAGTCCGCGCGGATACGCTCCCAGTCCACTGCCTGCGCCTGTTGTTGTTCGGCCGCGGCAATGCTGGCCGCGCCCAGGTTCTCCACGCCGCTCATGCCGCCCCCGCGCGGCGTAGCGCCGCATCGATGGATTCGGCCAGCTGCGCGCCCAGGGCCTGGTCTTCCAGCACGGCCAGCGGCGCACGGCAGAACGCGGCGGTCAGCAGGCGCTGCGCGTCATCGACCGACAGGCCGCGCGAGCGCAGGTAGAACAGCGCATTGGCATCGAGCTGGCCCACGGTGGCGCCGTGGGCGGCCTTGACCTCATCGGCGTGGATCACCAGCACCGGCTGGGTGTCGATCTCGGCCGTATCGCTGAGCAGGACGTTCTTGTTGGACAGGTTGGCATCGGCGCCGTCGGCGCCTTCGCGAATCAGGATGCCACCATGGAACACCGCGCGCCCGCGCCCGGCGCCCAGGCCGCGCCAGGTCAGCTCGCAGGCGGTGTCGCGGCCGATGTGGTCGATCCCCAGCCGGGTGTCCAGGTGACGCCGACCGCCGGCCAGCAGCACGCCATTGGCCGACAGCCGGGCCTGCTCGCCTTCCAGGCGCACGTTGAGCTCATGCCGCGACAGGCCCGCGCCCAGCTCCAGGTCCAGGCGGCGGTACTGCGCCTGGCGCGCCAGGACCGCATCGGTGCGCAACAGCGCGGTGGCGCGATCGGCCTCGTCCTGCACGCGCGCATGCTTCAGGCTGGCCTGCTGGCCCAGATGCACGTGGGTGAGCACGTTGGAGAAATGCGCGTGCTCGCCCTCGGCCAGGTGGTGTTCCACCAGGGTCAGGCTGGCGCCGTTGCGCAGGTCGATCAGGTTGCGCAGGTGCCAGGCGCGGTCGGTGGCATCTGCCGCGCCAATGAAGACCAGGTGGATCGGGGTTTCGATGACGGCGTCGGCCTCGACCTGCAGCAGCACGCCGTCGCTGGCGAGCGCGGCATTGAGCTGGGCGAAGACCTCGTCGCTGCGCTCGAACCGGCGCTGCAGGAAGCGCGCGCTGTCCTCACCAGCCGCCAGCGCCTGGCCCAGCGAGCGCAGCGTCGCGCCCGCCGGCAGGGTGGACACATCGCTCAGCGCCTGGACGAAGCGGCCGTTGGCGAACACCAGGCGCGGTGCGGGAATGGCGGCGAGCCGCTGCGCATCGATCTGGGGCGCGGCTGCCACCGCGGCAAAGCGCCGACGCTCCAGCGGCCGCAGGGAGGTGTAGCGCCAGGCTTCCTCGCGCGAGCCGGGCAGGCCGCTGCGCAGCGCCTGTTCAAGCACCTCGCGCCTGGCGGCGTCGCCGGTGAAGCCTTCGGCAAGGGAGTCGAGCAGCGCGGACATCAGACCACCGTCCCCGGCGCCACGCGGTCGCGGATCCAGGCGTAGCCACGTTCTTCCAGCTCCAGCGCCAGCTCCGGGCCGCCGCTCTGCACGATGCGGCCGTCAGCCAGCACGTGCACCACGTCGGGCTTGATGTAGTCCAGCAGGCGCTGGTAGTGCGTGACCACGATGAAGGAGCGCTCCGGCGAGCGCAGCGCGTTGACGCCGTCGGCGACGTTCTTGAGCGCGTCGATGTCCAGGCCCGAGTCTGTCTCGTCCAGGATCGCCAGCTTCGGCTCCAGCACGGCCAGCTGGAAGATCTCGTTGCGCTTCTTCTCGCCGCCGGAGAAGCCCTCGTTGACGCCACGGTGCAGCAGCTCGTCCTTCAGGTGCAATACGGCCAGCTTCTCGCGCACCTTCTTGAGGAACTGCATCGAGTCCAGCTCGCTCTCGCCGCGTGCCTTGCGCTGGGCGTTGAGCGCGGCGCGCAGGAAGTAAGTGTTGTTCACGCCCGGGATTTCCACCGGGTACTGGAAGGCCAGGAACACACCGGCCGCGGCGCGCTCCTCGGGCTCCAGCGCGAGCAGGTCGGCGCCTTCGAACAGCACCGTGCCGTCGGTGATTTCATAGCCATCGCGCCCGGACAGGATGTTGCCCAGCGTGGACTTGCCGGCGCCGTTGGGGCCCATGATGGCGTGCACCTGGCCCGGCTTCACGTCCAGCGACAGGCCCTTGAGGATGTCCTTGCCGGCGACGGAGGCGTGGAGGTTGTCGATTTTGAGCATGGGATTGGGGATTCGGGATTGGGGATTCGTAAAAAAGCGTGGGCGAGCGGAACAGGGCAGGAGCGGGAGGCATCGCCGATCCCGAATCTCCAATCCCCAATCCCGGCCTTCTCAGCCGACGCTGCCTTCCAGCGAGACTTCCAGCAGCTTCTTGGCCTCCACGGCGAACTCCATCGGCAGCTCGCGGAACACCTGCTTGCAGAAGCCGTCGACGATCAGCGATACCGCGTCTTCCTCGCTGATGCCGCGGGCGCGGCAGTAGAACAGCTGGTCGTCGCTGATCTTGGAGGTGGTGGCCTCATGCTCGACCGTGGCGCCCGGGTTCTTCACCTCGATGTAGGGGAAGGTGTGGGCGCCGCATTTCTTGCCGATCAGCAGCGAGTCGCACTGGGTGTAGTTGCGCGCGCCGTCGGCACCCTTTTCCACCTTGACCAGGCCGCGATAGGTGTTCTGGCCGCGGCCGGCGCTGATGCCCTTGGAGACGATCTTGGACTTGGTGCGCTTGCCGACGTGGATCATCTTGGTGCCGGTATCGGCCTGCTGGCGGTGATGGGTCAGCGCCACCGAGTGGAACTCGCCGGAGGAATCGTCGCCCAGCAGCACGCAGGAGGGGTACTTCCAGGTGATGGCAGAGCCGGTCTCCACCTGGGTCCAGGTGACCTTGCTGCGCGCGCCACGGCACTCGGCGCGCTTGGTGACGAAGTTGTAGATGCCGCCGCGGCCTTCCTCGTCGCCCGGGTACCAGTTCTGCACGGTCGAGTACTTGATCTCGCCATCGTCCAGCACCACCAGCTCGACCACTGCCGCGTGCAGCTGGTTCTCATCGCGCATCGGCGCGGTGCAGCCTTCCAGGTAGGACACGTAGGCCTGCTCCTCGCACACGATCAGGGTGCGCTCGAACTGGCCGGTATGCCCGGAGTTGATGCGGAAATAGGTGCTCAGCTCCATCGGGCAGCGCACGCCCTTGGGGATGAACACGAAGCTGCCATCGGAGAACACCGCCGAGTTCAGCGCTGCGAAATAGTTGTCCGCCACCGGCACCACGCTGCCCAGGTACTGCCGGACCAGCTCGGGATGCTCGGCGATGGCCTCGGACATGGAGCAGAAGATCACGCCCTTCTCGGCCAGTTCCTTGCGGAAGGTGGTGCCCACGGAGACCGAATCGAACACCGCATCGACCGCCACGCCGGCCAGCTTGGCGCGCTCGTGCAGCGGCACGCCGAGCTTGTCGTAGGTGTCCAGCAGCTCCTTGGGCACCTCGTCCAGCGACTTGTACTTGGGGCCCTTGGGCGCGGAGTAGTAGCTGAGCGCCTGGAAATCGATCGGCGCGATCTTCAGCTTGGCCCATTCCGGCATCGGCATCTTCAGCCAGTGGCGATAGGCGGCCAGGCGCCAGTCGGTCATCCACTCCGGCTCGTGCTTCTTGGCCGACAGGGCGCGGATGATGTCCTCGTCCAGGCCGGCCGGCAGCGAGTCGGTCTCGATGTCGGTGATGAAGCCGGCGTCGTAGCGACGGCCAAGGCGTTCGATGATTTCAGCGTTCTGCGGGGGTGCGAGCTCGGTGGCCATGTGGCTGCCTACGGGTCAACGGGCCAGCTGCACGTCGAGCGTGCGCGGGCGTGGGGTGGAAGGGGAATGCGCGGCCGGCGGTTGCAGCATCTGCGCCAGGGTCACGCCGCGCAGCGCATCGGCCACCACGTCGTTGATCAGGCGCCAGTTGGCGCGCGCACCACAGCGGGTGGCGATGCCGCACTGGTTGGCGTGCAGGCTGCATTCGGTGATGGCCAGCGGACCTTCCATGGCCTCGACGATCTCGATCAGGGTGATGCGATCGGCCGCGCGGGCCAGGCGGTAGCCGCCATGTGCGCCGCGCAGGCCCTCCACCAGCCCTGCCTGCGCCAGCGGCTTGAGCAGCTTGCTGACCGTGGGCGACTCCAGGCCCGATTGCTCGGCCAGGTCGCTGGCGCTGGCCACCTCGCCCGGACGCGCGGCCAGGACGGTGAGCACGACGGTGGCGTAATCGGTGAGTTTGGTGACGCGGAGCATGGCAGGGGGCGGTGCGTTCAAATCAGGACCGAAATTGTACGCTTTTCATCCGCCGCGAGCCAACCTGCCGCCTGAGCGGGCGTTCATGCAGGCCGACACTGGTGTCGATCGAGCGCAGCACTTGGGATTGCCGGGCCGGTAGGTGAGAATCGCCGCAAGGCCTTTCCCAACTTTCCGGATACCGCATGCCCAGCAAGATCGAAGCCCGCAAGTCGCCCATCCATGGCAACGGCGTGTTCGCCACCGACGCCATCGCCAAGGGCGAGCGCATCATCCAGTACCGCGGGCAGCTGCGTACGCATGAAGAAGTGGACGCCGACGACAACGGCGACGTGGAATCCGGGCACACCTTCCTGTTCACCCTCAACGACGACTACGTGATCGATGCGACCAAGCGCGGCAACGTGGCCAAGTGGATCAATCACAGCTGCAGCCCCAACTGCGAGGCGGTGATCGAGGAAGCCGAGGGCGATGACCGCAGCAAGGACAAGGTGTTCATCGAGGCGATCAAGGCGATCAAGCCGGGCCAGGAGCTGACCTACAACTACGGCATCACCCTGGCCGAGCCGCACACAGCGCGCCTGAAGAAGATCTGGGCCTGTCGCTGCGGCTCCAAGAACTGCACCGGCACCATGCTGCAGCCCAAGCGTCGCAAGGCCGCCTAAACGAACCTCGAGTCCTCCCTCAAAGCATTCTGTGGGAGCGACCTCATCTGTGGGAGCGGCTTCAGCCGCGAGGGGGCCTTCCTGGGAAAGCCCCTGCGCAGTCGATGGCTTCAGGCCACCGGGGCCGCCCCAACGGGCGAATCGTCGAACGGACCTTCGGTCGGCCCGTCAGCGCGGCCGACTCAAGGCGTCTTGCGCTGCAGCTCGGCGCTGTATAGATGCCACTGCCGCGCCGAGACCGGTGCCCCGTCGGCCACCACCGCGCGCAGGACGAAGTGCCCGGCGTAGGTCCGCTGCTCGCCACCGCTGCGGACGCTGTGCACGGTCACCGGCACCTGCAGATAGCGCGAGCCGGCCGCGCCCTCGGCATTGCCCGGCATGCCGACGTCCGCCTGGACGCGTTCGGTGCTGGCGTAGCCGTTGGCGAACTGCTCGGCGGTCTGTCCGCTGGCCTTGCCCTGCTCGGACCACATGCCGTAGGCACGCGCGTAGTCCTTGGCATTGATCGCCGCGTAGTAGTCGCGCACCAGGGTCGCTGCTGCGGCCGCGTCGGCCGGTGGCGCCGCCGCTGCTGGCGAGTGTTCAAGGGGAATGCCAGGCTCGGCCGCTTCGCTGGTCGCTGCAGAAGGTGCTGGCGCGGGCGCTGGCGCAGTCGCTCGCTGCGCGGCCACTGTCTTGGTGTCTGGTTCGCTGCGCGTGGCCGGATCCTGTGGCGGTGGCTGGCAGGCCGCCAGCACCAGGACGCTGCAAAGACAAAGGGGCAGGGTATGTGAGCGCATGGTGGGTCAGGGGGTATCGTCGAGATCGGGCATGCCGACCGGCTGGTTGAACTGGACGATGATCGCACCTTGCGCCACGCGCACGGCGCGCACCTTCACCGAGCCGAACTGCGCCAGCAGCTGCGGGTCCAGCGCATACACCGGCTGGGTGCGGGCGTAGTCCTGCAGCCACAGGTTGAGCGCTTCGCGGGTCTGGGCATCCAGCTGTTGGCCCGGCTGGTCAGGGGTGAAGCGCTCCAGCCGCGGCTGGTCCAGGAACAGCGCCTGGGCTGCTTCGTCATAGCGCAGGCGGCTGCTCATCTCCACCCGCCCCAGCGGCTGCGCGGCGGCATAGCCGGGCGCGCCGACGCTGGCATGCAGCGTCATCCGCACCCGGTCGCCGTCGTGCGGGATCTGCAGGTCGGGCTCGCGCGTGGTGACCACCAGCAGGCCGCCCAGCAGTTCGAAATCGCGTGGGACCTCGCCGGCGATGTAACCCTGGACGCGTTCGCCGGGGATGGCGATCTCGTCCTTGGCAGTCGTCTGGGCCGACGCCATAGCTGCAGACAGGCAAGCCAGGCCCACCAGGGCCAGCGCGAACATCGGGATGAACCATCGGCGTGGCAGCGGCATCGGTCAGGGTGCAGGCCAAAGAAGGCCACCCTAACGCGCGTGGGTGAATCGCAGGTCAATCCACGCGAGCATGGACCGAGGCGGAGCTGATCTGCCAGCCCGTGTCGTCCAGCGAGCGCGCCAGACGGTAGCGACCGACGTAATGCATCACCTGCCCCTGCGGGGACACCATGCGCAGGGTGACCGGCACTTCCACTGCGCCGGTGGGAACGGCCTTGTCCAGCGCAACCGGCGCGGTGTTGCGGATCTGCACCGACTGCAGTCCGGGAAGATTGCGCAGCAGGGCGTCGTCGGCGACCGGCGGCGGGTGTCCGTTGCGCCAGTACGCGTCGGCGCGCGTGCGATCGCCAGCAGCCAGCGCGCCCAGGTAGGCGTGCACCAGCGAGGCGGCCTCGCCCATGCGTGCGGCCTGTTGCGTCTGCGCGGCCGAGGCCGCGCTGGCAGTCGCGCTGGGGGCAGGCTGGGCCGCGTCGGCGGTCTTGGACGCCTTGGCGGTGGGAGCGGTACCGATCGCTGCGGCGGGTGGGCGGCCGCAGGTGCAGGACACCAGGATCAACGGCAGCAGCAGCCCGCTGGCCAAGGCGAGCCGCCGTGTGCCTGGCATCGGAATGCCGGGCTGCGCTGGATGGGGTGTGGTCGGGCGCATCGCCAGGCTCCGGGAGGCTGCGCAGAGCCTAGCGCGTCCGCACAGGGGCGACCATCAGGGAAGCGTGCGATTCCAGGTTCGCTCGGCCTGTTGCTGTAGCGCTGCCGACAGCGGGGCGAGCAACGCCTGGGTGGTGGCCGAGCCGTGCAAGGCCAGGGCCTCCAACAGCGAGAGCCCCAGCACCAGGGCGGTGGCTTCGTCGCCCGCCAGGACGCGGCCGCTGCTGGCCGCTTCGACCCGGCGCATCAGATCGCCGGGTTGGCTGTGATCGAACTCCAGGCTGCAACGGTCGTAGCAGGGCAGGCCGTCGGGCTCGAGCGGCGTGACGGTGATGCGGTAGCGGCGCGGGGTTTCCATGGCGGTGGTAGGCAGCGATCGTGGCGATCACCTTAGGCGCGCCAAGCGCGCCCATCAGCGCCAGGGGTGCGATGAATCGTTCCAGGCTCAGCGCGTGGCGCGCAGCAGCGGCAAGGGGTCGTAGGCGCCGTCCTTGCCGTAGATGCCGTAGTGCAAATGGGGCGGGGTGCCCTTGGCATTGCCGCTGTCGCCGACGAAGCCCAGCACCGTGCCGGCCGGGACGATCTGTCCCTCCTCCAGCCCTGGACGCCAGTCCTGCAGGTGTGCGTAATAGTGGCGCTCGCCGGCCGGGCCGAGGATCCACACCTGCCGGCCTCCCAGCCCGCCTTCGCGGATGGAGGCCACCACGCCCGCGGTGGCGCTGAGCACCGGCGTGCCGCGCTTGCCGAAGATGTCCACGCCGGCATGACGGCGGCTGGCGCCGCGCTGCGCGCCGAAGGTGTCGGCGATCTGGCGCGCACGCACGCCCTGCACGGGCACGACCAGCGAGGTCGGCGGCGGCTGTCGATACAGCGACCACACCGCGCGCGGGGTGGCCAGGAAAGGCTGGTGCCAGGCCCAGGTGGCGACCAGGCCCAGGGCCACCAAAATGCACAGACGCAGCAGCCAGCGACGCAGGCGCAGGGCGGTGGTGGGTCTGCTGCGCGGCTCGGGCGATGGCGTGTTCAAACCACGGCCTCCGCAGAGGATGGGCACGTCAGCAGGGTGGAAGCCGCTGCTTCCCGGACACCTGGGTTCACGTGCGCGGCCCGGCGCGTCCGGTTTTCGAAGAAAGGCGTCGCATCGAGGCTTGCCGTCTTCCCGCATCGGCGGGGTCCGGAAACGATTTGGGACGGCATTGCCGTCCCAAATCGGTGAAGCGATGAGGAAACTGCGCTCAGAGCGCGGCGTCCTTGAGCTTCTTCAGGCCGTTGAGCTTGAGCTTGGTGGTGGCCGGCTTGGCGGCGAACCACTGCTCTTCCTTGGTGAAGGGGTTGATGCCCTTGCGCTTCGGCTTGGCCGGCACGTTGACGGTCTTGATCTTCAGCAGGCCCGGCAGCACGAACGAGCCGGCGCCCTTCTTGGACAGCGACGCGGTGATCGCGCCTTCCAGCGCGGCCATCACGGCCTTGACGTCCTTCGGCGCGACCGCCGAGGTCTCGGCGATGTGGGCGACCAGACCCGACTTGGTCAGGGTTTCCTTGATGATCTTCGGGGCGGCCGGCTTTGCAGCCTTCTTCGCGGGGGCCTTTGCGGGGGCCTTCTTAGCGACGGCCTTCTTAGCGGTCTTTGCCATTGAGTTGTCCTGTGTACCGTATGAGGTGGTGATTCGGGCCGATCCAGTCGGCACGCGAAATGTAGGCGAACACGCGTCGAGAGTGAAGAGGAAAACGCGGGAAAACCCGGTTTTTTACGGGACTTTGGTCTGAGTGTGGCGGCGTGGGCCGCTCTTGCCGGCATCGGCGCCCAAAAATAGGGGCGGGGTGCCGCGGTGCGCAGGACACAAGACGAGCGCGTAACGGGTCGCCCCGTACCTTGCCGGCATCCCTCAACACAGGAGTCTGGTCATGGGCATCTCGCGTCACGCCACCGCGCACTGGGAAGGCGATCTGAAGTCGGGCAAGGGCGTCATCAGCACCCCGCAGAGCGGTCTGATGGACAACGTGCGTTACGGCTTCAACTCGCGTTTCGGCGATGAGAAGGGCACCAACCCGGAAGAGCTCATCGCCGCCGCGCACGCGGCCTGCTTCACCATGGCGCTGTCCAACAAGCTGGCCGAGGCCGGCTCGCCGGCGACCTCGCTGGACACGCGCGCCGACGTCGATCTGTCGATGGAGGGCGGCCCGAAGCTGTCCCAGATCCGGCTCAAGCTCAAGGGCAGCGTGCCGGGTATCGATGCGGACAAGTTCAAGGCCATCGCCGAGGACGCCAAGGAGAACTGCCCGGTCTCGCAGGCGCTGAAGGCGGTGCCGATCAGCCTGGAAGTCGAGTTCGTTTAAGTCGCGACATACGGTCGGCGCCCACGCGGCGCCGGCTGTCCCCCTGCTAAACGCTCCTGCGCACGGCCGTCATGTTCAGGGCGGGTTTGCGGCTACGGCGCGCATGATGCGAGCCGTCACTTCGCCGGAGCGCGCCCATGTCCTGCCTCTCACGCTGCCTGCTGCTGGCCGCCCTGGCTTCGATGCTGCCGGCGTCCGCATTCGCGCAATCCTATTCGACCGTCGAGGACCGCTACCGCGATCGCTACGAGTCGCAGCGCGAGCTCTACGACTACGCCCGCGTGGTGCGGGTGGATCCGATCATCGCGCCGCCGCGCTATGAGAGCAGGCAGGTGCGCCAGCACTGCTACTACCGCGACGCCGACGACGTCTACGCAGGTCGCGGTGGGGACGGTTATGTCGACGACGGCTACGACAGCGGGTATGTCGGACAGGGTGTGCAGCGCGGCAGCGAAACCGGGCGCACGGTGGCCACGGTCGTCGGCGGCATCGCCGGTGCAGTGCTGGGCAGCCGCATTGGTGGCGGCTCCGGGCAGCTGGTCGGCACCGCGGTCGGCACGGCGGCCGGTGGTCTGGCCGGGCGCTCGATCTACGACGCCAACCAGCGCAACCAGCAGGCCCAGCGTGGGCAGGTCCGGGTCTGTGACCCCGGCCCGGTCTCCTCCTACGGTGCCGCGTACGATGAAGGCCAGGTCGATGGCTACGACGTCACCTACGAATACATGGGCCGCAGCTTCCGCACGCGAACCGATCATCACCCCGGCGATCGCATCCGCGTCCGTGTCGATGTGACGCCGCAGCCCGATTGATCGCACCGCCTCGACTCGGGTTTTCGGGGGACCAACCCACAGGGGCCGCAAGGCCCCTTCTCTAATTAGTGAGCCAGCAATCAAGCAGAGCGCAACCTCGCGCCAGCGTGAGCAACGCCAGCGGCTTCCCGCTTCCGCTCACTCCTCACTACTCACTCCTCACTCACTCCTCGCCTCAGCCCCAGGCCAGCTCGCCGCGCACCACGCACTGCACCTGTCCGCCGGACCACACCTCGCCTTGCGCATCGACCTGCAGCGCCAGCAGCGCGTCGAAGCCGACCTCACGCCCCTGGCTGGCGACATAGCGCCGGTCCTGGCCGGGCAACGCACCGCGGTGGTCCAGCCACGCCGCCAGCACTGCGTTGGCCGCACCGGAGGCGGCGTCCTCGAAGCGTCGGCCATTGCCGACGAAGGCGCGCACGGCCAGCGCGAAGGGCTGCCCCGGATTGGCGCGCGCGTAGGCGAACACGCCCATCGCGCCGGTGGATTCGGCCAGGGCGGCGATCGCGTCCCAGTCCGGGGCCAGGCCGCGCAGGGCGGCCTCGTCGGCCAGCTCCACCAGCCACCACTTGCGACCGCCATCCATCAGCGCCGGTGGCAGCGCGCCCAGCGGCCAGTGGCCGATGACCGGCTGCAGGCGCCGGTCATCGGCATCCACCACTTCGGCCACGCTGGCGCGCGGCACGCGGATGGAGATCTGTTCCACGCCCTCCACCCGCTCCACGCGCAACGGCAATCTGCCGGCGATGCCGTCCTGCACCAGGAGGCCATCGCGGGGCTGGGCCAGACCGGCCTGCATCACCGCGAAGGCGGTGCCCACGCTGGGATGGCCGGCGAAGGGCACTTCTTTCTGCGGCGCGAACATGCGGATGCGGTAGCTGGCGCCTTCGTCCTGCGCAGGAAAGACGAACGTGGTCTCCGGCAGCTTGGTCCAGCGGGCGATGGCCTGCATGTCCGCCTCGCCCAGGCCCTGCGCATCCAGCACCACCGCCAGGGGGTTGCCGCAGCCGGGGCGGGGCGAGAACACATCCACTTGCAGGAAGCGACGCGAGGTCATGGGGCATACCAGGAACGTGGGGCGCGCAGGGTATCAGGCCGGCACGCCGCACCGGATCGCTACGCGCGCGCCGCTACCAGTCCAGCGTGCCGTCGATGACCTGCCGCACCTGTCCGCCGATCCACACCGCCCCGTCCGGATCCACCCGCACATGGACACGGCCCTCGCGCCCGACCTGCATGCCTTGCCGCGCGACGTAGCCGCCGTCCGCGCCGGGCAGGCGACCCTGCGCATGCAGCCAGGCGGCGATGCAGGCATTGGCGCTGCCAGTGACCGGATCCTCCGGCGTGGCCGGCGCGTCGGCGGGACAGAAGGCGCGCACCACCACCCCGTCCATCTCGGTCAAGGCGAACACGGCCAGGCCGATGGCGCCACTGGCGCGGGACAACGCGGCGATCTCGGCAAACCTGGGCGCCAGCATCGCCACCGCATCGGCATCGGGCAGTTCTGCCAGCCACCATCCCGGCCCGTTGTTCCACAGCGTCGGGGCCTCACCGACGGTGTCCACACCTTCCAGCGCGGCGGACAGCAGGGCCTGGTGGCCGTGCGAGGGCTGGGCGGTGGCCTGGGGGGCGCGCACGCTCACCCGGCGGCCGTGGCCTTCGCCGTCGATCTCCACCGCCAACAGGCCGGCGGCGCAGCCCAGCAGCAAGGCACCCTGGCGTGGCCTGGCCAGGCCAGTGTGCACGGCCGCCCAGGCCGCCCCGACGCTGGGGTGGCCGGCAAAGGGCAGCTCGCAGCGTGGCGTGAAGATGCGGATGTGGAGGTCGGCGCCCTCCGGTGGCGGCACGAGGAACACGGTCTCGGGCAGGTTGAGCCAGGCTGCGATGTCCTGCATGTCCTGCCCGTGCAGGTCGCTGGCGTCCAGGATGACGCCCAGCGCGTTGCCCGCCCCGCGGGTCTGGGCGAAGACATCCAGTTGCAGATAGCGGTAGGTGCTCATGCGCGGGGCGGTGCCATGGGGCGTGTTCCTTTAGAATCGGCGGTTCCGCCCGGGCTTTCGGGCTTTTTCCCCACATCGTAAACCCCACTCAAAATGTCAGCTTCCCATCCCCACGATCGCTGGATCGTCCTCAAGTTCGGCGGCACCTCGGTGTCGCGTCGTCATCGCTGGGACACGATTGGGAAGCTGGCGAAAAAACGTGCCGAGGAACACCAGGCCCGCGTGGTGATCGTGGTGTCGGCGCTGTCGGGCGTGACCAACGAGCTGACCGCCATCGCCGACGGCGCGGCCGACAGCGCCCAGCGCATCGCCGCGCTGGAGGCGCGCCACCGCGAGTTCCTGGCGGAGCTGGAGCTGGATGCCGAGGCGGTCCTGGGCGAGCGCCTGGCGGCGCTGCGCGCGCTGGGCAGCGATCCGCGCGCGGGCAGCCGCGCGCTGGACTGGCAGGCCGAGGTGCTGGGGCAGGGCGAGCTGCTTTCCTCTACCATCGGTGCGGCCTACCTGGCCGGGCAGGGGCTGGAGATCGGCTGGTGCGATGCGCGCCAGTGGCTCAGCGCCCTGGCCATCCCCAACCAGAGCGCGTGGTCGCAGCGCCTGTCGGTGTCCTGCGATGCGCAAGGCAGCGAGGAACTGCGCGCTGCGTTTTCGCAGCAGCCCACGCGCGTGCTGATCAGCCAGGGCTTCATCGCCCGCCACGCCGACGGCGGCACGGCCATCCTCGGCCGCGGCGGCTCGGACACCTCGGCCGCGTACTTCGGCGCGCTGCTCAAGGCCCGCCGCGTGGAGATCTGGACCGACGTGCCCGGCATGTTCAGCGCCAACCCGCGCGAGGTGCCCGATGCGCGTCTGCTCACCCGCCTGGACTATTTCGAGGCGCAGGAAATCGCCACCACCGGCGCCAAGGTGCTGCACCCGCGCTCGATCAAGCCCTGCCGCGATGCCAGCGTGCCGATGGCGATCCTGGACACCGAGCGTCCCGAGCTGCCGGGCACCAGCATCGACGGCAGCGTCGAGCCGGTGCCGGGGGTGAAGGCCATCAGCCGCCGCAACGGCATCGTGCTGGTGTCGATGGAAGGCATCGGCATGTGGCAGCAGGTCGGCTTCCTGGCCGACGTGTTCGCGCTGTTCAAGAAGCACGGGCTGTCGGTGGACCTGATCGGCTCGGCCGAGACCAACGTCACCGTGTCGCTGGACCCGTCCGAAAACCTGGTCAACACCGATGTGCTGGCCGCCCTGTCGGCCGACCTGTCGGAGATCTGCCGGGTCAAGGTGATCGCGCCCTGCGCGGCCATCACCCTGGTCGGCCGCGGCATGCGCTCGCTGCTGCACAAGCTCTCGGACGTGTGGGCCACCTTCGGCAAGGAGCGCGTGCACATGATTAGCCAGTCGTCCAACGACCTGAACCTGACCTTCGTGATCGACGAGGCCGACGCCGATGGCCTGCTGCCGATCCTGCACGGCGAGCTGATCGACAGCGGGGCGATGCCGGTGGAGGACGACACCGTGTTCGGTCCGCGCTGGCGTGAGATCAACGGCGCGGTGCGTCCGCGCGCCACGCCGTGGTGGCAGGTCCAGCGCAGCCGACTGCTGGAGCTGGCCCAGGCGGGCACGCCGCGCTACGTCTACCACCTGCCCACCGTGCGCGAGCGCGCCCGTGCACTGGCGGCGATCGCCCCCATCGACCAGCGCTACTACGCGATCAAGGCCAACTCGCATCCGATGCTGCTGCGCACGCTGGTGGAGGAGGGCTTCGGCCTGGAGTGCGTGTCCTACGGCGAGCTGCAACGCGTGTTCGAAGCGGTGCCGGAGCTGTCCCCGCGGCGCGTGCTGTTCACCCCCAGCTTCGCACCGCGCGCCGAGTACGAGGCCGCCTTCGGCCTGGGCGTGACCGTGACCCTGGACAATGTCGAAGCGCTGCAGCGCTGGCCGGAGGTGTTCCGCGGCCGCACGCTGTGGCTGCGCGTGGACCTGGGCCATGGCGATGGCCACCACGAGAAGGTCAACACCGGCGGCAAGGCCTCCAAGTTCGGGCTGTCGGCCGCGCGCGTGGATGAGTTCGTCGCCGCCGCGCGCGCCCTGGACATCACCCTCACCGGCCTGCATGCGCACCTCGGCAGCGGCGTGGAGGCCGAGGGCCACTGGCGCCTGATGTGCGATGAGCTGGCCGGCTTCGCGCGCCGCATCGGCACCATCGAGATCATCGACATCGGCGGCGGCCTGCCGATCCCGTACCACGCCGACGACGAGCCCTTCGACCTGGACGCGTGGGCCAAGGGCCTGGAAGAGGTCAAGGCCGTGCACCCGGCTTTCCGCCTGGCCATCGAGCCCGGCCGCTATCTGGTGGCCGAGGCCGGCGTCTTGCTGGCCGCGGCCACCCAGGTGATCGAGAAGGACGGCATCCGTCGCGTCGGCCTGGATGCGGGCATGAACGCCCTGATCCGCCCGGCGCTGTACGACGCCTGGCACGACATCGCCAACCTGAGTCGCCTGGAAGAGCAGGACACCGCCAGCTTCGACGTGGTCGGCCCGATCTGCGAGTCCTCCGATGTCTTCGGCCGCCGCCGCAAGCTGCCCGCCACCACCGCACCGGGCGATGTCATGCTGATTTCCGACGCCGGCGCCTACGGCTACAGCATGGCCAGCACCTACAACCAGCGCGACCTGCCGAAGGAAGAGGTCCTCGATGTCTGAGTGGAAGTTCCAGCGTGATGCCGTGCAGGCGTTCCGCTTCGTCGGCTGCGCCTTCGATGCCGACACCGGCGTGGCCAAGCTGCGCTATGCCTTCGACCAGGGGCCGGAGCTGGTGGAGACGGTGACCTTCCCGGGCGCGCCGTTCGCGCTGTCGCCCGAGCGCGCGGCCGCGGTGCAGCGCGCCCTGCGCCTGCTGCACCTGATGGCCGGGGTGAGCTACTACAAGGCCGGCGTGCCGCAGACCATCCTGGTGGAGGGCGAGCCGCTGGATGCGGACACCGCCGACTGGCTGGAGCAGGTCTACCTCAACGGGCTGGGCGAGTTCGCCTATCGCAACGGGCTGGACCTGCATGGGCGGATCAAATTCCCGCGCGCGGCCGCCAACGACGAAGCGCCCGCGCCGGCGCTGGGCCTGCGCGCGCATGCGCTGGTGGCCATCGGCGGCGGCAAGGACTCGCTGGTGTCCATCGAGTCGCTGCGCGCGCTGGGAGTGGAGCAGACGGTGACCTGGGTAGGCGGCTCGCAGCTGATCGCCGCCTGTGCGGCACGCACGGGGCTGGCCTCGCTGCAGATCGGGCGCGCGCTGGCGCCGGAGCTGTTCGAGCTCAACCGCCAGGGCGCCTGGAACGGGCATATCCCGGTTACCGCGGTGAACTCCTCGATCCTGCTGATGGCCGCGCTGCTGCACGACATGGACCAGGTGGTGTTCTCCAACGAGCGCTCGGCCAGCTACGGCAGCATCATCCCCGGGACCGGCGAGGTGAACCACCAGTGGTCCAAGGGCTGGGCCTTCGAGACGGCGCTGGCCGACTACGTGCAACGGCACCTGGCCGCGGACCTGAAGTATTACTCGCTGCTGCGGCCGCTGTCGGAGCTGGCCGTGGCCCGGCAGTTCGCCCGCACCGACCACTACGACGCGCATTTCTCCAGCTGCAACCGCAACTTCCATATCCTCGGCGAGCGCCCGGTGAACCGCTGGTGCGGCATGTGCCCCAAGTGCCACTTCGTCTACCTGGCGCTGGCCCCGTTCATGCCCAAGACCCGGCTGGTGAAGATCTTCGGCCGCAACCTGCTGGACGATGCCGGCCAGGTCGGCGGCTTCGATGCGCTGCTGGAGTACCAGGACCACAAGCCGTTCGAATGCGTCGGCGAAGGCCGCGAATCGCGCGCGGCGATGGCCACCCTGGGCGAGCGCCCGGAGTGGAAGGAGGACGTGCTGGTGGCGCGCTTCAACCGCGAGATCCGGCCGCAACTGGACCCGACCGAGCTGGCGGTGGAAGCGCTGCTGGAACCGCAGGGCGAGCACCGCATCCCGGCCGCGCTGTGGGAACGCCTGCGTGCGCGTTTCGCAGCTTGAAGGCCGCAGGCTGGCCCTGTGGGGCTGGGGGCGCGAGGGCCGCGCGGCCTATCGCGTCCTGCGCGGTCGCTTTCCGACCCAGCCGCTGACGCTGTTCTGCAGCGCCGCCGAGGCCGATGAGGTCGCCGCGCTGGCCGATCCGGCCCTGCAGGTGCGGTTGGAGGCCACGGGCCAAGCGCTGGCGGCCTTCGAGGTGGTCGTCAAATCGCCCGGCATCAGTCCCTACGGGGAGGCGGCCGCGCATGCCGTGGCGCGCGGCACCGCGCTGATCGGCGGCAGCACGCTGTGGTTCGGCGAGCGCGCCAACGCGCAGGGCATCGTCGAAGACACCGTGGCCGTCACCGGTACCAAGGGCAAGAGCACCACCACCGCGCTGCTGGCGCACCTGCTGCGCGCGGCCGGGCGACGCACCGCGCTGGTGGGCAATATCGGCGTGCCCTTGCTGGAGGTGCTGGACCCGCAGCCGCCGCCGCAGGACTGGGCGGTGGAGCTGTCCAGCTACCAGACCCGCGATGTCGCCCTGTCCGGCGCCGCGCCGGCGGTGGCCATCGTGCTCAACCTCTTTCCCGAGCACCTGGACTGGCACGGCAGCCAGCAGCGTTACATCGAGGACAAGCTGGCGCTGGTGACGGTGGCCCATCCGCGCATCGCCGTGCTCAACGCCGCCGATCCGCTGCTGTCCACGCTGGTGCTGCCGCAGAGCCAGGTGCACTGGTTCAACCAGCCGCAGGGCTGGCACCTGCGCGGCAACGACCTCCATCGCGGCGAGCGCTTCGTGCTGGACACCACCACGGTGCCGGTGCCCGGGCGTCACAACCGCAGCAATCTGTGCGCGGTGCTGACCGCCATCGAGGCGCTGGGCCTGGATGGCGTGGCGCTGGCCGCCGCCGCGACCACCTTCCGCCCGCTGCCCAACCGGCTGCAGACCCTGGGCACGCGCGAGGGCATCACCTGGATCAACGATTCCATCAGCACCACCCCGCACGCCAGCCTGGCAGCGCTGGAGTGCGTGGCCGATGGCCGCCAGCCAGTGGCCATCCTGCTGGGCGGGCACGACCGCGGCCTGGACTGGGACGACTTCGCCAAGCAGGTCACCACGCATTGTCCCGAGGTGGTGGTCACCATGGGGCAGAACGGCCCGAGGATCCACGCGCTTCTGCGCCCCCTGGCCGAGCAGGGGCGCCTGCAGCTGCTGGAAGCGGACACGCTGGCCTCGGCCGTGCAGCAGGCACGCGCGCGGTTGGGTGAGACCGGGGTGATGCTGCTTTCGCCCGGGGCGCCGAGTTATGGCGCCTACAAGGACTACGTCGCCCGCGGCAAGCATTTCGCCGCGCTGGGCGGGTTCGACCCCGAATCGATCGTCGCCATTCCGGGCCTGGGCATCGCCTGAGGCGCGCTGTGGCGTCGCCGGCCGCGTTGGTGGACAAGCTTCGCGTTGTCCACCCTACGTAGGGTGGATGACCCTCCTTCATCCACCACCTCCACGAAACGGAGCAACGTGGGCGTGGCGATGTCGCAGGCTCGGCCGTCGCCCGGCGCCTTGGTGGACAAGCTTCGCGTTGTCCACCCTACGTAGGGTGGATGACGCTCCTTCATCCACCACCCCCTCGAAACAGAGCAACGTGGGCGTGGCGGTGTCGCAGGCTCGGCCGTCGCCGGACGCCTTGGTGGACAAGCTTCGCGTTGTCCACCCTACGTAGGGTGGATGACGCTTCTTCATCCACCACCTCCGCGAAACGGAACAACGTGGGCGTGGCGGTGTCGCAGGCTCGGCGGTCGCCGAACGCCTTGGCGGACAAGCTTCGCGTTGTCCACCCGACGTAGGGTGGATGACGCTCTTTCATCCACCATCCGCGAAACGGAGCAACGTGGGCGTGGCGGCGTGGCGGCGTCGCGGGCTGGTCCGTCGCCGGACGCCTCGGCGGACAAGCTTCGCGTTGTCCATCCCACGTGCGCGACGCGCGACTAGGGCTGGGCGGCGCGCGCCGCTTCAATGGCCGCGGCCATGGCGGCGCGGGCCTGCGGGCTGTTGCGCCAACAGGTGCTGCCGAGCATGGCCGACGCCTGCTGGGTCAGGGCCTGCGCATCGAGCACGGCAAGCTGGGCCAGCGTGTTGATGCCCAGCTCTTCAAGTCGCTGGACCACCGTGGGGCCGACACCTTTGACCGCCAGCAATACGGCGCGTTCGGCCTTGCTGAAACGATCCATGAAAGGACGACTCAGTGCTGGCGCTCGACCGCGTATCGGGCCAGGCCGTGCAGGGCCGCGGTGGCGTCGTTGTCCGGCAGGGCCTGCAGGGCGCGCTCGGCGGCGCGGGCGTATTCGACCGCCTTGGCCCGGCTGTACTCGACCCCGCCGGTGGCCTGGATCGCAGCCAGCACCTCGGGCATGGCATCACCCTGGCCATCCTGCACGATGCTGCGCAGACGCTCGCGGGTGGCGGCGTCGGAGTGGCGGATGGCGTGGATCAGCGGCAGCGTGGCCTTGCCCTCGGCCAGATCGTCGCCCAGGTTCTTGCCCAGGTCGGCCGCGTCGGCGGTGTAGTCCAGCACGTCGTCGGCGATCTGGAAGGCATAGCCCAGCTGCATGCCGTAGTCGTACAGCGCCTGCTGGGTGGCCGGGTCGGCGTTGGCGGCCAGGGCGCCCAGCTGGGTGCCCGCGGCGAACAGCACCGCGGTCTTGCGCTCGATCACCCGCAGATAGGCGGCCTCGTCGGTGTCGGGGTTGTGCACGTGCAGCAGCTGCAGCACCTCGCCCTCGGCGATGCGGTTGGTGGTGTCGGCCAGGATCTGCATCACCTGCATGCTGTCCAGCTCCACCATCAGCTGGAAGCTGCGCGAATACAGGAAGTCGCCGACCAGCACGCTGGGGGCATTGCCCCACAGGGCGTTGGCCGTGCTGCGGCCGCGGCGCAGGTCCGACTCATCCACCACGTCGTCGTGGAGCAGGGTGGAGGTGTGGATGAATTCGACGATGGCCGCCAGCTGGTGGTGCCGCGCGTTGTCCGTATCGCAGGCGCGGGCGGCCAGGGCCACCAGCATCGGGCGCAGGCGCTTGCCGCCGGCCGAAATGATGTGGTCGGCGATCTGGTTGATCAGCACCACGTCCGAGGCCAGCCGGTGACGGATCAGCGCGTCGATGGCCTCCATGTCCGGGGCGGCGAGCGCCTGGATCTGCGGCAGGGCCAGGGCGGAGCGGGAAATCTGGACAGCGGACATGCATCGGGCGCCGGGGAATGTCGCCGGATTATAGGCGCTTGGGGCTTTTCTGACCCGCGGGCGGGAGGACGGCCGATGCCCGCATCGCGAGCGGGTATAATTCACTGTTCTCAGCCTGCTTCCCGCAGGCCAATCGCTGACTGACGGGACTTTTCTCATGGCGCGTGGCATCAACAAGGTCATCCTGGTGGGCAACCTGGGCAATGACCCGGAAACCAAGTACACCCAGAGCGGCATGGCCGTGACCCGCGCCAGCCTGGCCACCACCAGCGTGCGCAAGGACCGCGAGGGCAACACCCAGGAGCGCACCGAATGGCACCGCGTGGTGTTCTTCGGCAAGCTGGGCGAGATCGCCGGCGAATACCTGCGCAAGGGCAGCTCGGTCTACGTCGAAGGCTCGATCCGTTACGACAAGTACACCGGCCAGGATGGCGTGGAGAAGTACTCCACGGACATCGTCGCCGACGAGATGCAGATGTTGGGCGGCCGCGGTGATGGCGGCGGTGGCGGTGGTGGCATGGGCGGGGATCGCCCGCAGCGTGCGCCGCGCCAGGAGTACGGTGGCGGTGGCGGCGGCCAGCGCGGCGGCGGCGACAACTACGGCGGCGGTGGCGGCGGTTACGGTGGCGGCAACCAGGGCGGCGGCCAGCAGCCGCGTCGCCAGGCACCGGCGCAGCAGCCGGCACCGATGGACGACTTCGCCGACGACGACATTCCGTTCTGAGCCTGCGTCTTCAGGCCTGAACAACAAAGACCCGCTTCCTTTCGGAAGCGGGTTTTTTGTTGGAATGTGGCGTGAGCGCGGTGACGCGAACGCGTCGATCCATGTCTGCGCTCCGGTGCGCTGACTTCGCTGAGCAGCCTGGACCCAAGCCGCTGGCTGCGCGTCTCGCTCAGCCTTCCGAACCCACCGGGGCCTGTGACATCGACGGCGGTGCGGCGCCCGGGGCGCTGCCCCAGTCCTGGTTCGGCGCGGGGCCCATGACGAACTCGAACCGGCCTCCATTGGCGATGTCCTTGTGGCTGAACCACGGCTTGGTCCACGGCTTGCCGTTGAGCGTGGCCGACTGGATGTAGCGGTTGGCCTCGCTGTTGTTGCGCGCGACGACCTCCAGCAGCTTGCCATTGCCCATGCGCAGCTTGGCCGCGTCAAACAGCGGGCTGCCGATGATGTAGTCCGGGCTGGAGGGATCCACCGGGTAGAAGCCCATCGCGCTGAGCACGTACCAGGACGAAGTAGCGCCCTGGTCGTCCATGCCGGCATAGCCGTTGCCGCTGGCATCGCTGCCGTACATGTCGCGCAGGATCTGCCGCACCAGGGCCTGGGTCTTCCACGGCTGGCCGCTCCAGGCGTAGAGATAGGGCGCGTGCTGGTCGGGCTGGTTGCCGTGCACGTACTGGCCGATCATGCCGGTGCAGTCGCGGCAGATGCCCTTGGGCGCGTAGGGCGTGGAGAAGAAGGCGTCGAGCTTGCGGTTGAACGCCTCGCGCCCGCCCAGCAGCTGCATCAGGCCCTGCACGTCGTGCGGCACCAGCCACACGGTGGACCAGCCGGAGGCCTCCTTCATCATGAAGTTGTAGTAGGGCTCGCCTGGATCGAACG
Source organism: Pseudoxanthomonas composti (assembly GCF_004122095.1). Lineage (GTDB taxonomy): Bacteria > Pseudomonadota > Gammaproteobacteria > Xanthomonadales > Xanthomonadaceae > Pseudoxanthomonas_A > Pseudoxanthomonas_A composti. Next base: position 427,008 of record NZ_SAWZ01000001.1, on the reverse strand, counting down.
GTGAGATCCACTGGCCATCGGCGGTCTTGCCGCGCATGAAGCCGACCGAGGCGTCGAACACGTTGCGGTAGTTGGACGCGCGCCGGGAAAACAGCTGCGCATCGTCCCGCTTGCCCATTGCCTGGGCATAGTCAGCCAGGGCGTGATCGTCCCAGGCGTATTCCAGCGTCTTGTCGGCGCCGGCCTTGCCACCGGCATAGGGCGGGCTGGGGTTGCCCTCGGGCACGATGTCGGAGATCCAGCCCTGCCTGTCGTACTCCTCCAGATAGCCGCGCGGACCGGCCGGGTCGGTCGCGTTCCTGCGCAGGTAGGTGTAAGCGTCGGCGTAATCGAAGTCGATGTCGCGCTGGCGCGCGCCGTTGTAGAGGAAGATCGCGTGGTCGCCATGGAAGGAGGTGTTCATGTAGCCGCGCTCGCGCGCCATCTCCAGCTCAGATCGCATCACGTCCTGCACCACGTCCGGTTCCAGCAGCATCATCAGGACGATCTGGTTGCGCCCGGTGTCCCAGAACGGCACCGGCCCGTAGCGGTCGTGCTGGGCCACCTGCACCTTGCCGTTGCGGTCGGTGAAGCGCTCGCCCTTGTGCGCGACCAGGCGCGGGCTGGCGAAGGACTGGAACAGGGTGGAATAGAACATCCGGCGCTGCTGCGGGGTGCCGCCGCTGATCTGCACGCGGTCGAACAGTCTGGCCCACACCTGGCGGGCCTGCGCGCGCACGCCATCGAAGTCCCAGCCTTTGCTCTCGGCGCGCAGGCGCTGTTCGGCCTCTGCGTAGCTGTGCCCGTGCGCCAGCTTGACCAGCACCTGCTCGCCGGCCTTGGTGTGGAAGGTGACGTAGGCGCCGGCGTGTTGGCCGGACACGCTGCGGCGGTCCGGGGCCACGTCCTTGTCGCCGATGCCCCACCCCACGTGCTGCTGGTTGGAGCTGAAGGTGCCCAGCGCGGCGAAGGGCTTGGAGAACTCGGCGACGAAGTAGGGGCCGTCCTCGCTGCGCTCCTTGGCGCCGTCGCTGGCGGACATGCCGCGGATGGTGCGCGCATCCACCACCTCCACCTGGCCGCCCTTGCGGCGCAGGTTGAGGATGACGTTGGCGCGTTGGCTTTCCGGAAAGGTGAAGCGCATCAGGCTGGTGCGCGCGGTCGCGGTGAGTTCGACCTGGGTGCGAAAGGTATCCAGGTGCACGGCGTAGTAGCCGGGCGAGGCGGTTTCGCGCGACTTGTCGTAGGACGCGGCGGTGTAGACCGGCGGCACGGTCCAGTCGCCCACCACCGGCATGATCATCGGCTCGGCGCGGCCGCCATACGAGGAACCGCCGCCGCCGGTGAAGGCGAACATGGTGGGGTTGGGGTAGTGGTAGGGCGTGGGCACCCCGGTGGGGTAGCTCAACTCCAGGTTGACGTTGACCGGCGCGGCCTCGGTGGCGCTGTGCGGCAGACGCGCACCCGGGGAGGTGATGCCCGAGTACAGCGGCTCGCCCGGGGGCGGCGCGTTGCCGATCAGGTCCTGGCGGTCCAGTGGCGCAGTGCCGACCAGCGGACTGGCTCCATCGACCGGTTGTCGCGGGACGGTTTGGGCGCGTTGCTGCTGCGCGCCCAGCGGCAGCGCCAGCGACAGCGCGGCCAGCGACAGCGCCAGTGGCCACAGGCGCGGCCGGATCGGGCGGACCGCACCAGCGGTGTGGGCATGCAGGGTCATGTGCTTCTCCAGACGGTCCACGGCGCCGGATGCCAGACGCGTCCCAGCGTGTGGTGCGTCGGAGGCGAAAGGGGCGGAGGTGCGCGACCGACGCGGCGCGCGGCGCCCTGCTGCGGCGCTGTAGGTCAGCGCTGCGATGTTTCGATGCCGAACTTCTTTACCAGGGCGTCGTACTGCGCGCGCGAGAGGGTGATCATGGTGCCGTGCCGGACCTTGGGCGGCAGCCCGTACTTGTCCCAGTCGTCGTGGAAGGTATAGCCGGAGATCTGGTACCACGGGCCACCCAGCTTCTCCGACACCGACAGGCCGTAGGACACGCCGGGATACTGCTCGTAGTACAGGTACCAGGCCTTGCCGTTGGGCGAGGGGATCAGCATCGGCGCTTCGCGGAAGTTCGGGCTGATCGGCGGGCTCAAGTCCTTGTATGGCCCCAGCAGCGAATCGGAACTGGCGATGCGGATGGTCTTGCCGGTCACCCACTGCAACGTGGGGTAGGTCTCGTCCTTGAGGATCGCCCAGTACTTGCCTTCCTCGTGGCGCAGGAACACATCGATCGTGCCCATCTCCCAGTCCAGCAGGCGCCTGGGCGGGGCGGAGAAGGTCTTCAGGTCCTTGGAGGTGACATACAGCGTGCGCTGGCTGGCCCAGTAGCGCTCGCCGTCTTCCTCGGTGCCTTCCAGGTGCGGGGTGTGCCAGGTCAGGACGAACTGCGCCGAGGCCTTGTCGAAGAACAGCTTGGGCGCGCCGATGCGTTGCAGCGCGTTGGCGTAGCCGGGCGTGGATTTCAGGTCGGGCGTGTAGCTGCCAAAGCGCGACCAGGTGATGAGATCGCGCGAGGACCACAGGTCGATGGCGGTGGCCGCATCGCTCTGGTTGCCGACGATGTAGTAGGTGCCATCCGGCCCCTGCGCGATATCCGGATGTCCCCGGTAGTCATCGGTGATGCGCTTGCCGTCGTTGAGGCGCGACCAGTGCAGGCCATCGAGGCTGACGCTGTAGTAGAGCCGGCCGTAGTCGGCGTGGGTCATGTGCGCGAACAGGTAGGCCTCGTTGACCGGCCTCTCGCCCGGGGCCACCTGTCCTGGCGGATCCGGCTGCTTGGCCTGCGACAGCGTGGCGACGGACAACGTCGCGGCGAACAGCAACCCCTTCAGCATCTTCATGCGCCGGCATCCGCTCGATTCCCCAAGACTCATCGAGCCTAATTCGATTGAATTTGTAATACAAATTGCAGCGCAGCAAGACCGGAGGGTATGAGGGGCGTTCATGCGGTCGAGCAGGGCGCGCGCGCATGCGCCCTCATCCGCCCTTCTGGCACCTTCTCCGGCACGCGGGAGAAGGGACGCGAGTCGCGCTGCACTGCGGTGGGCAAGATTGCCTGCAGGGGATCAGTCCGAGTCCCCTCTCTCCCAGGCAGGAATGAAAGGCCGGCAGGGGAATGACGCGTTCCATAGAGGGTCGACGCTAGCGCCATCGTTGGACGATCAGCGCCCACTCAGTCATCCGACGCTTGGAACGACAAACGACGACCAGCGCGAAAGCCGGAAACTGCAAACTGCAATCTCTAAAGCGCAAACCGAGCGGCCGGAGTTTCCCACCATGCAGCGCGACCGACGAACCCGCCGTCGCAGCCCGCGCGCGCAAACCGACCCACCTTCCTTCTCCCGCTTGCGGGAGAAGGTGCCCGAAGGGCGGATGAGGGAGCGTTTCGCGGGAAGTCCAAGGCGCCTACACCCGCTGAGGACAGCTCAATCCAGCGCCTGGTACACCAACGCTGGAAACACCGCACCGATATCCGTTGCGTTGGGCAGCTGCTGGATCATCAGCAGGAGCACCAGTCCGGACTGCGGGTCGACCCGGTAGGTGGTGCCATAGGCGCCGCCCCAGCCGAACGCGCCCACCCCGTCCAGCCCATTGCCGCCGGGGCGCTCGGTGATCTCGAAACCATCGCCGAAGCCGCGGCCATCGACCGGATAGGTGTCGGTCTGGCGATGGGTCATCAGCTGCACGCTGCGCGGGGACAGCAGCCGCACCCCATCGAGGGTGCCGCCGCGCCGAAGGGCCTCGAGGAAACGCGCGTAGTCGCGGGCGGTCGACAGCAGCCCTGCCCCGCCGGCGAAGTTGCGGCGTGGGCCATCCACGTAGTGCCCCTGGCCCTTGCTGCCGTCCGGCGCGCGTACGGCGTGGCCGTCGGCGTCGCTGGCGTACACCACCGCCAGCCGCTCGCGCTGGGCCGGGTCCAGGAAGAACTGGGTGTCCTTCATGCCCAGCGGCCCGGTGATGCGGGTACGGATGAAGGCCTCCAGCGACATGCCCGAGGCGCGCTCGACCACGCAGCCCAGGATGTCGGTGTTGTAGCCGTAGACCCACTTCTCGCCCGGCTGGGAGACGAACGGCAGCGAGGCCAGGCGCTCCATCGAAGTGCAGGTGTCCTCGTCCTTGTCCGCGGTGTACCAGCCCCAGCCGGCGGCCGGGCCCAGCGCCTTGGCGCGGTAGGCCTCGGCCACGCGCGCGTCGGTGCCGTAGGAAATGCCGGCGGTGTGGGTCAGCAGGTCCTGCACGGTGATCTCGCGCTTGGCCGGCACGGTCTTGCCGTCCTCGCCGATGACTGTGGTGTGGGCGAAGGCGGGGATCTTCTTGCTGACCTTCTCTTCCAGCGTCAGCTTGCCTTCCTCCACCAGCATCAGCACCGCGGTGCTGGTGATGGCCTTGGTCTGCGAGGCGATGCGGAACAGGGTGTCCTCGCGCATCGGCCGCCTGGCTTCCTTGTCGCTCCAGCCCACGGCGCGCTGGTAGACCGGCTTGCCGTCCTGCAGCACCAGCGCCACCGCGCCGGCGATGCGACCGTCATCGACATAGCCCTGCAGCGCGCCGTCCAGCCGCGCCAGTCGGGCCTTGTCCAGGCGTGCGGCCTGGGGCGCGCTCTGGACGGGCTGGCGCGCCTGCGCGAGCGCGGACAGCGAGAGGGTGGCGAGCAACAGCGCGCAGGCGATGCGGGAAGTCATATCGAACGTCTCCGATGCGGAAGTGGGAGCGGGGCTGACGCGCGGCACGCGGCCGGCGCGGCAATCAGCGCCAGCGCCAGTGGAAATGTGCGGTCGCGGTGGCGCCAGCCGGCAGGCGCGCCTCGGGAAAGAGGTTGTAGCCATCGGGCGGGCCGGTCTGCGGTTCGACACAGGTCGAGTACGGGCGCGTGTCGTAGACCACCCAATGGTCGCAGTCGGCGGTCAGCTCCAGCGTTGCGCCATGCAGGGCGACCTGGACCGGTGCATGGTTGATGAAGCAATCGTCCCAGGGCGCCGGCGTTGGCGGCTGCGTGGGCAGGGTGGCGATGCCCTCGGCATCGCGCGGATAGACCGCCTCGGGGGTGAAGTGCACGCCATCGGGCTTGCGGAACCACGGGTGCCAGCCGAGCACTGGCGCCGGCATCGCGTGCGCGCCGGCGGTGAGCGACAGCGTCAGATGCAGGCCGTCCTCGTCCACGGCGATGCGATGCTCGGCACGGCCGCCGAACGGCCAGGCCGCGTCCTGCGGCATGTCGCGGGTCAGCACGCAGTGCTGCGGCCCGAGGTCTTCGATCTGCCAGGGCCGGTCGAAGCCGAAACCGTGGATCGCGTGGTCGCCCAGGTTGATCGGCAGCTGGTGGGGCTTCCCGTCAAAACGGAACTGCCCGTGCCGCACGCGCCCGGACCACGGCACCATCGGGAATGCGCCCCAGGCATCGGCGGCCGCATAGCCATCGTCCGGGCCGATCAGCCAGGGCTGGCCCTGGTGGATCACCTGGGCCAGCCGGCCACCGGCCTCCGGCGCAACCAGCACTTCCAGGGGGCCGCAGGCAAGGCGCAGCGTGCGGCCGCAGGCGAGCGGGCGACGGGCGAGATCGTTCGGGGATTCTTCGGTCATGGGGCCGCAGTGTAGGGCCGCGGCCGTGACTGTCGAATCGGTTCAATCCTGGAAGTAGTGCGGCTGGTCCAGATCGGTAAGCAGGCCGGGATGGGTGGGTTGCCAGCCCAGCTGCGCGCGCGTCCAGGTGCTGGAGCAGGGATTGTCGACCCCGGCGAAGTGCGCGAACCAGCCGAAGTGCCCGTGCACCGCATCGTCCTGCAGCGCCTTGACCGGCACCTGCAGATGCCGGCCGATCAGGCTGGCGATATCGCGGAAGGGCACGCCGCTGTCGGCGGCGCCGTGGTAGCGCGCGCCGCGCTGGCCGCGTTCCAGCGCCAGGCGGAACAACGCCGCCGCATCGCGGCGATGCACCGCCGGCCACCGGTTGAAGCCATCGCCGATGTACGCCGAAACCCCGCGCTCGCGCGCCAGCCGGATCAGGTGCGGCACGAAGCCGTGGTCGCCCGCATCGTGGACCGAGGGTGGCAGGCGCACCAGCACCACATCGGCGCCCTCGGCCACCGCCTGGGCCGCGGCGGCCTCCGATGCCGCCCGTGGCACTGCGCCGGTCTGCGGCGCGGCCTGGCTTTCCAGGGCCACCTTGCCGCCTGCGACGATGGTGCCGGAGGTCACCACCAGCCGGCGCGCCGAGCCCCGCAGCGCCTGGGCCATCGCGGCGATGGCATGGCGGTCGATCTCGCAGTTGGCCTGGTAGTCCCCGAAGTCGTGGATGAAAGCGGTATGGATCACGCCATCGCAGGCATCGGCGCCGGCTTGCAGGCTGCCCAGGTCCTGCAGGCTGCCGTGGTGCGCGGCAGCGCCGCGTTCGGCCAGCTGCGCCGCGGCCGCGTCGGTGCGGGCCAGGCCGAGCACCTGATGGCCTGCGGCGAGCAGGTTGTCCACGACGGCCGAGCCGATGAAGCCGGTGGCGCCAGTGACGAACACACGCATGGTCGAGCTCCTGAAGCGAAAAAGGACGGCCAGCCTGGGGCGTGCGAAGATACGGGTAAATACGTGGCGTTATCCGGGTATAGCCACTAACGGGATCATCCAACGGAATCGTCGATGGCCGCTCATGCAAGTCCACTGGGCACCTTCCTGCGCGACCGGCGCGAGCGCCTGGATCCGGCGGCGTTGGGCTTTCCTTCCGCGCGCCGGCGCACGCCTGGCCTGCGCCGCGAGGAGGTGGCCCAGCGCGCCCACGTCAGTGCCACCTGGTACACCTGGCTGGAGCAGGGGCGCGGCGGTGCGCCGTCGGCGCCGGTGCTGGAGCGCCTGGCAGCGGCGCTGATGCTGACCGATGTCGAGCGCGAGCATCTGTTCTTCCTCGGCCTGGGCCGCCCGCCCGAGCGCATGGCCGTGCGTGGCGCCTCCGGCGTCACCCCGCGCCTGCAGCGCGTGCTCGATGCGCTCGACACCAGTCCGGCCTTCATCAAGACCCTGTGGTGGGACGTGCTGGCCTGGAACCGCGCCGCCTCGGTGGTGATGACCGACTACGGCCAGCTGCCGCCCGGCGAGCGCAATGTGCTGCGGCAGATCTTCTGCAACCCGCGCGTGCGCGCTGCGCAGCCGGATTGGCAGGGCGTGGCGCGTTTCGTGGTGGCCGCCTTCCGCGCCGATGTTGCGCGCGCCGGCGACCTGCCGCAGGTGGCGGCGCTGGTCGAGGACCTGAGTCGGCGCAGCCCCGAGTTCCAGGCGCTGTGGCGCGACCACGACGTGCGCGCCCACGGCGAAGGCAGCAAGGTGCTGCTGCACGCCGTGGCGGGCCGACTGTCGCTGGAGTATTCGGCCTTCTCGGTCGATGGGCGTCCGGATCTGGGCATGGTGGTGTACTCGCCCACCGGGCCGGCGGACGCCGCGCGCATCCGCAGCTTGCTGGACAGATCGCCGCAGCGCGCTTAAGGCTGGTGCTTAGCGATAGGACCGCGGCACGCGCTTGAGCCCGCACAGCAGCTGGTAGGCGCTGACCTGGCAGTGCTGGGCCAGCACGCTGGCGCTGGGCGCATCGCCCCACAGCTGCACTTCGCTGCCGACCCCGGCGTTGGGCAGGTCGGTCAGGTCCACGGTCAGCATGTCCATCGACACCCGGCCGATCACCCGCGTCATCGCGCCATCGACCTGGATGGGCGTGCCATTGGGCGCGAACTGCGGATAGCCATCGGCGTAGCCCATGGCCACCACGCCCACGCGCACCGGCGCCTGGGCGACGAAGCGCGCGCCGTAGCCGACCGGCTCGCCGGCGGCCAGGTCGCGCACGGCGATCACGCGCGAGTGCACGTGCATCACCGGCTTCAGTTCCACCGGCAGGGCAGCCCCCACCGGCAGCGGCGTGGCGCCGTAGAGCATCAGGCCAGGCCGCGCCCAGTGGCCGCGCACCTGCGGCCAGGCCAGCAGGGCCGGTGAGTTGGACAGGCTGGTGTCGCCCGGCAGACCGGCGATGGTCTGGGCGAACACCTGGGCCTGTTCGGTGGTGCGCTGGCAGCCGGTTTCATCGGCGCGCGCGAAGTGGCTCATCATCACCTGCACGCGCACCTGCGGCAGCGCGGACAGGCGCGCATGCGCGGCGCGGAAAGCCGCTGGCGACAGCCCCAGGCGATGCATGCCGGTGTCCAGCTTCAGCCAAACGTTGATCGGCGCGGCGCCTGGATGGCGCGCCAGGGCCTCGACCTGCCAATCGGAGGCCACCGCGGTCCACAGGCCCAGGCGTTCGATGAGCGCCAGTTCCTCGGGTTCGAAGAAGCCCTCAAGCAACAGGATCGGCGCGCGGATGCCGCTCTCGCGCAGCTCCATGGCTTCTTCGATGCAGGCCACGGCAAAGCCATCGGCCTCGGCCTCCAGCGCCTGCGCGCAGCGCACCGCGCCATGGCCGTAGGCATCGGCCTTGATCACCGCCAGCGCCCGTCCGCCGCCCAGCTGCCGGGCCTGCCGGTAGTTGTGGCGCAGGGCGTCCAGGTCGATCCACGCGCGCGCAGGCCGCATCAGCGACGCCCGCCGGGCAGGTAGCGGCCGATGGACAGGCCGGAAGGGTCGATCTCCGGCGCGCGCCCGGCCACCAGGTCGGCGACGAAACGGCCCGAACCGCAGGCCATGGTCCAGCCCAGGGTGCCGTGGCCGGTGTTGGTGTACAGGTTGCGCAACGGGGTGGCGCCGACGATCGGCGTGCCGTCCGGCGTGGCCGGGCGCAGGCCGGTCCAGAACTCGGCCGCGCGCAGGTCTCCGCCGCGCGGATAGAGGTCGTTGACCACCATCTCCAGGGTGGCGCGGCGGCGCGGGGACAGCGACAGGTCGAAGCCTGCGACCTCGGCCATGCCACCCACGCGGATGCGGTCGTCGAAGCGGGTGACGGCCACCTTGAAGCTTTCGTCCAGCACGGTGGAGGTCGGTGCCATGGACGCATCGGTGATCGGCAGGGTCAGCGAGTAGCCCTTCAGCGGATACACCGGCAGCGGCAGGCCCAGCGGTTCGATCAGGCCGGGCGAATAGCTGCCCAGCGCCATCACGTAAGCGTCGGCGGTCTCGAGGCGGCCATCGATGCGCACGCCGGTGACCACATCGCCCTGCCGCTCCATGCGCTCGATGTTGCAGCCGTAGCGGAAGGTCACGCCAGCGGCCTGGGCCATCTGGGCCAGGCGCGTGGTGAACAGGTAGCAGTCGCCGGTCTGGTCCTTGGGCGTGCGAAGGGCGCCGACGATGGGCGCTTGCGCCGCGGCCAGCGCCGGCTCGCAGGCGATGGTGCCGGCGCGGTCCAGCAGCGCGTACGGCACGTTGAAATCCTCCAGCACCGCGATGTCCTTGGCCGCCGCGTCCAGCTGCGCCTGGGTGCGGAACAGCTGCAGCGTGCCCAGCAGGCGGCCTTCGTATTCGATGCCGGTCTCGGCGCGCAGTGCGTCCAGGCAGTCCCGGCTGTACTCGGTCATGCGCACCATGCGCGCCTTGTTCACCGCATAGCGCTCGGCGGTGCAGTTGGCCAGCATCTGCGCCATCCAGCGGTACTGACGCGGGTCGGTGCCGGGGCGGATCGCCAGCGGCGCATGCCGTTCGGTCAGCCACTTCATCGCCTTGAGCGGAATGCCCGGCGCGGCCCAGGGCGAGACATAGCCGAAGGACAGCTGGCCGGCATTGGCGTAACTGGTTTCGCGGGCCGCACCGGGCTGGCGATCGACCACGGTCACCTCGAACCCGGCCTTGCTCAGGTACCACGCCGTGGACACCCCGATGACGCCACTTCCCAGGACCAGAACGTGCATGCAGCCTCCGCGGCAACTTTTCCTGCAAACTGGTGGCAGGACACCTTGATCGCCACAGTATATGGGCCGCCTCTCAGGACGATTTCCTGATTTGGCCGCCTCAGGCAGTGGATTCCACCAAAAACGACACGCCGGACAAGACCGCCATGGCCGTACGCCGCGAGCTGGACAAGATCGACCGCAGGATCCTGCGCATCCTGCAGCAGGAAGGGCGCATCTCGTTCACCGAACTGGGCGAGCGGGTCGGACTGTCCACCACCCCCTGCACCGACCGCGTGCGCCGGCTGGAACGCGACGGGGTCATCACCGGCTACTACGCGCGGCTGGACCCGCAGGCGCTCAAGGCCAGCCTGCTGGTGTTCGTGGAGATCAGCCTGGCCTACAAGTCCGGGGACATCTTCGAGGAGTTCCGCCGCGCGGCGATGAAGCTGCCCAACGTGCTGGAATGCCACCTGGTGTCGGGCGATTTCGACTACCTGATCAAGGCGCGCATCAACGAGATGGCCGCCTACCGCAAGCTGCTCGGCAGCACCTTGCTGACCATGCCGCACGTGCGCGAGTCCAAGAGCTACATCGTCATGGAGGAGGTCAAGGAAACCTTGAGCCTGCCGATCGCGGATTGAGTGCCAGCGCGGCCCTGGGCGCGTGCTGCGTCGCATCTGGCGTGCGCGCGTGGGGCTGGCGTAGGATCCGGCGAGCCGCATCGCGGCAGGGGCGGCCGCCATGGCCGGTGCAGGACAGGCAGGGGACAAGGAATGAAGCAGCGGATCGCAGCCATCCTGGGCTGCGCGATGGGGGTGTGGGCGTCGGCCGTGGGCGCGGCCGACCTGGACGGCCTGCTCAAGCGCAGCGCGTACAACGACATCGTGATTTCTCCCGACGGCTCCCACTATGCGGTGACCGTGGCGCAGGAGGATCGCACCGGGCTGGCGATCATGCGCCGCTCGGACAAGCAGATCGTCAGCGCCTTCAAGCTGCTCAAGGACGAACACGTCGGCGAGCTGATGTGGGCCAGCAACACCCGCCTGCTGATGACCACCCAGCGCAAGCTCGGCAAGCTGGACCAGCCGCGCGAGACTGGCGAACTGCTGGCGCTGGACCTGGGCAAGAGCCGGCCCGAGCCGCTGATCGGCTACCGCTCCGGCGATGCCAGCGTCGGACGTGCCGGGCGCTCGGACGAGCTGGCGGCGCTGTCGGTGCAGCGCTTGCCCGGCAATACGCGCAACGTGCTGGTGACCGTGTCGCCGTACTCCCGGCGCGAGACCTGGTCGCGCGTGGACCGCATGGACGTGGAGAACGCCCGTCGCGTGATCGTGGCGCGGGCGCCGATCCGCGATGCGCGCTTCTACACCGACAATGCCGGGGTGGTGCGCATGGTCACCGGCTCGGCCGAGGACAATGTCGGAAAGCTCTACCACCGGCCCAACGACACGGCCGAGTGGACGTTGATCCATGACGCGGCGCAGACCCAGCGTCGCGAATTCCCGATCGGCTTTGCCGCTGACAACCGCACCGCTTACCTGCAGGTGGAGATGCCGGAGGGGCCCGACGCCATCGTGGCGTACGACACCCAGACCGGACAGCGGCGCGAGCTGATGCGCGATGCCGTCAGCGACCCCACGCGCTTCATCACCGCGCATGGCGCCTCGCTGATGCCGGTGGGCGTGGAGTTCGGCAATGGCGCGCCGCGGACCGCGTTCTTCGATGAGAAGGGCCCCGATGCGCTGATGCAGCGACGGCTGGAGCGATCCTTCCCGGGCATGGCGGTGCGGGTCAGCTCGGTCAGCGACGATGGCGCGCTGTCGCTGATCCTGGTGTCCTCCGACCGCGAGCCCGGCAGCTATTTCCTGTTCGACAACGCCGCCAAGCAGGCCCAGTTCGTGCTGGCGCGGCGCGAGTGGATCGACCCCGCCGCGATGGCCCCCATGCGCACCATTGCCTTCAAGGCGCGCGATGGGATGCAGCTGCACGGCCTGCTGACGCGTCCGACCAATGCCACGGCCGCGGGCCCGCTGGTGGTGCTGCCGCACGGGGGACCCTTCGGCATCGCCGATCAATGGGGTTTCGCGCAGGAAGTGCAACTGCTGGCCCAAGCCGGCTACTCGGTGCTGCAGTTGAACTATCGCGGCTCGGGCCAGCATGGCTGGGCCTATCTGCAGGCCGGTGCCCGGGGCTGGGGGCTGGCGATGCAGGACGACCTGACCGACGCCACGCGCTGGGCCATCGCCGAGAAGATCGCCGACCCCGGCCGCATCTGCATCTACGGCGCCAGCTACGGCGCCTACGCCGCGCTGATGGGGGCGGCCAAGGAGCCGGCTCTCTATCGCTGCGCCGCCGGCTACGTGGGCGTGTACGACCTGCCGATGATGGTCAAGGAAGATTCCAAGCGCAGCGTGCGCCTGGGCAACTGGGCCGACGACTGGGTCGGCAAACCCTCGGAATTGGCCGCGGTCTCGCCGAACCTGCTGGCCGACCGCATCAAGGTGCCGGTGTTCCTGGCGGCCGGCGGCGAGGACGAGGTGGCGCCGATCAAGCACAGCGAACGCATGGAAAAGGCCTTGCGCGCGGCCGGGGTGCCGGTGGAGACGCTGTACTACCCGACCGAGGGCCACGGCTTCTACACCCAGGAGCATCAGAAAGCCTTCTACACACGGCTGCTGGCGTTCCTGGACCGTCACATCGGCCGCACCGGCGCGGTGGCCGCAAAGCCGGACTGAGGCTGGCAAGTTCCAGCGCCCACACGTCTGAGTGGCGCGCGCTGGCGCAGGACAGGCCGCGGACCGATCGCGCGCCAAAAACGTGTTGCGCGACCGGCGGGTCAGTCAGCGGGCTAGCGGTGCGGCTGCATCAGCCGCCGCAGCAGCGGCGCGGCCAGCATCGCAATTACGCCGCAGCCGATGCCGATCCACATCAGCAGCCAGAACAGGTGCGCGTAGCGCGCGGCGGCGTCGGCCAGGTTGAGCGTCTCGCCCTCCGGCACCTCGATGGCCGCCAGCTTGCCGAACAGCGCGGCCAGGGTCTCGGAGAACGCCGTAGCCAGGAACCAGGCGCCCATCATCAGGCTCATCACCCGCGGCACCGCCAGCTCGGTCACCGCCGACAGGCCGACCGGGGACAGGCACATCTCGCCGATCTCCAGCACCAGGTAGGCGCCCACCAGCCACCACACGCTGGCCAGCTGCCCGGTGCTGCCCACCTGCTGCGCGGCCAGGGCCAGCGGCACGAAGGACAGCCCGCCCAGCACCAGGCCCCAGGCCGATTTGGTCGGCTTGGACGGGTCCAGCCCGCGTCGGTCCAGCCAGGCCCACAGCCCGGCGAACAGCGGCGCCAGCAGCACCAGAAACAAGGCCCCCAGGTAGGTCAGCGAGCCGGCGGTCTGCGGCAGCACCAGGCAGTCGCGCACCAGCAGCACCAGGATCAGGGCGATGGCGCCGCCGAACATCCGCTTGGGCGCGGAAGACCCCGGCGCGCGCTCGGACATGCGCGCGGCCAGGACGAAGGCGGCCGGCGCCAGCAACAGGGACAGCATCGACCAGGGCAGCGGCGTGCCCTGGCGGATCACCAGTGCCGGCACCAGGTCCTTGGTCAGCAGGCGGTCGGTGAAGGTGACCCAGGAGCCATAGGTCTGCTCGTAGAGGGTGAAGAACACCAGCGCCATGAAGATCAAGGCCATCAGCGCCCACATCTGCCGCCGCTGCTGCGGCGTGCAGCGCGTGCCGGTGAACCAGGCGAACCACAGCAGCACGCCGCCCAGCACCACCAGCATCAGCAGCAGGGCCAACGACACGTCCCCGCCCAGCGCGAAGGCCCCATTGGCCGCGGCCCACATCAGCCAGGCGATTGGCACCACGCCGACGATGGCCAGCAGGTAGATCAGCCACTCCCGGCGCAGCCCGCCCACCGAGGCGCGCAAGGCGTCCGGGTCGGCCGGTTCGGCGTGGCCATCGAGATAACGCTGGCCCCACAGGAACATCGCCAGCCCCGCCAGCATGCCGATGCCGGCCGCACCGAAGCCGTACTTCCAGCCATAGGCCTCGCCGATGTAGCCGCACACCAGCGAGGCGAACAGCGAGCCGAGGTTGATGCCGGCGTAGAACAGCGAAAAGCCCGAATCGCGGCGCGGGTCGTCCTCCGGGTACAGCTTGCCGACGATGGTGGAGATGTTGGGCTTGAGGAAGCCCACGCCCATGATGATCAGCGCCAGCGACAGGTAGGTGATGTTGAGCGCGCGCTCGTCGCGCACCAGCGTGCCGCCGATGCGCGTGGCCGCCGTGCCCTCGAAGGCCATGCCGATGTGACCCAGCACCAGCAGCACGCCGCCGAACACCACCGCCTTGCGCATGCCCAGCCAGCGGTCGGCCAGCAGCCCGCCGATCACCGGGATGCAGTACACCAGGCCGCCATAGGCCCCCAGCAGGTCCAGGCCGGCGCGATCGCCGAACAGGTGGTACTTGGTGAGATACAGCAGCAGCAGCGCCTTCATGCCATAGAAGGAAAAGCGCTCCCACATCTCGGTGAAGAAGCACACGTAGACGCCCTTGGGGTGTCCGAGGAAGTCGCCGTGGCGGGCAGAGGCAGCAGCACTGTGGGCCAACGAGGAAGCTCCCGGATTCATCGCCGCGAGTATAGCCAGGCGTGCGCGCCAGTCCCGGCGGCCACTTTCCGCGCCCAAGCGCTTGGGGTAGCGTTGTCCGATTCTGTTCGCCCTGGTGCCCGCATGTCCGCCTCTTCCCCTCCGCAGCTCACCATTCGCGCGGTCGTCCTGGCCGTGGTGCTGGCGGTGATCCTGTCCGCCGCCAATGCCTACCTGGGCCTGTTCGCGGGTCTGACCATCGCCACCGCCATTCCTGCCGCGGTGATCTCGATGGGTGTGCTGCGGGTGCTGGGCGGTGGATCGATCCTGGAGAACAACATCGTCCAGACCGGTGCCTCGGCCGGCTCGTCGATCGCCGCCGGGGTGATCTTCACCATCCCTGCGCTGGTGATCATGGGGTACTGGCCGGACTTCAAGTACTGGTGGGTGCTGGGCATCGCCGGCTTGGGTGGCCTGCTGGGCGTGCTGTTCTCGGTGCCGCTGCGGCGCTCGATGATCGTGGAGGATCCGCTGCCGTTCCCGGAGGGCAAGGCGGCCGCCGAAGTGCTCAAGGCCGGTGAGAACCCCGGCCCGGGCCTGAAGATCCTGGGCGTGTCGGCGGTGATCGGTGCCTTCGTGAAGCTGGCCGCCGAGAGCGGCCTGCGCCTGATTCCCGATGCCTGGGCGACCTCGGCCTACGTCGGCGGGTCCAGGGTCACCGCGTTCATCGGCTCCAACCTGTCCCCGGCGCTGCTGGGCGTGGGCTACATCGTCGGCCTCAACGTCGGCATCGTCGTGGTCTCCGGTTCGATCCTGACCTGGCATATCGCCATCCCGCTGTACCAGGCCTTCTTCGTCGATTCGGACCCGGCGCTGGCAGCGTCCATCGCTGGCGCCTCATCGACCGAGGCGGCTTTCGCCATCTGGGGCGCGAAGATGCGCTACCTGGGCGTGGGCGCGATGCTGATCGGCGGCATCTGGACCCTGATCTCGCTGCGCAAGTCCCTGCTGGGCGGCATCAAGAGCGGTTTTGCCGCCGCGCGCAAGAGCGGTGGCCCGGTGCTGGCCCACACCGAGCGCGACCTGCCGATGAAGTGGATGCTGGTGGCGCTGGTGGCCTTCACCCTGCCGCTGCTGGCGCTGTACCAGGCCATCGTCGGCCAGTGGCACGTGTCGATCCCGATGACCTTGATCATGATCGTGGCCGGCTTCCTGTTCGTGTCGGTGTCGGCCTACCTGGCCGGCCTGATCGGCTCGTCCAACAACCCGGTTTCGGGCATCACCATCTCCACCATCCTGTTCGCGTCGGCGGTGCTGGTGCTGTTGCTGGGCAAGGATGGGCTGATGCCGGTCGGCAGCGGCGGCGCGCCGCTGGGCGCGGTGGCCGCGATCATGATCGGCGCGGTGGTGTGCTGTGCGGCGGCAGTGGGCGGGGACAACCTGCAGGACCTCAAGGCCGGTTACATCGTCGGCGCCACGCCCTGGAAGCAGCAGCTGATGCTGGGCATCGGCGCCTTCTCCTGCGCGCTGATCATGGCGCCGGTGCTGAACCTGCTGGCGACCGCCTATGGCATCGGCGTCAAGTCCGAGCTGCATCCCAACGCGCTGGCCGCGCCGCAGGCCAACCTGATGGCCTCGGTGGCCAAGGGCCTGTTCGGCGGCGCGCTGCCGTGGACCTTCATCGGCATCGGCGCGGTCCTGGGCGCGGTCATCATCGCCTTCGACAGCTGGCTGAAGGCGCGCGGTTTCCGTTTCCGCGTGCCGGTGCTGGCCGCGGCCATCGGCATCTACCTGCCGCTGGAGCTGATGGTGCCGGTGTTCCTGGGCGGCCTGATCTCGCACCTGGTCGAGCGTTTCCACAAGGTGCGCGCCGACGACGAGGAGGGCCGCGACCGCGTGCACAAGCCTGGCGTGCTGTTCGCCGCGGGCTTGATCACCGGCGAGGCGCTGATGGGGATCGCCATCGCCGTGCCCATCGTGGTCACCGGGCGTGCCGACGCGCTGGCGCTGCCGTTCCATCTGCCGGCCGCGCAGTGGCTCGGCCTGGCCCTGCTGTTCCTGGTCGGCTGGCTGCTGTACCGCACCGGCAGGAAGGGTGAGCAGGGCGCGTAAGCGTTGATCGTCCGTTCGGCGCGAGATTGAAAGGGCGGCCCGCGGGTCGCCCTTTTTTGTGGCGCTTCTTCGTGAAGACGGGAGAGAGGCGCGAGGCGTGTGGGGATCGCGGCTTCGGAGCGGCAGCATCCGGAGGGCGGTGGCCGCTCTTCCCTCGGTCAGGGCATCCAGGCGCTTGGCTCACTGTCTCGCTTGCCGCAGCTACCCACCGCCGGCTCGACGCTGCACGCCTCAGGCGAGATGCTTTCTTGGAAGCAGTCCAAAACCATCAGGTCGCGAGCCCGGGCCCGAGTCGGGTATGGCGGAAAGCGGGCCAAGGATGGCCCGCGGCGGCGAGTCAGCCATGGATGGCTGACCGAGCCGAGGAGCCATGCCCGGCTCGGGCCCGGGCTAAGTAGCGGAGCCAGCTTTTTGCGACCATCCAGATCGCCTCGGGGAGTTCTCACCGTTCCTCATTTCGGCGAGGTACCTGTCACATGGTCGACAGAGCGGTTCCGCGCCGCCAGGGAGGTGATCCGCAGCAGATCGACTTTCAGGCGAACCCCGCCGTGAAATGCTCAGGCACTCAGCCCGTAGTGCCCCGGGGCAAGCCTCTTCGCGGATGAATCCGCTCCCACAAGAGACTTGAACGCGCACCGCGTCTGATGGGCTCGTACGTTGGCCTGTGACTTCAGGCCTTTGCCCCGATCCGGGCCGCGGCCTACCATCGGCGGCTTTCCCGATCGTCTTGCGGAGCCTGCAGATGAAGCTGTCCCAGCGTCTTGCCATTCCTGCCACCCTGGCGCTTGCCGTGCTGTCGGCCCTGCCGGCCGCGGCGCAATCGCGTGGCTTCACTGTGCGCGACATGGTGGCCCTGGAGCGGGTGTCCTCGCCGGTGCTCACGCCCAACGGCGCTGTGGTGATCTTCGCCAAGCGTGAGGTGCAGCCCGATGGCAGCAAGGCCACCACCAGCCTGTGGCAGCGCAACCTGCGCACGCGCGACCTGGCCCCGCCGAGCCGGCTGACGCCGGAAGGCTGGAACGTCAATTCGCCCAGCCTGTCGGCCGATGGCAGCACGGTGTACTTCCTCAGCGCCAAGTCCGGCAGCCAGCAGCTCTACGCCATGCCGCTGGCCGGCGGCGAACCGCGCGCGCTGACCGGCATGGCCGTGGATGTGGACAGCTACCACGTCTCGCCCAAGGACGACCGCATCGCCTTCAGCGCCAGCGTCTACCAGGATTGCGGCGCCGACCTGGACTGCACCGCCAAGCGCGTGGAAGCCAACGGCAAGAAGCCTGCCTCCGGCGTGGTCCACGATGCGCTGTTCGTGCGGCACTGGGATACCTGGAACGACGGCCGCCGCAATACCTTGTTCGTCGCGCCGCTGCCGGCGGCCGGTGCGCAGCCGGTGGTGGGCGCCACGGCGATCAGCGCCACGCTCGCCGGCGACGTGCCGGGCAAGCCCTTCGGCGGTGGCGAAGACTACACCTGGTCGCCCGATGGCAAGACCCTCGTGGCCAGCGTCCGCATCCCCCGGCCGCACGGCAAGGCGCCGGGCAACGACGAGCCCTGGTCGACCAACTTCGACCTGTATCGGCTCGATGCGGCCGGCAAGGCACGCCCGGTCAACCTGACCGCTTCCAACCCCGCCTGGGACGCTGGCCCGGTGTTCAGCGCCGAAGGCAAGACCCTGTACTACCGCGCGATGAAACGCCCGGGCTTCGAGGCCGACCGTTTCGGGCTGATGGCGCTGGACCTGGCCTCGGGCAAGTCGCGCGAGATCGCGCCCAAGTGGGACCGCTCGGCCGACGGCCTGCAGGTCTCGGCCGATGGCAAGACGCTCTACGTCCCGGCGCAGGAACTGGGCCAGCACCCGTTGTTCGAGGTGGACATCGCCACCGGCAGCGTGTCGCAGCTCGTCGGCGGCAGCAGCGTGGCCGAATTCGACGTCAAGGGCGGCACCTTGGCGGTGATGACCAACTCGCTGCAGACCGGCAACCAGCTGTTCAC
The DNA here is from genome assembly GCF_004122095.1 of Pseudoxanthomonas composti. GTDB lineage: Bacteria > Pseudomonadota > Gammaproteobacteria > Xanthomonadales > Xanthomonadaceae > Pseudoxanthomonas_A > Pseudoxanthomonas_A composti. The sequence goes on along the minus strand of NZ_SAWZ01000001.1, from coordinate 408,506 downwards.
CTCGCAGGTCGGCGATCGCGGCGCCGACGCAGCCGCGCAGATGCGCGCGATCACCAAGAGCGCTAGCGAACTGCTGCCTGAGGTGAAGTTCGGGCAGGCCGAGCAGTTCCAGTTCAAGGGCTGGAACAACGAGACCGTGCATGGCTATGTGGTCAAGCCGTGGAACTACGAGGAAGGCAAGACCTATCCGGTGGCGTTCCTGATCCACGGCGGCCCGCAGGGCAGCTTCGGCAACGGCTGGAGCTACCGCTGGAATCCGCAGACCTACGCAGGGCAGGGCTATGCGGTGGTGATGATCGATTTCCACGGCTCCACCGGGTATGGCCAGGCCTTCACCGATGCGATCAGCCAGCACTGGGGCGACCGTCCGCTGGAAGACCTGCAGAAGGGCTGGGCGGCGGCGCAGAGCAAGTATCCGTTCCTCAACGGCGACAAGGCCTGCGCGCTGGGCGCCAGCTACGGCGGCTACATGGTGTACTGGATGGCCGGCAACTGGAACAAGCCGTGGAAGTGCCTGGTCGACCATGATGGCGTGTTCGACAACCGCATGATGGGTTACAGCACCGAGGAGCTGTGGTTCAGCGAATGGGAGAACGGCGGCACGCCCTGGGACAACGTCGAGAAGTACGAAAAGTTCAACCCGGTCAACCACGTCAAGGACTGGACCGTGCCGATGCTGGTGATCCACGGCCAGCTGGATTTCCGCATCCCGGTCGAGCAGGGGCTGGCGGCCTTCACCGCGGCCCAGCGCAAGGGCGTGGAGTCCAAGTTCCTTTACTTCCCCGACGAGAACCACTGGGTGCTCAAGCCGGCCAACAGCGTGCTGTGGCACGACACGGTCAACGACTGGCTCAAGCAGCACATCGGACAATAAGGAAGCGGGCCCGGGCGATCGCTGCCCTGCGCGCGGATGCGTGCGCAGGGCAGGTCGGGTAATTTCGTCGCTGCAGTCCAAGAAAACCCGAGGTCGTGGTGCCCAAGTCTTCCGCGCTGATCCAGAACGACATCGTCCTGTTCGGACTCATTGCCGCCACCCTGGCGCTGGTGTTCTGGACCTCCTCCCGCAAGAGCGGGTTCTGGGCGAAGTTCTACGGCGTGGTGCCACCCCTGCTGTTGTGCTATTTCCTGCCCGGCCTCTACAACAGCCTGGGCCTGATCGACGGCGCCAACAGCCAGCTCTACAACCCCATCGCCAGCCGCGTGCTGCTGCCGGCCGCGCTGGTGCTGCTGACGCTGACCATCGACCTCAAGGGCGTGCTGAAGCTGGGGCCGAAGCTGCTGGCCATGTATTTGGGCGCCTCGGTCAGCGTGATGATCGGGGCCTTCGTCGCGTTCTGGCTGATGGGGGTGATCCATCCCGCCACCGTCGCAGGCGACACCTGGGGCGGCATGGCCGCGCTGGCCGGCAGCTGGATCGGCGGCGGCGCCAACATGGTCGCGATGAAGGAGGTATTCGAAGTCGATGAGACCACCTTCGGCCAGTTCGTGGTGCTGGATGTGGGCATCGGCTACGTGTGGATGGCGGTGCTGATGTTCCTGGCCGGCAGCGCCAAGCGCATCGATGCGCGTTCCGGCGCCGACACCGGCGCCATCGAGGATCTCAAGCAGCGCCTGGCGGCCTACCAGGCCCAGCACGAGCGCATCCCCACGCTGGCCGACCTGATGCTCATCGTCGGCATCGCCTTCGGCGTGGTCGGCCTGGCGCATGCGATGTCCCCATCGCTGGCCGGCTGGCTGGGCGCCAACTTCGCCTGGGCGCGGCAGATGAGCCTGGATACGCCGTACGTGTGGGTCGTGGTGTTGTCCACCTGCGTCGGCCTGGCGCTCAGCACCACCCGCGCCCGCACGCTGGATGGGGCGGGGGCCTCGAAGATCGGCACCTTGCTGCTCTACATCCTCATCGCCTCGATCGGCATGCAGATGGATATCGCCGCGCTGCTGGATCGCCCGTGGCTGTTCCTGCTTGGGCTGATCTGGATCCTGGTGCACATCGGCTTGCTCTGGGCCCTGGGCAAGCTGCTGAAAGTGCCGTTCTTCTATTTCGCCATCGGCTCGCAGAGCAATATCGGCGGCCCGGCCTCGGCCCCGGTGGTGGCGGCGGTGTTCCACCCGGCACTGGCGCCCGTGGGCGCGCTGCTGGGCGCGCTCGGCTATGCCACCGGCACCGTGCTGGCGTACTTGGTGGGTATCGGCCTGCGCGCCATGGCCGGTGCCGGGTGATCGACGTCGATTACCGATGCCATGTCATGCCCAGGCGGGCGAGTTGCGTCCGCGGCATGCTCCATCTGCGAAGGCAGGGCCTTTCGCGACACTGACGCAACACTGATACGGTGCAGCGGGTCATTGGCGGCGGCGTACGCCGCACGATGTACGCCCAAGAGTGCTAACGCGGGGCGCGCCCCTCAGTCGTAGACCTCCTGGATATCCACGACCTTGCCGTCGCGGAAGACGATCTGGATGGTCTTGCGTTCCTGGTCGTACTCCCAGCGCTCGCCGATGTTGGCGCTGAACTTGTTTTCCAGCGGCACCACGCGGTTAGGCGTGCCCGCGACCTGGCTGACCTTGCCGGCGCTGTCGCCGGTGGTCACCAGCCGATTGCCGAATCGCGCGCTGGCCGCGGTGGCCGAAACCGTGATCGCACACAGGGTGAGTGCCAGTAGTCGCCTGCGCATCGTGTTCTCCTTGAATCGCCGTTATACCAGGCGCCACTCTAGCGGAGGGCGCAGGTGCCGCATGAACCGCCAAGGCCGCACTGCATGCGCGGTTAAGTCAAACGACAACGGCGCCTTGCGGCGCCGTTGTCGTGATGCACCTGCAGGCCCGAGCCCTCAGCAGCAACGGAAGCCGTTGCCGCCGCCGAAGCGGGCTTCCTGCCGCTCGCGGAAGAAGGTCTTGTAGTCCATCGGCGTGCGGTCCGGATGCTTTTCCAGCACGTGGCGGACGTAGTTGTCGTAGTCGGGGATGCCGCAGCACAGACGCGCGGTCTGCACCAGCCGCCGCCACACGCGGCGGTGCGCCTGGAACTGCCCGACCGGAACCAGCTGGGTCCCCATTACAGGTCCGCCATCTGGTGCGGCTCGAGCGCCACGTACTTGGTCTCCTTGTCCGTGCGCTGCGGGCTGCGACGCGCGGCCAGGATCGTCTTGACCGAGTACACCAGCACTGCGGCCACCACGAACAGGAACAGCGCGGTCAGGCCGGTGTTGACGTAGGCGTTGACCACGATCTGATGCATCTGGCCCAGGTCCTTGGCCGGCGCGGTGATGGTGCCCGAGGCGATGGCGTCCTGGAACTTCCTGGCCTGGGCCAGGAAGCCCTGCGCCGGGTTGTCGTCGAAGATCTTGATCAGGCCGGCGCTGGTCGTGCACAGCAGCAGCCACACCGCCGGGATGATGGTCACCCAGGCATAGCGGTCACGCTTGAGCTTGAACAGCACCACCGTGCCCAGCATCAGCGCGATGCCGGCCAGCATCTGGTTGGAGATGCCGAATAGCGGCCACAGGGTGCGGATGCCGCCGAAGGGGTCGGTCACGCCGGTGTAGAGCAGGTAGCCCCACAGCGCCACGCAGCCGCCGGTGCCGATGATGTTGGCGCCCCAGGACTCGGTCTTGCGCAGGGCCGGCACGAAGTTGCCCAACAGGTCCTGCAGCATGAAGCGGCCCGCGCGCGTGCCGGCATCGACCGCGGTCAGGATGAACAGCGCCTCGAACAGGATGGCGAAGTGGTACCAGAAGGCCATCGTGTCCTCGCCCGGCAGCACGCTGTGCAGGATCTGCGCGATGCCCACGGCCAGGGTCGGCGCGCCACCGGCGCGGTTGAGGATGGTGCTCTCGCCGATCTCCTTGGCGGTGGCTTCCAACACGTCGGGGGTGATGACAAAGCCCCACTCGGTGACCTTGGCGGCCACCGTGGCCACATCGCCACCGACGATGGCCGGCGGCGAGTTCATGGCGAAGTACACGCCCGGCTCGATGATGGCCGCGGCGACCAGCGCCATGATGGCCACGAAGGATTCCATCAGCATGCCGCCGTAGCCGATGTAGGGCATGTGGCGCTCGTTGGCCAGCAGCTTGGGCGTGGTGCCCGAGCTGATCAGCGCATGGAAACCCGAGACCGCGCCGCAGGCGATGGTGATGAACAGGAACGGGAACAGGCCGCCCACCCACACCGGGCCCTTGCCGTACTCGGGGCTGCCGAAGGAGCCGAACTGCGTCAGCGCCGGCATCTTCAGGTCGGGCATGACCACCAGGATGCCGATGGCCAGGGCGACGATCGTGCCGATCTTGAGGAAGGTGGACAGGTAGTCGCGCGGCGCCAGCAGCAGCCACACCGGCAGCACCGAGGCGACAAAGCCGTAGCCGACCATCATCCAGACGATGGCTTCCTTGCTGAAGGTGAAGGCCGGGCCCCAGGTCGGCGAGGCGGCGATCTGCCCGCCGCCCCAGATGGCGCCCAGCAGCAGGATCAGGCCGACCACGGAGATCTCGCCGATCTTGCCTGGGCGGATGTAGCGCATGTATACGCCCATCATGACCGCGATGGGCATGGTGGCCACCACGGTGAACATGCCCCAGGGGCTCTCGGCCAGGGCGTTGACCACCACCATCGCCAGCACCGCCAGGATGATGATCATGATCAGGAAGGCGCCGAACAGGGCGATGGTGCCAGGCACCTGACCCATCTCCTCGCGCACCAGATCGCCCAGCGAGCGCGCGTCGCGGCGGCTGGAGATGAACAACACCATGAAGTCCTGCACCGCACCGGCCAGGACCACGCCGCAGATCAGCCACAGCATGCCGGGCAGGTAGCCCATCTGCGCGGCCAGCACCGGGCCGACCAGCGGGCCGGCGCCGGCGATGGCGGCGAAGTGGTGGCCGAACAGCACATGCTTGTTGGTGGGCACGAAGTCCAGGCCGTCGTTGCGCAGCACCGCGGGCGTGGCGCGGGTGGCGTCCAGCTGCATCACCTTGTTGGCGATGAACAAGCCGTAGTAGCGATAGGCGACGAGGTAAATGGACACCGCGGCCACCACGATCCACAGCGCGTTGACGGTCTCGCCTTGCCGCAAGGCCACGGTGCCGAGGCAGAACGCACCCAGTACCGCCAGCGCGGCCCAGGCGATCTTCGAGAACCCTTTCATGGAGTAGCCCCTTGGAAACTGCGACAAGGGTCTACCCATGCGTGTAACGGGTCAACGCATATTCCGGTTACGCGCGGTAGCACTTTGGTCTAGTGCGGCGCTGCAACATCGATGGTCACAGCCACCGCGCGCGCTTGAACAGCCGGTGCAGGCCCACGCAGATGACAATCACGCCAGCAATCAGCACCCAGTAGCCATAGCGGGTCTGGGTTTCCGGCATGTGCGCGAAGTTCATGCCGTACCAGCTGGCGATCAGGGTCGGGGCGGCCAGCAGCGCCGCCCAGGCACCCAGGCGCTTGACCACCTCGCCCTGGGCCAGAGTCACCATCGACAGGTTGACGCTGAGCGCGGTGCCCAGCATGTCGCGCAGCGCGTCGATGGCGTCGTTGGTGCGCAGGGCGTGGTCGTGCACGTCGCGCAGGTAGGGGCGGATCGCCTCGGGCACCAGCGGGCTGCTGCCACGCACCAGCTGTAGCAGCACGTCCTGCAGCGGCCCCACGGCCAGGCGCATGTAGGTCAGTTCGCGCTTGAGGTCGTACAGGCGCGTGACCACGCTGCGCTTGTACTCGTCGGAAAAGATGTCCTTCTCCAGCCGGCTGAGCGTGTCGCGGAACTCCTGCATGATCGGCTGGTAGTTGTCGACGATGAAATCCAGCACCGCGTACAGCCCCACCGACGGACCTTCGGCCAGCATGCCGGGTTCGCGCTCCAGTCGTCGGCGCACCTCGGCATAGGACAAGGACGCGCCATGGCGCACGGTGATCAGGAAGCGCTGGCCGAGAAAGGCCTGGGTTTCGCCGTAGCGGATCTTCTCATCGACCACCTGGGCGGTATGAGCGGCCAGGAACAGCGCGTGGCCATAGGCCTCGACCTTGGGCCGCTGATGCGCCTTGCGCGCATCCTCGATGGCCAGCTCGTGCAGGTCGAACTCTTCCTGCAGCTTCTGCAGCACCGATTCTTCCGGCTCGTACAGGCCGACCCAGACGAAGCTGCCGTCTTCCACCGCCAGCACATCGCTGATCTCGTCCAGGGTCAGGTCGCGGACCTTGCCCTCAGCGTTGTACAGCGCGCAGTTGATGACACAGGTGGGTAAATCGACGCGGGGCGAGGCAGCTGCGGATGTCGTCATGCCGCGCATCCTGCGCCAGCCCCCGTGAACGGACAAGCGCGGCACGCCGGTGCGCGTCTGTAGCCAAGACAGTTCCAAGCCTCTTCGCCGACGCGCGAGGCGGTGAAGTCCTCCGGCGCGATGCGAAGGGTCGCGAAAAGCCGACTTCGCCAACCCGCCTGACCCTGAGCCGGAGATGGCTCCCAGGCTCGGTCAGCCATCCATGGCTGACTCGCCGGCGCAGGCCATCCCTGGCCTGCGTTTCGCTATCTCCGGCTCAGGGCCAGGCCCGCTGCGGTTGGCTTTGGGCTTCGGCAAACGAAGCGCTCGACCCTGGTGCGTGCAACGGCCGGCCGGCTGGCTGGCGGGCGGTGGTCACGGGAGGTCAGGCAGGACGCCGCGGGCGCAACAGTGCGTGGAGCAAATTGTCTTCGTCAGAATCGAGCCGCTCCCACAGCATGCTTCGACGCGGTCAACGCCAGCCCGACCATCGCCATCGCACGATTGCGATACGCACGCGCCTCGCGTTTCTCCATCCCTGCCGGCAGGAGAGCCGGTCTTAACTCGCGCCGACCCGCGCCTTGCCTCGCCCGAAGACATAGGCCAAGGCCAGGTGGATCGGCAGCAGCAGCGCGACCCAGGCGCGGTTGTCCTGGAAGCCGAACGGAAACCAGTGCAGCACCCAGGCGATCAACCCACTCAGGGCGACGATGCCAAGCGTGGCCCGCCACCAGCCGGCCGCAGCCCGGCCGCGCAGCGGTGCGATGGCGCCCACCAGCAGGGCAAGGCACAGCGGATTGAGCAGCAACAGGTTGCGATTGGCCCAGGCGGCCTGGTGCTCGGTGATGCCCCACAGATACAGCAGCGTCAGTCCGCCCAGCCCGCACAGCAGCCACAGCGGCAGGGCCAGCGCGAGCACCGCGCGCGGGGTCTTGCGCGCCAGCAGCACCAGCGCCAGGGCCACGCCCACGCCCGCCAGCAGCCACGGCCACCAGGGGCGCGCGGCCTCCGGCGGCTCCGGTGCGATGCGATGTGGCAGCACCTGCTCGGTGCGGCTGACCAGCGGCGTGCCATCGGGCAGCTTGGCCTCGGCCAGCATCGCCGCCAGCCGCATCGGCACGAAGCCCTCGTCCCAGCGCGACAGCGGCCTGTCGGCATAGGGCCCGAGCCCGAGGTCGAAGCCGACCCACATCCACAGCGCCGGCGAGGCAAGGCGCACCGACTCGGTGCGATAGGTGTTCCCGCGCGAGCGCCCGGCGAACTGGCGCTTGAGCGCACCGCCCATGGCCGCATCCAGGGTGTCGCGCACCTGGGTGGCGCAGTTGTTGGTGAAGTATTCGTAGCGGTAGCGCGCCTGGTCCGGCTGCGCCCGGCGAGCCAGCGTCTCGGCCAGCGCCTGTGCCTGTGCAGGCGGCAAGTTGAGCCACTGGATGCTCACCCCGCGGCCTTCGGCCTGGTAGTTGGCCAGGTCCCGCTCCAGCGGCAGCGCCACCAGGTAATACATCATCACGCCACGGGCGAAGTTGGCGTTGAAGTCCGGCTCGGTCGGGTCGAAGAAGCCGAAGTTGTACGAGGTGGCGCGCCCGCTGAGCGGGTCCTGCACGACGATGGCGTCATGCCCGAAGCGTTCGAAGAACACCTCGCCCGGCTGCATCGTTGCCACGCCGATGCGCGGGGCGGCGCTAGCGCCGGGAATGCCCAGCACCATCCCCACGGACAGCAGGCATAGCCCCAGCAGGCTCAGCGCGATCGATCGCACGGACATGGGTCGCCCTCAGGCTTCGGGCAGGATGCCGACGTGGAAGGCGTGCACGCGACGTCCATCGGCCTTGGCCACGCGGAAAGCGAAACGGCCCAGCGTCAGCTCCTCGCCGGTCTCGGGCAGATGGCCGATGGCCGAAGTCACCAGACCGCCAACGGTGTCGTACTCGTCGTCTGGGAAGTCCGCGCCGAAGCGCTCGTTGAAATCCCCGATCGGCGTCAGCGCATCGACCACGTACTGGCCATCGGCCTGGGCCGAGATCAGCAGCGCCTCGTCCTCGGCGTCGTCGTGCTCATCGTCGATGTCGCCGACGATCTGCTCCAGCACGTCCTCGATGGTGACCAGCCCGGCCACGCCGCCGTACTCGTCCACCACCAGCGCCATGTGATTGCGAGAGAGCCGGAACTCCTTCAGCAGCACGTTGAGCTTCTTGGATTCGGGGATCAGCACGGCCGGGCGCAGCAGCTCGCGCACGGTGGTGCCGCCGCGGTCGGAGACCACCCCGCGCAGCAGGTCCTTGGCCAGCAGGATGCCCAGGATCTCGTCGCGGTTCTCGCCATGGACCGGGAAGCGGGAGTGCCCGGACTCGACCACCTGGTCGAGCAGGGCGCCCAGCTCGCCTTCGACAGGCAGGGAGACCATCTGCGAGCGCGAGATCATCACATCGCCCACGGTCAGCTCGGCCACCGACATGGCCCCTTCCATCATCTTCAAGGTGTCGGCGGCCAGCACGCCGTTGCTCTGGGCGTCGCGCAGCAGCGCGACGAGGTCCTCGCGGGATTCGGGCTCGCCGGAGAATGCGTGGCTCAGGCGTTCGAGCCAACCGCGTCGTTTTTCGGGAAGCTCCGGCGAGGAGCGACTGTCATCTTCGGACATCAATGTCTTCACGCCCCTGGGAGGAGGGACGAGCCCTGGCAGTCTAGCAGAAGCCCCGGCGGCGCCAGCCAGGGCGGCGGCGGGGCTAGCGGGCGTCCACGGTCGGGGCGGTGGGGGTCGGCGGTTCCGGACCCTCGGTATCCAGGTTGTAGGTGCAGCCGACCAGGGTCTTGCCCGGGTGCGACCCGACGTTGGACACGTTGAGGATGATGGACTGGATCAGCGTGGCGCCGGTTTTCTCATCGAAGGTCTGGGTGCTGCGCACTTCCTTGCCGAAGATCGCCTTGTCCGGCGTGTCGATCCCGGTCTCCAGCTGCAGTTCCCGGGCCAGCGGGCGCGGGTCGGGAACGTCGACGATGGCCATGATGTTGTCGCTGTAGAAGGCGATCTGGTCGGTGGCGTGGCCGAACACGCGGATCGGGCTGGCCAGCTTGAACTCGCGCATGAACATGTTCTTCTGCGGCAGCGGCTGCCAGCCCAGGGCGGCGGCCTGCGCCGGGTCCTTGGCCATCGGCTCGGCCGACAGGAAGTCGGAGATCTCCGCCCGGCATTCGATCAGCGCGGCCAGGTCGGGGCCGGCCGCAGGCGGCGCGGCCGCCGCCAGCGGGGCGGCCAGGGCCGCGGTCAGCAGCAGGGATCGGCGCGCGATACGCATCAGCGCTCTCCCGCGTAGGGGTCGGCGATGCCCAGCTCGGCCAGGATCTCGCGTTCGAGCTGCTCCATCGCCTCGGCATCCTTGTCGTCCTCGTGGTCCCAGCCCAGCAGGTGCAAGGTGCCGTGCACGGTCAGGTGCGCGTAGTGGGCGGCCAGCGGCTTGCCCTGTTCCTTGGCCTCCCGGGCCACGACCGGCGCGCAGATCACCAGATCGCCCAGCAGGGGCATGGTGACCCCCGGCGGCAGCTTGATGTCCTCGTCCAACTCGCCGGGAAAGGACAGCACATTGGTCGCGTAGTCCTTGCCACGATAGTGCCGGTTCAACGACTGCCCTTCCTTGGCATCGACGATGCGGATGGCCAGGTCGGCTTCGCGGATGCGCCCTTTCAGCGCCGCGGCGACCCACTTGCGGAAGCTCACCGCCGCAGGCAGGCCAGTGCGCGGCAGCGCGTAGCTGACGGCGACTTCGAGATGGACAGGACCTTGGGTCATGGCGATGCGGGCGTGACGTGGGCTGGGCGCATTATGCGCCCGCCTGCCGAAGGCGGCGACGAACCCATTCGCCTCAGTGACGGGCGCCCACGGCGCTCACGCATCGCGCGCTGCGCGAGCATCCGGGCGGGTCGGTCCATCGACACGCGCCCCGGGAGGCGATTCAGTTCGAAGGGCCGCTGGCCTCGTTGCGCTCGTCGCGCGCGTCGTAGGCCCGCACGATGCGCGCCACCAGCGGGTGGCGCACCACGTCGCGGCTGTTGAAGAAGGTGAAAGACACGCCCTCCACGTCGCCCAGCACCTCGATGGCGTCCTTCAACCCGGACTTCTGGTGCTTGGGCAGGTCGATCTGCGTCATGTCGCCAGTCACCACCGCGGTGCTGCCGTAGCCGATACGGGTCAGGAACATCTTCATCTGCTCGATGCTGGTGTTCTGCGCCTCGTCCAGGATCACGAAAGCGTCATTGAGCGTGCGGCCACGCATATAGGCCAGCGGGGCGATCTCGATGACGTTCTTCTCCAGCAGCTTGACCACCTTTTCCACGCCCATCATTTCGTACAGCGCGTCGTACAGGGGACGCAGGTAGGGGTCGACCTTCTGGGTCAGGTCGCCCGGCAGGAAGCCGAGCTTCTCGCCGGCTTCCACCGCCGGGCGTACCAGGATCAGCCGCTGCACGCGCGACTCGTTCAGCGCGTCCACCGCCATGGCCACGGCCAGGTAGGTCTTGCCGGTGCCGGCCGGGCCGATGCCGAAGTTGATGTCATGGGTGGCGATGGCATGCAGGTAGGCGGCCTGGTTCGGGCCGCGCCCGCGCAGGGTGCCGCGCTTGACCCGCACCGTGACTTCCTGCGCCTCGTAGCCGCCTGCGGCGATGTGATCCACGTTGGCTTCGTTAAGCCGCAGGTGGATGGCGTCGGCATCGAACACCTCCGTGGCTGCCTCCGCGTACAGGGCGCGCAACAATTGCTCGGCCGCCGCCATGGCCTTGTCCGTGCCTTCCACGCGGAAGACGTTGCCGCGGTTGGAAATCTGCACGCCCAGCTTGAGCTCGATCTGGCGCAGGTGGGCGTCGAACGGCCCGGCCAGGTTGGCCAGCTGCTCGGTGTCGTAGGGGTCCAGGGTGAAGTCGCGGTAGGGCATGTTCATAGGGGCGCAAGCGTAGCGCGAAGCCACGCAAGCCGGCGTCATGGATTGCGGGGGCGGGCGTGTCGCAGCGTCTCGGGCGCCCACGCTCACGAACTCCGGCCTGTGCGTGCCGTCGACCGCCGCGCGGCGGCCCGTCGAGCGGGAAGCGCCGCGCCAGACCGCGGTCGCTCAGGCCGCGGCGTCGTCCTGCAGCGCCACGCGTGCGCGCAGCGAGTTGGTCATCGCCTCGGTGATCACCACATCCACGAACTGGCCGATCAGGCGCGGATGGCCGGGGAAGTTCACCGAGCGCATGTTCTCGGTCTTGCCGGTCAGCTCGTTGGGGTTCTTGCGCGAGGGCCCTTCCACCAGCACCGTCTGGGTGGTGCCGACCATCTTCTGCGAGATCTCCGCGGCGAACTGGTTGATACGCGCCTGCAGGCGCGACAGGCGCGCGTGCTTGTCCGCCTCGCTGGTGGTGTCCTCCAGGTCGGCCGCCGGCGTGCCTGGGCGGCGCGAGTAGATGAAGGAAAAACTCTGATCGAAGCCCACGTCCTCGATCAGCTTCATGGTCTTCTCGAAGTCCGCCTCAGTCTCGCCGGGAAAGCCGACGATGAAGTCCGAGCTGATCGAGATGTCCGGCCGCACCGCGCGCAGCTTGCGGATCTTGGACTTGAACTCCAGCGCGGTGTAGCCGCGCTTCATCGCGCTGAGGATGCGGTCGCTGCCGGCCTGCACCGGCAGGTGCAGGAAGTTCGCCAGCTGCGGCACGTCGCGATAGGCATCGACCAGCGAGTCGGAGAACTCCAGCGGGTGCGAGGTGGTGAAGCGGATGCGGCCCACGCCCTCGATCTGCGCGATCGTGCGGATCAGCATGCCCAGGTCCGCGACTTCGCCCTCCTCGCCGTACGGGCCGCGATAGGCATTGACGTTCTGGCCCAGCAGATTGATCTCGCGCACGCCCTGGGACGCCAGCTGCGCCACTTCCACTAGCACATCCTCGAACGGGCGGCTGACTTCGGTGCCGCGGGTGTAGGGCACCACGCAGAAACTGCAGTACTTGCTGCAGCCTTCCATGATCGAGACGAAAGCCGAGGGACCTTCGGCGCGCGGCTGCGGCAGCGCGTCGAACTTCTCGATCTCCGGGAAGCTGATGTCCACCTGCGGCTTGTTCTGCTCGCGGCGGGCGCGGATCAGCTCGGGCAGGCGGTGCAGCGTCTGCGGGCCGAACACCAGGTCCACGTAGGGCGCGCGCTTGACGATGGCTTCGCCCTCCTGCGAGGCCACGCAGCCGCCCACGCCGATCAATACCTGGCGCCCGCCGGTCTTGAACTCCTTCCAGCGGCCGAGCTGGCTGAAGACCTTCTCCTGCGCCTTCTCGCGAATGGAGCAGGTGTTGACCAGGATGACGTCGGCCTCCTCGGGCTTGTCGGTCAGCTCCAGGCCCTCGGCCTGGGCAAGCACGTCGGCCATCTTGGCCGAGTCGTACTCGTTCATCTGGCACCCGTGGGTCTTGATGTAGAGCTTGCCGCGCACCTGGGCCGGCTTGTGGGCCAGGCCGGGCAGGGGCACGAGGGTGGAATCGCCCGCGAGGGGCGTGGTGACGTCTGGCGTCCCGGTCATGGTGCTTAATCCAGTCGGGTGGCGGGAAAGCCGGCTAGTTTACCGGCTTCTTCCGCCGTGTTCCCCTGGTCCTAGCCGCCGGCGCGGGCCGCGTCGAGCTGGCGGGCGCGTTCGAACGCCGGCCGCGTGGTGACCCGCTGCAGGTAGCGGGCGATCTCCGGCGTGGCCTGCACCAGGCCGAAGCCGACCAGCCAGCCCAGTGCGCTGCCCCACAGCACGTCGGCCACGGTGAAGCGCTCGCCCAGCAGGTAGTCGCCCGCAGCCAGCTGGTCCTGCACCACCTGCATCACCGTGTCGGCATCGACGAAAGGCGACATGCCGCGCGGGGCAGGCTCGCGCTTGAGCGCCTTGTCGATCAGCGCCGGCTCGAAGCACGAGCCGTGGAAGGCCAGCCAGCGCAGGTAGGGCCCGCGCAGCGGGTCGCCGATCGCCGGGGCCAGGCCCGCATCGGCGTACAGATCGCCCAGGTAGATGAAGATCGCCACCTGCTCGGTCACCAGCGCGCCCTGGTGCAGGATCGCCGGGACCTTGCCCATCGGGTTGACCGCCAGGTAGTCGGGCTTGAGGTTGTCGCCGGCCTTCAGGTCCAGCAGCTTCACCTCGTAGTCCGCGCCCAGTTCCTCCAGCAGGGTGAGCACCCCGGAAGCGCGCGAGGGGATGGCGTGGAACAGGGTGATGTGGCGGTCGGACATGGGCGTGCTCCCTTGGAAAGTGGCGCCATCCTAGGGATCATTGCGGACGCAAACTGTCCGCGAGAACGCCTGTGCGCCATACCGCCGCCCGCCTGCTGCGCCTGATCGCCCTGTTGCAGGCCCGGCGGTTCTGGCCGGGCGCCGAGCTGGCCGAGCGGATGGGCGTGGACCGGCGCAGCATCCGCCGCGATGTCGAGCGCTTGCGTCAGCTCGGCTATCCCATCCAGTCCTCCTCCGGCACCGGCGGCGGCTACCGGATGGGGGCCAACGCGCCGGCGCTTCCGCTGTTGTTCGAGGAGGAGGAGGCCGTGACCATGGCGGTGGCCTTGCGCGCGGCAGCGGCCAGCGTCGGTGGAATCGAGGACACCGCCGAGCGCCTGTTGGGCAAGCTCGACCCGCTGGTGCCGACCCGGTTGCGCCGCCAGAGCGGTCAGGTGCATGCGGCCACCGCCTCGCTGTCCGATCCGCCGCCGACCGATGCCCGCCTGCTGGGGCAGCTGGCCCAGGCCTGCCGCGGGGCTGGCCGGCTCGTGTTCGCGTATCGCAGCTTCGCCGGCCACGGCAGCGAGCGCCGGGTCGATGCCCACCACCTGGTCAACGATGGCCGCCGCTGGTACCTGCTGGCCTTCGATCTCGATCGCGCCGACTGGCGCACCTTCCGCGTCGACCGGATCCAGGGCCTGAGGCCGCAGCCGGGGCAGGGCATCCGCCGCCCCACGCCGGAATCGCCAGAGGCGATGGTGCGGCGCGCGGTGAGCCAGTCCCCCTTCGAGCATCGCCTGGTGGTGCGGCTGGCCGGCACCCTGGCGCAGGTGCGCGCCAGCATTCCCGGCTGGTGTGGCGTGCCCGAGCCCGAAAGCGCCAGCCATTGCCTGCTGACCCTCAGCGCCGACTCGCCGGCCCTGCTGGCCAGCCTGATGTTGACCCTGGAGGTCGACTTCGACCTGGTCCGGGCCTCAAGCCCGACGTTGCTTGCGCAGATGCGGGCCAGCCTGGACACGCTGCAGGCACGGCTGGGCCGGGACCTGCAGCCCGAAACGCACGCATCTGGCTGATCTGGCCGGATTTTTGCTTGGAATCCTTCGACGAAGCTGGGAGACTCGCGCCGATGAAGGGGGTGCTGCGACTGGGGATGATCGCCGCTGCACTGGTCGCACTGCCGGCCAGTGCCGGCACGCTGTACAAGTGCGTGGGTGGCGATGGCATCACCAGCTATGTGAGCAAACGCCCGTCCGGGGCCCGCTGCGAGATCGTCAGCCGCTATACGCCCGGCCCGCGCCGCGCCGCGCCGGTGGTCGCCGCGCCGCGCCCAGTCCCCGCGCTGGAGCCGGCGGCCAAGGCTGCCGAGCAAGTGCCCAGGGCCGTGCCGGCGGCGCTGTCGGCCGCCGCCGGCAGCCAGCCGGACGCACTGCCCAGGCCCACTGCCGCGCCCCAGCGCGTGGTCAGCGGCCAGGTCTATTCCTACGTCAAGGACGGCGTGCGCCACTACACCAGCGTGCGCCCGGCCGGCGTGGCCCTGGCCAATGTCCGCACCATCAAGTACAGCTTCATCGAGCGCTGCTACGCCTGCGGCAACCCGGGCGTGAACTTCGGCCAGGTGCGCTTGAACACCGCCAGCTACCAGGCCGAGATCGCCGCGGCGGCGCGCGAGTACGGCGTGGACGAGGCCATCGTGCGCGCCATCATCCATGCCGAGTCGGCGTACAACCCGCTGGCCCTGTCGCGTGCCGGCGCCCAGGGCTTGATGCAGCTGATGCCGGCCACCGCGCGCCGCTTCGGCGTGAGCGATTCCTACGACGCCAGCCAGAACATCCGCGGCGGCGTGCAGTACCTGGCCTGGCTGCTCAAGCGCTTCAACGGCAACCTGACCCTGGCCGCGGCCGGCTACAACGCGGGCGAGGGCGCGGTGGACAAGCACGGCGGCGTGCCGCCCTACAGCGAGACCCAGCGCTACGTGCAGCGGGTCGGTCTGCTGGCCGATCGCTACCGCTCGGCTGTTGCAGCGCAGTAAGCCTAAATCGCTCTCTGATGCGAAAGTCCAGTTTGTCGGCGTCGTAAAGCTTCCCTTACACTCCGGCAACTTCGCGGCATTCGTACCCCACACGTTTGCCCGGCAGCCTGTCAGCTACCCACAGTCACACCGCGGAGGGGCCGGATGGCCATAGATGGGTTCAACGGGCCTGTGGATACAGGTCGACGTAGATTTCTCACGGCTACCACCGCCGTGGTGGGCGCCGTGGGCGCCGGCATCACCGCAATTCCCTTCATCAAGTCGTGGAATCCGAGCACCCGGGCCAAGCTGGCCGGCGCACCGGTCACCGCCGACATCAGCGCCCTGCAGGAAGGCCAGCGCCTGATCCTGGAATGGCGCGGCCAGCCCATCTGGATCGTCAAGCGTTCCAAGGCCATCCTGGACGCGCTGCCCACGCTGGACGATCGCCTGCGCGATCCCAAGTCCGAGAGCGTGGACCAGCAGCCCAAGTACGTGCTGGACAAGAATCCCGAGCTGCGCTCGATCAAGCCCGACGTCTCGGTGCTGGTCGGCCTGTGCACCCATCTGGGCTGCTCGCCGGAGATGGTCGCCGAGATCCGCCCCGAGCCCTACGACCCACAGTGGAAGGGCGGCTACTTCTGCCCCTGCCACAAGTCGCGCTTCGACATGGCCGGGCGCGTGTTCGAGGGCGTGCCGGCCCCACTGAACCTGCTGGTGCCCCCTCACCACTATCAGGATGACAACACCATCGTGATCGGCGTCGATCCGGAAGGGGCTGCCTGATGGCGAACATCTTGATGCGGACCGCGGGCAACGTGGCCGATTGGGTCAACGCGCGCGCGCCTGGGCTGATGCCCATGTACCGCAAGCACATGACCGAGTACTACGCGCCGAAGAACTTCAACTTCTGGTACTACTTCGGCTCGCTGGCGCTGCTGATCCTGGTCAACCAGATCGTCACCGGCATCTTCCTGACGATGCACTACAAGACCAGCGCGGCCGAGGCCTTCGCCTCGGTCGAGTACATCATGCGCGACGTCGAGTGGGGCTGGCTGATCCGGTACATGCACTCCACCGGCGCCTCGCTGTTCTTCATCGTCGTCTACCTGCACATGTTCCGCGGCCTGCTCTACGGCAGCTACCAGCGTCCGCGCGAGCTGGTGTGGATTCTCGGCATGCTGATCTACCTGGTGCTGATGGCCGAAGCCTTCATGGGCTACGTGCTGCCCTGGGGCCAGATGTCCTTCTGGGGCGCCAAGGTGATCATCTCGCTGTTCGGCGCCATCCCGGTCATCGGCAACGGCCTGACCGAGTGGATCATGGGCGACTACCTGCCCGGCGATGCCACGCTCAACCGCTTCTTCGCCCTGCACGTGATCGCCCTGCCGCTGGTGCTGTTGCTGCTGGTGGTGCTGCACCTGGGCGCGCTGCACGAGGTGGGTTCCAACAACCCCGACGGCATCGATACCAAGCATGGCCCCAAGGGCAATGCCTGGAGCAAGTCCGCGCCGGTGGACACCATTCCCTTCCATCCGTACTACACGGTGAAGGATCTGGTGGGCGTCGGCTTCCTGCTGATCATCGCGGCCTTCATCATCTTCTTTGCCCCCGGCTTCGGCGGCTGGTTCCTGGAACACGACAACTTCACCGAGGCCAACCGCCTGGTCACCCCCGAGCACATCAAGCCGGTGTGGTACTACACGCCGTACTACGCGATGTTGCGCGTGGTGCCGGACAAGCTGGGCGGGGTGATGGTGATGTTCGGCGCGATCATCATCCTGTTCTTCGTGCCGTGGCTGGACCGGGCCAAGGTCAAGTCCTATCGCTATCGCGGCTGGCTGTCCAAGGGACTGCTGTTCGGCTTCGCCATCGCCTTCATCTGGCTGGGCAAGATCGGTGCCGGCCCGGGCACCGAGGTGATGGAGACCTACATCGGCCGTGTGCTGACGCTGTACTACTTCCTGTTCTTCCTGACCATGCCGCTATGGACGCGGATCGACAAGACCCGGCCGGTGCCGGATCGGGTGGCCGCCCATGACTAAGCGCTGGAGGATGCCGATGAGCTGGGGCAGGAAGCTCGTGGTGGTGCTGGCGCTGGCCTTGGCTGGTAGCGCGCAGGCGGCCGAGGGTGGGGCGGCGTTGCAGCAGGCGGGCAACGACCTGGGCGATAGGGCCTCGCTGCAGCGGGGCGCGCAGTTGTTCATGAACAACTGCTCCGGCTGCCACTCGCTCAAGTATCTGCGTTACTCGCGCATGGCCAGCGACCTGGGCCTGAGCGAGGAAGAGGTCATGACCAACCTCAACTTCAACGGCGCGGCCATCGGCGAGCAGATCCATTCGGCGATGCCGCCCGCGGCGGGGGAGCAGTGGTTCGGCAAGGCGCCGCCGGACCTGAGCCTGATCGCCCGCGTGCGCGGGACCGACTGGCTGTATACCTACCTCAAGTCGTTCTACCTGGACCAGAGTCGTCCGCTGGGCTGGAACAACCGCCTGTTCCCCAATGCCTCCATGCCCAATCCGCTGTGGGAGCTACAGGGCCTGCAGCAGGCCAAGCTGGGCAAGAAGAACGAACTGGGCGAACAGCCGGTGGAGGGCCTGGAGATCAAGGTGCCGGGCCGGCAGACCGCTGCCGAGTTCGACCAGACCGTGCGCGACATCACCAACTTCCTGGAATACGCCGGCGAGCCTGCCGCGCTGAAGCGCCAGAGCATGGGCGTCTGGGTGGTGTTGTTCCTGGTGCTCTTGACCTTCCTGGCGTATTTGCTCAAAAAGGAATATTGGAAGGACGTTCACTGAACCGGTACCCCCGTGCCGGTTCTGCCCCGGGAGGGAGCTCCGGGGTCGCCGACACCGAAGTCTGCGGCCGTGGAGGGCCGGCCCCAGGGCCCGTGACGACCGTCGGCACAGGGCCGGCGGCGTCGGTACGACCGGCGGATTCCGGTCGCCCGGAGAGCCTCAAATGGCTGTGAGCCCACGCATGCGCAATACCCTGACTGTGTTTTCCTCCACCGATGATGTCCTGTGCCATCGCGTCCGGCTGGTGCTGGCGGCCAAGGGCGTGACCTACGACCTGGTCCCGGTGGATCCGCAGAACCCCCCCGAAGACCTGATCGACCTCAATCCCTACCACTCCGTGCCCACCCTGGTGGAGCGCGACCTGGTGCTCTACGCCGCCTCGGTGGTCAGCGAGTACCTGGACGAGCGCTACCCGCACCCGCCGCTGATGCCGGTCGACCCGCTCTCCCGCGCGCGCCTGCGGCTGGCGATGCTGCGCATCGAGCACGACTGGGTGCCGCAGGTGCAGGCCATCCAGCTGGGCAACAAGGCCCAGGCCGATGCCGGCCGCAAGCGCCTGAAGGAGCTGCTCACTGCCTCGGTGCCGCTGTTCAAGGCGAGCAAGTTCTTCCTCAACCCGGAAATGAGCCTGGCCGATTGCGCGATGGCGCCCATCATCTGGCGCCTGGAGGCCCTGGAGATCCCGCTGCCCAAGGAGGGCGCCAAGGTCATCGAGGACTACGGCAACCGCATCTTCCGCAACCCGGGCTTCGCCCGCAGCCTGACCGAACAGGAGCGCAAGCTGCGCGAGCTGCCGGCCTGAGGGCGAGAAACGAGTTTAGAGAAACGAGGAACGAGCGAGGACAAGGCATGGGTCTCGGGTTGCCCTCGTTTCTCGTTCCTCTCCACTCGTTCCTTTAAACTCCGGGCATGACCCAGGAATTCCCCCCAATGACCAGCCATCGCCCGTACCTGCTGCGGGCGCTGGCCGAGTGGATCGCCGATAACGACATGACGCCCCACCTGCTGGTGGACGCCACGCAGGCCGGCGTGCAGGTCCCTGCCAGCGCGGTGAAGGACGGCCGTGTGGTGTTGAACATCGCCCAGCGGGCGGTGGCCAACCTGATGATCAGCAATGAGGCGGTCAGCTTCAACGCGCGCTTCGGCGGGGTGAGCTACCCGGTCATGGTGCCGATCAGTGCGGTGCTGGCGATCTACTCGCGCGAGACCGGTCAGGGCATGGCGCTGCCCGAGGACGTGGGCGCCACCCGCGACGAGGCGCCTGCGGCGGCGGAGCTGGAACTGGTGGAGCAGAGCAGCGATTCGCCGACCACGCCGGACGAGCCGCCGCCGGCGGGCAAGCGCCCGCACCTGCGCATCGTCAAGTAAGCGCGGTCACCGCGGGCCGACGGCGCGTGGGTGCCTGCAGCGTCTTACTCCCGCACCAGCGGACGCACCTGCGCGGTGGAGCCCACCGGGCCGATGAAGCTCACCAGCGCATCGCCGCGCAGCACCATGCGCCCGGTGTGTCGCTCCACGCCGTCGTAGGAATAATCGAAGCGGAAGTTGCGCTCCACGCCCAGGCGGCCATCCTCGTTGCGACGCAGGCGCAGGCCGGTGGCGTGCACGCTTTCGTCCAGCAGGATCACCCCGGCATTGCGGCAGGCATTGCGACCGACCTGGGTCGCCCGCTCGGAGGCGGCACGCGAGGCATTCCACCAGGCATAGCCGGCGGCGCAGGCGATCATGATCAGGATGAGTTCGGGCATGGGCGCAGGATGGCGGGGCGGGTGTACCGCTTCAAGATGCCGGCAGGGTCAGCGCGCCGGCGGCGGGCCGAGCTTGAGCGACAGATCGATGGCGCGCACATGCTTGGTCAGCGCGCCGATGGAGATGTAGTCCACGCCATCGGCAGCGATGCCGGCCAGGGTGGCCATGTCCACGCTGCCGGAAACCTCCAGCGGGACGCGCCCTGCGGCCATGCGCACCGCCTCGCGGCGCATCTGGGCATCGAAGTCGTCGATGAGGATGCGGTCGCAGCCGGCGGCCAGCGCATCATGCAGCTCCTCCAGCGTCTCCACCTCCACCACCAGCGGCAGCGTGGGCTGGGCGGCGCGCGCCATGGCGATGGCGGCGGTGATCGAGCCGGCGGCGCGGACGTGGTTCTCCTTCAGCATCACGGTATCGAACAGCCCAATGCGGTGATTCATGCCGCCGCCGCAGCGCACCGCGTACTTCTGCGCCATGCGCAGGCCGGGCACGGTCTTGCGCGTGTCCAGGATGCGCGCGCCGGTGCCGGCCACGGCGGCCACGTACTGGGCGGTGACCGTGGCGGTGGCGCACAGGGTCTGCATGAAGTTGAGCGAGGTGCGCTCGGCCGAGACCAGGGCGCGGGTATGGCCGTGCAACAGCGCCAGCACCGTGCCAGCGTCGACCCGCTGGCCTTCCACCACCTGCCAGTCGATGCGTACCTGCGGGTCCAGCGCGCGATGGGTGGCGTCGAACCAGGGCCGGCCCGCCACCACGGCGCCTTCCTTGCACAGCAGGTAGGCGCTGGCCGGCTGGTCCTCGAGCAGCGCGGCGGTGACATCGCCGCTGCCCAGGTCCTCGCCCAGGGCGGCCAGGACATTGGCCTGGACGACGGCCTCGGGCGGTGAGGGGATCGGATCCATCGACGCGGTCAGCCCTGCGCGGTCAGCGCGTCGGGAAATCGGCGAGCTGGGCGGTGGCGATGCCTTCTTCCACCAGCAGCACCGGGATGCCGTCGTCGATGCGGTACACCGTCTTGCGGTCGCGGGTGACCAGCGCCTCGCGCAGCGGCGCGGTCTGGGGGGCGTCGTCCACGCGCTTGAGCGTGCCGCTGGAGACCGCCGCGTTGATCACGTCCAGTCCGCGGCTTTCCAGCAACTGCAGGGGCTGGCGGGAGGCCGGGCAGCACAGGATGTCGAGCAATTTGCGGTCCATGGGGGAAGTCGGATTACGTTGAAGGCGGCTAGAATACGTCTTTAAGACAGGGGACGGCCAACCGTGACCGCCAGCCAGACCACCGCCATCGTCGGCATCGTGATGGGATCCCGCTCGGACTGGGAGACCATGCAGCACGCCGCCAGCAAGCTCGATGCGCTGGGCGTGCCGTATGAGGTGAAGGTCGTTTCGGCCCATCGCACGCCCGACGTGCTGTTCTCCTACGCCGAGCAGGCCGCGGGCCGTGGCCTGCGCGCGATCATTGCCGGCGCGGGCGGCGCAGCGCATCTGCCGGGCATGCTGGCGTCCAAGACCGCCGTGCCGGTGCTGGGCGTGCCGGTGCAGTCCAAGGCGCTTAACGGCATGGATTCGCTGCTGTCCATCGTGCAGATGCCGGCGGGAATCCCCGTGGCCACCTTCGCCATCGGCAATGCCGGTGCCGCCAACGCGGCGCTGTTCGCCGCGGCGATGCTGGCCCATGAGCACGCCGGCATCGGTCAGGCGCTGCAGGATTTCCGTAGCAGGCAGACGGCCGATGTCATGGCCGCGGACGATCCACGGCAATGATGGCCGCCGGTGTCGAGGCATCGGCGCGGGGCGCAAGCGCCGCGCGCCTCTCCCCTGAGGTTTTGGCGGGGAAGGGCGAGCCGGGGCCGGACGATGCCGCATCGATTTACGCGACACGCAATAGGAGCTGATCCGGACATGATGACCGTCGGTATTCTCGGGGGCGGGCAGCTGGCCCGCATGTTGGCCCTGGCAGGTGCCCCCATGGGCCTGCGCTTCATGGTGCTGGACCCGTCGGCCGATGCCTGCGCAGGACAGGTTGCGCCGTTGATGGTGGGCGAGTACGGCGATGAGTCGGCGCTGGCCGAGTTCGCCTCGCAAGTCGATGTGGTCACCTTCGACTTTGAGAACGTGCCGGCCCGCAGCGCACAGTGGCTGGCGCAGCGCCTGCCGGTGTTTCCCAACCCGCAGGCCCTGGCGCTGGCGCAGGACCGCCTGCTGGAGAAGACGCTGTTCCGCGAGCTGGGCATCGAGGTGCCGCCGTTCGCCGACATCGCCAGCCGGGCGCAGCTGGAGCAGGCGGTGGCCGCGCTGGGCACGCCGTGCATCCTCAAGACGCGCAGGCTGGGATACGACGGCAAGGGCCAGTTCCGCATCAATGCCCCGCAGGACCTGGAGGCGGCCTGGACGGCCCTTGGCCCCAGTGTGGAGAAGACCGGCCTGATCCTGGAAGGCTTCGTGCGGTTCCAGCGCGAGATCTCGGTGATCGCCGTACGTGGCCGCGATGGCGAATTCCAGACCTGGCCCCTGACCGAGAACTGGCACGTCGATGGCGTGCTTTCGGCCAGCCTCTCGCCGGTGGCGGTGGAAGGCGCCCTGGCCGAGCAGGCGCGGCTGGCCGCGCACAAGATCGCCGAGCGGCTGGACTACGTGGGCGTGTTCGCGCTGGAGCTGTTCTGCTGCGATGGCCGCCTGCTGGCCAACGAGATGGCTCCGCGCGTGCACAACTCGGGTCATTGGACCATCGAGGGCGCCGAGGCCTCGCAGTTCGAGAACCACATCCGGGCCGTGGTCGGCCTGCCGCTGGGCAGCACCCGTGCCCGCGGCCAGGCCTGCATGCTCAACTGGTTGGGTGCGCTGCCCGATGCGCGTGGCGTGCTGGGCCAGCCTGGCGGGCACTGGCACGACTACGGCAAGGAGCCGCGCGAAGGCCGCAAGGTCGGCCACGCCACCTTCCGCGCCGACACCACCCTGGGCCTGGTCGATGCGCTGCATGCCGCCGGCGAGCAGCTGGACCGCCACGCTCAGGTGGCACCGGTCATCGCGCGCCTGCGCGGCTGACCGCGCGTGCTGCGGGCGCCGCGCGGGCGCCTGCAACGTCCGTCACCGGCGAAGTCATCGGCACGCGCATCAGCGCATGTCCGATGGCATCGTCGCCTTCGCGGCACAAGACGCGCGTATGCGCCCACCCATGGGCCAATCAAGACACCAGGGCGCTGGCCGGCTCGTTTATCGGTGATCGCTGACATCCATCGGGCGTCTACCTCGCACTGGCTGACAGGGCGCCCCGGTCGATCGGTCCGCAGCGCGCCTGTCCCGACCCCGGTCCAGTAGTCTGATCGCCCGTGCGCTCACGGTGTGGCGGCACTCCTCGAAAACGCCCACTCCCAACACCAGCCAAGTCTGGAAAGCAGAAAAGCCGGGTTTCCCCGGCTCTTCCTTGCACCTGTCGGAACGCTCAGGCCAGCTTGCTGGACACGAAGTCCCAGTTGACCAGCGCCCAGAACGACTCGACGTACTTAGGACGGGCATTGCGGTAGTCGATGTAGTAGGCGTGCTCCCACACATCGATGGTCAGCAGCGGGGTGTCCTCGCTGGTCAGCGGGGTGGCGGCATTGGAGGTGCTCACCAGGCCCAGCGAGCCATCCGGACGCTGCACCAGCCAGCCCCAGCCCGAGCCGAAGGTGCCGATGGCGGTCTTGGTGAACTCTTCCTTGAACTTGGCGAAATCGCCGAAGGCCTGGTTGATCAGCTCGGCCAGCTTGCCGGTCGGCTCGCCGCCACCATTGGGCTTGAGACAGTTCCAGTAGAAGGTGTGGTTCCACACCTGCGCGGCGTTGTTGAACATGCCGCCCTGGGACTTCTTGATGATCTCCTCCAGCGGCAGCGAAGCGAACTCGGTGCCCTCGATCATCTTGTTGAGGTTGTCCACGTAGGTCTTGTGATGCTTGCCGTAGTGGAAATCGATCGTCTCGCCGGAGATATGCGGCTCCAGCGCGGTGCGGTCATACGGAAGGGGGGGCAATTCGATGGCCATGGCTACCTCTGGGCTGTGGCGGTGGGTGGCAGGCGCCGGTGCGGGCACGCAGCGCTTACAATGTCGCATCCCGCGTGGCGGGAGCCGGGGCGAAGTTTACCCGACGGGGGTAGGCATACCGTCAATGCAGGAGAAATCATCATGCCGGTGCTGGAACGGATCCAGGCGGAGGTGGAGAACCATCCGCTGGTGCTCTTCATGAAGGGCACGCCGGATTATCCGATGTGTGCTTTCTCCAGTCGCGCCATCGAGGCGCTGCGTTCGGCCGGGGCAACGCACGTGCATACGATCAACGTGCTGGAAGAGCCGGAGATCCGCGCCAACCTGCCGCGTTTCTCCAATTGGCCGACCTATCCGCAGCTCTTCATCCATGGCGAGCTGATCGGCGGCTGCGACATCACGCTGGAACTCTTCGAGTCCGGCGAGCTCGGCCGCATCGTCGCCGAAGCCCTGTCCGAGTGAGCGGCATGCAGACCACGCCGCACGCGTCCGGCACCCTGGCCGGGCGCGTGATCCTGATCGTCGGCGCGCAGGGCGGGCTGGGCGCGGCCGCCGCCGTGGCCTGCGCCGCGCAAGGTGCCAGCCTGGTGCTGCTGGGGCGCTCGCCGCGCAAACTTGGTGCGGTGTACGACGCGTGCGCCAGGCAGGGCAGCGAGCCGTTCCTGTATCCGCTGGATCTGGAAGGCGCCACGCCCGAGGACCTGGCTGCGCTCGCCGAACGGATCGGCTCGGAGCTGGGTGCGCTGCATGGCGTGCTGCACTGCGCGGCCGAGTTCCGCGGCCTGACGCCGCTGGAGCAGACCGACCCGGCCGTCTTCGCCCGCGCCATCCACGTCAACCTGACCGCGCGCTGGTGGCTGACCCAGGCCTGCCTGCCGCTGCTGCGCGCCGCCGAGGATGCGGCCGTGGTGTTCGCCATGGACGATCCGGCGCGCGTCGGTGAGGCCTATTGGGGCGGCTACGGCGTCGCCCACCACGGCATGGTCGGGCTGGTCTCGATGCTGCATGCCGAACTGGCCTCCAGCCACGTGCGTGTCAGCGGCCTGCAGCTACCGCCGATGCGCACAGCCTTGCGTGGACGGGCGTACGCCGATGACCACCAAGGTCTTCCCGTGGACCGCGTGGTGCCGGCCTGCGTCCACCTCCTGTCCGCGGCCGGCGCAGACCATCGCGGCGACATCTGGAAGCTTCCCGCATGACCATCGTCTCGGCGGCCCTGCTGCTGTTCCTGATCCTGGATCCGCTGGGCAACATCCCCATCTTCCTGTCGGTGCTGCGGCCGCTGCCGCCGCGCCGGCAGCGCATCGTGCTGGTGCGCGAGCTGCTCATCGCCCTGGCGGTGCTGATGATCTTCCTGTGGGCCGGCAAGCATTTCCTGGAGGCCATGCACCTGCGTCAGGAGTCGGTGCAGATCGCCGGGGGCATCGTGCTGTTCCTGATCGGTATCCGCATGATCTTCCCGCGGCCGGAAGGCCTGATGGGTGAGATCCCCGGCGGCGAGCCCTTCATCGTGCCGCTGGCCATTCCGCTGGTGGCCGGGCCCTCGGGCATGGCCGCGGTAATGCTGATGGGCAGCAACGAGCCCGAGCGCCTGGGCGAGTGGAGCCTGGCACTGATGATCGCCTGGGGCCTGACCGCGGCGATCCTGTTCTCGGCCACGGTGCTGTACAAATTCCTGGGCATGCGCGCGCTGACCGCCATCGAGCGCCTGATGGGCATGTTGCTGATCGCCATCTCGGTGCAGATGTTCCTCGACGGCATCGGCACCTACCTGGGGCTGCCCAAGACGATCTGAGCGCGGGGTGTAGGCACCCCGGCACCCCGGTGCGAGAGGTGGCGTGCCCGGTCCCGGCTGTCATGGATCCACCCGGTGGTGAGCGCCAGGCCGGGAAGGCTGCCGGGCCGAACGTAGGGGCCAGCACCACGTCCAGAGGCTGTCTGCGCGGGTGGTGGGAGCGACATGGGGTCCGGCTCCGGCCGACCCGGCTCGGCCCGGATGGCGTGTCCAACATATCCGGTCATCGCCTGGCTGCGGGGGTTGCCGGTGGAGTCACGGCAACGACATCGTGTTCAGCCTGGGCCAAAAATGTGGCCCCAAAACCGTCACCAAACGGTCACATTGGGCACCTATCGTGTTAACCTGTCGTTAACTTGTTGCGCCCCAGCACATGGGCCGGCAAGGCCAGGGGTCTGCAAAGGTGTGACCAGCCTCCTCCGCACGGGCGGAAGGGCGCCTCTGGCGTGACGTCTCATACGTTTTCAGCCGTTCGCCCAAAACTCTTACGAGGCTTTTGCAATGAAACAATCCCGTCGCATCCGGACGTCCAAGCTCGCGCTTGGTCTCGTGGCTGCCCTCGCAGCCGCTCCCACCTTCGCCCAGAGCACGTCCGCAGGCGTCGGCGGCACCGTCACCAGCGCCTCCGGCACCCCGGTCGCTGGCGCCGAGGTCACCATCACTCACGTTGAGTCCGGTACGGTCAGCCGCGCTTCCACCGATGAAGCCGGTCGTTACGTTGCCCGCGGCCTGCGCGTCGGCGGTCCGTACACGGTGACGGTCACCAAGCCGGGCGAAGGCACCAAGACCGAGGACGGCGTGTTCCTGAGCCTCAACCAGGTCAACACGGTCAATGCGGCGCTGACGGGCGATGTGACTCAGCTGGGCACCGTGACGGCGATCGGCTTCAGCGGCGGCTCCAGCGTGTTCAGTGCCACCAAGACCGGCTCGGGCACCAACATCACCGAGCAGACCATCGACGCGCTGCCCTCGATCAACGGCAACATCCAGGACTTCATGCGCCTGGATCCGCGCGTGGCCTTCATCGACCGCGCCTCGGGCACCATCTCGGCCGGCGGCCAGAATCCTCGCTACAACCAGATCAACATCGATGGCGTCTCCGCCAGCGACACGTTCGGCCTGGAAGGCAACAACATGACCACCCGCCGTCAGCCGGTGTCCATGGAAGCCATCGAAGCCATCGACATCAACCTGTCCAACTACGATGTCAGCCTGCCGAGCGCATCGGGCGCGACCGTCAACGCGGTCACCAAGTCCGGTACCAATGAGTTCCACGGTTCGTTCTACGGCAACCTGCGCGATGGCGACTGGTTCGGCGACAACCCGGAAGGCCAGCCCTTCAATGGTTTCGACAAGGAAACCACCTACGGCGCCACGATCGGCGGACCGATCGTCAAGGACAAGCTGTTCTTCTTCGCCAACTACGAAAAGCAGGAGCGCAAGGCGCCGGGCTTCGACCTGTCGACCACCGCGCTGGGCAAGGCGACCACGGTCAATCCGAACGACACCTTCATCGATATGGGCGATATCGAGCGCGCCCAGCAGATCGCTGAGGGTTACGGGATCAACGCGGGCGGCCTGAGCAGCAATGCCAACACGGATCTGGAAGAGTATGCGCTGAAGCTGGACTGGAACATCAACGACAACCACCGTGCGAGCCTGCGCTACAGCAAGCTGGAGCAGAACCAGCTGCGCATCCAAGGCATGGCGACTTCGAGCGTTTCGTTGAGCTCGTACTGGTACACGCACCAGAAGACCGTTGAGAGCTACGTCGGCCAGCTCTTCAGCGACTGGAGCGACAACTTCTCGACCGAGTTCAAGGCCTCGTATCGCGACTACAGCGCCGTGCGCGTGACCGACAGCACCGCGCCGAGCATCCGCATCTACTTCGCGGGCACTGCGGCGCAGCCGACCGGCGACTCGCTCTACCTCGGTACCGAAGCCAACACCCACGGCAATTCGCTGTTCACCAAGACCTGGGACTACTACGGCGCGGCGACGTGGAACGTAGGCGACCATGACGTGAAGTTCGGCTTCGCGTACACCGACAACGACATCTACAACTTCTTCGGCGCCAACTCGTACGGCACCTATACCTTCGCCGGGCTGAACAACTTCGCCCAGGGTCGCTACAGCTCCTATAACCTGAGCTATGAGACCTCGCCGGGCTCGATCGCGGCCGACTACAAGAACAGCAATCTCGGCCTGTTCATCCAGGACACCTGGTACGTCAACAACAACCTGACCTTGACGGCAGGTGTGCGTGGCGATCGCCCCGACACCAATCGCGACCCGCAGTACAACGCGCAGGCCGAGCAGGTGTTTGGCTACAACAACAGCAAGCTCTTCAGCGGTGATTTCCTGATCCAGCCGCGCCTGGGCTTCAACTACACCTTCGACAGCGACCGTCCGACGCAGCTGCGTGGTGGCGTGGGCCTGTTCCAGGGCGACGCGCCGCAGGTCTGGGTGGGCAACAGCTTCAACACCACCGGTCTGAACTACGTCTCCTACAACTATCAGGCCTATGACCCGACCGTTCCGTTCGGACCCGACGGTAAGAATCCGA
Source organism: Pseudoxanthomonas composti (assembly GCF_004122095.1). Lineage (GTDB taxonomy): Bacteria > Pseudomonadota > Gammaproteobacteria > Xanthomonadales > Xanthomonadaceae > Pseudoxanthomonas_A > Pseudoxanthomonas_A composti. Next base: position 380,116 of record NZ_SAWZ01000001.1, on the reverse strand, counting down.
CCGTGCCCTCCGGCCCCGGCACCCTGCCGACGCAGAACGTCAACCTGGTGGGCAAGGACTTCAAGCTGCCTTCGATCTGGAAGGCCAACCTGGCATTCGATCACGAGCTGCCGTGGTATGGCATCGTGGCATCGGCTGAGTGGCTCTCGACCAAGGTCAAGGATGGCCTGTACTACCAGTCGCTGAACATTGGCCCGACCCCGGTGCCGGGTGAAGGTCCGGTGCCTAATTCGATCGGTCCCGATGGACGCGACCTGTACTGGAGGCCGACCGCCGTCAACCGCGCCTGGGCGAACGCCGATGCGCGCTTTGGTCGCAACGCCGCCTTCAACAACGTCTTCCTGATCGACAACACCAGCAAGGGCAAGACCAACCAGTTCACCGTTGGCCTTTCCAAGCCGTGGTCCGAAAACAGCGACTGGGATTGGAGCCTGAACTACACCTACACCCAGGCCACGGAAGTCGGCCCGCTGACCAGCTCCACGGCCAGCTCGGGTTGGGGCTACCAGTACGCATTCAATTCCAACAGCGATGTTGAGACCACCTCGCGCTACGAGATCAAGGATCGCGTTTCCGGCAACCTCAACTGGCAGCACAAGTTCTTCGGCGACTACAAGACCAGCGTCGGCTTGTTCTACGAAGGCCGCAGCGGTCGTCCGTACAGCTATGTCTACGCCAATGACGCGAACGGCGACACCCGTACCGCCAATGACCTGTTCTACGTGCCCACGGGCCCGGGCGATGTGCTGTTCGGCACCATGACTGGCACGGCGAACAGCTTCGTTGCCGATCCGGCCATGGAGCAGCGCTTCTTCGAGTGGCTGCAGGCGAACCCGCAGCTGGCCAAGTACGCAGGTCGTTACGCACCGGCCAACGGCTTCCGTACCGGCTGGATCAACACCTTCGACGTGCGCATCAGCCAGGAACTGCCGGGACTGTTCAAGGGCCACAAGTCGCAGTTGTGGGTGGACATCCAGAACGTTGGCAACCTGCTCAACAAGAAGTGGGGCAACATCTACGACTACGGCTTCTTCGCCGATGCGCGCGTTGCCACCCTGCAGGGCATCAACAACGGCAAGTATGTCTACAACTTCACCGCAGCCGACGAGCCGGTGGTGGCCAATGCCGATGCCGACGGTTTCGACCAGGGTGTCTCGCAGTGGTCGATCCAGCTGGGCTTCCGCTACCAGTTCTGATGCGGTTGTAGCTTGAGTCGAGAGAACGGCCGGGGAAACCCGGCCGTTTTTTCATGTCCGCGGTTCAGCTTTGCGCTACAGTCCGCACGTTTTCGAAGAAGCCAGGTCAGGAATCGATGGAAGGCAGGTCCAAGAGCGCGTTGCCGGTGGTGAGTACCCACGTCTACCCCAAGGGCGGGTTGGCGATGCTGTCGCGGGTGGAGGTCGCGCGCCTGCGCGATGCCTCGGCTGGCGGCATGCATGAACTGCTGCGCCGCTGCGCGCTGGCGGTCCTGACCAGCGGCAGCGCCTCCGACGATCCGCGCGCGGCGCGCGACCTCTATCCGGACTTTGACATCCAGGTCGGGCAATACGACCGCGGCATCCGGATCGAGCTGACCAATGCACCGGCCATGGCCTTCGTCGACGGGGCCATCATCAGCGGCGTTGCCGAGTTGTTGTTCGCCGTCGTGCGCGACCTGGCCTACATGTCCATCGAGATGGGCGATGGCTGCGTCGACGACCTGGGCACCTCGTCCGGCATCACCGATGCGGTGTTCGGCCAGCTGCGCAACGCCCACATCCTCAAGCCCGCCGAACCGAACCTGGTGGTGTGCTGGGGCGGACACTCGATCTCGCGCGAGGAATACATTTACACCAAGCAGGTCGGCTACGAGTTGGGCCTGCGTGGCCTGGATATCTGCACCGGCTGCGGCCCGGGCGCGATGAAGGGGCCGATGAAGGGCGCCACCATCGCTCACGCCAAGCAGCGTCGCCACGACATGCGCTATATCGGCGTGACCGAGCCGGGCATCATCGCCGCCGAGTCGCCCAACCCCATCGTCAACCACCTGGTGATCATGCCGGACATCGAGAAGCGCCTGGAGGCCTTCGTTCGCATCGGTCACGGCATTCTGGTGTTCCCCGGCGGCGTGGGCACGGCCGAGGAGATCCTCTATCTGCTGGGCCTGCTGTTGCGCGAGGAGAACGCGGCACTGCCGTTCCCGCTGATCCTCACCGGTCCGGCCATCGCCGCGCCGTACTTCGAGCAGATCGACCGGTTCATTCGCCTGACGCTGGGCGACGAGGCCGCCTCGCGCTACGAGATCATCGTCGGCGATCCTCCCAAGGTCGCCGCGCGCATGGCCGAGGGCATCCGCAACGTGCGCGAGCACCGCAAGACCCGGCGCGATTCCTATTTCTTCAATTGGGCCATCGAGATTCCGCTGGAATTCCAGCAGCCGTTCGTGCCGACCCACCAAGCCATGGCCGCGCTGGACCTGCACCGCGGGCGGCCGGCTTCTGCGTTGGCGGCCGACCTTCGGCGTGCGTTCTCGGGCATCGTGGCCGGCAACGTGAAGGAGGAGGCGATGGCCCGCATCGAGGAACTGGGTCCGTTCGAGATCAAGGGCGACCCGGAAATGATGCAGGCCCTGGACGCGCTGCTGCGGGCCTTCGTCGAACAGCGCCGTATGAAGATCAGCGGGGACTACCAGCCCTGCTATCGCGTGGTGGGCTGAGCCTTGGGCGTGGTTGGCCGCCGTTGTTCAGTGGCAGGGTGATCATCACGCGATAATGCTGCGCTGTCGCGTCGACCCTCAGCGCATCGTCCCGGCCCGTGACGGTAGCCAGCCGTTCTCGTACCGCGGTCAAGCCAATCTTGTGCCCGAGGTGCGAAGCAGATGCAGCTGCGCCGCTAAGGGTGTTGGAGACTTCGAGGCACGCTTGGTCGCCATCGGCCCGGCATGCGATCGTGATGGTGCATGGTTCCAGCGTGGCCTGTACGCCGTGCAGTACCGCGTTTTCCACAAGCGGTTGCAGCGTTAGCGATGGCACCGGGACATGATCCAGTGCTGGATCTATCCTCCACTGCACCTGGAGACGGTCGCCAAAACGCATTGCTTCGATCTGCAGGTAGCGGCGTGCCAGAGTGAGCTCCTCACCCAGTGTCGCCATCCCAGGCGCTCTCATGGCGGCCCTGAAAAGATCGGAGAGATCGAGGAGAACGTCTTCCGCTGCTGACGGGTTCTGTCGCACCAGTGATGCGGCGGCGTTCAGCGCGTTGAAAAGGAAATGCGGCTTGACGCGCGCTTGCAGCGCATCAAGCTGCGCCTGCTTGGTAGCAGCGACGAGCCGTGTTGCGCGTAAGTGGTTCTGGAATGCGGAAAGCGCGACGATTCCGATAAGTAGTGCGCTCAGCCCGACGCGGGTTAGTCTCGCCCAGGGAGCGGCTCCCCCGTCGGATTGGTCGGTGAGCATGAGGGCAAATCCCGAGATGGCCCATGCGTAGAGCAGCAACAGGACCAGGGCGAGGCGCGCCACTCGGGTCGGGCGCACGCGCCGAAGCCACCTGCGTAATAGATGAAGTGAGGCCAGCACGGACAGAAGGGTCCACTGAATCACCATGGAAGCGATCGCAAATGTGATCCAGGTCCCAGGTTCTCCGGTCGGATTGAGCGCCAGCAGCAGGGCGACGCCTTCGCCACACAACACCGTCCAGATCAAAGGTGCAGGTGTCCAGAGAATGTCGATCGCGGCACCGTTGACGGGGGGCGATGGGGTGCGAGAGTCCGTCTGTGGGTCCATCTCTGCCGTCCGTCGAGGGATGCTAGTGCAACTGCGGATGATACGACTAGCATTCTGATGCGTCATAAGGGGTTGAGCTATGAGCAGGGGAACAGGGTGCCTCTCCATGAGGGGCCCGACAGGCACGCATGCGGCGGGGTTCACGCTCGTGGAGCTGATGGTGACGGTCGCCGTCGCCGCGATCCTGATGGCGATTGCATTTCCGAACATGGTCGGGCTGATCAATGGGCAGCGGCTCACCTCCCAGGCCAATGAGCTCGTGGTGGCAATGCAGTCCGCACGGATGGACGCGATTCGTTTCAACAGGCGAGTGATCGTCTGCAAGTCCACGAATGGGACGTCCTGCGATACGGCCGGCGGCGCGTGGAGCCGCTGGGTCACCTACGTCGATACCGACGGGAACGGCCTGCTGACCAACGCCAATGAAGTATTAAGGACGGGCACGATCCGCAGTGGCGTCTCCTTGCTTGCCAGTCCTGCCATCTCCGGGAACAGCCAGCGCATCGTGTATGGCGCGGATGGCTTGGCGCGAGATGGTGCCGGGACCTTGCTGCGTGGCGCGCTCTCCGTATGCAAGGCCACCAGTCAGCCGGCGGAGAACATTCGTCTGGTGCAACTGGTGAGCGGTAGTCGCGTTGCAGTCGCGGCCGCCAATGGTGGCGCGAGTTGTGCGACTCCTGCCAATCCCGCGTGAGGTTTCTATGCATTCGCCCGTGAACTTGAGATCGTCCGCACGCAATCAGGCCGGCGTTACCTTGCTGGAGGTCATGATTTCCGTGCTGATCATGGCAGTGGGAATGCTTGGCATTGCTGCCATGCAGACCACCTCGCTGCGTAACACCCAGAGTTCGATGGAGCGTTCCCAAGCGGTCATCCAGAGCTATTCCATCATTGATGCGATGCGCGTCAACAGGGTTCAGGCGCGGGCAGGCAGGTACAACACATCGGGAATGGCGTGCGCCGTGCCGGAAGACGATGGAAGCCAATCCGCAGCGGACAGGCATGCTTGGATGACGTCGCTCAAAAATTCCATGGGCAACGGGGCGGCGGGAGACACCACGACGTGCGGCAACATCAACTGCACTGCCGCTGGAGTCTGCACGGTCATCGTGCAATGGGACGACCAGCGCGGCCGTGATATCTCCGGCTCGGCGAGCGAGACTCAGCAGGTCAGAACGGTGGTCCTCCTATGATTCGCACTCGCTACAGAGTCGGGCGCTCTCGAATGTCGGGGTTGACGCTGATCGAGATGATGATCGCCATGGTGCTGGGGCTGATGGTGCTTGGTGCCGCGATCGCGATTTTTTCGAGCAACCGGCAGGCCTACCGGGCCGCCGAAAACGTGGGCCGCCTGCAGGAGAATGTGCGCACCGCCTTCGAGTTGATGGCATTGGATATCCGCGAAGCCGGCGGTAATGCGTGCAGCCGTGGCTTGCCAACCGCGAACGTGCTGAACAGTGCAACGGCCAACTGGTACAGCGATTGGTCCAGTCCAATACAGGGGTTCGACAATACTGCCGCGTTCAGTGGGGTGGCGTTTGGCACCGCCGCGGCTCGGCGGGTGAGCAACACCGATGCCATCGAGATCAAGAGTACTGGTTCTGAAGGCGTGACGGTCGCAAGCGCTAATCCCTCTTCCGCTCGCATCGAACTCAATACTGCGAACCATGGCTTGAGCTCCGGCGATCTGGCGATCATTTGCGATAACCGGCAGGCGGCAGTTTTCCAGGTCACCAACGCTTCGCCAGGCACCAATACGAACCTGATCCACAATGCAGGGGGAGGAGTGACGCCCGGCAACTGCACCAAGAGTCTTGGATTGCCTGTCAACTGTGCGAGCGGCGTCGACTATGCTTTCGGCGCCAACTCAACCATCGCCAAGTTGCATGCCACAGCCTGGTTCATCGGCTTCAACGGACGCGGCGGCCGATCCCTCTATCAGCTGGCGCCGCCTTCCGGATCCGCGGTGCCCGTCGCCAACGAAGTGGCTGAGGGCGTTAACGATATGCAGATCACCTATCTGGCGACTGGTAATCCGCTGTATCGCAATGCGTCCGCCATCACCGATTGGAACGCTGTCACCGCTGTTCGCGTCCGGCTTGTCGTTGCCACCCCCGATGCCATTGGAACCGACGGTCAACCGGTCACGCGCGAGGTCAGCCACGTAGTGATGCTTCGGAACCGAAACGAATGAAGATCGCACCCCTCAGTCCACGGCTCCAGCAGGGCGTTTCGCTTCTCGTCGTCTTGATCCTGCTGCTGATCATGACCTTGCTCGGTCTTGCCGCAATGCGCGGCTCGATTCTCCAGGAGCGCATGGCGGCCAATTTGACCGACCGCAATCTGGCATTCCAGGCGGCGGAGACTGCGTTGCGTGACGGAGAGACGCTCGCCCAGGGATTTGCCTTGGCTAGCGTTCCAGCCAGCGGATGCTCAGGTGGAATGTGCTCACGGCCGGTCGCGACTGATACCGACCGGTGGAAGGATGCGTCTTTCACGGGATGGGTCAATGCGTCCAGCGGAGTCAGTACGAATGCCATGACCCCCCAGTACTTCGTGGAATTCATGGGGATGGCGCCGACCTGGCCTGGATGCGACCTGATCGACGAAGCGAACCGGTCGCCGCTATGCATGGCGCCGCGCTATCGCGTCACCGCGCGCAGCAGAAGTAATGATGGAAGTCGTGCAGAAGTCATTCTCCAATCGAACTACCTGGTCCAATGAGGGCGCGGCAGATGAAGCGTTCAATCCGTAGTGGTGCTGGTGGCGGCCTGGACCGCCTCCGCCCGACACTGATGGGTGTCGCCTTGGCGTTGTTGGCCGGTCAGGCCAGCGCGGGGATCGTGATGCCGACCGAGCCACTCACCACGAGCGCACGGATCCCTCCGAATGTGCTGTTCATCCTCGATGACTCGGGCTCGATGTCGTTTACGACGATGCCGGACCAAATGGGTGAGACGCGAAAGCCGAAACTAGATGAGGAGGGTGACCTCATCAGTGCGCAGACCTATGTCCGAAACTGGATTTATTACAATCCTGCGGTTAGTTATGAGCCTTGGGTCGATTCGTCGGGAACTGTAATGACAGGCGGGACTAGCTACACCTCCGTTTACACCAATGAAAGCTCTTTAACTGGCTCCGCCAACCTTTCGAATGCTGACAGAGACTTTTATGTTCCGAAAGATGAGTCGCGTAAGGATGAAGATTATTTGCGGAATGGTGCAAATTATTATCGGTATCAGTTGCGTACCGATGGCAGAGTGATTCGCAGCGAATGGGTCGAGGGAGCTGCGAACGAAGGCTTGCGAAACAGCGGTTGCAGTGGTTCCAACGGGGCCGGCTACCGGTGGAAGCTTTGCACGCGGGTTACGCCTACCGGACGTACTGAGGCAGATGAATTTACAAACTTTGCAACTTGGTACTCCTATCATCGGACACGGATGAAGGTTGCAAAGGCCGGCTCTGGGCGCGCATTCAGTGCGCTTGGCAGTAATATCCGCGTTGGCTTTCGTACTATTCATCAGCGCAACGCAAGCTCTATTCCGGGGAATGTGATCACTGAAGATTATCCGATCCCGGTTCAGCGCAATAATGGTCTTTTCGAGGATCCAAATGGTCCCGCTGGCTCTGATAATAATCGAACGCTTTGGTTTGATCGCCTTTACAGCGCATCTGGCAGTGATGCTACGCCCTCAAGAAAAGCGCTAGAACGCGCGGGAACCTATTTCAGCAGCTCCTCAGCGAATGGGCCCTGGGGGCCCGAGTCTGGGAGCGACCAGTATGCGTGCCGTCAGAACTTCGCCATTCTGACCTCCGATGGCTATTCCAATGAGTCCTACAGTGGCGTGGGTGAGCAGGACAGCGCCGCGGGCGCGAAGATTGTCGGGCCCAAGAACGCCGCATATGAGTACACGCCGGGTCCGCCTTACAGTGGTAAGACGGGGGACTCCAATACCATGGCTGACGTCGCGATGCGCTACTGGAAGAGCGACCTGCGTTCGGATCTGGAGAACGTTGTGCCGGTTACAGCCGAGGACCCGGCTTTCTGGCAACACATGGTGACCTTTGGAATTTCCATTGGCTCCCGGGGCCGGCTCGATCCCACTACTGCGCTTCCGGGTCTGGTTGCTGGGACCACAGCTTGGCCAAGCCCAGGTAAAAATGTCATCGAGAACATCGATGACATGTGGCATGCAACGATCAACGGTCGCGGAAAGTTCCTGGTTGCAACGGATCCAGAGCAATTCAAACAAGGTCTTCAGGACTCGCTAGCGACCATCGCGAACCGTACCGGCTCATTCTCGAACGTGAGCGCCAACGGTGCGCGTGTCCAAGCAGGAACTTATATCTACCAGTCGCGATACCTCTCCGGCATCTGGTCTGGAGAGCTGTCCGCATATGCCTGGAGCGGGGTGACGTCCTCGTTCAACACGACTGCATCCTGGGAGGCGGGCAGTCTGATCCAATACGCGGGACGGAGGGTGTTCACCTCGGATGGGACCGTAGGTGCTGAGTTTCCCACGCCGAGCCAGCAGGTCGCGCTGGAGAGGACGGGCTCTTCGAATTTCCCGGTCACTGGTGCTGATAATGCGCAATACATCAAGGGCGATCGTTCACTTGAGGCAAATCAAGGCGGCAATCTGAGGAACCGGACGACGCTCCTCGGAGACATCGTCAGCTCAAGCCCTGTTTATGATCCGCGCACCAACACGATCTATGTGGGTGCCAATGACGGCATGTTGCACGCTTTCAATGCCAACAATGGACAGGAGCGATTCGCCTATGTGCCGGCTGGCCTCAATTTCACCGAGCTCGCTTCACTAAGTCGTCCGGATTACGAGCACAGATACTTCGTCGACGGCTCGATTCTGGTCTCTTCGGAAACACAGACGCCTGGTAAGAGCTATCTCGTCAGTCCGTTGGGACGGGGCGGGAAAGGCCTTTTTGCCCTTGATGTGACCTCGCCTGGTTCTTTCGCTTCCAACAAGGTCATGTGGGAGAAAACGGAAACGCCGGGGCGCAACATGGGGCTGATACTTGGGCGGCCGATCATCGGCCGGCTCAATACTGGCGACACCGTGGTCATTGTCGGAAACGGTCTCAACAGCTCCAACGATAAGGCGGCTCTGCTGATCTACGATCTCGCGACGGGGACCCTGATCAAGGAAATCAACACGAATGTGGGCTCGGCGACGGCCCCCAATGGCTTGATGGCGCCGATCGGTCGAGACGAGGATGGCAATGGGACGCTTGACACGATCTATGCGGGCGACATGCTGGGCAACGTCTGGAAGTTCTCGCTGACGGGGGGCGCTGGCTCCTGGGATGGCGCTTCGAAGATGAAGAAGCTCTTCAGTGCGGCCCGGGGCGGTGTGGTTCAGCCAATCACCGGAGGGCTGATGGTCGGCGTGGAGCCTTCGACGTTCAAGACATGGGTCTTCTTCGGGACGGGGCGATTCATCACCGTCGGCGACATCATCGACAAGAGCGTGCAAAGCCTCTATGGAATCGTGGATTCCGGTGCCACGGTCTCAAGGGCTTCGCTGACCGAACGGAAAATCAAGATCATCGGCACGGCAAGCAATGGCCTCCCCGCCCGCGGTTTCGAGGCGAACTCGGCATTGCCGCCCGCGTCGCCGGGTTGGTTCATCGATCTACTCACGCCTCCAAACCCGCCGGGGACTGCCGAAGGCGAGCGTGTCGTTGGAACGCCTGTCATGGATGGAAGCGTGCTCGTTGTTTCCAGCGTTATTCCCACCAACACGGCCTGCGAGTCGGATGGGCGCGGTTTCCTCAATGCGCTGGACGCGTTTACCGGGACCAGTACGCTGACGTCCTACTTCGATGTAAACAACGACGGCGACTTCACCAACGACAACATTGGATCCGGCTCCAGCCAGACCCCGATTGGTTCAGTCGATCTCGGTGTGGGAATGGTAAGTCAGCCATCGCTGTTGGGCGGTGGGAACGGCACGGGTGAGGTCTGCGTCGGTGGTTCGATGGGAAACAAGGCCTGCGTCGCCAAAGAGGATCCGAGAACGGCGGGTCGCGTGTCTTGGCGCGAAGTAAGAACCAACTAGGAGGTGACCCGTGAAAGTCGGTGGCAATCATTCGTTGAAGCAGCAGGGCTTTACCTTGATGGAGGTGATGATCGTTGTGCTCATCATCGCCGTCCTCGCCGGGATCGCTTATGCGAGCTATCAGAATCAGGTCATCAAATCGCGTCGTGCAACTGCTGCCGTGTGTCTTGAGCAACGCGCGCAGTTCATGGAGCGGTATTACACGACCAATATGACCTACGTTGGCGCTCCGGCGCCCGCCGCTTGCGACGATGTCGCGAACTTCTACACGGTGAGCTTCAATGGCGCGGTCGGTGCCCGCACATTCCAGTTGCAGGCTGTGCCGCAAGGCATCCAGGCCAGTAAGGACACGGCCTGCGCAACGCTCAGATTGAACGCCCAGGGCGTACGGAGCGTGACTGGATCTGACACCGTAGCCAACTGCTGGTAACACCCGTCGCCTTGAGCTCGACATGAGCCCTGACCAGCGTTACCTGCTGGTCCTGCGCCTGCTGGCTGTCGCATGAGTTGGGACACGTGCACTCAAAGTCGCAGTATCAACTCAAACGAAAAAAGCCTCGCCGAGGCGGCGAGGCTTTCGAATGTGGCGCCCGAAGTTGGACTCGAACCAACGACCCCCTGATTAACAGTCAAGTGCTCTAACCGGCTGAGCTATTCGGGCGGGGCTGCAAATTGTAGGGAAGACTTGCCAAGGGTGCAACTCCCCTTTCATCTCTCACAAGTGGCAGCTGGACCGGGCGTCGGGCTTCTCCGACCTTGGGCGTCCGCTGTTGTTGACCCGGATCAACCTCATGGGTTTGCCGTCCTGGCAGATGGTCAGGGTGAGGTTGCTGCCGCCGGCGTGGCCGCTGGTGCTGTAGCGCAGGAGCGGGCGGCCGCCGGTGGAGCGGATGGTGAACCCGTTTGGCTTCCGGGCCATTTCGACCCGCAGCACGTCCTCGGGCAGGTCGGGTTGGCCATTGCGGTCCGGGTCGTGGAACATCATCCAGCCGTCTGACCAGTCCGAGTCGCTGCGGCAGCGGCCGTCGCCCTGGGTCGGGCAGACGAGGGTGGGTTGGCGGCGGGTGATCGCCGCGCTGCGCGCGCCGGCCATGTGACCGAGCAGCTGATTGGTCAGCGCCGCGGTCTGTTGGCGCGACTGCAGCGACTTGAAGGACGGAATCCCGATCGCCAGGCTGATGCACATGACGGCCAGCGTCACCATCGCCTCGATCAGGCTGAAGCCCCGCAGGTGTGGGGCGGACTGCGGGTACGGCACAGGCGGTTGAATCTCCATTGCGACGACTCCATGTCTGCCGGACATCTTCCGGTGTGGACATGGTGCGATCCGCGGCAAAGGCCGCCCATCGGCCGCCTTCATTGCTGAATGTAGGAATTTGCCGACATGGCCGTCAGGCAAGTGGTGCGATGATCCGGGCGAAACGACAGAGGCCTCATGAGCGAAACCTTCCAGCTGATCTCCCCCTACTCCCCGTCCGGCGATCAGCCCAAGGCGATCGAGCGTCTGGTCGAGGGCTTCGAGTCCGGCCTGGCCAAGCAGACGCTGCTGGGCGTGACGGGGTCGGGCAAGACCTACACCATCGCCAACGTCGTCCAGGCGATCCAGAAGCCGACGCTGGTGATGGCGCCGAACAAGACCCTGGCCGCGCAGCTGTACGGCGAGTTCAAGTCGTTCTTCCCGAACAACGCGGTGGAGTACTTCGTCAGCTACTACGACTACTACCAGCCGGAAGCCTATGTACCTTCATCGGACACCTTCATCGAGAAGGACAGTTCGATCAACGATCACATCGAGCAGATGCGCCTGGCGGCGACCAAGACCCTGTTGTCGCGCCGTGACGCGCTGGTGGTGGCCACGGTCTCGGCGATCTACGGCCTGGGTGCGCCCGAGGACTATCTGTCCCTGCGCCTGATCCTCTCCCGCGGCGAGCGGATCGACCAGCGCGAGCTCATCCGTCACCTCACCCAGCTGCAGTACACCCGCAACGAGTACGAATTGCAGCGCGGTACCTTCCGCGTGCGCGGCGAGGTCGTCGATGTCCACCCGGCCGAAAGCGACGCCGAGGCGCTGCGCATCGAGTTGTTCGACGGCGAGATCGAGCAGCTCACGGTCTTCGACCCGCTCACCGGCGAGGCGCTCAAGCGCATTCCGCGCTACACGATCTACCCCAAGACCCACTACGCCACCACGCGCGAGCGCACGCTCAGTGCGGTGGACAGCATCAAGATCGAACTCAAGGAGCGCCTGGAGCAGCTGTACCAGCAGAACAAGCTGGTCGAGGCCCAGCGCCTGGCGCAGCGGACACAGTTCGACCTGGAAATGATGGCCGAGGTGGGCTTCTGCTCGGGCATCGAAAACTACTCGCGGCATCTGACCGGCAAAGCACCGGGTCAGCCGCCGCCGACGCTGTTCGACTACCTGCCCGCCGATGCGCTGCTGGTGGTGGACGAATCGCACGTGACCATCCCGCAGGTCGGAGCGATGTACAAGGGCGATCGCTCGCGCAAGGAAACGCTGGTGGAGTTCGGCTTCCGGCTGCCGTCTGCCCTGGACAACCGGCCGTTACGGTTCGAGGAGTGGGAGCAGCGGTCCCCGCGCAGCATCTACGTTTCGGCCACGCCGGGCCCGTACGAGCTGCGCGAATCGGCGGGAGAGATCGTGGAATTGGTGGTCCGTCCGACGGGTCTGATCGATCCCGAAGTGGAAATCCGGCCCGTGGCGACCCAGGTCGATGACCTGTTGACGCAGATCAACGACCGTGTGGCCATGGGCGATCGCGTCCTGGTGACCACCCTGACCAAGCGCATGTCCGAGAACCTGACCGAGTACCTCAGCGAGCACGGGATCAGGGTGCGTTACCTGCATTCGGACGTGGACACGGTCGAGCGCGTGGAAATCATCCGCGACCTGCGCCTGGGCAAATTCGATGTCCTGGTCGGCATCAATCTATTGCGCGAGGGCCTGGACATGCCGGAGGTGTCGCTGGTGGCGATCCTGGATGCGGACAAGGAAGGCTTCCTGCGCTCGACCGGGTCCCTGATCCAGACGATCGGTCGCGCAGCTCGCAACCTGCGCGGCAAGGCGATCCTGTACGCGGACACCGTGACCCGCTCGATGAAGGCGGCGCTGGACGAGACTGCCAGGCGCCGCGAGAAGCAGATCGAGTACAACGCCGAGCACGGGATCGTCCCCAAGTCGGTGGCGCGCCCGATCGTCGACATCCTGGAGGGGGCGCGGGAGGACACCGGGGCGGCCGAGACCGGCAAGCGCGGCAAGGCCAAGCGCGTGGCCGAGCCGCAGGCCGACTACAGCCAGCTCAGCCAGAGCCAGATCGCGGCCAGGATCAAGGCACTGGAGCAGCGCATGTACCAGCACGCCAAGGATCTGGAGTTCGAGGACGCGGGACGGCTGCGCGACGAGATCCAGAAGCTCAAGGCGGTCAGCCTGGCGGTGTGAACCGCCGAGGCGGCGGGCACGGTTGGGCAAGGCATGCCGGCCCTGCGCCTGTGTTATGGCGCAAGAGGCTGCCCTAGCCCGGGAATCCGGCTCAATCCGGCGTAGATATTCCACTCTCCCTGGCACGGTGCTATGATGCGCGGCCCCGCTGCCACGGCGCAGCGGATTCGGGCGGTTAGCTCAGCGGTAGAGCACTACCTTGACATGGTAGGGGTCACAGGTTCGAACCCTGTACCGCCCACCACTTGAAACCAAGCTTGCATCAGCGTTTCAGTGGATTCGGCCCCAAGGGTCCCAGCGTAGATTCTGTTGTGACCCACCCAGCGCCTTCGGCTGCTTGGACACCCTTTGCTTGGCCGTCGCCGGGAGCATGGGCGCGCGACGGACCCGCCCCCTGAACTGCGGATCGACCATCGCGGACCGGACATGTGGACCCGGACGCACTTGGTGGGTCGCGGGCTCGCAGCTCACGACCGACCCGCATGGTTCATGTTTGAAGAGGCTGCAGCCGGCGCCGCGCTTCCAGTGGTGCAGGGCAGTGCAGGGCGTTGGCGATGGCGGCCAGCCACAGACGAGTCGCGGACTGCCAGGTGCCCGCATAGCCCGGAATGCGCTCGAGGCACAAGCTTCCCGCAATGCTCCCCCTTTGGCGCAAGCCGCACCGACCCGCTAGTATTCGGCGCAGTGACCGGGAAGGGCGCAAGCAAGATGACGTACCAGCATCTGGTGATTTCCAGGGGGCGCTACCAGCTCGTCGCCCTGACCGACGACGCGCAGTACTCGATCGGCGACCGCGCCAACTACGCTGTCCTCACAGACTCCGGCGCGCGGGTCAGGCAGGATATGTCCCTTGAAGAGGCACGCGCTTACCTGGATCTGCTGGTCGATCAGGGGAATGCGCGCTCCGTGGACCATCAACCCGCTGGCTTGAAATTGAGACGCTGAAGGTTTCTCAGGGATGAGTTACGCAAAGCCTGTTGGCATTCTGGTTCTCACCGTATTGTCGCTGTTGGCCGGCGTCTACCTGGCCGGCTACGCGACCTTGATGCTGCTACGGATCGATACATCCGTGCTCGGTCTGGGCACCTACTACAGCTATGTCCGTGCCCTGGACATGCCGCAGCTCGCGCCTTACGTCCAGAAGATCAAGATCGGCGGCTACATCGGTTTCGGTGTCGCGGCCATCGTCTACTTGCTCGGCCTGTTCCTGATCCTCAAGCCGAAGAAGCAATCGCTGCACGGCGATGCCCGCTTCGCGAGCGCCTCGGACCTCTCTAGGGCCGGGTTGTTCAAGGACTCGGGCAACGGCATCGTGGTAGGCAAATTTGGTGGACGTCTGGTCCGCTTGAGTGGCCAGCAGTTCGTGATCCTCGCCGCGCCGACCCGCTCGGGCAAAGGCGTCGGCGTGGTGATTCCGAATCTGCTCGACTACCAGGAATCGGTGGTGGTCCTGGACATCAAGCAGGAAAATTTCGAGTTGACCAGCGGTTGGCGCGCAAGCCAGGGCCACGAGGTCTTCTTGTTCAATCCGTTTGCCGAGGACCGCAGGACCCATCGCTGGAATCCGCTCAGCTACGTTTCCGACGACCCGGCGTTCCGCGTCTCGGACCTGATGAGCATTTCGGCCATGCTGTATCCCGACGGCTCGGACGATCAGAAGTTCTGGGTCAGTCAGGCGCGCAATGCGTTCATGGCCTTCACCCTGTACCTGTTCGACAACTGGGACGATGAGCGCGCCCTCGGGTTCCCGGGAGGGGCGGGGGCGCCCACGCTGGGGGCCGTCTATCGCCTTTCCTCCGGCGATGGAAACGACATGAAGGCCTACCTGCGCTCGCTGGCCTCGCGCCCCTTCCTGGGCGCCCACGCCAAGAAGGCCTTCTCCAACCTGCTGTCCCAGGCCGACGAAACCTTCGCCTCCATCATGGGCACCTTGAAGGAGCCGTTGAACGCCTGGATCAACCCCGTGCTGGACGCCGCGACATCGGCCAACGACTTCTCGTTGAATGATCTGCGCAAGAAGAAGATGTCGATCTACATCGGCATCCAGCCCAACAAGCTGGCCGAGAGCCGCCTGATCATCAACCTGTTCTTCAGCCAGGTCATCAACCTCAACACCAAGGAGCTGCCGAAGAACAACCCGGCGCTCAAGCATCAGTGCCTGCTGCTGATGGACGAGTTCACCTCGATCGGCCGCGTGGACATCATCGCGTCGGCGGTGGCCTACATGGCCGGCTACAACCTGCGCCTGCTGCCGATCATCCAGAGCATGGCCCAGCTCGATGCCACCTACGGCAAGGAGCTCTCGCGCACCATCATCACCAACCACGCCTTGCAGATCCTCTACGCCCCCCGTGAGCAGCAGGACGCCAACGACTATTCGGAGATGCTTGGCTACACCACGATCCGCAAGCGCAACATCACCAAGGGCCGTGACGTCACCCGTAGCACCAGCGAGGAGCGTCGGGCGCTGATGCTGCCCCAGGAGCTGAAGGCCATGGGGCAGGACAAGGAAGTCTTCCTCTACGAGGGCATCGCCAACCCCGTGAAATGCAAAAAGATTCGCTACTACGCCGATCGGCACTTCACCAAGCGCCTGTTGCCGCCTGTTTCCGTTCAGCTTTTAC
Source organism: Pseudoxanthomonas composti (assembly GCF_004122095.1). Classification (GTDB taxonomy): domain Bacteria; phylum Pseudomonadota; class Gammaproteobacteria; order Xanthomonadales; family Xanthomonadaceae; genus Pseudoxanthomonas_A; species Pseudoxanthomonas_A composti. The sequence goes on along the minus strand of NZ_SAWZ01000001.1, from coordinate 364,194 downwards.
AATAAAAGATTAAGGGGTGACGAGGTTCTCAATTCCGTGATGGACATCACTCTCACGGCTTGACCTGACGGCGAGGGATGTTGAATCTTCATCTCATCGCAAGGACTGCAATATTTGCCTGTCATGGTGCGCAAGGAAGCGTTGGGAATTCAGGGGTGCGGCATGGTCGGTGCGGTTCGACGGAGGCGCGGGGAGGCTGCGCTCCGCTTCTCGGATGACCCGGCTATGGCGCCTCACGAATCTTCATCCGATCACAGCTCGGCCGCATCTGGCGATGCGGGCGCCGTCTGCTCTCATCTGATTGAAAAATAAGGAAGTGGGTTGCATGCAGGCAAGCAAGACTCTAGGTGTCGTTTCCGCATTGGCGATGCTCGCACTGGTCGTCGGCTGCGCGACGAAACCGGCACCCGACTTCGGCGGGCGATGGAAGCCGGTCAATCACTTCTCCGAATCCAGCATGGAGATCCCGCTCTATTCGTCCTACGTGTTCCAGGCGCTTCCCAGCGACGGGACGCTGAAGCACATGCTTGAGCGTTGGGCCTCGGACAATCAGATGCGGCTGGATTACTCGGCGACCTCCGACTACACGCTTTACGGGCCTGTGGCCAAGATCAGCACGACCGATCTCACCCAGGCGGTGGAGGTGCTGAACCAGGCCTACGCCGAACGTGGCGTCGCCATCCGTGGCGATGGTCGGGAACTCGTTGTCACCGGGAGACGGAGCAACTGAGCTGCACCACCGTGCAGCGATGAGTCCGCAACAGCATTCCGCTCAGGTCGCATCCAAGGAAAGTTCCGTTCACCATGCAACGTAAGAAAAAAGACGACAGTCAGCCAGGCGTGCAGGCCGCCGTGTCCAAGGCGGTCAACTACGAGATCAGCATCGCCGATCTCGCCAAGCGCAGTGAGAAGCGGGCCTGGATCGTGGCGGGTTGCTCGATGGTGGTGTCGATCATCCTCGCCGGCGGCTACTTCTTCGTCCTGCCGCTCAAGGAGAAAGTGCCGTTTTTGGTGATGGCCGACCCCTTCAGTGGGACGGCGACCGTCGCGCGCCTGCAGGGGGATTTCGCCAACAACAGCATCACCACGAGCGAGGCGCTCAATCGAAGCAATGTCACCCACTTCGTCACCGCACGCGAGTCCTATGACGTTGCGTTGATGCAGCTGGACTACTGGAAGACCGTGTACACCATGGCGACGCCAGAAGTGGCTTCGGGCTACACCGCCCTGCATTCGCGCAACAACCCCGAAAGCCCCTACGCGACATTTGGTTCGACCAAAGCCATCCGCGTGAAGATTCTGAGCATCGTGTTCGACAGCGATGGCAAGGGCAAGACGCCGCGCGGCGCGACCGTGCGGTTTCAGCGCAGCCTGTATGACAAAACCAATGGCAGCTCGCGCTTCATAGACAACAAGATCGCGACCTTGACCTTCAAGTACGATCCGAACCTGAAGATGAGCGAGAGCGATCGCGTGGCCAATCCATTGGGCTTTCGCGTGACTGGCTATCGCGTCGACAGCGACTTCGCCGAGACGCCGGCCCTGGCCACGGATGCGGCGTTCAGTCGCGTCGCCCAGCCCGCCGCTGGCGCAGCCGCGGCTCCGGCACCATCACCGGCGGGCCCGGATGCCGCCAATCAATCCCTGATGCCCACGCCGGATTTGCCTGCCGAGATGCAGGGCCAACCTGCGCCGATGCCGCAAGCCGGGCAGGTCCCCACTGCCGCGCCCACACCGGCAACCCAGGGCGTTGCACCGGTTCCGCGTCAGGGCGTACCACCTACGCAAGCGACTCCCCCCACCACCTCGCCCCAACGCTGACGGAGCATGCCAGGGATGAAATTGTTCACGCGTTACTGCATCACCTTGCTGCTGGCCACGGCCGCCGTCTGTTGCATGGCGGGACAGGCCCAGGCGCAGGTGGTGGACGAATATGTCTACAAGCCCGACACGCTGTACACGGTCAGGACCGGCCTGGGCATCACCACGCAGATCGAACTCAGCCCGTTCGAAGAGGTGCTGGACTACAGCACCGGCTTCAGTAGCGGCTGGGAGCTCACTCGGCGCGACAACGTCTTCTACCTCAAGCCGAGGAACGTGGACGTGGATACCAACATGATGATCCGCACCGCCACCAACTCCTACATCTTCGAGCTGAAGGTGGTGGCGACGGACTGGCGCACCCTGGATCAGGCACGGGCCAAGGGTGTCCAGTACAAGATCCGCTTCACCTACCCGGGCGACGTGCAGTTCGCCAACGTCAAGGCCAATAGCGAGGGCAAGAGCGTCAAGACGGAGTCGCAGCTGGACACGTCGATCGACAAGCATCGCGCTTACTACTTCGGCTATGACTACGCCTCGAAGGACAAGCGCTCGTTCCTGATTCCAAGCAACGTCTACGACGACGGCAAGTTCACCTACATCCGCCTCAACCCCGCCAATTTCCCGAGCGGAAACTTCCCGGCCGTGTTCGCGCGCAACGAAGAGCGTGGCGACGAATTCGTGGTCAACACGACGGTGCAGGATCAGATGCTGGTGGTCCACGGGACATACCCCTACCTGGTGATCCGCCATGGGAACAAGGTCGTCGGCATTCGCAGGAGCGTGAAGCAATGAGTCAGAATCAGCCGCCGGTTCCACCAACCGATCCGCGCGACGAGCGCGAGGGCGTTGCGGAAAACCCCTACTACGCGCGCCATCAGGAACGCGAAGTGCCCGATCTGGACGCGGGCGCGCCGGAGCTGCGCAGTGCCGAGAACCAGCGCCTGAACCGCAAGGCGCTGGGTTTCCTGGCTGCCATCGTTGGTGTGCTGCTGATCTTTGTGGTGCTGGTGTTCACCAGCCGGGGCAAGGACGACAAGCCGCGTCCCAAGCGCGAGGAAGTGGTCGCTGTGCCGGACGCCAAGGTGCTGCCGCCGCCGGTCGAGGCGCCCGCCCAGCCGATCGCGGTCGAGCCCAATCCGCCGCTCCCGCCCATGCCCGAACCGCCGGAACCGGCGCCGCTGCCAGCGAACGTGCGTGGCGTCGATCGTCCGCGCGAGCCATCGCTATTGGAGCGCCGCATCCTGGCAAGCGCTGGCGGTGGTCAGGCCGATAGCGGTGTCGATGCGGGCGGTGCCCCCGGCCAGCCGGGTGCACCCGGGCAGAACCAGGCCGGCCCGATCGCCGGCGCGGTACCCGACAGCGAGCGTGCCACCAGCGCACGTTTCATCCAGAAACCCAACGCCTTGCTGGTCCGCGGGACCTATATCCGCTGCGTGCTGGAGTCGCGCATCATTTCGGACTTCGGCGGCTTTACTTCCTGCATCGTCACCGAGCCGGTGTACTCCATCAACGGCTACAACTTGCTCTTGCCCAAGGGCTCCAAGGTGCTGGGCAGCTACCGGCGCGGCGCCTCGGGCACCAGCGATCGCATCGAGGTGATCTGGGACCGCATCACCACGCCGACCGGCATCGATGTGAACATGTCCAGCCCGGGCGTGGACAATCTGGGCAGCTCCGGTGTCCCGGGCCAGTACGACGCGCATTGGGCCCAGCGCATCACCTCCGCGCTGTTGATCAGCATGGTGGCTGATGCCTTTAAGTACGCTGCCGCGGAGAACGGCCCGCCCAGTTATGGCTATGCAGGCAGTGGCGTGGTCGTGCAGAACCCCTACGAGAGCGCCACCGCGCGCACCATGGAGCGCCTGGCCAACGACGCCTTGAGCGAGAACATGCGCCGCCCGCCGACCGTAACCGTCAACCAGGGCACCATCATCAACGTCTACGTCGCCAAGGACGTGGACTTCAGCGGCGTCGTGTCGCTGTACTGAGGATGCGACGATGACGCTCGCCATGGACATGGATGAACCCCTGGCAAAGGTCTCCAGCGCCTTCCTGGATTACCAGTACGATGTGCTGGGCATCCTGGGGTTCATGGCCGATCCGGAGGTGACGGAGATCTGCATCAACCGGCCGGGCGAGCTGTACCTGGAAACACGTTCGGGTTGGCGCCATGTGCAGGTGCCGTCCCTGACCTTCGAGCGCGCGCGCCAGTTCTGCACGGCGGTCGTCAACGAAAGCAATACCGGCCAACGCATCACCGACACCGACCCGGTGGTGTCGCTGACCTTCCCGACCGGTCAGCGCGCGCAGTTCGTGATTCCGCCTGCCTGCGACGCCGGCAAGGTTTCCATCACCATCCGCCTGCCGTCCAAGCAGACCCGCACCCTGGCCCAGTACCAGCAGGACGGGTTCTTCGATCAGATCCTGGAGACCAACTCGGTCCTGTCCGACCACGACCGCGAATTGCTGGAGCTGCGTCACCAGCGCGACTACGCCGCGTTCTTCCGCCAGGCCGTGCTGTACAAGAAGAACATCGTGGTGTCCGGCGCCACGGGCAGCGGCAAGACCACCTTCATGAAGTCGCTGGTGGACCACATTCCGCACGATGAGCGCCTGGTTACCATCGAGGATGCGCGCGAGCTGTTCATCCAGCAGCCCAATGCCGTGCATCTGCTGTATTCCAAGGGCGGGCAGAGCACGAGTAACGTCACCGCCAAGAGCTGCATGGAAGCATGCCTGCGCATGAAGCCTGACCGGATCATCCTGGCCGAGCTGCGTGGCGACGAATCCTTCTACTTCATTCGCAACTGCGCCTCCGGTCATCCCGGCTCGATCACCAGCTGCCATGCAGGCAGCACGGCGCAGACCTGGGACCAGTTGGCGCTGATGGTCAAGGCCTCCACCGAGGGCGCGGGCCTGGAGTTTGCGACGATCAAGCGCCTGCTGATGATGACCATCGACATCCTGGTCCATATCAAGGCCCATGCTGGCCGCCGTTACATCACCGGCATCGACTTCAATCCTGAGAGGGGCTACGTCGAATGAACTTGTCCCGCATGCAACTTGGAGTCTTGGCGACGGGAGGTCTGCGCTGATGCTGCCCGGTCTGGAAATGCTGGCCTGCACCGACATGGCCGTGCCGATGGACGTGATGCGGCACGTGGTGCACGTCGAATCGTCGTTCAATCCCTTCGCCATCGGGGTGGTGGGCGGCCGCCTGGTTCGCCAGCCACGCAATCTCGACGAAGCATTGGCCACTGTCCGCATGCTCGAGGACAAGGGCTATAACTTCTCCGTCGGGCTGGCGCAGGTGAACCGCTACAACCTGGCGCGCTACGGGCTGGACTCCTACGAGAAGGCCTTCGGGAGCTGCGCCAACCTGCGCGCGGCGTCCAAGATCCTCGCCGAGTGCTACGGCCGGGCTAGCGGAGACTGGGGCAAGTCCTTTAGCTGCTACTACTCGGGCAACTTCACCACTGGGTTCCGGCACGGCTACGTGCAGAAGGTGTACGCCTCGATCAGCCGTGCGGTGGAAGCGGCCGATCGCCGAACCGCCGCGATCGATGTGGTGGCCGAGGAGGGCCGTAAGCCGGTCCAGCGCGAGCGTAGCGCGCGCGACCAAGATGTGGTCGGGCATCGGATCGTGGATTCGTCAGCGGCCGCGCAGCGCAGCCAGGCGTCGGATGGCGCATTGGTGGTGACGGGTCCGTCGCGTTCTGAATCACCGACTGGTCCGCAGATGCAGCCTGCGACGGCGTCGCAGCCTGCGGTCGCGGCGCCGACAGGTGGCGCGATGGCTGCCAGCATGCCATCGGCCATGTCAAGCGCCCCGGCTATGGCTGCCGAGGGCATGCCTGCTGCAGATGCCCTGCCGGCGGTTCCCACCGTCAGCGTTCACGGCCATCCAGTGTCCGCACCCGTAGCACAGCCCGCGCCTCAGCAGGCATCGGCCGCGCCCCCAGCCCCTGGGCCCGACCGCGCTTTCGTGTTTTGACGCCGGTCTCCCCCGACCGGCGTCAGCCTCCGGAGGCGTCGCCTCCACCCAGCAACCGCTCCACCCCTTCCAAAGTCAGGAGATTCACAATGGACCAGAAGACCCGTAATGAAATGGCGCAGTCCGCCGCCAATGTCAGCAAGGCCTTGCTCAAGGCCCTGCTTCTTACAGCGCTTGTTGCCCTGCCCGCGTTCGCAGGCCCCGATGACTATGCCGGCACTGACGGTAAGGTCTGTGGCTTCCTCGAGAAATTCAATGGGCTGCTGGGCATGGCATCCATCCTCGTAGTGACCATTGCTGTCATCTTTGCCGGCTACCAGATCGCCTTTGCCCACAAGCGCATCGGTGATGTGGCCCCGATCCTGATCGGTGGCCTTTTGATCGGCGCCGCCGGCCAGATCGCTGCGATGATCATTGGTGGCGACGAAAATAGTGACTCGTGCACCGCCATGGTCAGTGCAATGGTCCAATACGTTGCTTAAGAACGTCGTCTTCCGCGGCTGCACCCGCCCGCCCATGTTCATGGGTGTGCCTTACATCCCGTTCTTCATTGGGGCGGGCGGGACGCTGCTGCTGGCGCTTTACACGAATCTGTTCTTCCTGTTCCTGATCCCGGTTGTCATCTTCGTTCTACGGCAACTCGCCCGCCGCGACGAGATGATCTTCCGTCTGCTCGGGCTCAACTTGCAGGTCCGCCTGCGCATGCGCAACGTGCGCGACAACGGCGGGATGTGGGTTCTGACGCCGAACAAGTACCGGCAGAAGCCTCCGCCGGTGTGATCACGGTGCCGGTCAGGTTGGCCGGCACTTCCCTCCATTCCAAAGCGCATTCCTCCTTCAGAACACGGCAAGAACGCAACATGGCCAAGGCCCAGTTCCATCCGGACACCGAGATCAGCGAGTTCATCACGCTGTCCAGTCACGTCGCACCTTCGGTGGTGAAGACCACCGGTGGAGATTTTCTGCTGACGTGGCACTTGGAAGGCCTGCCGTTCGTGGGCCGCGAGGAATGGGATCTCGAACACCGTCACAACACCTTCAATCGCCTGCTGCAGACCTTGCGCGCGCCTGATTTCACCAATGTGGCCTTCTGGGCGCACGACGTGCGCCGTCGCAAGCGCATCGATATGCGCAGTCGTTTTCGTGAAGCATTCAACCAGAAGCTCTCGGACACCTACTACCAGTCGTTGTCGACGCAGAAACTGATGCACAACGACTTGTACTTGACCTTGATCTATCGTCCGGTCGTGCAGGGCAAGCGCTTCGTCGAGAAGACCTCCGACCTCGAACGGCTGCAGGCCGCACAGGACCAGGCTGTCTCCAAGGTCCTGGAGCTGGCCGGCAATGTCGAAGCCGTGCTCAAGGAGTATTCGCCCTACCGGTTGGGCATGTACGAGGCCAGCAACGGGATGGTGTTCTCCGAGACGCTGGAGTTCTTCGGCTACCTGCTCAATCGCATCGAAGAGCCGGTGCCGGTGCTCAACGCCCCGGTCTACGACTACCTGCCGGTGAGCAAGCACACGTTCTCCAGCAAGACAGGCGATTTCGCGGTGACCACGCCGCATGGCGTCAATCACTATGGCGCCATCCTCAACATCAAGGAGTACGCCGACGGGACCTATCCGGGCATTCTCAATGGATTGAAGTATCTCGACTTCGAGTACGTGATGACGCATTCTTTCAGCCCCATGGGCCGACAGGACGCGCTCAAGGTGCTGGACCGCACCAAGGGCATGATGGTGTCCTCGGGCGACAAGGCGGTCAGTCAGATCGCCGAGCTGGACATGGCGATGGACCAGGTGGCCTCCGGCAACTTCGTACTGGGCGAGTATCACTTCCTCATCGCCGTCTACGCCGATAGCCAGGAGAAACTGGGCCAGCAGATCGCGACGACCCGCGCCGAGCTGTCCAACGCCGGTTTCGTGTCGGCCAAGGAGGACATCGCGGTGGTGGCCTCTTTCTACTCGCAGCTGCCTGGCAACTGGAAGTATCGGAGCCGCCTGGCCAATCTCAGCTCGCTGAACTTCCTGGGCATGTCCCCGCTGCATAACTTCGCCGGAGGCAAAAAAGAGAACAACCCCTGGGGCGAGTGCGTCACCACGCTGCAGACCACGAATGGCCAGCCCTATTACTTCAATTTCCATGCCACCAACCCGGGCGAGAACTCGCTGGGCGAAAAGGCGATCGCCAACACCATGGTCATCGGCAAGTCCGGTACCGGCAAGACCGCGTTGATCAACTTCCTGCTCAGCCAGGTGCAGAAACTAAAACCCTCGCCGACGATCTTCTTCTTCGACAAGGATCGAGGCGCCGAGATCTTCGTGCGTGCCTGTGGCGGCAACTACCTGGCGCTGGAAAACGGCCAGCCAACGGGTTTCAACCCCTTCCAGTGTGAACGCACCGAAGCGAACGTGCAGTTCCTGGCCGACCTGGTGAAGGTGCTGGCCGGCAAGAGCGCCTATACCGCGCGCGAGGAAGAGGACATCTTCCGGGCAGTCGAAAACCTGCTGGACACGCCGCCGCACCTGCGCAGCATGACCAATTTCCAGAAAAGCCTGCCGAACATGGGCGATGACGGGCTTTACGCCCGCATGCGCCGCTGGACCGCGGGCAACTCGCTGGGCTGGGTCTTCGACAATCCGGTCGATACGATCGATCTGGAGAAGGCCAACATCATCGGGTTCGACTACACCGACATCATCGACAACCCGGAAGTGCGAGTGCCGGTGATCAACTACCTGCTGCACCGGCTTGAAGCGCTGATCGACGGCCGGCCGCTGATCTATGTAATGGATGAGTTCTGGAAAATCCTGGACGGCGAGGGTGGCCTGAAGGAATTCGCCAAGAACAAGCAGAAGACCATCCGTAAGCAAAACGGCCTGGGCATCTTCGCGACCCAGAGCCCGGAGGACGCCCTGGCGAGTGATATCTCTGCCGCCCTCGTCGAGCAGACCGCCACCATGATCCTGCTGCCCAACCCCAATGCCAGCAAGGAGGACTACATGGACGGCTTGAAGCTGACCGAGGCCGAGTATCAGGTCGTGGTGGCCCTAGACGAGCGTTCGCGTTGCTTCCTAGTCAAACAGGGCCATGCCTCGACGGTCTGCCAGCTCAATCTGCGCGGCATGGACGACGAGCTGGCGGTGATCTCAGCGTCGACGGACAATATTGAGATCATGCACAACGTCTTGGCGCGTCGCGCGGCCGAGCTGGAGATCAAGGTCGACCAGCTCACCCCCGAGCAGTGGCTCCAGGATTTTTACGACAACCGCAAGGGCTCGGGCAAGTCAGCCAAGCCCTCGCGTGCCGGGCGCGAACGCGCTGCGGTTGGTTGATACCCTATTACAGCGTCACGATTCAATTTGCGACAAATGCGACAAACACGAGGAACCGACCATGAATATGCTCACTTTCCGCAGTGCTCCGAGTCTCTCGACGCAGCCGGCCCGTCCTGGCGCGCTGGCACTCGCCATGACGGTATTGATCCTCGGGCTTGGCGCAACCGGCCAAGCCAAAGCGGACTGGGCAGTCAATGACCGAGTGCTGATCAACAGAAGCGCGAGTCAGTGGGACAAGGAAAACAGCCAGCGCGACCAGATCAAGCAGGATATGAACGACCGCCTGGACTCCATGCGGAAGCTCGGTAATTACTCGAAGGCCGGAGATAAGCTGAAAGAGCCCGAGGGCGATGAGAAAATTCCTGACGAGGCTCCCAGCCAGAGTCAGGACTTGACGGTGGCCAATTTCTGCAAGGCACCGGCTTCAGGTACAGGCGTGCAGACGCAGCAGTACAATCTGTGCCAGGAACTTGCGAAGACCGAGCGCGCGCAATACACGTACGCAATGAAGGTCTACAAGAACACTCAAGAGCGTTACAAAGCGTTTGAGAAGATCCAGAAGGAACGTGAAAACATCGGCAGCAACGATGCCGGCAAGTTGGCTGACAACACCAACAAGTTGGTCGCTCTGATGACGTTGATGGAGATCGACAAGCAGCAAAGCGATAGCTACCAGCAAGCCTATGCGGCAAGAGTTGCCTATATCAATAAGTCGATCCAGCATCTTAGCAAGCAAGCAATCGATGGCAATCCTGGCAGCTTCAGTATGACCGGTGCGCTGGGTCAGGTGGCAGCGCTAGGTGTACTGGCTGGAAGTCTTGAGACGCTTCATACCGAAAAGACGCCATGGAAGAAGTGATTAATATCTGATCGATGCAAGGGCTGACGCGCCCATTCACGCACGCAATATCCACGCATCGATGTTCAGGGCGTGACCACTAGGATCGAGATCATGCTGGCAGTATCCGAATTCAGCCGTTGGGCGTTCTTTAAATTGATTTTTGATTTTCTCGACGAGGAAATCGAAATCTTTCGTTACAACCTAATGGGCGGGTTCCTCGAATGGGCGACGGTGATCGCGCTGGTGGTTGTCACGCTTTGGATTCTTGTGCAGGGCTTCCTCGTGGTGAGTGGAAGGTCACGCGAGTCCATGATGGGCTTGGCTATCCAGTCGCTTCGTGCAGCTTTGATTGTTTCAGTCGCCACTACCATGGCTTGGGGCGCAGTGCCTCTCTACGACATGTTCAGTAATTCTCTGCCGCGCGAGGTTAACGAGCTCGTCACCGGCAAGGACGAGCCGCCCCAAGATGACATCGATAAGAACCTAGGCTTTATGTCGGCCAGCCTCCTTGCTTTGGACGCGCTGGATAACGGAGGCGTGTCGGCCATTAAGGAGAATGCCGACAGGGCAAAGTGGATGACCACGGTGGGAGTGGCCGGCCCCTCGGTCGTTGCTAGCTCGATGATGTTGCTTTACAAAATTGCCCTCGCGCTATTTATCGGTCTTGGGCCGCTGTTTGTCTTGTGCCTGATATTCGATCAAACGAAGGCGCTGTTCAGTAAGTGGCTGCTTTACGGCATAGGCACCATGTTTTCGTTTTCCGTACTTTGCTTCATGGTGTCCGTCGCTACCAAGATCGTCGGTGCGTCCGCCGCAGCTTTTGCAACACAGAACTTGCTTATCATGAATAGTTCGGATTCCGCTGTGGATGGCGTCAGTAGCATGGCCATGCAGCAGGGCGGCATCGGCTTGATCCTGACGACGTTGATCATCGGCGCCCCACCCATGGCGGCAATGTTCTTCCAAGGTACGCTGGGCAGCTTCAGCGCTTATTCGCAGATGGGGGCGCAACTTAACTCGCCACCCCCGCAGCATCAGCAGCAAAGGACTTATCAACCTCAAGTGAGTCAGCCTGTCGATATCGGTCAGCGCGCACAGGTGCAACCTGGCTCAGTGGCGGGCATCCCCCCAATTGGGAATATGGGAAGCGGGAACGATAATTCGATCAAGGTTGGCTCTGACCTGGGTCAAGCAAGGTAGGCTGGGGAAACCTGATGCTAAAGATAATATTTTTATTTTGCATGGCACTTCTTAGCGCCTCGATTCCTGCTGAAGCGCAGACCGCATGCCCGTACGGCGCAACCCCTGGGGCGGTCACCTGTGGCCCCATGCCAGACGCCGGCTCGACTGCACCCTTACCACCGCCAGTTCCATCTGGTGAATGGGAGTCGCGCTACAGTGCACTAGCTGTTGACGTAAACGCGACTGTTATTGGTGCAAGCGATAATCGAGTCAGCAGGATTGACGCGGAGGATGCCGCGATTGCTGGCTGCCACTCGAAGGGTGGAAGCAACTGCAGCGTGTTGGCTTGGTCAGCGAATCAATGCATGGCGCTTGCTTGGCCAGTGGGCGGCCGAGGCGGTATGACAGGGACAGGTGTCGGAAAAAATTCGGCCAAGGCGGGTAAGCACGCGCTCTCCCGGTGCGCTGCCCCTGACGGCTCATGCAAGGTCATTTGGGCGGCTTGCAACAAACCAATCTTTCACCCTTACAAGTAAGCAGCGGTCTTTAGCCGATTATTGGAGGAGGCATTGAATGAAAATCAAGAGATCGATGCTCTGCATGCTAGCCGCGTTGGCGCTAGCTGCGACCGCTCAGGCCGATAGCGCGTATTACTACCCTGGTGATATCCCCTACGGCGGCGATCCATTCAAGTTCTGCAGTCTTGGCATGCCCTCGCATGGCTGGATTGCGGTCTCGCCGGCGGCGGGGACCTGGATGCCGATCTCGCAGTACGTGAACTATCACTACATCCCAACCTACGAAATGATCTGCCCGCATTCGCATGGCGTCCCCGATTACGGCAGCGGTTGATCGCCGCTCGCCTGGGCGCTTCTGGGGAAGGTTGGTTTGTTGGGCGCGTCAGTGATCTGACCTGTCGCGTTTCCACCCGCGATGCCGGATGTCCAGCCACAGGCTGTAGACCGCGGTGAAAGCAGGGAACAGGTTCTGCAGGACGCCCACGGAGTCCTGCTTGGCCGAGAACATGAAGTAGCTCAGGGTCATCAGGCTGCCGACGACGCTCATGTACCAGAACAAGCGCGGGATGACGGGCTTACCGGCGCGCTTTGAGGCCACGAACTGCACCAGCCAGCGCCCGCCGAACATTAAGGCACCGATGTAGCCGATGAGTTTCCAGCCGGTGATGTGGATGCCGGTCCAGTACAGCCATTCGATCGGTTGGTTGAGCCAGTGCACTTCCATGCGATCAGAGTTCCCGGATCGCGCTGCGCTTGCTGCGCGCGATCAGCCAGGCGACGCCGCGCAGGTCGCGGATGCCCACCAGGGCGCGGTTGAGGTTGTTGTACTTGGAGACGCCCGCCGTGCGGTGGCGGTGATTCACCGGCACGCTGACGGTCTGCCAGCCTGCGCGCTGCATCAGCGCGGGCAGGTAGCGATGCATATGGTCGAAGTACGGCAGGTCGAGGAAGGCCTCTCGCTCGAACAGCTTGATGCCGCAGCCGGTATCGGGCGTGGCGTCCTTGAGCATGCTCGAGCGGATGGCGTTGGCCCATTTGGAGGCCCAGCGCTTGCTGCCGCTGTCCTGGCGATTGACACGCCAGCCCGCGAAGAGCTTCACCCGCAAATCGGCGCTCGCACGCGCCTTCAGGAGTTTGGGGATATCGGCCGGATCGTTCTGCCCGTCTCCATCCAGGGTGGCGATCCACTCCCCACGGGCGGCCTTGACGCCATTGCGGATGGCGGTGCTCTGGCCGCTCTGCTGCACATGCTGCAACACGCGCAGTTCCGGCACCTGGAGCTTCAGGGCCTGCAGCACGGCCAGGCTGTCATCGCGCGAGTGATCATCGACATAGACGATCTCGAAGGCGGTCAGCCCGCGCAGCGCCGCGGTGGTTTCATGGACGAGCGGCGCGATGTTGTCGCGCTCGTTGAAGACGGGCACGACCACGGACAGGGAAGGCAAGGGCATGCGCGCATTATCCGGCGTTCAATGTCGGGGGGAAGTCGGAAAGGCTGTGCTGTCCGACTATCAGGCTGTCCGTGTTCACATTCCCGCGTAGTTGGGCCCGCCGCCGCCCTGGGGGGCGACCCAGACGATGTTCTGGGTCGGATCCTTGATGTCGCAGGTCTTGCAGTGCACGCAGTTCTGCGCATTGATCTGCAGGCGCACCTGCTCACCTTCGCCGACGAACTCATAGACGCCGGCCGGGCAATAGCGCGCCTCCGGCCCGGCATAGGTGGCCAGATTGATGTTCACCGGCACCGAGGCGTCCTTCAAGGTCAGATGGGCCGGCTGGTCCTCATCGTGGTTGGTGCTGGAGAGGAACACCGAGGACAGGCGGTCGAAGGTCAGCTGCCCGTCGGGCTTGGGGTAGGCGATCTTCTGGTGCTGGTCGGCAGGCTCCAGGCAGGCATGGTCCGGCGCGGTTCGGTGGATCGTCCACGGCGGATTGCGCACGCCCAGCTTGGGCAGCAGCCACTGCTCCACGCCCGTCATCAGCGTTGCCGTGGTACGGCCCTTCTTGAACCACTGCTTGAAGTTCTTGGACTGCAGCAGTTCGGCGTGCAGCCAGCTCGCCTCGAAGGCGGCCGGGTAGTCGCTGAGTTCATCGGCGCTGCGGCCCTGGCCCAGGGCGGCGAAGGCCGCTTCGGCGGCCAGCATGCCGGTCTTGATGGCCGCATGGCTGCCCTTGATGCGGCTGGCGTTGAGCGTGCCGGCTTCGCAGCCAACCAGCGCGCCACCCGGGAACACCAGCTTGGGCAGCGACAGCAGGCCACCGGCGGTGATGGAGCGGGCGCCGTAGCCGATGCGCTTTCCGCCTTCCAGATATTTGCGGATGGCCGGGTGGGTCTTGAAACGCTGGAACTCCTCGAACGGGCTCAGCCAAGGGTTCTTGTAGTCCAGTCCGACCACCAGCCCGATGGCCACCTTGCCATCCTCAGCGTGGTACAGGAACGAGCCGCCGTAGGTGTCATCGCTCAGCGGCCAGCCAGCGGTGTGCACGACCAGGCCCGGCTCATGCTTGGCCGGATCGACCTGCCACAGTTCCTTGATCCCCAAACCATAGGCCTGGGGATCCTTGCCGGCCTCCAGCGAGAACCTGCTCAGCAGCTGGCGGCCAAGCTGTCCACGCGAGCCTTCGGCGAAGATCGTGTACTTGGCGTGCAGCTCCATACCCAGCTGGAACTCGGCCGTCGGCTGCCCGTCCTTGCCCAGGCCCATGTTGCCCGTGGCCACGCCGCGCACCGCGCCGGCTTCGGTGTAGAGGATCTCGGCAGCGGCGAACCCCGGGAAGATCTCCACGCCCAGGGCTTCGGCCTGCTGGGCCAGCCAGCGCACGAAGGCGCCCAGGCGGATGATGTAGTTGCCGTGGTTCTTGAAGCAGTCAGGCAGCAGGAAGTCCGGGGTCGCCTTGGCCCCGGTCGGGTCCAGGAACAGGAACTCGTCGCGGGTCACCGCCTGCTTGAGCGGGGCCCCCTTCTCCTGCCAGTCCGGGATCAGTTCGGTCAGCGCGCGCGGGTCCATGATCGCGCCGGAGAGGATGTGGGCGCCGGGCTCGGAGCCCTTTTCCAGCACGCAGACCGAGACCTCGCGGCCGGCTTCGGCCGCAAGTTGCATCAGTCGGATGGCGGTGGCCAGTCCGCCCGGGCCGGCGCCGACGACCACCACGTCGTACTCCATCGATTCGCGGGGACCGTATTGGGCGAGCAGCGCGTCCGGGGTCATGGCTTTGCTCCGCGTCGGGCATGGCAAAAGGGGCGCCATCATAACCAAGCCCGACGAACAGTCGTTTGAATTCGTCTTCTCCTTAAGCCGTAGACGCCTGCCGGCGACTGTCCAGGCGGCGCCCCGGGGCATGGATGGGTTGATTCTGCGAATCAAGATTGATCAATGCATTGCGCGGTGCCAGATTGCAGCCGTTCGCGGGCGGGCCGGCACAGGGTCGGTCGCCTGCAGCCTCCGTCCACAGCCAGGCCTGATTGCAGGATCCCGCCATGAATTCCGCTTACCGCATCAAGCTCCCCGGCACCGCGCTGGAGTATTTCGACGCCCGTGCCCCGGTGGAGGCGCTCAAGCCCGGCGCCTGGGCCGGGCTGCCCTACACGGCCCGGGTGCATGCGGAGAATCTGGTGCGCTGCGCGGAAAGCGCGCGCCTGCCCAGTTACCTGGAGCAGCTGATCGAACGGAGGCGCGACCTGGATTTCCCCTGGTTT
This sequence comes from Pseudoxanthomonas composti, assembly GCF_004122095.1. Classification (GTDB taxonomy): domain Bacteria; phylum Pseudomonadota; class Gammaproteobacteria; order Xanthomonadales; family Xanthomonadaceae; genus Pseudoxanthomonas_A; species Pseudoxanthomonas_A composti. The sequence goes on along the minus strand of NZ_SAWZ01000001.1, from coordinate 348,800 downwards.
CCGGTGCGGGTGGTCTGCCACGACATCCTGGGCCAGACCGCGCTGGTGGACCTGGCCGGCCTGCGCGATGCGATCGCCGAGCAGGGGGGCGACCCGGCACAGGTCAATCCGGTGGTGCCGGTGCAGCTGATCGTGGATCACTCGCTGGCGGTGGAATGCGGCGGCACCGACCCGGATGCCTTCGCCAAGAACCGCGCGATCGAGGACCGACGCAACGCCGACCGGTTCGACTTCATCGACTGGACGGCCAAGGCCTTTCGCAACATCGAGGTGATCCCGCCGGGCAACGGGATCATGCATCAGATCAATCTGGAGAAGATGTCTCCGGTGGTCTACACGCGCGACGGCGTGGCCTTTCCGGATACCTGCGTGGGCACCGACAGCCACACCCCGCACGTGGACGCGCTGGGCGTGATTGCAGTGGGTGTGGGCGGGCTGGAAGCGGAGAACGTGATGCTCGGCCGTGCCTCGTGGATGCGCCTGCCGGACATTGTCGGCGTCGAGCTTTCGGGCAAGCCGGGCGAGGGCATCACCTGCACCGATATCGTGCTGGCGCTGACCGAATTCCTGCGCAAGGAGAAGGTGGTAGGCGCCTATCTCGAGTTCTACGGCCCGGGCGCTGCCATCCTGAGCATCGGCGACCGCGCGACCATCTCCAACATGTGCCCCGAGTACGGCGCGACCGCGGCGCTGTTCCATATCGACCAGCAAACCCTGGACTACCTGCGCCTGACGGGACGCGAGGAGGCGCAGGTGCAGCTGGTGGAGACCTATGCCAAGGCCGCCGGCTTCTGGGCCGACGACCTGGCCACTGCGCAGTACGAGCGCGTGCTGCATTTCGACCTGTCCACGGTCGAGCGCACCCTGGCCGGGCCGTCCAATCCGCATCGGCGCCTGCCCACCCGTGCGCTGGCCGAGCGCGGCATCGCGGTGGACCTGGACACGGCGCGGGCCGAGGAGGCGCAGGGCCTGATGCCAGACGGCGCGGTGGTGATCGCGGCCATCACCAGCTGCACCAACACCTCCAACCCGCGCAACGTCATCGCCGCCGCGCTGCTGGCGCGCAATGCCAACGCGCGTGGTCTGACCCGCAAGCCGTGGGTGAAGACTTCGCTGGCGCCCGGTTCCAAGGCCGTGCAGCTGTACCTGGCCGAATCCGGCCTGCTGCCGGAGCTGGAGCAGCTGGGCTTCGGCATCGTGGCCTTTGCGTGCACCACCTGCAACGGCATGAGCGGCGCGCTGGACCCGAAGATCCAGCAGGAGATCATCGACCGCGACCTGTATGCCACCGCGGTGCTCAGCGGTAACCGCAACTTCGACGGTCGCATCCATCCCTATGCCAAGCAGGCCTTCCTGGCCTCACCGGCGCTGGTGATCGCCTACGCCATCGCCGGCACGGTGCGCTTCGATATCGAGAAGGACGTGCTGGGCATCGACCCGCAGGGGCGACCGGTCACGCTGAAAGACCTGTGGCCCAGCGATGCGGAAGTCGATGCCGTGGTCAAGGCCAGCGTCAGGCCCGAGCAGTTCCGCAAGGTGTACGGGCCGATGTTCGACGTGCGGGTCGAGCATGGCGAGAAGATCAGCCCGCTGTACGACTGGCGCCCGCAGAGCACCTACATCCGTCGCCCGCCGTACTGGGAGGGCGCGCTGGCCGGCGAGCGCACCCTGCGCGGCATGCGGCCGCTGGCGCTGCTGGGCGACAACATCACCACCGACCATCTTTCGCCCTCCAACGCGATCCTGGCCGACAGTGCCGCCGGCGAGTACCTGACGCGCATGGGCGTGCCGGAAGAGGACTTCAACTCCTACGCCACGCACCGCGGCGACCATCTCACTGCCCAGCGCGCCACCTTCGCCAACCCCAAGCTGCTCAACGAGATGGCCATCGTCGATGGTGCCAGCAAGCAGGGTTCGCTGGCCCGCATCGAGCCGGACGGGCAGGTGGTGCGCATGTGGGAGGCGATCGAGACCTACATGGCGCGTCGTCAGCCGCTGATCATCATCGCCGGCGCGGACTACGGGCAGGGCAGTTCGCGCGACTGGGCAGCCAAGGGCGTGCGCCTGGCCGGCGTAGAGGCGATCGTGGCCGAGGGCTTCGAGCGCATCCACCGCACCAACCTGATCGGCATGGGCGTGCTGCCGCTGGAGTTCGTGCCTGGCACCGACCGCCGCACGCTGCTGCTGGACGGCACCGAGACCTACGACGTGGTCGGCACGCGCAGCCCGCGCGCCATGCTCACGCTGCTGATCCACCGCAAGGATGGCCAGACCGACCAGGCGCCGGTGATCTGCCGCCTGGATTCGGACGAGGAGGTGTCCATCTACGAGGCCGGTGGCGTGCTGCAGCGCTTCGCGCAGGATTTCCTTGCATCGTCCAAGGCGGCCTGAGATGTCCTTCGTCCCCCAGATCAGGATCCCTGCCACTTACATGCGCGGTGGCACCTCCAAGGGCGTGTTCTTTCGCCTGCAGGATCTGCCCGAGCGCGCGCAGGCGCCCGGCCCGGCGCGCGATGCGCTGCTGCTGCGGGTGATCGGCAGCCCCGACCCGTACGGCAAGCAGATCGACGGCATGGGCGGGGCGACCTCCAGCACCAGCAAGGCGGTGATCCTGTCCAGGAGCACGCGTGCCGACCACGACGTGGACTACCTGTTCGGCCAGGTAGCGATCGACAGCGCCTTCGTCGACTGGTCGGGCAACTGCGGCAACCTGTCGGCGGCGGTGGGGCCCTTCGCCATCGCCTCGGGTCTGATCGATCCGGCAGACGTGCCACGCGACGGGATCTGCGTGGTGCGCATCTGGCAGGCCAATATCGGCAAGACCATCGTCGCGCACGTGCCGATCGCCGAGGGCATGGTGCAGGAAACCGGCGCGTTCGAGCTGGATGGGGTGACCTTTCCGGCAGCGGAAGTGCCGCTGGAGTTCCTGGACCCGGCCGATGAAGGCGACGGCGGCGCGGCGATGTTTCCGACCGGCAAGGTGGTGGACACGCTGGAGGTCCCCGGCCTTGGCAGCTTCCGCGCCACGATGATCAATGCCGGCATCCCCACGGTGTTCTTCGATGCCGCCGACCTGGGCTACACCGGCAGCGAGCTGCAGGGCGCGATCAACGAGGATCCGCAGGCGTTGGCGCGGTTCGAAACCATCCGCGCGCACGCCGCAGTGCGCATGGGCCTGATCGGGGACGTGAGCGAGGCGGCCCGGCGCCAGCACACGCCCAAGATCGCCTTCGTCGCGCCGCCTGAAGGCTATGTGGCTTCCAGCGGCAAGCGGGTGGAGGCGGGCGACATCGATCTGCGCGTGCGCGCGCTGTCCATGGGCAAGCTGCACCACGCGATGATGGGCACGGCGGCCGTGGCCATCGGCACGGCCGCGGCAATTCCCGGCACGCTGGTCAACCTGGCCGCCGGCGGCGGCACCCGCGAGACGGTGCGCTTCGGCCATCCGTCCGGCACGTTGCGGGTCGGCGCGCAGGCCCGGCAGGTCGATGGTCAATGGGTGGTGACCAAGGCGGTCATGAGCCGCAGCGCGCGCGTGCTGATGGAAGGCTGGGTGCGGGTCCCGGCCGACAGCTTCTGAAGTCACGGCGCCGCGCGGGCTTGAGGTGGGCTGGCGGCGTCCCCATTCAAGAGCACCCCGGCGGCGTCCCCATCGGCCCGATGTGGTTTACCATGCCGCTTCCCAACCCGTTCCAGGTGGCCCGTGCCAACGCGCCGGCCGAGCGTGCGACATGAGCACTACCATCGCCCACTGCTGACTGCCCCGCATGGCCACCTGACCGCAAGGCGCCCATGGGGCGCCTTCGTGCTTTTGATATCCCCCCATCCGCACCGCCCCGCCGCAGCCACGCTGGCCGGCCGAATCGAACCAAGCCCATGATCACCATCACGCTCCCCGACGGCAGCCGCCGCGAATTCGAAGCCCCCGTTTCCGTCATGCAGGTCGCCCAGTCCATCGGCGCGGGCCTGGCCAAGGCCACCGTGGCCGGCGCCGTGGACGGCGTGCTGGTCGATGCCAGCGACGTCATCGACCACGACGCCTCCCTGCGCATCATCACGCCCAAGGACGAGGAGGGCGTGGAGATCATCCGCCACTCCTGCGCCCATCTTGTCGGCCACGCGGTCAAGCAGCTGTACCCGGACGTGAAGATGGTCATCGGCCCGGTGATCGCCGAGGGCTTCTACTACGACATCTACTCCGAGCGCCCGTTCACGCCTGAGGACATGGCGGCCATCGAGGCGCGCATGGTCGAGCTGATCGCGCAGGACTACGACGTCATCAAGAAGCTCACCCCGCGCGCGGAAGTCATCGAGACCTTCAAGGCGCGTGGCGAGGACTACAAGCTGCGTCTGATCGAGGACATGCCGCAGGACGTGCAGGCCATGGGCCTGTACTACCACCAGGAATACGTGGACATGTGCCGCGGCCCGCACGTGCCGAACACGCGCTTCCTCAAGGCCTTCAAGCTGACCCGCATCTCCGGCGCCTACTGGCGCGGCGATGCCAAGAACGAGCAGCTGCAGCGCATCTACGGCACCGCCTGGGCCGACAAGAAGCAGCTGGAGGCCTACATCCAGCGCATCGAGGAGGCCGAAAAGCGCGACCATCGCCGCATCGGCAAGCAGCAGGACCTGTTCCACCTGCAGGAAGAAGGCCCTGGCCTGATCTTCTGGCACCCCAAGGGCTGGGCGATCTGGCAGGTGGTCGAGCAGTACATGCGCCGGGTCTACCGCGAGAGCGGCTACGGCGAGGTGCGCTGCCCGCAGATCCTGGACGTGTCGCTGTGGAAGAAGTCCGGTCACTGGGACAACTACCAGGAGAACATGTTCTTCACCGAGTCGGAAAAGCGCACCTATGCGGTCAAGCCGATGAACTGCCCCGGCCACGTCCAGGTGTTCAACCAGGGCCTGCACAGCTACCGCGACCTGCCGATCCGCTATGGCGAGTTCGGTGCCTGCCATCGCAACGAGCCTTCCGGCGCGCTGCACGGCATCCTGCGTGTGCGCGGCTTCACCCAGGACGATGGCCATATCTTCTGCACCGAAAGCCAGATCGAGGACGAGGTGCGGGCCTTCCACCAGCAGGCGCTGAAGGTCTATTCGGATTTCGGCTTCGAAGAGATCCAGATCAAGATCGCCCTGCGCCCGGAATCGCGCCTTGGCGACGATGCCACCTGGGACAAGGCCGAAGATGCCCTGCGTTCGGCCCTGCGCGCGGCGGGCGTGGAATGGCAGGAATTGCCGGGTGAGGGCGCCTTCTATGGTCCCAAGATCGAGTACCACCTCAAGGACGCCATCGGCCGCACCTGGCAGCTGGGCACCATGCAGGTGGATTTCATGATGCCCGGCCGCCTGGGCGCCGAGTACGTGGACGAGTACAGCCAGAAGAAGCACCCGGTCATGCTGCACCGGGCCATCGTCGGTTCGATGGAGCGCTTTCTGGGCATCCTCATCGAGCACCACGCCGGTTCCTTCCCCGCATGGCTGGCCCCGGTGCAGGTCGTGGTCGCCAACATCACCGACGCCCAGGCCGACTATGTGGAGTCCGTGAAGAAAAGCCTTGCAAATCAAGGCTTCCGGGTTGTGTCGGATTTGCGTAACGAGAAGATCGGCTTTAAGATCCGCGAGCACACGCTGCAGCGGGTGCCATATCTGCTGGTGGTCGGCGACCGCGAGAAGGAAAATGGCGCCGTTGCGGTGCGTACGCGTTCCGGTGAGGATTTGGGCACAATGTCCATCGAAGCCTTCACGGAGCGACTACGCGCCGAGCAGGCAGCTTGACGGCACCGGCGCGTTCGACGCGCCGGCCAACACCACAACGGAGACTGCAATATCAGCACCCCCGACAACAAGCAGAACCGCAGGAATCATGAAATCCGCGTGCCGCGCGTCCGCGTGATCGGCAGCGATGGCGAGATGATCGGCGTTCTGTCGCGCGACGAAGCCCTGGCCAAGGCCGAGGACGAAGGCCTGGATCTGGTCGAGATCCAGCCGCAGGCGGACCCGCCTGTCTGCAAGATCATGGACTTCGGCAAGTTCAAGTTCGAAGCGCAGAAGAAGGCCAACGAGGCCAAGAAGAAGACCAAGCAGGTCGAGATCAAGGAGCTCAAGTTCCGTCCGGTCACCGACGAGGGCGACTACCAGATCAAGCTGCGCAACATGCGCCGATTCCTGGAAGAGGGCGACAAGGTCAAGGTCAACATCCGCTTCCGTGGCCGTGAGATGAGCCACCAGGAGCTGGGTCGCGAAATGGCCGCCCGCATTGAGGCCGACCTGGGCGATGACATCATCATCGAGTCGCGTCCGCGCCTGGAAGGCCGGCAGATGGTGATGATGATCGCGCCGAAGAAGCGCTGATCCGCCCGCGGTTCCCTGAAAGAGCGCGCCTGACGGCGCGCTTTTTTCTTGGCCTGGCGATCCCTGCGGCAGGCAAAGCCGCTGATTTGCAAGGGAAAGGCCAGTCAGGCATAATGCGCGGCCCGGTTTCGTGCCGGGGCGGCCTTCGGGCCTGATGGAACCCGTCTTGATCCTTGCGGATCAAAGACTTACAAGCCGACATGGGCAGGATGGAAAGCGCGGCAGATGCCGCCGCCCGGTCAGTTATCGAAGAATCTAAGGACATCGCAATGCCCAAGATCAAGACCCACCGAGCCGCCGCCAAGCGCTTCCGCAAGACGGCCTCGGGCAAGTTCAAGGCTGGCCACGCCAACCGTAGCCACATCCTCACCAAGAAGGCGACCAAGCGTAAGCGCGGTCTGCGCGCGACCAACATCATTCGTGCCGAAGATTCCGGCCGTCTGAACCGCATGCTGCCCTACCTCTGAGGATATAGACCATGGCACGAGTCAAGCGTGGTGTGACCGCACGTCGCCGTCACAAGAAAGTCATCTCCCGTGCGAAGGGCTACTACAACGCCCGCCGCAAGGTTTTCCGCGTAGCCAAGCAGGCGGTCATCAAGGCCGAGCAGTACGCCTACATCGGCCGCAAGCAGAAGAAGCGCAATTTCCGCTCGCTGTGGATCACCCGCATCAACGCGGCTGCCCGCATCAACGGCATGAGCTACAGCCGTTTCATGAACGGCCTGCTGAAGGCCGGCATCACCCTGGATCGCAAGGTGCTGGCGGACATCGCCGTGCACGATGCGGCGGGCTTTGCGGCCCTGGCCGAAAAGGCGAAGGGCGCGCTGGCAGCCTGAAGGCTGCGGTCTCCACCGTGATGTGAATGACAGCGGCTTGCCGCTGTAGACGTGGGGAAGGGCGCAAGTCCTTCCCCATTGTTTTTTGTGTCTTGGCGACACGGCCGCCTGCGGCGGCACGCATGGAACCCTCTTTCGAACCCATGAGCGATATCGAAGTCCTGACCCGCGGCGCGTTGGACGACATTGCCGCTGCCTCCACGCCGGACGCCGTCGAGGCGTTGCGCGTGGCCCTGCTGGGCAAGAGCGGCAGCGTCACCGCCCAGCTCAAGCAGCTCGGTGCGCTGCCGGCCGATCAGCGCAAGGCTGCCGGCGAAGGCATCAACCGCGCGCGAGATGCGATCTCCCAGGCGCTGGCCGCGCGCAAGTCCACGCTGGAAGAGTCCGCGCTGGACGCACGCCTGGCGGGCGAGGCGATCGACGTGACCCTGCCCGGGCGCAATGCCGAACGCGGCGGCCTGCATCCGATCACCCGCACGATGGAGCGCATGGCCGACATCTTCGGCCGCCTGGGCTACGACTTGTCCGATGGCCCGGAGATCGAGGACGACTGGCACAACTTCGAGGCGCTGAACTTCCCGCCGCACCACCCGGCGCGCGCCATGCACGACACGTTCTACTTCGGCGACGGTCGCCTGCTGCGCACCCACACTTCCGGCGTGCAGGTACGTTACATGGACGACCTGCTCAAGTCCGGCGGGCAGCCGCCGCTGCGCATGATTGCGCTGGGCAAGGTGTATCGCAGCGACAGCGACCAGACCCATTCGCCGATGTTCCACCAGTGCGAAGGCCTGCTGGTGGACGAGCACTCCACCTTTGCCGATCTCAAGGGCACCTTGTCCGAGTTCGTCCGTGCCTTCTTCGAGCGCGATTTCCAGATGCGGTTCCGCCCCAGCTATTTCCCGTTCGTGGAGCCGGGCGCGGAGGTGGATATCGCCTGGCAGCAGCCCGACGGCAGCACGCGGTGGCTTGAAGTCCTGGGCTGCGGCATGGTGCATCCCAACGTACTGCGGGCGGTCGGCATCGACCCGGAGCGCTACACCGGCTTTGCCTTCGGCATGGGGGTGGAGCGGCTGGCGATGCTGCGCTATGGCGTCAGCGACCTGCGCGCGTTCTACGAAAGCGACGTGCGCTTCCTGCGCCAGTTCGCCTGATCATCGGTCCTTCTGCCTGATTTGCGGCGCCACGCCCGTGGCGCCCTACGGAATACGACGATATGAAATTCTCCGAGAACTGGCTGCGCAGCCACGTGCCGACCACCGCCAGCCGTGATGAACTGGCGGCCACGCTGACCGCCATTGGCCTTGAAGTGGAGGAGGTCACCGCGCTGGGCGAGGGGCTGGAGCAGGTCGTGGTCGCGCAGATCGTGGCCTGCGAGCGCCACCCTGAAGCCGATCGCCTGCAGGTCTGCCAGGTCGATGCGGGGCAGGGCGTGCAGCTGCAGATCGTCTGCGGCGCGCCCAATGCGCGCGCGGGCCTGAAGGCGCCACTGGCCTTGGTCGGTGCCCACGTCGCTGGCATCGTCATCAAGGCCGCCAAGCTGCGTGGCGTGGAATCCAACGGCATGTTGTGCTCGGCCAAGGAGCTGGGTGTGGACGCCGATGCGTCCGGCTTGCTGGAACTTCCCGCCGATGCGCCCGTTGGCACGCCGATTGCCGACTTCCTGGGCCTGCCCGATGCCAGCATCGAGATCAAGCTCACGCCTAATCGCGCCGACTGCTTCAGCGTGCGCGGCATCGCCTACGACGTAGCCGCGGCCTGCGACAGCCAGGTGGTGGCCTTCGACGCGACTCCGGTCGCCGCGACCCACGAGCGCGTGCTGCAGATCCGGCTGGACGCCGGTGCCGATGCGCCGGCCTACTGCGGCCGCATCATCGAAGGCATCAACGCCCAGGCGCCGACCCCGATCTGGATGGCCGAGCGCCTGCGCCGCAGCGGCGTGCGCCCGGTCTCGCTGCTGGTGGACATCACCCAGTACGTGATGCTGGAGCTCGGCCAGCCGATGCACGCCTTCGACCGCGACACCCTCAGCGGTCCGGTCGGCGTGCGCCATTCGCGCAAGGGCGAGTCGCTGGTGCTGCTGGACGGCCGGGAGGCGACGTTGGATGACAGCTTCCTGCTGGTCACCGACGGCGATCGCCCCGTTGCGCTGGCGGGGGTGATGGGCGGCAAGGACACGCGGGTGACTGATGTGACCACCAATGTGTTCCTCGAGGCCGCGCACTTCATCCCGGCCGCCATCATCGGCCGCGGCCGCAAGCTGGGCCTGCACACCGATGCCTCGCACCGTTTCGAGCGCGGTGTGGATCCGGCCCTGCCGCGGCAGGCCATCGAGGTGGCCACGCGGCTGGTGCTGGAACTGGCCGGCGGCCAGGCCGGCCCGGTGGTCGAGGCGGCGCTGGCGCAGCGCGCCCCCGCCAAGGCCATCGGCTTGCGCCGGGCGCGCATCGCCCGCGTGCTCGGCATCCAGATCGCCGATGCCGAGGTCGAACGCATCCTGCGTGCCCTGGGCATGGAGGTGGCGGCCGATGCCGACGGGTGGCAGGTGTCCGCGCCCAGCCGCCGCTTCGATATCGCCATCGAGGAAGACCTGATCGAGGAGCTGGCGCGCATCCATGGCTACGAGGCCATCCCGACCACCTTGCCGGCCGGCGCCGCGCGCATCATCGCGCCCTCGGAAAGCGTGGCCGATGCGGCCACCCTGCGCCGCCAGCTGGTGGCGCGCGGCTATCTGGAGACGGTGAATTTCGCCTTCGTCGAACACGGCCTGCTGGAGCGCTGGGGGCTGATCGACGCCCTGGTGCCCTTGGCCAATCCGCTCAGCGCCGAGTTGGCGGTGATGCGCCCGGCCCTGTTGCCGGGCCTGGCCGATGCCCTGCAGCGCAATCTGGCGCGCCAGGCCGGCCGCGTGCGTCTGTTCGAGACCGGCAACGTGTTCCGCGCGGTCCAGGGGCAGGCACCACAGGAGACCTTGCGCGTGGCCGCCATCGCCTGTGGGGCGGCGCGCGCCGAGCAATGGGGCGAGGCCGACCGCGCAGTGGACTTCCACGATCTCAAGGGCGACCTGGAAAGCCTGGCGGCCGTGGCGGGCGCCCGGCTGGAACTCGTTCCGATCCAGGACGGTTTCGGCCACCCGGGCCGCTCGGCGCAGGTACTGCGCGATGGCGTGCGCATCGGCTGGATCGGCCAGCTGCATCCGCGCCTGCAACGTGCGATGGACCTGGACGTGGAGGCGATCGGCTTTGAGGTGGACCTGGCGCCGCTGTCCAAACGTGCGCTGTCCCGCGCGACCGAAGTTTCGCGTTTCCCCTCGGTACGTCGCGACTTGGCCTTCCTGGTCCCCGAGAACGTGGAGTGGGCAGCCCTGTCCAAGGCGGTGCAGGACGTGGCGGGCCCACAGCTGCGCGAGGTGCTGTTGTTCGACCGCTACGTCGGCAAGGGGGTCGAAACGGGACACAAGAGTCTTGCTATGGGCTTGATTTTGCAGGACAACTCGCGCACGCTCACTGACCGCGACGTGGAGACGACCGTGGCGGAGGTGGTGGCCGAACTGGACCGTCGCTTCCAGGCGCGGATCCGCGGTTGAGGCTCAGGGGGAAAGAAGGCGTGGCATTGACCAAAGCGGAAATGGCCGAAAGGCTGTTCGACGAAGTGGGGCTGAACAAGCGTGAGGCGAAGGAGTTCGTCGACGCTTATTTCGATGTCCTGCGCGACGCGCTCGAGCAGGGGCGTCAGGTGAAGCTGTCCGGTTTCGGCAATTTCGACCTGCGGCGCAAGAACCAGCGCCCCGGTCGCAACCCGAAGACCGGCGAGGAGATTCCGATCTCTGCACGTACGGTGGTGACCTTCCGTCCGGGGCAGAAACTGAAGGAGCGCGTGGAAAGCTATGCTGGATCCGGGCAGTAACCGCGAACTTCCGCCGATTCCGGCCAAGCGCTACTTCACCATCGGTGAGGTGAGCGAGCTGTGCGATGTCAAGCCGCACGTGCTGCGCTACTGGGAGACCGAGTTTCCCAGCCTGGAGCCGGTCAAGCGCCGCGGCAACCGTCGCTACTACCAGCGCCACGATGTGCTGATGGTGCGGCAGATCCGCGGCTTGCTGTACGAGCAGGGCTACACCATCGGCGGCGCGCGCCTGCGCCTGGAAGGTGAGGGCGCCAAGGAGGAGTCCGCGCTCAGCAACCAGATCATCCGACAGGTGCGAACTGAGCTGGAAGAAATCCTGCATCTGCTACGTCGCTAGGATCGATCCGATCCGGTATACTGCGCGGCCCGCCACGGCGGGGGCGCTTGTTTTTACGGGGTATAGCGCAGCCTGGTAGCGCACCAGTCTGGGGGACTGGTGGTCGTCGGTTCGAATCCGGCTACCCCGACCAACATCAGAAAGCCCGCGGCTCGCGCCGCGGGCTTTTCTTTTGGGCTTCGCAGAGGTGGGGGCAGCAGTGCGCTCGCGCGAGTAGATGCCCAGTCGGTTCCAACCGGCCTGGATCTGAGGCGGGCGTGGCGGCTTGGGCCCGCCCTCCCGAGCTGACTCGCAGCTGCGGTCCCTCCCGCCGGCTGCTGCCACGCCCCTGATCGGGTCAAGGCTTTGCGGCGGTGGATGAGGGATATCGCACGCTGAGTCCACGCGTTCGAACCGCCGTGTCGTTTCCAAAGCTGTATTCGCCCTGTGCTGTGGGCGCAGGGCGCTTCAGGTACGAGTGTCCTTGCTCGGGGATACAACCAAGTGCCGCCAATAGGTTGTTCTGGCACCGCGCAAAACGGGTCCCACTGGGACAGAGGCACAGGGGCAGCAGCAGCGCACTGCACTGTCTTGCTCGACCAACGCGGGGTGATGCGGAAAGGGTTGAACACTTGCGCCGTGCAACATTTCTTAACACGACAGCCGTCACAATCGCCCGGGTACATTGCCGGTTTCAGCGCCGGTTTGCGTACTCAACACCAGAAGCCGCACTGCAGCTGCATGAACCCCAGCCCCTTGCAACGATTGAAAAGGGTTGGACGTCCTGGGGCTGCATGCAATAGTGCGATGCAGCACCGTCTGCATCGGACCGGCATCGTTCCAACGCCGAATAGGCCACGTGCGACGAGGTGACATCCGCCCGTCACGCTGTCTATGAGGCTCACCACTTCCATTTCCAAGGACCGCGATCACCACCCATGGGCAACGTCCAACGCAGTGTCACCCGAGCCTGGTCTCTCCTGCTCGTCATCTCGCTCCTGTTCCTGACCTCCTGCAGCAGCCGTCCCGTCGCCAGCGACATGCCGCCTCCCGACCCGCTGGCAGGTGTCGTGGCCGATACCGACTACCTGATCAGTGCCGGCGATCTGCTGACCGTTCAGGTGTTCCAGATCGAAGAGCTCGAGCGTCAGGTCCGGGTCGACAACTCCGGTCGTATCACCCTGCCGTTGATCGGCACCATCAAGGCCGCCGGCCTGAGCGAAGATCAGCTGCAGAAGCAGATCACCGAGCTGTATTCCAAGACGTACCTGCAGGATCCGCAGGTCACCGTGCTGGTCGATGAGTTCACCGGGCGTCGTGTGACGGTCAGCGGTGCGGTGACCAAGCCCGGCCTGTACCCGGTGGTCGGTTCCAAGCTGACGCTGCAGCAGGCCATCGCGCAGGCCGAAGGCGTGAGCCAACTCGCCAGCCGCCGCAATGTGGTGGTGTTTCGCCAGATCGATGGTGAAAAGAAGATCGCGCGCTTCGACCTGCCTGCGATCGAGAAGGGCGAAATGCCGGATCCGGAGATCTATGGTGGCGACATCGTGGTGGTCTACCGTTCCGATGCCCGCCTGCTGCTGCGTACGGTGCTCGAATTGACGCCCTTCGTGATGGTGTGGAGGGCCTACCGATGAACCAGCGCGCCTACACGACCGACTATCCCGTGCAGCACGATTCGATGGGCCTGTCCGAATACTGGTACGCCATCCGCAGCCGGTGGTGGCTGGTGGCTGGCATCACGCTATTGGTGGTGCTGGTCACGCTGGCGATCACCTTCTTCATGACGCCGCAGTACCGCGCCACCTCCACGCTTCAGATCGAGCGTGATGCGATGAACGTGGTCAATGTGGAGAACCTGATCCCGAGCGAATCGCCGATGGATCGGGACTTCTACCAGACCCAGTACGAGCTGCTGCAGAGCCGCACCCTGGCGCGTGAGGTTATCCGCGAGGCCAAGCTGGGCAGCCACCCGCAGTTCAAGGAGGTCGCCGATGCCGCGGCCGCCAAGGCCGAGGGCCAGAGCGAGCGGGTCAAGCAGGACATGATTGAGCGCGCGCTCACCGGGCAGGTGCTTGAGGGACTGGAAGTGGAGCCCGTGCGTAACTCGCGCCTGGTCCGCATCCATTTCCAGTCGCCGGACCCGGAACTGGCCGCCAAGGTGGCCAACACCTACGCGCGCCTGTTCATCGCCAACAACCTGAGCCGTCGCCTGGATGCTTCCACCTTCGCGGTGAAGTATCTGTCCGAGCGCCTGGCGCAGTTGAAGAGCCGGGTGGAGGAGTCGGAAAAGGAGCTGGTGGGCTATTCGGCCGATCAGCAGATCGTTTCCATCGGCGACAACCAGCCCTCGCTGGCCGCGCAGAACCTGTCCGAGCTCAACGGCATGCTGGCCGCGGCGCAGGACGCGAAGATCAAGGCCGAGGCCGCCTGGCAGCAGGCGCGCAACGCCAGCGGCCTGGGCATTCCGCAGGTCTCGTCCAACCCGGTCGTGCAGAGCCTGCGCCAGACCAAGGCGACGCTGTCGGCCGAGTACCAGCAGAAGCTGTCCACGTACAAGCCGGACTATCCGGAGATGATGCGGCTGAAGAGTCAGATCTCCGAGCTGGACCGCCAGATCAATGCCGAAGTGGCCAACGTGCGTCAGTCGATCAAGGCTGAGTACGACGCAGCCACGATGCAGGAAAACATGCTGGTCAGCCGCATCGCCGGCCTGAAGGGCGATGAGCTGGATCTGCAGAACCGCAGCATTCGCTACAACATGCTCAAGCGTGAGGTGGATACCAACCGGCAGCTGTACGACGCGCTGCTGCAACGGTTCAAGGAGATCGGCGTTGCGGGTAATGTCGGCGCCAACAACATCTCGGTGATCGACTCTGCGGACGTTCCGACGCAGGCCTATTCGCCCCGGGTTGCGCTGTTCCTGGCGGTCGGACTGATTTTCGGCGTGTTCCTTGGCCTGGTCGCGGCACTGATCGCGTATTTTCTGGGAAGCGCACAGCGTGGCCTGCGTGATCGCTGACACGTAATCGAAAAGCCAATCGCGTGATTGGTACGCGATTGGTTGCGGTATCTACGTAAGTTTCTGATTAAAAAAAGAATCGCTTCAACCGCTCAGCGGGATGGGCAGCCGGTGCGTAGTGGCCGTAACGCCACGCACTGTGTCATTGTTGCCTCGCAGCAACCGTGGCTTGTTTGTCCTTGTTTCTCCGTTGACTTGTTCGGAAACGGTTTTCCTTCACCGTGGTACCAGTGAAGGGCTGTCTCCGAAATTCTGGCCTCACCCCCCTCGGGCCGCTCGGCACCACAAGGAATCGACCATGCTCCTGGCTGACCTCAGCAGTACGACCTACGCAACCTCCTCGCCACGCCTGTTGTCCAAGTACTCGGCCGCCGCGGACCTGCTGCTGCGTGTGTCGGATATCGTGCTGGTCGTTGGAAGCGGGTTAGTTGCCTACTGGCTGCGGTATGGCCAATGGCTGCCGGGTCCGGGTTATCGCGCAGCGCTCGCCACCACCTTGCTCTACGCGATCATCTGCTTCAGCGTGTTCCCGCTGTATCGCAGCTGGCGTGGGCGCAGCCTGGGCCGCGAGCTGGTGGTGCTGGGGCTGGCCTGGACAGGGGTGTTCACGCTGTTCGCGGTCCACGCGTTGATCGTGCAGATGGGTGAGCTGGTCTCGCGCCTGTGGATTGGCTCTTGGTATCTGGGCGGATTCGTCGCGCTGCTGTTGTCGCGCACGCTGCTGCGCAACGTGCTCAACCGCCTGCGCAGCCAGGGCATGGACGTGCAGCGCGTGGTGGTCATCGGCCTGCGCCACCCGGTGGTCAAGCTGCATCATTACCTGCGCAAGAACACCTGGGTGGGCCTGCAGATCGTGGGCTACTTCAAGAGCCCTTACGACGTGGCCGTTGGCGAGCAGACGCAGTCGCTGGAATGCCTTGGCGAACCGGAAGACCTCGAGGACTTCCTGTCGCGCACGCCGGTCGAGCAGGTGTGGATCTCGCTGCCTCTGGGTGAACGCGATGGCATCAAGCGTTTGCTGGCCGCCCTGGACCGCTACCCGATCCAGGTGAAGTTGGTGCCGGACCTGTTCGATTTCGGCATGCTGAACCAGTCCGGCGAGCAGATCGGCAACGTGCCGGTGATCAACCTGCGCCAGGGCGGCGTGGATCGCGACAATTACTTCGTCGTGGCCAAGACTCTGCAGGACAAGCTGGTGGCGCTCGGCGCGCTGCTGGTGCTGTGGCCGCTGCTGCTGGCGATCGCCATTGGCGTGAAGCTCAGCTCGCCGGGTCCGGTGTTCTTCCGCCAGCGGCGCCATGGCCTGGGCGGACGCGAGTTCAACATGCTGAAGTTCCGTTCCATGCGCGTGCATCAGGAGACGGACAAGATCACCCAGGCGACCAAGACCGACCCGCGCATCACCAAGTTCGGCGCCTTCCTGCGTCGCTCGAGCATGGATGAGCTGCCGCAGATCTTCAATGTCCTGGGCGGCAGCATGTCCATCGTGGGCCCGCGCCCGCACGCGGCCCAGCACAACAGCTACTACCAGTCCCTGATCAACCGCTACATGCAGCGCCACTACGTCAAGCCGGGGATCACCGGCTGGGCGCAGGTCAACGGTTTCCGTGGCGAAACCCCGGAGCTGCGCACGATGAAGAAGCGCGTGCAGTACGACCTGGATTACATCCGCCGCTGGTCGCTGTGGCTGGACATCAAGATCATCGTACTGACGGCCGTGAAGGTGCTCGGCCAGAAGACCGCCTACTGATGTCGCGCCAAGGTCGGGATTGCTCGGGCGCTGGTGAGGTGGCTCGAGGGGCATCGCAATCGGAGCGCTGGGCATGAGCGCCGTCTCGCCTGCCGCGGCCAGTGCCGTGGCCGAGCATCGCCGCAATCTGCTGATCGAGTGCATCCTGCTGTTCGCGGTGGGATACAACCTGATCCTGGCCGTCATCAATGCGCTGGCGATCTCGATCAGTCCGTCGATGGCCTACGCTGCCGAACTGCTCGCCTACGGTGGCTGCTTCGTGGTCGGCTTTCTGACGGTAGAGCGCCGCAAGCTGGCCATCGTGATGTCGGGCATCGGCCTGATCGCCCTGGTGGCGTTCTTTCGCTTCGTGGCGACGATGTCCATCGACCCCAAGTTCCTGCGCGATGCCATCATCCCGTTCGCCTTCGTCCTGCTCGGCGCGGCCTACACCGGCTCGGCGCCGAAGCTGTTCCTGCGCATGGCGGTGATCATCGGCTTGATCGCCGCGTTCGAACTGGCGTTTCCGACGGTCTACGGCGATGTGGTCAATCCCAAGTCCTACTTCGTCAACACGCGTGGCGCCAGCGAGGACTCGTTCTGGAACGAGGACAGCAATCTCTTCGTCAGCGCGACGCGGCCGGGCGATCGCAATTTCCTGGCCGGGAGCGGCCTGCCGCGTGCCTCCTCGATCTTCATCGAGCCGGTGACGATGGGCAATTACATCATCTTCTTCTGCGCGGCCCTGCTGACGTTCTGGCGCTCCTACGGACCCCGGCGGATTGCGCTGGCTATCGGGACGGTGTTGTTTCTCATCGTCGCCTCAGACGGCCGGCTGGCCGCCGGTACCTGCGTGCTGATGCTGTTGATGGCACCCTTTCTGCGCCGGTTGGACCAGCGCTTCGCCGGGGTGATCTTCTTGCTGGTGATCCTGTCGGCCTGGTTGCTGGTCTGGGTGACGCGCACCACGCAGTACGAGGACACGACCCTGGGGCGGATCTTCTTCACGGTCGATTCCATCACCCACCTATCGGCGGCGTCCTGGCTTGGACTGGACATGGCGTCAGCCTATCGCTACTTCGATAGCGGCATTTCGTATTTCATCGCGTCGCAGTCCATCCTGACGGTGCTTGCGTTCGTGCTGGCGTATTCGTTCGTGCTGTGGATGCCCTCGAGCAACGGTCAGTTGTTCAAGAATCTCTTCATCTTCGCCTTCGCGCTGAGCTTGCTGGTCTCCAACGGCTACTTCTCGGTGAAGACCGGCGCGCTGTGGTGGTTCACGTGCGGCTATCTGTGGCAATGGAAAGCCATGCGATCGGGCCTGGCGGACGATTCGCCATCTCCTAATCCCGGGATCGGACGTCATGTCGGTACTGCCGGGGTCGCCTGAGCCGCTACCGGGCGGCGGCAACTTCACCTTACCGCTGCAGCCCAAAGGCCGGGCGAGCGGTGTGGCAGCCGCGCGGGACACGCGCATCGATGCGGTCAAGGGCATCGGCATTGCCCTGGTCGTGATCGGGCATGCCAAGGGTGCCCCGGGGCTGTACACCGTGCTGACTTCGGCATTGACCATGCCGTTGTTCTTCTTCGTGTCAGGTTGGCTTTCCAGTGACGGTGCGCGGGCTCAGCAGGGCTTGCTGCAGCGGCAGCGGCACCTGGTGAAAACCCTGCTGTTGCCGTATGCGTTCTTTTTCTTCTGCGCGTACGCGTATTGGCTGCTGACTCGCCATATCGGGGAAAAAGCGGTGCGCTGGGGCGGCCTGCCATGGTGGGATCCGTTGAAGGGGCTGGTCACCGGGCTTGGCCCGGACCTGTACGTCAACGTTGCGATCTGGTTCCTTCCCGCGTTGTTCACCACGACGTTCTTCTTCAACCTGGGCAGGCGCTGGCTCGAGCCTCCTGCCTTGGTGCTGATTGGCATCGCCACGACCGCGATCTGGACGAGCATCGCGCCGCTGCCGTACCGGCTCCCGTGGGGTCTGGATATCGTGCCGGTTTCGCTGTTCTTCTACGCGGCCGGAGCCGCGTTCCGTCAGTGGGGTGTCCTGCGCCAGGACAGGGGCTTCAGCGCGATGTTGCTGGCGCTCGCTGCACCCTTGTGGATCTGGATGTCGCTTCGCAATGGCCGGGTGGATTTCAATCTGCAGGGATTCGGTCGGCATCCGGTGTTGCTGATCGGCGCTGGCGTGTGCGGCATCGTCGTGGTCATGTGCCTGGGCGAACTGCTCAAGGGTCTTGGATCGCTGGGATGGCTGGGGCGTAACACGCTGGTCGTGCTGTGTACCCATATCGTGGTGTTGATGGTGACCTCTGGCGTGGCAGCGGTCTTGAAGGTTTCAAGTCTTCATCACGGTATGGGGTGGGCTGTTTCGGTAGCCTTCATTGCATTGCTGGCAAGTTGGCCGATCCATTGGTGTCTCGCCCGCTGGGCGCCCTGGGCCATTGCCGCCAAGACACTCCCCCGATCGAGTACGCGCCCTGCATGAAGGTTGTCCATGTTGTCCGTCAGTTCCATCCCTCCGTGGGTGGCATGGAAGCGGTCGTCCTGAATATTGCCCGCCGGCACCAGGCCCGGGGAGGCGATAACGTCCGGGTCGTGACCCTGGACCGCGTGTTCGGCGAAGAGTCGGTCGCCCTGGCAGCCCGCGACAGCTTCGAGGGTGTGGAGATCTCGCGCATTCCCTATCGGGGATCGCGCCGTTATCCGGTCGCGCCCAGCGTGCTGTCCGAGATCCGCGATGCCGATGTCGTGCACGTGCATGCCATCGACTTCTTTTACGACTACCTGGCCTGGACCGCACCGCTGCATCGCAAGCCGATGGTGGTGTCTACCCATGGCGGCTTCTTCCACACCGCCTACGCATCGAAGCTGAAAACGCTGTGGTTCCAGACCATCACGCGTGCGTCCGCATTCGGCTACCGGCGCATCATCGCCACCAGCGAGAACGATGGCGCGATGTTCCGTCCGGTCGTGGCGCCAGCGCGCCTACGGGTGATCCAGAACGGCGTGGACATCGACAAGTTCGCAGGAAAGTCCTCGCCTTCCCCCGGCAAGACCATCCTCTATTTCGGCCGCTGGTCGGTGAACAAAGGGCTGGTGGAAACGCTGGACCTGTTCGCAAGGCTCCAGGCGCTGGATCCGGAGTGGCGCTTGATCATCGCCGGGCGCGAGTACGATCTGTCCCTGGCCGATCTCCAGGGCGCGGCGCGTGAGCGTGGCATCGTGGCCGGCGTCGAGTTCCATGCGGCGCCGAACGATGCGCTCCTCGCCGAGCTGATGGCGCGCGCGCAGTATTTCGTGTGTCTATCGCGGCACGAGGGGTTCGGCATCGCGCCAATCGAGGCAATGAGCGCCGGGCTGATCCCGATCCTGAGCCCGATCCCACCGTTTCAGAAACTCGTGCGGGAGGGCGGCGTCGGCTTGCTGATTGACCCCAAGGAACCACAGGCCGCCGCAGCCCAGGTCGCGACCCTGGCGAAACTGGACGCAGCGGATTTCCAGGCGCGACGCGAGCATGCGATGCGTTCGGTGACGCCCCATGACTGGCGCCACGCGGTGGACCAGTACGTGGAGGAATATCGGCTGGCGGCGGGTAAGCAGGCGGGGCAGGCGGCATGAGCGCGGTCGCGCACACCCATGGCAACCCGATGCGTCGCAGCCTGACCGTGCTGCAGTCGGTGGACCGCATCGATGACCACACCAATCCGTATCTGATCCAGCTGCTTCGCGCGTTGCCGGATCAAGTCCAGGTGCGGTTCTTCTCGATGCGCCGCGCCCTGTTCTCGCGCTACGACGTGTTGCACGTGCATTGGCCCGAGTATCTGTTCCGCCATCGGCATCCGTTGGGCACGTTGCTCAAGCAGTTCAGTGCGGTGCTGCTGTTATGCAAGTTGGCCGTCACCCGGACTGCCGTGGTGCGCACGCTGCACAACCTGGAACCGCACGAGGACAAGGGTTGGCGCGAGCGCACCTTGCTGAAGTGGCTGGATGCGCTGACCACCCGCTGGATCCGCCTCAACGTCACCACGCCGCTACAAGCGCCGGCCACCGACACCGTGCTGCATGGGCATTACCGAGACTGGTATGCCAGCAAGCCGAAGTCCGCGATGGTGCGCGGACGCCTGCTGCATTTCGGACTCATCCGACCCTACAAGGGCGTGGAGACCTTGCTGGAAACGATGCCGCAGATCCGTTCCGGAGGCGTGAGCCTGCGTATCGTGGGTTCGCCGGCCTCTGATGACATGCGACAGCTGGTGCTGGAGGCCGCAGAACGCGATCCGCGCATTTCCTCGCTGCTGCAGTATGTGGACGATGAAACGCTGGCGCAGGAGGTCAGCGCCGCTGAGCTGATCGTGCTGCCCTATCGGCAGATGCATAACTCGGGCACCTTGCTGTTGGCGTTGTCGCTCGGGCGTCCGGTGCTGGCACCGTGGAACAGCGCCACCCAAGCCATCGCCGATGAGGTTGGGGGCCATTGGGTGCAGCTCTATCACGATGATTTCGACGCTGCCGCCATCGACACGGCCCTGGCCGCCGTGCGTAGCGCAAGCCTATCGGCAGCACCGGACCTGTCGCGCCGGGAGTGGGCAGCTGCGGGTGAAGCGCACTACCGCACCTATCGGGCCGCCTTGGGGCTGCCGGTGGAGGCTGCTTGAGCCCTGCGACACAAGCACCTGGGAGTGCATCGAACAGTCCCCCGCCACCGCAGCGTTCACTGGGATCCCATGCCGCGCGCGGTGCGGCGGTCACGATGGGCGGGCAGGCTGCCAAGATCGCGATCCAGTTCGGCGGCATCATCCTGTTGGCGCGCCTGCTGACGCCCTACGACTACGGCCTGCTGGCCATGGTGGTGTCTATCGTGGGCATTGGCGAGATCCTGCGCGATTTCGGTCTGTCCTCGGCGGCCGTGCAGGCCAAGTCGGTCAGCCAGGCGCAGCGTAGCAACCTGTTCTGGATCAACTCCGGCATCGGCCTGGGCCTTGGCCTGGTGATCTTCTTCAGTGCCAGGGGCATTGCGGCGTTCTATCGCGAGCCGGCCCTTGTCCTGATTGCGCAGGTGCTGTCCTTCACCTTCCTGGTCAATGGCATGACCACGCAGTACCGCGCGCAGCTGGTGCGGGATCTGAAATTCGCCAAGATCGCCACCGCCGATGTCAGCGCGCAGGCGCTGGGGCTGGGTGTGGGCGTGGCCTGCGCATTGTTGTGGAAGAACTACTGGGCCCTGGTGGCGCAGCAGGTGGTGCAGTCGGTGACCGGGCTGGTGGTGATGATGATCGCCACGCGTTGGCTCCCGGGCCGGCCGCGTCGCCATGTGGAGATGAGCGGCTTCCTGAGCTTTGGCTGGACCTTGATGGCCACGCAGATGCTCGCCTATGCGAGCCAGAACCTGGGCCAGGTCATCATCGGCAACCGCATCGGCGCGCAAGCCCTGGGCCTGTACAACCGCGCCTTCCAGTTGCTGATGATGCCGCTGTACCAGATCAATGCGCCGGCCACGACGGTGGCGCTGCCGGTGCTGTCGCGGTTGCAGGACGAGCCGGCGCGTTTCGATGCGTTCCTGCTGCGGGGGCAGACCGTGCTGCTGCACGTGATCATTTCCATCTTCGTCTTCGGTTGCGCGCAGGCACGGCCACTGATCGAGTTGGTGCTGGGCGCGCACTGGGTCAGCGCGGTGGAAATCTTCCAGGTGCTGACCATTGGTGGTCTGTTCCAGGCTGCCGGCTACGCGGCTTATTGGGTATTTCTGTCCAAGGGGCTCGGCAAAGCGCAGCTGACGAACTCGGTGGTAGGTCGGGTGCTCATGATCGCGGCGATCGTGGTGGGCTCGCACTGGGGCGCCATCGGCGTGGCGGCCGGCTATTCCCTGGGGCTGGCGCTGATCTGGCCATTCTCCCTGTTCTGGATCTCGCGCTGCACCCAGGCGCCGGTGCGTGAAATGTTCCACAACGGCCTGCGTGCCATCCTTGGCTACGGGATCGGCGGCATCGCATCGTGGGCCGCCGTGCGCCACTTCATGCAGGACCAGTCACTGATCGTGCAGTTGCTGATCGGCGGTGCCGTCATGGCCTTGGCATTCGGCCTGGTGTGCCTGCTGTGGCCGGCCTTCCGGCGCGATGTCGTCTCCATCCTCAATAGTCGTTCGCTCCTCGCCAGCGCGCGGGCATCCAAAGGAGTTGCTTAATGAGCCACATCGCCATGTCTGCCTCACGCGCCATGCAGGATTCAGGGCCGGAGACGGCTGCCGCCGGGGGGCCAGAGCCTGCCCATGCGCAACCCGAGAGCGCGCAACCGCGCTTTCTGGTGCTATCGGCCCATGACTACCGCACGCCGCGGCGGGCCAACATCCATTTCATCACCGATGAGTTGGCCAAGCGCGGGCCCACCCGGTTCTTCTCGTTGCGCTATAGCCGCCTGTCGAAGATGAAGAACGACATGCGCTTGCCGCTAGACGAGACCGCCAACCAGGTGGTGCATCACAAGGGCGTGGATTGCTACCTGTGGCGCACGCTGGTCCATCCTTTCAACACGCACCGCAGCTGGTTGCGTCCGGCCGAGGACATGATGTTCCGCCTCTACGCCGGTCGCCCGCCGGCGCAGCTGGTGGCGTGGATCAAGGACTCGGACGTCATCGTGTTCGAGAGCGGGGTGGCGGTGGCCTTCATCGCCCTGGCCAAGCGCCTGAACCCGAAGGCGCGCCTAGTCTACCGCGCTTCCGATGGACTCAGCACGATCAACGTGGCCGATTTCATCGAGCGCGAGTTCGCGCGCGTGTGCGAGCAGCTGGACGTGATTGCGCTCGTGTCGCCGGCGATGGCCGCGGAGATCCCGTCCAAGCGTAATGTCTTCCATGTGGGGCACGGGGTGGACCCGGGCCTTGAGGAAATGGGCGACCCCTCGCCATACGGTGAGGGTATCCACGCGGTCTCGGTGGGTTCGATGTTGTTCGATCCGGATTTCATCGCCCACGCCAGCCAGGCCTTCCCGCAAGTGACCTTCCATGTGATTGGCTCGGGCAAGGAGCGCATGCCCGGCTATGGCGACAACGTGAAGGTCTATGGCGAGATGAAGCATGCCGAGACCATCCGCTACATCAAGCATGCGCGCTTCGGCATCGCGCCGTATTCGTCCGAGCAAGTGCCGGACTACCTGGCGGACAGTTCGATGAAATTGCTGCAGTACGATTTCTTCGGTTTGCCGGCGGTGTGCCCCAATCGTGTGGTCGGCACCTACAAATCGCGCTTCGGCTACACGCCGGGCGACCAGGCCTCGATCCAGCGGGCCATCGAGCAGGCATTGGAAGCGCCGCGCGTGCGTTATCGCACCTGCCTGGGGTGGCCTGAAACCACCGATCGCGTGCTCGACCCGACGCCGTATCCGGAGACGCGTCTGTTCTGAGCCGCACGCAAGGATTACACGGGGAACTCATCCACCAGGGGCCAACGTCACAGAGGAACGCTGAATATGTCGATGCTTGAGAATTTCGTGGAACGCAAGGAGCGGCAGTCGCTGTTCTGGTGGAAACCGCGGGATGGTTCGGTCAACGTCGGCGACCATTTGTCCAAGGTGCTGGTGTCGGCCATGCTGGCCCTGCGCGACACCAATCTGCTGCGCAAGCGCGCGGGCACGCCACGCATGCTGTGCATCGGTTCCGTTCTTCATTTCGCCAAGACCGGCGAGGTGGTGTGGGGCAGCGGCGTCAACGGCAAGATGCCGGCCGCCTCGCACCGTTTCACCGATCTGGACGTGCGCGCGGTGCGTGGCCCCAAGACCCGAGCGTTCCTGATGGACATGGGAATCGCGGTCCCCGAGGTCTATGGCGACCCAGCCTTGCTGTTGCCGCGATTCTTCGACAAGGCCTTCCTGATGCCTTCCCAGCGCAAGCCGTTCGCGGTGGTGCCGCATTTCAACGAGTCGCTGGACAAGTACGCTGGCTATGAGGAGCACCTGGTGTCCCCGCGCGTGGAACCCGGCGAATTCGTGCGCGGACTGCTTGGTGCCGAACTGATCGTCAGTAGCTCGCTGCATGGCTTGATCCTGGCCGAGGCCTATGGAATCCCGGCGGTCTACCTGGACTGGGGCAATGGCGAGGACCGCTTCAAGTACGACGATTACTACGCCGGCACCGGGCGGACGAGCTGGCGCTCGGGCAACACGGTCGAGGAGTGCCTGGACATTGGTGGCAACGGCAGCTTCGATCTTCGCCCCATCCAGGATGGCTTGATGGCGACCTTCCCCTATGACCTCTGGTAACGAATACGCGATGATGCAGCAGGCCAGCCCTTCCGCAAGCGGGGAGGAGATCCGGTATCTCGGCGGCTATCCGATCCTGTCCACGGAGCTTGACCCCTTCGTCGATGGCTTGCTGGCCTCGCTGGCGGCGGGGCAGTCGCGCTGCGTGTTCTTCGCCAACACCAACTTCGTCATGCAATGCCAGGCCCTGCGCCCGGCCTTGCGCGACCCGCAGGTGAGCATCGTCAACGACGGTATCGGCATGGATCTGGGTGCACTGCTGGTGCATGGCCGGAAATTCGCCTCCAACCTCAATGGCACCGATCTGCTGCCTTACCTGTTCCAGCGCAGCGCGCGTCCCTTGCGGCTGTTCCTGCTGGGCGGCAAGCCCGGCGTTGCGCAGGCGGCGGCGCAGACCCTTCAGCGTGAGCACGGGCAGCACGTGGTCGGCACCTGCGACGGCTATGGGGAAATGCGCGCGGCCGGTCCGGCACTGGTGGACCGGATCAACGCCGCGCAGGCCGACGTGCTGCTGGTGGCTTTCGGTAACCCGCTGCAGGAGGAGTGGATCCTCAAGCATCAGCGCGCGCTGCAGGTGCCGCTGAAGTTCGGCGTGGGCGCACTGCTGGATTTCCTGTCCGGCAATGCCCAGCGCGCCCCTGGCTGGGTGCGCAAGCTGCACATGGAGTGGTTCTATCGATTAACGCGCGAGCCGCGTCGCTTGCTCAAGCGTTACTCGGTGGACCTGGTGGCGTTCTTCTGGGTGTGCCTGCGCGCAGGAAAGCGTCCTGCATGAGTCGAACGTGGTGCGGGGGAGCGTGGTGCGAGATGAACGCGCTGGAGCAGCTGCTGACATGGATGGGCGATGCGCGCCTGCTGTTGCCGGTCATCGCCGCGATGGCGCTGCTGTGGTGGCGGACGCGCCCGCGCATGGCGCTGGAGTGGGGTGCTTTAGTGGCGGCTATGGGGGCAACGGTGGCCGCGTCGAAACTGGCCTACATCGTCTGGGGCATCGATTGGCAGACCCTGCGGTTCTACGGTTTCAGCGGCCATAGCGCCATGTCGGCCACGGTCTATCCCGTTGCCCTGTATGCGCTGTGCGCCCGGGCCCGCGCGCTGCGTTGGCCGGCGGTGGCCGCCGGGGCGTTGCTGGCGCTGGTGGTCGGGTTTTCGCGCGCGGCGATGAACCTGCACTCGGCCTCCGAGATCGTCGGCGGCCTGGCCCTGGGGACGATGGTCAGCGGCGCGATGATCTATCGCTGGCGCCAGCAGCTCGCCATCCACTGGGCGCCGATGGCCGGTGCCTGGCTGCTGGCGGTGCTGCTGGTGCTTGCAGTGCCCTCGGTGGCGATCGAGGACCTGCTGCAAAGGCTGGGCGGCGCGCTTCACGCCGCCTGAGGGCGAAACGCGAGCCGGCTCAGCCTTCGGTTCCCGCCTTGGCGCGTCGCTTGAGCCGGCGGGCCATGGCCCAAAGCGCAGGCGGCATCCAGCTGCGGGCCAATCGCTTGGCCGAGGTCTGGACCGAGTCGGGCAGGGCGCGTTCCATGAAGCTGGTGGTGCGGCCCTTGAGGATCTGCTCCACGCTTTCGCTGTTGGTGTAGTAGTACGAGGCCACCGAGCGCCGCGTGCGGCCTTCCGGCATGGCAAGCGGATGCGGGTGTCCATGCAGGCTGACCGGCGTGTTCTTCATCAGCAAGGTGGTGCCGAAGTCCGGCGCCACCTTGGTGACGCAGGTGCGGGTCCTGGCATCCCACAGCTCTAGCTCGCCGCCCCAGGCCGGGTCCCAGTCCTTGTTGAGATAGGTCAGCATCACCATCTCGTTGCGCAGGCCGTTGTGGCCATGGCGGTCGAAATCGCAATGGATGCCGAACTTGCCGCCGTTGCGGCTCTCGTGCAATCCGCCGCCGAACAAGGTCTGGTCCACGATCAGGTTATGGACATTGGTGACATGGCCGAGGAACTCGGCGAAGTACCCGGAGTTGACGATGCTGAAGTACAGCTGCGAGGCCGGCCCCAGGCGCGCACCCGGTGCCGAGCGGAAGGTCTTTTCCTGACGCGTGGTGAAGGTGTTCCAATCCTGGCGTGGGAACAGGTCGAACTCCTCGGCCACCAGCTCCAGCAGCGCCGGGTCGAACAGGCCCTGCAGGCGCAGGTGCTCGAATGGCCGCGCGTTGGCGAAGCGCAGGCCCAGACTACGAGCATAGCGCTCGTCGAACACGCGCTCGTCGACAAGCGTATTCAGGTCCAGGCGTCGGCCACGGATGGTGAGGTAATCCTCCCGTGCGGCGGGCAGGTCAATGGCGATCATGTCGGGTCCCCCTGTGGTTCCATTCCCGAGTGAAAGGTCAATCTCAAATGACACAACGCAAAATTCCTCTCGGGCAGGCCGCTGACATGCCGATCCGGAAGCGACGGCCGTGACGGATGCGCTGAGCGTCCTTTGGGACCATACCCGAGGGAATGGGATCCGTCTCGTGTTTGAACTGGGATAGTGCGCTCACAATGGTGGAACGTCCGTGTACGGTGGCCGCGTCGTTGGCAAGAGGTTTCAGTAGATGAATGGATTGGACGAGGGTGAGCCACAGAACGCCGCCTCTGAGCTGATCGCGCAGCTGGCGTTGGCGCCGCACCCTGAAGGCGGCCACTACCGCCGGACCTATGTCTCCCAAGCCGAGGTCTGTCGCGATGGCCAGTCACGCCCAGCCCTGACCGCAATCGCCTTCCTGCTGGCGCAGGGCGAGCGCAGCGCCTGGCACCGGGTGGATGCCGAGGAGGCCTGGCATTGGCAGCAGGGCGCGCCGTTGGAGCTGCGCATCTTCGATCCGGTCACCGGACACCTGCAGCGCCTGCAACTGGACGCTGCATCGCACGGCGGTCCCGCCATGGCCGTGGTGCCCTCGGGCTGCTGGCAGGCCGCGCGCACGCTGGGTGCGTTCACGTTGGTGGCCTGTACGGTTTCGCCGGGATTCGTCTGGGAGGGCTTTGCGCTGCTCGAGCCGGGGTCCGGGATCGCCAGGGCGATTTCCGCGGCAGGCGGCGATCTGGACTGAGCTCGCTCCTGCTCGACCATGTTGGCCTGATTGCGCTTACTGTGACGCGCTGACAAGGAGGATGCCGATGCGCCGTGGTCGTTTTTTTGTGGGATTGCTGCTGTGGGTCTTGACCGGGACAGGGTCGCTGGCGGCGCAGGAGGCGGGCCAAGCGGTGCCGGTGCCGTCTGAGGCGCCCATCACCGATCTGGAGGCGATGGTGGTCTCCGGCGTGCAGCCAGGGCCTGGCCTCTGGAAAGTCAGCCGCCAGGGCCACACGCTGTGGGTGCTGGGGACGGCTGCGCCGCTGCCCAAGCGCATGGAATGGCGTTCCAAGGAGGTGGAGGACACCATCGCCCAGTCCCAGGAGCTGCTGCTTGCGCCGACCATGACCGTCAGCACCGGCCGCGGCATGTTCCGCAGCCTGTTCCTGGTCCCCTCCTTGCTCAAGGCGCGCAAGAATCCCGATGGCAAGACCCTGCAGGACGTGGTGCCCCCCGACCAGTACGCGCGCTGGTCGGTGTTGAAGGCGCGCTACATCGGCCGCGACAAGGGCGTGGAATCCTGGCGCCCGGTGTTCGCCGCGGCCGAGCTCTACGAGGCGGCGATGAAGCGCTCGGCGCTGAGCATGGACAACGTGGTGCGCGAGGAAGTGATCAAGCAGGCCAAGCGCGCCGGCGTGCCGGTCACGGCCAGCGTGGTGACCTTCACGCTGGACGATCCCAAGGCCGCCATCAAGGAGTTCCAGCGCACCGGCCTGCAGGACACGGCGTGCTTCGCACGGACCCTGGACGTGATCGAAACCGATATCGAGGCTATGCGCGAGCGCGCCAATGCCTGGGCGGTGGGCGATATCCAGGCGCTGCGGCGCAATCCGCAGCGCGACCAGTACAGCGCCTGCATGGCCGCCGTCAGCGAGAGCGGCATCGCCCGCAAGTTCGGCGCCGACACCCTGCGCCAGCAATCGCTGGACCTGTGGCTCAGCAAGGCCGAAGCCGCGCTGCAGAAGAACACCACCAGCTTCGGCCTGCTGCCGCTGGGACTGCTGCTGGAGCCAGGCAACCTGATGGACCGGCTTAAGGCGAAGGGTTACACGGTCACCGCGCCCGAAGAGGGCTGAGGGCCGTCCCGCGCGCTGCGCCAGTCGACGTGACCGGCGCGGCGGGACTTTAGCCGGCCGCGGTCAGCGGCGTATTGAACTGCTTGAGCGTCGGCCAGCGCGCCAATACCGCCGCGCGGATGCCGTCGGCATCCAGCCCGGCCTCGGCCAGCAGCTGCTCACGGCTGGCGTGGTGCTGGAACAGGTCCGGCAGGCCCAGGTGCAGCACTGGCATCTCCACGCCTTCGGCGTGCAGCAGTTCGGCCACGCCCGAACCGGCGCCGCCTGCCACCACGTTGTCTTCCAGGGTGACAAAGCCCTCGTGGGTGTGCGCCAGCTCCAGCACCAGGGCGCGGTCCAGCGGCTTGACGAAGCGCATGTTGACCACGCTCAGGCCCAGTGCGCGGCCGACCTGTTCGGCCGCCGGCACGGTCGCGCCGAAGGCCAGCAGGGCCACACGCGAACCGCGCTGGCGCAGCTGCGCCTTGCCGATCGGCAGCGGCTCCAGCGACGGGTCGATCGCCACGCCGGTGCCGGTCCCGCGCGGGTAGCGCACGGCGGCCGGGCCCTTGTGCAGGAAGCCGGTGCTGAGCAGCTGTCGGCACTCGTTCTCGTCGGCCGGCGCCATCACTACCATGTTCGGCACGCAGCGCAGGAAGCTCAGGTCCAGATTGCCGGCATGGGTTGCACCGTCCGGGCCGACCACGCCGCCGCGATCCACCGCGAACAGCACGTCCAGGTCCTGGATCGCCACGTCGTGCACCAACTGGTCGTACCCGCGCTGCAGGAAGGTCGAGTAGATCGCCACGACCGGTTTGGCGCCCTCGCAGGCCATGCCCGCGGCCAGGGTGACAGCGTGCTGCTCGGCGATGGCCACGTCGAAATAGCGGTCCGGATACTCCTTGGAGAACCGCACCAGGCCCGAGCCTTCGCGCATGGCCGGGGTGATGCCCAGCAGCAGCGGGTCGGCCGCGGCCATGTCGCACAGCCAGTCGCTGAAGACATCGGTGTAGGTCGGCTTCTTCACCGCGCCGACCTTGGCGATCAGGCCCTTGGTCGGGTCGAACGGCCCGACGGCGTGGTAACCGATCTGATCGCCCTCGGCCAGCTCGTAGCCCTTGCCCTTGGTGGTGATCACATGCAGCAGCTGCGGCCCCTTCAGGCCCTTGAGGGTCTTCAGCGCGCCGACCAGCGCAGGCACGTCGTGGCCGTCGATCGGGCCGGTGTAGTGGAAGCCCATCTGCTCGAACAGCGTGGAGGGCACGAACATGCCCTTCCAATGCTCTTCCCAGCGACGCACGAACTGCGCCGGCGGCTTGCGCTTGTCGCCGAGCAGCTTCTTGCCGCCCTCGCGGATCGCATTGAGCGTGCGGCTGGAGCTCATCCGGCCCAGCAGCTTGGTCAGCGCGCCGACGTTCTCGGAGATCGACATCTGGTTGTCGTTGAGGATCACCAGCAGGTCCGGCTCGTCCTCCATGCCACCGGCGTGATTGAGCGCCTCGAAGGCCATGCCGGCGGTCATCGCGCCGTCGCCGATCACCGCCACCGTGCGGCGGTTGTTGCCGGCACGCGCATTGGCGATGGCCATGCCCAGCGCGGCGGAGATCGAGGTGGACGAATGGCCCACGCCGAAGGTGTCGTATTCGGATTCCTCGCGCTTGGGGAACGGCGCGACGCCATCGGCCTGCTTGACGGTGTGGATCTGGTCGCGGCGACCGGTGAGGATCTTGTGCGGGTAGGTCTGATGGCCCACGTCCCACACCAGGCGGTCGTCCGGCGTGTTGTAGAGGTAGTGCAGGGCCACGGTCAGTTCGATCACGCCCAGGCCAGCGGCGAAGTGCCCACCGCTCTTGCCCACCGACTCGATCAGGTAGGCGCGCAGCTCATCGGCCACGGCCGTCAGCTCGCTCTCCTCGAACGTGCGCAGGTCGGCCGGAAACTGGATGCGCGACAGGCGCGGATAGCGGGTGGGATCGATCATGTCTGCGGCTGAACCTGATAGCCAGTCATTGTCCTCCCCCCCGGAAGGAGGGGCAAGCAACGGGGTTTTGGCCCAGCGTAGGCCTGGGGCCGTGACGATCGTGAAAGCGCGGTGAGGCTCAGGCCGCGCGCGGCGAACGCTTGGGCAACTGGGCCTTCAGGAAGGCCATCTGATCGGCCAGAATGTGGCGGTTGGACAGGATCAGGTGCTCGATCCAGCTGGGCCGGTAGGGCACGGCCAACAAGGGCATGCCGGCCTGTTGCGGGGTGCGGTCGGCCTTGCGCGAGTTGCAGTGAAAGCACGCCGAGACGACATTTTCCCAGGTGTCGCGGCCACCCTTGGAGACGGGCATGACGTGATCGCGGGTCAGGTGCTGGCGGGTGAACTCGCGCCCGCAATACAGGCACAGGTGCGCATCGCGGGCGAACAGGGCGGTGTTGGTCAGGGCCGGCGTCGGCGAGAGACCGGCGGCGCGGGCATGGCCGCGCGAGGCCACGATCGGATGCAGCTCGATGATGCTCTGCGCGCCGGTGAGGCGATTGGTGCCGCCGTGGACGCGCAGACAGGGGTCGCCCAGCGTCCAGGCCACCGCGCCGCGCGCATACAGGCAGGTCGCTTCCTGCCAGTTGATCCAGTCCAGCACCCGGCCGTGGGCATCCAGCGACAACAGCCGCAGGCCGTTGTACTTGGAGCGGGGCGCAGGGGAGAGCAGGCTCGCCGGGAACGCTTGTTCCCTGGAACCGATGATCGAATGAAGCTGAGCAGGGTCTGCTTCCATCGGGGAAACAGGTTATACCCAAATCGTGACGGTTTGGATAGCGCTGCGGCCGGCCGAAACAGCGCAAGGGTGCCCACGCAGGCCCGCCGACGCGTGCGGCATCGGCGGGTGTGGTTTCAGGCCGGCTCAGGCGTCGCCAAAGCGCGCCTGGTCCATCGCCATCAGCGGCGCGGCGCCGGAGCGGATGGCCGCCGCATGCATGGCCGTGCGGGGCAGGATGCGGGCGAAGTAGAAGCGCGCGGTCTCCAGCTTGGCCTGCACGAACTCGGCGTCATGCTGGCTGGCATTGGCAGCGGCGACGCTGCGGGCCCACCAGTACGCCAGCACCACGTAGCCCGAGTAGAACAGGTAGTCGGTGCTGGCCGCGCCGATTTCTTCGGGGTCCTGCTTGGCGCGCTCCAGGATCTCGGTGGTCAGCTGGGCCCATTCGCGCGCCTTCAGCTGCAGGGCGTCGGTGAAGGGGCTCAGGACGGCATCGCCCTGATGCTCGCGCACGAAGCCCTCCACCATCTCCAGGAACAGCTTCAGCCCGGCCGCACCGGTGGCGGCGGTCTTGCGGCCCATCAGGTCCAGCGACTGGATGCCGGTGGTGCCCTCGTACAGGGTGGTGATGCGGGCGTCCCGGGCCAGCTGCTCCATGCCGTGCTCGTGGATGTAGCCGTGGCCGCCGAAGCATTGCAGGGCGTGGTAGGTGTTCTCGATGCCCCATTCGGTCTGGCAGGCCTTGGAGATCGGGGTAAGGAAGCTCACCAGCACGTCGGCGTTCTGGCGCTCGACCGGGTCGGCGGCATGCTGGGCCAAGTCGATCAGGGTGCCCGCGTGCAGGGCCAGCAGGCGGCTGCCCTCCACCAGCGATTTGACCGTCAGCAGCATGCGGCGCACGTCCGGGTGGACGATGATCGGGTCGGCCGGCTTGTCCGGCGCCTTCGGGCCGGACAGCGAGCGCGTCTGCAGGCGCTCGCGCGCATAGCGCAGTGCGTTCTGGTAAGCGCGATCGGACAGGCCGATCCCCTGCAAGCCCACGCCCAGGCGCGCGGTGTTCATCATGGTGAACATCGCCTGCAGGCCCTTGTGCGGCTGGCCGACCAGATAGCCCTCGGCGCCGTCGAAATTCAGCACGCAGGTCACCGAGCCCTTGATGCCCATCTTGTGTTCGATCGAGCCGCAGCGCACCGCGTTGCGTGCGCCCACGCTGCCATCGCGGGCGACCTTGAACTTGGGCACCACGAACAGCGAAATGCCCTTGGGACCGGCCGGCGCATCCGGCAACTTGGCCAGCACCAGGTGCACGATGTTCTCGGTCAGGTCGTGCTCGCCGGCGGTGATGAAGATCTTGGTGCCGGTGACGGCGTAGGTGTCCTGGCCGAGCGGTTCGGCGCGCGTGCGCAGCAGGCCCAGGTCGGTGCCGCAGTGCGGCTCGGTCAGGCACATGGTGCCGGTCCAGCGACCTTCCACCAGCGGCTTGAGGAAGACCTCCTGCTGCCAGGGCTGCCCGTGGTCCTTGAGCGCCTCGATCGCGCCGTGCGAGAGCAGCGGGAAGTTGCCCCAGGCCAGGTTGGCGGCGTTGATCATCTCGCTCAGCGGCACGCCCACGGTGTGCGGCAGGCCCTGGCCGCCCAGCTCGGTGGCCGCGGTCAGGCCGGTCCAGCCGCCTTCGGCGAACTGCGCGTAGGCCGCCTTGAAGCCGGCAGGCGTGGTGACCTCCCCGGTGGCCGCATCCAGGGTGCAGCCTTGCTCGTCGCCGACGCGGTTGAGCGGGGCCAGCACCTGGGTGGTGAAGCGGCCGGCTTCCTCCAGCACGGCATCGACCAGCTCGGCGTTGGCGTCGGCAAAACCCAGCCGGGCGAACAGCGGCTCGACATCCAGCACGTCGTACAGGGCGAAACGAAGGTCTTTCAGGGGCGCGCGGTAGCTGCTCATGCGGGTGCTCTTGGTGGCGGCGCAGGCCGCCTCCCGGCCCGCTTCTGGCGCCAAGCATACTACTGCGTATGGAGATGGTGCTGTCCCCCGGGTCAACGGACGCCCGGTCGTCCTCCCTGGCGCGTGTCAGTCCAGCAGGCCGTGGCGCACCGCGTAGCGCACCAGCTCGGCGGTGTTGCGCACCGCCAGTTTGTTCAGCACGCGGAAGCGGTGGTTCTCGGCGGTCTTGGTGCTGATGTCCAGGCGCCGGGCGATTTCCTTGGTGGTCTGGCCTTCGACGATCAGGTGGAAGACCTCGCGTTCCCGGGCGGTCAGGCCCTGGTAGGGGTCGTCCAGCTCGCGCTCGGGGTGCTGGATCTGCGCGGCCAGCGCCACCGCCGCCTGCGGGCTGAAATGCCCGCGGCCGGCGTGCAGGTTGCGCACCGCGGCGATCAGCTCGGCGGTGGCCGCCTCCTTGAGCAGGTAGCCCGAGGCACCGGCGCGCACTGCGTGCAGGACGTACTCGTTCTCCTCGTGCATGGTCAGCACCAGCACCCGTGCCTGCGGCACATCGCTGCGCAGCCGGCGGATGACGTCGATACCGTTCAGGCGCGGCATCGAGATGTCCACCACCACCACGTCCGGCTCGCATTCCTGTGCGGCGGCCACCGCCGAGACGCCGTCGGCAGCCTGGGCGACCACCTGGATGCCGCCGGCACCCTGCAGGATGCTGGCCAGGCTTTCGCGCACCAGGGTGTGGTCATCGGCCAACAGGACGCGGATCGGGGCAGGCGGCATGCGTGGCTATGGGCGAAGGGAGTGGGTGCCGGCTTCCTTGTCGCGCCAGGACATCCGATGTCCTGTGTTTGTCGGGCGTGCGCGGGGTTTTGTCAATGCGGCGGCGTGCTCAGTCGCCGGAGAGCGGCACCCGCACCTGCACGCAGGTGCCGGCGCCGGGCGAGGACACCAGCCGGAAACTGCCGCCGCCCAGGCGCAGGCGCTCACGCAGGCCGCCCAGTCCGCTGCCGCCGCTGGTCAGCGCCAGGGCCGGATCGCAGCCAATGCCATCGTCCAGGATCTGCATGTGCGCCCACTCGTCATGCGCGACCAGGCGCAGCAGGATCGACTGCGCGCGCGCATGCTTGAGCGCGTTGTTGAGCGATTCCTGCGCCGCGCGGAACAGCAGGGTCTGGCGCGCATCGTCCATGCTGGGCAGCGGCCCGATCTCCAGAGCCACCTGCGGCCCGCCGGCCTCGGACTGGCTGCGCGCCAGCCAGCGCAGCGCCGCCTCCAGGCCCAGGTCGTCCAGGATCGGCGGGCGCAGCAGCCGGGAGAGGTGGCGGGTGTCCTCCAGGGTCTGGGTGCAGAGCGCGATCGCGCTTTCCACTTGCGCGCGCAGCGGCGCCTGCGTGGATCCCAGGGCGGTGCCGAGCAGGGCCAGGCGATGCTTGAGCACGGTCAGGTTCTGGCCCACGCCGTCGTGCAGCTCGCGCGCAAGACGTCGGCGCTCGTCCTCCTGCACCTTGACCACCGCGCGGCCCAGCCTGCGGAACTCGCGCTCGTTGGCCTCCAGCCGGTCGAGCAGGGCCTGGTAGCGGGCAGGGTCGCTGGGCTCGCTCATGGCGCGGCCGCCTGGGTGGGCAGGTCTGCGCGCAGCGCCTGCCGCGACGCCTCGGCGGCGGCCTCGGCGCGGGCCGCCGCGTCGGTCTGGCCCAGCCGCGCCAGGCGCTGGGCAGCCTGCGCATGCACGTCGGCGGCCAACAGCATCGGGCCGCGCCGTAACAGCTGCTGGGCCTCGCGGTAGCGAGATTCGACCTGGGCATCGGCGCCGTCCTTCAGCGCGGCCAACAGGAACTGTAGGCGCAGGCCGGCATGGCCAAGGCGGGCGATATCGCCGTCGAGTGCCGCCAGGGACGCTTCGTCGTGCGCCGCCTGCAGCCGCACCTGCAGCTGCAGCAGGCGCACTCCCGCGGCCGCGGCCAGGCCGGTGGCCTCAGCCAATGCCCGCTGCGCGCCCGCGGCGTCGCCGCGCTGGTGCGCCAGTTGCGCGCGCAGCAGGGCGCGGGCGGCCTGCTGTTCTTCGGAGACCTGCTCGAATAGCTTGGCATCGCGCTCCAGCTCGGCCTCGGCGCGCGCGGGCTGGCCGGCCCCCAGCCACATTTGTGCACGCAGCAGCGCCACATCCACGCGCCCGCGCTGGTCATCGCGCTGCTGGAACAGCGTTGCCGCCTGCTCGGCCTGGGCCAGGCCCTGGGCAAGGCGCCCCTGCCAGTACGCCAGCTCGGCCAGGTTGCGGCGGCTGACGGCGACTTCCTCGAACATCTGCCGCGTCTCGGCCGTGCGCAGGGCCGACGCCAGGCGCTTGGCCGCGTCCTGCCACTGGCCGCGCGCGGTGGCCAGCAGGCCCAGGTTCTGTTCGATGCGGACCTGGCCGGTGACATCGTCCAGTGCGCCATAGGCGCTGGCCGCCTGCTGCCAGAACGCCGCGGCGCTGTCGTAGTCGCCGAGTTGGAAGTTGGCGAAGCCGATGTTGTTGTAGGTCTGCGCGGTGCCGCGGGCGTTGCCGACCTGCTGCCAGGCCTGCAGGGCGTCGCGGAAGGCCTGCAACGCGCGCGGATAGTCGCCGCGTTCCTCGGCCAGCAGGCCGGCCTCGTTGTAGGTGGCAGCCAGTCCGCCGCGGTCTCCCAACGCCTGGTAGAGCGCGCGGGCCTGGTCCAGGTGGGCGCTGGCTGCCTCGAAGTCGCCGCGCAGGCTGACGATGCCGGCCAGGTTGCGCAGGCTGGTGGCCACGCCGCGGCGATTGCCGACCTGGGTGCGCAGCTGTACGGCGCGGGTGTACTGCTCTTCGGCGGCCTTGCTCTGGCCCAGCCGCCCGTAGCCGACGCCGAGCGCGTTGACCGTCTCGGCCTCGCCGGCCAGGTCGCGGCCGCGCCGGAACAACAGTTGCGCCCGCAGCAGGTAGTCGTCCACAGCCTTGGCCGCATCGCCGGCCAGGATGGATTGCTTGCCCAGCTCGAACCACACGCGC
Source organism: Pseudoxanthomonas composti (assembly GCF_004122095.1). Lineage (GTDB taxonomy): Bacteria > Pseudomonadota > Gammaproteobacteria > Xanthomonadales > Xanthomonadaceae > Pseudoxanthomonas_A > Pseudoxanthomonas_A composti. Next base: position 312,588 of record NZ_SAWZ01000001.1, on the reverse strand, counting down.
GGGTCGTCGGGGTCGCGTCTGGCCAGGGCCTGCAGCCGCGTCCGCGCCGCCTCGCCCTGGCCAGCTGCCGCCTGCGCGCGCGCCAGTTCCAGCTGCGCCTGGGCGTCGTCCGGCCTGGCGTCGGCGATGGCCTGCCAGCCCTCCAGCGCGGCTTGCGCATCGCCGTCGGCGGCCGCGCGCATGGCCGAGAGCATCTGTGCGCTGCGCGGCCAGGCGCTGGTGTCGACCGGGCTGGCGAGCAGGGCGTCGGCCTGCTGCTCCTCGCCGATCGCCTCGGCGGCGCGAACCTGCGCCAGGCGGATCGGAAGCGTGTCCGGGGCCGCCTCGGCGGCTTTGCTGAGGGCGGCCAGGCGCGCGGCGCCCTGGCCTTGCGCGGCCGCCGCGCTGGCCCGACCCAAGGCCTGCAGCGCGAGGTCCGGCGGCGCGGTGGGCCAGGGTGCTGGCTGCACCCCAAGCGCGACTGCCGCCGTGTCGAGCCAGCCGGTCGCCGCGGCAGCGACGGTGGCCGCCGCCGGGCCTTCCAGCGCGTGCTCACCGCCCTGGGCATCGCGCAAGGTGGCGCTGAACCGCCAGCCCTGCCCGTCGTGTCGCACCCGCGGCATCAGCACCTGGCGTGCGGCCGCCGCGCGCCCCAGTGCGGGCAGGTCCGGCTTGGCCTGGCCGGTGGGGTCGACCGAACGCAGCGCCTGCAGGGTGCGGCCTGCCTCGACCACGGCGGTGCGCTCGGCCAGCGCATCGCGCAGCCAGACGCCCAGGCCCTGGCGCAGGACCGGGTCGAGCTCGCCCGCAAGCGGCAGCACCAGGGTCCGCGCCAGCGGCGCGACCACCGGCGCCTCGGCCGTGGCCGGCGCACGCGCGCGCTGCCAGGACCAGCCGGCCCAGCCGACCAGGCCTGCAGCCAGCACTGCGACAGTCACCAGCGCGATGCGCCGCCAGGGTGGCGCATCGCGTTCGACGTGGCGCCGATCGATGGCGCTGACCACCTGCGCCGCGTCCTGCAGGCGCGCGCGTGGCTGCGGCCGCAGCAGTCGGTCCACCAGTCGCACGACCCACGGCGGTGTGCCCGGACGCGCGCGATTGACCGGCTCGGGCGTGCGCAGCATGCGCTGGGCCAGGACCTCGGCCAGGGTGCCGTTGGCGAAGGGCAGCTGCCCGGTCAGCATTTCGTGCAGGATCAGCCCCAGCGCGTACAGGTCGCTGCGCGGGTCCACCGGCTCGCCGCGCGCCTGTTCCGGAGAGAGATAGTCGGGTGTGCCCACGATCGCCCCGGTGTGCCGGGTCAGGCCGCTGCTGGCCATCGAGCGGGCAACGCCGAAATCGTTGATCCACGCGTTGTCGTCCGCATCCAGCAGCACATTGGCCGGCTTGAGATCGCGATGGACCACGCCGCGCGCATGCGCCGCCTGCAGGCCCAGCGCGATCTGCCGGGCAATGGACACGGCGCGCTCCACCTCCAGCGGCCCTTCGCGCGCCAGCAGCGCTTCGAGCGACTGGCCCGGCACGTAGTCCATGCTGATCAGCCAGCGGCCCTGGTGCTCGGCCAGGTCGTGGATGCGCACCACGTGCGGGCTGGAGACCTGGCGCGCCAGCAGCAGCTCCTGGCGGAAGCGCTCGAACACCTGCGGACGCTCGGCCAGCTCCGGCCGCAGCACCTTGATGGCGACCGGCACCTCCAGGGTCAGGTCGGTGGCCAGGTAGACCATGCCCATGCCGCCCATGCCGAGCAGGCGCTCGACGCGGAAACGGCCCGCCAGCACCTGCCCGCTGCTCAGCGTCTGATGCAGGTACAGGCCGGTGGCGGTGGGGGCGTCGGACATCAGGTCGCGGCGTGGTCGAGGCGGTCGCGCGCGCCACGGGCCACCAGCCACAGCGCGCAGCGCTCGCAGAAGGCCTGCAGCAGCTCCATGTCCAGCGCGGTGATGGCCGCACCCGGTCGCATGCTGTCCGCATACAGCGCGCCGATCACCCGATCGCCATCGCGCAGCGGCAGGCACGCCAGGGCGCTGATCCCGGACGCCAGCACCGACTCGCGCGTGGACAGCCAGGGCAGGTGGCCGATGTCGTGGGCCACGGTGCTAAGTCCCCGCGCCAGCGCGTGCTGCAGGGCGCCGGTGCTGCCGGCGAAGTCGCGCGTGGCACGGGGTCCGCAGGCGGCGGCCACGCGTGGCTGGTCCGCGCCTGCCAGGATCAGATAGCCGCGGTCGCACTGGGCCAGCTCGGCCACCGCATGGACGCTGGCGGTGAGCATGTCGTCCAGATCGAGCGCCTGGCCCACGCCGCGGGTGAGCGCGGTGGCGCGGGTGCGGCGGGCGTGGGCCTGGCCCGCCTCGCGAGCGGCGTCTTCCTCACCCATCGGGGTGAATTCCACATAGATGTCGCCGAAACGCAGCCACGCCGCGCCGTCCAGCCGGGCGGGCGCCTCCACCCGTTGGCTGTCGCGGAAGCTGCCGTTCTTGCTGCCCAGATCGTCCAGCGCCCAGCCGCGTGCGTTGCTGGAGAGCCGGGCATGGTGGCGCGAGACCGAAGGATGGGACAGGCGCAGGGCGTTGCCTTCGGCACGGCCAATGGTCACCGCATCGCCTTCGCGCAGCAGCAACGAGGGCGCGGGCGCGTCGGGCAGGTAGGCGATCAGGCGTGCGGGCATTGCGGAAGCCTAAAGCAATGCAGCGCGGCGCAAGCGTCCATGGCGGGTAGGGGTTGGATGCGCCTGCAAGGCCCACCAAGCCGCCCGCGGCGGCTTGGTCCTGGATAACCGTCGGCCCGTGCCGGTGCAACACGAGCGAAGGCGCAGGCCTGTGTGCTCAAGTCCCGCGCGCTAGGGGTCGTAGAGGCGCTGGTAGTCGATGGAGAACCGCAGTGTCGCCGCACCTGCCAGGAGTGCGCCAGCGGGGTTGCCGGCATGGTCGCCGGCGCTCCAGACCTGGGGGATCCCGGTGCCGGCCTGGGACGAGACGCGCTCGCGGAAGCCGTCCACGGCCACGGTCGCGGCGGTGAAATCATCGGCCGCCAACGCTGCGTCCACCGTATCCAGATACGCGTCCAGCGGGCCGGCCTGGGGCGGTGGCAGCGCGTCGACCTGCGTGCGCAGCAGCGCCAGCTTGCCGGCCACGACCGTCTGGGAGGGCCGCAGATCGCTGACCAGCAGGAACTGCGAGAAGCCGTCGGTGGTGCCACGCGCACGCACGCTGCCCGGGGACAACTCATCGGTGATGTCGCGGAACGCGCCGCCTAGTGGCGCCTTGAACACCCGCAGCGTGGAGCCGGCGGTGTAGGGCAGCACATGCGTATGCAGTTCCACGCGCACCAGCTTCTTGAAGCTCAGGCCGCCGGCCACCGGTGGCTCGATGGTGATCATCAGCGGCAGCGGCTGGGTCAGGTGCACCGCCGGGCCGGGCAGGCGCGTGGCCAGAGCCCCGAGCTCGGAACCGGTCAGCAGCTTGGCGCTGATGCCCAGGTTGGCGGCGCTGAGATTGCTGGCCTGGTCGAAGTTGAGCGTGAGGTCCACCAGCGGCGCGTCGGGAGCACCGATGGCGACAGTGGCGGTATCGCCGGCGATGGCCACGTTGACCGGCAGCGTCTGCGCGGTGGTGGCGCCTGCGGGCAGCAGCCCGGCGATCAGCAGCAGGCCAGATGCGAACAGCGGGAGTCGAGTCATGGCGCGAACCCTTGTGGATGGCGTGCAGCCGGTCCTGCACCGGCTGCGGGCGGGAGACCCTGTGCGGGCCACGGTCCGGATCATACCCAGCCGGGAACCGGGATGCGCATCACTGAGGGTTTTTACCCAGGGCCTGTGGGGGCAATACCGGATTGGCCGGCCCGACCGCCGCGGGCAACTTGGGACCACCCCGTTACGGGTCCACTTTCCGGAGCCACGCACATGTCCCAGTTCCGTCCCGTTCTTGCCCTGAGTGTCTGCGCCGTCCTTGGCGCCATGGGCGCCTTCTCCTCCGCCCACGCCGCCGCCCGTCTGGACGAGCAGCTGCAGTCCAAGATGGCCAAGGCCGCGGCCGATGCACCGCTGGAGGTGGTCATCACCTACAAGCAGAGCGGCGCGCCCAGCGCGGCGCAGCTGTCGGTCCTGAAGTCCCTGGGCATCACCCAGGGCGTGGCGATGCGCAAGCTGCCCATCGCCGGCGCCCTGGCCACCCCGTCCGAGATCAAGGCGCTGGCCGCGCGCGATGACGTGGCCTCGATCTACTACAACGCTCCGGTGAAGTTTTACGACGCCGAGGCCCGGGAGATCAGTGGCGTCGAGCGCGCCTACGACAACCCGGGCGACTTCAATCGCGCGGTGCCCTACAGCGGCCGTGGCGTGGGCGTGCTGATCAACGACTCGGGCATCGATGGCACCAACAAAGACGTCGCCTACGGCAGCCGCGTGGTGCAGAACGTGCTGGCCAATACCAACCTGGCCTCATTCGACTCCATGCTGCCGATCACCTATGTCGAGAACGTGCCCAACACTGACCTGGGTTCCGGCCACGGCACCCACTGCGCCGGCATCGTGGGCGGCACCGGTGCCCAATCCAATGGCACGTACCGGGGCGTGGCGCCCGGCGCCAGCCTGGTCGGCTACGGCTCGGGCGGGGTGGTGCTGATCCTGGACGCGGTCGGCGGCCTGGACTATGCGCTGGTGCACCAGTTCAGCTTCAAGGACCCGATCCGCGTGGTCAACAACTCCTGGGGCAGCTCGGGCAAGTTCGATCCCACCAATCCGGTGTCGGTCTCCACCTACGAGATGTACAAGCACGGCATCGTCAACGTCTTCGCCGCCGGTAACGACGGCCCCAGCGAGGACACGCACAACCCGTATGCGCAGGCACCCTGGGTGATCTCGGTGGCCGCCGGCGAAAAGGACGGCGTGCTGACCGGCTTCTCCTCGCGCGGCAAGCAGGGTGAGAGCGGCACCTTCACCATGCCCGACGGCAAGCAGTGGACCTACTTCAATGAGCCGACCGTCACCGCGCCGGGCGTGGACATCATCGCCGCCCGCGCCTCCACCGGCGCGCTGCCGCCGCTGGCGGCGCAGGACGATGTGGCCAACCTGTCGCCGGCGCAGCTGCCGTACTACACGACGATGAGCGGCACCTCGATGGCCGCCCCGCACGTGGCCGGCATCGTCGCCCTGATGCTGGAGGCCAACCCGGATCTGAACCCGGCCCAGGTCAAGGACATCCTGGAGCGCACCGCGACCAACATCCCCGGCCGCGCTTACTGGGAAGCCGGCGCCGGCTACGTCAACGCCTACGCCGCCCTGCAGGAAGCTGCCAAGTTGCGCACTGGCTACGGCAGCACGGTCAACTCCTACAAGGAGTTCAACAGCAACGCGCTGCTGTCCAAGGGGAGCTCGCAGCCATTCGAAGTGTTGTTCACCCCGGTGGGCGAACCGCAGTACCAAACCTTCGAAGTCGGTGACAACGTGGCCTGGGTCAAGGCCACCGCGACCATGACCGGTCCGACTGGCGCAGTGGTGCTGACCGATCCGGACGGCGAGCGCTACGGCTCCTCCATCGCCCTGCCGCTGCTGGGCAGCACGGTCAGCGCCAGCGCGCCGGGCAAGAAGGGCACCTGGAAGGTCAGCATCAGCGGTATCGGTTCGATCGGCGGCGTGGCGGTCGACCCGCTGCGCCTGACCAATGGCGTGTCGGCGCCGGGCCTGGTCTCGGGCACCATCGAGTTCACCAACAGCGCCGGCTTCAGCGGCCTGAAGGACGTGCCGGCTGCCAGCGCCTACCGTGGCGCGGTGGAGTACGCGGTCACCAACCGCTTGATGGATGGTTCCTCCAACGGCAACTTCCGCCCCAACGACGCGCTGACCCGCGCCGAGCTGGCCCAGTACCTGGTCATGGGTGCCGGCGTGCGCCAGTGGCTGCCGGCTTCGGGCAAGGCCAGCTTCAGCGGCCTGTCGACCAAGGACCCTAGCTACGCGGCGGCCGAGGCGGTGGTGGCCAAGGGCGCGGTGCTGCGTGACCTGTCGCAGACCCAGGCTGGGGTGATGGGCCTGGTCAACGGCAACTTCAAGCCGGCCGACAAGGTCACCAAGCTGCAGCTGGCCTATTCGCTGGTGCAGTCGCTGGGCCTGCAGGACACCGCGCTGGGCTTCAACGGCACGCTGTCGGTGAGCTACAACGGCAAGCAGCTGCCGATCGAGGACGTGGCTTCCATCCCGGTCAGCCTGCGCGGATACGTGCAGTCGGCCCTGGACAACGGCATCCTCAACGCCCGCTACACCGTCACCCAGGGGCCGACGGACCTGCAGCCCACGCTGCACGCGTACTTCGACCCGTCCTCCATCGTGACCCGCGGCGCCTATGCGGTGACCGCCGGACGCTTCCTGGACACCAACCGACTGGCCGAGGATTGATCGGGCCGGGGGCCCGAGCACCCGCGCCATGGAGGGCGCAACACTCACCCCCGCCTGGTGCGGGGGTGCTTTTTTGTGCTCGTCTCGGGTCACGGGAGAGAAACGCACGGCCGACCCGTAGGGTGGATGACGCTCTTCCATCCACCGCAGCGAAGTGGAGAACGCGGGTCCATCGGGGTCTTGGTCTCAGTCGTCGCGGCCCCCTTGCTGGGTGGCATCGCGTTCGAGTGAACAGCAATCGGCCTGTGTAGCCGGCGATTGATGTTTGTGCGCGGTCCCGGCCAGCGCGACCTGCACGACCCCTTACCTGAGCGCGCCGTCCAGCCCCGGCACCGGATTGAGCGTGTTGCGCACGTCCAGATCGAAACTACGCGCCTTGGCCTCTTCCGGCGTGGCCATCACCGTGCCCTTGAGCGTGTAGGGCAGCGCGTGGCGGCCGGACAACGCGTCGGCCACGGCGATCTTGGCGATGCCCGCCGGCATGAACGCCAGCGACACCACGTCCGCCGACTCCGGGCCGATGGAAATGGCAGGACTGCCGGTCAGCGTGCCGGCGTCCTGGGTGTTCACGGTGATGGCCAGCTTCACGCTGTCAAAGCGCATCGGGATGCTGCTGTAGTTCTGCAGGCGCAGCTCCACCTTCCAGCTGCCATCGGCATTGACGGTGAGCTGCTGGATGCTGGCCGCCGGCTCGGAGACGCGCCGCACCGGTCCGCCGCAGGCCGCCAGCAGGGCGACGGTGGCGGCCATCAGGATCAGCGAGCGGCGGTGGATCATCGGAAGGCTCCGGAAGCGGTGCATGGGATGTTTCGAAGCATAGCCGCCGGCCGTGACCTGCGGCCATCGGTGCCTGGCTGGCTATGATCGGCCCATGTCCGCTCTGGAGAGCTTCCATGCGCCGGGTCTCGATCTGCCTTGCCGCACTGCTGTCGTTCGTCCACGCGGTGCAGGCCGCCGAGCCCATCGCCAGCGCGCGCGTGGTGTTCGACCGCAACGGTGTCACCGACACGCAGGTCCATGGCCTGGCCGATGTCGGCGCGGGGCGAAAGCTCACCGCCGACGACCCAGTGCGCGTGGCCTCCATCTCCAAGCTGGTCGTCGCCATCGGCGTAATGCGGCTGGTGGAGCAGGGCCAGCTGGATCTGGATGCCGATGTTTCGCAGCGCCTTGGCTGGACGCTGCGCAATCCGGGTTTTCCGGATGTGCCCATCACGCTGAGGCTGTTGCTCTCCCATCGCTCCAGCCTCACCGATGCGGCCGGGTATTACGCGACCCCGCTGGATGGCCAGCTCAAGGATGTTTTCGACGATCCGCGCGCCTGGGACGGTGCGCATGCGCCAGGGCGCTACTTCCGCTTTACCAACCTCAATTTCCCGGTGGTGGCCGCGGTCATGGAGCGTGCCACCGGCGAGCGCTTCGACCGGCTGATGCGCAGGCTGGTGCTGGAGCCGCTGGGCCTGCAGGCCTGCTTCAACTGGGACAGCTGCGACGCCGCCACCGCCGCGCGCGCGGTAGTGCTGTATGGCGCCGACGGCAAGCCGGTCCGCGACGACCACCATGGCGCCAAGCCGGCCTGCTCGGTCGTGCCTGCCTCCGATGGCCGGTGCGACCTGTCGGTGTGGAAGCCCGGCGCCAATGGCGCCACCTTCGCACCGCAAGGCGGCCTGCGGATCTCGGCCAATGGCTTGGCGCGGATCGGTCGCATGCTGCTGGGCGAAGGCCAGGTGGACGGCGTGCGCTTACTCAGCGCCGCCTCGGTGCGCGAGATGGAAAAACCGGTCTGGACCTATCGTCCTGGCAATGGCCTGACCTGGGAGGAAGACATTGCCGACGCGGCGGCCAAGCCCGGTGCATCCATTTGCCGCTACGGCCTGGCGGTGCAGACGCTGGCGACGAAGCAGGACGGCTGCGCGGACGATCCCTTCGGCGACGGCCGTCCGCGCGTGGGGCATCAGGGCGAAGCCTATGGCCTGCTGTCGGGCCTGTGGATCGATCGCGACGCCGGCACCGGTGTGGCGTATTTCGCCACCGGTGTGGAACAGACACCGCCGGGCAAGCGCTCAGCGTTCGCGGAGATCGAAGAGCGGCTTGCGGCGGGGGAGGAGCCTTGAGCGGACAGAAGCGGCTAAGGACTTCCTTGAATATTTCCGCCGTGGACTGAGCGTCCGGCCGATCCTGCAGTCATCGGTTCGAGCGCAACGGCTGAGCGCAACGCACTATGCAGACACCGCTGTCAAACACGATGTCGGCACGATCCAAAATAGCAAACGCGGGCCCTGGGCCCGCGTTTGCTGTCATGCAATGAAGCCTTACGGGGTGTTGCCGAAGGAAGCGCGCAGCCTCTGCCCGGCATACACCTGTGCCTCCTTCGCTTTTTCCACGACGGCGGCGGCACCGAAGAACTCGTGCGTCACGCCGGTGTAGATCTTGCGCTCCACCGGTACGTTGGCATCCTTCAGGGCGTCTTCCAACTTGCCGCCATCGCTACGGAGCGGGTCGATGGTCGCGTTGATGATCGTAACCGGCGGGAGCCCGCTCAAGTCAGCGTTGACCAGGTCCAGGCGCGTGTCAGCTTTATCGTCATCGCCACGAAGCAAATGGCCCACGAACCATTCGATCATTGCCTTGTTGAGCGGTTTGGCGATCGCGTTTTCGATGTAGGACTCGGTGTTGAGGCTCCCCGTCTGGCCTACCGGGTAGACTGCTACGACGTGCGCGGGCCGCTGAAGGCCTGCATCCCGAGCGGCCACAGCCGTGGCGATGGCCAGATTGCCGCCCGCGCTTTCACCGGCCAGGGCGACACGCGACGGATCGCCACCGAGGCGATGTGCGTTGGCGAGGACCCACGCGTAGGTCGCAAGTGCGTCGTCCCACGCAGCCGGGAACTTGTGCTCCGGCGCCTGCCGGTAGTCAACCGAGACAACGATGGCCGACGCCTCCTTGGCGAGGCCTCGCGCGCCACCGTCGTAGACCTCTTTGTCGGCAATCACCCAGCCGCCGCCATGGAAATAAACGACAACTGGAAACGGCCCTTGCCCCGCTGGCGTGTAGACGTAGGCGGGCAGGGAGCCATTGGCGGTTTCGACCTGTATATCAGATCGGACAATGCCCGGGACCAGCTTGTTCGGATCGGAATCCACGCCCTTGGTTGCCAACAGTTTCTTGACGGCGTCCGCGATGGTGGGCTGCAGGCGCGCTTCTTCGGGGGTCAGCTTCTCGATGGCCTTGGGCTCAAGTGAATCGTGCGCCTTGGCCAGTTCATGCATGTCCCCATCGGCGCGCACGGCGCCAACCACATTAGCGATGGCATCGATGACGGGATTGGGTTTGCCTTGATCGCTCATTCGGATCTCCAGTAGGAGATCCCGACGCTACGCATGCTGGTGTCAAGCAGTCGCGACGAGCAGAAAGGGCCTGTCAACTGCACGTCTGAGCATCCTAGCGCGCACCGCGCATGTGCCTTTCCAGGCTCAAAGCGGGGGTCTTGATCGGCGGCCCATCGAGGCATGGTTGGCGGAAACAGTCACTGAGGATGCGACGATTTCTGGGCTTCGTCTCAGAGGCTACTGGGATTATTTTTAATCCCAATTTTATGCAAGCCACAATCCAGGCCACTTATCCCCAGACACAAAAAAACCCGCGATCGCTCGCAGGTCCTTGTTGTCGCTGCACTTTGCTTGCCACCTGAAGTGGTGGCCGGGGAGGGAATCGAACCCCCGACACAGGGATTTTCAATCCCTTGCTCTACCAACTGAGCTACCCGGCCGGACTGCACTTGCGGCCGAGCCGAAGCGAGGTCGCGAATCATACGGATCTGTGGCCGGAAGGGCAAGCGTGCCGGCGGCTGAATCGTCGAGGTCATCGACACGCCATGCAACAGGGGCAGGCGCATGATGGCGGCAGTTGGGTCATGAGCGGGTGGCGGACATGGGCAAGTGGCTGATTGCATTGGGGCTGGCGGCCTTGGCCGGGTGCGCCAGCGATGGGCTGAGCCGGCTGGAGGAGCGCGCGCTGTATCTGCAGCATGCCGGGCCACCGGTGGATCGATTCCAGCTGTTCGGCCAGCTCAACGGTTGGAACCCGCTGGACGATCACACCCTGGTCGTGCAGACCCGGCCGAACGAGGCCTACCTGCTGCAGACCACGGGCCCTTGTCAGGACCTGGACTGGGCGCCGGCCATCGCGATCACCAGCCTGGGCAGCCAGGTGCAGGCGCGTTTCGACCGGATCAACGTCCTGGGCGGCGGAACCAACGTGATGCGCGTGGCGTGCCGGATCGAGACGATTCGGCCCCTGGACACCAAGGCCATCCGGGCGCAGCGGGCCGAGCTGCGCAAGGCCGAGACCAGCGAGCGCCCGGCGGAGGACGCCGCTCCCACGGCGCCGGACCGCTGATGGCGGCCGGCCTCCAGTAAACGAAGGGAATCACGATGGAGACCATCCGACACGAACGCGCGTTTGCGCCGCGCTCGTTCACTGCCACGGTTATGTTGCTGGCCGCCGGCCTGCTGCTGTCCGGCTGCGCCACGACCGGGCTGAGCGATTCGAAGGAACTGGCGATGTACCGCGAGCATGCCAAGGCGCCGGTGCGGGATTTCCGCTACGCCGATCGGCTCACCGGCTGGAATGCGGTGGGCGATAACGCGCTGGCGGTCTGGACACGGCCCAACGAGGCCTATCTGCTGGAGCTGGACGGCGGATGCGCGAACCTCTCCAGCACCACCACGATCCTGATCACCAACCTGCTGGGCCAGGTCTCGGCGGGGCTGGACCGCGTGCAGTTGATCGACAGCCCGCGCGGCTTCACCACGGCCTGCCGTATCCGGACGATCCGGCCACTGGAGACCAAGGCGCTGCGCGCGTCGCAGAAGGCCCTGCGCGAGGCGCGGGCGGGCGCGCGCGATGCGGTCGGCGGGTAAGGCTCAGGCCTCGGGCGCGACGTAGCCGGCGGGCTTGTCGGCGCCGCCCTTGAACAGGAACTTGCGCAGCTCCTCTTCAAGGAAGGCGCGGTGCTTGGGGTCGCGCGGCGAGAGGCGGTTCTCGTTGATCAGCATGGTCTGGTGCGCCAGCCACGCCGCCCAGGCCGGCTTGCCGATGTGCTCGAACACCTGCTTGCCCAGCTCGCCGGGGTAGGGGACGAAGTCCAGGCCTTCGGCGTCCTTGTTTTCGTATTGGCAGTACACGGTACGGGGCATGTCAGGCATCCAGGAGTTTGCGGATGGGCGCGGGCAGGCCCAGCGTGGTCAGTTCGCCGGGTGCAACCCAGCGCAGGTCGTCATTGTCGCCCACCGCGTCGCGCGGGGACAGGCGGCGCCAGCGCAGCGGCAGCATGTGCAGGCGGTAGTGGGTGAAGGTATGGGGCGTTTCAGGCAGCTCGTCGGCAGCGTCAAAGTCGCCGGCCAGGTGCGCCTGGAACCAGGCGCGGGCCGCACCGGTGTCCTCGGCCTGCGGCAGCGACCACAGTCCCGACCAGATGCCGGTAGGCGGGCGGCGCTGCAGCAGCACCCGCCCCTGCGTGTCGAAGGCCATCAGCATCACCGCGCTGCGCTCGGGCAGCGGCTTGCCGGGCTTGGGCGTGGGCAGGGCCTCGGTGAGACCGTCGCGGAAGGCCACGCAGTCGTCCGAGATCGGGCACAGCAGGCAGGCCGGATTGGCGCGCGTGCACAGGGTGGCACCGAAATCCATCTGCGCCTGGGTGTAGTCGGCCAAGCGGCCTTCCGGGACATGCCGGACGTGTTGTTCCGCCAGCGTCCACAGCTGCTTTTCGACTGCAGGCAGGCCGGGCCAGCCGGCGATACCGTGCACGCGCGCAAGCACGCGCTTGACGTTGCCATCCATGATCGCGGCGCGGTCGTTCCAGGCCTGCGAGAGGATGGCGCCAGCGGTGCTGCGGCCGATGCCGGGCAATGCGTGCAAGGCCTCGAAGTCGCGCGGCAGGTCGCCGCCGTGCAGTTCCACGCAGCGCCTGGCCGCGGCGTGCAGGTTGCGGGCGCGGGCGTAGTAGCCCAGGCCGGCCCACTGCGCCATGACCTCATCCGCACTGGCCGCGGCCAGGTCCGGCAGCGTCGGGAACGCTTGCACGAAGCGCTCGAAGTACGGGATCACCACGCGCACCTGGGTCTGCTGCAGCATGATCTCCGACAGCCATACCCGATAGGGCGAGCGCGGATGCTGCCAGGGCAGGTCGTGGCGGCCGTGCTGGTCGAACCAGGGCAGGAGCCGAGCGGCGTAGTGCGAGGAACGAGTGCCGAGGAACGAGGAACGAGCGGACCCGGGTGCTTTGCTTCTCAAGACTCGTTCCTCGTTCCTCTCCACTCGTTCCTCAACCCGCTCCTCACTCCTCTCCACTCACTCCCAGCCTTCCAGGCAGCAGCGCATCCACGAAGGCCTCGGCGTCGAACACGCGCAGGTCCTCCGGGCGCTCGCCGATACCGGCGTAGCGGATGGGGATGCCGAACTCGCGCGCCAGGGCGAACACCACGCCACCCTTGGCGGTGCCATCCAGCTTGGTCACCACCAGGCCGGTCACGCCCACCGCGGCGTGGAACTGACGCAGCTGCGAGAGCGCGTTCTGGCCGGTGGTGCCGTCGATGACCATCAGCACCTCGTGCGGGGCGGTCGCATCGATCTTGCCCAGCACGCGGCGGATCTTGCCTAGCTCGTTCATCAGGCCGGTCTGGGTGTGCAGGCGGCCGGCGGTGTCGGCGATCAGGACCTGGGTGCCGCGGGCCTTGCCGGCCTGCAGCGCATCGAAGGCCACCGACGCGGCGTCCGCGTTCTGGCCTTGCGCGACCACGGCCACGCCGTTGCGCTCGCCCCAGGACTGCAGCTGCGCCACGGCAGCGGCGCGGAAGGTGTCGCCGGCGGCCAGCATCAGGCTGAAGCCATCGTCCTTGAAGCGCTTGGCCAGCTTGCCGATGGTGGTGGTCTTGCCGACGCCGTTGACGCCCACGGTGAGGATCACGAAGGGCTTGGCGTCGCGGTCGATGGCCAGCGGCACGGCCACCGGCTTGAGCAGGGCGATCAACTCGGCGCGCAGGGCGGCCAGCAGGGCGGCGGCATCGGCGAACTCGCGCGCCTTCATGCGCTTGCGCAGGTCCTCCACCAGCGCGGTGGTGGCCGGCATGCCGACGTCGGCGGTGATCAGCGCCGTCTCGATTTCGTCCAGCAGATCGTCGTCGAGCCTGGGGTTGCGCGAGAACAGGCCGCCGAAACTCCGGGCGAACGCGCTGCCGCGCAGGCGCTCGCGCCAGCCGAGCTTGCCGGCCGGGGCGGCAGGCTTGTCGGTGGTCGCGAAATCGCCGGAGGGGATCTCGATCGTCGTGGTCGGCTTCAGCGACGGCGCGGGCGGATCGGCCGGTGGCAGGGGCGCGGATGCCGGCGCGCTTACTTCGGGCGCCTGGACCACTGCCGGGCTCGGGGCAGGTGTGGGAATCGGCGCTGCGGGGGGCGGTACGGCCGCCGGTGCCTCCGGCACAGCTGCGGCGTTGCCCGGCAAGGTGTCCGGTGAGGGGCCGGGGACGACGACCTCGGCGAGCGGCTGGGCAGGTGCGAAGCTTCCAGGCGCGGGCGCGGGCGCGGGCGGAGCGGCTAGCGGCGCATCAGTTGCGGCAGGCGCGTCGGCCAGCGGCGCCTCGGCGATCGCGTCCTGGACCTTGCGCGCCTCGGCCACCGCGGCGACGGGGTCGACCTCCTGTGCGGCGGGTCTGGCATCGGGGAATGCCGCAGCCAGCTCCTCGACACTGAAACGGCGGCTGCCAGCATCGCCGGTGGCGGTGTCTTCGGGCTTCTTGCGACGGAAAAAACTGACCATGGAGGAGGCGTTCCGAGGGGGGCGACATGCTACCACCGGGGGGATTTCCGGCCGTGCAGGGCTCAAGTGGCGGCCGTGCCGGCCGATGCAGACTGCATACCGGCCACCTGGTGGCCGGGCTGTCAATCGTGGTGGGAGCCAGACCATGAACTCGCTGACCAACATCGCCGCTTCCGGGCTGCGCCTGCAGCAGCAGGCCCTGCAAGTCACCGCGGGCAATGTCGCGCGTGGTGCCGACGCTCAGACACGGCAGCGGCTGGAATCGGCCAGCGTGCCCGGGAGCGGCGTGATCGCGAGCGGGGTGACCGAGCAACCGGCGGACCTGGCTGCCGACGCGGTGGACGGGCTGCAGGCGCGTGCCGGATTCCAGGCCAATGTCCGCGTCCTGGAGCGCGGCCACGATGCGCTCGGCAGCTTGCTCGACGTGCTGGCTTGAAGGCATGGCGCCCAACAAGGGTGCCGACCCGGCAGACCTCGAACCCAGTCCCTCTCCCGCGAACGGGAGAGGGACAGTGAGCGCTTAGCGCGCCAGTTCCAGCAGCAGCTTGTTGAGACGGCGCACGTAGCCCGCCGGGTCCTTGAGGCTGTCGCCGGCCGCCAGCGCGGCCTGGTCGAACAGCACGCGGCTGAGCTCGCCGAAGCGCGCCTGATCGGCCTCCGCGTCCAGGCGCTCGATCAGTGGATGGGCCGGGTTGAACTCGAACACCGGCTTGGACTCGGGCACCTTCTGGCCGCTGGCTTCCAGGATCTGGCGCATCTGCAGGCCCAGGTCGCCATCGCCGATGGCCAGGATCGCCGGGGAGTCGGTGAGGCGGTGCGACACACGCACCTCGGCCACGTCCTCGCCCAGGACGTCCTTCAGGCGCGCGACCAGCTTTTCCTTGTCCTTGGCCACCTCTTCCTGGGCCTTCTTGTCTTCCTCCGACTCCAGCGCGCCCAGGTCCAGGTCGCCGCGGGCGACATCGACGAAGGATTTGCCGTCGAACTCGGTCAGGTAGCTCATCAGCCACTCGTCGATGCGGTCGGTCAGCAGCAGCACCTCGATGCCTTTCTTGCGGAACACCTCCAGGTGCGGGCTGTCCTTGACCTGGGCATAGCTCTCGCCCGTGAGGTAGTACAGCTTGTCCTGGCCCTCGACCATGCGCGCCACGTAGTCGGCCAAGCCGACGTCCTGGGCATCGCTGCCGGACTTGGTGGAGGCAAAGCGCAGCAGGCCGGCGATCTTCTCGCGGTTGGCGTAGTCCTCGGACGGGCCTTCCTTGAGCACCTGGCCGAACTCCTTCCAGAACCTGGCGTAGTCCTCCGGCTTGTCCTTGGACAGCTTCTCCAGCATGTCCAGCGCGCGCTTGGTCAGGGCCGACTTCATCGAGTCGATCACCGGGCCCTTCTGCAGGATCTCGCGCGAGACGTTCAGCGGCAGGTCCGAGGAATCCACCACGCCCTTGATGAAGCGCAGGTACAGCGGCAGGAACTGATCGGCCTGGTCCATGATGTAGACGCGCTGCACGTACAGCTTCAGGCCCTTGGCCGCGTCGCGGTGGTACAGGTCATGCGGCGCGCGCGCCGGGGCGAACAGCAGCGAGCTGTATTCCAGCTTGCCCTCGACCTTGTTGTGGCTCCAGGCCAGCGCATCGGTGTAGTCGTGGGCAATGTGCTTGTAGAACTCCTGGTACTCCTCGTCCTTGATCTCGGACTTGGGCCGGGTCCACAGGGCGCTGGCGCGGTTGACCGCCTCCCATTCCGCGGCGGACGGTGCCTGCTCGCCTTCGGCGGGAGCGGGCTGCTCCTTGGGCAGTTCCACCGGCAGGGCGATGTGGTCGGAGTACTTCTTGACGATGCTGCGCAGGCGCCAGCCATCGGCGAAGCCTTCCTCGCCCTCCTTCAGGTGCAGCACGATGCGGGTGCCGCGCTCGGGCTTGTCGATGGTCTCCACCTCGAAATCGCCTTCGCCCCTGGAGGACCAGTGCACGCCCTCGGCGGCCGGCACGCCGGCGCGGCGGCTGTAGACATCGACCTGCTCGGCCACGATGAAGGCCGAGTAGAAGCCCACGCCGAACTGGCCGATCAGGTTGGCGTCCTTCTTCTGGTCGCCGGACAGGTGGCTGAGGAAGTCGGCGGTGCCGGACTTGGCGATCGTGCCGAGGTGGGCGATGGCCTCCTCGCGGCTCATGCCGATGCCGTTGTCCTCGATGGTGACGGTCTTGGCATCCTTGTCGAAGGACACCCGGATGCGCAGGTTGCCGCCATCGCCTTCCAGCAGGCTGGCATCGGTCAGCGCCTCGAAACGCAGCTTGTCGGCGGCGTCGGCGGCGTTGGACACCAGTTCGCGCAGGAAGATCTCCTTGTTGGAGTACAGCGAATGGATCATCAGCTGCAGCAGCTGCTTGACCTCGGTCTGGAAGCCCAGGGTCTGTTTGGTCTCGGCGCTCATGTCGTGGTGGTTCCTCAAATCCGGATTCGGTGATGCGCGTCGTTCGGACGCCTGGCCCCACGGGTGCGGGCCGGGCCCGCGATTTTCAAGGCGTCCCCCGGGCGGCGACTTCGGCTGGATCGAAGCGGCGGG
Source organism: Pseudoxanthomonas composti (assembly GCF_004122095.1). GTDB lineage: Bacteria > Pseudomonadota > Gammaproteobacteria > Xanthomonadales > Xanthomonadaceae > Pseudoxanthomonas_A > Pseudoxanthomonas_A composti. Next base: position 295,848 of record NZ_SAWZ01000001.1, on the reverse strand, counting down.
CTATCATCGCGGCCCCTCGATCCCACGCTGGACTGCCCTGTTGCGCACGCCTGCCCGCCATAGTCACCGCCGACGCCCGCTGCAGATCCAGGCGGGAGGCCGCGCGTGAAGGGCGCACCCGGCAAAGGCGCGCCGCCGCTGGGGCAGGTGCGCATCGTCGGCGGGCGCTGGCGCAACACCCGGCTGGCGGTGCCGGCGCTGCCCGGGCTGCGGCCCAGCAGCGACCGCGTGCGCGAGACGCTGTTCAACTGGCTGACCGGCCAGCTGGCGGGGGCGCGGGTGCTGGACCTGTTCGCCGGCACCGGCGCCCTGGGCCTGGAGGCGCTCTCGCGCGGTGCGGCCAGCGCGGTGCTGGTCGAGCGCGACCCGGCGCTGGTGCGGGCATTGAATGACACGGTGGTCAGGTTGGGCGCGCAGGCCGAGGCCACGGTGGTGCAGGGCGATGCCCTGTCCTGGCTGGCCGGGCAGGCCGAGGATGCCTTCGACCTGGTGTTCCTGGACCCGCCGTTCGCGGACGGGTTGTGGGATGCGGTGCTGGCCGCGCTGCTGCCGAAGATGCGCGCCGGCGGCTGGATCTACGTGGAATCGCCCGCCGGCCAGACCCCGGCGCCGGCTGCGGGCTGGTTCCTGCACCGCCAGGGCCAGACCCGCGAGGTCCATTACGCCCTGTATCGCGGCCCGGAAGGGCGCTGATACACTCGCGGCCCCGAGATTTCCCGCGGTGATGACGGACATGAGTGTGGCGCGTACCCGGATTGCGGTGTATCCCGGCACCTTCGACCCCATCACCAACGGGCACATCGACCTGATCGACCGCGCCGCGCCGCTGTTCGAGAAGCTGGTGATCGGCGTGGCCGAAAGCCCCAACAAGCGCCCCGCGCTGCCTCTGAAGCTGCGGGTGGAGCTGGCCCAGCATGCCGTGGCCCATCACCCGCACGTGGAGGTCCGCGGCTTCGACAGCCTGCTGGCCCATTTCGTCAGCGACACCGGCGCCGGCGTGCTGCTGCGCGGCCTGCGGGCGGTGTCGGACTTCGAGTACGAGTTCCAGATGGCCAGCATGAACCGCCATCTGATCCCGGACGTGGAGACGCTGTTCCTGACGCCGGCCGAGCAGTTCGGCTTCATCTCTTCCACCCTGGTGCGCGAGATCGCGCGCCTGGGCGGGGACATCACCGGCTTCGTGCCGGCCGAGGTCTCCGCCGCGCTCGACGCGCACTGGTCACGGTAGCGCTGGCCCGCCAGCCCCGCCGCCCCCCACACCGTTCCATCGCCTCATGCCCAATCACGTTTCTGCAAAGGGGAACACCGCAATGAAGACCGTCACCCGCCTGTTCGCGCTGTCCACGCTGGCCCTGGCCCTGGCCGCCTGCGGCAAGAAGGAAGAAGCCGCCACCGCCCAGCCGGCCGAAGCCGCGCCGCTGAGCGCCCCCGCCGCCGGCAGCGACGATGCCGCCTGGAAGAAGTACCTGACCGACGTGGTCACCCGCAACATGGGCGACATCACCAACGCGCCGTTCGTGTACTACCTGGCGTCCAACGCCGACCAGGGCTCCTACGACCGCCAGCTGGAGCAGGCCTCCAACGCGATGGCGCGCGGCGTGACCAGCGGCAACATGATCGCCTTCGGTTCGCCGGACAGCGCCCGCATCGCCGACATGGCCGTGGCGTCCTTCGCCAAGGCCGAGCCCAACACCTTCAAGGGTGTGCGCGTGCTGTTCGTGGGTGCCGCGGCCGACCAGGAGCGCGTGAAGGCCGCTGTCGAGCCCTCGGGCGCGACCTTCGTCTTCGTCGAAGCCAAGTAAGGCGACACCGGGCGGGGCCGCGCCGCGGCCCGCGCCCGGGTCGCCGTGCGATCCCCGCGCAGGCGGGGATCGGCAGGCTGGACCTGCAAGGCCCCGGTGACGCGCGCGCCGGGGTTTTGCCTGTCAGGGCTTTGGCCGCTTGTGGCGGCGCCCGGCCGTCCTCATCTTCCCTGTGTCAGCATCGGAGTCCCCACGCCCGTTCCGCCATGTCGCTCAAGATCAACGAACTCTGCGTCAACTGCGACGTCTGCGAGCCGGCCTGCCCGAACCAGGCCATCTCGATGGGCGAGACGATCTATGTGATCGATCCGGCGCGGTGCACCGAGTGCGTGGGCCATTACGACGAGGCCCAGTGCGTGGTGGTGTGCCCGGTGGAGTGCATCGATCCGGATCCGGCGTATCCTGAGAGCCGGGAGGATCTGCTGGCGAAGTTGCGCCGGCTCCAAGAAGGCTAAGGGGGCTGCTCCTGAGCCTTTCACTGCCGCAGGAGAATCCGTGACCATCCGTTTTGCCCTCGCCGTCGTGATGACGGTCGCCTTTGTCCCCCTGGCGTTCGGCCAGTCCCCCTCATCCGCTTCCACGCCGGCCACGCATCCGCCGGGCGCCGCCGTGGCTTCCGGGCACAAGCTCGCCACCGAGGCCGGCCTGCAGATCCTGCGCGAGGGCGGCAATGCCTTCGACGCGGCGGTGGCGGTGTCCTCCACCCTGAGCGTGGTCGAGCCGATCAGTTCCGGCTTAGGTGGCGGCGGCTTCTTCCTGCTGCACGATGCCGCCAGCGGCAAGGACGTGATGATCGATGCGCGCGAGACCGCGCCCGAGTCTGCCAAGCCCGAGGCCTACCTGGACAAGGACGGCAAGCTGGACCCCAACAAGGCGGTCAACGGGCCGTGGTCGGCCGGCATTCCCGGCCTGCCGGCCGCGCTGGTGGAACTGGCCACCAAGCACGGCAAACTGCCGTTGAAGACCTCGCTGGCCCCGGCGATCAAGATCGCCAGCGAGGGCTTTCCGGTCTATGCCCGCATGGCCAGGGGCTATGCGCAGCGCCGCGAGGTGATGGAGCGCTACCCCGGCACGCGCGAGGTCTACCTGCGCGGTGGCAAGCCCATCGCCGAAGGCGACCTGTTCAAGCAGCCAGAACTGGCGCACACGCTGCAACTGCTGGCCGACAAGGGCCATGACGGCTTCTACAAGGGCGAGACGGCGAAGAAGCTGATCGCAGGCGTCAAGCAGGCCGGTGGCAAGTGGACCGCCGAGGAACTGGCCAACTACCAGGTCAAGCAGCGCACGCCGATCGTGTTCGACTACAAGGGCTGGAAGATCACCACCGTGCCGCCGCCGTCCTCCGGCGGTATCGCGCTGGCGTCGATGCTGCAGATCCTGGAAGGCTACGACCTGAAGTCCATGGACGCGGCCCATCGCACGCACCTGGTGGTGGAGGCCATGCGCCGCGCCTATCGCGACCGCACCTTCTTCCTGGGCGACCCGGATTTCACCGAGGTGCCGCAGCGCGTGCTGCTGAGCAAGGACTACGCGCTGGGCCTGCGTTCGACCATCAATCCGGAGAAGGCCACGCCCAGCGACCTGCTGTCGGGCAAGCCCACGCCGCTGGAGGACGATGAGACCACGCATTTTTCCATCATCGACAGCGAAGGCAATCGCGTTGGCGCCACGCAGACGGTGAACCTGCTGTACGGCTCGGGCCTGATTCCCAAGGGCACCGGCGTGCTGCTCAACGACGAAATGGACGACTTCGCGCTCAAGCCGGGCACGCCCAATGCCTTCGGCGTGATGGGGTACGAGGCCAATGCGCCCAAGCCCGGCAAGCGCCCGCTGAGCTCGATGACCCCGACCTTCATGGACAACGCCGACAAGGCCATCGTGCTGGGCACGCCGGGTGGCAGCCGCATCATCACTATGGTGCTGCTGGGCATCCTGGGCTACGACGATGGCCTGAGCGCGCAGGAGGTCGCGGCGCTGCCGCGCTATCACCACCAGTGGCTGCCGGACCTGATCGAAGCCGAGACCGGGACCTTCGACGAGGCCACGGTGAAGTCGCTGGAGGCCATGGGCCACAAGCTCAAGCTGCCGGGCGACACCGCCGCCGGTGGACGCGGCTCCAGCCACGTGTGGGGCAACCTGCAGACGGTGGAGTGGGACAAGCGGACCAATACGCTTAGTGGTGGCAGCGATCCGCGCAATGAGGTGGGGTCGGCTGCGGTGGAATAAGAGGGGCGAGGAACGAGTGGGGTGGGGGCGAGGAACGAGTGGAGAGGAACGAGGAACGAATGGCGGCAGAAGCGCTCACTCTTCCCACTCGTTCATGCTCCGGCGATGCCGCGATTGCGGCATTTGTCGACGCCCCACGGGGACCTGTGCGAGCCCTGTGGGAGCGGCTTCAGCCGCGAAGAGGCTTTCCCGGGAAGGCCCCTTCGAGGCTGAAGCCGCTACCAGGGGAAACAAGACGCTGTGCTCAGCGCCGTTGCCCCAACGAGGAACGAGTTGAAAGGAACGAGTGACTAGTGACGTGGCAGCTCCAGGCGCTTCACTCGTTCCTCGTTCCTCATCACTCGTTCCTCGACTTCACCCTACGCGCGTCCCAAAGATCCGATCCCCCGCATCGCCCAGGCCCGGCAGGATGTAGCCCTTCTCGTTGAGGTGGTCATCGATGGCGGCCGTGTAGACCTCCACATCCGGGTGCGCGGCTTCCAGCGCCTTCAGGCCTTCCGGCGCGGCGACCAGGAAGATGCCCTTGATCCGGCGGGCGCCGGCGCGCTTGAGCATGTCGATGGTGGCGATCAGGGTGCCGCCGGTGGCCAGCATCGGGTCCAGGATCAACGCGTCGCGTTCTTCCAAGCGCCCGGTCAGGCGCTCGAAGTAGGGCACCGGCTGCAGGGTTTCCTCATCGCGCTGCAGGCCGACCACGCTGACGCGCGCCGCCGGAATCAGCGCCAGCACGCCGGGCAGCATGCCCAGGCCTGCGCGCAGGATCGGCACCAGGGTGATCTTGGCCCCGGCGATCTTCTGCACCTGGACCGGCCCGGCCCATCCGGCCTGCGTGGCCGGTTCGGTTTCCAGATTGGCGGTGGCCTCGTAGGCCAGCAGTGTGCCCAGCTCGGTGACCAGTTCGCGGAAGCCCTTGGTGCTTAAGGACGCATCGCGCAACAGGCCGATCTTGTGCTGGACCAAGGGGTGGCGGACTTCGACGATCTTCATGGGCAGGCCTGCAATGACAGGCCGCCAGTGTGCCGCCGCCTGCGCGGCCACGCCAGCGCATGACGCAACGATGACAGCGCCAAGTTTCTCAATAACACGGGCGCGGCCGATGTCATGAGGGTGAAACCTGCCGGAAATACGGTGCGCACCATTCCTTAACCGCTGGAAAGCCCCCCGTGTTCGCAAAGCATCCGCTGTTTGCCGCCATTTCCGTCAGCGTGGCGATGTGGTCCGCCATGCCTGCCTCGGCCCAGGTCGCCACCCCGGACGGCGCCACCATGGCCGCCGGCATGGCCGCCGAAGCGGTGGCCGACGCGCAGACCCTGGACACCATCAAGGTACTGCCGCAGCTGATGGCGCAGGAGCGCGCGATCGACCTGAAGCGCGACTCGGATGCGATCCTGGATGCGGTCTCCTCCGACGCCATGGGCAACTACCCGGACAAGAACGTGGCCGAGTCGCTGCAGCGCCTGCCGGGCGTCAGCGTGACCCGCGACCAGGGCGAGGGCCGCTACGTGGTCGTGCGTGGTCTGGACGCCGCGTTGAACAGCGTGACCGTCGATGGCCTGGCCCTGGGCACCACCGAAGCGGACAACCGCGCCGCGCCGATGGATCTGATTCCCTCCGAGTCCACCGAGCGTCTGAAGGTGGTCAAGTCGCCCACCCCGGACATGCCCGGCGACTCCATCGGCGGTGCGATCCAGGTGGAATCGGCCTCGGCCTTCGACCGCGACGGCCGCGCCATCCGCGCCAAGATCGAGGGCAGCCGCCAGCAGCTCAGCGGCGAGAACAGCCCGAAGGCCTCCTTGAACTACAGCGACATCTTCGCCGACGGCACCTTCGGCATCGCCGTGGGCGTGAACTATTCCGATCGCAAGTTCGAATCGGACAACACCGAGGGCGAGTACGACGCGGCCGCCGACAACGGCGACATGGTCATGATCGAACAGCAGCGCCGCAAGTACTACATCGAGCGCGAGCGCACCGGCGCCAACTTCAACCTGGACTGGCGTCCGGACGAGGACAGCAAGTATTACCTGCGCACCTTGTTCAGCCGGTTCGACGATGCCGAAACGCGCCAGAACACGGTGCTGACCCTTAAAGCTGTTGAGACTCTCGATGACGGTACCGACGTTCCGTTGATCATTGCCAATGGAGACGGTACCTACAACGCCCCGTTCAAACGGATCGCCAAGCGCGTGCGCAACCGCACCAAGAAGCAGGACACGCTGGCCACCAGCTTCGGCGGCGAGAACCGCCTGGATGGCGCCGTGGTCGACTACCAGGTCGGCTACACCAAGACCCGCGAACGCGCGCCGGACGAGCTGGAAGCCCGTTTCGAATACGCCGGCGACGACCTGACGGTCAACGTCGACCAGAACCGCAGGCTGCCCGAGTTCACCCTGTCCGCTGCGGACTGGATGGACACGGGCAACTACGAGTTCGACCGCTTCGTCACCTCGCCGGGCCAGACCACCGACAAGGAACACAGCGCCAAGGTCAACGTGCGCTTCGATGGCGAGCACAGCAGCTACAAGTTCGGCCTGCTGGGTCGCTTCCGCGACCGCGATGTCGACGTCAACGAGACCGAGTACCGCCGTGGACCGGAGATCGACCTGTCCAGCTGGACCCTGCCCGCGCCGGCGCATCGCCGCAACGCGATGGGCCAGGCGCTGAGCCCGTCGGTCATGCGCGAGTACTGGAACCAGAACAGCAGTCGCTACAGCGTGCGCCCGGGCGATGTGGTCGATACCGAAGTGACCCGCCTGGCCGAGGACTACACCGCCAGGGAAGACATCCTGGCCGCCTACGCCATGGGCACCTGGGACCTGACGCCCGCGCTGCGCCTGATCGCCGGCGTGCGCGTGGAAAGCACCAGTTTCAACGCCAACGGCTACCAGCTGGATGTGGTCGATGACGGCGACGCGGTGGAGGTCAACGCCCGCGAGGTCAGCAGCAATTACACCAACGTGCTGCCGGGCCTGCACCTGCGCTGGGATGGTGGCGACACCTGGGCACTGCGCGGCGCGATCAACAAGACCGTCTCGCGTCCGGGCTTCGGGCAGATCTCGCCCAACGCCACGATCAACACCGCCGACAACGAGGTGCAGCTGGGCAACCCGAACCTGGATCCCTACGAGTCCACCAACCTGGATGTCTCCTTCGAGAAGTACCTGGGCAAGAACGGCATCGTCTCGCTGGGCCTGTTCGGCAAGTCCATCGATGGCTACATCACCGACGTCACCCTCAACAACGATCCGGCCTTCATCGGCTATGACGTCAGCACCGCGATCAACGGCGACAAGGCCAAGGTCTATGGCGCTGAGTTCAACTGGCAGCAGCAGTTCGACTTCCTGCCGGGCGGCTGGAGCGGCCTGCTGGCCGGCGCCAGCGGCACCCTGCTGCACACCGACTTCGATCCGGGCATCGAAGGCCGCGAGGATGATTCCTTCGACCTGCCGCGCGCGTCCAAGCACGTCTACACCGCGTTCCTGGGGTATGAGGCCAACAACTTCTCCACGCGCCTGTCGGCGGTGTACCGCAGCGAGTACCTGGACGAAATCGGTGGCGGCGCCGCCTACGACATCTACGTGGCGCCCAACACCCAGCTGGATTTCAGCCTGAACTACCAGATCACCCCGGACTTCCAGCTCTATTTCGATGCCGGCAACCTGCTGGACGAACCGCTGGAGCGCTACCAGGGCAGCCGCTCGCACACCCAGCAGATGGAAGAGTACGGCCGCACCTACGCCATCGGCCTGCGGGTGAACCTGTAATGGCGGCAGTGACGATGCAGCGCGCCGCGCTGGCAGGCGCGCTGGGCATGACCGTCCTTGCGATCGCGGCCTGCGACAGGCAGGCGCCGGAGCAGGCCGCGCCGGCCGCTTCGGCAGCGGTGGTGGCCAGCGCCGACCGCGAGCCGGACGAGCGCATGGAGAAGGATCCGCTGCTCAGTGAGGCCAACGTGCCGCACCAGGTGGTGGCCGAAGCCTTCATCACCACGCCCACGCCGCAGGACAACCTGGACTCGCCCGCGGCCTGGGCCGCCCCCGACGGCAAGCGCTGGGTCATCACCACGGCCAAGAAGTCCGGCGAGCTGGTCGTATTCGATGGCGATACCGGCGAGCGGCTGCGCACGGTCGGTGGCAAGGGCGCAGCGCCCGGCCAGCTGGACCGCCCCAACGGCGTGTCCGTGGTCGGCGATATGGCCTTGGTGGTGGAGCGCGACAACCATCGCGTGCAGGCGTTCTCGCTGCCGGACTTCACCTCGGTGGCCGTGTTCGGCGCCGAAGACCTGAAGAAGCCTTATGGCCTGTGGGCGCAGCAGAAGGAGGGCGGCATCGAGGTCATCGTCAGCGACAACTACATGCTGGGCGCCGATGAGGAGACCGTGCCGCCGCTGGCCGAGTTGAACCAGCGCTTCCGCCGCTATCAGCTGGTGCGTCAGGGCAATGCGTGGAAGGCGACGCTGAAGCAGACCTTCGGCGACACCACCCAGGCCGGGGCGATCCGCATTGCCGAGTCGGTGTATGCCGACGCCGACAACGATCGCCTGCTGCTGGCCGAGGAGGATGTCCCCACCGGCACCCGCCTGCGCGAGTATCGGCTGTCCGATGGCCGTTATGCCGGCCGCGATGTCGGCGCCGGCCTGTACAAGGCACAGGCAGAGGGCATCGCGCTGCTGAGCTGCAAGGACGGCAGCGGCTACTGGGTCGGGACCGACCAGTTCAAGGACCGCAGCCTGTTCCATGTGTTCGACCGCAAGACCCTGGCGCATGTCGGTGCGTTCGCCGGCAAGGTCACGGCCAATACCGATGGCGTGTGGCTGGATGCGCGTGGCGATGCGCGCTTCCCGCAGGGCGTGTTCTATGCGCTGCATGATGACCAGGCCGTGGCCGCGTTCGATTGGCGCGACATCGCAGCGGCCCTGAAGCTGAAGGAATGCGCTCCATGATCCATCGCCGCATGGCATGGACGCGCCCCTTGAGCATGATGCTCGGCCTGACACTGGCGGCAAGCGCCAGTGCCCAGGTCACCAATGAGGCCGAACCCAATACCCAGGTGCCAGCCGGCAGCAGGCATTACGCGGCCAGCGGCTTTCCGGACCGCGTGGTCGCATCGCCGGCGCAGGAGGCCTCCACCGGCTTTGCCGTGGCATGGCGGACCGATGCCAGCGTGTCCCAGCCCGCGCTGCAACTGGTGTTGGCGGGGGATTCGCCGGACGTCGGTGTCCCGCGCGAGCTCACGGCGACCACCCAGGCGCTGACCAGCGAGAACGGCCTGTCGCATCACCACCGCGTCCAGATCGATGGCCTGAAGCCCGATACGCTGTACGCCTATCGCGTCCAGGGCCAGGACACCTGGGGCAGCTGGAACCACTTCCGGACCGCCGCGCCGGCGGGCACGCCGCTGACGCTGCTGTACTTCGGCGATACCCAGAACAAGAACCTGAGCCTGGTGTCGCGGGTGCTCCGCCAGGCCTGGCGCAGCACGCCGGACGCGCGTTTGGCGTTGTTTGCCGGCGATCTGGTTTCGGGCAAGGACGGGGTGGACGACAGCGAGTGGGCCGAGTGGTTCGAGGCCGGGCGCTGGCTGCTGGAGGGCACGGCCGTCGCGCCGGCGCCGGGCAACCATGAGTACCACGAGGAGTTCGAGGACACGCCGCAGGAGCGCCGCGTGCTGGGTGGACATTGGCCGGTGACTTTCGCCTTGCCGGACAACGGCCCGACGGCCACCGCCAAGACCACCTACTGGTTCGACTACCAGGGCGTGCGCGTGGCGGTGATCGACGGGACCTCGGCGCTGGACCTGGGCACGGGACGGGCGCAGGCCAAGTGGCTGGACACTGTGCTGGCGAGCAATCCGCACCCCTGGTCGATCGTGCTGATCCACCAGCCGTTCTATTCGCCCCGTGCCGAGCGCGACAACCTCAAGCTGGTCGAACAGGTGCTGCCGGTGATCCGCAAGCACAAGGTCGACCTGGTGCTGCAGGGGCACGACCACACCTATGGACGTCGCGGCGATACCGACAGCACGACCACGCCGGTGTTCGTGGTGTCCGTGGCCGGGCCCAAGCAGTACCGGCTGTCGGATTACGCGCGCAGGACGATGAAGCCGGTCGGCGAGGACACCCAGCTGTACCAGGTGTTGAAGATCGACCCGCAGCATCTGTCCTACGAATCGCGCACGGCGACCGGCCGCCTGTACGACGCCTTCGAGCTGCAGCGCGACGCCAAGGGCGGCAAGCGCCTGGTCGAGCAGACGCAGGGGCGCATCGCCCCGCGCGACTGCGCACGCCCCAGCTCGCCCAAGGGACGCGAGGACCGCTGCTGGGAGTAGGGCGCTGGCCTGCGGCCATGCGCCGCGGCAGTGCTGTCGTCATTCCCCTGTCGCCGCCAGCTGCGCAGGACTGCTGGCGGCGCTCCCACAGACTTCACTCTCACAGAGTCGACCCCAAGCTCCAGGTGCCATTGCTGCTGCGACGCCTGCTTCGCCGCCTACCATCTCCATGACTCACCTCCACCCCAAAGGCGCTGCCATGCGACTCCGCTTTGCCTTCTGCGCCGCCCTGGCGCTTGTTGCCGCACCCGCGTGGTCCGGTCCCTCGGATTTCATCCGCAACCCGCTGCATGCCGCGCAGCCCAAGGCAGCGCCGGAGGAAGCCGTGGTGCTGGTGGAGATTCCGGCGGGGAGCTTCACCAAGTACGAGACCGGGGAGGACGGGCTGATCTTCGTCGATCGCTTCCTGTCCATGCCGGTGGCGTACCCGGCCAACTACGGCTCCATGCCCAGCACGCTCGCCGGCGACCACGATCCGCTGGACGCGCTGGTGCTCACGCGCGAGCCGCTGCACCCCGGTGTGCTGATCGGCTTCCGTCCGATCGGGGTCCTGCGGATGCGCGACAAGGGCCAGCAGGACGAGAAGATCATCGGCGTGCCGACCGACAGGATCGATCCCAGCTACGCCGGCATCCGCGACCTGGCCGACCTTCCCCAGGCCGAGCGTGCGCGCCTGGAAGCCTTCTTCCGTGTCTACAAGGACCTGCCGCAGGGCCGCAACACGGTCGAACTGGCCGGCTGGGGCGATGCGGCCGAGGCCAGGGCGGTGATTGCCGCGGCCATGCAGCGCGCCGCCGCGCAAGGCAAGTGACCGACGTGGCCGGGCGAACCACGGTTCGGCGTTGGGCTGACTGAAGGAGCTTGAAACGCGGCATAGGACGTAACCGAGCTTCACTGCGTAAGTGCTGTACCGGTAGCGCCGGCCCTGTCGGCCAGCGCGAAGTACCGGATGCGGTCGGCACGCCCAGGGTGTCGGACCTGTCGTCATGCAAGGAGTGAGCAGGATGATTCCGAAGATCTTCCACATGACCGCGCCCACCAAGATCCTGCTGTGGGAAGAGCGCCGCGTGCAGCGGCGCCTGCAGCGCCTGTTGCCCGACTGGCGCGGCCAACTCTGGGACGACGCGGACAATGCCGAGTTGATGCGCCGGGCCTTCCCGCAGTTTGCCGAGCGCTACGAGGCCATCGGCTTCGGCGTGATGAAGGCCGACATCGCCCGCTGCGCCTACATGCACGCGCAGGGAGGCTTCTACTTCGATACCGACTACAAGCTGCTCAAGCCACCGGACCGCTCGATCATGTCCCAAGCCTGCGTGCTGCCGATCGAGGAGGGCGCGGTGGGTGGGCAGGCGTTCAAGATCGGCAATGCCGTTTTTGGCTCGCGCCCCGGGCATCCGTTCTGGGCCGCCTTCATCGAACACGTCTTCACCGCGCACGCGCCGGATACGCTGGAGGACCACCGCAAGATCCCGATGATCTCCGGGCCGCGCGGCATGACGGTGTTCTACCAGGCCAATCGCGCGCGTTTTCAGGACCTCTCTTTCCCGGCGCGCGATCAGTTCCATCCCGACCGGACCTGGTTCGGGCTGGGACAGAAGGCGGGGACGGTCGCCTTCGGCTCCCACCTGTGCTGGGCATCCTGGCGCGGCAAGTCCACGCGTCACGCCATCACCAATTTCCTGCGCCGCAAGCTGACCGCCGTGCCGATCTGACGCGCACGCTTTACAAAAGCCCCGAAGATCCATTTTCACCCTGATAGATCCGCATGGACATGGGATGCTTTCAGGGTTACTCAAAATCTCTCAAAGCGAAGGCCCGCATCGCGCGGGCCTTCGTTTCACACTGGGCTGCAGACGGCGCGGTGGGTCAGGCGGCTGCGGCCTGCTGCTGGCGCGGACCTTCGCGCAAGGCCTGGCCCACCATCGACACCAGCAGGTCCAGCTCGGCCTCGTCCAGGTTGAAGTGCGGGGTGAAGCGCAGCGAGTTGGCGCCGCCGTGGATCACGTTGAGACCGCGCTGGCGCAGCCATTCCTCGGTGGAGCCGGCGCCGTAGCACTTGAACTGCGGCGCCAGCTCGCAGGAGAACAGCAGGCCGGTGCCCTGCACATTGGTGATCAGACCGCCCAGCTCGCCCTTGAGCTTCTCCAGCTTGGCCACCGCCTGCGCACCGCGCTTGCGGATGTTCTCGCGCACCTGCGGCGTCAGCAGGGCCAGCGTCGCGCAGGCCGTGTCCAGGGCGCGCGGGTTGCTGGTCATGGTGTTGCCGTACACGCCCTTGCGATACAGCTGCGCGGTGCGCTCGGTCACGGCCAGCACCGACAGCGGGTACTGCGCGGCGTTGAGGGCCTTGGAATAGGTTTCCATGTCCGGCACCTCCAGTCCTTCGAAGCCCGGGTAATCCACCACCGACAGCACGCCATGCGCCCGCAGCCCGGCCTGGATGGAATCCACCAGCAGCAGGCTGCCGTGCTCGCGGGTCAGCTCGCGCGCCACCGCGTAGAAGGCGGCCGGAAGTGCGCGACCGGGGTCGCCTTCACCCATCACCGGCTCCAGGAACACCGCCTCGATAAACCAGCCCTGCTGATCGGCGTCGGCGAAGACCTTGCGCAGCGCCGCCTCGTCGTATGGCGGCACAGCGATCACCGAGTTCTCGCCGCGGTAGCTGGCCAGGTGCTGGGTGTAGGTCTTGCGGGTGGAGTCCGAATACAGGCCCGGCAGGTCGGTGCGGCCATGGAAGCTGCCCTTGACCACCACGCGCTTGATGGTGCGGCCGGCGTGGCGGGCACCAGGGTCGGTCATCAACTTGGCGTTGATGTCGACGATGCGCGTGGCCAGGCCGACCGATTCCGAACCCGAGTTCAGACACAGGAACCTGGCGAACGGGCAGCCGTCCTTGCGGGTGTGGCCGATCTCCGCGCGCATGGCCTTATCGAAGCGCAGCTGCGACAGACTAGGGGTCATGATGTTGGCCATGGCCTGCGGTTGCGCCATCGCCGCGATCACCTCCGGCGGGGTATGGCCGAAGCCGATCATCCCGTAGCCACCGGCATCGAACAGCACCGCGCCCTTCAGCGTGACCACCCACGGCCCGCAGGCGGCCAGGGCGACGTAAGGGTTCACGGCATCATCGGCGTAGAAATTCACGTAGCCGCCCTGCACGTGGGCGATCTGCTCGGCCTCGTCAAGGTCCAGCAGGTCGCCGAATTCGGCCGACAATCCCGCAAAGCGGTCGGCGGCGGCAGCGATCGCGCGGCCCAGGTCCGGGTGGCCCGCGGCCAGGCGCTCCAGGGTGGCATCGTCCAGGCCAGTGGTCAGACGGGTCCCGGCGCGGGTGCGCAGCGGGGCAAGGGGAGCGATCACGGACATGCAGACCTCATCGTTCGAATGGGCGGGGCGCCCGCGAACCCGCTCGGGCATCGCACGGCATGGGAAACGCAGACTTCCCTGCATTATTGGCGGCCCGTGACTCGCATTGGCAGGTATGATCTGAGCGAATTCACCGGCTTTTTCGTCGAAACGACGAGCGAGAACTGACACTATGACGATCTCCGCCTCAGATCAGGCCCTGCTGGCACTGCTGCGCGAGGATGCGCGCGCGCCGGTGGCCGAGATCGCCCGCCGCCTCGGCGTATCGCGCACTACCGCGCAAAGCCGGCTGGAGAAACTGGAGCGTCAAGGCGTGATTGCAGGCTACAGCGTGCGCCTGCGCGACGATGTCGAGCATGGGCATATCCGTGCGCACATCCTGATCACCGTGCGTCCCAAGCAGATGGTGGCCGTGACCAACGCCCTGCGTGCCATCGCCCAGGTGCGCGCGCTGCACTCGGTCAGCGGCCCGCATGACCTGATCGCCATCGGCATGGCGCCCACCGTCGGCGAGCTGGACGAGCTGACCGACCGCATCGGCAGCATCGACGGCGTGGAGCGCACGACGTCTTCGATCATTCTGTCGACCAAGTTCGAGCGCTGAGCGCGCGGTGTGTCCGCTAGGGGTTACATGCGACGTCGCGCTAAGCCCCTCAGGTCCTGGCGCCTGGGTGGATCGCGTCAGCGCAGGGCCATGCCGTGCCACGCCTGGATTTGACACGGCGTTCCTTGGTTGGAACCATGCGTCCAAGGCTTGTCGATGCTCCGCGGAAGGACCCCCCATGACGCGTAATCAGCCCCGTTCGTTTGCCGCCACCGCGATGCTGCTCGCCCTGGCTGCCTGCTCCCCTCCGGATTCAAGGACCGATATGAATGCCGTGATCTCATCCACTGCCGACCAGGGCGGTGCGCCTGCGTCCGCGCGCAACCCCGCGCCGAAGGATGCCTATCGCATCACCATGACCCTCAAGGATGCGCCGGGACCCTTCGCCTGGATGAAGGCGCTGGCGCAGTACGACGTGGTCAACAAGGAGTGCCTGAGCCCGCCGAAGGACAACCCCGGCGGCCGCACCGCCCCGGTGCCCACCGATGACGTGGAGATCCCGCTGCAGAAGATCTCCGAGACCGAATATGTCGGCACGGTCTACGCCGACCAGATGCTGGACCAGGACTATGCCGGCCGCGGTGTGTGCCACTGGAAGCTGATCCAGTTCCGGGTGCATATGAAGGCCACTGGGGCGCATGAGGAAACGCTCTTCATTCCCAGCATTCCCGATGACAAGCTGCTCTCGGCTTCCACCGAGCGAGTGTTCTTCAACAAGATTTCTTACTCGCATCGCGATAGTCAGTACGAGCCGATCGATACGGGAGAGAGTGATCGGTCCAAGTTTGGTCCATCGATCAAGGACACGGACCTGTTTACGGTGACATTCGCTTCTGAGAAGGAGGCGACGCCGTGACCATCAGCAGCCAGCAATACGCCGACCTGGCGGACTTCAGTTACGGGCGCGACCAGAAGGGCAATGAGCATGTCGACCTGCGGGCGCTGGTCGGCAAGGTCGTCCGCATGGAAGACGGGGCGAGCTACCGGATTCTTGCCCACGCGGACAAGCCATCGGGTTACCAGGGCACGATTTTCCAGCGCGAGGAAACGGGTGAGATCGTGGTTGCGCATCGTGGAACCGAGTTCGGTCGAGAGGCATGGAAAGATGGCGTGCTGACCGATGGAGGCATGGTCTTCAGCCGTGTCAATCAGCAGGCCGCCGATGCGATCGCGTTGACACGAGAAGCTCAGGCGCGCGCGAAGGACTACGCGCATCAGAGAAATGTCCCCGCGCCCGAAGTCACCGTCACCGGCCATTCCCTCGGCGGCACGCTGGCGCAGATCACCGCGCATCACTTCGACCTGCGCGGGGAGGCGTTCAACCCCTATGGCGCGGCAAGCCTTGACCACCGCATTCCCGAGCAGGCCACGCCCCGCATGATCAATCACGTCATGGCGGCCGATGTGGTAAGCGCGGCCAGCCCGCACTATGGCCAGGTGCGCATCTACGCCAGCGCCCGGGAGATCGGCCAGCTGCAGGCCAGCGGGTATCACAACAACTGGGCCGTGGACCTGGTGACGCCGGATCATCCATTGGCGGCGTCGGTCAACACTTCCCACATGATGCACAACTTCCTCAACGTCGACGGCGACTACAAGCGCGATGTTTCGGCGCTGGGCGACCCGGCCATGCGCACGCGCGCGAGCGAGAACGCGCGGATGATCGGCCGCTATCGCGAGGATGTTGGCGAGCTGCGTGCCGGGGCGACGCTGGCTGGCGATGCCTTCGGCATCGTCAAAGACGGCCCATTCCTCGTTCCGCGCAATGCCTATGAGCACATCCGCGAGCGACTGCAGCCGCCGCTGCCGGCGGGTGAGCCTGCGCGGGGCGAGCGCGGGCGCGGCGCGTCAGGTCCGCAAGCGGCGCCGGACATGCGCCAGCCCGGCCATCCGGCGCATGAGCGCTATCTGCAGATCCATGCCGGCGTCAGCGAGCTCGATCAGGCCAGGGGGCGCACCCCCGATGCCGCAAGCGAGCGCCTGGCCGCGGCCCTGACCGCGGCCAGTGCGCGCATGCCCTCGGTAGGTGGGGTGTCCATGAACCAGGACGGCACCCGCGCCTTCGTGGTCGATGGCTCCGACGCCCCGCTCGCCGCGCGCGAGCGCGCGCACGTGGAAGTGACCAAGGCGCTGCAGCAGCCGGTGGAGGCCAGCACCGCGCAGTGGCAGGCCGCCGCCGAGCGTCAAGGGAAGGAACGGGTCGAATGGCAGGCACAGGCGCTGGGCAACCCCGCGCTCGAGGCGCAGATGCGCATGCGCCACTGAATCGTTGGCCCGTCGCGGCGTGGCCGAGGTCCGGCCACCTCGCGACGGGCGGGGGATGACAAGCCGCCGGGGAGGCTGGCAGGCGGCGGCCCGCTACACTAGTGCGCCGACCCCACACGATCTGCCGCGTTGAAGAAGTCCGATTTCCACTACGACCTGCCGCCCGAGCTGATCGCCCAGGCGCCCTTGCCCGAGCGATCGGCCAGTCGCCTGCTGGTGGTCCCGTCCGGCGATGCGCCGCTGGCCGACCTGCATGTGCGCGACCTGCCGGGCCAACTGCGGGCCGGCGACCTGCTGGTGTTCAACGATACCCGGGTCATCCCGGCGCGCCTGTTCGGGCAGAAGGAGACCGGCGGGCGCGTGGAGATCCTGATCGAGCGCCTGCTGCCGGACAATCACGCCCATGCGCAGATCGGCGCCAGCAAGTCGCCCAAGCCGGGTGGCCGGATCGACCTGGATGCCGGCGGCAGTTGCCAGGTGCTGGGGCGGGAAGGGGAGTTCTACGAGCTGCGCTTCGATGTCGACGATGCCCTGGACAGCTGGCTGATCAAGGCCGGGCAGATGCCGCTGCCGCCCTACATCACCCGCGCGCCTGGCCAGGACGACCAGGAGCGCTACCAGACCGTATTCGCGCGTGAGCTGGGTGCGGTGGCCGCACCGACGGCCGGCCTGCATTTCGACCAGCCCCTGCTGGACCAGTTGCAGGCGCAGGGCGTGCAGTTCGGGCACATCACCCTGCACGTGGGTGCCGGGACGTTCCAGGCCATGCGTGTGGACGATGTGCACCAGCACCGCATGCACAGCGAATGGCTCAATGTCGGCGCCGAGCTGATCCAGAAGATCCGCCGCACCCGCGCCGCCGGTGGCCGCGTGATCGCCGTGGGCACCACGGTCGTGCGCGCGCTGGAGAGCGCCATGCGCGATGGCGAGCTGCAGCCCTTCGCCGGCGAAACCCGCATCTTCATCTTCCCCGGCTACCGCATCCGCAGCGTCGACGCCCTGGTCACCAATTTCCACCTGCCGGAAAGCACGCTGCTGATGCTGGTGTCCGCCTTCGCCGGCAAGCAGCGCATCCTGGATGCGTATGCCCACGCCGTGCGCGCCGGCTACCGGTTCTTCTCCTACGGCGATGCGATGCTGCTGTTCCCGCAGGCGAACGGGGAGGGGGCGGCATGAGCCGGATGTCCTTCGCCCTGCATCGTACCGACGGCCACGCCCGCCGCGGCCAGCTGACCTTCCCCCGCGGCAGCATCCAGACCCCGGCCTTCATGCCGGTGGGCACCTACGGGTCGGTCAAGGGCATCCTGCCCGAGCACATCGAGGAACTGGGCGCGGAGATCATCCTGGGCAATACCTTCCACCTGTACCTGCGGCCCGGGCTGGAGGTGATCCAGGCCCACGGTGGGCTGCATGGTTTTGCGCGCTGGAACCGGCCGATCCTGACCGATTCCGGTGGGTTCCAGGTCTTTTCGCTGGCTCATCGCCGCAAGATCAGCGAACAAGGCGTCACTTTCGCCTCGCCGACCGATGGCGCCCGGGTGTTCCTGGGGCCGGAGGAGAGCATGAAGATCCAGCACGTGCTCGACTCGGACATCGTGATGATCTTCGACGAATGCACCCCGTACCCGGCCACCGAGGGGGTGGCGCGCGCCTCGATGGAGCTGAGCCTGCGCTGGGCCAAGCGCTCGCTGGAGGCGCACCAGGCGCTGGGCAACGACGCGGCGCTGTTCGGCATCGTGCAGGGCGGGGTGCACCACGATCTGCGCAGCCGCTCGGCCGACGGCCTGCAGGCGCTGGGTTTCGACGGCTACGCCATCGGTGGCCTGGCGGTGGGCGAGCCCGAGCATGAGCGCAATGCGATGCTTGAGCACCTGCATCCGCAGCTGCCGGCCGACCGGCCGCGTTACCTGATGGGCGTGGGCCGGCCCGAGGACCTGGTGGAGGCGGTGGCGCGCGGGGTGGACATGTTCGACTGCGTCATGCCCACCCGCAACGCCCGCAACGGCCACTACTTCACCAGCTTCGGCACCGTGCGCATCCGCAATGCCAGGTACGAGCGCGACCTGGAGGTGATCGAACCGGGCTGCGGCTGCTATGCCTGCCGCAACGGCTTCACCCGCAGCTACCTGCGCCACCTGGACCGCTGCAACGAGATGCTGGGACCGATGCTCGGCACCCTGCATAACCTTTGGTATTACCAATCGCTCATGGCGCAGATCCGCCAGGCCATCGAGGAGGGGCGCTTTTCCGAGTTCCGTGCCAGCTTCCATGCCGCGCGCGGGTCCAGGCCCAGCGCCTGAGGGCGCCCGCAGCGGGCGCCGGGAACCTTTTCGGGACGGTGGCGGTCTTGATCCTGCACACCGGCGCCGGGCGCCGGCCCGTGCGCCGGCATGGCATACTCTCCGGCTGTTTTGGCCCCAATGGACCTGTAGACAATGAATTTTCTCGATTTCCTGATCCCGACCGCGCAGGCCCAGGCCGCCGGCGCCGCGCCTGCCCAGGGCGGCGGCCTGTCCATGCTGATCTTCCCGGTCGTGCTGATCGCCGTGATGTACTTCATGATGATCCGCCCGCAGATGAAGCGGCAGAAGGAGCACAAGGCGATGCTGGACAAGATCGCCCGCGGCGATGAGGTCATCACCTCCGGCGGCATCGCCGGTACGGTGGCCGAGATCGGCGAGAACTTCGTGACCGTGGAGATCGCCGACGGCGTGAAGGTGCGGGTGCAGAAGGGCGCGGTCGGTAACGTGCTGCCCAAGGGCACCTTGAAGTCGGCCTAAGCGCCGCACGGGACGGCCGGCCGCAGGGGATGCGGCCCGGCCAAGGGGCTGCGGACGCATCTCGCGTCCGGCCCGATCTGCTGGAATTTTCTCAATGCTCGAGTTTCCTCGCTGGAAGTACGTCCTGATCCTGCTGGTGCTGGCCTTCAGCACCATCTACGCCTTGCCCAACCTGTATCCGCAGGACCCGTCGGTGCAGATCCTGGCCAACCGCGGCGGCGCGCTTGACCAGGCCCTGGTCGATCGGGTGCAGGCCGACCTGAAAACGGCAGGCATCACGCCCAAGTCGGTGGCCGTCGAGGGCGACGCGCTGATGGTGCGCCTGGGCAACCTGGACGCCCAGAGCAAGGCCAACGACGTGCTGCGTGAGCGGCTCGGCGAGAACTACGTGGTGGCCGTCAACCTGGCCTCGACCGTGCCGGACTGGCTGAGCAAGCTGGGCGCGCGCCCCATGGTGCTGGGCCTGGATCTGCAGGGCGGCGTGCACTTCCTGCTGCAGGTGGACCAGAAGGCCGCGCTGGAAAAGCGCCTGGACGCCTTCGTCGAGGACGCCCGCGTGGCGCTGCGCGAGGCGCGCGTGCGCTACCAGGCGGTGCAGCGCAACGCCGCCGGCACCCTGACCATCACCCTGGCCGATGCGGCCGATGCCGACAAGGCGCGCCAGGCGCTGGCCTCCGCGCTGGCCCCGGCCTCGGCCGGCAGCGCGCCGCTGGATTTCGGTGGCAGCGGTGAGCGGCTGACCGTGTCGCTGCCGCAGAGCGAGCTGGCCACGCTGACCGGCCAGGCCATCGAGCAGAACCTGACCACGCTGCGCAACCGCGTCAACGAGTTGGGCGTGGCCGAGCCGATCATCCAGCGCCAGGGCGAGGACCGCATCGTGGTCGAGCTGCCCGGCGTGCAGGACACCGCCGCGGCCAAGCGCATCATCGGCGCCACCGCCACGCTGGAGTTCCGCTCGGTGGTCGATGGCGATGCCTTCGATGCCCAGCGCACCGGCAACGTGCCGCCGGAAGCCAAGCTGTACACCGTGCGCGACACCGGGCAGCCGGTGCTGCTGAGCAAGCGCGTGCTGGCCTCGGGCGACCAGATGGTGGGGGCCAGCGTGGGCGTGGACCAGAACGGCCTGCCGGGCGTGGACATCACCCTGAACAGCGCCGCCGGCCAGCGCATGTTCGACTTCACCAGCGCCAACGTCGGCAAGCTGATGTCGGTGGTCTACATCGAGCGCATCCCCACCGTGACCATGGTCGATGGGAAGGAAGTGCGCTCGGTCAAGGTGAAGGAAGAAGCGCTTGCGCCGACCCGCATCGCCGGCGTGTTCGGCAAGAAGTTCCAGACCACGGGACTGGAGAAGACCGAGGCGGACAACCTGGCCCGCCTGCTGCGCGCCGGTTCGCTGGCCGCGCCGATGAGCTTCGTCGAGGAGTCGGTCATCGGCCCCAGCCTGGGTGCGGAGAACGTCGAGCGCGGCATCAAGGCGGTGGTCTACTCGTTCCTGTTCACGCTGGTGTTCTTCACCATCTACTACCGCGTGTTCGGTGCGATCACCTCGGTTGCGCTGCTGTTCAACCTGCTGATCGTGGTCTCGGTGATGTCGCTGTTCGGCGCCACCATGACGCTGCCGGGCTTTGCCGGCCTGGCACTGTCGGTGGGCCTGTCGGTGGACGCTAACGTGCTGATCAACGAGCGCATCCGCGAGGAGTTGCGCGCCGGCATGCCGGGCAAGACCGCCATCGCGGCTGGCTACGAGCGCGCCAGCGGCACGATTCTCGATGCCAACCTGACCGGCCTGATCGTGGGCATCGCGCTGTACGCCTTCGGCACCGGCCCGCTCAAGGGCTTCGCGCTGACGATGATCATCGGCATCTTCGCCTCGATGTTCACCGCCATCACCGTCTCGCGCGCCATCGCCACGCTGATCTACGCGCGTCGCAAGAAGCTGCAGTCCGTGGCGATCTGACACGCGTCCCTCGCAAGAGCCCGCGCACTTCGTGCGCGGACTTTTCAACGAAGAGCATCGAACCCATGAAGCTGTTCCCGCTGCACATCATCCCCAACGACACCAAGATCGACTTCATGCGGCCGCGCTACCCCGTGCTGGCGCTGATGCTGGTCCTGCTGGTCGCCTCCTTCGCCATCATCGGCCTCAAGGGCTTCAACTACGCGCTGGAGTTCACCGGCGGCACGCTGGTGCGCGCGCACTTCGAAAAGCCCGCCGATCTGGACCAGGTGCGTGAGCGCCTGGAGCAGTCCGGCTATGAGGGCGCGCAGGTCCAGAACGCTGGCGGCAGCAACGAGCTGATGATCCGCCTGCAGCCGCATGGCGAGCACAACAACGACGACAACGCCGCCCGCACGGTGGCCGAGGACGTGCGCAAGGTCGTGACCAGCGACGCCAATCCGGTGACCGTGCAGCCGGGTGAATTCATTGGCCCGCAGGTCGGTCGCGACCTGGCCATGAACGGCGTGTACGCCACCATCTTCATGCTGGCCGGCTTCCTGATCTACATCGCCTTCCGCTTCGAATGGAAGTTTGCGGTGGTGGCCTCGATCACCGCGTTCTTCGACCTGATCCTGACCGTGGCCTACATGTCGCTGCTGGGTCGCGAGTTCGACCTGACCGTGTTGGCGGGCCTGCTGTCGGTGATGGGCTTTGCGATCAACGACATCATCGTGGTGTTCGACCGTGTCCGCGAGAACTTCCGCGCGCTGCGGGTGGAGCCGCTGGAAGTGCTGAACCGCTCGATCAACCAGACCCTGTCGCGCACGATCATCACCGCGGTGATGTTCTTCCTCTCGGCGCTGGCGCTGTACATCTACGGCGGCCGCTCGATGGAAGGCCTGGCCGAGACGCACATGGTCGGTGCGGTGATCGTGGTGGTGTCCTCGGTGATCGTGGCCGTGCCGCTGCTGAGCATCGGCCCCTTCAAGGTCAGCAAGCAGGACCTGTTGCCCAAGGCCAAGGACGAGGAAGCCCTGGCGCGCAGGCCTTGAGGCGAGGAGTGAGTGGGGAGGAGTGAGGAGTGAGGGGTGGGACGCCTGCCGGACTCCTTTCTGCCGAGCGATACCAAAAAGCCCGCGCATTGCGCGGGCTTTTTTTGATGGTCCGTCTGCCGGGTAGACACGCCGACACGCAGATTGGTGCCATGGCGATGGTGGATGGAAGAGCGCCATCCACCCTACGTAGGGTGGACAACGCGGAGCTTGTCCTCCGAGGCATCCGTTGCGCCAGATTACGAGTGGAGCGCCCCCGAACGGCTTTGCGCGTTGGAGCGAATGACACGCCTCAATCCATCGGCGTCGTCGTTTCTCGATGGTGGTTGGGGGGGGCCATCCACCCTACGTAGGGTGGACAACGCGAAGCTTGTCCACCGAGGCGCGCGCTGCGGCGCGATCACAAGCGATGCCGCTCACCAAGGGCTGTCGCGCACCGAGGGCTGCTGCGCTGGAATGGGTCACACGCCTCCCTCCATGCACGTGATCCGCCTCGCGGCGATGGTGGATGGAAAAGCGCCATCCACCCTACGTAGGGTGGACAACGCGGAGCTTGTCCACCGAGGCATCCGTTGCGGCAGATCACGAGGGAAGCCGCCCACGAACGGCTTTGCGCGTTGGAGCGAGCGACATGCCTCAATCCATCGGCGTCGTCGCTTCGGCGATGGTGGATGGAAGAGCGCCATCCACCCTACGGTGCGGCTCGGCCGCCTTGCGGACGCGCTCGGGCGGTGGGCTAGGGCGCGGGGCAGGTCAGGCGTTGAGTGGAGCCCGGGAAGGGCAGTGAGGCATCAGCCCCCTGGCACCGCCCTCGCTCACTCCTCACTCCTCTCCGCTCACTCCTGCCTCAATTGAACGCAGCCGCATATCCAGAGGCGCTGATGACCTTCTGCAGCGAGTCGGCGATCTTCACGTTGCCAGCCAGCAGCGGGCGGGTGTCTGGGCCCTTGTCGTCCATGCGCGCGGTGTTGGCGCCCTTGAAGTCGCTGATGCGGCCACCGGCTTCGCGCACCAGCAGGGCGCCGGCGGCGATGTCCCAGGCCTTGACCCCGGCTTCGAAGTACGCGTCCAGGCGGCCGCAGGCCACATAGGCCAGGTCCAGCGCGGCCGAGCCGGTGCGGCGCACGTCCTCGGCGTGGACCAGCAGGGCGCGGATGCAGTCCAGCTGGGCGCCGGCGCGGGCGCGCTCGCGCGGCGGGAAGCCGGTGCCGATGACCGCGCCGGCGATGTCCTTGCGGTCGCTGACGCGGATCTTGCGCTCGTTGAGCTGGGCCCCGGCGCCGCGGCTGGCGGTGAACAGCTCGTTGCGCAGCGGGTCGTAGATCACCGCGTCGGTGGGTTCGCCGTTGTCCACCAGGGCGATGGACACGCAGTAGTGCGGAAAGCCGCGCAGGTAATTGCTGGTGCCGTCCAGCGGGTCGATCACGAAATTGAAGCGGGCGTTCTTGCCGACCAGCGAGCCGCCTTCCTCGCCGATGATCCCGTACTCGGGATAGCCGCGGCGCAGCTCCTTGATGATGACCTTCTCCGCATCGGCGTCCACTTCGCTGGCGTAGTCCTGGCGACCCTTCTCGACCACGTTCAGGCTGCCGAGCTTGGCGATGTTGCGCAGCAGAACCCCACCTCCGGAGCGTGCGGCCTTGGTCATGACGGTGACAACGGGATTGAGCATGGCGAAACGACCTCGGACAGGCAGCGATAGCGGGCGGTGGGAAAGAGCGCCAGGCGTCATGCGGACTGACGCCGGTCGGGCAGTTTACCATCTGCGGATGAACGACCCAGACCTTTCCGCCGTTGCCTGGCGCGGCGACGCCTTCGCCTCCCGTATCCGCTTCGTCCTGGTGGGCACCCAGCACCCTGGCAACATCGGCGCGGCCGCCCGCGCGCTCAAGACCATGGGCCTGTCCGAGCTGGTGCTGGTGGCGCCGGAGGACTTCCCGGCCGATGAGGCCTTCCGTCGCGCCGCGGGCGCCGATGACCTGCTGGCCCAGGCGCGCGTCACCGCCACGCTGGCCGAGGCCGTGTCCGACTGTCGCCTGGTGCTGGGCAGCACCGCCCGTGCGCGGCGGGTGGCGCTGGACGAGTACGCCCCGCGCCAGGCCGCCGCCCGGGCGGTGCAGGCCAGTAGCGAGGGGGTGGTGGCCTTCGTGTTCGGGCGCGAGCGCACCGGCCTGACCAACGAGGAACTGCAGCTGTGCCATGCCGCGGTGCATATCCCGGCCAACCCCGAGTACAGCTCGCTCAACCTGGCCGCGGCGGTGCAGATCCTGGCTTATGAGGTGCGGCTGGCCGCGCCGGAGCAGTTCGCCGCGGCCGAGCCTGCGGCCGATGCCGTCCTGGCCAGCCACGCGCAGCTGGAGGGCTTTTTCACCCAGCTGGGGCAGACCCTGGACGAGATCGACTTCCACAAGGGCCGCACCCCGGATTCGGCGATGCGCAAGCTGCGGCGCCTGTTCCTGCGCAGCGACCTGAGCGAGCAGGAAGTGCGGCTGCTGCGCGGCATCCTCGCCGATGCCCAGCGCATGGCGCGGCTGGCGGTTGAGGGCGGTGTTGTCCGGCGGGAATGAATTGGGCTAACGTGCTCGGATCATCCGGGAGAGCCCGTTTCGTGCGACATCGTGCCTGCGTTGGCCTCGGATTGCTGCTGTCCTGTCTCGTTGCCTGGGCGGCCATGGCGCAGAGCACCTCCAAGGCCTTGCCCGCCCCGGTCTCCGAGGGCGGGCATGTCCTGGTGCTGGGGCGCATCAGCGACGATCCCCGCGCGCATTACGAGCAGTTGCGCCCCCTGCTGGACTATGTGGTGCCGCGCATGCGCGATGTCGGCATCACCGAGGGCCGGGTGCTGATGGCGCGCGATCCGCAGCAGATGGCGATCTACCTGCGCAGCGGCCGGGTGGACTGGGTCACCGAGACCGCTGGCACCGGCATGCAGCTACAGCGACGCAGCGGGGCCAAGCCGCTGCTGCTGACCGAGCGCAACGGCGTCAGCCGCTACCGCAGTTTGTTCATCGTGCGCCGCGGCAGCGGCATCCACACGCTGGCCGATCTGGTCGGGCGCAGCGTCGCATTCCAAAGCACGTCCTCCACCAGCGCCTATCTGGTGCCGGCCATGACCCTGCTGCAGGCGGGGCTGCGCCCGGAGCTGATGTTGTCGCCGCGCGAGTCGGTCAACCGCGGCAAGGTCGGCTACCTGTTCGCGCGTTCTGAACTGAACATCTCCACCTGGGTCGCCAAGGGCATGGTGGATGCCGGCGCGGTCAGCGACCTGGACTGGAACGATGACCGCCGCATGCCGGCCTCCTTTCGCAACCAGCTCGAGGTGATCCACCGCACGGCCGAGTACCCGCGTGCGCTGGAAATGGTGCGTGCCGACCTGCCGGCGCCGGTGGAGGCGCGCCTGCGCCAGGTCCTGCTGGAAGCATCGCGTGAGCCGGAAGGCCAGCAGGCGCTGCGGCGCTTCTTCGGCACCACGCGGTTCCTGGAGGTGGACGCGCCGACACGCCAGGCCTTGGAGCAGTTGTCCGCCGGGGCAGCCCAGGTGCGGGACGCGCTGGAATGAGGCTGCGCTTCGGGCTGCAGGCCCGCTACCTGGTGGGCATGACCCTGGTCCTGGCCCTGGTGGCCGGCCTGGTGGTGGTGTTGATGGCGCGGCAGACCGCGCTGCAGGATGAGATCGACCGCCTCGGCGGCGAGGCCGTGCGGTCCATGGCCAGCGAGAGCATGGAGCGTCGCGGCACGGCGATGGCCCAGCAGCTGTCCGATGCGCTGGCCAACCCGATGTACTTCTCCGACATGCAGGCCATCGGCGACATCGTCAGCGCCACCGCGCGCCAGCCGGACGTGGCCTACGTGCTGGTGTTCGACCGTGACCGGCGCGTGCTGCACGACGGGTCGCTGGACATCACCCGTTACGGGCAGCCCATGGAAGACCCGCTGGCCGCCCGTGCCGCCTCCGGCAGCGGCCCGCTGGTGCAATGGTCCGACCAGGTGCTGGATGTCTCCCAGCCGGTGCGGGTGGGCGGCGAGACCTTGGGTGGGGTGCGCATCGGTTACTCCCTCAAGCAGGTGCGAGGCACCCAGCTGAAGGCGGCGCAGTCCTTGCGTGGGCACCTGGCGACGCTGCGCGAGCGGCAGAGCCAGCTGCTGATCGGCCTGCTGGTGGTGCTGGGGGTGCTGCTGCTGGCCATCGCCGCCTATGTGCAGCGCACGGTCATCCGCCCGATCCGCCAGCTGTCCGAGGCCACCCGCGCCATCGGCAGCGGCGACTACGACGCCAGCCACCTGGTCAGCCGCCGCCAGGACGAGATGGGCGAGCTGGTGCGCTCCTTCGTGGACATGAACGCCCGCATCGCCCAGCACGATCGCGACGTGCGGCGCATGGCCTACACCGACGCCTTGACCGGCCTGACCAACCGGCTGGCCTTCCGCGAGAGCCTGGACCATCGGCTGATGCTGCTGCGTGGCGCCGGGCGCGAGCTGGCGTTGCTGTTCGCCGATATCGACGACTTCAAGCGGGTCAACGACACGTTGGGCCACGAGGCTGGCGATGAGGTGCTGGTGCAGTTCGCCCATCGCATCCGCGCCACGGTCGAGCGCCTGGGCGGCGACGACGCGCTGCTGGCGCGCTTCGGTGGCGACGAGTTCGTGATCCTGGTGCAGGACGGGCAGGTCCGCGAGGTCGCCTCGGCCCTGGCCGAGCAACTGGCGCGCGACCTTGGCCAGCCGCTGGTGGTGCAGGGGCGGCAGGTGTTCCTGGGCACTTCGATCGGCATCACCCTGTTCCCTGAGGATGCCTCCGGGGCCACGGCGCTGATGAAGAACGGCGATGTGGCCATGTACCAGGCCAAGATGGCCGGCAAGAACTGCTACCGCTTCTACAGCCGGGCGATGGACCAGGCGGTGGAGCGGCGCGTGCGCATGGAGCAAGAGCTGCGCGGCGCCTGGGAGCGCGGCGAGCTGAGCCTGCTGTACCAGCCGATCCACCGCCTGTCCGACCGCAAGGTGGTCGGGGCCGAGGCGCTGCTGCGCTGGCAGCACCCGCAGCTGGGGTCGGTGCCGCCTTCGGTGTTCATCGATGTGGCCGAGCACAGCGGGCTGATCGAGATCATCGGGCCCCAGGTCCTGCGCACGGCCTGTGCGGCAGCGGCGCGCTGGGGGGCGGGGCTGGCGCCGTCGGATTTGCCGTTCGTGTCGGTGAACGTGTCCGCGCGCCAGCTGCACAGCGGCGACCTGCCCGAGCTGGTCGCCGGCTGCCTGCGCGACGCGGGCCTGCCGGCCTCGCGCCTGCACCTGGAGCTGACCGAGACGGCGGTCATCAGTGACGAGGCGCACGCCAGCGCGCTGCTGTCCAAGCTGCATCGCGCCGGAGTGCGGGTGTGGCTGGACGATTTCGGCACCGGCTTTTCCGGGCTGAGCCACTTGCGGCGCGTGCCGGTGGACGGGGTCAAGATCGACCGCAGCTTCATCGCCGACCTGCAGCGCGACCCCGACGACCTGGCCCTGACCACGGCCATCATCGCCATGGCCCACTCGCTGGGGATCACGGTGGTGGCCGAAGGCGTGGAGAAGGAGGCCCAGGCCGACCTGCTGCACGAGCGCGGCTGCGACCTGGCCCAGGGCTACTGGTTCGGTTATCCGATGACCTCGGCCGAGTTCGACCAGCTGCTGCGCTAAGGCCAGCGGCCTGCGCCAGCCGCTCAGCTCCAGCGCTGGAACAGGTCCATCGTCATCTGCACCAGGTTCCCGGACAGGAACCCGAACACCACCACCGCGATCGCACCCACCAGCCAGGCCACCAGCATCAGCAGGCCGTCGCGCTCCAGCAGCGCGAACACGAACAACAGCAGCAAGACGCCGAACAGGTAATTGGTGAACGGGATGGGCAGCGCCAGCAGCAGGCCCAGGCCGATCAGCAGCGCGCCGGTGACCGCGCCGAGCATGCGGCTGTCCAGCGTGGACTGCAGGCGCGGGCGCACGGCTTTTTCCAGCCAGCCCAGCGGGCGGGCCATCAGGTCGCGGAAGCGCACGATGGAGCTGCGGTGCGGCCCGCGCACGGCCATGAAGCGAGGGATCCATGGCTTGCGCAGACCGATCAGCAGCTGCGCGCCGACCAGCATCACCAGCGGGCCGCTGATGCCGCCGGCCAGGCCCGGCACCGGCAGGAACGAGGGCAGCACGGCGATGAACAGCAGCATGCCGAAGGCGCTCTGCTGCAGGTCGGCCATGACCTCGCCCAAGGGGATGCGCGCTTCCGGATCCCCGGCCGCCAGCTGGTCCAGCACATCGCGGGTGCCGGCCGCATGGGTCGCGGCACCGGGGCGCTGCGGCTCATCCGACGGTGTCATCTTCCTCGTCCTCGGGCAGGCGGCTGAGCAGCAGCTTGTCCACGCGGGCCCCGTCCAGATCGACCACCTCGATGCGCCAGCCGGCCCAGTCGAAATGCTCGCCGGTGTGCGGGATGCGGCCGAAGTGCTCAATCACCATGCCGGCCACGGTGTGGTAGTCGCCGTCCTCCTCGCGTGGCAGCGCCACGCCCCCCATCAGTTCGCGCAGGTCGTCATTGGACAGCGAGCCGTCGATCAGCATCGAGCCGTCCTCGCGGGTCACCACCAGCGCGCTCGGGTCCGGGTTGTCCGCGGCCTGGTGGTAGCGGCCGACCACCGCGTTCATCAGGTCGCTCAGCGTCACCATGCCCTGGATCTCGCCGTACTCGTCCACCACCAGGGCCAGCGACTGCTGCTCTTCGCGCAGGATCTCCAGCAGCTTCATCGCATGGGTGGACTCGGACACGAACAGCGGCTCGCGCAGCTCGGTGAACAGCTCCGGCGAGTGATCGGCGATACGGTCCAGCAGGGACTTCACCTCCAGGATGCCGACCACCTCCTGGTCGTTGTTCCTGTAGACCGGGAAGCGCGAGTAGCGCGACTGGCGCATGGTCTGGAGGTTGTCGGCGTAGGGCGCGGCCACATCCAGCCAGATGATGCGCTTGCGCGGGGTCATCAGGCTGTCGGCGGTACGGTCGCCCAGGCGCAGCACGCGGTTGACCATGTTGCGCTCGTCGTCGTCGATCACGCCCTGCTCGTGGCTCTCGCTGACCAGCAGGCGGATCTCCTCTTCGGTGACCGCGTGGCGGGCGTCGTCCTTGATGCCCATCAGCCGCAGGACGCCGCGGTTGATGGCGCCCAGGAGGAACACCACCGGGCGCGCCATGCGCAGCAGCCAGGTCAGCGGGATGGCGACTACCGCGGCGATCTTCTCCGGGTTGGTCAAGGCCAGGCGCTTGGGGATCAGCTCGCCGAAGATCACATAGCCGGCGGTGATCAGCGTCACCGCGGTGGCCACGCCGATCTTGCCGGCGTACTGGTCGATGCCCGGGACCCAGCCGGACAGCCAGCCGGCGATGATCGCGCCGATGGCGTCGCCGCCGAACACGCCGCCCAGGATGCCGATCAGGTTGATGCCGATCTGCACCGTGGACAGCAGGTTGTCGGGATGCTCGGCCAGCGCCAGCGCCGCGCGGGCACCGCGGCTGTCGGCGGCCATCTGCTTCAGGCGCAGCTTGCGCGAGGTCATCAGGGCCATCTCCGACAGGGCGAAGAAGGCGTTGAGGACGATCAGGAACAAGACGATCAGCAGCTCCAGCACGTCGCGGCCTCCTGCTCAAAAGGGGAGGGCGGAACGTGTCCGGCGGGGGCCGCGGTCGCGGGGCGGCGAGGGTGCGTGGGGTCGTCGTCCATAGGGTGCGCCGGTGAGGGCGCCGGGGGAGTCTAGCAAAGCCAGCGAGCGATGCCCGGTTTCGGGGCTTGCAAGATTGCAAGCAAGCCGGTGAGCGTGGCGTGGTGCCCCCTGGCCGGGGCGCGGTGGGGGGGGCCGCCAGGGGCGACGGCGGCGGCGGAGCTGTCATAATTCGCCCCCTGAGCCGTCCACTCCGCGACGGCGGGATTGCCCGATGTTTTCTCTGCAGACCATCTTCGGTTCCGGCCAGCAGTTCTACACCCTGCTCGACGAGGCCGCCGACGCCGCCTACGACAGCACCAAGGCGCTGCACGCGATGATGAAGAGCGCCGACCGCCAGCCGGCGCTGGACGCCTTCAAGCTGGCCCGCCAGCGCGAGCGCCAGGCCTCGGACAAGATCGGCCAGGCACTGGTGGACAGCTTCATCACCCCGATCGAGCGCGAGGACATCGAGGCGCTGGGCTCGGCCCTGCACAAGATCCCCAAGCAGGTGGAGAAGTTCGCCGACCGCTACTCGTTGGCGATCAAGCACCTGGAGCACATCGATTTCGCCCCGCGCGCGGCCATGCTGGAACAGGCCGCCGGGGTGGTGAAGGAGATGGTGGACGTGCTGCCCAAGATGAACCTGGACCGCACCACCGCCCTGTACGAGAAACTGCGCGCGCTGGAGAACGAGGCCGACCGCCTCATGCTGGAGCTGTATCGCGACATCTACTCTGGCCGCCTGGACAGCCTGCAGATGTTCCTGCTGAAGGAATTCTTCGAGATCTTGGAGAAGGCCATCGACCGCTGCCAGGAAGCGGGCGCGGTGGTCTACCAGATCGTGTTGAAGAACTCCTGATCGCCATGCCGTCGATCCGCATGTTGACCGGCTTTGCGCACCACGGGCTTGGCGTGGCCGCGTTCTCGGCATCCCGCCATGTTCCTTTCCGCGCCAAGGCCGCGCGCCGCAGCGCCGCCGTGGACGCAACGGGGGGCACGTCATGCTGACGCTCGTGCTTGTCGTGATCCTGGCCGCGCTCGTCTTCGAGTTCATCAACGGCTTCCACGACACCGCCAATTCCATCGCCACGGTGGTGGCGACCAAGGTGCTGGCGCCGGGCTGGGCCGTAGCCCTGGCCGCGGCGATGAACCTGATCGGCGCCCTTACCGGCACCGCGGTGGCCGCGACCATCGCCACCGGCATCATCAACACCAATGTGGTCGATGCCAGCTCGCAGGTCATCCTGTGCGCGCTGCTGGGCGGCATCGTGTGGAACCTGATCACCTGGTGGAAGGGCCTGCCGTCCTCCTCCAGCCATGCGCTGATCGGCGGCCTGTGCGGTGCGGCGCTGGCCGCCGCACACAACAACTGGGACGCGCTGATCTGGTCGGAGACCGCCGGCCACTGGGTCAAGAACAAGGGCCTGCTGTGGAAGGTGTTCGTGCCCATGATCAGTTCGCCGATCGCCGGCTTCGTGCTGGGCGTGCTGGTGATGCTGCTGCTGTGGGCGATCATCGCCGGCATGGCCCGCGCCGGCGGCATCCTGCGGCGGATGGCGCGCCCGCGCTGGGTCAATGCGTTCTTCGGCAAGGCGCAGATCGCCTCGGCCGCGTACATGGGCTATGCCCACGGCCACAACGACGCGCAGAAGACCATGGGCATCATCGCGCTGACACTGATGGGCGCGCAGGCCGGTGGCGTGCTCGACGACCTGCCGGGCTGGCTGTCCTTCCTGCACCCGGACCCGGCCGCTGGCGGCACCGACGTGGCGCTGTGGATCGTGCTGACCTGCGCGGTGGTGATGGCGCTGGGCACGGCCTCGGGCGGCTGGAAGATCATCAAGACGCTCGGCCACAAGATGGTGAAGTTGCACCCGATCAACGGCTTCGCCGCCGAGGTCAGTTCAGCCACCATCCTCACGGTGGCAGCCAGTTTCGGCATGCCGGTGTCGACCACGCACAGCATCTCCACGGCCATCATGGGCGTGGGCTATGCCAAGAATCCCAAGGCGCTCAAGCTGAGCGTGATCGAGCGCATCGTGTGGGCGTGGATCCTGACGATCCCGGCGGCCGGTGCGATCGCCTATGGCATGTTGTGGGCATTGCAGCAGGTGGGTTGGGCGTAGGCCTGTTCGCCTTTTACCATCGGTGACTGGAACGGGAAGCCTCAAGGCTTCCCGTTTTCGTTTTGATGCCTGGTGATTCGCCTCATCGGATCTCGAATAACCTTTCTTCGCCATAGTCGAGCCGCGTGCACATCGTTCCTGTGGGAGCGGCTTCAGCCGCGAAGGGGCTTTCCCACTGACCCCCGCCGCCCCCGCCGTGCCTCACGGAGGTTTAGAGGTCAAGAGCCAGAGTTAAGGCTGGGCAAAGCAAGACAAAGCGAGAGCAAGGGCTTTCGTGCGGCTTCGCCGCCCGACTTACTTTCTTTGCTCGTGCAAAGAAAGGTAAGCAAAGAGGCGCTTTTCAACAGACGCATGTCTGGTCAACACGCCCCGGGCGGCACGCCCGCTTCGCGGGTCCGCTGCGGGCCGAGGGATTTTCCAAAGGGACATCCATGTCCCTTCGGAAAACGCCGTGCATCCATGCACGGCGCCCTGCGGGTCTTGTCCTCGTCCCTCCGCCGTGCCTCACGGGGTTGGAAGATCTAGAGCCACAGCCAAAGCCCCAGCCACAGCCACAGCCACAGCCACAGCCACAGCCACAGCCACAGCCCAAGCCAAAGCCAAAGCCAAAGCCAAAGCCAAAGCCAAAGCCAAAGCCAAAGCCAAGCGATATCCACAGCCAGAGCCAAGGAGGGTCAAAGCAGATGCGGATGCCAAGTTGAAATTCTGACGCCTACCTCCGCATCCACTTCGTTCCCACTTTGTCTTGCCTTCGACTTCGACTTCGACTTCGACTTCGACTTCGCCTTCGCCTTCGCCTTCGACTTCGACTTCGCCTTCGACTTCGACTTCGACTTCGCGGTCGCGGTCGCGGTCGCGGTGGTTTTTGCTCTTGCTCTTGCTGCTGCTCTTGACTCACTTCCCCTTGAGGTCGGGCGGAGGCCGACGGATTAGACCCGACAGGGCGACGCGCAGGATGCGCGTCGTTTTTAGAAGGGACATGGATGTTCCTTCCAAAAATCCCGGCGGCCGCAGCGGACTTTTCGCGCAGCGAAAAGCCGACCGCCAGGGGCGTGTTGACCAGACATGCGTCTGTTGAAAAGCGCCTCTT
Source organism: Pseudoxanthomonas composti (assembly GCF_004122095.1). Taxonomy (GTDB): domain Bacteria; phylum Pseudomonadota; class Gammaproteobacteria; order Xanthomonadales; family Xanthomonadaceae; genus Pseudoxanthomonas_A; species Pseudoxanthomonas_A composti. The sequence continues at coordinate 262,552 of NZ_SAWZ01000001.1, read as the reverse complement.
TGCCTACCTTTCTTTGCACGAGCAAAGAAAGTAGGTCGGGCGGCGAAGCCGCACGAAAGTCCTTGATCTAGCTTTCCGCCGAAGCCGTCGATGGTGTCCAAACAGATCGAAGGCAGCGTCGGCAGTGGCCCACACGGATCTCATTTCACGGGAAACGCAACTCGAGCGATCAAACACGGGGATGCCGCAAGACTAGAATCGGCGTCATGCCAACCGACCTCTCCACCCCCGAAGCCCGCGCCGCCGCCATCCTCAAGGCGATCCGCGCCGTGCCCGCCGGGCAGGTCGCCGGCTATGGCGAGATCGCTCGCCGCGCCGGATTGCCCGGGCGGGCGCGGCTGGTGGCGCAGGTGCTGCGCAAGTACGGGGCGCCGGATCTGCCGTGGCATCGCATCCTGCGCTCGGATGGTTCCATCGCCTTCGAGGAAGGCAGCCGCGGCTGGCGCGAACAAAGCCAGCGCCTGCGGGCCGAAGGCGTGCGCGTGGTCAAGGGCAAGGTGGTCGGGCAGCGCGCCGCGGCCAGCCTGGATGAGCAGCTGTGGGGCCAAGGGGACTGAACCGGCAGTCATGCCGCGGCGGCTATCATGGCCGCAGCTTTCCTCGAGTGTCCCTCCGATGATGTCGCGAATCCCCCCGATCACGCAGGCCTTGATGATCGGCTGCGTGGTGATGTTCCTGCTGCAGCAGTTCCTGCCCATCGACAGCTGGCTGGCGCTGTGGCCGCTGGGTAGTGGGTTCATGCCGTGGCAGCTGCTCACCTACGGCTTCCTGCATGGCAGCTTCACCCACCTGCTGTTCAATCTGCTGGCGCTGTACATGTTCGGCGCGCCGCTGGAACTGACCTGGGGCGAGAAGCGCTTCGGCCAGTACTTTTTGGCCTGCGTGGCCGGCGCCGGCCTGATCCAGCTGCTGGTGGGCTGGTGGATGACCAGCATGGGCAGCCCGCCGTATCCCACCGTCGGGGCCTCCGGCGGCATTTTCGGCCTGCTGCTGGCCTACGGCATGCTGTTTCCCAACCAGCGGATCATGCTGCTGATCCCGCCGATTCCGATGAAGGCGCGCACCTTCGTGATCGTCTACGGCGCGATCGAGCTGTTCATGGGCTTGGGCGGTTTCCAGCCGGGCGTGGCCCATTTCGCACACCTTGGCGGCATGCTGTTCGGCTGGTTGATGATCCGCTACTGGCGTGGACAGCCGCCTTTCGGTGGTGGCGGCAAGCGCCGCAAGGGGCCGCGCCTGGTGCGTTGATGCGGCGCGCTGGGCGATGGTGCGCCCAGTGAAGCGTTCCTTGTCTGCCCGTTGGTTGAAGGAGCTGATCTTGCCTGGCCAAGGGGGAGCAGGCCTCCTTCGCCGGCTTGGTGGACAAGCTTCGCGTTGTCCACCCTACGTAGGGTGGATGACGCTCTTTCATCCACCATCGCCGCCAGACGGGTAACGAAGATGTCTGGTGGCGCGGCAGCCCGTCCAACGAAAGAGCCGCGCGTGGCGGCTTTCTCGTGGGCTTGGCTCAGCGGGCGCCTCGGTGGACAAGCTTCGCGTTGTCCACCCGACGTAGGGTGGATGACGCTCTTTCATCCACCATCGCCGCGAGACGGGTAACGAAGATGCGTGGTGGCGTGGCAGCGCGTCCAACAAAAAAGCCGCGCGTGGCGGCTTTCTCGTGGCTTGGCGTGGCAGGCGCATTGGTGGACAAGCTTGGCGTTGTCCACCCTACGCAGGGTGGATGACGCTCCTGCATCCTGGCTCTTTCGACTCGGCGCCTTGTCTCAGCGCCAGAGCTGGATGCGCTCGCCTTCGGGCTTGAACATCGGCTGGCCGGCCTTGCAGCCGTAGGTCGTGGCGAAGTCGGGCAGGTTCATCAGCGGGCCGTTGGCGCGCCACTGCCCGGGGGCGTGGGTGTCCACCGTCACCCGCAGGGTGGCTTCCTGCGGCGAGAGTTGCTGGGCCCACAGCTGCGCCCAGGACGCGTAGAAGGTTTCCTTGGCGCCCGGGTTGGCGTTGGGCTGGGCGGCGTTGAAGGCCTTCCAGGCCAGCTCCAGGCCGGCGATGTCGGCCAGGTTCTCATCGCGGGTCAGCGTGCCGTTGACGCGCGTGCCGGTCAGGGCGGGGTAGGGGTAAGCGCCGTACTGGGCGGCGACCTTCTCGCTCAACGCATTCCATGCAGCGGCATCGGCCGGGGTCCACCAGTCGCGGATCTCGCCCTTGGCATCGATCATGCGGCCCTTGGTATCGAAGCCGCGGGTCAGCTCGTGGCCGACCATCGCGCCCAGCGCGCCGTACTGCGCGGATGCATCGCGGCTGACATCGAAAACCGGCGGCTGCAGCACCGCGGCGGTGATGATCAGGCGGTTCTGCGCCAGGTCGTAGGCCAGGGCCGGCTGCTGCGGCAGCACGTTCCAGCGGCGGTCGGCGTTGCCGCGACCGATGCGCTTCATCTCTTCGCGGTGGCGCCAGGTGCTGGCGATCAGCATGTTGCCGCCGAAGCTGCCGCGGCCCATCGGCTGCACGGTGTAGTCCAGGTCGCGGCGCGGCGTGCCGACTTCGATCTTCAGCTTGTCCAGCTTGGCCTTGGCTTCGGCCTTGGCCTCGGCGCTGATCAGCGTGTTGCCGGCGATCGCCTGCTCCAGCTGCGCACGCATCTGCTCGGCCACGGTCTCGGCCTGCTTCTTGGACGCTTCGGGCAGGTAGCGCGCGGCGTACTCGCGGCCCAGCATCGGGCCGGCGGCGGTGTTGATGGCGCCCAGCACCTGCGTCCAGCGCGGCAGCGGGGCCACCTGGCCTTCCAGGACACGGCCGCGGAAGGCGAAGGAGGCATCGACCCAGGGCTTGGACAAGTACGGTGCCATGGCATCGCCCACGCGCCAGCGCAGGTAGGCCTTCCACGCGTCGGGCTTGATGCTGCCGACCAGCGCATCGACCTGCTTGAGCAGCTCGGGGTTGGCCACGGAGACGACGTCGTCGTTGACGCCCTGGACCTTGAGGAAATCGTCCAGCTGCAGCGCGCGGAACTGCTTCTTCAGCTCCTTGGTGGGCACCGGCGCATAGTTGGTCAGCGGGTTGACCAGGTCCGGCAGCGGGCGCGAGGCGCGGGCGATGCGGGTCTCAAGGTCCAGCACCAGCGCCGACTCGGCATCCAGCTGGTCCTGCGAAGTACCGGTCAGGGCCAGGATCTGCTTGACGTAGGCGCGGTAGCGGCCCAGCAGCTCGCGGGTCTCGGCATCGGTACGGGTGTAGTAGGCCGGGTCGGGCAGGCCCAGGCCGCCCTGGCTGAAGTAGCCGATGTGGCGGTCCAGCGCCTTCAGGTCCACGTCCGGGCCGAAGTTGAAGGCCACCGGGATGCCGACCTGGTGCAGCGCGGCGATCGCCGGCGGAATGTCCTTGGCCTTCTTGATGCCATTGATGCGGCCCAGCAGCGGGGCGATCGGGTTGGCGGCGTCGCGCTCGACACCGGCCTCGTCCATGCCGCTGGCCCAGAAATCGCCCAGCAGCTTCTGCACGTTGCCCTGCGGCTGGGTCGCGGCGGCCTCCAGCAGCTCGCGCTGCTGCTGCTCGGCGCGCGCGCGCAGCTGGCCCAGGGCGGAGATCGAGCCCACGCCGGCCGGCAGCGGATTGGCCTTGAGCCAGTCGGCGTTGGCGGCGCTGTAGAAATCGGTGCATTCGGCCTTGACCACCGGCGCCTTGGGGGCGGCCTTCTTCTTCTTGGCGGCGGCGAAGGCATCCCCGCCGCCAAGCGCGACCAGCAGCGCCATGGCAAGCAGGGTGGGAGTACGGGCGTGGCGCAGTTGCGTCATCTGGGCAGAATTCCGGCGGTCGAAGCGGCGGATTCTACCAATGCGCCGGTGATCGTCGGCGGATTTCGCTGGCGCGTTCAGCGAGTCGCGGTGGATCGCCGGGGCGTCAACGTCGCGGCCCGGCCTACGGTCTGGCGCAAGCGGCCGGCGTGCCGACGCGGCGCGACAACTCTTGCACCGGCGGGCCGGGAAAAGCGAAGGCCCGGACGAGCCGGGCCTTGGCATCAAGCAGGGCAGGAAAGCGCGGCGCTTACCAGATCACCACGCGCTTGTCCTCCGGGCGCACCATGGCATCGCCGGCCTTGCACGAGAACGCGCTGGCGAACTGCGGCATGTTGGACGGCGCGGCAATGGCGCGCAGGGCAATCGGCGCATGCGGATCGGCGTTGAGGTAGACGATGGCCTGCTGCTCGCGGATATCGCCACGCCACACGCGCGCCCAGTTGAGGAAGAAGCGCTGGTCCGGCGTGTAGCCATCGATCTTCTTGCCGGCCTCTTCCGGGTGCTGCTTGAGCGCGGTCTGCAGCGCGTCGTAGGCCACGTTCAGGCCACCCAGGTCGGCGATGTTCTCGCCCAGGGTCAGCTTGCCGTTGACGTGCAGGTCCGGCTTGCCCTTGATCGGCGTATAGGCATCGAACTGCTCCACCAGCTTGCCGGTGCGCGCCTCGAACTTGCGGCGGTCTTCCTCGCTCCACCAGTTCTTGTTGTTGCCCTCGCCGTCGAATTGGCTGCCTTCGTCGTCGAAGCCGTGGCTGGCCTCGTGGCCGATCACCGCGCCGATGCCGCCGTAGTTGATGGCGTCGTCGGCCTTGGCATCGAAGAACGGCGGCTGCAGGATCGCGGCCGGGAAGTTGATCGTGTTGTCGGTGGGGTTGTAGTAGGCATTGACCGTCTGCGGCGTCATGCCCCAGTCCTTGCGGTCGGTGGGCTTGCCGATCTTGGCCAGGTCGTACTGGTGGTTGAACTTGGCCGCCGCCTGCAGGTTGCCGAAGTAGTCGCCCGCGCTGAACTGCAGGCCGGACCAGTCGCGCCAGGTCTCGGGGTAGCCGATCTTGGGCAGGAAGGTCTCCCACTTGGCCAGGGCCTTGGCCTTGGTCTCATCGCTCATCCAGTCCAGATGCTCGATGCGCGTCTTCAGCGCCGCCCGCACGTTGTCCACCAGCTCGGTGGCACGGGCCTTGGCCTCGGGGGTGAACACCTTGGCCACGTACAGCTGGCCCAGGCCCTCGCCGATGGCGCGGTTGACCGCGCCCACCACGCGCTTCCAGCGCGGCTTCTGCTGCGGCTGGCCGGACAGGGTCTTGCCCCAGAAATCGAAGCTGGCGTCGGCGAAGGGCTTGCTCAACGCGCTGGCCGCGCCGTCGATGGCGTGGAAGCGCAGGTAGGCCTGCCACTGTGCGATGGGTGCACTGGCCAGCTGCTTGTCCAGGGCGGCGAAGAACTTCGGCTGCGACAGCGAGAAGCCCTTGTCGATGCTCACGCCCTGCGCCTTGAAGTAGTCGTCCCAGGAAAAATGCGGCATGACCTGGTCGGCCTGCGCCACGCTGACGAAGTGGTACTGGTTCTGCGGGTCGCGCGCTTCCACTCGCGACAGCGAGGCGGCGGCCAGGGTCTTCTCCAGGTCGAAGACCTGCTGCGCCTGCGCCTTGGCCGCATCGGCGGGCGTGCCGGTCAGCTCGAAGGTCTTGGCGATGTAGGCCAGGTAGGCGTCGCGGATCTGCGCGTACTGCGGGTCGGTGTAGTAGTCCTTGGTCGGCAGGCCCAGGCCACCCTCGAAGGCATAGCCGATCTGCATCTTGGCGTCGTGGAAGTCGGCGCCGGAGCCGAACTCGAACACTTCCGAATCGCCTTCGGCATGGCGCTGGGTGATGTACCGGGCCACGTCCTTGCCGTCCTTAAGTGCCGCGATGGCGTCCAGCTGCGGCTTGATCGGCGTATAGCCGAGCTTCTCGATCCCGGCCTCGTCCATGCCGGCGGCGTACAGCACGCCCAGCTTGTGTTCGACCGAGGCCGCGTCGGCATCGGTCTTCTTCGCCGCCGCCTCGAGGATCTCGTGCTGGGTGTTGAGGCTGGTCTCGCCCAGCGCATCGAACGCGCCCCAGCCGCTGCGGTCCTCGGGGATCGGGTTGGCCTTGACCCACTTGGCGTTGACGAAGCTGTTGAAGTCATCGCAAGCGTTGAGCGTGGTGTCCAGCTCGGAGACGTCGAACGCGGGCTTGGCGGGCGCGGCAGGCTGGGTCTGGGCCGGCGCGGCGGCCGTGGCGGCGGGCTTGTCCTCGCCCTTGCAGGCGGACAGCGCCAGCGTGACCGCCAGCGAGAGGGTGATGAGCTTGGGTGCGTGCATGGTGTCTGCTCGTTCTCGAATGAATCGATGTGCGGAAGATCGCCGTCGCCTGGGCCCATCCAGGGCGCGAGGGCGATCCAATCCGGGTCGCTGGAAAAAGCAACGGGCGGCACGCCTTTCGACGTGCCGCCCGTGGTGGGTCTTACCAGATCACAACGCGCTTCTCGCCGTCGCGCACCATGGGATCGCCGCTCTTGCAGGAGAAGGCGGCCGCGTAGGCCGGCATGTTCGACGGCGTGCCGATGGCGCGGAAGTTGGCCGGCGCATGCGGATCGGTCTTCAGGCGCACGACGAGTTCTTCCGGGGTGAAGTTGCGGCGCCACACCGTGGCCCAGTTGAGGAAGAAGCGCTGGTCGCGGGTGATGCCGTCGGTCTTGGGGTCGTCCTTGCCGGCCGTGGCGGTTTTCATGGCGTCGTAGGCCGTGGCCAGCCCGCCCAGGTCGGCGATGTTCTCGCCCAGGGTCAGCTCGCCGTTCACCTTGTCTCCGGCTTCGGTGCCGTAGCCATTGAACTGCTCCACCAGCTTGCCGGTGCGGCTGGAGAAGCCCTTGGCGTCGGCCTCGCTCCACCAGTTCTCGAAGTTGCCGGACGGCCCGAAGCGGCTGCCCTGGTCGTCGTAGCCATGGGTCATCTCGTGGCCGATCACCGCGCCGATGCCGCCGTAGTTCATTTCATCCGGCGCATTGGGGTCGAAGAACGGCGGCTGCAGGATGGCGGCCGGGAACACGATCTCGTTCTGCAGCGGGTTGTAGTAGGCGTTGACCGTCTGCGGGCTCATGCCCCATTCGGTCTTGTCCACCGGCTTGCCGATCTTGGACAGGTTCCATTTGTAGTTGAACTCGGCCAGCGCCAGCATGTTGCCCAGGTAGCTGTCGCGCTGGGTACTCAGGCCGGCCCAGTCGCGCCACTTGTCCGGATAGCCGATCTTGGGCGTGAAGCTCTCCCACTTGGCGATGGCCTTGGCCTTGGTCTCATCGCTCATCCAGTCCAGCTGCTCGATCCGGCCCTTCAGCGCGGTGCGCAGGTTGCCCACCAGCGTTTCCATCTTGGCCTTGGAATCGGCCGGGAAGGCGACCTTCACGTACAGCTGGCCCAGGGTTTCGCCGGCCTGGCCGTTGATCGCGCCCAGCACGCGCTTCCAGCGCGGCTGGATTTCCTTCTGGCCGCGCAGGGTCTTGTTGTAGAAGTTGAAGTTCTCGGTGACGAAGGCATCGCTTAGGAACGGCGCGGCGCCATCGACGGTGTGGAAGCGCAGGTAGGCGCGCCACTGCGCCGGATCGGTGTCGGCCAGCATCTTGGACACCTCCTCGTGGAAGGCCGGGATCGCCAGCGAGAACTTTTCCGGTGCGGCCACGCCCTGCGACTTGAAGAACTCGGTCCAGGACCAGTTCGGCGTCAGCTTGTCGGCTTCGGCCAGGGTCAGCGGGTTGTAGTACAGCGAGACATCGCGCGACATCTCCTTGCTGGTCTTGGACACCTTGGCCAGGCGCGTTTCGAACGCGACGACCTGCTGGGCCTGGGTGGCGGCGTCGGCCGCGGCCACGCCGGACAGCTCCAGCACCTTGGCGATGTGCGCCTGGTAGGCGTCCAGCTTGGCCTTGTTCTCGGCCTTGGTGTAGTACTCCGGGTCCGGCAGGCCCAGCCCGCCCTGGCCGGCGTAGGCCATGTTCGTCGCCGAATTCTTGAAGTCGGCCTCGGCGCCGAAGCTGAAGAGCCCGTTCTGGCCCTTGGCCGCGGTGCTGCGCAGATAGGCGACCAGCTTGTCCTGGCTGTCCAGGCCGTCGATGGCGGTCAGGTCGGCCTTCAGCGGCTCGATGCCCTGCGCATTGACCTTGGCTTCGTCCATGCCGGTGGCCCACAGGTCGCCGACGATCTTTTCCACGCCGGTGGCGTTGGGATCGGCCGCGGCCTGTTCGGCCAGCTGCTGCTGCGCGGCGTTGGAGCGCTCGGCCAGCATTTCGAAGGCGCCCCAGCTGGTGCGGTCGCCCGGGATCGGGTTGGCCTTGAGCCACTTGCTGTTGGCGTAGGCGTTGAGGTCGGTGCAGGCGTTGAGGCTGCTGTCGATGTCGGCCGCTTCGAAGCGGTTGACCGGCGGCAGCTTGGATTCGTCCAGGGTCAGGGTCTTGGGCGCGGCAGCGGGTGTCTGCTCCGTGGCCGCCGGGGCGGCGTCCTCGGATTTGCCGCAGCCGGCCAGGACGGCGGCCACAGCCAGGGACAGGGTCAGGACATGCGGTTTGCGAAAGGTCACGTAAGGCTCCCTTGGACGGATCGATGAGGTGCCCGTGCCGCGTGGATTGGCAAGGCCCCCACGCCCGCCACGGGCGGACCGGCCACTCTACCGCCGGCCCGGGTCAGGGCAGGGTGTCGAAGGTCATGCGCCCGGGGTCAGGGTGGCCGGCGCAAGCGGGGCGGCGGCTTCGCGTCGATGGCACACGGTGGTGTTGCCACCGCTGGTCCTGGCCTTGAGCAGCGCATCCTGCGCGCCTTCCAGCAGGCTGGACGGGTCATCGCCGCTGCCCGGGTCGAAGGTGTGCAGGCCGATGCTGACCGTGCCCAGCTCGTCCTCGGCCGGGTGTTCGCCCAGGTCCACGTGCACGGTGGTGGCGATGGCCGCGGCGGCATGGGCCGGCGTATCCGGCAGCAGGATGGCAAAGCGCCCCTGGCCCAGGTGCGCGACCCGGTCCTGCGGTCGCCGCGCGCGCGCGCTGAGGCGGCGGCCGAGCTCGTGCAGCATCGCGTCGGTGCCACTGCGCGAGCGCGCCCGGTCCAGCTGCAGCATCAGCAGGGAGACCGGGTGCCGATGCTGGGCGGCCTCGCGCAGGGCCACCTGCATGCGGTGCTGGAAGCCGGAGGCATTGATCAGGCCGGTGCGCGGGTCGGTCTGGGTGCGCGAGTGCAGCTGGCGCAGCTGGTGCAGGCCGAGCAGGGCGGCGCCCACGGCCAGCGTGAGCAGCGCGCTGGCCGGCGGGAACCAACGATGCGCGTACAGCAGCAGCCAGGCCGCGCCCAGGCTGGCGATGCCGGCCAGCAGCAGGGTCCAGCGCATGCGCGACAGCCCCGGCAGGCCGGTCAGCAGCAGCGGCAAGGTCATCAGCAGTGAGGTCAGTACGACCTGCAGCGGCAATGGCAGCGCCTCCACTGTGGCGCCGGCCAGCACGGCGTTCAGGGCCTGGGCCTGGAACTCCAGGGTGCCGATCATCGCATTGCCTCGCATCGGCACGGCAACACGCAGGTCTTGCGGCGCGCCATCGTTGCCCACCAGCACCCAGGCGCCGCGCAGCGCTTCGGCAGGGGCGCGTGCGTTCAGCACATCGGCGAAGGACAGGCGGCGGAAGCCCTGGTCGGTGAAAGCGATACGACGTGGGTCGGCCCGCACCCACTCGCGCGCGTCCGGGCCATTGGTGGCGGGCAGGACCGGCAGGGGCGACTGCGCGCGGCTGGCATCGAAGCGGCTCAGCGCCACGGCCATCGCCGGCCAGCGCGGCGCACCCGGTCCGGCCTGTCCGTAGAGCGTGCGCGCCACGCCGTCGGCGTCGGCGCCCGGATCGACATGGCCCAGCGCCGCGGCCGAGCTGGCGAATTCAGGAATCGGCAACAGTTCGATCAATGGCGCGCTGGCCACGCCGGGTTCGGCGTGCACAGGCAGCACCACCCGTCCATTGCGTCGCATGGCGCGCGCCAGCAGGGCATCGCCTTCCGGATCGAACAAGGCCGGGTCGGACAGCAGCACATCCAGGCCCACGCCCCGCACATCCAGCCCGGTCAGCCGGTCCAGCAGCCGCGCCAGCACGCGCCGTGACCACGGGCGCGGGCCCAGCTCGTCCAGGCTGTGCTCGTCGATGGTGACCAGCACGATGCGGGGATTGGCTACAGGCGCCACCGAGGGCAGCAGCAGCTGGTAGAGCTGGTCGTCCACCGGTCGGGTAAGGTTGCCCAGCAGCAGGACCAGCGCCAGCGCCATGGCGGCCACGCCGGTCAGGGCGCGTGACTTCAGCCGTTGCCGATAGCTGCGCACGGCTTTGATGCGATGCGTCGTGGTCACGGCTGTGGCAGGGGGCTGCGGGCTGCGGTGGAACTGCGGGTCATGCGACGCTCTTTCAGGGGCGACTTGGGCGAGTATAGAGACGAAGTTCACAAAAATGATGGCTGCCACCCCGGAACGCGACGTGCCGCCAGGCCAGGATGACGTGATCATCATCGGCGGCGGCCACAACGGCTTGACCTGCGCCGCCTACTTGGCCCGCGCAGGGCTGAAGGTCACGGTGCTGGAGCGCCGTGGCGTGGTGGGCGGGGCGGCGGTGACCGAGGAGTTCCACCCAGGCTTTCGCAACTCGGTCGCGTCCTACACCGTCTCGCTGCTGCAGCCCAAGGTCATCGACGAGCTGGACCTGCGCGCCCACGGCCTGCGCATCGTGCAGCGCAGACGCAACAATTTCCTGCCGCTGCCCGATGGACAGTACCTGCTCACCGGCGCCGGCCAGACCCAGGCCCAGCTCGCCAAGTTCTCCTTGCGCGATGCGCAAGCCTTGCCCGCCTACGAGGCGCGCCTGGAGGCCATCGCCGATGTGCTGCGCGCGATGGCGCTGCAGCCGCCGCCCAACATCACGGGCGAAGGCTGGTGGAAGGCGCTGCCGGAGCTGCTGCGCGGCGCAACGCTCGGACGGCGGCTGATGTCGCTGGACCAGACCTTGCGACAGGAACTGCTGGACCTGTTCACCATTTCGGCGGCCGAGTACCTGGAGCGCTGGTTCGAGAGCGCGCCGGTCAAGGCGCTGTTCGGCTTTGATGGCGTGGTCGGCAACTACGCCAGTCCGTACACGCCAGGCAGCGCCTACGTGCTGCTGCACCATGTGTTCGGCGAGGTCGATGGCGTCAAGGGCGCCTGGGGGCATGCCATCGGCGGCATGGGCGCGATCACCCAGGCCATGGCCGCCTCCGCGCGCGCGGCCGGTGCCAGGATCCGCACCGACGCCGGCGTGGCGCAGGTGCTGGTCCAGGGCGGTCGTGCGGTTGGCGTGCGCCTGCAGGACGGCCAGGCGCTACGCGCGCGCAGCGTAGTCGCCAACGTCAATCCCAGGCTGCTCTACCAACACCTGTTGCGGCCCGAACACGTACCGCCGGCGACCGCCGAGCGCATGGCCCACTGGCGCTGTGGCTCCGGCACCTTCCGCATGAACGTGGCGCTTGATCGCCTGCCCTCGTTCACCGCCTTGCCCGGCGAGGGCGACCATCTCACCGCCGGCATCATCCTGGCGCCCTCGCTGGACTACATGGACCGCGCCTATCTCGATGCCAGGGCCCATGGCTGGGCGCGCGAGCCCATCGTCGAGCTGCTGATTCCCTCAACCCTGGACGAGACGCTCGCGCCGCCAGGCCAGCATGTGGCCAGCCTGTTCTGCCAGCACGTCGCACCCGAGCTGCCGGCCGGCCGCAGCTGGGACGACCACCGCGAGGAGGTGGCCGACCTGATGATCGCCACGGTCGAGCGCTACGCCCCGGGTTTCGCCGCCTCGGTGCTGGGCCGCCAGATCAAGAGCCCGCTGGATCTGGAGCGCGACTTCGGCCTGATCGGCGGCGATATCTTCCACGGCGCGCTCTCGCTCAACCAGCTGTTCTCTGCGCGCCCGGCCCTGGGCCAGGCCGGCTATCGCGGCGCCTTGCCCGGCCTGTACCTGTGCGGCGCCGGCACGCACCCGGGGGGCGGGGTGACGGGCGCGCCGGGGCATAACGCGGCGCGGGTGGTGATGGGGGATCTGCGTTGAATCATGGCTCCACGACGTGCTGGCACTTTTGGCCATCACGGTGATCGAAGCGCCGCCCAGACAAAAAAAGGCCCCGGAACGTCCGGGGCCTTTTCTGCTTCCACTTCAGTTGATATGCGGACCCACGGTCAGAAATCGTAGGAGGCGGTCAGGCGCACGTAACGCGGTGGGTTGAAGCTGTAGGCCGAAGTGCCTTGCCCGTAGGTATTGGACACGGTGTACGGGTTGGTTCCGTAGACGCTGTCGACGCGATTGACCGAGCGATCGTTGAGCACGTTGAAGATGTTCAAACCGAAGGCCAGCTTGTGGTCGGCAAAGGCCGGACGATAGGTCACGCCCAGATCGAGGTTCTTGATCCAGGGCGTCTCTCCGGCGCCACCGGCCTTGACCGGCTCTCCGCCACAGTAGTGATAGCCGGAGCCATAGCCGATCGGATCCGCCTCGTTGTCACCGAAGTAACCCAGGCAGGACTTGGGCGTCCCCGAATACACGCGCAAGGTGGCAGATGCCATCCACTCCGGCGTGATCTGGTAGGCGCCGAACGCCTTGAGCTGGTGGCGACGGTCGTTGGCCAGGTTGCCGCCGGCGTAGTACATCAGCTCGGCCGAATCCCAATCTTGCGTCTTCGACGTGTCCGCCTGGCCAAGGTCCGACTTCACCTGACCTTCGGTGTTGCCGTAAAGGTGCGACCAGGTGTAGTCGATGCGGCCGTACCACTTCTCATCGAAAGGATGCTCGAGGAACAGGTCGACAGCCACGTAGTTGCGGCGCGCCTTGTCGGTGAAACCCCAATCCTGCTGCGACATGCTCACCGTGGTGAAGCCGGAACCATCGAGATTGGCGAGGTTATAGCTGTTGGTCTCGCCGGGGTTGAACATGACGCAGCCCGGGATATCCACGGCTTCCGAGTCGCCGCCGGTGGCATCGATCTTGGCAGCCATCCGGCCCGTGTCGCACACGTCGTCGATTGCGGTCTGGAGCTTGCGATAGGTGAACTTGGCGCCGGAGTTCCAGCTGGAGCCGATCGTCTTCTCGAAGCCCAGGATGAACTCGTCCTGGTACTGCGACTTCAGATTGCTGGGCGCGAAGGCACCGGGATTGGGCGCCTGCCCGTACTCGCCGTTGGACGACACCGGGCCAGGTCCCAGCGGGGTGAGGCCGGTGGGTTCGCCGTTGGCGTCGATGCCGCTGTAGGTGAAGTATTCATTGGTGTAGGTCGATGCCGAGGCACCACGGATCGCCACCGAGTTGGGCAGGGCGAGGTAATAGCGGCCCAGGTTCGCGAACACCTTGAACGAGGAGTCGCCGAACACATCCCAGCTTGCGCCCAGACGCGGGGCCCACTGGTCGCCACTGTCGACGTAGGCGACATGGTCGCTGTTGTAGTTGGTGAACTGGTCATTGCGCAGGCCCAGCGTCAACAGCCAGTTGTCGCTGACCTGCCAACGGTCCTCGACGTAGTAGGCCTTCTGCTCCACCGCCATGCTGGTCGTCGTGGTGAAGATGCGACGATTGACGTAATAGCCTTCGCCGCCGGCTGGCCCGACGCCAAGTGTTGGATTGATCGGCGGGTACTGCCCAGTTTCCTCGTCGAGTTGCTGTTGACCATATATCCAGCGGTAACCCGGGCCGCTGGTAAAAACGCCCTCGTCGTAGGCATTGAAATACATATTGTCCACGCCGGCCGTCAAGTCGTGATCGCCCAGGCGGTAATTCAATTCAAGGCGGAGATTTCTGGTCTTGTTGATGGGGTCATCGGCTTTCAGCTGCGTCGCTGCCTGATCGTTGCCGATGCGCCTGCCGCCTGTAACGGAAGGGTCTTGCAAGTTCAAGCCGCTGATATGCGGAAGATCCGAAGGCGCCGGATTCCACTGCTGATTGTGCTGGGTGCTGCGGCCCCACATCGCATTGATGGTCAGGTCATCGGTGATGTAGCCGGTGTACTTGAAGATGTCGTACGAGTCCTTGAGCTTGAAGGTGTCCGGATACAGACCGGAGCGACCTCCATCGGCAAGCGCCTCGTAGTCGAAGTTGCTGTAGTAGCCGCCGCGCCGGTCGGTGTTCTCAACGCGCGTGTACTCCACGACATTGTTGTCGTTGATGTTCCAGTCCAGCTTGCCGTAGAACTTGGGCGAGCTGTAGTCGTAGTGGTTGCGGCCCTGATTGCTGGCCGTGGTCGCCGTACTGGTGGTCGCACCATCGACCTTGTCGGTTTCCGCCGCGACGAAGACGAACAGCTTGTCTTCGATCAGCGGTCCGCCAGCGTAGCCGCTATAGACGGTGCGGCTCTGGACGTCATTCTTGCCTCGACGGTACATCGTGCCCGGCAAGGTGGGATCCTCATAGCCGTAGCCTTCGGGCAAGGTGGCGTTGGGGTAGAAGACATCGCCTCGCGAGCTGGCAAGCGACTTCGGCTCCCAGACGGCCTGCGCACCGAAGTGCCACTCGTTGGTGCCGCGCTTGCCGACCTGGTTGATCACACCGCCCGTGGAGCGACCGTACTTGGCGCTGTAGCCGCCGGTGTAGGTTTCCTGCTGGTCGATGGCGCCGTAGGGCAGGCTGACGCCGCCGAGGTTGCTCAGCGGGTTGCTCGCGTTGTAGCCGTTGATGTAGTAGGCGTTTTCGGTCACGCCCGAACCGCCGAAGGAGACAACCGAGCGCGAACCATTGCTGAAAGCGCCGCTGCCGGCAACCGCACCCGGGGCCAGCAGCGCGATGGCCTCGGCGCTGCGGCCCAGCGGCAGCACGGCCAATTGCTCTGAGGTGATGACCGAACGCGAGCTGGTGGAGCTGACGTCGATCGGCGGCACATTGGCCGCGGTCACCGTCACCGCGCCCAGCGTGGTCGCATCGCTGCTATCGGTCGCGCCCGCACCAGCAAAGGAGATCTCCGTGCCCGAGCCGACGCGCAGGCCGACGTTCTCACGCGTGTCGATCACCTGATCGCCGCGACGCAGCTCGACCTTGTAACTGCCGACTGGCAGCGAGCCCAGGCTGTAGCGACCGTTGGCGTCCACCGTGATGCTGCGGGTCAGGCCGGTCTGGCTGGTGACAGTGATGCTGGTCCCCGGCTCTGCCGTGCCGTACAGGCTACCGGTCGTGCTCTGCGCGTGGACCTGACCCTGCAGGACGCAGGCGCCCAGGACGAGGGCCAAAGTGGTGCGCTTGAGCGCGCGGGGCATCCTGCCCTTGCTGGCAATTGCGTTATTCATGTCTTTCTTGTTCTCGGATGTAAGGCATGCCGCACGGCGACATCAGTCCACACCGATGGACTTAACCGGACCGTAAGAATCAGGCCACACAACTGCAACGATTTAAGTCGCTTTTTTTCCACATGAGCCGGTAGTGACCTGAGATCAATCACATACGGGCACATTGGATGAACGACGGTTACGCAATGTGATTGGTGAGGGGCGATTCATTTAACAGCCGCTTCAGCCAGATGAACCGATCGCGCAAGTCGGCATCGTGGCGCCCTGGGTCGATCATGTCTCGTACAGCTCGAGCGGCAAGTCGTCGGGATCGGCGAAGAAGGTGAAGCGCTTGCCCGTGTACTCATCGATGCGAATCGGCTCGCAGGCCACGCCCTGCGCGGTCAGCGACTGCACCGCTACGTCCAGGTCCGTCGTACGGAATGCCAGATGCCGCAAGCCCTGAGCTTCGGGATAGCTGGGCCGAGCAGGCGCGCCGGGAAAGGAGAACAACTCGATCTGGCCGCCGTCGGGCAGGGCCAGGTCCAGTTTCCAGGAGTCGCGCGCCTGCCGATAGACCTCGGCCAGGACCTTCAAGCCGAGGATTTCGCTGTAGAAACGCTTGGAGCGCCGATAGTCCGAGGCAATGATCGCGACGTGGTGGATGCCATCTAGGTGCATGACAGCAGTGTCGCACGTGGCGGCTGAGCCTAGGCTGCAGTCGCCATCCCGTCCTTGGCTCAGCGCTTGCGCGACGCGATCCAGCGGTCGATCTTCTGCTCCAGCTGGGCCAGGGGCAGCGAGCCGTCCTCCAGCACCTGCGCGTGGAAAGCGCGCGCATCGAAGTCGGCGCCCAGGGCGGCCTGCGCGCGCTTGCGTAGCTCCTGGATCTTCATCTCGCCGACCTTGTAGGCCAGCGCCTGGCCCGGAATGGCCATGTAGCGCTCGGCTTCGGCCACCGCATCGGTGCGGCTGGCGGCGGAGTTGGCCATCATGTAGTCGATGACCTGCTCACGGCTCCAGCCCTTGTCGTGCAGGCCGGTGTCCACCACCAGGCGGATGGCGCGCCACAGCTCGTTCTGCAGGTAACCGAAGTAGCTGTAGGGATCTTCGTAGACGCCCAGGTCCTTGCCCAGCGACTCGGCGTACAGGCCCCAGCCTTCGATGAAGGCGGTCTGCCCGCCGAAGCGGCGGAACTTGGGGATGCCGGTGAGCTCCTGCTGCAGGGCCAACTGGAAGTGATGCCCCGGGATGGCCTCGTGCAGGTAGAGATCCTCCGCGTCCCAGGTCTTGCGCGTGGGCAGGTCGAAGGTGTTGACGTAGAAGATGCCGGGACGCGTGCCGTCTTCGCTGGGCGACATGTACTCGCCGCCGGCGGCCGATTCGGCGCGGAAGGCTTCCACCGGACGGATCTCGAAGCCCGCCTTGGGCAGCAGCGAGAATTGCTCGGGGATGCGCTGGTCGATGCGCGCCTCCAGGGCGCGGTA
Organism: Pseudoxanthomonas composti; assembly: GCF_004122095.1. Taxonomy (GTDB): domain Bacteria; phylum Pseudomonadota; class Gammaproteobacteria; order Xanthomonadales; family Xanthomonadaceae; genus Pseudoxanthomonas_A; species Pseudoxanthomonas_A composti. The sequence goes on along the minus strand of NZ_SAWZ01000001.1, from coordinate 245,977 downwards.
GGCGCTCAGCAGCGCTTCCTCGCTCTTGAAGGAAAAGCGCGGATCGTCCTGCATGAACTTGAAGAAGTCCTGCAGCGAGCCCTTGAACCCGGTCTGCACCATGATCTGGCGGATCAGGCCGTGGATGCGCGCCACCTCGTCCAGCCCGATCTGGTGGATGCGTGCCGGCGCCATGTCGGTGGTGGTGGAGACCCGTGCGTTGTAGGCGTACCACGCCTGCCCGTTGGGCAGCCCCTGCATGCCTGCCGTGTCGCGCGCATGCGTCAGGTAGTCCTTGGCGATGTAGTCGCGCAGCCGCCGGTAGGCCGGAATGACGTCGGTTTCGATGCGCTGCCTGTACTCGGCGGTGAGTCGTTGGCGGTCGGCGGCGCTCACCGCGTCGGGGAAGGTCTTGATCGGGCCCCAGAACAGCGTGTCCTCGGCCTTGGGCTTGATGATGGCGTCCAGCTGCGGCAACACCTTGAGCATCAGCGCCTTGGGCTGGACGACCTTGGCCTTGACGCCTTCGCGCATGTTGGCGATGGCCTGGTCGAACAGGGCCGGCAGCAGCTGCATGCGCTTGGCCCAGGCGTCGTAGTCGGCGGCGGTCTTGAACGGTTGCGCGCCGGTGCCCGCGCCCAGCAGCGGCGGCACCGAGGTGAGGCCGGAGAACTGGTCCACCGGCAGCATCCAGCTGGGGAACTGCTCGCCCTCCAGCGCCTGCGTGAGCTCATCGACGAAGATGCGGTAGCTCAGCAAGTCCTGGCCGTCCAGCCCCGCCTCGCCGACGTCCTGGACTTTCTTCAGCCACTGCGTGAGGAAGGCGTGCTCGCGCTGGCGCGAGGCGGCGCTGAGGTAATTGGGAAGCTGGTCGTTGTAGCGCGCATCGCCCTGGAAGGTGGCGCGCAGCGGATTGAGCTTGAGCAGCGCCTCCCAGTACTCGGCATACAGCGCATCGAGCTGTCTGGCCTTGGCATCCTGCCTCGCGCCAGCGGCTGGCGGCGTGGCTTGCGCAAGCGCGCTGGCCGCCGGCAGCAGCAACGCGGCGGCGATGGTGAGCGTGAGCAGGGGCTTGCGGCGCATGCGGGGACATCCATGGGAAGAGCCGGCAGCGTGCCGCAAAGCGCGTGCGCCGAATACTGATCGAAAGTCACATCCCGTGCCGCCAGGCTCGGCGGGCCGGTCGTCCCGCCACTCAGTCCGCCGCCGCCTCGGCGCGTAGCTGCTGCTCGCGGGCGTGGCCCAGATAGCCGCGGATGGCATGACGCATCAGGTACAGCAGCGGGATCATGCCCAGGGCCGCCAGCATCTTGTAGCTGTAGTTGACCGTGCTGACCGCCATGAACTGGGACATCGGCCAATGCTGTGGCCCCAGGACGAAGGCGACATAGATGACCACGAAGCTGTCGATCAGCTGCGACACGGCGGTCGAGCCGGTCGCGCGCAACCAGACGTAGCGCTCGCCGGTAACCGAACGGATGCGATGGAACACCCAGACATCGATCAGCTGACCCAGCAGGAAGGCGATGACCGAGCCGCCGATGGCCCACATGCCCTGTCCGAAGATGGCGGCGAAGGCGGCCTGGTAGTCCGGCACGCCTTGTTCCCGCGCCACGCCCACCCACCAGCTTGCCGGTGCGGCGTGGATGGCCAGGAAGGCGAACAGGAAGCCGTACAGGATCAACCCCACCGCGATCCAGGAGATGAAACGCACGCCGCGACGGCCAAAGAACTCGTTGATGGTGTCGGTCAGCACGAACACGAAGGGCCACAGCAGCGTGCCGACGGTGAAGCTCAGCGAGCCGGTCTGACCGAACAGGTTCCACTCCAGCGGCGCGATCCCCAGGGTGTCTTCCAGGGCGAAGATCTTGACGCCGATGAACTCGGCCAGCACCGCGTTGACGCAGAAGAATGCCGCCAGCGCGATGAACAGCCGCACGGCGCGGTCGTCCAGCGTGCGCGGCGGCGCGTTCAAGCTCAGGGCCTGGCCGCCTGGGCTTCACCGGCGCGGGTGAAGGGCATGGCCTCGGGCGCCACGGCGCCACCGGAGATGATGAAGCTCATGGCCTGGTCCACGCTCCAGTCGGTGGGGGTCAGCAGTTCCACCGGCACGATTTCCAGGTAGCCGGAAGTCGGGTTCGGCGTGGTCGGCACGTATACCGCGGCCAACTCGCGCCCCGTGCCTTCCTCGCGCATCACCCGGGTGACCAGGCCCACGGACTTCATGTCCCGGTGCGGAAAGTCGATCAGCACCACGCGCTGGGTGCTGCCCGGCTTGGTGTCCAGCATGTCCAGCAGCTGGCGGGCGCTGTTGTAGATCGTGCTGGCCAGCGGGATGCGGCGGATCAGGGCCTCGAACCAGCGCAACAGCTGTTGCCCGATCACCCGGCGCGCAAGCACGCCCACCAGCAGGATCACCAGCAAGGTGGCGATCAATGCCACCACATCCTGCACCCACAGCGCCTTGACCCAGCCCAGGCCAGGGTCGCTTTCGGCGATCTGCTCGGACAGCGGCACGATCAATGGCCGGCTGATGTCCGACAGCAGCACGAACACGAACTTGATGACGACCCAGGTCAGCCAGATCGGCAGCAGCGTCAGCAGGCCGGTCAGGAACAGCTTCTGGAGGGAGGGGCGGGGCGTGGGCGAGGGGGGTGACATAGCCGGGTCATTGTACGGGCGCCGGGCCTGCCAACAGAGGGTCACGCGTGGAAATGACGCATCGCGCTGGCAGGATGCCGGCCGCCTGGAGGTTCATCCGCACGCCCGCATGGCCTGGCGCTTGATGGTCCGGTTCCGGTGGCGCGCCGGATGGCGGTCGTGCTCGGCTCGCCGCGCTGCTCGAAGTCACCGCCTGTCCAAACGCAGGTTCACGCCCTCACCCACGCGGCGTGGCGCGCTTGTCGACTCAGGACGCCACAGGCGACGGCTGCCGCGCCTGCGGTTTGAGGCGGATATAGACCTGCTTGCGCAGACGCGCCACGACCTCGCCCTGGGCGTCGAGCACGTCGGTGGGAAACCAGTGCAGGCACTTGCTGCCATCGGCAGTGGCCGCGCGGATCGCCTGCAGGTCGGACTCGGCCACGTTGAACTCGGCATGGACCACGCCGCGGCCCGGCTTGAGGAACTCGATCTCCGCGGCCCGGTCCCACACGTAGTAGTCCCGCCCCATGCACTCCTTGACCAGGATCATCCAGAACGGATCGGTCATGGCGAACAGGCTGCCGCCGAAGTGGGTGCCGACATAGTTGCGGTTCCATGGGCGCATGCGCAGTTCGACCCGCGCATGGCGCCAGTCGTCGGCCAGCGCGGTGACATGGATGCCGGAGAACAGAAACGGTGGCCAGGCGTTGAAGCCGTGACGCAGGGTGGAGGCCTTCATCGGTCGGGCGAGACAGGACTTGGGAGTGCGAACCGTACCATACCAGGCAGTATGGAGGCTTGCGCAATCCGTCCGAGGCTTGCATGGAAGGTAGCCAGCCTCCCGAAGGTCCCTGGAGGAATCTGTGGAAGCGCCGTTCGTGGCAGCGGCTTTAGCCGCAAAGAGGCTGTACCGGGAAAGCCTCTTCGCGGCTAACGCCGCCGACAGGAGCGCGCAGCGGCAACCCGCACCGCGCGACCAGCCCGGCCCGATCCGGTGCCGATCAGAACAGCACGGCCGACATCTTCCTGCGGTACTGACCCACCAGGTCCTCGTCCTCGATCACGCGGAAGGCGTCGATCAGGGAGCGCTTGGCCAGCCCGTCCTCCCAGGCGCGGTCGCGCTTGAGCACCTCCAGGAACTGCTCCAGCCCCTGCGTGGGCTCACCCTCGACGATGTGGCGCACGCCAAGTTGCTGGCGCGCCCGCAGGTCGCCGGCATCGGCGGCGATGGCCGCTTCCAGGGCCTGCATCGAAGGCGCGTCCTTGAGCTGGGCCGCCAGGCCCAGGCGGGCGCGGGCGCGCACGGCGCGGTCGTCGGTGGCCAGGTTGGCGGGCAGGGCGTCGAGCAGGGCCTCGGCCTGGCCCGCTTCACCGGTCTTGAGCAGGGCCACGGCCAGATCGAGCTTGAGCTCGTCCTTGTCCGGCTCGGCGGCGATGGCCTGGCGCAGTTCGGCCACCTGGGTCGCCGGGTCCTGGGGTGCCTGCTCGGCGGGCGCGGCCGCCTCCACTGCCTCGGCGGGCAGCACGCCGTGCTGGGTCAGGAACTCGCGCAGCTGGCCCTCCGGCATCGCGCCGGGGAAGCCATCGACGATCTGCCCGTCCCGGACCAGGAACACGGTCGGCACCGACCGGATCTGGAAGGCTGCGGCGATCTGCTGCTCGGCATCCACGTCGACCTTGGCCAGCTCGAAGGCGCCGTTGTACTCGGCCGCCAGCTTTTCCAGGATCGGTCCCAGCGTCTTGCACGGCCCGCACCAGGTCGCCCAGAAGTCCACCAGCACCGGCACCTGCAGCGATTTCTGCAGGACTTCGGTTTCGAAGGTGGCGGTGGTGGCATCGAAGACGTGGGGCTTGTCGCTCATGAGGGCTGTGCTCGCAGATCCGGACCAGCCCCGTTCATGGTGGCGGCCCGGCCCGATTGCAAGCCGGCGCGTGCCCGAGCATGGCGTGAGGTGCTGGAAGGCTTCCTGCAGCGGCACGCAGCGGCGATCATGTCGGCCACGGTCGCCGGCGCGGCCAGCCGTTGGAGTGCGCAGGCGATGGTGGCAGGACGGGCAGTGGGTTGGATGCGTTGGAGCGGCCTGGCCGCCGCCGCGCTGTGGCTGGGGTCGGTCCTTGGCTTCGGCCTGCTGCATGCGGGTTACTCGCATCTGCTGCATCCGGTGGCGCTGCTGGGCGCCAAGGGCGTCGCCCACGCCCAGGCTTTCAATCTGCTGGGCTTCATCCTGCCCGGCGCGCTGGCCGGCGTCATGGCCATCCTCCTGCGCCTGCAGCTGCCACAGCCGGAAAGCTGGGGCGTGAAGGTCGGGGCGCAGCTGCTGTTCCTGTCGGCGCTGGGCTTCATCGCCATGGGCCTGTTCGCGCTGGACCCGATGCAGCTGGAAGGCGGCTCCACGCAGCTGCATTCCACCGGCTGGATGCTGTGGTGGCTGACCTTCCTGGTCGGCAGCTGGCTGCTGGCGCTGGGCCTGATGCATCACCCGGCCTGGCCGCGCCTGCTGTGGACCGGCGCGGCGCTTTCGCTGGTGATGGTGTTCCTGGCGGTGATCAGCACCGCGACCCTGGGTCCCGGGCTGGCCCAGCACCTGGCCTTCGCCTGCTGGTTCGGCTGGCTGGCCGTGTCCAGCCTGTGGATGCCGATCGCCGCGCCGCGCCGGGGGCGCTGAGCGGACCTGGACGGCATCGGCGCCAGGCCGGCTGCGGCTGGCGTTTGGCGGCCATGATGCGCTGCGGTACCCTTTGCGGCTTTGCCGTCGCAAGCCGCCGCCCATGTCCGCCGCTCCCGAACTGACCCCCTACGACCCGCAGTCGGTCGAATCCGCCGCCCAGGCCTTCTGGAGCGAGCACCGCGCCTTCGAGGCGGGCGAGACCTCCGGCAAGCCCAAGTACTACTGCCTGTCGATGCTGCCGTACCCGTCCGGCGCGCTGCACATGGGCCATGTGCGCAACTACACCATCAGCGACGTTATCAGCCGCTACAAGCGCATGACCGGGCACAACGTGCTGCAGCCGATGGGTTGGGACGCCTTCGGCCTGCCGGCCGAGAACGCGGCGATCAAGAACAAGACCCAGCCGGCGAAGTGGACCTACGCCAACATCGCGCACATGCGCAGCCAGCTGCAGTCGCTGGGCTATGCGATCGACTGGTCGCGCGAGTTCGCCACCTGCTCGCCGGAGTACTACGTCCACGAGCAGCGCATGTTCACCCGCCTGCTGCGCAAGGGCATCGCCTACCGCCGCAATGCGGTGGTGAACTGGGACCCGGTGGACCAGACCACCCTGGCCAACGAGCAGGTCATCGACGGCCGCGGCTGGCGCTCGGGCGCGCTGGTGGAAAAGCGCGAGATCCCGCAGTGGTTCCTGCGCATCACCGACTACGCACAGGAGCTGTTGGACGGGCTGGACACCCTGGAGGGCTGGCCGGAGTCGGTCAAGACCATGCAGCGCAACTGGATCGGCCGCTCCGAGGGCCTGGAGATTCAGTTCAACGTCGAGGGCGGCCATGAGCCCCTGACCGTGTTCACCACCCGGCCGGACACGCTGATGGGCGTGACCTTCGTGTCCATCGCCGGCGAGCACGCGCTGGCACTCAAGGCCGCCGCCTCCAATCCGGAGCTGGCCGCGTTCCTGGAGCAGCTCAAGCTGGGCGGCGTGTCCGAAGCCGAGCTGGAGACCCAGGAAAAGCGCGGCATGGACACCGGCCTGAAGGCCGTGCATCCGGTGACTGGCGAGACCGTGCCGGTGTGGGTGGCCAACTTTGTCCTGATGGGCTACGGCACCGGCGCGGTGATGGCCGTACCCGGCCACGACCAGCGCGATTTCGAGTTCGCCACCAAGTACCAGCTGCCGATCGTGCAGGTGGTCAGGCTGACCCAGCCGCGCAACGAGGAAGAAAGCCAGTGGAGCGCCAGCGAATGGCGCGACTGGTATTCGGACAAGACCCGCGAGGACATCGAGCTGGTGAACTCCGGCGAGTTCGATGGCCTGGATTATCGCGGCGCCTTCGAGGCGCTGGCCGAGCGCTTCGAGCGCAAGGGCCAGGGCCAGCGCCGGGTCAATTACCGGCTGCGCGACTGGGGCGTGAGCCGCCAGCGCTACTGGGGCTGCCCGATCCCGGTGATCTACTGCGACAGCTGCGGCGCGGTGCCGGTGCCGGACGACCAGCTGCCGGTGCTGCTGCCGGAGAACGTGACCCTGGATGGGGTGAAGTCGCCGATCAAGGCCGACCCGCAGTGGCGCAAGACCACCTGCCCGGAGTGCGGCAAGCCGGCCGAGCGCGAGACCGACACCTTCGACACCTTCATGGAGTCCAGCTGGTACGTGGCGCGCTACACCAGCCCGGGCGCCGAGCAGATGGTGGACAAGCGCGCCAACTACTGGATGCCGGCGGACATGTATGTCGGCGGTATCGAGCACGCGATCCTGCACCTGCTGTATTTCCGCTTCTACCACCGCCTGATGCGCGATGCGCGCATGGTGGACAGCGACGAGCCGGTGACCAACCTGCTGACCCAGGGCATGGTGATCGCCGAGACCTACTACCGCGACAACTCCGATGGTTCCAAGGACTGGATCAATCCGGCGCTGGTGGACGTGCAGCGCGACGAGAAGGGGCGCGTGGTCGGCGCCACCCTGGCCGCCGACGGCCAGCCGGTGCAGATCGGCAGCATCGAGAAGATGTCCAAGTCCAGGAGCAACGGCGTCGATCCGCAGGCCATGGTCGAAAAGTTCGGCGCCGACACCGTGCGCCTGTTCTCCATGTTCGCCGCCCCGCCGGAGCAATCCTTGGAATGGAACGAGGCCGGCGTGGAAGGCATGTCGCGCTTCCTGCGCCGCCTGTGGACGCAGGTGCAGAAGCAGGCCGCCGAGGGCGCCGCGCCGGCATTGCAGGCGCAGGACCTGAACGCGGCGCAGAAGGCCCTGCGCTGCAAGACCCACGAAACCATCGAAAAGGTCGGCTTCGACTACGGCAAGCGCCACAGCTTCAACACCGCCATCGCCGCGGTGATGGAGCTGTCCAATGCCCTGGCCAAGTTCGACGACGACAGTGCCCAGGGCCGAGCCGTGCGCCAGGAGGCGTTGGAAGCGGCGGTGCTGCTGCTCAACCCCATCACCCCGCATGCCAGCCACGCGCTGTGGCAGGCGCTGGGACATGGGCAGACGCTGCTGGAGGACCTGCCGTTCCCGCAGGCCGACGCGGCGGCGATGGTGCGCGACTCGCTCACCCTGGCGGTGCAGGTCAACGGCAAGCTGCGCGGCACCATCGAGGTCGCGGCCGATGCGCCGAAGGAGCAGATCGAGGCGCTGGCCAAGGCCGAGCCGAACACCGCCAAGTTCCTGGAGGGCATGACCATCCGCAAGGTCATCGTGGTCCCGGGCAAGATCGTCAACCTGGTCGCGGCTTGAGCCGGCGCCTGCCAAGGCGCCGCCTGCCGGTGTGGACACTGCTGGCGGTGTCCCCCGGCGCCAAGGCCTGCGCCGCCCCGCCCACGCGTGCGTCTCAAGAGGCGTTCACGCGGGCTGCGGCACCCTAGCGCGCCTGGCACCCTTGCCGACCCGCACCCGGTCCTCCAGACTTCGCCCATGAATCGACTGCTGCCGCGCCTGCTTGGCGTCCTGATCCTCGCCACGGGCCTGAGCGGCTGCGGCTTCCACCTGCGCAACAAGCTGGATCTGCCGAGCGACCTGGGCCCGGTCAAGGTGTCTTCCACCACCAAGTACAGCAAGCTGGCGCTGCTGGTGGAGCGCGGCCTGGATGCGGCCGGCGCGCAGAAGGCCGACGAGGACGCCACCGAGGTGGCCACCTTGCAGATCCTGTCCGAGCGCTGGGGCGACATGCCGATCGCGGTGGACGAGTTCGGGCGGGCGCAGGAATTCAGCCTGCGCTACGCGGCGGTGTTCGTGTTCCGCCGTGCCGATGGCAGCGTGATGGTGCCGCAGCAGGTGGTGGAGCTCTCGCGCGACTACGTGTCGCAGGCGATCGACTCCACCGGTACCAATACCGAGCGCGAGACGCTGGTCACCGAGCTGCAGCGGGAGATGTCCGCCTCCATCCTGCGGCGCGTGGACGGCGTGCTGGCGGGCGAGGCCGCGGGGCGGACCACGCGCGCCGCCGCGCCGGCCGGTCAGGCCCCGGCCAACCGGAACTGAGGTGGAGCTGACCCCTGAGCGCCTGATCGCGCAGTGCGCCGACGGCGCCCTGCAGCCGGTCTACCTCATCGCCGGGCCGGAGCTGCTGCGGGTCATCGAGGCCGCCGACGCCGTGCGTGCCGCCGCGCGCGCCCAGGGCATCGGCGAGCGTGAGGTCTTCGACGCCGATGGGCGCGACTTCGACTGGGATGCGCTGGACAGCGCGTTCAATGCGCCCAGCCTGTTCAGCGCACGGCGCCTGGTCGAGGTCCGCCTGCCCAGCGGCAAGCCGGGCAAGGACGGGGCCGAGGTCATCAGCCGCTTCTGCGCCAATCCCGCGCCGGATGTGGTGCTGCTGATCACCGCCGGCGAGTGGAGCAAGTCCCACCAGGGCAAATGGGCCGAGGCGATCTCCAGGATCGGCGTGCTGTCGGTGGCCTGGGCGGTCAAGCCGCATGAGCTGGTGGGCTGGATCGAGGCGCGCCTGCGCAGCCGTGGCCTGCGTGCCGAGCGCGATGCGGTCGCCGGGCTGGCCGAGCGCGTGGAAGGCAACCTGCTGGCGGCGGCGCAGGAGATCGACAAGCTCGCCTTGCTGAGCCAGGGCGCCACCCTGGATGCGCAGACCATGCAGTCGCTGGTGGCCGATGCCGCCCGCTACGACGTGTTCCGGCTGGTGGACGCCATGCTGGCCGGGCAAGCGGCAGCGGTCAGCCGCATGCTCGCCGGGCTACGCGCCGAAGGCGACGTGGTGGCCGGGCTGATGCCGATGATCGTGCGCGAGCTGCTGCGCACCGCCGCCCTGGCCCGGGCGCAGGCGCGCGGCGCCAACATGGCCGCGGAGATGAAGTCCCAGGGCATCTGGGACAGCAAGCAGGCGCCATTCAAACGGGCGCTGGCCCGTCACGCCGATGCCGCGCGCTGGGAGCGCTTCGTGGTCCAGGCCTCGCGCATCGACCGCATCGCCAAGGGGCGCGGCGATGGCGATGCTTGGGTCGCGCTGGAGCGGCTGTTGCTGGCCGTGGCCGAAGCCCGCGCGGTGGGATTGCTGGCGGCATGAGGGCCGGGACCGGGGACCGGGGACCGGGGACCCGGGAGGCGCAGGTCCGCGACGCCGCCCACCTGGAGCCGCCCACCGATCCCCGTGCGCTTGGGGTCACTACAGCCACGGCAGCCGCTGCTGGTCCCGGGTCCCGGGTCCCCGGTCCCCGGTCCCCGCTCCACCTGATCTACGGCGGCACCTTCGATCCGGTCCATCTGGGCCACCTGGGCATCGCCCGCAGCGCCCGCGACGCGCTGCAGGTGCCGGTGCGCCTGATGCCGGCTGCCGACCCGCCGCATCGCGACATCCCGGGGGCCAATGCCGAACAACGCGCGCAGATGCTGGAGTTGGCCGTGGCCGGCGAGACCGGGCTGCTGGTGGACCGCCGCGAACTGCAGCGGGCCGGGCGCTCCTACACCGTGGACACGCTGGAGCAGATCCGCGGCGAGATCGGCCCGGCGCAGCCTCTGGCGATCCTGATGGGGGCCGACAGCTTCGCCGGGTTGGAGGCCTGGCACCGCTGGACCGAGCTGTTCACCCTGGCGCACCTGATCGTCGCCGCCCGTGCCGGCAGCCCGCTGGGGGCCGGGGCTTCGCAGGCGCTGGCCGCCCAGACCACAGGGCGCTGGGTCCAGGAACCCGAGGACCTGCTCCATGCGCCGGCTGGGCGCCTGCTGCAACTGCCGCACACGCGCCAGCCCGAATCGGCCACCGAGGTGCGTGCCCGCATCGCTGTCGGCGGCGCCTGGGAGACCCTGCTGCCACCGCCGGTGGCCCGGTTCATCCGCATGAACCGACTGTATGGGGCCGGGCCGCTATAATCGCCGCCAACTTTCTTAGCCGATCACCCTTTTGACCAGTCAAGCCCACGTCATCAAGACCCGCCTGCCCAGCCCGCCGCCGGCGTTGCCGCTCCTGCTTGCGACCGTGCGCGAAGCGGCGGAAGAACTGAAGGCCAAAGACTTGGTCGAGATCGACGTGCGCGGCAAGTCCAGCGTCACCGACTACCTGGTCATCGCGTCCGGCACCTCGACCCGCCACGTCAAGTCGATCGCCGATGAAGTGATGAAGTTCGCCAAGAAGCTCGACGTCATGCCGCTGGGCGTGGAAGGCGAGCGCGAGGCCGAATGGGTACTGGTGGACCTGGGCGATGTGGTGGTGCACGTCATGCTGCCGCGCGTGCGCGAGTTCTACGCGCTGGAGCGCCTATGGACGGTCGGTGACAACGCGCCGGCTGAGGAGCAGGAGTGAGTGAACAGGAGTGAGGAGTGAGCAACTCGCTTGCTTTCCTCACTCCTCACTCCTCTCCACTCACTTCTCCAAATGAAAGCCCGTCTGATCGCCACCGGTGAAAAGGCCCCCGGATGGGTCGCAGAAGGGTTCGCCGAGTACCAGAAGCGTCTGTCGCACTGGCTGCCGATTGAGCTGATCGAGGTGCAGCCGGGCTTGCGCGGGAAGGGACGCGATCCGCAGCGTGCGATCGAGGACGAGGGCAAGCGTGTGTTGTCCGCGCTGCCCAAGGATCCTTTGGTGGTCGCGCTGGAAGTCACCGGCAAGCAGCTCTCTTCCGAACAACTCTCGCGGCGGCTGGAGCATTGGCGCACGCAGGGGCGCGACCTGGCATTCCTCATCGGCGGGCCGGAGGGACATTCGCCGGAGGTGCTGGCGCGGGCCGATGAAACCTGGTCGCTTGGTCCGTTGACCTTGCCGCATATGCTGGCGCGCCTGTTGGTGGCCGAGCAGCTCTATCGCGCCTGCGCCATGCTGGCCAATCATCCGTACCACCGGGCCTGACGCGACCCCCGCACGTGCGCGGCGGCTCATCAAGCTCGATGCGCACGGCCGGGAAAACAGGGCGATACGGGCACGTTGCAGGCGCCGCGGAGGAAGTTCGCGGCCGCCCATGTCATCGCCGAGCCACGCCACTACAATGCGCGCCCCTCGCACAGGCCGCACCGCATGAACATCGTTGTCGATCCCGCACTCCAGGCTTACATCGATCCGCTCACGCCTGAGGAGCATGCGGCGCTGGAGGCGAGCATCCTGGCCGAAGGCTGTCGCGATGCGCTGGTCCTGTGGGGCGATGTGCTGGTCGACGGACATAATCGTTACGGCATCTGCAGCAAGCACGGGCTGCCGTTCCAGACCATCCAGCACACGCGTTTCCAGACCATGGAAGACGTGCACCTGTGGATGATCGACCAGCACCTGGGCCGTCGCAGCGTTTCGGTATTCCAGCGCGGCGTGCTGGCCCTGCGCCGCCACCAGATCATGGTCGAGCGCCAGGCGCTGGCCGCGCAGGAACAGGGCCAGGCTGCGGCGGACGCCTCCGGCGCACAGGTGCCCGCGGACGACACGCCTTTCGCCGATTCGGTGCCGGCGCGCGAGGTGCCGGCGCCGAGCCGGGCCGAGATCGCCAAGGCCGCGCGCATTACCAGCATCCAGGCGGGCATGGTCGAGAAGATCCACAAGCAGGCCGCGCCTGAAGTCATCGCCGCGGTGCGCGATGGCAGTCTCTCGCTCAACGCCGCGGCCACGCTGGCCACGCTGCCGCAGGACGAGCAGCGTGCCGCGGCCCAGGGCGGTCAGCAGGAACTGAAGGAAGCGGCCAAGCGCGTGCGCGATGCCCGCCGCAAGCCCCGTCCGGAGGCGAGCCCTGACCCGGACGAGGAGGGCGCGCCCACCGAAGTCAGCGTGCTGCGCCGCAAGGTCGGCGAACTGCTGGAGGAGAACGCGCAACTGCGCGCGCGGGTGGCGGAGCTGGAGGCCTTGGCCGCCGCCAACGCTTGAGCTTCTGTTGGAAGTCGGGGTTGGAAGCGAAAGGGCCGGCGAATGCCGGCCCTTCGCGTTGCACCCGGTGCCTCAGCCGCGGCCGAGGCGGAAGTCGATCGGCACCAGCCCCCAAGCCTGCACTGCGCGCCCCTGGTCCATGGCCGGCTTGAACTTCCAGTGCTTGAGCACGTGACGGCGCGCGCTGTCGTCCAGGCTGCGGCTGCCACTGCTGCGCTCGACCAGGACGTCGATCGGCGTGCCATCGGTATCGACCAGGATCTTCAACAGCACCGTGCCCTCGGTGCCGCTGCGCACCTCGCGGGCCGGGTAGGGCGGCGGCGAGGCCACGGCGTACTGGAGCGAGGCGCCCTCCAGCGGCGCGGTGGACAGCGAGGGCCCTGGTTCGGCCACCAGCGGCGCGCTGGTTTCGGTGGGCGCGTTCGGAAGCTCCAGTGGGGCTTCCTGCACAACCTGGTCCATCGGGCGCGGCGGCATTTCGATGGGGCGCGTCGGCGTGGCGGGCGTGGGCGGTTGCGGCCTGGGTGGCTGCTCCTGCACCACCGGCACGGGCGGCTTGGGCACCTGGATGGGGATCTGCCAGCGCGGCGGATCCTCCTGCGCGCGCTTGGTCTGCACGCGCGGCATCGCCATGGGCACCAGCAACAGCAGGAACACCAGGGCGTGGACGCCGATGGCCGTGGACAACGCCAGGATGCGCTGCAGGCTGAGACCGCTGTCTTTTCCGAACTGTAGTGCGCGAACCATGATCCACCTCCTTGAGCCAGGACAAGTGACAGGAACAACGCGCGGGTAGGGCGAGTGGGGTGATCCGTACAGCCCCGATGGACCCGCGATCCGAAGATGCGCCCATCGGTCGGTGAAATGCAACTGCGGGCTCAGTCCTCGGCCAGTGCCTGGATCAGCGGCTGCAGCTGCGCCGCATACGGGGCCCACTTCGGCGTCTGCCGGGACTGGATGCCGCCGCGCACCTGCACGGCGCTGGCGGTCACCACCCCGCGCTTGCGCTCGCTCAGTTCCAGCATGGCGGGGGTGAAGTCCAGCCCGCAGAAGGTGCAGACTTCGCGCAGCACCGCCTCGGGCTCGCGCACCAGGCGCGCATAGTCGACATCGAGGATGCGTCCTGGATGGCTGGCATGCCAATGCCGCATCAGCCGCCGGTAGTGACGATGGAAGTGGGCCAGCTCCTGCTGGTCGTAGCTGTAGGGGTTGGCCTCGGAGAACAGCTCGCGCAGGTTGGAGAAGCAGGTCTCCACCGGGTCGCGCACCATGTGCAGGATCCTGGCCTGCGGCAGCGCCCGGGCGATGAAGCCGATGTTGAGGAAGTTGGACGGCAGCTTGTCGGTGAAGAAGCGCTGCGCGCCCAGCCGCCACGATGTTGTCTGCAGGTAGCGCTGCCCGGCCTGGGCCAGGTCGGCGCCGCGGGCCTTGTCCACCAGCGTCCGGTCCACGACCCCTCGGCAGTGGTAATCCGTGGCCTGGCGCATGGCACTGGTGAAGTCGTAGAGCTCGCCTACGCCATGAACGTCCTCCGAGCCAGCCAGCAGCTGCTCGAGCAGCGTGGTGCCCGAGCGATGCATGCCGACGATGAAGATCGGGGTCGCCGTCACGTCTGCCACCGGGTCGTGCACCGACGCGCTCGCCGCGTGCTGGAAGTCGACCAGCGAGGAAAAGAGCGCGTCGGTCTCGCGCATGTCGTAGCGAAGGACCGCGCGTTTGCATTGGCAAGCCGCCGCCAATGCCTCCCAGGCGGCCGCGTGATCCCCAAGGTCGTCCAGTTCCTTGTGCAGGGCGAAGTTCAACAGCGCGTTTTCCTGCTGGCTTCGCCCGGGACGGGCCAGCTGGGCGCGGATCGCATCGACATGGTGGGCGTTGCGGGTCTGCTTGCGCAGTGCCGATTGCAGCCACCAGCCCTGGGCGATTTCCGGCGCGCGCTTGAGCGCCCGGGCGATGTCGGCCTCGGCCTCATGGAAGCGACCGAGGTAGGTCAGCACCTGGGTCCGGGCGATCAAGGTGGGCGGGTAGTCCGGGTCGGCGCCACGGGCTTCATCCAGCAATGCGATGGCGCGCTCGGGAAGGTTCAGATAGGTCAGCTGCGCCGCCGTGCCAAGCAACAGCGGGATGGGCATCTGCGATGCGGGCAGCATGCGCGCCACGCATTCCAGCAGCGCTGGCCCCTCGTTGAACGTGCGCAGACGCGGCAGCAGTTCCGAGAGCACGCCCGGGTGGCGAGTGCCGGTGGCGCTGGCCCTGAGCGCGTACTGGTGCGCGCTGCGATAGCGCCCCGCGAGCGAGTGCATGTAGGAGAGCTGGACAAGCAGGTAGGGCTCCTGCGGTACTTGGCTCAACGCCTGTTCGAGCAGGGCGATGGCTCCTGCGATGTCACCATCGGCCGCCCTGGATTCTGCCCGCGCGACCAAGGTCGCCAAGCCACCCTGCCCGGCGGGGGTGCGGCCATTCATGACGCAGACCCCATCAATTGCAGCAATGGCTGCAGCGGCGCTTCGTAACGCCTCCACGCCTCGATGGCCTCGGTGTTGATCGGGCGGCGCACCTGCGCGCTGCTGGCGGTGGCCACCGGGCTGGTATTGCCACGCATGTCGGTCAGGCCAGGCGCTGGCGGCAAGCCGATGAACTCGAGCAGGGACGCGGTCACCGGTTCCGGCGCGGCGACCAGCTCTTCGTACTGCACGATCCTGATCGACTGCGGCGCGCGCGCGGCCCAGGCGTCGGCCCAGCGGTAGGCCGCGCGCACATGCGCGGCCAGGGACGAAAAATCGTAGCTGTAGGCGTAGGCGCCGCCCTGGAACAGTTCCTTCAGATTGGAGAAGGCCGCATCCATCGGCGCGCGCTTGAGGATGAGGATGCGCGCCTGGGGCAGCGCGCGCAGGATCAACGGGATGTTGAACAGGTTCTGCGGATTCTTGTCCAGCGCGAACGCGGTTGCCGAGGCGTGCCTGCGCAGGCGTTGCAGATACAGATGGCCGACGGCGCGGTGATCGATGTCGACCAGCGTCCCCGGGTTCTGCGCCTGCAGCAGGGTGGTGAAGAATTGATCGGCCACCTCGCTCACCGCAGCGCCGAAGTCGTTACGCTCGCCGACCGAGCTGACCCAGCCATGGTTCCCGACAATGCGCTCCAGCAGCGTGGTTCCGGTCCTGGGCAAGCCGACGACGAAGATCGGGATCGGTGAGGGCAGGGGCTGTAGCGCGCGCTGGTTGAGGGAAATCTTCCAGTCGATCCGAGCGGACTGATCGAGCGCCTCCTCCGTCGTGTCCGATGCCTTGGGGATGATGCGAGTCATGCTGTCCAGCCCTGCGCGCAAAGCGTCCCAGGCCGGGTCCAGCTCGCCCGCGTCCTGCAGTTCCCGGAACAGGGCGAAGCACAGATGCGCGTGCTCGATCGAGCCGGGGCTCGATTTGCCCACGGCCGCGCGGACCCTTGGGACGCGCGCGCCAGGCGTTGGCGCGCGCGCATGGGTGGCAATCGCCCAGTGCGTGTCGGGCAGGTCGGGAGCCAGCTGCAGGGCGTGTTCGTAAGCGGCCGAGGCCTCATCCATCCTGCCGAGATAGCGCAGCACGTTGGCGCGGGTCAGCGCCATGAGCGGATGCGGCGGGATACGCGGCGTGAGCGTATCGATGAAGCGCAGGCTGTCCTCGTAGCGGCCGGCCAGCCACAGATGCTGCGCGAGCACCGGCGACTGCCGGACCACATCCGGGTCCTGCCAATCGGTGGAGAGGATGAGGGAGGAGACCTCGAGCTCTTCGCTGAACTCCAGCAGCCGCTGAGTGACATAGGACATCAGGCGCGTGCGCTGTCCCAGGCGGACGGCATCGGCGGCATCGCGCGCGTACTGCCGCGATTGTCGGTAGCGTCCCTGAAACTGCGTGAACCTTGAGAGTCTCAGCAGGGCCGGCACATGGTGCGCATCGACAGAGACGATTTGCGCGTATCGCTCGATGGCCGCATCGACGGCGCCGGCTTTCTCCAGGTCCTGCGCCTGACTCCAGAGCTGATCCAACTGGCGTGCGATGGCTTGGCGATCGGTCATGGATCGATGTTAGAGGATGGGGGCAGAGGCGGAAAAGCAGACGGCCGCCCGAAGGCGGCCGTCCGGGACATCTGTCGGCGCGGGGCCGTCAGAAGTCGTACTGCACCATGAAGCGGAAGCTGCGCGGTGCCTGGGTCGAACGCCAGCGGCCATACGTGGCCAACGGCGCACCGGTCGTCGCATCCTCGGCCACTTCGCTGATCGCCGTCACCTTCTGGTTGTCGAAGACGTTGAACACGTCCATCTTGAACTGCAGGCCAGGCGCCCAGCTCGGGAAGTACGCGACGTTCAGGTCGATCGTATTGGTCCAGGGCAGGCGTCCTGCGGTACCACGCGGCACCGCCACGGACGGGCCGTCCGCGCCACCGGCCTCGGTCGTGCCGCAACGGAAGAACGAGGACCCGTAGGGATGGATGCCGCCGTTGTACGGATAGAGCACGCCCAGGCAGTTCTTCGGACGGCCGGACTGCACCAGCACGTTGCCGCCGATCGACCACTCGTCGGTGATCTGGTAGGCGCCGAACAGCTTGAAGCTGTGGCGACGGTCGTTGGGCAGGTAGCCGTAGGCGTCGACCATCAGTTCCTTGTAGTCGAAGTCCTGGGTGACGCTGGTATCGGCCTGGCCGATATCGGACTTCACGCCGCCCTCGGTATTGCCCTTGTTCCAGCCGATGGTCCAGGAACCCTGCAGGAACAGGCGATCCCAGCCGCCGTCCCAGAACAGTTCCAGCGCCTTGTAGCTGCGCTTGGCCTTGGGCGAGAGCAGGTCCGCGGCGACGGTGTATTCGGTCAGCTGGCCGTTGTCTTCCAGGTCGGTCAGGAACACCGAATCCTTGCCTGGGTTGAACATGCGGCAATACGGAAAGCCGCTGTTGGGCAGCACCGGCTCATAGCCATCGGCCACGGCCTGGTTGTAGATCGGCGTGTAGTCGCAGTTGTCGTCGATGGCGGCCTTGAGCTTGCGGTAGATGCCGCGCGCACCGATGTTCTGGTGGTCCGTCAGTTGCTTCTGGAAGCCCAGGATGAACTCGTCCTGGTACATCGGGTCCAGGTTGGTGGAGGCGATGGTGGCAGGATTCTTCGGCTCGCCGAACTCACCGTTGACGTAGCTCAGGCCGCCGCGCGGGGTGGTGCCGATCGGCGCGCCGGTCTGCGGGTCCACGCCGGTGTAGTTGAAGTTCTGCCGGGTGAACAGCGAGGCGCTGGCGCCACGAACGGCGACGCTGGGGGTCAGCGGCAGCGCGTAGCGACCGGCGTTGCCGTAGATCTTCAGCGTCGAATCGCCGTTGACGTCCCAGGAGAAGCCCAGGCGCGGCCCGAACTGCTTGTCGATCTTGACGTAGCTCTGGCCCTCGCCGTTGAGGTTTTCGAAGGTGTCCCAGCGTGCGCCCAGGTAAGCGAGGAAATTGTCGGTGATCTTCCAACTGTCCTCGACGTAGAACGCCCACTGCTTCAGCTTGACCGTGGAGCCCTGGTTGACGATCTGCTCGCGGACGATGTCGGTCTCGTCGCCCGAATTGGCGATGCCATCGGGGTTGACCGTGGAGTAGCGCCACAAGCGACCGCCCTCGATGGACTGTCCGGCCACCGACTCGAAATCGTCGCGGTCGTAGCCGAAGCGAATCAGGTGATCGCCCACGGACCATTCGGCGTCGATGCGGTACTGGTTGCGCTCGTCCTGCGCATCGCGCCGGTCGATCGAGCCATCGGTGATGTTGCAGTTCGAGCTATAGGTGCCGGTGATGTTCTGGCGATAGGTCGGGCGTGCATCCAGGATGCGCGGGCAGCCGGTGGCGGGCTCGTTGAGGTTGCCGCCGTACTCCACCAGCAGGCCGTCGGCGGTGCGCAGGTGCTGGTTGCGGGTGAACGTGCCGTTGCCGTACAGCGCCGAGACCGTGAAGGTGTCGGTGAGGTAGCCGGTGTACTTGCCGATGTAGAACTTGCCGCCGTCCTCGGTGTAGTTGGTGCCGATCTTGGCGTTGGTGCCATAGCGATACGAGGCTTCCTCGCTCTCGCTCTCCGAGTTGAAGCCGGTGAATTCCAGCTTGTTGTTCTCGTTGATGTCCCAGTCCAGCTTGACCAGCCAGTTGGGGCGCTTGACGGCGCGGCGTGTGCCGTTGCCTTCGGTGTACTCGGTCGCGCCCAGCGCGTTCTTCTCGCGGCCGTACTGCACCAGGCCGTAGGCGAACAGCTTGTCCTGGATCAGCGCGCCGCCGGCCCACAGTGCCGTGGTCCACTGCTCGTCGAAGTTGCCCGAGTTGTCGCGGTAGAGTTCGCCCGAAGAGCCCGGATCCAGCGGGTTGTTGAGATAGAAGCTGGTCTGTTCGGCCTGCAGCCCCTTGGGCGACCAGAAGACGTTGCCGCCGGCGTGGAACTCGTTGGTGCCGCGCTTGGTGATCTGGTTGACCACACCGCCGGTGGAACGGCCGAATTCGGCGCCGTAGCCGCCGGTCTTGACCTGCGACTGGGAGATCGCCTCGAACGGCACCTGGGCGAAGTCCAGGTTGCGGAAGGTGTTGGTGGCGTTGAAGCCGTTGACGTAGTACTGGTTCTCCGCCACCGACGAGCCGCCGAAGGAGGCCAGGTTGCCGAAGGCGTTGTCGCCGCGCACGGTACCCGGGGCCAGCAGCGCCACCGAGGTCGTGTCGCGCAACACCGGCATCTTGGCGATCTGCTCGGCGCTCAGGATCGAGGTGGATTCGACAGAGGACACGTCGATGGGATTGACGCTGGTCGAAGCGCGGACGGTGATGGTGTCCAGCGTGGAGGTCGCGCTGGCGCTGGAGAAGTTCACCGGCGTACCGGTGCCGACGCTGACGTTGACGCCTTCGCGCGTGGAAGAGGTGCCGTCGCTGCCCTGATAGGTGACCGTATAGGTGCCGGCCGGCAGAGCCGAGAAGCGATAGGCACCATCGGCGCCCACGGTAATCGTGCGGCTGAAGCCCGTGGACGGGTTCTGCACCTGGACGGTCGCCCCGGTGGCGGCTTGGCCGAAGATCGCACCGGCGGTATTGGACTGCGCCTGAAGGCCGCCGATGAAGCACATGCTCAGGGCGGCGCTCAGGGCGCTGCGCTGCAGGACTGTTCTGGTTCGAGGATGGACTGCCACGCGATCTCTCCGCTGTCTGGATGGTCTGTGCCGGTCGATGACACCGCGTGTCATCTCGGTCACGTGACCGGGACGCTATCCATCAGTCAGCTTCAAGTCACGAAAATTTAAGGAAGTGGCAATGCCAGTTTTACATTCGCACAGACGTCAGCGGAGCTTTGTCTTTTGTAAACAATCGGTTACGAAAGACCGGGGGAGCGCTAACGCAAAGCGCCGTTTTGCGCCGCACAAGAGTAATGCGAATATCGCTGCAGGCGATATCGGCGACCTATCGCCAACGTGTCATGTCCTGCCATGTGGGCGTGGCTCGAGAGGATCCCGAGCCGCGCCAGGGTCCCCGCCGACGGCGGGCCTTACTTCCCCAGCTCGAACACCACATCCAGACTGATCGACAGCGTGCTCTCACCCGGGGCGACCGGGGTGGTGTCGAAGGCTTCGGCCTTCATGGCGCGCGGGGCGGCGGCCATCATCATCGGGCGGAAGCCGCCGTTGCTGCCTTCTGAGATGCTGACGATGCGACGTACGCGCAGGCCAAGCGACTTGGCGTAGGTCTGGGCGCGGGTCTGGGCCTTCTCCAGGGCCGCCAGCCGGGCCTCGTCGTAGACCGGCTCGGGCTTGTCGATCTCGAAGGTCGGGCCATTGATCTGGTTGGCCCCCTGTGCGGCGAGCGCGTCCAGCACGTCGCCGAGCTTGCTGATGTCGCGAACCTTCAGGTTGACCGTGTTGCTGGCCTGGTAGCCGTTGATGCGCGGCGTTTCGTTGTCCTTGTACTGGTAGCGCGGGCTGAGGCTGACGCCGCTGCTCTGGATGTCCTTTTCGGGGATGCCGGCCTTGCGGATGGCGGCCATCACCTGGGTCATGCGGGTGGCGTTGAGCTTCATCGCCGCATCGCCTTCGTTGGCTTCGGTGACCACGCCGGCCGAGATCGTGGCCACGTCGGGCACGCGGCTGGCTTCGGCCTGGGCCGAGATGGTGAGCAGGGTGCCGTCGGCGGGCACCGCATAGCCGGCGGTGTTCTGGGCGTGGGCGGTCATGGTGGCGGTTCCGAGTGCGAGGGACAGGGCAAGCAGGAGGGGGCGCACGGGTGACAGACGCATGGGGTGTTGCTCCTTGGATCATGGTGGTCGGTCCAGGCCGGTGAGCCTGGGTCGATGGCAATGAACGAGCCGTGAGAGACAGTGGGGTCGGCCCCAGGCGGTCATGCTAGGTCCCCGTTCAGCTAGGTCGCGCGGGTTATCCTTAGACGATGCTCTATCTCGCCTCGCGTTCCCCCCGGCGCGCCGAACTGCTGACCCGCCTGGGCGTGGCATTCGTTCCGTTGGACGTTGAAGTTCCCGAAACCCGCCAGACCGGCGAAACCCCGCAGGATTACGTCGTGCGCGTGGCCCGGGACAAGGCGCAGGCCGGTCTTGCGCTGTGCCAGGCCGACGTCCAGGCCTGCGTGCTGGCCTCGGACACGGAGGTGGTGCTGGACGATGAGGTGTTCGGCAAGCCGGCCGACGCCGACGACGCGCAGGCCATGCTGGCGCGCCTGTCCGGCCGCACGCACCAGGTGATGACCTCGGTGTGGTTGCTCGGTCATCAGCGCGACCTGTCGGCGCTGGTGGTGTCTGAAGTCAGTTTCGCCAGCCTGTCCTCACGCCAGATCGCCGACTATGTCGCTGGCGGCGAGCCCATGGGCAAGGCCGGCGCGTATGCCATCCAGGGACGGGCCGAGCAATTCGTCGCGCATCTTTCCGGAAGCTATTCGGGTGTAATGGGATTGCCGCTGTACCAGACGGCGCAATTGCTCAGGCAGTGGGGGGAGCGCTAGATGTCCGAGGAAATCCTGATCAACGTCACCCCCCGCGAAACGCGCGTGGCGGTGGTGGAAAGCGGCATGCTGCAGGAGCTGCACATCGAGCGCGGCTGGCGCCGGGGCGTGGTGGGCAACATCTATCGCGGCAAGATTCAGCGGGTGATGCCGGGCATGCAGGCGGCCTTCGTCGAGGTGGGGCTGGAGCGCGCCGCGTTCCTGCACGCCAACGACATCGTCCGGCCCGCGCCGGCCGCCACGCCGATCCCCGAGGAACTAGCGGTGCCGGTGCCGTCGAACGTGCCGATCATGGACCTGGTCCGCGACGGGCAGGACGTGGTGGTGCAGGTGGTCAAGGACCCGATCGGCACCAAGGGCGCGCGCCTGACCACCCAGATCAGCATCCCCTCGCGCTACCTGGTGCTGCTGCCGCAGTCCAAGGTGATCGGCGTGTCGGCGCGGATCGAGGACGAGGCCGAGCGCGCCCGCCTGAAGGGCATCATCGCCGAGCTGGCCAGCAGCCATGGCAACCACGGCTACATCATCCGCACCAACGCCGAAGGCCAGCCGCCCGAGGCCCTGGCCGAGGACGTGGCCTACCTGTCGCGGGTGTGGAACATCGTGGACAAACGCGGCCGCGAGGCGCCGTCGCCCAGCATCATCTACGAGGACCTCAGCCTGCCCCTGCGCGCGGTGCGCGATCTGATCCGCAAGGACGTGGAAAAGGTGAAGGTGGATTCGCGCGAGACCTACGAGCGCCTGCAGGCCTTCGTCGCCAAGTACATGCCGCCGCTGGCCGAGAAGCTGGAGCTGTACACCGGCGACCGGCCGATCTTCGACCTGTACGGCGTGGAGGACGAGATCGGCCGCGCGCTGGACAAGCAGGTGCCGTTGAAATCCGGCGGCTACCTGGTCATCGACCAGACCGAGGCGATGACCACCATCGACGTCAACACCGGCTCGTTCCTGGGCCAGCGCAACCTGGAAGAAACCGTCTACCGCACCAACCTGGAAGCGGCCCAGGCCGTGGCCCGGCAACTGCGCCTGCGCAACCTGGGCGGCATCATCATCATCGACTTCATCGACATGACCGATGCCGAGCACAAGCGCCAGGTGCTACGCACCCTGGAGAAGGGCCTGGCGCGCGACCACGCCAAGACCACGGTGTACGACTTCTCCCCGCTGGGCCTGGTGGAGATGACCCGCAAGCGCACGGTGGAAAGCCTGGAGCGCCAGCTGTCCGAGCCCTGCCATGAGTGCGGCGGGCGCGGCAGCATCAAGACTGCCGAGACGGTGACCTACGAAGTGTTCCGCGAGATCACCCGCGCCACCCGGCAGTTCGAGGCCGGGCGCCTGCTGGTGATCGCCTCGCCCAAGGTGGTCACGCGCATCACCGACGAGGAGTCGCAGGCGGTGGCCGAGCTGGAGGAGTTCCTGGGCAAGTCGATCCGGTTCCAGGCCGACGAGCAATACCTGCAGGAGCAGTTCGACGTGGTGCTGCTGTGAGGCCGGGACCGGGGACCCGGGACCCGGGACCCGGGCAGCGCGCACGCTGCCGCGTGTCCGAGCACCAGGTCAGCGCCGCCGCCGTTGCGTTCCCGGGTCCCCTGTCCCCGGTCCCCGGTCCCGGCCTTTAAATGCACACCCCCCTGCGCCGCCGTCTGCGCCTGGCTCGTCGCACGCTGGCCTATGCCGCTGCCATCGCGCTGGTGGCGCTGGCCGTGCTGGTGGGCGTGCTCAGCCAGCTGCTGCCGATGGTGGAGCAGCGTCCGCAGCAGGTGGCCGCCTGGCTGAGCGCGCGCGCCGGCCAGCCGGTGCGTTTCGAGGCCATCCATACCCGCTGGACGCGACGCGGCCCGCTGCTGCAGTTCGATGGGCTGCGCGTGGGCCAGGGCCAGGGCGTGCGCGTGGGCCAGGTCGAGCTGCTGGTGTCGATGTATGCCGGGTTGTTGCCCGGGCGCTCGTTCACCGAGCTGCGCCTGCGTGGGGTGTCGCTGACCCTGGTGCGCGCCGATGACGGGGTGTGGTCGGTGCAGGGCCTGCCCAGCGGCGGCGGTGGCGGCGATCCGCTGGGCCAATTGGAAAAACTGGGCGAGCTGCAGGTCATCGACAGCCGCCTGGCCATCCAGGCCCCGTCGCTCAACTGGTCCGCGCAGCTGCCGCGCGTGGATCTGCGCCTGCGCGTGGACGGCGCGCGCGTGCACCTGGGCGCGCAGGCCTGGGCCCGCCAGGGCGGCAACCCGCTGCACGTGGCGGCCGATATCGACCGCCACCATGGCACCGGCACCGCGTTCCTGGGCGGGCAGGCCGTGGATCTGGTGCAGTGGGCCGGCGTGGCGCCGGATCTGGGCGTAGCGCTGAATGCAGGCAGTGGCGCGCTGCGGGCCTGGCTGCAGCTGCGCGAACACCGGGTCACCTCCGTGACGGCCGAGCTGCAGCTGCGCGACCTGCTGGCCACCGGCGAGCCTTTGCGTGAGGGCGATCGGCGGCCGCAGGCCAAGCTGGAGCGCCTGCAGGGCCGCGCGCGCTGGCGCCCGGCCGAGGGCGGTTGGCGGCTGGACGTGCCGCAGTTGCAGGCTGGCGATGCGCAGGCGCTGCAGGAGATCAAGGGCGTGTCCATCGGCGCCGGCGCGCAGCTGAGCGTCCTGGCCGAGCGGGCGCAGGTGTCCGCGTTGTTCCAGGCCCTGGCGCTGAGCGACCGCCTGAGCCCGGACCTGCGGCGCTGGCTGTTGGCGGCCAAGCCGCGGGTGGGCGTGTCCGGGCTGTCGCTGGCGGCCACCGGCGACGGCAAGCTCGCCCAGGCCAGCGGGCGCCTGGATGGTGTGGCCTTTGCCGCCGTTGGCGATGGCCCCGGCATCGCCGGCCTGGCCGGCGAGCTGCAAGGCGATGGGCATGGCCTGGCGCTGACGCTGGACCCCAAGGTGCCTTTCGTCTTCGACTGGCCGCGCGGGTTCGGCGTGCGTCACGACATCACCCTGACCGGGCAGATCGCCGGGTGGCGCGAAGGCGGGGGCTGGCGCGTGGGCACCCCGTCGCTGCGCATCCAGGGCCAGGACTATGCGGCCTCCGCACGCGGCGGGATGACCTTCCAGGGCGATGGCAGCCGCCCACGCATCGACCTGGCCGTGGACATCGACAGCGCGCCGGTGGTGGTGGCCAAGAAGTTCTGGGTGCACCACCGCATGCCGCAGGTGGCGGTGGACTGGCTGGACAACGGCCTGCAGGGCGGACGCATCACCGGCGGGCGCGCGGTGGTGTCCGGTGACCTGGACGACTGGCCCTTCACCGACCACAACGGGCGCTTCGAGGCGCGCGCGCGCATGGAAGGGGGCAAGATCGGCTTCCAGCCCGGCTGGCCCGCGGTGGAGCCGCTGGATGCCGAGCTGGCCTTCATCGGCAATGGTTTTTCGGTGGAGGGCAGCGGCACCCTGAGCGGCGTGCCGATCGAGCGCGTCACCGCCGGCATCGACGACTACCGCACCGGCTACCTGCGCGTGGATGCGCACAGCGCCACCGATGCGCGGCGCCTGCTGGAACTGGTCCGGCGCAGCCCGCTGCGCGCGATCACCCCGGAGACCTTCGACAGCATCAGCGCCTCCGGTCCGGCGCAGGTGGATTTCCACCTGCAGCTGCCCATGCGCGAGGCGCAGCCGCCGGCGCACACCATCACCGGTGAGGTCGCGCTGGCCGGTGCCGCGCTGGGCGACCCGCGCTACCAGCTGGCGCTGGAGCAGGTGCACGGCGGGGCGCGCTTCAATGAGGACGGGTTCGACGCCGAGGACCTGGCCGTGATGCGCGCCGGGCAGGCCGGCACGCTGGACCTGCGTGCCGGCGGCGACGTGCGCGATGCCTCCAAGGTGTTCGAGGGCGAACTGTCGGTGCCGATCACCGCCGCCGAACTGCTGCAGCAGACGCCGGAGATGAAGTGGCTCGCGCCGTACATGGAGGGTCGCTCGCGCTGGACCATCGGCGTCGACGTGGCCAAGGCCGCACCGGGCGCGCAGGAGGCCAGCAGCGCACTACACCTGCGCTCGGACCTCGTGGGCACCACGCTCAAGCTCCCGGCGCCGCTGGACAAGGCCGAGGGCGTGGCGCTGCCGACTACGGTGTCCACGCGCCTGCCGGTGGAAGGCAGTGACATCAACGTGGCCTTCGGCCAGCTGCTGGCGGTCAAGGCGCGCAGCCAGAACGGGCGCACGGGCGTGCGCGTGCAGCTGGGCAGCAGCCAGATCGCCGAGGCGGCGCCGGATTATGGGCTCATCGCCACTGGCCGCACCCGCACGCTGGACGCGCTGGACTGGATCAGCGTGGCGCGCAGCACGGCCGCGCCGGCAACGCCTGTGCGGCCGACCAATCCGGGGCCCATCGCGTTGCCAGTGACGCCGGCCGAGGATCGCCTGCCGCTGCAGCGCGTGGACCTGCAGGCCGATCACCTGCGCCTGCTGGGCAGTGATTTCCCGCAGACCCGCCTGCAGGTGCTGCCGGGCGAGCGCGCACTGCAGGTGCAATTGGACGGCCCATCGCTGGCGGGCGAGTTGCGCGTGCCGGACGATGAGCAGGAAGCCATCGAAGGCGAGCTGGCGCGGGTGCACTGGAAATCGGCCGCGCAGGATGGGCCCTCGGCCGAAGCCTCCCCGGCGCCGGCCGATTCGGCCACGGCCGTGGCCCAGCAGGCGCAGGACCCGGGCCGGCAGGCGCAGGCCCAGGAAGACACCGTCGACCCGGCCAACGTCCCATCCCTTGAGCTGGACATCGCCGACCTGCGCTTCGGCAGCGCCCAGCTCGGCCAGGCGCACCTGCGCACGCAGCGCCAGCCCGATGGCATGGTCATCCGGCAGCTGCAGCTGCGCGCGCCCAGCCAGCGCATCGACATCGACGGCGACTGGAAGCGCGTAGCCGGCGGCCAGCGCACGCAGCTGCGCAGCCGCATCGACAGCAACGACTACGGCAAGCTGCTCGCCGGGTTCGGCGCCACCGGCGTGCTCAGCGGCGGCCAGGGCACCCTGGAGATCGACGCGGCATGGCCTGGCAGCCCGGCCGACTTCGCCCTGGCCAACCTCGATGGCACGCTCAAGGTCGACACCCGCAACGGCCAGCTGGTGCAGCTGGATCCGGGCGCAGGCCGTGTGCTCAGCCTGTTCAGCCTGACCCAGCTGCCGCGCCGCATCCTGTTCGATTTCCGCGACCTGTTCTCCAAGGGCCTGGCCTTCAACGAGCTGCGCGGCAACGTGGCCTTCGGCCAGGGCAAGGCCAGCAGCGAGGACATGGCCATCAACGGGCCGGCGGCCAACATCCAGATCCGTGGCACCACCGACCTGAAGGCCCAGCAGTTCGACCAGACCATCCAGGTGCTGCCCAAGTCCGGCAACCTGCTCACCGTGGTCGGCGCGGTGGCCGGCGGGCCGGTCGGCGCGGCGGTGGGCGCGGCCGCCAACGCCGTGCTGGGTAAGCCGCTGGGCGAGATCGGCGCCAAGAACTACCGCGTCACCGGCCCATGGAAGGATCCACAGGTCGAGGAGCTCGGTCGCGATGGCAGCCCGGCCAAACCAGCGGCCACGCCGTCCCCGCCTGCACAGAATGCCCCCACGCCGTAACCTGACGGGTGCTGGCCCTTGCCTGGCCGGTGTCCTGCCCTCAACTGGATCGACATGACCGCACTGACTCTCGCCGAACATCGCCTGCTGCTGCCTGCCGGGCTGGACACGCATGGACTGGAACGCGCCTTCGGCACGCTGCTGGGCCCGGGGATCGATTTCGGCGACCTGTACTTCCAGCACGCCCGGCGCGAGAGCTGGACGGTGGAGGACGGCATCGTCAAGGACGGCGCGCACTCGATCGAGCAGGGCGTGGGCGTGCGCGCGATTTCCGGCGAGAAGACCGGCTTTGCCTACTCCGACGACCTCAACGCCCAGGCCTTGCTGGAAGCGGCCGGCTCGGCGCGCGCCATCGCCCGCGATGGACGCGCCCAGGCGCCGCAGTCGCTGGTGAGCGGCCGTGGCCGCGCGCTGTACGCGCCGGAAGATCCCATCGACGGCCTGGGCAATGACGCCAAGGTCGAGGCGCTGCGGCGCGTGGACCGTTTCCTGCGCGCGGCCGACCCGCGGGTCAAGCAGGTCACCGTGAGCCTGGCCGGCGGCGTGGACACGGTGCTGGTGGCGCGCAGCGACGGCGTGCTCGGCGCCGACGTGCGCCCGCTGGTGCGGCTGAACATCCAGGTCATCGTCGAACAGAACGGCCGCCGCGAGTCCGGCTATGCCGGCTACGGCGGCCGCTACGCCTACAGCGAACTGCTGGGCAACGGCCGGCCGGAGGAATTCGCCCGCGAGGCCCTGCGCCAGGCGCTGGTGAACCTGGAGGCCATCGAGGCCCCGGCCGGGGTCATGCCGGTGGTGCTGGGCGCCGGCTGGCCGGGCGTGCTGCTGCACGAGGCCGTCGGCCACGGGCTGGAGGGCGACTTCAACCGCAAGGGCACCAGCGTGTACGCCGGCCGCATCGGCCAGCGGGTGGCCTCGCCCGGCGTGACCATCGTCGACGACGGCACTCTGGAAGGCCGCCGCGGCTCGCTCAACATCGACGACGAAGGCACGCCGACCCACTGCACCACGCTGATCAAGGACGGCATCCTGGTCGGCTACATGCAGGACACCCACAACGCGCGCCTGATGGGCATGGCGCCTACCGGCAACGGCCGCCGCGAGTCCTTCGCGCACCTGCCGATGCCACGCATGACCAACACCTACATGCTGGCCGGCCAGCACACGCGCGAGGAGATGATCCGCTCGGTCAAGAAGGGCCTGTACGCGGTGAACTTCGGCGGCGGGCAGGTGGATATCACCAGCGGCAAGTACGTGTTCTCCGCCACCGAGGCCTACCTGATCGAGGATGGCAAGGTCACCGCGCCGGTCAAGGGCGCCACCCTGATCGGCAACGGCCCGGAGACCATGCGCAAGGTCAGCATGATCGGCAACGACATGGAGCTCGATGCCGGCGTCGGCGTTTGCGGCAAGGACGGGCAGAGCGTGCCGGTCGGCGTGGGCCAGCCCTCGCTGCTGATCGATGGCCTTACTGTCGGCGGCACCAAGGCCTGATGCCGCCGTCCGGCATGGTGTGGGCTGCGGACTTCATGCCAGGACCGCCAGGGCCTGGCTCAATCTTCGCGTTCGTCGAGCGCGTCGTCGTCTTCATCGGGCGCCACATCGTCGCGGCCCTCTTCCGCGCCCAGCAACTGGCGGACCGCGCGGTAGAGCGCGCGATACGAGGCCGGCGGCTTGTTCTTGCGGCGTTCGTCGGCCACGTTGCGGATCAGCTGGCGCAGCTGCTGGCGATCGGCCTGCGGGTGCAGGTCCAGCAGTTCGGTCAACGCGTCCGGCTCTTCGAGCAGGCGCTCGCGCCAGGTTTCGGCCTGGTGCATCAGCGCGGTGTCGCGACGCGCGCTTTCCCCGCCCAGGGACATCGCATCGCGGATCGCCTCCAGCGTGGCGTCGTCTTCCTTGCGCATCTGCTTGGCCAGAAACTGCAGCTGGCGCTTGTGCGCGATGTGCGAGGTGACCTTCTTGG
The DNA here is from genome assembly GCF_004122095.1 of Pseudoxanthomonas composti. Lineage (GTDB taxonomy): Bacteria > Pseudomonadota > Gammaproteobacteria > Xanthomonadales > Xanthomonadaceae > Pseudoxanthomonas_A > Pseudoxanthomonas_A composti. The sequence continues at coordinate 216,885 of NZ_SAWZ01000001.1, read as the reverse complement.
TGTCGCGCACGTGCTCGGCCAGCTCCTCGCTCAGCGGCAGCTGGGCCAGCTGCGCCGGGGTCAGCGCCACCAGTTGCTCGGCCAGCTCGCGCACTTCCAGCGCGTCCTTGCGTTGCTGGGTACGGCTGGGGCTGAAAAATTCACCGGTTTCCTCGTCGCGACCGCGCATGACTCACCTGCTGTAGTGCCTGAACAATTCCGCTGGCGCGTCGCGCCCGCACTCGCGACCGATTCGCGAACCTGAAAGGATAAGCCATTGAACGCAAGCATCTCCGTCCCGGCCCCGGCCGACACCAGCCTGGCGCGGCTGGATCACCTCTCCGACCTGTCCGCCCGCCTGCTGGACATGGCCCGCGCCGGCGGCGCCAGCCAGGCCGAGGTGTCCTGCAATGAGGAGCGCGGGCTCAATGTGAACGTGCGCATGGGCGAGGTGGAAACCGTGGAGTCCACCCGCGACCGCGGTATCGCCGTGACCGTCTACTTCGGCCAGCGCAAGGGCAGTGCCAGCACCGCCGACCTGCGCGAGGACAGCCTGCAGGCCACGGTGGACCAGGCCTGCGCGATCGCGCGCTACACCGAGGACGACGAGGCCGCCGGCCTGGCCGATGCCGAAGGCATGGCGCGTGAGTTCCCGGACCTGGACCTGTGGCACCCCTGGGAGATCGACGCCGACCGCGCGGTGGACCTGGCGCTGGCCTGCGAAGCGGCCGGGCGCGATGCCGACGCGCGCATTCGCAACTCCGACGGCGCCTCGGTGGGCACCGGGGAAAGCGTGTCGGTCTATGCCAACTCGCATGGCTTCATCGGCCGCGAGCGCAGCACCCACCACAGCCTGGGCTGCGCGCTGATCGCCGGCGAGGGCGACGGCATGCAGCGCGATGGCTGGTACACCACCGGCCTGTCCGGGCAGGACCTGGATGACCCCAAGTCGGTCGGCCGCCGCGCCGCCGAGCGCACCGTGGCGCGGTTGCAGCCGCGTTCGGTGCCCACCGGCCAGTACCCGGTGCTGTACAGCGCCGAGGTCGCCCGTTCCCTGATTGGGCACCTGCTGGGCGCAGTGTCCGGTGGGGCGCTGTATCGCCGCGCCAGCTTCCTGCTGGATCACGCCGGCCAGCAGATCTTCCCGGAGTGGTTCTCCATCGAGGAGCTGCCGCGCCTGCGCCGCGGCCTGCGTTCGGGCAGCTTCGATGCCGAAGGCACCGCCACTCGCGACTCGATGCTGGTGCAGGCCGGCGTGCTGGAGCGCTATGTGCTGGGCAGTTACTCGGCGCGCAAGCTGGGGCTGAAGACCACCGCCAACGCCGGCGGCGTGCACAACCTGAAGGTCTCGACCAATGCCGGTGGCCTGGACACCTTGCTGGGTGGCATGACCCGCGGTTTGTTGGTGACCGAGCTGATGGGGCAGGGCGTGAACCCGGTGACCGGCGACTACTCGCGGGGCGCCGGCGGCTTCTGGGTGGAGAACGGGCAACTGGCCTATCCGGTGGACAACGTCACCGTGGCCGGCAACCTCAAGGACATGTTCCGGTCCATCGAGGCGGTCGGCACCGACGTGGACCGGCGTTCGCACATCGCCATGGGCTCGGTGTTGCTGGGCCGCATGATGGTGGCCGGTGGCGAGGCCTGACACGCGCCTGTTGACAGCATCAGGGCACGTGAAGAGAGTGTCGCGGCAGCCAGGGGCGCAAACGGTCCCAGCGCACCACCACCCATCGCCCAAGGACTGATTCATGAGTGAATTCGACAATGTGACCGCCCCGCCGCCGCCGCCCGTGGGCGCCATCGCCCCCCAGGAGGAGCGCACCATGGCGCTGGTCGCCCACCTGCTGGGCATCTTCACCTGGTTCGTCGGCGCCTTGATCATCTGGCTGATCAACAAGGATGCGCAGCCGCGCAAGGCCTTCGTGATCGATCAGTCCAAGGAGGCGCTGAACTTCCAGATCACCCTGACGATCGCCTTCGTCGCGGCGTTTATCCTGACGGTGATTTCCTTTGGCATCCTGTTCTTCCTGCCGGGTCTGGTCGGTATCGCCGGCCTGGTGTTCTCGATCATCGCCGCGGTCAAGGCCAACAACGGCGAGGCCTATCGCTATCCCTTCGCGCTGCGCCTGATCAAGTAAGGCGTCGGCAGCAGCGAGCCGAGCGAAGGCCTGGCATGGCAGGACGCGCTCGGCTCAAGCCGCCGTGCCCAGGCAGTCCCCGTGGCGACGGTGGATGGAGGAGCGCCATCCACCCTACGGGCGACACGTCACCATGCGCACGTTCGTGTCGCGGCGGGTGTGGGAGCGCGTGATTCATCCCACGTAGGGTGGACAACGCGAAGCTTGTCCACCGAGGCCAGCCGCGGCTGAGGCTGGCACGCCACCACGCCCGTGTTTTTCCGCCTCGTGTCGATGGTGGATGGAAGAGCGCCATCCACCCTACGGGCGACACGTCACCATGCGCACGTTCGTGTCGCAGCGGGTGTGGGGGCGCGTGATTCATCCCACGTAGGGTGGACAACGCGAAGCTTGTCCACCGAGGCCCGCCACGGCGAGGCTGGCACGCCACAACGTCCATGTTGTTCGTATGGTGACGATGGTGGATGGAAGAGCGTCATCCACCCTACGGGCGACACGCCACCATGCGCACGTTCGTGTCGCGGCGGGTGTGGGGGCGCGTGATTCATCCCACGTAGGGTGGACAACGCGAAGCTTGTCCACCAGAGCGCTCGCGGCGGCAAGGCAGCCCCGACTCGCTCGAGGGCGTCACGCTATTCACTCAAGCGCCGCATCCCGCCTGCCCGAAACCGGCACCCTCACTCCTCGCTCCTCTGCGCTCACTCCTGCCTCAATGCACGCGCTCCACTGCCTGCCGGGCCAGGGCGGCCAAGGGCGCGGCGCGCTCGCCGAACGGCGCCAGCGCCGCCTGCATGCGCCCGGCCAGCTCGGTCAGCGTGCCCCGTGCGCCGTCCATGCCCAGCAGGGCCGGATAGGTGGACTTGTCGTTGGCCGCGTCCTTGCCGGCGGTCTTGCCCAGCTGCTCGGAGCTGGCTTCCACGTCCAGGATGTCGTCGCGCACCTGGAAGGCCACGCCCAGGTCTGTGGCGAAGGCGTCCAACTGCTGCAGGGTGACCGGTTCGGCACCGCCGGCCAGCGCCCCCATGCGCACGCTGGCGCGGATCAGCGCGCCGGTCTTCAGCCCGTGCATGTGCTGCAGCTGCTGCAGCGACTGTGCCTGGCCGGTGGCGTCGATATCCAGCGCCTGGCCGCCGCACATGCCGGCCACGCCGCTGGCCTCGGCCAGGGTCGCGGCCCAGGCCAGGCGCAGCTCGGCCGGGGCCGGGGCGTTGAGCAGGACGTGGAAGGCCAGCGTCTGCAAGGCATCGCCGGCCAGGATCGCGGTGGCCTCGTCGAAGGCCACGTGCACGGTGGGACGGCCACGGCGCAGGGCATCGTCGTCCATCGCCGGCAGATCGTCGTGCACCAGCGAGTAGGCGTGGATCAGCTCCACAGCCGCGGCGGCGGCATCCATGCGCTCGTCCGGCGCGCCCAGCAAGCGACCTGCGGCATAGACCAGCTGTGGCCGCATGCGCTTGCCGCCACCAAGCACGGCGTAGCGCATGGCCGCATGCAGGCGCTGCGGGGCCAGGGCCGGGTCGGGCAGGGCGGCGAGCAGGCTGGCCTCGGTGCGCGCGGACCAGCGCGCGGCGTCGCCGCTCAGGTCACGGGGCATCGGGCAGCGGATCGAAGGGCTGGGCCTGTTCCGGGCGTTCGGGATCGGTGAGCAGGCGCACGCGCAGCTCGGCCTGCTCCAGCGCGCCCTGGCAGGCGCGGTACAGGCCCACCCCGCGCTCGTAGGCGGCCAGCGAATCCTCCAGGCTCATCTCGCCCTGCTCCATGCGGGCGACCAGTTGCTCCAGTTCCTCGAGCGACTGTTCGAAATGGGCGACGGGCGAGGCGTCGGCGGCGGTTTTCTTCGGCATGGAGAAAGTGTGGGCCGCCCCGGTGACCGGGTCAATCGCGCTGCCAGCGCAACTGGCCGCGATGCTCGTGCAGCCAGCGCTGCAGGGTGTCGCCGATCACCGCATCGCCGGCCGCCAGCAGCGCGCCGCCGGGCTCGAACAGCAGCGGCAGGCGCGGCCGCTCCCACGGCGGGATCCCCGAGTCCTGCAGCACGTGCTTGAGCGCGTGGGTGTGCTCGCGTCCGGGCAGGCGGATGCGCTCGCCACCCTGCCGCGCACGCACGGTCACCGTGGCGGGGAACGCGGTGGCGCCGTCCAGGTGCAGGCTGCCGCCATCGGGCAGCACCAGCGGCATGCGCCCATCCCACTGCGCGCTCCAGCGCGGCGACAGTGGCCCATGCGGCCGATGGGCGTAGAGCTGCCCGCGCCAGCGCACGATGCGCGCGCCGGCCCAGTCGAAGTGCGGCAACGCGTCCTCGCGGGCGTCGAGCAGGTCCTGGCTAACGCGCGCCACTCCCTGCGCGGGCAGGGGCGGCAAGGTGCAGCGCGCGATCCAGGCGCGCAGCACCCGCGCGCGGCGCGGCGCCGGCAGGGCGCGCAGGCCTTGCACGGACAGGCGCGGCGGATCGCCTTGGCTCACGTCCTGCAGCGCGTGCGCATCGTCCTCGGACAAAAGGTCGGCGGCGGACTGCGCCAGCTCGGCGGCGCGGGCGAAGCTGGCGGCGACGTGCGGCCAGCGCCGTTGCAGCAGCGGGAATACCTCATGGCGCAGGAAGTTGCGGTCCAGGTCGGTGTCGGCATTGCTGGGGTCCTCGATCCACGCCAGCCGGCGCGCGCGCGCCCAGGCCAGCAGCTGCGCGCGCGGCACCTGCAACCACGGCCGCCAATGCCAACCCTGCGCGAAAGGCCGCCAGGCACGCATCGCGCCCAACCCCTCGCTGCCCGAAGCGCGCAGGGCGCGCAGCAGGAAGGTCTCGGCCTGGTCGTCGCGATGGTGCGCGGTGGCCAGCACCTCGCCCTTGCGCAGCGTGCCGGCGATGGCCGCATAGCGGGCGCGGCGCGCGGCCGCTTCCAGTCCATCCCCGGCCTGGACCACCTCCACCCGATGCACGATCAGCTCCAGATGCAGCGCCTTGCATACCTCCTGGCAGTGCGCCGTCCAGGCATCGGCGCGCGCATGCAGGCCGTGATGGACATGCAGGACGCGCAGGCCCTGGGCGCGCAGGCCGGGCGTTTCGGCCAGCGCATGCAGCAGCGCGGTCGAGTCCAGTCCGCCGCTGAAGGCCACGCACACCGGCGCGGCGGCGGCTTCAGCGGGCAGGGTCAGGGGCGGCAGCATGCGCGCAGTCTAGCGGCCTGCCCGCGGGCGGCGGCGTGCAGGCGCGGCATGCGATGCTGCGCATCGACGCGGCTGGGTGAGGACGACATGCGATGGCGACATGGCAGCGGCGATGGACCCGCATCGCGATCGGCTGGTGCATCGCGATGCCGCTGGTGGCCCTGGCGATGTATGCACTGGATCCCTGGCACGCGCGCTCTTGGGATCCGCGCGAACGCGTGCTCGGCTACGGCCCGTACCTGGTGCCGTCCGCGTCGATGGCGCCGACCGTCTCCACCGGCCAGATCGTGCTGGTCAACGTCGGCTACTACGCGCGGCATGCCCCGGCGCGCGGAGACATCGTGATCTTCATCAGCCCGGAGGACGGCAACCGCTGGATCAAGCGCGTGATCGGCCTGCCGGGCGAGCGCGTCGCCCTGGTCGAGGGACAACTCCAGGTCGACGGCCAGCACGTGGAGGAGCCGTACGTGGCCTCGGGCAATGCGGTTTTGGACGATGCGTGGACGATGGCGGAGACCCGGGTACCCGACGGGCACGTCCTGTTGCTGGGCGACAATCGCGACAACAGCCTGGACGGGCGCAGGTTCGGCACCACGCCGGTCGATGACCTCACCGGCAAGGTCACGCGCATCCTGTCCGGGCCGCGTGCGCGAGGCGTGGATGGGCAGTAGGCCCGCGCATCGAAGGCAGCGCGCGCCTGTGTCAGCGCGCGGGAACAGGCGTGGGGCGGTCTTTCAGCCCAGCTCGGCCAACTGACGCCTGGCCAGCGCGATCCACTCCTTCTGCTCGCGCTGGTAGTAGCGCGGCGCGGTGGCCGAGCGCTCGACGATCTCCTGGAACAGCGCACGCGCCTGGTCGACGCGTTGCTGGCGACGCAGCAGCAGGCCGTAGCGGGCGCGGGCCTCTTCGCCCGGATAGCCCTTGGCCACCACCGCGTATTCCTCCAAGGCCTTGTCGATGTCGCCGCTGTCCTCCACGGCGCGCGCGTACAGCAGGTGGCCATCGGGCGAGCGAAAGTTCGGATTGGCCGCGATCAGCGCTTCCAGCGTGGCCCGCGCCTGGGCCGGCTCGCCCATGCCGTACTGCGCCTGCGCCAGGCCCAGCATCAGGTCCGGGTCCTGGGCATACAGGCCCTTGAGCGATTCGCGATAGAGCGCAGCGGCACCGGCATGGTCGCCGGCGGCCAGGCGTTCGGCGGCCGCGGCACGGCGGTTGGTCTGGGTGTCGGCCACGCGCAGCTGCTGCTCGGCCTGGCGACGCGTGCGCCCCGGATCGACCGTGGCCTGTACCTTGCGCGCCACGCGCCGCGCCGCGCCGCCGTTGCGCAGGTCCGGCACCACCTCGGCGATGAAATAGATCAACACCGCCAGGTAGGAAAACAGCAGCAGGATGAAGATCCAGTACATCGGCCGGCCGGTGCGCACCACATGCACGCAGCAGGCGACCTGCAACACGATGGACAACAGCAGCACGGGGCTCATCGCTCGGATCCTTCGGTGACAGGCGGCGGCATTCCGTTGCCGCGGTGGGGGTCAGGGGTCAGGCGGCTCAGGCGGCCTCGTAGGCGCCGTAGCCGCGCAGGCGCTGGTAGCGGTTGGCGACCAGGGTCTCGGTGGACAGGGCGCTCAGGGCGTCGAGCTCGTTGATCAGTACCGCCTTCAGGCGCGTGGCCATTTGCCGCGGATTGCGGTGCGCACCGCCGGTGGGCTCGCGCACCACCTTGTCCACCAGGCCCAGCTCGTGCAGGCGCTTGGCGGTCATGCCCAGCTGCTCGGCCGCGTCCTTGGCCTTGCCCGCGTCCTTCCACAGGATCGAGGCGCAGCCCTCGGGGGTGATCACCGAGTAGGTGCTGTACTCCAGCATGATCGTGCGGTCGCCCACGCCGATGGCCAGCGCGCCGCCCGAGCCGCCTTCGCCGATCACAGTGCAGATGATCGGCACCTTCAGCTCGGCCATCTCGATCAGGTTGCGGGCGATGGCCTCGGACTGGCCGCGCTCCTCGGCGTCGATGCCAGGCCAGGCGCCAGCCGTGTCGATCAGGGTCAGCACCGGCAGGCCGAAGCGCTCGGCCAGCTTCATCAGGCGCAGCGCCTTGCGGTAGCCCTCCGGCTTGGGCATGCCGAAGTTGCGCATGATCTTTTCCTTGGTCGCGCGCCCCTTCTGGTGGCCGATCACCATCACCGCCCGGCCGTCCAGGCGGGCCAGGCCGCCGATGATCGCCTTGTCGTCGGCGAAGGCGCGGTCGCCGGCCAGCTCCTGGAATTCGTCGAACATCGCGCGGATGTAGTCGGCCGTGTACGGCCGGGCCGGGTGGCGCGAGAGCTGGGACACCTGCCAGGGCGTGAGGTCGCGGAAGATCTGCGCGGTGCGCAGGCGCAGCTTGTCCTGCAGGGCACGCACTTCGGCGTCGACGTTGACCGCCGGGCCGGCGCTGGCGCTGCGCAGTTCCTGGATCTTGGCTTCCAGATCGGCGATGGGCTGTTCGAAATCGAGGTAGTTCGGGTTCATCATTGGGCCGTGGGCCGGTAAAGGAGGGAGTTTAGCCGATGCCCGCCGCTTGTCCCGTACGCACGGGTAGGGCCAGTGGCGGTACCGCGTCCGGCGCCCGCGTCGCGCGCGGACGCCGGACCGAGAGGCTCAGTGCTGCGCCCAGGGCCGGCTGAAGTTGACCTTGACCGCCCGCACCCCGGCCTCGGCGCGCAGCGCGTTGAGCAGGCCGCTGTCCACCCGCACCGACTCGGTGCCGCCGATATCCAGCATGCCCGCGGCAGGGGCGCCGTCGATGTTCATCACCAGGTCCAGCCGCAGGGGGGTCTTGCCGGGGCGATGCTGGGCCAGCAGCGCATCCAGGCGCGGCAGGGCGCCGCGATCGCGCAGGTCCAGGCGCAGCAGCAGGCGCTGGGCGTGCTGGGCGCAGATCTGCTCGTAGTCCCAGACCTGGCGGATGCGCATGCTGTAGCCGCCGTTGAACTCGTCCTCGCGCAGCCCGCCCTTGATGATCAGGATGCGCCCACGCGTCAGCAGCGGGCCGAACTCGGCCATGGCATCGGTGAAGGCGCTGCACTCGATGCGGCCGCGGCCATCTTCCAGGGTAGCGAAGACCTGGCTGTCGCCCTTACGCCGCACGCCGACCACCTGCCCGGCGACGATGGCCAGGGTCTCCGGGCGCCAGCCCTTCTTCTCGCCAGGCGGGGAGGTGTTGACCATCGACTCCAGGTCGCCCAGGTCGCTGCCGACCAGTGCCTTGAGATCGGCCCGGTAGGGATCCATCGGGTGGCCGGACAGGTAGAAGCCCAGGGTCTCGCGCTCGCCGTCCAGGCGCTGGCTGAGCGGCCATTCCTCGCACTCGGCCAGATCGATGTGGATGTCGTCGCCGCCGCTGGCGCTGCCGAACATGTCGAAGATGCCCGCGTTGCGGTTGCGGCTGATCTGGTCGATGGCCTTGAGCACCTCGGGCAGCTGCAGCACCAGCGAGGCGCGGTTCTTGCCCAGCTCGTCCAGGGCGCCGGCGTTGATCATCGCTTCCAGCACGCGGCGGTTGAGCTTGGCCGTGGCGGTGCGCTTGCAGAAATCCAGCAGGTCGCGATACGGCCCGTTAGCGCGGCGCTCGGCCTGGACCGTTTCGCACACGCCCTGGCCCACGCCCTTGATCGCGCCCAGTCCGTAGCGGATGGTGGTCGCATCGGTGGCCACGAACATGAAGTCCGAGTGGTTGACCGTCGGCGGCAGGATGGTCAGCTGCGAGCTGCGCGCCTCGTTGAGGAAGCCCACCACCTTGTCGGTGTTGTCCATGTCCGAGGACAGCGTGGCGGCCATGAACTCGGCCGGGTAGTGGCGCTTGAGCCAGGCGGTCTGGTAGCTGACCAGCGCGTAGGCGGCGGCGTGCGACTTGTTGAAGCCGTAGCCGGCGAACTTCTCCATCAGGTCGAAGATTTCATCGGCCTTGGGGCCGGCCACGCCGCCCTTGGCCGCGCCTTCGCGGAAGATCTCGCGGTGCTTGGCCATTTCGGCCGGCACCTTCTTGCCCATCGCGCGACGCAGCAGGTCGGCGCCGCCCAGCGAGTAGCCGCCGACGATCTGCGCCATCTGCATGACCTGCTCCTGGTACACCATGATGCCGTAGGTGTCTTTCAGGATCGCTTCGGTGCGCGGGTCGGGATAGATGATCTCCTCCTGACCGTGCTTGCGCGCGTTGAAGGAGGGGATCAGGTCCATCGGGCCGGGGCGGTACAGCGACACCAGCGCGATCAGGTCCTCGAAACGGTCCGGGCGCGCGTCCTTCAGCAGGCGGCGCATGCCGGAGGATTCGAACTGGAACACCGCGCCGGTGTTGCCGTTGGCGAAGATGTCCTTGTAGGTCGGCGCGTCGTCCAGCGGGATGGCGGTGATGTCCACCGGCGGAATCCCCGCGCGTTCGTGCCGCGCGTTGATCGCCTTGACCGCCCAGTCGATGATGGTCAGCGTGCGCAGGCCGAGGAAGTCGAACTTCACCAGGCCCACCGCTTCCACGTCGTTCTTGTCGAACTGGGTGACCGGGTTCTTGCCGCGCATGCCTTCGTCGTGTTCGGCGAACAGCGGGCTGAAATCCGACAGCGGGGACGGGGCGATGACCACGCCACCGGCGTGCTTGCCGGCGTTGCGGGTGAGGTCTTCCAGCTGGCGCGCCAGGTCCATCAGCTCGCGGACGTCGTCCTCGTCCTGGTAGCGCTGGATCAGCTCGGGCGAGTGCATCGACTCGTCCTTGCCTTCGCCCATCGCGTCCTTCAGCGTCACCCCCAGGATGTTGGGGATCAGCTTGGCCACGCTGTCCACGAAGCCGTAGGGAAAGCCCAGCACGCGGCCGCAGTCGCGCACCACCGCCTTGGCGGCCATGGTGCCGTAGGTGATGATCTGGCTGACGCGCTCGCGCCCGTACTTGCGCGCGACGTAGTCGATCACCTCATCGCGCCGGTCCATGCAGAAGTCGATGTCGAAGTCGGGCATCGACACGCGTTCGGGGTTGAGGAAGCGCTCGAACAGCAGGTTGTACGGCAGCGGGTCCAGGTCGGTGATCTGCAGCGCCCAGGCCACCAGCGAGCCGGCGCCGGAGCCGCGCCCCGGGCCGATCGGGATGCCCTGGTTCTTACCCCACTGGATGAAGTCGGCCACGATCAGGAAGTAGCCGGGGAAGCCCATCTTGATGATGGTGTCCAGCTCGAATTCCAGGCGGTCGACATAGTCCTGCCGGGTCATGCCCGGAGCGAGCGGGTGCTTCTCCAGGCGCTCGGCCAGACCGCGGCGGGACTCGCTGCGGATCCAGCTGTCCAGCGTTTCATCGTCCGGCACCGGATAGGCCGGCAGGAAGTAGGTGCCCAGCTGCAGCTCGACGTTGCAGCGCTGCGCCAGGTGCCAGGTGTTGTCGATGGCATCGGGGATGTCGGCGAACAGCTCGGCCATCTGCTCGGGCGACTTCATGTACTGCTCGCGCGAGTACTCGCGCGGGCGCTTGGGGTCGTCCAGCACGCGCCCGGCGGCGATGCAGGCGCGCGCCTCGTGCGCCTCGAAACCGTCCGGTAGCAGGAAGCGCACATCGTTGCTGGCGATCACCGGCAGGCCGCGCGCGGCGGCCGCGTGCAGGGCGAAGGCGTTGAAGGCCTGTTCGCCCTCGCGCTGGGTGCGGGTGAGCTCCAGGTGCAGGTCATCGCCGAACACGCGCTGCCAGTCGGCCAGGTGCTGCTCGGCCAGGTCGTGCTTGTTCATCGCCGACAAGCGCCCGGCCAGGCTGTGGCGCCCGGCGATGGCGAACAGGCCCTCGTGGTCCTCGCGCAGCCACTGCGGATCGATGGCCACCCCCTCCTGGCGATGGCCTTCCAGCCAGGCGCGGCTGAGCAGGCGCGACAGCGACAGATAGCCGGTGCGGTCGCGGCACAGCAGCGTCATCTGCCAGGGCGTCTCATCGCCCTCGGCCAGCATTAGGTCGGCACCGGCGATGGGCTTGATGCCCACGCCCTCGGCAGCGGTGTAGAACTTGACCAGGGCGAACAGGTTGTTGCGGTCGGTGACCGCCAGCGCCGGCATTTCCAGCTCGACCGCGCGGCTGAGCACGTTCGGCCGCTTGGCCTTGTCCGGGCGGGCCTGTTCGGGCTTTTCCGGCACCCGGATGGTGGAATCCACCATCGAGAACTCGGTGTGCAGATGAAGATGGACGAAGCGCGACATGGTCCGTAGCAGGGTAGCGGCGGGGGTGGGGGGGGACAAGGCTTGACAGGAGCTGCCCGCGCGGCGGGCTGCTCCCCCAAAGTTTCGCTTCGCGAAACCTTGGGCCCCGTGTCCTTGGCTTGCCTACCCCCGCGCCTGTCGGCGCGCCCCCCTAACAGAGGGGGGGCTTTTCTCCATTTGCATTGTCGTGGCGCTGCAGGGAACGCCAACCACAAGTTGCGTGTGGCGGTCCGCTCGGTCAGCTTCCGCTTGCGCAGAAGTTGACCGATGGCCATGGCAGGGCTGCCTGCTGAGGATGGGCTAGATCGACGGCCTGCAGGGGCTCAGGCGGCGGTGGTGGCGAGTTCGGGGGAGGCTTCGGGTGTGGGCGTGAGGCCGAGGGCGGTGCGGACGGGGGCGAAGCTGCGGCGGTGGTGCGGGCAGGGGCCGTGTTGGCGCAGGGCTTGCAGGTGCGCGGGGGTGCCGTAGCCCTTGTGCTGGTCGAAGCCGTACTCGGGGTGCTGCGCGTGCAGCTGGTGCATCAGGCGGTCGCGAGTGACCTTGGCCAGGATGGAGGCGGCCATGATGCTGCGATCCAGGGCGTCGCCGCCGATCCAGGCCTCGCCTGGGCAGGCCAGGCCCTTGGGCACGCGGTTGCCGTCGATGCGCGCCAGGCCGGCCACGTGGGCCACCGCGTCCACCGCCCGGCGCATGCCGGCCATGGTCGCCTGGTAGATGTTGATGCGGTCGATCTCCTCGACCTCCACCACCACCACCTGCCAGGCAAGCGCGCGCTCGACGATGCGGTTGAACAGGAATGCGCGGCGCTCGGCGCTCAGCGCCTTGGAATCGTCCAGGCCGTTGATGCGCGGCTTGGCCGGGTCGAACACCACCGCGGCCACGGTCAGGGGCCCGGCCAGCGGGCCGCGCCCGGCTTCGTCCACGCCGGCCACCCGCAGCGAAGCGGCGGCCACGGGGGTGGGCAGGTCCAGGCAGATTTGGCTCATGGCGAACGCGGCGCGTCTTGGGAATCGAGCAGTTCGGCCACGGCCGCCGCGGCGCTGGCCGAGGCGTCCTGACGAAGCTGCAGGTGCAACGCACGATACCGCGTCTGCAGCGCGGCGGTGCGCGCCGGATCCTGCAGCAGGCCTACCAGCGCCTCGGCCAGGGCCTGGGGCGTGCAGTTTTCCTGGATGAACTCCGGGGCCAGGTCGTCGTTGGCCAGGATGTTGGGCAGCGCGAAGCGCTGGACCTTGAGCAGCTTCAGCCTGCGCGCGATCCACGCCGACAGCGGCGCGACCTTGTAGCCCACCACCATCGGCCGCTTGGCCAGCATGCCTTCCAGCGTGGCCGTGCCCGAGGCCAGCAGCACCGCATCGGCCGCGACCATGGCCTGGCGCGCCTGGCCCTGCAGCAGGCGCGGGCGCGGCGCCGGGAACGGGGCGCCGGCCAGCAGCGGGTGCAGCGCCTCGGCGCAGGCGCTGTTGGCGGCCGGCAGCACCACCTGCAGATGCGGCACTCGCTCGGCGACCAGACGCGCGGCCTCGATGAACTCCGCGCCCAGCCGCGAGATTTCGCCCAGGCGGCTGCCCGGCAGCACCGCCAGCACCGGCGCGCGATCATGCAGGCCAAGCTCGGCCCGCGCCTGGGCGGCATCGGGTTCCAATGGCAGCTCATCGGCCATGGGGTGGCCGACGAAACGCGCATCCACGCCGTAGCGGGCGTAGATCGCCGGCTCCATCGGGAACAGGCACAGCACGCGGTCGGCGCTGGCGCCGATCTTGGCCGCGCGTTGCTCGCGCCAGGCCCACACCGAGGGGCTGACGTAGTGCACGGTGCGCACGCCGCGCTGCTTGAGCCAGCGCTCCAGGCCGAGGTTGAAGTCCGGGGCATCGATGCCGATGAACACGTCCGGCTGCCAGTCCATCAGCTGCTGGCGCAGGGTCTTGCGCAGCCGGAGCAGGCGCGGCAGGTGCCGCAGCACCTCGGCCAGACCCATGACCGCCAGCTCGTCGGCATCGTGCCAGGCCTCCAGGCCGGCCGCGCGCATGCGCTCGCCGCCGATGCCGGCGAATTCGGCATCGGGATAGCGCTGCTTCAGCGCCTGGATCAGGCCGGCGCCCAGCTGGTCGCCGGAGGCCTCCCCGGCCACCAGCGCGATGCGCAGGCGTCGCGCCGGTGCGGTCTGACCGGCGCCGCGCGACATCCATTCGCCCAGCGTCGGTGCGTGCTGCGTGCTCATCGCAGCAGCGGGCGGCCGCCGGCTTCGATGAACTCCAGCATCTCGCGCACGTCCTCGCTGTCCTTGGCCTGCTCGGCCAGCTGCGCCTTGGCCTCGGCCAGCGGCACGCCGGCGACGTAAAGCGTGCGGTAGGCGCGCTTGATCTTGGTGATGCGCTCGGGTTCGAAACCGCGGCGCTTGAGCCCCTCGCTGTTGATGCCGCGCGGGCGCCCGTGTTCGTCGGCGGCCACCATGGTGAAGGGCGGCACATCGCCACCGACCAGCGCGCCCATGCCGATGAAGGCATGCGAGCCGATGCGGCAGAACTGGTGCGCGCCGGCGAAGCCGCTGATGATCACCCAGTCGCCGACATCCACATGCCCGGCCAGCGTGGTGTTGTTGGAGAACACGCAGTGGTTGCCGACGATGCAGTCGTGCGCCACGTGGGTGTAGGCCAGCATCCAGTTGTCGTTGCCGATGCGGGTGACGTTGCTGCCGGTGGCGGTGCCGCGGTTGAGGGTGACGAACTCGCGGATCACGTTGCGATCGCCGATCACCAGCTCGGTGCGTTCGCCCTTGGACTTCTTGTCCTGCGGCTGGCCGCCGATGGCGGCGTGGCCGACGAAATGATTGTCGCGGCCGATGCGCGTGGGGCCATGGAAACTGCAGTGCGAGCCGATGATGGTGTTGTCACCGATCTCCACGTCCGCGCCGATCAAAGTGAAGGCGCCAACCTGCACGCCGGTGCCGAGCCGCGCCCCGGGGTCGACGACCGCGGTGGGATGGATCGATGTCTGGCTCATGCTCACTCCTTGGGCTTGTCCGTCTCGGCGCACAGCACCTCGGCGCAGGCCACCTGCTTGCCATCCACGCGCGCGATGCCCTCGTACAGGGCCATGTTGCGGATGGTGCGCTTGACCACCACTTCCAGCTCCAGGCGATCGCCCGGCACCACCGGGCAGCTGAACTTCACGTTGTCCACCTTGACCAGGTAGAACAGCTTGTTCTTGGCCTCATCGCCGTAGCCGATCTGCGTGATCAGGCCGCCGGCCTGGGCCAGCGCCTCGATGATCAGCACGCCCGGCATGACCTTGCGCTCGGGGAAATGCCCGGCGAAGAACGGCTCGTTGTAGCTCACGTTCTTGTAGGCGACGATGCGCTTGGCCGGCTCGAACTCGGTCACCCGATCCACCAGCAGGAAGGGATAGCGGTGCGGCAGCAGCTGCTGGATCGTCTCGACGGTGAGCGGAAGTTCTAGGTTCATGGTCATGGTGGGTCTAGGAATCCTTGCTGGCGGCGGGGATGCGCCGGGCGAGCGCGTCCAGCTGGCGGAAGCGCGCTGCGTTCTTGCGCCAGGTGCGGACGTCCGTCAGGGGAATGCCGGAGGCGTAGGTGCCCGGCTCGGTGATGGGGCCGGCCACCATGGACATGGCCAGCACGGTGACCTTGTCGCAGATTTCCAGGTGGCCGGACACGCCGACCTTGCCGGCCAGCATGCAGTAGCGGCCGATCCTGGCGCTGCCGGCGACGCCGACCTGCGCGGCCATGGCGGTGTGCGCGCCGATATGCACGTTGTGGGCGATCTGGATCTGGTTGTCCAGGCGCACGTCGTCTTCCAGCACGGTATCGCCCAGCGCGCCGCGGTCGATGGTGGTGTTGGCGCCGATCTCGCAATCGTCGCCGATGCGCACCCCGCCCATCTGCGGCACGTTGAGCCACTTGCCGTGCTCCATGGCCAGGCCGAAGCCGGCCGCGCCGATGACCGCGCCGGGATGGACGCGGCAGCGCTGGCCCAGGCTCACGCGGGTGACCAGGGTGACGCGGGCGATCAGCTCGGTGCCATCGCCGACGCTGCAGTCCTCGCCGATCACGCAGCCGGTGCCGATCACGCAGCCGGCGCCGATGCGGCTGCGCGCGCCGATGCTGACGAAGGGCCCGATGTGGACGTCCGGCGCGATCTCGGCCGTGGGGTCGATTACAGCGCTTGCGTGGATGCCGGCCGGGCGCTCGGGCACCGGTTCGTACAAGGCGCTGATCTTGGCGAAGGCCGCGTGCGGATCCTTGGCGATCAGCGCCGTGCCGGCATAGCCCTGCGCGGCCTCGGCGTTGAGCACCACCACGCCGGCCTGGGTCTGTTCCAGAAGCGGCAGGTAGCGCGGATTGGCCAGGAAGCCCAGCTGTTGCGCACCGGCCTCGGTCAGGGGGGCCACGCCGGTGATCGGGATCGTGCCATCGCCCTGCAGCTGCAGGGCAAAACGTTCGGCCAGCTCGGCCGCGGTGGTCTGGAAGGTCTTCACGGCGGGGAATTCTAGCGGGTGCGGGTTGGCGGCGCGAAAAGGCCGGCCCGCCAGGGCGGGCAGGCATCGGCCTGGGCCGGCCAGGAATGCAGAAGGCCCGGGCGGGGCCGGGCCTTCTGCGCAGGCATCGCAAGGCTCAGCTCAGAACTGGCCGCCGAAGGTGAACTGCAGGCGTTCGATGTCATCGCCCGGCTGCTTGCGGAACGGGAACGCGTAGCTGATCTGGATCGGGCCCACCGGCGCGCGCCACAGCAGCGCCACGCCGGCCGAGGCACGCAAGGTGTTGGCGTCGAAGTTGTCGACCCCGTCGTACACGTTGCCCACGTCCACGAACGCGGAGATGCGCGCGGCGTTGCTGTCGAACAGCTTCGGGAACACCATTTCCAGCTGGCCGATGGTCTTGAGCGAACCGCCGTAGGGCTGGCCGTTGACGTAGAACTGCGTCGGTGGGGTGCGCGGGCCCAGGGTGTTGTCGTCGAAGCCGCGCACCGAGTTCACGCCACCGGCGTAGAAGTTCTCGAAGAACGGCAGGCCGTCGGCAGTGATGGTTCGCTTCAGGTTAGAGCCGTTGCAATCGGCGGGCACGAACACTGTCACGCCATTGCTGGTGGTGTCGCTGCCGCAGACCTGGCGCGTTCTGGCATCGCCATAGCTGTCGCCATAGCCCAGCTGCGCGCCGGTGCGCAGGACGAAGGCCGGGCTGAGCATCCAGTACTTGGAGAACTCGTAGTTGAGCTTGTAGTACTCGGCGGTCGAGCCGGGCAGGGTGATTTCCGCCGAGACGCGCTGGTAGGTACCGCGCGTGGGCATGAAATAGTCGTTGCGGGTATCGCGCGCCCAGCCCACTTCCGTGCGCCAGGCATGGAAGGTGCGCTGGCCCACCGCATCGATGTAGTCGATCAGCTGCTGCGGCGTGCTGTTGGGATAAGCGAAGATCTGGTTGCTGTCGATGCCGAACATGACCGAGACGGTGTCGTTCTCGGTGATCGGCACGCCCAGCACCATCTGCGCGCCGGCATTGGTGTTGTTGTACTGGACCGTGTTGAAGCTGGAGTTCGAATAGTCGTACTCGCGGTAGAACAGGTTGTAGCCCAGCGACACGCCGGTATCGGTGAAGTAGGGGTTGGTGAAGGAGAAGCCGTAGCGCTGCAGGTAGCTGCTGCGCGAGGCATCCACCGACACGCGGTTGCCACCGCCCAGGAAATTGTTCTGCGACAGCTGGACGGATGTCTGTAAGCCGTAGGTCTGCGAGAAGCCCAGGCCGAAGGTGAAGCTGCCCGAGGTGGTTTCCTTGACGTTGTAGACCACGTCCACCTGGTCGGCGGTGCCGGCCACGGGCGGGGTTTCCACGTCCACCGTTTCGAAATAGCCCAGGCGCTGCAGGCGGATCTTGGAGCGGTCGATCGCCGCCTGCGAATACCACGCGCCTTCGAACTGGCGCATCTCGCGGCGCAGGACCTCATCGCCGGTGCGCGCATTGCCCTTGAAGATGATGCGGCGCACGTTCACGCGCGGGCCGGGCACCACCTGCAGGTTGATCGCCACCAGGCGGTTCTCGCGGTCCACGGTGGGAATCGGGTTGACCTTGGCGAAGGCGTAGCCGACGTTGCTCAGCATCGCGGTGATGGAGTCTGAGGTCACTTCCAGCAGGCGGCGCGAGAAGATCTGGTCCTTGCGCACCAGCACCATGCGCTCGACTTCTTCCTGCGGCAGGATGGTGTCGCCGGTGACCTTGACGTCGGAGATCTTGTACTGCTCGCCCTCGGTGACATCGGCGCTGATGAACATGTCGCGCTTGTCCGGGCTGATCGAGACCTGGGTCGAATCGATGCTGAAATCGACGTAGCCGCGGTCCAGATACCAGGAGTTGAGCTTCTCCATGTCGCCGGAGAGCTTCTCCTTGGAATACTGGTCGTCGCGCCGGTACCAGGACAACCAGTTGTGCTCCTTGGACTCCCAGTACTCCAGGATGTCCTCGTTCTCGAACTTCTCGGTGCCCACCAGGTTGACGTGCTGGATCTTGGCGGCCTTGCCTTCCTTGACGTTGATGGTGACATCCACGCGATTGCGGTCCAGCGGCGACACGGTGGGGGTGATCACCACGTTGTACTTGCCGCGGTTGTTGTACTGGCGCACCAGCTCCTGGGTTACCCGGTCCAGCGCCAGGCGATCGAAGGTGCCGCCCTCGGTCAGGCCGATGTCGGCCAGGCCCTTGGTCAGGTCCTCGGTCTTGATGTCCTTGTTGCCGCTCAGGGTCAGCTTGTTGATCGAGGGGCGCTCGCGCAGGGTCACCACCAGGATCGAACCCTGGCGGCCCAGCGACACGTCCTCGAAGAAGCCGGTCTTGTACAGGGCGCGGATCGCCTCGGCGGTCTTGCCCGGGGTGACCGCGTCGCCGCGCTCGATCGGCAGGTAGGTCAGCACGGTACCGGCGGAGATGCGCTGCAGGCCATCGATGCGGATGTCGCTGGCCACGAAGGCGGCCGCGCTACTGTCCGTCGCCGGCGCGGGAAAGGCCGTCGTCTGGGCCAGCCCCGGCGTCGCCACGGCCGAAGCCAGGGCAAGGGCAAGCAGGCGGCGGGTAGGAAGTCGCGTCATCGTCACGTCCGGTAGCAAGCGTTGAATCTGGAGGGAGCGCCGCGGTGGGCGGCGTTCGGCAGTGGAATCGGCACACGCCGAAGCGGATTTGCAGGGCATCACATCAAGTCACCAAGCGCAGGATGTCGTTGTAGAACGCCAGTCCCATCAATCCCGCCAGGACCGCCAGGCCGAAATACTGACCCGCGGCCATCGCGCGCTCACTCAGTGGGCTGCCCTTGACCAACTCGATAAGGTAATACAGCAGGTGCCCCCCGTCCAAAACCGGGATGGGCAGCAAGTTGATGATGGCCAGGCTCAGCGACAGCAGGGCCAGGAAATACAGGAACCAGTCCACCCCGCGCTTGGCCGAGGCGTTGGCGACCTGGGCGATGGTGACCGGCCCGGAAATGTTCTTCAGCGAGGCCGCCCCGGTGAGCATGCGCCGCATCATTCCCAGCGAATCGGCGGTCAGGCGGCCGGTTTCGCGGAAGGCCATGGGCACCGCGCCGAACACGCCGTAACGCTGCACCGCGTCGAAGGCCGGCCGTTGACCGGAGGACAGGGTGATGCCCAGGCGCCAGACCTGCTTGCCGTCCGCGTCCTGGCCGCGCTGAGGCGCGATTTCCAGAGCCAGGCGGGCGCCCTCCCGGTCCACCTCGATCATGCCGCGCTCGCCGCGCTCGCCGAGCTGCTGCACCAGGGGCTGGACCTGGTCGGCCGAGCGCACCGGCTGGCCATCGACCGCGGTGATCAGATCGCCGGGCTTGAGCACACCGTCGGCGGCCGAGCCCTTGGCGATGTCCGATATCTGGGCCGGGGCGAGTGCGAACTGCCAGCGCAGGCCAGCCTGCCCGGCCACGTTGGCCTCGTCGAAGCCCGCCGGCAGCTGGCTCAGCCCCAGGCTGCGCGTCTGTACCCGGCCGCTGACGTCCTCGACCCGCAGTTGCGGGTCGTGCCGGTCCATCGCCGCGGCGGTCAGGGCCATGGCCGCATCGGTCCAGGTCGCCACGCCGCGCTCGTCCACCGCCAGCAGGCGATCGCCCGGACGCAGCCCGGAGGCCGCGGCGATACCCTCGGCCTGGCCCACGACGGGGGCGTAGTCCTGCTTGCCGATGACGAACATGGCCCACAGCAAGGCCACGCACAGGATCAGGTTGGCGATGGGGCCGGCCGCGACCACGGCGATGCGCTGCAGCACCGGCTTGCGGTTGAAGGCCTGCGACAGGCGCGCGGTCGGGACCTCGCCTTCGGCCTCGTCCAGCATCTTCACGTAGCCGCCCAGCGGGATGGCGGCCACCGCGAACTCGGTGCCGCGGCGGTTGCGCCGCATCCACAGCGGCTTGCCGAAGCCGACCGAAAAGCGCAGCACATGCACACCGCAGCGGCGCGCCACCCAGTAGTGGCCGAACTCGTGGAAGGTCACCAGGACGCCCAGCGCGACCACCATCCACCAGATCGAACCGATCAGGTCACTCATGCGGGCGATCACTCATGCGGGGCGGGCGAGGGCATAGCGGTCGATACGGGCTTGGGTGATACGCCGGGCCTGCGCGTCGGCGGACAGGAGCGCTTCCAGCGTGTCGGCCGCGGCGTAGGACACGGCAGCCAACGCCTCTTCGACAAGTGCGGGAATCGATAGAAAGCCTATACGGCCCTGAAGAAAGGCTGAAACGGCCACTTCATTGGCCGCGTTGAGCACCGCCGGGGCGGTGCCCCCGGCCTCCAGGGCGTCCCAGGCCAGGCGCAGGCAGGGAAATGCCTCGGTGTCGGGTGCCTCGAAATCCAGCCGGCCCTGGGTCATCAGGTCCAGCCCGGCCACCCCGGATTCCAGTCGCTGCGGCCAGCCCAGGCCCACGGCCAGCGCGGTGCGCATGTCCGGCAGGCCAAGCTGGGCCAGGGTGGAGCCATCGATGAATTCCACCAGCGAGTGCACCAGGCTCTGCGGGTGCACCACCACGTCCAGCTGCTGGCGCGGCAGCGCGAACAGGTGGTGGGCCTCGATCAGTTCCAGGCCCTTGTTCATCAGCGTGGCCGAGTCCACCGAGATCTTCGGCCCCATCGACCACTTGGGGTGGGCCACGGCCTGGGCCACGGTCACCGCGGCCAGGGAGGCGCGGTCGCGGCCACGGAAGGGGCCCCCCGAGGCGGTCAAGATGACGCGCCTGACATCGCCCTGAGTTTGCCGTGAACGCAGGCACTGGAAGATGGCGTTGTGCTCGCTGTCTACCGGCACGATCTCCGCGCCAGCGGCCTCTGCCGCGCCGATGACCAGCTCGCCTGCCAGCACCAGGGATTCCTTGTTGGCCAGCAGGATGCGCTTGCCCGCACGGGCGGCGGCCAGGGTCGAGGACAGCCCGGCCGCGCCGACGATGGCCGCGACCACCGTGTCGCAGGCCTCGGAGGCCACCAGGGCGTCCAGCGCTTGCGCACCGGCATGGGCCTGGGTCGCCAGTCCGGCATCGCGCAGCCCGTCCTGCAGCGCCTGGAAGCCTTCTTCATCGGCGATGACGGCATGCTCGGGCTGGTGCAGCCGGCACAGCGCCAGCAGCGCATCGACCTGCCGGCCGGCAGCCAGCACGGTGGCGCGCAGGCGCTGGGGATGGCGCGCGATGACGTCCAGCGC
Organism: Pseudoxanthomonas composti; assembly: GCF_004122095.1. Lineage (GTDB taxonomy): Bacteria > Pseudomonadota > Gammaproteobacteria > Xanthomonadales > Xanthomonadaceae > Pseudoxanthomonas_A > Pseudoxanthomonas_A composti. The sequence goes on along the minus strand of NZ_SAWZ01000001.1, from coordinate 195,705 downwards.
CGAAGCGCCGATGGACCCGGTGGCGCCGAGGACGGCGACCCTGCGCGGTGCGGAAGCGTTGGTGTGCATGGTCAGAAGCCCAGCAATTCCTTGCCCAGGACGAACACCGGCAGCGCGGCGAGCACGCCATCGATGCGGTCCAGCACGCCGCCATGGCCGGGGATCAGGTTGCCCGAATCCTTGGCTCCGACATGCCGCTTGAGCAGGCTCTCGAACAGGTCGCCCTCCACCGAGAACAGCACGGTCACCACGGTGACGGCGATCAGGGCCGGCAGCTTGGCGGTCTCCACGCCGGCCAGCAGGCCGAAGCCGATGCCGGCCAGGATGCCGGCGATGACGCCACCCACCAGGCCCTCGATGGTCTTGTTGGGGCTCACCCGCGGGGCCAGCTTGTGCTTGCCGAAGGCGCGACCGGCGAAGTAGGCGCCGGAATCGGCGGCCCAGACCACGGCCAGCGCGGTCAGCAGCCAGGTGTGGGCGCGGATGTCGCGCAAGCCCACGCCGTCGAAGTTGTTGGAGTGCAGCAGGCACAGCGCCGCCCAGGCCGGCACGATCGCCAGCGTCCCGGCGGCCAGCTTGAACACCCGTGCATAGGTCTGGTGGTCCGAGGCGAAGTGGAAGAACTTCAGCCACAGCAGGGCCACCACCCACCACGCCACCCCCGCCAGCACGATCAGCTGGAACAGCGCGGGCGAAAAGCCGCTGCTGGCGCGCGAGGCCCAGACCAGCAGCACCATCAGCACCAGATTGAGCAGCAGCAGCACCGTGCGCGGCAGGGTGTCGTCGATCTCGGCCAGGCGAAACCACTCCCACAGCCCGATCAGGAACACCGCCGCGGCCAGCGCGGCCAGCCACGGCGTGCTGAGCAGCAGGATGGCGGCAATGGCCAGCGGCGCCATGATGAGCGCCGCGATGACACGGGTCTTGGTCATGCGGGAGTCGTCTCTGCCGCCGCGGCGGTCACTTGGGCACTGGTCAGGCCGAAGCGGCGCTCGCGCTGGGCGAAATCGTCCATCGCGCGCTGCAGCAGTTCGGGGCTGAGGTCGGGCCACAGAATGTCGGTGAACCACAGCTCGGTGTAGGCCAGCTGCCACAGCAGGAAATTGCTGATGCGGTGGTCGCCGCCGGTGCGGATGAACAGGTCCGGCGCCGGCAGGTCGGCCAGCGCCACACGTTGGGACAGCAGCGACTCGGTGATGTCCTGCGGCTGCAGGCGCCCGGCGGCGACGTCCTCGGCCAGCGAACGGGCGGCGCTGGCGATGTCCTGGCGCCCGCCGTAACTGGCCGCGATGGACAGCACCAGCGCCTGGTTGCCGGCGGTGAGCCGTTCGGCATTGGCCATGCGCAGGCGGATCGCCTCGCTGAAACGCGTCCGTTCGCCGATGAAGCGCACCTGCACGCCGCGGCGGTGCAGCTCGTCCACCTCGCGGTCCAGCGCGCCCATGAACAGCTTCATCAGCGCGCCGACCTCGTCTTCCGGCCGGCCCCAGTTCTCGCTGGAAAACGCGAACAGCGTCAGCGCGCCGATGCCGCGCTGCAGGCAGAAGTCGATGCACACGTTGACCGCGCGCGCGCCGGCGCGGTGGCCGATCGCGCGCGGTCGGCGGCGCTGCTGCGCCCAGCGGCCGTTGCCGTCCATGATGACGGCCAGGTGGCGGGGAAGCATCGCCTTGTCCGGTCGATAAGGATCAGTCACAGGATCGACGACGGATCAGACCGCCATCAGTTCCTGTTCCTTGGCCTTGACCACCTCGTCCACATCCTTGATGGCCTTGTCCGTCAGCTTCTGGATGTCTTCCTGGCTGCGGCGCTCCTCGTCCTCGGTAATCGCCTTTTCCTTCAGCAGGTCCTTGCTCTGCTGGTTGGCGTCGCGACGGATGTTGCGGATGGCGACCTTTGTGTTCTCGCCTTCGCCGTGGACGTGCTTGGTCAGGTCGCGGCGCCGCTCCTCGGTCAGGGCGGGCATGTTGATGCGGATGGTGGTGCCGGCGGTGTTCGGGGTCAGGCCCAGGTCCGAAGCCAGAATGGCCTTTTCCACGGCCGAGACCATCTGCTTTTCCCAAGGCGTGATGGTCAGCGTGCGCGCATCGGTGACCGTCACCGTGGCGACCTGCGACAGCGGCATGTCCGAGCCGTAGTAGTTGACCTTCAGGTGGTCCACCAGCGCCGTGCTCGCGCGGCCGGTGCGGACCTTGGTCAGGTCGTGGCGCAGGGACTCGATGCTCTTGGTCATGCGGTTCTGCGCGTCGTTCTTGATCTCGTTAAGCATCGGGCTCCACCCTGTCTCTGCCAACCCGGGATTATAGGTCAATCGCGCCCCCGGCCGGGCCGTGGCTGCCGTACCGGTTCAGTGGGAATGGTGCGGCGCGGGGTCGTGGCGGTCGTGTTCGCAGCCGCCGCCGTGCTCGATCTGCAGGGTCGGGTGGTTGATGCCGAACTCATGGTCCAGCGCATGGGTGATGCGGTCGATGAACGCGTCGTGGTCGCCCTTGTCCGGCCGCACCAGGTGCGCGGTCAGGGCGATCTCGCCGGCGCCCAGCGGCCAGATATGCAGGTGGTGGACCGCTTTCACCCCCGGCTGGGCGGCGAGGAAGGCCTGCACGCGGGGCTGGTCGATGTTCTCCGGCACCGCATCCATGGCGGCGTTGAAGCTGTCGCGCAGCAGGCCATAGGTGCCGATGGCGATGACCACGCCCACCAGCAGGGCGGTCAGCGGATCGAGCAGGGTCCAGCCGAAGGCCAGCATGCCGGCCCCGGCCAGTACCGCGGCCAGGGACACGGCCGCATCGGCCATCAGGTGCAGGAAGGCGCCCTTGCGGTTGAGATCGTGCTGGTGGCCATCGCGCACCAGCCAGGCCGCCCCCAGGTTGACCGCGATGCCGATGGCGGCCACCACCATCACCGTCAGCCCGGGCACCGACGGCGGCTGCGAGAAGCGGCGCACCGCCTCCCAGCCCAGCGCGCCGGAGAACACCATCAGCAGGATCGCGTTGGCCAGCGGCGACAGCAGCGTGGCGCGGCGCCAGCCGTAGGTGTGGCGCTCGGTGGGGCGGCGACGCGCCAGCGCGGCCGCGCCCCAGGCCAGGGCCAGCCCGGCCACGTCGCCCAGGTTGTGCAGGGCGTCGGACAGCAGCGCCAGGGAGTTGGTGTAGAAGCCGTAGCCGGCCTCCAGCGCGGTGTAGGCCAGGTTGATCAGCGTGATCGCGGCGAAGGTCCGCGTGGCCGATCCGTGCGCGTGGTCGTGTCCGTGTCCGTGATGATGCGCGTGCATGGCTCAAGCCTGTCGCGGCGGCATCGCGGACACAATCACATCGCTCAGCTGCGGCCCTGCACCAGGGTGCCGATCGGCTCGCCCTGCAGGATGCGCATCAGGTTGCCCGGCTCGGACAGATCGTAGATGCGCAGCGGCACGTCGCTGTCGCGGCACAGGGCAAAGGCCGCCGTGTCCATGACCTGCAGGTTCTGGGTAATGACCTGGTCGTAGGTGAGCTGGTCGTAGCGCACCGCGTCGGCGTGCTTGCTGGGGTCCTTGTCGTAGACGCCGTCCACCTTGGTGGCCTTCAGCAGCAGGTCGGCGTCGATCTCGATCGCGCGCAGCGCCGCGCCCGAGTCGGTGGTGAAGAACGGGTTGCCGGTGCCGGCGGCGAAGATCGCGATGCGGCCCTTCTCCAGGTGGCGCACGGCGCGGCGGCGGATGTAGTCCTCGCACACGTCGTTGATCTTGATCGCGCTCATCACCCGCACGCGCCCGCCCAGCTTTTCCAGTGCGTCCTGCATGGCCAGCGCGTTGATGACCGTGGCCAGCATGCCCATCTGGTCGCCGGTCACCCGGTCCATGCCGCCTGCGGCCAGGCCGGCGCCGCGGAAGATGTTGCCGCCGCCGATCACCAGCGCGATCTCCGCGCCGGCCTCGCGGGCCTCGATGATCTCGCGGGCGATGCGTCCGATCACCGCCGGGTCGATGCCGTAATCCAACGAACCCATCAACGCCTCGCCCGAGAGTTTCAGCAGCACACGGCGATAGGCGAGCGGTTTCATAGGCGGTCTGACCAGGCAGGGGGATGAGCGCAAGTTTACTCCAGCCCATCAGGTGCGCACAGCACGATCCTTGGATCATGCGTGCATGGAATACCCCTGGCGTCTCCTGCGCCGGGCTGGCTCAGGCGCCGACCACGCGGTTGCGGCCATCGCGCTTGGCCACGTACAGGGCCTGGTCGGCACTGGTGAGCAAGGCTTCGATGGTGGGGAACGGGGCGCCCGGGCCCTGGGTGGCCAGGCCCGCGGAGAAGGTCACATGCAGCGGCTCGCCGTCGACGGTGGTCATCGGCAGGCGGGTGATCTCGGCCAGGATGCGCTGCACCACCTTGGCGGCGGCGGAGGCATCGATCCCCGGCAGCACGATCATGAACTCCTCGCCGCCATAGCGGGCCACGATGTCGCTGCCGCGCAGGTAGACCTGCAGGGCCTGGGCGAAGTTGCGCAGCACCTCGTCACCCACCAGGTGGCCCCAGCGGTCGTTGACCTTCTTGAAGTGGTCCAGGTCGATGAAGGCCACCGACAGCGGCCAGCCATGGCGCTGGGCGGCGTCGAACTCCATCTCCAGCACCTTTTCCAGCTGGGCGCGGTTGAAGATGCCAGTCAGCGCATCGCGCCTGACTTCCTCAGCCAGGCGCTTGGCGTGGCCTTCGAATTCGTCGGCTTCCTTGCGCGCGCGGGCGGCTTCCTGCACATCGCGCAGGGTGCGCAGCTGGGTCAGCTCCTTGGCCTCCTCCAGGATGGCCTGGATGCGCGAGGGGCTGGGGATGTGCACGTCGAAGATCTCGCACACGTCCGGCAGCATGGTGCGCACATCGTCCACGGCGCTGTTGAACTGGCCAGGATCCATCGACAGCTGGCTCACGCAGGCGGCCTGCGCACGACTGTGGGCCAGCTCGGTGTCCGGGGTGAGCCAGATGTCGGCGATCAGCCCGGACAGGCGGATGCAGGCCTGGAACTCGGGCAGGGCGCCGTCGGATTCGCTCAGGCCGATGGCATCGCAGAGCAGGTCGGGCAGGTTCCAATAGCGGGTCAGCTTCATGCCGATCTCGGCATGGTCGGTGCCGAAGGCATCGCGCTCGGCCTGCAGCAGGCCGACATTGCCCTGCGCCTGTTCCAGCAGCGGCAGGTATTCCTCCGGATACAGCTGCCCCAGCGCCAGCACGCCGATGTCCTGCAGCAGGCCGGCCAGCATGAGTTCCTCCAGCTGGCGCGTGCCCACGCGCTCGCCCAGCACGCGCGCGGCCAGGGCGGCCACCACGCTGCGCTTCCAGATGCGGTCGCGCGGTGACATCGTCCCGGGCTGGGACATCTGCCGCGCCAGGCTGAAGCCCAGGGCCAGGGTCAGGGTGGCGTTGAGCCCCAGCAGGGTCAGCGCCTGGCTCAGGTTCTCGACCCGGCGACGGCTGGCGTACAGCGGCGAGTTGGCGATGCGCAGCATGCGCGCGCTCAGGGCCACGTCCAGGCCGATCAGGTTGGACGCGGTGGCCATGATGGCATCCGGGTCCTGCGCCAGCTGGATGATCCGCAGCGCTACGCCGGGCGGGCTGGGCAGGCCGCGGCAGTGCTGCAGCTCAAGTTCGAGATCGGCGCGCATTGGATCGGGTGACTTCTCTTGAAGGGGCAAGGAGGAGCGGGCTTCCGCGGGCTCCCTGTCCCGCTACGTCAGCAACATCGGCTAAGTATGCGAGAACTTTAGCCTCCACGGATTGTGCCGCCTAGCGTGGAGTCAAAAAAAAAACCGCGACTCACGCCGCGGTTTTCGTTCCCGATGCAACCTCGGGATCAGGCCAGGCCGGCCTGCTTCATCACTTCGGCGGCGTAGTCTTCCACCACCTTCTCGATGCCCTCGCCAACGGCCAGGCGCTGGAAGCCCACCACCTCGGCGCCGGCGGCCTTCAGCACCTGCTCGACGGTCTGGTTGGTGTCCAGCACGTAGGGCTGGCCGTACAGGGTCACTTCGCTGACGATCTTGTTGATCTTGCCGCTGATGATCTTCTCCAGGATGTCGGCCGGCTTGGACTTGTCCTTCTCGGACATCTTGGCCAGTTCGATTTCCTTTTCCTTGGCCACGAACTCGGCCGGCACGTCGCTGGCCTTGTTGTGGGGCGGGTTCATCGCGGCCACGTGCATGGCCAGGCCACGGGCCAGCTCGGCGTCGCCGCCGGCCAGCTCGACCAGCACGCCGATCTTGCCGCCGTGGACGTAGGCGGCCACGGTGTTGCTGCTGTCGATGGCGACCAGGCGACGGATCAGGATGTTCTCGCCCAGCTTGGCGATGGCGGCGGCGCGGGACTCTTCCACGGTCTCGCCGGCCGGCAGCTTGGCCGACTTCAGCACCTCGACGTCGGCGGCGCTGGAGGCCAAGGCGGCCTGGGCGACGGCGTCGGTGAATGCGATGAAGTTGCTGTCCTTGGCGACGAAGTCGGTCTCTGAGTTGATCTCGACCAGCACGGCCTTGTTGCCGGACTGGGCGGCGGCGATGCGGCCCTCGGCGGCGACGCGGTCGGCCTTCTTGTCGGCCTTGGCCAAGCCGGACTTGCGCAGCCATTCAGCGGAAGCGTCGATGTCGCCGCCGTTTTCGGTGAGCGCCTTCTTGCACTCCATCATGCCGGCGCCGGTGCGCTCGCGCAGTTCTTTGACCAGGGAAGCGGTGATTTCCATGGGATGACTCCTCAAGGGTGATGTATCGGATCGCAAGGCCCAGGTGCGGGGGCGATCGCGCCATTGCGCGGCGGCTCGCTCGCCAGGGCGTATGCGGAAAATGTCGGGTGCTGCGGTATCGCGTCAGCCGCAAGGCCAAAAGAGGGATGCCGACGCGCAGGGTGGCGCGCCGGCATTGCGCGGCAATTACTCCGCGGCGGCTTCTTCGGACTTCTTGCCCTTGCGCGGGGCCTTCTTGTCGCCTTCGGCGAACTCTTCCTCGCGCACGGTGGCGGCGTTCGGGGAAGCGGCCTTGCCTTCCAGCACGGCGTCGGCGGCGGCGCGGGCGTACAGCTGCACGGCGCGGATGGCGTCGTCGTTGCCCGGGATGGCGTAGTCGACCAGGGCCGGATCGTAGTTGGAGTCGACCACGGCGATCACCGGGATGCCGAGCTTCTTGGCTTCCTTGATGGCGATGTCTTCATGGCCGATGTCGATCACGAACAGGGCGTCGGGCAGGCGGTTCATTTCCTTGATGCCGCCCAGCGAGGCCAGCAGCTTCTCGCGCTCGCGGCGCAGGCCCAGCACTTCGTGCTTGACCAGCTTGCCGAAGGTGCCGTCGGTTTCGGCCGCTTCCAGCTCCTTCAGGCGCGCCACCGACTTCTTCACCGTGGCGAAGTTGGTCAGGGTGCCGCCCAGCCAGCGCTGGGTCATGAACGGCATGCCGCAACGCTCGGCTTCTTCCTTGATGGAATCGCGCGCGCTGCGCTTGGTGCCCAGGAACAGGATGGTGCCGCGCTTCTGCGCCACGCCGCTGATGAAGTTCATCGCGTCGTTGAACAGCGGCAGGGTCTTTTCCAGGTTGATGATGTGGATCTTGCCGCGGGCACCGAAGATGTACGGGGCCATCTTCGGGTTCCAGTAACGGGTCTGGTGACCGAAATGGACGCCGGCTTCCAGCATCTGGCGCATGGTGATCTGGGGCATGGAACGAACTCCAAAGTCGTGGAACCGGCCGCGGTCGTGAGTGCGGTCCTGATGGTTCCGGGGTTGGGCCTCCCTGCTGCCTGACGCGACCGAACCCGACTGATGTCGAGCACCCCGGCGCGGGTAGGGGGTAGCAGGTGTGAATTCACCGGTGACGCCCGGTGTCGGCGCGCTGAGCGGGATAGGGATCGGCCCACTCAGCCGCGGAAGTATAGCCGGCGCGGCCGATCCGCTGCAAACCGGGGGTCAGCGCGCCTGGGCCGAGGGCAGGTCCTGCGCGTCGGGCTGGCCGTTGACGCGGGCATTGAAATGGCCGCCGGCGAAGGATTCGGCCGGGCCGGGCAGGGGCCAGCGCAGTTCCTGGCCCGGAAGCACGTAGCCGGCCAGGCTGGGGAAGAGCAGGCGCTGCGTGCCGCGGGTGCCGTGGAAGCTGAGATCGGCGATCCGGGCATGCTGGCGCCCGCTGTTGCGGATGATCACCGCCGCGCCCTCGGCATTCTCCTCCACCCGGGTCTCCAGCGTCGGCAGCGCCGGTAGTGCGGTCGTGGGCAGGGCGAACACCGGCGCCGAGTAGCGGATCAGGCGCCTGCCCACGACCTGCGGGTCGCTGCGCTCTTCCACCACCAGGCGATAGGCGCCTTCGGTCTGGTCCGGTGCGGCGGTGGTCCGGACCAGGCGGACGAGCTGGTGGCCGTTGGCGGGAATCTCCAGCCAGCGCGGGCTGAGGACCACATCGGTGGCCGGTTCCAGCAGGTCACGGCCCTGGTGCTGCCGCCAGCGGTACAGCCGGGCCTCGGCATGCCAGGGCTCGGCCTGGCCGTTGCTCAACCAGACGCTGGCCTGGTCGCCTTCTGCCGGAATGTTCACGGTGATCGGCGCCACGCGCACGCCGGCGGCCTGGGCCTGCGCCAGGGCTGCGCCCAGCAGCAGGGCCGACAGGCGTACGCGTGAGCGTCGGTGCATGGGGGCCCGGTCCGTCAGAAGGTGAAGGTGTCAAAGCGCGACTCGGTGCCGGCGTCCGCCTGTGGCGGGCGCTGGGGCGATGGCGGCGTCAGCGCGTCCAGCTGCGGCAGCGCGGCCTGCGGCTGGGGGCCCAGACGGTAGGGCACCGGGCGCGTGCAGGTGATCGCGGCGGCCGGATCGGTACGTAGCTCGCAAGAGCGCACCAGGGTGATGCCGATCCGGAAGATCGCGCTGCCGGCGGCCTGGCTGCCGTCCTGGGCCAGGACGACGCCGGAGGCGGCCAGGGTGGGCAGCAGGGCCCAGGCGAGCGCTGGGGACATGCGTGCGGAGGGTTTCATCCGGGCGCCGGCGGGAAGGGATGCCCAGGTTAACGGCGCGGCCCGGAGGAACTTGAAGGCCGTCCCAGCGCCCCGCGGATGACCGGCAGGCCGCGCAGGTCAGTACGTGACCGTCACCGTGACCACGTCGCTGTAGCTGCCCGGCGCGAGGTTCTGCGGGCCCGGGACGCGGCCGTAGATGATGAAGTTCTCGCTGCCGCCGCTGCCGGTGCCGCTGAGCGTGTCGGTGTTGAGCGTGTTGCCCCAGCGCTGGGTGCGTGGGCTGTTGCGATACAGCTCGTAGGGCACGAAGGCGGTCTTGGCGGCATTGGCCATGCGCCGGGTGGTGCCGGCCGCGTTCTGACCGTTGTTCAGCCCGATCTGCCAGGCGGTGCGGCGTCGGCAGTTCATTGACAGGGTGGAGGTGTAGTCGCGGTTCGTGGCGAAGATGCCTGGCTGGGCGCTGAAGTCCAGGTCGCTGGCTGCCGAGATGCTGCACAGGCTGGGCACGCCGGCGGTGGCGTTGAAGGCCACCGCCGCGCTGCCGCCGCCCAGGCCGCCGGCGGTGCAACTGGCCGGGATGGGCGCACCGCCGATGAGGGGCTCGTTGTACTGGTACTGCAGCAGCGTGGTGCCGCCTGCGAACTGGTTGAGGTAATCGCTGCCCACGGCAAGTCCGGCCTGCAGCGGAATGCGCGCATACAGGGTCTGGCTGATGCTGCCGCTGCCGCCGAGCAAGGGCACCGCGTAGCCCAGGTCGAACTGCAAGGGCGTGGCCGAGGCGCCGACCAGGCTGCTGCCCCACACCTGCGTGCGCGCCGCGTCCTTGTAGAGCTGCATCTGCAGGCTGTCGGACTGGGCGTTGACCAGCCGGCGCGGGGTGATGCCCAGGCCGCCGCCCTGCGCGCCCTCGCCGATGTTCAGGCACATGCGCACCATCACCGCGCCCAGCACCGAGACCGCGCCAGTGGTGCAGGTCACGGTGATCGCCGCAGTCGTGTCGGTACTGGCCGTGGCCGAGACGTTGCCGAAGGCCACGGTGCTGACCTGGGCGCTGCAGGTGGTGGTGGCCTGGCCATCGAAGGCCAGCAGGCTCAAGGCCAGCGCGAGCAGCCAGCCCAGGGCGCGCGGCAGGGTCATGGCGTGGCCTCGCAGCGCAGCGGGCCGATGCGCGGCAGGCCCGAGGCTTTTGGATAGTCGAAGCGGGCCTGGCAACGCCCCTGCGGCAGCTCGACCTGCAGGAGGGTGCTGCCATCGCCGAGGAACTCCAGGTAGGTTTCCCCGTCGTAGCCCACCACCGAGGTGCCACCGCCTCCCTCCACGGCGACCTGGCTGCCGACCGGCAGTGGCTGGCCCTGGGCATCGTGCAGCACGATCAGCGCGGCATGCACGCGGCGGATCGGAAACTGCACGCGCGTGCCGGTGCCGCCGCGCGGGACCACGACCTGCTGCACCCGTTCCGGCCGCAGCTCCAGGGGCAGGTCCATCGGGTCGATCGACACCTCGTTGCGCTGCCAGGGATTGAGCGGGGTGATCAGCAGGCGTCCTTCGCGGTCGGTCACGCCGATGGTGCGGTTCTGCAGGCGTACGGGCACTCCGGCCACGCCGGTTTCCACCAGTGCGAAGGCCTGGTCCAGTTCGCGGCTGGCGAACCAGCGGCCGCCCATGCCGACCAGGCCGCCGGAGGCCTCGGCATAGCCGTAAGTGTCCCCGCCCAGGCTGGCGATGCCGGCGGCGTAGTTGCCGTGCTGCAGGCGCCAGCGCGATTCGGCCAGGCCGCCGGCATTGCCTGCGCCTGCGCGGGCCTGCACGCGCCACCCGCGGCCGCCGTCGGTGGGGGTGGCGCGGCTGACGTCGGCAGCCAGGACATCGCGCCCGTTGGCCCGCTGCCAGGAGGCGCCGGCCTGGTGCTGCGTGCCCAGTGCGATGGTCCAGCCCAGGTAGAGGCTGCGGTCGCGGCGGTCTTCCAGATTCTGGTTGAGCGAGAAGTTGACCGCGCTGGTATCGAACAGGCTGCGCGACCAGAACAGGCTGGCATAGCGGGCCCGGTCCAACCCCGCGTACTGGGCGCGGACATAGCTCAGGCTGAAGTTGCCGAGTCCGCCGACGTTGACGCCGGCCAGGGCGCGCTCGCTCACCTGTGGCGGCGCGGCGCCGTGGAGGGAGGCCACATCGCGGTAGTCGCCGCGGGTGCGCTGGGTATCCAGCGCCAGGTTGTAGCGACCGGTGTTCCAGCGCCAGGCCAGGGCGTACTGCTGGCCCGAGCGGCCATCGGCCTGGCTGCCGGCCAGCGAGGCGCTGAACACGCCAGCGCGCTCGACCAGCCAGATCGCGCCGGCCCCGGCGTTGGCGACTGCGCCGCTGGCCTCGGCATGGGCTTCGGCGGTCAGGCGGTCGCTGAGCCCGCGCCGCCAGCTGGCCGAGGCCGCCAGGCGGCGGTCGTAGTCGAAGGAGTCCAGTCCATAGCCACGGCGCACATGACCGACGGCAAAGGACCAGTCGCTCAGCCCGCCATCGAGCAGGTCCTGGCTGGCGTAGAAGGGGAAATCGATCGTGCGCGTGCGGCCGAAAGCATCGGTGATCACCAGCTGCGCATTGCCGGCGCCATCCACGCCCGGGATGCCGCCGAGCTGGAACGGCCCGGCGGGGACCTGCGCGCCGTACTGGCGGATGCCGTTGATGTACAGGTCCACGCTGGAGGGCACGGCCGCCTCGCCGAGGAATTCGGGCAGCGGGCTGATGCTGCGCGCCGGCTGCAGGCCGAAATCCCGACCGATGCGCAGGCCGCCCAGGCGCAGGGTGCGGCTCCAGGACAGGCTGCTGCTCAAGGTATCGCCCACGGTCACCGTGACCATGCGCTCGGGGAAGTTCCACTGCCCCTGCGTGTCCAGGCGCACCATCTGGCCGTGCCAGGCCTGGCCGGCGGTCCGCGAGGTGCCGGCAATCGCCGATTGCCGGAACAAACCGTTGCCCAAGCCGAACGCGCGCAGTTCTGCCGCGCCGGTGAGGTTGCTGGCGGCCTGCTGGTGGCTGGCGAACAGGTCGTAGTCGAGCAGCGCGCCCGGCGAGCTGGTCGCGCCGGCCTGCAAGGGGTCCGCCTGCGGCGCCAGCCGGGTCACGGCGGCATCGAGCAGCGCCACCGGCACATCGATCCCGATCCGCTGCAGCGCCGCGTCGTAGGCGAAATGCAGTCCGCCCAGCGCGTCCAGGGCCACCAGGTCCTGCGGTGCGTGGTCGGGCAGGCGCAGGCCGAGCTGCTGCAGGGTCAGCGCGGTGGCCGACAGGCGCTGGCCATCGCGCTGGAAGCGATACAGGCCGGGCTTGCGGGTCTGGTTGAGCGTCACTTCCAGGAACAGCGTTTCGGACTGCAGGCTGGGCGCGCCCTGCTGGGCGCTGGCCGGCACGGCCAGCATCCAGGGCAGGGCAGCGGCGAGCAGGAGTTCATTGCGCCTTGCTGCCCAGGTCACGTGCCTGTGCCTCGCCGTTGATCTTGGCCTTGAAGCTGGCCTGGGCATCGTCTGGAGCGGCCTCCGGCAGCGGCCAGCGCCGGTGCGTGCCGGGCAGCACGTAGCCGGCCAGCCCGGCGACGATGCGCTGGCTGCCGCCGGCGGCCGGGGCGAGCTCCAGGTCCACCAGCTGGGCGTGCATGCCGCCGGTGTTGTGCACTTCCAGCATGCGCTTGCCGTCCTCCACCACCACCTGCGCGGACAGGCGGGGGGCGGCCTCGGCGGCCGTCGGCGCCACGAACACCGGCACCGAATAGCGCAGCACGAACTGCAGGCCCGAGGCCGCCTGGCGTCCGGCGCCTTCGACCGGCAGTTCATCCACCAGCACGCGATAGCTGCCCTCGGTCGCGGCCGGAGCTTCGGACAGGCGAACCACCCGCACCAGCTGCTGCGAGTGCGGGGCCAGCTGCAGCATCGGCGGGCTGATGGCGACCTCCTCGGTCGGTTCCAGCACGTCCTCGCCCTCGATCTGGCGCCAGCGGAACACCCGTACCTGCGCGTGCAGCGGCGCATCGCTGGTATTGCTCAGCCACAGCCCCTGCGCGGTCTCCTGCGCGCTCAGGCGCAGCGAGGTGGGTGCCACCTGCAGGCTGGCGGCCAATGCCTGCCCCGTGACAAGCAGCAGCGGCAGCATCCACAGGGAGCGACCAAGCCGGAAACGTGCCATGCCCTGACTCCTCCAAGCGCGCCGTTTACCAGGTGACCGTGGCAGTGACCACGTCGCTGTAGGTGCCGGCCGGATAGTTGGCGCTCGGGACCCGACCGTACACAGTCAGGGCCTGCAATGCGCCGCTGCCTGTCCCGGAAAGCGTGTCGGTGCCGATGGTCGAGCCCCAGTTCTGGCTGCGGCCGGAGTCGCGGTACAGCGCGTAGGGCACGCGCGCGGTGTTGGTCGCGTCGCTGCTGCCCATGGTGCGCGTGCTCACGGTGGCGCCGGTGCCGGTGCCGGGGTTGAGCGCGATGTTGTAAGGCGTGCCGGTGGTGCACCGCACATTCAACGTGCCGGTGGTGTTGATCGCCGTGGCGGTGGAATTGACCGCGCCGAAGTCCACGTCGGTGGGGGCGGTCTGGATGTCGCAGATGCTGTTGATCTGGATGCGCACGTTGAAGGTACGCGAGTCGCTGCCCTGGGCCAGGCAGGTGGCGCTGCCGCCGGACAGCACCAGTACCAGCAACAGGCGGGAAAACTTGCTCATGGTCGTTCCTCGTGAAGGGGCACGGGGCTCCGCGCCTGGCCTGCACGAGGCAAAGGACATGCCACTTTGCGGTGCGGGATGGAGCGCAAGTTTTTGATGCGAAAGACAATCCGCTTCATACGGGCGGTGGCGGAAGTCCGACGAGGCGCGCGCCGGAAACCGCGACAGCGGGTCCTGTCCGGACCCCTGCATTCAGCAGCGCCCAATCGGCGATAATGGCGCCATGAGCATCAAACTGAAGACTGCCGCGGACCTGGAAAAGATGCGCGTCGCCGGCCGCCTGGCCGCCGAGGTGCTGCAGGTCGTCGCCCCCCATGTCAAGCCGGGTGTCACCACCGCCGAGCTGGACCGCATCTGCCACGACCACATCGTCAAGGTTCAGAACGCCATCCCCGCCAATGTCGGCTACCGCGGCTTCCCGGCCACGGTCTGCACCTCGGTGAACAACGTGATCTGCCACGGCATCCCGAGCGAGGCCAAGGTGCTGAAGGACGGCGACATCCTCAACATCGACGTGACCGTCATCAAGGACGGTTGGCATGGCGATACCAGCCGCATGTACATGGTCGGCACCCCCTCGGTGATGGCCAAGCGCCTGGTGGAGGTCACCCGCGAGGCGATGTTCCGCGGCATCCGCGCGGTCAAGCCGGGCGCCACCCTGGGCGATGTGGGCCATGCGATCCAGCAGTACGCCGAGGGCGAGCGCTTCAGCGTGGTGCGCGAGTACTGCGGCCACGGCATCGGCCAGGTCTACCACGACGAGCCGCAGGTGCTGCACTACGGCCGGCCGGGCGAGGGCGTGGTGCTCAAGCCGGGCATGACCTTCACCATCGAGCCGATGATCAACGAAGGCGCGCGCCACACCAAGACCCTGCCCGACGGCTGGACCGTGGTGACCAAGGACCGCAAGCTCTCGGCGCAGTGGGAGCACACCGTGGCGGTCACCGAGGACGGCGTGGAGATCCTGACCCGGGTGCCGGGCGACGACAACGATCTGTGAGCACGTTCCGGGCCGCGCACGAGGCGGACACCTCCGCCGGCCCCGGCCTGGCCGACGCCGACTGGTCGGCCCAGGCCAAGGCCCAGCTGGCGGCCACCGACGCGCGGCTCTCGCGCCGCTACGACCATAGCGACGACATCGAGCGCATCCTGGCCCTGCGCGCCCGCGCGGTGGACCAGTTGCTGGTCGATGCCTGGCGGCGCTGCCTGCCGGCCGACGCGCAGCTGTCGCTGTTCGCCGTGGGCGGCTACGGCCGCGGCGAGCTGTTCCCGCAGTCGGACGTGGACTTGCTGGTGCTGGCGCAGACCGAGGCGCAGACGCGCTGGCACGAGGCGCTGGGGCGCTTCTTCGCCATGGTCTGGGACCTGGGCCTGAAGCTGGGCCATGCGGTGCGCTCGCCCGCGCAGTGCACCCAGGCGGCGCAGGACCAGACCGTGATGACCGCGCTGCTGGAGGCGCGCCCGCTCATCGCCGATGCACAGGCCACCGCGCGGCTGGCCAGCGCCATTGCCCCGGAGCGGGTGTGGCCGGCGCGCGCGTTCTTCCAGGTCAAGCGCGAGGAGATGGCCGCGCGGCATGCGCGCTTCGGCGATACCTCCGACAACCTGGAGCCCAATCTGAAGGAAGGCCCTGGTGGCCTGCGCGATCTGCACACCCTGGGCTGGATGGCGCTGCGCGCCTTCGGCGTCAGCGAGATCGAGCCGCTGGTGGGCATGGGCCACCTGGGCCCGGACGAGGCCATCGCCCTGAGCCGCGAACGCCATCAGCTCTCGCGGCTGCGCTACGGCCTGCACCTGGCGGCGCGCAGGCCGGAGGAGCGCCTGGGCTTCGACTACCAGAAGATGCTGGCCGCCCGCCTGGGCTTTGCCGACGACGCGCAGAGCCTGGGCGTGGAAAAGATGATGCAGGGCTTCTACCGCAGCGCCTCGATCGTGCGCCGGGTCACCGACCGGCTGCTGCAGCGCTTCGAGGAACAGTTTGATGGCGAGGCCGCGCCGGAGGTGCTCGATGCGCGCTTCGAGCTGCGCCGCGGCTACCTGACCGCGCGCGAGGCCTACTGGCCGCGCCGCGATGTCGGCGAGGTGTTCGCGCTGTTTGCCGCCTGGGCCCAGCACCCGGAGGTGCGCGGCCTGCATTCGGGCACCGCGCGCGCGCTGGCCGAGGCCTTGCCGCGGCTGCCGGCCTTCCAGGAAGCCACCGAGACCCAGCGTGCGGGCTTCATGGCGCTGCTGCGCGGCCCGCGCGCGGTGCAGACGCTCACGCGGATGGCGCGGCTGGGCGTGCTGGGGCAGTGGATCCCGGCCTTCGCCCGCGTCTCCGGGCGCATGCAGTTCGATCTGTTCCATGTCTACACGGTCGACCAACACACACTGATGGTGCTGCGCAACCTGGCGCAGTTTTCCAGTGGGCGCGCCGATGAGCGCTTTTCCATCGCCCACGAGGTGTGGCCGCGCCTGCGCAAGCCGGAGCTGCTGCTGCTGGGCGGGCTGTTCCACGACATCGCCAAGGGGCGCGGTGGCGACCACTCGGAGCTGGGCGCGGTGGATGCGCGCGAGTTCTGCCTGGCCCACGCCGTGGCCGCGCCCGATACCGAACTGGTGGTGTGGCTGGTGGAGCAGCACCTGAAGATGTCGGTGACCGCACAGAAGCAGGACATTGCCGACCCGGAGGTGGTGCACCGCTTCGCCCAGGCCACCGGCTCACGCGAGCGCCTGGATTACCTGTACCTGCTGACCTGCGCCGACATCGCCGGCACCAGCCCCAAGCTGTGGAACACCTGGAAGGACCGGCTGCTGGCGGACCTGTACTTCGCCACCCGCCGCGTGCTGCGCGAGGGCCTGGAGCAGCCGCTGGCGGTGGAGGCGCACGTGGCCGAAGGGCGCCAGGCCACACATGCGCTGATGACCATGCAGGGCTTCGACGATGCCACCATCAATCGCCAGTTCGTGGAGATGCCGGCCGAGAGCTTCATGCGCTTCCGGCCCGAGCAGCTGGCCTGGCAGGCCGCGGCGCTGGTGCACGTGCAGGCCGGCGACACGCTGGTGCGGGCGCGACACATCGCCGACGATGCCGAGGCGATGGAGGTGTTCGTGCACTCGCCGGACCGCGACGGGCTGTTCGCGGCCATCGTCGCCACCCTGGACCGGCTTGGCCTGGGCATCCACCAGGCGCGCGTGCTGGTCGGGCCCAACGGCACGGTGTTCGATACCTTCGAGGTGCTGCCCACGGTGGATTACGCCACCCGCGACCCCGGGCAGGCCGCCGCGGCCCTGCGCCAGGCGCTGGCCGGCGTGCTGGAGCGGGTGCGCGCCAGCCAGCGCGCGCTGCCGCGGCAGCTGAAGCATTTCCGCTTCCCCTCGCGCGTGGAGTTCCAGCCCACGCGCGATGGACAACGCACGGTGCTGGAGCTGGTGGCCGCCGACCGCCCGGGCCTGCTGGCCCAGGTGGCGCTGGTGCTGCGCCAGCTGCAGCTGCGCGTGCACGATGCGCGCATCGCCACCTTCGGCGAGCGCGCCGAGGACGTGTTCGAGATCAGCGACGAGCACGACCAGCCGCTGTCCCCGGAGACCCAGCGGGCGTTGCGCGATGCGCTGCACGCCGCGCTCGATCCATCTCCCACCCTCTGATTTCATCCATTCGAACCCGCAGGAACCCCCCCATGTCCGCAACCCCCGAGCTGAAGTCCCTTATCGAAAGCGCGTTCGAGCGCCGCGCCGAACTTGGCCAGGACGAGATCCAGAACCAGGTGCGCCCGGCCGTCTACGCGGCCATCGATGGCCTGGAGGCGGGCACCCTGCGCGTGGCCGAACCCAAGGCCGAGGGCGGCTGGCAGGTCAACGAGTGGTTGAAGAAGGCGGTGCTGCTGTACTTCCGCGTCAACGACATGGCGGTGATCGACGCGCAGCCGGCGCCGTTCTGGGACAAGGTCGAGGCCCGCTTCGCCGGCTACGACGCCGACAGGTTCCGCGCTGGCGGCGTGCGCGTGGTGCCCGGCGCGGTGGCCCGTCGCGGCACCTACTTCGGCAAGGACGTGGTGCTGATGCCGAGCTTCACCAACATCGGCGCCTACGTGGGCGAGGGCACCATGGTCGATACGTGGGCCACGGTGGGCTCCTGCGCGCAGATCGGCAAGCACTGCCACCTGTCCGGCGGGGCCGGCATCGGCGGCGTGCTTGAGCCGCTGCAGGCCGCGCCCACGATCATCGAGGACCACTGCTTCATCGGCGCCCGCGCCGAGGTGGTGGAGGGCGTGGTGGTCGGCCACCACAGCGTGATCGGCATGGGCGTGTTCCTCAGCCAGTCCACCCGCATCTTCAACCGCGCCACCGGCGAGATCTCTTACGGCTACGTGCCGCCGGGCAGCGTGGTGGTCTCCGGCTCGCTGCCGGCCAAGGACGGCTCGCACTCGCTGTATGCGGCCATCATCGTCAAGCAGGTCGACGAGAAGACCCGCGCCAAGACCAGCGTCAACGAGCTGCTGCGCGGCCTGGCCGACTGAGCGCCGCCTCTTCTGAAGCGACCTTCGACGCCGGCCTTCCCCAGGAAGCGCCGGCGTCTTGCCATCCGGCGCGCCCCGAAACGCGCTGGTGCTTGCGCGGCGTTTTGCGCAGCGCGTCTTTCCCTCCCGGTTTAAATCGTTTTAGGATCGGGCCTCACGTTGGGAGGAGAGTCGGATGAAGGCGATGCGTGCGGTGACGGCCGTGGCCGGTGCGGTGTTCCTGTCCCTGGGGCTGGCCAGTGCGCCGGTGCAGGCAGGCAACCCGGTGTTTCCAGGCTGGTACGCCGACCCCGAGGCGGCGGTGTTCGACAACACCTACTGGATCTTCCCGACCACCTCGGCCGCCTACGAGGACCAGACCGTGTTCGATGCGTTCTCGTCCAAGGACCTGGTGAACTGGACCAAGCATCCTGGCGTGCTCACCAACGCCGCCGTGCCCTGGGCCAAGAAGGCCATGTGGGCCCCGGCGGTGGTGGAGAACAAGGGCAAGTACTACTTCTTCTTCGGCGCCAACGACATCCAGAGCGATGAGGAGTTCGGCGGCATCGGCGTGGCGGTGGCCGACAAACCAGAAGGTCCCTACCGCGACCTGATCGGCAAGCCACTGGTGGGCAAGTTCCACAACGGCGCCCAGCCGATCGACCAGTTCGTGTTCAAGGACGACGACGGCACCTGGTACATGATTTACGGCGGCTGGAAGCACGCCAACATCGTCAAGCTGAAGGACGATTTCACCGCCGTGGTGCCCATGGCCGACGGCACGCTGTTCAAGGAGATCACGCCGGCGCCGGAGTACGTGGAAGGCTCGCTGATGTTCAAGCGCAACGGCAAGTACTACTACATGTGGTCCGAGGGCGGCTGGACCGGCCCGGACTACGCGGTGGCCTACGCCATCGGCGATGCGCCGACCGGTCCTTTCAAGCGCATCGGCAAGATCCTGCAGCAGGACGACAAGATCGCCCGCGGCGCCGGCCACCATTCGGTCATCCACACGCCGGACGACAGCTGGTACATCGTCTACCATCGTCGCCCGCTGGGGGACAACACCCGCGATCACCGGGTGACCTCCATCGAACACATGACCTTCGACGCGCAGGGCCATATCCTGCCGGTGAAGATCACCCACGAGGGCGTCAAGGCGCATCCGCTGCCGTGAACACCGGCGTCCTCGCAAGCATCGGCTTTCGAGAACGCACATGACCACCACGCTCTACGGATTGAAGAACTGCGACACCTGCAAGAAGGCCAGCAAGTGGCTGGACCGGTTCGGTGTCGCCTACACCTTCGTCGATTACCGCGACCACAAGCCCACGCCGGAAACCCTGGTGGAGTGGGCCGACAAGGCCGGCGGCTTCGAGACGCTGGTCAACAAGTCCTCCACCACCTGGCGGCAGCTGCCGGAGAACAAGAAGGCGCCCGGCTCGCAGGCCGAGTGGAAGCTGCTGCTACGCGAGTATCCGCAGCTGATCAAGCGCCCGCTGGTCATCACCGAGGACGGCGTGCTGAGCCAGGGGTTCTCGGACAATGGCTTCAAGAAGCGCTTCGGTCAGGCGTGAACATTCGCCCATATCGGGCCGAAGACTGGGAGCGGCTCTGCGCGATCCACGATGCGGCGCGGATGGAAGAGCTGCAGGCAGCAGGGATGCCCGATGCATTCCTGCCATTGCCGATCGCGGCCGAGCGCGAAGGTTTGTTCGATTACCGGGTGCAGGTGGCCGAGTCCGACGGCCAGGTGCTCGGCTTCGTCGCCGATGACGGGTCCGAGCTGGCCTGGCTGTACGTGGATCCCTCCGCGCGTCGACGCGGTATTGGCCAAGCGCTGGTGGCCGCGGTGCAAGCCGCACAGCCCGCGGGGCTGGCCCTGGAGCTGCTTGAAGGAAATGCGGCGGCGCTTGCCTTCTACCGCGCCTGCGGCTTCATCGAAACCGGGATGCAGCGCGGACGCATGCCCGGAAACGAGACGTTTGCGGTACGTGTGCAGTGCATGCGCTGGGCCGGGGCGCTGGATTGACATGGCCGTCGGCACGCGGGCCCGGTGGGCCAGGCACAGGCTCGGATTCCAGCGTTGCCGCTCGTACACTGCCGCTGCCGCCCGGCGTGCGCGCGGCTGAAACCGCCGCCGGAGGATGGCGCAGCAATGTCGCCAGCGCCGCCCCCCTTTCTTGTCTTCCAACGGTCTCCCTGCATGTCCGACGTTCTTGAACTTGCCTGCGACCTGATCGCCCGCCCATCGGTCACTCCCGAGGACGCCGGCTGCCAGGCGCTGATCGCCGCGCGCCTGCAGGCCGCGGGCTTCGCCTGCGAGCACCTGCGCCTGGGCCAGGTCGACAACCTGTGGGCCACCCATGGCAGCGGCGCGCCGGTGCTGGTGCTGCTCGGCCACACTGACGTGGTGCCGCCCGGCCCGCGCCAGGCGTGGAGCAGCGATCCGTTCGCGCCGGAGGTGCGCCAGGGCGTGCTCTATGGCCGTGGCAGCGCCGACATGAAGGGCAGCGTGGCCGCCTTCGTCGTGGCCGCCGAGCAATACGTGGCCGCCCATCCCGGTCACCCCGGCACGCTGGCCGTGCTGCTGACCAGCGATGAGGAAGGCGATGCCATCGACGGCGTGCGCCACGTGGCCAGGCTGTTCGGCGAGCGCGGCCAGCGCATCGACTGGTGCATCACCGGCGAGCCGTCTTCCACCGAGACGCTGGGCGACCTGCTGCGCGTGGGACGTCGCGGCAGCCTGACCGGCACGCTGGTGGTCAAGGGCGTGCAGGGGCATGTGGCCTATCCGCACAAGGCGCGCAATCCGATCCACCAGGCCGCCGCGGCCCTGGCCGAGTTGACCGCGCGGCACTGGGACGATGGCTATGAAAGCTTCCCGCCCACCAGCTTGCAGGTCTCCAACCTGCAGGCCGGCACCGGCGCCAGCAACGTGATCCCCGGCGAGCTGCAGGTGCTGTTCAACCTGCGCTACAACCCGCACTGGGATGCGCCGAAGCTGGAGGCGGAAATCGCCGCGCTGCTGGACCGTCACGGCCTGGAGTACACCTTGAATTGGCACCGCAGCGGCGAGCCGTTCTACACGCCGGAAGGCACGTTGCGCAGCGTCGCCCGCGAGGTGTTGGGACAGTTCGCCGGCGCGCCGCCGGAAGAAAGCACCGGCGGCGGCACCTCCGATGCCCGCTTCATCGCGCCGCTGGGTGCGCAGTGCATCGAGGTCGGTCCGGTCAATGCCAGCATCCACCAGGTCGATGAGCACGTGCGCGTGGCCGATCTCGAGCGACTGCCAGCGCTGTACCTCGCACTGATCCAACGGTTGCTCGCGTAACAGTTGCGCCGCCGCAAAGGCCCGGGTTAAGTTCGCCCCATGCTGTCCAGCCGCGCCAACCTCGTGAACAACAACGACCGCAACAATCTGCGCGCGAACAATCGTGCGCGGCCGATGCGGGTCTGCGACTAGGCAAAGAACGGAACAGCCAAGGAACCAGAAAACCCGCATCGCAAGATGCGGGTTTTTTTTCGCCAGCTCACCGCCACTTTCTCCAGGAGTTTTTCCATGTGTTCGATCTTTGGCATCTTCGGCCTGCAACCGGGCGACGATCTTGGCGCGCTGCGTCGCCAGGCGCTGGAGTGCTCGCAGCGCCAGCGCCATCGCGGCCCGGACTGGAGCGGGGTGTACGTCGATGACGGCGCGATTCTGGTGCACGAGCGCCTGGCCATCGTCGATCCGGCCGGCGGCTCGCAGCCGCTGCTGAGCGAGGACGGCAGCCTGGCGCTGGCGGTCAATGGCGAGATCTACAACCATCGCGAGCTCAAGGCCGAGCTGCAGCAGCCCTACGCCTTCCAGACCGGTTCGGACTGCGAGGTCATCAATGCGCTGTATCGCCAGGACGGCATCGAATCCTGGCTCAACCGCCTCAACGGCATCTTCGCCTTCGCACTGTGGGACAAGGCCGGCGGCCGGGCGATCATCGCCCGCGACACCATGGGCGTGTGCCCGTTGTACTGGGGCCACGACCGCGAAGGCCGCCTGCGCGTGGCCTCGGAGATGAAGTCGCTGGCCGAGCATTGCGCCGATGTGGCGCAGTTTCCGCCGGGCCACTGGTACGACACCGCCACCGGCGAGCTGACCCAGTACTACAAGCGTCCCTGGCGCGACTACGCGGCGGTCGAGGGGGTGGAGGTGTCCAGGCAGGAGCTGCGCGAGGCCTTCGAGGCCGCCGTGCATCGCCAGCTGATGACCGACGTGCCCTACGGCGTGCTGCTGTCCGGTGGCCTGGATTCTTCATTGGTGGCCGCCGTGGCCGCGCGTTATGCGCGCCACCGTATCGAGGACGGCGACAGGACCGAGGCCTGGTGGCCGCGCCTGCATTCCTTCGCCATCGGCCTGAAGGGTTCGCCCGACCTGGCCGCCGCGGCCATCGCCGGTGAAGCGCTGGGTACCGTGCACCACGGCTTCGAGTACACCTTTGAGGAGGGCCTGGACGCCTTGCCGGAGGTGATCAAGCACATCGAAACCTACGACGTCACCACCATCCGCGCCTCCACGCCGATGTTCCTGCTGGCGCGCCGGATCAAGGCGATGGGGGTGAAGATGGTGCTCAGCGGCGAGGGCAGCGATGAGATCTTTGGCGGCTACCTGTACTTCCACAAGGCGCCCAACGCGCGCGAGTTCCACGAGGAGCTGATCCGCAAGCTGGACGCGCTGTACAACTACGACTGCCTGCGCGCCAACAAGTCGATGATGGCCTGGGGCGTGGAGCCGCGCGTG
The DNA here is from genome assembly GCF_004122095.1 of Pseudoxanthomonas composti. Classification (GTDB taxonomy): domain Bacteria; phylum Pseudomonadota; class Gammaproteobacteria; order Xanthomonadales; family Xanthomonadaceae; genus Pseudoxanthomonas_A; species Pseudoxanthomonas_A composti. Next base: position 172,803 of record NZ_SAWZ01000001.1, on the reverse strand, counting down.
CCGTTCCTGGACCGGGAGTTCATGGACGTGGCCATGCGCATGGATGCCTCGCACAAGATGATCACCGTCGGTGCCGATGGTCGCAAGCGCATCGAGAAGTCGGTGCTGCGCGAAGCGTTCGAAGGTTATCTGCCCGAGTCCATCCTGTGGCGGCAGAAGGAGCAGTTCAGCGATGGCGTGGGATATGGCTGGATCGACGGCCTCAAGGCCCATGCCGAGGCGCAGGTCAGCGATCGCGAGCTGGCCGCGGCGGGCAAGCGCTTCCCGGTGAACCCGCCGCTGACCAAGGAAGCCTATTTCTATCGCACGCTGTTCGAGCAGGCCTTCCCGACGCCGGCCGCGGCCGAGACCGTGCCGGGCGGCAAGTCCATCGCCTGCTCCTCGCCGGCGGCCATCGCCTGGGATGCCAGCTTCGCCAATGCCGCAGACCCCTCCGGCCGTGCCGTGGCCGGCGTGCACGCGCAGGCCATCGCCTCGTAGTTCGATGGCGGGTGACGTCACGCGCCCGGGGCGACGGCGCAGGCGGACCGCCGATGATTCGGCGGCCCTCCTGGCTTCAATGGTTAGGCGTCCGCCTGGCGCCCTGGCTTAGGGAGACGCCCATCGCGTCCCGTCGCTGCAGGCGCTGGTGGACAAGCTTCGCATTGTCCACCCTACGCCAGTAGGGTGGATGGCGCTCTTCCATCCACCGTCGCCAAGGGACAAGCCAGCGAGCCCGCAGGGTGGATGGCGCTCTCCATCCACCCCTCGCCAAGAGACAAGCCAGCAACCCCGTAGGGTGGATGGCGCTTTTCCATCCACCCCTCGCCGAGGAGCCAGCACGTCCGGCCACGCCAGGCCGAACCAAAGCGCCGCATCAATCCCCAGCAGCAGGCCGCAGGGTCAACGTATAGACGCTGGCACCAGGCAGAAACGGCGTGGGACGCCCATGCACCCAGTCCTCGTGGCCGGCGCCCCAGAAGGGCGACAGCGGGTGCCCGCTCTGGCCGCCGGGCATGTGGATCAGCCCGGCGGCCTCATGCCCAGGCGAGACCACCATGCGCTGCGAGGCACCGAAGCTCGGCCCCTGCACGCGCGGCATGTGGATGTCGCCGGGCAGCGGTTCGGCCGGCATGCACAGGTGCGGGCGCAGGATGCCGGGCAGGGCGGCGGCCAGCGGGTGGCAGATCACGGCGGTGTTACGCTGGCCCCAGCTGCGCTTGCCGAGTGCGGCGGCAGGACGGCCCTCGGTCACCTCGCGCGCGGCCGCTTCCAGCAGCGCATGCCAGCCGGCGCGCGCATCGCAGGCGGGCGTCGGCTCGCTACCGCAGGCCTCGCGCGCGGGCAGCAGATGCGCCGGGCGCTGCTGCAGCAGCGGCCACACCACGCCTTCCAGCTGCGGCGCGGACAGGGGCGTGTCCAGTTGGACGTCGGCCGCGGCCATGAAGCCGTCCAGCACGCGCGCATGCACCGCGTCGCGCCATTCGCGCACCAGCCGGTAGCTCACCGAGTCGATGCTGGCCTGGCCGCTCCAGCGGTGCGCGGCCTGCGCCAGCTGGGCCAGCGCCTGGCTGCCGGGCTGCGCCGCCTCCTGCTGCAGCAGCGCCCACCAGCGCTGCAGGAACACCGCGCGGTCGTCCAGCTGGATTGCCAGCAGCTGCTGCTCGTCGAAGCGCTCGCGTTGGAGCAGGTCATCACGGATCTGCCTGGCACGCGCCCCCAGGGCGTAGCCGGCATCGCCGACCTGCGTCAGTCCATCGCGATCGACCACGCGCGCATTGGCGGTCCACAGGCGTCCGTTGTCCGGATCCAGCAGCTGCGGCGCGCGCGCCAGGCTGAAGCCCCAGGGGGCGCAGCGCTCACCCTGGGGCGCCAGCGGCTCGATCAGGGTCTGGGTGTTGCAGGCGCCCTCGCGCTGCGGCAGCGCGCCGAGCACGCGCCAGGCGATGTGCCCGCGGGCATCGCCGGCAACCAGGTTCTGTGCGGGCGTGGCGGTGTGATCGGCAATCCCCAGCAGCTGCGGCAGGTCGCCAGCGCGCGGGAACTCCATCAGGCCCAGGTTCAGCGCGCCGGGCAGGTGCGCGACCCAGCGCAGTGACAGTGCCGGCTGCTCGGCGGCCGGTTCCCGCACCGGGCCGTAGGCGGTGTCGACGATCTCCAGGTCCACCGGCGCGGCACCGGCGACCAGGATGCGCTCGCGGTGCCGCTGGACGGCATCGCAGGGCGCTCGGCCACCGTCGCGGCACGGCGCCACCGCGAACCAGTCGGCGGTGTCGACATAGGCGTTGGTGAAGCCCCAGGCCACGTGACCATTGCTGCCGACGATCACCGCCGGCAGGCCGGGCAGGGTGAAGCCGCCAACATCCACCTGGCCGCCCGCCGCCTGCGGATCGGCGTAGCGCAGGCGGGCACGGAACCACAGGTTGGGCGCGCGCAGGGCCAGGTGCATGTCGTCTGCGACGATGGCGCTGCCGGTGGCGCTCAGGCGGCCGGCCACGGCGAAGTTGTTGCTCCCTGGTGCGGATTCCTCTGCCGCGGGCGGTCTGCCAGCGGCCGGGGTCTGGGCGGCGGAAGCGGTCGTGACCGCACGTGAAGCTGGCGGCCTCACGCGGGCGGATGCACCGGGCTTCACCGTCTGCGCGGGCGCCTCGATCATTCGCCGCATGTCCAACTCCGTGGCGGTGGGCAGCGCGGCATCGCCGAAGGCCTCGCCCAGCAGCGGCGCGTCCCAACTGCTGCCCGGATGGGTCAGCAGGCGATACAGCGCATCGGGCATGCGCGCGCGCAGCTGGGCAAGTTGCAGCTCGCGTCGATTGCCCGCGTCCTGCAGATCGAAATACATCGCGTAGCCGGTCAGGGCCGAATCGGCCTCGCTCCAGGGCCGCGGCGCCTGGCGCAGCAGCAGATACGGCCAGGGCCGCACACGCAGGGCCTGCAAGCCGGCGTTGACGCCCTCGGTATAGGCGCGCAGCGCGTCCCGATGCGGGCCGGCAAAGGCGTCCAGGTGCGCCTCCACCCGCGCGCGCATGCGATGCAGGCGGTTGCGGCGGTCCACGTCCACCGCGACCGGCCCGAACAGCTCGGCCAGTTCACCGGCCGAGGTCCGACGCATCAGGTCCATCTCGAAGTAGCGTTCCTGCGCGTGCACGTAGCCCAGTGCGCGCGCCATGTCGGCCTCGTTGCCGGCCTCGATGGTGACCACGCCAAGTGCGTCGCGCTGCACGCTGACCGGCGCGGACAGTCCCGCCAGCGGCAGGTCCCCCTCCAGCGTGGGCAGGCTCGCCTTGAGCAGCCACCACACCGACAGGGCGGCGAGCACCACCAGAATCAGGCAGGCGCCCAGCAGGCGCCGCGTCCACTTGAGCATCGTCAGGCGCCGGGCAAAGGAGGCCTGATTCTATTCGGCGCCAATGGCCTGCGTGTGGCAGCGATGGGCGGCCGCCGCGGTTGACAGTGCAACTGAAAGTGATTCCGTTTAAAACACGGCGCCGGCCGATCGGTCACCATGCGCGCAGTTTCTCCATGCGAGTCCGCCCATGAAAGGTCATCCCGAAGTCGTCGCCTGCCTGATCGAGCTGCTGCGCGGCGAGCTGGCGGCCCGCGATCAGTACTTCCTGCATTCGCGCCGCTACGAGGACCAGGGCCTGATGGCGCTGTACCAGCGCATCGGTCATGAAATGGAGGAGGAGACCGAGCACGCCGATGCCATCCTGCGCCGCATCCTGTTCCTGGAAGGCGACCCGGACATGCGCCCGCATGCATTCACCCCGGGCAGGACCGTGGTGGAGATGCTCGAGGCCGACCTGGCCGTGGAGTACAAGGTCCGCGCCGACCTGGCCAATGCCATGAAGCTGTGCGAATCGCACAAGGACTACGTCAGCCGCGACATGTTGCTGGCCCAGCTGCGCGATACCGAAGAGGATCATGCCTGGTGGCTGGAGCAGCAGCTGGGCCTGATCAAGCGGATCGGCCTGGAGAACTACCAGCTGTCCAAGATCGACGGCAAGACGCCGGGCTGAGCCGGGTCGCCGATCGAGCCATGCCGTGTGTCGGCCTGGCCGAGTGGTAAAAAAAAACGCGACGTCGCAAGGCGTCGCGTTTTTCTTTTTTTCCAGGTGGCTTGCCGGAAATGAGCTGCCGGAAAGACCGCGGGAGAGAGTTGTGGGAGCGGCTCCAGGTGGCCTCGGGCCATTAGCCGCGAAGGGGCTTTCCCGGTAAAGCCCCTTCGCGGCTGAAGCCGCTCCCACAATATTTCTGAGAGGACCTTTTTTTCACGCGCGACCGTCAGCGCCGCGCCAGCCGATACACCACAGTGTCCAGCGCAGTGACACCCTCGGCCGAAAACCGGGGCTCCTGGGCGAGGATGTCCCGACGCTCCAGCGGCTCGATCTGCCAGTGAGCATCGAATAGCGCGTGGACCTCATCGGCCACCACGGAAAAAGGCGGGCCGGCCTTCTGCGACTGTGGGTATTCCAGCGTCAGCAACAGCCCGCGGCAGTGCGCGGGCAGCGCGCCATACAGCTCCCGGGCATAGCGCTGGCGCATCGCCTCGGGCAGGGCGATCAGGGCCGCCCGGTCGTAGACTCCGGCGCAGTCGGCCAGCAATGCGGCATCCAGGCCGAAGGCATCGCCGCAGATCAGCTCCAGATTGCCGGCCACGTGATGCAGGCCGTATCGGGTCCTGTGGACCTGCGGCGTGAGGCGGTGTTCGGCGAAGAACTGCTCCACCGCCAGCGGCGACAGTTCCACCCCCAGCACCCGGTGGCCCTGCGCCGCCAGCCACGCCAGGTCCAGCGACTTGCCGCACAGCGGCACGAACACGCGGCTTCCAGCGGGCAGCGCCAGCGACGCCCAGTGCCGCTGCAGCAGCGGCAGCACCTTGTCCTGGTGAAAGCCGATCTGGTTGGCTTGCCACTTCTTGTGCCAGAACTCCGGTTGCATCACAGCGCCTCCTGGGGCAACGCGATCAGGTCGGTGGCGCCGATGCCCACACATGCACGGGCTGGCTTACTGGACCTCCAGCCCGTCCACCTTCTGCCAGCCGCGCGGCAGCAGCATCCCGCGGGTAGCGCGGGTGCCTGTGTACACATCCAGATCCTTGAACGACAGCGTCATGGTCCGCGCGCCGCTGTGGATGGCCAGCGTGCCGCCCGGGGCGATGGCGGCGATGGCCACCACTCGCTCGGTGGCCAGCTTGGCCTTGGGGATGTCGATGAGCTTGTTGCCCTTGCCCTTGTCCAGCTCGGGCAGGTCGCTGGCGGCAATCGCCAGCAGGTTGCCGGCGCTGGTGACGGCCACGATGCGGTCGCTGGCGGCATTGGCCAGCAGCGCCGGTTGCAGCACCTTGGCATTGGGCGTGAGGTTGAGCATGGCCTTGCCGGCCTTGTTGCGGCTGGTCAGGTTCTCGAAGCGGGTCACGAAGCCGTAGCCATGGCTGGTGGCCAGCACGAAGCGGGTGTCGTTCTCGCCCGACGCCAGCGCCTGGAACGAGGCGCCGGCCGTGGGCGAGAAGCGCCCGGTCAGCGGCTCGCCGTTGCCGCGCGCCGAGGGCAGGGTGTGCACCGCGGTCGAATACGCGCGGCCGGTGGAGTCCAGGAACGCGACCTGGTGGTTGCTGCGCGCGCGTACCGCGGCCAGCAAGCCATCGCCGTCGCGGTAGGACAGCTTGGCGGTATCGATATCGCCGCCCTTGGCCGCGCGCACCCAACCTTTCTCCGAGACCACCACGGTCATCGCCTCGCTGGCGACCAGCTCGGTCTCGTCCAGCGCCTGGGCGGCCTGGCGCGAGACCAGCGGCGAGCGCCGCTCGTCGCCGAACTTCTTGGCATCGGCCAGCAGCTCGTCCTTGACCAGCTTCTTCAGCTTGGTCTTGGAGTCCAGGGTGGCGATCAGGCGCTCGCGTTCCTTGGCCAGCTCGTCCTGCTCGCCGCGGATCTTCATCTCTTCCAGGCGGGCCAGCTGGCGCAGGCGGGTTTCCAGGATGTAGTCGGCCTGTTCCTCGGACAGCTTGAAGCGCGCGATCAGCGCGGGCTTGGGCTCGTCCTCGGTGCGGATGATGCGGATGACTTCATCCAGGTTGAGGAAGGCCACCAGCAGGCCTTCCAACAGGTGCAGGCGACGCTCGACCTTCTCCAGCCGGTGCTTGAGGCGGCGGGTGACCGTGTCGTAGCGGAAGCCCAGCCACTCGGTCAGCAGCGCCTTGAGGTGCTTGACCTGCGGGCGGCCATCCAGGCCGATGATGTTGAGGTTGACCCGGTAGCTTTTCTCCAGGTCGGTGGTGGCGAACAGATGGCCCATCAGCTGCTCGGCATCGACGCGATTGGAGCGGGGGATCAACACCACGCGCACCGGATTCTCATGGTCGGACTCGTCGCGGATGTCCTCCAGCCAGGGCAGCTTCTTGGCGCGCATCTGCGCGGCGATCTGCTCGATGACCTTGGAGGGCGAGACCTGGTAGGGCAGGGCCGTCACCACGATGTTGGCCTGCTCCTTGGTGAAGGTCGCGCGCGCGCGGACGCTGCCGTTGCCGGTCTCGTACATGTGCCGCAGGTCGGCCGGGGAGGTGATGATCTCGGCGGTGGTCGGATAGTCCGGGCCGCGCACGTGTTCGCACAGGTCGGCCACGGTCGCGTCCGGATCGTCGATCAGGCGGATCAGCGCGCTGACGATCTCATTGAGGTTGTGCGGTGGCACGTCGGTGGCCATGCCCACGGCGATGCCGGTGGTGCCGTTGAGCAGCAGGTGCGGCAGGCGCGCCGGCAGCCAGGTCGGTTCCTCCAGGGTGCCGTCGAAATTGGGCGACCAGTCGGTGGTGCCCTGGCCCAGCTCGCCCAGCAGCACCTCGGCGATGGGGGTCAGCTTGGACTCGGTGTAGCGCATGGCCGCGAAGGACTTGGGGTCGTCCGTGGAGCCGAAGTTGCCCTGGCCATCGATCAGCGGATAGCGGTAGGAGAACGGCTGGGCCATCAGCACCAGCGCCTCGTAGCAGGCCGAATCGCCATGCGGGTGGTACTTGCCGATGACATCGCCCACGGTGCGCGCGGACTTCTTCGGCTTGGAGGCGGCGTTGAGCCCCAGCTCGCTCATCGAATAGATGATGCGGCGCTGCACCGGCTTGAGGCCGTCGCCGATGAAGGGCAGGGCGCGGTCCAGCACCACGTACATCGAGTAATCGAGGTAGGCGCGCTCGGCGTACTCGCGCAGCGGGATCTGCTCGAAGCCGTGGAAGGTGGGGCGGATGGTCTCGTCGGTCATGCGGGTACGACATCTCCAGTGAACCGGTCGATTTTAGCCTCCCGCCCGTCGCAGCGCTTGCGATGGGGGGCGAAGGCGAGGCCGGGGGTTAGGCGGGAAAGCAGAAGCAGCAGCTGGGGCGCTGGGGGCTTTTCGGGAACGCTCCTTCGCGGCTGAAGCCGCTCCCACAGCACCTCCCAGCACTTCGGCGGTGGCTGCCACGAGCGCTTCAGGCGCCCACGCCCACTCCTCACTCCTCTGCGCTCACTCCTGGCCTCAAGCTCCTGCCCTCAAGCGCCCCAGCCAAACGGCAGCAACGGCCCGCCCAGCCACAGGTGCCGCGCCATCCAGGCCGTGGCGTAGGCGATCAGGGCGGTCAGCGGCGCGCCCACGCGCAGGAAGTCGCCGAAGGTGTACTGGCCCGGGTTGAGGATCAGCAGGTTGCCGTGGTGGCCGATGGGGGTCAGGAACGAGGCCACTGCGCCCATGGCGATGCAGATCACGAACGGCGTCGGCGGCAGGCCCAGCGCCTGCGCCATGGACAGGGCGATAGGCGTCAGCAGCACGGTGGTGGCCGCATCGGACAGGATCTGGGTCAGCAGCGCGGCGGCGGTGAACATCACCAGCAGCAGGGTCATCGGCTGCCAGCCCTGGGCGTGCTCGGACAGCAGCTGGGCGAACCAGGCCGCGGTGCCGGTCTTTTCCATCGCGATGCCCAGCGGAATCACGCCGGCGATCATCACGAAGATGCGCACGTCGATCTCCTGGTAGGCGCGCTCGATGTTCACGCAGCGGGTCAGCACCATCGCCACCGCGCCGGTGAGGAAGGCGATCTGCGGGCTCAGCCATTCGGTCGCCGCCGCAGCCACCGCGGCCACCATGATGGCCAGCGACAGCGGGGCGCGCCTGCGCGTGCGCTGCTGGGCCTGGAACGGCATCAGCATCAGGAAGCCGTGGTGTTGGGACAGCTTCTCGAAGGTGTGCTGGCGGCCCCACAGGACCAGCAGGTCGCCTTCCTCCAGGGTCAGCTCGGCCAGCTCGCCGTGCAGCCAGCCTTCCTTGCGCCACAGGCCGACCACCACCACCCCCAGGGTATGCAGGAAGTCGATGCTGGCCACGCTGCGGCCGAGGAATTCAGAATTCGGCGCCACCACCGCCTGCACCAGCTGTTCCTCGCCGAGCACCTCGGTCTTGCGCGCTTCGCCCTCGCGCGGCTTTTCGCCGTACTTGCTCACCGCGTGCAGCGACAGCCCGGGCTCGTCCTTGATCGAGGCGATCTCCTCCGGCGCGGCCCGCACCAGCAGCACGTCGCCGCGTTGCAGGGGGCTGTCGGTCTGCTGATAGCGGCGGCGCATGCCGTAGCGCAGCCAGTCCACCACCTGCAGGCGGTCGGTGAAATGCGCGCGGAACTCGCCGTAGGTCTTGCCGATCCAGGGCGAATCCTCATCCACCACCAGCTCGGTGTAGTAGCGCTCCAGGCGCAGGTAGCTCTCGTTGCTGGCCTCGCCGGTGCGCTTGGGCACCAGCCAGCGGCCCAGCAGCATGTACACCGCGCCCAGCAGCACCAGCACCGCGCCGATCGGGGTGATGGCGAACAGGTCCAGGGCCTCGTTGCCCGAGCGCTTGAGCAGGTCGTTGGCCAGCAGGAAGGCCGGGGCGCTGATCAGGGTCAGGGTGGTGCCCAGCGAGGCCGCCAGCGACATCGGCATCAGCAGCCGCGAGGCCGCCAGCTTCTGCTCGCGCGCCAGCCGCATCAGGATCGGCAGCATCATCGCGGTGACCATCAGGTGGTGCGAGAAGGCCGACAGGGCGGCGGTGGCCGGCATCACCACCGCGATCGTGCGCCACTCGCTGCCACCGGCGGCGCGGGCAATGGCATGGCCGATGCGGTCGGTGATGCCGGTGGCGGCCAGGCCCGCGGAGAGCACGAACACCGCCGCGACGATGATGGCCGGTTCGCTGGAGAACCCGGACAAGGCCTCGCGCGGGCTGAGGATGCCGGTCAGGGTCAGGGCCATCAGCGACAGCATGGCGATCAGGTCCACGCGCAGCTTTTCGCTGATGAACAGGATCAGGGTGATCGTCAGGATCACCAGGAACAGGATCTGCTGGTATTCCAAAGCTGGCACATCCGGCGCGAAGTCAGGAGACGGTTATCGCACATCGGCCGCAGCGGGCGCCGTGCAGGCGCCGCGGCGCCGGGCAGATGGGCGCAAAAACAAAAAACCCCGCGCTGGCGGGGTTTTCGGTTTGCATCGCTGCAAGGTGTTTGGTGCCCAGGAGAGGACTCGAACCTCCACGGTTTTACCCGCTAGTACCTGAAACTAGTGCGTCTACCAATTCCGCCACCTGGGCAATCAGGGCGCGCATTCTGCGGGCTGCGCGACGCGGCGTCAATGGGCATCGAAAATATCTACATCTGCGCGGCGATCGACGCGCGTGGACGCCAGACGCAAAAAAGGCCTGCTTGCGCAGGCCTTCTCAGCTTTCCCGTTGGTGCCCAGGAGAGGACTCGAACCTCCACGGTTTTACCCGCTAGTACCTGAAACTAGTGCGTCTACCAATTCCGCCACCTGGGCAACGGGGCGCGTATGGTGCGATGCACCTCCGGCAATGTCAACGCTTGCGCGCAACTATTTCATTGCGTCCGGTCCGGACCGGACGCCGGCACGGGTGGCGCGGTACCATGCACGGATGACGAAAAAGACCGAAGGCGGCGGGCGCAAAGCCTCGCCGGGCAAGGCGTCGGCAGGTTCCCGGAGCAACAGGACCAAGACGCCCAATTCCACGCTCGAGCAGGACAGCGAGGCGCCGGGCTGGTTGCCACCAGCGCCTCCCCGCCGCGGCGGGCGTGGCGGCGGACCCCCGATGCCACGCGCCGCGGCCCCTTCGCCCAAGGCGCTGGCCGCCATGGAGAAGATCCAGGCCAAGCTGGGCCAGGGCACGACGGTGGCCGACCCGCATGCCGCGCGCGAGGCCGAGCGCTATGCCCAGCCCATCGCCAGCCGCGAGGCGATCCTGGCGCTGCTGGCCGCCTCCGAAGGCCCGATGCTGGCCGAGGAGCTGGCCGTGCGCCTGCAGCTGACCGAGCCGGACCGTTACGAAGCCCTGGCCAAGCGCCTGGGTGCGATGGTGCGCGACGGCCAGCTGCTGCAGAACCGCCGCGGCGGGTTCGCGCCTGCCGCGCAGATGGACCTGGTGCCCGGCACGGTGATCGCCAACCCGGAAGGCTTCGGTTTCCTGCGTCCTGAAGGTGGCGGCGACGACCTGTTCCTGCCGCCGTTCGAGATGCGCAAGGTGATGCACGGCGACCGCGTGCTGGCCAATGTCACTGGCGTGGACCGGCGCGGGCGCAAGGAAGGCTCGATCGTGGAGGTGCTGGAGCGTCGCGTCAGCCGCCTGATCGGCCGCTTCTCGATGGAGGCCGGCGTCAGCTTCGTGGTGCCCGACGACAAGCGCATCCAGCGCAACCTGCTGATTCCTGCCGATGCGCGCAACGACGCGCACGATGGCCAGCTGGTCGTGTGCGAGCTGACCCACGCGCCCGACGGGCGCCGCGACCCCATCGGCAAGGTGATCGCGGTCCTGGGCGACAAGCTCACCCCCTCGCTGGTGGTGGAAACGGCGATCCACGGCCACGACCTGCCGTACGAGTTCCCGCAGGAGGTGCTGGACGAGGCCGCGGCGGTGCCGTTGCAGGTGACTGCCTCGATGATCGGCGGCCGCGTGGATCTGCGCGACCTGCCGCTGGTCACCATCGACGGGGGAGATTCGAAGGACTTCGACGATGCGGTCTATTGCGAGTCCAACCGCAAGGGCCTGCGCATCAGCAACCGCTCCGGCTACCGCCTGGTGGTGGCCATCGCCGATGTGTCGCACTACGTGCGCCCCGGCACGCCGCTGGACGAAGAAGCGCAGAAGCGCGCGACTTCGGTGTATTTCCCCGGCTTCGTGGTGCCCATGCTGCCGGAGACCATCTCCAACGGCATCTGCTCGCTCAACCCCAAGGTCGACCGGATGTGTTTCGTCTGCGACATGCAGGTGGACAAGAACGGCGAGGTCACCGGCGCGAAGTTCTACGAGGCGGTGATGCGCTCGCACGCGCGCCTGACCTACGACCAGGTGTGGAAGGCCGTGGGCGAGGACGATGCCAATGCGCAGGCGCAGATCGGCCCGGACGTGCTGCCGCACGTCAAGCGCCTGCACGAGCTGTACGGCCTGCTGTCCAAGGCGCGCGAGCGGCGCGGCGCGATCGAGTTCGAGACCAGCGAAACGCGCTTCGTGCTGGACAACCGCGGCGAGGTGGTCCAGGCCGGCATGCAGGTGCGCAACGATGCGCACAAGCTGATCGAGGAATGCATGATCGCGGCCAACGTGCAGGCCGCGCGCTTCCTGCTGGAAAAGGGCATCCCGGCGCCGTATCGCGTCCATGAGCGCCCACCGGAATCCAAGTACGCCGACCTGCTGGAATTCCTCAAGGAGTTCAAGCTGTCGATGCCGCCCTGGAGCAAGGTCGCCCCGCGCGACTTCACCGCCCTGCTGAAGAAGATCCGCGAGCGCCCGGACGTGGCGCTGCTGGAGTCGGTGGTGCTGCGCAGCCAGAGCCTGGCGGTCTACACGCCGGACAACGGCGGTCATTTCGGCCTGGCGCTGGACGCCTACGCGCATTTCACCTCGCCGATCCGGCGCTATCCCGACCTGCTGGTGCATCGTGCGATCAAGTACGCGCTCACCGGCGGCAAGGTTGAGAAGTTCCAGTACTCGCCGCGGGAGATGGCCGCGCTGTCGCTGCAGTGTTCGGAGCGGGCGCGCCGCGCCGACGAGGCCGAGCGCGAGGTCGACGAGCGCTACCGGGCGGCGTGGATGGAGCAGCACGTCGGCGGCAAGTTCGAGGGCGTGATCAGTGGCGTGACCAGCTTCGGCTTGTTCGTGGAGCTGGACCAGTCCAAGGTCAACGGCTTGGTCCACGTGACCCAGCTGCCGCACGACTATTACCACTTCGACCCGATCCGCAAGACGCTCTCGGGCGAGCGCCGCGGCCTGAGCTTCCGCCTGGGCGACCGCGTGCGCGTGGTGGTGATGAAGGCCAGCCTGGAGGAGCGCAAGATCGACTTCAAGCTGGTGGAAGAGCGCGGCGAGCAGGGCCCGGCGCTCAGCGACACCGACCAAGCGCAGCGCGCGGCACCGGCCAAGCGCAAAAAGCGCAAGTACTGAGCGGGGCAGGGCGAGCATGGGCGAGTACAGCGGCGGGTGTCAGTGCGGTGCGGTGCGTTTTCGCGTCAGCGGCACCCTGGACGATGCCTCCATCTGCCATTGCCGGATGTGCCAGAAGGCCTTTGGCGCGTACTACGCGCCACTGGTCTCCACCGTGGGCGCCACCCTGGAATGGACGCGCGGGCAGCCCGCGCGCTTTGCCTCCTCCAACCTGGTGCAGCGCGGCTTCTGCAGCCAGTGCGGCACGCCGCTGACCTACGAGGCGCCCGATGGGGTATCGCTGGCCGCTGGCGCGTTCGACACGCCGGCGCTGTTTCCCCCGCACATCCAGTACGGCCTGGAGGGGCGGCTGCCGTTCACCGACACGCTGCCGTCGGTGCCCGAGCATCGCCTCGAGCAGGATGCCGCCTCCCTTGCGTTCCGCTCCCGCCTGGTCTCCTTCCAGCATCCCGACCACGACACCTGACCAGGCCTGCCGCGCGGGGTGGCTTCAGCGATGAGCCCCGCGTGCCGATGGTGTGGTGCCGCGCTGTCCCGCGCGCCCAGGCCCGCAGTCCTGCCCCCGCAGCCCCAAGTTTCCAAGACTTCCCCCCCCATGAGCAAACAGAACCAGTGGATCGTCGGCGTCAACGCCGTGGCGTCCTCCATCGACAACGATGCCGACCACGTCCGCGAGGTCCTGATCGACGGCAGCAGCAAGAACCCGCGGCTGACCGAGATCGAGGAAAACGCCCGCCGCAAGGGCATCGACGTGCGCCGCGTCAATACCCAGGCCCTGGATGGCGTGGGCGGCCAGGTCCGTCACCAGGGCGTGGCCGCGCGTTACGCCGCGGCCCGGACCTGGGATGAGTCCGAACTGGCCGGCCTGGTGGAGGCGGCCGAAGGCAAGGCACTGCTGCTGGTGCTCGATGGCGTCCAGGACCCGCACAACCTCGGCGCCTGCCTGCGCAGCGCGGCCGCGGCCGGCGCCACGGCCGTGGTGATCCCCAAGGACAAGTCCGCGCCGGTCAATGCGACCGTGCGCAAGACCTCGGCCGGCGCCGCCGATCGCCTGCCGGTGGTCAGCGTGACCAACCTGGCGCGCTGCCTGCGCGAGCTGCAGAAGCAGGGCGTGTGGATTTACGGCCTGGCCGGCGAGGCCGATGGGTCGCTGTACGCGCTGGACCTGAAGGGCAATGTCGCCCTGGTCCTGGGGGGTGAGGCCGACGGCCTGCGCCGGCTGACCCGCGAGCACTGCGACGGCCTGGTGAAGATCCCGATGCCCGGTGAGATCGAAAGCCTCAACGTCTCCGTCGCCGCCGGGGTGACCTTGTTCGAAGCGGTGCGCCAGCGTGCGTCCTGATCGACCGTCGGTGCCGGTGACGCGCCCTCGGCTTGGCAGGCGCGTCCGCCAGCGCCTGGCGCTGTCCGCGCTCGTCCAGACCCGCCCCGGCCGCGCCCGGAACTAGACAGGGGCTGGGCGACGGCGTGCTGGTTGGGGAATCGGCGTAATGGGGATGCAGTATTCGAGCCAGGTTCGAGACGGGCGGATCTCCGCGCGCTTGGCCGTGGGCGCGCGCCTGCGCCTGGGCCTGCTGGTCCTGCTGCTGGCGCTGCAGTTGGCACTGGCGGGCGCTGCCCAGCTGGCCCATGCAGCCGCGCCGGCGCAGCCCCCTTCGCCGCCGCTGCGCGACTATGCGCTGGACGTGTGGACCTCGCGTGAGGGCCTGCCGCATAACTCCATCCGCGATATCGCCCAGACCCGCGATGGCTATCTGTGGTTCGCCACCTGGGAGGGCGTGGCCCGTTACAACGGCCTGGATTTCACCCTGTTCGACCGCCAGAGCAAGCCTGCATTGGCCGACAACGGCGTCGGCGCGCTGTATGTCGACCCGCATGGCGCGCTGTGGCTGAGCGACTCGCGCGGCAATGTCAGCCGCTATTCGCCCGATGGCCGGATCAAGGTGTGGCCGCGTCCGGCCAAGGTGCCCAATGTGCTGATCCAGGGCATGGCGATGGACGCGCAGGGCCGGCTATGGCTGCTGTACGACGGCAGCGGCCTGGGCTACCTGACGCCTGAAGGCGACTACGTCTACCAGGCGCCACCGCCGCAGTCGCCGCTCAACGACACCTACATGCGCATCGCCATCGATGCGCGTCAGCGCATCTGGGTGGGCACCCTGCAGGGGGCGGCGTATCGCGACACCGACGGTCGCGTGCACAACGCCTCCCATGAACTCGGCCTGCCGCCCGGCTACGCCTGGCCCTACCTGGCCGGCGACGGCACGCTGTGGCTGGTGGTCGAAGACCGCATCTACCGCCTGGAGGGCGAGCGCGCGGTGCTGGTGCACCGCCTGGAGGGCATGGGCCGGCTGACCGCGCTGCTGCAGGATCGCCATGGCGAGCTGTGGATCGGCACCGAGAACAACGGCGTCCTGCGCGCCGGCCGCCACGGCGTCGAACGCCTGAGCCCGGCCCAGGCCATGCCCCAGGGGCGCGTGGTGAGCCTGCAGGAGGACCGCGAGGGCAGCATCTGGATCGGCATCAACGGCGGCCTGGCACGCCTGCGCGAGACGCTGTTCACCAACACCACCACCCGCGACGGGTTGCATTCGGACTACGTGCGCGCGGTCATCGAGGACCCGGACGGCGATCTGTGGATCGGCACCAGCATCGGCCTGCAGCGCCTGGACGCGCGGCGCGCGCTGCACGACGTGCCGCTTCCGACCTCCACCGGCAAACCGCCTTCGGTGCTCAGCCTGGCGCTGGACCGCAAGGGAAGGTTGTGGATCGGCAGCTACGCCGACGGGCTGTACCGCCTGGAGCGCAGTGGGGCGGTGACCCGGTTCCGGGCGGCCCAGGGCATCCCCGAAGGCACGCTGCGTGGCATCAGCGTGGACGAGCAGGACCGCGTCTGGGTCGCAACCCAGCATGGCGTGCGCTACGTGCAGGACGATCTCGTACACGTGCCCGAGGTCCCCGGCATGCCGCAGGGGCTGATGACCGCGGTGCAGGCCGGACAGGGTGAAGTGTGGATGGGCACGCTGGAAGGCGCCGAGGTGCTGCGCGGGGGCAAGCTCAGCCAGTACCGCTTCGACGAAATCGGCGGCGCACGCTCGGTGTTCGGTTTTACCCGCATCGGCGATGCGCAGTGGATCGCCACCGACCGCGGCCTGTACCGCCTGCGCGGCGGCAAGCTGGCGCGCGTGGGCCTGGAGCAGGGCCTGCCGGTCGATACCGTGTTCCAGCTGGTGGCAGACCGCGCCGGCAACGACTGGATCACCAGCAACCGCGGCATGCTGCGGGTGGACCCAGCGGAACTGACGCGCGTGGCCGATGGCGTGCAGGCGCGCATCGAGGTGACGCGTTACAACGAGATGGACGGCATGGCCAACGCGCAGGGCAACGGCAGCTCCGGCCCCGGGGTCGCGGTGCGCCGCGATGGCAGCCTGTGGTTCGCCACCGCCGGCGGGGTGGCCACGGTGGATCCGTCGCGGCTGCGCTGGTTCCAGTCCCGGCCCGCGCCGCCCTCGGTGATCGAGTCGGTGACGCTGGATTCGCTGCCGGTGGCCTGGCGCGATACCCCGGGCCGGCTGCGCATCGAAGGCGGGCACCGGCTGACGGTGAACTACGTGGGGCTGAGCTATCTGCTGCCCGAGCGCACCCGCTACCGCACCTGGCTGGAAGGCCTGGACGATGGCTGGATCGAGCGTGGGCGCTTGCGCAGCGTCGAGTTCATCGGCCTGCCGCCCGGCGACTACACCCTGCACGTGGCGGCGGCCCATCCGGACGGAAGCTGGAGCGAGCAGGAAGCGCGCCTGCGCTTTTCCATCATGCCGCTGTGGTGGCAGCGCCGCAGCGTGCAGGCCGTCATCATGGTGCTGGCCGGGCTGCTGCTGTTTGCGATGTACCGCTATCGCGTCGGCCGCTACGCGCGCCGCAGCGAGCGGCTGGAGCGGGTGGTCACCGCGCGCACGCAGGACCTGCAGGCCCAGGCCGAGCGGTTGCGCCAGGCCGACCAGGAAAAGAGCACGCTGCTGGAGCGCCTGCGCCATCAGTCCGAGTCCTTCGAACGTCAGGCACGCGAGGATGCCCTGACCGGCCTGCCGAACCGGCGCGCGTTCGAAGAACGTCTGTCCGTGGAAATGGCCCGTGCCCAGCGCAGCGACCGGCCGCTGTGCCTGGTGGCGCTGGACGTGGACCACTTCAAGAAGGTCAACGACCAGTATTCGCACAGCGTGGGCGACGCCGTGCTCAAGCAGGTCGGCCGCCTGCTGCTGCAGGCCTCGCGGGCCTCGGACATGGCCGCGCGCACCGGTGGCGAGGAGTTCTGCCTGGTGTTGACCGACACCACCCAGGAGCAGGCCGCCCGCGCCTGCGAACGCCTGCGCCGGCTGTTCCATGCGCAGCTGGGCTGGGGCGGGGTGGCCGGGATGCGGATCACCTTCAGCGCCGGCCTGGTGCAGCTGCGCGCGGGTGATGCGCAGCCACACGACCTCTACCAGCGCGCCGACCGCCTGCTGTATCGCGCCAAGCACGGCGGGCGCGACCGCGTCGAGCTCGAGTAAACGGGTCGCCGCTGCCGGGCAGGTGCGCCGCCGTCGTGCGTGCCTGGGTCAGCTGGCCCGCGGCCACTGGTTGACGATGGTGCAGAACAGCTGCGCGGTCTGCTCGGTGTCGTAGACCGCCGAGTGCGCCTCGTTGGCGTTCCACTCCATGCCCGCGGCCTGCACCGCGCGGGCCAGCACCGTCTGCCCGTAGGCCACGCCGGCCAGGGTCACCGTGTCGAAGACGCTGAAAGGGTGGAAGGGGTTGCGCTTGTGCTGCGTGCGCGCCACCGCGGCGTTGAGGAAATTCAGGTCGAAGTGGGCGTTGTGCCCGACCAGGATCGCGCGCTGGCAGCCGTGCTTCTTCACCGCCGCGCGGACCGGGGCGAAGACATGGTCCAGGGCCTCTTTCTCCGGCTTGGCCAGGCGGAAGGGGTGATCGAGCTGGATGCCGGTGATCTCCAGCGACTTGGGGTCGATGTCCAGGCCCGGCGCCGGTTCCAGGTGTGCGCTGGAGGTCTGGCCCGGCACCAGCAGGCCGCGCTCGTCCAGGTCGATGGGCACCACCGCGATCTCCAGCAGCGCATGCCGGTTCCAGTCGAAGCCGCCGGTCTCCACGTCCACCACGACGGGCAGGTAGCCGCGGAAGCGCTTGGCCAGGGGCGAGACGGACACGGCGGTGGCCTCGGAAGCGGGGGTGTTCTGCATGGCGCGCAGGGTATCAGACGAACTCGAATAACCTGGAAAGCATTCTGTGGAAGCGGCTTCAGCCGCGAAGGGGCTTTACCGGGAAAGCCTCTTCGCGGCTGAAGGCGCTCCCTCAGGGCAAACGGCATCCACAAAAAAAGCGCCGCACCCCTGCGGATGCGGCGCCTGTTCGCAGAAACGCCGGACTCAGTTGGTCGCGGCGATCACGCTGGCGATGATGCCGGTGGCCACCGCCACCATCAGGTACTTGTCGCCATCGCGACGCCACTCGTGGCCACGCGGCGGTGGCGCCAGGTGGTAGCGGCGGTAGTCCACCACGTAGCCATCGCCACGGTAGCGGTCGCCGCGATGGTAGTCGTGCCCGTAGGCCCGGGCGTGCGCGGGCGGTCCGCGATGAGGGCCCTTGTCGTGATGCGCGTGGCGGCGGTCGCGGTCGTGGCGATGGTCGTCATGACGATCATGCGGCGCGGCCAGGGCAGAACCGCTGATGGTCAGACCCAACAAGAGCGCAAGCGCGCGGGTGCGTTTCATGGCGGAAGTCTCCTGTGAGCAGCTGCGGAACGCCCCGATGACGTCCGCAAAACCACCCTAGGCGGAGAAACCTGAATAGGGCGAGAGCCTGGCGCAGCCCTGGCGACGCGTTGGCGCTGCGATTCAGTCAGGTGATGCCGCCGTCATCCTGGCAAGACATGTCGCTCGCTCCCGCGCGTTGGCAACCGGGAGCGGCGTTCAGAGCTGGCCGGTGGTGCTTGTGGTGTCGCGCTTCTCGCGCGGCGGCAGCGGCGTATCGCCCTTGACCAGGAACCACACGTTCTCGGCGATGTTGGTGGCGTGGTCGCCGATGCGCTCCAGGTTCTTGGCCATGAACAGCAGGTGCGTGCACGGGGTGATGTTGCGCGCATCTTCCATCATGTAGGTCAGCAGCTCGCGGAACAGCGAGGTGTAGGCCGCATCCAGCTCGGCATCGCGCTCGCGCACCAGCACGGCCTTCTCCGCGTCGTTGTCGCGGTAGGCCTCCATGACATCGCGCAGCTGGCGCACGGCCAGGTGTCCCAGCGCCTTGAGCGTGGTGGTGTGCGGGACCGGCGGCACGGTGTTCAGCGCCAGCGAACGCTTGGCCACGTTGGCGGCGTAGTCGCCGATGCGCTCGATGTCGGTGGGGATGCGCAGGCCGGCCAGGATCTCGCGCAGGTCGCGCGCCATCGGGCCGCGCAGCGCCAGCTGCATCACGTCGTGGCTCACCTTGCGCTCCAGCGCATCGATGGCCTCGTCGTTGCCGATGATGCGCTGCGCGGCGCGATCGTCGCGCCGCTCCACCACGTCCAGCGCGGCCTCCAGCTGCGCGGCGGCGATCTCGCCCATGTGCAGGATCTCGCCGATCAGCCGGCGCTGCTCCTCGTCGTAGCTTTTGACGATGTGGTCGTGGGGGGCGTTGTTCATGGGCATGAGTTCAGGAACGAGTGAGGAGGAACGAGGAACGAGAGGGTGAAGCGGAATACATCGGGCAACGGATGCGGTGAGGCGAACAGTGAGTGAAGGGCTTGCGCTGCCACTCGTTTCTCGTTCCTCTCCACTCGTTCCTCCAACTACCCGAACCGCCCCGTGATGTAATCCTCCGTCTGCTGCTTGGACGGACGCGAGAAGATCGTCGAGGTGGCGTCGTGCTCGATCAGGTCGCCCAGGTACATGAAGGCGGTGTAGTCGCTCACGCGCGCGGCTTGCTGCATGTTGTGGGTGACGATGGCGATGGTGTAGTCCTGCTTGAGCTCTTCCACCAGCTGCTCGATGCGGCTGGTGGAGATCGGGTCCAGGGCCGAGGTCGGCTCGTCCAGCAGCAGCACGTCGGGCTTGAGCGCCACCGCGCGGGCGATGCACAGGCGCTGCTGCTGCCCGCCGGACAGGCCCAGCGCGCTTTGTCCCAGCTTGTCCTTGACCTCGTCCCACAGCGCGCCCTGGCGCAGGGCGTGCTCAACGCGGTCGCGCATGTCGGCCTTGGACAGTTTCTCGTGGTGGCGGATGCCGTAGGCCACGTTCTCGAAGATGGTCATCGGGAACGGCACCGGCTTCTGGAACACCATGCCGACCTTGCTGCGCAGGCGGTTCATCGGGTACTTGGGCGAGAGGATGTTCTCCCCGTCCAGCAGCACCTCGCCGCTGGCCTTGAGCTTGGGGTACAGCGCGTAGATGCGGTTGAAGATGCGCAACAGCGTGGACTTGCCGCAGCCGGAAGGGCCGATCAGCGCGGTCACGCGCTTTTCCGGGATCTGCAGGTGGATGTTCTTCAGCGCATGGAACTGGCCGTAGTGGAAATCCAGGCCGCGGGCTTCCAGCTTCACCGGTGAGGCCGGCAGGAGGCCGCGGTCGTGGGTCGTCGTGGCGATCAACGGCGTGGGCGCGGCGTGCTGGGTGTGGTTCATGGCGGGGGTCCGGAAGAGGTCAGTCATTGGAGATGCGATTGCGCAGCAGGAAGGCGCGCGCCCCCAGGCTGACCAGCAGCACGAAGCAGGTGAGCACCAGCGCGCCGGCCCAGGCCAGCGTCTGCCAGGAGGCGTAGGGGCTGCCGGCGAACTGGTTCATCACCACCGGCACCGAGGCCATGGGGCGCAGCACATTGGTGCTCCAGAACTGGTTGCCGAAGGCGGTGAACAGCAGCGGCGCGGTTTCGCCGGAGATGCGCGCCAGGGCCAGCAGGATGCCGGTGACGATGCCGGCCGAGGCCGAGCGGTACAGCACCTGCACGGTGACCTTCCACTGCGGGATGCCCAGCGACAGGGCGGCTTCGCGCATCTGCGTGGGTACCAGGCGCAGCATCTCGTCGGTGGTGCGCACCACCACCGGCAGCACGATGAAGGCCAGCGAGATGGCGCCGGCCAGGGCCGAGAAGCCGATCACCGAGACCACCATCGCGTAAACGAACAGGCCCAGCACGATGGACGGGGCCGACAGCAGGATGTCGTTGACGAAACGCACCACCGTTCCGGCCTTGCGGGCATGGCCGTACTCGGACAGCCAGGTGCCGGCCAGCACGCCCAGCGGCGTGCCCATGGCGATGGCCAGCGCGCACATCAGCGCGCTGCCGAAGAACGCATTGAGCAGGCCGCCGGCCTGCATCGGGGCCGGCGTGTTCTTGGTAAACAGGTCCAGGTTGATGCCCGGCAGGCCCTTGGACACCAGCGTCCACAGGATCCAGGCCAGGAACGCCAGGCCGAACAGCGCCGTGGCGCAGGACAGCACCAGCGCCACGACGTTGACCACGCGGCGGCGCAGGTAGAGGGCGGAGGCGGACATCAGTTGCCCTCCCGGCGCGCCAGCTGCATCAGCATGTAACGGGCGATGGCCAGCACCACGAAGGTCACCAGGAACAGCACGAAGCCCAGCAGCAGCAGGGCCGAGCGGTAGGTTTCGGTGGCCTCGCCGAAATCATTGGCGATCAGCGCGGCGATGGTGGTGCCCGGTTCCAGCAGCGAGGCCGACAGGGTGACGCTGTTGCCGACCACGAAGGCCACCGCCATGGTCTCGCCCAGGGCACGGCCCAGGCCGAGGAAGATGCCGCCGATCACCGCCGAGCGGGTGTAGGGCAGCACGATGTCCCAGCTGACTTCCCACTTGGTCGAGCCCAGCGCGTAGGCCGATTCCTTCAGGCGCGTGGGCACGGTCAGGAACACCTCGCGCATCACCGAGGAAATGAAGGGGATGACCATGATCGCCAGCACGAAGCCGGCGGTGAGGATGCCGATGCCCAGCGGCGGGCCCTGGAACAGCCGGCCGATCACCGGCAGGGTGCCGAGATGATCGTTGAGCCAGGGCGTGACGTATTCGGTCATCACCGGCACCAGCACGAACAGGCCCCACATGCCGTAGATGATCGAGGGCACGCCGGCCAGCAGTTCGATCGCCGTGCCGATCGGCCCGCGCAGCCAGCGCGGCGCGACCTCGGTCAGGAAGAAGGCGATGCCGAAACTCACCGGCACGGCGATCACCATCGCGATCACCGCGGTGACCAGGGTGCCGTAGATCGGCGCCAGCGCGCCGTACTTGTTCTCCACCGGATTCCACTCGGCGGAGGTGAAGAAGCTCAGGCCCTGCGACATCAGCACATGGCGTCCGCCCCAGAGCATGGACAGCGCCGCGCTGGCCAGGCCCACCAGCACGAAGGCCACCGTGGCCACCAGGACCCAGCGGAACAGGCGGTCGGCGCGCGCGTCGGCCGCGTCACGGCTGCTGTTGGGGGCGGGAAGCGAAGCTGAGTTCATGGAGGGCCTGGAATGGAACGTCGGTCCGGAAGTATTCAAACGGCGCATGTCATTCCCGCGTCCGCGCGGGCGATAAATCGCGGCAGGCGTTCCAGGGACGCAGGCGGGGGTCTTTACGGACCTGGACCATCGCCTGATGGCGCGCAAGGGCGCTGGCCCCGTCTCCGCTCGCTCGGCAGCGCAGGACGAGTCCGGTGCTTGCCGAGCGTCGGTGGCGCATGCGCGCCGCCGCGGAAGATCCAATGCCCAGGGCCCGGCCCCTGGCCGGGTCGAACGACATCTTGGCCAGCGCCCGCGGCAAGCCGCGGGCGCCCGGTGGCCTTACTTGAACTCGGCAGCCCAGTACGCCTGGACCTGCTGCACCAGCGGCGCCGGCAGCGGCACGTAGTGCAGTTCCTTGGCCTGCGCCTGGCCCTGCTCGAAGGACCACTTGAAGAAGGCGATGGTGTCGGCGTTGCGCTTGGCATCGCCACCGGTCTTGCGCATCAGCATGAAGTTGGTGGCGGTGATCGGCCAGGACTTCTCGCCCGGCGCGTTGGTGATGACCAGGTTGAAGTCCTTGGCATTGGCCCAGTCGGCGCTTTCGGCCGCGGCGGCGAAGGATTCGTCGTTCGGCTGCACCCACTGGCCGGCCGCGTTCTGCATGGCGGTGTAGGGCATGGCGCTCTGCAGCGCGTAGGCCAGCTCGACGTAGCCGATCGAGTTCTTGATCTGCTTCACGTACGAGGCCACGCCCTCGTTGCCCTTGCCGCCCACCCCGCCGGGCCACTGCACGGAGGTGCCTTCACCGACCTTGTCCTTCCACTCGGCGCTGACCTTAGACAGGTAGTTGGTGAAGTTGAAGCTGGTGCCCGAGCCGTCCGAGCGGTGCACCAGGCTGATCTTGGCGTCGGGCAGCTTCAGGTCCGGGTTGACCGCGACGATGGCCGGATCGTTCCACTTGCCGATCTTGCCCAGGAAGATGTTGGCCAGCAGCTCGCCGGTCAGGCGCAGCTTGCCCGCTTCCACGCCCTCGATGTTCACCACCGGCACCACGCCGCCGATGGCCGAGGGGAACTGGGCCAGGCCGGCCGCGGCCAGCTCGTCGCTGGACAGCGGCTTGTCCGAGGAGCCGAAGTCCACCGTGCCGGCCTTGATCTGGGCGATGCCGCCGCCGGAGCCGATGGACTGGTAGTTGACCTGGTTGCCGGTGGCGGCGGCATAGTCGGCCGACCACTTGGACACCAGCGGGAAGATGAAGGACGCGCCGGCGCCGGAGATCTGCGCCGCCTTGGGGTTGGCCGCGCCGGCGGCGCTGTCGCCAGCGGCCTGCGGGGCGCCATGGCCCGGGGCGCTATCGCCGGAGCCGCCGCAGGCGGCCAGGACCAGGCTGAGGGAGAGCGGAAGCAGGGCCAGACGGGCCAGCTTGAAGTTCATCGGAAAGTCACCGGGAAAGGCCGGCGGCGCCGGCGATGGCGCTATGAAATGATGTTTTTGTTACAAGCTCATGACATGACGGGTCTGTCATGTTTCGGCCGATCTGGCGGTCGCCCCCGGGCGTCTGCCCCGGCTGGGCTGGGTGCGGGAAGATTGATCGAGCAAGAACCTTGCGAACAGGGTGTCGTCGGAGCGTGCGTTCCCAGGCTCTATCGAGATGCTTCTTTAATCCACGCGTTCGCAGTCAGCAGCGGTTTCTCTGTTGCCCGGTCCCCGCAAGCGCGCTCTTGCTTTTTGTGGGAGCCGATTCATCGGCGAAGGGGCTTTCACGGGAAAGCCGGTTCGCGGCTGACGGCCTTAGGCCACCCTGAGCCGCTGATGGATCGCAAGGCTGACTGCCCGCGAGAAGAGCGCTCTTCGTGGGAGCCGATGCATCGGCGGAGCGGCCACACTTCCGCTCCCCGCAGTGTCGCCCTATCCTCGAACCATCAGGGGACTTTCAGTCGATCCCGCACGCGGCGCAGCCGATGGCTGCCGCGCGGTGTCGGGTCGCACGCGCGCAAATCGGAGACCATCGTGGGCAAGAGCAGGAAGGTGATACAGGGCGCGCTGCGATGCGTGCCGTGGCTGTGGCTGGCCGCCATGCCGGTGCAGGCCGCGCAGGTCGAGGCCCTGCGGACCGAGGCCGAGCGCAGCGGCTTCGTCCGCACCGGGCGCTATGCCGAACTGGCGCCGCTGATCGCCCAGTTCCAGGCGCGCTACCCCGGAGCGGTGCGCGAGGAATCCTTCGGCACCACGCCCGAGGGCCGGCCGATGCTGGCGATGGTGGTGACCCGCAGCGGCGCGCTGACCGCATCCGAGGCCCGCGCGCGAAACCTGCCGGTGCTGCTGGTGCAGGGCGGCATCCATGCCGGGGAGATCGAGGGCAAGGACGCCGGCTTCATCGCCCTGCGACAGATGCTGGAAGACAAGGCCGGCAAGGACGCGCTGGAGAAGGTGGTGATCGTGTTCGTGCCGATCTACAACATCGATGGCCACGAGCGCTTCCACGCCTGGAACCGGCCCAACCAGAACGGCCCGGCGGAAATGGGCCAGCGCGCCACCGCGCAGAACCTCAACCTCAACCGCGATTACATCAAGCAGGACGCGCCGGAGAGCCGGGCGATGCTGGCGCTGGTCGAGCG
Source organism: Pseudoxanthomonas composti (assembly GCF_004122095.1). Taxonomy (GTDB): domain Bacteria; phylum Pseudomonadota; class Gammaproteobacteria; order Xanthomonadales; family Xanthomonadaceae; genus Pseudoxanthomonas_A; species Pseudoxanthomonas_A composti. The sequence goes on along the minus strand of NZ_SAWZ01000001.1, from coordinate 148,290 downwards.
CTGGGACCCGATCGTCTACCTGGACATCCACGCCACCGATGGCGCCAAGTTCCAGCACGATGTGGCCGTGCAGATGGAGCCCCTGCACGAAGGCGATGCGGCGCTGATGAAGCTGGGCCAGGGCATCAGCGATGAGCTGCTGGGGCAGCTGCGCGGGCAGGGTTCCAAGCCGCTGCCGTTCTATCCCACCTTCCTCAAGCGCGACGACCCGTCCTCCGGGTTCGCCGACAACGTGTACTCGCCGCGCTTTTCCACCGGCTATTTCCAGCTGCGCAACCGCTACAGCATCCTGGTGGAAACGCACTCGTGGAAGCCCTACGGCGAGCGCGTGCAGATCGCCCGCAACATCATCGTCGACCTGGCCGGGATGGCCGCGCGCCAGGGCGCCCGGTGGCTGGCCGAGGCCAAGGCGGCCGATGCGCGTGCAGCCCAGGGCGCGCCGTTGCAGGTGGTGCTGGATTGGAAGCCCACCGAGCGCTTCCGCACCATCGACTTCCAGGGCTATGCCTACACGCGCACCCCCTCGGAGGTGTCCGGCGGCACGTGGACCCGTTACGACGACCGCAAGCCGCAGGTGTGGAAGGTGCCGCTGTACGACGAACTGGTGCCGGCGGTGTCGGCCGACGCCCCGGCCGGTGGCTACATCGTGCCGGCGGCGTACGCCGCGCAGGTGGCCGCGCTGCTGGACCTGCACGGCGTGCGCTACGAACGGCTGCAGCAGGCGCGCCTGCAGGCGCAAGTGGAATCCTTCCGCGCGCAGAGCGTGGCCCTGGCGCCGACGACCTTCGAAAGCCGCCAGCGCGCCACGGTGACCGGTGCCTGGGCGCCGGACACCCGCGACCTGCTTGCCGGCTCGCTGTTCGTGCCGATCGCGCAGCCGCGCGCGCGGCTGGTGGTGACCTTGTTCGAGCCGCTGGGGCCGGATTCCCTGCTGTCCTGGGGCCAGTTCAACAGCAGCTTCCAGCAGCAGGAGTACATGGAAGGCTACGTGGCCGAAGAGGTCGCGCGCGTGCAGCTGCGCGATCCGGCGCTGGCCAAGGCCTACCAGCAGCGCCTGGACAGCGACCCGGCCTTTGCCGCCAGCCCGTCCGAGCGGCTGAAGTTCTTCGCCAAGCGCCACAGCTCGGCCGAGCACGCGCTCAACCTGTACCCGGTGGTTCGCGTCGAAAAGTAAGGGTGCCGCCACGGACGGCGATGGGTCCCCGCGCCCGGCGTCGTTGTAGGAGCGATTCATCGGCGAAGGGGCTCTACCGTTCGAGCTCATCGAAGCCGCTTGCCCCCAGGCCACCTCGAGCCGCTCCAAGAGGTCGAGCCGACGCCGTCCACGGCTCAGCGCAGCAACGACCCCTCGATACTGCGCTCGAGCCGCCCATCGGCGGTCGGCGTGAAGCCGGCCAGCTGCAGGGCAGCGCCAAGCTCGGCGGCATTGGCCTCGGCATGCAGGATCAGGCGATAGCGGCCGCTGGGCAGGATGTCCAGCAGCCCATCGCGCAGGCCTGGCGGTGCGTCGGCCGGTGCGCGCAGTTCCACCCGTGCGCCGCTGCCCTCGCAACGCGGCGTGCCGGCCAGCTGCGCCAGCGGGATGACGGCCTTGTCCTGCCCCATGCGCAGCACCTGCAGCGACAGCGTGCCACCGGCGCTCTCGCAGCCCTGGGTGTCGAACAGCAGGTGCAGGTCGCGTGCTTCCAGGCGGGCGCGGACCTCGGGTGCGCTGATCGGGAGCACCAGTTGTCCCTCGGCATGGTCGATGCCGCGGCGCAGTCCCCGCACCAGCTCGGCCGACAGCTCCGCGCCGGCCAGATGCAGGCTGGCCCGACCGCGCAGCAGTTGCAGTGGTTGCAAGCGCACGGCCAGATCGCCCAGGGCGATGTCGTTCCAGCGTGCGCCGCGCAGCTGGCCCGACCACAGCGTGCCGGTGGCTTCCAGTGCCGTCACGCTGGGCGTGGCCGATGGCAGCAGGCGGGCGGCCAGCCATTGCAGCGGCAGGCATAGCAGCAGCGCCAGCGCCAAGGCCAGGGCGAAGCACAGCAGGGTCCGCGTGCGCGTCATGGCACAGCCTCGGCGAACACCACGCGCGCCTGCAGCCCGTCCTCCGAACGTGCGACATGCAGGCTCAGCGGCGCGGCGCCTTCCTCGCGCAAGCTGTCCAGCCACCCGAACACGGCCTGTGCGCTGGCCCCGTCGACGCGAAACGCCAGTGGCCCGGCGCCCTGCGCATCGCGCTGCAGCTGGAGCCCAGCGGCCTTGGCGCTGCTTTCGATGCGGGCCAGCGGCACGGGCGCACGCGCGACGCCCTGTGGCGGGCCTAGCGCTTGCTGGATCGCCTGCAGCTGGGCGGCGGCCTGGTCGTACTCGCGCTGGCTGCGCAGGCGCCACTTGTCCAGCGGCAGCAGCACGCCGTACCACAGCACAAACGCGCCGATCAGCACGAACATGGTGCCCAGCATCCAACGCTCGCGCGGCGCACGCGCGGACCACCACTGCGTAGCCTGGGACGCGAGTGAGCTCATGCGCCCTCCACCAGGTCCAGCGGCGTACGCTGGTTGCCGTCTTCGGCCGCTTGCGTAGCCCCGGGGCTGGCCTGCACGCCGGCGGCCTGCAGGCGCTGACGCAGGCGCTGCAGGGCAGCAGCGTCGGGGTGCAGCAATTGCAGTTTCATGGGCCCGTCCTGCCGATAATCCAGCGATTGCAGTTGCGTGCCGGGCGTGGCCACCAGGCTGTCGGCCACGGCATTGCCAAGTCGCGTGAGACGTGCGGAGGCATCGTCGCGACGCGCCTCGGACAAGGCCCGCAGCGGGTCATCACCCGCGGGCCGGCCGGTCGCCTGGCCGACCAGGGCTGCGGCGCGCGCCTCCAGCACACGCGCGCCGATCTCGTAGCGGGCGATCTGCGCGAGCAGCAGCACCAGTGGCGAGAGCAGGAGCGCCGCGGCCAGCCAGCGCAGGCGGCGCGTGCGCCCGTGCCCAGACGATGCGGTGTTCCGCGCGAATGCGTGCTGCAGCAGATCCAGCGCGGGCGTGCCACTGGCGAACTGCGCCAGGGCGTTGTCTTCGGCGTACAAGTCGGGCCGGCCGCTGACCAGCCGCGCCAGCTCGGGTTCCAGGCTGGCGGCCAGCTGCGGTCCGCGCAGCAGCCAGCGGCCGTCCCAGGCCACCGCGCGCGTGCCGCCATCGGCGGCCGGGGCCAGCATCAGGCAGTCCGGCACCACCGTATCGGGCACGATGCCCCAGAGTCGCGCCTGCGCCAGCCAGTCGCGCAGCAGCGCCGGCGCCAGTGCCGCGACCAGGCGCGGTTGCCCGGCCTCGGGCTGGCCCAGCGCCAGGTGCAGGCCTTGCGGGTCCTGCGCCACGTGCTCGGCCAGCGCCAGCCGCGCCGCGGCGTGCACCTGGGGCGGCGTGCCGGCGGGCAGGCTGAGCCAGCACATGCGCACCTGCGCGCCGGGCACGACGAGCAGCGTGCGCTCGGCCTCGGGCAGGGGCAGCCCGTGGCCGTGGTCCCGATGCCCGCCAGGCTGCAAGTGCAGCCATTGCGGTGGCGCCTCGGCCTGGGCGGACAGGAAGATCAGGCGAGTGTTCATTCGTCCAGGGTCCAGCGGCGTGCGACCGCGCGGGCGCGGTTGCCGCCATCGAGTTCGAGCAATGAGGTCATGACCGCCTGCGCGCCGGCATGGTCGACCTCGCTGAGCAGGGTGAAGTAATGGCTGCGGACATCGACCTGCTGGTAGATGCCCTGGTCCAGCGCACCGGCGGCCTGGCGCATCGCGGCGTCATCCCAGAAGGCGGCGTCGCTGGACCAGCCGTTGGCCGGGCGCGAGGCGATCACCCGCCGCGCTTGGCTCGGCGACACCAGCCCGGCCGTCAGCGCCACGATCACCGGCGCATCCTCGACCTTCAGGCTGTTGAGGTTGATCGACTGGCTGGGGGTGGGCAGGGCGCAGACATAGGGGCGCAGGCGCGCATAGACATCGGCGTCGTAGCCGCGGATCGCGCGCAGCTCGCTGACCTCGGCCAACAGCGTATCGGCGGTGCGATAAGGCGCGAGGCCGTCGGCGTAGGCGTCATCCTCGGCCCCCTGCGCCTGGCTGCGCTGGTCGCTGTCGATCCAGTCCACCAGGGTGTCGCTCAGCGCCTGGGCGCGCGCCGGCTCGATGCCCACCGCTTCCAGCAGCGCCGCATACTGGCGCGCGCCCAGGTCGCTGCGCGCCCACATGCCGATCGCGCCCTGGACCACGCCGTTGAGGTTGAAGCAGGCGCCGGTATCGCGCAGGCGGATGCGGATCAGGCCATCATCGATGGGATAGGCCATCGGCTTGTCGTTCCAGCCGCTGTTAGGCGGCATCGCGCCGGCATGGGCCTGCATCAGCCGCGTCAGCCGCTGGCTGGCCAGCAGCTCGGTGCCCAGCGCGTAACGCTGGGCCTGCTCGATGGCCTGCATGTTGCCGGTGCGGCGCTGGCCGAAGCGGATGTCCTCCAGCAGCGCGGTGATGACCACGGCGATGGTGGCCACCAGCAGCAGGACCGCGAGCAGGGCCATGCCGCCCTGGGTGCGCTGGTGGCGGGCGCGGCTCACTGGCGCCCCCCCGGCAGCAGGAACACCTGGCGAATGCGGCCGAACTGGGCCACGTCCATTTCCAATGCGACAGCCGCGGGCAGTCGCTCGGCACCGCCGCCCCAGCCATCGCTCCATTGCGCGTAGTCGTAGAAGAAGGTGCGCACCTCGCGCACGTCGCGCAGCAGCACCAGCGGTGCGCTGGCCGGTGCGCCGTCCAGCAGCGGGCGCGTGCGCCGCTCCAGCCGGCCCTCGCTGATGCGGTACTCCACCTGCTGCAGCGAGGCGCGCGGGGCGCCGTCGGGGTTGCTCCAGCCGCGACGGACGAAGGACAGCAGCGGCCCGCTGGCGCCGGCCGGCTGCGCGTTGAAGGCATTGCGCTCGGTGGCCCCGTCCTCGCGGCGCGTGCGCCGTACCGCCGCCTGCGCCAGGTCGGCACGAAGCAGGGCGCGGGCGCGCTGCAGTTCGCCCAGCCGCGCCACGCGTGCATCGACCACCTCGCGCGCGTCCAGCGACTGCGCCAGCACGAACACCCCCGCCGCGCCGAGCAGCGCGAACAGGGCCAGCGAGACCAGCATCTCGATCAGGGTGAAGCCGCCTTGCGTGGGCCGGTCAAAACGGTGGTTCATGGGGGTGCCACCCACACCGTGGCCGTGCCGATCACCTGCGCGGTGTCGCCCGGGGTGACCTCCACATCGACCCGCAGCAGGCCATCCTGCCCGGTCGCCTCGGCGCGCCGCGACCAGCGCCAGCGGCGTCCGCCAAGCTCCACGTCGCCCTGGGCGGGCACCGCGGCATCGCCCGCGATCAGGCTGGCCTCGGCGGCCTGGTTGTCGGCCACGATATTCGCCAGCGTGCGCTCCTCCAGCTGCGCCGCCGTCCGCGTGGACTCGCCGGAAAGATTGAGCAGGGCCAGCACCGCCAGCGCGAACACGGCGATGGCAACGGTCATCTCCAGCAGCGAGAAGCCCGCGGCCTGGCGCGGCAGGCACCGCACGTCAGTGCGCCGAGTCATCGATGCTCACCTGGCCATCGGCTGCCACCGTCACCCGCGCCTGCCGCGCGCCCATGGCCAGCGCCACGCTGCGCGGCTCGGTCATGCCGGTGGGGTCGAAGCGCACGCTGAGCTGCGCCTGCCCGCGCGGCAGCAGCAGGCGCACGCCGTCTTCCCAGCTGCGTGCGCGGAAGGGTTTGTCGGTCAGCGGCTGCCAGCGGCCGTGATCCTCATGGCGCACCTGGTAGCCACGCGGGCCTGCCACCACTTCCACCGTGCGCAGGCTGAGGATGGCCTCATCGCGCGCATGGCCCAGGTAGGCTGCCAGCCGCTCGCTGTCCTGGCGCAGGCGCGCGCCCTCGTCGGGCAGCGTGAGCAGGATGGCCGCGCCGGACAGGGCCAGGATGGTGAGCACCGCGAGCAGCTCGATCAGGGTGAAGCCACGCGCATGCCGCGACCGCGCGCAAGGCGCTGCGTGCCTGGTCATGCGCGTGGTGGCGGCCATGTGGGCTCAGCCCCAGTTGCCGATGTCGGCGTTGTCGCCATCGCCGCCCTCGGCGCCGTCGGCACCCAGGGAGAACACGTCGAAGGCGCCTTCGCGGCCGGGCGTGCGGTACTGGTAGGGATGGCCCCACGGATCGTCCGGCAGGCGACGGATGTAGCCGCCGCTGCGGTAGCGCTCCGGGCGTGCCAGCCCGCTCGGCGCCTGGCGCAGCGCCTGCAGGCCCTGCTCGGTGGTGGGGTAGCTGAGGTTGTCCAGGCGATAGGTGTCCAGCGCCTGTTCCAGCGTGGAGACGTCGGCGCGCGCTTTCTCCTGCATGGCGCGGTCCTGGCTGGGCATGACGTTGATCATGACCACGGTGGCCAGCAGGCCGATGATGACGATCACCACCATCAGCTCCACCAGGGTGAAACCGGCGGTGCTGCGGCGCTTGGTGAGGTGGCGGGCGGGTGTGGGCATGACGGAAACCTCAAGGAAAAAAACGTTCTGAGACGCAGCGGGGCTTATCCGACCAGGGTGTTGAACTGCAGGATCGGCAGCAGGATGGACAGCACGATCACCGCCACCACCCCGCCGAGCAGCACGATGATGGCCGGCTCCAGCAGGCTCAGCGCGGCGCTGGTGAAGGTGTTGAACTCGCGCTCCAGGTAGTCGGCCGCGCGCTCGAGCATCTCCGGCAGGCGCCCGCTGTTCTCGCCGCTGGACACCATGTACAGCAGGGTCGGCGGAAACACGGCGGCGCGACGCATCGCCGAGGACACGCTGCCGCCTTCGCGGATGGAGGCGACCATGGTCTCGGTGGCCGCACGCAGCACGCGGTTGCTGACCGTGTGCGCGGTGATGGCCAGGCCTTCCATCAGCGGCAGGCCGCTGCTGACCATGATCGACAGGGTCCGCGCCATGCGCGCGGCGTGCACATCGCGCAGCAGCCGGCCCAGCAGCGGCAGGCGCAGCAGGCCGCGGTCGAAGGCCAAGCGGAAGCCAGGGCGGCGCAGCAGTCGCCCCAGCGCGATGCCCGCCGCGACCAGCGCGACCAGCAGCGGAACGCCGGCATGGACCAAGACATCGGACAGCCCGATGACGATGCGCGTGAGCAGCGGCAGGGCGCGCCCCATCGAGTCGAACTGCTCCACCACCTTGGGCACCACGAAGGTCATCAAGGCGATCACCACCAGTACCGCCGTGGCCGCCAGCGCGATGGGGTAGGCCAGGGCGGTCTGCAGCTTGGCGCGGACCTGCTGCTGGCGCTCCAGCAGGTCGGCCAGGCGCTCCAGGATCTGCGGCAGGGCGCCGGAACTCTCACCGGCCGACACCATCGCCCGGTACAGCGGCGGGAAGGCCTGGCCCTGGCGCGCCATCGCCTCGGACAGGCGGAAGCCTTCGACCACCCGCGCATGCGTGGCCAGCGTCACCTCGCGCAGGCCACGGCGCTCGGACTGGCTGCCGATGGTGCGCAGGGCCTCCTCCAGCGGCGTGGTCGCCACCAGCGTGGCCAGCTGGCGGGTGAACAGCACCAGTTCCTTGGTGCGGAAGCGCCCGACCCGGCGCGGCACGGCCGGCTTGACCTGCAGCGGCAACAGCCGCCGCCCGCTCAGCCGCGCATGCGCCTGCTGCGCATCGTTGGCCTGGATGCTGCCGTTGCGGGGGCGGCCCTGCGGGTCCAGCGCCGAATAGTCAAACGTCGGCATCGGCGTCCTCCTGTCGGGTCACGCGCAGCGCTTCCTCCAGCGTGGTCAGGCCGCTGGCCACCGCCGCGCGCGCGGCAGCGGCCAGGCGCTGCGACTGCGCGAAGGCGTGCGCCGCCAGGGCATCCTCATCGGCGTTCTCGCCGATCAGGCGGCGCAGGCCCTCATCGACGGTGATCGCCTCGTACAGGCCGATGCGGCCGGCGTAGCCGGTGTGGTGGCAGGCGCTGCAGCCCACGGCCCGATACTGCGGCACGTCGAAACCGGTGCCGGCCACCGTCTCGCCCTCCACGCGCGGCGCGCGACAGTGCGGGCACAGGCGACGCACCAGGCGCTGGGCCAGGATCAGGCGCAGGCTGGAGGCCAGCAGGAAGGGCTCGATGCCCATGTCGCGCAGGCGAGTGATGGCGCCGGCGGCATCGTTGGTGTGCACGGTGGACAGCACCAAGTGGCCGGTCAGGCTGGCCTGCACCGCGATCTGCGCGGTTTCCACGTCGCGAATCTCGCCCACCATCACCACGTCAGGGTCCTGGCGCAGGATCGCGCGCAGGCCGGCGGCGAAGGTCATGCCCACGCGGCTGTTGACCTGGGTCTGGCCCACGCCCTCCACCGCGTATTCCACCGGGTCCTCGACGGTGAGGATGTTGCGCGCGCCGTCGTTGAGCAGGCCCAGCCCCGCATACAGCGAGGTGGTCTTGCCCGAGCCGGTCGGCCCGGTCACCAGGATGATGCCGTTGGGCTGGGCCAGCGCCTTGTGCAGCGCGGTCAGCACCGGCGGCGGCATGCCCAGCTGGGCCAGCGACAGCGCGCCCTGTTCCTTGTCCAGGATGCGCAGCACCACGCGCTCGCCACCGCGGGTGGGCAGGGTGGACACGCGCACGTCCAGCACCTTGGCGCCCATCGCCAGCGACACGCGACCGTCCTGCGGCACGCGCTTCTCGGCGATGTCCAGCCGCGCCATCACCTTCACGCGCGAGACCAGCAGCGGCGCGATGCGACTGGGCAGGGTCACCGCCTCGCGCATCATGCCGTCCACGCGAAAACGCACCTTCAAGGTGTTCTCGAATGGCTCGATATGCACATCCGAGGCGCCCAGGCGCGCGGCCTCGGCGATCACGCCATTGATCAGGCGGATGATCGGCGCATCGTCCTGGCTTTCCAGCAGGTCGGCGGTGGCCGGGATGTCCTCCACCAGCGCATCCAGCGTGCCATGCCGCTCCAGCTGGTCGATCCCGGCGGTCTCGTCCAGCCCCGCCGCATCGGCATAGATCTCCGACAGCCGGCGATCGAACACGGCCCGCGGCATCACCTCGACTTCCAGCGCGCAGCCGGCCACGCGCCGCACCTCGGCCAGCGCGGCGGCATCGCCGCCCTCGCGCAGGGCCGCGCGCGAAGGCTCGCCGGCATCGAGCAGCAACACCCCATGGCGCTTGGCGAAGGGATAGGCGAGCAGGGCGCCGAACTGGTTCATGTCAGGGCGTCCGCGGTTGCGTGGTGGCGGGCGCCGTCGCACCGACGGGCGGCGCCACCGGCGGGTTGGTGCGCAGGTAGTCGCGCACCAACGCATCCAGTGCGGCTTCGCCGCTGCCATCGCGCAGCTGCTGGCTGCGGATGCTGTCGTAGCGCGCGGCGGTCATGCGCTGGGCATCGACCTCGTTGCCGATGATGGTCGGACGCAGGAACACCATCAGGTTGGTCTTCTCGCGCTCGCGCGACTTGTGCCGGAACAGCACCCCCAGGCCGGGGATGTCGCCCAGCAGCGGCACCTTCTCCACCGTGCCGCGCTCGTTCTGGTCCAGCAGGCCGCCCAGCGCGACGATGGCGCCGTTGGCGGCCACCACGCGGGTCTCGATCTCGCGCTTGTTGAGGATCAGCTCGCTCGAGCCGCTGCTGACCGGGCCGGCGATGGCCGAGACCTCCTGCTTGATCTTCAAGGTGATGCCGCCGGCGCTGTTGATCTGTGGGGTGACCTGCAGCTGGATGCCCACGTCCTTGCGCTGGATGGTGCGGAAGGGGTTGTCGTTGGCGTTGCCCAGCACCTCGCCGGTGGTGATCGGCACTTCCTGGCCGACCAGGATGCTGGCCTCCTCGTTGTCCAGGGTCATGATCGACGGGGTGGAGAGCAGGTTGGAGCCGGTGTCGCTCTTGACCGCGTCGATGATCATGCCGAAGACGTGGTCGTCGGTCTGGCCGCCCAGGCCGATCAGGCTGCCGCTCAACCCCAGCAGCGACTGCGCGGCGGCATTGCGGGCCAGCTCCAGCGCCGAGTCGCCTTCCTCATCGTCGTCGTTGCGGTTGTTGCCGCGGCTGCCCGCCACCGCGCCGGCCAGCGCATTGATGCCCACCGGCGCGCCGGCGTACTGGGTGGCCAGCAGCGGCGCGTTGCCGTTGCGCCCGGCGGCGATCAGCTGCACGCCCAGGCGCTTGGCGGCGCTGTCGGAGATCTCCACCACGATGGCCTCCACCAGCACCTGCTCGCGATGCACGTCCAGCTGGCGGATCACATCCATCAGCACGCGCTGGGTGTCCGGGTCGGCGCTGATGACCAGCGCGTTGGAGCCGGGGTAGCGCACGATGGTCGGGCGCTTGCCGCCAGCGGGGGTGATGACCTGGGCATCGCGGGCGACATCGCCGCTGCCGCCCGCGCTTGCCACGGCGCTGCCGCCAGCCTGTGCGTTGTCCCCGGCCTGGCCAGCATCGCCGGACTGCCCCACCAGGCGCTGCAGCACCGGCAGCAGTTGTTCGGCACTGGCGTGCTGCAGGCGCACCACGCTGACATCGCCGCGGCGCTCGGCGCGCTGGTCCAGGTCGCGGGCCATCTTCGCCACCTGTTGTACCTGGCTGCCATCGCCACGGATCACCAGCGAGTTGCTGCTCTCCACCGGCAGGATCGACAGCAGCGCGTTGCGCTGCCCGCCGTTGGCGTAGATGCCGTTGAGCGTGTTGGCCAGCTCGCGCGCGGAGGTGTTGCGCAGGGTGACCGTGTCGATGCTGGCGCGATCCTGGTCGATCTGCGCCACCAGCCCGCGGATGCGGCGGATGTTGTCGGCGTAGTCGGCGATCAGCAGGCTGTTGCCCTGCGCGGTGGCAGTGATGACCCCGCCGCGGCCGACCAGCGGCTTGAGCGTCTCGGCCGCCACGCGCGCATCCACCCGCTGCATCGGCAGGATCTGCGTGGCAAAGCCCTGTGCCCCGCCTGCCGCGCCGGGCTGCTGCGCGCCGGTGTCGTCGGGGATCACCCGGTAGGTCGCCGGCCCGGCCGGCACGGCCATCAATCCGTTGGCGCGCAGCACGGCCAGCAGCGTGCCCAGCAGGTCGGCCTCGTCCATGGACTGGTCGCGGCTGATGTTGACCGTGCCCTGCACGCGCGGGTCGACGATGAAGGTGGTGCCGGTGGAACGCGCCACGTCCTCGATGAAGGCCTTGATGTCGGCGTTCTGCAGGCGCATGGCGTTCTGCTGCTGCGCCGGCACGGGCAGCGGGGCAGCGGACAGCAGCGCGCCGGCGAGCAGCACGCCCTTGAAGCGGTTCGCGATCATGGGGCCTTCAGGGTGAGGACGCGGCTCTGGCCGTCGCGTTGATAGGTGATGCGGGCTTGCCCGCCGTCGCGCAGCTGCGCCTGGACTTCCTGCAGATGCTCGGCATCCAGGGCCAGGCCGTTGACGCTGGTGAGCACATCGCCGGGCTGCAGTCCGGCCTGGCGCAGCAGGGCGTCGTCGCCGCGCGGCATGAGGGTGTAGCCATCGACCTTGCCGTCGCGCGTGTTGGCACGCAGCCCGGCCTGGTCCAACAGCTGAGCCGGCGAGACATCGGCGTTGGTCGGTGCTGCGGCGGGGACGTTGGCAGCCAGCTGCGGTGTGGATGCGAGCGCGGCTGGTGCGGCGGTGTTGGCCGATGCAGTGGTGTCGAGGTCCAGGCGCCGTTGGCTTGCGCCGCTGCTGATCATGACGTGATCGGCCTGGATCCGCTCCAGCCGCAGCCCCGGGGCGAGCGCATCGCCACGACGATACGCACGCTGCAGCTTGTCCGGCCCGGCGATGATGGCGCTGCCGCCGCCCACGCCGGTGCGCACGCCGTGCAGGGTGTAGCCCTCCAGGCTCGCGGCCGGAATCGTCGCCTCAGCGAACAGCAGCTCCCCGCGAAGACGCTGCGCGTGTTGCGCGGACCCCGCCGCAGCGGGCACGCCGATCGGGCCGATCGGCGCCAGCGCCAGCCACAGCAGGCGCGCCGCCTGCAGCGCCAACGCCAGCAGCAACGCCACCTCGGCCACGACACGCAGGCGCTCCTTGCTCGGCCAGGTCGGCAGCGGCAGGCGTGAAAGGCTGGGCACGTCGACTCCGCGTGATGGATCCGGTGGACGCGGGCAGGATGCGACAGAAATGTGACCGTACAGAGACACCTGCGGCCAGTTGTCACAATGTTCCCACGTAGGGTGGACAACGCGAAGCTTGTCCACCAAGACGCCCGCAGCGACCAAACGTGGGACGCCGACATGGCCCGCGTTGCCCCTCCCGCGGCGATGGTGGATGGGAAAGCGCCATCCACCCCACGTAGGGTGGACAACGCGAAGCGTGTCCACCAAGACGCCCGCCGCGGCCGAACGTGAGACGCCGACATGCGCGTGTTGCCCCTTCCGCGGCGATGGTGGATGGAAAAGCGCCATCCACCCCACGTAGGGTGGACAACGCGAAGCTTGTCCACCAAGAGGTCCGCGGCGCCCGAGCCTGCGACGGCGACATGCCCCCGACGTCCCTTCCGCGGCGATGGTGGATGGAAAAGCGCCATCCACCCTACGGCGCTGTCTTGGGCAATCGGAAGACCCAAAAAAAGTCCGGCCCCGAAGGACCGGACTGGGCGTGCCGCAAGCGCCTGCCGCCGCGCGGATCAGAAGCGCGCGGTGAGGCTCATGTCGTAGGTGACGCCCGGCTCGTAGCGGTACAGATAGGCCTTCTGGCCACCGCGCTCCTGGAACTCCTGGTACTTGGTGTCCAGCAGGTTGCGCGCGGAGAAGGACCACTGCATCTCGGTGCCGGAGATGTTGAAGCCCTTGTTGATCACCAGGTCCAGCGTGGTGCCCGGGTGGTCGATGTAGTCCGGCTGGCCGGGGCGGCCGCGGGCCGAGATGCGGTCGCCCACGAAGTTGGCCACCAGCGTGGCCTGGGACTTGGTGGCCTGGCTCTCGATGCCGAACTGCAGGTTGGCGATGTGGTCGGACTGGCCCTGCAGGCGGCTGCCGTCGCGCACGAACAGCGTGGCATCCACCGGGTCGGCAAAGCCGTACGGGTGCACGGTGTCGCCCGCCGAGGCGCTGACCTCGGAGCTGGTGTAGGTGTAGTTGCCCGACACGAACAGGCGGTTGTCGCCCCACCATCTGGCCTGGACCGGCAGGTCGAAGTATTTCTTGGCCTCGATCTCCGCGCCGTAGAGCGTGGCCTCCGGCGCATTGATGTAGGTCTGGATGATGCCGCCGCCCGGCGCATCGTTCACCAGCGCCTCGATCGGCCGATCGATCTGCTTGTAGAAGGCGCCGGCGGCGAAGTACTCGCCTTCGCCGAAGAACCATTCCAAGCGCGTGTCGAAGTTCACCAGCTCGCTGTCCACCAGGAACGGGTTGCCGAAGAACTGGCGGTCGATATCCGGGTCCTGGTACTGCTGCGGCGCCATTTCGCGGAACTGCGGGCGGGCGATGGTCTTGGACGCGCCGAAGCGGATCTGGCGGTTGTCGTCGAAGTTCCAGGTGACGGTCAGCGCCGGCAGCAGGTAGTCGTTGCGCAGCGGCGCGGGCGAGGGCTCGCGCGCGCCCGTGAAAATGTCATACGGGTGCACGGCCTGGGTGGCGTCCTCGTAACGCAGGCCCAGGGTGGCGCGCAGGGCCGGCACGATCTCCCCTTCGGCCTGGACGTAGGCCGCCTTGGTCTTGAGCGTGGCGTCGTAGGCGGCCGCGCCGAATGCACCGGTGGTCTCGCGCAGGCGCAGCAGGTCGTTGCTGAGGTTGTAGTCCGAGAACAGGTAGTCCACGCGCTGGAACTGGTTGTAGAACGGCAGCGGGCTATCCAGCGCCAGCAGGCGGAACTCGCGGCTCCAGGCGCTGCGGTCGTTGTCCGAATAGGCCAGGCCGGCCTTCAGCGTCAGCTCGCGGTCGATCGGCAGGCGCCAGGTGACATCCACGCCACCGCTGGCGATCTGGTCTTCCACGCCGCTGAAGCGCGTGTAGTTCTGCACGCGCGAGGCGTCATGGGCCCAGTAGCCCTCGACGTTCTCGTAGCGAATGCCGGTCTGGTAGGGCACGTCGCGGCTGGCGCGCGCCACCGAGCCACGCCAGTCGATCTTCAGGTCCTGGTACTCGCCGAAGCTGTGCGAGCCGCGCAGCTGGTTGTCCACCAGCTGGCGCTCGTACCACTCGGTGAAATCGTCGCGCACGTCCATGCCGGCCAGCTCGTCGCGGCCGCTGCGGCTGCGGGTTTCCTTGAGCGTGTCCTGCACGTACAGCGTGGTCCAGCCGATCTTGTGGTTGCCGTATTCCCAGCCCAGGCCCAGCATGCCGTTGCTGCGCACCTGGTTGCGGGTGGCCAGGAAGTCGTAATCGGAGTTGTAGGACACCGTGTCGCCAGTGAAGATCGCATCCTGCTGCTCGCCAAAGCGCGTGCGCCACTGGTTGTCGAACTTGGCCACGGCCACCACGCCCAGGCGCGCCTGGCCGATGTCCATGCCATAGCCCGCGCTGGCGCCGGCCTTGAAGTCCGGGTTGATGCTGTCGTTTTCCTGCAGCAGGTACAGGTTCGCATCGTTCATGCTGCGTCCGATGCGGCGGATGTCTTCCCGCGAGAAGTTGCCCAGGTCCACGCGCTGGCCGGTGGCCATGGCGTCCTTGAGCGCGACCGGGATCTTGCGGGTGCCATCGTCCATGCCCCACTTGTCGTCTTCCGAGCCGTAGTAGGTCAGGCCCTTCTCGCCGGTGGTCTTGCTGTTGCCGCCACCGCCGAGGGTGAGGTTGAGGAAGGGCTCGTCCGGGATGTCCAGCGACTTCAGGTCGATCACGCCGCCGCCGAACTCGCCGGGATAATCTGCCGAGTAGGTCTTCTGCACCGTGACCTGCTGCAGCACCTCGCTGGGGAACAGGTCCAGCGGCACCACGCGCTGCATCGGCTCCGGGCTGGGCAGCGGCGAGCCATTGAACAAGGCGGAGGAATAGCGCTCGCCCAGGCCGCGCACGTACACGTACTTGCCGCGCATCAGGCTCAGGCCGGTGACCCGGGTCAGCGCCGCGGCCGCGTCGCTGTCGCCGGTGCGCTGGATATCCTCGCGCGTGATGAAGGAGGCCACTTCCGAGGTCTGCGCCATCGGGGCCGGGATGAATTCACCGCGCACGGTGATCTGGTCGAGCTGGGTGGGCTGATCGACGGCCGGGCCGGCATCAGCGGTGTTCTGTGCCAGTGCTGCGCTGGGCGCAAGCAGGGCGGAGATGGCCAGGAACAGGCCGGTGTGGAGCGTGGGAGCGTGGGAAGCGTTGCGCATGGGGGGTGACCAGAGTCCGCTGAAGCTGTGGGTGGTAGGACACGACAACGCCGGGGCGAAGGATCCGCCCCGGCGCCGGGTGCCGCATCAGCAGGGGCGATCGGCCTGCAGGCCGCAGGTCCAGCCCTGCCACCAGGTGTCGTTGGCGTTGCGCACGCCGCCGATGTAGTCGACCTGGTCGAAGAACGAGTACGTGGCCTTCAGGTTGCCGTAGGCCGGGCGCGCGGCTTCGTTGGCACCGTTGATGAAGACGTTGGTCAGCGTCGAGGTGCCGTTGGAGAGGTTGTTGGTGCCGGCGTTGAACAGGTTCTGCGCCGTGGTGTTGCCGAACGCGGTCGGGCAGGCGAAGAAGACCGAGTGGAACGTGGCGGTGGTCGCGGCGTTGGCCGTATCCATGTTGAAGCACACCAGGCCATCGCCGGTGCCGCCGGCCGGGCGGGTGAACACGCTGTTGTAGAACGAGGCGTTGGTGCCCTGGTTGAGGAAGATCATCGCGCCACGCAGGGCGTTGCCCACGTAGGTGATGTTGGCCACCTTCGGCATCGATGCCGGGGTGCGGTTCAGCGCGCTCCACTCGTTGGTGCGGTCGCCGCCACCGGCGCGCTGGATCACGATGCCGTACTGGATGCCGCCGCTCCAGCCCGCGTCGGTGTCGAAGGAGTCGTCGTCCGCGCCGGTGATGACCATGTGCTTGGCATTGACCGTGCCGCCGAACCACTCGATGCCGTCATCGGAGCTGTTGTGCGTCTGCACGTACTCGATGCGGGTGCCGTTGCCGACGCCGCCGAAGGTGATGGCCTGCAGTTCGTTGTTGGGCGAGATGGTGAAGCCGGAGTACTTCACCTGCGCATAGGTCAGCGAGCCGCTGTTGTCGGCCGGCGCGTTGCCGCCGTAGAAGCCCTCGGTGCCTTCCACCAGCGCCTGGCATTCCGGCGTGCCGGAGACCGCGGTGCCCTGGCAGTTGTTGATCGGCGCGCGGCCCAGCATCACGATGCCGCCCCACAGGCCCATGGCATTGGTCTTGTCGGCGATGGTGCCTTCCACGTCCTGGCGGGCGGTGAAGATGATCGGGCTGGTCGCCGTGCCGTTGGCGTACAGCTGCGAACCACGGTTGACCACCAGGTAGTCGTTGCCCGAGGAGGCGTAGACGGTCACGCCCGGCTCGATGGTCAGGATGCCCTGCTGGGAACCGCTGACCGGTGCGTTGATGTTGCCGCCGGCATCGGTGCCGACGTTGACGCGGCCGCTGATGGAGTAGACCGTGCCGCTGCGCTTGGGCAGCACCAGGTTGCCGGTCACCAGGCTGGGCAGCTGGCACGCACGCAGGGTGCCATTGGCCACGGTGCCCACGTTGGCCGTGCCGGTCGGGCAGTCGGCCGCCGGGGTGCCCGGCGACGGGCTCGGCGTGGGGGTCGGGGTCGGCGTGGGCGTCGGGGTGGGGGTCGGCGCCGGCGGGAACGCGCCTTCGCCCGGCGAGGCGACGCGGTCTGCGCCACCGCCGCAGGCCGACAGCGCCAGGGCGGCGCCGAACGTCATCAGCAGGGTCTTGGTGTTGTTGCGAACGGACATGCTCAAGGTCTCCAGGGTGGTTCCGGTTCGATGGCTGGACGAGGGCTGCCCGCTCGGAGTGAACGAGAGCTAAAAATCCCCTGCGGCTTTATAGGGGCGCTGTATGACGCCTTCGCGACAGATGGCGCTGGCTGTCACACGGCGCCGGCATCCTGTCGTCTCCCTGCCCGCAAACCGTCACAATCCAACGATGAGCCGACCCGACCTGACCCCCGAGTTGACCCAATGGCTGATCGAACAAGCCAGCGCCGGCCGTGCGCCGCAGGAAGTCCTGGAGGCCATGCAGGCCCAGGGCTGGGACGAGCAGGCCGCGATCGATGCGATCGAAACGGTGGTGCGTGAGCACGTCGAGCGCCGCGCCGCCGAGCAGGGCCTGCCGCCTGCGCACCCGGTGCCATCGCCGGTCGGCTTCAACGACGTGTCGGCGATCGCCGTGGACGGCCACCAGGTACAGGTGCTGATGAACCTGCTGCTGCCACGCGTGACCCTGTTCGGCGGCCTGCTGAGCGATGCCGAATGCGATGGCCTGTGCGAGCTGGCCGGCAAGCGCCTGGCGCGCTCGACCACGGTCGACCCCGCCACCGGGGCCAACTCCGTCCACGCCGCGCGCACCAGCGACAGCATGTTCTTCACCCGTGGCGAGAACGCCCTGTGCGCCGCCATCGAGGCGCGCATCGCACGGCTGCTGGACTGGCCGGTCGACCGCGGCGAGGGCCTGCAGGTGCTGCGCTATGGCGTGGGCGCCGAGTACCGGCCGCACTACGATTATTTCGACCCCGAGGCGCCAGGGACGGAAGTCGTGGTCCAGCGCGGCGGGCAGCGGGTGGCCTCGCTGGTCATGTACCTCAACACCCCCGAGCGCGGCGGCTCCACCGCGTTCCCCGATGCGCACATGGAAGTGGCCGCGGTCAAAGGCAATGCGGTGTTCTTCAGCTACGACCGCCCGCACCCGGTGACACGCTCGCTGCACGCAGGCTCGCCCGTGGTCGCGGGCGAGAAGTGGATCGCCACCAAGTGGCTGCGGCAGTCGACTTATTGATTAGCCAGCGCGCCGCCGCCGCGCAGGTGAATTGGCCGCGCGCGGCGGTTATCCGAACGGAACCCGAACACAGCATTACATTGCCGACATAAACGCCCCAGCGCGCTTGTTATCGGCATGGGCCTCTGGCAATTTCCTGGCATGCCCGTCTCCCTCGCCAGCAAGTGGCTGTTCTCTGTGGCGATCCTCTTTCTCCTGGGGATCATGCCGCTGAGCGCGCGTGCGGGCGTGCAGATCGGCGCCAATGACGGCGCCGCGGACGACGCGCGCTGGGTCCTGGCGATGCTGGCCGAGAAGGAAACCGATCCGGAAGGCGATCTCGAAGACCCCCAGGATCCGCCGACGCCTTACGATTTCGCCGGCTTCGACGACCATGCCACGCTCTGGTACATGGGCGCACTGCACACCGGCCTGGCGCTGCACGCGTACGACAGCCGGCGTGAGCCGCAACGCGCGTCGCTGACGCCGACACCTGGCCACAGGCCTCCCATCGCCTGACCTCCCGCGTCACGCGGCGAAGCCGATCGCTTCGCCCCTCGCACGCGCATTCATCGCTTCTTGCCCACTGTCCCGCACGGGTCAGCGCGGCCGTCCATTGCCAATTTTCTTTTACTACCTACCTGAGGTCCATCCATGGAACGTCTTGTCGAGGGTTACGATCACTTCCGTAACAACGTCTATCCCGAGCACGAAGCCCGCTTTCAGGAGCTGTCGTCCGGCCAGAGCCCGCACACGCTGTTCATCACCTGCGCCGACTCGCGTGTGATGCCGGAGCTGATCTTCTCGGCCCAGCCGGGCGAGCTGTTCGTCTATCGCAACATCGGCAACATCGTGCCGCCGTTCTCCCAGCAGGGCGGCGTGGTGGCGGCCATCGAGTACGCCGTGGCGGTGCTTGGCGTAAAGAACATCGTCATCTGCGGCCACTCCGATTGCGGCGCGATGAAGGCCGTACTCAACCCGTCCTCGCTCAGCGCCGTGCCGACCGTGGCCAAGTGGCTGGGTCACGCCGAGACCGCGCGCCATGTCGCCGCCGAGCACGCCCACGAGCACCCGCACGGCGAGCTGGCTTGCCTGACCGAAGAGAACGTGGTCTCGCAGCTGGACCACCTGCGCACGCAGCCGGTGGTCGCTGCCCGTCTTGCCACGGGTAGCCTGCGCATCCACGGCTGGATCTACGACATCGGCCATGGCGAAATCCGCGCCTTCGATGCTGCGACCGGCAAGTTCGCGCCCCTGCTGTCCGACAACGGCCGCACGCCTGAAGCCACTCCGCCGGCGCGTCTGTCGCTGGTGAAGGGCGAGAAGGCCGCGGCTTAAGGAGCCCCCCATGTCGACCTCCACCGCTTCCTCCACCGCCACCAGCGGCTACTTCGCCCAGGGCTTCTTCGGGCGCGACCTGCTGGCCTCGGTCGTGGTGTTCCTTGTCGCGCTGCCGCTGTGCATGGGCATCGCGATCGCGTCGGGCATGCCCCCGGCAGCCGGTCTCATCACCGGCATCGTAGGCGGTCTGGTGGTCGGCTTCATCGCCGGTTCGCCGCTGCAGGTCAGTGGACCTGCAGCGGGCCTGGCCGTGCTGGTGTTCGAGCTCGTCCGCGAGCATGGCGCCGCCGCCCTGGGGCCAGTCATCCTGATGGCCGGTCTGATCCAGCTCATCGCCGGCCTGTGCCGGGTCGGTGTCTGGTTCCGCATGACCTCGCCGGCCGTGGTGGCCGGCATGCTGTCGGGCATCGGCATCCTGATCGTGGCCTCGCAGTCGCACGTGCTCATGGATGCGGCGCCCAAGGCACGAGGCCTTGAAAACTTCGCCGCGCTGCCGGCGGTGCTGTGGGAGGCCGTCACCGGCGGCGCCGGCAGCACCGCGCTGATGGTCGGCCTTGGCACCATCGCGATCATGCTGGGCTGGGAAAAACTCCGCCCGGCCAAGCTGAAGTTCGTGCCCGGCGCGCTGCTGGCGGTGGTGATCATCACTGCGGTGGTGCAGCTGCAGAACCTGCCGGTGAACCGGGTCGACGTGCCGGCCAACCTGTTCTCGGCCGTGTCCATCCCCAGCGTCGGCGAGATCCTGGGCGTATTCGATGCGACCCTGCTGCTGGCGGCGATCACCTTCGCCTTCATCGCCAGCGCCGAAACGCTGCTGTCGGCCGCGGCGGTGGATCGCATGCACGATGGTCCGCGCACCCGTTTCGACCGCGAGCTGACCGCGCAGGGCGTGGGCAACATGATCTGCGGCTTCCTCGGCGCCCTGCCAATGACCGGCGTGATCGTGCGTAGCGCGGCCAACGTGCAGGCCAACGCCGCCACCCGCATGTCCACCATCATGCACGGCGGCTGGCTGCTGGTGTTCGCCATGCTGCTGCCGTGGCTGATGCGCATGACCCCGGTGGCCTGCCTGGCCGGCATCCTGGTCTTCACTGGCGTGAAGATGATCAAGCTGGGGCAGGTCAAGGACCTGGCGGCCTACGGCAAGGGCACTGCGTTCGTGTACCTGGCGACCACCTTCGCCATCGTCGCCACCGACCTGCTGACCGGTGTGATCATCGGCTTTGCGCTGTCGCTGTTCCGCCTGTCGCTGCAGTCCTCCAAGCTGAAGATCGGCGTCAAGGACGGCGACAACGACGGCAAGGTCACCATGTCGCTGGAGGGCTCGGCTACCTTCCTGCGTGTGCCGGAAATGGCGCGCACGCTGGAGCGCCTGCCGCCGGGCACCAAGCTGCACCTGGACGTGGAACGCCTGCAGCATGTCGATCACGCCTACATCGAGCTCTTGCGCGATTTCCACCGCAACGCCGGCGCGCGCGGCAGCGAGATGATCGTGGACTGGAAGGAACTCGGCCGGCGCGTGGAAGGGCCGGCCCAGCATCAACCTGCCTGACGCACCCGTAACTCCGCATTCGACTTGAGCCAGTTGGTAGTGCCGGAAAGCGATGGATCGCTTTCCGGTTTTTTTTTGCTCGTCGCAAACGAAGAGCAGCAGCGTGCGCGTCGCTTTCTAACGTTCGGAGGGCAGCGGTCCGCAAGCCGGTAGCCGCTCGTCCCTCGGTCAGGGCATCTTGCCCTGCCTCAATGCGCTCGGAGTCCTGCCTCGCTTGCCGCAGCGACCGGCCGCCGGGCCGCTGCTGCACGCGTGATGTTTTAGGCTTCGGACAGAAGAACTCCAGACCCATCAGGTTGCGGGCCTGGTCCTGAGCCGGGTATGGCGGAAAGCGGGCCAGGATGGCCCGCGGCGGCAAGTCAGCCATGGAGGGCTGACCGAGCCGAGGAGCCATGCCCGGCTCAGGTCCAGGCTGTTTGGCGAAGTCAGGGAACCAAGGCGGTCATGCCGAAGGCGAGTCACATTTCGCAAACACGCACCCGCTCAGCAGACAGTCTTGTCCTTGAAGCGGCAGATGTCGCGGATCACGCACTGCGGGCAGTCCGGCTTGCGCGCCTTGCACACATAGCGCCCATGCAGGATCAGCCAGTGATGGGCATCCTGCAGGTAATGGGCGGGCACGGCCTTGACCAGCAGGTCCTCCACCGCGCGCACATCCTTGCCAGGCGCCAGGCCGGTGCGGTTGGCGACCCGGAAGATGTGCGTGTCCACCGCCATGGTGGGTTCGCCGAAAGCGGTGTTGAGCACCACGTTGGCGGTCTTCCTGCCGACGCCGGGCAGGGCTTCCAGCGCCACCCGGTCGCGCGGCACGTCTCCGCCGTACTGTTCCACCAGGATGCGGCAGGTGGCGATCACGTTCTTGGCCTTGGCGTTGAACAGGCCGATGGTGCTGATGTAGGACTTCAGGCCCGCTTCGCCCAGCTCCAGGATGGCCTTGGGGGTGTTGGCGACCGGGTAAAGCCGGCGCGTGGCCTTGTTGACGCCGACATCGGTGGCCTGCGCCGACAGGATCACCGCGATCAACAGCTCGAACGGCGTCTGGTACTCCAGTTCCGTCTTCGGGTGTGGGTTGAGCTCGGCCAGGCGCGAGAACAGGTCTTCGATCTGCGCCCGGGTCAGGCGACTGCGTTGGGTCTTGCTCACGTGGCGCGTCCGGCGGCCCTGGCCTTGGCGCGCGCCAGCACGGCGGCCACGGCCGGCGGCAGGGCAGGGGGGTTGGGACTGGTCGACCGTGCCGGGTCGGTGCGCTGCAGGCGCGCGCGGGCACGGGCCTCGGCGCGCTGCTGCAGGCGGGCCTGGCGGGCGCGATAGCGCTGCCGTGCGTCCCAGGCGGTTTGCAGCTGCCGCTGCGCGGCGGCGATGCGCGCCAGCCATCCGGCTGGGCACTGCGTGCAGTGCGCGCCGACGAACTGCATCAGCCCGGCGTCGATGGCCGCATCCAGCGCGTCGCGCTCCAGCAGGGCAAACAGGTGTTCGGCCTGCGCGCAGTCGTGTCGCGATTGCTGCATGGCCGCGGTCACTGGCCCTTGAACTGGGGCTTGCGCTTGTCCAGGAATGCCTGGGTGCCCTCGCGCATGTCCTCGGTAGAGAACACCAGGCCGAACTGCGCCGTCTCCAGCTGCAGGCCCTGGTCCATCGCGCATTCGCCGCCGTGGACGATCGCATCGAGGATGCCGCGCAGGGCCAGCGGCGCGGCCGCCGCCAATTGCTGCGCCAGGGCCAGCGTCTGCGATTCCAACTGATCGGCCGGCACCACGCGATTGACCAGGCCCAACTGGAACGCGCGTTGCGCGTCGATGGGCGTACCCAGCAGGCACAGCTCCAGCGCCGCAGCGCGCCCGCTCAGCCGCAACAGGCGCTGGGTGCCGCCGAAGCCGGGAATCAGGCCGAGGTTGATCTCCGGCTGCCCCAGCTTGGCGGTGTCCGAGGCGAGGCGAAGATGGCAGGCCAGCGCCAGTTCCATCCCGCCGCCGAGCGCGAAGCCGTTGATCATGGCGATCACCGGCTTGGGATGCGTCTCGATGGCGCGCATCAGGCGCTGGCCGCGCAACGAGAACTCCCGTGCCTGCACCGGCGTCAGCTTGGACATCTCGGCGATATCCGCGCCGGCCACGAAGGCCTTCAGGCCGGCACCGGTCAGGACGATGACGCGGACCTCGGCGTTGTCGGCGGCGTCATTAAACGCGGCGTGCAGGGCCTGCAAGGTCTGCGCGTTGAGCGCATTAAGCTTGTCCGGGCGATTGACGGTGATGCGCAGCACCGCATCCTGCAGGTGGGTGAGCACGACGCTGTCGGTCATGGCAGGACCTTCGGAAAGTAAAGAAAAAGTAAAGTGGAACTTCTCGACGGATGGGCTGTCCCAACGCCGTCGCCTCACTGGCCGTTAAGTCAGCGGAGCGCTATGCTAACCCGTCCTGCTAGGGCGGTTTTACCGCCCTTTCCCATCTTGGAGGTTTGTCGAAACATGAAGTTGCGTTTGCTTTCAGCCAGCGTGCTGGCCATGACTCTGGCAGCAGGCACCGCCGCCGCGCAGACCGCTCCCGCTTCCGCCCCGCGCGCTGCGCAGGGCCCGACGCCGGCCCCCGACCGCAATGCCCTGAGCTACGCGCTCGGCTACGACCTGGGCCGCAACCTGATCGAAAGCGGCGAGTCCGTCGATCTGGCGACCGTCCAGAAGGCCTTGCAGGAAGGCTATGCGAAGAAGGACCCCACCGTTCCGGTCGAGCAGCTGCGCACCGCCGTGGAGACCATGCAGAAGCGTCAGATGGAAAAGGCCAAGGCCCAGTTTGACAAGGCTTCGGCCGAGAACAAGGCCAAGTCCGATGCCTTCGTCGCGCAGAACAAGGCCAAGGCGGGCGTGAAGACCCTGCCGAGCGGCGTGCAGTACCGCATCGTCGAGACCGGCACCGGCGCCAAGCCGGCGCAGGCCAGCGAAGTGACCCTGCAGTACAAGGGCTCGCTGACCGACGGCCGCACCTTCGTGAACACCTTCGAAGGCCAGAACGGTCAGCCGGCCCCGGCGCCGATGGCGATCAAGCTCAGCGAGATCCCGCTGGTGGGCCTGCGCGAAGCGCTGACCCAGATGCCGGCCGGCTCGCGCTGGGAAGTGGTCATTCCGGCGGACAAGGCCTACGGCAACACGCCGCAGTCGCCGATCGGCCCGAACCAGGCGGTCGTGTTCGACGTCAAGCTGGTCAGCGTCAAGTAAGTCCCCTTCCGCGCAGCGATGCGCGCCAGGTGGTTCGAAGATGCGCCGGCCTTGAGCCGGCGCATCTTTTTTTGGCTTCCTGTTTGTATCGAGTTCCAGACATGTCTTCGCTCGTGTCCACCCCCGCAGCTGCGCTCTCGCCCTGCATCGGCATCTGCAAGCTGGGGCGCGACGGCCTGTGCGTGGGCTGTCTGCGCACGGGCGAGGAGATCGCCAGCTGGGCGCAGCTGGACAATGCGCAGCGGCTGCGCATCATGCAGGAGGACCTGCCCGCGCGATGGCCGCCGATGCGTGACGACCTGCATACCCTCCTGCCGGAACTGGCGGCGCTGCGCAGGGCGCTGCACCCGCTCGACGGGCTGCCGCCGGGGAAGGGCTGGAACGTGGCCGAGCTGGCCGATCTGCTTCCACCGGGCGAGCCGGTCGACGCGGCGGTCCTGGCCGGCCTCGTGCCGCGCCAAGCGGGCACGACGGTGCTGCTGACACGACGCAACGACGGCCTGCGCAATCACGCCGGCCAGGTGAGCTTCCCGGGTGGCCGTGTCGATCCCGGCGATGCCGATGTCATTGCCGCGGCGATCCGCGAGACCGGCGAAGAAATCGCCATCCCGCCGCGCCAGCTACAGCCGCTCGGCTATCTGGATCCGTTCGTGACCGTCAGCGGTTTTCGCGTGGTGCCGGTGGTGGCGGTGATCGACCCGGGCTACGAAGCGTTTCCCAACCCCGGGGAAGTGGCCGAAGTCTTCGAAGTGCCGCTGGACTATCTGATGGACCACCAGACGCTGCGCCACGTGACCTACGACTGGAAGGGGCGGCCGCGCACGGTGCTGGAGTACGACTGGCCCGGCCAGCGCATCTGGGGCGCGACCGCGTCCATCCTCTACAACCTGCGCCAACGCCTGGAGGCGACCGCATGAGCTGGACCACGCTGGTCGATGCCACGACCCTGCAGGCCAACCTGCAAGACCCGCAGCTGCGCTTGCTGGATGCGCGCTTCGTGCTGAGCGATCCCGCCGCCGGTGCGCAGGCCCACGCGCAGTCGCACCTGCCCAATGCGCCGCATGCCGACCTCAATGGCGATCTGGCCGATCTGTCCGTGGCGGGGCAGGGGCGGCATCCGCTGCCCGATGCGGCGCGGTTCGCCGCCAGACTGGGGGCCTGGGGCATCGGCCCGGCGCATCAGGTCGTGGTCTACGACGCCGGCGATGGCAGCATGGCCGCCGCGCGCCTGTGGTGGATGCTCAAGCTGCTGGGCCACCAGCGCGTGGCGGTGCTGGACGGGGGGCTGGCGGCCTGGCGCTCAGCTGCCGGCGCGCTGACCGCCGAGCCGGCCCAGGTCCAGGCCCTGCCGCCTTATCCGGCCAGCTTCGATGCCACTGGCATCGTCGATGCGGCCCAGGTGCACGCGCGTTTGGGGGAGGCCCCAGGCTGGCTGATCGATGCACGCGCGCCGGAGCGCTACGCCGGGCAGGCCGAACCCGTGGACCCGGTGGCAGGGCACGTGCCGGGCGCGATGAACCATCCGTTCGCGCTGGATCTGCGAGACGGGGCCTTCAAGCCCGCGCCGGAGCTGCGCGCGCTGCTGCAGCCGCTGCTGGGCGCGCGCGACCCGTCCGAGCTGGTGCTGATGTGCGGCTCGGGGGTGACGGCCTGCCATCTGCTGCTGGCCTTCGAGCATGCCGGCCTGCAGGGCCCGCGCGTCTATGCCGGTTCGTGGAGCGGCTGGATCAGCGATCCGGCGCGGCCGGTGGCCGTCAGCGCTTCCTGACCCGGGCGACCATGGCCTGCAGCGCCTGCTGGGTTTCCTCGGCGGTCCAGGCCTGCACGAAGCGCTCCAGCTCGATCAGCTCCGGTTGCACGGCCTGGATCAACGTGGCGCGCGCGATCTGGCGTGTCCTCAGCATCGCCGCGGCCGGGCGGGCGAGCAGGGCCTGCAGCCATTCCACGCTCTGCGGCACCACCTCCACGAGCTCCACCAGCGCATCGACCAGGCCGATGCGATGCGCATGTTCGGCGCTGACCAGTTCACCCCGCATCAGCAGCCAGGCGGCGCGGTGCTCGCCCACGGCGCGACGCAGCAGGCGCTGGATGCCTTCCGGGGCGACCAGGCCCACCTGGGTCTCATTGAGGCCGATGGTGAAGGGCTTGCTGGCCTCGGGGCTGGCGGCCATCACCCGGTAGTCGCAGCACAGCGCCAGCACGCAGCCACCGGCCGGCGCGTGCCCGGTCAGCGCCGCCACCACCGGCATCGGCGCGTCGGCCAGGGCACGCACGAGGCGGAAGAACGCCTCCCAGGCGTCCAGCACCGCCGCCTGGTCGCGGCCCAGCGACAGCAGCCAGGGCACGTCCATGCCGCCGGAGAAGATGCCTGGAGCCCCGGACAACACCACGCCGCGGGCGCCATCGGTTGCGGCCTGGGCCAGCGCATCGACCAGCGCCTGGCAGAGCGCGGCATCGAGTGCATTGACCGGTGCGCGCGCCATGCGCAGCTCGCGCACCCCATGGGTGTGGTCGTGGAGTTCGATCAATGACATGCGGCCCCTCCGCGGCAAGACGATCGCATCGTAAGAAACGGCAATGGGCCCTTCCGCGCGCGGCGCCGGCCCATGCCATGCCCGTCAGCGGCAGGCTTCGCGCACCGCGTCCGGAATCGGCGCGCTCTTGCCGCTGGCGGTGTCGATCCACACCACCACGACGTTACCGTCCGAATACAGCACGCTTTCGTCGCTGACGTCAGTGATGCGGTGGCCGATGGTGACGCTGGAGTTGCCCAGGCGCTCGACGAACAGCTCCACCATGATCTCGCCCGGCCAGGTGATGGAGCGGCGATAGTTGACGTTGGTGTTGGCCACCACCGGCGACACGCCGCTGCCCAGGCGCTGATCGCCGGTGACGCCGTGCATCCAGCGCACGCGCGCCTCTTCCAGGTAGGAAATGTACTTGGCGTTGTTGACGTGCCCGTAGGCGTCCATGTCGCGCCAGCGCAGGCTGATCGGGATCCGCGCCAGGACCGGGTGGCTGGCATCGGCGGCAGTGTTCTGGCTCATGGTCAGGCCTTCTTCTTCGTGGTTTTCTTCGCCGCCTTCTTGGCGGCGTTCTTGGCCGCCATGCGCGGCGGCAGGACATCGGGCTTGGCCACCGCGGCCGGCTTGGTACCGGTGCTGGCCTTGGACTTGGGCAGCATCGGCGCCAGGAAACGGCCGGTGTAGGAAGTCGGATGCGCGGCCACGTCCTCCGGGGTGCCGGTGACCAGGATGGTGCCGCCGCGGTTGCCGCCTTCCGGGCCCAGGTCCACCACCCAGTCGGCGGTCTTGATGACGTCCAGGTTGTGCTCGATCACCACCACGGTGTTGCCGTCGTCGCGCAGCTTGTGCAGCACCGCCAGCAGGTGCTCGATGTCGTGGAAGTGCAGGCCGGTGGTGGGTTCGTCCAGGATGTACAGCGTGCGCCCGGTGTCGCGGCGCGAGAGTTCCTTGGACAGCTTCACGCGCTGGGCTTCACCGCCGGACAGGGTGGTGGCGCTCTGGCCAAGCTTGACGTAGCTCAGGCCGACGTCCATCAGCGTTTCCAGCTTGCGCGCGATCGAGGGCACCGGCTCGAACAGCTTCAGCGCATCCTCGATCGTCATCTCCAGCACGTCGTTGATATTGAAGCCCTTGTAGAGGATCTCCAGGGTCTCGCGGTTGTAGCGCTTGCCATGGCAGACGTCGCAAGGGACGTACACGTCGGGCAGGAAGTGCATCTCCACCTTGATCAGGCCATCGCCCTGGCAGGCCTCGCAGCGTCCGCCGCGCACGTTGAAGCTGAAGCGCCCGGGCGAATAGCCGCGCGCGCGCGCCTCGGGGACCTGCGCGAACAGCTCGCGCAGGGGGGTGAACAGACCGGTGTAGGTGGCCGGGTTGGAGCGCGGCGTGCGGCCGATCGGCGACTGGTCGATGTCCACGACCTTGTCGAACAGGTCCAGGCCGGTGACTTCGTCGTGCGGGGCCACCGGGTGCGAGGCGCCGTTGATCTCGTTGGCGGCCAGCGAGAACAGCGTGTCGTTGATCAGCGTGGACTTGCCCGAGCCGGACACGCCGGTGACGCAGGTCAGCAGGCCGGCGGCGATCTCCAGGTCCACGCCCTTGAGGTTGTTGCCGCGCGCGCCCTTGAGCTTGAGCGTCATCTTCGGGTTGGCCTTGTGGCGCAGCTTGGGCACCTCGATCTGGCGCTTGCCCGACAGATACTGGCCGGTCAGCGAGCGCGGCGCCTTCAGCAAGTCCTCCAGCGTGCCTTCGCCGACGATCTCGCCGCCATGCACACCGGCGCCAGGGCCGATGTCGAGCACGTAGTCGGCCGAACGGATCGCGTCCTCGTCGTGCTCGACCACGATCACCGTATTGCCCAGGTCGCGCAGGCGGGTCAGGGTGCCGAGCAGGCGCTCGTTGTCGCGCTGGTGCAGGCCGATGGACGGCTCGTCCAGCACGTACATCACGCCCACCAGGCCGGCGCCGATCTGGCTGGCCAGGCGGATGCGCTGGGCCTCGCCGCCGGACAAGGTGTCGGCCTTGCGCTCCAGGGTGAGGTAGTCCAGGCCGACATCGACCAGGAAGCCGAGCCGCTCGGCGATCTCCTTGATGATCTTGGCGGCGATCTCGCCGCGCCAGCCGGCCAGCTTCATCTCGCGGAAGAAGGCCAGCGCCTGGTCCACCGGCAACACCACCAGCTCCGGCAGCGGACGGTCGGCGACGAAGACATTGCGGGCCGAACGGTTCAGGCGGGTGCCGCCGCATTCGGGGCAGGGCTGTTCGCTGATGAACTTGCTCAGCTCCTCGCGCACGGCGGGCGATTCGGTCTCGCGGTAGCGACGCTCCAGGTTGGGCACGATGCCCTCGAAGCGATGCTTGCGCTGGCTGCGGCCGCCGGCCTCGGTGAGGTAGGTGAAGCTGATGACCTCATCGCCGCTGCCGTACAGCACGGCCTTCTGCACCTTGTCCGGCAGCAGCATCCACGGCGCGTCCACGTCGAAGCGATAGTGCTTGGCCAGCGAGGCGATCAGCTGGAAGTAGTAGGCGTTGCGGCGGTCCCAGCCGCGCACCGCGCCGGCGGCCAGCGACAGCTCCGGATGCACCACCACGCGCGCCGGATCGAAGAACTGGGCGTTGCCCAGGCCATCGCACTTGGGGCAGGCGCCGACCGGCGAGTTGAACGAGAACAGACGCGGCTCCAGCTCGGGCAGCGAGTAGTCGCACACCGGGCAGGAGTACTTGGAGGAGAACAGCTGCGGCGGCGCCTCGGCCTGGTCCAGCGACATCACCGTGGCCATGCCGTCGCCCAGCTTCAGCGCGGTCTCGAAGCTCTCGGACAGGCGCTGCTTGATGTCCTCGCGCGGCTTGAAGCGGTCGATCACCGCCTCGATGGTGTGCTTGACCCGCAGCGCCAGCGGCGGCACGGCGTCGATCTCGTACAGCTCGCCGTCCACGCGCACGCGCACGAAGCCCTGCGCGCGCAGCTGGTCGAACACCTGGGCATGCTCGCCCTTGCGCTCGCGGATGACCGGCGCCAGCAGCATGTAGCGCTGCTCCGGGTCCAGGGTCAGCACCTGGTCGACCATCTGGCTGACGGTCTGCGCCTCCAGGGGGTAGCCGTGGTCCGGGCAGCGCGGGGTGCCCACGCGGGCGTACAGCAGGCGCAGGTAGTCGTAGATCTCGGTGATCGTGCCCACGGTGGAGCGCGGGTTGTGCGAGGTCGACTTCTGCTCGATGGAGATGGCCGGCGACAGGCCCTCGATGTGGTCCACATCCGGCTTTTCCATCACGCTGAGGAACTGGCGCGCATAGGCCGAGAGCGACTCGACATAGCGGCGCTGGCCCTCGGCGTAGATGGTGTCGAAGGCCAGCGAGGACTTGCCGGAACCGGACAGGCCGGTGATCACGATCAGCTTGTCGCGCGGCAGGTCGAGATTGATGTTCTTGAGGTTGTGCGTCCGCGCGCCGCGGATGCGGATGAAATCCATCGCCATGGGGACCTGCGTGCTCGTCGTTGGGGGTGGCCGCGGCGGTGACGGGCAGCCAATCACCCAGCCTAGCGAGTCACCTGTATGGGGGCAATTACGACGGAGGGAACCCCGCCAGGCGCGCCCGGCGGGGCCGATTCAGCCGGTCCAGGGGGTGACTTGACCGTAAGTCACTGAACTCCCTATAATTCCGCTTCTGTCTGCCCCTCGATGGGTCGATGGACCAAAAATAACTACAGAATCAGAGGTTCAACATGTACGCAGTTCTGGTCACTGGCGGTAAGCAGTACCGCGTGATGAAAGGCGAGACCATCCGCGTCGAGAAGCTCGACGCCGAGGCTGGCAACGAGATCACCTTCGACAACGTCCTCATGCTGGGCGACGGCGATGGCGTGAAGCTGGGCGATGCCCTCAAGGGTGCGAGCGTCACCGCGACGATCAAGTCGCATGGCCGTGCCGACAAGGTGCGCATCATCAAGTTCCGCCGCCGCAAGCACCACATGAAGCGTCAGGGTCATCGTCAGCACTACACCGAAATCGAGATCACCGGCATCGCGTCCGGCGACAACAAGTAAGGAGAACGAGTCATGGCACACAAAAAAGGCGTAGGTTCCTCGCGCAACGGCCGCGATTCCAACCCGAAGATGCTGGGCGTGAAGATCTATGGTGGCCAGGCGATCGACGCCGGCAACATCATCGTCCGCCAGCGCGGCACGCAGTTCCACCCGGGTCCGGGCGTCGGCCTGGGCCGCGACCACACGCTGTTCGCGCTGGTCGATGGCAAGGTCGAGTTCTCGACCAAGGGCCCGCAGAAGCGTCGCACCGTCAGCGTGGTGACCGAGGCCTGAGGCTTCGGCGGCACCAGTGTTCGACTGGAGAGCCCCGCTTCGGCGGGGTTTTTCGTTGGTGGCCGGGATGTGGGGATTCGGGATGTCGGGATTGGGGATTGGGGATTCGCAAAAGCGGGTTCCGGTGCTCCCTCGACGCCTCGCCTCCGCGCCTTACCAGAGCCCTAAACAGCATTGTCCGTTAGTTTTTTCCCGATCCCCAATCCCCAATCCCCAATCCCGAATCCCATGAAGTTGGTAGACGAAGCAGAAATCCAGGTCACTGCCGGTAACGGCGGCAATGGCTGCGTCGGCTTCCGGCGCGAGAAGTTCATCCCGCTGGGCGGGCCGGATGGCGGCGATGGCGGCAGCGGCGGCAGCGTGTGGCTGGTGGCCGACGAGAACCTCAACACCCTGGTCGATTTCCGCCATGAGCGCAGCTTCAAGGCCCAGCGCGGCGAGAACGGCATGGGCCGGCAGATGTACGGCAAGGCGGGCGAGGACAAGGTCGTGCGCGTGCCGGTCGGCACCGTGGTGATGAACGTGGAGACCGATGAGGTCATCGGCGACATGACCCGCCACGGCGAGCGCCTGCTGGTGGCCAAGGGCGGCAAGGGCGGGCTGGGCAACATGCACTTCAAGAGCTCGGTGAACCGCTCCCCGCGCCAGGCCACGCCGGGCGAGGAGGGCGAGGCGCGGCTGCTGAAGCTGGAGCTGAAGCTGCTGGCCGACGTCGGCCTGCTGGGCTTCCCCAATGCCGGCAAGAGCACGCTGATCCGCGCCGTGTCGGCGGCCACCCCGAAAGTGGCCGATTACCCCTTCACCACGCTGTATCCGAACCTGGGCGTGGTCAGCGTGGAGGCGCATCGCAGCTTCGTGATCGCCGACGTGCCGGGCCTGATCGAGGGTGCAGCGGAAGGGGCGGGACTGGGCACGCAGTTCCTGCGCCACCTGCAGCGCACGCGCCTGCTGCTGCACCTGGTGGACATGGCCCCGGTGGCCGAGGAGTTCGCCGAGTCGGGGGTGACCGTGTCGCCGGCCGAGCAGGTCCGCGCGCTGGAGCGCGAGCTGGAAAAGCACGACCCGGAACTGATGGGCAAACCGCGGTGGCTGGTGCTCAACAAGGCCGACCTGATGTTCGAGGACGAGGCGGCCGAACGCGCCAGGGCGGTGGTCGCCGAACTGGGCTGGACCGGCCCGTGGTACATGACCTCGGCGATCTCGCGCGAGGGCACTTTTCCGATCATGAAGGACATCATGGCGTTCTTCGACCGCCAGCGTGAGGAAGCGGCCGAAGCGGCCGATCACGCAGGCTGAGCGCGCGCCGGTGGCGTGCCTCCCCGAAGCATTCGCCTTGCCAACCGCCGGGGCCCTGGCCCCTGCGGGGCTTTGGCGTGCCTGGCCGTATGCCGTGGCGGGCGCGGGGCGGGCAGTGCGCGCCACCGCTGGCGCCAGGGCAACAAAAAACCCGGCTTGCGCCGGGTTTCCTGTTGCCCTCTTCGCCGTCAATGCCGCATCAAGCGGCCTTGAGGGCCTTGATGCGGGCGGTGAGGCGGCTCTTGTGACGGGCGGCCTTGTTCTTGTGGATCAGGCCACGGGCGCTGAAGCGATCCAGGATCGGCTGCGCGGTAGCGAAGGCGGCCTCGGCGCCAGCGGCGTCGTTGGCGTCCAGGGCTTTGATGACTTTCTTGACGGCGGTGCGCAGCATGGAGCGCTGGGCGACGTTGCGCGCGTTGCGCACGACGGTCTGCTTGGCGCGCTTCTTGGCGGACTTGATATTGGCCACGGTGTGATCCTGAAGATTCTGGGGTTGACGGCGGGCGAAAATGGAACGGGAAATTATGAGGTGTTCAATGACTTGCGTCAACCGCGAGCGATGGGGTAGGGCGTGAGCAAGCCGAAAATGCTCAAGGGGCTACTGTCCTTCAGCAGCATGACCATGGTCTCGCGGGTGCTGGGACTGGTGCGCGACCAGTCCATCACCTACAGCTTCGGGGCCAATGCGGTCACCGACGCGTTCTGGGTGGCCTTCCGCATCCCGAACTTCCTGCGCCGGCTGTTCGCCGAGGGCTCGTTCGCCACTGCCTTCGTGCCCGTGTTCACCGAGGTCAAGGAAACCCGCCCGCATCCGGAGCTGCGCGAGCTGATGTCGCGGGTGTCCGGGACCCTGGGCGGCTTTTTGCTGCTGGTGACGGCGCTGGGGCTGATCTTCACCCCGCAGGTGGCGCTGCTGTTCAACCCCGGCTCGGCTGATGACCCGGCCAAGTTCGGCACCATCGTCCAGCTGCTGCGGCTGACCTTCCCCTTCCTGCTGTTCGTCTCCCTGACCGCGCTGGCGGGCGGGGCGCTCAATAGTTTCCATCGATTCGCGATCCCCGCGGTCACCCCGGTAATCCTCAACCTGTGCATGATCGCCGGCGCGCTGTGGCTGGCGCCGCTGATGGGGATGTCGATCCTCGCGCTGGGCTGGGCGGTGCTGGCCGCCGGCGCACTGCAGTTGCTGTTCCAGCTGCCGGCGCTGCGCGGGATCGACCTGCTGACCCTGCCGCGCTGGGGCTGGTCGCATCCGGATGTGCGCAAGGTGCTGCGGCTGATGGTGCCGACGCTGTTCGGCTCGTCGGTGGCGCAGATCAACCTGCTGCTGGATACAGTGATCGCCTCGTTCCTGTTCGCCGGCTCGCAGAGCTGGCTCTCGCAGGCGGATCGCTTCCTGGAGCTGCCCCTGGGCGTCTTCGGCGTGGCCCTGGGCACGGTGATCCTGCCGGCGCTGTCGCGCCACCACGTCAAGACCGACACGGCCGGGTTTTCCGCGGCGCTGGACTGGGGCCTGCGCATGACCTTGATGATCGCCCTGCCGGCCATGATCGGCCTGATGCTGCTGAGCCTGCCGCTGGTGGCCACGCTGTTCCAGTACGGCAAGTTCACCGCCTTCGACTCGAGGATGGCGGCCATGTCTGTGTTCGGGCTGAGTTTCGGCCTGCCGGCCTTCGCCCTGCTCAAGGTGGTGCTGCCGGCGTTCTATGCGCGCCAGGACACGCGTACGCCGGTGCGCGCGGGCATCGTGGCCCTGGTGGCGAACATGGCCTTGAACCTGTTGTTCCTGGCGGTGCTGTACCAGCTGATGGTGCCGCCGCCGGTGCGCGCGCTCGGGCTGTTCGAGGCCCTGGCCAGGACCCCGGGCCTGCACCTGGCGCTGGGCCTGGCCAGTGCGCTGGCCAGCTACATCAACCTGGGGCTGCTGTGGATGTGGCTGCGCCGCTCGGGCGTCTACCAGCGCAAGCCGGGCTGGAGCAGGTTCCTGCTGCGCCTGGCGCTGGCTTGCCTGGCGATGGCGGCGGTGGTCTGGGGCGGGCTGCAGTGGGTGGGCGATTTCACGGCGCTGCCCAAGTGGCCGCGCATCGGCAGCCTGCTGGGGCTGGTGGCGGCCGGCGGCCTGACCTATGCGCTGGCGCAGCTGGCGCTGGGCTTTCGCCCGCGGGACCTGCGCGAACATTGAGCGCCGATGCGCGCTAGCAGGTCACAGGGGCTTGCCTGGGCGCGCGGCGGCTATACTTCATGGGTTTCCCCATGATCAGGCATCAGTTCCGCCAGGGCCGCCAGGTCTGGCGGCCAATAAGCACATGAGCAGGCTGTTCCGTGACGTCGATGGCGGGGTGCTGACCCCGCACGGTAGCGTGGTCTGCATCGGCGCCTTCGACGGTCTGCACCTGGGCCATCGCGCGTTGATGCGGCACGCGCATGCGCGTGCCCGGGCGCTGGGGCTGCCGCTGGTGGCGCTGACCTTCGAGCCGCTGCCGCGCGAATTCTTCCTGCCCGATGCGCCGCCGCCGCGCCTGTCGCTGCCGCGGGCGCGGATCCAGGCGCTGCAGGAAGAGGGGGCCGACCTGATCGGCCTGCTGCGCTTCAACGCGCGCATGACCGCCATGCCGGCCGAGGACTTCGTGCGCCGCCTGCTGGTGCAGCGGCTGCAGGCGCGCGAGGTCTGGATCGGGCCGGAGTTTCGCTTCGGCCACAGGCGTGGCGGCGACCTGCCGTTGCTGCAGGCCATGGGCGCCGAGCTGGGCTTCACCGCCGGGCAGATCGAGCCGGTGCATTGCGACGACGGTGAGCGCGTGTCCAGCACCCGCATCCGCGCCGCCTTGCGCGCGGGCGATTTCGCCCATGCCCAGCGCCTGCTGGGGCGTCCCTACGAGATCGGTGGGCGCGTGGTGCGCGGAAGGCAGCTGGGCCGCACCCTGGGCTATCCCACGGCCAACCTGCGCTTTCACAAGACGCCGGCACTGTCGGGCATCTATGCCACCTGGGTCCATGGCCTGACCGAACGGCCGTGGCCGTCGGTGTCCAGCTTCGGCACCCGGCCGACGGTGGATGGCGTGGAGCCGCTGCTGGAGGCGCACCTGTTCGACTTCGAGGGCGACCTGTACGGGCGCCACCTGCGCGTGGAATTCGTGGCCAAGCTGCGCGACGAGGAGAAGTTCGACGGGCTGGAATCGTTGACCGCGGCCATGCACCGCGACGCGGCGCTGGCGCGGCAACTGCTTTCCACCGAGCGCGCGCGGGCCACGGCCTGAGCGCATCGGCAACCGAATACGCGCCCGCAGGTCACGGCGGGCGCCACCAAGACAACTGCTTGAGAACCGCGATCCGTGAGCACTGACTACAAAGCGACCCTGCACCTGCCGGCCACGGAGTTCCCGATGCGCGGCGACCTGCCCAAGCGCGAGCCGGGCATGGTCCAGGCCTGGTACGACCATGATCTCTACGGCCAGCTGCGCGCCAACGCCAAGGGCCGCCCGCTGTTCGTGCTGCACGACGGCCCGCCCTACGCCAACGGCCAGATCCACCTGGGCCATGCGGTCAACAAGATCCTCAAGGACATCATCGTCAAGTCGCGCTACGTCGCCGGCTTCGATGCGCCCTACGTGCCGGGCTGGGACTGCCACGGCCTGCCGATCGAGATCGCGGTGGAGAAGAAGTGGGGCAAGGTCGGCACCAAGCTGGACGCCCGCCAGTTCCGCCAGAAGTGCCGCGAGTACGCCGAGGAGCAGATCGACATCCAGCGTCGCGACTTCAAGCGCCTGGGCGTGCTGGGCGACTGGGACAACCCGTACAAGACGCTGAACTTCAAGTTCGAGGCCGACGAGATCCGCGCGCTGGCCAAGATCGTGGCCAACGGCCATCTGGTGCGCGGCGCCAAGCCGGTGCACTGGTGCTTCGACTGTGGCTCGGCGCTGGCCGAGGCGGAGATCGAGTACCAGGACAAGCAGTCCCCGGCGATCGACGTCGGCTATGCCGCGCGCGACCCCCAGGCCCTGGCCGCCGCCTTCGGCGTCGAACTGCCGGCCGGTGTCGAGGTCGCCGTGCCGATCTGGACCACCACGCCGTGGACGCTGCCGGCCTCGCTGGCGGTGAGTGTGGGCGCGGAGCTGGACTACGTGCTGGTCGAGGGCCCGGCCCGCGACGGCGCGCCGCGCTGGCTGGTGCTGGCGCAGGCGCTGGCCGAGCGCGCGCTGGCCCGTTACGGCGTGACCGAGGTGGTGGTGAAGGGCCACGCCAAGGGCGCTGCTCTGGAAAACCTGCTGCTGGCCCACCCGTTCTACCCCGAGCGCGACCTGCCGCTGCTGCTGGGCGAGCACGTCTCCGACGAGGACGGTACCGGTGCGGTGCACACCGCGCCCGGCCACGGCCAGGAGGACTACGCGGTCTGCCTGAAGTACGGCCTGATCGAGAAGTACACCGCCGCGCAGATCACGCCGGTTGACGGGCGCGGCGTCTACCTGCCGTCCGTGCCCGCGGCCGATGGCGTGACCCTGGCCGGCCAGCATGTGTGGAAGGCCAACGAGCTCATCGTCGAGCTGCTGCGCGGCAATGGCACGCTGCTGGCGTTCCACCCACTGACCCACAGCTATCCGCATTGCTGGCGCCACAAGACGCCGGTGATCTTCCGCGCCACGCCGCAGTGGTTCATCTCCATGGAGCAGGCCAACCTGCGTGGCGATGCGCTGGCCGCGATCAAGGATGTCGGCTGGTTTCCCGCCTGGGGCCAGGCGCGCATCGCCAGCATGGTCGAAGGGCGCCCGGACTGGTGCATCAGCCGCCAGCGCACCTGGGGCGTGCCGATCGCCCTGTTCGTCCATCGCGAGACCCACGAGCCGCATGCCGACAGCGTGGCGCTGATGGAGCAGGTGGCGCGCAAGGTGGAGCAGGGCGGCGTGGACGCCTGGTACGACCTGGACCCGGCGGAGCTGTTGGGCGATGAAGCCGCGCACTACGAGAAGGTCACCGACATCCTCGATGTCTGGTTCGATTCGGGCGTAACCCATGAGGGCGTACTGCTGGAGCGCGGCTTCGGCAAGCCGGCCGATCTGTACCTGGAAGGCTCGGACCAGCACCGCGGCTGGTTCCAGTCCTCGCTGCTGACCGGCGTGGCCATCGACAAGGTCGCGCCCTACAAGCAGTGCCTTACCCACGGGTTCACCGTGGACGAGCACGGCCGCAAGATGTCCAAATCCCTGGGCAACGGCATCGAGCCGCAGGACATCATGAAGACTCTGGGCGCGGACATCCTGCGCCTGTGGATCGCCTCGGCCGACTACAGCAACGAGATGTCGCTGTCGCAGGAGATCCTCAAGCGCAACGCCGATGCCTATCGCCGCCTGCGCAACACCGCGCGCTTCCTGCTGGCCAACCTCGATGGCTTCGACCCGACCGTGCACCTGCGTCCGCTGGAGGACATGGTGGCGCTGGACCGCTGGATCGTGCACCGCGCCTTCGAGCTGCAGGAGAAGATCAAGGCCGCCTACGAGCGCTACGACTTCGCCAGCATCGTGCAGGCGCTGCTGAACTTCTGCAGCGTGGACCTGGGCTCGCTGTACCTGGACGTGACCAAGGACCGGCTGTACACGATGCCGGAGGATTCGCGCGGGCGTCGCAGCGCGCAGAGCGCGATGTACCGCATCGCCGAAGCTTTCGTGCGCTGGGTCGCGCCGATCCTGAGCTTCACCGCCGAGGAAATGTGGGGCTATCTGCCGGGCAATCGCCTGGACCACGTGCTGTTCTCCACCTGGTACGACGGGCTGGCGCCGCTGGAGGCCGATGCGGCGCTGTCGGTGGCCGACTTCGACCAGCTGCTGGCCCTGCGCGAGCAGGTGGCCAAGGTGCTGGAGCCGATGCGCGCCAGCGGCGCGATCGGCGCGGCACTGGACGCGGAAATCGCCATCACCGCCGATGCCGCCACCGCCGCGCGCCTGTCGCCGCTGGCCGAGGAGCTGCGCTTCCTGCTGATCAGTGGCGATGTCACCGTGGTGGAGGGGCCGGTCCAGGGCCTGTCCGTGTTGGCCGAACCGACCACCAAGGCCAAGTGCGTGCGCTGCTGGCAAAAACGTGGCGATGTCGGCGCCAACGCCGACCACCCCGAGCTGTGCGGGCGCTGCGTGAGCAACATCGAAGGCATGGGCGAGGATCGGCAATGGTTCTGAATGAAGCCGGGACCGGACCTCGGCGCCCCAACGCCCTGGTCTGGCTGCTGCTGTCGGTGCTGGTGATCGGCCTGGACCAGTGGTCCAAGGCCTGGGTCCTGGCCAGCCTGCCCGAGTACCGCGCCGTGCCGGTCATCGACGGCTTCTGGAACTGGTTCCGTACCTACAACACCGGCGCGGCCTTCAGCTTCCTCAGCGATGCCGGCGGCTGGCAGATCTGGTTCTTCTCGGCATTGGCGGTGGGCATCAGCGGGCTGCTGGCGTTCTGGCTCTCGCGCACCGCGCGCGGCGACTGGCGCGCGGCGCTGCCCTATGCGCTGGTGATCGGGGGCGCCCTGGGCAATGTGATCGACCGCATCATCCACGGGCACGTGATCGATTTCATCCAGTGGTACGTTGGCGATCACTACTGGCCCTCGTTCAACATCGCCGATTCGGCCATCGTTGGTGGCGCGGTCGGGATCGCGCTGTTCGGGCTGTTCGACGGCAAGCGCAAGGCGGGCGCCACCCGATGACGGGTCAGGCCACCTTGCATCGAGCGGTGGCGCGCGAGTGAAGCAGATGTTCGACCGTTTCACCCTGTCGCTGCTGGGCGCGGTGCTGCTGGCCACGCTGCTGCCGGCGCAGGGCACGGTGGCGCAGGTCTGCGACTGGGCCACCGTGATCGGCGTGGCCATCCTGTTCTTCCTGCACGGGGCGCGCCTGTCGCGCGAGGCGGTGGTCGCGGGACTGGCGCACTGGCGCCTGCATCTGACCGTGCTGGGCTGCACCTTCCTGCTGTTCCCGCTGTTGGGGCTGGCGCTGAAGCCGCTGGTCGGGCTGTTCCTGGCCCCGGCGCTGGTCACCGGGCTGCTCTACCTGTGCACGCTGCCCTCGACCGTGCAGTCCTCCATCGCCTTCACCTCCATCGCCCGTGGCAATGTCCCGGCGGCGGTGTGCAGCGCCTCGGCGTCCAACCTGCTGGGTATCTTCATCACCCCGCTGCTGGTGGGGTTGCTGCTGTCCACGCAGGGCCATATGGGCTCGCCGCTGAGTGCCATCGGCAACATCGTGCTGCAGCTGCTGATCCCGTTCCTGGCCGGGCACCTGCTGCGGCCTTGGATCGGCGATTTCATCGCGCGCTGGAAGTCGGTGCTGACCCTGTTCGACCGCGGCACCATCCTGCTGGTGGTCTACTCGGCCTTCAGCGAAGCGGTGGTGGGCGGCCTGTGGCGCCAGCTTTCGGCGAGCATGTTGCTGGCGCTGCTGGGCGTGTGCATCGGCTTGCTGATGTTGGTGCTGGCCCTGACGCAGCTGCTCGCGCGCCGCCTGGGCTTTGCCCGCGAGGACCGGATCACCCTGCTGTTCTGCGGTTCCAAAAAGAGCCTGGCCACCGGCGTGCCGATGGCCAACATCCTGTTCGGCGGCAGCCCGGCGCTGGGCATGATCGTGCTGCCGCTGATGCTGTTCCACCAGGTGCAGCTGATGGCCTGCGCCTGGCTGGCCAACCGCTATGCGCGGCAGGCCCAGGGAATCGAACAGGCCTAATCCCGCGGGGCGAGTTGTCCAAGCTGGCCGCGGAAGAACACCAGCGGCTGTCCCGGCTGCTCGGCGATGCGCAGCACCTGGCCGACCACCAGGGTGTGGTCGCCGCCTTCCACCAGTTGGTGGGTGCGGCACTCGAAGCGCGCCAGGCAGCCCGGAATCAACGGGACGCCCTCGACGCTGTCGGTGGTGGCGATCTGGCCGAAACGGTCCTGGTCGGTCATCACGAACGCCTTGCACAGCGCCGCCTGGTCCTGCCCCAGCACGTGGATCGCAAAGTGACGGGCGCGGGTGAAGACCTCGTGGTTGCGTGAGCGGCGGGCGATGTTCCAGGTCAGCAGCGCCGGATCCAGCGATAGCGAGGACAGGCTGTTGATGGTCATGCCCAGGCGCGCGCCGTCGCTGCCACGGGCAGTCACCACGGCCACGCCGGTCGGAAACAGACCAAAGGCCGAGCGCAGGCGCAGGGCGTCGAGCGTCTGCGGCACGGTCGAGGCGCCCGAGGCCGTGTGCTGGGCCGCCTCGATCAGCGTTTCGCCCGTCGCGAGCGGGGCTGGGGGCGAGCGGTCGCGGCCGTCCTGCGTCATGAAGTCTCTGAAAAATCCGGATGGTGGCGTCGCCGTGGGCGGCGCGCGGGTGATTCTAGCCTTTCATTGCAGATGGGGCCGTGCGCGGGCAGGGCAAGCCCGCGGCTGAAGCCTGGCCATCGCCGCCCGGCAGCCGCGGCGGGAAAGGAGGATAATGCCCGGCCTCCCTCACGATGGCCTGTCCCCGCACGATGGATGTCCTGCTCGCCAATCCCCGTGGTTTCTGCGCCGGTGTCGATCGGGCCATCGAAATCGTCAAGCGCGCCATCGAGACGCTGGGCGCGCCCATCTACGTCCGTCACGAGGTCGTGCACAACCGCTTCGTGGTCGACGACCTCAAGCAGCGTGGGGCCATCTTCGTGGAAGAACTGGACGAAGTGCCGGACCGCTCGACGGTGATCTTCAGCGCCCACGGGGTGTCCAAGGCTGTGCGCAACGAGGCCGAGCGCCGCGGGCTGAAGGTCTTCGACGCCACCTGCCCGCTGGTGACCAAGGTG
Organism: Pseudoxanthomonas composti; assembly: GCF_004122095.1. Lineage (GTDB taxonomy): Bacteria > Pseudomonadota > Gammaproteobacteria > Xanthomonadales > Xanthomonadaceae > Pseudoxanthomonas_A > Pseudoxanthomonas_A composti. Next base: position 107,450 of record NZ_SAWZ01000001.1, on the reverse strand, counting down.
CATTTCGAGGTGGCCCGCCACTGCCGCGCCGGCCGCGACGTGGTGCTGATCGGCCATGCCGGGCATCCGGAGGTCGAGGGCACCATGGGCCAGTGGACCCGCGAGGGCGGGGTGGGGACGATCTACCTGGTCGAGGACATCGAGCAGGCCCATACCCTGCAGGTGAACCAGCCGGACAACCTGGCCTACACCACCCAGACCACGCTGTCGGTGGACGACACCATCGGCATCATCGAAGCGCTGCGGGCCAGGTTCCCGGCGCTGCAGGGGCCGAAGAACGACGACATCTGCTACGCCACGCAGAACCGCCAGGACGCGGTGCGCGAGCTGGCGCGCGAATGCGACCTGGTGTTGGTGGTCGGCTCGCCCAACAGCTCCAATTCCAACCGCCTCAGCGAACTGGCTCAGCGCGATGGCGTGGAGTCGCACCTGATCGACGGCGCGCACGAAATCGACCCGGCCTGGATCGCCGGCAAGCAGCGGATCGGCGTCACCGCCGGCGCCTCGGCCCCGGACGTGCTGATCGAAGGGGTGATCCAGCGCCTGCGCGAGCTAGGCGCGGCCAGCGTCAGCGAGCTGCAGGGCGAGCCGGAGAGCATGGTCTTCGCCCTGCCCAAGGAGCTGCGCCTGCAGCTGGTCAATTGACCTGTCCGTAACGAGTACTTAGAATTCGCGGTTCGCCGGAATAGCTCAGTTGGTAGAGCGGCGCATTCGTAATGCGTAGGTCGTAGGTTCGATTCCTATTTCCGGCACCAGCCGTCTTTCCAAGGCCCCGATCGCCCGGCGATCGGGGCCTTGTTCGTTGCGCTGCGCGATCTGGGAGCGAAGTCGCCACACGCGCGCGCGCAACGTGACACAGTTGCAAGGCTCGATTGACGTGAATCCTTCAGCACTTCGGCTGTTTCAGGTATTCCGTAATGGTGCGCGGCACCATAAAATAGGGGGTCGTCGCGCCAACCGTCCGCCCAATGATCTGCGGAGCATTAGCCGGCAAATCGCGCGACCAGGCCGCGTAATGCCCGCCACTGGCGGGGATTGCGCGCGCCAAACCGGTTTTCCCTTCGCGATTGGATTGAACCATGCCTGCGTCGAACCTCCTGGGACGTCTGCGTTCCTGGGTCCTGCTGCCCAGCCTCGCCCTTCTCTCCGGCTGTAAGTCGGCCATCCTCGATCCCAAAGGCCAGGTCGGCATCGACGAGCGCAACCTGCTGGTCACCGCGACCGTGCTGATGCTGCTGGTCGTGATCCCGGTCATCGTGATGACCCTCTTGTTCGCCTGGCGCTACCGCGCCTCGAACAAGAAGGCCCGTTACGAGCCGAACTGGTCGCACTCCACCGCGATCGAAATCGTGGTGTGGACCATCCCCTGCCTGATCATCCTGGTGCTGGGCGTGCTGACCTGGCGCTCCTCGCACGCGCTCGACCCGTACAAACCGCTGCAGTCGGATGTGAAGCCGGTGACCATCGAGGCGGTCTCGCTGGACTGGAAGTGGCTGTTCATCTACCCGGAGCAGGGCATCGCCACGGTCAATGAGATCGCCTTCCCGGTCGATACGCCGGTGAACTTCAAGATCACCTCCGATTCGGTGATGAACTCGTTCTTCATCCCGGCGCTGGGCACGCAGATCTACTCGATGGCGGGCATGGAGACCAAGCTGCACCTGGTGGCCAACCACATCGGCGACTACCCGGGCATCTCGGCCAACTACAGCGGCCATGGCTTCTCCGGCATGAAGTTCACCGCCAAGGCTACCGACCCGGCCGCCTTCGACGCCTGGGTCGCCCAGGTCAAGGCCTCGCAGGACTCGCTGCAGGCGGTGGAGTACGCCGAGCTGGCCAAGCCCAGCGAGAAGGAGCCGGTGCGCTACTACGCCTCGGTCGACCCGACCCTGTACCAGTCGATCATCGACAAATACATGATGGGCGGCGCCAAGCACGGCGCGCACATGAACCACGAGATGCCGGCGGCCGCCGGTGCCCACGATGCAGCAGCCGAGGGCGCGCATGCGGGGCACGAGGGCCATGACATGGGTGCCGCCCAGGACACGAGTTCGGAGAAGAAGTAATGCTTGGCAAACTGACAATCGAGGCGGTTCCGTACCACGAACCCATCGTCATGGCGACGCTTGCGGGCGTGGTCATCGGCGGTATCGTGGTCCTGGCCCTGCTGACCAAGTACAAGGTCTGGGGCTGGCTGTGGCGCGACTGGTTGACCTCGGTCGACCACAAGAAGATCGGCGTGATGTACATCTTCGTGGCGCTGATCATGCTGCTGCGCGGCTTCGCCGACGCACTGATGATGCGCACCCAGCAGGTGCTGGCCCATGGCGGCAGCGAGGGCATCCTGCCGCCGCACCACTACGATCAGATCTTTACCGCCCACGGCGTGATCATGATCTTCTTCATGGCCATGCCGTTCATGACCGGCCTGGTCAACCTGGTGGTGCCGCTGCAGATCGGCGCGCGCGACGTGGCCTTCCCGTTCGTGAACTCGCTGAGCTTCTGGCTGTTCGTGGCCGGCGCGGTGCTGATCATGCTCTCGCTGTTCGTGGGCGAGTTCGCCCAGACCGGCTGGCTAGCCTATCCGCCGCTGTCCGGGCTGCAATACAGTCCGGGTGTCGGTGTCGACTACTACATGTGGGCGCTACAGATATCGGGCCTGGGCACATTGCTGACCGGCATCAACTTCTTCGTGACCATCATGAAGATGCGCGCCCCGGGCATGACCCTGATGCGCATGCCGATCTTCACCTGGACCGCGCTGATCACCAACATCCTGATCATCGCCGCGTTCCCGATCCTGACCGTGACCCTGGCGCTGCTGGGCTGCGACCGCTACCTGGGCACCCACTTCTTCACCAATGACGGTGGCGGCAACGCCATGATGTACGTCAACCTGATCTGGATCTGGGGCCACCCGGAGGTCTACATCCTGGTGCTGCCGGCCTTCGGCGTGTACTCGGAAGTGGTCGCCACCTTCAGCCGCAAGCCGCTGTTCGGCTACAAGTCGATGGTCTATGCGACCTCGGCCATCGGCGTGCTGTCCTTCCTGGTCTGGCTGCACCACTTCTTCACCATGGGCTCGGGTGCCAACGTCAACGCCTTCTTCGGCATCATGACGATGATCATCTCCATCCCCACGGGCGTGAAGATCTTCAACTGGCTGTTCACCATGTACCGCGGCCGCGTGCACTTCACCGTGCCGATCCACTGGACCATCGGCTTCATCATCACCTTCAGCATCGGCGGCATGACCGGCGTGATGATGGCGATCCCGGCCGTGTCCTTCGTGCTGCACAACAGCCTGTTCCTGATCGCCCACTTCCACAACGCCATCATCGGCGGCGTGGTGTTCGGCTACCTGGCGGGCCTGACCTACTGGTTCCCCAAGGCCTTCGGCTTCAAGCTCAACGAGAAGATCGGCAAGGCCTCGTTCTGGTGCTGGATCATCGGCTTCTTCCTGGCCTTCATGCCGCTGTACGTGCTGGGCTTCATGGGCATGACCCGTCGCCTCAACAGCTACACCAACCCCGAGTGGGTGCCTTGGCTGTACGTGGCCGCCTTCGGCGCCTGCGTGATCGCCTGCGGTATCGGCTTGAACCTGTGGCAGATCATCTACAGCATCTGGAAGCGCAAGGACAACCTGGACCTGACCGGCGACCCGTGGGACGCGCGCACGCACGAGTGGGCCACCTCCTCGCCGCCGCCGTTCTACAACTTCGCCCACCTGCCGGACTTCAGGCAGATCGACCAGTTCTGGGCCGACAAGCAGGCCGGTCGCGGCTACGTGCGTCCGACCCACTACGAAGACATCCACATGCCGCGCAACACCAGCATCGGCCTGATCATGGGCGCCTTCAGCGTGGTCCTGGGCTTTGCCCTGACCTGGCACATCTGGTGGCTGGCGATCGTGGGTCTGGTGGGCATGGTCGGCGCGTTCATCGCCCGCAGCTTCGACGACGACGTGGACTACTACGTGCCGGCGGCGGAGGTGGAGCGCATCGAGAACGAGCACTTCGCAAGGCTTGAACAGCAGCGCGTGGCGATCGCCTCGCCCTCGCAGAAGGCGGTATGACCATGACCACGACCACTGTCGATACGCACCACCACGCCGATGCCCACGGGCATCATGAGCACCACGACGCCGGCGCCAATACGGTTTTCGGTTTCTGGGTGTACCTGATGAGCGACTGCCTGATCTTCGCAGGCCTGTTCGCGACCTACGCCGTGCTGTCCGGGGCCACCGTCGATGGCCCCACCGGCAAGGAGTTCTTCGACCTGAAGTTCGTGCTGGTCGAGACCTTCCTGCTGCTGCTGTCCAGCCTGACCTTCGGCCTGGCGGTGATGGCGGCCAACCGCAACAGCCGTCCGGCGCTGTTCGGCTGGCTGGCGGTGACCGCGTTGTTCGGCCTGGGCTTCCTGGCGATGGAGGTGTACGAGTTCAACCACCTGATCCATGAAGGCGCAGGTCCAGGTCGCAGCGCGTACTGGTCGGCCTTCTTCGGCCTGGTCGGCACGCACGGCCTGCACGTGACCTCGGGCCTGCTGTGGATGCTGGTGCTGGTGATCCAGATTGCGCGCAAGGGCCTGACCCCGACCAACAACACGCGTCTGATGTGCCTGAGCCTGTTCTGGCACTTCCTGGACATCATCTGGATCGGTGTGTTCACCGTCGTCTACCTGATGGGAGCCCTGTAATGGCCGCCGACAATCATTCGCACGACGCCTCCGGCGCCTCCCACGGCAGCCTGAAGTCCTACGTCCTGGGCTTCGTTTACGCCGTCATCCTGACCGTGGTGCCGTTCGCCATGGTGATGAGCGGGGCCTTCCCGCGCGGTGTCACCATCATCACCATGTTCGTCCTGGCCGCTGTGCAGGTGCTGGTGCACCTGGTGTACTTCCTGCACATGGACCGCTCCTCGGCCCAGCGCTGGAACGTCATGGTGTTCGCCTTCTCGATGCTGATCATCGCCATCGTGGTGGTTGGCTCGCTGTGGGTGCTGCACAACATGAACGCCAACATGATGCACTGACCGATCAGGTCGGAGCTCTGCAAGAAGGCCGCCTCCGGGCGGCCTTTTTGTTGACATGCATGAAGCCGGGCGCCCCAACCAAAGGCACCCTCCGGGCGCGCATTGCGGTCGTATAGTCGGGGGCTGTTTCCAGCCGGACCTCAAAGGCCAGATGATGAAGATGCGAGTGTTGGCAGCCGCGGTGCTGTTGTGGACGACGACCCAGGCGAGCGCGCAGACCTCGCAGACGCCGGCGCCCAAGGACGTGGACTACCCAGGCACGGTGAAGCTGGAAGTGGACGCCACCGACACGTTGCGCCGCGTGTTCCGCGTGCGCGAGACCATCCCGGTGCAGCCCGGCCCGGTGACGCTGCTGTACCCGGAGTGGATCCCCGGCAACCACCGTCCCAGCGGCCAGATCGAGAAGCTGGCCGGGCTGGTCATCACCGCCAATGGCAAGCGCCTGGAGTGGACGCGCGACCAGTACGACGTCTATGCCTTCAAGGTCGAGGTGCCGCAGGGCGTGACCGAGCTGGTGGCCGAGTTCCAGTACCTCTCGCCGCTGGCGCCGGCGCAGGGCCGGGTGGTGATGACGCCGTCCATGCTCAACCTGCAGTGGAACCTCACCACGCTGTACCCGGCCGGCTACTACGCCAGCCGCATCCCGGTGCAGGCCACGGTCAAGCTGCCGGCGGGCTGGTCCTATGCCACCGCCCTGGAGACCGACAGCAAGCAGGGCGATACGGTGAACTTCCGCACGCTGAACTTCGAGCACCTGCAGGATTCGCCGATGTTCGCCGGGCGCTACTACAAGCGCGTGGACCTGGACCCGGGCGCCAAGCAGCCCATCCACCTGAACCTGTTCGCCGACGAGGCCAAGTCGCTGGAGGCCAAGCCCGAGCAGATCAAGGCGCATGCCGCGCTGGTGGAGCAGGCCGACAAGCTCTACGGCGCGCGTCACTACGATCACTACGAGTTCCTGCTTGCCCTGACCAGCCAGCTGGGCGGCATCGGCCTGGAGCACCACCGCTCCAGCGAGAACAGCGGCGCGACCGGCTACTTCACCGACTGGGACAAGACCTGGTCCGGCCGCGATCTGCTGGCGCACGAGTACAACCACTCCTGGAACGGCAAGTTCCGGCGCGGCAAGGACCTGGCCACGCCCAACTTCAACGTGCCCATGGGCGACAGCCTGCTGTGGCTGTACGAGGGCCAGACCCAGTTCTACGGCAACGTGCTGGCCGCACGCTCGGGCCTGTGGACCAAGGAGCAGGCCCTGACCTCGCTGGCATTGACCGCCGCGACCTACGACAAGGGGCGTCCGGGCCTGTCCTGGCGCGCCTTGCAGGACACCACCAACGACCCGACCATCAACCAGCGCAAGCCGCAGCCGTATCGCAACTGGCAGCTGAGCGAGGATTACTACTCCGGTGGCCTGATGGTGTGGCTGGAGGCCGATGCCAAGCTGCGCGAGCTGAGCGAGGGCAAGCGCTCGCTGGACGATTTCGCCAAGGCGTTCTTCGGCATGGACAACGGCCGCTGGACGGTCAAGCCCTACGACTTCGAGGAAGTGGTCGCCACGCTCAACGGCATTGCCGCCTACGACTGGTCGACCTTCCTGCGCAGCCGCGTCGATGGCCATGACCCGCTCACCGGCGGCCTTGAGGCCAGCGGCTGGAAGCTGGTCTACAACGACAAGCCCAACGATGCGGTCAAGGCGGCCGAGACGCGCGGCAAGAGCGCCATGCTCACGTACTCGCTGGGTCTGATGGCCGGCGGCGACGGCGAGGTGGGCGACGTGCTGTGGGACGGCCCGGCCTTCAAGGCCGGCGTCGCGCCGGGGATGAAGATCGTGGCGGTCAACGGCATGGAGTACTCCAGCGACGCGCTCAAGGATGCGGTGACCGCGGCCAAGGGCACGACCACCCCGATCGAACTGCTGGTCAAGCGCTGGAACCGCTACGACACCTTCCGCATCGACTACCACGAAGGCCTGAAGTATCCCTCGCTACAGCGCATCGAAGGCAAGCCGGACACGTTGTCGCTGCTGTTGAAGGCCAAGTAGGTCGCATCGCAGCCTGAGGGCACGCCAGCAGGGCGCCGAGCGATCGGCGCCCTGCGTCGTTCGCGCATGCGCGTGCGTCTCGCTGGCTGCGAATGGCCTCGGATATCCTGTGATCATCGAACCAGTGGCAGGACGTCATGGCCAAGGCCAAGACCGCGTATGTGTGCGGCGAATGCGGTGCCGAATTCACCAAGTGGCAGGGCCAGTGCAGCGAATGCGGCGCCTGGAATTCACTGAGCGAAATCGTGCTGGAGAGCGCGGCCACGGCCAAGTCGCCGGCCGCGCGCCGCAGCGGCTGGGCTGGCCGCGCCGAGGCGCCGAAGATCACCGCGCTCAAGGACGTGCGTCATAGCGAGGAAGCGCGTGTGAGCACCGGCATCGGTGAGTTCGATCGCGTGCTCGGCGGGGGGCTGGTGGAAGGCGCGGTGGTGCTGGTGGGCGGCGACCCGGGCATCGGCAAGTCCACCTTGCTGCTGCAGGCGGTGGCGAAGATGGCCGCGAGCCTGCCGGTGCTCTACGTCACCGGTGAGGAGTCCCTGGCCCAGGTCGCCGGCCGCGCCGTGCGTCTGGACCTGCCGCTGGAAGGCCTGAACGCGCTGGCCGAAACCGGCATCGAGACCATCCTGCAGCACGCCTCCTCGGCGGGCCCGAAGCTGATCGTGGCCGATTCAGTGCAGACCCTGTGGACCGAATCGCTGACCGCCGCGCCGGGCTCGGTCAGCCAGGTGCGCGAGAGCGCCGCGCGGCTGGTGCGCTATGCCAAGGAGACCGGCACGGCCGTGTTCCTGGTCGGGCATGTCACCAAGGAAGGCGGCATCGCCGGCCCGCGCGTGCTGGAGCACATGGTCGATGCGGTGCTGTACTTCGAGGGCGAGAGCGGCAGCCGCTTCCGCGTGCTGCGCGCGATCAAGAACCGCTTCGGTGCGGTCAACGAGCTGGGCGTGTTCGCCATGGGCGACAAGGGGCTGAAAGAGGTTCCCAACCCGTCGGCGATCTTCCTCTCCGGTAGCGGCCACCAGCCCGGCAGCTGCGTGATGGTGACCCGTGAGGGCACCCGCCCACTGCTGGTGGAGGTGCAGGCCCTGGTGGATACCTCGCCGCTGTCCAACCCGCGCCGCGTTGCCGTGGGCATGGAACAGAACCGCATGGCGATGCTGCTGGCGGTGTTGCACCGCCATGGCGGCATTGTGGTCGGCGACCAGGACGTGTTCGTCAACGTGGTCGGTGGCATCCGCGTGCAGGAAACCGCGGTGGATCTGCCGGTGCTGCTGGCGGTGCTCTCTAGCCTGCGCGACCGGCCGCTGCCTGAGAAGACGATCGCCTTCGGCGAGGTGGGGCTGTCCGGTGAGATTCGCCCCGTGCCCAATGGCGAGGAGCGTTTGAAGGAGGCGGCCACCCACGGCTTCAAACGCGCCATCGTGCCCAAGGCCAATGCGCCCAAGGCCGGCAGTTTCAAGGGATTGGAAGTGATCGCGGTGGAGCGACTGTCGCAGGCGATCGAGCACGCCTGACGCGTGTGCATGGCACGGTCAGCGGAACAGCGCCATCTGCGCCGTTGCCGAATCCATGGTCACCCGCGGGAACCTGCGTCCGCTTGGATTGCGCGACATTCGCGGCAGCTGCAGGTCGAGACAGAGCTGGACCGCCTCGCGCTGCGGCGCCCGCGACGGGCGCCGGCGTGGACGCGATGCGGATGTCTGCGGATCGTGGTCGGCCGACCACAGGTCCGGTTGATTGCTGCTTCTCAATGGCGCGTCCACATCGGATGGACGAGGCGGGCATCACGGAGGTGCATGGATGTTGCCGCGTGAGAGGGCGGGCGATGATACGCGTTGCGTCATGGGCCGTCTGCAGGCGTGCATGCATCGGCGCGGCGGAGTGTCCATGTGCGCGGAAGCGAAGGCATCTCCCGAACATCATCAGGTGAGCGACATCAGGGGGAGCGAGCACTGAGGGCCGAGAACTGTGGGGCCAACAACTGTGGGAGCGGCTTCAGCCGCGAAGAGGCTTTACCGGGAAAGCCCCTTCGCGGCTGAAGCCGCTCCCACAAGTTGACCAGCACTAAGAGTTGCCCAGCGCTACGCGTTGATCAGCTCCACGCGAGGCCAAACCGACAAGCTGGCAAGTTCCACCACCTTGCCGGCAGCGCTGCGCTGATGACCGCTACGGCAGCTCGCGCGCGTACGGCGGGTTGGCGCCCGCACGGCTGCAGGTGATGGCCGCGGCCTGCGCCGAGCGCGTCAGGATCTGCTGCAGCCGCTCGCTGGACGAGGCAGCGGCTTCAAGCGCGGCGCGGTCCGGCAGCTGCGAGAGCAAGGTCGCCTGGAAGCTGTCGCCAGCGCCCACGGTGTCGGCCACGGTGACCTTGACGCCGGGAATCTCCACGCGTCCCTGCGCGCTGTAGCCCACCGCGCCTTCGGCGCCACGCGTGACCACCAGGACCTGGGTCGGCGCCTGCAGCCACTGGCTGGCGACCTCGTCGATGCCAACGCCGGGGTAGAGCAATTCCAGGTCCTCATCGCTGACCTTGATGACATCGGCCATGCTGCGCCACTGCGCCAGGCGCTCGCGCCACACCTGCATGTCCGGCTCCACCGTGGGGCGCACATTGGGGTCCAGCGAGATCAGGCGCTGGCCGCGCTCGCGCTGGGCCAGGGCGAGGAAGGTCGAAGCGGTGGGTTCGGCCACCAGGGTGTAGGAACCGAAGTGCAGGCCGGCGATCTTCCCGTCCAGCGCCGGCAGTTCGGCGAGGGTCAGCTCACGGTCGGCGCAGTGATCGCCGTAGAAGGAATACTTGGCCACGCCCGCATCGTCCAGCGCCACCAGCACGACCGTGGTGCGGTTGGGCTTGTCGACGATGTAGTCCAGGCACACGTCCTCGCGTTCGAGCTGGCGGTACAGGCGGCGGCCCAGCACGTCAGTGGACAGGCCCGTGTACAGGCCGGCGCGATGCCCAAGCCGGGTCAGTCCGATGGCCACGTTGAACGGCGAGCCGCCCGGTCGCGCCAGCATGGGCACGTCGTCACCTCGCTCACCATCGGTGAACACGTCGAACAGCGCTTCTCCGCAGACCAGATACATCAGGGGCTCGTCCCATGCTTTGCGTTTGGAAGCAGGCAGGATACGGGCGCTGGCGCATCGCGCAACTGGCAAAAGGGGGCAAAGCCGTCGCGGTCCGGCGTCGCGCGCAGGCTTGCCTGCGATCTAAAGTTTTTAGGTGCGCGCAAGCGGGATTGCACGGGCGGCGCACAGCGAAACGGCCGCATGGGGGCGGCCGTTTCGGGACTGCGTTGAAGGCTTGCGCGGGCGAACCGATCAGTGACCGCCTGCCGCCGCCGCGCCCCCCGACTTGGCCGCGAACGGCGGACGGGCGAACCACACGAAGACGATCACCGCCAGGAAGATGATGCCGAGCAGATGGAAGATCTCGTTGAAGCCGATCTGCGCGGCCTGCTGGCCGATCATCTGGTTCAGCGCCACCGCGCCACGTTGCGTGTTGCCTTGGCCCAGCTGGGACACCACCTGCTGCATGGCCGGGTCGTAGGCGTCGATGTGCTCGGTCAGCTGGGCGTGGTGGATGGTCGTGCGCTGGTTCCAGGCCCAAGTGGTCAGCGAGGCGGCGAAGCTGCCGCCCAGCGTACGCACGAAGGTGGCCAGGCCCGAGCCTGCGGCGATTTCATGCGGTTCCAGGTCCGACAGCAGGATGGTCAGCACCGGCATGAAGAACAGCGCCACGCCCAGGCCCTGCACCAGCTGGATCTCAGCCACGCGCTCGAAGTTCACGTCCAGGTTGAAGCCCGAACGCAGGAAGCTGGTGCCGGCCATGACGAAGAACGCGAAGCTGGCCAGGATGCGCAGGTCGAAACGCGAGGCGTACTTGCCCACGAACGGCGTCAGGATCACCGGCAGGATGCCGATGGGCGCGGTGGCAAAACCGGCCCAGATCGCCGTGTAGCCCATGTTCCGTTGCAGCCACAGCGGCACCAGCAGGCCGATGGCGAAGAACGCCGCATAGCCGAACACCATCGCCAGCGTGCCGCTGGTGAAGTTGCGGTGGCGGAACAGGCGCAGGTTGACGATCGGGTCCTTCTCGGTGAGCTCCCAGATCACGAACACCACCAGCGCGATCACCGCCACGATGGTCAGCCACACGATCTTGGTGGAGTTGAACCAGTCCTCGTCATTGCCCAGGTCCAGCATGATCTGCAGCGCGCCCACGCCCAGAACCAGGGTAGCCAGGCCGATGTAGTCCATCTTCGGGTTCTGCAGCGTGACCGGGCGGTCCTTCATCTGCCGGCCGACCACCAGGCTGGAGAAGATGCCGATGGGGATGTTGATGAAGAAGATCCATTCCCAGCTGTAGTTGTCGGTGATCCAGCCGCCCAGGATCGGCCCGGCGATCGGCGCCACCACCGTCACCATCGCCAGCAGCGCGATGGCCTGCCCGCGTTTGTTGGGTGGATAGATGGAGATCAGCAGCGCCTGCGTCACCGGATACATCGGGCCGCACACGAAACCCTGCAGTGCGCGCGCCACCACCAGCAAACCCATCGAATTGGCGATGCCGCACAGGAAGGATGCGATCACGAAGGCCAGCGTGGCCCAGGTGAACACCCGCACTTCGCCGTACTTGCGCACCATGAAGCCGGTCAGCGGTAGCGCGATGGCGTTGCTGACCGCGAAGGAGGTGATGACCCAGGTCGCCTGGTTGGCACTGGCGCCCAGGTTGCCGGAGATGGTCGGCAGGGACACGTTGGCGATGGTGGTGTCCAGCACCTGCATGAACGAGGCCAGCGCCAGGCCAATCGTCGTCAGCGCCATGTTCGGCGGACGGAACGGCGCTGCGGCCGGCTGCGGCGCAGCCGGCGCGCCGCCCGTGGCGGTGGGAGGGGTCGTGGACATGGGACTTCAGTTCTTCGCCGAGGCCGGCAGGTTGTCTTCGATGATCGAAGTGATCAGCGCATTGGCATCGGCCAGCTGCTTCTCATAGGCGGCCGTGGCCAGCAGCGGCTTGTCGCGCTTGCGCGCCGGCGCCAGCACCGGGCCGTCCTGGTCCTTCACCGTGACATCCACCTGCATGCTCAGACCGATGCGCAGCGGGTGCTTGACCAGCTGTTCGCGGTCCAGCTCGATCCGCACCGGCACGCGCTGCACGATCTTGATCCAGTTGCCGCTGGCGTTCTGCGCCGGCAGCAGCGAGAACGCGCTGCCCGTGCCCAGGCCCAGGCTGGCGACCTTGCCGTTGTAGACCACGTCATCGCCGTAGAGATCGGCATGCACTTCCACCGGCTGGCCGATGCGCATGTGGCCCAGCTGGGTTTCCTTGAAGTTGGCATCCACCCAGACCTCCTCCAGCGGCACGATGGTCATCAGCGAGGTGCCCGGCTGCACGCGCTGGCCCAGCTGCACCTGGCGACGGGCGACGTAGCCGGAGACCGGGGCCAGGATGGCCGAGCGCTGCAGGTTCAGATAGGCCTGGCGCAGCTGCGAGGCGGCCGCCTGCACCTGCGGGGTCTTGCCGATCGTGGTGGCATCCACCAGCGCGCGGGTGCGCTGCAGGTTGCCGCGCGCGCTGCCCAGGGCGGCCTCGGCCGCGGCCAGTACGTCCCGGGCGTGCGCCAGCTCCTCGCGCGAGACAGCGCCGGAGTCGACCAGGCCCTGGCGACGCTTCACGTCGGCACGTGCCTGCTCCACCGAGATCTGACGCGCGCGCAGGTCCGACTCGCCGGACTCGACATTGCTGAAAAGTCCGCGCACCTGGCGCACGGTGCCTGCCAGGTTGGCCACCGACTGGTCGTAGGCGACCTGCGCATCGTTCGGATCCAGGTGCACCAGCGGTTGTCCGGCTTCCACCCGCATGCCGTCATCGGCGTCGATGCTGACCACCGTGCCGGTGGTCTGCGGCACGATGCTGACGATGTTGCCGGCCACGTAGGCATCGTCGGTGTCCTGGTGCCAGCGGCCGTGGAGCAGCCACCAGGCCAGCCAGGCCGCGCCGAGGACCAGCACGGCGATCAGCAGGATCAACAACGCGCGGCGACGCTTGTTCTTCGGCGCGGGTGCGGAAGCGTTGGGTTGGGAGGTCTGGGCGCTCATGGGGTGACCTTGGAAGTATCCGAATCAGAAGAAGAAAGCTGTGGCGCGCTCAGCGGCAAGCCGCCACCGAGGGCCTGGTCGAGATCGATGGCGGCCGCATAGCGCTGTGCGCGCAGCGAGGCCAGCTGTTGTTCCAACTGCAGCAGCGGTCGCTGGGTGGTCAGGACTTCCAGCTGGTTGCCGATGCCGGCGCTGTAGCGCGAGGTGGCCAGCTCCAGCGCGGCGCGCGCGGCGTCGCGGGCCTGGGTGGCCTGCGCCGTCTGCGCATCCAGCGAGCGCGCCGCCTGCACGGCGTCGGCGACCTCGTGCATGGCGCCCACCAGCGACTGGTTGTACTCGGCCACGGCCAGGTCGTACTGCGCATCGCGCGCGTCCAGCTGTCCACGCAGGCGGCCGCCGTCGAAGATCGGCAGGCTCAGCGCGGGGCCACCGAAGCCCAGCAGCGCCTCATTGCTGAACAGATCGGACAGGCCCGAATCGGCCAGCCCGACAATGGCGCTGAGGTTGATGCTGGGCTTGAACGCGGCCTTGGCCGCATCGATGCCGCGACTGGCCGCTTCCACGCGCCAACGCGCGGCCACCACGTCGGCGCGATGACCGAGCAGTTCGCTGGGCAGCACGTTCGGCACGGCCGGGGAGGGCGCATCCAGCAGACTGGGTGGGGCGATGTCCAGGCCGCGGTCCGGGCCCTTGCCCAGCAGCGCGGCCAGCGCATTGCGCAGCGCATCGATCTGCTGCTGCGCGGCCTCGGCCTGCTGGCGCGCGCTGGCGATGGCGCTCTCGGACTGGCGCAGCGGCAGCTGGTTGTCCAGGCCGGCCTTGACCCGCTTGTCGCCAAGCTCGAACAGCTGCGAGGCGCGCCGTTCCTCCTGGCGCGCCACCTGCTGTGCCTCGTAGGCCTGGGCCAGATTGATGTAGGCGCGGGCGATGTTGGCCGACAGCGCCAGGCGCGCGGCCTGGGCGTCGACTTCGGCCGCACGTGCCTGGCCAACGGCGGCCTCGTAGGCGGCGCGCTGGCCGCCCCACAGGTCCGGCTTCCAGCTGAAGTTGAGCATCAGCACCGTGCTGTGCATCAGCTTGCCGCCGAACTCGTCGCCCAGCAGGGTTTCGGGCAACTGCACGCCGGTGTACTGGGCGCTGCCGCTCAGGCTGGGGCGGCGTTCGGCATCACTCAGGCCAGCCTGGGCGCGGGCCTGGCGCAGGCGCGCGTCGGCGACCTGCAGCGAGGGCGTGCCTGCCAGGGCCTCGCCGATCAGGGCGTCCAGTTGCGGGTCGCCCAGGCGCGTCCACCAATCCTGGCGCGGGAACTCGGCCTGGCTGAGGTGGCCGGCGAGGCTGCGGGTGGCGGAGACATCGTCCGGCGAGCGCAGGACGGCGGACGGTTCCAGCCCACCGCTGGTCGCGCAGCTGGCGAGCAACAGCGCGCTCGCCAGCACCGACAGGGTGCGGCCCGTCCGGCGTGCGGTCGGGAAAGAGAGGTTCGTGGACATGGCGTCAGGGGGTGGGAGTGGAAAGGTTGTCGCGCACGCGGGTCAGCAAGGCCATGAGCTGTCCGCTTTCTTCGTCGGTCATGCCGGTCAGCGCGCGCTTGAGCACGCCTTGCCCGGCGGTGCCGATTTCGCTCCAGATCTGCTCGCCGGCAGGCGTGAGCTTGATATGCAGCGCGCGGCGGTCGGCAGGGTCGGCCGCGCGGGTGATCAGGCCGCGCGCCTCCAGCTTGTCCAGCAGGCGGGTCATGGCGCCGGGGTTCATCTCGGCGGCCTTGGCCAGATCGCTGGCGCTGGGCGTGACCTCGGCGGCCAGCTTCTTGATGACGATGTACTGGCTGAAGGTCAGGTCATGGCCGAGCTTGGTCAGCTCGTGCTCGAGCTGGGCCCAGAGCCCGTCGCGGACCTGGCGGATCATCAGCCCGAGCGCGGAGCCGCTGGCGGGGGGGAGAGGGCAAGGGTTCATGGGGAGCGCATGCTCCGCGCCCGAGCAATAATTGTCAAGGCAATTATTGTGACGGCAAGTCTGTTATATGACCTTCAGCTGTCTTTTTTTTCATCTTGCCGTGCAGCGCCGCCGTCGGGATTCCCCGACGGCGGCGGCAGCGCTCAGGCCACCCGCTTGAGCACCAGTTCGAGCACGAACTTGCTGCCGAAGAAGGCCAGCAGCAGCAGCGCCATCGCCGCCAGGGTCCAGTGCACGGCCTTGGCGCCGCGCCAGCCCCGTCGCCAGCGGCCCAGCAACAGCGCGCCGAACACCAGCCAGGACAGCACGCTGAGCACGGTCTTGTGGATCAGGTGCTGGCCGAGCAGGTCGTGGACGAACAGCACGCCGCTGAGCAGCGTGGCCGTCAGCAGCGCGAAACCCACCGCGATGGTCTTGAACAACAGGGTTTCCAGCTCGGTCAGCGGCGGCAGCGCCCGCAGCCACGGCTGGAAGTCGCGGCGGCGCAATGCCCGCTCCTGCACCCACAGCATCAAGGCCAGCAGCGCGGCCACGGCCAGGCTGGCATAGGCCAGCAGCGCCATCCACGCATGCAGCTGCAGGCGCCAGTCCAGGCCCGGGCTGGGTTTGTGCCCATAGCCGTGGTACAGGCCCAGCAGCAGCGCCGCCAGCGGGAACACCACCACACCCAGCGTGCCGGTGCGGCCCTGCGCGCCGACCAGCGTGGTCAGCACCGCCATGCCCAGGCTGACCAGCGACAGGGCCGAGAAGAAGTGCATGTCCGGGCCGCCGGCGGTGATCCTGGCGATCCACAGGTGATAGCCACCGTGCAGCAGCACCGCAGCCCAGGCTGGCCAGCGCCAGCCGTGGGTCGATTCCAGGGTGTCCTTGGCCGCGCCACGGACCAGCAGCACGGTCGCAAGCAGGTAAAGGGCGATCGCGGCGGGCGTGAGCATCATCCGCGCAGTGTCGCATGCCCCATCGCGCCGCAGCACGCGCCAGCGTGCCCTTCGGTGGCTGCCGGAGGGGCCGCTATACTTCGCCCTTTCCTGTCTTCAAAGCGCGGTTGCCCCCGATGTTCGAATCCCTGACCCAGCGCCTGTCCGGCACCATCGAACGGCTGCGTGGCCGTGGCCGCCTGACCGAGGAGAACATCCGCGAAGCCACCCGCGAGGTGCGCATCGCCCTGCTGGAGGCCGACGTCGCCCTGCCGGTGGTGCAGGCCCTGATCGAGCGCATCAAAGTGCGCGCGGTCGGCCAGGAAGTCCTGAAGTCGCTGACCCCGGGCCAGGCGCTGATCAAGGTCGTGCGCGACGAGCTGACCGCGGTCATGGGCTCGGCCGCCACCGACCTCAACCTCAACGTGCCGGCCCCGGCGGTCATCCTCATGGCCGGCCTGCAGGGCGCCGGCAAGACCACCACCGTGGGCAAGCTGGCCAAGCACCTGCGCGAGAAGCGCAAGAAGAAGGTGATGGTGGTGTCGGCCGACGTCTACCGCCCGGCCGCCATCGAGCAGCTCAAGACCCTGGCCGAACAGGTGCAGGTGAGCTTCTTCCCCTCGCAGGCCTCGCAGAAGCCCGAGGACATCGTGCGCGCCGCCATCGACGATGCGCGCAAGTCCTTCATCGATGTGCTGCTGGTCGATACCGCCGGTCGCCTGGCCATCGACGAGGCGATGATGGCCGAGATCAAGGCGCTGCACACGGCGGTCAAGCCGGTGGAGACCCTGTTCGTGGTCGACGCCATGACTGGCCAGGACGCGGCCAACACCGCCAAGGCCTTCAGCGAAGCGCTGCCGCTGACCGGCGTGGTGCTGACCAAGACCGATGGCGATGCGCGTGGCGGCGCGGCGCTGAGCGTGCGCTACATCACCGGCAAGCCGATCAAGTTCATCGGCGTGGGCGAGAAGCCCGACGGCCTGGACGTGTTCCACCCCGACCGCGTGGCCAGCCGCATCCTGGACATGGGCGATGTGCTGTCGCTGGTGGAGCAAGTCGAGAGCCAGGTCGACAAGGACAAGGCGCATAAGCTGGCCGAGAAGGTCGCCAAGGGCAAGAAATTCGACCTCAACGACATGCGCGACCAGCTCGAGCAGATGCAGAACATGGGCGGCATCGGCAGCCTGATGGAAAAGCTGCCGGGCCTGGGGCAGATCCCGGAGAACCTCAAGGCGCAGGTGGCCGGCAGCAAGGAAGTGCCGCGCATGATCGCCATCATCAATTCGATGACCAAGAAGGAGCGCCGCAACCCGGGCCTGCTCAACGGCTCGCGCCGGGCGCGCATCGCCAAGGGCTCGGGCACCCAGCCTTCGGACGTCAACAAGCTGATGAAGCAGTTCCAGCAGATGGAAAAGATGATGTCCAAGCTCTCCGGCGGCGGCATGAAGGGGATGATGCGGGGCATGCGCGGGATGATGGGCGCCATGGGCGGTCGCGGCGGCCTGCCGTTCCGCTGAGCTCATGCGCGACATGCGCCAGCAGCGGGTCCAGGCGTTCTGCGAGCGCTACGGCCTGACCATGCCGGTGCTGCTGGCACCGATGGCCGGCGCCTGCCCGGTGTCGCTGTCCGTGGCCGCCGCGCGGGCCGGCAGCATGGGCGCCATGGGCGCAGTGCTGTCCCAGCCCGATGACATCACCGCCTGGGTCGGCCAGTTCCGCGCCCAGTGCGATGGCCCCGTGCAGGTCAACCTGTGGGTGCCCGACCCGGAACCGATGCGCGATGCCACCGCCGAGGCGGCCATGCGGCAGTTCCTCGGCCAATGGGGCCCGCCCGTGCCGGCCGAGGCCGGCGATGCGCGTCCGGCACCGTTCGAGGCGCAGTTCCAGGCCGTGCTGCAGGCGCGCCCTCACGTGCTGTCCACCATCATGGGTGTGCTCGATCCGGCGCAGGTCCGCGAGCTGAAGGCAGCCGGCATCGCCTGGTTCGCCACCGCTACCACGCTGGCCGAGGCGCGCCAGGCCCAGGCCGCCGGCGCCGATGCGGTGATCGCCCAGGGCTTCGAAGCCGGCGGCCACCGCGGCACCTTCGACGCGGCTGCGGCCGAACGCCAGATGACGGGGCTGCTTGCGCTGGTCCCGCGCCTGGCCGATGCGCTGGAGGTGCCGGTCATCGCGGCCGGCGGCATCGGCGACGGTCGCGGCATCGCCGCGGCGCTGACGCTGGGCGCATCGGCCGTCTTCATCGGGACCGCCCTGCTGGCCAGCCCCGAGGCGCGGATCGCGCCGGCATGGGCGGCAGCCTTGCAGGCGGCCGAACCGGAAGACACCTGGCCCACGCGCGCGTTTTCCGGGCGCCTGGGCCGTGCGCTGGCCACCGATTACGTGCGCGCCACCGCCGCTGCCGATGCGCCGCCGATGGCGCCATACCCCATCCAGCGCGCCTTGACCGCGGCCATGCGTGCGCAGGCGGCCAAGCAGGACGATCTGTCCGCGATGCAGGCCTGGGCCGGCCAGTCAGCCTGGATGGCCAGGCCCGAACCAGCCGGCGCCCTGCTGCAGCGCTGGTGGTCCGATGCCTGTGCCCTGCGCTGAGTGCGGTGCGGCGAGGTCGCGGTCTTGAGCGCATCGCAGGTGTGGTGCAACGGCGTGCCGGCCGATGCCGCGGCGCTGCAGGCACTGGCGCTGGTCAACTACGGCCACTTCACCTCGATGCAGGTGCGCGGCGGTGCGGTGCAGGGGCTGGACCTGCACCTGCAGCGCCTGGCCGAAGGCAATCGCGCGCTGTTCGACGCGCCACTCGATGCCGCCCAACTGCGGGCATGGATGCGTCTGGCGCTTGCGCAGATGCCCGATGCCTCCCTGCGGGTCACGGTGTTCTCGCGTGGCTTCGATCATCGCCAGCCGCAGCGGCCCTGCCAACCGGACCTTCTGATCTCCCTCACGCCGCCGGCGCCGCCCGGGCAGGGCGCGGTGACCCTGCAGGCCGTGGCCTTCCAGCGGCCGCTGCCCCAGCTCAAGCACGTGGCGACCCTGCCGTTGTTCCACTACCGTCGGCAGGCGCGGTTGGCCGGCTACGACGATGCCCTGTTCCTGGCGCCGGAGGACGGACGGGTGATCGAAGGCAGCGTGTGGAACGTGGCCTTCTGGGATGGCCAGCAGGTGCTGTGGCCACAGGCCCAGGCCCTGCGTGGCACCTGCGAGGCGCTGGTGCGGCGGGGCCTGGCGCAGTTGGGCGTGGCCCAGTGCGAGCAGGTCCTCTCGCTGGAGCAGGCGCAGCGCGTGCCGGCCATCACCCTGAATGCGACGGGGGTGCAGCCGGTGTCCGCGATCGAGGGCGCTGCCCTGCCTGACGGGGGCGAGCTACAGGCCTTGGTGGCGCGCGCGCTGGACACCCAGCCCTGGGCCCCGATCTGACCGCTTGGACAAGCCGCCCAAGCCCGCTATAATCGCCGGCTTACCGCGCCATCCTGGCGACTGGGCAACACCGAGAAAACCACCATGGTCAAGATCCGTCTTACCCGCGGCGGCGCCAAGAAGCGTCCGTTCTACCACATCATCGTCACCGACGTGCGCAGCGCGCGCGACGGCCGCAACATCGAGCGCGTGGGTTATTACAACCCGGTCGCCCAGGGCGCCGAGCAGCGCGTCGTGCTGGACCTGGCCCGCGTGGACCATTGGGTGTCCAACGGCGCCCAGCTGACCGACAAGGTCCGCAACCTCTACAAGGAAGCCACCAAGGCTTCTGCCCAGGCTGCGGCCTGATACTCCGGCGGCTGCGCATTGCGCGCAGCCTCTGAAGTGGCACTCGCATGAACGACCCGACGCGCCGCATCCTCCTAGGTAGGGTGATCGGCGCGTTCGGCGTTCGTGGCGAGGCGAAAATCGAGTCCTGGACCGAGCCGCGCGAAGCGATCTTCCGCTACCAGCCCTGGACCCTGCGCGATGCCGCCGGCAACGAGCGCGAGCTCTCCGGCGTGCGCGGCAAGCCACAGGGCAAGCACCTGGTGGCGACCTTCCCCGGCGTGGACGATCGCAACATCATCGAGGCGATGGTGGGCACGGAGATCTTCGTGCCGCGCGCGGCGCTGCCGCCGCCCAGGCCCGACGAGTTCTACTGGGTGGATCTGGAAGGCCTGCGCGTGATCAACGCCGACGGCCGCTCCTTCGGCACGGTCTCGCACCTGTTCTCCACCGGCGCCAACGACGTACTGGTGGCGCGCGGGGACAAGGAACGCCTGATCCCGTTCGTCCAACCCGAGTTCGTGACCCGCGTGGATTTCGAGGCCGGGGAAATCGGGGTGGACTGGGATCCTGACTTCTAGGAACGAGTGGAGAGGAACGAGGAACGAGTGGGCGCGGCCGACGCTGTCCTATGCTTCCACTCGTTTCTCGTTTCTCGTTTCTCGTTCCTTGCTCCTCTCCACTCACTCCTCGCCCCATGCGCATCGACGTCCTCACCCTGTTCCCCGATTTCATCGACCAGAGCGCGAGCTTCGGCGTGGTCGGGCGGGCGCGCGAGCGGGGGTTGTTGCAGCTGCATGGCTGGAACCCGCGCGACTACGCCCAGGGCAACTACCGGCGTGTGGATGACCGGCCTTTCGGCGGTGGCCCGGGCATGGTGATGCTGATCGAGCCGCTGCGTGCCTGCCTGGCCGCGGCGCGTGCGGCCGGGGCAGGGCCGGCGCCGCTGGTGTATCTGACCCCGCAGGGGCGTCCGCTGACCCAGGCCAAGGTGCGCGAGCTGGCGGCGTTGCCGCGGCTGATGCTGCTGTGCGGGCGCTACGAGGGCGTGGACGAGCGCTTCATCCAGGCCGAGGTCGACGAGGAAATCTCCATCGGCGACTACGTGCTCTCCGGCGGCGAGCTGGGCGCGGCGGTGCTGGTGGATGCCATCACCCGCCTGCAGGACGGGGCGCTGGGCGATGCCGAATCGGCGGCGCAGGACAGCTTCGAAGGTGAGGGCGGGTTGCTGGATTGCCCGCACTACAGCCACCCGGTGCAGCACGACTGGGGCGAGGTGCCGGCGGTGCTGCGCTCGGGCAACCACGCCGCCATCGCGCGCTGGCGCCGCCAGCAATCGCTGGGGCGGACCTGGCTGCGGCGGCCGGAGCTGCTGGACGAGGACGCCTTGTCCAAGGCCGATCGCAAGCTGCTGGCGGCCTTCCGCGAGGACCTGGCCGCAGGCGTTGGCGACCCGCTGCCCACCCCTGGCGAAGACGGAACGACTTAGGCTAGAATGCGCGATTCCTGTGGCCGGCTCGGCTTCCAGGGACCCCATAACAACGAACGTGCGACGCAATCCGGCGATCGCATCAGTCCAGGCTGTCGAACGACACCCTCACCCGAACAACGACATCGGTGCACCCATGAGCAAGTTGAACAAGTCCATCATCGCGGAATTCGAGTCCGCCCAGATCACCCGCGAGCTGCCGCAGTTCAGCCAGGGCGACACCGTCGTCGTCAACGTCAAGGTGAAGGAAGGCAACCGCGAGCGCGTCCAGGCCTATGAAGGCGTGGTCATCGGCAAGAAGAACGCCGGCCTGAACTCGGCTTTCACCGTGCGCAAGATCTCCCACGGCTACGGCGTGGAGCGCGTGTTCCAGACCCACAGCGCCACCATCGACTCGGTCGAAGTCAAGCGCCGCGGCAAGGTCCGCGCCGGCAAGCTGTACTACCTGCGCGGTCTGCAGGGCAAGGCGGCGCGCATCAAGGAAGACCTGGCCGCCGCCGCCGCCGCCAAGGCTGCCCGTCAGGCCGCTGCCGAGTAATCCTCGCGCGCCTGTTGCAGCTTTGGCAAAACCCCGGCTCCGGCCGGGGTTTTGCTTTATGGACTTCCGGCACAGGCCTGCACTCGCTGGCGGCGCTAGGATCGAGGCCACGACCATGACCAGGGAATGTCCGATGTCCAAGCCCGTGCTGCTGCCGGTGTTGTGTTCTCTCGCGCTGGCCGCATGTGCCAGTGATGCGCGCCTGATGGATGCCAGCGTGCGGCCGACCGATCTGCCCGAATGCGCGCTGGCGTCCTCGCGCCCGCCGGCCAATCAGGACCGTGAGGCCGGTGCGAACGATCCGCGCATGCGTTGCGCGCCCGATGACAGCCTGCGTTTTTCCATTGGCAGCGACACCCGTTCGGACTCCACCTTCAAGCTCGATGACCTCAAGCACGACCAGCCCCGCTGAAACTTCCGCTGCCGGCGTCCGCCTGGATATCTGGCTGTGGGCCGCGCGCTTCTTCAAGACCCGCTCGCTGGCCAAGGCGGCCATCGCCGCCGGCCGGATCGAAGTCAACGGCCAGCGCGCCAAGCCCTCGCGGGCGGTGCATGCCAACGACCAGCTGCTGGTGCACCGGGGCGATGAGCAGTTCCAGGTGCAGGTGCGTGGCCTGGCCGATCAGCGTGGACCGGCGCCGGTGGCGCAGGCGTTGTACGAGGAAAGCGCGCAGTCGCGGCAGCGCCGCGAGGAGCAGCGTGCCCTGCGCGCGGCCGAGCGCACCGGCTACCGCGCGCCGGAGACCAAGCCGGACAAGCGGGCACGCCGCCTGATCCAGGCCCTGGGCGATATCGACGCGCTATAAGGCGACGCCGTTGGGGTCAGGATTTGAGCAGCGGTTGGTCGGGCACCGGGTCGGCGCGATCGGCCACCGGTGAGGGCGTGGTGGCCGGCACCTCCGAAGGCACGGCCATCGTGCGGGGATCGGCCGCGCCCATGCGCGCCTTGCGCCAGCCGCCCCAGCGGTAATAGGCCATCGACAGCAGCATCGAGCACAGCGAACTGACCGGAAAGCTCCACCACACCGCGTCGGCCCCCAGCGTGGGCTGCAGGAGGTTGGCGAAGGGCACGCGGATGCCCCACAGCGAGACCACCAGAATGATCAGGGGCACGATCACCGCGCCGGTCGCGCGCACCACGCCGGACAGTACGAACATCACCCCGAAGAACAGGAAGGACCAGATCGCGATGTGATTGAGGTGGCGTGCCGCCTCGAAAGCAGGGCTGCCCGGCTGCAGGAACAGCGCAAAGCTCCACCGGTCCAGCAGGATCAAGGGTGCGATCAGCGCCCCGGTCATCAGGAAATTGAACAGCACGCCGGTGCGCGCGGTGGCCGATACCCGATCCCAGTGGCCGGCGCCGACGTTCTGCGCGGCCATGGTCGAGGCCGCCGCGGCGATGGCCATCGCCGGCATCTGCACATAGGTCCACAGCTGCAGCGCCGCACCGTAGGCGGCCGCGGTCTGCGTGCCGAAGCGGTTGACCAGGCTCATCATCGCGATCATTGCCAGGGACACCAGCACCATCTGCAAGCCCATCGGCACGCCCTTGGCGACCAGCGTCTTGAGGATGCGAGCATCGATCAGGAACAGGTGCAGGTCCTTGCGGCCCAGCCACAGCACGTGGCGCCTGCGCCGCAGCGCCAACAGCATCGCCGCCAGCGCCAGGGCCTGGGTGATCAACGTGGACCAGGCCGCGCCGGCGATGCCCAGCTTGGGAAACGGGCCCAGGCCCAGCATCAGCACCGGGTCCAATGCGCAGTCCAGCACCACGGCCAGCAGCAGGTAGCGAAACGGCGTCCTGGCGTCGCCCGCGCCGCGCAAGGCCGCCGACAGGAAGGAGAAGGCATAGATCAGCGGGACCGCCAGGAAGATCACCCGCAGATAGGCTTCGGCCGGCGCCAGCGAATCGGGCGGCGTGCCCATGGCCGCGAGCAGGTGTCGGGCGAACCACGCGCCGCTGCAGGCGATTAGCACGGAGATGGCGATGAAGAAACTGGCGCTGGTGCCCATCACCTGGCGGGCGCGGGCGATGTCCCCGGCGCCCATGGCCTGGCCGATCAGGATGGTCGAGGCCATGCCGATGCCGAATACCGACCCGATCAGGAAGAACAGGATGCTGTTGGCGTTGGCCGTGGCGGTCAGCGCCGATTCGCCCAGGAACCTGCCGATCCAGATCGCATTGATCGAGCCGTTGAGCGATTGCGCCACGTTGCCGCCGAGGATGGGCAGCGAGAACAGAAGCAGGTTGCGGCCGATGGGGCCCTCGGTCAGCGAGCGGGCGGGGCGTGCGGACATTGGACGCGTCATGGCGAGGGTGCTGCACCCTAGCACCCGCGTGGTCGCAGCAGGGCAGGGGCAACAACTCCTACCGCAACAGCGCTTTTGTGGGAGCCGACTTATCGGCAAAGGGGCTTGCCCGGAAAGACCTCTTCGCGGCAGCTGGCTCTAGGCCCACACAGCTCGCACAAGCTTCTCGCTAGTGGGCGAGAGCAGGGATTGCCGATGAGAGTGAGCGCTCTTGTGGAAGCCGATTCATCGGCGAAGCGGCTTGCTCGGGAAAGCCTCTTCGCGGCTGATGGCCCTAGGCGACACAGAGCCGCTCCCACAAGTGCTCGCTAGAGTCGTGCGCGCGGATTGCCGATGCGAGCGAGCGCTTTTGTGGGAGCCGATTCATCGGCGAGGGGCTTGCCCGGGACAGCCGCACGCAGCTGACGGCCCAGGCCCGCCAGCGCTTCTGCCCCACGCCCCCCCGCGATCCGCCACCCTGCTGCAGCGCGGACGCTAGGCGACAGCAGCCGGCTGTGCGTTCGCGCGGCGCCACTGCTGCAAGCCCATGATCGCCAGGCCGACCAGGCCCAGGTACAGCGCGGCGGTCACGTTGAGCGACTTGTACAGGTACAGGCCGATGTAGATCACATCCACCACGATCCACAGCCACCAGGCCGCCACATGACGACGACCCTGCCACCACTGCGCGACCAGGCTGAAGGCGGTAAGGGCTGCATCCAGCCACGGCAGGGCGGCATCGGTCCAGGTGTGCATGGCCGCGCCCAGGGCCAACGCACCGACCGCGCCGACACCCAGATCCCGACACATCACCGCTGCGCGCAGCGGTGCGATGCGCACGCGGCCGTCATTGCCCAGGTTGGCCTTCCAGCGCCACCAGCCATAGACGATGAAACCGGCGAAGGCGCCCTGCAGCAGCGCGTCCGAGTACAGCCGCGCATCGATGAAGACACCGGCGTACAGCGCCACCGAGACCAGCCCGACCGGCCAGCCCAGCAGGTGCCGGCGCGCGGTCAGCCAGACCGCGGCGATGCTGACGGCCGCGGCGATCCACTCCAGCGTCTCGATGCTCACAGCGCGTAGGTGACGGTTAGGCGCGCCAGGCGCGGCGCACCCGGAAACAGGTAGTAATCCCCGCCGCTGCTGCCGGTATCGCGCCAGTAGAACTTGTCGAACACGTTGTCCACCGACAGCCGCCAGGTCAGCGCGTGGCCGTTGACCTCGCCGCGGAAGCGCACGCCGGCATCGAAGACATGATAGGCCGGCACGCGCACCTGGCCATCGGGCGTGGCGACGTTGCGCGCGGCGTAGCGCCAGCCGCCGGACACGTTCCAGGCCGGCGCCATCGGCAGCTGGTAGTCCAGGTAGACGCTGGCGCGGGCCTTGGGAATGTTGACCAGCTGGTGGCCTTCGATCACCGCACTGCCGGCATCCTCCGCACGCGCGCGCAGCAGGCTGGTGCTGGCATCGATGCGCAGGCGATCGGTCAGGCGACCGTTGGCGGTCAGCTCCAGCCCGGTGTGCACCTGATCGCCCTGCTGCACGAAGGTGTAGCCGGTCTCGCTGGCATCGGGCTGGGCGTACTGGAGGGGCTGGGCGATGCGGAACAGCGCCGCGCCCAGGTCCAGCGTGTCGCTTACCGAGAACTTGGCGCCGAGCTCGGTCTGCCGCGAACGCATCGGCGGCAGGAAACTGTCGGCGTTGGAGGTCCAGTACGGGGCTTCCTGACCCAGCGACAGGCCCTCGCTATAACTGACGTAGGCGTTGAGCTGCTCGGTGGCGCGCCAGATCAGCGCGGTCTGCGGCAGGAACCTGGACAGGCGCGTGTGGCGTTCGCGCACATTGCTGCTGTCGTTGGCGTACTCGTCCAGGCGCACGAAGCGCCCCCCACCCAGCCACTGCCAGCCGTTGTCGAAATCGATGCGGTCCAGCGCGAACACCGCGCGCTGGCGGTCGTCCAGGCGCCGCGCCGACTGGCCCGGCTGCAGCGGCGAGGGGGCGAACACGGGGACCTGCGCATCATCGATGTTGGCGGTGCCGACGTACTCGTTGACGCTCTTGCGCCGGTCCACGGTGCGGCGAAAGCCGTCCAGCCCGAAGCTCAGCTGGTGACGCCAGCGGCCGGTCTGGAAGCTACCCTGCAGCTGCGCGCGCAGCTGTTGGTTGTGGCGGGTGTCGTCCGGGCTGCGGTAGTCGTAGATGTCGTAGTCGCCGTTGGGCGCGAAGAAGTTGCCCGGCACGCTGCCATCGGCGCATTCGCTGGCGTAGTAGCAGCCGAAGGCGAAGGCGACGTTGTCGTCGATCACGCTGCGGCTGTTGCCGAAGGCCAGGCTCCCCTGCCAGTCGGGGGCGAACTGGTAGGTGTAGCGCGCGGTGAGGTTGGCCGTGTGCATGGCCACCGGCTGCGCCCACGGCTGGTAGCCCAGCAAGGTCTCGCGGTCGACGCGGCCGGGCAGGGCGCGCGCGCCCAGCAACTGGTAGCCCGAAGCCGAGCGCTGGGAACTGCTCTGGTAGTTGCCATCCAGTTCCAGCTTGCCCTTCTCGCCGATCAGCCAATCGGCCGCCAGCGCGTAGAAGTTGCGGCGTCCGTCGGTGTGCTCGATGTAGGACTGGGTATCGTCGAAGGCCGCATTCAAGCGCAGGCCGAAGCTCGGGGTGAGCCAGCGGCCCACGTCCACGGCGACATAGCGCGAGCCGTAGGAATCAGTGCCGACGGTCAGATCCTGCACGCGCGCCGGGCGCTTGGCCACGTAGTTGACGATGCCGCCCGGGGCCATGATGCCGGCGGTCAGCCCGGCCTCGCCCTTGAGGATCTCCACCTGCTGCAGGTGCTCCAGCGCGATGCGCTGCTCGCCGGCGATGCTCAGGTCGTTGAAGCGATAGCCGGTGGCCAGGTCCAGCGCGAAGCCACGGATGGCGGTGTTCTGGTAGTAGCCGACCGCCGCGTAGCTGTCGCCCATGGAGGCGTCGCTGACGGCCAGTTCGCTCAGCGTGCGCGGCTGGCGCGCGTCGATCAGCGCGCGGGTCAGCACGTTGAGCGAGGCCGGCGTGTCCTTCCAGCTGCCAGGTCCGAAGCTGTTGGATTGCGGGCGTGGCGTGGCCTGGGTGGTCTGGCCTTCCACGCGCACCGCGGCCAGCTCGGTGGCGCGGGTGGCGTCGGAGGCATCATCGGCCTGCTGCGCATGCAGCGGCAGGGCGGTGCACAGCAGGGAGGAGAGCAGCAGCGTGGGGCGGGAGCGGGGCATCGGTTCGTCACCAGGCAATGGGCAAGGACGAAGCGACGGCGCACGAGGGCACGCCTTCTCCAGGCGGTGCTTGCTGTGCTGCTCAAAGCTCCCTACGCCGGTGCAAACCGGATCAGGTTCCAAGGGACTCTCTCAGCCCGGCAACGCCGGGCACCCCCGCTTCAGGCAGGCATTGGACACCATTTCGCCGGGTTTTGCACACCCTGCGTGTTCAGGCCGCCGCGCGCAGCGCCTGCAACAGGGCCTGGCCGGGCGCGGTGGAGAACCATTGCGCATGGCCGAGCAGGAACACCTCGTAGGCCACGTCCGCATTGGCCAGCGAGCGGGTGATGCCGTGGAAGTACTCCACCTCCGACAGGGCGAAATCGAGGTGGACCAGCGGCAATAGATCGGCGAGTAGCCGCAGCGCGCCAGCGTGGAGCGGCAGCAACTGGCGATAGCCGTCGATCAGCGCCAACGCAGTGTCGATGTGGACCGCCCCGGCCCCGCGCTCCAGCGCCAGCCAGGCGATGGCGTTGCGTTCGATGGCGGTGGCCAGGTCGAACATCGCGCTGGTGGGCGATGCCAGTCCGAAGTCGAGCACGCTGGCGATGTGCGTCGCATCGTCAGCGCATTGCCACAACAGGTTGGACACATGCCAGTCGTTGTGCGCCCACAGGCGCGGCACCTCACGCAGGCGCTCGGCCAGGCCGCGATGCCAGGGCAGCAGGTGGCGCTGGAAGTCGGCCTGCCAGTCGCGCGCCCGCAGCCAGGCCGCCAGCGCGGGGCGCTCGTGCAGCTGGGCCTGCAGCGCGGCGATGGGGTCCTCGGCGCGGATCAGGTCATCGCGCGCCACCAGCAGATGCGTGCTGCGCTGAGGCGCGCGATAGCCATCCGCGGCCCGGTGCAGGCGTGCCAGCATCGCGCCGGCCGCGCGCGCACGCGAGGTGTCGGTGAGCGGCGTCCACGAGGCGGTCTGGCGGTACACATCCTCGCCCCGGCCGGCGCGATGGACTTCGTATGTCCACGTCCGGTGGGTCACCGCGGTGCGGCCTTGCGCATCGGCCAACACCTCCACCACGGGAATGCCCGCCTGGCGCAGATGGGCGATCAGGCGGTGCTCTTCTTCCAGGCAGGCCGCCGTGCGCACGCTGAGGTGATGGCGCTTGACGAAGAGGCGGCCCTGCACGGTCTCCACCAGCGCGGCGGCCGACAGCGGGCGCGGGCTGTGCCAGACGATGCGCTGCGTGCCGTGCGCGAGCTGCGGATAGCCGGCAAGCACGGCTTCGATCTCGGCTGACTGCAGCGGCGGCCAATCCGGCGCCACGTCCTCCTGGCCAACGCCATGCACGCGGTGGTCAGCATCAGTCATGGCGGAAGCGGTTCTCGCGTTGCACCGGCGTATTGTGCGACAACGGCGCCCGAAGGCGCCGTTGTCCGTTCGATGCAGCGTGTGTGGCTTACTTCAGGTCGAAGCGGTCCAGCTCCATCACCTTGGTCCAGGCCGCAACGAAGTCCTTGACGAACTTCTCCTTCGCATCGTCGCCGGCATAGACCTCGGCCAGCGCGCGCAGGATGGCGTTGGAGCCGAACACCAGGTCCACGCGCGTGGCCGTCCACTTCACCGCGCCGCCGTTGCGCGCCCGGCCCTCATAGGTGTTGCGCGAGGTCGGCGTCCACTCGGTGCCCATGTCCAGCAGGTTGACGAAGAAGTCGTTGCTCAGCGTGCCGGGCCTGTCGGTCAACACCCCGTGCGCCACGCCGTCCACGTTCGCCCCGAGCACGCGCAGCCCACCCAGCAGCACCGTCATCTCCGGCGCGGTCAGGGTCAGCAGCTGCGCCCTGTCGATCAGCAAGGCCTCGCCGGGCACGCTGAAGTGGCCCTTGAGATAGTTGCGGAAGCCATCGGCGACAGGTTCCAGCATGTTCACCGATTCGACGTCGGTCCGTTCCTGCGTGGCATCGGCGCGGCCCGGGGTGAACGGCACGCTGATGGCGTGGCCAGCGGCCTTGGCGGCCTGTTCGACACCCACGCCGCCAGCCAGCACGATCAGGTCGGCCAGCGACACCGGCTTGCCGAAGCCCCTGCGGATGTCCTGCAGCCGGGCCAGGACCTGGGCCAGTTGCTCGGGCTGGTTGACCTTCCAGTCCTTCATCGGCGCCAGTGCGATGCGTGCGCCGTTGGCGCCGCCGCGCTTGTCCGAGCCGCGGAAGGTCGAGGCCGAGGCCCAGGCGGTGGAGACCAGTTGCGACACGCTCAGGCCGGAGGCGACGATCGCCTCTTTCAGCGCGTCGATGTCCGCCGCTTCAAGCCGGGTTTCGGAGGCCGGAATCGGGTCCTGCCAGATCAACTCCTCGGCCGGCACTTCCGGCCCCAGGTAACGCACCTTCGGCCCCATGTCGCGGTGGGTCAGCTTGAACCAGGCGCGGGCAAAGGCATCGGCGAACTGGTCGGGGTTGTCCAGGAAGCGGCGCGAGATCTTCTCGTAGGCCGGATCGAAGCGCAGCGCCAGGTCGGTGGTCAGCATCGTCGGCAGGAGCTTCTTCGATGCGTCGTGCGCATGCGGAATGACCGCCTCGGCGTTCTTGGCCACCCACTGGTGCGCACCGGCCGGGCTCTTGGACAGCTCCCACTCGAAGCCGAACAGGTGCTCGAAGAAGTCGTTGCTCCACTGTGCCGGGGTCTTGGTCCAGGTCACCTCCAGGCCGCTGGTGATGGTGTCGGCGCCCTTGCCGGTGCCGAAGCGGTTGTGCCAGCCCAGGCCCTGCTGCTCCAGCTCGCCGGCTTCGGGCTCGTGGCCCACGTTGTCCGCCGGGCCTGCGCCGTGGGTCTTGCCGAAGCTGTGGCCGCCGGCGATCAGCGCCACGGTCTCCTCATCGTTCATCGCCATGCGGCCGAAGGTGTCGCGGATGTCGTAGGCGGCCTTGAGCGGGTCCGGATTGCCGTCCGGGCCTTCCGGATTGACGTAGATCAGGCCCATCTGCACCGCCGCCAGCGGGTTTTCCAGTTTGCGCGAATGCGTATCGCCATCGGCGTCGTCGTCGGACACCAGCACCGCTTCATCGCCGGGCTTGCGCACGCCTGTGGAGCCATGCGCGTAGCGCTCATCGCCCCCCAGCCAGGTGGTCTCCGCACCCCAGTACACATCCTGGTCGGGCTCCCAGGTGTCGGCGCGGCCGCCGGCGAAACCGAAGGTCTTGAAGCCCATCGATTCCAGCGCGACGTTGCCGGTGAGGATCATCAGGTCGGCCCAGGAGATGGCCTGGCCGTACTTCTGCTTGATCGGCCACAGCAGGCGGCGCGCCTTGTCCAGGCTGACGTTGTCCGGCCAGCTGTTGAGCGGCGCGAAGCGCTGCTGCCCGCGGCCGCCGCCGCCCCGACCGTCGGCGGTGCGGTAGGTGCCGGCGCTGTGCCAGGCCATGCGCACGAAGAGCGGGCCGTAGTGGCCGAAGTCCGCCGGCCACCAGTCCTGCGAGTCGGTCATCAGCGCGTGCAGGTCGCGCTTGAGGCCATCGTAGTCCAGCCCTTTAAAGGCCTCGGCATAGTCGAAAGCCGAGCCCAGCGGATCTGACTTGGGCGAATGCTGCGCCAGCAGGTCCACGCGCAGCCGCTTGGGCCACCAGTCCGCATTGGTGGTGCCGCCCCCGGCGGTGTGGTGGAAGGGGCACTTGGCTTCGATATTCATGGGCTCGCTACCTCTTTGTAGGGATGCGGTGGGTGGCTGATGACGCGGTGCGCGCCGGATGGGCATGCGGGGGCACTGGCGGCACGAGGCGAGCCGGGCGTGCCGCGGACGGCGCAACTCAGGTGATCTGGCAGGTGTGCTGGCGCATAGGCCCCGTGCTGTCCGGTGGTGTGCGCACACCTTAAGCAAGCCGTATGGCAAAAGAAAATTGACAGTTGTGCAATATTCGATAGCGAACAGCTATCGATCGTGCTGGGTGCGGAAGAAGCGCTTCAAGGTTGGAAACGCCGACACCCCAAGGACGGTCAGCCAGGGCCGGACGCAGGCCCTCCGACCAGGAAGCGGCTCTGTGTGGGAGCCGAGTCATCGGCGAAGAAGCTTTCCCGGGAAAGCCGCGCTCGCACCTAAACAAGGCGCGTCCTAACAAGGCCGCGCGGAATTTCCTTAAAGCAGCGCTCTTTGCGGGAGCCGATTCATCGGCGAAGAGGCTCTACCGCAAATGCTCATCGCGGCAGACGCCCAGGGCCAGCGGCTGCTCCGACGGGCCTCACATTCCGATGAAAACCCTGATACCAGCACGCGCAAAGCGCCCAGACCTCAGCGCTTGCCGAACAGGCTGCCTCCCAGCTTCATCAGGTCGCCGACATCGACCTGCCCATCGCCATCCTGGTCCAGCACCTTGCCCAGCAGGCCGCCGGCCAGCCCGCCGGATTGCTGCGCCTGGGCGCGCTCCTGCCCCAAGGCCTGGCCCAACTGCTCGGCGCTGCCTTGGCCGCCGCCCAGGAAGCGCTGGGCGAGGAAGGACAGGACGATGGGCGCCAGCAGTCGCAGCAGCTGGCCGGCCTTGTCGCTGCCCAGGCCGGTGGCCTGGCCCAACCCGCTGGCCGCCGCTGGCGTGCTGTTGCCGAAGATATGCCCGAGGATGCCTGCGCCATCGGTCTGTGGCGTGGCCGCCTGCGCACCGCTGCCCAGCACCGCGCCCAGCAGGCCACTCAGGTCGGGGCCTGCGCCCGCGCCGGCATGATCGCGCCGCAATGCGCCGAGCAGCGCTTCGGCGCCCTGTGGCTGCTGGGTGTTCCTGCCCAAGGCGCCGAGCAGTAGCGGCAGGGCCGCGCCGAGGGCCGACTGGGTCTGCTGTGGGTCGGTCCCCAGTTGCGCCGCCATGCGCTGGACCGGCGCGCCCTGCAGTTGCTGGAACAGCGTGGCGGCCAGGCCGGAGAGAGGCTCATTCATGGGCAAGCTCCAATGGTTTGCGGGGGAATCGGGGAACTTACCGGAAACCGCATTGCACAAGGTTCAGTCGCCGCGATGGTCTGGCTATGCTGGCCGGATGAGTCAACGCGCCACACGCCTGCTGCACCTGCTGGAAGCGCTCGGGGGCCGACGCCGCCCGGTGGCCGGCGCGCGACTGGCCGAAGACCTGGGCGTCAGCCTGCGCACGCTCTACCGCGACATCGCCACGCTGCGAGAGCAGGGCGCGGACATCCTGGGCGACCCCGGCGTGGGCTATCTGCTGCGCCCGGGCTTTCTGTTGCCGCCACTGAACTTCAGCGAGGACGAACTGGAGGCGCTGGCCCTGGGCGCGCGCTGGGTGACGCGACAACCGGACCGGGCGCTGGCGCAGGCGGCCGAACGCGCGATGACCCGCATCGGCGCAACCCTGCCGGCGTCCACGCGTCTGTCGATCGAGACCAGCGGCCTGTTGGTGCCCACACCCTCACAGACGCCCCCCGACGCGCCATGGCTGCCAACCCTGCGCCTTGGCATCCGTCTGGAGCACGTGCTGCGCATGCACTATGCCGATGGCCAGGGGCAGGCCACGCAGCGTCTGATCTGGCCCTTCGCCATGGCCTTCATGGAAGGGCTGGGCATGTTGGCCGCCTGGTGCGAGCTGCGCCGCGATTTCCGCCACTTCCGCGCCGACCGCGTCATCGCCCTGGCCGACACCGGCGAGCGTTATCCCTCGCGCCGGCATGTATTGATCAAGCGCTGGCGCGCGGCCACCGGATATGGCCTGGACTCCTGACAGAACCTGTCAGCAGGGCCGCCGGACACTGGCGCCTCACCTACGACGGAGCGTTGCCATGAGCGAGACCCTGATCCTCTACACCCACCCGATGTCGCGCGGCCGCACCACCCGCTGGATGCTCGAAGAGACCGGCTTGCCCTACGAGGTCAGGATCCTGGACTACGGCAGCGACATGAAGTCGGCGGACTTTTTGGCGATCAATCCGATGGGCAAGGTGCCGGCGTTGCGCCACGGTGAGGCGGTGGTGACCGAGACCGCGGCGATCTGCGCGTACCTGGCCGAGCTGGTGCCCGAGCGCCGGCTGGCGCCCCCTGAGGACTCGCCCGAGCGTGCGGCCTATTTCCGCTGGTTGTTCTTCATGGCCGGTCCGTTCGAGGCGTTCCTGACCGCCAAGGAATCGTCTGGGCTCGCCGATCCGGTCACCGCCGGCTATGGCACCGAAGAGGCGCTGCTGCGGACGATGGAGCAGGCGGTCCAGGACCGCACGCATCTGGCGGGGGATCGGTTCACCGCCGTGGACCTGCTGGTGGCCGCCTACCTGGGCTACTACCTGCGCATCGGCTTGCTGGAGTCGCGCCCGGCCTTCGTCGCCTTCGCCCAGACCCACCTGTCGCGCCCCGCCGCCGTGCGTGCGATGGAGTTGGACAACGCGCTGATCCCGCAGCATCCGAACCCGAACATGCCCGCACCTGTCGCCGCCTAGAGACTTGCGGAGCCGGTGTTTCGGCGAAGGGGCTTTCCAGGTAAAGCCCCTTCGCGGCTAGAGCCGCTCCCGCGCATTCCGCTTCCACAGGAAGCCGCTCCCACTGGTAGAAAGAAAGCTTGATTCGAGCGGGGCACTGGCTGGCTCGAAAGCCAGTGCTTTTTTGTGGGAGCCGATTCATCGGCGAAGGGGCTTGCCCGATGAATCCTTCTCCGCGGCGATCACCCCACCCACGACAGCCGCCTAGCGAATCAGCGCGCGAGCGGCCGGCGCCCGGCAACCTTCACAGCAGCGCCTTGAGCCGGTACAGCGCCTCCAGGGCCTGCTTGGGCGTCAGATCATCCGGGTCCAGCGCGGCCAGCGCCTCCTGCGCCGCCGAGGGCGCGGCCGCGAACAGGCCGAACTGCTGCGGCGCATCCAGGGCCGCCGGCGCCATCTTGGAGGCCTGGGTCTGGCCGCCGCGCTGTTCCAGCTCGGCCAGGCGCCGGCGCGCCTGTGCCAGGGTGGTGCGCGGCAGGCCGGCTAGCGCTGCTACCTGCAGCCCGAAGCTGCGATCTGCCGCCCCTTCCTTCACCGCATGCATGAACACCAGCGAATCGCCGTGCTCCACCGCGTCCAGGTGCACGTTGGCGATGCCGCTGGGCCCGCCCTCGAAGGTCTCGCTGGCCAGTGCGGTGAGCTCGAAGTAATGCGTGGCGAACAAGGTGTAGCAGCGGTTGACCGCGGCCAGGTGGCGCGCGACCGCGTCGGCCAGCGCCAGGCCGTCGTAGGTCGAGGTGCCGCGGCCGATCTCGTCCATCAGCACCAGCGACTGCGCGGTGGCGTGATGCAGGATGTAGCTGGTCTCGGCCATTTCCACCATGAAGGTCGACTGGCCGCGCGCCAGGTCGTCGCCGGCGCCGATGCGGGTGAGGATGCGGTCGATGGGGCCGATCTGCGCGCGGCTGGCGGGTACGAAGCTGCCGATATGCGCCAGCAGCACGATCAGCGCGTTCTGCCGCATGTACGTGCTCTTGCCGCCCATGTTGGGGCCGGTGATCACCAGCATGCGGCGCGCCTGGGCGGTGTCGCTGCCGTCCAGGCACAGGTCGTTGGGTTCGAACGGTTCCTTGCGCACGGCCTCCACCACCGGATGGCGGCCACGCTCGATCACCAGGCACGGCGCGTCGGACAGGTCCGGCCGCGTCCAGTCCAGCGCCTGCGCGCGCTCGGCGAAGGCGCACAGCACGTCCAGCTCGCTCAGCGCCAGCGCGCAGCGCTTGAGCGGCTCGATCACCTCGTTCAGCGCATCCAGCAGCTGCTCGTACAGCACGCGCTCGCGCGACAGGGCGCGCTCGCGCGCGGACAGCACCTTGTCCTCGAAGGCCTTGAGCTCCTCGGTGATGTAGCGCTCGGCGTTGGTCAGGGTCTGGCGGCGGGTGTAGTGCACCGGCGCCTTGTCCGACTGGCCCTTGCTGATCTCGATGTAGTAGCCGTGGACGCGGTTGTAGCCGACCTTCAGCGTGGCGATGCCGCTGGCCGCGCGCTCACGGGTTTCCAGGTCGATCAGGAACTGGTCGGCGTTGGTGGACAGCTGGCGCAGCTCGTCCAACTCGGCATCAAAGCCGCTGGCCAGCACGCCGCCGTCGGTGAGCTTGAGCGGCGGCTGCTCGGCCACGGCGGTGAGCAGCAGGTGGGCGGTGGCGTCGTGCTCGCCCATGGATGCGGCAAGCGCCTGCAGGCGCGGCGAATCCAACGGGGCCAGCAGCTCGCGCAGGCGCGGCAGCAGCGCCAGGCTGTTGCGCAGCGTGGACATGTCGCGCGGGCGCGCCGAGCGCAGCGCCACGCGGGTGAGGATGCGTTCGACATCGCCGAAGGCGCGGAAGGCATCCCGCAGGTCGGTGTCGGTGCCGCGCTCGATCAGGGTCTGCACCGCATGGTGGCGCTGGTTCAGCACCTTGCGCTCGCGCAGCGGCCGATGCAGCCAGCGCCGCAGCAGGCGCCCGCCCATGGGCGTGATGGTGCTGTCCAGCACGCCCAGCAGCGTATGGCGGGTATCGCCATCCACGCGGGTGTCTAGTTCCAGGTGGCGTCGGGTGGCCGCGTTCATCGCAATCGCCTCGCCCGAGGACTCGAAGGCGATCGCCGTCAGGTGCGGCAGCTGCGACTTCTGGGTTTCTTCCACATAGCCCAGCAGCGCGCCTGCGGCGGCCACGGCCTGGGGCTTGTCTTCCAGGCCGAAGCCGCTGAGGTCGTGCAGCTTGAAGAACTGCAGCAGCTGGCGCTGGCCGCTGTCCGCGTCGAACAACCAGGGCGCGCGGCGGCGTGCACCGGTACGCGTGGCCAGGAAACCCGGCCAGCCTTCCTCGTCGGGCACCAGCAGCTCGGCCGGCTCCAGGCGCGCCAGTTCGGCTTCCAGCGCATCCTCGGTCTCGACCTCGTTGACCAGGAAACGCCCACCGGCCAGGTCGGCCCAGGCCAGCCCGTAGCCACGCTTGCCGCGCGAGAGCGCCATCAGCAAGGTGTCGCGGCGCTCGTTGAGCAGCGCCTCGTCGGTGACCGTGCCGGGGGTGACGATGCGCACGACCTTGCGTTCAACCAGCCCCTTGGCCAGGGCCGGGTCGCCGATCTGCTCGCAAATGGCCACCGACTCGCCCAGCGCCACCAGCCGCGCCAGATAGCCCTCGTAGGCATGCACCGGCACACCGGCCATCGGAATCGGCGCACCGCCCGAGCTGCCGCGCTGGGTCAGGGTGATGTCCAGCAGCCGCGCGGCCTTGCGCGCGTCGTCGTAGAACAGCTCGTAGAAATCGCCCATGCGGAAGAACAGCAGCAGGTCCGGGTACTCGGACTTGGCCGCGAAGAACTGCTTCATGAGCGGGGTGTGCTCGACGCTCGGCTTGCCGGCTCGCGCGGTCTGGTCTTTATCCATGGATTTCAAAAACTTACAGAATTTCCGTGTGGGCGCATCGGGCCGGGCCCGGGCGCCTGCACGCCATGTCGCGCGCAGGCCCGGCACCGAGAGGATGCGCATTGCGCTCATGCCTGCGCCGCAAGCGCAGGTCGGGAGCGGGGCGATCGAAGGCCTGCCAGTTTAAGCCGTGGCCCTGGCCGCCACGACGGTCGTCGCGCTGTTTCCTTACCGCCATGTCCGGAGGATCGTCGCCGAGTGCAGGACTGTCGATTCCGCCCCGGACGCTGATCGCCGGTGTGCGAGGCGGTTCAACCTGTGCGCAGACTCGTGACGGGCCCTGGCCGAACGCTCGCCAAGGCGGGCAGTCGGCGGCGTGCACCGGTGCGGCCCCATCGTTCGCGCCACCTTGCCGCGCAAGGCAGCGGCCGCAGCAGGTGAGGGATCAGCGATGCATGTGGCCGGTGTGGCGATGGTGCGTTGCCGCCTGCACGTCATCGGTGGGCACGCGTTGCCATTCCGGGCCGTCGCCAAAGACCAGCGTGCGGGTCACCCCGTCCTGGCGCACATTGACCTGGTTGTTGATCTCCGGGTAGATGTCGGCGAACACGCTGGCGCGCACTTGCAGGGACTGCTGGGGATGGGGCAGGTGCCCGCGATAGCGAAGCTCGATATTGTCGCCGGCAAGCGTGTTGCCGTCCGGCTTCAGGGCGATCTCGGCACCGTCGTCACGCAGTGAGAAGTTCTCTCCCACATAGCCGGTCAGTGCCGCCAGCGCCTGGGCGTCGTCCAGGCTGGGTTGCGCGTCAGGTGCCACATGGCGCAGGACGCCTGGTTCGACGTCATGGGCGGCGAGGTAATGGGTGACCACCACT
Organism: Pseudoxanthomonas composti; assembly: GCF_004122095.1. Taxonomy (GTDB): domain Bacteria; phylum Pseudomonadota; class Gammaproteobacteria; order Xanthomonadales; family Xanthomonadaceae; genus Pseudoxanthomonas_A; species Pseudoxanthomonas_A composti. Next base: position 69,943 of record NZ_SAWZ01000001.1, on the reverse strand, counting down.
TCGCCCCTGCGCGCATCGATCTCCACGACGCTGAGTGTGTCGTGGCCCCGGTGGGCCAGCGCGCTCCCGCTCATGAGACAGGCCGCGGACAAAAGCGCCAGGCGCAGTCGCTTCATGGCATTCAGTCCTTGTGAGGAGCAGGGTAGGTCTGCAGCGAATCGGGCGTGACCTTCAGATCGTCATCGCGCATGCGGTCGCTATCAGCGGGCGGTGCCGAGATCTTGAGCGTGCGCGTCTGGATGTCGCCGGCGAAGACATTGTTGGCACGGTCCGCGTCCGCCGTTTCCCATAACGGATCGATCTCCGCGCGTTGGATGGACTTGCTGGTCACGTACTCCCAGGTCACCTGGCGCGCGTTCTTGCGCCACACCTCGGCAGGAATCCGGATGGTCTCGGTACTCCCATCGCTGAAATCGAGCTTCAGGATCACCGGCATGACCAGACCGCCGATGTTGCGGAAGTCGAAGCGGTAGAAGCTGTCCTTCGCGGCACGCGCCAGGCGCTCCTCCGGCTCGAGCGCCTGGGCATCGGCCTTGGCCTTGCGCCTCTGCGCGGCGGTGGGCCCGAACTCGTCGTGGGTGTTGTAGTAGTCGCGCGTGGAAGGGTCGGTTTCGACCACGGTCTTGCCGATGTTGCGCGTGGCCGTCAGCGAGGCCGGCTCGCGCTCGCGTTCGGCGCGGTTCCAGCGGGCTTCCGCCTCTGCGTCCCCGCCATCCAGGCGGTAGCGCAGCACGCCATCGAGCGCGATGTCCACATGATCGGTGCTGTAGAACCATCCGCGCCAGAACCAGTCCAGGTCCACGCCGGAGGATTCCTCCATCGTGCGGAAGAAGTCGTAGGGCGTGGGATGCTTCATGTACCAACGCCTGGCGTACTCGCGAAACGCGCGATCGAACAGCTCGCGCCCCATGACGGTCTCGCGCAGGATGGTCAGGGCGGTGGCCGGCTTGGCGTAGCCGTTAGGCCCGAACTGCAGGAGCGAGTCGGACTGGGTCATCAGCGGCACCTGGTCGCGGCTGACCATGTACTCGACGATGTCCTTGGGTTCGCCGCGCCGGGACGGGAAGTCCCTGTCCCAGCGCTTCTCGGCCTGGAACTGCAGGAAGGTGTTGAGCCCCTCGTCCATCCAGGTCCACTGACGCTCGTCGGAGTTGACGATCATCGGGAAGTACTGATGGCCGACCTCATGGATGACCACGCCGATCAGCCCGTACTTGGTGCGGTCGGAGTAGGTCAGGTTGCCGGTCTTCTTGTCCTTGACCGGGCGTGGCCCATTGAAGGTGATCATGGGGTACTCCATGCCACCGACGGGCCCGTTGACCGACTGCGCGGTCGGGTAGGGATAGGGAAAGGTGAAGTCCGAATACACCCGTAGCGTGTGCGCGATGGACTTGGTCGAGTAGGCATCCCAAAGCGGGCGTGCCTCCTTGGGATAGAACGACATCGCCATGACGAGCGGCTGTTCCGCACTGTTCTGCGCAACACCGAGGGCATCCCACGCGAACTTGCGCGAGGAGGCCCAGGCGAAGTCGCGCACGTTGCGCGCATGGAAGACCCAGGTCTTCTCCGCAGACGCGCGCGTGCGCTCGGCCGCTTCGGCCTCGGCTGGCGTGACCACGTAGACCGGCTCCTTGGCGCTGCGGGCTTGCGACAGTCGCGCGCGCTGGGCCGCGCTAAGCACCTGCTCGGCATTGGCCAGTTCACCGGTCGAGGCCACCACGTGATCTGCCGGCACCGTCAGCGCGACCTTGTAGTCGCCGAACTCCAGCGTGAACTCGCCCGAGCCCAGGAAGGCCTTGTTGTGCCAGCCCTCGTAGTCCGAGTAGACAGCCAGGCGCGGGAACCATTGCGCGCCTTCGAAGATGCAGTTGCCGTCCTGCCCTTGCTGGGTGAAGCACTCATAGCCGCTGCGCCCGCCGATGACCTTGTTCTCGATCATCGGGAAAGACCAGGCGATCTCGATCTCGGTCCGCCCGCCGTTGCCAGGCACCGCCTGCGCCAGATCCACCCGCAGCAGGCTGTCCACGACATGAAACGCCAGCGCCTTGCCCGTGCCGTCCTTGACCGAGGCGATGGTGAAGCCGCCTTCCCATTCCTGATAGCGCTTGGCCCTGCGCACCTGATTCAGGCTGATCGAACTGCCCGAGACCGTCCGGCTGAGGTTGTCCAGCGAATCGCGCTTGAAGCGGTTCTGGTCCAGGAGCAGCCAGAGATAGGGCAGGCTGTCGGGCGAATTGTTGTGGTAGACGATCCGTTCCGTGCCGCTGACTTGCCTGGTGGGCTCGTCGAGCCTGACCTGGATGTCGTAGTCGACCTTCTGTTGCCAGTAGCGATAGCCGGGCGCACCCGACGCATTGCGGTAGTCGGTCGGCGTTGGCCAGTCCTCGCCCTCCAGCTGCCGAAACTTGTCCTCGAAGGGCGCCTTGGTCTGGCGGATGGCGTCGGCGTGGGCGCCGAAGCTCAGCAGTGCGAATGCAAGCAGTGCGCTGGGCGTGAGAAACCTGCTCAAAGGAAGGCCTTCAGATCTCAGGTGGAGGAGCGTTGGGGGGAGTCTGGGGACTGGCATGCAGCAGCGGCAGGCCGACCATCGCCACGCACGCGCAAAGTCGCGCGCGGCTGGCGTCCAGCAAAGCATCCCCATTCGAGATGTTATAACACGGGTCAATCGCCCGCCGCACAGTCGCCGATGCGTATCGCGAGAGGTGCAGCGCTCGGCGCACCGACGGACGCGAAAGATGCGCCGATGCAGCTCTAGGATTGCCGGCATTCCTCGGCCGTTGTGGCGGGCACCCGCTCGGCCAGTCCCCCGGTCAAGCATGACCCTGGAGCTACGCGCGGGCGCTGACGACATGGTATCGTTACATCATAACAATTCGTGCGGGTCTCTTATGCGTGTGCTGGCTTGGAGTTGTGCGCTGGTGGTGGGGGGGTGGGCCTTTTCGGCCACGGCGGTCGAGGGCATGTGGCAGCCGGCGCAGCTGCCGACCATCGCCAAGGACCTGAAGCAGCATGGGTTGGCGCTGCATCCGGCCAAGCTCTCGCAGCTGACCGAGCACCCGATGGGCGCCATCGTCAGCCTGGGCGGCTGCACCGCATCGTTCGTCAGTCCCCAGGGCCTGGTGGTGACCAACCACCATTGCGCGTATGGCGCGCTCCAGTACAACTCGACGGCCGGGAAGAACCTGATCGAGCAGGGCTTCCTGGCGCCCAGCCTTGCGGACGAACTGCCGGGCTCGCCGGACATGCGCGTGTTCGTGACCGAGGAGATCCGCGATGTCACCGGGCTCGTCAACGACAAGCTCAGCGATGGCATGGAGCCTCTAGCGCGTCAGCAGGCCATCGAGTCAGCGAAGAAGGCGCTGGTGGCGGCGTGCGAGACGCCGGGCTACCGCTGCGATGTCTACACCTTCCACGGTGGATTCAGTTACCAGCTGATCAAGCAGCTCGAAATCAAGGACGTGCGCCTGGTGTACGCGCCCTCGGAGGCCATCGGCAAGTTCGGCGGCGACATCGACAACTGGATGTGGCCGCGCCACACCGGCGACTTCAGCTATCTGCGCGCCTACGTTTCGCCCGATGGCAAGTCGGCGAGCTTCGACAAGGCCAATGTGCCCTACCGGCCCAAGCAGGTGCTGAAGGTCAATCCCAAGGGGCTGGAGGAAGGCGACTTCGTGATGGTCACCGGCTATCCCGGGCGCACCAATCGCTACCGCCTGGCGCAGGAAGTGGAAAACGCAGTGGACTGGCAGTACCCCACGCAGATCCAGGTCTATGAGGACTACCTGGCCATCATCGACGAGGCGGCCAAGGCCAATCCTGAGGTCGGGGTCAAGTACGCCAACCTGGTCGCCAGCCTCAACAACTACCTGAAGAATTTCCAGGGCCAGATCGAAGGACTGCGCCGCGCAAATGCAGTCGCGGTCAAGACCGGGCAGGAGCAAGCCCTTGCCGCCTGGTTGAAGTCCGGCAAGGCGGGCCAGGCCAAGCGCCTGGACGGCAGCCTGCAAGCACTGCAGGCGCAGCTTGCCGACACCCAGGCCACCCGTGAGCGCGACCTGGCGATGAGCCTGCTGCAGCGCGCATCGCTGCTCTCCAGCGCCATTCGCCTGAACCGCCTGGCCCTGGAGCGGACCAAGCAGGACGCCGAGCGCGAGAGCGGCTTCCAGTCCCGCGACGAAGGACGCATCAAGGATGCCCTGATGCAGCTCGATCGACGCTTCGACCCGGGCGTGGACCAGCGCTTCCTGGCCTACGCGCTCTCGCGCTACGTGAAGCTTCCGCAAGCGCAGCGGCTGGCGGCGTTGGACACCTGGCTGGCGGGCGCCAGCACGCCGGCAGCCATTGCCGACAAGGTGGCCTCGCTGTACGCCGGCACCGGACTGGGCGATGCAAAGACGCGCCTGGCGTACTTCGAGGGCAAGGGTGAGGTGCAGGGCGACAGCATGATGCGCCTGGCCAAGGCCATGCAGCCCGACCTGCTCCGCCTGGAGCAGGCCGAGAAGGCGCGCGAAGGCGCGCTGGCCGTGCTTCGGCCGCGCTATATGGAAGCGGTGATGGCGTTCAAGGCTTCCCAGCACTTGCCGGTGTATCCGGACGCCAACAGCTCGCTGCGCGTGACCTACGGCAATGTGCAGGGCGTGGCGCCGCGCGATGCGGTGAACTACGAGCCGTTCACCACCGCCGAGGGCATCGCCGAGAAGGCCACCGGCAAGGTGCCGTTCAACGCGCCCGTGGCGGAGCTCAAGGCGATCGGCGCGCGCGACTTCGGGACCTATGCCTCGCCCAGGCAGCGCACGCTGCCGGTGAATTTCCTGGCGGACCTTGACATCACCGGCGGCAACTCCGGCTCGCCGGCGCTGGACAAGAACGCCGAGCTGGTGGGACTGGCCTTCGACGGCAACTGGGAGTCGGTGAGTGGCGATTGGCTGTTCAATCCCAAGCTCAACCGCTCCATCCAGGTCGATGTGCGCTACATGCTGTGGGTGATGGACAAGCTCGATCATGCCGATCGCTTGCTCGAAGAGATGGGCGTGGCCAAGCAGTAAGGACCGCACGATGTCGCGGCCTGGATGGCCAAGGCCGAGCTCGTTCCTTGGCCTGGCATTGCTGGCGTTCGGTGTCGTCGGCCAGGTCCACGCGCGCGATGCCTTGTGGAACATCGTGCAAGGACCCTGCGGGCAAGCGCGTGGGAACGCGCCGGTCTTCCCGTGCGTTGCCGTCGATGCGCGCCAGTCCATGCGCAGCGCTGTCCTCAAGGACAAGAAGGGGGACTTCCAGTACCTGCTGGTGCCGCTGGACCGCGTGCCCGGCATGGAGGATCCGCGCCTGGGCCGGGGCGTGCTGCCGAACTATTTCGCGCAGGCCTGGGCGGCGCGTGGCTTCGTGGAGGGTGCAGCCGGGCAAGGCATCGCCCGCGAGCACATCAGCTTGGCCATCAACTCGAGCGTCGCCCGCTCGCAGGATCAGCTTCACATCCACATCGACTGCCTGAGTCCGGACGCCAAGCGCTGGTTGGCCACCTTGCACCCGCAGCGCTTCCGCTCGGGCTGGAAAGCGGTGCGGCCACATTTCAAGGGTCATCGCTATCGCGCGCACTTCGTGGTGGGCGCCGCGCTGGAGCAGGATCCGTTCCACTCACTTCGCCAGGCCGTCGGCGGGAAGGGCCTGGGACACCGCTCCCTGGCGGTGGTGGGCTATGGCAGGCCGGGCCTGGAAGGCTTCTGGTTGCTCTCGAGCCGCGCCGACGAGACCAGGGGCGACCGCGGCGAGGGCGAGGAGATCCAGGACCACCGCTGCAGCGTGCTCGACCGCGAGCGTCATTAGGGAACACCGATTGACCGCGCTTGGTCACGATCTAACGGAATGCACACTTCCGGGTGGGATGCTTTCAGGACCGTTCGGGATTCTCATAGTGGCCGGATCGCAGCGTTGGCGCGACATGGCCGCACATGCGCCAGACCTTGGTCCCGGATGAAAGAAGACGCTCGGGAAGACGCCGGCGGTATGCCTGCTGTCAGGCATGCGCGGTGTGCGCACCGAGGGGTCGCTGCCCAACGCGCTCACTTGCCAAGGATCGGTGAACTCAGGCCCCCGTCCCCGGCCCGGGCTCTCGCGCAAGGTGGCGCAGCGCAATAAGCATCCAGCTTCAGGCGCCGAAGGAATGGACACTGCGCGCCCGCCGGCGTGGCGCCGGATGCCGCACGGCCGACAGGCTCCAAAGCCCCGCCGCCTCCGTCAGGACCGTCAATGGGAGCTGCGTGAGGTGTGCGCTGTTAGGATGCTTTCGCGCCCGGTCCCTGCTGGAGCGGAAGTGGTCGCTCGCCTTATCGCTGTGATGACCCAAGCCTGCCCTGGGCCGCGACCACCGGCACGGCGCGGTCGGCGCGCAGGGCATCGCGCAGGGCGATGGCCTTGGCGCTGCGCTCGTTGCCTGGGCCCAGGGCGCGGTCGAGCAGGGCGATCGCTTCGGCGAAACGCGCCTCGGACTCGGTGCTGCGGCCCAGGTGGCCCAGGATGCCTGCATACGTGTAACCGGCTACGCCCATGAGCATATGCTCGGCACCGAACACCGGCAGCGCGCGCTCTAGCGTGCGGCGCTCCAGCGCCTCGGCCTCCGGGTAGCGGGCCAAGTCCACCAGTGCGCGCGCCAGGTTGTGGTCGCAGATCAGCGTGTTCGGATGCGATGCGCCGGACGCCGCATGCTCGGCCTGGCAACTGCGCTGCAGGTACTCGTACTGGCGCTGCAGGTCGCCGGTTTCCCCATAGAGCACGCCCAGGTTGTTGAGCAGGCTGCGGTACTCGCCGGAGGCCTGGCCGTAGTCGGTACCGCGCGCCTCGAGGGTGGCCAACATGAGCTTCTCGGCGCCTGCGTAGTCCTTCAGTGCCTGCATGACCAGCGCAAGGTCCGACGCGATGCTCAACGTATGGTCGTGGCGGGGGCCATAGATGTCGCTGGACAAGGTGTGGGCGGCGCGCAGGACCGGCAGCGCCTGCGCGTGGGCTTCCTTCAGAAACAGCGCGCCCCCCAGGCCGCGCATGGCCTCCAGAGTGGCGATGTGGCCTTTGCCATGCAGCGCCTCGCGTCCGGCCAGCGCCTTGCGATAGAGCGCGATGGCCTCGTCGTACCGACCGAGCTCGCGTAGCGCGCTGGCCTGGTAGACGGTGGCGGTCAGCGTTTCCGAAGCGCCCTCGCCGAACAAGGTGCTCGCCCGCGGAACCAATGCCTGCAGTCGCGCCAGCGCGCCGTCCAGGTCGCCTTCGTGCATCTGCGCGAAGGCCGTTTCCATGCCGGCCCTGGCCTGCACCTGCGGATTGGCGTGTCCGAGCAGCGGCGCCAGCATGGCGCGCGAGGCGGCGTGATCGCCGCTGCGCGTGAGCAGCTTGGCAAGATCCATGCGTGCGCTGGTGGCGATGCGCTCCTCGCCGCCCTCGCGCTCGGACAGGCGTAGCGCGCCGTCGAGCTGGGCGCGCGCCTTGCCGAATTCGCCGAGATTGAGGTACGCGTTGCCCAGCGCCATGCGCACCGAGGCCTCGGTCGCCGGCTGGTTCGCAAAGCGCTCGCCCACGCTGTCCGCGGCCGAGTCCAGCAGGTCGCGCACCTGCACGTCGCTGCGCCCGGACACCAGCGGATTGGCCTGGGCGAGCAGGTCTTCGGTGAGGAAGCGATTGACGGCGCCGGCCACGTCGGCCTCGTGCCGCGCGCGTTGTTGGGCCTCGCGCACCTGCAGCAATGCCACGCCGACCACGCACAGGACCACGGCGAGGGTAGCGCTGGCGATGGCGAACTGGCGCCGCCGCAGCCGGGTGCGGGTAAGCGAGGCGCGCAGTCGATCGGCCTCGACCCGCGCCGCGTCTTCGGCCGCACGCGTGGCCCGGCGCGATTCCAGCGTGCGCAAACGGTTGGACAGCAGGGCGGCATCGGCCAGTCGCTCGGCTGGATCGCCGGCGGCGGCCAGCGCGATGTCCTCGCGCAACAGGGGATCGTCGATATCACGTTCCCAGCCAGGGGCCAGCGGCCGACGAGTGTCGCCGACCAGGCACTGGTAGAGCATCACGCCCAGCGCATAGATGTCCGAGCGCACCGTCGGCGCACGGCCGCCAAGGATTTCCGGAGCCAGATAGAGTGGAGTGCCGCCGGAATCGGCGTCGATCTGGGTGCCGGTGAAGCCCAGGCGGGTGATCTCCAACGCCTCCAGCCTAGCCAGGTCCACCAGCCGGCCGCTGCCGAAGTCGGCCAGCCGGATCCGAGGCTCGGCGCCCGGGCGATCGTCGACCAGCACGTTCGAAGGCTTCAGGTCCTTGTGCAGCACCCCGACCGAATGCGCTGCCGAAAGTGCGTCGGCCACCTGAGCCAGCAGTTCCAGCCGCAGGGACAGCGCAAGCTGTGCCAAGCCGCCACGGGCCTCGGCCCAGTCGGGCAGGGCGCGGCCGGCCACGTACTCGGTCTCCAGGTAGAACGGGGCCTCCTCCAGGTTCCAGTCGAGCAGCCGCACCAGGTCCTGGCGCGGGCCCAGGCCCTCGTGCAGCACCCGCGAGAGGGTGATCTCGCGCTTGAGCGAGGTCAGGCTTCCGGCGTCGACGCCGAACTTGAACACCCGCGGCTCGCCGGTCTTGGTGTGCACACCAAGCCAGGCCTCGCCGACCGCGCCACTGCCGAGCCGCCGCTGCAGGCGCCACAACGGCCGCAGTGGGGGCGCGTCCCCCACTGCCAGTTCGGGCAGGCGGGGCAACGCGGTGGCCGGGCCAGCCTCGACCTGCACTGGCGCCACCAGCCGGTACCCGAAGCCGTGGACGGTGCGGATCAGCGCCTGCGCCTCGTCGCTCAGCGCCTGGCGCAGCCGCGCCATGGTCTTGGTCAGCACCGACTCGCTCAGGATGCGCCCGGACCAGACCTCATCCAGCAGTTCCTGCTTGGTCACCACTTCGCCGGCATGCTCGAGCAGGTACAGCAGGACCTCGAGCGGCTTCTTCTCCAGTTTCACCGCCTCGCCGCCGACGCTGAGCACCAGGCTGCGGCCGTCCACGACGCAGTCGCCGAACCGGAAGCGCAGCTCGCGACGAGGAGATGCGGTCGGCCCTGCCTGATCCGAAGTCTGCATGTGGCTGATTCCAGTAGGAAAAACGCGCGTAGACAAACAAGTAGGCAAATGGTCGGAAATCCGTCAGGACTCCCGCAGCTCCCCGCCCCAGTGTGGCGCCGTCACCAACATGGGGGAAGGCAGGATGCAGGCAAGGAGAACGCAAACGGGGCGTCGGCGGGGACGACCAGCGGCCACGGTGGCGCTGGTGGCGATGGCCACGCTGCTGGTCGCCGGCTGCGGCACGCTGCCAGGGGCGGCCCGGCGCACGCCGGCGCCGGCCGACCCGATCGTGCTCCAGGCACAGGCCGCGCGTGCCCTGCGTGCCGGTGATGCCGACGCCGCGCGCCGCGCCGCCGAGCTATTGCTGATGCGCAATCTGCGCGCGCCACGCTCGCACCTGTTGCTGGGCGCCGCGCACCAGCTGCGGGACGATCCGGCCGTGGCCGACCTGGCCGTGTCGGGTTTCGCCTCGGCGACCCGCTTCGGCGACGCCGGCCCGTGGCCGCACTACCTGGCCGGCGTCGCCCTGATGCGTCAGCAGCGTTATCACGCCGCGGCCGATGCCTTCGCCCGCGCGGTGATGGCCGAGCCGTCGGCGGCCTGGGCCTATGAGGGCATGGCCGCGGCCGCCTACCTGACGGGCGACCTCGGCCTGGCCGAGGCGGCGGCCACGCGAGCGCGCGGGCTGGATCCACAGTCGCCCGGTGCCTGGCGCACTGCGGTGCTCGGCGCGGCAGGCCGCAACGATCCCGACGCGACCCGCCGGCTGCTGGCGGCCGCGCCGGACCGGGTCTCAGCGAATGACCGCAGCTGGGTCGCCACCCGTGCCAATGCGCTGCTGCGTACGGCGGCGATCGACGCGGACCAGGCGCCGGTCGATCTTGCTGCTGAAGCGGGGCCGTCTACCCTCGCGCCGGTCGCGCCCAACCAGCTCAGCGTCGACGTGACCCTGATCCTGGGCGATTTGCGACGCTCCCGCGGCTACGGCGTGAACCTGCTGGAGTCGCTGCAACTGCAGTTCGGCAAGACCTACAGCCGCGAGCGCGTGACCAGCGACAGCAGCGATTCGCTCACCAGCTCCATCACCCGGCTGATCCGCATCCCGGATGTCACCTACAACCTCAACGTGCTCAATCGCGGCAACCGCCACTACGAAGTGATCGCCCGGCCCAGCCTGAGCGCATTCCTCGGAGAGCAGTCCACCTTCTTCGTTGGCGAGCAGCTCAACGTGGCCGTCACCGGCGTCAACTTCGCCCAGCTCGAACGCATCGATGTCGGCGTGGGGCTGAAGATCACCCCGGCCGAGATCCGCGCCGATGGCGCGCGCTTCCGCGTCGAGGCCGACCGCAGCTTCTTCAGCGACCAGGGCGTGGGCAGTTTCTCCCAGCAATTGGCGACTTTCCGGCAGAACGTGGCCGCCACCGCCGACGTGCGCTTCGGCGAGACCCTGGTGCTGAGCGGGCTTTCCGAATCGGTCAGCGATGGCAATGAATCCGGGGTTCCGATCGTGGGCGACGTGCCGGGATTGAACCTGCTGTTCAATCGCAAGACCGATCTGCGTCGCCAGCGCTCGGTGATCATCCTGGTCACGCCCTCCGCGCCGGTGGGACTGCAGACCGGAGACACCACCGGCGGCTCGGTGCGCGCGCTGATGCGCCTGTGGGACACGCTGGCCCAGCCCGAGCACGGCCTGGGCGCACTGGCGACACGCATCCAGCAACGTCCTTTCTTCTCGCGCGCCTCGGCCGGAGATGTGCAGGCGCGCGACCTGCGCGATCCGCAGCTGCTCGAGCAGTTCCTGGCCAGCAACGGCGCTGCCGATGCCGGCGCCTCGTTGCCCAACCACGCTGGAGTCCATGCCCCATGACACGCATCCCCGCCAACGCGCCACGCGCGCGCCGTTCCACAACCGTACGCAGGCTGCTGGTGTTGCTGCTCGCCTTGCCCGCGCTGCCGGCTTGGGTATCGGCCCAGGAGAAGTTCGACCCGGCCGAAGCCAAGCCGCTGATCGGTCGCTGGGGCCATGCCGCGCCGGCCGATAAGGAAACCGGCGAGGTCGAGACCACCGTGGTCGAGTTCCTGCCCGATGGCCGCTATGTCACCACCGTGCGCAGCACGCTTTTCCCGGACCAGGACAAGCGCGCGCTCGCGCAGGGGCGCTACCGCGTGGGCGAAGTGGACAAGGGTAGCATGACGCTGACGCTCGCACGCGATCCCGGCGACCCCGAGGACAAGACCGACCCCGTGAGCAAGATGCGCCTGGTGCGCATCGACGAGGACCACCTGCGCGCGGACGACGGTTCCGTGGCCACCCGGATCAAGTGAGGACGCGACCATGCATGCCCAGCACATCCGTTTCCACGGCACCGCATCCATCCATCGCGCCCTGCGCACCTGCATGCTGCTGGCGCTAGCCTGCCTCTGCGGCGTGTTGGCGCCAGGCGCGCTGACCTTGGCACAGGCGGGCGAGCGCTGCTTCGGCGCCGTTGGCCAGGCCTGCGGCGCCTGGACCAACAACAGCGCAATGCCCTCGATGGCCTTCTGCGTGCACACCAACGGCATCGGCACCCACCAGGGCGTCTGCCTGATCAACGGCGGCAGCATGGCCCACGACCCCTGCTGCGCGGCCAGCCCCAACGGAGAAATGTGCGGCGGTAACGGCAGCAGCGGGCGCAATGCGTGCAAGGTCGAGTGGAACCGCGCGGTGAGCCGCACGTTGTGGGGCTACAACTGGAAACGCGTGCTTGATGTCACCCGCGTGAACGACAGCGGCGTGGTCGAACGCCCGCTTTACTGCGCGCGCCCAGGCAGGGGGGTGCATAAGAACGACGAAGCGTTCTGCTGCAGTGGCAGCGCGCGGCCTGCCAAGTGGTGGGAGCGCGTGGGCCGACCGAATCTCAACGTGTGTCTCTGACCGCCTTCCATCGCTCATCACAGCCATGCCGCGCCGCGCCGCGCGCCGTGCCGGCAATCACTGACCCTTAGGAGATTCACGCTCATGACCACCCGACCCATGATCCTTTCACAGCCCCGCCATCCGCGGCACCGCGCGCATCTGGCGGCGGTGCTTGCAACCGCCCTTGCCGCGGGCATGTTGCCGCCTGCTGCGCCAGCGCAGGAAAAACCAGCGACGCAGCCGGCGACCGCCAGCCGTGCGGCCCTGTTGGCCGAAGTGGCGCGTGCGCTCAAGAGCCGCAACATTGCCGCGCCCAACGTCGAGCGTATCGTGGCCAACCTCTCGCAGCTGGACATGTCCGAGCTGGAGGCGCTGGCCGGCTTTGGGGGTACCGCAGCCACCGGCGCAGGCCGGCTGGTGGAGGGCGCCAGCGGTTCCGTGCGCGACCGCGCCGGGGAACTGACCGGTCGCGTCGGTGGCAGCGCGGGCGGTGGCACGTCCGCCTCGCAGCGCGGCGTCGAGCGCGCGATGCGGCCCGGGATGCGCGACACGCGAGGACAGCTGTCGACTTGCCAAGCCTGTCCGGAAGACGCGTCTTTCATGGGGAACACGCAGCGCAACGGCGCTGGGATGGCGAAAGACAACTCGAACTCAGCGTCCGATCAGCCGCGGCGCATCGATGCCGGCAACCGTGACGTCATCAAGATCTACAAGGACGGCAGCGCCAGCATCATCAGGATGAGTTCGGGTCGTATCGAGTACGTCAACAGCGACCAGCGCTTGGTCGACGAGAGTGGAAACGCCAAGGAGCCGGCGCCTGACAGCGAGCAGGGCTCCGGTGGTTTCACCGCTGCCGATGTGAAGCGCGTTGGCGCACTGATAAACCAGCATCGCCAGCCGACCGGGGATGAAAGCGGGAACGGCGGCCCGGTAGACACCGGGCGCACCGATCCCACCGGCGCGCGCGGCCTGTACACCGAATCCCGCCTTGGCGCCGGCTACGTGTCCGAGGGGGACCTCCGGGAAATCGTTCGGCTGTCCATCGAAAAGCTGCGCGGTCCACAGGGCCGCTGATCCTCGCCATCCACCGCCGCCGCTCGAGCCGGAGGCCAGGAGGACCGTGCATGCCGCTAAACACCTTGTTGATCCGTGCGCGGCACGGCGCCGCGACGGCGGTCCTGCTGTCCGTATCACCCTGCGCGCTAGTCCTGGTCTGCGCTGCGCCGGTGGCGATGGCCGCGGCGGGCATCGAGGCACACCGGCTGTGTCCGCAGATCGAGCCGCGTCCCGGGCACTTGCTTCCTTCTATCTGCTATGCCGGGGTGCCCTGCGTGGTCGGTTTGCGTGGCGATGCGCTGGAGGGCGTCGTCGCCGCCAGCGCCGTGGCGCGTGGGCAGCGGATGGTGATCGGCGCGCGGCTGCTGTCCAGCGGGAGCGGTGGTCCCGCGCCGGCCACGCACTGTGTGCCGGACGCACCATTGCCTTATGTGGCCGTTCACCTGCCGGCGATCGACCAGCCCGGCGACTACACCCTGGTGCTCCACCGCTCGGCGGTCTTCGGCCTGCCCCGGGCCGATGCGGTCCTGCCCTTGCGCATCCTCGCCAGCCATGGATTCCTCAACCCGCGTCAGGCCGAGGCCAGCGAGCGCGCACGCCTGGGAGAGGATCGGGTGTTTACCTTCGCCGGCCATGGGCTCGGTGGCTTGCGCCTGCGCGCCGACGCCGCGGCGCTGGTGGGTGGCCAGGATCCGCCGGGCACCGATGTGCGCTGGCTGAGCCCCGACCAGACCCAGGTGCGTATCCGCTTGCTCCCGCGCCAGGCTGGGCCCCTGGCGCTGGATCGGGTGTTCGAGTTCATCGGCGCGGGCGAGTCGCCGGTCAACCGCGACCTGGGCTGGCCTGTGATCGAGGTCCGCCCCTGAGCGGGATCACGGTGAGTGTCCACAGCTGCAACGCTTGGGTGAGGCGCGGTTGCGGCCTTTCAGCGCCCGCTTCGCGGCGCCTGAGCGCCGCGGCAACGCCGCGCATTCGCGATCGGCCAGTCGCTCACGCATCGCTGAGCACTTGAGGTCTACGTTGGTGCGCGCGGCCCTCCGCTTCGCGCAGCCAAAGGGATTCCATCGTGCCCACGCCCACCACACGCCTCGGCGGCCAAGACGTCGCGGTTCTCGGCCAAGGCACCTGGAACATGGGCGACGACCCTGCGCGTCGCAAGGCCGAGATCGAAGCCCTGCAAAGCGGCATCGACCTGGGCCTGAGCCTGATCGATACGGCCGAGATGTACGGCGAGGGCGCTTCCGAGCGTCTGGTCGGCGAGGCGATCAAGGGACGGCGCGAGGCGGCGTTCATCGTCAGCAAGGCTTATCCGCAAAACGCTTCGCGCGGCCGCCTGCCGCAGGCCTGCGAGCGCAGCCTGCGCAACCTGGGCATCGATTGCATCGATCTCTACCTGCTGCACTGGCGCGGTGCGGTGCCATTGGCCGAGACCGTCGAGGCGATGCAGGCCCTGCGCCAGGCCGGCAAGATCCGTCACTGGGGCGTGAGCAATCTGGACGTGGAGGACATGGAGGAACTGCTCGACGCAGGCGGTACGCACTGCGCGACCGACCAGATCCTCTACAACCTGACCCGGCGCGGGCCCGAGCACGACCTGCTGCCGTGGCTGGAGCAGCGCGACATCGCGGCGATGGCCTACAGCCCGGTGGAGCAGGGGCGGCTGAAGGGCCACAAGACCCTGGCCAGCATCGCCCAGCGCCACGGCGCCAGCGATCTCCAGGTGGCGCTGGCCTGGGTGCTCCGCCGCGAGGGCGTCATCGCCATCCCCAAGGCGGGCAGCCGCAGGCATGTCGAGGAAAACGCAGCTGCGCTGTCGCTCACACTGACCGGAGATGATCTGGCCGAGCTGGATCGTGCCTTCCCGCCGCCTGGCGGCAAGCGCGCGCTGGAGATGCTTTGACGATTCGACGGCCGAACCAGGTCCGGGCGCGGTGCCGGCCAGGCTGCGGCAGCAGTGCGGACTGATCCGGGGCTTCGCCTCCGCGTCCGGGTCGGTCGATCTGGGATACTGACCGGGTGCCCTTCGATCCAGGATCTTCCGTGCCGCTTTCCGATGCCGATTTGACCCAGCTGGCCGCCACGGTGGGCCGGCACCTGCACGCCCACCGCGAGCGGCTGGTCACCGCCGAGAGCTGCACCGGTGGCTGGATCGCCAAGGCCATGACCGATATCGCCGGTTCCTCGGCCTGGTTCGATTGCGGCATGGCCGCCTACAGCTACGAGGCCAAGCAGGCGCTGCTGGGCGTGCGCCCGCAGACGCTGGAGACCTTCGGGGCGGTCAGCCGCGAGACCGTGATCGAGATGGTGTCCGGCGCCCTGGTCAATTCCGGCGCCAGCGTGGCCGTGGCGGTCACTGGCATCGCCGGCCCGGGCGGCGGCAGTCCCGACAAGCCGGTGGGCACGGTGTGGATCGGCTGGAAGCAGCGCGGCGGCTACGCCCGGGCCGAGGTCTTCCAGTTCGACGGCGATCGCGATGCCATCCGCCGGCAGACCGTGGACGCCGCGCTCAAGGGGCTGCTCCCGCGCTAGGGTGCGCCGCCCACCGGCCGCTCTACCGCGCGACCTTCGCGGGGATTGCACGCCGCCGCGTTAGTAGTAATACTACTAACCATGGACCTGACCCCGACCCAGCAGACCATCCTGGCCATGATCGCCGAACGGCTCGAAGCCGACGGCATGCCGCCCTCGCAGACGGAAATCGCCCGCGCGCTCGGGTTCAAGGGCGTGCGCGCCGCGCAATACCACCTGGAAGCGCTGGAAGCGGCCGGAGCGATCGAACGCATCCCCGGGCGCGCCCGCGGCATCCGCCTGCTGCATCCGGTCGGTTCTCCGCAGGCCCAGTCGAAACCTGGCGTTGCGTCCGCCAACGACGATGCCCTGCGCCTGCCGGTGCTGGGACGGGTCGCGGCTGGTGCGCCCATCGGGGCCGATGCCGGACACCACGATTACGTGGTGCTGGACCGGGTGTTTTTTTCGCCGTCGCCGGATTACCTGCTCAAGGTCAAGGGCGATTCGATGCAGGACGAGGGCATCTTCGATGGCGACCTGATCGGCGTGCACCGCACCTCCGACGCCCGCAGTGGCCAGATCGTGGTGGCGCGGGTAGACGATGAGATCACCGTCAAGCTGCTGAAGATCGGCAAGGACCGCATCCGCCTGCTGCCGCGCAATCCCGACTACCTCCCCATCGACGTCAAGCCGGACCAGGACTTTGCCATCGAAGGCCTCTACTGCGGGCTGGTGCGGCCCAGCCGATGAGCTTTCCGGTCCGGGGCAGGGCGTTTTCCGACCGGCCGGTGGCGCCTGCGCCGATCCAGGCGCCGCGATGACGAAAATATCCTGATCCCGGAGCGCGACGTCTCAGCCTGTGCGATCTGCGCCCCCTAAGCTTTCTTCCAACGACATCACATCACCTTGAGGACACCTGCAATGGACGAGAACAAGAAGCGCGCGCTGTCGGCGGCCCTGACCCAGATCGAGCGCCAGTTCGGCAAGGGCTCGGTGATGCGCATGGGCGATCGCGTGATCGAGGCCACCGAGGTGATCCCGACCGGCTCGCTGATGCTGGACATCGCCCTGGGCATCGGCGGCCTGCCCAAGGGCCGCGTGGTCGAGATCTACGGGCCGGAGTCCTCGGGCAAGACTACCCTGACCCTGCAGGCCATCGCCGAATGCCAGAAGCAGGGCGGCACCGCGGCCTTCATCGACGCCGAGCACGCCCTGGATCCGGTCTACGCCGCCAAGCTGGGCGTGAACGTGGACGACCTGCTGCTGTCCCAGCCGGACACCGGTGAGCAGGCGCTGGAAATCGCCGACATGCTGGTGCGCTCGGGCTCCATCGACATCGTGGTCATCGACTCGGTGGCGGCGCTGACGCCCAAGGCCGAAATCGAAGGCGAGATGGGCGACCAGCTCCCGGGCCTGCAGGCACGCCTGATGAGCCAGGCCCTGCGCAAGCTGACCGGCAACATCAAGCGCTCCAACACCCTGGTGATCTTCATCAACCAGCTGCGCATGAAGATCGGCGTGATGATGCCGGGCCAGAGCCCAGAAACCACCACCGGCGGCAACGCGCTGAAGTTCTATGCCTCGGTGCGCCTGGACATCCGCCGCATCGGTGCGATCAAGAAGGGCGACGAGATCATCGGCAATCAGACCAAGATCAAAGTGGTCAAGAACAAGCTGGCGCCTCCGTTCAAGCAGGTGGTCACCGAGATCCTCTACGGCGAGGGCATCAGCCGCGAGGGCGAGCTGATCGACATGGGCGTGGACGCCAAGCTGGTGGACAAGGCCGGCGCCTGGTACAGCTATGGTTCCGAGCGCATCGGCCAGGGCAAGGACAACTCCCGCACCTACCTGCGCGAGAACCCGGCCGTGGCCGCCAAGCTGGAATCAGAGCTGCGCGAGAAGTTCCAGCCCACCGAGGTCACCCCGGCCGAGGGCGAAGGCGACGACGATTGATTCTGGTTGAGGCCCGTCGGCCGGCCGCTGTCAGTGGTTGCCGGCCGATGGGTGTCTTTTGCTGGAAGGATGGATGTCCGAGTTCGACGACAACGAGCAGGTCGTCGGGGGCGGGTTGTTCGACGACCCGGCTCCGGCCAAGCGTAGGCGGCCCGAGGCCACGCCCAAGCAGCGTGCCTTGGGCCTGCTGGTGCGTCGCGAGCACTCGCGCAAGGAGCTGACCCGCAAGCTGGTGGCCAAGGGTGTGTCCCGCGAGGACGCTGGCCAGGCGGTGGAGTACATGCGTGAGCATGGGTGGCAGGACGATGCCCGCTACGTGGACATGCTGCTGCACAGTCGCGCGGGGCAGGGCTACGGGCCGCTGCATATCCGGGCCGAGCTCAAGCTGCAGGGGATCGACGCGGAATTGATCGCCCAGCATTTCGAGGCTTTCCCGGACGACTGGAGGCAGATCGCCCGCGACCTGGTCCGGCGCCGCTTCGGCGAGCAGGGGCCGCAGGATCCTGCCAGTCACCGCAAGGCGGCCGAACTGCTGGCACGGCGGGGGTTCGACCGGGACTGCATCCGCGCGGCGACCGAGTTCGACCCGGACGAGGTCTGAGCCCGGCGGTCGAGCAGGATGGGATGCGTCGCATCTTCCCCGGCCACCTGGCCCCTGGGTCTAGGGTGGCCGTGTTTGCTACCCTTGGCGGCCCAGGGTTGTCTGAAAGCGCGCGCGTCCGCATCTGCACGGTATCGCGGCACCCACGACGTGCCCGAACCCACATCGGTCCAGATGAACAACGCAGCCAAGCTCCCCAGTAGCCAGCAGGTCCGCCAGGACTTCCTCGATTTCTTCCGTGACAAGGGCCACACCATCGTGCCTTCCGCACCGCTGGTGCCGGGCAACGATCCCACCCTGTTGTTCACCAACTCGGGCATGGTCCAGTTCAAGGACGTGTTCCTGGGCGCGGAGAAGCGCAGCTACGTACGCGCGGCCGACGTCCAGCGCTGCCTGCGCGCCGGTGGCAAGCACAACGATCTGGATGCGGTGGGCTATACCGCCCGCCACCACACCTTCTTCGAAATGCTGGGCAACTGGTCCTTCGGCGACTATTTCAAGAAGGACGCCATCGCCTGGGCCTGGGAACTGCTGACCCAGGTCTGGAAGCTGCCGCCCGAGCGCCTGCTGGTCACGGTGTATCACACCGACGACGAGGCCTACGCGCTCTGGCACGACATGATCGGCGTGCCGGCCGAGCGCATCGTGCGCATCGGCGACAACAAGGGCGCGCCGTTCGCCTCGGACAATTTCTGGCAGATGGCCGACACCGGTCCCTGCGGTCCCTGCACCGAGATCTTCTACGACCATGGCGCCCACATCGCCGGTGGCCCGCCGGGCTCGCCGGACGAGGACGGCGACCGTTTCATCGAGATCTGGAACCTGGTGTTCATGCAGTTCGACCGCCAGCCCGACGGCACGCTGATCCCGCTGCCGGCGCCCTGCGTGGATACCGGCATGGGCCTGGAGCGGCTGGTGGCCGTGCTACAGCACGTGCACAGCAATTACGAGATCGATCTGTTCGCCGCCCTGATCAAGGACGTCGCGCGCCTGACCGACACCGCGGACCTTGAGAACAAGTCGCTGCGCGTGATCGCCGATCACATCCGCGCCTGTTCCTTCCTGATCGTCGACGGCGTGCTGCCCTCCAATGAAGGCCGGGGCTACGTGTTGCGCCGGATCATCCGCCGCGCCCTGCGCCATGGCTGGATGCTCGGCGTGCGCGAACCGTTCTTCCACAAGCTGGTGCCGCTGCTGGTCGAGCTGATGGGCGGGGCCTATCCGGAGCTGCCGGCCGCACGCGATCTGGTCGAGCGCGCGCTCAAGGCCGAGGAAGAGCGCTTTGCCGAAACGCTGGACAGCGGCATGCGCATCTTCGAGGAGATCGTGGCCCGCTCCAGCGGCCAGATTGCCGGCGTCGACGCGTTCCGGCTGTACGACACCTATGGTTTTCCCGTGGACCTGACCGCCGACATCGCGCGCGAGCGCGGTTTCGAGGTGGATATGGCCGGCTTCGAGGCCGCCATGGAAGCCCAGCGCAAGACCGCGCGTGCGGCCGGCAAGTTCGCCGGCGGCACCGCGCTGCCGGCCGATCTGGTCGCCCAGCTCAAGCCCACCGAGTTCCTCGGTTACGAGCAGCACGAGGCCGCCGGCCTGACCGTGGTGGCCCTGCTCAAGGATGGCCGTCCGGTGGAGGCCATCGAGGCGGGCGAGGAGGCCATCGTCCTGCTCGACAAGACCCCGTTCTACGGCGAATCGGGCGGGCAGGTCGGCGATACCGGCGTGCTGTCCGCAGGTCAGGTGCGCTTCGAGGTGGATGACACCCTGAAGCTGGCCGGCCAGTTCCATGGCCACAGCGGGCGTCTGGTCAGCGGCGCCCTGCGGCGCGGCATGCAGCTGGAGGGTGGCATCGACACCGCACGCCGGGGTGCGACCATTCTCAACCACTCGGCGACCCACCTGCTGCACGCGGCCTTGCGCGAGTTGCTGGGCACCCACGTGCAGCAGAAGGGTTCGCTGGTGGCGCCCGATCGCCTGCGCTTCGACTTCTCGCACTTCCAGCCGGTCACGGCCGAGGAATTGGCCGAGATCGAGCGCCGGGTCAATGCCGAGATCCGCGCCAACCATGCCGCCGAGGTGCACAGCATGGGCATGCAGGAGGCGCTGGATTTCGGCGCGATGGCCCTGTTCGGCGAGAAGTACGGCGAGCGTGTGCGGGTGCTGAAAATGGGTGGCTACTCCACCGAGCTCTGCGGCGGCACGCATGTCCAGCGCACCGGCGATATCGGGGTGTTCAAGATCACCAGCGAAAGCGGCGTCTCGGCCGGCGTGCGTCGTATCGAGGCGGTGACCGGGCAGGGTGCGCTCGACCACATTGCGCATGAGGAACAGGCCCTGGGCGAGGCATCGCGCCTGCTGGGTGGCAGCGCGCAGGAGGTGGTGGACAAGATCCGCCAGGTGATCGAGCGACAGAAGAAACTCGAGCGCGAGCTGGAGAGCTTCAAGGCCAAGGCCGCCAGCGGCGCGACTTCCTCACTGGCCAGCGCCGCCAACGACGTGGCAGGCATCAAGGTGCTGGCCGCGCGGCTGGAGGGCTTCGATGCCAAGGCGCTGCGCGAGGCCATCGACCGGCTGAAGCAGCAGCTCGGGGACTCGGTGATCGTTCTGGCGGGCACCGACGGCGGCAAGGCAGCCCTGGTCGCCGGCGTGAACGGCAGCCCAACCGGACGGGTCAAGGCCGGGGAACTGTTGGCCCATGTCGCCAGTCAGATCGGTGGCAAGGGCGGCGGTCGCCCGGATCTCGCCCAGGGTGGTGGCGAGGACGGGCCCGCCCTTGTACTGGCGCTGGAAGGGGTTCAAGCCTGGGTCCAGGCACGCCTGGGCGGCTGATTGTTTGCATTGGTCTCTTGCGGGCGGAACGCGCCGCCCGCTACCATGTTTCACGTTCCTAAATTTTTGAGAAGCGTGTTTGCACCCCCCGGTGTCAGGTGCGCCTCCGACAGGCTACGCTTGTCGGATTACGGAGATTGAAAATGTTGATTTTGACCCGCCGAGTCGGCGAAACCCTGATGATCGGCGATTCGGTCTCAGTCACCGTCCTCGGCGTGAAGGGCAACCAGGTGCGTATCGGTATCACCGCACCGAAGGACGTTGCCGTGCATCGCGAAGAAATCTACCAGCGCATCCAGCGCGGGGAAGAGCCGCAGTCCTACGAAGGCAACTCCAACTGAGATTTTGTTTGCCGCCGCGTTCGTCAGCCGTTATCCTTGAGGGCTGCCGCACCACGGTGTGAACAGATTTGGAGTGATGCCCGAGTGGCCGAAGGGGCTCCCCTGCTAAGGGAGTATAGGGTCAAAAGCTCTATCGAGGGTTCGAATCCCTCTCACTCCGCCAGACGTGAAAAGCCCGCCGCGAAACCGGCGGGCTTTTCTTTGTCATCGTTTCGGTCGATGCGCGGCGGTGCGTCTCTCGCTCTTCGATGGATCGCATTTCGCTCGGACCGTGGCCATCTTTCCTGCGACCGCCTCGCTGTTTGAATGCAAGCATGCGGCTTCTGTCGTTGTTGGCGGCTACCTGTCGTTGTCTTGATGCGCATCACCGCAGTAGGGAGCGGGTTGGCGCTATTGCGGTCCATCGGGGACTGAGCTGCCCTGGCCGAGCGCGGCGTTGAGGGTGTTTGCCGCTTTCGCCGGTGTCATGCACTGGCATGAGTCACGCCTGTGATGATCCTGTCCCGCGCGTAGTGGGAAACGCGCGGCCTGGTCGCGAGTGGGCGTCATCTGTCGCACGATCGATGGGTACCTGTCGTGCCATTGGCTCGCGTCATGGCTGCCAGTCCAGTGGAAAGAAGTCGCAATCCATCGGCTCGCCTGGCTCCGGCCGGGTGCAGCTGAAAGCGGACCAGGATGGCTGCGGCGGCGCGTGAGGCATGGATGGCTAACCTGGCCGAGGAGTCGCGCCTGGTCGGGGCCGGGCTGGTGGGCGAACTCCGATCCACCAGGAGCGCAGATGCGGGCTTGAGAGGTCCAAAGGCCACGCTTTGTCGAAGAGCGCTTCCTTCATGGAGCGCGCTTCCATCATTCGTCGCCGAGGCGAGAAGACACTCGTCCTTGCGGCGCGTGGACCACGTCATGAGCCATCAGCGCTGCCGTGGCTGTGCACGTGGAGGCCAAAGTCAGGGCGCCTGCGTCGGATGTTCTGAGTGACGGTCATGGCTTGATCGCATCGTCCTGCGTGGCGATATCGACGAGCGCGTCTGGCGGGACTGTGGCGATAGAGCCGTTCCGCCAGTTCCATGCCTGGCGCAGGGTTCAACTGACTCGATCATCTGCAGTCGGCCGGATGGATGAAATGCAGCGTGCGGCGTGCATCTGTGGCTTTCCGGCCATCTACCTAACGCTGGCGGTCTCCTTCGGCGCCACGCGCGCATCGAGAAACAGCATGCGGCTCCCAAACGACAGGCAACAAAAAAGCCAGCATGCAATGCTGGCTCTTTCGTGTCATCGCAGTGGTGCGCCCGGAGAGATTCGAACTCCCGACCGCCTGGTTCGTAGCCAGGTACTCTATCCAGCTGAGCTACGGGCGCCCTTGCGAGGAGCGAGATTATTGGGGGTCGGAAGGCTTTCGTCAACACTTGGGCATCAATTTTTTCATCTTCGGCTCGAAGCTGGCCTGCCTGGCTTCCCGAACGCGTTGAGGATGCGATGGATTCTTCCCCTGTTACCGCAATGAGCGCCACCTCGCGCATGCCTTTGAATGCGACAAGCTGTGCGCTCGACGATGCCCTGCGGGTCGCCATCGCGCGCGAGGGCGCCTCGACCATCGTGCCGACGCAGGCGGCGGTGGTGGTCGTGGACGTCAGGCAGTGGTCATGCTGGCAACGGCAGGCATCGCATTACCTTTCCGAGCGCGATCGGCGGCAGCTGGCGCGCCTGCGCCGCGCCGACGAGCAGCAGTGGCGCTGCATGGGTTACGCGCTGCTGCGGCTGTGGCTGTCCCGCACGATCGGGTTGCCGTCCGCGCAGGTGGAGGTGGCGCGCGATGCGGATGGTCGCCCGCTGTTGGCCAGCGGGCTGGGCGACATCAGCCTGAGTCATGCAGGCCCGTGGTTCGCCTTCGCCTTCGCCTGGGCCACGCAGGGCCGGGTCGGGGTGGACCTGGAAAGCCGCGAGCGCGCCGCCGGCATGGAAGGCCTGGAGGACTACGTGTGCCACCCGCACGAGCGCGACAGCCTGGTCGTGCACGGCCAGGCCGATCACATGGGCCTCTTGCGTCTGTGGACGCGCAAGGAAGCA
Organism: Pseudoxanthomonas composti; assembly: GCF_004122095.1. Taxonomy (GTDB): domain Bacteria; phylum Pseudomonadota; class Gammaproteobacteria; order Xanthomonadales; family Xanthomonadaceae; genus Pseudoxanthomonas_A; species Pseudoxanthomonas_A composti. Next base: position 46,615 of record NZ_SAWZ01000001.1, on the reverse strand, counting down.
GCGCTGAAGCGGGCAGGGCTGGGCTTGTCGCTGGAGCCGAAAACCTTCGTGGCGCCAAGCGATACGCCCTTCCGCCTGCCGGGCCTGGGCGATTGGGTCCAGGTCTCCGAACTGGCCCTGGAAGCGCCTGTCTGCCTGGCGCTGGCGCATGCGCCGGGGATGGCGCCGGCCGCCCACTGGCTTCGCCCCTGAGCCGGTTGCGCGCAGCGCGTGGCCGGTCCGCTGGCAGGTCCGCGTTCTGACCTGCACATCGCGCTCCATGCGCGGGCTGCCGAGGTCCTTTGGCAGCATCCAGACTGGTGGGAAGGCTGAATGAACATGATGCAATACAGCCGCAAGACGCGCGCCATGCGCGTGCTGTGGCTGGCGGAAATGCTTGTGCTGACCACGTCGGTGATCGTCGCGGCCTGGGTCCGTTTCCACGACGATGAGCAGACGCATCGCGCCTTCTTCGAACTGGCGCCCCTGCGTGCGCTGATGCTGTCGCTGGCCGTGACCGGTGCGATGGCGGCGCTGGGGCTGTACCAGTCGCATGTGCGCCACAGCATCAACGACCTGCTGCTGCGGCTGACGCTGTCCTTCGGCTTCGGCGGTGTGGCGCTGGCCGTGGCCTATTACCTGATCCCGGTGGTCTATATCGGACGCGGCGTGATGGTGATGGCGCTGGTGCTGGCCTTCATCGGCATCACCCTGCTGCGCCTGCTGGTCCTGCACGTGATCCGGGTCGAGTCCTTGCGCCAGCGCATTCTGGTGGTGGGCGCCGGAACCAACGCCAACCTGCTCAATACCCGCCTGCGTCGGCGCAGCGACCGCGCCACCTTCGTCATCGTCGGCTTCGTGCCGGTGGAGGGGCAGGTGGTGGAAGTCGACCGCTCGCTGCTGGTGGAGGGCAAGCTGCCGTTGGGCGAGCTGGCCACCCGGCTGCAGATCGACGAGATCCTGATCGCGCCGGACGAGCGCCGCGGCGGCCTGCCGATGGAGCAGATGCTGGAGTGCGTGCAGCGCGGGATCTCCATCATCGACCTGTCCACCTTCTTCGAGCGCGAGGCGGGGATGGTGCAGCTCAACGTCGCCGACCCGTCGTGGCTGGTCTTTTCCGGCGGCTTCGACTACTCCACGCCGCGTCGCCTGAGCAAGCGCTGTTTCGACCTGGCCGCCGCGTTCCTGCTGCTGCTGGTCGCCTGGCCCTTCATGTTGCTGGTCGCCGCGGCGGTCTGGCTCGAGTCCGGTGGCCCGGTGCTCTACAGCCAGGAGCGCGTGGGCGAGGGCGGCCGCCATTTCAAGCTCACCAAGTTCCGCAGCATGCGGGTGGATGCCGAAGGCGATGGCAAGGCGCGCTGGGCCAGCCGCGGCGACGACCGGGTGACCCGGGTCGGCAAGTTCATCCGCCTGACCCGCCTGGACGAGCTGCCGCAGCTGTTCGCGGTGCTGCGCGGTCACATGAGCTTCGTCGGGCCGCGCCCGGAGCGTCCGCAGTTCGTGGACATGCTCAACCACGAGATCCGCTACTACGGTGTGCGCCACTGCGTGAAGCCCGGCCTGACCGGGTGGGCGCAGCTACGCTACCCGTACGGCGCCTCGGTCAAGGACGCCGAGGAGAAGCTGAAGTTCGACCTGTTCTACGTCAAGAACCACGGTCTGGTGTTCGACCTGATGATCCTGCTGCAGACGGTGGAAGTGGTGATGTTCGGCCGTGGCGCGCGTTGAGCGCCGCGGCTGCGCAAACGCGCTAGGGTGCTTCACAAGCCCAGGCGCCAGGCGAAGCTGTCCCACAGGATGCTGCCGATGATGGCCAGGACGATCAGCAGCCACAGCGTCCGGCGGTAGCGCGAGGGCGGCTGCGGCTCGGGCAGCGCGGGCACCGGCGCGGCGCGCACGGACTCCATGGGCGCCACGCGCTGCAACGGCAAGGCCGGGCCATCGGCCACAGCGGGCGCGGGCGAAGGCGCCGCCCCCGGCAGGCGGCCGAAGCGCTTGTGGAAGTCGATGGCATGCTCGTAGAGCATGTTCAGCTCCGAAGCCAGATCGGCTTCTTCCGGCAACGTGCTGCGATCAGGATGCAGCGTGCCGATCCGGCGCCGGTAGGCGCGGCGGAACTCGTCCAGGCTGCAGCCTGGCTCGATATCGAGTTGTGCGTACAACTGCGAGAAATCCAGCTTCAAAACATTCCCCATCAGACTTGGGCCCGTTCACGGCGCACCTGCTATTTTGCGATGCGTGTCCGTCTGGTGATGTGTCGTGCGTTCCCTTGGACGGGGGCAAGACGCAACATAGGACATTCGGAGCGTCCGAGATGATGACAGGAGATGCGGGGCGATTGGGCATGGGCCCATCGTTCCGTCACCTACCAAGAGACCGCGCAGCGGTTGCCGGTCCGGAGGGGGATCGCGGCGAGCGTAGAAGCGTCAGCCGGCAGGTGTCTGCGATGCCGGCGAGCCCGGGCATGGATCTGGCCATGTCCGGGGCGACAGCCTGGGCGGCCCTGCTCGGACGCTTGGGCCATCAGGCCTCGATGTCGGTCGCCCTGTGGGGCATGTCGCAGGGCGCGCAGCTGCGGCAGGCACTGCCCGAGGGCGTGTCGCACCAGGCGCTGGGCGCCGAGCTTGCGCTGTTCGACGATGGCAGCGCGTTGGCGCCGGCGGGCGCCGGGTTCACGTGGACAAGGCGAGAGGACGTATTACCCGGCTGTGAGCTTGCGTTGTGCGTGCAGGACGCCGGCGCAGGCGGCATCGGTGCGACGCTGTGGTACGACGCGGCGTACTACGAAGCCGCCACAGCCGAGCGTCTGCTGCGGTGGTGGGAACTCCAGCTGGCGTCCTCGCTCGCGCAGCCTGGGCAGCCCTGGGACGAGGTCGGTCTGCTGGACGAGGACGAGCAGCGTGCGTTGATCGAAGCCATGCACCGTGCGGGCCCGGTGCCGGCGCTGGAAGCGGACAGCGTTCCGGCGCTGTTCGAGGCCCAGGCGCGGCGGACGCCGCAGGCCGTGGCGCTGGTGCATGGCGCGCGCCAGCTGCACTACGCCGGCCTTCAGCGCCATGCGCAGGCCGCCGCGTCGATGCTGGTGGCGCAGGGCGTGCAGCCCGGCGATCGCGTGGTCATCCATGCCGGCCGCAGCATCGAGATGGTGGTGGCCGTGCTGGCGGTGCTGAAGGCTGGCGCGGCCTATGTGCCGCAGGATCCGGACTATCCGCAGGAGCGGCGGATGACCGCGCTGATCGACAGCGCGCCGCGCGTGGTGCTGGCCGATCGCCTCCAGGACATCGCACCGCTGCTTGAGCGTGCGGGCGTGCAGAGCACGGTGCTCACACTGGACCGCCTGATGCAGGCGGAGGCGGCCGAAGTCGCGTTGCCGCAGCCGTCGCCGGCCTCGCTGGCCTACGTGCTCTACACCTCCGGCTCCACCGGGCGCCCGAAGGGCGTGGCCATGCCGCATGGCCCGCTGATCAACCTGATCCACTGGCAGCAACGGCAGCCGGGGCTGGACGTGTCGCAGCGGACCCTGCAGTTCGCGGCCCTGGGGTTCGACGTGGCCTTCCAGGAGATCTTCACCACGCTGTGCGGCGGCGGTGAGCTGCATCTGCCGGATGAGGACGCGCGGCTGAGCGGTGCGCGGTTGCTGGCGTTCCTGGCTGACCATCGCATCGAGCGCATCTTCCTGCCGTACTTCGCGTTGCAGATGCTGGCCGAAGGTTACGAGGCCGCGGCAGTGGACACGCTCCCCGCGCTGGCCCTGAAGCAGGTGATCACCGCGGGCGAGGCGCTTCGGATCGAGCCGCGCATCCGGCGCTTGTTCCAGGCCACCGGCGCGCGACTGCACAACCACTACGGGCCCACCGAGACCCACGTCATCACCGCGCTGACGCTGGCGCCGGATGCGGCGCTGTGGCCGATGCTGCCGGCGATCGGCACGCCGATCCAGCGCGCCCGCGTCTACGTGCTGGATCGGCAGGGCCGGCACGTGCCCAACGGCGTGGCCGGCGAGCTGTTCCTGGCCGGTCCGGTGCTGGCCGATGGTTATCTGGGCCGCGATGACCTGACCGGCGAGCGCTTCGTGCCCGATCCGTTCTCCAACGCTCCCGGTGCGCGCATGTATCGCAGCGGCGACCTGGGGCGCTGGCAGGCCGATGGCACGCTGGAGTGCCTGGGCCGTGCCGACTTCCAGGTCAAGATCCGTGGACACCGGGTCGAGCCGGGCGAGGTGGAAGCCTGCCTGCTGGGCCTGCCGGGCGTGCGCCAGGCCGCAGTGGTCGCGCGCGAGGACGTACCGGGGCTGCGACGCCTGGTGGCCTACGTGGTGGCCGATGGCGCCCAGGGCGTGGTCGATGCACTGCGCGGCGCGCTGGCCCAGCAGCTGCCGGACTACATGCTGCCGTCGGCGTTCGTGCGCCTGCAGGCGCTGCCGACATCGCCCAACGGCAAGCTGGAGCGCAGTGCGCTGCCGGCGCCGGCGCGTGACCGTCCCGACTGGGCCGGGCCGTACGCGGCGCCGCGCGATGCGCGGGAAGCCACGCTGTGCGCGCTGTTCGGCGAGGTCCTCGGCCTGGACGGGCTGGGCCGCGACGATGGCTTCTTCGAGCTGGGCGGCAGTTCGCTGCTGGCCATGCGCCTGCTGCAGCGGATCCAGGCCGCCGGGCTGGGGCCGCTGCCGCCCACGGCAATCTTCCGTTCGCCCACGCCGGCAGGCTTGGCTGTCGAGCTGGACGGGTCGGCCACGGCCATCCCCGGCCGCCGCCTGCCCAGGACGCAGGCGCGCAACCTGCGCGAGCCGATCGCCATCGTGGGCATGGCCGCGCGCGTGCCGGGCGCGCAGGACGTGGAGACGTTCTGGCGGAACCTGTGCGAGGGCGTGGATTCGATTACGCGCTTCACGCCTGGCCAGCTCGATCCCAGCATCGCCCCGGCACTGCGCGATGACCCGGCCTACGTTCCGGCGCGGGGCGTGCTGGAGGGCCATGACCTGTTCGATGCCGGCTTCTTCGGCATCTCGCCGCGCGAAGCGGAACTGATGGACCCGCAGCAGCGGATCTTCCTGGAACTGTGCTGGGAGGCGATCGAGCGCGCCGGCCATGCGCCAGGGCCCGAGCTGGGGCCGGTAGGCGTGTTCGCCGGCATGTACAACGCCAGCTACTACCAGCACAACGTGCTGGCGCACCCGGACAAGGTCGAGCGCGCGGGCGCCTTCCAGGTGATGCTGGGCAACGAAAAGGATTACCTGGCCGTGCGCGTGGCCCATCGCCTGGACCTCACCGGCCCGGCGATCACGGTGCAGACCGCGTGCTCGACCTCGCTGGTGGCCGTGTGCCAGGCGGTGGACAGCCTGCGCGCAGGGCGCTGCGACATGGCCTTGGCCGGTGGCGTGGCCATCACCTGTCCGGTCAACAGCGGCCACCTCTACCAGCCCGACGCGATGCTCTCGCCCGATGGCCATACGCGCAGCTTCGATGCCTCGGCCGGCGGCACGGTGTTCAGCGATGGCGCCGCGGTGCTGGTGCTCAAGCGGCTGGCCGATGCGCTGGCCGATGGCGACCCGATCCAGGCGGTGATCCGTGGCACCGGCTTGAACAACGATGGCGCCGGCAAGGCCAGCTTTACCGCGCCCAGCAGCGAGGGCCAGGCGGCGGTGATCGCCATGGCGCACGCCGATGCCCAGGTGCAGGCGCGCGAGATCGGCTATGTCGAAGCGCATGGCACGGCCACGCCGATGGGCGATCCCATCGAGATCGAGGGCCTGGCCCGCGCCTTTGCCGCCAGCACCTCCGATCTGGGCTTCTGCCGGGTCGGCTCGGTCAAGAGCAACATCGGCCATACCCTGATGGCCGCGGGCGCGGCCGGGTTGATCAAGGCCACCCTGTCGGTGGCCGAAGGCCGCCTCCCGGGTACGGCGCATTACCGCGCGCCGAGTGCGGCCATCGATTTTGCGCGCACGCCGTTCACCGTCAGCGCCGGCACCGAGGCCTGGCCGCAGGCCGATGGCGCGCCGCGCCGGGCCGGTGTCAGCTCCTTCGGCGTCGGCGGCACCAACGCGCACGTGGTGATCGAACAGGCCCCCGAGCAGGTCGCTTCGGACCCGGCCGATGGGCCGCAGCTGCTGGTGCTGTCCGCGCGCGCGCCGGCGGCCCTGGAGCAGATGGCTGCGGCGCTGGCCGATGCCCTGGAGCGCCAGCCGGGTCTCAACCTGGCCGACGTGGCGTGGACGCTGGCCGATGGCCGTCGTGCCTTTCCGTATCGGCTGGCGGTGGCGGCGCAGGACGCGGCGGGCGCGGTCCAGGCCCTGCGCGTCAGCAAGGCCGCCGGCACTGCCGACGATGCGGCGCGCCGGCCGCTGGTGTTCATGTTCCCGGGCCAGGGGGCGCAGTACGCCGGCATGGGCCGGGCGCTGTATGCGGCCGAGCCGGCGTTCCGCGAGGCCTTCGATGCCTGCGCCCGGGCGGCGGAAGCCGAACTGGGGGCCGATCTGCGCACGCTGGCCTTCGGCGAGGACGCCCAGGCGCTGGTTCCCACGGCGGTGATGCAGCCGGCGATCTTCGCGCTGGAGTACGCGCTGGCGCGCTGGTGGATGGCGCAGGGCCTGCAGCCCACGGCAATGGTGGGACACAGTGTGGGCGAGTTCGTCGCGGCCACCCTGGCCGGGGTGTTCGCCCTGGAAGACGCGATGCGACTGGTGGCCTTGCGGGGGCGCCTGATGCAGGCGCAGCCAGCCGGCAGCATGTTGTCGGTGCGCATGGACGCCGAGCGGCTGTTGCCTTTGCTCAGCCAAGACCTGTGCCTGGCTGCGGAGAACGCGCCGGGAGCCTGCGTGGTGGCCGGGCCGCAGCCGCAGGTGGATGCCCTGCAGGCGCAGCTGACCGAGCAGGGCGTGGCGTGCCGTCCGCTGCGGACCTCGCACGCGTTCCATTCGGCGATGATGGACCCGGTCGTGGCGCCGTTCCGCGTCGCCCTGGAGGCCGTCGCCCGCCAGGCGCCCACGTTGCCCATCGTCTCCAGCGCCACCGGCCAGTGGCTGGATGCCCAGACCGCGGTGTCCGCCGATTACTGGGCACGGCACCTGCGCGAGCCTGTCCGCTTCGCCTCGGCCCTGTCCACCCTGGCCGAGTCCCCGCAGGCGCTGCTGCTGGAGATCGGCCCGCGCGGCACGCTGTGCGCGCTGGCGCGCCAGCACCCGGCGGTGCGCGCCAGCGGCGCCAGCGCGATCGCCTCCCTGAGCGATGCGGCCGACCACGAACGCACCGCCGTGCTCGGCGCCTTCGGCCAACTGTGGTGCGCCGGGGTCGCGCTGCACCCGGCGCGCCTGGACCGACGCGCCCGGCGCCTTCGCCTGCGCCTGCCGACCTATTCTTTCCAGCGTCGACGTTATTGGGTGGAAGCACCCGCTGCCGTCCAGGCAGCCCCTGCCGCCGGGCCCATGGAAGCCCCGGTGCCCGCCGCGCCCCCCCAGGAGTCGTTCATGTCCTCTGCCCCCGCCGCCGTGTCCCCCGCCTCGCGCATTCCCGCGCTGTCTGCCCAGTTGCGCGAGCTGTTCGAGGACGTGGCCGGTTTCGAGATCGGCGTGGAGGAGGGCGACACCCATTTCATGGAGCTGGGGCTGGATAGCCTGACGCTGACCCAGGTGGCCCTGCAGCTGCAGAAGACCTTCGCCGTGCGGATCGGTTTCCGTCAGCTGATGGCCGAGCAGTCGAGCATCACCAAGCTGGCCGCGCTGCTGGATGCGCAACTGCCGGCCGAGGTGGCGCAAGCGACGCCGACGGCGGTGGCGGCGCCCGCGGCGGTGCTGCCCGTGCAGGCCGCGCCCGTAGCGCTGCCGCAGGCCGGCTCGCTGCCGGTGGGCGATGATCTGCGCGCGCTGATTCAGCAGCAGATGCAGCTGATGTCCCAGCAGCTGGCCTTGCTGTCGGGCACGCCGATGCCTGCCCCGCAACCCTCGCCGACGCCTTTGCAGGCCCCGCGGCCGGCAGCGGTCAGCGCAACGCCCGTGCCGCCGGCGTCGACCGATGAAGAAGCCGGCCCGGCGCGCTACGACGTCAAGAAAGCCTTCGGTGCCATTGCCCGCATCGACAGCACCGGCGGGATCGCGCTGGATACGCAGCAGCGCGCCGCGCTGGATGCGTTCATGGCGCGCTACCAGGCGCGCACGCCAGGTTCCAAGCGCTACACCGGCGAGCATCGTCCGCACATGGCCGACCCGCGCGTGGTCACCGGTTTCCGTCCGCTGACCAAGGAGATCGTCTACCAGATCGTGATCGAGCGCTCGCGCGGCTCGCGCGTGTGGGACATCGATGGCAACGAGTACGTCGATGCGCTCAACGGCTTCGGTGCCAGCCTGTTCGGTTGGCAGCCCGAGTTCGTCACCCAGGCCGTGCTCAGGCAAATGGAGCTGGGCTATGAGATCGGCCCGCAGCATCCGCTGGCGGGCGAGGTCTCGCGCAAGGTCTGCCAGCTCACCGGTCACGACCGCGCGGCGCTGTGCAATACCGGCTCGGAGGCGGTGCTGGGCGCGCTGCGCATCGCGCGCACGGTGACCGGACGCAGCAAGGTCGCGCTGTTCACCGGCTCCTACCACGGCATCAACGACGAAGTGATCGTGCGCGCCACGCCCAAGGGCAAGGCGGTGCCGGCCGCGCCGGGCATCCTGCGCAATACCGCCGAGCAGGTGCTGGTGCTGGACTACGGCACCGAGGACGCCCTGCGCACCCTGCGCGAACATGCGCACGAGCTGGCCGCGGTGCTGGTCGAGCCGGTGCAGAGCCGCCGGCCGGATTTCCAGCCCGTGGAGTTCCTGCAGCAGGTGCGCACGCTGACCCAGTCCAGCGGCACGGTGCTGATCTTCGACGAGGTGATCACTGGCTTCCGCTCGCATCCGGGCGGGGCGCAGGCGCTGTTCGGCATCCAGGCGGACCTGGCGACCTACGGCAAGGTGGTCGGTGGCGGCTTCCCGATCGGCGTGATCGCCGGCAAGCGCGACTACATGGATGCGCTGGACGGCGGGCGCTGGCAGTACGGCGACGACTCGGTGCCGGAGGTGGGCGTGACCTATTTCGCCGGCACCTTTGTGCGCCATCCGCTGACCCTGGCCGCGGCCAATGCCTCGCTGGACCACATGATCGCCAGTGGTCCGCAGCTGCAGGCCGGCATCAATGCGCTGACCACCACCATGGCCGAGGAGCTCAACGCCTTCGCCCGCGATGTCGGCGCGCCGCTGCAGGTGCGGCACTTCGCCTCGCTGTGGCGCACGTATTTCGAGGAAGACCATCCGCTGCAGGACCTGCTGTTCGCGATGATGCGCAGCCGCGGCATCCATATCCTCGACAATTTCCCGTGCTTCTTCACCAGCGCGCATACCGAGGCGGACATGCGCGCCATCGCCGATGCCTGGAAGGCTTCGGTGCTGGAGCTGCAGGACGCGGGCCTGCTGCCGCGGCGCGTGGTGGCCCGGCCGACGATGCCCGGGCTGGACATGGATGCGCAGCGCCCGCCGGTGCCGGGGGCCAGGCTGGGCCTCGATCCCGACGGCCGACCCGGCTGGTATGTGCCGAACGAGGCCGAGCCCGGCGGCTACCTCAAGGTGGGCGGCTGAGGTGGAGAAGGCGTCGCCGGACATGGCGCCGAGGCGGGTGGACTACGACCCGTTCGCGCAGGGAGCGCTGAGCCGGGTGGTGCCCACCACCGAGCCGCAGCGCGAGCTGTGGCTGGCCACGCGGCTGGAAGCCGAGGCGACCCTGGCCTACAACGAATCGGTCGCCCTGCAGCTCGACGGCGCGCTGGACGCGGACGCGCTGGCGGCCGCGCTGGGCGATGTCGTCCGTGCGCACGACGCGCTGCGGGCCGGCATCGGCCCGGATGGCGAGAGCTTCTGGGTGCCGGAGCGCTCAAGCTTCGTGCTGCAGCGCCTGGACCTGTCGGCGCTGTCGCCGCAGGCGCAGGCCGCCGCCGTGAACGAGCGCCGCCGCGCCGGGGTGCAGACGCCGTTCGTCCTGGAGCAGGGCGAGCTGTTCCGCGCCGAGCTGCTGGGGCTCTCGCCCGGCTCGCACCTGCTGCTGATGCATGCCCACCACATCGTCTGCGACGGCTGGTCGTGGTGGGTGATGGTGCGCGAGCTGGGCCAGGCCTACGCCTGGCACAGCACCCGCAGCGGCGCGCCGCTGGAGCCGGCCGAGGGGTACGCCGACCACGCCCTGGCCCTGGCCGCGCAACCCGACGGGCCGCAGGCCCAGGCCGATGCTCGCTACTGGGCCGCGCGCTTCGCCGACGCGGTGCCGGTGCTGGACCTGCCGCTGGATCGCCCACGGCCTGCGCGCCGCACCTTCGCCTCCGCGCGCGAGGACCTGCTGCTGGACGCGGCCCTGCTGGGCGCCGTGCGCAAGGCCGGCGCGCGCCGCGGCGCCAGCCTGTTCGCGACCTTGCTGGCCGGGTTTTCGACGTTGCTTTCGCGCATCAGCGGCGAGCGCGATGTGGTCATCGGCATCCCCGCCGCCGGCCAGTCCTTCGATGGACACGAGCGCCTGGTCGGCCATTGCGTCAACCTGCTGCCGCTGCGCTTCGACGTGGACCCGGCGCTGCCGTTCGCGCACGCGCTGGACGCGGCGCAGACGACCTTGCTGGATGCGCTGGAGCACGGCCGCCACACCTTCGGCACCCTGCTCAAGACCTTGCAGGTTCCGCGCGATCCGGCGCGCCTGCCGCTGGTCAGCGTGATGTTCAACATCGACCAGTCGCTGGACCTGCCCAAGCTGGGCTTTACCGGCCTGCAGGGGAGCTTCACCACCAATCCGCGCACGCACGAGAACTTCGAGCTGTCGGTCAACGCGGTGCAGGTCGATGGCGGGCTGCGGCTGGAATGCCAATACAACACCGACCTGTTCGAGGCCGCCACCGTGCACCACTGGCTGGCGGCCTACGGCACCTTGCTGGCGGCCGCGGCGGCCGAGCCGACGTGCGCGCTGGGCAAACTGCCGCTGATGAGCGCGGCGCACAAGGCCGAACTGGAGGCCTTGCAGCCCGAGGCCACCGCGCTGGAAGTGCCCGCCACCATGCACGGGGCCTACGAGCTGCAGGCCGCGCGCACGCCGCTGGCCATCGCCGTGCACAGCGGCCAGGATGCGCTGAGCTATGCGCAACTGGAGGCCCAGGCCAATCGCATCGCGCGCTTTCTGCTGGCCGAGGGCATCGGCAAGGGCGATCTGGTGGGGCTGGCGCTGGAGCGCGGGCCGCAGATGCTGGCGGCCCTGCTGGGCATCCTCAAGAGCGGCGCCGGCTACGTGCCGCTGGATCCGTACTTTCCATCCTCGCGCCTGGCCTACATGGTCCAGGACGCCCGGCTTGCCGCGCTGTTGACCCAGCAGTCCCTGCTGGAACGCTTCGCCAACGCGCCGGCGCGCCTGCTGGTGCTGGAAGCACAGGCCGAGCGCATCGCGGCCATGGACCCGGGTGCGGTGGTGCCCGCCGCGCCGATCGCGCCGGACGATGTCGCCTACGTGATCTACACCTCCGGCTCCACCGGCCAGCCCAAGGGCGTATGCGTGCCGCATGGGGCGGTGGCCAATTTCCTGGCCAGCATGGCGCGCGAGCCGGGGCTGGAGGCCCACGACGTGCTGGTGGCGGTGACTACGCTGTCCTTCGACATCGCCGTGCTGGAGCTGATGCTGCCGCTGTCGGTGGGTGCCAGCGTGGTGCTGGCCGACCGCGCCACCGCGATGGATGGCATGGCCCTGGCGGCGTTACTGACCCGGCACGGCGCCACGGTCATGCAGGCCACGCCCTCGACCTGGCGGATGCTGGTGGAAGTCGAATGGCGCGGCCATCCGGACTTCCGCGCGCTCTGCGGCGGCGAGCCGCTGCCTTCGGATCTGGCCACCGCGCTGCTGGCGCGCTGCGGCGCGCTGTGGAACCTCTACGGCCCGACCGAGACCACGGTGTGGTCGACCTGCGCGCGCGTCGTTGCCGCTACCGATGGCGGCGCGCCGGACATCCACATCGGTCGCCCCATCGCCAACACCCAGGTCTGGGTGCTGGACGCCAATGGCCTGCCGTGCCCGCTGGGCGTGCCTGGTGAGCTGTGCATCGGCGGGCAGGGCGTGACGCTGGGCTACCTGCATCGCCCGGAGCTGACCGCCGAGCGCTTCATCGCCGATACGCTGGGTGGCGGCGCGCGCCTGTATCGCACCGGCGACCGCGGCCGCTGGCGCGCCGATGGCCAGCTCGAACACCTGGGCCGCCTGGACTTTCAGGTCAAGTTGCGTGGCTATCGCATCGAGCTGGGCGAGATCGAGAGCCAGCTGGCCGCCTGTGCCGGCGTGGCCCGCGCGGTCTGCATGGTGCGCGAGGACCGGGCCGACGACCCGCGCCTGGTCGCCTACGTGGTGCCCGAGGCGGGCCTGGCCCTGGACGAGGCCGAGCTGCGCGCCCGGCTGCGCGGCGTGCTCCCCGAGTACATGGTGCCGCAGCACCTGGTGCTGCTGGCCGCCATCCCGCTGCTGCCCAACGGCAAGATCGACCGCAAGGCGCTGCCGGCGCCGCAGCTGGCCGCCCCGCGTCCGGCGGCGGCCGGGCGCGACTCGGTGGCAAGTGCCTCGCCGGACAGCGATGACCCCCTGCAGGCCCAGGTGCAGGCCACCATGGCGCGGGTACTGGGCCGCGCGGCGCTGGCGGCGGACGAGCATTTCTTCGAAGTCGGCGGCCACTCGCTGCTGGCCGCACGCCTGGTCGCCGAGCTGACGCGCCTGCAGGGCACGCCCGTGCCGCTGCGCTGCGTGTTCGAAGCGCCGACCGCGCGCAGGCTGACGGCCGCGCTGCGCGCGCTTTCCCTGGACGAGGCGCAGGCCCGGGTCAGGCCCATCACCCCGCGTGAGGATCGGCGGCATGCGCCGCTGACGCCGATGCAGCAGCGGCTGTGGATCTACGAGCAGGTCGAGCCGGGCACGGTCGCCTACAACACCCCGTCCGCGCACCGCCTGCGCGGGCCCATGAATCTGCTGGCCTTCCAGGCCGCCTTCGACGAGATGGTGCGGCGCCAGCCCAGCCTGCGCACGGTGATCGTGCAGGCCGGCGAGGACGCCCGCCAGCGCGCGCTCGACCACGTCCCCTCGCAGCTGCTGCCGCCGACGGACCTGTCCGAGCTGCCGGAGGGCGAGCGCGACGCCGCGCTGCAGGCGCAGATGGAGCAGATGACCGCCACGCCCTTCGTGCTCGACGGGCAATGGCCGCTGTTCCGCGCGCGGCTGTTCCGGCTGGGACAGGACGACCACGTGCTGTATTTCATGACCCACCATCTGATCTGGGATGGCTGGTCCTTCGACGTGTTCTACAGCGAGATGGCGGCCTTGTACGAGGCCTTCAGCAAGGGCCAGCCTTCGCCGCTGCCGCCGCTGGAGGTGGACTACGGCGACTACGCCCAGTGGCACCAGCAGGCCGGGTCGGCACAGGCGCAGGCCGCTTTGACCTACTGGACGCGGCACCTGTCCGGCGGCCTGGAGCCGCTGCGCCTGCCGGAGGATCGCATCCGCCCGAAGCACGCCAGCGGGCAGGGCGCCACCGAATGGGTGCAGGTGGACCGCAGCACGGCCGACGCCCTGCGGCGTGTGGGCAATGCCACCGGCGCGACCTTGTTCATGACTTTGCTGGCCGCGTACTTCGTGCTGCTGCACCGCCTGGGCGGCCAGCAGCAGCTGGTGGTGGGCCTGCCGGTGCGCAACCGCGCCGAGGAGGCGCTGGAGCGCATCATGGGCTTCTTCGTCAACGTGCTGCCGCTGAAGCTGCGCGTCGATCCGGCCTTGCCCTTCGACGCCTTCGTCGCCCAGGTGCGCCAGGCGGTGGTGGAGGCCTTCGCCTGGCAGGAGGTGCCGTTCGAGGCGCTGGTGCGCGCCTTGCGCCTGCCGCGCGATCTGTCGCGCTCGCCGGTTTATCAGGCGCTGTTCTCCTTCCAGGACGTGCGTGCGCGGCAGACCCGCTGGGGCGCGCTGGAGCACGAGCACCTGCTGACCTTCCAGAAGGGCATGCATACCGATATCGGGCTGTGGTTTCTGGAGCACGAACACGGCCTGTCCGGCGCCCTGGGCTACAGCACCGACATCCTGTCCGAGGCCAATGCGGCGCTGATCAACCAGCGTTTCGTGACCTTGCTCAAGGCCATCGCCGATAACCCGGCGGTGGCGGTGGGCGAGGTGGACCTGCGCTGCGACAAGGAGCGCGCCTGGCTGGCGCAGTGGACCGCCGCCGGACTGGGCGGCGATGTGCGCGATGCGCTCGGGCAGCCATGCCCGGTGGGTGTGGCCGGGCAGCTCTGGGCCGTCCCGCGCGATGCCAGCGATGGCCAGGCGGTGCCCACCGGCATGCATGCGCGCCTGCGGCTCAACGGCCAGCTCGAGCAACTGGGCGCGCTGCCCGAACCGACCGCGCAGATTCTGCAAGCCGATCCGGCGACGGCCGCAGCGGACGATCGCACGGACCTGGCGCCGCGGCGTCCGGCCGAGATCGAGGCGGGCACGCCACTGGAGCGGCGCATCGGCACCATCATGGCCGAGGTGCTGGGCCTGCCGGCGGTCGGCCTGGACGAGGACTTCTTCGAGCTGGGCGGCTACTCGCTGCTGGCGGTGAAGCTGTTCCACCGCATCACCCGGCAGACCGGGGTGAACCTGCCGCTGGCCACGTTGTTCAATGCGCCGAGCGTGCGCGGCCTGGCCCAGGCCTATCGCGCGGCGGGGGCGGTGGACGAGGTCTCCCAGCCCGGTGCGGTGGTCGCCGTGGCCGGGCCCTGGGCGCCGCTGGTGAGCATGCAGCCGGGCTCGCCAGCGGCCAGCCCGCTGTTCCTGGTACACGCCGTCGGCGGCAACGTGCTGAGCTACAAGGGACTGGTCGACGCCTTGCCGGCCGCCCTGCCGGTGTACGGGCTGCAGGCACTCGGCCTGGATGGCAAGACCGCCCCGCTGCGCAGCGTGCGCGAGATGGCGCGGTTGTATGCGCAGGAGATCCGCCGCGTGCAGCCCAGGGGCCCGTATCACCTGGCGGGCTGGTCGATGGGCGGGGTGATCGCTTACGAGATCGGCCGCCAGCTGCACCGCGACGGCGAGCAGGTGGCGTTCGTGGGCCTGGTGGATTCGCTGGCGACCCTGCAGGCGGACATGCGCGGGGTGGAGCAGGCCATGCAGCCGGGCGTGGGCCGGGTCTGGTCGCGCCTGCGCCTGCGCATGGACTCGCGCGCCTCGTGGCTGGACGGGGCCTGGAGCTGGTTGCGCGATGGCGTGCACCGCCGCCAGCGCCACACCCGTGCGGCGCTGTACCGGGTGCTGGGGCGCGAGCTTCCCCATGCCTTGCGTTACACCCTGGTGGAAGGCGCGCACTACCAGGCGTATCTGCGCCATACCCCGGAGCCGACGGACCTGCCGCTGGTGCTGTTCCGCGCCAGCAAGCAGCGCGATGCGCGCCCGGGCCTGGGCTGGGAGGCGATGTCGCCGCGGCTGAAGGTGGTCGACCTCAGCGGCAGCCACGCCGCCCTGCTGCAGTCGCCGGATCTTCCCGATGCGCTGACGGCCGAACTGGTGGGCGTTGGGGCGATGCCGGCCCTGGCCTCGCAGGCGGCGGACGCCTTGTATGCGCCGACGCCGGCCGAAGCGCCGGCCACGCAGCTGGAGCGCTTCATCGCGCGGACCATGTCGCACGTGCTGGAGGACACCCCCAGCGTGGGGCGGCACGAGGACTTCTTCGGGCTTGGCGGGCACTCGCTGCCGGCGGTCAAGCTGTTCCACCAGATCAACCAGCGCACCGGGGTGAACCTGCCGCTGGCCACGCTGTTGAGCGCGCCGACGGTGCAAGGCCTGGCCCAGGCCTATCGCGACGCGGGCGCGGTGGATGAGGCCGACCCGGTGCCGCAGGACGATCCGTGGGCGCCGCTGGTGCCGATGCGGGCCGGCACGCCGGGGCAGCCGGCGCTGTTCTTCGTCCACGCTGTCGGCGGCAATGTCCTGAACTACAAGCCCCTGGCCGAAGTGCTGCCGCCGGGGCGGGCGATCTACGGCCTGCAGGCCGTGGGCCTGGATGGCAAGACCCCGCCGCTGCGCCGGATCGAGTCCATGGCCCGGCGCTATCTGCTGGAGATCCGCCGGGTCCAGCCGGCCGGCCCGTATCTGCTGGCCGGCGGCTCGATGGGCGGCGCCATTGCCTACGAGATCGCCTGCCAGCTGCAACAGGCGGGCGAGCAGGTCGCGTTCCTGGGACTGTTCGACACCCTGGCCTCGCTGGAGCCGGACACCGCGCACGATCCAACTGGTCCGGAAGGCCCCGGACAGCCTGCCCAGGCGCCCAGCCGCCGCCAGCGCGCCGGTGGCCTGTGGCGTTGGCTGGGCGAGGGGCTGCGCAGCCGCAGCGTCCGCGCCTACGCATCGGTGTGCCGGCACCTGCAGATCGCCCTACCGCACAGCCTGCGCTACGCCTACGTGGAGGCGGCGCATTACGAGGCGTACCTGCGCTATCGGCCGCAGCCGATGGATGTGCCGATCGTGCTGTTCCGTGCCAGCGAGCAGGGCGATCCACGGCCATCGCTGGGCTGGGATGCCATGTCGCCGCGGGTGGAGGTGGTGTCCATCCGCGGCCGACACGCCACGTTGATGGAATCGCCCGAGCTGCCAGCGGCGCTGGCGCGGGCGTTGTCGGGAAGTGCCTCGCGCCCGGCGATGACGGCCGCGGCCGAGCCGTCCCAGCGCGATGCCGCGGCCGATGGCGCAGGCTTCGGTGCCCGTGCCGGCGCCATCGGTGGACGCGCCATGCGCCTGCTCTGCTACCTGTGGCCGTTGGCAGGCTCGTCCTTCCTTTAGCGCACGCAGGCGGTGGCCGGGGGGCGCATGCCGGGCGGACACGAAAACGGGGCGCCAGGCGCCCCGTTTCCATGCCAATCATGCGAGCTTACGGGATGGCAGTCGGCGGCAGCGTCACCAGGTAGGTGTCGATGTCCTCGGCGCTCTTGCCGCCCCAGTTGCTGTTGTAGGCGATGCGGGTCAGATCGCGGCTGACCGAGGCCTGCGGCTCGGACCAGTAGCCGCTGATGGATTCGTTGCGGTGGGTGTAGGCGACCTGGTACACGCGCGGGTTGGCCTTCAGTTCCACCACCTGCACCTTGTTGGCGTACCAGGGCAGCTTGCCGTCACGCGAGGCCGAGGTGGCGTAGGTGCTCATCACCACCCAGCCCGGCTTGGAGAAGGACTTGCCCGAGAAATGCATCGCCGCGGCCGCGCCGTTGACGTAGGTGGGGAACAGCACCGTGCGCGGGCAGGGCTTGGTGTTCTTCAGCGTGGCGCTGGCGGCCACGGCCGGGCACTTGTCCACGTCCACGTAGAACACATCGCCGGCGCTGCTCTGGTAGTCCACGGACACGTACAGGTCGTGCTTGTCCTTGCCCAGGGCCATGTCCGAGTGCTCGCTCTTGTGGTGCAGCAGCTTCTTGGTCTTGAAGTCCGGCGCCCAGGCCCAGGTGCCGGCCGTGTCGGAGGAGGTCACGAACCAGCGCCCGGAAGCGGACATGCTGACGTGGTCGGGCCGGTCCTTGCTCTGGTAGCTGCCGACCAGCTTGTTGGACTTCAGATCCCACACGAAGTAGCCCAGCAGGCCGAAGCTGCCGTTCTCGGCCTGGAAACCCCAGTAGCGGCCATCGGCCGAGGGCGAGCCTTCGGACTTGGTCCAGATGTGCGCGGCGCTGGCGCCCCAGGACGGCAGCTTGCCGCGGAAGTCGGCGGCCACCGAGTAGCTGTTGGTGCGCACGTCCAGCTTCAGCAGCTTGGTGCCGCCGTTGGTGGTCACGTAGTAGAGGATGTTGGGATTGCTCGGGTCCCAGTGCGGCTCGGCGTCGCCGGCCAGGTGGAACTCGGCCGGCACGCTGGGGTTGGCGACCTTGGGCGAGAGCGCCGACACGTACTTGAGGGTGCGGGCGTTGTACAGGTGCCACCAGCCATCGGCGGCATTGACGATGAAATAGGTGTTGTCGGCATTGAAGGCCTGCCGGCGCGAGTAATCGTTGCGCGCGAAGCGGCTGGGCGGTTCGCCGTCGTGCACCGTGGCGCGGACCTCGCAGGTGCCGAAGTTCGGCTCGGAAAAGCGCTTGCCCTTGGCCGGCTTGGCCAGCGCCTTCATGGCGGCCGTGTTCTTGCCTTCCTTGACCAGGTAACCGTCCTTGTAGAAGCCGTCGCAGACCCCAAGCGGGGTAGCGGCCTGCGCTGAATACGCCGCGCCCAGGCCCAGCAGGACCAGCGAGGACAGGGACAAGGTACGCAGCGCCTTGCGCGGCTTACGGTGTTGCAGTGGTTGCATGAAACCTCCGGTAGTGCCCGCAGCGCCTGACGCCGCGGTCAAAGCTTGGAATGAGTCGCTGAATGTTGAATCGGTCAGGTGGATCTATGGTCTGGACACACCAGGGGGACGCTCGACGCGCACGATGTCCTTGGCGGATGACCGTGTGTCGTTGCGTGGCGTGAGCAGGGGGGATGTGTGGAACGGGAGGAACGGGGGTAACGCGGACGGCTGGAAAACCGGCCATAGTCTGGAGGACGATAGCTGAATGCTTCATATGACATTCAGTTTTAGTACAGAGATGCTTAGGAATTCAATGAATTCAGTGACTTGCGCTGGATTCGAGCGCCGTCCAACTGTGCGTAATCCGCATCTGATGGACCGCTGGTCGCAGGTGCGAGGACAGGCGCCGGCGC
This sequence comes from Pseudoxanthomonas composti, assembly GCF_004122095.1. GTDB lineage: Bacteria > Pseudomonadota > Gammaproteobacteria > Xanthomonadales > Xanthomonadaceae > Pseudoxanthomonas_A > Pseudoxanthomonas_A composti. The sequence continues at coordinate 27,935 of NZ_SAWZ01000001.1, read as the reverse complement.
TGTTGCCGTTCTGCTCCGCAGGCCTGGGGTTGGCCTGCATCCGAGGGGCGGGGAGCATGCGGCTGACGCGACTGTCTGCAAGGCAGGCGCGCCGATCGCAGCGGGTTCGACCACGCGCGTGAGCGCGTGCGGCGGAGTGCCTGGCTTGCTTCTGGGCCGGGCGCGGGCACGACGCGTCGGTCTCGGCAGAATGGAGACGGTCCGCGCCGCCATGCTGGAAGCCGCGCTTCCGGCCTGCGTGGGCCTGCTTGGTAAACCGAGCACATGCGCGCTTGTCTGCCATGGCGCCCGCAGTGGGCGGACGTGTCCGGCACGCTGCTGAGCGAGTGGATGGCGCGTCGCGCGTTAGACGCGTGGTGGCGGGCCTTGGCGCGGCCGGCATGCGCCCGGTCGTGAGGCCGAACCGAAACGGTGGTGCGTCTTGGAAAGCCGGCCGCTTTTGGCCTGGACTGCCTGCCGCGCCGAAGGTTCACCGACGACGTGCGTGCGCTACGACGCCGCCTGGCTGGGCCGACGCCGCCTGGCGGATAGCCCAGGCCTGCATCGGCGTCGTCGGCGGGCACGCCATGTGCCTTCCGTGCTTGCTGGGCGGAGCTGCCTTGCCGTTCGATCAGGCGCGCTGCGCAACGGCCGGACGGCGATCGGGGCGCTTGGCGCCCCGTTGTGGTTCGCAGCCCAGGAAACTTACGGCACCGCCGTGGTCGGCAGCGAGACGATGTAGGTGTCGATGTCTTCGTTGCTGCTGCCGCCCCAGTTGCTGTTGAAGGCGATGCGGGTCAGGTCGCGGCTGACCGAGGCCTGCGGTTCGGACCAGTAGCCGCTGAGCGACTCGTTGCGGTGGGTGAAGGCCACCGGGTAGATGCGGGGATTGGCCTTCAGTTCCACCACCTGCACCTTGTCGGTGTACCAGGGCAGGGCGCCGTCGCGCGAGGCGGTGGTGGCATAGGTGCTCAGCACCACCCAGCCCGGGCGCGAAAAGGCCTTGCCGGAGAAGTGCATCGCCGCGGCCGCACCGTTGAGATAGGTGGGGAACAGCACCGTGCGCGGGCACAGCGTGGCGCTGGCCAGGGTGGCGCTGGCGTCCACGGCCGGGCAGTTGTCCACATCCACGTAGAACACGTCGCCGTCGTTGCTCTGGTAGTCGATGGACACATACAGGTCGTGCTTGTCCTCGCCCAGTGCGAGGTCCGAGTGCTCGCTCTTGCGATGCAGCAGCTTCTTGGTCTTGAAGTCCGGCGCCCAGGCCCAGGTGCCGGCCGTGTCGGAAGAGGTGACGAACCAGCGCCCCGAGGCGGACATGCTGACGTGGTCGGGGCGATCGGTGCTGGCGTAGCTGCCGACCAGCCTGTTGGCCTGCAGGTCCCACACGAAGTAGCCCAGCAGGCCGAAGCTGGCGTTTTCGGCCTGGAAACCCCAGTAGCGCGAATCGGCAGAAGGCGAGCCTTCGGATTTGGTCCAGATGTGCGCCACGTTGGCGCCCCACGCCGGCAGCTTGCCGCGGAAGTCGGCGGCCACCGAGTAGCTATTGGTGCGCACGTCCAGCTTCAGCAGCTTGGTGCCGCCATTGGTGGTCACGTAGTACAGGATGTTGGGGTCGCGCGCGTCCCACTGCGGTTCGGCATCGCCGGCCAGGTGGAACTCGGCGGCCACGCTCGGGTTGGCGACCTTGGGCGAGAGCGCCGAGATGTACTTGAGCGTGCGCGCGTCGTACAGGTGCCACCAGCCATCGGAGGCATTGACGATGAAATAGGTGTTGTCGGCGTTGAAGGCCTGCCGGCGCGAGTAATCGTTGCGGGCGAAGCCGCGCGGCGGCTCGTTGTCGTGGGCGGTGGCGCGGACCTCGCAGGTGCCGAAGTTCGGCTCGGCAAAGCGCACGCCCTTGGCCGGCTTGGCCAGCGCCTTCATGGCCACGGTGGTCTTGCCCTCGGCGAGGACGAAGCCGCTCTGGTAGAAGCCATCGCACACCGCTGCGGCCGGCGTGGGGGTTGGCGTGGGCGTCGGGGTGGGTTGGCTGGGCGGGGCCGGCTGGGTCGGCTGGGCCGGGGCGACGGAGGCGTTGGACCCCGAGCCCGAACAGGCGGCTGCGAACAGGGTCAGCGACAACGGGGACAGGAAACGCACCGCCCTGCGGTACGTGGAATGTTGCAACGATTGCATGGAGCCTCCCGGGAAGTGTCTGTGGCGTCCGGTGACGACCACGACTTGCGTTCATTGTGGCTTGAACGGGGAAATGTCGTCGAACAGGACCGTAAGCGCCTGGCGCCGATAAGGGCCTGTGAAGGGTGACTGGGAGTCACCAGGCGAACAGCAACAGGGGATGGCGGTTGGATCAGGGGACACAGCCGGGCGGCAGCCAGCTGAATGCGGGGGACTGCATTCCGTTGACCGATGCGCAGGCGGAAAAATGGCTGGGCACGCGCTATGCCGTGCAGGCGGGGCAGGCCTTCGGCGAGTCGGTCGAGCTGGTCCTGGACGGGCCCCTGCAGGCGCAGGCGCTGGCGCAGGCCTTCGACACCGTCGTGGCGCGACACCAGGTGCTGGCCATGGCCTTCACCGAGGACGGGCTGCACCAGCGTTACCAGCCGCCCTGCCAGGCCCGCTTGGAATGCCTGGACCTCTCCGATTCCCCGGACCCGGAGCCGGACTGGCTGCAGCAGCGCACGCTGCGCATGCTGGCCCCTTTCGATCCCGCCGAGCCGCCGCTGCTGCGGGCGACCTTGTTCGTATTTTCGCCGCAGCATGCGCGGCTGCTGCTGGTGGCCCATCACCTGATCCTGGATGGCTGGTCGCTGCGGCTGACCCTGCAGGAGCTGTCGGCCGAGTACGCGCTGCGGATCGGGCAGGACGCCCGCGCGCCGCTGCCGGCCATGCCGTGGGCCGATTATGTCGCCCGCGAGCGCGGCATCCGCGATGGCGAGGAGGGTCGCCGTTGCCTGGCTTATTGGCAGTCCGTGTACGCCGAGCTCCCCGAGCCGCTGCGCTTGCCGGTGGATGCACCGCGCGGCGCCGAGCTGGACTTTCGCAGCGGGCATGTGCAGCTGGAACTTGCCGCCGAGCGCTGGGACGCCCTGCGTGGCGCCGCCCGGCGCGCCGGCACCACCCGCTTCAGCCTGCTGCTCAGTGCCTATTGCGTGCTGATGCAACGGCTCAGCGGCCAGACCGACCTGGTCTGCGGCGTGCCGTTCGCCGGCGCCGCGGCCGCGGGCGGCCATGCTCGCGTGGTCGGCGATACCGACAACACCTTGCCCCTGCGCATCCGCCTGCAGCCGGGCCAGCCCTTGCAGGCGCTGGTGGCCCAGGTGCACCAGGCCATGCAGGAAGCCGCCGCGCACCAGCATATTTCGCTGGGACGCATCGTCCAGCACCTGCCGCTGCGCCGCGAGCCCGGCCGCATGCTGCTGGTGGAGAACCTGGTCAACCTGGCCCCGGCGATGCGGCGCCTGGCGTTCGGGCCGGTGCAGGCAAGACTGGAAGCCCCGCCGCGCCAGCACAGCGCCTGGGAGCTGGTGTTCCTGTGGAACCCGGGCCCGGATGGGGTCACGCTCAACATCCACCACGCCGTCCCGCTGTACAGCCAGGCCACGGTGCAGCGCTGGGGGCAGGCCTACCTGCGCATCCTGGACGCACTGGTCGATGACGCACAGGCCACGCCGGCCAGCGTCCAACTGGTGGGCCCGCGCGCGCTGGCGGACTTCGCCTGGGTCAACGATGCGCCGCCGCCCTGCCTGGCCGACGAGCAGCCAGGGTGGACGCTGACGCAGATGCTGGAAGCGGCCTGCCAGCGCCATGCCGGGTCCATCGCCGTGCGCAGCGGCGCGGGGGCGCTGGACTACCGCGCGCTGGAGCTGCGCAGCCGGCAGCTGGCCGGCGCCCTGCTGCGGGCCGGGGTGCGCCGCGGCGAGCGCATCGGCGTCAGCCTGCCGCGCGGGGTGGACATGCTGCTGGCGGTGCTGGGCATCCTGCGCGCCGGGGCGGCCTACGTGCCGCTGGACCCGGCCTTTCCCGAGAGCCGGCTGGTGTACATGGCCGACCACGCCGGGCTCAGCCGCATCCTCATGGACACCCAGGCGCCGCTGCCGGCGGCGCTGGCCCAGGGCCGCACCCTGCTGGACGTGGCCGCGTTGCTGGACGGGCCGGAGCCGGCGGGCGCCTTGCCGCACCCCTCGCCCGAGGCGCTGGCTTATGTCCTGTACACCTCCGGCTCCACCGGGCGCCCCAAGGGCGTGCGCATCACCCATGGCAACCTGGCCAATTTCCTGTGCAGCATGCGCGACCAGCCCGGGTTCGCGGCGGCGGACGTGCTGTGCGCGGCCACCACGCTGTCCTTCGACATTGCCGCGCTGGAGCTGTACCTGCCGCTGATCAGCGGCGGGCAGCTGGTGATCGCCGACGATGCCGAGCATCGCGACCCGGCCGCGCTGTGCCGGCTGATCACGCGCCACCAATGCACGGTGTTCCAGACCACGCCCTCGATGCTGGCGCTGATGGCCGACGTGGGGCAGCTGGAGGTGTTCGAGGGCCTGCGCATGCTGGTGGGTGGCGAGGCCCTGCCGGCGGCGCTGGCCCAGCGCGTGTGCGCGCTGGGCTGCGACCTGTGGAATCTCTACGGGCCCACCGAGACCACGGTGTGGTCCAGCCTGCACCCGGTACGGCCGGGCCAGGCGCAGGTGCCGCTGGGGCGGCCGATCGCGCAGACCCGGCTGTACCTGCTGGACGCGCTGCGCCAGCCGCTGCTGCCCGGCGCCATCGGCGAGATCTGGATCGGCGGGGCCGGCGTGGCCGATGGCTACCTGGATGCGCCCGAACTCACTGCCGAGCGCTTCCTGCCCGATCCCTTCGCCGGTGGCCAGGCGCGCATGTACCGCACCGGCGACCTGGGGCGGCGGGTGGGCGATGCGCTGCTGTTCCAGGGGCGGGCCGACGACCAGATCAAGCTGCGTGGCTATCGCATCGAGCCGGGCGAGATCGAGGCAGCGGCGCTGCAGGTGGCCGGGGTGCGCGAATGCGTGGCGGTGGTGCGTCGCGATCCCGGCGATGACGAGGTGCTGGTGCTGTACGCCGCCGCGCGCCAGGGCGCCGAGGCAACGCTGGCCGACACCCTGCGCAAGGCGCTGGGCGTGGCCCTGCCGGCCTACATGCGCCCGCACCACGTGCGGGTCCTGGAGGCGCTGCCCAAGACCCCCAACGGCAAGATCGACCGCCGCGCGCTGCCGGCACCCGGCGCGCTGCCGGCGCCACCGCCCGCGGCAGCCGCTGCCGACCAGGCGCCGCGCTCGGCGCTGGAAGCGGACCTGCAGCAGCGCTGGTCGCGGCTGCTCGGCGGTGCGCTGCCCGGTCGCGACGAGGATTTCTTCACGCTGGGCGGGCACTCCCTGCTGGCGGTGCGGCTGTTCGCCGACCTGGCGCGCGACTACGGCGTGGAGCTTCCGCTGGCGGCGCTGATCGCGCACCCGACCATCGCCGGCCTGGCCCAGGCGCTGCAGCAGGCCGCCACGTCCGCCGCGCCCGGTCAGCCGCCACGGCTGGCGGTGCCGCTGCGCGCCGGCATGCGCCGTCCGGCGCTGTTCCTGGTGCATGCGGTGGGCGGCAATGTCCTCAACTATCTGCCGCTGCTGAACGGTCTGCCGCCTGACCAGCCGGTGTACGGCCTGCAGGCGCGTGGCCTGCAGGGGCCGGAGCTGCCGTTGTCTTCCATCGATGACATGGCCGATCTCTACATGCGCGATATCCGCCTGCTGCAGCCGCAGGGCCCGTACCTGCTCGGCGGTGGTTCCATGGGTGGGATCATCGCCCTGGAAATCGCCCGCAGGCTGCGCGCGGCGGGCAATGAAGTGGGCCTGCTGGTGATGCTCGACACGCGCGCTCCGGGGGTGCTGCCCGCTTCGCTGCACTGGCATGCGCTGGCCTCGGCCCTGCGGCATCCCGATCGCCTGGCGCTGCGCCTGCGCTTCCGCCTGCGCGCGGCCTGGCAGGCCCTGCGGCGCTGGCGCTCTGCCAGCACCGCGCCGGAAACCGAGCTGCGCCTGCGCCGCGTGGAACAGGCCCACCGCCGGGCCTTGCGCGACTACAGGCCGCGTCGCTATGCCGGTGGGGTGACCCTGCTGCGCAGCGGCGAGGGGGCATCGTGGGACGCGACGCTGGGCTGGCAGGGCTGGGTCGATGGCGAAGTCCTGGTCCACCGCCTGCCCGGCACGCACGAGGACTTCATCGAGCAACCGGAGGCGGCGCGCAGCCTGCGCGCCTGCCTGGACGCGGCACTGCGGTCCTCCACGCGCGCATGACCATGGCCGCCCAGCGCGCGCCGGCCCGCGTCGGCGTCGGTACCCATTTCCTGCGCTATGCCAGCAGCGGGTTGCTGGTCATGCTGGCCGGGCTGGTGTCCTTCCCGCTGCTCACGCGGCTGCTGGACAACACCCAGTACGGCATCCTGGGTTACTACGAGACCTGGGTGATGATCGCCATCGCCGTGGCCAAGCTGGGCGCCCAGCACGCCATCGTGCGCTTCTATCCCTACGGCGGCGATGCGCAGGCGATGCGCCGCTTCTCCACCAACCTGTTCCTGCTGCCGCTGCTGGTGTCCGGTGGGGTGTGGGCGGTCGGCATCGCCGTGGTCGGCGGGGTGGCCTGGGCGCGCGCGCTGACGCTTTCGCCGATCCTGTGGTGCGCGCTGCTGGCCATCCCGCTGAACGTGTTCATCAGCCTGGTGCAGATGGTGCTGCGCGCCGGGGAACGCTCGGACCTGCTCAGCGGCACGCGCGTGATCTGGCGCTGGATGGAGCTGGCCGGCATGGTCGGCGCGGTGCTGCTGCTGGAACGCTCGGCCCTGGCCGCCTATGGCGGCAAGCTGCTGGCCGCCGGGCTGGTGGTGGCTTTCTACCTGCGCTGGGTGCTGCGTCATCTGCAGTTCGCTCGCAGCGAGCTGGACATGCGCGCCTTCGCCCAGTCGGTGCGCTATGGCATGCCGCTGGTGATCAACGAGATCGCCACCGTGCTGCTGATCTCCATCGACCGGGTCATGCTCAAGTCGCTGACCGGCGACTACGCGGCCGTGGGCATCTACACCATCGGCTACTCGCTGGCGCTGCAGGTCAGCATGCTGATGCATGCCACGCTGTCCGAATCCTTCGTACCGGTGGCCAACCGTCGCTTCGAGACCCAAGGCCCGGCGGCGGTGCGCGCGCTCAAGCGCCAGGTGCTGTTCCCGATGACCTATGCGGCCATCGGCGTGGCGGTGGCCATCGCCTGCGTGGCCACCGATGCCATCGTGGCGGTCAGCGGGCCGGACAAGGCCATGTCTGGTCCGGTGTTCGCCTGGATCGGCGCGCAGTACGCGCTGTATCCGCTGTTCGATATCGCCGGCTACGGCTTGCTGCTGCACAAGCGCTCGATGACGGTGCTGGCGCTGACCTTGATCGCCGCCATCGGCAACATCCTGTTGAACCTGTGGTGGGTGCCGAGCCTGGGACTGATGGGCGCGGTCTACGCCACCACGGTCTGTTACGCCTTCCTTGGCCTGTCGGGCTGGTGGCTGTGCCCGCGCGAGCTGCGCGCCTGGCCGGACCTGCGCGCGGTGGTCACCGCCGTGCTGGGTGCGGGCCTGTTCTGGGTGGCGCTGCGGACCAGTGGTATCAGCGGTTGGGACAACGTGTGGCTGCGGCTGTTCGCCGCCGGTGGGCTGTGGGCGCTGCTGTATGGCGGCAGCGTGTTGAGCGATCCGCGCATGCGCCGCTGGGTCGTGCAGCTGCGTCATCGCGGCTGAGACGGGAGGTCATCGCATGTGGTGGTGGTTCTGGTTGTCGCCGCTGGCCTGGTTGCTGGCCAGCGTGCTGGTGGGCGCGGTGGCTCTGCTGTGGAAGCGCGCGCGCCGCTGGCTGGGGCGCCTGGCCGTGGCCGGCATCGGCATCTCCACCGTGGCGATGATGCCGGTCACGGCCGATGCACTGCTGGCGCTGATCGAAGCCCCGCTGCAGGTGCCGGCCTGCACCGATCGGCCGACCGCGGTGGTGCTCTCCGGCGGGCTGGACCGCGAACCGCGCGATGCCCAGGACATCTCGGTGATCAGCATGAGCGGCCGCCAGCGTGCCGAGCGCGCCGCCGAGTGGTGGCACGCCTGGGCAGGGCGCACCCTGGTCGTGGCCGGCGGCGGCTGGACCCCGCAAGCGCCTTCGGAAAGCGCGCTGATGAAGGTCTACCTGGGGCGGCTGGGCGTGCCGGCCGAGGCGATCCGCACCGAGACCGAGTCGCAGAACACCTGGGACAACGCGTTGAACATGCTGCAGATGAAGCCGGCCGTGCCGCGCCAGGTGGTGGTGATCACCTCGGCCGTGCACGTGCCGCGCGCGCGCTACGCCATGACGCAGGCGGGCTTTGCCAGCTGCATGCTGCCCTCGGACAGCATGCGCGTGCCGCTGCGCTTTCCCACCATGTTCATCCCGTCCAGGACCGGCGTGGCCGGGACCGAGGCGGCCCTGCACGAGCTGATCGGCATCGTCTGGTACTGGTTCCTGACCTGGTGGGAGCCGATGCCGGCGCGCGCTGCGGATTGAGGGGTTTGAAGCGAGGAACGAGTGCAGAGGAACGAGGAACGAGTGAATCGCGGCAATGCGCAGGTCGCCACTCGTTCCTCGTTCCTCGTTCCTCTGCGCTCTTTTCTGCCTTCCAACGCCGCGGAGTTGGACCAGTGCGTGCCCCGACCAGGGTGCACGCGGCGGGCGCTCAGCGTGTCCCGCCGGTGCGCTGCTCGCCGATGCTCACGCGCTGCCACTCGATCCGGATCTCGGTGCCTTCCGGTCGCCGGAAGCGTTCGGTCATGCGGTCGCCCACCACCGTCAGGCTCAGCTCCTTGACGGTGCGCACGCTGCCCACCCAGTTCGGAAAGGTGGCCCCTTCCACCCGGTTGCCGCTGAAGGCGCCACGCGCATCGACCGTGTAGCTGCCGAAGAAACCGATGCTGCCGGCCATGGCCCTGCGGTTTTCAGCATCGGTTCCCTGGCCGCGCGCATCGGAGGCGAAGCGGGGCAGGTCGCCATCGGTCAGCACTTCCACGAAGTGCAGGTCGGGGGTGAACACCAGCAGGCCCTGGGGTGACTGCCCGTAGGCGGGGCGCGTTTGGCCGTCGGCCTCGAGGGTGGCAGACAGCATCCTCCAGGTGCCGACGAGCTGGTTGTGTGCGGGCGGCTGCGCGCTGAGCGCGGTCGATACGGCAAACGCCATTGCGAGAAAAACGGAACGAAAGCGCATGCTGCGGATGCTCCTGTGCGAGGCGGATCTGCCGTGAGACCTGCAGCGAGGCGGTGGGACCATGCCTGCGCCTTCTGTTCCGCGGCGATGGTGGATGGAAGAGCGCCATCCACCCTACGTAGGGTGGACAACACCTTCCGGTGTGGCCATGTGTCCGGCTGCGATCCACTCTAGGCATCGAAGGCTGTCGCCAGAAGCGCCCGGGAGCCGCATGGGGCAGTGAAGATTCATCACCAATGCGCGACGGGTCGCCGAGCGCCTGCACGTTTCACCGAGATAAGGCGGTGCGGGATTTCACGGAGGCTGCGATGGCAATCCATTGCGGGCCATCTCCGACACCCGGGCACGGGAGCTGATGCCCGGCATCAGGTCTACGCGAACGCCATGGGCTTGCTACTTCCGAGACAAGCGAGCGATTACCTGTTGCGGGGTGGGCGCCACTCTGGGGCCTGGGTCCAAAAGCCGCGGAAGGGCTCTCCGGGAAAGCCCCTTCGCGGCTGAAGCCGCTCCCACAGAATCCCTTGGGCTTGCTGGACATTCAGATCAGTCGCGCAGCTCCCTGAGGTACTTGTAGAGCGAGGCGCGCGAGATACCCAGGCGGCCGGCCACGGCCGGGGCGGCGTTGCGCACGTCCAGGATCCTGGCCTGGTGGATCTGCACGATCAGCGCCCGGCGGCCGGCGGCGTCCAGCGCCATCGCCGACATGCCCGTGGCCGCCTCGTGGCGAGCGACGATCTGCTCCAGGGCCTGGCGCCAGCTGTCGTGGAAGAAGGTCTGCGGCTCCGGCGGCGCGGGCAGGAACGCGAGCGCGGCCAGGCTGTCCTGCACGCGCTCCAGCAGCGCGACGTCGAAGTTGATGCACAGCATGCCGTGCGCAGGGGAGCGCCCCTGGCGCAGCGCCGCGGTCACCGAGCGCATGTTGCGTCCGTCGGCGCCGCGCGCCCGGTAAGGGCCGATGACGGGCTGCTCCAGGGTCTTGTCCGGGAAGCGCTCGTCGCGGGAACTGTCGCCGGCCTTGCGCTTGCCGAAGGGATTGGCGATATGGGCGATGGTCATGCTGCGCAGGTCGTGCACCACGACCTCCACATGCGGCTTGAACAGCAGGGCGATGGCATCGGCGACCGCGAAATAAGCGGCCAGGGGAGGGTCGGGCTTGCGCGTTGCAGGCATCGGGCGGGCCGTGGTGAAGGCCGCTACAGCGTAGCGCTGGCGTTCGGATTTTACAAAGTGTATCCAATTGACAGAATGTAAATGCGCTCGTTAGCCTTTGCTTCGCCGGATGATCGGCGCGATCTTCGAGGCGGCGATGAAGCAGGGCAGGGACGACATGGCGTGGCACCGGCTTCTGCTGGGGCTGGTGTCGATGCTGGCCCTGGCGAGCGCAACGCTGCCGGTGCCAGCGCACGCGGCAGCCGACGCGTCGCCGATCGCCGCACCCGCAGACCGCCCCTTCGCGGGCACGATCGAACTGGAAGTCGATGCCCGCGATATCCGGCATCGACTGTTCCGCGTCCGGCAGACCCTGCCGGTGCAGGGCCCCGGGCCGCTGACCCTGCTCTATCCGGAATGGGAGCCCTCCAGCCATGGCCCCAGCGTGTCGGTGGCCCAGCTGGCCGGGCTGGTGGTGCGTGCCGGGCCGCAACGCCTCGAGTGGCGACGCGACGTGCTGGACATGCACGCCTTCCACGTCCAGGTGCCCGCGGGCGTGGATACCCTGGAGGTCGAATTCCAGTACGTGACCCGGGCCGGCGATGCCTTGCTGCGTGCGGATCTGGTGGTCGTGCAGTGGCAGCGGCTGCTGGTCTATCCGGCCGGCTGGTTCGCCCGCAACATCGCGGTGCACGCGCAACTAAGCCTGCCGCCCGGGTTGAAGCCGGTGACCTCACTGCAGACCAAGGTGGCCGGCGAGGACCGGCTCGATGTGGCTGCCACCTCGCTGGAGACGCTGCTGGATGCGCCGCTGATCGCGGCGCGGCACCTGCGCTCCCTGGAGCTGGGCCAGGCGGGGCAGCCGCCGCTGCGCCTTCAGCTGCTGGCCGAGAGCAGGCAAGCGGTGGAGACCACGCCGCAGGACATCGCGCGCCTGCGTGGCCTGGTCGGGCAAACCCATGCGGTGTTCGGCCCGGCGCCGTATCGGCATTTCGATGCGATGGTGGTGCTGAGCGACGCGTTTGCCAGCGGGGGTATCGAACACGCCGACTCGGCCGAGATCTACCTGCCCGCGGATTTCTTTCGCGACCACGCCGCGCAGCTCAACAACCTGGATCTGATCGCGCACGAGCACGTGCATGCCTGGAACGGGCGTGCGCGGGTGCCCGATGGGCAATGGACGCCCACCCCCAACCTGCCGATCCGCAACGACCTGCTGTGGGTCTACGAGGGGCAGACCGAGTTCTGGGGCCGGGTGCTGGCGGCCAGGAGCGGCCTGCGTGGCCGCCAGGATGCGCTGGACCGGCTCGCGCTGGATGCGGCGCAAGTACAGGTGGCCAACGGCCGCGCCTGGAAGAGCCTGCGCGATACCGTCCACGACCCGCGTTACGTCACCGGCCGCGCCACCATCTGGCCGGAATGGCAGCGCAGGAAGGACTACTACACCGAGGGCGTGCTGCTGTGGCTGGATGTCGACATGACCCTGCGCGAGCGCTCCAACGGGCGCCTGGGCCTGGACGACTTCGCGCGCCGGTTCTTCGCGGTCCAGGCCGCGGAGCGTCCGCGCCTGTACGGCTTCGATGAGGTCTGCCGGACCTTGGATGCGGTGATGCCCCTGGACTGGTCCGCCTACCTGGATGCCCGCCTGGATGCGCATACGCCGGTGGTGCTGGACGGGCTGGCCAGGGCCGGTTGGTCGCTCGCGTTCGGCCCGCAGCCAAGCGAGGTCTTCCGCCAGCACGAGCGCGAGCTTGCCGCCAGCGACCTGACCTACTCGGTGGGCATGGTGGTCACGGCCGAGGGCGTGGTCCGCTCGGTGCTGTGGGATTCGCCTGCCTTCGAAGCTGGCCTGGCGCCGGGCGCCAGGCTGTTGTCGCTGGATGGCGCGCCTTTCTCGCTGGCCAGGCTGCACGCGCGCATCGCAGAGGACGACGGGCGCGCCCTGGCCTTGGACTATTTACTGGAAGCCACGCGTTCGACGGCCACGCTGCGCTATCGCGGTGGCCTGCGATATCCGCGGCTGGAAAGGAGGCCTGGAACGCCCGATCGGCTTTCCCAGTTGCTGGCCGGCGTCGATACCGGGCCGGCTTCCGCCGCCCGGAAGTGATCCCGGCGACAGTGCACGGCGCGCTCAGGGGCGCACCGTGTCCGCGCCCGCCGCCTGCGCTGCCGGCGTGGCGGGAAAGAAGCTGTCGGTGAGTTGTTCGGAGGTACGCCACAGCCGCTCGGCCTGGGCCCGATCCAGGGCCTGCGTGGGGACCCTGGCCTCGGTGGGGTGACCCCGCGTTTCGCCGAGCCTGTCCGGACCGTAGTAGCCGCCGCCCCGCGCGGCCGCCGCTGTGGCCGCATACAGGGTCGGCAAGGCGCCTTGCGCCGTGGGCTGGAACAGGAACCACAGCAGGCGCCGGGCCAGGCCCGCCGCGCTCCAGGGCCCGGCGCCGTTGGTGAGCAGGTCGGTGCGGGACACGCCCGGATGGGCGGCGATGCTGCGCACGCCCCAGTGGCCAGCATCGCTGCGCCGCTGCAGTTCCAGCGCGAACATCAGGCAGGCCAGCTTGGACTGGCTGTAGGCCACCATCGGCTTGTACGCACGCCTGGACTGCAGGTCCTCGAAATTGAGCGCTCCGGCGCGCGCGGCGACGCTGGAGACGGTCACCACGCGTGGCTCGCTGGCGCGTCTGAGCAAGGGCAGCAGCTGCGCGGTCAGGGCGAAATGCCCCAGATAGTTGGTGCCCAGCTGCAGTTCGAAGCCGTTGGCTGTCTGCCTGCGCTGGGGCGGCGTCATCACCCCAGCGTTGTTGATCAGCAGGTCCAGCTTGCCCCCGGAGGCGGACAGCGCAACTCCCAGGTGCAGCCGCGCGGCGAAGGCTTCGACCGAGTCCAGGCTGGCCAGGTCCAGCGCCTCGAAGCCGACCTTCGCATCGGGAATGGCCTGGCGGATGTGGCTGCTGGCGGCCGCGCCCCTGGCGGCGTTGCGCCCGGCCAGGATGACGTGCGCGCCGGCACGTGCCAGCGCGATGGCGCACTCAAGCCCCAGTCCACCGGTACCGGTGACCACGGCGGTCTTGCCCTGCAGCGAGGGGATGGCGGAGGCGTTCCAGTTGCTCATGGGTATGGCTCGTTGGTCGTTGGAATGGGAAGGCTGTTCGACGCGCAGGTCCGGTCGGCGTGGCACTGGCCTGGCCTGCGGTCGGGATCAGCGCAGCGGATTGGCCGCGCGGTGGTGTGGGCGAATGCGTCGTGGCATCGGAAGGGTCGATGTGCGTCGCGCTGGACGTCGGTGCAGGCGCATGCCGTGGCGTCGACGCACTCGCCCTGGCATGGGCACGCCCCAGCCACAGCCCCAGCGCGGCCCAGAGCAGCGCCAGCGGCGCGGTCACCGCCAAGAGCGCGCCGCCGGCCATGCCCAGGCGGGCAATGAGGCCCTCGCTCTGCGCGCCCAGGACATCGCCGCCGCGGTAGATGAAGGTGTCGATCAGGGCCTTGGCCTTGTACTTGTCCTCGCGGGACACCACGGTGAACAGGCTTTCGCGTGCTGGCCTTGCGATTCCGCGTTCCACCGCCCGGTGGGACGCTTCCAGCAACACCAGGGCCAGGAACGAGCCGGAGACGGCAAGGCCGATAAAGCCGGCGACCGTGGCCAGCGGGAGTGCCGCCAGCGCCACGCCGGCGCCAAAGCGGCGCATGATCCTGCCGGTCAGGGTGAGCTGCAGCCCCAGCACGACGATCTGCGTCCACATGTCGATGCGGCCCAGCAGCGCCGCACGCGAGGCCATGTCCGCGGCCACCTCGGCGACCATCTGCAGACGCGTGAAGTACACGAAGGTGGTCATCACCGCGACCAGCAGCACGTAGCCGGCGATCCCGGCCAGATACGGCGAGCCGGAGATGGCGCGCAGGCCGGCCCAGGCGCTGCCGCCGATGCGCGCGGCAGGATCGTGCGGCGAGGCGGCGCGGTCCGATCCATGCGCCGGGTGCAGGCCCGACCCACCGCGCATCAGCCGGGTCGCAGCGAGCATGGCCAGGCCGAGGAAGCCGGCAGCGACCAGCAGCAGCCCCGGGATGCCCAGCGGTCCGGCCAGCTGCGAGGTCAGCCAGGGCCCGGTGATGGCGCCGAGCGTTCCGCCCATGGCGATAAGCGCGAACAGGCGCCTGGCCTGCGCGCTGCTGAAACGTTCGGCCAGCAATGACCAGACCACCGTGGTGGCGAACAGGTTGAAAACGCTGAACCAGACGTAGAACACCAGGCCGCTGGCGCGGCCCACCGCGCCTGGCGCGAAGGCCAGCAAGCTCCAGAAGGCGCACAGGCTCAAGGCGAAGAAGCCGTAGGTCACGCCGATGAAGTGCGCCCGCCGGAGTCGGCTGACCAGCCAGCCGAACACCGGGTTGACCGCCAGGGTCACCAGCGCGGTCCCGAGGAACAGCCAGCGCACGCTTTCGATGCCGCGTTCCAGCCCCATTGCATCGCGTACCGGCCTGAGCAGCATCAGCGCGGTCAGTACGCAGAAGAACAGGCCCGCGGCCGTCAGCGTCGGGCCGGTCTCGCCACGCTCCAGACCGATGAGCCTGCGCAGTGCCGCGGCGGGTTGGCGTACGAATCGGATCATGCGTGGACCTGCAGGCATGTCATGGGCGTGTCTGGCTCAGCGGCCGGCAGGCGTGGCGGCAGCGCCCGCGTCTGGAAAGCGCGCGCCGGTGAGTTGCTCGCTGACCGTCCACAGGCGCGCGGCCGCCGCGGTATCGCCCGCCGCGGCGGGCACACTGGCCAGGCCCAGCGGCCCGGCGATCTCCCGCGGGCCGGTGGGGCCGTAGTAGGCCCCGCCCTGCGCCTGGGGCGAGGTCATGGCGTACAGGGTGGGCACTGCACCTTGCGCGGCGCTCTGGAAGTGCGCGCGGTTGGCCGACCACTGGCGGCCTTGGTCGCTTTCCAGGCCGGGCCCACGCGCCACCAGTTCGGTCACCGCCACGCCCGGGTGCGCGGCGAGGCTGGTGATGCCCCAGTGGCCGGCCTGGCTGCGCCGCTGCAGTTCCAGCGCGAACATCAGGCAGGCCAGCTTGGATTGCGCGTAGGCGGGAAAGGCCTGATAGGCCTTGCCCGACTGCAGGTCCTCAAAGTCGATGCGGCCCTGGTGGACGGCGATGCTGGACACGGTCACCACGCGCGCGGCGCTGGACTTGCGCAACAGCGGCAGCAGTTCGGCGGTCAGCAGGAAATGGCCGGCATAGTTGGTCGCAAACTGCAGCTCCAGGCCGTCGGCGCTCACCCCGCGCTGCGGCGGCGCCATGATGGCGGCGTTGTTGATCAGCCCATCCAGCCGCGGCAGCGAGGCCTTCAACTGGGTGGACAGGGCGCGCACCGAGGCCAGGTCGGACAGGTCCAGCGTGGCGAAGCGGACCTGGGCTTCGGGAACGTCCTGCCTGATCTGCTCGATCGCCTCGCGGCCGCGTTCTGGGTTGCGCGCGGCGATGATCACCGTGCCGCCCGCCGCGGCCAGGGCCTTGGCGTCTTCGTAGCCCATGCCGCTGGTGCCGCCGGTGACCAGGAAAGTGCGTCCCTGCTGCGAGGGCATGTCGCGCACGCTCCACTGCGGCGAGGGCGCCGACTGCGCAATGGCCTGGCCGGCCGCGAGCACGCTGCCGAGGGACAGCGCCAGCGCGAGCAGGGAACGACGGCGCATGCGAAGGCCGCCGCGGTGTAAAGGCTGGGGTGTGGTCTGGGACTCCATGGGTTGACTCCTGGTGAGTGAAGATCGGGGTGCACGCCGATCCAGCGCCTGGCCTGGGCGCGCTGGGTGGGCGTGGGTGTGGTGGTGGCGGCCAGGGGGCGGGCGCCTCAGAAGCTCCGGCTCAGGCCCAGGACCAGGCGCCCCATGCCGTTGCGGTCCGCTTCCAGCAGCGGGCTGTCCTGCAGGTCGTTGGGCAGGAACTGGTACTCGGCCGAGGCCATCAGCTGCCACTTGGCGCCGAGCGGGTGCATGACCGTCAGGCCCACGCGTGGGATCCGTACCGAGCCCGGGCGGTAGGCGGTGACGCCGCGCGCCACTTCCTCGTCCAGCGTGCCGAAGTAGTAGTCGGAGAGGTTCGCCGACATCCAGCTGTTGCCCGCGTTGACGGTCAGCGCGGTGCGGTCCAGCAGCCAGGTGTAGCGATAGTCCAGGGCCAGCTCGTAGCCCCGGTGGGTATCGGAGATGTCGTGCAGCGCATCCAGGGTGAGCGAGCCCCAGGTGGCGCCGTAGACCGCGCGAAAGCCGGCATCGATGCCGTCGTCGCGATCGCTCAGCAGGTCGGCATCCAGGCCGTTGGCCGCCAGCTCGCGGCGGCCCAGGTCGTCGATGTCGAAGCCGTACAGGCGGGCCGAGAGCAGCGCGTCGAGCCGGAAACCCTCGTTGCGGTACAGATGCATGCCTCCGGAGATGCCGCGCAGGAAGAAGCGCTCCCCCTCGTAGCTGACCAGCGGGAAGGGGCGCACACGCGTGCCTTCGCCGGCGTAGGGGCTGTCGATGAGCGCGGCAGCGGCGCCGATGGACCATTGGCCCTGGCTGCGCGGCGCCTGCTGGGCAATGGCCGCCAGCGGCAGGGTGGACAGGGCCAGGCTGGCGAATGTGGCGGCGATGGTGATCTTCATGGGTGTTCTCCGGGGACGGGGGTGGGGCGGCGGGGGGATGCGGGGTGGAGCGGTTGGCGCTCGTGTGGCGCGGCGGTGCGACGCGATGGGAGCGGGGGTGCTTCGCTTGCGGCGCTCGTGCGCGTTTGCGCGCGACCCAGCCACAGGCCGAGCGCGGCCCAGAGCAGGGACAGCGGAATGACCACGCCGATCAGGCTGCCCATGGCCATGCCCAGGCGACCCAGCAGGCCTTCGGCCTGCGCGCCGATGACATCGCCGCTGCGATAGACGAAGGTGTCCAGGAAGGCCTTGGCCTTGTATTTGTCTTCCCGCGGCAACACGGTGAACAGCGCCTCGCGTGCCGGCCGGGTGATGCCGCGCTGGACGGCGCGATTGCTTGCCTCCAGCAGGATCAGCACGGCGAAGGAGCCGTACACGGCCAGGCCGATGAAGCCGATGGCCGTGGCCGCGGGCAGCAGGGCCAGCGCCACGCCCAGGCCGAACCTGCCGATGATCTTGCCGGTCAGGGTGAGCTGCAGCACCAGCACCGCGACCTGGGTCCACATGTCGATGTTGCCCAGCATCGCCGCGCGCGCGTCCATGTCCTCGGCGGCCGCCGCGACCATCTGCAGGCGCGTGAAGTAGATCAACGTGGCCAGCAGCGTCATCAGCAGGATGTAGCCGGCGATTCCCATCAGATAACGCGACCGGAAGACCTGACGCAGGCCGGCCCAGGCGTGGCCACCGATTCGAGTGGAGGGCGCGGCTGCGTTGCCGGCCAGGTCCTGGTATGCGCGGTCGGAGGAGAGGTGGAACAGCCACCACGCCGCGGCCACGGCCAGCACCAGCAGGGCGCCGGCGATGATCAGCAGGCTGGCCGTGCCCAGCGGTTGGGCCAGCTGCGAGGTCAGCCACGGACCGGCGATGGCGCCCAGCGTGCCGCCCACCGAAATCAGCGCGAACAGGCGCTTGGCCTGGTCGCGGCTGAAGCGATCGGCCAGCAGCGCCCAGAACACCATGGTCACGAACAGGTTGAACACGCTGAACCAGACGTAGAACACCTGGCCGCTGCGCTGGCCCACCGCCTGCGGCGCGAACATCAACAGCACCCAGAAACCCACCAGGCTGACCACGAAGAACCCGTAGGTCGCCGCCACCAGCGACAGGCGCCGCAGGCGGCTGGCCAGCCAGCCGAACAGCGGATTGACCGCCAGGGTGACCAGGGCCGTGCCGAGGAACAGCCAGCGGATGTTCTCGATGCCGCGTTCCATGCCCAGCGCATCGCGCGCCGGCCGCAGCAGCATCAGCGCGGTCAACACCAGGAAGAACAGCAAGGTGGCGACCAGCACCGGACCGGTCTCGCCGGCGCGCAGGTTGAGCAGGCGCTGCAGGCGCCCCGGGCGGGGGGCACCATTGGCTTGGATGGAAGACATGTGGCAGGTTCCTGTGCGGGCACGCCAGTGCGCGCATCGGCATTGACGTGGGGCTGTCGCGGCGAGGGAGAGGGCGGGCTTTAGTGCATGCCGGCGCGCGCGCCGTCGCTGCTCAAGGACGGAAAGCCGGTGCCGCTCAAGCGTTCGCTGATCAGCCACAGCTGGTTGGACACCCGCGCGTCCCTGGCCGCCTCCGGGACTTGCGCAAGACCCAGCGGGCCGCGCGTTTCCATCAGCCCGGTGGGGCCGTAGTACTGGCCGCCGCGCGCTTGTGTCGCGGTGGCCGCGTAAAGCGTGGGCACGGCCCCGGCGGGCGCGGGCTGGAACAGGAAGGGCAGGTTGCGGCGCACGAAGCCGGACATGCCGCCGCGTTCGGCCAGCAGGTTGGTCCGCGACACACCCGGGTGCGTGGCAATGCTCTGAATGCCCCAGCCGGCCGCATCGCTGCGGCGCTGCAGTTCAAGCGCGAACATCAGGCAGGCCAGCTTGGACTGGCTGTAGGCCTGCGCGGCGTCGTACTCGCGCTCGAACTGCAGGTCCTGCAGGTGGATCTGCCCGCCGTGCGCGGCAGCGATGCTGGACAAGGTGACCACCCGCGCCTGCGACTTGCGCAACAGCGGCAGCAGGTCCGCAGTGAGGGCGAAGTGGCCGAGATAGTTCACCGCGAACTGCATCTCCAGGCCATCGGCCGACACCAGGCGCTGCGGCGGCTCCATCAGGCCGGCGTTGTTGATCAGCCCATCCAGGCGCGGAAGCGTCTGGTTCAGCCGCGCGGCCAGCGCATGCACCGAATCCAGGTCGCCCAGGTCCAGCTCCTGGAACTGCACCCGGGCGTCGGGCGTTGCCTGGCGGATGTTGGCGATGGCCTGCGCGCCGCGCTCGGCACCGCGCGCGGCGATCACCACCTGCGCGCCGGCCGCCGCCAGCGCCTTGGCGCTTTCGTAGCCGATGCCGCTGGTGCCGCCGGTGACCAGGAACACGCGCCCCTGCTGCGAAGGGATGTCCTTGACGCCCCAGTCCGCATTGGGCTGATCGGCGGCGACCGATCCACCGGTGGAGCAGGCCACAAGACCGACGGCGCTCAACGCCATCAGACCGATGCGCTGGAGCATGGCCACCACGCCATCGCGCCGGGCCATGCCAGCGGCGCGGCGATCGCTGCGTAGGTGCGGTGTTGCGTTGATGTTCGAGGACTGGATCATGTGCTTGGCTCGTCGAGTGGATGGGAGAAAGCACGCGGTGTTGCCCCGTGCTCGAGCCGGAGTTTTTGCCGATGGAATTAAGTCGGGTTTAAGGCCTCGCACTGGCGCCAATCGAGAATTTCCAGCAAAGGGAACGCGCGCGGATCTTCTTGTTGCGCCGCACTTAATCGGTTCTTAATTCGGGCCGATCACACTCGGCGTCCGTCGCTGGGAAGCCGTTCCATGGAATCCATCCTGCTGGTCGAAGACGATCCGATGCTGGGTCGCGCGCTGACCTCCGCGCTTGGCCAGGAGGGCTGGCGCGTGGTGCATTGCATGGATGCCGAATGCGCCAGGACCGCACTGGTGGACCATGCCTTCATCGCGGTGCTGCTGGACCTGGGCTTGCCCGGCGCATCGGGACTGGAGGTGCTGTCCACCATGCGCCAGCGTTACGACCCCACGCCGGTGATGATCATCACCGCGCGCGACCAGCTCAGCGACCGCGTGCGCGGCCTGGATGCCGGCGCCGACGACTACATCGTCAAACCTTTCCAGCGCGATGAGATGCTGGCGCGGCTGCGCGCGGTGCTGCGGCGAAGCACCGGCAATGTCACCCCGCTGCTGCGTTGGCGCGACCTGGAGATCGACCCGGCCGCGCGCACGGTGAGCCGTCGCGGCGCGCGCGTGGGCCTGGCCGCCAACGAATTCCGCATCCTGTTGACCCTGTTCGAGGCCAAGGGCCGGGTGCTGAGCCGGGACCAGCTGCAGGACCGCCTGTACGGTGGCGATGCCGAGGTCGGCAGCAACACCGTGGCGGTCTATGTGCATCAGCTGCGCCGCAAGCTTGGCGAGGATGTGGTGGTCACCGAGCTGGGCTTCGGTTATCGCGTCGGGGACGAGAGGTGATGCGCTCGCTGCGCAGTCGCCTGCTGATCACGCTGGCCGGCGTGCTGCTGGCCGCCTGGGCCAGCTGGTTCGTCATCCAGTTCGTGCAGATGACCACGCGGCAATGCGGCGAGATCGACGGCATGCTGCGCAATGTGGCCGAGCAGATCCTGCTGTCCATGCCGGCGGACATCGGCACCGCCGGCCAGCAGCGGCAGTTCTCGCTGCAGGACCAGATGGCCCCGACCGGCGGCAAGTTCGGCGCGCTGGGCTTTCAGGTGTGGGAGCGCGGCACCGGGCGCCGGCTGCTCTCGTCCAAGCCGGCGCCGCCGCACCCGATGTCCAGCGACTTCAAGGACGGCTACGCGGACACGACCATCGCAGGCGCGGCCTGGCGGGTGTTTTCCGTCAGCGACGACGACGGGCGCGTGCAGGTGCAGGTCGGCTTGCCGCAGGCGGCCTTGCAGGCCGAGCTGCAACGCTGGCTGCGCCTGAGCCTGGTGACCGCGGTAGCATTGCTGCTGGTGATCGGGATCGCCATCTGGCTGGTGATCCACTGGTCGCTGCGGCCGGTGGGCAGGCTCAGCAGCAAGCTGGCCAGGCGCGCCGAGCTGGATCTTGCGCCGGTGCCGCAGCAGGGCCTGCCCAGCGAATTCGCGCCGCTGGTGGGCGCCTTCAACGGACTGATGCAGCGCCTGGGCCATGCCATGCAGCGCGAGCGCGCGTTCCTGAGCGAGGCCGCGCACGAGCTGCGCACGCCGCTGGCCGCGCTGCTGGCCCAGGCGCAGGTGCTGGAGCATGCGGGCAGCAAGCAGGAGTCCAAGGAAGCCTTGGACCATCTCATCACCGGGATCGAGCGCACCTCGCGCCTGGCCCAGCAGTTGCTGGACAGCGCCAGGGTGGAGGCCGGCAGCGCACCGGCGCGCGCGCAGGATGTGGACCTCGGCCTGGTGGTCAGCATGGTCTCCGATGAGTTCCACCTGTTGGCGCAGCGCTCGGGCCAGCGCATCGACGTGGACGTGGTCAGCGTGCCGGTGCAGGGCGACATCGACGACCTGGGCATCCTGGTGCGCAACCTGCTGGACAACGCGCTGCGCCACGGCGGTCCCGGCACGCGGGTCAAGCTGCAGACCCAGCTGGTGGAAGCACAGGACCAGCGCCAGGCGGTGCTGATCGTGGCCGATGACGGGCCGGGCATCGCCGAGGCGGACCGGCAACGGGTGTTCGAGCGCTTCTATCGCGCTGGCGCGGCCGGGCGTGCGCACGGCATCGGCATGGGCTTGTCGCTGGTCGAGCGCGTGGTGGCCTCGCACCGGGGCCAGTTGCGCTGCGGCTCCGGCCTGGGTGGGCGGGGCTTCGGCGTGGAGATCCAGTTCCCGGCGGGCGAGCGCACTGCGCAGGCCAGCCGGGCTCGGTAACGCGGGCCAGGACCGTCAGCGGGTTCGCACGTGCGTGACGTCATTGCAGGCAACCGACACAGGCGGAGGAGTGGTCATGGAACACGTGTCCTTCAGCAACAGAGGCATCACGGTCGCCGCGGATCTGCATCTGCCGACCGGCTTCGATGCCGCCGGATCCTATCCCGCGCTCGTCATCGCCACCCCGGGCAGCAGCGTCAAGGAGCAGATCGGCGCGGTCTACGCCAGCCGGCTGGCGCGAGCGGGCTTCATCGCCCTCACTTTCGATCCTTCCTACCAGGGTGCCAGCGGTGGCCAGCCCAGGGACCTGGAGGACCCAGCCGTGCGCGTGGAGGACATCCGCTGCGCGGTGGACTACCTGATGACGCGGCCGTTCGTGGCCGAGGAGCGGGTCGGCCTGCTCGGTATCTGCGCCGGTGGCGGCTATGCGATCAAGGCCGCGCTCACCGAGCATCGTGTCAAGGCGGTCGGCACGGTGGTGGCCAACGATATCGGCCAGGCCTTTCGCGACATGTCCGCGGCCAAGGGCATGGCCGACACGCTGCGCGCCGTGGGCTGGCAGCGCACCCACGAGGCTCGTGGCGGCGCGCACAGGCGCAATGCGTGGATTCCCGACAGCCTGCAGCAGGCGCAGGCCGAAGGCGTGAGCGACCCGGAGCTGCTCGAGGCGGTGGGCTTCTATCGCGAGTCGTCTTATCGGCACCCCGGGTCGACCAACCGCCTGCTGTTCTCCAGCTATGCGCAGCTGCTCAGCTTCAATGCCTTCGACCTGGTGCCGGACCTGCTGACCCAGCCGCTGCAGGTCGTGGTCGGCGGCAAGCGCGGCAATACCGGCCAGTACGAAGCCGGTCGGCGCCTGTATGAGCGCTCACCGGCAACGGACAAGGACCTCTATGTGGTCGAGGGTGCCGGACACTACGACCTGTACCACGTGCCGCAGTATGTCGAGCCCGCGGTCGCTCGCCTGGCCGCGTTCTTCTCCCGGCACCTGGATGCCTAGCGCCGCGGCGCCTTGGGTTTCTGCGCCAGCCGAGCACGCACGTCGCCTGGAGACTTCGATCCCAGGCCTGCGTGGAAAGACCATGGCGGCATGAAAGCGCGCCACCCAGTCGGCGCTTAAAGCTGGCTTAAAACGGCGCAGGTTCAATGTCCCTGCGACGGCAACACCACATCGGCGGTGCGTGCCGGCGCCGGGCCGCTCACTTGGGTCCGGGCGATCGACCCCACGGCATGAGGAGCAATGGGCATGCACAGAAAGCCTTCGATGCAAACCACGCGCACGGCGCCGCGGGCGTTGGAGAATCGGACCTGCAGCGCATGCGCGGCGCGAGGAAACCGTGCGATCCACGCCGCGCCTGCCGCGCCCTGCAGCTGCGGCGGACGTGGAGATCGCGCGCTTGCGCTTTCCCTTTCGCTGGGTATCGGTCTAGGCTGGATGCAGGCGATCAAGCTGCGCCCGGGCTAAGGGGGCCTTCCAGGCCCCTGGATCCAGCAGCGGCCCGCCATGGCTGCGCAGCATGGTGCAGCCTGCAATGTCTGCCCATGACGGGTGCCGATGAAGGACTCAGACGCGATGATGTTGGCTGCAAGCGGATCCTGGCGGTGGGCGCGTATTGCCGGAGGCCTGTTGCTGGCGGTAGCGCTGCCGCACACGGCCCGTGCACAGGACCAGATGTCCGGGGCCTACGCACGGGCCGAGCGGGTGCTCGATGCCAACCT
Source organism: Pseudoxanthomonas composti (assembly GCF_004122095.1). Taxonomy (GTDB): domain Bacteria; phylum Pseudomonadota; class Gammaproteobacteria; order Xanthomonadales; family Xanthomonadaceae; genus Pseudoxanthomonas_A; species Pseudoxanthomonas_A composti. The sequence continues at coordinate 4,303 of NZ_SAWZ01000001.1, read as the reverse complement.
GGCAGGGGCGATCGAGAACGCGACCGTGGTGCCGCACTGGATCGAAGGGGGAAAGCGCTTCTGGTACCAGCGCGACGGACGTGATGGCCCCGAATGGGTGATCGTCGAGACCGCGTCCGGCAAACGCGAGCCGGCCATCGACCCGCGCCTGCTGCGGCAGGGGCTGCAGCAGCGCCTGGGCGAGGCCGAGCTGCCGCAGCCGCTGCCGGTGACCGCGATCAGTGCCAAGGATGTCACCGTCACCCTGGCCGACCGCGTCCTGCGTTGCCAACGCGCCGATGGCCGCTGCAGCAGTAGCGCCGGCACGCCTGAGCGGCCGGGCGTGCTGAGCGCGCCGGACGGGCAGCAGGGCGTTCTCGTCCGCGGCCACAACCTGTGGCTGCAGCAGGGCGATGCCGAACCGCTGGCGCTGACCGATGACGGCGTGGCGCATTTCGCCTACGGCACAGCACCAGGCACCTCGTTGTTCGCCATTCCGCGCATGCGGGCGCGCCAGCCCCTGCCGCCGGTGGGGCTGGACTGGTCGCCGGACAGCCGCTATTTGCTGAGTGAGCGCGTGGATGAGCGCGCCGTGCGTCCGTACCCGTTTCTGGAGTCGGTGCCGCAGGATGGCAGCTTCCGTCCGAAGCTGTGGCAGCCGCGCATCCCGCTGCTGGGCGATGCCGAGCGCGGTCGCCAGGAGGTGGCGCTGTTCGATATCGCCCGCAAGCGCAAGACCGTGCTGGACTTGCCCGAGGGCTGGAGCTTCATGGACACGGTGTTCGCCTGGTCCGGCGACCTGCGCCGGGCCTGGGGCCTGGCGGTGACGCGCGGGCAGCGCGAGCGTGCGCTGGTGGAGATCGACCTGGCCAGCGGCCGTACCCGGCTGGCGGTGCGCGAGGCCACGCCGATCCTGGGCCGCTTCAACGCCTTCATCTACAACCCGCCGAACGTGCGCGTGCTGGAGCGCAGCAACGAGGTGGTCTGGTTTTCCGAGCGCGATGGCTGGGGCCAGCTCTACCTCTACGATCTGCGCAGCGGTGCGCTCAAGCGCAAGCTGACCAGCGGCGAGCGGACCGTGCGCGATGTCATTGGCGTCGACGAGCAGGCCCGGCGCCTGTTCTTCACCGCCGGCGGCACCGATGAAGATGCCGACGCCTACCACGTGCGTGTGTACAGCGTCCCGCTCGATGGCGGCAGAGAGACGCTGCTGACGCCGGAGCCTGGCGTGCACGTGGTGCGCGCACGACCGATGGGCAACGCCGTGGCCGGCTCGGCGCAGAACGCAGGCCTGTCGCCGGACGGGCAGGTGCTGATCGACAGCTACTCCTCGCTGGAGCAACCGCCAGTGACGGTGCTGCGCTCGGCGATCGACGGCCGCATCCTGCACACGCTGGAAACCGCCGACGTGTCCGCGCTGGCCGCCGCCGGCTGGCGTGCGCCCACGCGGGTGAAGCTCCTCTCGGCCGATGGCCGCACCCCCATCTGGGGCACGGTGTACTTTCCGCCGGATATGCAGGCCGGCAAGCGCTACCCGGTGATCGACGCGATCTACGGCGGGCCACAGGTGACCAGCGCACCGGCCAGCTATCCCGAGGCGGTGCTGGCCATGAACCCGCGCTCGCGCGCCAGCCTGGCCGAGCTGGGCTTCATCGTGGTGACGATCGATGGGCGAGGCACGCCCGGCCGCTCCAAGGCGTTCAACGAGGCCAGCTACGCGGCCTTCGCCGAGCCGCAGCTGGCCGACCACGTCGCCGGCCTGCGCCAGCTGGCGCAGCGCTATGGCAGCTTCGATCTGGAGCGGGTCGGCATCTATGGCCATTCCTTCGGCGGCTACACCTCCGCGCGTGCCATCCTGACCTATCCGGAGTTCTTCAAGGTGGCCGTGTCCTCGGCCGGTCCGCAGAACTTCCAGGGCTTTTATCCGGTGGAAGCGGTGTTCCCCATCCCCGACTACGGCAAGGGACGCAGCAGCGCGCCCGATCCAACGGCGGTGCCGGACAACTATGCCGCGCTGGACATGTCGCCCCTGGCCGGCCGGCTGAAGGGCAAGCTGATGCTGGTCTACGGCGATCTGGACGAGAACGCGCTGCCGGCGGTGACGCTGCAGCTGATCGACGCGCTGACCAAGGCCAACAAGCGCTACGACCTGATGTACCTGCCCAATCGCGCGCATGGCTTCTATCGCACCGATGCGTATTACACCCAGCGCATGTGGGACTACTTTGTCGAGCATCTGCTTGGGCAGGAACCGCCCGACGACTTCAACCTGCGACTGGAGCAGGCGCCAGCGACGCCAGCGGAGTGAGCGCCGGCGGGCCTGGCTGACGCGATTCTGTGTGCGCTGGCGTCCGGCGACGGGGGCCGTCCACCGCCCGCGCATGTTCCCTGCGGGCAAGCGGGTCGGGGAAGCTCTCACGGCGCCGTATCGCGTCGTGCACGGCACTGGGAGCAGCCGGCGCTCAGGGCAATGTCGGCAGCGCCTTGGCTTCTTCCAGGTGGTGGGCCACCGCTTCCCGCGTCATCTGCAGGTGCTGCTTGACCTCCGTCGCCTGCGCCGAGGGCAGCAGCTTCTCGTCCAGCGTCTTCAACGCCTCGGTGTGGCCCTTGATCATCGCTTCCACGTAGGCCTTGGCGTAGTCGTCCTGGCGCGTTCCCAGCGCGGCCAGCTCCGCCTCGCCCTTCTCCTTCTGCGCCTGCACCGCTTCGCTCTGGGCGGGCGTGCCCAGCCGGTGGATGACGCGGTCGTTTTCGGTGTGGTCCTTGATCATCATCGCCGCGTAGTCGTTGACCTTGGCAGGCAGCTGGCGGCCCTGGGCCTGCTGGGCCGTCTTGACCTCGTGCTGGTTGATCGCCGAGACCAGCCCCAGCGCCTCGGCATCGGCTGGTGCCAGCGTGGTCTCCGGCGCCTCGCGCATGCCGGCGGCAGGGCCTGGTTTGCCTTGGTCGGGCGCATTGTTGGAGGGCTGGTCCATCGCCGGGCCCGTGCTGTCCTGGGGCGGTGCGTTGTCCGAGCAGGCGGACAGGGCAAGCAGGGCGAGGCTGCTGAAGAGGAGCGTGCGCACGATGGAGATCCTTGGCTGAGGTGGAAGCGGCACGCTAGGCCGCAAGGTGTTAGCGCAAATGCGATGGCGCGCCGGGCCGATGTCTGGCCGTATCGCGTGAGCGTGCAAGAAGTGCCGGCACCTGCGCGGCTGCAAGCGGCCGCCTTACGCGTTGGCGGCGGCAATTATTTCCGGCGATCGCCCGCGGCGCTGTCGATCTTCATCCGCGTCTTGCGCCTGGCCCGGCACCGTCGCCGCCTCACCTGAAGGGACTTTCCATGCGGCCACGCCCGATCTCGCCCCATCTGCAGGTCTATCGGTGGCAGATCCAGATGGTCGTCTCGATCTTGAACCGGGCAACCGGCGCGGTATTGGCCGTCGGCGCCGTGGCCATCGCAGGCGTCCTGTTCGCGCTGCAGGGCGACGCGCTGCGTTGGACGGCGATCCAGCAGCATCTGTCCAGCTGGTACGGCCTGGTCCTCATGGCTGGTTGGACCTGGTGTCTGGTGTTCCATTCGCTGGCCGGGCTGCGGCACCTGCTGCAGGACGCGGGCTGGTTTTGCTCCATCGACGCGTTCAAGGCCACGGCCTGGACCACGGTGATCGGCAGCCTCGCCCTGACCGCCCTGTTGATGCTGGTTCCGTGGGGGAGGGCAGGGGCATGACACGGTTGAGGACGCCGCTGAAGAACGCCTCGGGGCTGGGTTCGGCCAAATCCGGGCTGGACCACTGGGTCATCCAGCGGCTCACCGCACTGGGGCTGTGCGTGCTTACGATCTGGTTCGCGGTGTTCGTCATCGGCCTGGCCGCTGCCAGCCCTGGCGAGGTGGTCCAGGCGGTGGGCGCGCCGGTCAACACCATCCTTTTGCTGCTGTTCCTTGGGCTCACCTATTGGCACAGCATGCTCGGCATTCAGGTCATCCTGGAGGATTACGTGCACATGCAGTGGCTGTCGCTGCTGCTGCAGATCGCCAACAGGGCGATCTTCTTCGCGTGCGCGGCCGTGAGCATGGTCTCGGTGCTTCGCATGGCGTTTTCCACGTCTTAGCGGCTCGGTTGGGTGGGGTTGACACGTGGGCCATGCATATCGGTGCTCCGGCGGTCGATTGTGGTGATGGTGGATGGAAGAGCGCCATCCACCCTACGTAGGGTGGGCAACGCGAAGCTTGCCCACCGGGGCTTTGGCGACGGCTGAGGTGAGGGCGCGCGCGCTTCGTTCGATGCGCCGCGATGGTGGATGGAAGAGCGCCATCCACCCTACGTAGGGTGGATGGAAGAGC